>NZ_CP146100.1:3317500-6290000 GCF_037023755.1 Saccharopolyspora sp. SCSIO 74807 | reverse complement strand
GGTGTGGACCCGAAGCGGGGTGATCTACCCATGGCCAGGGTGAAGCGCGGGTAAGACCGTGTGGAGGCCCGCACCCACCAGGGTTGAAAACCTGGGGGATGAGTTGTGGGTAGGGGTGAAAGGCCAATCAAACTCCGTGATAGCTGGTTCTCCCCGAAATGCATTTAGGTGCAGCGTTGCGTGGTTCCTGGGTGGGGTAGAGCACTGGTTGGTTGATGGGCCTTGTTGGTTACTGAAGTCAGCCAAACTCCGAATACGCCTGGGTTTAGCGTGGCAGTGAGACGGTGGGGGAGAAGCTTCATCGTCGAGAGGGAAACAGCCCAGAGCATCGGCTAAGGCCCCTAAGTGTGTGCTCAGTGGAAAAGGATGTGGGATTGCTGAGACAACCAGGAGGTTGGCTTAGAAGCAGCCATCCTTGAAAGAGTGCGTAATAGCTCACTGGTCAAGTGGTCCTGCGCCGATAATGTAGCGGGGCTGAAGTACACCGCCGAAGCCATGCCGATCATACTTTTGTGTGGTTGGGTAGGGGAGCGTCCTGCATGCAGGGAAGCATCCGGGTAACCGTGGTGTGGAGTGTGTGGGAGTGAGAATGCAGGCATGAGTAGCGAGTGCAGAGTGAGAATCTCTGCCGCCGAGTGACCAAGGGTTCCTGGGGCAGGTTCGTCCGCCCAGGGTGAGTCGGGGCCTAAGGCGAGGCCGACAGGCGTAGTCGATGGAGAACGGGTTGATATTCCCGTACCCGTGTACACGCGCCCATGGTGAAACGGTTGAGACTAACCATCCGCGAGCATTGGTGGTCTTCGGACTTCTGGTGTGAGTGCATGGGACCTGATGCCGGAGTAGTCAAGTGATGGGGTGACGTAGTGGGGTAGCTGTGCCAGTGAGTGGTGGTACTGGTGTAAGCCTGTAGCCCGTTGTCCAGGGAAATCCGGGCAACTATGTGGGTGAGGGGTGATGCGTAGCCGTGGTGGTGAAGTCAGTGTGCCCGTGCTGCCGAGAAAAGCCTCTAGCGATGTGTGTGCATGGCCCGTACCCGAAACCGACACAGGTGGTCCGGTAGAGGATACCGAGGCGGTCGGGTGAACTGTGGTTAAGGAATTCGGCAAATTGCCCCCGTAACTTCGGGAGAAGGGGGGCCAGTGCTGGTGAACCCGCGTGCCGGGGGAGCTGGTGGTGGCCGCAGAGGCCAGGGAGAAGCGACTGTTTACTAAAAACACAGGTCCGTGCGAAGTCGTAAGACGAGGTATACGGACTGACGCCTGCCCGGTGCTGGAACGTTAAGAGGACCTGTTACCTCTCTTTGGAGGGGGAAGCGGAGAATTTAAGCGCCAGTAAACGGCGGTGGTAACTATAACCATCCTAAGGTAGCGAAATTCCTTGTCGGGTAAGTTCCGACCTGCACGAATGGCGTAACGACTTCTCCGCTGTCTCGACCACAGGCCCGGTGAAATTGCAATATGAGTAAAGATGCTCGTTTCGCGCGGCAGGACGGAAAGACCCCGGGACCTTTACTATAGCTTGGTATTGGTGTTTGGTTCGGCTTGTGTAGGATAGGTGGGAGACTGGGAAGTGCTCACGCTAGTGGGTGTGGAGTCGTTGTTGAAATACCACTCTGGTCGTTCCGGGCATCTAACTCGGGTCCGTGATCCGGATCGGGGACAGTGCCTGGTGGGTAGTTTAACTGGGGCGGTTGCCTCCTAAAGGGTAACGGAGGCGCCCAAAGGTTCCCTCAGCTTGGTTGGTTATCAGGTGGTGAGTGTAAGTGCTCAAGGGGGCTTGACTGTGAGACTGACGGGTCGAGCAGGTGCGAAAGCAGGGACTAGTGATCCGGCACTGGCTGGTGGTAGTGGTGTCGCTCAACGGATAAAAGGTACCCCGGGGATAACAGGCTGATCTTGCCCAAGAGTTCATATCGACGGCATGGTTTGGCACCTCGATGTCGGCTCGTCGCATCCTGGGGCTGGAGTTGGTCCCAAGGGTTGGGCTGTTCGCCCATTAAAGCGGCACGCGAGCTGGGTTTAGAACGTCGTGAGACAGTTCGGTCCCTATCCGCCGCGCGCGTAGGAGTCGTGAGGAAGGCTGTCCCTAGTACGAGAGGACCGGGACGGACGGACCTCTGGTGTGCCAGTTGTTCCGCCAGGAGCAGGGCTGGTTGGCTATGTTCGGGAGGGATAACCGCTGAAAGCATCTAAGCGGGAAGCCTGTTCCAAGATGACGGTTCCCACCCTTGATGGGTTAAGGCCCCCTAGAGATGATGGGGTTGATAGGCTCGGCATGGAAGTTCGGTAACGGATGGAGTGGACGGGTACTAATAGGCCGAGGACTTGCCCACAGGGATGTCTCGTGTCCACTATATGGTGTCTGAGGCAACAACTCGTTGGTTGTTGTGTTTGACTTGTGAATATTGGTTTTCACCTTTGGTGAGCACACCCGTATGGGGTTTGGGTGTGTGTTGGTTTGTCGGTGGGTATAGCGGAGCGGGGTACGCCCGGTCCCATTCCGAACCCGGAAGCTAAGCCCTCCAGCGCCGATGGTACTGCACTTGTGTGGGTGTGGGAGAGTAGGACACCGCCGACAATACTCGAAATAGGGCCGACCGGGCCGCCCGTACGACGGGTGCGACCCGGTCGGTCTTTTTTGTTTCCCACCCGGATCTCGCGGTCTCATGGGCGTCTGCCCGTCCGGTGCGGGTGAGGTCTACGCTGGTTGTCAAGAGAGTTTGGAAGTTCCCAGGAGGTCTGGTGTCCGGGTCCGACGACACGCGCGGCGGTGGCCGCCGCGGAGCCGATGCCGGTCGCGGCGGTCCGGCCGGCAAGAAGGGGTCGGCCGGAGGCGGTCACGGCGGGCCTAAGCAAGATCGTGCAGGTGGCCGCCAAGGCCAAAACCGGGGCGGAAATAACCGCACCGGTGGTGACAAGTTCGGTGGGAAGCCGGGCAACGACGATCGTCGCGCACAAGGCCACAGGCAACGGCAGTTCGGCCAAAGTCGCGGTGAGCAGACGTGGGGCAAACCCGACGACCGGCAGAAGAGAGATCGCGGGGACGGTCGAGGGCGTCCAAGCGGTGACCGCGGCGGATTCCGCCGCGACGGGAAATTCGATGACAGGCGCGGCGGTTCGTCCGACAGGCGGGGCGGACCGCGCGAGGATCGGCGAGAAGCGCGCCGCGATGACCGCAAGGGGCCGGGCGGGCCCCGTCGTCACGACAGGCAGGACGACCGCGGTGGACGCCCCTTCGGCCGCGACGACCGGCGCAGCGGCCAAGGCGACTCCCGAGACGACCGTAAAGGTAAACCGAGGTTCGACGACCGGCGAGGGCGTCCGGAACAGAACCGCAGCCGCGGGGACCAGCATTCCGGCCGCCAGCAGGATGACCACCGCCGCAGCGATCGCGGCCCCGGTCCGAAACGCGACCATGGCGGACCCGGTCAGAACCGTGGCGGGTCTCCCCGCGACGGTGATCGGCGAGGGGAAGGCCGACGGGATGAGAACCGGCGGCCTGCCGACCGTCCCGGGAAGGACGATCGCTACGGAAAGCGTGGCGGTGACGGCCGCGAGGACCGGAGGCAGCGGTCCAGCACCGACCGGCCGCGGGGGAAAGACCGGCCGGATCGCAAAACGGGAAATGCGGCGAGCGCGGAACAGGAGACCAAACAGGTCCCGGACGCGCCGGAGCTGCCCGAAGACGTCGATTCCGCAGAACTGCACGAGGAAATCCGACGGGAGATGCGCTCGCTGCCGAAGGGTTTGGCGGACAAGGTCGCTGCGCATCTGGTCGCTGCGGGCAAGCTCATGGACACCGAACCGGAGCGGGCGCTCGAGCACGCGCGTTACGCGCGGCGCCGGGCCTCCCGGATCGGAGCGGTTCGCGAGGCCAACGGGCTCACGGCCTACCAGATGGGCGAGTGGACCGAGGCGTTGTCGGAACTGCGCGCGGCGCGGCGGATGGTCGGCGGCGTCGGCCACGTCGCGATCATGGCGGACTGCGAGCGTGCGCTGGGACGGGCAGAACGCGCTTTGGAACTGAGCCGCAGCCCCGAAGCAGCCGAGTTGACCGGGCAGGAAGCTGTGGAGCTGCGCATCGTTGCGGCGGGCGCGCGCCGGGACCTCGGCGAGATCGACGCTTCTGTGGTGAGCTTGCAGATCCCGGAGCTTGATCCGCAACGGCAAGAGCCGTGGAGTGCCCGTCTGTTCTACGCGTACGCCGACAATCTGCTCGCTGCCGACCGCGTGCAGGAGGCGTTCACCTGGTTCGTGCATGCCGCGCACGCCGACGACGAAACCGAGACCGATGCTCCGGAACGGTTGGACGAGCTTGTCGTCCAGCTCGGTGGTGCCGAAGCCGCGGAGGAACTCGTCGCTGAAGCGGAAGCGGTCGGGCCGCTTACCGTCATGAAGGACGTGGACGAGCCGGAGGACGACGCGGAACGAGCGCACGGGGCGACACCCTCGGACCGCTCGGAACAGTCCGGAGGTGGCGAGGCGCGGTGACCGGCTCTCTGCTCGAGAACCACGACGTGGTTCTGTTGGATCTCGATGGCACCGTCTACAGGGGCGGGCAGCTGGCTCCTGGGGCTGACGAAGCCATCGATGGTCTGCGTCGAGATGGTGTGCACGCGCGCTACGTCACGAACAACGCGTCGAAACCGGGGCAGGCCGTCGCCGATCACCTGAACTCACTCGGGCTCAGCGCTGACGTGACCGAGGTGAGCACCAGCGCGCAAGCAGGAGCTGCTCTGTTGGGGCAGCAGCTGTCCGCGGGTGCCAACGTTCTCGTGGTCGGGACGGATGCGCTGGCAGGGGAAATCGAGCACGTCGGCCTCACTCCGGTGCGGCGGTTCGAGGATAAGCCGGTCGCAGTGGTGCAGGGCCATTCGCCGGAGACCGCGTGGTGGAACCTGGCCGAAGCTTGTTTGGCGATCCGGGCCGGGGCGTTGTGGGTCGCCTCCAACTCCGATGCGACATTGCCGACCGAGCGCGGTGAACTGCCCGGCAACGGCGCCATGGTGACCGCCCTGCGCGCTGCAACCGGCCGGGAGCCGCAGGTCGCGGGCAAACCGGAACTGCCGCTATTGGAGCGTGCCGTGGCTTCCGCCGACGCGCGGCGCCCGTTGATGGTGGGAGATCGGTTGGACACCGACATTGCGGGCGCAGTCCGGTACGGGATGCCGTCACTGATGGTGTTCACCGGCGTGGGTACTCCGGCCGAGGTGTTGTTCGCACCACCCGACGCGCGCCCGGATCACTTGGCCGAGGACATGCGAGCTCTGTTCCGGCCGATCGATGACTCTGCGGTCGGCGAACAGCAGCAGTGGAAGGTCCGCGTCGGGGAACGCTCCTTGGAGCTCACGGCAAATGCCGCGGCTGGCGGCGGTGACCGGCTCACGGCGCTGCGCGCGTTGTGCGCTGCGTGGTGGGCGGCCGGTTCCGGCGAGGTCGCCTTGCAGGCGGGCGACGCGGAAGCGAGTCGGGCATTGCGGGAACTCGGTCTGGACTGACCCGGCCGGTTCCGCGCACCGGCCGCTGCGGTCGGATAGCGTTGACTTGGTCGCCGTGACATGCCCGGCGACGTCGCAACAGAGGCGGGAGACGATGACCTCTCCAGGGCAGCAGGGCGAACCCTCGGTGCCGAATCCGTCGATGTTGGCGAGGCAGGTGGACGACGGTTCCGCCGCCGAGCAGGCCATCAGCGCGGCCCTCGCACGCCTCGATGAGGTGCGTGAGCTGCCGGTGGCCGAACACGTCGAACGGTTCGAAGCGGTGCACTCGGCGTTGTCGGACGCGTTGAGCAAAGCCGAGAACATGCATTCCGGTCCGACCGGCGGTGGGTGAAGCAGTGCCACGCAGAGCGCGTTTGGACGCCGAACTGGTACGGCGTGGTTGGGCTCGGTCGCGTGAGCACGCCTCGGAACTCGTCGCCGCGGGCAGGGTGACCGTGCGCGGAATGGTGGCCAAGAAGTCCGCCACTGCCGTTGAGACCGCCGCGCCCATCGTCGTGAACGAGGACGTGGACGACCCGCGGTGGGCTTCCCGCGGAGCGCACAAGCTCTTGGGGGCACTAACGGCTTTCGAGCCCGAAGGTCTTTCGATCAGTGGTCGGCGTTGCCTCGACGCGGGCGCGTCGACCGGCGGATTCACCGACGTGCTGTTGCGACGCGACGCGCGCGAGGTCGTCGCTGTGGACGTCGGATACGGACAGCTCGTCTGGGCGTTGCAGACCGACGAGCGGGTCCGCGTGCAGGACCGCACGAACGTGCGCTCGCTGAGCCCGGAGGACATCGGTGGAAAGGTCGACCTCGTGGTGGCCGATCTGTCGTTCATCTCGCTCAAACTGGTCCTGCCCGCGCTGCACGCGTGCGCGGTGCAGGACGCCGACCTGGTGCTGATGATCAAGCCGCAGTTCGAGGTGGGCAAGCAACGCCTCGGATCCGGTGGAGTGGTGCGTGATCCGGGGCTGCGCACCGAAGCCGTCGTTGACGTCGTGCGCTTCGCCGCGGACAGCGGTCTGGGGTTGCGTGCTGTGGAAGCCAGCCCGCTGCCCGGACCGTCGGGAAACGTGGAGTTCTTCGTGTGGTTGCGGGCGGGCTCGAGCACCAGCGCTTCGGAAGCCACCGAGCTCGTGGTGGACGCGGTCCGCAGAGGACCGCAGACTGCGAACAACGGCGGTGTCACCGACGCCGCAGCTGTCGCGAACACGTCCGATGAGCGGCAAGGGAGCGGTAGTTGACCCGAGAAGTGCTGTTGGTGGTGCACACCGGCAGGCAGCACAACCTGCGCACGGCGGAGAAGGTCGCGGGACAGCTCGTCGGCGCCGGGGTGCGGGTCCGGGTCCTGGAGGACGAGGCGCGCGAGCTCAGCCCGGGCTGCTACACCGAGGCCGTGCCCACCGGACTGCACGCCGCTGCCGGCACCGAGTTGGTGTTCGTCCTCGGTGGCGATGGCACCTTGTTGCGAGCCGCGGAGTTGGCGAGGCTGCCAGGAGTGCCCGTTTTCGGGGTGAACCTGGGCCGGGTGGGGTTCCTGGCCGGGGCGGACTCGGATGCGCTGGACCAGGCGGTGCTGGCTGTCGTCGAAGGGCGCTACCACGTCGAGGAACGCATGACCATCGATGTCACTGCGATGCTCGACGGTCGCGTGCTCGCCACTACGTGGGCGTTGAACGAGGCCAGCGTCGAGAAGAGCAGCCGGGAACGCATCCTCGACGCCGTCGTGGAGGTCGACGGCCAACCGGTCTCGGCTTTCGGCTGCGACGGGGTGCTGTGCTCCACCCCGACCGGATCGACGGCCTATGCGTTCTCCGCCGGTGGTCCGGTCGTCTGGCCCGAAGTGCAGGCATTGCTCGTGGTTCCCAGCAATGCGCACGCGCTGTTCGCGCGACCGTTGGTGGTGTCCCGGAACTCGACGCTCGCGCTGGAGATCGATCAGGCCGGCCACGACGCGGTGCTGTGCTGTGACGGGCAACGGCACTTCGACCTGCCGGCGGGCGCCAGGGTGGAGGTCGTCGCCGGTGCCAACCCGCTGCGCCTGGTCCGGTTGTACGACGCGTCCTTCACCGAACGCTTGGTGCGCAAGTTCGAGTTGCCGGTGCAGGGATGGCGCGGGCCCGCGGCGGATTGAACGCCCGTGACCGGCGGCGGAGGTAGTGGCCGACTCACCGCTCCGTTCGGGTTGGCCGCGTTGATCGGACTGGCACCCCTCAGCCGGTCGGGGCGGACCGCTAGGGTGCTCGATGTGTTGGCGGAGATGCGCATCCAGGGACTGGGCGTCATCGATGACGCCACGCTCGAGCTGCACCCGGGATTGACCGTGGTGACCGGTGAGACCGGGGCGGGCAAAACGATGGTGGTCACGGGGCTGCACCTGCTCAGCGGCGGGCGTGCCGACGCGTCGCGGGTCCGGTCCGACACCCCTCGAGCGCTGGTGGAGGGACGTTTCGAGGTCACCGCGGACTCGGGCGCCGTCAAGGTCGCGCGAGAGGCCGGTGCCGAACCCGACGAGGACGGCAGTCTCCTCGCACTGCGCAGTGTGAACTCGGACGGTCGTTCGCGCGCGCACCTGGGAGGACGGGCGGTGCCGAACGCGGTGCTGTCCGATCTTTCCGACCAGCTGCTGGCCGTGCACGGGCAGAACGATCAGCTCCGGTTGCTGCGCCCCGGTGAGCAGCGCGCGGCGTTGGACCGTTTCGCGGGTGAGCCGGTCGCCTCCGCGCTGGCCGAGTACCAGCGGGTCCGTGCCGAGTGGACCGAGGTGGTCCGCGAGCTCAAGGAGCGCACCGAGCGCGCTCAGGAATGGGCGCGGGAGGCGGACCTGCTGCGGCACGGCCTGTCCGAGATCGACGCCGTCGCTCCGGAGCGGGGAGAGGATCAGGCTCTGGTCGACGAAGCCCGCCGGCTTTCGGACGTCGATCAGCTGCGCGAGATCGCCACCGGCGCACAGCAAGCGGTCAGCGGTGCTGCGGACGGCGACCCGGAAGCCCCCGGTGCCATGGGGATGCTCGGGGACGCGCGGCGCAGGCTCGGCGGTGCTGAGGACCCGGCGCTGCGCGACTTGGAACCTCGGGTCGCCGAAGCCGCCGCGGTGCTGGCCGATGTCGGCGCCGAGCTCGGCGGTTACCTGGACCGGCTGGAGGTCGACCCGGGTCGGCTGGAGCAGGTGCTGGCACGCCAAGCCGAGCTCAAGAACCTGACGAAGAAGTACGCCGCCGACGTCGACGGGGTTCTGGAATGGGCCGCGGAGGCGCGTAACCGGCTGGCGGGGATGGACACCTCCGAAGAGGCGCTGGCCGAACTCGCGGGACGCCGCGATGAGTTGGCCGGTGAACTCGCACAGCACGGCCAGGCGCTGTCGGACGCTCGCGTCGAGGCTGCGAGCGGACTCGCGGAGTCGGTCTCCGCGGAACTGTCCGGGCTGGCCATGGCACAGGCCCGGCTGGAGGTCGTCGTGGAGCCGAAGGAGGCCAACGCCGACGATCGATCGGCGCTGCGCGTCGGGGACCGGACGTTGACGGCCGGCCCGGAGGGCACCGACGAGGTGGAACTGCGCCTGGTCGCGCATTCGGGCGCGCCGGCACTGCCGATTCACAAGGGGGCTTCGGGCGGCGAACTCTCCCGCGTGATGCTCGCGCTGGAAGTGGTGCTTGCCGACGCCGACACGGTGCCGACGCTGGTGTTCGACGAGGTCGATGCCGGGGTGGGTGGCCGCGCCGCAGTGGAGATCGGTCGGCGGCTGGCCCGATTGGCCCGCACGCACCAAGTCATCGTCGTCACGCACCTCGCGCAGGTCGCCGCGTACGCCGATCGGCACCTCGTGGTCGACAAGGGTTCCAACGACACGGGACTGACTCGCAGCGACGTGCGCACCGTGGCGGACGAGCGCCGAGTGGCCGAACTCGCCCGGATGCTGGCGGGCCTGGACTCGACCGCGACCGGCCGCGCGCACGCGGAGGAGTTGCTGGCGACTGCGGCCTCGGACAAGGCGGATACCGGCAGTGGCCAGGGAAGCGGCAAGAGCAAGGGGACGCGTAAGCGCAGCCGCTGATCTCGTTGCTCCGTTCAGGGCAGTGAAATATCGGTGAACGGCGGTACCGGTACGGCGTGGCGGTCCTGCGTTCGGTGATCTGTTTGTCACCATCGGTTCATGAAGATCAGTGGTCTCCTCACCCGCCAGGAGGACAGCCGTCCTGGTGTGGCCGGGACGGCGCGGGTAGCGCACCGTCCCGGCGAACTGCCGCGGCGGTTCGGCCCGGGCGACGTCGTCGTGTTCGATCACGTGGACCTCGATCGCCGCACCGCGGACGCCTTGGTCGAAGCCGGTGTGGTGGGGGTGGTCAACGCCGCGCCGTCGATCTCGGGACGCTTCCCCAACCTGGGGCCGGAGGTCCTCTCCGGCGCGGACGTCACCCTGATCGACGACGTCGGTTCGGACGTCCTGCGATCGGTCAAGGACGGCGCGCGCATTCGGTTGCACGAGGGCGTGGTGTACTCCGGCGACGAGGAACTCGCCTACGGCCAGGAACAGGACGCGGACTCGATCGCGGATCAGCTCATCGAGGCCAAGGCCGGGATGACCGCGCAGTTGGAAGCTTTCTCCGCCAACACCATCGAGTTCTTGCGCACCGAGCGGATGCTGATCCTGGACGGGATCGGGGTTCCGGACGTGAGCGTGCCGATGGAAGGCCGCCACGTGCTCGTGCTGGCGCCCGGCTACGGGCACGTCGACGACCTCAAACGGCTCAAGCGGTACATCAAGCATTACCGCCCGGTGCTGATCGGAGTGGACACCGGAGCGGACACGCTGCGACGTGCCGGATATCACCCCGACGTGGTCGTCGGTGACCCCAACGGCATCGAGACGGCCACCCTCAAACGGGGCACCGAAGTGGTCGTTCCCGCTCATGTCGACGGACACGCTCCCGGCATCGAGCGCATCCAGGACCTGGGTATCGGTGCGTTGACGTTCCCGGCCTCCGGCAATCCCGAAGACTTGGCCTTGCTGATCGCGGATGCTCGTGCGGCGCAGCTGGTGGTGACCGTGGGGTTCCAGGCGACCCTGCACGAGTTCCTGGACCGGGGTCGCTCCGGATCGAACCCGTCCACGTTCCTGACCCGGTTGCGGCTGGGCAGCAGGCTCGTCGACGGGTCGGCCGTTGCGGTCTTGCAGCGCGGGACCGGCTCGAATGCAGCGCTTCTGCTGCTGGTGCTGGCCGTGCTCGCGGTCGTGTTCATCGCGCTGGCGGCATCGGGATTCGGGACCTCGTTCCTCGCCGTGCTGCAGGATGCCGGGCAGTCCGCGCTCGCGTTGGTGAAGGGGTGGTTCGTGTGATCTCGATGCGGCATCACCTGGTTTCGTTGGCCGCGGTGTTCCTGGCACTGGCGGT
Organism: Saccharopolyspora sp. SCSIO 74807; assembly: GCF_037023755.1. NCBI lineage: Bacteria > Bacillati > Actinomycetota > Actinomycetes > Pseudonocardiales > Pseudonocardiaceae > Saccharopolyspora > Saccharopolyspora sp. SCSIO 74807. The sequence goes on along the minus strand of NZ_CP146100.1, from coordinate 6,279,125 downwards.
CGGGATCGTGCTCGGGTCGACGTCGTTGAGCGACCGGTTGCTGTCCCACGTCGGTAGCGAGCGGGATTCCCTGAGCCATCAGGTCGGCGAGCTGAGCGCCGAACGCACGGCGTTGCAAGCGCGCCTCGACGGAGCGCGGCGCTTCAGCGCCGCGACGGCTCCGATGGCGGTGCGGGGTCAGCTCGCCGACCGCGGAGTCGTCCTGGTCAGCTCGTGGGACGTTCCACAACAGGAGCGGGACGGCGCGCGCCGCATGATCGAGGCGGCGGGCGGCCGCGTGACCGGTGATATGCAGCTCACCGAGGCGGTCGCCGCACCGGACCGTGCGGACCAGTTGCGCCGGGTGGTCACCCGGTTGCTGCCCGCCGGGGTGCAGCTGCCGACCGCGACGGATCTCGGCACGCTCACGGGCGGGTTGCTGGGGCCGCTGACCATGCTGGACCAGGCGACCGGACAGCCTCAGGTCTCCCCGGAAGAGCGGTCGGCCGCCCTGGGCGGGTTGAGCGAAGGCGGGTTCGCCACGGCCTCCGGCGAGGTCCAGCCCGCGCCGCTGGCCCTGGTCCTGACCGGCGGTGCGGAACGCGGAGATGACGCGGGAAGCCGTGCGAGCGTGGTGGCCCGCCTGGCGACTCAGCTCGACCGCTCGGGATCCGGAGCTGTACTCGCCGGCCGTTCCGGGTCCGCAGCCGGCGCCGGCGCGGTCGGGGTTGCCAGGGCGGACTCGTCGACGGCCGCCGCGCTCTCCACAGTGGACGATGTGGAGACCCCGCAGGGGATGGCGGCCGCTGTGCTCGCGTTGCGCGAGCAGCTCGACCATCGAGCCGGGCACTACGGCGTCGCGGGTACCGCGCAAGGCGTGGTGCCCGGCGCCAGGGACTGAGGCCCGGTCCGCAGCGAGTGCCGGGCGCGGGTAGCGCGGTCCGAGGCTTGCGCCGGGCGGCGCGTACGCGAGCGCGCCGCCCGGCCGGACGGTCCGGCGCGCGGCGGCCGGGCGCCGCGCCCAGGGGAGGGGCCGGGCGCGGGATTCCAGCCGGGCGCCGGACCGGGTTCGGGAGGTCATGCCGTCCAGGATGGCCGAAGAATTATTCGAAATGCCATAATTCGATCAGGTGGCATTCCTGGACGTTGCCCCATCTGCCGACCCAAGATCAAGGCATGGACGAAACGCAAACCGAGCGGCAGCGGACCAGTCCCACGGTCCGGCGTCACATGCTTGCCGCCGAGCTGAAAGAACTGCGCCGGGCGGCCGGGCTGACGCACGTCGATGTCGCCGACCGCTTGGGTTGGCCGCAGGCGAAGGTCAGCAAGATCGAAGGGTCGCGGCAGGCGGTCGGAGTCGAGGCGGTCATCGCCCTCGCGGACATCTGTCACGCCGAAGGCCGGCACCGGGAGCACCTGGTCTCACTCGCCCACCAAGCGCGCGGGCGCGGATGGTGGGACTCGTATCGCGACGTGCTACCGCCCGAAGACAGGCTCTACATCGGCTTCGAGGCCGAAGCCGCCGACGTGCGCGTCTTCGGTACCGAGGTGCTGCCGGAGCTGGTGCGTACCCGGGATTACGCAGCCGCCGTGCTTGCGGCTCGCCGATCTGCCGAACCCGCGGCGGACTCCGAGCGCTCGCTCGAGGCGCTGGAGATCCGTCAGCGGAACTTGGACAGCGGCGGCGTGCCGCTCGACCTCGTACTTGCGGAGTCGGCGTTGCGAAGGGTGGTCGGCGGCCCGGACGTGCTTCGCGGCCAGTGGGACCGTCTGCTGGAGATCGCGGCGAGGGCTGAGGTGACGCTTCGGGTGCTGCCGTTCGCCGCCGGTGCCTTGGCGGCCGACGGCTCGTTCACCGTGCTGTCCTTCGGTGCGGACTCACCTCCGGCCGTGGTGTATCGACCAGCCTTGGCCGTCCGGCCGTTGCTGGACTCGCCCACGGACGTGCAGGTCCACCAGGATGCCTTCGACCAGCTTGTCGAGTCGGCCCTCGACCCGGAGGAGTCGGTGCGCTTGCTGGAGAAGGAGGTGGACCGGACCAAAGCCTGAACGGTGCGAAGCAGGCGTTCGAAGAGCCTCGAGCAGTGCACCTTTGGCGGTTGACCAGCAGTGGTCAACGTGCTCAAAGCCATCCGGGCTGCCGTGTACCCGAAGTTCATCGTGCGTTAGGCTGAAATCCCGTGGGTGAGACGGATTCGGCCGTCCTGCCTGTGCACGTTCACTTCAGCCCGGCGACGGCTTGACCACGGGGAGCCTTCTTGGTGCCGCAAGCACGCACGATCAAGCACGTGTTCGTTACCGGAGGTGTGGCCTCCTCCCTGGGCAAGGGCCTTACCGCTTCCAGTCTGGGCGAACTCCTGACCTCCCGCGGTTTGCGGGTGACGATGCAGAAGCTCGACCCCTACCTCAACGTTGACCCCGGAACGATGAACCCGTTCCAGCACGGCGAGGTCTTCGTGACCGAGGACGGCGCCGAGACCGACCTGGACATCGGGCACTACGAGCGGTTCCTCGACCGGGACCTGACGCGGAACGCGAACGTGACGACCGGTCAGGTCTACTCAGCGGTGATCGCCAAAGAACGCCGCGGTGAGTACCTGGGTGACACCGTGCAGGTCATCCCGCACATCACGGATCACATCAAAACGCGGATCCGGGCGATGGCCGAGCCGGATGAGGACGGGCGTACGCCCGACGTGGTCATCACCGAGGTGGGCGGCACCGTGGGGGACATCGAGTCGCTGCCGTTCCTGGAGGCATGCCGCCAGGTGCGGCACGACGTCGGCCGGGACAACTGCTTCTTCCTGCACGTGTCGCTGGTGCCGTACCTGGCGCCGTCCGGGGAGCTGAAGACGAAGCCGACGCAGCACTCGGTCGCGGCCCTGCGCAACATCGGGATCCAGCCGGATGCGCTGGTCTGCCGGGCCGATCGGGACCTTCCCGATGACCTGAAACGCAAGATCGCGTTGATGTGCGACGTCGACTCGGACGGTGTGGTGGCCTGCCCGGACGCACCGTCGATCTACGACATCCCCCGGGTGCTGCACTCCGAGGGACTGGACGCCTACCTGGTGCGCCGTCTCGGACTGCCGTTCCGGGACGTCGACTGGGCGGTGTGGGGCGACCTGCTGGACCGCGTGCACAAACCCAGCGAGCACGTGCGAATCGCGCTGGTGGGCAAGTACGTCGACCTGCCGGATGCTTACCTCTCGGTGACCGAGGCGTTGCGCGCCGGTGGTTTCGCCCACCGGGCGAAGGTGGAGATCGCGTGGGTGCCTTCGGACACCTGCGAGACCGAGTCCGGTGCCGCGCACGCCCTGGCAGGGATGGACGCCGTGCTCGTCCCGGGTGGCTTCGGGGTCCGCGGTATCGAGGGCAAGGTCGGGGTCATCCGGTACGCCCGCACGCACGGCATTCCGACCCTCGGGTTGTGCCTCGGCCTGCAGTGCATGGTCATCGAGACGGCGCGGGCGCTCGGCGAGCTGCAGCGGGCGAACTCCACCGAGTTCGAGGAACCGTGCCAGCACCCGGTGATCAGCACGATGGCCGATCAGCACGACGTCCTCTCCGGGAACAAGGACATGGGCGGCACGATGCGGCTGGGTGCCTACCCGGCCAAGCTGCAGGCGGGCTCACTGGTGGCGGAGGCTTACGGCACCACCGAGATCGCGGAACGGCACCGGCATCGCTACGAGGTCAACAACGCCTACCGCGACCGGTTGAGCAAGGCGGGCGTGGTCTTCTCCGGCACTTCCCCGGACGAACGGCTCGTGGAATTCGTGGAGCTTCCGCGGGAGGAACACCCGTTCTTCGTCGGCACCCAGGCGCACCCCGAGCTCAAGAGCCGGCCGACCCGCCCGCACCCGTTGTTCGCGGCGTTCGTCCGTGCGGCCGTCGATTACCAGGCGGCGGAACGCCTCCCCGTCGAGCTGGCCGACAGCGTTCAGGCAGGGGCCTGATCCATCCGTAGGCTGGCGGCGTGAGCAGCACGGAGAACGCGGGCGCGAACGAGATCGAGCGGACCGGCGGCACGCATCGCTTCAGCACCGTGGCGACCGAGGACGTGTACGTCGGCAAGATCCTGGCGTTGCGGGCGGACGAGGTGGCCATGCCCGGCGGTGTGCAGGCACGCCGCGAGGTGGTCGAGCACCTGGGCGCGGTGTCGGTGGTCGTGCTCGACGACGCCGACCAGGTCGTGTTGATCCACCAGTACCGCTATCCGTTGGGTCGGCGGTTGTGGGAGTTGCCTGCGGGACTGCTCGATGTCGCCGGTGAAGACCCGTTGCACACCGCGCAGCGGGAATTGGCCGAAGAGGTCGGTCTGGCCGCCGAGTCCTGGTCGGTGCTCGCGGACATCGCCTCGTCGCCGGGCTTCACCGACCAGAGCGAGCGGATCTTCCTCGCTCGGGGGTTGTCCGATGTGCAGCGCCCGGACGCCACCGGTGATGAGGAAGCCGACCTGGTGATTCGCCGCTTCCCGTTCGACGAGGCGGTGCGCATGGTCTTCGCCGGTGAGATCGTCAACGCTCCGGCGGTCACCGGTCTGCTCGCCGCGCACGCGGTGCGGGCGGGCGCGCAGCCAAGGCCGCCCGAAGCGGAGTGGCAGGATCGTCCGCACAGCCTTGCCAAGAGGCTGCACGGGTAACTCGGTTCAAGAGCTCAGGCGGCGTCCCGCTGCGTCGGTGCTGTCTGTGTTGGCCAGCAGCACGATTCCGTCGATGAAGCACCAGATCGCGGCTATCGCACTGGTAAGGCCGAAGGTCAACAGCCCGAAGAAGAACAGCAGGAGTTGCGCGATGGCTGTGCCGGTGTGGCCGGTGTAGAACCGCCCCACGCCGAATGGCAGCACGATCTGCAGCACACCGGCCGTGATCCGGGACTTGCCCGACCGGATGAGCGCGTCGTACCCGGGGTAAGGGGTCGGGCGGTACGGGAGCGGTGGTCCCGGCGCTTGTGCCTGCGGTGGCGCAGGCAGACCCATCGGGCGTGGCCCCGGCAGGTCGGCGAACAGCGCCATCAGATCGTTGCGGGTAACGGCGCGGAGAGCTCGATCGAGCCGTTCCTCGTACTCGACCACGGTCAGCCGACTTTTTGCGAAGTGTTCGCCGAGGGCTTGCGAAGCCTGTGACCGTTCCTCGTCGCCGATCCGCATTTGGCCGGGATCCCGTGGTTGGCTCACCCGGAACACGGTAGACCGATTCATCCGGGCACGGTGTCGATTCCGCGAGACTGTGTCGGTGCTGTCCGGTTCTTCCCTGGTGAGCGACGAGATCGTGAACTCGCTGCGGGAGTTTCACTGGAATGGGGGACAATCGGTGCCCATGCGGATCGTTCCTCGCGCATCACGGTTTCTTAGGCTGCAGCTGGTTCGTTCCAGGCACGGAGGAGGTCGGTGGTGAAAGCCTCCGAAGGACTTCCCGAGGGGCTGCGCGCCGCCTTCGCCGGATATTTGGACCATTTGGCGGTCGAGCGGGGGACCGCGCGCAGCACGCTCGATTCCTACGCGCGCGATTTGCGGCGTTATGGGGCACATCTGGCGGAGTCGGGTGTTCATGAGTTGCGCGAGGTCGGGGCGGGGCACCTGGCCGAATTCACCGCCGAACTCCGTGAAGGTGCTGCGCAGCGGCCTGCGCTCGCGCAATCTTCGGCGGCTCGGGCGCTTGTGGCGGTGCGCGGGCTGCACCGGTTCGCACACGCGGAGGGCTGGGTCGAAGCCGACGTGGCGCGGGAGGTGTCGCCGCCTACGCCTTCACGTCGGTTGCCGAAGGCGTTGCCGGTGGATGAGGTGCTGCGACTGCTCGACAACGCGGCCGGGCAGGACGGGCGCGGACTGCGGGATCGTGCGTTGCTGGAATTGCTGTATTCGTCCGGCGCTCGAATCTCCGAGGCCGTGGGTCTGGACGTCGACGATGTCGACTCCGGCGAACGGACGGTGCTGCTCAACGGCAAGGGCGGCCGGCAGCGGATCGTGCCGGTCGGGCGCCCCGCGCTGGAAGCGTTGCAGGCGTACCTCGTGCGCTCCCGTCCGACGCTGGCCGGGCGCGGGCGGGGGACGTCGGCGGTGTTCCTGAATTCCCGCGGCGGCAGGTTGTCGCGGCAGAGCGCTTGGAACACGTTGAAGACTGCGGCGGAGCGTGCGGGGATCACCCGTGAGGTTTCCCCGCACGTGCTGCGCCATTCGTTCGCGACGCACCTGCTGGAGGGCGGTGCCGACGTGCGCGTCGTGCAGGAGCTGCTCGGGCACGCCTCGGTCACGACGACGCAGGTCTACACGCTGGTCACGGTGAACACGCTGCGTGAGGTGTACGCCACCGCGCATCCCCGCGCGCTCAGCGCTGGGTCTTGACCACGACCGGGTGTGGTGGGCCGCATTTCGCGGGCCCCTCGGCGAGGCGCGTTGCCGCTGGTCGAGAATGCCACTTAGGCTTCGTCCGATCGGTATGATCGTCACCGGCAGACAAGGAGTCCTAGCGCCATGTCGACACCGCAGCCCTCCGCCGAAGGGCGGTCCCGGGGCGCGGTCGACCTGAGCATCGCCCCGGAGAAGCCCGGTGTCGCGGGTGACGCGGCCGAGTTGGACCAGGATGGCAACGTCGGCCCGACCGGCAGGCCGCGCAGGCACATTCCCGAGCCGCCGCTGCTGGATCGGCACGGCCCGGCCTCGGTGCTGGCCATGTGCAACCAGAAGGGCGGCGTCGGCAAGACCACGTCGACGATCAACCTGGGTGCTGCGCTGGCCGAGTACGGCCGGCGGGTGCTGCTGGTGGACTTCGATCCGCAGGGCGCGCTTTCGGTCGGCCTCGGGGTGCAGCCGCACCAACTCGAGCAGACGATCTACAACGTGATCATGGAACGCTCCGTGAAGGTCCAGGACGTGGTGCGCTCGACCACGGTGGAGGGCATGGACCTGCTGCCGAGCAACATCGACCTCTCCGCCGCCGAAGTGCAACTGGTCGCCGAGGTGGGCCGGGAGCAGACGCTGGGCCGGGTGCTGTACCCGGCGATGAAGGAGTACGACTTCATCCTGGTCGACTGCCAGCCGTCGCTGGGCCTGCTCACGGTCAACGCGCTGGCCGCCGCGGACGGCGTGGTCATCCCGCTGGAGTGCGAGTTCTTCAGCCTGCGCGGGGTCGCGCTGCTGATCGACACGATCGAGAAGGTCCAGGAGCGGCTGAACCCGAAGTTGGAGATCAGCGGCATCCTGGCGACCATGTTCGACCCTCGCACGCTGCATTCGCGGGAAGTGATGTCCCGCGTGGTGGAGGCGTTCGGGGACATCGTGTTCGACAGCGTGATCAACCGCACCGTCCGGTTCCCGGAGACGACGGTCGCGGGAGAGCCGATCACCCGCTGGGCGCCGCGTTCGGCGGGGGCGCAGGCTTACCGCTCGCTGGCGCGCGAGGTGATCGCGCGGTGATCCGCCGCGGGGTGGCCGGGTGAAGCGCCGTGCCACGTTGCCCGGCGCCGCGGAGTTGTTCCGCACGACGGGGCGGGCTGCGGAGCAGGAGCGATCCCAGTCCGGCAGTGCTCCCGAAGCCGATCAGGGGCCGGACGGCCGCGGCAGGTCCGACGGCCAGGGCAGGTCGGGCTCGGGCCGGCGCAGGCACGATGCGAAAATCACCGTGTACGTCTCCGACGAGGAGTTGCTGGCGTTGGAACAGACCCGGCTCGCGCTGCGCGCGGAGCACGGTCTCGCGGCCGACCGGGGAAGGGTCGTCCGGGAGGCGGTCGCGGTGCTGCTGGCCGATTTCGAGGCGCAGGGAGCGGATTCGGTGCTGGTGCGTCGGCTGCGGCAGGAGCGCGGCGAGTGACCGGCTCCCCGCACGGGGCCGGGTCCGCCGTTGGCGATCAACACGCAGCAGCCCAGGACGCAGCGACGCTCCAGCGTGCGGCGACGACACCGCAGGACGAAGCAGCGGCGCCGGATGAGTCGCCGGCGCCCACCGACGAATCGACCGACTTGACCGAGCAGATGAACACCGGTGATGCGGCGCCCCCGCAGGACGCCGAGCTGCCTGCTGCCTCCGGTGCGGACCAGTCGGGGCGGTTCACGGTCCGGCTGGAGAACTTCGAGGGCCCGTTCGACCTGCTGCTGCAACTGATCTCGCAGCACCAGATGGACGTCACCGATGTCGCGCTGCACAAGGTCACCGACGAGTTCATCGCCTACACCAAGGCGCTCGGCGAGCAATGGGATCTGGACGAGACCACCGAGTTCCTGGTGGTCGCTGCCACGTTGCTGGATTTGAAAGCGGCGCGGCTGGTGCCCGCCGCGGAAGTCGAGGACGAGGAGGACCTCGCGCTGCTGGAGGCGCGGGACCTGCTGTTCGCGCGGCTGCTGCAGTACCGGGCGTACAAGCAGGTGGCGGCGTTGTTCAGCGAGTTGGAGGCCGGTGCGCTGCGGCGGTATCCGCGTTCGGTCTCGCTGGAACCGCGGTTCGAGGGTTTGCTTCCGGAGGTGATGATCGGTGTCGGGCCGCAGCGGCTGGCCGAGGTCGCCGCTTCGGTGTTCCGGCCGAAACCGCCGCCTACGGTGTCGCTGGAGCATCTGCACCAGCACCAGGTCTCGGTTCGCGAGCACGCCGCGCTGTTGCGGGTGCGGCTTGCCGAGCAGGGGTCGGCGGACTTCTCGGAGCTGGTGGCCGACTGCGAGCACACGGTGCAGATCGTGGCGCGGTTCTTGGCGTTGCTGGAGCTCTTCCGGGAGCAGGTGATCGCGTTCGAGCAGCAGGACCCGTTGGGGAACCTGCTGGTGAGCTGGGTCGGCGGCAGCGTGCAGGAGGCGCAGGCGGCGGCGGACGCGGCGCGGGCGAGTGTCGAGGAAGAGGAATACGGGTGAGTTCGGTGCACGACGACGTTCCCGGCGATGAGCTGCCCGGTGTTGTTGCGGCGCAGGCGGCCGATGACGCGGAGGACACGGTCGCGGGGGGTCCGCTCGCTGAGGACCCGGCCGCTGAGGACCCGGCCGCTGAGGACCTGGCTGCTGAGGACCTGGCCGCCGGGGACTCGGGAACTGCGCAAGGACCGGACGGGGCCGAACCAGGTGATTCGGTGGCGGTTTCGCAGGCTCCTCCGGATCTGACGTCCGACGAGGCGTTGGATTCCGCGTTGGAGGCGCTGCTGCTGGTGGTGGACGTGCCCGCGGGTGAGGAGTTGCTGGCGAGCACGCTGGAGCAGCCGGTGGCGCGGATCCGCACCGCGCTGCAGCGGTTGGCGCAGGGTTATGCCGACGCCGGGAGCGGTTTCGACCTGCGCAGGGTCGGCGACGGCTGGCGGTTCTACACGCGCGAGACCTACGCGCCCTACGTGGAGCGCTACCTCCTCGACGGGCAACGCTCGAAGCTGACCCGGGCGGCGCTGGAGACGCTGGCCGTGGTCGCCTACCGCCAGCCGGTGACCCGCTCCCGGGTGGCGGCGGTACGCGGTGTCAACGTCGATGGCGTCATCCGTACCCTGGTAGGGCGCGGCCTTGTGGAGGAGGCCGGTACCGATTCGGAGACCGGCGGGAACCTGTACTGCACGACGGAGCTGTTCTTGGAGCGGCTCGGCCTGTCGTCGCTGAAGGATCTGCCGCCGTTGGCTCCCCTGCTCCCTGAAGTGGATACGATCGACGATGTCTGAACACCGTGCCCCGACCACGTCCGGTGCGGAGTCGAAGCCGGAAGGTGTCCGGTTGCAGAAGGTGCTGTCCAGGGCCGGGGTCGCCTCCCGCCGGGCGGCGGAGAACATGATCACCGAGGGGCGCATCGAGGTCGACGGCGAGCCCGTGACCGAACTGGGCCGCCGGGTCGATCCGGAGAACTCGGTGATCCACGTGGACGGCACCCGCGTGAACATCAACGAGGACGTGCAGTACCTGCTGCTGAACAAGCCGCGGGGCATCCTTTGCACGATGTCCGACGATCAGGACCGCCCGTGCATCGGCGACTACCTGCGGGAGCGGGACGGCAAGCTGTTCCACGTCGGCAGGCTGGACGTGGACACCGAGGGGTTGCTGCTGATCACCAACGACGGCGAGCTCGCGCACCGGCTCATGCACCCTTCGTACGAGGTGCTCAAGACCTATGTGGCGGATGTGCCGGGGCCGATCCCGAAGGATCTCGGGCGGCGGCTGAAGTCGGGCGTTCAGCTCGATGACGGGCCGGTGAAGGTCGACGGGTTCCGGTTGCTCGACGTCACCGGCCCGCGCGCGCTGGTGCAGATCACGCTGCACGAGGGCCGCAAGCACGTCGTGCGCCGCTTGTTGGAGCAGGTGGGGCACCCGGTGAAGCGGCTGGTGCGGACCGCGATCGGGGAGGTCCGGTTGAACAACGAGCGGCCCGGCGCGATCCGGAAGCTGGACCGCAAGGAGGTCGGTTCGCTCTACCGGGCCGTCGACATGTGATCTTGCCGCGGTCGCCCGTGGGTTCGCGAACCCACGGGCTTTTTGCCGCCCGGATTCATCGACGACCGTAATTTTTTCAGTGTCGAGCGAAATTAACCCCGAAGCGCAACTTTGCAGAAGAAGCTCGGAGGCATCATGCCTTGACGGTGCGACGTCCCACGAAAAGCCTTGCCACCGGCTCGACGTACCGCGCCGCTACCGGTCCGAGGATCGCCATGAGCAGCACGTACGCGGTGGACAGCGCGGCCAGTTGACCGTTGATGCCCTCGGCGACGGCCAAGCCCGCGATCACGATCGAGAACTCGCCGCGCGCCACCAGCGCGGCCCCGGCCCGGGCGCGGCCCAGCTTCCGGATGCCTTGCGAACGGGCCGCGAACCAACCGGTGGCGACCTTGGTGGCTGCCGTGACCACCGCGAGCAGCAGCGCGTAACCGAGCACCGGCGGGATCTGCGCCGGGTTCGTGTTGAGCCCGAACACCACGAAGAACACCGCGGCGAACAGATCGCGCAGCGGCTCCAGCATCCGTGTCGCGTTCTGCGCGGTAGACCCGGAGATCGCGATGCCCAGCAGGAACGACCCGACGGCGGCGGAGACTTGCAGCTCCGAGGCGATGCCGGCGACCAGCAGTGCCGCGCCCAGCAACCGCAGCAGGAACACTTCCGGATCGGGGCTGTCGACCAGCGCGGAGACGTAGCGGCCGAACTTCAGCGCCACCACCAGCACCACCGAGATCACGATCAGCGAAATGCCGACCGCGGTCAGCCCGCCCAGGAGGCTCACCCCGCCGAGCACCGCGGTGAGGATCGGCAGGTACAGCGCCATCGCGAGGTCCTCGAAGACCAGCATGGACAGCACCACCGGCGTTTCCCGGTTACCGAGCCTGCCGAGGTCGCCGAGGACCTTGGCCACGATCCCGGACGAGGAGATGTAGGTGACGCCTGCCATCGTCAACGCGCCGATCGGGCCCCAGCCCAGCGCCCAGGCCACCAGCGCCCCGGGCGCGGCGTTGAGCACGATGTCGACCAGGCCCGCCATCCAGGACCGTCGCAGGCCGGTGACCAGCTCACTCGCCGAGTACTCCAGACCTAACAGGAGCAGCAGCAGGACGACGCCGATTTCGGACGCGAGGTGGGTGAACGGCTCGATCCCGTGCAGCGGGATGACGCCGCCTTCGCCGAACGCGATACCGCCGATGAGATACAGCGGGATCGGTGAGATTCCGATTTTCCAGGCGAGGCGGCCGAGTATGCCGAGACCGAAGAACACCGCTCCCAATTCGATGAGGGAGATCGCCGTGTCGTGCACCGTGTTTCCTCTCGCCTGTCCGAGTGCCTGCCTGAGTTGTCCCTCGCGCGGCGCACGGGGCTACCCGCCCGGGGACCGCGTCCCCGGCCGTTGCGGACGACCTCGTTTCCCTCTTTGCAGTTGCGCTGATCCCGCCTGCGGGCTGCGCCGAGCCGCTCCTCGAGCGGGTGCCGGCTAGCCGCGCTCGAGAATGTCGCCTGCGGCGCGCAGACCGTCGGCGGTGCCGACGACGACCACCAGGTCGCCGGAATCGAAGAGGAAGTCCGGGCGTGGCGACGGGTGCACGGTTCCGCCGCGGACGACGGCGACGATCGACGCCGAGGTGCGGGTGCGCATCTCGGTGTCGCCGAGGGGGCGGCCGTCGTAGGGAGAGCCCTCGACGACCGGAAGCTGCCACGTGCTGATCCCGGTGACTTCGCGTTGCTGCTCGGTCAGTTGCGCGACCAGTTGCGGCGCACCCAGCAGGTTCGCCAGCGTGTTGGTCTCCTCCGAGGTCAGCCCGGCCGAAGCGGCGACCTTGTCCGGGTCGTCGTGGCCGGAGACGATCAGCTCGTAGCGCCCGTCACGGTAAGTGATCACCCCGATCCGGTGCCCGGAACGGGTGACGAAGTCCTGTTGGCTCCCGAGTCCCGGCAGCGGGGTCACTGTGACGTCCACGAACGAAAGGGTAGTACACCTGTCAGCTCGTTCGGGTGTCCCGGTGCGGCGCACAAGGAACGCACGCGCCGTTGGTGACCGGGTGGTGCCGGGGCGGACGCGATTGGGTTCCGCTGGGGCGGGCCAGGCACAATGAGTGGTTGATCCGGCGTTGGGCCGGTGACGACGAAGGAGGAGACTCGACGTGGCACACGCCGAGCTTCGAGGGGTGGTGGCCCTCGACGGCCCCTCGGGCACCGGGAAATCCACGGTGGCCCGGAAGCTGGCTTCGGCGCTGTCGGCGTCGTACCTCGACACCGGGGCGATGTACCGGGCGGTCACGCTGGCGGTGCTACGGGCCGGAGTGGTGATCGGTGACGCGGAGGCCGTCGCGGGTGTCGCGGCGAGCGCGGTGCCGGTGATGGGGACCGATCCGCTGCGCCCGGGTGTGGCGCTGGATGCCGAGGACGTCGGCGAGGAGATCCGCGGGCCGGAGGTGACCGGCGCGGTTTCCGCGGTTTCGGCGGTCCCGGCCGTGCGCGAGCTGCTGGTGGACGAGCAGCGGCGGCTGATCCGCGAGGCGCTCGCCCGTCCCGGGGGCGTGGTCGTGGAGGGCCGCGACATCGGCACGGTGGTGGCTCCGGACGCCGGGCTGAAGGTGTACCTGACCGCGTCGTCGCAGGCCCGCGCGATGCGCCGCAGCACGCAGGACCGGGAAGCCGGGCGGGAATCCGACGTGGGCCGCGCGCACGAGGACGTCAGCAGGCGGGACGCGCTGGACTCCGGACGTGCGGTTTCGCCGCTGCGGATCGCGCAGGACGCGGTGGAGCTGGACACCACCCAGCTCGACGTGGCCGGTGTGCTGGAGCAGCTGTGGAAGATGGTGGAAAGCCGCGGATTGTTCGCAAGCGCGGAGGGAGCACGTTGAGCGCGATCGACCTGCCCGAGGGGTCCTCGTCGAAGCTGGCCCGGGTCGGTCGGCTCATCGCCACCACCGTGGTGCGCCTGCCTTACCGGGTGCGGATCCACCACGCGGAGCGCATTCCGCGCACCGGCCCGCTGGTGCTGGTGGCCAACCACAGTTCGCTGGTGGACGGCCCGCTGCTGTACGGAATGTTGCCGCGCAACGCGGCGTTCTTGATCAAGACTGAGTTGTTCCGCGGTGCCTTGGGCTGGTTCCTGCGCCGGATCGGGCAGATCCCGGTGCGCCGGGGCGAGCCGGACCGCACTCCGCTGCTGGCCGCGGTCCGGGTGTTGCGGTCCGGCGGCCTGGTCGGGGTGTTCCCGGAAGGAACGCGCGGGGACGGCGACATGTCCAACGCGCAGCACGGCGCGGCGTGGCTGGCGCGGACCTCTGGCGCGCAGGTGCTGCCGGTTGCGTGCCGGGGCACGCGCCGACCCGAAGGCCGGGGCCGTAGGCTGCTACCCAGGGTGGACGTGCTGTTCGGCGAGCCGGTGGCGCTGCCGGCGGCGAAGGGGCGCGCCGGGTTGACGGCCGCGACCGATCAAGTCCGCGCTGAACTGGTCGGGTTGATCGCCGAGTTGGACCGGTTGATCTCCGATGCCCCCGAAGACGATGCGAGAGGGATGCGAGCGTGACCGAGGAGTCGGTGGGCGGCCCGGACGACCTGGGCGCGCCGCTCGACGGTGGCCTGGACGGCACCTGGTCGGACGAGTCGGAATGGCACGAGTTCGATGGCGTCGAGGACGACGAGGATTCCGCCGAAGGCGGGCCGCAGCCGGTGCTGGCGGTGGTCGGGCGCCCGAACGTGGGCAAATCGACGCTGGTCAACCGCCTGTTGGGGCGCCGCGAGGCGGTCGTGCAGGACACCCCGGGCGTGACCAGGGACCGGGTGGCCTACGACGCGCTGTGGAACGGCAGACGCTTCACCGTGGTCGACACCGGTGGCTGGGAGCCGAGCGCGAAGGGCTTGCAGGCGGCCGTGGCGAACCAGGCCGAGATGGCGATGTCCACGGCGGACGCGGTGTTGCTGGTGGTGGACGCCAAGGTCGGCGCTACCGCCACCGAGGAGGCCGCGGCGCGGGTGCTGCGCAGGTCGAAACGACCGGTGCTGGTGGCCGCGAACAAGGTCGACGACGCGCGCGGCAACGCCGACGCGGCCGCGTTGTGGTCGTTGGGACTGGGTGAGCCGCACCCGGTCAGCGGCCTGCACGGGCGCGGTTCGGGTGACCTGCTCGACGAGATCCTGGACGTTTTCCCGGACGTGCCGCACGAGCAGTTCGCCGTGGCGGGCGGTCCGCGCCGGGTGGCGCTGATCGGCAAGCCGAACGTGGGCAAGTCGAGCCTGCTCAACCGGCTGACCGGCCAGCAGCGCGCGGTGGTGGACGAGGTCGCGGGCACCACGGTCGACCCGGTGGACTCGATGGTCGAGCTGGACGGCGAGGTGTGGCGGTTCGTCGACACCGCGGGCCTGCGCAAGCGGGTCCGCACCGCCAGCGGCACCGAGTACTACGCCTCGCTGCGCACGAAGTCGGCGATCGAGGCGGCGGAGGTGGCGATCGTGCTGATCGACGCGTCCGAGCCGGTGACCGAGCAGGACCTGCGAGTGATCGGCACCGTCATCGAGTCCGGCCGGGCGCTGGTGCTGGCCTGCAACAAGTGGGATCTGGTCGATGCCGACCGCAGGCGGCGGCTGGACAAGGAGTTCGACCGCGAGATGAACCGGGCCCGCTGGGCCGAGCGGGTCAACGTCTCGGCGGAGACCGGGCGTTCGGTGGCCAAGCTGGCGCCCGCGCTGCGCACCGCGTTGCAGTCCTGGGACACCCGCGTTCCCACCGGCCAGCTCAATTCGTGGTTGTCGGACCTGGTGGCGGCGAAGCCGCCGCCGGTGCGCGGCGGCAAGCAGCCGAAGATCATGTTCGCGACGCAGGCGCACCCGCGTCCGCCGACGCTCGTGCTTTTCACGACGGGATTCCTGGAGGCCGGTTACCGGCGGTTCCTGGAACGCAAGTTCCGGGAGACGTTCGGGTTCACCGGCAGCCCGGTGCGGATCTCCGTTCGGGTCCGCGAGCGCAAGGACGACCGGCGCAGCGGACGCCGCTGATCGGGCGAACTGGCGGGTACTGCACGCAGCCGAAGATGACCTTGCCGATAGCCTGCCCCTAGCCCTCGGAGCAGGGGAGGTGACTCAGGGTGCGAGCAGATCCCGCTGGGGGGAGCTCTGCGGTGCGGCCGATTCGGTTGGTGCTTGCCGATGACGAAGCGATGCTGCGGCGCGGCCTCCGGGTACTGCTGGAACACGACGGCGCGATCCGCGTGGTCGGTGAGGCCGGAGACGGCGATGAACTGGTGGCGGCGGTGCGCACGCACCAGCCGGACGTGGTGCTGGTCGACGTGCAGATGCCGGTCAAGGACGGGCTCGCGGCGCTGAGCGAGTTACGCGCGGTGCCGCGGCCGCCGGTGTCGGCGGTGCTGACCACGTTCGATCTGGACGACTACGTTGCCGAGGCGCTCCGGTTGGGTGCGCACGGATTCCTGCTCAAAGATGCCGAGCCGGCGGCGCTGGTGCGTGCGGTGCAGGACTTGGCCAGCGGTGGCGCGGTGCTGGATCCGCGGATCGCGGCGCGGTTGCTGCCGAAGTTCCGCACGCTCAGCGACACCGCGCAGGAAGTCCGGTTGGTGCGCGGTCTGTCGGCGCGGGAGCGGCAGGTGCTGGAATTGTTGGGGGACGGGCGTTCCAATGCGCACATCGGTGATCAGCTCGGGCTGACCGAGGCGACGGTGAAGAGCTACGTCTCGACGGTGCTGAGCAAGTTGGGCGCGGAGAACCGGGTGCAGGCCGCTTTGATCGCGCAGCGCGTGGCCGGGCCAGGTGAGGGCGAGCGCCGTTGAGGTGCGCGCTGGCACGTGTCCGGCCGGTGGTGCTGGACGTGCTCGCGGTGCTGGTGCCTGGCGCGGCGGTGCTGCTCGCGGAGACGGATTCGTGGTTTTCGCTCCTGTCCGCATTGATCGCCAGTGCCGCGCTGGTGCTGCGGCGCTGGTGGCCGCGGCTGGCCGTGTTGCTGTGCCTGCCTGCGATGGCCGGTGGGTTGGGGTGGCCGCCGACGGTGGTGGCGTTGTTCCGGCTCGGCCGTGCCCGGTCCGGTTCGCCTTGGCTGGCGGGCTGGGTGTTGCTGGTGACCGTGGTGGCGGTGGTGCCGGTGCTGCTGCGCGAGTCGCTGGCGCTGCCGAACCTGCTGCTCACGCTGGCTTTCGTACTGCTGGCAGCCAGCGGCCCGATCATCATCGGCACGTTGATCGCCACCCGGCAGCAGTTGACCGCGAGTCTGCTGCGGCTGCGGGAGGCGACCGAGGCGGAGTCGTACGCGAAGGCCGAGACCGCTCGCGCGGAGGAACGTGCCCACATCGCGCGGGAGATCCACGACTCGGTCGGTCATCACGTCACGTTGATCGGGGTGGAGGCCGCCGCGTTGGCCACCGTGAGCGAGGACGCCGAGGTGCGGGATTCGGCGAACCGGTTGCGCGGCATGGCGAAGGAAGCGTTGGGCGAGATGCGCACGACCCTGGGTTTGGCGTCCGGCCACCGGGCGGCGGTGAGCGTGCAGGCCATTCCCGAGCTCGTGGAACAGGCGCGCGCAACCGGCATCCGCGCGGAGCTGTCCGACGAAATGGAATCCGGGCTGCCGCTGCCTTCCGGGGTCGACCGGGCGTTGTACCGGGTCGTGCAGGAGGCGTTGACGAACGTCTCGAAGCACGCGCCCGGTTCCCGGGTCGCCGTGCGGTTGAGCCGCGCGGACGGGATGGTCCGCGCGGAGGTGCGCAACGACGCCCCGGAGTCCCCGCCGCAGACCGGAAATGTGGCCGACATGGGTAGCGGTGCCGGTCTGGAGGGGTTGTCGGAGCGGGTTCGGATGCTCGGCGGCCGGGTGGAGGCGGCACCCACTGCGGAAGGCGGGTTCACGCTGCTGGCCGCGTTGCCGCTCGAGCCGCCCGGCTGATCACGCGCGCAGCCGAGTCGGCGACGAACCCACGGCGGCGCCGGTTCGCACGCCGCGAGTTTCGCGCTCATGAACCGGCACCGAGCGTCCGGCGCAGGAATTCGACCTGCAACAGCAGCAGATTCTCCGAGGTCGTCTCGTCGGTGGGCATGTGGCTCACCCCCGGCAGCGGCAGCATCGTGTGCGGCCGTCCCGCCGCGGTCAACGCTGCTGAGAGCCGCAGCGAATGTGCCGGGAACACGTTGTCGTCGACGGTGCCGTGCACCAGCAGCAGCGGGCGTTGCAGGTTCGCCGCGTCCGAGAGCAACGAACTCGCCTCGTAGTTTTCCGGCTCGCTGTCCGGGTGGCCGAGGTAGCGCTCGGTGTAGAACGTGTCGTAGAGCCGCCAGTCCACCACCGGCGCGCCCGCGATCGCCGCGTGGAACACGTCCGGCCGGCGAAGCACCGCCAGCGCGGCAAGGTAACCGCCGAAGGACCAGCCGCGGATCGCGACCCGGCTCAAGTCCAGTTCGCCGCGTTGCTCGCCGAGCGCCTGCAACGCGTCCACCTGGTCCTGCAGCGGTGGGCTCGCCAGGTCGGAGCTGATCGCGCGGTCCCAGGCCGGGCCGCGGCCCGCCATCCCGCGCCCGTCGGTGACGACCACGGCGTAGCCCTGGTCGGCGAACCACTGCGAAGTCAGGAATCCCTGCCGGCGCGCGAGAACGCGTTGCGCGTGCGGGCCGCCGTAGGGGTCGAGCAGCACCGGCAGCGGTCCTTGGTCGGCGCTGTGGTCGTGCGGCAGCAGCAGCGCTGTGCGCAGGTCGCGTTCGCCCAGCCGCAGCAGTTCGACGTTCGGCACGACCGCGGGTGTTTCCGGGTATGAGCCGATTTCGCCGAGCCGCCGCTGCCGGTCGCTCACCCGGAACGAGGTGTGCGGCCGATCCAACCCGGCCGAGGCGAGCACCAGCACGTTCCCGGCGCGGCTGGCCGAATGCACGCCCGGCTCGGTGCTGATGCGTTCGGCCCCGCCTTCGGTGCAGCGGTACACGTGGATTTCGGCCGGGTCCTGCCCGGAGGTCGTCACCAGCACGTCTTCGTCGATGTCGAGCACCGACCGGACCTGCAGCGACGCCGGTGTCCACGGGTCGTCGCCGACGAAGAGCCGGTACGCGCCGTCCTGCGGGGCGATCCGTACGACACGGCCGTCGGGGTGCCAGGCGGGCGAACCCGGTTTGATGTCGACCCAGTGCTCGTCGAGGTCGCGGTGCACTTCCCGGGTCCGGCCGCTGGCCGGATCGATCGCCAGCACTGATTGCACACGCTGATCGCGGCTTTGCACGGTGATCAGCGGGGGTCCGTGCGGACTCCAGTGCGCGGTCGCCAGGTACGGGAACGATTCCCGATCCCAGTCGACGTCGACGGCGCCGGATTCCAGGCTCAGCACGGCCAGCGCCACCTCGGCGTTCGAGGTGCCCGCTGCCGGGTAGCGCAGCCTCGTGGGCTGCTTGGCAGGCTCCGCCGGGTCGGCGAGGTACCAGTGCTGCACCGGGTTTTCGTCCACGTGCGCAGCGAGCACCGCGGTGCCCTCCGGGGACCACCAGTAGCCGCGGTGGCGGTCCATTTCCTCGGCTGCGATGAACTCGGCCGCGCCCCAGCTGACGGTCTCGCTCTCCGGCTCGGCCAGCGCCCGGTCGCCTTCCCCGTCCACGCCGATCACCCGCAGCGACCTGTCGCAGAGGTAGGCGATGAACCGGCCGCGCGGGTCCGGGCGCGGATCGGCCACCGGTTGTTCGGCGGGAAGTTCGCGCACCTCACCGGTGCTCAGGTCGGTGTGGAACAGCCGGCCGGACAGCGTGAACGCCACGCACCGGCCGTCCCGATCGGTCGCGTAACCGGTGATGCCGGTCGCCCGCTCCCGGGAACGCTCCCGCCTGGCCTGTTCTTCGGGGGACACCGAGTCGTCGGTGAGCAGCTTCGCCGGGTCCGCGAGCACCCGCTCGGTCCCGCTCGCGGCATCCCAGACCCAGAGCGCGTTGCTGCGGTCGGTGCCGCTGTTGGAACGGAGGAACAGCACGGACTCGCCACCTGCGGTGACGGTGAAGTTCCGCGGCACGCCGAGGGTGAAGCCCTGGGTGCGCGCGCTGTGGCGGGGAAACGAGGGCGCGGACGGCATGACTGCACCTTGCCAGCTCGAGAAGGTCGGAGAGGAATCAGGTTGCGTCGGCGTGTCGGCCCTTGACACGCGTTGCAGCGCGGCGGAAGTGTGCACGCCGGGTGCTCTGGTGAGTTCGTTGCGTGGCTAGGAGGGCCGAGTGGCGATCCGGTGGCCCCGCGTGCGGGGATTCCTATTCGCGCTGCCGATCTTGCTGGCCACCGGGTCCACTGCAGCCGGTGGGGAACGGTCCACCGACGCGACCTACTACAACGACGCCGCGCTTCCGGCGGCGGATCCCTTCGTGCTGCGGGATCCGCGCAGCGGCGACTACTTCGCCTACTCCACCGAAGGCGCCGACCCCGGCCATCACTTCGCGATCTACCGCTCGCCGGACCTGGCGACCTGGCACCGGCTTCCCGGCGGCGCGCTGGACATGGCCGACGGGACGCAGTGGGGCCGGGACTGGTTCTGGGCGCCGGAGGTCTACCACAATCCCGAGACCGGGCGGTACTTCCTGTTCTACTCGGCGCTGCTGCGGGACGGCGTGGAGGAGAACTTCGGCCACGCCGACTTCGAAGAGCCCAGCAAGATCGGTGTGGCGGTCGCCGATTCGCCTGCCGGGCCCTTCCGCAACATCGCGCCCGAGCCGCTCGACTACCGGCCGTACGATCCGGACTACCACGACGTGAACGTCCTCATGGACGCCGAGCAGAAGAAGCCGCCGGCGACCTTGGAAGAGGGCCGGACCGCGCCGCTGGGCGTGTACCTGCCTTCGATCGACCCGAACGTCTTCTTCGACGACGGGCGCATCTACCTGTACTTCTCCCGCAACGCCTACCGGAACTGGGTGTGGGACCACGAACTCGGCAAGTACATCGAGGAGTCCAACGTCTCCGCGGTCGAGCTGGACGCGGACTGGTGGCACGACCCGAGCGGGACGACGATGCCGCGGATCACCCCGGATTACCGCGACGCGAACGGCTCACCGGCCAACCCGCCGGGCATCCGCAAAGACGGGTTCGCGCCGATCCTGGACTACGGTTCGGATCCGCAGGACTGGGAGAACGCCCACGTCAACGACTACGCCGAGTCCGGCGGCGAGAAGAAGGACCGCCGGTGGGCCGAAGGTTCCACGGTCCTCAAGACGCGTACCCGAGATGGGCGGCCGCGCTACTTCCTGACCTACTCGGCGAACAACTACCAGAACCGGTTCTACGGTGTCGGGTACGCGGTGGCCGACAGTCCGCTCGGTCCGTGGCGCAAGAGCCCGGACAATCCTGTGCTGCAAGAGGATCCGGGTGCAGGGATGTACTCGACCGGGCACGGCAGCGTGATCGCCTCTCCGGATTCGTCGCAGCTGTACTACGTGCATCACGGCCGGCCCGCGACGGACACCCACCGGCGGCTCTACACCCAGCGGATGCGAGTGGCTCCGGACGCGTCTTCGCTGCTGATCGACGACTCCACGGCGGATCGGCCGATTCCTTCCGGTGTCGCACCGTTCTGGTTGCGCACGGACCGGCCGCTGGTGGAGATGCGGGACGGCCGCGGGCGGGTCGGTTGGCGGGTGGACACCTCTTCCGGATCGGCGATGCCGTTGTCGAACGTGCTCAACCGGGTGCGGGCCGAGGTGGGACCGGGTTCCGGTGTGACCGTGGCGCCGTCGGCGAACGGCGCGGAATTGACCGGTTCGCCCCACGGCGTGGCCGCGTTGTCGTTGCAGTACCAGCGCAAGCTGGCGGGCGGCCAGTACGTCGACGTGCACGACGACGAAGGCACGGTCGCGGTGACCTTGCCGGTCGCCGACTGCACTTCGCACGTGCGCGGGCGCTCCGACGAGCTGCTGATCACCGGAGTGACCTGTTTGGACGGAGCCGAGGTTCGCGGGCCGGTGCGGCTGGCGCCCGGTGCGTCGCTGGTCGCGGTGAACTCGGTGATCGACGGCCCGGTCATCGCCCAGGACTCGGGCGCGGTGTGGTTGTCCGCGAGCACGATCAACGGCTCGGTTCGGGTGCGGGGAGCGCGTGGGCCGGTTCGGGTGGACGGTTCAGAGGTGCGCGGGGCGTTGACGCTGACCGGCAATGCACGCCCGGTCGTCGCGGGCGCCGAGGTGCACGGTCCGTTGAGCTGCCGGGGCAATGCGCCCGCGCCGGTGAATGAGGGGCGGCCGAACACGGTCCGCGGCGCGGCGACCGGGCAATGCGCTGACTTGTAGCGCTCGATTCTTCTTCTGTGGAACGGTTTTTGCCGTCTTCGCTCGATCCCTGATGCCAGCGGTTCGTGCCCGACGCACATTTCCCGGCTTCTCGCCCGCAGGGGGTATTCGCCGGTGTGTCGGACGGGGGGCCGGCACCGCCGCTGCGCAAACTTCGCCTTGCCCGAAGTGATCGCACACCGCTTCCGCACGGCGGCGGTGAAGTCTGGATGAGAGCAGCCTGATGGATCTCACGGTCGTCGTTCCCTGCTTCAACGAACAGCGCGCTTTGCCGCACCTGCACGACGCGCTGTGCCGCGTCCTGCCCCGGCTCGCTACCGAATACGAGATCGTCGTGGTCGACGACGGCAGCACGGACCGCACGCTGCCGCAGGTGCGAGCGCTTGCCGCCGTCGATCCCCGGTTGGGTTTCGTGTCGCTGAGCCGGAATTTCGGCAAGGAGGCCGCGCTGCTGGCCGGTTTGCAGCGCGCCCGCGGGCGCCGCGTCGCCATCATGGACGCGGATCTGCAACATCCGCCCGAGTTGCTCGGCCGGATGCTCGCGCTGCTCGACGACGGCCGTGATCAGGTGGTCGCCTGCCGGGACCGCCGCCACGAGCCGCTGTCCCGGGCATTGCCTGCGAAGGTGTTCTACCGGGTGTTCAACGGGTTCCGCGGGTTGCGGATACCCGCCGGGGCAGGGGATTACCGGGTGCTCTCGCAGCGGGCTGTGCAAGCGTTGCTGGCATTACCGGAGCAGCACCGGTTCTCCAAGGGTCTGTTCGCGTGGATCGGTTTCGACACCGCGCACGTGCCGCTGCCGCACGTGCCGCGGCGCGGCGGGCGGTCGAAGTGGAGCAGGCGAGGACTGCTCGAATATGCGTTGGACGGCTTCTTCTCGTTCCACCACAAGCCGCTGCGGTTCGCGGTGCATCTGGGCGCGGCACTGGTTCTCGGCTCGCTGAGCGGGCTGGTGGCCGGGGTGCCCGCGCTGTTCGCCGGAGTGCTCGCGGTGTGCGGCGTGCAGCTCGGCTGCCTCGGGCTGATCGGGGAATACCTGGGACGAATCCACCTCGAAACCAAGCACCGGCCGCATTTTCTGGTGAAGGAGACCGGTGGGCGGGCTGCCGACCGCGGGAGCGCTGTGCTCTGCGGCGCTTCCGCCGATCCGGTGCAGGGGGAGTTGTGGTCCGCATGATCGCCCGGTGGCCGCTGGTCCGGTTCGCCGGCGTCGGCGGTATCAACACCGCGGTGCACCTGTCCGTGTTCACGGTCGTGCGCCCGGTCTTGCCGTACTGGATGGCACACGCGGCGGCGACGGTGCTCGCGATGAGCTGCTCCTACCTGTTGAACTGCAAGTTCACCTTCGGGGTGCTGCCCTGCGCGCGTTCGTTGCTGCTGTACCCGGTTTCGCACGTCGGCAGCCTCACGCTGAGCACGGCTGCAATGTCGGTGCTGGTGGGAGTGGCCGGGATCGATGCGCGAGCGGCGACGTTGGCCGGTGGTGTAGTCGCGCTGCCGCTTACCTACCTGCTCAGCCGTGGCGCGCTCACCGGTGGCGTCCGGAAGCGGGTGACGGCATGAGCACTGTGGAAACCGCATCCGCCGACTCGGCCCGGACCGGGTCGCGTTCGCAAGAGGTGCTGGCTGCCGCGGCGGTCGCCGTCGCGGTCGCACTGCTGGCTCAGCTGCCGGTTCTGGTGAACTCCGCGTTCTACTTCTGGGACGACAGCGCCGCGCAGTTCCTCCCGATGTGGCACGAGCTGGGGGAGCGGCTGCTCGCCGGGCAATGGCCCGCGCTGCTGGAACCGGATTCCTGGATGGGCGGGAACATCGCGGGCGAAGCGCTGTTCGGGGTGTGGAACCCGCTGCACCTGGCTGAGTTCGTGCTCGTCGTCGCGGTCGGTGATCTCGCCGTGGCGGCCGCCTTGGTCAAAACCCAGTTCCTCGTGCTGCTGGGTGTGGGCACGCATCTGCTGTGCCGGGAATACGGGGCCTCGCGTGCGGTGGCGGCGGTCTTCGGCGTGGCACTGCCGGTTTCCGGCTTCGTCTTGTACTTCCAGGCGGCGAGCTGGGCCGGTGGCCTGATGGGACTGGCGTGGGTGCCGTGGGCTTGGTGGGCGTCGCGGCGCACGTGTCACCGGAGGGGGCCGCTCTGGGCGGCTTTCGCGGCCGGGTACCTGTGCGTGTCGGCCGGTGATCCGTACGCGGTGTTGGCCCTCGTCCTGGTTTTCGCCGGTTTGCTCGCGGAATTCCGGTTCATGCGGGTGTCCGGGACGCGCCGCATGTGCGTGCTCGCGGCCTCGGTGGGACTGACGGTGCCGCTGGTGTTCTGGCCGGTGCTAGCGACCACCGCGGTCGGCTGGCGAACCGGATTCGTGCTGTTCAACGTGGGGATGCTCGCGCCAGACCCGGGTGATCTGCTGAATCTGAGCCTGCCCGGGTTCGTGCCGCAGATCCGGTCGTTCGGTTCGTTCCGGATGACGGTGCCCGCGATGTACTTCGCCTGGTTCGTCGTTCCGCTGCTGGCTTGGCTCGATTGGGGTGCGTTCGCGCGGCGCGCAAGGGAATTCGCCGGGCCGTTGATCGTTGCCGCGTGCGCGGTCCTGCTGTGCTTGGGGCCTTCGCAGGTCGGCTTGTTCCGCTGGCCGTTGCGGCACCTTCCGTTGGCGTACCTGGCGTTGTCGGTCGTGTTCGCGGTCGTGGTGAGTGCGGGGCTGCGCAGGGACCGGGTGTGGTTGCGATGGTCTGTCACGGTCGGCGTTCTGGTGCTGTGCGGGTACTTGTCGTTCGCGGCGTGGCCGTCGCTGTGGTTCGCCTACGCCGTCTCGCTGCTGCTGACGGGCGGATTGCTCGCGATCGCGTTGCGGGTGCGCCTGATGCCGCTGGTGCTGCACGCCGGGACCGTTGTCGCACTGGTGCTCCAGCTCTGCTGGTTCCCGGCGAACCGCGACGTGGCCGATTACAACTTCCCGTCCGACGTTCGACGGCTGCGGGATGATTTCGCCGGACTGCGGACGGGCACCGTGGTGCAGATCGCCGATCGTGCGGCGATACCTCAGGAGGACATCGCTTCCGGAGCCGTCTGGCGCCATCTGCTGTTCGGCAACATGCACGCTGTGGCCGGAGTGCCGAGCCTGGTCGCCTACACCGGCATCGGGTACCGCGCGCTGCACGATCGGCTGTGCCTGGGCTACTTCGGGGCGCATTGCCCGGACGCTTACCGTCGACTATGGACGGTCGATGAGACCGGGGTGCCGCTGGCCGATCAGCTCAAGGTCCGGCACGTCGTCGTGCAGCGGCAGCTGATCGATGCTCCGGTGCCGCCGTCCGGCTGGCGCGTGGTGCAGCGCAACGACGTGGTCACGCGCTTCGAGCGGGTGGCGGCCCTTGCGTGGCCGGATGGCCGGGTCGGTGCGTCTCGCGGTGTCAGGGTCGAATCGGATGTCGAAAGGGGAACGCGAACTGAGGACGTGCGGTTCTCCGCGGTGGACCGCACCGGTGGACGGATCGTGTTCGCGCGGCTCGCCTGGCCCGGATACCAGGCCACTGTGGACGGAGCTCGGGTGCCGTTGCGTGCGACCTCGGCCGGCTTGGTCGAGGTTTCCGTCCCACCCGGTGCTCGTGCCGGGAGTCTGCGGCTGACCTGGAGTCCGCCCGGCTATCCCGGCTGCCTGGTGCTCGCGGGGGCAGGGGCGGTGCTGGCCGTGCTGGGTTCGCGGAAGGCGGTGTGGTCGTGAACTTCTGCAGGTGGATCGCCGTGATCGTGTGTCTTGCCGTGCTGCTCGGACCTTCGGCGTCGGCGCAGCAAGCAGGACAGGCTCGTTACGTCCAGGTCGTCGCGCATCCGGACGACGACATCCTGTTCATGAATCCGGATCTGCTGACCTCGGTGCGTTCCGGAGCGCCGACGACGACGGTGTACGTCACCGCGGGCGAGAGCGACGTGCGGCCATCGGAGCGTTACGCCGCTGATCGGCAGGCCGGCACGCGCGCCGCGTTCGCCGAAATGGCGGGCGTCGTCGATCGGTGGCGCTACGAGGTAGTCGAACTCGGTCCGCAACGCTTCGCCGAGGTGTACCGCTTGCAGGATCGGCCTGCGGTGCGGCTGGTTTTCCTGAACCTGCCGGACGACAACGATCCCCGGGTGGTCGGCGGAAAGCACGCTCTGAGTCGACTGTGGACCGACGGGGGCCGGACACGTTCGCTGCTGCCGCAGGGTTCCGGGTTGTCCGCTGCCTCCGAGTTCGACCGACGCGACCTGATCGATGCCTTGGCCGCGTTGTTCCGGTGGCTCGACCCGACGGTGCTGCGTACCCAAGACCCGGCGCCGGACGTTCGCTACCAGTCGCATTGGCCCGAGCACGATCACACCGACCACGTGATGACCACCCGGTTCGCGCAGGCGGCGTTGCGGCTGCACGGAGTCGAGCAGATTCGGCACTACCGCGGATACAACGTCGCGGACTCGCCGCCCAACCTGGCACCGGAAGTCGTGGCGGTGAAGCGTCGGATATTCGCGCGGTATGCGCAGCACGATCCGATGGTGAGCTTGGACGAACCGTACGCGACCTGGCTGCGCAGCATGCGGTACCGATGGCCGGCTGCGGCGGACCGGGCCGCACACGACCGGCGAGGCGCGGGCCGGACGACCCGTGCGCTCGGCTGTCCGAGTGATCCGGCTATCAATGATGATGTTAAAATAACCTGTCGTGCTGTGAACACGAAGCCCGCGGGCTCAGTCCACCGGGACCAGCCGCACCTCGGAGTGTTCGCGCATCGCCTCGACGAGCTCGGCGCCGGGGTCCCCGGCCAGCAGCACGTGCTCGAAGTCGCCGACCGGGGCCACCCGGTGCAGCGCTGCGCGGCCGACCTTGCTGGCGTCCATCATCAGCACCCGCGTGTTGGCGGTCGCGATCATCGCGCGTTTCACCAGCACGATCTCCTGCTCCTGGTGGAAGGTCATGGTCGCGTTCATCGCCGAAGTGGACAGGAACATGATGTCCACCGACAACCCGCTGATCATCTCCTGGCAGGGCAGCCCGATGTAGGAGTCGTGCGTGCGGGAGTACTCGCCGCCGATGCCGATCAGCCGGATGTCCGGCGATTCCCGCAGCGCCTCGTGCACTTGGCGGTAGTTGCTCACCACGGTCAGCGGACCGACGTCGGCGAGTTGCCTGGCCAGGGAAAGGCCGGTCGTGGAGTCGTCCAGCATCACCGACATGCCGGGTGTGATCAGCGGGAGTGCCGCGGCGGCCAGCGCTTCCTTCTCCCGGGTGTGGGTGTGCAGCCGGAAGTCGGAACTGCTCTCGAACACGGTCGATGGCTGGGCGGAGACCCCGCCGTGGAACTTGCGCAGCAGTCCGCGGCTGACCAGGTCGTCGATGTCGCGGTGCACCGTCATCAGGCTGACCCCGGCCATCGTCGACAACTCGGCGGCGCTGGCGAAACCACCGGCGACGACGTGGTCGATGATCTGCTGCTGGCGCACGAGCCGAGGGGACTGCTTCTTCGATGCGGACACCATGACCGTCATCTTGCCCCTTACCGGGGCCGGAACCAGAGTGCCGGGCCGGAGATGGGCAGAAATACCACTCGAGTCGTGACACTTAACCATCACGGTGTTAATTTGGGTCGCGAGCGAGCGGGAGGGTAGTGCGATGACGCAGCCGAACGGCGCGGCGGTGGCTGCGCACCGTGCTGTCGTTTTCGACATGGACGGCGTCCTGGTCGAGAGCGAACACCTGTGGGAGCGGATGTGGAGCAGGTTCGCCGCCGCGCGCGGCCGGACCTGGACGGCGCAGCAGACCCGCCAGGTGCAGGGCATGAGCGCGCCGGAGTGGTCGGCGTTCCTGGCCGGGTTCAGCGTGGCCGAGGACTCCGCCGCCGCGACCGAGCGGCTGGTCGTCGACGACATGATCGGCGCGCTGCACGGCGGTGAGATCGAGCTGCTGCCCGGTGCGGAGCGCATGATCACCGAGGTCGCCGCGCGCGCTCCGATCGCGCTGGCTTCCTCGGCGCCGCGCAGGCTCATCGATGCCGTGCTCGATCGGCACGGGCTCACCGAGTTCTTCGCCGCGACCGTCTCGAGCGCGGAGGTCCCGCGCGGCAAACCCAGCCCGGACGTGTACCGGGAAGCCGCGCGCAGGCTCGCGCAGGACCCGCAGGCTTGCCTGGCCGTGGAAGATTCCAGCAACGGGCTGCGCGCCGCCGCGGCGGCAGGCATGACCGTGGTGGCCATCCCCAGCCCCGACTACCCACCCGCCGAGGACGCGCTGGCCGCGGCCGGATTCGTGGCCGCGGACCTGGACGAGGTCCGGCTGCACCTGCTCGACTCGCTGTCGGCCGCCGTCGCCGGTTGAGCCGCGCCCCATCGGACGAACCTCATTGAACGAACCTCATTGAACGAAGGAGCCTCCGGAGATGGCCAAGGTGCTCGCCGCGGGCGACCACTTCGTGGCTCCCGAGCTGTTCGTGGACGCGTTGAGCACCCATGCCGGTGGCCACGACCTCGAGTTCGCCGAGTTGAAGCTGCCGTGGCCGGTGGAACCGTTCGGTCCCGTCGGTGGGGTCCGGGAGGCCAGCGGCACCGAGCAGCAAGTGCTGGAAGTGCTGGACGGGGCCGCGGTGGCGATGACCCAGATGGCTCCGTTCACCGCCGAAGTGCTGGGCAAGAGCCCCGAGCTGAAGCTGCTCGGGGTCTGCCGCGGTGGGCCGATCAACGTCGACCTGCCTGCCGCCACCGAAGCCGGCGTGATCGTCAGCTACACGCCGGGCCGCAACGCCGCGGGGGCTGCGGAGTTCGCCGTCGGGATGATCTTGGCCGCGCTGCGGCGCATCCCGGCATCGGATGCCGAGCTCAAGCAGGGCAACTGGCGCGGCGACTACTACGCCTACGACAACGCCGGGATCGAGTTGGCAGGTTCGACCGTCGGCCTGGTCGGTTACGGCGCCATCGGGCGCATCGTGGCCCGCGTGCTGCACGCCTTCGGCGCGCGAGTGCAGGTCGCCGACCCGTTCGTGCGGCCGGAAGAGGCCGAGCACGACGGCGTGCGCTTGGTCGGGCTCGACGAGCTGCTGCGCAGCAGCTTCGTGGTGAGCCTGCACGCGCGGCTCACCGCGGAGACCGAGCACCTGCTCAACGCGGACAACTTGGCGTTGCTGCCGCAAGGCGCGGTGCTGGTGAACTCCGCGCGCGGTGGCCTGCTCGACTACGCGCCGCTGCCGGGACTGCTGAAGTCCGGCCGGTTGGGTGCGCTGGCGGTGGACGTCTACGACATCGAGCCGCCGCCGCGCGAGTGGCCGCTGTTCGACTCCCCGAACGTGATCACCACGCCGCACCTGGGCGGCGCGACCCGGCAGACCGCGCACCGCGCGGCGGACATCGTCGCCGGTGACGCGGCCCGCTTCCTGGACGGGCGGCGGCCGCGGTACGTGGCCAATCCGGAAGTGCTGGCACGGTTCGAAGGTCTACAGCCATGATCATCGGGGTGGACGTTGGCACTTCGGTGACGAAGGCGTCGCTGCTCGGACGCGACGGGTCCGCGCGGGTCACGCACAGCACGCGCAGCACGCTGCACCGGCTGCCGGGCGGCCGGGTCGAGCAGGACCTCGACGAGGTCTTGGACTCGGCGGTGCAGGTCATCCGCTCGATCATCGCCGAGGCGGGCGAGCGGGTGCAGGCGCTGGCGATCACCGGCCAGGGCGATGGCCTGTGGCTGCGCGACGCCACGGGCAGGCAGGTCGGGCCCGGCGTGTCCTGGATGGACGCCCGCGCTGCGGGTGTGCTGCAGCGTTGGGACCAGACGGGTGTGCGACGCGCGGTCCACGGCCTGACCGGTGCGGGATTGTTCCCCGGCTCGCCTGCGCCGCTGCTGGCGCACGTCGCCGAACACGAGCCGGATCGGCTGCGCCGCGCGGAAGTCGCCGGCTACTGCGTGGACGCGATAGTGCAGCGGCTGACCGGGGAGATCACGGTGGACGCTTCGGACGCGTCGATGCCGTTCCTGGACGTGCCCAGCCGCACCTACTCGGCTGCTGCGCTGGCCGCGTGCGGGTTGTCCGAGCACCGTCGGCTCTTGGCCGAACCGGCCCCGCCGGGCAAGTTGTTCGCGCTCGGCGCGCGCAGCGCCGAACTGCTCGGGTTGCCGTCCGGCCTGCCGGTTTCGGCGGGCCCGTTCGACCTGCCCGCGTGCGCGTTCGGCTCCGGCATCGACGCGGTCGGCGACGGTGCGCTGGTGATCGGCACGACGCTGGGTTGCCAGGTGCTGCGCGACGAAGTGGTCATCGACCCGTGCGGGGAGGCGGCGGGCATGTGGGTGGCCGGTCCCCGGCCGGACCGCTTCCTGCGGGTGATGCCCGCGATGGTGGGCACCGCGAACCTGGATTGGGTGCTGCGCATGGTCGGGGCCGAGGTGGCCGACCTGGACGCCATGCTCGGCGCCAGCCGCCCGGGCGCGAACGGGGTCTCGGCGCTGTCGTTCCTGGCGTCGTCGGGTGAGCGGGCGCCGTTCGTCGAGCCGCACGCGCGGGGCCAGTTCACCGGCCTGTCGCTGGAAACCACTCCTGCCGATCTGGTGCGCGCGTTGTGCGAGGCGATGGCCTACGCCGCGCGGCACAACCTGGAGGCGGCGGGCCTGACCGGTTCGGTTTCGGCCTGCGGGGGCGGGGCGCGTTCCGCGACCTGGGGTCAGATCTTCGCCGACGTGCTCGGCCGCCCGTTGCACGTGCCGCACGAGGCAGGCGTCGGCGCCCGCGGGGCGGCGATGACCGCGTGGGATGCGTTGGGCGAGCCGGTGGACCGCGAGCAGTGGGCGGCGGCCCGGCGCACGGTGTCGCCGGATCCTGCCGCGGCGGAGTTTTACGAGCGCGGGTACCGCGCATATCTGGAGTCGATCGACCGGGCGCGGCCAGTGTGGCGGTCCGAAGGAGGAGCAGCGCGATGACGCGACTCTACGACGATCCGGCGTCGTTCAGCGAAGACATGGTGTCCGGCTTCGTCGCCGCGAATCCCGGCTACGTGCGGGAGGTTCGCGGCGGCGTGGTGCGGGCGCGCAAGGCGCGCCGCGGCAAGGTCGCCGTGGTCACCGGCGGTGGTTCGGGGCACTACCCGGCGTTCTGCGGCGTGGTCGGCAACGGGTTCGCCGATGGGGCCGTGGTGGGCAACATCTTCACCTCGCCGTCGGCGGAGGACGCCTACTCGGTGGGCAAGGCCGCCGACAACGGCGCGGGCGTGGTGTTCTCGTTCGGCAACTACGCCGGGGACAACATGAACTTCGGGCTGGCCGTGGAACGGCTGGAACGCGCCGGGATCCGCGCGCACAACGTCGTGGTGACCGACGACGTGGCCAGCGCCGGTGCCGAGGACATCGCCAAACGCCGCGGTGTGGTGGGCGATTTCGTGGTGTTCAAGGTCGCCTCGGCGGCCGCGGAGGAGGGCTACTCGTTCGACGAGGTGGTCCGCGTCGGCGAGCACGCCAACGACCGCACCCGCAGCCTCGGCGTGGCCTTCGACGGCTGCACGCTGCCCGGTAGCTCGGAACCGCTGTTCGAGGTTCCGAAGGGGCGGATGGGCCTGGGCCTCGGGATCCACGGCGAACCAGGTGTGTCCGAAGTGGACATGCCGTCGGCCGCGGAGCTGGCCCGCACACTGGTGGACGGGGTGCTGGCCGAAGCGCCGGAAGTCGAGGGCACGCCGCGGGTGGTGGCGATCCTCAACGGGCTCGGCGCCACGAAGTACGAAGAGCTGTTCGTGGTGTGGAAGACCGCCTCCCGGCTGCTGGCCGAGGCAGGCGTGCAGGTCGTCGAGCAGGAGGTCGGCGAACTGGTCACCAGCCTGGACATGGCCGGTTGTTCGCTCACGCTGACCTGGCTGGACCCCGAGCTGGAACGGCTCTACGCCGCTCCGGCCGACAGCCCGGCCTACCGCAGGGGCAGCGTCACTGCGTCCGAAGTGGACGACCAGGTCGTCGAGGAGGCCGAAGAGGTCGTCGAAGAGGCCACCGCCCTCGCTCCGGAGGCGGGCAGGCGCACCTCGAAGGCCGTGGTCGCCGCACTCCGCGCGATCAGCGACGACCTGCACGAGGCGGAAGCCGAGCTGGGCCGGATGGACGCCGTGGCCGGGGACGGTGACCACGGTCGCGGCATGTCCCGCGGCAGCGCCGCTGCGGTGGAAGCCGGTGCGGCCGCCGCCAAGCGCGGAGCAGGCCCGGCCGCGGTGCTGGTGGCCGCCGGGGACGGCTGGGCCGCCAAGGCCGGTGGGACTTCCGGCGCGCTGTGGGGCGCCGGCCTGCGCTCCTTCGGCGACCTGCTGCCGGACGACCGCGCGGTGGCCGCGGCCGATCTGCTCGCCGGAGCGAAGGCCGCGCTGGCCGCGGTGCGCCGCCTCGGCCGCGCCGAGCTGGGCGACAAGACGCTGGTCGACGCCATGGACCCGTTCGTCGACGCGCTCGACGCGGCCGTGCAGGACGGGCAGGACGGGCCGCAGGCGTGGCAGCGGGCGGCCCACGAGGCAACCGCGGCCGCCCAACGCACCGCCGAGCTCACACCCCGCACCGGCCGCGCCCGGCCGCTGGCGGAACGCAGCGTCGGCACCCCCGACCCGGGCGCCACGTCTCTGGCGATGGCGCTCAACCAGGTCGCCGGGGTGCTGACGGCAGGAACCGAATCCGACGCGCAAGAGGTGAAGTGAGGATCATGACCGAGCAGAACGCTCCCTGGCGCATCATCGTCGGTGGCGACGACGCCGGGTACCAGTACAAGGAAGCCATCAAGGCCGACTTCGAGAAGGACTCCCGGGTCGCTTCGGTGACTGACGTGGGCGTCGGCTCCGATGAGCACACCGACTACCCGCACGTTGCGGTGGCCGCCGCGCGCAAGGTCGCCGAAGGCGAGGCCGACCGGGCCCTGCTGATCTGCGGCACCGGCCTCGGCGTCGCGATCAGCGCGAACAAGGTGCCGGGGGTGCGCGCGGTGACCGCGCACGACAGCTACTCGGTGCAGCGTTCGGTGCTGAGCAACGACGCGCAGGTGCTGTGCTTCGGCCAGCGCGTGGTCGGCATCGAGCTGGCGCGGCTGCTGGCTTCGGAGTGGCTGGACCTGGTCTTCGACGACAGCTCCTCGTCGGCGAAGAAGGTCGCGGCGATCAACGAGTACGACTCCGGCGCCGCGAGTTGAGCGAGCCGGTGCTGGCCGCCGAACGGGCCGAGGTCATCCGCGTCGCGCGCAAGATGATCGACGACCGGCTCGTGGTGGGCACTTCCGGCAACATCTCGGTGCGGTCCGGCGATCTGGTGGCGGTGACACCGTCCGGTGTGGACTACGACGCCATGCGGGTCGCCGAGGTCCCGGTGGTCGCGCTCGACGGCGAGGTGGTGGACGGCGAGCTGCCGCCCACCTCCGAGCTGCCGATGCACCTGACCGCCTACGAGCGGCACGGCGCCCACGCCGTCGTGCACACGCACTCGCTGCATGCCACCGCGGTGTCGTTGTTGCGCGACGACGTTCCCGCGGTGCACTACCAACTGGCCGAGTTCGGCGGTGCGGTGCGGGTGGCCGACTACGCCACCTTCGGATCCGAGCAGCTGGCGGAGAACGTGTCCGCGGCGCTGGCCGACCGGGGAGCGTGCATCCTGCGCAATCACGGCGCGCTCGCGGTCGGCTCGACGTTGCCGCGGGCCTACAACAGGGCGCGGCAGCTGGAATGGCTCTGCGAGCTGTGGTTGACCGCCAAGCGCGCCGGCGAGCCGCGATTGCTCGACGATGCGGAACTCGCGCGCTGTGCGGAGCGGTTCGCCGGTTACGGCGTGCACCGCGAATAGGCTGCGCGGCCGCCGCCCCGGACCCCCCAGGGGGCGGCGGCCGCGCTTCCCACTCAGCTGAACGACGAGTAGTAGACCGCGGCCATGTCCTCGTCACCGTGCCCGGCTTCGACGGCGCGGGCGAAGCGTTCCCGGATCGCGGCGGCGAGGTCCAGCTGCAGCCCCTCGGCGGCTTCGGCGATCAGACCGGCGTCTTTGAGCGCGCCGGAGAGCCCGAACGCGGGCGTGAAGTCCTTGTTCAGGATCGCTTTGCCCTTGAGGTGCGCGTAGGGCGAGTCGACGGCGCCGCCTTCGATGGCTTCCAGGAACCGCTGCGGATCGACCCCGAGGTTCTCGGCCAGCGCGATGGATTCGGACACCGCGTTGGTCAGCGCCAGCACCCAGCTGTTCGCGGCGAGCTTGACCCGGGTGCCTTCGCCGCCTGCGCCGGAGGTTCCCAGCCACATGGTGCGACCGCCGACCACGTCGAACACCGGTTGCGCGAGTCCCCGGGCGCTTTCCGGCCCGGAAGCCAGCACGACCAGCGTGCCCTGTTCGGCGGGTGCGCGAGTGCCCAGCACGGGCGCGTCGACCAGCGCGGTGGACCCGGCCACTTCGGCGACTCGCGCGAGGCCGTCCAGCCCGATCGTGCCCATTTGCAGCCACGGTGTTCCGTCGGGCAGTTCGGCGGCTGCGGCGCGGCCGGCTTCCACGGTCGCGTCCGCGTCGAGCAGCATCGTCACCAGCACGTCGGCGCCTCGTGCGGCTTCGGCGGGGCTGTCGGTGACGGTGGCGCCGTCCGCGGTGAGTTCTTCCGCGCGCGAGCGGGTGCGGTTCCACGCGCGCACCGCAAAGCCGCTGCTGAGCAGGTTGCGCGCCATCGGGGCGCCCATCGTGCCGGTTCCGAGGAAGGCCACGGTCGTCATTGCCTGCACTCCATCGTCGTCGGGTTTCGGCCCTGGCGATTGTCCGCGCCGGGCGGCCGCGGCGCCGAAGCCGGGAGCCGCGAAGGCACCGCTTACCGCGCCGTTAGGTTCCGCGCGGTGCCCACCTCGCGGTCGCAACCCGGCCAGAGCATCCGCGCGGATCACCGCAGGCGCAGCTCGGCTCGGCGGCCGCGAACTCCGCCCCGAATCAGGAGAAACTGCACTCCTCTCGAGCGCTCAGACGAGCATCCCGGCAATGGCCGCGCTGAGCAGGTTCGCCAGGGTGCCGCCCGCGATGGCGCGCATCCCGTACTGCGCGATCAGCGAGCGCCGCGACGGGACCAGCCCGCCGAGACCGCCGAGCAGGATCGCCAACGACGAGAAGTTCGCGAACCCGGTCAGCGCGAAGGTGATGATGATCGCGGTGTGCGGGTCGAAACTCGCCGCCTGCGGGCCGAAGTCGGTGAACGCGACGAACTCGTTGAGCACCAGCTTCTGCCCGACGAATCCGCCCGCGGCCACGGCCTCCGACCACGGCACCCCGATGACCCACATGAGCGGGGCGAAGACGTATCCGATCAGCCCCTCGAAGGTGATCTCCGGCAGGCCGAACAGCCCGCCCAGCGCG
The DNA here is from genome assembly GCF_037023755.1 of Saccharopolyspora sp. SCSIO 74807. Lineage (NCBI taxonomy): Bacteria > Bacillati > Actinomycetota > Actinomycetes > Pseudonocardiales > Pseudonocardiaceae > Saccharopolyspora > Saccharopolyspora sp. SCSIO 74807. Next base: position 6,244,181 of record NZ_CP146100.1, on the reverse strand, counting down.
CCGAGGATCAGGTTCAGCAGCGCGATCAGCGAGACGAACGCGAACAGCATCGCGCCCACGTTCAACGCGAGCTTGAGCCCGTCGGAGGCACCGGTGGCCGCGGCGTCGATGACGTTGCGCGGTTTGGTCTCCAACGCTTCGCTGTCGTCGACGTCTTCGCTGCTGCGCGGCGCGGATTCGGTGGCGGTCGGTGCCGAGTCGTCCGGGGTCCGCGCGGAGTCGCCGGACTCGGCCGCGGGCTGCTCGGAGTCCGCGGCGAACGTCTTCGAAGGCGCCTTGCCGCGGCCGAATTTGCCCGCCACGTCGCCGAACGTGGTCGGCCGCTTGCCGTCCGCCGCTTCGGCGGAGCGCTCGGTCTCCGGCACGATGATCTTCGCCATCAGCAGCCCGGCGGGGGCGGCCATGAAGCTGGCCGCGATCAGGTGGTCCAGGTTCGCGCCCAGCAGCGCGTACCCGACCATCACCGATCCAGCCACAGTGGACAGTCCGCCGACCATCACGGCGAAGAACTCCGAGCGGGTCATGCCCTTCAGGTACGGCCGCACCACCAGCGGCGCCTCGGTCTGCCCGAGGAAGATGTTGGCGGTGGCGTTGAGCGACTCCGCCCGCGTCGTGCCCAGCACCGCGCGCAGCGCCCCGCCGACGATCCGCACCGCCCACTGCAGGATGTTCAAGTGGTAGAGCACCGCGGACAGCGAAGCGATGAAGATGATCAGCGGCAGCACTTGGAACGCGACCACGGTGCTGCCGTCGGTGGGCATCACCGGTCCGAGCAGGAAGTCGATGCCCTCCTTCGAGGAGTCGATCACCCGCTGCACGCCCGCCGAGACGGTGCTGAGCACCTGCTTGCCGGTTTCCCAGCGCAGCACCGCGAACGCGAACACGAGCTGGATGGCCAGCGCGCCGAACACGGTGCGCGGCCGGATCGCCCGGCGGTCGGTCGAGAGCGCGAACGCGACCAGCAGCAGCACCACCATGCCGCCGGCACCCCAGAGAACCTGCACGGCTGAACCGCCTTTCCGTCGATCGATTCGCGGGATGTTCGCATTCCGCCGCAGCCGTCGCTAGACCGGCTGCGGCACGGGAAATGTGGGAATGCCGACGATTTCCGTGCCGCACTCACGCTGACCAGCGGCGTTGGCATTTCCGCCTGCAAGGGGAGTCAGCGCCTGCACGCGCGGAATCCGGCGCGGAAAACGGTGCGAACCAGCGCGCGTCGGTGCCGACCGCGGCGTGCTCAGCGCCGCACTCCGACACCGCCGAAGACGATGTGGTCCTGCTGCTCGTCGTCCAGCCCCTCGTCGGGACGCCAGTCGCCGACCAGCTGCGCGCCCGGCTCGACCAGCTCGAAGTCGCCGAACTGCTCGGCGATCCACGCCTTCGGCCGCGGCACGGCCGGGTTGCTGCTGCTGGCGAACAGCTTCGTCAGCTCGGCGAGCTCGTCCTGCCGCGCGTCGTTGGCGGCGCTGGTGATCGCGATCATGCTGCCGGCAGCCAGCGGTTCGCGGTAGCTGGCGACGATGTCGGCAGGCCGGTCCTCGTCCGGGATGAAGTGCAGCAGCGCCAGCATCAGCACCATCACCGGCTCGTCGAAGTTCAGCAGCCGCGTCGTTTCGGGATGTGCGAGCACGTGCTGCGCGTCGCGCGCGTCCGCGGCCACGATCGTCGCGTGGCGATTCTCCTTGAGCAGCAGGTCGCTGTGCGCCACGGCCACGGGTTCGTAATCGACGTAGACGACCGGGCAGGTGGGGTCGACCGCGTGCACGATCTCGTGCACGTTGCCGACGGTCGGGATTCCGGAGCCCAGGTCGAGGAACTGCCGCACACCGGCGTCCAGCGCGTGCAGCACGGCGCGGCGCAGGAATGCGCGGTTGGCTCGGGCGGAGGTGCCGAGACCCGGATACACCCGTTCGGCCTCGCGGGCGAACGCCCGATCGGAGGGGAAGTTGTGTCCGCCGCCGAGCAGCGCATCGTAGACGCGAGCCGCGCTGGGCGTGTTGATGTCGACGTCCTCGGGAACCCACTGCCGGTCCATCCCCGCTCCTCCGATCGCCTCGTGAATGCGGTTCAGGATGCCGCAAACCGCGTCGCGATCGGTCTCGGGATGATCACGAAGTGGCGGTGCGTCAGGTCCCGTCGTCGATGGCCGGGTTGTCCTGCGTGGAGCGTTCGGCGGCGATGCGGACGCAGCGCATGCACGGCATTCCGGTGGATTCCTCGATCAGCGACGGATCCAGCGGCATCCCGCACAAGGTGATCAGCACGCCCCGCGGGGTCCAGGCGGCTGCGTGCACCACGCGGGAGCGTTCGCCGACGACACCGGCGCGGTAGCGCACGTTGAGCACGGTTCGTTCGGGGGGCGGTTCGGCGCCGAGCACTTCCGGCTCGGATCCGGATTCGCGGGATGCGGACACGTCTATCACCTGACTTGGTAACGGTAGGTGATCGCTTTCTCCGCAATCTACGGCTCTCCCGCACTATGGAGTGACAGGCTTGTGACAGTGCGCGCACCGGGTGCCACACCAACGTGTGTCACCTAGTCTGGTGTTCCGCAACGGACGTGGACGGAAGGAGCACGGTGGCTCGGCCGGATCAGGGACTCGCCCTCGGTGAGCGGGTCGCGATGGCGCGGAAGGTCGCCGGGCTCAACCAGCAGGCGCTGGCGCAGCGCGCGAACTACAGCACCAGCATGGTCCGCGCCGTCGAACAGGGCAGGGAGCCCGGTTCGCCCGCGTTCGTCGCCGCCATCGCCCGCGCACTCGGCATCGAGCCCGAAGAGCTCTACGGCCAGCCGTACCGGCAGACCCTCGACGACGACGGTGGCGTGCCACCGGGTTTGACGGAACTGCGCACGCTGTTCGCCGAAGGCCGCTACGCGGCATCGCTGGACCCGGGACCACCTGCGGAACTGGCCGCCGAACTCGCCAAGGCGAGGAGTTTGCGGCACTCCGACCGGGCACGTCAAGGAATCGAACTGACCCCGGCGTTATTGCGCAGGCTGGGCGGCGCGGTGCGCGAGGCCACCACGGACTCCGCGCGCGAACGCGGCTACCGCCAGCTCGCGCAGGCATACGCCAACACCGCGCAACTGCTCTACCGGTTCGGGTGGATCACGCTGGCCACCCAGGCGGTGGATCAGATGGAGAACTCCGCCGAACGCAGCGACGATCCGCTGCTGGCCGCGCACGCCGCCCAGCACCGCGCGCTGATCCTGATGTCCTGCGCGGCCTACGACACCGGCGCGAAGCTCGTGGGGCATTCGCTGAACCTGTTGGCGGCGCGGCCCGAAAGCGAGGAAGTGCTTGCACTGCGCGGATCGGCGCACCTGCGCGGTGCCATGATCGCGGCGCGGGACTGCGACGTGGCCCGGGCTCGGGAGCACATCGCCGACGCCCGCGCGATCGGCGCGCGCCTCGGGCATTGCTCGAGCGCTTACGACACCAACTTCGGCCCGGGCAACGTCGAGATCCACGATGTCGCGGTCTCGCTGGAAGCGGGTGATCCGGGTCGCGCGGCCCGCGACGGCTTCGCGCTGGAACTGCCCGATGACATGCCGGCCAACCGCATCGGCCACCACTGGCAGGACGTGGCCCGCGCCTGGGTGCTGGCAGGCGACCACGGCAACGCGCTGCGCGCGCTGAACAACGCTCGCCGCATCGCGCCGCAGCAGACCCGCTACCACCCGCAGGTGCGCGAAACCGCCCGCGCCATCGCCACCGCGGAGCGCCGCAAGTCCGACAGCATCGCGCACTTCACCAACTGGCTCGGCCTGAAGGTCTGAGCCGTTCGGCACCGGAACGCACAACGCCCCGGAAACGCGCGCGGCTTCCGGGGCGTGGCAAGGAGTTGTGCCGCTCAGCGGTCGTAGCGGCCGTCCTTGATCGCTAACAGGAACGTCGACCACTGCTCACCGTTCGCGGTGAAGTGCCCGGCGGCGCGGTCCTTGGTGTCGCGAACGGCGGCACCTCCGTCGGCGGTTCGGCTGATTTCTACGCAGTTGTCGTTCGGTCCCGAGCGGGTGGACTTCTTCCAGCGGGTGATCGATGTCTTCATTTCCGGTCGTTCTCCAGTCGTAGAGGAACGTTGGACCGCGGAAGTGCTCAAGATGGATCGTGGGCGCGCTTGCTCGAACTCGAACAGCACGAACGCGCCATTATGCGCGAGCGTCCATCGCATGGCGCTGGCGGGAAGTACGTGCAGTGCGACGCTCGGACCGTCCGCGCCCCGCCTCCACCGCTCCAACGGCAAGGAGTGAACGGACTGTTCGTCCCACTAGATTGGTCGAACGGTCCGTTCACTCGGCGCGGTGCTGCGGCGCTGGCGAGGTGTGGAGGCCGCTGCGCAGCGGTCGGCCCGCATTCGGCACCCTTGGAGGCATGGTCAGCATCAAGGACGTCGCCGAGCGCGCCGGGGTTTCGGTGGCGACCGTGTCCAACGCGCTCAACCGGCCCGACCGGGTTTCGGTGAGCACCCGCAGCCGGGTGCAGTCCGCGATCGACGAACTCGGCTACGTCCGCAGCGAATCCGCCCGCCAGCTCAGAGCCGGGCACAGCCGGATGCTGGCGCTGCTGGTGCTCGACATCGGCAACCCGTTCTTCGTCGACGTGGCTCGCGGTGTGGAAGCCGCGGCGCGGGAGCAGCAGCTCGGCGTGATGCTGTGCGACTCCGCGCAGGATCCGGCCGCCGAGGCGCTGTACCTGTCGCTGTTCGCCGAGCAGCGCGTGCGCGGCGTGCTGGTCACGCCTGCCGACGAGCACGGCACGAGCTTGGATTCGTTGCAGCGGCAAGGGATTCCGTCGGTGCTGGTGGACCGGAAGATCTCCAGCGAGCGGTGCTGTTCGGTCTCGGTCGACGACGTCGCCGGGGGAGCGCTGGCGGTGCGGCACCTCGTCGATCACGGGCATCGGCGGATCGCCTACGTCAGCGGACCCGCGCACCTGTCGCAGTGCCGGGACCGCCACGTCGGTGCGTTGCAGGCATTCCGCGACTGCGACTTGGACGAGGACCTGCTGAGCACGATCGAGGAGCCGGCGCTGGACGTGGCCTCCGGGCGCGACGCCGGTTCGCGGCTGCTCGGCAGGCCCGATCGGCCCTCGGCGGTGTTCTGCGCCAACGACCTGCTCGCGCTCGGGCTGTTGCAGGCGCTGTTCGCCGCGGGCGTGCGGGTTCCGGAGGACATCGCGCTGGTCGGCTACGACGACATCGAGTTCGCCTCCGCCGCTGCCGTGCCGCTCACCTCGGTGCGCCAGCCCGCTCACCGCATCGGGTACAAAGCGGCCGAGCTGCTGCTGGCCGACACCGCCGGCGCCGAGCAGCATGTGCACCAGCAGGTCGTCTACGAGCCGGAACTGGTGGTGCGTCGTTCCTCGCTCGCCAAATCCGCGGAGTGACCGGCGCTTCCGCCAATCCACCAGGAACCTGCCCGACACACCCGTTGGCCACCCGATCAGCCCAATCAGAACCCGGACAGTGCCGAGGGAACGGACCGCTGGTCCGAGAAGAATGGTCGAACAGGCCGTTCACTCGGAAAGGAATGGAGTGGTGCGCGGGCGTGTCGGCCGGTGCCCGGATGGTGGTTGACCGGGGCAGGCCGCCGATCTAGCGTCGCTGCGATTCGGCGAGTTCTCACACGTGCACGTCGGCACGCGTTTCGGCGGACGGCATTCAACGGCGAATGGCGGGAAGTGACCCGATGGACACCGCGGCAAGCAGTGCGCCGGGCGAAAGCGCGGACGCCACCGCGGGCAAGCCCAGCCGGAAGATCTGGAAGTGGACCGCGCTCGCCTCGATGGCCTCCTACATCGACGCGGGATCGATCGTCGCCGCGGCGGCCGGACTGCCGCTGTGGGAGAGCCATCTCGGGCTCGGCGCCGGCACCGTCGGCCTGCTCACCGCGTTCAGCTCCAACGCGATCTCCGCGGCCGTCGGCGCGCTGATCGGCGGCAGGCTCGGTGACCGGTACGGCCGCAAGCGGATCTACGCCTGGGACCTGCTGGTGTTCGCGTTCGGCATCCTGTGGATCGTGTTCGCGGTGAACACGCCGATGCTGTTCATCGGCTACGTCATCGTGGGTCTCGCGGTCGGCGCCGACCTGCCGACTTCGCTGGCGCTGATCGCCGAGTTCGCACCCGGCCGGTCCCGCGGCAAGCTGATCGGGCTGACCCAGGTCGCCTGGAGCCTCGGGCCGATGTTGACCGCGCTGCTGGCGTTCGCCTTGGCACCGCTGGGATTGCTCGGCGTGCGCATCGTGTTCGCGCACCTATTCGTGGTCGCGGTGGTCACCTGGTACCTGCGCCGGAGCATGGTCGAGTCCGCGCATTGGGTGCGTGCTCGCGAGCGGGCCCGCGGCTCCGGGGACCCGATGGCGCTCGGCCGGCTGCGCGACCTGTTCACCGGGAACAACCTGCGGGCGCTGGTGTTCACCGGCGCGATCTACGTGCTGTGGAACACCGCGGCGGGAACCGCGGGCGCGTTCCTGCCGTACATCCTGCAGCGCGCCGGCAACGCCGATCAGGCGACGAGCGTCGGGATCCAGGTCCTCAACTACGCGCTCACGATGCTCGCGGTCGCCTTCGGCTTCATGCAGCTGGCGGACGGGCGGCGGCGCCGGACCGTTTTCGCCGCCGGATCCCTCATGCAGGTGGCGGCGTTCGGCTGCTTCGTGTTCCTGCCGATCGGGACCGGAGTGGCGGTGGCCAACGTGGCGCTGTTCGGCATCGGCGCGGCGTTCGCCGGTGAGTCGTTCTACAAGCTGTGGTCGCAGGAAATGTTCCCCACGATGTTGCGCGCCACCGCGCAGGGCCTCACGTTCGCGTTCGCCCGGATCTTCCTGGGGTTCTGGAGCCTGCTGGTGCCGCTCATGATCGCCTCGTCGTTCGGGGTGGCGGGCATGTCCGCGATCATGATGGGGATGCTGGTGCTGTTCTCCGTCATCGGGCTGCTCGGGATGCCCGACTCGGCGGGCCGCTCGCTGCGCGAACTGGAGCAGGGACCGTCCACGCCGGGCACCGCCGAAGGTGTTGAATCGAACCGGTAAAATGATCGACTCAGCGTAGTCGAATTGCGCATGATTCCCTCGATCGAATGGCTTTCCATTCATTTTCCTGGGCGTCGCCGAGAAAGTCGCTTAATTGTTACCGGCGGCAATGCGCCAAATCTCCGATGGCGCCGCGGCCTCGACGTTCAATCGATCCGTACGGCCCACATTTCTTCGTGCGGAGGGTTCCATGCGTCAATTTCGGGGGGCTGCTCGCAGGTTCGCGGCAGCCGTAGCGGTCAGCACCGTCGCCGTCGGCACAGCGATGATCGGCACACCGGCCTACGCCGCGGAAGCGCACTACGCGGCGCTCGGCGACTCCTACGCCTCCGGTACCGGCACCAGGGAGTACTTCGAGGACAGCGGCGACTGCCAGCGCGGCCCCAAGGCGTACCCGCAGCTGCTGGCGGACGCGAACAGCCCCGCGTCGTTCGAGTTCGCCGCTTGTTCCGGGGACACCACCGACGACCTCAACGCCGGCCAGCTCGGCGCGTTGTCCGCGGAGACCACGCTGGTCACGGTGCAGATCGGCGGCAACGACGTCGGGTTCGCCAAGACCATCAGCAGCTGCCTGCTCGGCAGCGACGAGGGCTGCGCCTCCGCGGTCGCCGCGGGCGAGGCCAAGGCGCGCGACGAGCTGCCCGGCAAGCTCAAGACCACCTACGACAACATCCGCGCGGCCGCCCCGAACGCGGAAGTCGTGGTCGTTGGCTATCCGCACGTCAACGAGCTCGGCGACTGCGACATCCCCGGCTACACCGAAGCCAAGCGCAAGAGCATCAACGCCGGGTCGGACGTGCTGGCCGAAGTGATCTCGGCGCAGGCGGAGTCCGCCGGGTTCAGCTACGCCGACCCGCGGGAGAACTTCGCCGGGCACGGGGTGTGCGGCGGCTCCGAGTGGATCAACGGGCCGAGCAGTCCGCTGACGGAATCCTTCCACCCCAACGTGGCCGGCCACGCCGAGGGCTACCTGCCGACCGTGCAGTCGATCACCGGATGACGCGCTGCTCCGGCGCTCGCCGCTCGCGGGCGCCGGAGCCCGGCTCGTTGACGGCGGGCTCGGGTGCGATCGGCGCGTCCAGCCAGCGGCCGAGCCGCCGCACTCCGGCGTAGCCGAGCGCGGCGGCGGACCCGAGCGCGGAGAGGATCACGAATCGGCGCACTGCGGAACTTCCTTCCACTCGTGCGGAACGCTGAGGTGGTGCGCGGTGAGCATCACCGCGAGCGCCTCGGCGAGCTCGTGCCACTCCTGCTGCAATCTGCGCCGCTGCCCGGGATCGCTTTGCTGCACGGTCTCGATGACCTGGCGGATGCTGGTCGGGGCGTAATAGGTCACGTCGACTCCATCGAGTGGGCGGGTGCGGGCCGCCGGGTTTGCCGAGATCGGAGGCGGACGCTACAAGATCCGCGCACCGGCTCGGGCCGATCGACCCGCGCTCCACTCGGATGAGTGATCAGGCGGCCTACCGCCAGGAGTCCCGTGCTCGAGACGAGCTGAACCTCTTGCGGTTCAGCCGACGCACCAGGAGTTCCGGATCAGGAAGCGGGCGCGGGTTCCGGCGATCCGGCGAACGGGATGCTCTGACCGGCGGTTTCGCCGGAGACTCCCGCCGGGTGCTGCCACAGGCCCTTGCGCTGCAGGATCGGCAGCACGCCCTCGCCGAACCAGTACGCCTCCTCCAGGTGCGGATGACCGGAGAGGATGAACTCGTCCAGGCCCAGTGCGTGGAACTCCTCGATCCGTTCGGCGACCTCGGCGTGGCTGCCGACCAGCGCGGTGCCCGCGCCGCCGCGCACCAGCCCGACCCCGGCCCACAGGTTCGGGTAGATCTCCAGATCCGAGGCGGAGCCGCCGTGCAGGTCCAGCATCCGGCGCTGGCCCTCGGACTCGCTGCGGTTGAGCCCCGCCTGCACCTTGTTGATCGTGTCCCGGTCCAGCGCGCCGACCAGCCGCTCGGCCTCGGCCCAAGCCTGCTCGGAGGTGTCCCGGCTGATCACGTGCAGCCGGATGCCGAACCGCGGTTTGCGCCCTTGCGCAGCCGAGAGCCCGCGGATCCACTCGATCTTCTCGGAAACCTTCGCGGGCGGCTCGCCCCAGGTCAGGTAGACGTCGCTGTGCTTGGACGCGACCGTTCCGGCCGCAGCGGACGAACCGCCGAAGTAGACATCCGGCACCGGGTCCGGGGTCCGGGTCAGTTCGGCGCCTTCGACGTGCACGTGCGCACCGCTGAAGTCGACCCGCTCACCGCGCCACAACCGGTGCACGACCTCCAAGAACTCGTCGCAGCGCTGGTAGCGGCCCTCCTTGTCCAGGAAGTCGCCGTAGGCGCGCTGCTCGTGGCTTTCGCCGCCGGTGACGACGTTGAGCAGCAGGCGCTTGCCGGAGTGGCGCTGGTACGTCGCGGCCATCTGCGCGCCCAGCGTCGGCGAGAGCAGCCCGGGGCGGAACGCGACCAGGAACTTCAACCGCTCGGTCACCTCCGCGAGCATCGCGGTGGTCAGCCAAGCGTCCTCGCACCACGCGCCGGTCGGCGTCAACGCCCCCTCGAAGCCCAGCTGCTCGGCGCTGCGCGCGATCTGGCCGAGGTAGCCCAGCGTGGCCGGGCGCGATCCGGCGGCGGTGTGCGTGGCCACGCCGTGCCCGCCGCCGACCAGGTAGCGGCTGTCGCCGTAGGTGGGCAGGAACCAGTGGAAGGTGAGTGACATCAGGCTTTCTCCCGAGAAGTGGTGGGGCCGCGTCGTCCGGACGGGGCTCGGCCGGTGCGGCTCATCGCGCGGGCGCAGCACCGGGTGAGCGGTCTGTTCGCTCAGCTGGATCGGTCGAGCTCGGCACCGCCGATCACGCCGAGCGCCCGAGCACGCTGTCGTGCGGGACGCCGTCGAGGGCCTTGTGGAACTGCTCCAGCACGTCGTCGAGCGGGCCCGCGCTTTCCTCGTGGATGGTGAGGTCGTCGCCGGTCACGGTCAGGTGCTTGTCGATCAGGAAGAAGCTCTGCACCACGTGCCGCGCGCCGAGCGAACTCACCACCGGGCGCAGCGCGTAGTCCAGCGCCAGCACGTGCGCCACGCTGCCGCCGGTGGCCAGCGGCAGCACCGCCTTGCCGCCGAAGCCGAACTGCGGCAGCAGGTCCAGGAAGACCTTCAGCAGCCCGGAGTACGCGGCCTTGTAGGTCGGGGTGGCGAGCACGACGCCGTCGGCGCGGCGCAGCTGCTCGACGGCTTCGGCGATCTCCGGGTCCGAGGTGTCGGCGCTCAGCAGCGCTTCGGCGGGCAGCGTGCGCAGCCGCAGGTGCTGCGCCGGGCGGCCCTCGGCGGTGAGGCGGCGGGCGAGGTGGTCGGCTACTCGTTCGGTCTTCGAGGTCTTCGACGGGCTGCCGGAGATGACCAGGACGGTGGACACGGGTTCTCCTCACCAGGAACGGCCGGTGGGGTGGGCGCGCACCGGCGGTCGAATGACTGTCCACAAAGGAGAGAACTGCGCGCGGGCGCCGCTCTCAGTCCCGGCAGCGACAGCCCTGCGTCGCCACGCGCAGCAGATCCACGTGGCGTCGTCTGGTGAACAGGGCGGGTAGCACGTCGAGCATCGCAACACCGGCCCGGAAAAGGTGTCAACCGCCGGGAACGCAATCCCAACCGGCGGAACCGGGATTCGATCAGTCCGCCGCGCCCCGGCGCAGCCGGGCCACCCGGCGCGGCGTCGGCCACTTGACGTGGCTTGCCCAGCCCAGCTTCTCGAACAACCAGATCACCCGCGCGGAGATGTCCAGCTGCCCGCGCCGCACCCCGTGCCGGGCGCAGGTCGGGTCCGCGTGGTGCAGGTTGTGCCAGGACTCACCCATGCTCAGCAGCGCCAGCGGCCAGAAGTTCGCCGCCTTGTCCCGGCTGCGGAACGGCCGCTCGCCGATGATGTGGCAGATCGAGTTCACCGACCACGTCACGTGGTGCAGGAACGCCACCCGCACCAGCCCGGCCCAGAAGAACGCCGTCCACGCGCCCCACCAGCTGCCGGTCACCACGCCACCGATCACCGCCGGAAGCAGCAGCGTGGCCAGCGTCAGCGGCCCGAACAGGCGGTGCACCAGGCGGATGTCGCGGTCGTTCATCAAGTCCGGGGCGAACCGTTCCCGGTTGGTGAGGTCCCGCTCGAACAGCCACCCCATGTGCGCGTGCCAGAACCCCCGCGCCAGCGCGACCGGCGAGGTGCCGAACGCCCAGGGCGAGTGCGGATCGCCCTCGCGGTCGGAGAACGCGTGGTGCCTGCGGTGATCGGCGACCCAGTGCATCACCGGGCCCTGCACCGACATGCTGCCCGCCACGGCCAGCGCGATGCGCAGCCAGCGCTTGGCGCGGAACGCGCCGTGCGTGAAGTAGCGGTGGAAACCGACCGTCACGCCGAGGATCGTGATCACGTAGAACCCGCCGGCCAGTCCCAGGTCCCACCACGTCAGGCCCCAGCCCCACAGCAGCGGCACCGCCGCCAGCAGCGCCAGGAACGGCACCAGGACGAAGATGTAGACCGCGAAGTGCGCGGCCGAGGACCGCTGGCCGGACATCAGCGGAGGACGGCGGCGGGCTCCTGCTTCCTCGGTGAGTGCTGCGTCTTCGGTGAGTGTTGCGTCCTCGGTGAGTGTTGCGTCCGCAGTGGCAGCAGCGGTCTCGGTGCGTGCCGGATCCGCGGTACGAGCGGGCTCATCGGAACTGCCGCCGGTGGCGGAGAACTGGGGGCTGACCATCGCGCGCTGACCTCCCGGACTGGCGAAATGTCGGGAACCCACGTTCCTGGTACCCGGCCACCTCGGGCAACGAACCCGGACTCACACGATGGTGAACAGTGCGGGCTCAGTGCGTGACGACCTGCGCGAGCAACGTCGAGAACGCCTCGCGGTCCACCGTCGCCGGGTCGTCGGCCAGCCACTCGCCGAGGTCGCAGACGAAGTCCTCCGGAGTGGATGTCTCCAGCACCGCGTCCGCGTCCGGGTCGCCGATGGTGATCTCGCCCGCGCGGTTCGGGTACAGCAGCAGCACCCCGCGGACCTCGACCTCCGGCAGCAGCGCCTCGAACGCCGCGACGCCCTCGGCGAGGCGGGTGGTGCCGCCGCGGAACAAGTGGCCGTTGCGGTAGACGGTGCCGTCGTCGTCGACCTCGTAATGGCCGGGCAGCCAGCGCTTGGAGTCCACCAGCACGAGCCGCCGCCCGCACAGCACAGCGTGATCGACGTCCGCGAACACCGAGCCCGGCCAGGCCAGTCCGTGGAAGATCCGCGCGCCGGGCAGCCGGGTCAGGTGATCGGCGAACAGCTCCGCCGAGTGGCGCTTGACCGCCTCGTCCGCGGCGACCTCTTCCTCGGCCGTGCCGCCGAAGACCACCCCGCAGAAATCGGCGTCGAACAGCCTGTCCGTGCGCCGCGACTCCAACAACCGCCGCAGCAGCACCAGCACGACGACACCGGTCGCCACCAGCACCGACAACCACAGCGCCAGCACCACGCCGGAAAGCCCGACCAGCAGCCCGGCCAACGCCAGCAGGACCCAGCCGCCCGCCAACGCCATCGTCGCGGTGCGGTCCGGCGCGGTGACCGGTACGTAGCGCACCCGCTCGGCCGGATCCACCTCGTGCCACCACGGGACGTCGCCGGGTCGCAGGTCCACCGCGGGCGGGGTGAATTGCGGATCGTCGCCGAAGTCCCGGCGGCCGGGGCGGTAGACCCAGCGGCGCGACGCCGCACGCCTGCCCTGCGCGGGCGCGGGGTCCGCCGGTTCCGGCTCCGGTTCGGCCGTGGTCTCGCCGTCGTAGTCGGCGCGGCGCACCGGGTCGGTCAGCGTCTCGTAGGCCAGCTGCAACATCCGGAAGGTGCCCGCGGTGCCGCCGACGTCCGGGTGCATGGTGCGCGCCAGCGTCCGGTACGCCGTCTTGATCTCCGCGGCGGACGCCGATCTGTCCACGCCCAGCAACTCGTAGTAGTCGACCCCGCGCACGAAACTCCGTCCACCTCCCGCGACCGGTCGGCCACGATCGCGCGGCCATGATAAGCGCCGCCGCCCCGCTGATGATCACCCGTGGGCCGCGCCGCGCAACCGGTTCCGCTGTCCGGGTGAAGCACGCAGTCGCCACGCGAGCAGACCACCCACGGCCAGCGGCAACCAGAACACGAACACGCGGAACACCAGCACCGCCGCAGCCGCCACACCCACCGGAACATCGTAGGAAGCCAGCACCGCCGTCGCCCCGAATTCGACGAATCCGAGCCCGCCGGGCAGCACGCCGACGATGCCGAACAGCGTCGACACCGCGTAGGCCACCAGCGCCACCAGCGGCCGGTCACCGGCGCCGACCGCGGCAAGCGACGCCCACAGCACGGTTGCGCCCAGCAGATCTACCAGGACCCCGAAGCACACCGCGGGCACCGCCGACCACGGGTGCGCACGGATCGCCGCCACCGCGTCGTAGAAGTCGTCGGCCTGCGCGGTGTCGCGCTGCCGCGGCGGGCGGCGCAGCAGGCGGTCCAGGGTCCTGCCCGGCCACACCCACACCCGGCGCAGCACCTCGCGGCTGCGCACCGCCGCCACCAGCGCCACCACCCTGCTCAGCAGGCCGGCGGCGAACAGCACCACCGCGGCGATCTCCGCGCGCTCGATCTTGCCGTCCCAGCACACCACGGCCATGCCCGCGGCCAGCGTGACCACGAACGCGACTTCGGCGGTCTGCGCCGCCGCGAGGTACGCACCGGTGACCCGGCCTCCGCCGCCGCGCCTGCGGGCGTCCGCCGAGAACGCCGCCAAGCCCGCGAGGTTCCCGGACTTCACCGCCAGGTTCAGCGCCAGCGATGCCACCGTCACCGGCAGCAGCCGCGCGAACTCCCGATAGCCGCCCGCGCCGGTGACCTTCCGCGCCGCCAGGTGCAGCAGCACCCAGTTCGCCGTCCAGACCAGCAGCACGAGCACGCCCGCGGTCAACCACGCGCGGTCGGCGTGGCGCAGCGCGCGGCCGGCGGCGGGGAGCTCGTGCCGGTCGGCGTAGATCAGCGCGGCGATCGCCGCTACAACTGCGATCGTCGCGACGACGCGCAACCAGCGGGCGGTCATGCGACTCAGCTTCGCAGCGGTGCCGATGACCCGCCACGGTGCCGAACGACCTGCTCAGGACCGTCTGCTCGGTCCGGTGCGGCAGCTCAGCCGGCTGCGATTGATCCGGCCTCAGCCGCGGGCCGCGTCGTAGCGGCGGCGCGCGGCGTTGCGATCTCGGCGGGCGCGGGAGACCCGGCGGTCCGTCTCGCGCAGCTGCGTGCCGAGGTCGTCGAGTTCGCGGCGCAGCTCGTCGCGGCGGCGCTGCTGCTCCTCGCGTTGCTGTTCGGCCTGGTCGAGTTCGGTCTCGGCCTGCTGGAGCCGGGCCGCGGCGGAGTCGGCGTCTTCGGCGGCCGAGCGGGATCGCTTCGCGGTGCTGCGGCGGGATCGGCCGGTGCGCTTCCGGCCGGGGCGGGTGGCGCTGGAGCTGGGGGAGTCCGCGGCCGGCTCGGCTTCCGCCTCGGAGCGTTCGGCGTTCCGCCGGTGCGCTCGGGGCCCGGACTTCGTCCCGGCGCGGCGGGAATCGGCTCGGTCGCCTTCGGCGCGATCGGGCTGCTCGGTGGATCGCCGGTCCGCTGCGCGCTGCGGCTCTCGTTCGGACTGCTCGGTCTCGCGGCGGGCTCCTCCGCCGGATTCGGCGCCGCGCCGCGCGGAACCGCGCTTTCGTCGCGGCCGCTGGCTTCCGGCGCCGGAACGCCGCACTGCCGCCGCCGAGAGCTCGTCCAGGCCGAACCCGCTGTACTCCAGCGCGCTGCTGAGCACGCCCTCCCGGACCTGCTGCGCCGAGTCCGGTTCGGCGACCGCGGCCGACAGCGTGCTCTCGACCTGGCGCCGTGCCTGCTCGCCGAACCCGCGGCCGCTGCCCTTGACGAGCTGCCCGGCTCGGTCCAGCAACCGCCGTACGAGTTCATCGCGCCGCTGGTCCAGCCGCCGGATCTCGTCGCCGCGCAGTTCCCGCTGCGCAGTGCGCAGCCCGTCGCCCACTTCGATCAGCTCGGCGACCGCATCGGCGTCCTCGACGGCCAGCCGGTTCACCGCCCACGCCGCCGTGGTCGGTTTGCGCAGCGCCCGGATCGCCTCGGCGCGCTGCTCGTCGCCGTCCCGGCGGGCCTGCGCGACGTGCCGGTCGCGGGCCGCGACGAACTCCGCCGGTTCGCCGCGGTAGAGCTCCCGTGCCACGTCGAGGGGCGCTTCGATGGCCATCGTCCCAGCTCAGCACGTGCGAGCCGGGCGAACCAGCCGGGATGGCGGGACCCTTGCGGACATGAGCAAAGCACTGCAACGCCCCCGCAGCGGCACCATGATCGCCGGCGTGTGCGCGGGCCTCGCGCAGCGGTTCGGGTGGAACACCACGCTGGTGCGGCTGATCTTCGTGATCTCCTGCGTGCTGCCCGGACCGCAGTTCGTGATCTACATCGCGCTGTGGATCCTGATGCCCAAGCAGTAGCCCGCGGGCCGTCGAGCCGAGCGAACGGACCGCTCGTCCGAACCGGGCCGCCCACTCCTGGCGAAATGCGAAAAACCCGCTGACTCCTGGAGCCAGCGGGCCTTTCCACATCGGGCGACCGAGGCGGCTTGCCGCCCCTCCCTTTTGGCCGCCCGGTAGAGCCGGGTCCGATCGGTCTAGGCGCCTGCGACCGGCCCGGCCAGCTCGGCGGGGTCCTGCTGGGACACACCGTATCCGGTCGAGGGCGGTCAAGCCCATGACTCGCCGACGGCGATGTCCGCGGAATTCACGTGTTCTGCGGGAACCCGAGGTCGACGCCGCCGTCGCTGGGGTCCGGCCAGCGGGTCGTGATGACCTTGCCGCGGGTGTAGAAGCGGATCCCGTCGGTGCCGTACATGTGGTGCTCGCCGAACAGCGAGTCCTTCCAGCCGCCGAAGGAGTGCGTCCCGACCGGCACCGGGATCGGCACGTTCACCCCGACCATGCCGGCCTCAACCTCCAGCTGGAACCGGCGCGCGGCCCCGCCGTCGCGGGTGAAGATCGCGGTGCCGTTGCCCCACCGCGAGGAGTTGATCAGTTCCAGCGCCTGCTCGTAGGACCCGGCGCGGACCACGCACAGCACCGGCCCGAAGATCTCGTCGGCGTAGGCGTCCATGTCCGGGGTGACCTTGTCCAGCAGGCTCACCCCGACGAAGAAGCCGTCCTCGTGGCCGGGCACCCGGTAGCCGGTGCCGTCCACCACGACCTCAGCGCCCTGCTCGCGCGCCTGCGGCACGTAGGAGGCGACCTTCTCGCGGTGCTCGGCGGTCACCAGCGGCCCCATCTCGGAGGACTCCTGGTCGCCGGGGCCGATGCGCAGGTTCCGCGCCCGCTCGGCGATCCTGCCGACCAGCTCGTCACCGATCGGGTCGACCGCCACGACCACGGACACCGCCATGCACCGCTCGCCCGCCGAGCCGTAGGCGGCCGAGACCGCGGCGTCGGCGGCCTGGTCCAGGTCGGCGTCCGGCAGCACCAGCATGTGGTTCTTCGCCCCGGCCAGCGCCTGCACCCGCTTGCCGTGCGCGACCGCGGTCTGCTGCACGTACTGCGCGATCGGGGTGGAGCCGACGAAGCTCACCGCGTCGACGTCCGGGTGGGTCAGCAGCCGGTCCACCGCGACCTTGTCGCCGTGCACCAGGTTCAGCACGCCGTCCGCCAGCCCGGCCTCGGTGGCCAGCTCCACCAGCCGCGCCGTGGCCGACGGGTCCTTCTCGCTGGGCTTGAGCACGAACGCGTTCCCGCAGGCGATGGCCAGCGGGAACATCCACATCGGCACCATCGCGGGGAAGTTGAACGGGGTGATCCCGGCGACCACGCCCACCGGCTGGCGGATCGACTCCACGTCGACCCGGCTGGAGACCTCGGTGGAGGTCTCGCCCTTGAGCAGCTGCGGGATGCCGCAGGCCAGCTCCACGATCTCCATCCCGCGGGCGACCTCGCCGAGCGCGTCGGAGCGCACCTTGCCGTGCTCGGCGGTGATCAGCTCCGCGATCTCCTCCCGGTGCCGGTCCAGCAGCTCGCGGTACTTGAACAACACCTGGGTGCGCTTGGCCAGCGAGGACTTGGCCCACTCGCGCTGCGCCCCCGCCGCCGAAGCGACCGCGGTGTCCACCTCGTCGACGCTCGCCAGCGGCAGCCGCCCGGTCTGCGCACCGGTCGCCGGGTTCGTCACCGCCTGGAACTCGCCCGAGGTGCCCTCGGCCGCCTTGCCGTCGATCCAATGCCGGATGTGCTGAATGGCCATTCCTTCGGTTCCCATCGTGATCGTCCTGTGCGCCCGGGCGCGCGCCCGCACGGCCACCGGCGCGCGCAGGTTACAGGTAATGCCGCTGGTCGCGGCGGTTGTGGTCGTACTGCTCACGTGCCGCGCGGGTGCTTTCCAGCGCGGCGACCTCGGCGACCGGGACGTCCCACCACGCCTCCGGCGGCAGCTGCTTCTTCGCCGGATCGGTCTCCACGTGGACCGCGGTCGGCCGGTCGGCCGCACGGGCGGTGCGCAGCGCTTCGCGCAGCTCGTCGACGGTGTCCGCGCGCAGCACGTCGACGCCGAGGCTGCGCATGTTCGCCGCCAGGTCCACCGGCAGCGGCTCGCCGGTGAACCTGCCGTCGTGGTCCCGGAACCGGTAGGCGGTGCCGAACCGCTCGGCGCCCACCTTCTCGGACAGCCCGCCGATGGAGGCGTAGCCGTGGTTCTGCACCAGCACCGGGATGATCTTGATGCCTTCCTGCACGGCGGTGACCAGCTCGGTCGGCAGCATCAGGTAGGTGCCGTCGCCGACGAGCGCGAACACCTCGCGGTCCGGGGCGGCCAGCCGCGCGCCGATCGCGGCGGGCAGCTCGTAGCCCATGCAGGAGTAGCCGTACTCCACGTGGTACTGCCGCGGCTCCTTGGCACGCCACAACTTGTTCAGGTCCTCCGGCAGCGACCCGGCGGCGTTGATCACCACGTCGCGGTCGTCGAGCACGTCGTCCAGCGCGCCGAGCACTTCGGCCTGGCCGGGGCGTTCGGCGCCGTCCGCGGCCTTGGTCACCCGGTCGACCACCCGGGACCACTTCTCCGCCGCGGTCGCGTACTCCCGCGCGTACTCGTCGTCCACGCGGTGCCCGGCGAGTCGTTCGGCGAGGTCGGTCAGCGCTTCGCGGGCGTCGCCGACCACCGCGGTCGCGGACTGCTTGTGCGCGTCCATCCCGGTGATGTTGATGTTCACGAACCGCACGTCCGGCTCGGCGAACAGAGTGTGCGAGGCGGTGGTGAAGTCCGAGTAGCGGGTGCCCACGCCGATCACCAGGTCCGCGCGCCGCGCGATGTCGTCGGAGGCCGACGTGCCGGTGTGCCCGATCGAGCCGAGCTCGCGCGGATCGTCGAAGCGAAGCGAACCCCGCCCGGCCTGCGTCTCGGACACCGGAATGCCGGTCGCTGCGGCGAATCGGCGCAGCGCTTCCTCGGCGCCGCTGTGGTGCACGCCGCCACCGGCGATGATCAGCGGGCGGCGGGCCGCGCGGATCCGTTCGGCCGCCGCGCGCAGCGACTCCGGGTCGGCGCGGGGGCGGCGCACCGGCCAGACGCGCTCGGCGAAGAACTCCTCGGGCCAGTCGAACGCCTCGGCCTGCACGTCCTGCGGCAGCGCGAGGGTGACCGCGCCGGTCTCGGCCGGGTCGGTGAGCACCCGCATCGCCTCCAGCGCGGACGGGATCAGCGCCTCGGGCCGCCAGATCCGGTCGAAGTAGCGCGAGACCGGGCGCAGCGCGTCGTTCACCGACACGTCGCGGGCGTGCGGCACTTCGAGCTGCTGCAGCACCGGATCGGCCGGGCGGGTCGCGAACACGTCGCCGGGCAGCAGCAGCACCGGAAGGTGGTTGATCGAAGCCAGCGCCGCTCCGGTGACCAGGTTCGTCGCGCCCGGGCCGATCGAGGTGGTGCAGGCGTAGGCCGACATCCGCCCGCTCTGGCGCGCGTAGCCGACCGCGGCGTGCACCATCGCCTGCTCGTTGCGGCCCTGGACGTAGGGCAGCTCCCGATCCTCCAGCAGCGCCTGGCCGACCCCGGCCACGTTGCCGTGCCCGAAGATTCCCCAGCATCCGGCGATCAACCGGGTCCGCGCGCCATCGCGCTCGGAGTGCTGCTGCGTCAGGAACCGCACCAGCGCCTGCCCGACGGTGAGCCGTCGCGTGCTCATCACCGCTCTCCTTCCGGAGCCGCGTACAGCGGCAGCCGCGCGTCCACCGGCAGCTGCGCCCAGGTGTCGCGCACCCACGCGTGCGCGGGGTCGTCGCAGATCAGCCACGCCCGGTCCGGCGACGGGCCGGCCATGACGTTGAGGTAGTACATGTCGTAGCCGGGCACCGCCATCGACGGGCCGTGCCAGCCGTCCGGGATCAGCACCACGTCACCGCCGCGCACCTCGGCGAGCACGTCGGTCTCGCTGTGCGGCCCGGACGGGTAGACGCGCTGGTAGCCCATCGCGTCCGAGCCGCCGTCGAGCTCGAAGTAGTAGATCTCCTCCAGCGCGGACTCGCCGTCGCGTTCGGTGTCGTGCTTGTGCGGCGGGAACGACGACCAGTTGCCCGCGGGGGTGAGCACCTCGACCGCGATCAGCCGGTCCGCCTCGAACACGTGCGCCGCGCCGAAGTTGTTGACCTGCCTGCTGGATTGCCCGGCGCCGCGCAGCTCCACCGGAACCTCCGAGGCCGGGCCGTAACGCGCGGGCAGCCGCCGCTCGCAGCGGGCACCGGTCAGCGCGAATTTTCCGCCCGTTGCGGACGAAATCCGCACCTGCGCGTCGCGGGGCGCGTAGGCGAAATCGGTGACTCCGCGGAAGACGCTCTGCCTGCCGTGCAGCTCGAACGCCTCGCCGTCGCAGTGCACCGTGCAGCTGCCGGACAGCGGCAGCACGATCCACTCGCTTTCGCCGGTGCCGAACTCGTGCTGCTCGCCCGCGGCGAGGTCGAGCACGCGCAGCGACGAATAGCCCCACCCGGCCGACGCGGGGTCGACGTGCACCGCGTAGTCGCCGCGCGCGGCCGAGCCCGCGGGGAGGTAGAAGCTCTTGTCCGCCAAGACCCGCTCCAATCCTGTCTTGCGCCGAAGTCGTTGTGGATTCCCGTTCACAGCAAGCCGACCGCGGTGTCCACAGCGGACGCCACGTCGCCGTCCGGCGGGTACAGCAGGCTGCGCCCCACCACCAGGCCGTGCACGTTCGGCAGCCGCAGCGCCTTGTGCCAGCGCTCGAACGTCGCGTCCTGGTCGGCGGCGACCTCGCCGCCGAGCAGCACCGTGGGCAGCGTCGTGGACTCCATCACCGGCCCGATCCGGTCGATGTCGTCGATCACCGGCACCTTCAACCAGGTGTAGGCCGAGGTGCCGCCCAGCCCGGAAGCGATCGAGATCGAGCGGGTCACCGCTTCCGCGGACAGGTCGTTGCGCACCTTGCCGCCTTCCCGCCGGGACAGGAACGGCTCGACCATCGCCATCAGCCCGCGCTCGGCGAGCTCGTTGACCGCCTGCGCGGCCCCGGTCATCGTCGCCAGCGAACCCGCGTCGGCGTAGTCCAGGCGCAGCAGCAACTTGCCGCCGTCGAAGCGCAGCCGCTCGATGTCCTGCGCCCGGTGGCCGGTGAACCGGTCGTCCAGCTCGAACGACGCGCCTGCCAGGCCGCCGCGGTTCATCGAACCGATCGCGACCTTGTTCTCCAGCGCACCCAGCAGCAGCAGGTCGTCGAGCACGTCCGAGGTGCCCAGCACGCCGTCCACTCCGGGCCGCTGCAGCGCCACGCACAGCCGTTCCAGCAGGTCCAGCCGGTTCGCCATCGCCAGCGCGTCGTCGCCCGCGCCGAGCGCGCCGCGCGCGGGATGGTCCGCGGCGACGATCATGAGGCGGCCGGTGTCGCCGAGCAGCGGGCGCCGGGCGCGGCGCTGCGCGGCTTCCCGGACCGCTTCCGGGCGGGTGGCTCGCACCCGCGTGAGTTCGCTGATCCGCATGGGGCGGTGCTCGCTTTCGACTCAGGCGCTCGGCGCCTGGGCTTTCGGGGAGTCGGGGGAGTCCGGTGGCAGCAGGGCGTCGACCTCGTGCTCGTGCGGCATCGCCGAGGAACAGGCCAGCCGGGAAGCGACGAGCGCGCCCGCGGCGTTGGCGAACCGCATCGTGGGCGCCAGGTCCCATTCGCCGAGCAACCCGTGGCACAGCGCGCCGCCGAAGGCGTCGCCGGCACCGAGCCCGTTGACGACGTCGACCGGAACCGGCGGCGCGACGGTTTCCTCGGCGCGGGTGCGCGCGAGCACGCCCTTCGGCCCCTGCTTGACCACGGCCAGTTCCACGCCCGCGGCCAGCAGCGCGTCCGCGGCGGCGTCCGGATCGCGGGTGCCGACGGCGGTTTCGCACTCGTCGACGTTGCCGACGGCGACCGTCACGTGCTGCAGCGCTTCCCGGTACCAGCGCGTCGCTTCGGCGTGGTCGGGCCAGAACATCGGCCGCCAGTCCAGGTCGAACACGGTGGTGCCGCGCTTCGCCCTGTGCCGCAGCGCGTCCAAAGTGGACGACCGGCTGGGTTCTTCGGCCAGCCCGGTCCCGGTCATCCAGAAGATCCGCGCGGCCGCGACGGCGTCCAGATCCAGCTCCTCCGTGTGGATCTCCAGGTCCGGCGCTTTCGGGTAGCGGTAGAAGTACAGCGGGAACTCGTCCGGCGGGAACAGCTCGCAGAACGTCACCGGGGTCGGATACCGCTGCACGGCCGTGACCCACCGGTCGTCCACGCCGAACTCGCGCAGCTGCGCGTGCAGGTATTCGCCGAACGGGTCCGCGCCGGTGCGGCTGATCAGCGACGTGCTGCGGCCGAGCCGGGCCGCGGCGATCGCGACGTTGGCCGCGGTGCCGCCGAGGTACTTGCCGAACGAGGAGACCTCCGCCAGCGAGACGCCGGTCTGCAGCGGGTACACGTCCACGCCGAGGCGCCCCATCGTGATCAAGTCGAACTGCATCGGCTGCTGCCCTCCTGGCGCGGGGTGTCGCGGTGCGCGGCCGGAGGCCGCTGCGGTGCGCAGTCGTGTCTACTCGGCCCGCTCGCCGACTGTCAATATAATGTCCGGACATACTTACTTAAGCACGTCTTGTTACCGTGGCGTGCGTGACCTCGACGCAGCGCCCGACCGGCAAGGGACCCGCCGGCAAGGGCTCGGCAGGCAAAGGCCCCGCGGGCAAAGGCTCAGCCGGCAAGGACTCAGCCGGCAAGAGCCGGGCCCCCAAGGACGGCTCCGGCTGGAACCCGGCAGCCCGGATCACCGTGGAGCACGCCAGCCCGGTGCCGCTGTACTACCAGGTGGCCAGCCAGATCGAAGCCGCCATCGACTCCGGCGAGCTGCCGGTGGGCGCGCGGCTGGACAACGAGGTCGAGCTGGCCGCCACCCTCGGGCTGTCCCGGCCGACCGTGCGCCAGGCGATCGGCTCGCTGGTCGACAAGGGGTTGGTGGTGCGCAAGCGCGGCGCGGGCACCCAGGTGGTGTTCAACAAGGTCAAGCGCTCGCTGCAGCTGAGCAGCCTGTTCGACGACCTCACCGAGATCGACCGCAGCCCCGGAACGCGTGTGCTGGTCAACGCCGTCGAGCAGGTGCCCGGCGAACTCGCCGCCACGCTCGGCCTGAACCGCACCGACGAGGTGCTGCGGCTCGAACGAGTGCGCTTCGCGGGCGGTGAGCCGATCGCGCGGATGCACAACCACCTGCCCGCCGACCTGATCAGCCCGAGCACCGACGAGCTCGCCGAACGCGGGCTTTACCAGCTGTTGCGCGGCGCGGGCGTGCGGCTGCACGCCGCGGACCAGACGATCGGCGCGCGGGTCGCTACCGAAGACGACTCCGAGCTGCTGGACGAGCCGGTCGGCGCGGCCCTGCTGACGATGGAGCGCACCACCTACGACCAGGCCGGGCGAGTGGTGGAGTACGGCTCGCACGTCTACCGCGCATCGCGCTACTCGTTCGATCTGTCCTTGCGCGGCGACAACCTCTGACGCCCGAATTCGGACTCCGCGCCGCGTTCAGCGCTGCGGCGCCGCTGGAGGCTGTCCACCCGCCGCGGGCCGGCGGACCTTCGGCACGGCAATCCTCAGTACGTAAGTATGTCAGGACCAAGTATTGACACCGGCATTGCCGCGGTGAAAACTACCGGCTACCGAAAGCGCGGAGACCGGCGTCACAACGCCGCGCCGCGCGGCCGCTCGGACCGGACGACCCTCCCCGCCCCTCGGCGCACAGAAGGAGACGACTTCGATGAGCAACGGCAACGCGGCCGGACCATCGCGAGCAGAGTCCCTGCGAGCCGGCCCCCTGCGGGTCGGCTCGGCACCGGACTCCTGGGGCGTCTGGTTCCCGCAGGACGACCAGCAGCCACCGTGGCGGCGCTTCCTCGACGAAGTCTCCGGCGCCGGTTACGAGTGGATCGAACTCGGCCCGTACGGCTACCTGCCCACCGATCCGAACCAGCTGCGCGACGAACTCGCCCGCCGCGGGCTGACGCTCTCGGCCGGAACCTGCTTCGCCGCGATGCACCGCGGTGACGAGGTCTGGCAGGAGACCTGGGAGCACGTCCGGCAGGTCGCCGAGCTGACCACCGCGCTGGGCGCGGAGCACGTCGTGGTGATCCCGGAGATGTGGCGCGACC
This sequence comes from Saccharopolyspora sp. SCSIO 74807, assembly GCF_037023755.1. Classification (NCBI taxonomy): domain Bacteria; kingdom Bacillati; phylum Actinomycetota; class Actinomycetes; order Pseudonocardiales; family Pseudonocardiaceae; genus Saccharopolyspora; species Saccharopolyspora sp. SCSIO 74807. Next base: position 6,220,445 of record NZ_CP146100.1, on the reverse strand, counting down.
AGGGCACCGGCGAGCAGGTGCAGGACCGCGAACTCGGTGACGGGTCCTGGCGCGACCTCGGCAAGGGGATCGACCGCCTCGCCAAAGCGCTGCACGAGGAATACGGCGTGCGCCTGCAATTCCACCCGCACGCCGACAGCCACGTCGACACCCAGCCGCACGTCGAACGCTTCCTGGAGATGACCGATCCGCAGTTCGTGACGCTGTGCCTGGACACCGGGCACATCTCCTACTGCGGCGGGGACAACCTGGAGCTGATCGCGAAGTACCCGGATCGCATCGGCTACCTGCACCTCAAGCAGGTCGACCCGCGGGTGCTGGCCGGCGTGCAGCAGGAGGACCTGCCGTTCGGGCCCGCGGTGCGGCGCGGCGTGATGTGCGAACCGCCGAACGGGGTGCCGGAGCTGGAGCCGATCATCAGCGCCACCCGGGACCTGGACGCGGACCTGTTCGCGATCGTCGAGCAGGACCTCTACCCGTGCTCCCCGGACGTTCCCGAGCCGATCGCCCGGCGCACCCGCGACTACCTGACCCGCTGCGGCGCCGGTCGGCGCTGAACGACGGAGGAACCATGAGCGACCAAGACCTGCGGGTCGGCCTGATCGGCGCCGGCATGATGGGTTCCGATCACGCGCGGCGCATCCACGAGCGGGTCAGCGGCGCCCGGCTGGTCGCCGTCGGCGACCCGGATGCCGACCGGGCGCGCGCTGCCGTCGAGGGAATTCCCGGCGCTCGCGCCGAAACCGACCCCATCGGAGTGATCGGGGCGTCCGATGTGGACGCGGTGGTGATCGCATCGCCCGGGCCGGTGCACGAGCCGCTGCTGCTGGCGGCCGTCGAACGCGGAATCCCAGTGCTGTGCGAAAAACCGCTCACCCCGGACTCGAAGTCCTCGCTGCGGGTCGTGCAAGCCGAAGCCGACCGCGGGCGCAAGCTCGTGCAGGTCGGGTTCATGCGCCGCTTCGACCCGGAATTCCTTGACCTGAAAGGACTTCTGGACGACTCCGAACTGGGCGAGCCGCTGCTGCTGCACTGCGCGCACCGCAACGCCGCGCACCCGCCCGGGTTCACCACCAACATGCTGATCAACGACTCGGTGGTGCACGAGTTCGACACCACGCGGTGGCTGCTCGGCGACGAGCTCACCGCCGTGTCGGTGCGTCAGCAGGGCCTGGTCCGCAGCGATGACGCCGGAATCCCGCAGATCGTCACGATCGAAACCGCGCGCGGCGTGCTGGTCGACGTGGAGATCTTCGTGCATTGCCGGTTCGGTTACCAGGTTCGGTGCGAAGCGGTGTGCGAGCACGGCACCGCCACCGTCGGCGGCGACACCGGGATGCGCACGCACACCGCGGGCCGCTGGGGCGGGCAGGTCACCGCCGACTTCCGGCCGCGGTTCCGGGCCGCGTTCGACGCGGAGTTCCAGCGCTGGGCGCACGCCGCCCGGGAAGGCGGCATCGACGGCGCGTCGGCGTGGGACGGCTACGCCGCCGCGGCGGCTTGCGAAGCCGGAGTGCAAGCGCAGGAAACGGGGCAGCGAGCGGAAATCTCGCTCGCGGCACGCCCCGGCATCTACGACTAGTGCCGTCCTTTGTGGACCGAAGTGCGATGCGCACGACGAGACGGCGCTGAAGGAGAACCGTGAAGATCGCTCTGGATCCGACGATGTTCCGGCACACGCCGCTGCTGGAACTGCCGAAGCTGGTGGCCGGGCTCGGCTACGAGTGGATCGAGCTGTCGCCGCGCGAGGACGTGCTGCCGTTCTTCCGGCATCCGCGCATCGACGACGACATGCTGCGGAAGTTCCGCCGCGAACTCGACGCCGCGGGCGTGGGGATCGCCTCCGTGCTCCCGCTCTACCGCTGGTCCGGCCCGGACGAGGAGGAGCGGGAAGCCGCGGTGCGCTACTGGAAGCGCGCCATCGAGATCACCTCGCTGCTCGGGGTCGAAGTGATGGTCTCCGAGTTCAACGGCAGGCCGGAGCAGTCCAGCCGCAGCGAGGGCAAGTTCTTCAAGTCCATGGCGGAACTGCTGCCGATCTTCGAGCGGGAAGGCATCACCATCACGCTCGAACCGCACCCGGACGACTTCGTCGAGGACGGGCACGTGGCCGTGGACATGATCCGCGGGCTGAACTCGCCGAACGCCAGGTTCCTGTACTGCGCGCCGCACACCTTCCACATGGGCGGCGACGCGCCGGGGATCATGCGCCGGGCCGGTGAGCTGCTCACCCACGTGCACCTGGCGGACAGCTTCGATCACACCGCGTCGTCCGGGCTGCGCTACATCGTCAACCCGCCGGACTCGACCGCGCGGGTGCACCAGCACCTCGACATCGGCGAAGGCGACGTGGACTGGGACGAGTTGTTCGGCTCGCTCCGGGAGATCGGCTTCGACGGGACGATGACCGCCGCGGTGTTCGGCAACGAGCATCGCGCCAGGGACTCGTCGGAGCAGATGCTGCAGAAGACGTCCGAATTCATCCGCAAGCACTGGTGAGGCGCCAATGGTGGCGAAGGCCCTCTCGAACGAGGAAGACCCCGGCGAGGCCGCGCAGCGGCGCGCCGCGGTGCGCAAGGCGAAGCGGTTCGTGCTGTCGGTCGCGGTGATCTCCGCGCTGGGCGGGGCGCTGTTCGGCTACGACACCGGAGTGATCTCCGGGGCGTTGCTGTTCATGACACCGCACTTCGGGCTCAGCCCGTTCATGGAAGGGCTGGTGACCAGCGCGCTGCTGCTCGGCGCCGCGGCGGGCGCGCTGGCCGGCGGGCGGATCGCCGACCGGGTCGGGCGGCGTCCTGCGCTGCTGGGCGCGGCGGTCGTGTTCATCGTCGCCACCCTCGGGTGCGCGCTGGCGCCGAGCGTGCCGGTGCTGGTCGTCTCCCGCGTGGTGCTGGGGCTGGCGGTCGGCGCGGCCTCGGTGGTGGTGCCGCTCTACATCTCCGAGATCGCGCCCGCGGACGTGCGCGGCAGCCTGGTCACGTTCAACGGGCTGATGATCGTCACCGGGCAGCTGCTGGCCTACGTCGTCAACGCGCTGCTGGCCGACGCCGGGGCGTGGCGCTGGATGCTCGGGCTGGCCGTGATCCCGGCGGTGCTGCTCGGCGCGGGCATGTTGTTCCTGCCGGACACGCCGCGCTGGTTCGCCGGGCGGCAGCGGTTCGCCGAGGCCCGCGCGGTGCTGCATCGCGGGCGCACGCGCGAGGACGCCGAACGGGAACTCGCGCAGATCGTCGAAGTCGGCGAGCAGGAGGCCGCCGCGAAGGGCGGTTGGCGCGACCTGCGCGAGCCGTGGCTGCGCAAGCTGTTCGTGATCGGCATCGGGCTGGCGGTGGTGCAGCAGATCACCGGCGTGAACACGATCATCTACTTCGCGCCCTCGCTGCTGACCGACACCGGGCTCGGCGAGGTCGCCTCGATCGTGGCGACGATCTCGATCGGCGTGATCTCGGTGCTGGCCGCGGCGGTGGGGCTGCTGCTGATGGACCGGGTCGGCCGCAGACCGCTGCTGCTGACCGGGCAGGCCGGGGTCACCGCTTGCCTGGTGCTGCTGGCGCTGGCGTTCCTGCTGCCCACCGGGGCGAGCTGGGTCAGCTACCTGATCCTCGGGCTCATGGTCGTCTACATGGCGTTCCAGCAGAGCAGCGTGAGCACCGTGACCTGGCTGATGATCACTGAGCTGTTCCCGCTGCGCATCCGCGGGTTCGCGATGGGCATCGCGGTGCTGGTGCTGTGGCTGGCGAACTTCGTGGTGGCGCTGGTGTTCCCGCCGATGGTGGCCGCGCTCGGCGGCAGCGCGACGTTCTGGGTGTTCGCGGTGCTCAACGTGGGTTCGCTGGTGTTCAGCGCGCGGCTGGTGCCGGAGACCAAGGGCCGCAGCCTCGAACAACTGGAAGCCGACATGCGACAGCTATGAGAGTTTCGGACTCGTTTTGCGTGGGTGGTCGGGTAGCGGAACCTCAGGCGCCGTCTCGCTGCGGGATCTCCTCCTTAAGTAGCGCCCTACTAGGCGTCGGAGCTGTCCTCGCGAGACGACGCCTGAGAACCCGCCGGTGGTTGCGTTGCGTACGTGGCGAAAGCGGCTGACGCCGCTTAAAAGTCAACACCGAGGCCGAATTTGGGTCCTAGATAGGCCGTGCCGCAAGTCCAGGAAGGACAGTCATGGAGCTGGGATTGCTCGGGACCGGGCGGATCGGCGCGATGCACGCGCGGACGCTGCTCGGACTGGACGAAGTGGACGGGCTGGTGGTCGCCGATGCCGTGCCGGAGCGGGCCGCGGAGCTCGCGGGCTCGCTCGGTGTCGAAGCGGCCGGTTCGCAGGACGAGGTCTACGAGCGCGGCGTGGACGCCGTGGTGATCACGGCCGCCACGCACGCGCACGCCGGCCTGATCCACACGGCACTGGACCGTGAAGTGCCGGTGTTCTGCGAAAAACCGGTGGCGCCGGATGTTGCGGGCACCCGTGAAGTCGTCGCGCACAGCGAGCGCGCGTCGGTTCCGCTGCAGGTCGGGTTCCAGCGCCGCTTCGACGCCGGATACCGGGCCGCGCGGGACGCCGTGCGCGGCGAACGCCTCGGCTGGCTGCACACGCTGCGGGCGGTGACCGCGGACGCTGAACCGCCGCCCGCGGCCTACATCCCCACCTCCGGCGGGCTGTTCCGGGACTGCAGCATCCACGACCTGGACATCATGCGGTGGGTCACCGGCCGCGAGGTCGTGTCGGTCTACGCGCGCGGCGGAAACCGGGGCGCGGCGTTCTTCGCCGAAGGTGACGACGTGGACACGTGCGCGGCGCTGCTGGAATTCGACGACGGCGCGCTGGCCACGGTCAGCGCCACCCGCTACAACGGCGCGGGCCACGACGTGCGGCTGGAGGTGTGCGGTTCGGAGGGGGCGCTGTTCGTGGGCAACGACGAGCGTTCCCCGCTGCCGTCTGCCGAGGCCGGTATCCCGTGGCCGTCCGGTGCGCCGTACCGCACGTTCATGGAGCGGTTCGCCGACGCCTACGCCGCGGAACTCGCCGCGTTCGTCGAAGTCGCCGCGGGCAGGCGGGAAAACCCTTGCACCGCAGCGGAAGCGCTGGAGGCGCTCTACACCGCCGAGGCCTGCGACCGCTCGCGCCGTACGGGCCGCCCGGTCGCGGTGTCCGAAGTGCGCAGCTGAGCGCGCTGCGGCGTTCGCAGCGGCCGTCGCGTCCGCGCCTTCCCGGCCTCGCCACATCCGCCGCACCGGCAACTCGTGTCCGATGCGTGGCCTTGTGCTCGGACCGGCCGTCCGATTCAGCTAGGATGGCGACGGTTGAGCAGTCAGCCAGGGATCACCAACATCCTGCCGATGAGACGCCGGATCCGGTCCCGGTGGCTGACTGCGCCGTTTTCCGGCCCGCGGTTCCCGGGGGTCTGCGCTGCTCTTCTCCGGCGGGGAGAGGACGGGACCGCATTGAACACCTCCCACTCCGGCGGCGAGACCGACCGGCCGGACTCGCTCGGCGATTCGCTGGTGCTGCGGGTAAACCGGCCGCGGCCGGACGTCGTCCTGATCATCGCCTCCGGTGCGGTCGACGAGTCCACCGCCGCGCGATTCGAGCGGCTGCTGTTCGCCCGGATCGAGGACGCGGTGCGCACGGTGCTGCTGGACCTGACGGGGGTCGGTTTCCTGGCGGTGTCCGCGTTGCAACTGCTGGCCCGAGCCGGGGAACGCGCCCGCGAGCGGGGCGTGGAACTCGCCTTGGTGGCCACCGGGCACGAAGTGCTGCGCGCGTTGCACATAACGGAGTTGCCCGAGGTCGTGCCCGTGCACCCATCCGTTCGGGCTGCTCTTTGCGGGCTGGACGATCGAACGGATCCGAGCTGACCGCCGCTGTTGCGTGACGAACCGGCCGGTGCCCGCATCCAACCGCGGTGAACGAAAGGAGGAGTCCGATGGCCGAGGACCATGCGGTGCGTTTCGCGCGCATCGCGCGCGAGCTGGCCGCGCAACGGTCGGAGCAGGCGGTGCTCGAGCGCGTCGTCGAGCTGGCCGTGCAGGAACTCGACCGCTGCGACGACGCCGGAATCATGCTGCTCAAGCGCAAGCAGGAGGTGGAAACGGCCGCGACCTCGAGCGATCTCGTCGTGCACTCCGATGAGGCGCAGGCCCGCAACCGCGAGGGACCGTGCTTCGACGCCGCGCGCAACACCGTGCCATGGCACAACGCCGTTTACCGCATCGACGACACCGCCACCGAAGACCGCTGGCCCGCATACGTCCCCGAGGCCCGGGAGCTCGGAGTCGGCGCCATGATGGGCTTCCAGCTCTACCGCGAGGAGGAGAGCTTCGGCGCCCTCGACCTGTACGCGAAGGAGCCGCACGCCTTCGACGACGGTTCCGAGCGGCTGGGCTGGGTGCTGGCCTCGCACGCGGCGGTGGCGCTCAACAGCGTGCGCACCAGCGATCAGCTGCACACCGCGCTGGAAACCCGCCAGGAGATCGGCAAAGCCCTCGGACGGGTCATGGAGCGCTACGGGATCTCCGACGACATGGCGTTCGCCGTGCTGCAACGCGCTTCCCAGGACAACAACATCAAACTGCACACGATCGCCGACGAGGTCGTGCGCACCGGGCGCATCCCGGGGGTGTGATCAAGCCGCGTTGTCGAAGTACAGGTCGCGGCGCCGGATCAGCAGGCTCGCGACGGTGGCGACGACGCCGGTGAGCGCGAGGTAGCCGCAGGCCAGCCACGGGGTTCCACCACCGGCGGCCAGCAACGACGTGACGATCAGCGGCGTGAGGCCGGAAGCGTAGATCCCGGAGAACTGGTAGATGAACGACATCCCGGTGTAGCGCATCCGCACCGGCGACAGCTGCGCGTACAACGTGCCCTGCGGCGCGTAGATCACCGCGTGCACGACGCCCAGCACGAGCACGATCACCACTCCGGCCAGCAGCGGATCGCGGGTCTGGAACGCCAGGAACGCCGGATACACCGAAACCGCGAACAACGCCGACCCGATCACGTACAGCCGCCGCGGCGACGTGCGGTCGGCGAGCCCGCCGACCAGCGGGATCAGCACCGCCAGTACCACCGAGGCCGCCATCACCGCCACCAGCACGTCGTTGCGCGGCAGGCCGAGCGTGCCGGTGGCGTAGGTCAGGAAGAACACCGCCCAGGTGTTGAACGCGGCGCCCTCGGAATAGCGCGACAGCAGGCCGAGCACGGTGTTGCGGCGGCTCACCCGGTCCCGGAACAGCTCGACGATCGGCACCCGCGCGGTGCCTTGCAACTCGCGCATCTGCTGGAACGCGGGGGTTTCCGAGACGCGCAAGCGGATGATCAAGCCGACGAACACCAGCACCAGGCTCAGCCCGAACGCGATCCGCCAGCCGTAGCTGAGGAACTGCGCGTCGTCGAGAACGTTGCCCAGCAACGCGAACAGCCCGGTGCCCAAGCCGAGCCCGATGGCGAGCCCGACTTGCGGCCACGCCCCGTACCTGGCCCGTTTGCCCGGCGGTGCGTACTCGACGGCCATCAGCACCGCGCCTGCCCACTCGCCGCCGATCGCCAAGCCCTGGAACAGCCGCAGCAGCACCAGCAGCAGCGGCGCCCACAGCCCGGCCTGCGCGTACGTCGGCAGCGCGCCCATCGCGGCCGTGGCAAGGCCCATCACGACCATGGTGGTCACCAGCGTGCGCTTGCGGCCGATGCGATCGCCGATGTGTCCGAATAGGACACCGCCGAGCGGGCGGGCGACGAACCCGACGAAGAACGTCGTGAACGCCAGCATGGTGCCCACCGCCGGATTCGCGGTGGGGAAGAACTGCTTGTTGAACACCAGGCTCGCGGCGGTGCTGTAGAGGAAGAAGTCGTACCACTCGACCGTCGTGCCGATCACGCTGGAGGTGATCACGGTGCGGACGTTCTTCTCGGCACCCGGCGCGTCGGCAGGCGCTGTCGCGGTCATGTATCCGGCTCCTGAGCAGCGAATTTCGGGCCGCGAGAGCGCGGCGGGAGATCGCCCGCCGCGGAGTCAGGCGGGCGGGCGCAGGTGGGGGCTCAGGAGGCTGGACACGTCGCGGACGCCACACGCAGCAGATCCACGTGGTGGCGCGCGGTGAGCAGAGCCGGTTGCACGGCACGACGCTAGGAACGCCCCGAACCCGTGTCAACCGAACCGTGCCTGCCGCCACGATCCGTTCGGAGTGGAAGAGCCCTTCGCCGCACCAGCTTGGTCGAAGGGGCCCTACGGCCCCGGAAGAACAGGTGACCACTGTGGACAGTGTGGGGGATCGCACGGTTCGCGGGGCTAACGTTGCGCGCTCGTTGCGCGAGGATGAAGCGGGACGTGCTCGCGCAACGAGGAGAGGGGTTCGACGTGGCTGCCGACCGACTTGGGAGTCGGGAACCGGAGGACCGTGAACCCCTGGCGGGCGCGCCACCCGCCACCCCCTCGATCGTCGACCGCGCGGCGCAGCGGCGCGCGTGGCTGATGTGGGGCGCGGCGGTGCTGACCTACCTCGCCGCCGTGTTCCACCGCGGCACGCTCGGCGTCGCGGGGCCGCTGGCGATCGACCGGTTCCAGGTCGGCCCGGCCGCGTTGAGCTCGTTCACCGTGCTGCAGGTCGGCATCTACGCGGCGATGCAGATCCCCACGGGCCTCTTGGTGGACCGGTTCGGTTCGCGGCGCGTGCTCACCGCAGCCGTGCTGCTGCTCGGCTGCGGGCAGCTGCTGTTCGCCTTCGCCACCTCCTACCCGCTGGGTCTGCTCGCGCGTGCCGTGCTCGGCATCGGTGACGCGCTGACCTGGGTGAGCATCCTGCGGCTGGTGGCGACCAGGTTCTCCGCGCGGCAGTACGCCCTGGTCGCGACGATCTCCGCGGCGATGGGCGCGCTCGGCGGGGTGGCCGCCACCTTCCCGCTCGCCGGAGTCCTCGCCGCACTCGGCTGGACCGGGACGTTCCTGCTGGTCGGCGCGATCACCGCGGCCTACGCGACGATCACCGCCGGAGTGCTGCGCGACTCGCCGGGCTCGGCCGCCGGTGCCGGTGACGCCCGCACGATCCTGCGCAAGGTCCGTTCGTCCTGGGCGATTCCCGGCACGAGGCTGGCGTTCTGGACGCACTTCGGCACGATGTTCGTGCCGAACGTGATGAGCCTGCTGTGGGGCTACCCGTATCTGGTCGAAGGCGTCGGCGTGCCGCCCGCGCAAGCCAGCCTGGTGCTGAGCATCCTGATCGCCGGGCAGATCGCGGGCGGCCCGCCGGTCGGCGCGCTGATCGGCCGGTTCCCCGGCGCGCGGGTGCCGATCGTGTTCGGCTACCTGCTGTGCAACGGGCTGACCTGGCTGGTGCTGCTGAGCTCGGCGCGGCCGCCGCTGCTGGTGGTGTCGCTGAGCTTCCTGATGTTCGCCTTCGGCGGCCCGGTCTCCAACGTCGCGTTCGCGCTGGTGCGCGACTACAACCCGATCGACCAGGTCGGCACCGCGACCGGCATCGCCAACGTCGGCGGCCATTCGGCCACCGCGCTCGGGGTGCTGCTGGTCGGTGTGCTGCTCGACGCCGTCGGCGAGTACCGGATCGCGCTGCTGGCGCTGGTCATGTTGCTGCTGCTGGCCGTTTTCCGGGTGACCGTGTGGTGGCGTCGCACGCGCGCGGCGGTGCTGGCCGCGCAGGACCGCGGTGTCGTGACACCGGTGCTGATCCGGCGCCGCCGCTGGGACCTGCCGGAGCACGTGCCTGCCTGAAATCGCAAGTACTACTTTGGGTTCCTGACGGCGCAAGATCGGCGCGGCGCGGACGCCCAGGAGTACGCCGCCGACTACCAGGACAACCTGGAATCGGCGAAGAAAACCATGCGGGAATCGCCCTCCTGACGGTCCGGACCGGACTCGATCGCGAGAAGGTGCGAACGAGCCACGACATGACCGACCGGCAACGAAGCGACCGGCGCAGCCGTCCGATCGCCTGCGCCGCGTCCGCGGGCGTGGTCCTGGTGCTCTGCCTCGCTGCCTGCACTCGTCGCCTACCGGTTCTTCAGCTGCTGAACCGGTTCTCACATGCGGGACGCGGCATCCGCGATCTGCGTTCGCAGCCAGCGGTGGGCGGAGTCGTTCGTGTTCCGGGAATGCCAGTACATGGCCTCGATGATCGGCCGGAGCGGCGCGGGCGGGGGCAACAACCGCAGGCCCATCCGGTTGGCGATCGGCCGTGCCAGCCGCTCGTGCACGATGCTGACCAGTCGGGTGCCTTTAAGCAGGAACGGGTTGATCACCCAGCTCTGCGTGAAGATCTCGACGTTGCGCTGCACGCCCAGTTCGTCCAATTGGACTTCGATCAAGGAGCGCAGCGGACCACCGCCGAAAGCGACGGAGGGCAGGCGCGCGAATTCCTCCGGTGAAACCGACCGGCCGATGTCGGGGTTGTCGCGGTCGGCCGCGAGCACGAAACCGTCTTCGAACAGAACCTCGTGCGGAAAGGGGAAGTTCGGGCCGGTGAACGCGGTCGGGGCGATCAGGAGGTCCACTTGGCCGCGTCTTAGTTGATCGAGGTAGTCGTCCGGTATCGGCAGCAGATTGAGGTGAATCCGCGGCGTGTGCGCGGCGAATTCGGCCAATAATGACTTGAGCAGCACGAATATGGCGTAGTCGCTGGCGATGACGCGGAAGGTGCGGTGGTCGGTGGTGGGGTCGAACGGTTCGCTGACGGCCATGGTCGCCTCGGCTGCCGCGATCGCCTCGCGTGCCGGGGCGACCAGTGACTCGGCCAAGGGCGTCAGCACCAGACGGTTTCGCTCCTTCACCAGAAGGACGTCGCCGAAATGCTTGCGCAGCCGGGCGAGCGATGCGCTCATCGCGGCTTGACCGACCATGTTGCGTTCCGCCGCGCGCGTCACGTGCCGTTCGGTGAGAAGTGCGTCCAATGCAAGAAGCAGGTTCAAGTCGACGTTGTGCAGCACCACTCGGAAGACCTCCATCGATGGCGGCCATGCCGCTGATCGACACCAACTGTTTCCCACGCTGCCTGGACCGCTCTAACGTTTCAGGCGAAAGCGACGAAAGATATGAAACCGAGATTCGCGGGCATCTGCGGTGTTCGCCGGGCCCGCTGTCCCGGAAGAAGCGGAGGTAAAGCGTGCGAAAGCGATCCAGCGGCGCGTCGTTGATCAGAGCAGTCGGAGGAACCGCGGCCGTCGCAGCACTGGCGGTCGGGATGGTGGGCAGCGCCAACGCCTCAGAGGTGCGGCCGTTCGCCGAGCAAGCCAGGGCGGCGGGTGTCAGCGAACGGCAAGCCGCCGCGTTGCAGGCCGACATCGATCGCAGGTTGGCAGGAATTCCGCGTGCGACGCAGACCGGTTTCAACCAGATCAGCTTCCCGGAGGGGGTGACCCGGACGTTCGACGTTCCCGGAGCGCCGAAGGCAGCCGGCGCGCCGAACTGCGGAGGCGGCAGCTTCTGCATGTACGCGGATGCCGACTACGAGCCGCCGTCCGGGCACGGTGGGACCATCTCGTTCTGGAAGTGCGGCGACTACGACCTGAACAACTCCGACTACGACTTCCTGGACAAAGCGACCAGCTTGCACAACAACCAGACCGCGGGCACGTATGCGTGGGCCGGCAGCAGGAACGGCGGTGGCTGGGACCACGTTTACTACGGCCCGGCGCCGTACTCGACTCCGCACCTGGGCGGGGGCTCGGACACGGCCGATCACGTTTGGCTCTGCGAGGCATAGCGGTTCGGGGGACCGGCAGGCTGGGGGGGGGGGGGGGCTGTCGCGTCCAGCGTTGGTCGCTCGGTCGTGCGCCGCAGTCGTCCGCGCTGTATCGAAATCAACCGCAAGATCGGCGATAGCCCGCTGAACTGCGCTCAGTTCAGCGGGCTTTTCGATGGTGCGCTGACACCGTCCACATAGGAACTCGCCGCGTCGGCGCCGGGAACTCGCGGGCGAGATAGCGCGTCAGCCGCGCGGTTCGGTGATTTCGCGCAGCTGCGCCCAGCCTGGTTCGGCCGCGGTCCAGTCGCCGGGGCCGGTGAGCACGGCAACCGCGGCCGTCTTCAACCGGCACGGTCGGCCGGTGAGCACCGAGACGACGTCTTCCAAGCCCGGGTTGTGGCCGATGAGGGCTGCGGTGCCGACGGAGCCGGGGAGTTCGTTGAGCACCGCGATCAGCTCACCGGCGGTCGCCTCGTAAATCCGGTCGTCGTGCACGGTTTCGACCGCGCCCGCTTCCGCGTCGACCAGTTCCGCCCCGGCCAGCTCCCACGTTCGCCGGGCACGCAACGCGGGTGAGCACAGCGCGCGGTCGATGCCGAAGCCCTGCCCGGCCAGCCAGCGCCCGGCCGCCGCCGCGTCGCGTTCGCCGCGCGGCTCCAGAGGACGGTCGAAGTCGTCATCCCCAGCCGCGGCCTTCGCATGTCGGCACACCAACAACGTGCGATACATCGCCCTCGCCTTCCGCAGTCGCAAGCCTGGGCGGAAGGGTAGTAGTGGACCGGACGGGTTCACTGCGCACCGGCGTTTCCCCGCCGGTGCGACCGGAAAACCCACCGAAGAGGCCAACCCTGCCGAAGCGTCCAAAGGGGACCCGCGCGAGGAAACGGAGCAGCTGATGACCGGAAAGCTGGACGGGACCACTGCAGTCGTCACCGGCGCGTCGAGCGGGATCGGGGAGGCGACCGCCCGCGCGCTGGCCGCCGAAGGCGCCACGGTCGCGTTGTTCGCGCGCCGCCGCGACCGGCTGGAAGCGCTCGCCAAGGAGATCGGCGACGCGCACGCCTACGAGGTGGACGTCACCGATGCCGAAGCGGTGCGCTCCGCGATCGACCGCGCGGCCGACGAACTCGGCGGCATCGGCGTGCTGATCAACAACGCCGGCTACGGCAAGTGGGCGCCGGCGCGGGAAGCCGACCTGAGCGAATGGCGCAAGATGGTCGACATCAACGTCAACGGAGTGCTCTCCGCGACCCACGCCGCACTGCCGCACCTGACCGCCGCCGCGCGAGGATCCCGCGGCATCGCCGACGTCATCACCGTCAGCTCCGTGGCCGGGCGCAAGATGCCCGCACCGGACAGCAACGTCTACGCCGCCAGCAAGCACGCGGTCGGCGCCTTCTCCGAGGGCCTGCGCCAGGAACTCGCCGAGCACCACGTCCGAGTCGGCCTGGTCGAACCGGGCCTCGTCGAAACCGAGCTGACCACCAGCGAGGACGACACCGCGCCGAACGCCAGGACCGCCTCCGAACTCGGCGTGATCCAGTCCGAAGACATCGCCGACGCGATCGCCTACATGGCCACCCGCCCGCGGCGCACCGCGATCAACGAAATCCTGGTGCGCCCGACGGAACAGGTCAGGTAAGCCGCGGCAAGGTACTGCTGCAGATCATTTTGCGCGGCCGGTAGCGGAACCTCAGCGGCGCCCTCGATCGATTTCTTACGTAGCTCGCTACGCGGCGAAACCGCTGTCCTCGTGAGGACGCCGCTGAGAACCCGCGGCGGTGCCGGTTGCTTGGATGACCGCTGATCAGCGACTCCGCCGCTGACAGGACAAGGCCCAGAAGCCGCTGTGGGCGCGGTTGGCTCAGCCGAGCCGCACCGGCAGCTGCTGGTAGCCGTTGGAGATGAACGACTCGGTCGGCGGCAGCTCGCCCGCGGACACCGCCAGCTCCAGCTTCGGGAACCGCTCGAACAACGCGGGCAGCGCGATGTGCGCCTCCAGCCGCGCCAGCGCCGCGCCGAGGCAGAAGTGCGGGCCGTGCCCGAACGCCAAGTGGTCCCGTGCGCCGCGGCGCGCGTCGAACTCGTCGGGTTCGGCGTAGCGCCCGGGGTCGCGGTTGCCTGCGGCGTAGGACGCCAGGATCGCGTCGCCCTCGGCGATCACCGTGCCGTCCGGCAGCGGGATGTCGGTGGTGGCGAAGCGCAGCGGCACGTTCGCCAGCGCGGGCTCCCAGCGCAGCGTTTCCTCGACGACGTCGTCCCAGGACACTTCGCCGTTGCGGAGCATCGCGAGCTGCTCGGGGTGGGTGGTCAGCGCGACCACCGCCTGGCCCAGCAGGTTCACCGTCGTCTCGTGCCCGGCGCCGATCATCAGGATCAGCGTGTCGGCCAATTCCCGTTCGCTGAGCCGGTTCTGCTGCTCGTCGCGCGCCGCCAGCAGCCCGCTGGTGAGGTCGTCGGCCGGGTGGTGGCGCTTGTGCTCGATCAGGTCGGCGAGGAACTGCGCCATCTCCTGCGCGGTGGCCGCGGTCTCCTCCGGAGTGGCGGAGGTGCGGAACACCTCGTCGACGATGTGCCGCAGGCCCGCGCGCATCTGCTCGGGAACGCCGAACAGTTCGGTGATCACCGCGATCGGCAGCGGATAGGTGAACGCCGCGCGCAAGTCCACTTCGGACTCCCCGGCCAGCGCGTCCAGCAGCTCGCCGGTGATCTCGGTGATGCGCGGACGCAGCGCCTCGACCCGGCGCGGCGTGAACGCGCGCGAGACCAGCCCGCGCAGCCGCGCGTGATCCGGGCCGTAGGCGGTGAACATGTTGTCCACGCCGACCCACGAGATCAGCGGCCAGTCGCCGGGGATCTCGCCGCGGATCCAGGCGGGCCAGTGCTGTCGCGGATCCTTCGACACCCGCTCGTCCGCCAGCAGCCCGCGCAGCCTGCCGTGCTCGGTGACCACCCACGCCGGGACCTCGCCCGGCAAGGTCACCTGCGCGGCCGAGCCGTGCTCGCGCAGCCGGTGCGCTTCGCCGTGCACGTCGGCGCCGGACGGGTCGAGCGGGGTCAGCGGGCATCCTGATGCGGACATGCGGGTCCTCCTTGGGCGGGTTCGGCGAGCGTTGCCACGGCGGGGAAGCGCACCGGCAGGGCGGTCAGCGCCCGGTGGAACGGACCCGGACGCCACCGCAGCGGTTGCTGATCATCCAACTCGACCTCGGGAACGTAGTCCAGCAGCGTCTCCAACGCCACGGTCGCGATCAACCGCGCGGGCCTGCTCGCCGGGCAGCTGTGCGCGCCCGCGCTGAACGCCAGGTGCGCGCGGTTGCCCGCGGGAACCTGCCCGGTCGGGTGCAGCGCCGGGTCGGTGTTGATCGCCGCCATCGAGATCACCACCGGCTGGTCCGCGGGCAGCAACACCCGGCCCAGGTGCACCGGGTGCCGCGGGTAGGTGATCGCGTAGTTCGCCAGCGGCGTGTAGCGCCACAGCACGTCGTCGAGCGCTTCGTCGAGCGCGACGCTGCCGGTGGCCACCGCGTCGGCCACCCGGTGCTCGGTCAGCAGCAGGTACAGCGCGTTGGCGATCCAGTTGCCCAGCGGCTCCGCACCGGCGCCCATCATGATGATCAGCTGGTGCAGCAGCTCCTCGTCGTCGAGGCCGTGCGGGTGCTCGATCAGCCGGGTGGCGATGTCGTCGCCCGGGTTGGCGCGCTTGTACTCGACCAGGTCGGTGACGCTGGCCTCCAGGTACTGGTTGGCCAGCTGCGGGTCGGTGCCGTCCCAGAGCGCGGCGATCGCGGCGACCATCGCCTGCGAGATCTCCGCCGGGCAGCCGAACATCTGCTGCAGCACCAGCATCGGCAGCTGCGCGGCGAACTCGCCGAGCAGGTCGGCGTGCCCGCGGCCGGTGAACCCGCGGATCAGCCCGGCCGCGCTGCTGCGCACGTACCGCCGCAGCTGCGCGGGCTTGACCAGGTCGAGGCTGTTGGCCACCGGCGGGCGCAGCCGCGCGTGCCGCTCCCCGTCGGCGAACAAGGTGTTCGGCCGCCACGACATCATCGGCAGCACCGGCGCGTCCGCAGGCGCGGTGGCTTGCCAGCGGCGCGAGTCCTTCACGAACACGTGCGGACTGCGCAGCACCTGCAGCGCCGTGTCGTAGTCCACCACCAGCATCGCGGGCACGTCCGGGGCGAGTTCCACCGGCACGATCGGGCCGCGCGAGCGCAGCTGCGAATAGACCCGGTCCGGGTTCCCGGTGAAGTCCTCGCCGTACAGCGGGATGCGCTCGGTGTCGAGATGAGTGGTCAAGCCGAGACTCCGTGCTCCTTCGTCGTGCCCGCGCCGGCGAGCACGTTTTCCACCAGCGTGATCAGCATTCGGTTGCAGGACGGCTCGTCGCGCGCGTCGCAGATGCCCAGCGGTGTGCCCGGCGGCGGGTCCATCGCCTCGCGCAGCTCCTCGGCCGGGTAGCGCGGCGCGGTGTCGAAGGCGTTCACCGCGATCGCGTACGGCACCTCCAGCTGCTCCACCCGGTCCATCACGTCGAACGAGGCGTCCGGCCGCCGGGTGTCCACCAGCACCATCGCGCCCAGCGCGCCGCGCGCCAAAGTCCGCCAAAGGTAGTTGAACCGCTGCTGCCCCGGCGTGCCGAACAGGTACAGCACCAGCTGCTCGTTGAGCGTGCGCCGCCCGAAGTCCAGCGCCACCGTCGTGGTCGTCTTCGCCGGAGTGCCGCGCAGGTCGTCCACGCCCTCGCTGGCCGCGGTCAGCGATTCCTCGGTGTGCAGCGGCTGGATCTCCGACATGGTGTCGACGAACGTGGTCTTGCCGACCCCGGCGGGGCCGACGATCAGGATCTTCGCCGAGCGGCGCACGGTCGGGGCGAGGTAGGCCGACTCATGCGGAGGTGTCCAGGTTGCGAAGTCCATCCAGCACCTCCTTCAACAGGTCCGGGCTGGGCGTGGCCGACGGCCGGGAAGCCGCGGCGGGCGCCAGGTAGCCGTCATCGATCAGATCCCCGACCACCACGAGCGAGACGCTCAGCGGCAGCCGGGTGTGCGCGGCGATCTCCGCCACCGCCAGCGCCCCGCCCTGGCAGACCTGCACGATCCGGCGGCGGTCCGGTTCGAGTTCGGGCACGGTGCCGCGCGATACGGCCCGCACCAGCGTCGCGGGTTCCACCGGGTTGTCCGCGCGCGCCCGCCCGCGGGTGAGCACGTACGAGCGCACCAGCTCGGATTCGCGTCTGTGCGGGCCTGGGCTCACGGCCGGTTCCCGGCGGCGGTGCGCGCAGCCGTGCCCATCTCCTGCCCGAGCCGCTGAGCGGTCGCCTGCATCTCGGTGGCCACCACGCCGAGGTCGGCGTCCGCTTCGGTGACCAGCACCAGGTACGACTCCTCGCCGAACGGCTGCAGCAGCTGGAAGCCGCGGGCGTGCTGCACCATCACCTGCTCGAAACCACCGGTCGGGTAGCCCAGCGGTTCCATCCCGTGCCGGGCGCAGGACTGCAGCGGGGCGCTCACGGCCGCCCACCGCTCCGCGTCGGCGCGGTCCAGAGCGGCGTTCTTGACCAGCAGCATCCCGTCCCCGGACACCGCGATGGCCGCGCGGATCCCGGCGTGCTCGACCAGGTCGTCGAGCACCCAGGTGCGGTCCGGCAGCGCTCGGCGAGCGGTCTCGCTCATGCGTTCGCGTCCTTTCCTGATGAGGTGGCGGTCGGATCCCCCGCTGCGCGGTCGCCGACCGCGCCGTCCGGTCCGGGGATGTCCGGTGCCGCCACGTCAGACGGCCCCACGTCCTGATCCGTCGTCGGGCGGCTCGCGCGTTGCAGGCCGCGCAGCGTCTTCGCGACGTCCTGGGTGCGCAGTCCAGCCGTGTCGCCGACGGACTCCGCGGTGTCGCCTGCTGCTGGGTCCTCGGACAGGTCGCCGGAGCGGGTCACCGTGCGGCGCGGCCGCTTCGGCAGCCCGGAGGCGGTGGTGTCCGGTTCCGGTTCGCTGCGGCGGTGCCGCGGCGCGGGTTCGGCCTCCGCGGTCTGCGCCGCGGCCGGTGCCCCCTCGGTGGTCGCCGGTTCCAGAGTGGTCAGCAGGTTGTGCGGCACCAGCAGCACCGCGCGCAGCCCGCCCCGGCTGGACGCGGCGTCGAGGCGCACGTGGAAGCCGTAGCTGGCCGCCAGCACGCCGCAGCCGGCCAGCCCGGTGCGCGGCGGGTTGCCCAGCTCGGTCAGCTCCACTTCGGACTCGCCGTGCGCCAGCAGCGCGTTGGCCTGGCCCAGCGCGTCCGGCGGCATCCCCACGCCGCCGTCGTGGATCTCGATCGACACCCCGTGGTACTCGGCGGTGATCAGCACGTCGACCGGCGCGGTCGGCGGGGACGAGCGAGTCGCGTTGTCCAGCAGCTCGGCCAGGCCGGCGCTGATCGGCTCGACCACCCGGCCCAGCACCGCCGTCGTGGTGTCCCGAGTGGACAACCGGACCCGGTCGTAGTCGTGGATGCGGGACTGCGCCGCGCCGACCAGCCGCGCCAGCAGCTGCGAGGAACGCTGCTGGCCGGGGGTGGAGCCGCACAGCACGGTCACCATCTGCGCGCGGCGCTGCGCCTGCGCGAGCAGGTGGTCGATCGGCAGCAGGTCTTCCAGCACCTCCGGGCCGTGCGAGCGCTGCATCTGCTGGAGCTGTTCGGCCGCGTTGTTCGTCAGCGCCAGGATGCGCCGCATCGTGCCGCCGAGCGCTTCCTGCGCGCCCTGCACCACCTCGCGCCGGTAGTCCAGGTCGGCACGGACCGGCGGGGCCGGTTCCGGCGGTGGTTCGGGGCGGGCTTCCAGCACCGGTGGCGGCGGTTGCTCCAGCACCGGCGGCTGCCACCGTTCGCGGTTCTGCCGCGCCAACCGCGTTCCCAGCACCGCCACCGCGGCGCCGAGCAGCACCACCAGGACGAGCAGCCCGCCGACCATCCAGCCTGTCGTTTGTCCCATCGATTCCTCATACCTCCGCACGCAGTGCGCGGATTCGTCGGCCGTCCGCGGGGCACCCGAGGCCGCCGCCCGCAGCGTCGCCGCCCCGCAGCGCTGCCGCCCCGCAGTGCTGCCGTGCCCGCAGGTCACCGTAGCGAAGGTTGATCACCCGGCATTCCCGCCGTCCGGTTTCGCGTGAATGGAGCAGATTTTGTGACGACCGCTACTCGGTGATCACTCGAAAAGACCTTGCGCGGCGGTGCGTCGGGATGTGGGTGTGCGCCAGACGTGGCACCGGTTTCCCGCGGGGGCGGGCGCGGGCCGGCATTGTTGATCTCCTTACGATATAGCGGTGCTTCATCTTTCGTTCATCTTCGGGAAATCCCGCATTTCCCAGAACGTTCCGGGTGTTCCGGACATCAGCGAGTGGTGGTACCGGGACCTGGCTGGGTCGGGCGCGGCGAGTCCGGCGTTCCTGCAGGGCTTCGGCGCGTTCGCCACCGACGCGATCATCGTCGCGTTCCTGCTGATCTTCGGCGTGCTGATCTGGCGCTCCCGCCCGGGAACGGCCGCGGAGTCGGCGCGGGCGGTGCTCGCGGTCCCGCTGGTGCTGCTGGCCTACCTGATCAGCGAAGTGCTCAAGACGTTCATCCAGGAGGACCGCCCGTGCCGCGCGTTCCCCCGGATCAGCACCATCGAGCAGTGCCCCGAGGTGGGGGACTGGTCGTTCCCGAGCAACCACGCCACGCTCGCCGGTGCATCCGCGGTGGCGTTGATCTGCGTGCGCCGGGCGTGGTTGTGGCTCGGCGTCGTGCTGGCGCTGGCGACCGCGTTGTCGCGGGTCTACGTGGGGGTGCACTACCCGCACGACGTGCTGGTCGGGTTGCTGCTGGGTGCGGCGGTCGCGGCGCTGCTGCCGCGGCTGGCGCGGATGCTCGAACCGGTCGTGGACGGTGCCCGCGGGCTCACGGCCGGAGCGCTGTTGTTCGGCCCGGGCCCGGATTCGGGGTGGAAGCACTTGCCCGCCACGGACGGCACCACCCGCGATCTGCCGGTGCTCGACGCGCAGGCGGGCGATATGCCGACGACGCGGCTGCCCGCGCCGATGTCCGCGGAGGCGCCCACCGCGCGGATCCCACGCGCCCGCCGCTGAGCCCTACGTCAGCTCCCGTTCCGTTTCCGAGCGAACGGACTGTTCGTCCAATCTAGCCGGACGAACAGTCCGTTCACTCAGATCGATCTCTCACTGCCGGGCTCCGACGCCGGTGCGCAGCTCGTGCAGCCGTCCGCCCGGCACGTTCGGGCGCAGCGGTGGGGTGTCCGCGCCCGCGGACGTGCGGACTCCGCGCAGGAACGCCTGCACGGCCTCCGGCGCGGAACGCTCCGGCTGCCAGTCCAAAAGGGACTCCGCGCGGCCGGTGTCCATGATCGGCAGCCGCAGGAACGTGTCGAACAGCTCCGGCGACGCGGGCACCAGGTGCAGGTCCCAAGCCGCCCGCAGCGCACCGCGCACCGGCCCGCGCGGCACCGGAACCGTGCGCGCGCCCAGGAGGTTCGCGAGCGCCTGCGCATCCAGCACCGGATGCGCGGCCACGTTGAACGCGCCCTGCGCCGACGACCGCAGCACCGCCTGCCGGTAGGCCGCGCCGAGGTCGTCGCTGTGCACCGCCTGGAACCGCAGCCCCGGCAACGCGGGCACGATCGGCACCAGCGACGGGCGCACCGCCCGGTTCGGCACGAACGGCCCGAGGAACAGCCGCCGCTGTTGCGCCGCGGACTGCTCCTTGAAGGAGAACGCGGTGCGCATCCGCACCACCCGGGTCGCCGAGTGCGCCCGCTCGAACTCGTCCAGGCAGCGCTCCAGGTAAGCCTTCTCCCGCGAGTAGGCCGCGCCCGGCCAGCCGTCGGTCGGCCAGCTCTCGTCCACCGCCCGCTCCGGCGGGCCCGGTGAGTAGGCCGCCACCGATGAGGCGAACACCAGCACGGGCACCTGTTCGGCCGCGACCGCCCGCAACACCCGCAGTCCGCCGAGCACGTTGTTGCGCCAGGTCGTGATCGGGTCGTGCGTCGGCTGGAAGATCCAGGCCAGCTGCACCACGGCGTCCGCGCCCGAGAGGACCTCGGTCAGGTCATCGTTGCTGATGTCCACGTGCGACCAGCGCACTTTCGGCCCGAACGAACTCCGCGGGCGGCGCCTGGAGGCGGCCACGACCTCTTCCACACCCGGCTCGCTGGCCAGAGCTTGCACGGTGCTGGTTCCGATGTTGCCGGTACCGCCCAGCACCACCACGCGGATTCCGCCGCTCATCGCAGACCTCCTAGGACGATGCTTTGCGCAGCGCGGGCAGCAGCTCGCGTTCGGCGAACTCGAAAAACCCGTCCTGGTGGTCGTCGCCGCCGATCTGCACCAGCGCCACGTCGGTGAACCCGGCCTGCCAGAACGCCGACACGGAATCCACGATCGGCTGCACGTCCGGGCCGCACGGGATCGTGGCCGCCACGTCCTCCGGCCGCACGTACTGCGTCGCCCCGGCGAAGGCGGCCGGGCCGGGAAGTTCCGCGTTGACCTTCCAGCCCCCGGCGAACCAGCGGAACTGCTCGTGCGCGCGGCGCACCGCGGCGTCCCGGTCGGTGCCCCAGGAAACCGGCAGCTGCCCGATCTTGCGGTCACCGCCGCCTGCCGAGTCCCAGCCCCGGCACAGTTCGGCCTGCGGCTCGGTGGAGATCATCGCTTCGGCGGCGGGCGCGAACCGCCGCACCGACTGCGGCCCGGACACTCCGACGCCGATCGGCACCGGACGCTGCGGAACGTCCCAGAGCTTCGCCGAATCCACGCGGTAGTGCCGCCCGGTGTAGTTGACGTACTCGCCGCCGGAGAGCGCCCGGATGATCTCGACGGCTTCGGAGAGCATTTCGTGCCGCACGTTCACCGGCGGCCAGCCCTGTCCGATCACGTGCTCGTTGAGGTTCTCCCCGGCGCCGAGCCCGAGGGTGAACCGCTCCTCGGACAGCAGCCCGATCGTCGCGGCCTTCTGCGCCACCACGGCCGGGTGGTAACGCATGATCGGCGCCGTCACGTAGGTCATCAGCTCGATCCGCTCGGTGGCCTGCGCGACCGCGCCCAGCACGCTCCACGCGTAAGGGGAGTGCGCCTGGGTGTCCAGCCACGGCGAGAAGTGGTCGCTCATCACCGCGAAATCGAACCCCGCGCGTTCGGCCAGCGGGGCGTGCCGGACCAGCGCGCGCGGCCCGGACTGCTCGGTCATCAACGTGTAGCCGAAGCGGACCATGAGTCACTCCGTCTCGACCATGATCGTGCCGCCGGTCGTGCGCTGGAACTGCTCGTAGCCTTGCGGTGCCTGCGCGGGCGGGTGCAGATCGGATCCGCAGATCGCGCTCGAGGTGACCCGCACGAGCGCATCGGTACCGGCCTCGCGGCGCGGATCGGGCACCTGCTCGACGCGCACCTCGCGCGGTCCTTGCCAGGTCAGTGCCTGCACGGGCAGCACCTCCGTAGTCGGCTCGTCCCGGCGGCTACCCGCACCGGTCGGCGCCGACACAGGCTGTGCAGCGGCCGCCACCACGGCTAGGCTCGGATCATGGTCGGATCTCTGCTGGGCAACGAGGTCAACAGGGTCGAGGACCCGGATTTGCTGCGCGGGCGCGCCACCTACGTGGACAACCTGCCGCTGGAAGGCGTGCTGCACGTGGGTTTCGTGCGCTCACCCCTGGCGCACGCGCTGATCTCCGAAATCGACACGAGCGCTGCGGCCGCCGCACCGGGCGTGGTCGCCGTCTACACCGCGAAGGATCTGGACCTGCCGCCGGTGCAGGCGTTCATCCCGGTCGGCGACTTCACCCGCGAGCCGCTGGCCACCGATCGCGTCCGGTTCGCCGGTGAACCGGTGGTGGCCGTGGTCGCCGAGGACACCGCAGCGCTCGCCGACGCGCTCGAACTCGTCGACGTCGACTACGACCCGCTGGACGTGGCGGTGGACCCGGTGGGCGCACTGGCCCCGGACGCTCCGGCGCAGTTCCCCGAGCACGGCTCGAACATCGCCAGCGGCTATCGGGACGCCGCCGGAGCCGACGTGCTGGCGGGCGCCGACGTGGTGGTGCGCGCCCGCATCGAGAACCAGCGGCTGGCCGTGGTTCCCATGGAGGGCAACGCCTTCGCCGCGATCGCGGGCGGACCGGACGACGACCACGAGGTCACCGTCTACGCCTCCACGCAGATGCCGCACGGGTTGCGCAGCGGCCTGGCCGGTTCGTTCGGCTGGGATCAGCAGCGGGTGCGGGTGATCGCCCCGCACGTGGGCGGCGCGTTCGGCGGCAAGGCGGGCGCGGCCGCGGAATACCTGGTGGTGATCGCCGCCGCCCGCGAGCTCGGGCGGCCCGCGAAGTGGGTGGAGTCGCGCTCGGAGAACATGCAGTCGATGCCGCACGGCCGGGCGCAGGTGCAGTTCGCCGAGCTGGGCCTGAGCCGCGAAGGCGACATCGTCGGCCTGCGCGCGCGGGTGGTCGGCGACGCCGGTGCCTACGCCGGTTTCGGCGGTTCGCTCGCGCTCGGCCCGACCCGGCTGATGTCCCAGGGCGTCTACCGCCTCCCGGCGTTGAGCTACGACGGCGTGATGGTCCTGACCAACACGACCCCGGTCGGCGCGTTCCGCGGCGCTGGCAGGCCGGAGGCCGCGGCGATGCTGGAGCGGCTGATCGACATGGGCGCCGCCGAGCTCGGCATCGACCCGGCCGAGCTGCGCCGCCGCAACTTCCTGCGCCCGGAGCAGTTCCCGCACACCACGCTGACCGGCGCCGGCTACGACAGCGGCGACTACGACCTGGCGCTGACCGAGGCGCTGCGGATCGCCGGTTACGAACAGCTGCGCGCCGAGCAGGCCCGGCGCCGCGCAGCGGACGATCCGAAGCTGCTGGGCATCGGCCTGAGCAGTTACGTCGAGATCACCGGCGGCGGTTCCGGCGAGTTCGCCGAAGTGGACGTGCACGAGGGCGGCGCCACCATCAAGGTCGGCACTTCTGCGCACGGGCAGGGCCACGCCACCGCGTTCTCCATGCTGGTCTCCGACCTGCTGGGCATCCCGATGGAGTCGGTGGAGTTCGTGCAGTCCGACACCGCCACCGTCCCGCGCGGCGGCGGCACCGGCGGCTCGCGCTCGCTGCAGGTCGGCGGCAGCGCGGTGCGCGAAGCCGGGGAAGTGGTGCTGCGCAAGGCACGCGAACTCGCCGCGGCCAGGCTCGAGGCGTCCCCGGACGACATCCGGGTCACCGACGGCGGGCTCGGCGTCGCCGGGGCTCCCGGTGCGACGGTGAGCTGGGCGGAGCTGGTGCGGGTCGCCGGGGACGGCGAACTTTCCGGCACCACCGACTTCAAGCCGGGTGGCGCCACGTTCCCGTTCGGCGCGCACGTCTCGGTGGTGGAGATCGACAGCGAAACGGGTTTCGTGACGCCGCTGCGGCACATCGCCGTCGACGACTGCGGCCGGATCGTGAACCCGAAGCTGGTGCGCGGTCAGCAGCAGGGCGGTGCGGTGCAGGGCATCGCGCAGGCGCTGTGGGAGCAGATGTCCTACGACGAGGACGGCAACCCGGCGACGGCGACGCTGGCCGACTACGCGATGCCTTCGGCGGCGGACGTGCCCGCGCTGGAGGTCGTCAACACCGAGACCGATACTCCGCACAATCCCTTGGGCGCCAAGGGAATCGGCGAGTCCGCCACGGTCGGGTCGACGCCCGCGGTGCAGAACGCGGTCGTCGACGCGCTCAGCCACCTCGGGGTTCGCCACGTCGACATGCCCGCGACTCCGCAGCGGGTGTGGCAGACGATCCGGGATGCGCGCGCGGGCACGCTGGCCTCGCCGTGGCAGGAGCCGCCCGCCGCGTTCGCGACGTTGCCCGTGCGGGGCGATGAGGTGCAGGAAGACGCCGATGAGGCGGTCGTGTAACGGCCCGAACGGCTTGTGGCATACCTCACCCGCGGCGAGCGAGATCGGGTGAAATACCGGCCCGGGGCGCAGCGATGCAGAGGGCGGGAGATGAAGAGCAGAACCGGTGGCGGGCGCAGCGTCTAAGCACCCAAGATCAGCTAATGCGGCGTTTTCTCCCATGACCGATCAAAATCGCGTTAGCCGCAGGAGAGATCTCCATGAACCACATCGTCGTGGCCCTGTCGATTGAAGCCGCCGGACTGTTCGCCATTGCCGGAGCGATCACCACGTGGACCCGCTCCGTGCTGCGAACCAGCCGCTGAGAGCCCGCTTTCTTAGAACCCGTCGGCAGCGAGCGGGTTCCAAGACGGCGCTGAAACCCGAAACGGCCCCGTCGCCCGGAATGCCCGGGCGACGGGGCCGTTTTCGCCGCGCGGGCTCAGCCGGCCTTGGTGGCCAGCTGCTGCGCCTCCGCGTGGTCGACGGCGGCAGGCGGCGAACCCGGCAGGCGCTTGCCCGCGGATTCCTTGGCGAAGTAGACCGCCACCGCGCCGATCACGCCCGCGCCCATCAGGTAGTAGGCGGGGGTGTTCAAGTCGCCCGTCACCGCGATCAGGCTGGCGATTACGGTCGCGCTCGTGCCGCCGAACAGCGACACCGAGATGTTGAACGCGATCGAGAGCCCGCCGTAGCGGATGTCGGTCGGGAACAGCGCGGGCAGCGTCGACGGCGAGGTGGAGTTGAAGCACAGCAGCATCAACCCCATCAGCGCCAGCCCGCAGAAGGTGGCCACGGTCCCGCCGGTCTTCAGCAGCATGACCGCCGGGATGGACAGCACCACCAGCAGCACGCAGCCGGTGTACATCACCGGCTTGCGGCCGATCCTGTCGCTGAGCTTGCCGACGAACGTGATCAGCACCATGGACAGGACCAGCACGATGATCTGCAAGACCTGGGAGACCGTGCTGTCCGTGCCCGCGTGGCCGTACTCCGGCAGCGTCTGCGTCAGGTAGGTCGGCATGTAACTGGTGAGCACGTAGTTGGTCACGTTGAACACCAGCACGATCCCGCCGCACACCAGCATCGCGGGCCAGTGGTTGACGAAGATCTTGCGGAACTCGGCCAGGGTCTGGTTGCCCTCGCGGGACTCGGACTCCGCGGCGATCTTGGCGAACGCCGGGGTCTCCTCCAGCTTCATCCGCAGGTACAGCCCGATCGCGCCGATCGGGCCCGCGATCAGGAACGGGATGCGCCAGCCCCAGCTCAGCAGCGCGTCCTCGCTGAGCAGCACCTCCAGCAGCGTCGCGAACGTCGCGCCCATCGCGTAGCCGGTCAGGGTGCCGAATTCGAGGAAGCTGCACAGGAAGCCGCGGCGTTTGTCCGGCGCGTACTCGGCGATGAACGCCATCGCGCCGCCGTACTCACCGCCGGTGGAGAAGCCCTGCAGCAGCCTGGCGAGCAGCAGCAGCATCGGCGCCGCGACGCCGATCGTGCTGTAGTCCGGCAGGATGCCGATGATGAACGTGCTGATCGCCATCATGATCACGGTCAGCGACAGCACCTTCTGGCGGCCGATCCGGTCGCCGAGCGGGCCGAAGAACAGCCCGCCGAACGGGCGCACCAGGAACGCCGCCGCGAAGGTCCCGAGCGTGGCGATCGTGCTCATCGTCGGGGAGAGGCCGGCGAAGAAAACGCTCTCGATCTTGACCGCGAGGTAGGAGTACACGCCGAAGTCGAACCACTCCGTGACGTTGCCGATCGCGGCGGCCCCCACGGCGCGCCGGATCACTCCCGGCTCGGTGACCGTGACGTCGTTTACCGAATATTCGCCCGATTCAACATCGGCCGAGTCTGCGTTTGCCAAGGCAAACATCCTTCGCTGTTCCGAGACCGTCCAACCCGGACGGCCGGTGTGCCGCCTTCTTCGCGGCACCTCGCCTGTCAGTTGTCGCGGTGCACCCTAGTGCGCGGACCACCGTCACCGAAAACGTTGTCATGAATAAGGTATTTGTTCGGTGTGCCGGGAACGCGCATTTCGCTGCATTTCCGCGCGCCCTTCGTGCGGGTGCGTGCGGAACGGCGGAGTCCGGATCTTTGCCGCAGGCGGAAATCGGGTATAGCACCGGGGTGGCTGATTCGCGAGCCGATCGATTGGCGAAATACCGGGGCAAGCGCGACTTCACACGCACGGACGAGCCGGCCGGGGCGGAAGGTGCGGCTGCGGCCGGAAATCGGTTCGTGGTGCAGCGCCACCGCGCGCGACGCCGGCACTACGACCTCCGGCTCGAGGCGGACGGCGTGCTGGCGAGCTGGGCCGTGCCGAAGGGCCCGACGCTGGACCCCGCGGCGAAGCGGCTTGCCGTGCACGTCGAGGACCACCCGCTGGAGTACGCCGATTTCGAAGGCGTGATCCCGTCCGGCGAGTACGGCGGCGGAGACGTCGTCGTGTGGGACCGCGGGCATTGGTGGACCTCCGACGGCGCCGACCCCGCCGGTGCCATCGAGGCCGGCGAGGTGCACCTGGAGCTGCGCGGCCGGAAGCTCGCCGGGCACTTCGTGCTGGTGCGCCGCGGCAGCGGGGATCCGGCGAACTGGCTGCTGATCCACAAGGACGACGAGCACGCCGAACCCGGCTGGGACGCCGAAGAGCACCCCCGCTCGGTCAAGAGCGGCCGCACCAGCGAACAGGTCGCCGCCGACCCGCAAGCCGTCTGGCGCAGCGACCTGCCCGCCGCCCGAGCCGAGCAGCCTCCCGCGGCGCACACCTGGCGCCCGCCCGACGACGCCGAACTCGCCGAACTGGACCGGTTGCGGCGCAAGGGAACTTGGCACTTCGCCGGACGCGAGCTGGCGCTGACCAACCTGAACAAGGTGCTGATCCCGGCAGGCGCGCACGAACCGGCGGTCGAAAAGCGCGACCTGATCCGCTATTGCGCCCGGATCGCGCCGGTGATGCTGCCGTACCTGGCCGGCCGCCCGCTCAACGCGCACCGGTTCCCGGAAGGCATCGGCGAACCCGGCTTCTGGCACAAGCAAGCGCCCGAGCACACCCCGGAATGGTTCCGGACCTGGGACTACGAGCACGCCGACGCCGACGAGGCCCGCACCTACCTGGTACCGGAGGAACCGGCGGCGCTGGCGTGGCTGGCCAACTACGGAGCCCTCGAACTGCACCCGTGGACCTCGCGCACCCAGGACGCGCAACGCCCCACTTGGGCGCTGTTCGACATCGATCCCGGCGACCGGACATCCTTCGAGGACGTGCTGGTGCTGGCCCGGCTGCACCGCACCGCGCTGGAACACCTCGGCGTGCAGGCCCGGCCGAAGGTCACCGGGCAGCGCGGCATCCAGATCTGGGTGCCGATCGAACCCCGCTACACCTACGACGACACCCGCCGCTGGGCGCGGGCGGTGTCCGAGGCGATCGGCAGCACCGTTCCGGACCTGGTCAGCTGGGCTTGGCAGAAGGGCGAACGCCGCGGCAAGGCCCGGCTGGACTACACCCAGAACGTGCTGAACAAGACGCTGGTCGCGCCCTACAGCCCGCGCCCGCGGCCCGGCGCGCCGGTCTCGGTGCCGATCGAGTGGGACGAACTCGACGACCCGCAGCTGGCGCCGGACCGCTGGAGCGTGCGCACCGTGTTCGACCGGCTGGCCGAGGTCGGCGACCCGTTCGCCGCGCTGCTCGGCGTCCGCCAGCGACTGCCCGACCCGTGATCACGTCGTGCGGCTTCGGCTCGCGCATCGGCGCGATCGGTCGCCGAAGCTCGCCGCCGATCGCGGACTCCCCGGTCGGCAATGCCCGCTCATGCGAGCAGCGGACCGTGTCGCTTCCCACGTCCATTTCCTGGAAATCGTGTCCCGATGGGTGGTCAGCCCGAGTTAGGCTGCGCAGGTTCGAACGCGGGCAGGTTCGAACGAGGGCAGGTCCACGAGGAGGTTCCGGGCCATGGCGGTCGGACACGTTTCCAGCGGCGTCGCGGAAAACCGCAACTCCACGCGCCAGGTCGTGGTGGCCAGTCTCGTCGGGACCTCCATCGAGTTCTACGACTTCTACGTCTACGCCACCGCTGCCGTGCTGGTGTTCCCGAAACTGTTCTTCCCGGCCGGGGACGCGACGGCGGCCACGCTGCAGTCGCTGGCCACGTTCGCGATCGCGTTCGTCGCCCGGCCGGTCGGTTCCGCGCTGTTCGGGCACTTCGGCGACCGTATCGGCCGCAAGTCCACTTTGGTCGCTTCGCTGCTGACGATGGGGATCTCCACCGTCCTGATCGGACTCCTGCCCGGTTACGGCTCGATCGGCGTGGCAGCGCCGCTGCTGCTGGCGCTGTGCCGGTTCGGGCAGGGCATCGGGCTCGGTGGTGAGTGGGGCGGCGCCGCGCTGCTGGCCACCGAGAACGCGCCCGCGGGCAACCGGGCCTTCTTCGGGACCTTCCCGCAGCTGGGCGCTCCGATCGGGTTCTTCGTGGCGAACGGCCTGTTCCTGCTGCTGTCCGAGGTGATGGACGACGCGACGTTCCTGTCCTGGGGCTGGCGGGTGCCGTTCCTCGCCTCGGCGGTGCTGGTCGCGGTCGGGTTGTGGGTGCGGCTGAGCCTGCACGAGACCCCGGCGTTCGCGAAGGTCGTGCAGGCAGGCGATCGGGCGAAGGTGCCGTTCGTGCAGGTGTTCCGGACCGGCTTCACCGGCCTCGTGCTCGGCACGTTCATCATGCTGGCGACCTACGTGCTGTTCTACCTGATGACCGTGTTCACGCTGTCCTACGGCACCGCGGAGGGCGGGCTGGGCTACAGCCGCTCCGAATTCCTGGTGCTGTTGCTGGTCGGCGTCGTGTTCTTCGGGCTGACCGTGCCGATCGCCGGCCGGCTCGCCGACCGGTTCGGCCGGCGGCCCACGCTGCTGGTCGTCACCACCGCGATCATCGCGTTCGGCCTGCTGATGGGGCCGTGGTTCGGCTCCGGTTCGCTGCCCGCGGTGCTGTCGTTCCTCGTCGTCGGACTGGGGTTGATGGGCCTGACGTTCGGGCCGATGGGCGCGGTGCTGCCCGAGCTGTTCCCGACCGCGGTGCGCTACACCGGGGCGTCGGTGTCCTACAACATCGCGAGCCTGCTCGGCGCGTCGGTCGCGCCGTACATCGCGACGTGGCTGGCCAGTTCCCACGGGCTCGGCTGGGTCGGGGTGTACTTGGCGGCGATGGCGGTGCTGACGCTGATCGCGCTGCTGGTGAGCCGGGAGACCAAGGAATCCGCACTGGATTGATCTCGGCCGTCCGGCCGGATGTTCCGGCCCGAAGGCCGAGGCGCGGCACTCGCGTTCGTCCATAGCCTTGCCGGCGCAACCCACTGCGCAGCGAGAGGAGAACGTCGTGTCGTCCACGAACGTCCCGGCCACGCCCGGGGCCACGGGCAACGAGATGATCAGGTTGTCGGACGCCGACCGGTCGCAGGGGGAGCGGCTGCTCAACGAGCACGTGGTTTCCGGTTGCCTCACCTCGGACGAGTACGGGGACCGGGTCGTGCAGGCCAAGCAGGCACGCACCCGCGGCGAGCTGCTCACGCTGTTCCGCGACCTGCCGGAGCCGTGTCCGCGCTTCGACGAGCGGCAGGACGAGGCGCGGCACGACGAGGTCCGGCAGGACCGGACCCCCGCACCCCAGCCGGCGTCCGCCGTCCAGTTCCCGCGCCGGCACCTGCAAGCCGCCGCGATCGCGGTCGCGATCCCCTGCTCGATCGTCGGTGCGATCACCGGCTTGTTCTACGCGGCGGACGCGCCGATGTTGCTGCCGGTCGCGTTCGTGATCGTGGGGGCGCTGTACTTGGTGCTGCTGACGCTCGGAGACCGGGTCAAGCGCTGACTCCTCAGCTCAACGCCGCCAGCAAGCGGTCGACGAACTCGGCTTGGGCCGGGATCAGCTTGTCCCGCGCGGTCGCCGGGTCGAACCATTCGGCCCGGTCGACCTCGGGGAACGATGCGGTGCGTCCCGAGCGCGGCGGCCACGGCAGCTCCACCGGGTTGCTGACCAGCTGCGCGGGATCGAACTCACCGCGCAATGCCCAGGCCAGCACCGACTTGCCGCCCTTCTGCCGGATCTCGCCGAGCTCGACCAGCGCGCCCGGATCCGGCCGATGACCGGTTTCCTCGGCGAATTCGCGCAGCGCCGCATCGCGCGGTGACTCGTCGTCGCCGTATTCGCCCTTCGGGATCGACCACGAACCGAGGTCCTTGTTCCGCCAGAACGGGCCGCCGGGATGCACCAGCAGCAGCTGCGGCCCGCCGTCCCGCATCCGGTGCAGCAGGATGCCCGCGCTGCGCTTCGCCATCCGACGACCGTACCGGTGCGGTGGCACGCTGAGGACGTGGAGCGCGTCGTGCTGCACGTGGATCTCGACCAGTTCATCGTCGCTGTGGAACTGCTGCGCCGCCCCGAGCTGCGCGGGCGACCGGTGCTGGTCGGCGGAACCGGCGACCCCACCCGCCGCGGAGTCGTCGCAGGCGCGTCCTACGAGGCCCGCGAGTTCGGCGTCCGCTCGGGAACTCCGCTGCGCACCGCGCTGAAACGGTGCCCGCAAGCGGTCTTCCTCGCCGTCGACCGGGACGCGTACCTGGCCAAGTCCGCGCTGTTCACGGCCGCGCTGCGCGAGTTCGGCGGCATCGTGGAGGAGGCGGGCTGGGACGAGGCGTTCCTGCAACTCGACACCGCCGACGCCCAGCACGACGCGGAATCGGTGCGCTCCGCAGTCCCCGCCCGCACCGGCTTGAGCTGCTCGGTGGGCATCGGCGACAACAAGCTCCGCGCGAAGCTGGCCTCCGGTTTCGCCAAACCCGGCTCACCGTTGCGCGACGAGACCGGCACCTTCCGCCTCGACCAGCACAACTGGGCGCCGACCATGCACCAGCGCAGCCCCGAAGCGCTGTGGGGCATCGGCCGCAAAACCGCCGCCCGCCTCGCCGAACACGGCTTGACCACCGTCGGTGCCCTCGCGGCCGCGGACCGATCAGCCCTCGCCGCAACGTTCGGCCCGCGCAACGGTCCCTGGCTAGTGGCACTGGCCCGCGGCATCGACCCGACCCCCGTGCGCGGCGAGCCGTACCGGCCACGCTCCTACGGCCGCGAGTTCACCTTCCAGGAAGACGTCCGCGACCCTGCCGAACTCCGCGCCGAACTCGCCCGCCTGTCCCACCTCGTAGCCGACGACCTGCGAGAACACTCCTGCCGCGCAGGCCGCGTCGTGGTGAAGCTGCGCGACTCGCACTTCCGGACCCACTCCCACGGCATCCCGGTCGACCCGCCCAGCGCCGACCCCGAAACCCTCACCGCCGCGTCCCACCGCGCCCTCGCCCGCTTCACCCCGACCCGCCCCACCCGCCTCATCGGCACCCGCGCCGAATCTCTGACCAGCGACGAAACCTGAACAGGGACCTCTCGGAGATCGACACGACCCGATGCGCTAAGCTGTTCGCGCACCCCACGGAGGGTGCGGCCGGGACGTGGCGCAGCTTGGTAGCGCACCTGACTGGGGGTCAGGGGGTCGTGGGTTCGAATCCCGCCGTCCCGACGGCTGCGGAAGCCCGCTGACCTAGCGCAAAAGCGCAGGTCAGCGGGCTTTTTGATGCTGCGGTTATGATCTTGTTAGCGAATGAGCAGTCGGCGGTGAGGTGGCGGTAGATCGTGGGGCGGGTAACGCTGAACCCGGCGGCGATCTGAGCGACGGTGTAGCGACGTTTTCCGTCGTCGTCGGTTTCGTCGTACAACTCGCGGGCCAATTGCACTTGGCGTGGTTCGAGTTTGGGTTTCTGCTCACCGGTATGCCCCGTGCCCGAGCAGCCGCGTGTCCGTCGATGGTTGCGCTGCTCGCCGGTGCGGTTGGCCGCCAGCAGCCCCTTGTCCAGTTCCGGGCGGGCCACCAGTTTCCCGCAAGTTGTCGACGAAGACCTTCTCGTACCCGGCGGCGTGCAGGGCGTCACGTTGGGCTTCGGGGGTGCGGTTGGAGAGCCGTCCGTAGCCGATCCGCATGGCGCGGAGCGTTTCCGGTGAGGTTTCGCGTGGGGCGCGTCGTTCCGGTTCAGGGCCTTCCATGCAGGGCCAAGCTCGTTCCTAAATCAACGAGTGCGGCCCCAGGAGTTCCGGCGGAAGGTGGTCAGGTTACGCAGGCGCGCAGGGTCCCTACGGTGCGGAAACCGAGAAGCTGGTACAGCGAGAATCCGTCGGGACTGGACTGTAGGGAGGCTGTTGTCTGCCCACGGTCTCTGGCCTTGGCGAGAAGGACCCGTAGCAGCCGTGCGCTCAAGCCCTGGCGCCGATGATCGGGATGAGTGACCACCCACTGCACCGAGGTGTCGACACCCACGTCGAGGGCTACTGCGGCGCTGATGAGTCGGCCGGAGTGGTCGCGGATGCCGTACCCATGCCCCATGCCCGCTGGAAATGCGGCCAACAACGGCCCCAGGGCCTGCTGCTGGTAGGCGAGGTCGTTGAGCACGCCGATCTCGCCGAACTCGGCTACCCCCACGCTGCCGGTTTCGTTGTGGCCGGAATCGTTCCCCAGTGCTCTCAGGTCCAGGGTCATCGCCGGCATCGCCACGTCCGGCTCCTCACGACGAGCAGGCGGCACGTCCCCGGTTGTCCAGAGACAGTGCGGAAGCTGCTCATTGGCATGCGGCGGTGTGGCGCCGACGGGCACGGCCGCCGCGTCGATCCAATGATGGTTACTTGCCCAGGGCACAACAGCCCCGACCGCGCCCGCGCGGCGGATTTCCGCGTTGCCTGGCCCGTAACGACCGAAGGCCGCGAGGGCTTCGCCTAAACCGGCCACCGACCGTTGCAGCAAGACAGTTTCCTCGGATTCTGCACTCGACACGACACCCAGGATAAGCAACCGCACCAGCGGTGATCACTGGCACGAAGCGGAACGAGCGCGGCCCGCACAGCGACGCGGTCGCGGCGTTGCTCCGGCACCTGGAGCGTCGCGAATATCCCTATTCGCCGCGGTACCCCGGCATCGACGACCAAGGGCGCGATGTGCTGACCCGGGTGCCCGGTGTCCCGGTACCGACGTTGCGAGGCGATTCCCAACTCATCGAGGTCGGACAAGCCATTGCCAGCCTCGCCGAGGCCGTCATGGTTGCCGGCGAAGGTTCAGCACGGTTGCCGGACTATTCGTTCAGCTGTTCGTCGCGTCGTTGTCGTGTTTGGTGTGCGTGCGGGCTGTTGAGCCGGTCGAGGATGCTGACGGCATGGGTCCAGGCGTCGCGCGCTTCTGCGTGTCTGCTGGCTTGGCACAATGCTGTGGCGATCTTGTCGAGTGTGCGGGCTTCGGCGTAGTGGTCGACGACGTCGCGGGAGAGGGTGAGTGCTCGTTGGTAGCCGGCGATGGCCCGTTCGACGTTGCCGTCCTGCAGGTCGGCGGTGCCTAGTTCGTGCAGCGTCCAGATGGCGGCTTTGTGGTCGCCGGACGCGTCAGCCAGCTCAAGCGCGTGTTCGCATTGTTTCCGCGCGTCGGTGTATCGCTTCGACAAGCGGGCGCTCCTGGCTAAGAAGATCGAGGACCAGGCCGCGCCGGACGGGTCGTCGGCGCTCAGAAACCCCGTGAGTGCGTTCTCGAACCGTTGGCTCGACGATTCCTCGCGGCCCGTGGCTTGTTCTGCCAGTCCGATGATCGTCTGTGCCCACGCCAGGCCGTGGTGGTCGTCGGCGGATGCGAACAGCTCGGATGCCTCCCGGCACAGCGGGTCCGCGATGTGCAGGCGTCCGGTGTCGCGGTGCGCCAACCCGAGAATCACCAGGCTCCACGCTCGTCCAGGAACATCCCCCGCATGCTGGGCCATCGCGTGCGCGCGGAGGCAGTGGCCGATCGCGTGGTCTGGTCGTCCTTGGTCCCTGGCTGCTATGCCCAGCATCACCCGGAGCCATACCGCCCAGGTCGGTTCTGTGTCGGCACGGGCGTGTGCCAATCCGAGGTGACACGGTTCGAGCCACGTGGTCCAAGGCTTCCGGAGGAAGCAGTATCGGGATAGCACTACCGGGAGCCGTTGGACGAACTCGTGTACTCCGTGAGCCGCCGCTCGGTGCATGGCCGCGATGAGGGTTTCTTCCTCGTGCTCGATCCATTCGAGCGCGCCCCGATGATCGGTGAAGGTGAGTGGTCGGCATTCCGATGGGCAGTCACCGGCGGGCACCCGGTGCATGCGGGGTGAGAGATGGCTGGCGGCGGCGTCCGCAGTGTGGAGGTACCAGTCGAGGCTTCGGCGCAAGGCGGCGTCGCGTGCGGACTCGTCATCATCGAGCACGCTGCGCTCTCGCGCGTAGAGAAGCAGCAGGTCGTGAAACCGATATCGCTCCGGACGTATCTCTTGTAGCAGGTTGCGCTCGACCAGTCTCGAGAGCGCGTGTTTGGCTTGTCGAGGGCGTACAGCGAGCAGTGCGGCCGCGGCGGGCAGGCCGAATTCGTTACTGGGGTGCTGCGCCAAGGTTCGGAAGCAGCGCGCCTCGTTGCCAGAGATGCCTCGATAGGACAGCGAGAACACTGCGCGGACGTTCAAACTCGCATCGCCGTCCATTTCAAGACCGTCCAGCGGGTCGTCCTCTTCGAGTTCCTGGAGACAGTCGCGGATCGTCGAGCCGGTGCGCGACCGTATGCGGGCTGCGACTACGCGCAGTGCCAGGGGAAGTCCGCCACATAATCGGACGAGTCGCCGAGCGGCATCGGGATGCCGTGTGACCTCCGCATACCCGAGAAGCCGGGCCAGCGTCGCCGTGCCGTCGTCGACGCTCATCGGATGCAGTGAGACGGGCAGGGCGTCCTCGCGTCCGATCAGGCCGGGAAGTCGGTTCCGCCCTGTGACCAGCGCAAGACAACTGGGAGTTCCCGGCAATAGCGGGCGAACCTGGTCTGGGGTGCTCGCGTTGTCGAGCACGATGAGCGCCTTCTTGTCGGCGAGGAGGCTGCGGTACAGACCCGCCTGCTCGTCGACGTCGTGCGGGATCCCACCCGCATCGACCCCGAGCGAGCGCAAGAACCCGCTCAAAGCGCTCCCAGCTGAGCGCGGTGCGCCGTGCAGGTCGAATCCGCGGAGGTCAACGAACAGCTGAGCGTCCGGGAACCGATCTGCGACCTCGCGCGCGAATCCGATGGCCAGCGCGGTTTTCCCGATGCCTGCGGGACCGTCGATGACGGCGAGCGGACCTTGCGCACCCGCATCGTGCGTCAGCAGCGATCGCAACGCCGCCATCTCCTCTTCCCGGCGGCAGAGCATTCCCGTGCGCGGCAGCTGCGCGGGTCGCGGTGGTTTGGTGGCAGGACCAGAGAAGAAGTTGATGTTGCCGGTCAGCGCGTCTGCCTGCACAACCGACGCAGGACCCTCGACGTAAGCGCGGTTGTGTGCTCGCGGAGTAGGTTCCGGTGTGCTGGCAGACTCGCGCGGCTGTGAGACAGGGGCTTGATCATCGCCGTCTGTGATCATAGCGCCACAGCATGTCAACTCACCCGAGGTGCCTCTACCGTGACTCGTGATGCCGCCGGGTCGCGCTGGCTGGACTCATGATGGATGGGTCGGACGGCCTTCACTTCCGTGGTCGGTCCTAATCGGCGGCCGTATTGAAGTCGTTGACGCCGGTGGGGCCTTCGATGATTTCCGTTGTGGTCGGTCATGTGCTGTGACGCACTGATCGTTGTGGCGGAGTAGGACAGGACTCGCAACGATAAGGAGACGATGACGGTGGGGTGCACGGTGGCGGAGCGGCTGAGGCGACAGTGAGGGCGGCGGTACGGTCCGCGGATGGTCGGGACCACGCGGCGAAATCCAGCGTGGGGGTTGGCGCGCGCTCGCGTTCAGCCCAGTTCGTCGGCGAGGGGACTTCCCTGCTCGAGCGCGGGTGAGAGTCATCGTGTCTCCGCAGAGCGCAGCGACCACGAGGCGCAGTGTCCTCGAAAAGCCTGCCGTACGCCGGAAACCGAACCGGATCGCCCTGAATCCTGCGGGTAGCGGTACCCATGCGTTGCTCGTGCGAGAGCATATGGGGCCATGGGGAATGCGGTTGATTTCACGGACGCTGCGGGTTTTTTTCGACCGGGGCGATTTGGCACCACTGCTCAAGGAGGCCGAAGCCGAGCGTCAGCGCGTGCGGGAGGAGTTTCCGCTGGAGGAGTGGCCGGATCTGCCGTTGGAGCGTTATGCCCTTGGCGCGGGCGGGCGGTCTCCTACGTACTGCCAACTGCTGGAACGTGAGACGGACGTCCTCGGCAGCATCAAAGGTGGGAGTGCGGCTAAGCTCATCCTTTTTCGGCACAGCAGCGGTGAGTGGCGTCTTCCCCCTCCGCTGCGGGGTATGGAACCTCAGACGGCCTGGGAACAGGTCCGCCGCGAGTTCCACGCCGCGTTGGAGGCGGTGGCACAGGAGCGTTTCGACACTCTGGACGACCTCGAAACGCTCGTCTACGGACAGGCGCTGGTGACCAAGACGCTGGCGACGTACTTCCCGCAGCAGTTTCTGCCGATCTATTCCGCAAACCATGTACGCCACTTCATTGAGCTGCTCGGCGGGGAACGGTACAGGACGTACGGCGGGGTCCGTACCTGGCGGGCCAACCGACAGCTCCGAAGGATTGTCAGCGAACGCACGGAATTCGCGGGCTGGGATCCGATGGAGGTCATGCACTTCCTCTACGAGCACTTCGACCCCCGTCAGCACGACCGCACCATCTGGAAGATCGCGCCTGACAGGCAAGCGAAACGGTGGGGCGAGTGCGTGGAGGGGTCGTTCATCTGTGTGGGCTGGGACGAGGTCGGTGACCTCACCCAGTACGAGAGCGATGCCGATCTGCGCAAGGAACTCACCGCACACTGGCCCGAGAGCGAGGGCAACCACGTGCGGCTGGCCCGGCAACTTCTCCGGTACCGGGATCTGGATGAAGGCGACCTGATCGTCGCCAACCGTGGCAAGTCGGAGGTGCTGGCGCTCGGCACCGTGTCCGGCGGCTATCGCTATGAGCCGGAACGCCCCGAATTTCGTCATCTTGTTCCGGTCGACTGGGACGAGTCCTACGCCCAAACCCTGGACGAGCCGGAGAACACCTGGCAGCCCACCTTCGCCAAAGTCCGCCCCAGTCTCCTGCAGCGTCTCACCGCCCACCGCTCCCTGGCGGCGAAGGTGCCGGCACCCGAGCCGGAACTGCCCGCCGACGTGCACCGTTTGCTGGATGCGCTGGATCTGAAAGGGCAGGTGATTCTGCACGGTCCGCCGGGTACGGGGAAGACACGTCTGGCGTTGAGCGCGGCTCTGGCTCTAGCAGGCGAACCTGGCGCCATCGAGGCCGACCCTGGGGTACGCGATGAGGCGGTGCGGCAGCTCTTGCCGCATCCGGGAACCATGGACCCCGCGTCCTGCCGGGTGCGTCTGGTGACTTTCCACCCCTCCTACGGCTATGAGGACTTTGTCGAAGGATTCAAGCCAGACCTCGCCGCGGGCGGAAACGGCTTGACGCTGCGTCTGGCCAACGGGCTGTTCTACGACCTGTGCACCAGCGCCGCCCAGCACCCCGACCAGACTTTCCTGCTCATCATCGATGAGATCAACCGAGGCGACCTGCCACGGATCTTCGGTGAACTGATCACCTTGCTGGAGCCCGACAAGCGAGGTCTACCGGTCTCATTACCGGTCAGCTCGCGCAGCTTCGCAATTCCCCCCAACATCAAGCTCATCGGCACAATGAACACGGTCGACCGCAGCGTTGGTCACCTGGACGCGGCGCTGAGTCGACGATTCGCGTTCCTGGAGGTCGCCCCGGACCCCGAGGTTGTCGATGGCTCGGTCGGTCCGCTTGATCTAGCGGACTTCCTGCAAGCTATCAACAGCCGCATCACCAAGGAGCTGGACACCGAGCACCAGATCGGCCATGCCTACCTCCTGCGCGAGCACCGCTCGTTGGTAAGCGAAGAGGAAGTCGCGGCCGCCTTCTACCACAACATCGTCCCGCTACTCACCGACTACAGCCTCGGCCGCACCGACCTGCTCCACCAACTGCTCGGAGATCTCGTCGATGAAACAACCGGCACCGCTGTCAGCATGGCACCACTGGACCTGGTAGCCGCGCTCGCTGCGGAGTTCACCGCCCCCAGCCAGCCCGATAGCGGCCCGGATGGCGGGTTCGATGCATGAACTCGCTCCTCTGGTGACCCTGCACGAGTACGGTACGACCGACTTGACCGCCAGTCAGCTCACCGAGTCCGACCTAGCGCGGCTGAAGATGTTGACAGCTCAGGGAAAGATGACAGTGACTCCGAGTGGGTCGGGCTGGCGGGTGACCGTCGGCGCCACGGTCGGAATCCTTCCCCTGGATCGGATTCGGCTGGTCATTAGACCCAAGTTCGCCATTAGCGGCACCAGGTTGATCGACTGGCTCTGCTATGCGTTGGCTGTCCCGGTCCAGCATCACACTTCACTGCGCAACTGGACCACCAGCCCTACCGGATTCACCGATCTCGTCGCCGCAGCGTTGCTGCGCGAGTGTCAGACACTTTTGCGCACAGGGCTGCGCCAAGACTACGTGCGCCGGCGCAGTATTGAGCCGATGTTGCGCGGTCGCCTGGACATCCAGCGCCAGGCGACCCACCGCTACGGGCTCGTTGACCGGCTGCACGTTGAGACCTTCGACCGAGAGAACGACATCTGGGAAAACCAGGTCTGCGGTGCCGCGCTGGCGGCTGCTGTTGCGTTAGCAGGTGACCACACACTCGCCCGTGCCCTCGCGGAGACCGCTTCTGAATTTCCGCAAGTCTCCCCACCCACGGCCGTACGCGCACTCGCCCGAGCGCAGTACACCCGCCTCAACTCCCGCTACCGCAACGCCCACACCTGGGCACGACTTCTCCTCACTAGCGGCGGTGTCGACGACCTTCTCGCCGAACAAGGAAAGCAGCGTGCGGGCACCCTTCTCCTGGACATGCCGGCTCTCTGGGAAAAAGTCGTCCGCCGTCTTTTTGAAGAGGCGGCGGCTTCGCTAGACGGTTACGTCGTCCGCTCCTCCGGCGCACGAGCCATCAGCACAACTGGAGACCTTCAAGGTCGCCGCACTTTCCGGCCGGATGTACTTCTCCGTTTTCCCAAGTCCGGTCTGATGCCGGTCGACGCCAAGTACAAGAAATATGGGTCAAAGAATATCGGCGCTGACGATGTCCATCAGCTTCTGACCTACATGACGGGATATTCCTCCTCAGTGGTTCTGGCCCATCCAAGTCCAGATGGCGCAAGTTTCCGGACGCTTCGAACTTGTGGACCATACGGTGCACTGGGCAACATCGAGGTTGTCGGGGTAGATACCACAACGACTCCGGAAAAGTCCCTCCCTCATTTGCAGAAAGTTTGCGCCAATGCAACCACAAGGCCCGGATGATAGCAGGAGCTGCAGAATAACGGAGATTCATTTGGGTTCAGCTTCGTGAAGCACGGTTCCTACCGGTCCTGCAGAAAAATATTTTGCGTATTACAACAGTGGGTTAGTGCGCTGTGCATCGGCGCGGGTCGGTTTTGACACCGGCGCGTGGGAGGGAATTGGGGGAGGAACGTGGGGGATTAAACGTTGCTGGGCCGGTGTCAACAGTAGCGAACGGTACCGCCGCACCAGCAGTTTCTCTGTCTTCGCAGGTCACGTGAGTTTACGGGCCCCACTGGGGGTCAGGGGGTCGTGGGTTCGAATCCCGCCGTCCCGACCATCGGGTTGTTATTACAACCCTGACCTGAGTTGAGGTTCTCGAGCAGGACCGCAACTCCTGTCGTGGAGGGGCCATCCGCTTTGCGGGTGGCCCTTTTGCTGTTCCGGGTGCACCAGATGGTGCTGCACGCCACGAAGCTCATCCTTTGGCGACGATGTCGGCGTCTCCGCAGCCGCGCGGCTGGTCACCCGTCGCAGCTGCGGGTGCCGGAGCGGCTGAGAAAGTTGCTCGGCCCGCTGCGGGAGTCGCTTCCGGGACGGGCTGCGGCCTCACCCCAAGGTCGAAGGGTCGACGATCGCGGCCACGGCGACGAAGGCGGCCACGGCGAGCACGACGACGGCGAACCAGCGGCGCACCGTGGACGGGTCCAGCTTCGCCGACCACCGCGCCGCCGACGCCGAGATCACCAGCGCCGAACCGGCGAACAGCAGCAGCACCCGGTAATCGACGCTGTCGGCCGCGCCCGCGTGGGCGGCGAGACCGGCCGCAGAGTTGATCAGGACCACCACCAGCGAGGTGGCGACCGCTTCCTGCGCCCCGAGGCCCAGCAGCAGCGTCAGGGCGGGGACGACGACGAAACCGCCACCGACGCCGAACAGCCCGGTGAGCACCCCCACGGCCGCACCGGCGAGCACGGATTTGGGCAGGCAGGCGCGCCAGTCGATCCCGCCCTGCCCGGTGCGGCAGGCGCCGGTGTTGTTTTCCCCGCCTCGCAGCATCCGCACCGCGATGACGACCATCAACGCGGCGAAGGCCAGCAGCAGCCAGCGTTGCGGGAACAGCTTCCCGAGCGCGGTCCCGCCGAAAGCGGCGGGGGTGCCGGCCGCGCCGAAGACCAGCGCGACCGGCCACCGCACCGCGGTGCGCCGCTCGCGGGGGAGCAGGCCGCCGAGGGAGGACAGCGCTACGACGGCCAGCGAGCTGGGGATCGCCGTTTGCAGGGGCTGCCCGACGCCGTAGACCAGAGCCGGTACGGCGAGCACCGATCCGCCCGCGCCGAGCAGACCCAGCGCCAGCCCGATCGCGGCACCGAACACCACTGCCAAGAACAACGAAACCACCTGTCCCGGCGGCGGACTCGCCGCGCGCCACCGTCATCGACGCCGTGCACCTGCTCGCGGTGTCAGCCCGCGGTCCGGCTCCCGTCTCTTCCGCCGGTGAGTGCGTCGAGAAGGGCCCGGCCATCGGTGGCGGCGGTGCGGTTGTGCGGCAGCAGCCCGAGCGCGCGGGACATGGCGCAGGTGTTGCTCAGCGCCGCGAAGGTCAGGCCCGCCCCGACGAAACCGGAGATCCACTTCAGCGGTTCGTAAGCGGTGCTGGCGACCACGCCGGTGAGCACCAGCAGGCCGGCGACCAGCCGCACTTGCCGCTCCATGGCCCAGGTGCCGCGGCCGCGGTCGAGGTCGCCGCCTTCGCCCTCCCAGCCGGTGATGCCGCCGCGGAGCACGCTGATCCGGTCCAGCCCGGCGGTTTCCAGCAGGGCGCGGGCTTGTTCGGCGCGAGCGCCCGAGGCGCACACCAGCACCACCGGATCGCCGTGCTGGGCGGTCAGCTCGGCGCGGTGTTCGCGCAGCAGGTCCAGCGGGACGTTGTACGAGCCGGGGATGTGCGTGGCGGTGAACTCGCCGGGAGTGCGCACGTCGATCAACCGGACCTGCGGGTCGGCTTCGCGGAACTCGCGGACCTGGGCGGGTTCGACGGTCGTGGGCGGGGTATGGGGCATTTCTTCGCGTTCCTCCGCGATCGTTCGGATTCAGCTCGCGTCGGCCATCGGCACACCGGCCTCGGCGGCGGCGCCGAAGTGGTCGTCGATGAGCACGACCGGGCGGTCGGCGGCCTCCAGCAGCGAGGCCGCGGCGGTGGCGCGGTAGCCGCTGCCGCAGTGCACCCACACCACACCGGCCGGGATCTCGCCGGTGCGGTCCTTGAGCTCGTACAGCGGGACGTGCACCGCGCCGCGGACGTGGGATGCGGCGAACTCGTTGTGGGTGCGCACGTCCAGCACCACCTCGGGCGCCGGCGATCCGCCGTCCATCGCCTCGGCCAGGTCCGCGAACGTGGCGGTTCGAGTGCTGCGCAGCTGACCGCGATCCGCCGCCAACTGCTCCGGGGCGCCGACCGCGGTACCGGCGAACTTGTCGATGCCGATCCGCGCCAGCTCGCGCTGCGCCTCGCCGACCTGCTCGCGGGACTCGCCCAGCAGCGTGATCGGGGCGCCCCAGTCGATCATCCAGCCGAGCCAGGTCACCATCGGACCGTCCAAGCCGAGGCCGACCGTGCCCGCCAGGTGCGAGACCACGTAGGCCTTGCGGGAGCGCAGGTCCACCACCCACTCGCCGTGCTCCAGGCGACGCCGCAACTCCTCCGGCTCCGCGCGCACCGGCTCGCGCAGGTCGAGCGGTTCCGGCCCCGTCGTGTTCTGCACGCCCATGTGCGCGTAGTACGCCGGGTACGCATCCAGCCCCGCCAGGGTCTGCTCGACGAAGTCGCGTTCGGCCAGCGTCAACGCGGGGTTGAGCCGCTTCTGCTCGCCGAGCGTCGCCGAATCGCCCGAAGCCTGCGTGGCCGAGCAGAAGCTGCCGAACCCGTGCGTCGGCCAGATCTGCGCCCCGTCCGGCAAGATCGCCGCGAGCTTCTGCGCCGAGGCGTGCTGGTGGCGCGCCAGGTCCTCGCTGTGCTGCTCGCCCAGCAG
Organism: Saccharopolyspora sp. SCSIO 74807; assembly: GCF_037023755.1. NCBI lineage: Bacteria > Bacillati > Actinomycetota > Actinomycetes > Pseudonocardiales > Pseudonocardiaceae > Saccharopolyspora > Saccharopolyspora sp. SCSIO 74807. Next base: position 6,177,477 of record NZ_CP146100.1, on the reverse strand, counting down.
GTCGGTGCGCCCGGTGGTTCCGAACAGCAGCGACCCACCGGTGAACACGCCCACCGGGCCGTCCTGACCTTCCAGCGCGTAGGACAGGTGGTGGTAGGTGTGCCCCGGGGTGGCCAGCGCCCGCACCTGCATCCGCGGGGACAGCTCCACCGCGTCGCCGTCCGACAGCGGCCGCCGATCGAACGGCACCTCGTCCGCGGCCGCCAATCCGTACTCGGCGCCGGTCAGCCGGGCCAGCTCCAGCCCTCCGGAGACGTAGTCGTTGTGCACGTGCGTGTCGAGCACCAGCGCGATCCGCACGCCCAGCCGTCCGGCGGCAGCGATCACCCGGTCCACGTCCCGCTGCGGATCGACCACCACGGCCACTTCGCCATCGCTGGCGAGGTAGCTGCGGTCCCCGAGCGAGGACGTCTCGATCACCTCGACCACCAGGTCACCGGCCGAGCGGTCTTGCTGCTTCGCCGCATTCGTCTCCGTCACCGTTGCGCACTCCTTTCCGCCTCCGTGGCCGGTCGCGCCGGACACCGAGATCACTGCTCTAACCCCATGAACCCCCGGGGGTATTACGGTGGCCTCATCCGGCGAGGACGAGGCCGGGAAGCTCACCGCTCAGGCGAGCGCGAGGAACAGCCGCTCCAGCTCCTGCTCGGTCATCGGCGGCTCGTCGCCGTCCTCGCGAGCCTGCTGGCAGTGCTTCATGCCGCTGGCCACGATCTTGAAACCGGCGCGGTCCAGCGCACGCGAAACGGCTGCCAGCTGGGTCAGCACCTCGGCGCAGTCGTGCCCTTCCTCGATGGCTTCGATCACGCCGCTTAGCTGGCCCCGCGCCCGGCGCAGCCGCGTCAGGGCGTCCCCCACCTTCTCCGGCTTCATCTCCACAACGACCATCTCCCTTCGCCTGGATCCAACGTAACAAACCCCCGGGGGTATTCCTCCAAGATGTGCTTGTGACGTCGGCTATGTGCGCAACCGTTCGGTGTGCTTCCCGGGGGCGTCTTCCGCCGGGGCGATCAGTCCTTGCGCCGGCCTGCGGCGACGGTGGTCTCGCCGGAGGGGTCGGGGGAGTCGTCGCGTTCGGCGTGGCGGATGCGCGCGAGCTTCCACAGCACCGCGGCGAGCGCGAGCACCGCGAGCACCAGCAGCACGGCGGTGTTCGGGACTCCTGCGATGGTCTGCTGCAACCACGCCTGCACCGCGAACTGGCCGTCCACGTCGGTCAATCCGCCGAGGTTCGCGGTGCCCTCGGTGAGCACGAACAGCACACCGATGCTGATGAACACGAGGCCGGAGATGATGTTGGTGGTGTGCAGGCGCACCGGCCCGATGGTGATTTCGCGGCCGCGCAGCCAGGCCCGCTCGCCGAGCTGGAACCGTTCCCAGAGCAGCGCCAGCAGGAACAGCGGGAAGGCCATGCCGAGCGCGAACACCGCGAGCAGGATCGCGCCGTAGAGGGGGCGGCCACCGGCCGCGGAGACGGTGAGCACGCTGCCCAGCAGCGGCCCGGCGCAGAATCCGGCCAGCCCGTAGACGGCGCCGAGCGCGTACACCGAGATCCCGGAGGAGATCCGGATGCGCCCGGTCATCCGCTGCGCCGCGGCGAGTCCGAAGCCCCTGCCGGAGATCTGCAGCAGTCCCAGGGCGATCAGCACCACTCCGCTGGCCACGGTCAGCGTCGTGCGGTGCCGGGTCAGCAGCGCGCCGAAGAACCCCGCCGCCGCACCGAGCGGGACCAAGGTGGTCGCCAGCCCGAGGTAGAAGACCCCGGTCCTGGCGACCAGCTTGCCCAGCCCGTCGAAGGCGTAGGCGAAGAACGACGGCAGCAGCATCGCCGAGCACGGGCTGATCAGCGTCAGCAACCCGCCGAGGAACGCGCCGAGCAGTCCGATCTCGTTCATTCCGCGGCCGCCTTCGCCTGCTCGATGGCGCCGGCGAACTGCTCCAGCGGCTGGGCGCCGAGGATCGGATCGCCGTTGACCAGGAACGTCGGCGTGCTCGACACCCCGATCCGCGATCCTTCCGTCGCGTCGGCCTGGATCGCGGCCATCGTGGCGGGGTCGTTCATGTCGGTCTCGAACCTCGGGATGTCGGCGATTCCGACCTGCTCGGCGTAGTCGACGAGCTTGTCGTGCGGCAGCGCCGGGTGCCCTCGTTCCGGGGCGGCCCGGTAGATCGCGCCCAGGTACTCCCAGAACTTGCCCTGGGCCGCCGCGGCGCGCCCGGCCTTGGCGGCTTCGAGCGATTCCTCGCCGAAGATCGGGAAGTCGCGCCACTCGATGCGCAGGACGCCGTCCCGGACGTAGCGCTCGATCAGCTCGGGTTCGATGTCCCGCGAGAACTTCGCGCAGAACGGGCACCGGTAGTCCCCGTAGTTGAGCAGCACGACCGGTGCATCGGGCCGGCCGAGCGCCAGCGGGTCCGCGGGGCTGCGCCGCGCGAGCTTCGCCAGCGGACTCTCCTGCTGCTTCTCGGCCTGCTGCGGGGCTGCCCGGGTCGCCCCGCTAGGCGCGGCCAGCAGGTATCCCAGCAGGAACACCGCCGCGGCGGCGAGCACCACCGCAGTCAACGTCAACCACTTCTTTTGCGCACCCGTGCCGCTCACCGGTGACCACGCTCCTTCGCTCGGCTGCCGGGAGCGTAACTACTACGAACCGTAGTAGTTAAGGCGGGGCGGCAGAGGTCCGCGATCCGCGCCGAAACGCCCGGCGAGCGGCTGGTCGTTGTTGCGGTGAACCGGCGGAACCGTGGAGGCGCCTGCGCGGCGTGGACGCGGGCGCGGCCCGATCGGCGGTGGCGAGAACGCGCTCAGCCACTCGGGCGTCGCGTCTTCTTCCGGTCAGGAGCCCTGGACGCCGAAGCAGTACAGCAGCACCAGGCACGCCACGGCGCCGACAGCGACGACGGCAGGCGATGCCGAGGCGAACACGGCGGCCACGCAGCTCGCCCGATGGCGGCTGCCCGGTCTCGCGGCTTGCAGCCAGTGCAGCCGCAGCTGCACCGAATCCCGCGACATCGCCAGCGACGTCTCAGGCGCGACGTCGCCGGTCACCGTGCGCAGCGCCGCGCGAACCGATCCCGCGCCGCAGCGCCGGGCCGCGGCGGCGTCCGCGGCGAGTTCGACGAGCACGCGCACCGCAGGCGGCGCGGCCCTGAACAGCGGCACGAACGGCAGCCCCTTGGCGAGCGCGGTCGCGAGCAGGACCAGCGCGTGGTGCCGTCCGGCCAGGTGAGCCCGCTCGTGCGCGAGGACCGCATCCCGGGCTTCGGCGTCGAGATGCTGCACGCCGCTGGTCGCCACGATCGCACCGCGCCGGCCACCGAGGCTGTAAGCCACCGGCACCGCCTGATCCAGCCACAACACGGCGGAATCCGGATCTCGGCGGGAGAGCAGCCGCACCGCGGTCAGGTGGCGACGCCGCAGCGCGGCTTCCTTCCGAACGAGCCCAGCGGCCACGACCAGCAGGCGCAGCACCGCGACCGCCACGAGTGCGGCACCGCCGAGCCGGGCCACGTACTCCCAGGCCGCCGTGTGGCCGTGCACCACGTTGACGCAGCTGCGCGCCATGCCGAGCAGACCGTCGACGGAGCCGTTGTTCGGGATCAGCAGCAGCACCGCACCGGTGATCGCCGCACCGATCGCCACGAGCGGGGACGCGATCCACCCCGCCAGCGCGATGCCGGGGCGCACCCGGGGATTGAGCAGGCGGCGCAGGTACGCCTGGCCGAAGGCTGCGATCACGACCGCGCCGGCGAGCAGGCCGATGGCGATCGTCATGGCTTTCCGCGCCCGTTCTCCAGCGCTCGCCGCAGCAGTTCCGACTCGTGTTCGGAGACCGAGGCGGCGAAGTGCAGCAGGACCGACTCGGCGTCGCCGGACGAGTCGAGCACCTCGCGGAGCACGTGCGCACCCGCCTCTTCCCGCGAGCGCACGGGCCAATAGCTGTAGCCGCGCCCGATCCGGGTGCGCTGCACCCAGCCCTTGCCGTGCAGGTGATCGAGGACCGTCATGATCGTGGTGTAGGCGAACGCGCGCTCGGCGGAGAGCCGATCGAGCACATCGCGCACGCGGAGCTGTTCATCGGCCGCCCACAGGACGTCCATCACCTTGAGCTCCAGCTCACCGAGACCGAGCATCGCACCTCCAGCGCCGGCCAGTCTAAGGCGTGCCGCGGGTTCGCCGTGCACAACGGCCCGCCGGTGCTCATCGAGGACCTCCAAGCGGGGAGCGGACGGATCACGGGGTGGTTTCCTCCGGGCCGGCCGGAACTTCCTACTATGGTACATAGTAGATCGTTCCTGCGGGAAGAGGAGATGTGCGGCCCACCCGCGTCGCTGGGCTGCTGTCTCAGGAATGCGCCATCTTCTCCTGGACGAGGAACCGGGTCGCGGACTCCCGGAAGTCAGCGACGAGCGGGCTGCGGTCGTCGGCGCGGGTGGCGACGACCACCTGGCAGGGTTCGATGCCCTCGACGGGGACGGTGGCGAGGTCGTCCCGGAGGGCGCAGCGCCGGTCGTTCGCGGGTACCAGGGCGACGGCGCGCCCGTCCGCGACGACCTCGAGCTTGTCCTCGAACGTGTCGACGAGCATCGGACCGAGGGGAGCCGGGCTGCCGTCCGGGCGGGGTTCGAGCCGCCAGAAACCGGTCCAGACCGCGGCCATACCGGCGCAGGCCACGAGGGGTTCGTCGGTGAAGTCTTCCGGGCGCACCGACTCCCTCTCGGCAAGGCGATGGGATGCGGGCACGAGGAGTGACCTGGGTTCGTCGTAGAGGGTGGTCACGCGCAGGTCGTCGGTCGGGATGGGCAGCGGCGTGCGGGCGACGAGCATGTCGACTCGACCGTCGGGCAGGGCGCCCGTTTCGTTCCAGTCCAGGTGCCGGGTGCGGACGTGGGCGTCGGGACGACGGCAGCGCAGGTCCCGCACCGCGGGGGTGATGACGAGGTCCTCGACGTATCCGACGGTGACCGTGTGCGGCGGCGCTGCGGCGCGTGCGGTGTGCACCGCCCGATGGGCGGAGTGCAGGAGTTCCTGCGCTCGGGGGAGGAAGGCCGCGCCGGCGGCGGTGAGGCTGCTGCCCTGGGTGGTGCGTTCCAGCAGGCGGACTCCGAGGGCGTCCTCCAGCCGCTGGATCTGGCGGCTCAGCGAAGGTTGAGCGATGTGCAAGGCGGCTGCCGCCCGGGCGAAGTTCAGGTGCTCGGCGACGACCGTGAAGTACCGCACCAACCGCAGGTCGAGGTCCGAGCCGAGGTCGAGCGCCGGAGGTCGCGAGGCTTCGTCGGACACCCGGCCACTCTACGCGTCATTCCGATTCTGCATGACGAGGTGCGAAACAGGTCTTGGACGCCCAGCTCAGAAGGCCGTTGACTCGATGTTGTGCCGCCGGGGCCGACCCTCCGGCACGAGATCCGGAAGCCAAGAAGGAGACGTCTGATATGGGCAGGTATGCGGACAAGCACGTCGTGATCACAGGAGGCAGCAGCGGATTGGGCCTGGCCACCGCGCGGCTGCTCGTGGACGAGGGGGCGCGCGTGCTGATCACCGGGCGCAGCCAGGCCACTCTGGATGGCGCCCGTGACCAGCTCGGCGAGAACGCGATCGCGGTCCGCGGCGACGCGTCCTCGTCGCCCGACATCGATGCGCTGGCCGAGCGGGTGAAGGCCGAGTTCGGCACGGTCGACGCCCTGTTCGCCAACGCCGGGGTCAACGGTTTCGCACCGTTCGAGGCGACCAGCGAGGAGCTCTTCGACGAGGTGCTGACCATCAACGCCAAAGGCCCGTACTTCACGGTGCAGAAGCTCGCTCCGCTGCTGGCCGAGGGCAGCGGCGTGGTGCTCACCACGTCGGTGGCGAACGTGTTGGGTTTGCCGATGCTCAGCGCGTACGCGGCCAGCAAGGCGGCGGTGCGCTCGATGACCCGCAGCCTGGCCCGGGAACTGCTCCCGCAGGAGATCCGCGTCAACGCGGTCAGTCCCGGCCCGATCGACTCCGGGATCCTGGAGAAGTCGCTGCCCTTGGAGGCGGCCGAGCAAACGAAGACGCAGATGGCTGCGGACAACCCCATGCTGCGCATGGGCGCCCCCACCGAGGTCGCCAAGGCAGTCGCGTTCCTCGCGTTCGACGCCACCTACACCACCGGAGCCGAACTCGCGGTGGACGGCGGCGGCTCCCAGCTCTGACTGCCGCTGCCGAAGCCAGGCGGGAGAGCCAAGACGCGTGAACCGGCTCGACGCGCCGGGCCCGCTTCAGCGGTGGCTCAGGCACTGGGGGACTAGGTGAGCAGCCGCGTCCGGACGGAGTCGGTTTGGGCGGCATGGGCGATGGTGAGAGCCATCGCCAGGCCGGCGTCGTGCACGAACCGGTCGCCTTCGGGGCGTGCGGCGGCGATGGCGAAGGCGGCGGTGTGATTGCCGTCTTCGGGCGGGAGATCGAAGGAGAGCATGGGGTGGATCGCGGGGATGCGCAGCGAGACGTTGCCCATGTCGGTCGAGCCGAACATCGTGTCCGGGTAGTCGGGGAAGGTCCGGCCGATGGCCTTGGCGTTCTGCTCGAACAGCGGCGCCAGGTCGGGATCATGCCGGAATTCGCGGTAGATGGACGGTAATGCGCTGTACTCGACGCTGGTGCCGGTGGCGACGGCGCCGGCGTCGAAACAGCGGCGCACCCGCTCCCACACTTCGTCGACTTCGGCAATGGTGTCGCAGCGGATCATGCAGTCGGTGACCGCGCGGTCGGGGATGACGTTGACGGCCGCCCCGGCCTCCTTGACGACGTGGTGCACCCGGACGCCATCGCGCAACTGCTGGCGCAGCAGCCCGATGGCGGTCTGGGCGACGACCGTCGCGTCCCCGGCGTTCAACGCGTTCCAGGGTCGCGACGCGTGCCCGCCGCGACCCGTGTACGTCACCTGCCAGGAGCGCGAAGCGCGCAGCTGCGGCGTGACGACGTCCTTGAGCGACGGGTGCACCATCATGGCCGCGTGGGTGTCGTCGAAGACGCCGCGGTTCACCATGATCTCCTTGCCGGTCCCCTTTTCCTCGGCAGGAGTGCCGACGACCCGCACCGTCAGCCCGAGTTCGTCGGCGTAGGGGGCCAAGGCCAGGGCGGCGCCGACGGCGGACGCGGCGATGACGTTGTGGCCGCAGCCGTGGCCGATGCCGGGCAGCGCGTCCATTTCCGCGCAGAGGGCGAAGACCAGGTCACCGTGTCCGGCCGACGCCACGAACGCCGTCGGCAGGTCGGCCACGCCTTCCTCCACGGTGAACCGCCCGCCGTCTTCGAGCGCCGCGATGATCGACGCCGAGGTTTCGTGCTCTTCGAAGGCGAGTTCCGGGTTGGCGTTGATCCGGTGCGAAAGCTCCAGGACCGAGTCCAGGTTCTGCTCGAACGTGCCCTCGATGCGTTCGTTGGTACCGGTCATCGCGACAGGTCCTTTCCGCTGAGTACGTGGTTGGCGATCTGGGCGTGCGTGGCGAACCAGACGTCCTCGTGCGAGGCGATGTGCTCGAGGAGTTCGGTGAGGATCGCGATGCGGGAGCGGTGCCCGATGCAGTGGGGGTGCATCGTGAGCTGGAAGATCCCGCCCTCGGCGTAGGCGGCATCGAACTCGTCGCGCCAGAGCGACAGCACGCCCCGCGGCGGCGTGTACGGCCGTAGCGAGGTGAAGCGGTCCATCGTGAAGTACGGCATGTCGTCGCGGATCCACTCCACCGGCAGTTCGACGATGCCGGTTGGTTCTCCGTCGGCGAGGATCTCGTAGCAGTCGTCATCTGCCATCAGTGACGAGTCGTACGTCAGGCCCAGCTCGCGGATGATCCGCAGAGAGTGGGCGGAGAAATCCCACGACGGGGTTCGGATGCCGACCGGGCGTGTTCCGCCGAGGCGCTCCAGCGTGTCCGCGGCCCGGAACGTCAGGTCGCGTTCGGCCTCGGGTGGTAGCCGGGTGTTGCGTTCGTGGATCCAGCCGTGCAGCGCGACCTCGTGCCCGGCGTCCACATAGGACTTCACTTCGCCGTCGTGCAGGAGCGCGGACACCGCAGGCATGAAGAACGTCGACCGCGCCTCGAAGCGTTCGAGCAGCGTCAGGATGCGCGGCACACCGACGCGAGCACCGTACTCGCCCTGGGACAGTGTGCCCGGCAGCACATTGCCGTCACGCAGCGCGGGTGTTTCGTGGTCGGAGTCGAACGACAACGCCACAGCGACTTTCGCGCCACCGGGCCAGGAATGCGGTCGCAGCGGACGCCCGGCGCGCACACGCTCGACGTGCCCGCGCCAGGTCGGCTCGTCCCACTGCCACGGCTGCTGCTCGGTCATGCTTCCTCCACGACGTTGTGGTTCTTCGAAGTTCGCCGCACGAGCCCGTCCTCGTCGACCACAATGGACGGGTCCAGCTCCCTGGACGCTTCCGCGAACCGGGCGAGGATCGAGGCCGCCACCTCGGGCCGCGGCATGATCGGCTGGCTGTCCGTGTCGAGCTCGATGGGATCCAGGCGAAGCGTGGGCCCGTCGGCCCCGCCCAGCTGCACGCGGAACACGGCGCTCTCGTACCAGGGGCCCGTCAACAAGGCCGGTTGGTAGGGAGGGGCCGGATGAGCGTCTTCCTGCGCGGCCATCGAGTCCGGGCTCCACCCGTCGCACCAGTCGAAGACGAAGTTGCCGGTGGAGTACAGGATCAGCCCGCGTTCGTAGAACTCTGCCGGGTGCAGGCAGTGCGGGTGGTGTCCGATGACGAGGTCCGCGCCGGCGTCGATCAGGCGCCGCCCCAACGGCTGCTGATACTGCGCCAGCGGCCCCTGCGCGGTCGGCAGGTAGCAGAACGGAACGCCCCAGTGCAGCGCCACCGCGACGAAGTCGTTGCGCCGCTTGGCTTCGCCGATCAGGGCCGTTGCCGCTCGCACGTCCGGCTCGTGCGCGCTCGAATGCACGAAGGGCGGCGTTCCCGGGGTCTCGTCCAGGAAGGTGCTGTCGAACTCGAAGCTTTGGCGCACCCGGATCGCCCCGATACCGGCCCGGTCGGCCGTCGCATTGGCGCCCAGCGGGAGCGCGGAGCAGAAGCTGAAGAATGCCAAGGTCTTCTCGCCGACGGACACCACGCGGGGACGGGTCGCCTCGGAGAGCGATTCGCCGAATCCGGCGTGCAGGACTCCCGCAGCATCCAGCGCCCGCACCGTGTCCCGCATGCCCTCGGCGCCGTAGTCCATCGCGTGGTTCATGGCCAGGGACACCATGTCGAAGCCGAACGCCGCGAGTTCCGCCGCGCCTGACGTCGGCGCGCGCATCGTGACCAGTTTCTCGGCGCGCTGACCGGACTCGGTGAGCGGAACCTCCAGGTTGCCGATCGTCAGGTCACCGCCCCGGAGAAGCCCGAACGCCGAGTCGGCCGGGCCGACGGGTTCCGCGACTGTGCGCCGCGGCCACGCCGAGAGGACGACATCTCCCACCACAGTGAGGTCCATGAACCATCCGTTTCGCAGTGCGATACGACGTGCCGCACGATAGCCCGGTAACGTTGACGGAGTAAAGCGTGCCGGAATGAGGAATGGCAGTGCGCAGAGTGGTACGCTGAGCCCTCATGCGCACAGGGGAAGCGGACAAAACGGCCAGCAGCGTCCGGTCGATGGGCAGCGTCCTGAGCACGCTGCGCGTCTTCGAAGAAGTCGCCCTGCGGCAACCGATCGGCGTCTCGGAACTGTCCCGCGTGATGGAGATCCCGAAGAGCTCCGTGCAGCGGTGCCTGGTGACGCTCCAGCAGGCCGGCTGGCTGAAGGTCGTGGATCCCGAGCGCGCGCGGTGGGGCGTGACGATGAAGGCGCTGACCCTCGGCCTGCGCAGCGCCGGGGAACAGGACCTCCGCGAGGTGGCGGGGCCCGTCATCAAACGCCTCGCGGCCGAGACGGACGAGACCGTTCTCCTCGGCGTGCGCGACGGCGAGGACCTTCTCATCGTCACGCGGGAAGACACCTCGCAGGTCGTCCGTGTCTTCCTCGAGATCGGCGCACGCGCGCCGCTGCGCGCCACATCAGGTGGCGTGGCGATCATGGCGCTCCTCGAGGAGGCCGAGGTCGACGAGCTGCTCCGGCACGAGCTCAAGGAGTTCGCGCAGGCCCCCGTGCCGGTTTCCGACGAACTCCGGCAAGAGATAGCCGAGACCGCGAAGCGCGGGTATGCGCTCAACGGATCGTCGTCGTGGTACCGCCCGCACGTGGCCTCCATCGGCGCGGCCATCACGAACTCGGCCGGGCGGCCCATCGCGGCACTCACGTTGCCCGTGCCGGAGATGCGCTACGACCGCGCACGGGAGAAGGTCTTGGCGCCGCTGGTGATGGCCGCAGCGGACGAGATCAGCCTGTTGATCTCGTCCGCCTGACGCGGCCTCTATCCGGCCACCACTCCAGCCAGGAGCTCGGCCGCGCCTTCGGGCGACTCGACGTGAAAATGGTGGCTGTCCAGGTCGACGAGCACGATGCGCATGCGATCGCGGTAGCGGTCGATCGCCTCCTGCGCGACCATCTCGCGCACCGCGAACAACGTGATCGGCTGCTTCACCTCGCGCAGCGCGGCATCCATGTTCCAGTGCACCAGGCCCTCGAACGATCGCAGGCCTGCGGGTTGCCGCACTGCCACCATCCTCTCGAAGTGCGCCTCCTTCAGGGCCGGATCGGTGCCCGCCGGTGAACCCGCCTCGACCATGCCCCGCATCGCTGTGGCGAAGTCTTCGCGGAACGGGTGCAACACCGCGTCGGCCTGCTGCTCGTCCAGCGCCGCGAACAGAAAGAGGTAGTGCAGGGCGTCGAGTGCGACCACGTGCGTGACCACATCGGGAAGCAGGCGGCCGAGTTCGACGGCGACCGCTCCGCCGAGGGAATGCCCGACCACGGCGCAGGAGTCCACCGCCTCGGCCTCCAGCACCGCTGCCACGTCGCGGGCGAACTCTTCCATCGTCCAGGTGTCTCGCGTGGACCGGGACTCGCCGTGCTCGGCGAGGTCGATCGCGAGGACGCGGTAGTCGTCCGGAAGGAAGCCGGTAACCGCGTCGAAGTCGTTCCGGTTGCACGCCCAGCCGTGGATGAGGACCAAGGTCGGCCCGTGAGCCGGACCGCTGATCGTGTACCGGATCGTCGTGTCGTTCAAACGCTGGACCTCACGCGTCGCCGTTGTCCTGTGCAACGCCACCACCAGATCTCGTGTGCCGCATTGTGATACGGTATGTCATATGGCAGCATGACATTAGCCGCAGCCAGATGCCCCAGTCAACGGAAAGTGGCGCCCGACGCGCCTGGGGTGCAGGCAGCGCACGGCTACCTGATCCGCACCTTGCTGTCCGACCACCGCGTCGACCACTACGGCGGATCGTTCGAGAACCGCTCGCGGCTGCTCGTGGAAATCATCGACGGCATTCGGGCCGTCCGGTCGGCCGGCAAGGCCCTTCCGCCTCTCACCCCTGGGCGCGGAGTGGACGCTCGACGAAACGGTGGGACTGGTGCGAGGTCGGCGGGCGCGAATGGCTCGATCTTTGCGAATGCTGTCCGTCCAGCCACTGGTGCAGTGCTGCCGGGAATCGACATGGTCGAGGCATGGCAGAAAGCGGTAGGCCGGACGATCACGCCACGCATGCATCAGGCGTGGCGGGTCATCACGGTGACCGGGGGCTCGGCACCGGATCGATGGCGATGGCCTTCGCCTCGACGGTGGCGAACCGGCGGTTCGTGGCGCGGGGGAGGGGATCGGTCACCGGTTTGTTGATGGCGGCCAGTGTTGTTGGCCAGTTCGTCTTTCCGCCGATACCGGTCCTGGACATCCGGTCAGCACCAGTGAAGATCCGCGCTGGTCGCTGTGTCGCCGGTCGTGTTGTGCGTCCTGGTCGGCACGTACGACCTGGTGCGGATCGGTGCGGCAGCGCTGCGCAGTGGCGGTCTTGTTGACACACCGCAGCTCAAAGTGGCGGCCCCGCAAGTCGTCGGCCTCGGAGATCGGGCGCGGCCAGCCGCCATGAAAACTTCAAATACACCTGTGGGATGCGAGGAAAAATGAGTCCGATGTGGACGATCGTGTTGATCGCTGCGGTCGGTGCGCTGGCTGTCGGGCTGAACATCACGTTGTTGGTCGAGAAGCTAAAAGGAAGTCTCGATGAGGGCGCCGGGGAAGCAGATGAGTCAAACCACGGTGATCGCGTGGCCGACGCCAGTAGCCTGCGCCGATCCCCTTCGTTGCGCGGTGCTAAATCACGACACTGGCGAGGGTGGCCGCGGTGGCGGACGCTAGCGCGATGGCCCAGCCGTGTGGCCACAGTGGAGTGGAACCGAAGAAGGTGCTGACGCCCGGGGTCTGCACGGCGAGGGCCAAGGCTGCCATGGACGCGAGTGCCGCGGCGGCTACGAGGGGGGTTCGACCTCGTAGCGCCAAGGTTTGGCCGAGCTGTGCGCCGATCAGTGCCACCAGCGCGACTGTGGCGGCGTGCCGGGCGGTGCCGCTCGCGCGGCCAGCGAACCATGCCGCGCTCGCCGCGGCCGCGGTGATCGTCCCGCGCCGGTAGATGTCGTGGGTCAACGCGGTACCCAGTGACGATTCCGGTCCTTCGGCGAGCAGCATTTCGGCCGTGATCTCCGGTGGTGGCCGCACCGCGATGGCCATCGAGGGGAGTACGTCGGTGAGCACGTTGACCAGCAGGAGCTGCCGCGCGTTGATGCCCCCGCTGGGGCTGATCAACCCGGTGATCACGCTGTAGCCGATCTCGCCCAGGTTGCCGCCCAGCAGAATCGCCAGTGCGTCCCGGACGGAGATCCACATCGATCGGCCTTCGACGACGGCGTCGAGGATGGTCTCGATGCGGTCGTCGGTGATCACCACGTCGGCGGCTTCTCGGGCTGCCGGGGTGGCGTGCTTGCCGAGCGCGAGTCCGATGTCGGCCAGCCGGATCGCCGGCGCGTCGTTGGCGCCGTCGCCGGTCACAGCAGTGACCAGACCGTTGTCCTGATAGGCGCGCACGATCCGGGCTTTCTGCTCGGGCGTGACCCGCGCGAAAGCCGCCACGTTGCGGACGATCCCGGACAATTGCTCGTCATCGAGTTCGTCGAGATCGGGGCCGGTCAGTACTCGGTTCCCGTTGAGCACGCCCAGTTCGTCGGCGATGGCATCGGCGGTGCTGGGATGGTCGCCGGTCACCATGGCGATGTGGATTCCCGCGTGCTGCAGTTGTGCGACCGAGGCGGCTGCGGTCGGGCGCACGGTGTCGGCCAGCGCGAGCACGCCGACCAGCTGCAGGCCGCGGATCCGCTCGTCGTCGAGGTCGCTGCGGTCGGAGGCGGCGCGCTCGGCCACGGCCAGCACGCGGTAGCCCCGTTGCGCCCAGCGGTCCATTTCTTCGATGAGCGCGGTCCGGTCGTTCTCGTCGAGCTCGGTCGCGGTGTCCTCGGTGCGCCGGTGCGTGCATCGCTCGAGGACGATCTCGGGAGCGCCTTTGACGGTGACGAACTGTCCGCGGCTGCCCGCGCTGCCGAGAACGGCGTGGTAGGAGCGGGAGGGCTCGAACGGGAGCTCCTCTCGCCGGTGCCAGCCGGCTAGTCCTTCGGTGGCCTTGACGCCGATCTTCTCCGCGCCCTCGACGACCGCCTGATCGGTGGGGTGCGCCAGGTCTGCGGCGTCGGCCGTGGAGGGGCTCGCGCGCAACGCGGCGCCCACCACGCGCCGCTGCGAGTCGTCGAGTTCGTCCAGCGGTGCGCTGCTGGTGCTGTCGGAGACGCGCCGCAACGAGATGCGTCCCTCGGTGAGCGTGCCGGTCTTGTCGAAGCAGAGCACTTGGGCCCGCCCCAGCGCTTCGATGGTCGCGGAGTCGTGCACGAGCGCGCCTCGGCGCGACAGTCGTTGCGCGGCGGCCAGCTCGGCCATGGTGGCCACGAAGGGGAGGCCCTCCGGCACGGCTGCGACGGCGAGGCTGACCGCGCGTCCGACGGCGGTGCCGACCGGCTGGTTGCGCACCAGATCCACCGCCAGCAACAAACCTCCGGCGCCGATGCACAGCGGCGTCGTGCTCTTGGCCAGCGAGTTCAGCCGCGCCGCCACGCCTCCCGCACGCGGTTGCGCATCCTCGGCGCTGAGCGTCCGCTTGGCTTCGGTGTCCGGCCCGGTCGCCACGACCAGCCCCAGCGCGCGTCCGGCGGCGACCGCTGTGCCCTGGTAGATCATGCTGGTGCGGTCGGCCAGCGCGACCGCGGGTGTCGCGCGCGCGTCCTTGTCGACCAGCTGGGACTCGCCGGTGAGGCTGGATTCGTCGACTTGCAGACCATCGGCCTCGAGCACCCGGCAGTCGGCCGGTACCGAGTCGCCCGCGACGAGTTCGATGATGTCGCCGACCACGAGCTCGTCCGAGACGACCTGTTGTTGCCCGCCGTCCCGGATCGCGGTGACCGATACGGCGCTGGATTCCATCAGCCTGCTCAGCGCGCGGTCCGCCCGGACCCGTTGCACGCCGCCGAGCAGCGCGTTCATGCACAGCACCGCCCCGATCACAGCGGCGTCGGTGAGGGCTCCGATGCTCGCGGAAATGCCCGCGCCACCGGCCAGTGCCGGAGTCAGGGGGCTGTCCAGTTCGGACAGAGTTGCGCCGAGCAGGCCGACCGGTCGGCCACCGACCTGCTGCTGGTCTTCGAAGCGGCGTGAGATCTCGTCCGCGCCCAAGCCCGCTGCTGAACTTCCGAGCATTTTGAGTGCTTGGGCCGGCGACATGCTGTGCCAAGCGGTGCGCGAAGCGGCACGTGGAACCGGGCGCTGCCCGGCCTGAAAACCCCACAGCGTGCCCATGCCCAATGCCATGGCAGCAGCAACCGTGACCGGAATGCCTGCGCGCTGCTGGCTGGTTCCGGCCGGTCCGAGCATCACCAGCACGCCGCCCGCGAGCGAGGCGCCTGCGGAGATCCTGGAACAACGAAGACTGGCCTGGTGCGCCTCGTGCAACAGCCGAAGCACCACGCAGCAACCGCCCAGGCCGGGGCGGCAGAAGATGTGCGCGCCCCATGGCGCCGGTTTGTCGCGGGTGACTGCCCCGAGCCCGATGTCGGCGGCGGTCAGGCCCGCGTACCCGCGCGCCGAAACGAGGGCCACGCCGGCGCCTTGGGCCTGCAACGCGCGCACCGACCCCGCCAGCCGCGATCCGCCGGCGACAACCTGCTCGACGCCGAGCCGTGCCCCCAACCGGCGCCCGCCACCGGCGAGCACGAGCGAACCGGCCGCTCGGGCGGCAGCGAGCAGCTGATCGACCAGCGGCTCCAGCTCATCGACGATCACGACCACCGCGGCCTGCGTCGCACCGCGCCGGAGCATGCAAATCCGCGCGCCGGTATCGGCCGCTTCGCTCAAGCGATCACGCAGACCGGCCGGCCACCTGGACCGCGTGCCCCACGCTTCGATCGTCCAGTCCCGTCGCTGATCGTCGTTTTCGGCGAGCTCTCGCCGACCGCGGACGACGAGCTCGTTCGCTTGCTGCCACAGCTCAACCGCGTCCGAGTCCTCGTCCAGCGCAATCACGTCGTGCACTATTCGATGACCGGTCAGCAGTGCGTCGGCGTCGACCACCACGGTGTCGATCCGGTCGAGTCTGCGCAGCGCGCCCGGGTCGAGGGCGAAGATGTCGCGCTCAGCCAGTGCGTGGCCGAGCTGGGTGGCGAACGCTTCTCTGCCCATCCCCGCCGCGCGGGGTGTCGCGGCCACCAGGAAGCCTTCTGCCCGTGCCAGATTTCCGCTCAACCCCAACGCGCTCGCGAAACCGGCAGGTGCGGCCGCGGCCGACACGTCGCCGGTTCGTTCGACAGGGCCCGCGGGCAGCGCCACCGGCCGAGGTGGCAGCGGTTCGGCAGCGCACCGGTAGCGCTGCGGATCCTGAGCGAACTCCTCCTGCCAGCGTTCCCAACTCCGTTGCGACGACTGCGTTTCGCGCAGCGCGGACAGCCGCAGGCCCGCTTCCATGAGCAAACTCGTCGGTTCCTGCGCGAATGTGTGAGCGACGGCGCTACCAACCCCGAACAGGAGATCCGTGGCCGCCGAACCCAACCGTGACTGCACCACGTCCCAGATCTTCGGTGTCGCGCCCGCGGTGCTCAGCAGTGCGGGCACGGACTTGGGCAATGACGGCACCGGCAATGCTCGGGCTACCGCGGCGTAGCCCAGACCCGTCAGGTTTGCGCCGATCACTGCCACGTGTCCCAAGGTTCGCCCGGACTGGCCGGATGCGCAACGCTGGTTTCGGCGAAATACCCGGTCAACCCGACCAGTTCCACCGAGTCGTCCACTTCGGACACCAGCTCGGCGGCTTCGATCACGGCCTCGTCGTGGCCGACCACCAGGCAGCCCAAAGCGGCGTTGACCTCCACCCAGCGGACCCCGGCCAACGCTCGCAGGCGGTCGGCCACCTGCTCGACCAGCTCCGCCTTGTCCGGATCTGCGATGCCCTGCAATGCGACGCAGGTGCTCCCGTCCTGCGACCAACTCGTCCGGGTGGGGCTAGCCTCCGCCGCGGTGCGCAGCGTTGCCGTCGCCTGCTCGAACCACCCCTGCACAAGACCGAGCACGAGACTCACTCACCAACCCAGGTCGGCTGCATGGCGTTCGCTGGCTTCGTTTGCCACCGTTCGCAGTGCCGCGGCGGCGCTGATCGTGGTTCCGGACGTGTCCACCGTTGCTCCTTCGGCCGGCCGGAATGAAATGCCGGCATACGTCGAAAAACATCCACCGCGGTGCACAACGGGGCGACGTGCCCGTGCGGATCACGGGTCAGGCTTCTTCGAGCGCATCGCCGAAGTCTTGCAGAAGCTTGTTGTGGTGGCTGGTCGCAAGCACGTGGCCCACACCCAGCGCGAGTCCCACCGGCCACTCCATCAGTCCGACTCCGATCAGAACGGCTAAGCCGCCGATGAACGCCAATTGGTTCGGTGGCGGCAATTCGACCGCACCGACGCACGGCAGATCCACATTGAGTGAATTCTTCCCGGCCGCTGTCGTGGCCGCCGCGGAAGCATGTCCCTGCTGCTCCGCGGACCGGTCGGATCGGCGCGTGTTCGCTGCCTGTCCGGTCCGCTGCTGTGGACTGCTCATCCCAACCCCCATCAACGCCGAGCAGGCGTCCTGCCGGCACCGTCGTCGTCCTGCCCGCTGCCTGGCAGTACCCGCGAATCCCCGGAGCTAAGCGCGCCCTCCCATTCTTCTCGAACGGTGACGGCCAAGAGCTCCTAACGTATTTGGTCGGGAAGTCGGCGCCAGCAGATGAGGCTGGCGGCCAGCGTGCGGAAGTCGTAGGGCCGGGCGCGACCGAAGGGAAAGCCTGGGCAATGGTTCGTCTGCATGTTCGGCAGCGCGAGCATGCAGCCATTGCACGTGACCGCGAGTCAGGCCGCGGGTGCGGTGGTCGAAGCGCGCGGGATCAGCGCCGGTGTGGTGGTGATGGTGCGGGGTTCGGCGACGTCCGAGCTCAGCAGCAGGTCCAGCGCGCCGCGAGCGATCTGGTCGAATGGCACGCGAAGTCCCCGGCGGTGCGCGGCGGCGAGGGTGCCGATGGCGGTGTTGTCGTTGACAGCGAAGATCGCGGTGGGGCGTTCGGGGCCGTCGAGAAGTGTGGCGCCTGCACGCCCAGCCGCTCGTCCCCGCAAATGCACCTCTGATCGGGGATCGGGTTCCGCTGGTTGCCGATGTGTTGTCACCGCAACCACCGATCGCGGAGGCTCGAAGCCGTCCCGTTGTTCTAGGAGGATGGCATGACCTGGGAAAAGCCCGAATACACCGTGATCGATGTCTGCGCCGAGGCGACCGGCTACTTCCACCGGCGCTGAGCCGTGCTGCTGCGTTGTCTAGGAGTCGCCGCAGGCGGCGGTTACCCCCAGTGGAACTGCGCCTGCGGCGGCTGCCGCGCGGCCCGCGAACGGCCCGAACGGGCCACGACGCACGCAGGTCTCGCGGTCTCCGCCACGGGGAGGCGATGGTTCCTGCTCAACGCCACCCCCGACGTGCACCACCAGATCGCCGCCGACCCCAACCTGCATCCCGGACCCGGGCCGCGGGACACCCCGGTGTCCGGGGTGCTGCTCACCGACGCCGAGTTCGACCACACCATCGGCCTGCTCGTGCTGCGCGAGGGCGCGGACCTCGTCGTGCACGGCACGCCCGAGGTGCTCGGAGCGCTCGAAACGCGGTTCCCGGTGCGGGACCTGCTCAGCGATTACGCCGAGATCGACTGGCGGCCGGTGGAGCCGGGCGAGCCGATCGAGCTGGACGAGCGCCTGCGCGCCACCGCGTTCCGCACCGGTGGCAAACCGCCGCGCTACGTGGGCGCCTCGGACCGCCCGAACTGGGAGGTGGGCTACCGGCTGGAGGACACCGCGACCGGCGGCACGGCGGTGTACGCCCCGACGGTGCCCCGCTGGGACGACGCATTCGCCGCGCAGGTCGCCGACGCCGACTGCGTGTTCTGCGACGGCACCTTCCACACCGACGACGAGAT
This sequence comes from Saccharopolyspora sp. SCSIO 74807, assembly GCF_037023755.1. NCBI lineage: Bacteria > Bacillati > Actinomycetota > Actinomycetes > Pseudonocardiales > Pseudonocardiaceae > Saccharopolyspora > Saccharopolyspora sp. SCSIO 74807. The sequence continues at coordinate 6,158,998 of NZ_CP146100.1, read as the reverse complement.
GTCGCGCCAGGGCACCGGTCGGCAGCCGGGATCGTCCATGGGGCACATGCCGGTGGACGGTCCCGACGGGTCCGCGCGGAAGCTCGCCGAGCTGCCCGGCCGCAAGATCTACGTCCACGTCAACAACACCAACCCGATCCTCGACGAGGCATCCGCGCAACGCCGCAGGTTGCAGCGGCAGGGCATCGAGGTCGGGCACGCCGGTTTGGAGGTCGAGCTATGACGCCGTTGTCCGCTGCGGACTTCGAGGACGAGCTGCGGGAGGTCGGCGAGCGGCGCTACCACCACCTGCACCCGTTCAACGAGCGGATGCACGCCGGCGACCTGACCGAGCAGGAGTTCCGCGGCTGGGTGCGCAACCGCTTCTACTACCAGCTCAACCTGCCGATCAAGGATGCCTACGTCCTCACCAAGCTGCCGGGCTCGCAGCATCGCAGGCGGTGGATCAAGCGGATCACCGACCACGACGGCACATCGGGCAACGAGGGCGGCATCGAGCGCTGGGTGCGGCTCGGCGAGGCGGTCGGGCTCACCCGCGAGGAGCTGCACGACACCCGCACGGTGCTGCCCGGGGTGCGCTTCGCGGTGGACGCCTACGTGGAGTTCTGCCGCGACCGGCCGTGGCTGGAGGCGGTCGCCTCGGCGCTGACCGAGCTGTTCGCCCCGGACCTGCTCAGCCGCCGCATCACCGACGTGCGCGAGCACTACCCGTGGATCGCCCCCGCGGGCCTGGAGTACTTCCGCACCCGGTTGACCCAGCAGCCCGCCGACATCGCGCATCTGCTGGAACTGGTGCGCGACAACGCGACCACGCGCGCGCAGCAGGAGGCGTGCGTGCAGGCGCTGGAGTTCAAGTGCGACGTGCTGTGGACACTGCTGGACACGGTGCAGCTGACGTTCGGCAAGGACTCGTGATGGACCCCGGCGGCAAACCGCACCTGGTGCCGAAGGCCAGGCTGCGCTTCGACAAGGTCCGCGGCGGGGACATGCTGCTGCTGCCCGAGCGGGTGGTGCAGCTCAACACCTCCAGCGCCGCGATCCTGCGGCTGTGCGACGGCACCCGCACCGCCGCCGAGATCACCGCGAAGCTGGAAGCCGACTTCGAGACCGACGGGCTATCCGACGACGTGCTGGGCTTCCTGCGCGAAGCGCGCGAAAAGGGCTGGGTGAAAACATGATCGACGCGCCCTACGGCTTGCTGGCCGAGCTTACCCACAAGTGCCCGCTGCACTGCCTGTACTGCTCGAACCCGGTGGCGCTGCGGCCGCGCGAGGAAGAACTGGGCACCGAGGACTGGCTGCGGGTGCTCCGGGAAGCCGCCGAGCTCGGCGTGCTGCAGGTGCACTTCTCCGGCGGCGAGCCGCTGCTGCGCAACGACCTGGAGGAGCTGATCGCCGAGGCGGACCGCTGCGAGCTCTACACCAACCTGATCACCAGCGGACTCGGGCTCACCGAGCGCCGGGCGAAGGGCCTGGTCGCCGCCGGCCTCGACAGCGCGCAACTGAGCATCCAGGGCGACAACCCGGAGTCCACCGCGCTGATCGCGGACAGCAAGCGGTTCGACAAGAAGGCGGAGGCGGCGGGCATCATCCGCGACAGCGGGCTGCCGCTGAACATGAACGTCGTGCTGCACCGGCTCAACCTCGACCGCCTGGATTCGATCATCGACGTCTGCGACTCATGGGGTGCCGAGCGCCTCGAACTGGCCAACACCCAGTACTACGGCTGGGGGCTGCGCAACCGCGAGGTGCTGATGCCCAGCCGGGAGCAGCTGACCAACGGCGAGCAGGTCTACCGGCGCCGCAAGGAGGAGCTGGCCGACCGCATGGAGCTGCTGTGGATCCTGCCGGACTACTACGAGCGGTACCCGAAGCCGTGCATGGGCGGGTGGGCGCATTCCAGCTTCACCGTCGCCCCGGACGGGATGGCGTATCCGTGCCCGGTGGCCGCCGACATCGACAGCCTCGAATTCCCCTCGGTGCGAGCCGCCGCGCTGGAATGGATCTGGACGGAATCGGCCGCGTTCCAAGCGTTCCGGGGCACCGACTGGATGCCCGATCCGTGCCGCAGCTGCGCGCGCAAGGAAATCGACTTCGGGGGCTGCCGCTGCCAGGCGTTCGCGCTCACCGGGGACGCCGCGCGCACCGATCCGGTGTGCGTGCACTCGCCGGACCACCACCTGATCTCCGAGGCCGTGGAGCGCGCCAACGGCAACGCTCCGGCATCGGAACCGGTCTTCCGGAGGTAGTGCGTGCTGGTGTGAACTGCGCTTCCCGGCAGCGTTCAGGCGTGCAACCGCTGCCCCGGAAGCCGGGCCGAATTCTTCAGCTCCCGGAAGTGGTTCTGCACGGCGCGCGCGAGGACGTCTCGTCGAAACACGCGGACATCTCGTTGGAAAGGCCGGACTTCGTCGCGGACCGCGGCTAGAACCGGGAAGGTGCCCGGTGCAGCCGTTCGGCAGCTGGGTCCGGCCCTTCGTGGGGAATCGGCTTCCACTCGTTCGCAACTCGTTGTCCTCGGCACGAGCCAGTGGCATTCTCGATGTGCCGCGCCCGCTCGGAACTCTTCGGAATCCGCACCGGCGACTCCGCCCGGAAAACCGTCGTCCACTCGAAAATCCGGCATGGCGCCGGATTCGATCCGGACGGCGCGAAGCATGCGCCGAACACCGCGAAGGAGCGGATTGTGACCACATCGGAAGCTGCCACGGCAGCGCAAGCCAGCCACTCGAACGAGGAATCCGAGCCGGTTTCCGGGCCGTTGTCCGGTGACCCCGCGCTCATCGGCGTTCCCACGTTCATCGTCGGTTCGATCGCCCTCGGCATGACCCTCGTCGGATTCGTGCCCGCCGAGGCGGTCGGCGCCCCGGTGGCGATCATCCTGGCCGCCACCGGAATCGGCCAGACCGTGGCCGCGATTTGGGCGGCCGCGCTCGGCCAGAGCGCGGTCGCGTCCATTTTCGGCATCTTCAGCGGGTTCTGGTCGAGCTACGGCCTTCTCGTGCTCGGCTCGACCCACGAATGGTTCGGAGTCCCAGCTGGAGCCGCGACCGCCACCCAGGCGCTGTTCTTGACCTCGTGGGCGATCACGGTGGGGCTCCTGGCGCTGGCGTCGCTGCGCCTGCCGGCCGCGTATCCCTTGCTGTTCGGGCTGATCACCACGGCGCTCGTCGTCGTGCTGATCGCGACGGTGCAGGGGTCCGCGGGATTGCAGGCCGTCGGCGGGTACGTGGTCTTCACCTTCGCCGCGCTGGGCTGCTACCTGTTCCTCCACGGGATGTCGGTGGCGACCGGCGGGCGCGGGCTGCCGCTGGGCGGTCCGGTCCTGAACGGCTGAGCCAGGGAAGCGCGAGAAACCCGAGAAGCGCGGAGGCGGTCTCGCACCGCCTCCGCGCTCCTGCGCGTCGGTCGAACTTCCGCCGCGGATTCCTCAGTGGTCGCGGGCCGGTCGGCCGCCCGGCAGCGCAGGTGGCTCGCCGGAACGCTCGTAGTCCGCCAGCTGGTCGATCCTGCGCCGGTGGCGGCCGCCCTCGAACGCGGTGCCCAAGAACGCGTCCACGATGCGCTCGGCCTCCTCGACCGTGTGCATCCGGGCACCGATGCCCGCCAGCAGCGCGTCGTTGTGCTTGCGGGACAACTCGGCGATCTGCACGCTCCAGGTCAGCGCGGCCCGGGCCCCGGGAACCTTGTTCGCGGCGAGCTGCTCGCCGTTGCCGGAACCGCCGATGACGATGCCGAGGCTGCCCTGGTGGGCGACCACCCGCCGCGCCGCCTCGACGCAGAACGGCGGGTAGTCGTCCTCGGCGTCGAAGGCGGTCGGTCCGACGTCGGTGACCTCGTGGCCGAGTGCGGCCAATCGCTCGGCGATGTGGTTCTTGAGTTCGAACCCGGCGTGATCGGAGCCTAGGTAGACGTGCACGGAATCGATCCTCCGCTGTGTTGGACGACTGTGGTGGCCCCGCTCGTGCGGGGCCCGGGCGTCAGCTCGACCGAGTGGTGCGCAGCGCGCGCCGAGCAGCCTCGGCGACCGCCTCGGCGGTGAAGCCGAACTCGGTGAACAGCGTCTGGTGATCGGCCGAGGCGCCGAAGCGCTCCAGCGAGACGATCTCTCCCGCCGCACCGGCGAAGCGGTGCCAGCACTGCGCGATCCCGGCCTCGACGACGACCCGCGCGCGCACCGCCGGGGGCAGCACCGCGCGGCGGTAGGACTCGTCCTGCGCGTCGAACCACTCCACGCACGGCATGGACACCACGCGGGTCGCCTCGCCCTCGGATTCGAGGACTTTCTTGGCAGCCACGGCCAGCTGCACCTCCGACCCGGTCGCGATCAGCACCACCGCGGGCTCGCCGGACGAAGCTTCGGCGAGCACGTAGCCGCCGCGGGACACCCCTTCCGGGTCCGTGCCCTCGAGGGTCGGCACTCCCTGGCGGGTCAGCGCCAGCCCGGTCGGGCCGTCGGAACGCTCCAGCGCGGCCTTCCACGCCGCGGCGGTCTCGTTGGCGTCGGCAGGCCGCGCGATCGCCAGGCCCGGGATCGCACGCAGGCTGGACAGGTGCTCGACCGGCTGGTGCGTCGGGCCGTCCTCGCCGAGGCCGATCGAGTCGTGCGTCCAGACGTAGATCACCGGCTGGTGCATCAGCGCCGCCAGCCGCACCGCGGGCCGCATGTAGTCGCTGAAGATCAGGAACGTGCCGCCGTAGGGGCGGGTGCCGCCGTGCAGCGCGATGCCGTTGAGGATCGAGCCCATCGCGTGCTCGCGGATGCCGAAGTGCAGCGTCCGGCCGTAGGGGTTGGCGCTCCAGGTGCCGGTGGAGATGCTCTCCGGGCCGAACGATTCCGCGCCTTTCATCGTGGTGTTGTTGCTCTCCGCGAGGTCGGCGGAGCCGCCCCACAACTCCGGCAGCACGTCGGCGAGGTGCGCCAGGACCTCGGCCGATGCTTTGCGGGTCGCGACGCCCTTCTCGGCGGGCTCCCAGCTCGGCAGCTCCTCGGCCCATCCGGGCGGCAGCTCGCGCGCCTGCATCCGGTCCAGCAGCGCCTTGCGCCGCGGGTTGGCCTCGGCCCACGCGTCGAAGGCGACCTGCCACTTCGCGCGGGCGGCACGGCCGCGCTCGCCGACGGCTCGGGTGTGGTCCAGGACCCCGTCGTCGACCTGGAAAGACCGCTCGGGTTCGAAGCCCAGCAGCTTCTTGACCTCGGCCAGCTCCTCGGTTCCCAGCGCGGCGCCGTGCGCCTTGCCGGAGTTCATCTTGTTCGGTGCCGGGTAGCCGATGACGGTGCGCAGCACGATCATCGACGGCCGTTCGGTCTCCGCCCGGGCGGTCTGGAGCGCCTCGAGCAGGTCGGTGATGCGCTCGCCGCCGTCGACGGTGATCACGTGCCAGCCGTAGGCTTCGTAGCGCTTGGCGGTGTCCTCGGACAGGGCGATCTTGGTGTCGTCCTCGATGGAGATCTCGTTGGCGTCGTAGATCACCGTGAGGTTGCCGAGCTGCTGGGTGCCGGCGAGCGAGGAGGCCTCGGAGGTCACGCCTTCCTCGATGTCGCCGTCGGAGGCGATCACGTAGATCTGGTGGTCGAACGGGCTTTCGCCGGGGGCGGCCTCGGGGTCCAGCAGGCCCCGCTCGCGGCGGGCGGCCATCGCCATGCCCACGGCGTTGGCCAGGCCCTGGCCCAGCGGGCCGGTCGTGGTCTCGACGCCGCTGGTGTGCCCGTACTCGGGGTGCCCTGGGGTTCGCGAACCCCAGGTGCGCAGCGCCTTGATGTCGTCGATCGCCAAGCCGTACCCGGCCAGGAACAGCTGCACGTACAGGGTCAGGCTCGAGTGGCCCGCCGAGAGCACGAACCGGTCCCGGCCGAGCCAGCTCGGGTCGTTCGGGTCGTGCCGCATGACGTGCTGGAACAGCGCGTAAGCGGTCGGCGCCAGGCTCATCGCGGTGCCCGGGTGGCCGCTTCCGCACTGCTGCACCGCGTCGGCGGCCAGCACGCGGGCGGTGTCGATCGCCCGCACGTCCAGGTCGGTCCAGTCGGCGGGGACGGCGGCTGTCGTCAAGCGGGTGATGTCGTCGCGCACGCGACGGTTGGCTTCGATCGCGGTCATGGACGCGCACTCCTGACGCTCGTGGTTGCTCGCGGTGCTTCGTGCGAACTTGCGGAAGTGGGACGCGGCGGCGCGCTAGGCGGGCCACAGCCGCGAGTGTTCGGGGTGGTCGTCGTCGATCAGGCGGTGTGCCAGGGCGATCGCCTCGTTCAGGTCGGCCTGGTGCAGCGCGGGCTCGGAGCGGGCGATTCCTTCGAGGAAGTTGGACAGCCCTTCCGCCGCTGCGGGGGACACGCTGTCGTCGCGGCCGCCGCGCACGTATCGCCGCCGCAGCACCGCAGCTGCATCCAGCAGCAAGGAGGATTGCGCTTGCTGCAGTGCCATCTTGTTGCGCTCCACGGTATTTCCCCTTCCTCGCACGGAATTCCTTCGGCGGATGCCGCTCGTGATCACTGTTCGGGCGGTGGCGGCGCCATGGCGCGGTGCAACTCGGCCACCGCTTTCTGCTTCCCGCCCGGGTGGGAGAGGACGGCGGAGCCCGCGACGAGGAGTTCGGCACCCGCGCACCAGGCCGCCTTGGCGGTGGCGGTGGAGATCCCGCCGTCCACCTCGATCTGCACCGCGCGCCCGGAGCCGTCCACCAGCGCCCGCATCTCGGAGACCTTCTCCTCCATCGCGGGGATGTAGCGCTGCCCGCCGAAGCCCGGGTTGACGGTCATGATCACGATCTCGTCGAGGTGGTCGAGCACGTGGCGGACGAAGCCGAGCGGGGTGGACGGGTTGACCGCCACACCGGCCTGCGCCCCGAGCTCGCGGATCGCTGCGAGCGTCCGCAGCAGGTGCGGGCAGGTCTCGGCGTGCACGATGACGGTCTCGCAACCGGCCGCGACGAAGTCGGCCAGCATCGGGTCCGGGTCCTGCACCATGAGGTGGGCCTCGAACGGCAGGTCGCTGTACTTCCGGCAGGCCGCGACCACGTCCGGCCCGAACGTCATGTTGGGCACGAAGCGCCGGTCCATGACGTCCCACTGGATGCGGCCGACTCCCGCGTTGGTGAGGCTCGCGACCTCCTCGCCGAGCTGCGCGTAGTCGGCGCCCAGGACCGAACCCACGATCACCGGTTCGGCCGGCGACCACCTCGCCGCGGAATGCCGCGAGGTCGTTCCTGGCTGATCAACCATCGAGCGATCCTCCGATCACTTGTGCGGTCCACTCGTGTCCGCGTCCCGCGGAGATCGGTGGAGGCGAATCCACCCGGTCGCCGGAGATCGCCCGAACCGGTTTTCGGTCGTCCCTGCCGGAGCGGCGATGGCAGCGGTGATGTGGTGGCAGGGGTGATGTGGTGGCAGGGGCCCCGAAGAACGATCCGGCCCCTGCCACCCGCGAACTTGCTGCGTCCGGTCAGCGGATCCGGCTCTTGAGGGCCTTGGCGGCTGCGGCCGGGTCCGCCGCGCTGCGGATCGCACCGCCGGCCACCGCGACGGTCGCCCCGGCGTCCTGCACTGCGGCGATGGTCTCGGCGGTGACGCCACCGGCGATCGAGAACGGGACGCCGGCCTGGCGGCCGTCCGCGAGCAGCGTCTCGATCGTGTAGCCGGGTTTGGCCTGCTCGTCGAGACCCGCGTGGATCTCGACGAAGGACACGCCCAGCTTCGAGACCTCGCGGATCCGGGCGACCCGGTCCGCAACGATGGTGATCATGTCGGCGACCACGTCCTTGCCGTGCTTCTCACCGGCGGCGACGGCCCCGCGCACGGTGTCGTCGTCGGCCGCGCCCATGACGGTCACCAGGTCCGCGCCCGCGGAGAACGCGAGGTCGGCCTCCAGCTCGCCGGCGTCGGCGGTCTTCATGTCGGCGAAAACGAGCTTGTTCGGGTGCGCGGCCTTGATCGCCGTGATCGCGGACAGGCCTTCGGCCTTGATCAGCGGGGTGCCCAGCTCGAGGACGTCGACGTAGTCCTCGGCCTGGTGCGCCAGCGAAAGCGCGTCGCCGAGGGTGGCGACGTCCAGTGCTACCTGCAGCTTCACGGTGCTCTCCTCGTCAGTGGTGGCGTTGCGGTTTCGGGCGCGGGTGGTCCTGCGCCGGGATCCACCACGCGGCGCGCGATGCGGTCCGCCGCATCCGGCTTTCCCGATTCCGGGCAGAATGGTGGGTGGATCACGACGTCGTGCCGCCGTTCCTCGAATCCTTCCGGCTGCTCGTTCCGGTTCTCCGCGGATTCCGCGTCGGAGTGCGAACGGGCAACGGCCTGTGACACTGCACGGATCTGTACGTCTAGTCAACCGCGGCCGAACGAATGGCAGCCGCGGCAGCACGGACGGCGCGGACGAACCTCCAAATGGTATTTCGGGGAACGCCGCAGAATGGTGTTGCGATCCGGATGCGCGCCGACGTACGATGACTGGCGCTCCTGATCGGCCGGGTGTTCCCGGAAGGCGGGACCGGCCCTCGTGGAGCAGTCGAATATCGACCCGATCGAAACGCGATCGGCGAGTTCGGGATTTCGGCCCCGCCCAGCCGCGTGACCCGGCGGTCACCGCTGTTCGCGAAGCGGCCCATTCTTTTCGGGAACAGCCGGTCGGCATCGCGCCGGGAGGCGCAGCGGCTCTCGGCCTCGGTACCGGTGGTTCGCATCGCCGCCGGGGCACCGATCGTTCCGGAAACCCCTGGGGCTGGTCAGGGCCTTGCCCGCAGATCTTCCGAAAGGAGGTGTAGCCATGGAGCCCGTTGCCCCGCAGTGGGAAACGCCCCGGTTCGTCGAGATCGGGTGCGCGGCCGAGGTGACCATGTACGTCGCCCAGGCCGAGGACTGAGCCCGCCCGCCGGTCGACGGCCGGGCGGTAACGCGGCGACCGCGGGCACCGGATTCCCGGTGCCCGCGGTGTCGCCGCAACGGGCGCGGGATTCCTGCGGTTCCCGTTTGATCGGTCCCCGAAACCGTTCGTGCGAGTCTGCCTTCTCTTCGTGTCGGCCGCGTTGACCAGACGTACAGATCCGTGCAGTCTCTCGTAGCGGGATTCGTCCGGGTCGCGATCCGGAACCCGGCGGGGTCCAGGAAAGTGCAGCCCGGCGCCGCTGCTCGGCGCTCGCGCACTGAACCGACGAATACATCCGACCGACCAGTGGAGTGTGCTCAATGACGGGTGCGGACACCGCTCACGAGAATATCGGCGAAAAGCTGAATCCGCCGCATTTCAATTACGCGACCATGGCCATCAGCACCGAGGTGGACCAGATCCGCAGGGGCGTCCAGCCCGCGGCGTGGGCACGTGCCGGTGCACTGCTGCTCACGGCGCGCGCGGTGTTCACCGTCGGCACCGGGCGCAGCGGCCTGGCGTTGCAGATGGCCGCGATGCGCTTCATGCACCTCGGGCTGGACACCCACGTCGTGGGTGAGACCACCGCGCGGGCGATCGGCTCCGGTGACGTCCTGGTGGCCGCCTCCGGCTCGGGCTCGACGGCGCGGGTGGTGCGGGCGGCCGAGACCGCGCGCGAGCAGGGCGCGAACGTGGTGGCGCTGACGACCGATCCCGGCTCGGCGCTGGCCCAGACCGCGACCGAGACGCTGGTCATCCCGGCGGCCGACAAGAAGGACTTCGACGGGACGACCTCCGCCCAGTACGCGGGCAGCCTGTTCGAGCAGTCGGTGCTGCTGCTGACCGACGCGCTGTTCCACGCCCTGTGGCGCTCCAGCGGCACCCAGGCCCGCGAGCTGTGGCGGCTGCACGCGAATCTCGAGTGACCGGCGGATTCCGCCGGCAGCGCATTCGCTCCGCGTGGCGCGCGGGCGATGTCCGATCGCCCGGCGCGCCGGTTTTCGCCGGTCCCTCCTCCGTACCGAGGCAACGACGAGCAAGGAGTCCGCGATGCAGCGCCAGCACGAGACCGCACCGCGCACCGGCATCAGCACGCTGGAGTCGGTGGCCCTGACCGCCACCCGCAGCGCGGCGGTGGCCAGCCACGCCTGGGCCGGTCGCAACGACAAGAAGGCTGCCGACGCGGCGGCCACCGAGGCCATGCGCCAAGTGCTGGCCGATGCTCCGGGCCGGGGCGCGGTGGTCATCGGGGAAGGCGAGAAGGACGAGGCCCCGATGCTGTTCAACGGCGAGACCGTGGGCAGCGGTGCGGGTCCGGACTTCGACATCGCCGTGGACCCGCTCGAGGGCACGTCGTTCTGCGCGAAGAACCTGCCTGGCTCGATGGCCACCATCGCGTTCGCCGAATCCGGGACCATGTTCTCGCCGGGGCCCGGCTTCTACATGGACAAGATCGTGGTGCCGCCGCAGGCCAACGGCGTCGTCGATCTCGCCGACACCCCGGAGCGCACCCTGCGCAAGGTCGCCGGGGCGCTCGGCAAGCACGTCGGCGAGCTGCGCGTGGTCATCATGGACAAGCCCCGCCACCAGGAGCTGATCAAGCGGGTGCTGGAGGCGGGCGCTGCCGTGCACGCCCCGGCGGAAGGCGACGTCGGCGGCAGCCTCGAGGTGCTGCTCCCGTCCGGCTCCGCCGACCTGCTCCTCGGCGTCGGGGGCACGCCGGAGGGCGTGATGACCGCGGCGGCGGTGCGCGCCCTGGGCGGCGACATGCTCGGCCGCCTGGCCCCGCAGCGCGAAGCGGAGGCCGATGCCCTCCGCGCGGCGGGCATGGACCTCGCCCGCATCTACACCCGCGACGAGCTCGTCGGCGGCGAAGCGCTGTTCGCGGCCACCGGCGTAACCGGAGGAGCGCTGCTGAACGAGCCACGGGAATCCGGGGGCACGGTGCTCGCGGATTCCCTGCTCATCTCCAGCGGCGAGGTGCGCCGCGTCGTGCACACCACCTTCGGCGCCATGCCCCGGCCGACGTCTTGACGGCACGTGCCCGCCCCAGTGATCGATCTGCCGGCCTCGTCGTACGGCCGTCGTCGGTTAGGAGATTCGGTGAAAATGCACTTGGACAACCTGCGCGTTCGCCACCTTGGTGAGTGCCGCTACGACTCACCGTTCTGCGAAATGCTCGCGGCCAAGCGGACTTCGCCGCACTACGTGGCGGAGGGCGACCGGGTGCTGCTCGAGGACACCGTTTCGATGCTCGCCGAGCACGACCTCCCGCCGGAGGAGCTGCCGAGCTTCGAGGCGGCCGGACCCCGCCGGAAGATCTACTTCGACTCCTCCCGCGTCACGGCGGGCGTGGTGACCTGCGGCGGGCTGTGCCCGGGGCTCAACGACGTCATCCGGGGCATCGTCCAGGAACTCACCGTGCACTACGGCGTGCGGCGGATCCTCGGCTTCCGCAACGGGCTCCGCGGGCTGACGGCCGCGAACCGCGACGACACCGAGGAGCTGACACCGGATCGGGTCCGCGAGATACACAACTCCGGCGGCACCATCCTGGGCAGCTCGCGCGGCGGGCAGGAGCCCGAGGAAATGGTCGACAGCCTGGTCCTGCGCGGGGTGGACGCGCTGTTCGTCATCGGTGGCGACGGGGGGATGCGCGCCGCGACGAACCTGGCCGCGGCGATCCGCCGGCGCGGTCTGGACATCGCGGTCATCGGGGTCCCCAAGACGATCGACAACGATCTGCCCTACACCGACCAGTCCTTCGGCTTCCAGAGCGCGTTCGCGCAGGCGGCCAACTTCATCGACTCGGTCGCCATCGAGGCCGCGGCGAGTCCCGACGGCATCGGCATCGTGAAGCTGATGGGCAGGCATTCCGGTTTCATCGCCTGCTACGCCTCGCTGGCCCGCAACGCCGCCGACGTCGTGCTCATCCCCGAAGTGCCGTTCGCGCTCGAAGGGCCGGACGGCCTGTTGGCCCGGGTCGAGCGGCACGTGCGCGAGAAGGGCTTCGTGGTCGTCGTAGTGGCCGAGGGAGCGGGCCAGGAGCTGCTGCAGGAGCGCGGTCTGCTCGCCGACACCACCGATCCCTCCGGCAACGCCAGGCTGGGCGACATCGGTGCGCTGCTGCGGGAGACCATCACGGCGCACCTGATCGGGGCGGGCCTGTCGCCCACGGTGCGCTACATCGACCCGAGCTACGCCGTGCGAAGCGTGACCGCCAACGCCTACGACAGCGTCTACTGCCTGCGCCTGGCCCACGCCGCGGTGCACGCGGCCATGGCCGGGCGCACCGAGACCGCCGTGGTGCGCTGGCGGCGCCGCTTCGTGCACGTGCCGATGCCGCTGATCATCAGCCATCGCAACGAGGTCGATCCCGATGGAGATCTGTGGATGTCGGTGCTTGAGGCGACCGGTCACCTGGTTCCGAGGCACGGCTCGCACGGCCGTCCGGACGCGGAGGCGGGCCCGCAGGACTACCGGCGCAGCTGCCGGTCGTCCCGCGACCGGGACGGCGGCGCCGGCGAGCCGCGCGATGCCGAACTCCCCGGCGCCGGCCCGGTGCGGAGCTTCCGATGATGGCCGCGCTGGAGTTCGCGCTGGGGATCGCGCTGCTCGTGTACTGCGCGGAGAAGCTGATCGGCAACCTGGTCGGCGTGTCCAGCAGGTGGGTCGTCTCGCTGTTCCTGGTCGCCGTGCTGTTCACCGGGATCGAGTTCGACGACCTCGCCTACGGCATCGTGCTCAATGTCGAGGAACTGCAGCACGCGGCGCTCGGCACCGTCATCGGCACCACGATCGCGATCATGGGAATCGTGCTCGCACTGGCGGCGCTCATCGCCCCGTGCCCGGTGGACGTCCCCAAGGACTACCTCGTGCTGTTCGCGGCCGGTCCTGCGGCGATGTCGCTGTTCGCCTCGACCGGCGCGTTGACGCAGTCCATGGGCGTCGTGCTGGTGGTGCTGTTCGCGGTGTTCGTGGGCTGGATCGGCTACCGCGAGTACGCAGCGCGGCGGCCGGTGTTCCGCAACGCCGAGTTCTACGAGCAGGTCGAGAAGGCCGGTGCGGTCAGCGTCGCGACCACCTCGGAATCCGGCGCGGCCGGTGAGCGGTCGCCAGCTCGCCCGCCCGCGACGGAGCCGGGCGGCGGTGGCTTCGAGCTGCCCGGCGACCTGCGGATCGACCAGGGCTTCTTGGCAGCGAGGCAGCGGTCCCTGCCGATCAGCCTGCTGTTCGCGGTGCTGGCGCTGGCCGGCTTGATCGGAGGCGCCGCGCTCGCCGGACAGGGCACCGAAGGACTGCTGGAGACCTTGGACATCGACGGCACCGTCTTCGGCGTCACGATCGCGACGCTGGCGCTGTCGCTCGAGGACGTCTTCCTCACCGTGGAGCCCGCCCGCAGGGGCGCGCCGGAGATCGGGGTCGCCAACGTCATCGGCAGCGTCGTGTTCTCGCTGACCGGCAAGCTCGGGATCGTCCTGCTGCTCGGCGGGGACATAACGATCGGCGAGAACGTGCTGTCCTGGCACCTGCCGGTCCTGCTCGGCATGACGGTCCTGTCGGCGATCTTCCTGGCCACCGGGCGGCTGCGCCGCTGGCACGGAGGGGTGCTGCTAGCGCTCTACGCCGCCTACTTCGTCATCAGCCTGACGGCTTTCGGCGGGGTTCCACTCGACACCGACTAGGCCGTTCCGGCGAATGATCCGGTGCGGGCGAGCCGGACGGAGATCGCGGGGAAGGAGGGGCATGACCACCGCTGGTTGTCGCGAGGCCGCCGCTCGTGCGCCGTTGGTCAGCGGTCGTCGCGCTCGCCTTGTCGGCCGAATCTCCCACCACGTAATTTTCCGTTCCACGTCGGGAAGCCGGAGCGCGGGAAAAGCCGCACGGCTGCGTCCGGTTCATCGCCCGATGCGCGGTCATGAGTCGTGCGAGCACTCGGGCCGCATCGACCGGGTCCCGGAGTTCTCGGCGTTTCCGACAGGCGTGCGAAATCGGAGTAGTGACGCGGACCGGCTCGGAACGCGACGTGATGTGCGGTCGCACCGGCCTCGCGCGTTCCGGGGCGGTGACGGACCAAAGGCGGTCTCGGATGGCAGATGTGCACCGGCTCCGCGCCAAGACGGGCGGCGGGGGCGAGTCGACGGTTTACGGGGCGTGGGAGCGCTTCGTGCGGGGTGCGGACGACGTCCGCGGTGTGCGGCCGGAGGTGGCGCTGTCCTGGCAGCGGTGCCGCGACCAGTACCGCGTCAATCCGTATCTGGCCGAAGCTCCGGTGGCCATCACGGACGTGGACCACACGCTCGAGCACGATGTGGTCTTCGCCGAGCTCGGGTTCCGCGCGGCCTCGGTCGTCAACGAGGTGAGCGATCTCGGCGGGGTCGTGACCGTCACCGACGCCACCGGCCGGGTACTGGCCGAGTGGGGCAACAAGGACACCCGCAACTACGCCGCCGAGGCGAACCTGGCGCCGTGGTTCTCCTGGGCGGAGGGTTCCACCGGTACCAATGGCATGGGCACCGCGCTGGAGTCGCATGCGCCGGTGGTGGTCCGGGGCGCGGAGCACTGGTGCCAGGCCTTCCACGACTGGAACTGCGCGGGCGTGGCGGTGCGCGACGTGGTGACCAGCGAGCCGGTCGCGGCGGTGAACATCTCCTGCTGGCGCAGCGAGCTTCCGGAGTCCGTGGGCGCCTGGCTGAGCAACGCCGCCAGCAGGACGCAGTTCATGCTGCGGCGGCGCGCCCGGGACGCCGGTGCCGAGCTGATCGCGGCGTACGACCACGCGCGCAACCACGTTCGTGCGCGGGCGGGTGTGTCGTTGGCGGCGTTGGACCCGGCCGGGCAGGTGGTGATCGCCGACGATCGCGCGAGCGTCCTGTTAGGCGTGCCGGGTTCGACCCCCGCGACCGACCCGGCGGCGCGCTGGAACCCGGGTCTGCCCGAGCTGGTCCGGGTGGCCCGCTACGCGGCCGAACAAGCCGCGCACACGCGGGACTGGGTCGGTTCCACCCAGATCTTCACCCACCTCGCCGACGAACCCACGCCGATCAGCATCCGGCCGGTGTTCCTGTCCGGACACCTCGTCGGCACCCTCGTCGAACTCGGGGTGTCCGACGCCGAGCAGCTCCCGCGGGCGGAAGGCGGCGCCGCCGCCTCCGACCAGGCGCAGGGGCACCGGATCGTGGCGATGCGGGACAGCCGGTTGGTGCTGCTGCGCCACCCGGAGATCTCCTTCGCCGAATCCGAGGGCAACGACGTGTGGCTGACCACCGACCAAGGCCGACTGCGAGCCGCTTCACCGGCCCTGGACAAGCTCGAGACCGAGCTGGGCGGGTCCGCTCTCCGGGTGCACCGGCAGTACGTGGTCAACATCGGCCGCATCCGCGAGGTCGAACGCGGCTTCAAAGGCGAACTTGCCCTGGTGATGGACGACGAGGCGCGGACGATGGTGCCGGTCTCCCGGCGGAACGCCCCAGCGGTGCGCCGGGCGCTGGGCATCTGAGGGCGTCACGCGCCGCTGAGAGGAGCTTCCATGCCGGAAAATCCCGATGCCGTGGCGATCAGCCGCAACTACGACCAGAGCGTTCGCCGGACCGCCGAGCGCGTGCGCAACCACCCGGCCGCCGGCGGGGACAACTGCGACTGGTGGCCGGACCGCCTCAACCTCCGAATCCTCGCCAAGCACCACCCGTCGCGGAATCCACTGGGAAGGGATTTCGACTACGCGGCGGAATTCGCCGAGCTGGACCTCGACGCGCTGGCCCGCGACATCGACGAGGTGCTGACGACCTCGCAGGAATGGTGGCCTGCCGACTTCGGGCACTACGGGCCGCTGGTGCTGCGGATGGCTTGGCATTGCGCCGGTACCTACCGCATCGGCGACGGACGCGGTGGGGCCTCGTCGGGCATGCAGCGCTTCGCCCCGACCAACAGCTGGCCGGACAACCGCAACCTGGACAAGGCCCGCCGGCTGCTGTGGCCGGTCAAGCAGAAGTACGGCCGCAGCATCTCCTGGGCGGACCTGATGGTCTTCGCGGGCAACCGAGCGCTGGAGACCATGGGCTTGCGCACGCTCGGCTTCGCAGGCGGACGCCGGGACACCTGGGAATCCGACGCCGACGTCTACTGGGGGCCCGAGCGGACCTGGCTGGGCGATGAGCGGCACACCGGCGTGCGCGACCTGGAAGAACCGCTGGCCGCCGACGAGATGGGCCTGATCTACGTCGACCCGCAGGGCCCCGCGACGCTGCCCGACCCCGTCGCCTCGGCGCGCGACATCCGCACCACGTTCGCGCGGATGGGGATGGACGACGAGGAGACCGTCGCGCTGATCGCAGGCGGGCACACCTTCGGCAAGACCCACGGTGCCGCCGACATCATGAGCAGCCTCGGCGACGAGCCCGAGGCCGCGCCGTTGGAGGACATGGGCCTGGGCTGGCGCAACCGCCACGGCACGGGCAAGGGGTCGGACGCGATCTCCAGCGGCTTGGAGGGCATCTGGACCCCCACACCGACCCGGTGGGACAACTCGTTCCTGGAGACCCTGTTCGCGTACAAGTGGGACGTGGAGCTCAGCCCCGCCGGGCTGTGGCAGTGGATTCCCCGGGACGACGCGGGCGAGGGCACCGTTCCCGACCCGCACGACCCGGACACCCGCCGCGGCCCGACTATGCTCACCACCGATCTCGCGCTGCAGGACGACCCGGTCTACGCGCCCATCGCGCGGCGCTTCGCGGAGCACCCGGAGCAGCTCGCGGACGCCTTCGGGCGCGCATGGTTCAAGCTCACCCACATCGACATGGGCCCGATCCAGCGCTACCTCGGCCCGCTGGTTCCCGAGCAGCGGATGCTCTGGCAGGACCCGGTCCCCGCCGTCGAGCACCAGCTGGTCACGGCCGAGAGCCTCGCCGAGCTGAAAAACCGCGTGCTGGCCTCGGGCCTTTCGGTCCGGGAGCTGGTGTTCGTCGCGTGGGCCTCGGCATCGACCTATCGGGACAGCGACAAGCGCGGCGGCGCGAACGGCGCCCGCATCCGGTTGGCGCCGCAACGGGATTGGGCGGCCAACGACCCGGAAGTGCTGGCGAAGGTGCTGACCACCCTCGAGCGGATCCGCGACCTGTTCAACGCCGAGCACGACGAGCAGATCTCGCTGGCCGACCTGATCGTGCTCGCCGGTTGTGCCGCGGTGGAGGACGCCGCCGCATTGGCGGGCCACGACGTCCAGGTGCCGTTCGCCCCGGGACGCACCGACGCGGGCCAGGAGTGGACCGACGCGGCGGCCTTCGCCGCGCTCGAACCGAGCGCCGACGGCTTCCGCAACTACTACGGCGAGGCGAATCGGCTCCCGCAGGAGTACCAGCTCGTCGACCGGGCCAACCTGCTCACCCTCTCCGCCCCGGAGATGACCGCGCTCGTCGGCGGGCTGCGCGTGCTGGACACCAACCACCGGCATTCCCGGCTCGGCGTGCTCACCGACCGGCCGGGCCTGCTCACCAACGACTTCTTCACCAACCTCCTCGACATGGACACCGAATGGGTGCCGGACATGCCGAAACGAGGTCTGCCCGGAACCTTTCAGGGCCGCGATCGGTCCACCGGCGCGCCGCGGTGGACCGCCAGCCGAGTGGACCTGGTCTTCGGCTCGCACTCCGAACTGCGCGCGATCGCCGAGGTCTACGCCGCCGAGCAGGAGAAGTTCCTGCAGGACTTCGCGGCCGCGTGGCACAAGGTGATGAGCCTCGACCGCTTCGACCTGACCTGACGATTCGCCCGAGCACGTGCTGCGGTGAAACGCGCGGCGATTCCCACCGAGCCCGCGCGGACCACGCCGGTCCGCGCGGGCTTTCGCACGCCGGGTGAACGGAGCCCCGGAAAAGCGGCGCTTCGCCCAGCTGCCGGGAGCGCCGCAGCGGTGCTCGCGGGCCTCCGCGGCCTGCTCGGTCCGGGTTCTGACACCGATGTCGCAGCTGGAACGTTCAGGCAGCGCAAGGGATTCCGGTGGCGGCGGCCTCGCCGCGGCACCCGGCAGGCGGGTCCACTCGGTGGGAGCCGGGATCACGAGCCCGGTTGGGCGGTAGCTCATTCCGTGCGAGCGGTGCGGTGGACCGGGTCAGCGGTCGGCCCTTCCGGTGTGGTGCCCGCCACCGTAAAATTGTCGAGTACCACAGGTTAAAAGAGCGGAACTCGGTACCGGAGCCCACTCCGCGAACTCCGCTCGGCACGTCCGCGTGTTCCCGGTGGGAGGGAACGTAATTTCAGCACGCACTTCATCCGGCGGTTTCCGATGATTTCGTCCCGTGCTGTGCGACGACCCGGGAGATGCTGTTGATTCGGTGTGCGCGCACGCCGAGTGGACCTTTCCCGGTCGAACGGAATCGTCTGCGGAGGCATCGATCAAAGGGGAACGATGGGCCTGCACGTGAGGCGCACCCAGTTGCGAGCGACCCCAGGCGGGTATGAGCGGTCCGGACATGGATTCGAAATGAGGAGGTGAAGTCCAATGACGACGACGCAGGAACGCGACGACCTGCTGAACGAGCTCGGCTTGGACGCACAGAACAGCGCAGCGATCGGTCGTGTGCTGGGAACCGGCGGGATCGAGCGGGCCACCGAGCGCGCGGACGGCACGATGGAGGCCACCGTCCGGATCCGGGAGGACCAGATCGCCTGGGACCCGGCGATCCTGGTTCTGCCGCACGGTGGTGACGTCGAGCTGACCGTCATCAACGACGACCGGAACACGCACGCCTGCCTGCTGCCGAGCAACGGTGACAAGAAGTTCCTCTGGCTGCTGAACCACTCCAAGGGCAAGGCCAGGCTCAACCTCGATGGCCCCGGCTACTACTGGTACAGCTCGCCCGGCGGGAACGACGAGGGCCGCGGTTTGACCGCCGCCATCGTCGTGCTCGGCGAAGTGCCGCCGGAAGCCCGTCTCGACCGCCCCGACCAGCCGCGCCGGTAGAAAGGGACGAACTCATGACAGTCGAATACGTTGACGCCGGTGAGGCGATCGACCACGGGGCGCTGAGCGCCATTTCCGGAACCGCCCCCGCGGTGACCGACAACATCGATTACGAGCGCATCAAGAACGCGCGTTCGGAATCGCACAACTGGATCACCTACTACGGTGATTACGACGGCAAGCGGTACAGCCTGCTGGACCAGATCAACACCGAGAACGTGAAGCGCATCGGTCCGGCCTGGATCTTCCAAGCGGGCACCTCCGGGCAGATCGCGGGTGCGTCGACCTACGCCTTCGAGACCTCCCCGATGGTCGTGGACGGCGTCATGTACGTCACCGGCTGGGACGGCTGGTTCTGGGCGCTGGACGCCAAGACCGGCGAGCAGCTCTGGCGCTACAAGCACGCGGTCCCCTTCGACGTGTCGCTGTGCTGCGGCAACGTCAACCGCGGCTGCGCGATCGCCAACGGCAAGGTCTACTTCGTGACCCCGAACGCCCACCTGCTGGCGCTGGACGCCACCAACGGCAACAAGGTCTGGGAGAAGACGATCGGCGACGTGCGCGCCGGCGAGAGCGCTTCGCTCGCCCCGCTGGTCGTCAAGGACACGGTGATCACCGGTAGCGCGGGCGGCGAGTTCGGCGTGCGCGGCCACATCGACTGCTGGGACCTGGAGACCGGTCAGCAGCGCTGGCGCTGCTACACCATCCCGAAGCCGGGCGAGAAGGGCTCCGAGACCTGGCCGGACGACGGCGAGGCGTGGACCCGCGGCGGTGCGAACCACTGGGTCACCGGTACCTACGACCCGGAGACCAACCTGTACTACGCGGGCACCGGCAACCCGGCTCCCGACTTCGACGGTGCGGTCCGCGAGGGCGACAACCTCTACAGCGACAGCGTCGTCGCGGTCGACGTCGACACCGGCGAGATCAAGTGGCACTACCAGTTCACCCCGCACGACCTCTGGGACTACGACTCCACCATGGAGATGACCCTGTTCGAGCGGGACGGGAAGAAGCTGCTGGGCCACTTCGACAAGAACGGCTACTTCTTCGTGCTGGACCGCACCAACGGCGAGCTGCAGCACGTCACCCCGTACGTCGACCGGATCGACTGGGGCACCATCACCCGCGACGGCAAGGTGACCCCGCGGAAGTACCCGGACAAGGAGGGCGAACCCGTCCACTTCTACCCGGGGCCCGCCGGTGCCAAGGAGTGGACGCACGCCGCGTTCAGCCCGCGTACCGAGATGTTCTACGTGCCGGTCGCCGACGTGGGCGCCACCGCGACCCGCCGCCGTCGTGAGTTCAAGGAAGGCATGCCCTACTGGGGCGCCGCGGTCCAGGTGGACATCGACAACATGGCCGGTTCGGTCAGCGCCTTCGACTCCTACGGCGTCGAGCAGTGGCGTTGGCGCAACTCCCACCCGATGGCGGCCTCGGTGCTGGCCACCGCGGGCGACCTGGTCTTCGCGGGCACCCCGACGGGCGAGTTCCTCGCGTTGGACGCTCGCACCGGCGAGGAGCTGTGGAAGTTCCAGTGCGGCAGCGGCCACCACGGCAGCGCGACGACCTACATGGTCGACGGCAAGCAGTACGTCGCCGTGCCGGTCGGTTGGGGTGGCTGGCTCGAGGGCATCATTCCGGGAATGCTCGGCGCGGGCCACGGCAGCGCGCTGATCGTGTTCGCCCTGCCGGACTGATCGCCCCAGCAGCGGCCTCCACGACCGTCGGCGACGGCGCGACGTGCAGCAAGGGGAACCTCCGGGCGGGGGTGCGGGCGTACGGCGCCCGCACCGCCCGCCCGGACGTCCTGGTCATGACTCCTACCTCGCGGGCCCGCGGACGGCGCCGGAATCCGGGGCCGCGCACTCGGCGGAGCCGGCGACGGAGCAGGCGGCAGCGCGGTGGAGACCGGCCGACCGCCGGAACCTGGCGGGCAGCGCGGGAAAGCCGCTGCCGGACAGACCAGTACTACCTGGACGGAGCCAGGCGAGGCGAAACGGCTTCCGAGACGGTGCTATGGGAGGACCCATGGGGTCGACGCGACGTGTTGTCGGGATCAAAGGGGAGCGGCAGGTCCTGTTCGACATCGCCGAGGTGATCGTGGCCGAGGCCATCGGCAGGGCCGTCTGGCTCCGGACCGATCTCGGACGCTTCCGGTGCGCGATCGACGGGATCGACAACATCGATGACAAGTACGCGGAATGCGGCTTCGTGCGAGTGCACCGGAGCTACCTGGTGAACCTCAGCCGGGTGCGCGAAGTGGAGCGCAAGGACGGCGGGGAGCTCGAGCTCACCGTCGAGAACTACAGCGGGGTCGTCCCGGTTTCCCGTCGTCGGGCGAAGTTCGTCACCGAAGCGCTGGGGCTCTGAACGCTGGTGCGTCGGGATGCTCTCACAGCGAACGGGCGGACTTCGCCTCCTTGGCCTTGTCCAGCACCTGCAGGGCCGTGGCCTGCGCGATGTCGGCCGCCGCGGGATCCCGCTCGAGCAGTGCCGTCGTGGTCGCCCCCTCCATGAGCTGGGCGAGCTGGCTCGCGACGAACTGCTTGTCCGGCAGCCCGCACTCCTCGACGAGTTTGACCACCCACGCGCGCATCGCGTTCTTGTGCTCGCGCACCGCGTTGCGCACCTGCGGAGCGGTGTCGGCGAGCTCGACGGTCGCGTTGACGAAGGCGCACCCGCGGAACGACGGCGTGGCGAACCAGACGCGGAGGGCGTCGAAGACCGACAGCAGTCGCTGCCTGGGCGACGAGGTCCAGTCGATGTCCCCGCTCAGCCGCGCCCGGTGGCAGTCGTCCATGTGCTCCAAGCACGCGACGATGAGGTCCGTCTTGGTCGGGAAGTGCTTGTAGAGCGTCATCTTCGCGACGCCGATCTCGCTGACGAGCGTATCCACCCCCACTCCGGTGCCACGCTCGTACATCATCCGGGAGGCTTCCTCGATGATGAGTTCCCGCTTGGTTTCGGTGCGCTCCATCGGTGACACAGATGCACCCCTGATCGGATTCAAAAGCCGGTAACTTTTGGTCGAGCCGATTCAGAATACCCGTACCGCTGGGGCCGTGCAATGGGTTCCGGAGCCGTTCCGAGGTGTCGGTCGGCGAATTCCGGGGACGACGTCGCTGCGGGTTCGCGCGAGTGCTCCGCGAATCCACTTGGCGCGTTTTCCGGACCGTTCGTGGCGCCGGAGCACCGCTTCGTGCGGAATGCGTTGACCGGACGTACAGATCCGTGCAGCCTGGCTACTCGGTATGCGTCCTTCCTGCGGTGAAACCGCAGGAAGAGGAAGGGATGCATGGCGGGAAGCGGTCGCCTCGGGTCCGTCGGCGCCCGGCCCGGTCCGCGCCCGGACTGCGGGCGACCGTCCGAATCTCGCGGTCCTGACCGGGAGCACCCGGCACCGGCAACGGCGGCCGTCGCCCGATCGTTTATGGTGCGATATTCCGAACCGGTCAGCCGGTTGAAACACGGCGCGCTAGGAGGCGTAACGACAAATGTCCAGCTTGGCCGAAGTAGCGAACACCCTGGTTTCCAATCGGCGCGGAGTGCTCGCCGCCGACGAGAGCATCGGAACCATGTCCGCCCGGCTGAAAAGCGTCGGGGTGGAGGCCGCGGACGAGAAACGGCGGGTCTACCGCGAATTGATCGTCACCACTCCCGATCTGGTCGATTCGATCAGCGGGGTCATCCTCGCCGACGACACGCTGCGCCAGCGGCTGTCCGACGAGCGCACTTTCCCCGAGGCGCTGACGGCCATGGGGATCCACCCGGGCATCAAGGTCGACACCGGCGCCAAGCCGTTGGCGGGGGCCGCGGGGGAGAAGGTCACCGAAGGACTCGACGGGCTGCGCGAACGGGTCGCGGAGTACGTGGGCCTCGGGGCGACCTTCGCCAAGTGGCGCGCGGTGTTCGACATCGGGGACGGCCTCCCTTCGGAACGCGCGGTTCGCGCCAACGTGCACGCGCTGGCGCGGTACGCGGGGCTCTGCCAGGAAGGCGGCCTGGTGCCGATCGTGGAACCCGAGGTGCTGATGGACGGCTCCCACTCGCTGGCCCGGTGCCAGCAGGTGACCCGGGTGGTGCTGCGGTCGCTGTTCGACGAGCTCGCCCTCATGCAGGTCGACTTCGACGGCATGGTCCTCAAGCCGAACATGGTGGTCGCCGGCAAGGACTGCCCGGAGCAGCCCGGCGTGGACGAGGCCGCGCGGACCACGGTGGAGACCCTGCGCGAGACGGTGCCTCCGACGGTGCCCGGCATCGCCTTCCTGTCCGGCGGGCAGACCCCGGAGACCGCGACCAGGCACCTCGGGGCCATGCAGAACTGCGGCTCGTTGCCCTGGGAACTCACCTACTCGTTCGGCCGGGCGCTGGTCGGCCCCGCGCTCGAGTCCTGGCGCGGCGATCCAGCCAATTGGGAGGCCGCCCAGCGGGCGCTGTCGGTGCGCGCGGTCGCGAACGCCGCGGCTCGCTGAGCGCGGAAGCAGGACGAGCACCGACCGCACCGGCGAGGCCCCGTGCGGTCGGTGCCGCGGTCGGCCGAGCGTCCCGGAGGGCACCATGGAGATCTCGCGGAACGAGCACCGGCGACGCGGCGTTGAGCCGCGCTCGCACCCCGCGGTGTCCGGTCGAGGACGATCGCGACGACCTGCCGCGGAAACCGCGAGCCTGCTGCGCGTCGGCGAGCGCATGGCCATGCCGTTGCCGGGGGAGCCGGTGCGAGCGCCCACCGCGACCGAGATCCGGCTGACGCCGTGCGCCGCTCGGCGGAGAAGGCGCATCCGTCCGGTGCGGACCGGGCGGCGCGGCGATGCAACACTTTCCCGCATGTCCCAGCTGGACGGAACGCGCCGGTGAGCGCGCCGTCACCCGTGGTCGAGCACGGGCACGCGGCTACGTCCGAAGAGGTCCTCGAACGGCTCGGGGTCGAGCCTGCAAACGGCCTCGGCGAGCAGGAGGCCGCGAGCAGACTGGCGCGCTTCGGACCGAACCGGCGGGTCAAGCCGCGGCAGGTGACGTTCTGGCGGGTGCTGCGCGAAGAGAGCACCGAGCCGATGATCCTGCTGCTGCTCGCGGTCGCCGTGCTCTACGGCCTGTGGGGAGAGCCCGCGGACACCGCGGCGATCGTGCTGGTGATCGCCGCGGTCGTGCTTGTGGAGGTGTTCACCGAGTACCGGGCCAAGGCCGCCATCGCATCGCTGAGCAAGCTGTCCGCACCCACCGCGCCCGCGCTGCGCGAGGGCGCGGTCCGCTACGTGCCTACCGAGGACCTGGTGCCCGGCGACGTGCTCGTGCTGCGCGCGGGAGAACGGCTGGCCGCCGACGCCCGGCTGATCGAATCCGCCGGGCTGCGGGTCGACGAATCCGCGCTCACCGGGGAGCCGGTGCCCGCGGACAAGGACGCCGGTGCGGTGCTCGCCTTCGACGCGCCGCTCGCGCAGCGATCCAACCTGGTCTTCGCTGGGACGACCGTGGTCGCCGGTCGCGCCCGCGCGGTCGTGCTGAGCACCGCCATGGACACCGAGCTCGGGCGGATCACCGGGCTGGTCATCGAGGCGAAGCCGCCGCGCACGGCGTTGCAGCAGGCCATGCGCGAGCTGGCCCGCTGGCTGGCCTGGCTGGCTCTGGGGTTCAGCGTGCTGGTGCCGGTGGTCGGGCTGCTCGGCGGGCAACCCTGGCGGGAGATGATCCTGACCGGTCTCACCCTCGCCTTCGCCACCATCCCCGAAGAACTCCCGATCGTCATCAGCATGGTGCTCGGGCTGGGCGCCTACCGGCTGTCCCGCCGCAACGTGGTGGTCAAGCAACTGCGGGCGGCCGAAGCCCTCGGCACCATCACCGTCGTAGCCACCGACAAGACCGGCACCGTCACCGAGAACCGGATGATCCTGGCGCACCTGGCCACCGGCGAGGTCGACGGTCAGGTCGGCGAAGAGGACGGCGATCCCGACGACGCGCAGCGGTGGCTGCTCGCGCTCGCCGCGGGCTGCACCGACGCGACCGTGGTGCACCGGGACGACACCGCGCACGTCCTCGGCGACCCGACCGACGTCGCGCTGCTGGAAGCCGCCCACCGGTACGGTCTGCTGCCCGGCCAGCCCGGTGGCGTCTCCGGCGAGCTGCTGGCCGAGCACCCCTTCGACGCCGGACGGAAGATCATGTCCGCGGTGCACCGCTGTGACGACGGGCCGCTGCTGATCGCCAAGGGCGCGCCCGAGGCCGTGCTCGGCCGGTGCTCGAGCCGGCTGGTCGCGGGACGCGCCGAGCCGCTCACCGAGGACGACCGGAACCGCCTGCGCGCTCAGGTCGACCGGATGGCCGCGAAGGGGATCCGGGTGATCGCGGTGGCCACGCGCGAGGTGCCCGGCGGCGCTATCGACCGCGACGAAGCCGAGACCGGGCTGGTGCTGACCGGGTTCGCCGGGCTGACCGACCCGGCACGGCCCGGGGTCGCCGACGCGGTGCGCGATCTGCGCCGGGCGGGCATCCGGGTCGTGATGATCACCGGCGACCACCCGGGCACCGCGCGGGCCATCGCCGCGGAGATCGGGATCGACGGCACCGGATCGCTGCTCACCGGACCGCGAATCGACCAGCTCGATGACGACGAGCTCGCCGCGGCGGCCTCGGCGACCTCGCTGTTCGCGCGCACCATCCCGGAGCACAAGCTGCGGCTGGTGCGCGCGCTGCACGCGCGCCGGGAGATCGTCGCGGTCACCGGCGACGGCGTCAACGACACACCGGCCCTCGCCCAGGCCGACGTGGGCATCGCGATGGGCGCCGGCGGCACGGACGTCGCCCGCGAGGTGGCCGACCTGGTGCTGGCCGACGACGACTTCGCCACCACCACCCGCGCGGTGCGCGAGGGCAGGCAGCTGTTCGACAACCTGCGCAAGGGCGTGCGCTACTACCTGGCCTGCAAGGTCGGGCTCATCGCCACCGCGGCCGGCGGCGTCGCGCTGGGGCTGCCGGTGCCGTTCACCCCGATCCAGATCGTGGTGCTGGAGATGTTCATGGACATCGCGGGCAGCGCCACCTTCGCCGCCGAACCCGCCGAGAACGACACCATGCGACGGGCGCCGCGCGACCCCCGGCGCCCGTTCCTGGACCGGCCGCTGATCACCGCGATCTTCACCTGCGGTGCCACGTTGTTCCTCGCCGTCATCTCGATCTACCTCGGGGCGGTCTGGAGCGGCGCGCCGATCGCCACCGCGCAGACGCTCGCGTTCACCGGCTGGATGGTCGGTTACCTGGCACTGGCCTGGGTGATGCGCTCGGAGCGGACCCCGCTGGTGCGCTCGGGGCTGCGCTCCAACGGCTTCCTGCCGCTCTGGACGCTGGGCACCGCCGCGTGGCTGGCGTTGATCACGGTCGTGCCCGCGGTGCGCGACGCGCTGAACCTGACCGCGTTGACCGCCGGTCAATGGCTCGCGGCGGTGCTGGTACCGATCCTCGCGGTGGCGTGGATCGACCTGGCGAAGCTGCGCCACCGGCGCTGAGCCCCGATCGCTGCCGGACGGGCGCGCAGGAAGCGCGTCTTCCGCTGCGCTGCGCCCGGTCGAGCGCCGCGCTGATCCCGGCGGCTAGCCCGTCGGCGAGCTCATGCTTGCGATCAGAGGTCCAGTTCCCGGCGCACCGCTGGGGCGTTCCGCCGGGATACCGGCACCATCGTGTTCTGCTCGTCGTCCATCACCAGCAGCATCTCGCCCTTGAAGCGGCGTTCGACCTCGCGGACGCGGCCGATGTTGACCACGTAGCGGCGGTGCACGCGCAGGAACCCGGCTCCGCCCTGTTCGCTCTCGAGCTTGTCCAAGCTGCCCGAGGCGGCTCGCAGTCGGCCTTGGTCGGTGGTCAGCCACACGTCGTTGCCCTCGGATTCGGCGAAGGAGATCTCCGGGTGGCGCAGCAGCACCAAGCGGCTGTCCCGCATCGCCACGATCCGGGGTGGTGATCCCTGGTTGCCGCCGCCTTCCGCGCGCGGGAGCTGTTCGGCGTCGGACACCCCGAGTTCGACGAGGGTGCCGACGAGGTGTCCGGCGAGGAAGACGGGCCGGATGTTGATCGGTGTGGGTTCGTCGGCGAGGTGGGTGAAGATCTGGGTGGAGCCGACCCAGTCGGGGTTGTGCGCGGCTTGTCCGGCGGCGTAGCGGGCGACCCGGACCAGTTCGGGTAATCCGGGGTTCCAGCGCGCGGCCGGGTCGGTCGCGGGGGTCGAACCCGGCACGCCTAACAGGACGCTCGCGCGATCGTCGGCGATCACCACCTGCCCGGCCGGGTCCAACGCCGCCAACGACACACCCGCCCGGGCACGCGCATGGTTGTAAGCGGCGATCAGCTCGGCGCAGCCGTCCTGGGCGCGCTTGCGCAGGGTGGACCGGGTCCGGGTGGCGGCGTTGGACAACCAAGCGCCCGCCGCGTCGGGAAGTTCGTTGCGCCAGCAGGAGATGTTGAGCGCGGCGATGGGTTCGCTGGTCACCACGTCGCGCACGGCCACGCCCGCGCAGTTCCAGTCGTGGAAGGCCTGGCACCAGTGCTCCGCGCCCCGGACCACCACCGGCGCATGCGACTCCAGCGCGGTGCCCATGCCATTGGTGCCGGTGGAACCCTCCGCCCAGGAGAACCACGGCGCGAGGTTCGCCTGCGCGGCGCGATCGCGGGTGCGCTGATCGCCCCACTCGGCCAATATCCGGCCGGTGGCGTCGGTGACGGTCACGACCCCGCCCGCATTGCTCACTTCGTGGGCCACGGTGGCCGCGCGGAACCCGAGTTCGGCGAAGACCACGTCGTGCTCGAGCGGGTGGTCGACCTCGGCGACCGCGACCGGCGCCTCGGTGATGTTCGGATCGACCCGGTATCGGTCCCGGCAGCGGAGCCAGGAGACGAGCACCTCCGGCCGCACGCCGCGGACGTCGTCCGCACCCCGCACGAAGCGCTCCCACGCCCCGTAGACCGTCGACTTCCCCGGAGTCCGGGAGATCGGTGCGAGCCGGTGCACTTCCGCCATACAAGACCGCCTTTGGTCGCACCGAGCCGACCGGTGGCCCGGATCCCGCGCCGGAGGATGACCACCGCGAGATCGCAAGCTAAGACGCCGAGCGAGGCGAGTGCCAGCAGGCTGGGACAACCGCGCCCGAACCTCGCACGAGCGGTGGCCGAGCGGTGATGAACGGTCCGGGATCGCGCATCAGCGGCGGTGAAGGTCGCGTCGAACGCGACCCCGATCGCACTGCCCGCCCGCTGCTGGCGCGCGTTGGGCGAGCACCACGCGCGGAAACTCGTAAAAGCGTCCGGGCGGCAGGTTCGTTCCGGGAGTCCGGGCTCGGCGGGAAAACCATTGAAATGCGCGGCGAGCCGGGCGGCAATTGGTTGCGCCCGGGATTTCCGGCGGTTTTGGCGGCGACTCCCGTCGTTGCGGGCGCGGCACCGCCGGCGAAGCATCGGACCGCTCATCAGCCGGCGGCGACCGTTCGTCCGTGATCGCCCGCCGTTCGTCGTCGATCCGTTGGCACGGCGGAAAACGCACGGCATCCTGTCGTCCGGCATCGGGGGCGAGAACACGCCTTTTTCAACGATAAAGAGGAGATCGCCGGAGTTCCGGCCGGTGCGATGGATCGGTCGCGCAAAGCTCGCATGTCTTGAATCAGTGGCATTCCGAATGCTACATTGTGACCGCTATCACTGATAGATTCTGCGCGGGTACCGCCCTTCGAGCGACGAGGAGGTCGCGATGACCGGGAGAGTGCCACCTCTGGAGATCGTTCCGAGCTGTTCCGGCAGCAACGGGGCCGATTCCCTGGTGGCCACCTCGAGCCGGGTCGCGCGGGCGTGGGAGAGCTTCGCGACGGGCGAGGACGTCGAGCAGGGCGTGCGCCCGGAGATCCTCGCCTCCTGGTACCGCTGCCGGGACCGGTACGAAGTCGACCCCACGCTGCACGTCGCGCCCGACGCCCCCGGCTACAACGACCACCGGCTGGACAACGACGTGATCTTCGCGAAGCTCGGTGGCCTTGGCGCGCTGGCCGGCCGCGAGGTCGAGTTCGACGGCGGTGTCGTGGCGGTGACCGACGGAGCAGGCCGGATCCTGGGCTCCTGGGGCGACCCGAGCACCCGCAAGCGGGCCGAATCGGCCAACATGGCCCCCTGGTCGTCCTGGTCG
The DNA here is from genome assembly GCF_037023755.1 of Saccharopolyspora sp. SCSIO 74807. Classification (NCBI taxonomy): domain Bacteria; kingdom Bacillati; phylum Actinomycetota; class Actinomycetes; order Pseudonocardiales; family Pseudonocardiaceae; genus Saccharopolyspora; species Saccharopolyspora sp. SCSIO 74807. The sequence continues at coordinate 6,130,030 of NZ_CP146100.1, read as the reverse complement.
GAGCAGTGCACCGGCACCAACGGGATGGGCACCTCCTTCGAGGTCTCGGGGCCGGTGACCGTCACCGGGCCGGAGCACTGGTGCGAGGGCTTCCACCAGTGGGCCTGCGCGGGCATCTCGATTCGCGACGTGGTCACCGGCTCGCCGGTCGCCGCGATCAACATCTCCCGGTGGAACGCGCCGATGTCCGAGCGCGTCCCGGAATGGCTGACGCAGGCGGCCGCGAGCGTGGAGCAGGAGATCTACCGGCGCGCGCTGTCCGAGTCCAAGAGCGTGCTCGCCGAGTTCAACGCCGAGGCCGCGCAGGACAGCGGCGCGGTCATGGCCATCGATCGCGGCGGCAACGTCGTCGCGGCCAACCACGCGGCGGCCTCGTTGCTGCGGCTGACCACCGGTAGCCCGGTGATCAGCGGCGTGGTCGAGCCTGCCGACCGCTGGCAGCCGGACATCCCGGAGTTCGCCGAGGTCGTGCGCTGGGCGACCAGCCGGGCGGTGGAGCGGCCGCAGTGGAGCGGTTACGCCTGGTTGTCGGTGTGCCCGGGCGAGAATCCGATCCCGGTCACGTTGCGCCCCGTCGTGGACGCCAACCACGTGGTGGGCATGTTCTGCGCGTTCGGGATGCAGGAGGGCGAGCCGTACGAGAACACCGCCCAGTCGGCGGCTGTTTCGCTGCCGCGGCGGGTGATCGGCATCCGCAACGACCGGCTGGTGCTGCTGGCTCCCGCGGAGATCCGCTACGCCGAGGCCGATCGCAACATCGTGTGGCTGGGCACCGACCGGGGGCGCATCCAGGCGGCCACTCGCGGCCTGGACAACGTCGAGGAACTGCTGACCCCGCACGGCTTCCGGCGGGTGCACCGGCGCTTCGTGGCCAACCTGCGCCGGGTCGCCGAGCTGGAGCGCGGTGTGAAGGGCGAACTCGTGCTGATCACCGAGCCCCGCTCGCACGAGCTGGTGCCCGTTTCGCGGCGGCACGCACCGGAGATCCGGCGGCTGCTCGGCCTCTGATCCGCTCGTCGCGGTGCCGCCGCCGTTCGTTCACGATCTCTCTCCGGTGGTTGGAGATCGGTTGTCCCACCTCCTTGCGTCGCACAGGCTTTTCCTCGGAAACACCGCATTTGCGCCGACCGCGCAGCGAATTCGGTCCGGACCGTTCCCGTTGAACGACCCGCCGTGCGCGTGGGCGGCCGAGCGGGCCGATGCCGCGGGAACGATTCGCGCGCGGCGTCGGCCGGGAGGTGAGCAACGAGGTGGCCCGGGATGACCGCGCGGACGCGGACGACCTGACGCAGGGCCGGGCGGCGCGCGACAGCGCTTTCCGATGTCCGCTACGCGGTCGATTTCGCCGCGGCCATCGGCGCGGGACGGCCCCCGAACTCCCGCAGTGCGGTTCAGCGCCGTGGGCGAGGTCTTCGCGGGCTTCGCCGGAAGGGTCGCGCGTGCAACGGCGAAGAGCCGGGGATCGCCGCGCAGGACGGTGGAGTTCTTCTCGAAGGGACTGCGGATGATCAAGTCGCGTGCCGTGGTGGCACCTGGTCGTGGAAAGCCGGTCGAGGTGGTGCCGATCGACGTGCCCGAGCCAGGGCCGGGTGAGGTCCTGGTCCGGGTGCAGGCGTGCGGGGTCTGCCACACCGATCTGCACTACCGCGAGGGCGGGATCAACGACGACTTCCCGTTCCTGCTCGGCCACGAGGCCGCCGGGATCGTCGAGGCCACCGGCCCGGACGTCACCGAGGTCGCCGAGGGCGAATTCGTGGTGCTCAACTGGCGCGCGGTCTGCGGCGAGTGCCGCGCCTGCGCGCGCGGGCGCCCGCAGTACTGCTTCGACACCGGTAACGCCGAGCAGTCCATGACCCTCGAGGACGGCACGCCGCTCTCGCCCGCGCTGGGCATCGGGGCGTTCACCGAGCGCACGCTGGTGCACGCGGGGCAGTGCACGAAGGTCGACCCGGCGGCCCGGCCCGCCGTGGTCTCGCTGCTCGGCTGCGGCGTGATGGCCGGAATCGGCGCGGCGGTCAACACCGGCGGCGTCTCCCGCGGCGACTCGGTGGCCGTGATCGGCTGCGGCGGTGTCGGGGACGGCTCGATCGCGGGCGCCCGGCTGGCCGGGGCGGCTCGGATCATCGCCGTGGACACCGATCCGACGAAGCTCGAGTGGGCCGCGGAATTCGGCGCGACAAACGTCGTGAACGCCGCCGAGGACGACACGGTCTCCGAGATCAAGTCGCTGACCGGTGGCAACGGCGCGGACGTGGTCATCGACGCGGTCGGCCGCCCGGAGACCTACCAGCAGGCGTTCTACGCCCGCGACCTCGCCGGGACCGTCGTGCTCGTCGGGGTTCCCACACCGGACATGGAGCTCAAGCTCCCGTTGCTGGACGTCTTCGGTCGCGGCGGGGCGCTGAAGTCCTCCTGGTACGGCGACTGCCTGCCGAGCCGGGACTTCCCGATGCTCGCCGACCTGTACCAGCAGGGCAGGTTGCCGCTGGAGAAGTTCGTGACCGAGGAGATCGCGCTCGGCGAAGTCGAGGACGCGTTCGCGAAGATGGCGCGCGGCGAGGTGCTGCGCTCGGTGGTGGTGTTCTGATGGCGGCCCGCGTCGACCACACGATCACCTCCGGCACCTTCTCGCTGGACGGGCAGACCTTCGAGGTGGACAACAACGTCTGGGTCATCGGTGACGACGAGGAGTGCGTCGTCGTCGACGCCCCGCACGACGTCGCCGCGATCCGCGAGGTGATCGGCGACCGCCGCGTGCTGGCCGTGCTGGCCACCCACGCGCACGACGACCACGTGCGGGTGGCTCCGCAGCTGACCGGCGCCACCGGCTCGCCGCTGCTGCTGCACCCCGACGACCTGGTGCTGTGGCGGCAGATCCACCGCAGCCGGGACCCCGACGGATACCTGGCCGGCGGCCAGGAGATCCACGTCGCCGGAGTCGCGCTGCACGTGCTGCACACCCCCGGGCACGCGCCCGGCGCGGTGTGCTTCGACGTTCCGCAGCTGGACGCGGTGCTCACCGGCGACACGCTGTTCGCCGGCGGCCCGGGCGCGACCGGCCGGTCCTATTCGGACTTCGGTGTCATCGTCGAGTCCATCCGGGACAGGTTGTTCACGCTGCCGGATTCGCGCGTGGTGTATCCCGGTCACGGGGACACCACGACCATCGGCGCTGAGCGCCCGCACCTCGACGAGTGGATCAGCAGGGGGTACTAGCCGGTCGCGCTCGCGATCGCGAGCGCCCGTGGGAGGGACGTGGTCGATGGGATGGACCACTCACCGCGTGCGGGCCTGCAGCCTGCAGGAGCTCCCGCCGGGCACGGCACGCAAGCTGCGCATCGCCTTCCCCGCGATCGCGATCTTCAACGTCGACGGCACCGTGTACGCCTTGGAGGACCTGTGCACGCACGCCTTCGCCGTGCTCAGCGCGGGCCGCTTCGAAAGCATGTCGGTGGAGTGCCCGCTGCACCGCTCGCAGTTCGACGTGCGCACCGGTGACCCGCTCTGCGGCCCCGCGGCGAAACGGCTGCGCACCTACGAAGTGGAGGTGATCGCGGGGGAGATCATCGTGCACATCGAGACCTGGTTCTCCGGCACGTTGGCGTGACCGCGAGGGCGGACGAATTCGCGTGACTTCCGCGCCGCCTTCGCGGGGTGCGGCTAACGCGAGCTGGGCAGCGCCCCATCGCCGTGCTGCTGAGCCGCCGGCTTCCGGACCGACTTCATCAAGGGTTTTCCGTTTCGCCGGAACGCAATCCAGCCGGCCGCCCGCGGCGACGCGCTGATCCGCGAACCTGTGCTGCGGGCGACGTCGCCCACGGCACACGATGTCGCCGTGGGCGCCGCGGCGGTTTTGCGCCGCACGCCGCCGCGACGACCAGTGCGGGCAGTGCGCACAGGACGGCCAGTGCGCCTCGATAGGAGCCGAACCACTCGCTGCCCAGGGCCAGAACGAGGGGACCGAGCGCGGAAGCGCCGATGACGACCGAATGCACCGCGCCGCGCAGAGCTCCGAGATGCCCCGGGCCGAAGTGATCGGTGAAGACCACGGCCTTCAGCGTGCGCACGCCGCCAGTGCAGGCGCCGAGCGCCAATCCGTACCCGACGGCCGTCCAACCCGGACGGACCCACCCGGCGCCGATCGTGGCGAGTGCGAGGACCGCCATGATGGCGATGACGAGCGCTCGGTCGTTGACGTGATCGGCCAGCCAGCCGACCAGGAAGCTCGCCAGCAGTCCCGCGAGCAGCTGCGGAACGAAGTTCGCGGCCGCCTCGGAGCCGCCCAGACCTCGTTCGCCCAGCAAGGAGACCTGGTGGAAGGTCAACGCGGTGGTCACCAGGCTGCATACGCCCGAACCGCCGATGACGACCCAGAACACCGCGGTCCGGCTCGCTTGCCGAAGCGTCCGGTCGGCGGAGGTCTCCCGGGAGGGCGAAGCGGAGGCGACGCAGTGCGCCGATCCGGCTTGGGCCGTGCTCGACGCGGCCGCGTCGTCCGTGCGCACGCGCCTTGGCATGACGAACAGCGCTGCGGGCACGGTGAGCGCGAGGACGGCGCATCCCTCCAGTTGCCACACGGTGCGCCAGCCGAACTCGCCGATCAGCCGCTCGAGCACCAGGGGCGCCAGCGAGATCGCAGAGCTGCCGACCGCCGAGACCACACCGGTCGCGAAGCCCTTGTGCTGGTGCACGTAGACGGCCACCGCGGTGGTCGCCACGAGGCTCAGCGCTGCCTGCCCGCCGACGCGAATGCCGACGAAAGTCGCGGTCAGTCCGGCGACTTCGGTCACCGCACCGGTCGCCAGCAGGACCGCACCGAAGCAGAACCCGACGGTGGCCATGGCGCGGCGTGGCCCGAAGCGGTCGAGCAACCGCCCCAGCAGCGGCATCAGCAGCGCACCCACCAGCGAGCCGAGCGAATAGGCCGTGGCCACCGCCGATCGCGACACGTGCAGCGACGTGCTCAGCGGGTCGACGAACACCGAGATGGCCGCGGTCTGCGCCGGCGCGGTCATGGCCAACGCCACCGAAGCCGAGGCGATCACCCGCCTGCGGTAGCGCTTGGCGGATTTCCCGGGTTCTGCCCCCTCCTTCCCCGCTGACTTGGACCGGTCGACGGCGATCGGCACGAGAGCTCCTGCACAGGTACGCGCGAACGGGCGCGATCAGGGTTTGAAGAACGAGGAATCGTGGGTCTGCCCGAGCGCCGCTCGTCCGATCGTGGCGAGGACGTGATCGTCGTTGTCATGGCGCGCGTAGAAGGTGAGGTCGCGCAGGATCCGTTCGACCGGGCTCGGACGAACCAGGCTGCGCGCCCCGCAGGCGCGGATGCAGTGGTCGACCGTCTGCAGCGCGAGGTGCTCGACCAAGTGGCGGGCGCGGTTGCCTGCGCGTTGCGCTCCGGTGCGCTGGCCGTCGTCCCAGAGCCGGGCGACGTGGGCCAGCCAGAGGTGAGCGGTTTCGACGTTGACGGCCATGGAGCCGACGCGCTGTTGAATGTAGGGATCGGCGGTTTTGTCCTGCCGGATGAGGTATTCGCGCGCATAGGCGAAGGCGCCTTCGGCGGCGCCGAGGAAGCTCGCCGCGTAGTGCGGGGTGAAGGCACTCTGCCAGCCCTGGTGCAGATAGGCGCCCGGCGCACCGATGAGGTTCTGCGCGGGCAGGAAAGTCCGGTCGAACTCGACCAGATGGCTCGCGGTGGCACGCATGCCGATCGGGTCCCACCACGAGTCGTCGATGGTCACGGTGGGGTCGGAGAGGTCGCACGCCAGCAGGAGCAGCCCGTCGGCCGGCGCGTCCGCGTGCCGGGCGCCTCCGGGACCTGCGGTGTTGACCAGCAGGATGGCCCAGTCCGCGCCGGTCGCGCTCGTCGCGAACGCCTTGGTGCCGTCCAGGACCCATCCGTCCTCGACGGTGGTGATGCTCGTGCCGAACCGGGTGCTTTCACCGGGCTTTCGGGCTTGCGGCTCCCCGCTCCAGGCGACCCACTTCTCGCCGCGGCGCACGATTCCGTCGAACCAGCGCTGTTGTTGCTGTTCGGTGGCCAGCGCGTGAATGAGCACGAGCGCGTTGGTGTGCCCTTCCCAGCATCGGCCGAGGGAGAGGTCGGCTCTGGCCAGCTCCTTGGTCATCAGCCACAGCGCGAGCGTGTCACCGTTGAGCGGGCCGAGTCCCAGTCCACCGTGCTCGCGGGGAACGGTGGCTGCGTTCAGGCCGGCGGTGGCCAGATCGTCGAAGTCCCGGCCGGGGAACGTCGCCGCCCGGTCGTGCTCGTCGGCACGCTTGGCGCACTCCTCGGCGACTTCGCCCGCACGTCCGAGCAGGTCGCGGCTTCCAGGGCTGAGTTCGTGCAGCCACGTTGCTTCCAAGGTCCCGTTGAGGTCCACGTGTGGTCCTTCCTGTCGGAGTTCGGCTGGTCAGCGGTTCGGGGAGCGGTCGCGCCGGGCCGTCCGCGCCGCTTGCAGCAGCGCGCGGGTCTGCTCGGTGGGGATTCGCTGTCCGGTCATGAAGTGGAACTGGCAACCGGCGTCGGCGAGCAGCACGTCCCACCCGTCGATGACGGCGAGACCCCGATCGCGGGCGGCCGCGCTGACCGCGGTCTCCTCCGGGGCGTAGACCATGTCCACGACGACCGCGTCGCCGGGCAGTTCGGCCGGTCGGAACGGCACCTGGCCGGTCACCGGTGTCGCGTGCACGAGAAGCGAATATCCGTCCGCGCGGAACTCGTCCAAGGGCGTGAACTCGAAGCCGAGCAGTTCGGCGACGGCACGGCCGCGACGGGGATCGCGGTTGACCAGCACGGTGTCCGCGCCGCAGCCGGCGAGGGCGAGGGCGGCGGCGCGTCCGGCGCCGCCGCAACCGATCACGGCGGCTTTGCGGCCGGAGACGGGTATGTCGAAGCGGGTCAGGGCAAGGCTGATCGCGGGGTTGTTGGACGTGTCGGCGCGCCAGGAATCCCCGTGCAACACCAGTGAGTTCGCCGAACCCGAACTGCGCGCCGCCGGACTGGCGGTGCCTGCCGTGGCGAGCGCCGCCTCCTTGTGCGGTGACACGACGGTGGCCCCGCGCAACGGGAGGCCGAGTTCGCTCAGGCCGGACTCGGCGGCCGCGCCCCAGAAGGGCTCGAATTCCTCCACCTGGAACGGCAAGTACAACGCGGGGATGCCGAGCGCACGGTAGCCGGCGTTGTGCAGCCGCGGCGAGACCGATGCCAGCACCGAGCGGCCGACGATGCCGCAGACGGTGTTCAGCGGGGGCAACCGGGGAAAACCGTAGTCCGCGACCAGCTGCTCGACGGTGGGGACTTCGGCGTCGTCGCCGTCCAACCTGCCGAACACGACGGGAGCACCGAGCCAGGGCGCCAGCAGGCGGCTCCAGAACCCGGCGGTTCCGGTCGCGAACGCGGTGACATCCGAACGGCCGAGGTCGGCGAGGAACCGCAGCGGTACCAGCGCCTGCTCGGGCTGCGATGCGGACGTCGTGAGCAGGTAGAGCTCCGCACCGATGGCCGCCATCCGGTCGAAGCGCTCGTGCAGCACGTCGCGCTCCGCGGCGGTTCCATGCCACGAGATGCGGCGCCGTCGCACCGGAATCCGGTCCAGCAGCTCGGGGACCAGGTCGTGCTCGGCTTCCAAGTCGACCACGTCGTAATGCTCGGCCGCCGACAGCAGCCGGGCGTGGCGTTGCTCCGGCGCGACGTCGAGCCCGCCACCTCGGCCGGGGCTGCGGAGGCAGTAAAGCAGACGGGCACCGAAGCGCTCGCGCAATTGGACCGGGTCGGGGTCACCGGCGAGATCTGCACGGACCTCGACCAGGCCCACCTCCTGCCGCGCCGCGTGCGATGCGATGTCCGTGGCAGACGCGGGATCGGTCAGCACTGCGTTGATCAAGGCGTCGTTGGCCTCGAATTTCGAGTCATCGGGTCTCAAATTCGCCTCCCGGTGCGGATGCGGCGGAGTCGGTTTCCGGCGCGTTGCGGCGCACCGCGAGCCGCTCCAACGCGGCTGAACGGTCGTCGGTGCTGGGCGGTGTCGGCTCGCGCGGTGCAACGCTCGCTTCAGGTTCTTGGTCGCCGCCGACGCTTCACGGCGTTGATGACCATGTCGGTGACGAGGAATCCGATCAGGGTGGTGCCGACGACGGGCAGCACCCAGACGAGGATCGCGGCAGCGGTCACCAGTGCCAGCAGCGCAGTTTTCGGGTGAGCGCGCCAGATCGGTGGTGGGGCGGGCGGCCACGACGCGCCGCGCGGGCGACGGCTCCACCACATCCGGTAGGCCAGGACGATCAGCACCAGGGTGCCGAGGGCGACCAGGGACACGACGATCTGGTTGGGGATGCCGAACAACGTTCCGTCGTGCGCCCGAACGCCGAGGACGTTGAGCTTGGCCAGCAGCGGGTAGTCGTCGAACGCGAGGCGTTCGGTGACCTGCCCGGTGTAGGGGTGTACCGCGATGCTGTCGCTCTGGACGGGCCAGCCCTCGCCGGTCTCCTCGACGGTGAACACCTCGCCGGGTTCCGAGGGCGCTGTGATGGTCAGTTCTCCGCGCAGGCCGTCGGCACCGGCGGTTTCCAGCACGCGGTCGATGTCGATCCGCGCTGCGCCCGGTGGCGCGGCGACCTTCTCGGATTCGAGGCTCGGTTCGCCGGAATCGAGTGTCGTGAGCAGCTGGTCCACCCGGTCGCCCACGAAATTGGATTGGGAGAACCCGGTAACGGCCAGCGCCGACAGGCCGAGGCTGAGACACAAGCCCAGCCAGCCGTGCAAGCCCCGCAGTCGCGCGTGCTCGCTGGTGGAGCGCCGCGACGAAGTCAGCAATCCGCGAGAGCGTCGTCGGCCGAGCCGCAGCACGAGGCCGCCGAGAACGATCAGCGGGACCCAACTGGTCGCGAATTCGGAGTAGAGCCTGCCCGGTGGGCCGAGGTGCAGGTTGCCGTGGGCGTTGCGCAACCACACCTGGGCGGGCGGGCGATCTTTGACCGTTGTGAGTTCACCTTGGACGTGGTCGGTGTACGGGTTGACGTATACGGTTAGGTCTTCTTCGGAGAATTCGTCGATGTCCGGTAGGCCGGGCACCGACAGGACGACGCGGGTGGTGCGGTCCGGCTCAGGAGGCGGGATGACCGCTTTCACGATTCCTTCCGGATGCGCCGCTGCTGCTGCGGCGACTTGGTCCGATGCGGGTCGCGGCGAGCCGGTTCCGGTATCGGCGAACAATTCCTGCCCGTGCACGGTGTTGACGATTTGCGGGGTGAACGCGTTCGCCAGGCCGGTGAGGCACATGATGACCAGAAACGGCGCCACCGCGAGACCTGCCAAGAAGTGCACCCGGCGGGCGAGTGCCGCCGTCCCGGAACGCGGCTTGGCCGCGCCCGTGCGTTCCACGGCATCAACCGAGCCGGTGTGCTGCGATTTCTCCTCTGGAGGGGGTGGCTGGCCGGTGGTGGACGTTGCCATGCGACTCCCAAGGTGTTCGAGATCAGGGGCGCGGAAACGAAGTGGTTTCGGGATTCGCAGAATTCAACGCGTAGTTCGGGAACTTTTCCGCACCCGTTGACCTATTGCTTCGAACAGTCTGAACCGGCGGTTCCGCGAGCATCAACGACCCGCGGACGAAAGGTGTTCGTAGCGTGACCGGCGGACGATGCCATCGAACGGGCGGAGTTGCCGCGCATCGGCGCGAATGTGCGGGAGAATGGCCGGAAGGACGTCGGCGGTGCCGCACCGGTCAGCTTCGAATACTAACCGCGGTTAGCTTTCGGCGGCAACGCCGAGTCGTTTTCGTTTTCCCATCGGCCGCGAGGACCGCTGCAGGCCCAGTCGGGGCGGGGAGTGCCGAGCCGTCCTGAGATCCATGACGGGGCCGGTCGCGCGATGGCAGGCTGGTGGCCGTGACCGACGCCGCTGATCGTGAGCAGGCTGCACCGGGGTGGCTGATGCTCGTCTACCGGGTCCCGCGCGAACCGACCCGGTTGCGCGCGAGCGTGTGGCGGAGGCTGAAGAGCATCGGCGCGGTCTACCTGCAGAACTCGGCCGCCGTGCTGCCCGAGTCGAGCTCCCACGAACGCTCGCTGCGGTCCTTGCGCAAGGACATCGGGGAAATGGGCGGTACCGCCCAGCTGATGCGCTGCGACGTCCTCGCCGGGGCGGCCGAGGTCACCGCGATCTACAACGCCGCGCGCGACGAGGAGTACGAGGAGATCATCGACCGGTGCCGCGGATTCCGGGCCGAGATCGACAAGGAGACCAGCGCGGAGAAGTTCACCTACGCGGAGCTGGAGGAGAACGACGAGGACCTCGCCAAACTCCGGGGCTGGTTCGACAAGGTCCGCCTCCGCGACTCGCTCGGAGCCGACCGCCGGGCCGCGGCCGAGCAGGCACTGCAGGGCTGCGCCGCGGTGCTCGACGTCTTCGCCGATCAGGTCTACCTCGCCGAAGACGGTCGATGACCCTGGGCAACGTCGGCCGACTTGTTCTACGTGACCGCGCTGATCAGCGTCGCGTTCGGTGGCTCCGGGGCCAGCCCGCACGCGCCCGGCGCCGTGTCCGACCGGACCGGCCGATTCCTGCCGGTCGCGGACAAGGGCACCGATCACGTGCACACCTGCTTCCTCGAGCAGGGCCGCGAACCGGTGTCGAGCCATCGGTTTCCGCCGGAACGATCAGATCCCGGTAGAGGTCGGCGTTGTTGTTCCCGGTGCCGTCGGCAGCCCGGGGTGAGCCATGCGTTCACGAAGTTCCGCGACCCATGCGCTGATCGCAGGAGCGCGCAGCAGCGCGGTTCCGACCAGCAGTGCCCGGTATCCCCGGGCCAGCAGTCCGGCGGCGTCGGCGGGGGAGTCGACCCCGCCTGCGCTCACCGGGAGCGGGGTGCCGGTACGGCGCAGGTCCGGGAGCAGCGCGAGGCTGCGACCGAGGTCGGGCGACCCGCGTTCGCGAGCCTTGATCTCCTTGTTGTTGACCGCGATCACGCACTCCGCCGGGTTGCGGACCGCGTCGATCTCCCCGCGGGTCCGCACCTCCACGAACGGAGTCAGGTTCCGGGCCAGCGCGCCGTCGACGAGCCGGTTCATGGTCGAGGCTCTTGGGGTTTCGAACCGAAGCTCGTGCTGGAGGACTACGCCTGTCCGCAACGCCACGCCTGCGTCCGCTCGCACTGCGCCGACGCCGGTTTGGTCGATCTTGCCCGGCGCGCCCGTGGCGGTTTCGCGACCCTGTGGCTTTGCCCTGGTTCATGACTACTGGGAGAGGAGGTCGCTGTGCTTTTGCGGATCGGGCGCGGGAATGTCGCGCAGGCGTCGAACCCGCGAGCAGGCCATGAGCAGTGGTGCGAGTATCCACCCGGCCATGATCACGACCAAGGCGTTGCGGGGACCGAGCGCGCCACCGAGTGCGCCGCCGACGAGGCCTCCGCAGAACAACATGCTCCGGGTGGCGAACCGGGTGCAGGCGACCACTCTGGACAGCAGCGCTGGGGGAGTGGCGCTCTGCACCACCGTGGCCTGGCCGACGGTGAACGTGGCGAAGCCGGCGCAGAATACGAGCGTGCCCACGACGAACAGCAACGTCCCCCAGCCGGGCCGGGTTGCCGGGAGGAGGAGCCCGAACGGTGCGACCGCGAGGGCGGGCAGCCACACCGAGCGAGCCGAGCCGAGCCGCTTCGCGAGCCTGCCCGCGAGCGCGGCGCCCAACAAGCTGCCCAGTCCGGCCACCCCCATCAGCGGACCCAGCTGACTTGGCGGCAGGGTCACCTCCTGGGCGAGGAAGACGACCACGAGTGCCTCGTAGCCTGCGAAGCAGCAGTTGCCGATCGCGGAGGCGAGGGTGCTGGTGCGCAGCAGCGGCTCGGCGATGACGAACCGCATGCCGTCCGCGAGCTGCCGCACCAGCCCACCGGTCGGCCTTTCCGAGGACACCTTCCCGCGGATGCGCAGCGCCGCGGTGCAGCATCCGGAGATCAAGAAGCCTACTGTGTTGGCCACGGGGGTGAGCGGGGCGCCGAGCAGTGTCACCAGCAGCCCGCCGAGTGCCGGACCGAGTGTGAACGATACCGCACGACCCGCCTGCAGCCGAGCATTTCCCCTGGTCAATTCATTGCGCGGCAACAGCATCGGCGGAATCGTCTGGTACGCGATCTCGTAAGCCACGGTGCACATGCCGACAGCTGTGACGACCAGGTAGATGTGCCAAAGCGCGAGGATCCCGATCCCGTAGAGGATCGGGATCAGGCTGATCGACATCGCGCGCCCGATGTCGGCGGCCAGCAGCACCGCACGAGGGGGCAATCTGCCGATGTAGACCCCGAACGGCAGGGTGCACAACAGCCACGGGAGGTAGTTGAGTGCGGTGATCAGGCCGATCTGCGTTACCGATGCCCCCAGCAGGTCGGCCGCGATCAGTGGGAAAGCGACCGGACTGGTCATCGCGAGGATCTGGTTGACGGTGCTGCCCAGCCACAGAAGCTGGAAGTCTCGCTGGCGCAGCGGCGAAGGTCCACTGTCCCGGTCGTGAGCGGACACTGCTCTCCTTCCGTACGCACGCGCCGCGTAGCGACGGCCATTTTGCGCGGCGATAACCGGAATGGACGTATCGATCCATTAGTGCTCGGCGGTACCCCGTTTTTCACCGTGCGCGACAGGTTCCCCTGTCCTGTCTCGTGGCGCGTACTGGAACCACGTCAGATCCTACCTTTCCCGATTGGACTGCTTTAGATGCGTCCCGGTCGGTCTTGCTGATCGAGGCGGGCACGGACGCCCCGCCCACTTCGCAACTGCGCTCCCTGGACTTCTTCGCGGCAGCGCGGAACCCGTCCCGCTCCTGGCCGGACCTGCACGCCCGCCGGAGCCGGTCGCAGCCGCCCCGGAAACTGCTGCAGGGCAGCGGAGTCGGTGGAACATCGGCGATCAACGGGCAGCTCGGCAAGCATTGTCGTCCGAACTTCGCGGCGACTTGCCAAAGTCTTGCGGTGCGGCTCGGCAGGACGAATCAGTTGTGCTCGACCTCGGCGAGCAGCGGAAAGATGAAGACGATGAATGGTGGTGGGTTGCCGAAGTCCGCGAGTTCTAGTTGCCATGCGGCGTGCGCTCGCGACGCGTACTGCACGTGCGCGGGCCTGTCAGTCCTCGGCAGGAACGGCTTGCGCGCTGGCGCTTCTCACGACCGATCGCGAGCGCGCCATCGCCATGTTCAGCCAGATGGTCGGCGCGCTCGTGATCTCCCGCGCCGTCGACGACGCCGCGCCTGCGCTGTCCGACGAGATCCTGACGGTCAATCGCAGTTTCGGGATCGCTGGCGTTCACCGGGACAGCCTTGCGGCGTGGCCACATGTGCGGCAGCAGCACGTGCCGGCTCTGCAGCAGGGAAATGCTTTTCGCTGGTGCTTGTTGAGCAACTACCGGCAAAAGTCCCCGGTGCGTTGGGCACCGGGGACTTTGCGCATTCAGTTGTCGTCAGGCTCGTTGTCACCAGCGGCGGTGCCAGTGGCAGAACCACCGGCCGCGGCCGTGGTCCCGGCCCCAGCCGCCCCAGCGGACGTAGTGGCAGTCCCAGTAGTAGCGGTGGCGGGGCGGCCAGCGGTGGTCCCACCTGTGGTTCGCGACGGCCATGATTCGCCCCAGTTCTCTCGATCGGTCGGCAAACCCTGCATTTGCCCAAGCCCCAGGTTGCCGCGTTCGCCGTGATCTCGACCAGAGACTAAATACCAGGTTCTCGTTCTCGGCGACGCGACCATTGCGTTCCTTGCTTCACTGCGGGTGCGGGAGACGAGGCTGGAGGCGATGTCATGGCAGCACAGCTGCAGGAGCGGGAGCGGACGGCGTTCGCGGTGCCCGGGCTGGAGAGTCCGGTCGAGATCGTGGTCGACCGCTGGGGCGTCCCGCACATCTATGCGACCGACACCTACGACACCCGACTCGGCGGCGGCCGCGCTGTTCGAGGTCTGGTACCGGCGTCACCTGCGGCCGGCGCTGCTGGCTCGAGCGCTGCGGCCGTACGTCGGCGCCGACGACGCCGCGGACGCGGCGACCCGGGTCTCGCCTGCCCAGGACGTGCTCGCCGACGCGCGCGTCGACCTGGAGCTCTTCGAGGCACCGGGTGACCGCCTCGGCCCGGATCCGGAGAAGCGCCTGGCCGAGATCGTCACGTCGACCCTGCCCGCCGCGGTCGCCGACCTCGCCGGGCTGCTCGGCCCGGACCGGGCGAAGTGGAGCTGGGGAAGGCTGCACGTCGCCCGCGCCCGCCATCCGCTGGCCGCGTTGCTGACCGGCGTGCCCGAGGACCTCCTCGCCGCGGGCCCGGCCCCGCGAGGCGGCAGCGGCGACACCGTCTGCGACACCGCCTACGGCCCGGACTTCGTGCAGAGCGCCGGGGCGACTTTCCGCGTCGTCGTCGACGTCGGCCGATGGGACTCGTCGCTGGCGATGAACGCGCCCGGCCAGTCCGGACGCCTGGGCGAGCCGCACACGACCGACCTGTTCGCGCCGTGGAGCCGAGGTGAGGCGTTTCCGCTGCTCTACAGCCGCGAGCGGGTCGAGGAGGCAGCGGAGCAGGTCATCGAGCTGCGCCCGTCGCCCGAAGCGCCCTGATCCTCAGTTGGCCGTGGGCCGCGCGTCGAGAGCGGCCGCCTCGTCGGGAGTGGGGGCGGTGCCGCCGAGGTGGGTGGGCAGCCACCAGCGGTCGTCCTCGCCGGTGGGCTGGTCGGGGTAGTCGGCTTGCAGGTCGTCGAGGATGGTCTGCATCCGCTCGCGGAGGTCCCGCGTGAGAGCGTCGGGATCGTCCTGCGGACCGGGCCGGAACGGCTCGCCGGCGTGGATGTGGATCGGCACGTGCCGCTTGGTGAGCGTGCGCGGTCGGCCCTTCGTCCACAGCCGGTGGGTGCCCCACAGCGACATCGGCACGACCGGCACCCCCGCGTCGGCGGCCATCCGCACCGCACCGGACTTGATCGGTTTGACGGTGAACGACCTGCTGATGGTCGCTTCCGGGAACACCCCGACGACCTCGCCCGCGCGCAGCCGCCGGACCGCCTCGTCGTACGAAGCCTTGCCCACGGCCCGGTCCACCGGGATGTGGTGCATGCCGCGCATGAGCGGCCCGGCGATCCGGTTGTCGAAGATCTCCTTCTTGGCCATGAACCGCACCAGCCGCTCGGCGGGCTGCGCGCCCAGGCCGCAGAAGATGAAGTCCAGGTAGCTCACGTGATTGCAGGCGATCACCGCGCCGCCGCTGCGCGGGATGTGTTCGGTGCCCGACACGCGCAGCCGGTTGTCCAGGACGCGGAACATGGTCTTTGCCGCGAGCACGACCGGTGGATAGACGATCTCAGCCACGGCGTCAGGTTACGCAACCGTAGGTTCCCGCGCGTCCACCTGCGGCCGCGGTCACATGCCCCGGTCGCGCGGATCCGGGATCACCAGCTGCCGCGGCGGTTTCGAGCCTGCGGTCGAAGGCTGCCGGGACGGTGCTCATCGCGGCCCCGGCTGGAGGTCCGGCCGGTTGTTGGAGTCCGGGACGTCGCCGGGCAGGGTGATCGGGTTCGGCGTCGGACCCGGCGTCCACCAGCCCCAGTGGTCCTCCTGGTGCGTGCGGGCGGCGGCGGAGGCGGGCAGCGCGTCCGGCTCGTAGGGGTGCACCTCGTAGAGCGAGCCCCAGTCGTTGCCGAGGTCCCCGCGCAGGTAGGTCGGCAGCTCCGCCATGCTCGTGGCGACGTTGAGGTAGCCGAACTGCCCGCCCGCGTCCGGTGACGACCAGCCCTGCCCGGTGTCGCGCACGTCCCCGCCGCCCGCGACGCGGTAGCGCGGCAGCTCGGCGATGCCGTGGTGATTCGCGGTGACGTTCAGGCAGGGGTGCACCATCGCCGCGGTCCACTCCACGTACGCGGGGGAGTTGCCGACCACGTCGCTCATCCGGGTCAGGCGCGGCGCCCGCGGTGCGCTGAAGGCCATCCAGCCCTGCTCGCCGAGCGCCTTGTCCTGGCCGACGATCCGCATCCGCGTCGCCCCTTCCGGAGCGGGGACGCGGTGGTCGCGCCAGTGCTTCGCGCCGTCCTGGCCGAGCGGCGCGCGGGAGAGGATCTCGAAGCCCTGCGGGGTGTCCCGGCCGAACTCGGCGGTCAGCGAGTTCGGGCCGGAGGTCGTCCCGGCCGAGCTGACCACTACCGGCACGTCCCCGCTGCGCGCGCGGTCCGGCAGCTCGTACCAGGGCGTGCGCAGTTCGCCGGTGTTGGCGGGGGAGCCGTAGCTGCCCCACACCGGCGCCCGGTCGGAGCCGAAGCGGTGCGGCGGAGTCCAGTTCGACTCCCCGGTTTCGATGTTCTTGGTATCCGGAATGCCGTCGCGGCGGAACCCGGTCTCGGTGCCGCGCAGGTACTGCTCGGGCGATTCGTCCTCTTCGGGAGGTGCGCCCGGTGCTGCGGTCGCAGGCTGCCGCGCGGCGGGATCGAGCATCCCGGCGATCGGGTCGTTCTCGACGTAGACGTAGTCCGAGAGCCCGCAGCTGGACCCGGCCAGCTGCCGCACGTTGTCCTTGGCGAGGTTGTAGGTGTCCCAGCGCTCGGGGATGGCCTTCGCCAGCGAAGCGAGCTCCGCCAGCATCAGCAGCGCGCACACGATCGACAGCGGTGCGGTGCCCAGCCGCAGCGCCCGCGTGCGGTCCTCCTCCACCGCGACCGGAGGATTGCGCTCGTCCAGCTTCAGGTGCTCGACCAGCGCCACGACCAGCGCGATCGCGGCGATGACGAGGAACCCGGTGCTGAGCTCGTAGCCCTTGATCGACGGCGGCTTGTCGAACCACGGCACGCCCCAGCCCGAGACGTACCACCAGGCGTTGGTGCCGGTGAAGGTCAGCGCGAGCACCACCATGAGCCCGGCGAAGAACACCGCCCGGTTGCGCCGCGAGCGCAGCACGGTGCTGCTGGCGGCCAGCGCGGTCAATGCCGCGACCGCGCCCCCGACCGCGGCGAAGACCCCGAAGTGGTGGGTGTGCTTGGTCGGCGTCAGCGCCAGCGCCACGAAGTACAGCCCGGCCACGGTCAGCAGCCGGCGGCTCGGCCCGAGCGCGGCCCCGCGGATGGTGCCGCGCCGCAGCAGCACGACCGCGCAGAACGCCAGGCACAGCAACATGAGCAGCACCGGGAACCGGCGGGTGAGCGAGCCGTCGGGGGATTGGCCGAACAGCAGCGTGTAGCGGCCCAGCTCCTCGTACCAGGACTGCGACGGGCCGATGTCGGTACGAACCTGGGTCGCGTCGAGCACGGTGCGCCAGGTCTGGTCGGAGAACGCCGCCACCAGCACGACCAGCCCGGCGGCGGCGATCGGGGCCAGCACCGGTGTCCAGCCGAACCGCTGCGCGCGGCTTCGCACCATGAGCAGCAGCGGTTTCGCCGCCGCCAGGAACGGCAGCACCGCGACCATCCCGTGCGGGTTCACCGCCACCGAGAACGCGGCGATGATCAGCCCGAACGCCGCGGGAGCGAGCTGCCGGGCCGCCACCGCGTACTCCACCGTGCACATCGCCAGCAGCGCGAGCACCACCACGATCGGTTCGGGGCGCAGGCCGTTGTCGTAGGGCAGCCAGCAGGCCAGGAACACCGCGGCCGCCGCCCATCCGGCCGCGCGGCTGCGCCGCACCCGCTGGCCGAGCCGGGGCAGCACGAACCGGCTGATCAGCACCCAGCTCAGCAGTCCCATGCCCAGCGCGGGCAGCCGGATCCACGGCGTGGCGGTGGAGATCTCCACCCAGCGCGCCTGCAACTCGACGAACCAGCCCATCGGCGCGATCGGCCCGGAGAACCAGCGGTAGAAGTCGTTGACGTAGCCCAGCTCGTCGCGGACCCGCGCCATCGTGAGGAAGTAGCCGTCGTCGGAGGTCATCGCCCCGATGAGCCACCACGCCAGCAGCGCAGCCGCCACCGCGGCGTCCCGCCCGGTCAGCCGCCACCGCCCGCGCGATCGGCGGACCGGCTTGCGGCCCGCCAGCGCGTCGATGCGGTGCAGCGCGAACACCGCTCCCGCGGTCCCGAGCACCGCGACCGCCATCGCCGCGATCTTGAGCGGGGTCGGGTGGCTGTCGTAGCGGTCGTCCACCTCGGCGGAGAACGACATCCCGGCGGTGTCGTCGAGCTGACCGTCCACATCGGAGAAGATGCCGGTCAGCTGCGGACGCGCGTCACCGCCGACGTGGGCGAACCGCGCACCTCCGGCCTCGGCGTCGGTCGAGTGCCCGTCCGAATGCACCCCGATCGCGCAGTCGCCCGCGGGCAGCTCGGTGGTGCCGAGCTGCCTGCCCTGCGAGATCAGGCGCAGCTGCCCGTCCTGGACTTCCAGCCGCAGCCCGGTCAGGGTGCCGTACTCGGCTTCGGGCGGGTTCGTGCTCAGCAGCACCGCCGGGCCGGGCGTGCGCGCGTCCAGCCCCTGAGCCGTCGAGCACGGCATGTCCAGGTCCAGCCGGATCGGCTGGTAGGCCGACAGCGGCGCGGAAACCGCCTGCGTGCCCTGCGCGGTCGGCCACTGCAACGTGGTGATCTCGTAGCGCACGGGCAGGAACGGCAACAACACCGCCGCGAGGGCGCCCAGCACCCCGCAAGCCACCGCGAACCACCGCAGGGACCGCGCATTCCGGAACAGTTCGCTCATCGATCGCATCATCGCCGGGGTTCGGGGTCGGGGACCGCGGAGGCCGCGGGAAGATCGGACGCGAGCCTACCCGTGTTGCGTACGGTCGTACGCAACTGCCGGTGCGTAGCGGGCGGCATGTCACGGGAAATCCGTTCCGGCGGGAATCGCCCGGATTCGACGTGCCGGTTTTGCGCCGAGCGCGCGATTGTCGACCGCACGGCCGCAGTCCTCCAGCGGTGTTCAGCGTTCGGGGCGCACGGCCGCGGCGGTCGCGGCGGCGCAGCCGATGAGGGCGAGTACGACGAGCATGGCGTAGCGCAGTCCGAAGTGGTCGCCGAGCAAGCCCAGCAGCGGCGGGCCGACGAGGAACGCGAGGTAGCCCGCGGTGGCCACCGCGCCGACCCGGGCCGTGGTGTCCCCGTCGCCGTCACCCGCCGCGGACAGCGCCAGCGGGAAACCGAGCGAGGTCCCGAGCCCCCAGAACACGACTCCGACCACCGCCAGCGACGGGAACGGCGTGCCGATCACCACCGCGAGACCGGTCCCGGCGCACACCGCGCTGCTGCGCACGACCACGGCACGGCTGAACCGGCGCAGCAACCGCCCGCCCGCGAATCGCCCGGCGGTCATGGCCGCGGCGAACGCGGCGAACAGCAGCGAGCCGCCCGCCGGGTCGAAACCGTGCGCGTCGACCATCAGCAGCGGAAGCCAGTCGTTCGCGGCGCCCTCGGCCAGCGCCATGCCCAGCACCACGCAGCCGAGCAGCGCGATGCGGCGCTGCTTCCACAGCCTGAGCTGGTCGCGCACGGCGCTGCCGCCCCCGTGCTCGATGGGGCGCCGGGACACGGCGAACCCGGCGGGAATCGACGGGGCGGAGACGGCCACGATCCCCGCACCCACCACGGCCGCGGCGAGCAAGTGCCACAACACATCGACGCCTGCGCGGGTGAACACCAGCCCGAGCACCGAGCCTGCGACGGTTCCGGCGCTGAAAGTGCCGTGCAGCTGCGGCATCAGCGGTCTGCCGGCGATCCGTTCGATCTCGGCGCCCTCGATGTTGGTGGCGATCTCGAACGAACCCATGCCGAGCCCGAACAGCAGCAGCCCGCCGAACGCGCCGGAGGGCAGCTGCAGCGCCGTGCTGCCGCCGAGCACGGCGAGCCCGGTGACGACCAACGCGGCGCCACCGGTGATCACCGCCTTGGTGCCGAACCGCCGCACCAGCGCTCCGGCCGAGAGGATGCCGGTCATCGAACCCGCCGACAGCCCGAACAGCACCAGCCCCATTTGCGCGGTCGAGGCGTGCAACGACTCCCGGATCGCCGGGGTGCGGGTGACCCAGGACGCCAGCGATATCCCGACGAAGCAGAACACCGCCTGCAACGCGCGGCGGCGGGCTCCAGTGGACGAGCCGCAGGCGAGCTGCCCGGCGGGAGCGAAGTGGTCCGGCATGATTCCGTTCCGTGAGAACTGCGATTTCGCTGGCGAGGTCGGCCGATGTGTACGACCGTACGCTAGATGCGTACGATCGTACCTATAGGCTGTCGAGGTGATGTTCCCGTCCGCGGCGTCGCGTGCGACCGTGTTCGGCCACGGTGTGCGGCGAATCGGCGACGGAGGTGACCGAACCCATGGGCAGAGCCCGGCGCTTCGATCCGGATCGGCGCACGCGGATCATCGATGCGGCGCTGGCGACCATCGCCGAGGACGGCGTGGCGGGCACCTCGCACCGCAAGGTCGCCGCCCGCGCGGACGTCCCGCTGGGTTCGATGACCTACCACTTCGCCGACCGGGAGGAGTTGCTGCGGGCGGCCTTCTCCCGGTTCTGCGCCACGATCAGCGGCCGGTTCGAGGACCGGCTCACCGCCGCGCGCGGACCGGAGGAGGCGCGCGAGGCCGTCGTCGGCATCATCCACGAAGACGTCTTCGCCACCCGTGACGACCTGGTGCTCACCCACGAGCTCTACGCGTTGGCCGCGCGCGAACCCGCCTACCGCGATCTGGTCGCGGACTGGATGAGCCACAGTCACAAAGCGCTGCGCAGGCACTTCGGCGCGCACGTCGCCAGGGAGATCGATGCGCTCATCGAAGGGCTCACGATCCACCGGTCCTTCGGGACCCGCGCCTACGATCGCGGACTCACCCGCGACGCCCTCCGCAGGATCACCTCGTCCCCGGAGGCTGCGGGCTGACGCCGGTTGTGACGCCTCGGCCCGGCGAAGCGCGCCGCGCGGGCTCTGCCGATCTCGTGGTCGTGATCTTCGCGGCGAGTTAGTCTGATGTCTTCGATCTTCGTAACGGCGATCTTCGGACGGCAGGGGGCTCGGCGGTGACCCGGAACGACTTCGAAGGCTCAGCGGACGCGGTGGTGCAGGCCGGGCACGTCGAGGGCGGGATCCACTTCTCGCTGCCGTCGCGGCCCGCGCCGCATCCGCCCAGGCAGATTCGCCCGCCGACGCGCAACTACACGAACAACGAGCGCCAGCTCCGCGAGATCACCGAGGCCGCGCGGTTCACCGGCGAGCCGGGCGGCGAAGCGCCGCGCTTGATCGTGCTCCGCGGTGCGGCCGGTGGCGGCAAGAGCGAGACCGCGTTCCAGTGGGCCGGCGAGCACCACGAGGATTTCCCGGACGGCCATTTCTACGCGCGGTTGTCCGGGGCGGCGGGGGAGTCCGGTTCGGAAAGCGAGTGCCTGCGCGATTTCCTCATCGCGGTCGGCTACGCGGTGACCGAGATCCCGGAGACCTTGCAGGGCCGCGCGAACTACTTCCGGTCCTGGAGCACGGGCAAGCGCGTAGCGGTCGTCGTCGACGACGCCGTCACCGCCGCGCAGGTCCGCTGGTTGCTGCCGGGACTGGGGCGCTCGGTCGTGCTGGTCACCGAGGCAGGCCCGCTGGCGGCGCTGCGCGCGCGGGAGAAGCCCGCGTTCGTCGAACTCGATCCGATGAGCCCGGAGTCGGCGCGGCTGCTGCTGCGGCGGATCCTGGACGAGGACGATCCGCGGCCGCAACGGGAACCCGAGCAGCTCGACGTGCTCGTGCAGCGGTGCGAGGGATCGACCCTGGCGTTGTGCGTGGCGGGAGCGCTGCTGGCGCAGCGCCCGGAGCGCCCGATCGACTGGCTCGTGCGAGAACTGTCCGATCAGGACCGTCGATTGACCGTGCTGTCCCGCGACGAGTCCCTGTCGATGACCGCGGTGTTGAACACGGCGGCCGACCGCCTCGACGAGCGAACGCGCCGGCTTTACACGGCGTTCGGCGACCATCCCGGTTCCGGTGACGTCAGCGTGGCCGCGCTCGTTGCGGTGCTGGAGGAAGGCGAGGACGACGTCCGGGAGGGTTTGGACCGGCTGTTGGACGCGAGGCTGGTGCAGCAGAGCGCGCCGGATCGGTTCTTCGTGGACGGATTGGTGCGCGCTCACGCGCGCCGGTACCAACCCGATTCGGGGTTCTCCTCGCGGTTCGTCCAGTTCTATGTGGACGGTGCGATCCCGGCGGGAAACGCCGTCATGCCGGAGCGCGGATGGCTGCAGCGGATTTGGCCGGACCTTCGGTTGGGCAGCACGCCGGATGCGGAGGCGTGGCTGGCGGCGGAACGCGTCAACATCCGCGCAGTGGCCGAACTGTTGCGCGACGGCGGCGATGAGCGGGTGGGCCCGCTGGCGGTCGCGGTGTGGCCGTTCCACGAGCGGGCCAAGCACCTCGATGACATGGATGCGGTCAACGACTGCGCGGTCGCCGTCGAGGAAAGCCGGGATCACGACGCGAATCGGCTCGTGGCCGGACTCGCGCTGGTGCAACGCGGATTCGCCTTCCGCCACCGCGGTGAGCGCGACAAGGCCGCCGAAATGTTCGCCCGTGCCAACGAGATGGCGTCCGAACACGGCGAGCGCGACCTGGCGGCCACGGCCGTCGAATCGCTCGGGCTGGTCCGGCGGGAGCAAGGCGACCGCGCTGCGGCGCACGAGCTGCTGCTGCGGAACCTCGCCATGGCCCGGGAAATCGACGACGCGCGCCGGACGGCCCTGGCGAAGATGCATCTCGGGTCGGTGGAGTCGCCGGAAGCCGCCGTGGGGTTGCTGGACGACGCGATCGAAGCGTTCCGGTCGCTGCCGCGCCCTGACCTGCACAACGAGCACAAATCGTTGCTGTGGCGAGGGATTCGGCGCGTGGAGTTGCAGCGTCCGGACGAAGCGCGCACCGATCTCACCGCAGCGTTGCGGCACATGACCGAGGAGAACCGGCACTTCGAGATCGCGCAGGCGCACGCCGCGCTCGCCCGGTGCGCCATCGCCGCGGGTGCGATGGAGGAGGCGCGCGAGCACTTCACGCGCTCGGCGTCGATCTACCGCACGTGGGGTTTCTTGGACCAGGCCGAACAGGTGCAGGCGGAGCTGGACCGGAGCTGACCGCCCTTCCCGACCGGCGGGGGTCAGCTCGCGTCGACAGCTGCGGTCACGTTCCGGCCGCCGAGCCCGAAGGTCACCGTCGCGGGCATGTCGTGGACGCACTCGTCCGCCGCGACCCACGCGTGCACGAACGCGGCGTAGGCAGGCGCCAGCTCGTCCGGGCCGGTGAAGCGCACGGCCGCGACGTCGAGACCGCCGACGACCCAGCGGCCCGCGGGGTCCCTGGTCGCCGCCAGCACCGCCGTGGGAAGCCGGGCGAGCGTGCTGCGGATCCATTGCCCCGGATCGGCGCAGCGGCCGTCGTCGAGCAGGATTTCGGCCCACTCCAGCCAACGCCGGGACGTTTCGGACGTGGTCGCCACGAGCACCGCCTCGGACGGCAGCCGGGTCGCGTCCCGGAGCGATTCGGCCGGAAACCGCGTCACGACAGCGTGATCCCGGCTGTCGCCGAATCCGAGGTGCACGATTTGGCTAATCGGCTCCGAATTCGCAACATCGGGTAGTGGTGCGGTGGTGGTCTCGGCCGGGAACGCAGGTTCGTCGAGTCCGAGGTGGCCGTACACGCTGGAGCGCAACAGCCGCGCCGATTCCCCGGGAACCGACGTGGTGTGCGCGGTGATGGACGAATAGCGCTCCGGATCGTGCGCGGTGATCGTCGATTCGAGCTGAGCAGGCAGCTCGCCGTCCGGGTCTAGTCGCGGTGCGGTCCGCAGCAGCCGGGCGATCGGGGAGGCCGGGTCGACCGCTTCCACCGGAGCGGATGCCAGCAACACCGGAACGCCCAGCGCTGCTGCGTAGAAGGTGACCGAACCGTGGTCGCCGATGGTGAGGTCCGCGGCGACGAGCGCGGCGCGCCAGCCTTCTTCCGGAGGCAGCACGGTGACACCGGCGCGCGTCCATTCGTCGGTCCAGTTCCGGACCTGCCACGGGGTGTGCGCGCACCAGATGTTCGGGTGCAGGGCGACGACGATGCGGTACTCGTCCAGCGGAAGCCGCCGCGCCAGCTGCGAGACCAGCGACGGAAAGCAGCCGTAGAGGGATCGCTCGCCCCAGGTCGAGGAGATCACGAGCACCCGCTGGTCCGGGTGCGCACCGAGGTGCCGCCGGTACGTCTCCCGCAGCGGACGGCTCGCCAGCATCCGGTCGAAGCACGGATCACCGGCGATCAGCGCGATGTCGACGGCCTGCTGGCAGTACTCGCGGAGCCGTTCTCGCTGCTCGGAGTGCGACAGGACCGCCACCGAGGGGATGAGCCTGCCGTCGTGCAGCAACGACGACTCGGAAAGACCGAAGACCGGCTCCGGGATCCGGGAACCGGGAACCGGGAACCGGGAACCGGGTTGCAATTTATTATATCCCATGCCGTGCGGCAGAATGAGCAATGGGGCTTGCACATCGTGCAACGGCCCCCCGTAGCTCGCGGCGACCGCGAGGTCGAATTCGCGTTCCACCGCCGCCTGCCAGGTGATCGGCTCAATTCCCCGATCCCGCAGGAATTCCTCGGTCCCTTGGCTGAAGGCGCTGGTCCCGGTGCAGGTGAAGACGGTCTGCACCCGGGAATCGCGCGCCCACAGGCCGAGCACGTCGAACAGCCGGGTCGCCGCGGTCACCGTGTGCACCACCACGAGAACCGTGCGCACCTGCGGAACCGTTCGCCACGAACGCCCTTTCTCGCCCACCAGTACTTCGGCCCACGGCAGCGACCACATGCCCGGCATCCTAACCGTCGCCGTTCACCGACTTCCCCGGTCGACGTGCGAGCCGCGCCGCACCGGGCAGCGAAAATGCAGCGAGAGCCGGGGTGTTCCCCGGCCGCCGACGGGCATGGTGACGACGCCGCCAAGCGTCCGGACATCGTGCTGTGGCCGCGGAACGAACTGACGGCCTTGTTGAACCGTCGTCCGTGGATCGCACGCGAATGCAAGCTCGCCCGCTGACCCGAACCGGTTGGGCGATGACCGTCAGCCGTAGTCGCTGCGCACATCGGTGAAAGGGCCGGTAGTGCGGCCGAGGTTCGCCGGCGGTCGCGGTGCCGACTCGCGCGGCGGCGTGCCGAGCGCCGACCACGCCTTGAGGTGCGGTGCAACGATTCACCTAGGGTGGCCGTATGGCACTCGTCGAACGTTCATTGCTCGGACCTGGACCCACGAACGCCTACCCGGAGGCGACTGCGGGCCTGGCGAGCCCGATGCTGGGGCACCTGGACCCCGAGTTCCTCGCGATGCTGGATGAGACGGGCAGCCGCCTGCGCGCGGTGTGGGGCACCGAGAACGCCCGGACGCTCCCGCTTTCCGGCACCGGCTCGATCGGCATGGAAGCCGCCTTCGTCAACTTCGTGCACCCGGGTGATGTCGTCGTGGTCGCGGTCAACGGCCTGTTCGGCGAGCGGATGTGCGACGTCGCCGCCCGCTACGGCGCCGAGGTCGTGCGCGTGGAGCACACCTGGGGCCAGCCGGTCGACATCGAGCGCGTGCTGGCCGCGCACCCCGGCCCGTCGATCGTCGCCGCCGTGCACGCCGAGACCTCCACGGGTGTGCGCAGCGACATCCGGGCGCTCGGGGCGGCACTGCGGGAGCGCGACGAGCGGACCCTGCTGCTGGCCGACTGCGTGACCTCCATCGGCGGCGAGCAGATCGAACTCGACGCGTGGAACGTGGACATCGCCTACGCGGGCACCCAGAAGTGCCTCGGCGTGCCGCCCGGGCTCGCCCCCTTCACGGTCTCCGAACGGGCCTGGCAGCGGCGGGTCGAGCGGCCGACGACCTGGTACCTGGACCTCGGCCTCATCGGCAACTACGTCACCGGCGGAGCGTCCGGCGGCCGCGCTTACCACCACACCGCGCCCACCGCGATGGTCGCGTCGCTGCACGCCGCGCTCGGGCGCGTCCTGGAGGAGGGGATGCCGGCGGTGGCCGAACGCCACCGCGAAGCCGGTGCGGCGCTGCAGAGCGGCCTGCAGGAGATGGGCCTGGAGCTGTTCGCGGCCGAAGGGCACCGGCTGCACCAGCTCACCAGCGTGGTCGTGCCGGAGCAGGTGGACTCCGCCGATGTGCGCAAGCAGCTGCTCAACGATTACGGCATCGAGATCGGCGGCGGTGCGGGCGAGTACGCCAACACGGTGTGGCGCATCGGTCTGATGGGCCCGAACGCGGGCCCGGACCGCGTCGAGGTGCTGCTCGGGACGCTGCGCAAAGTCCTCGGTCGCTGATCCGCGACCGGCCCGCGGTCCGGCCGCCGGAGGCCGGGCCGCGGGCCATGCATCGTTGCGGGCGGAATGGCCGACCCCGGTGGGAGAGCGTTTCCGCCCGCGATGAAACAGGAGCGACCCATGCGCAACGGAAGGCCGCTGGCCCTGGTCACCGGCGCGTCCAACGGAATCGGCTACGAGCTCGCCGCACTGTTCGCCCGGCGCGGGTTCGACCTGGTCGCCACCGGGCGCAGCGCCGGCATCGATGCGGCCGCCGATGAGTTCCGCCGCATCGGCGCCGAGGTCGAGGCGGTGCAGGCGGACCTGAGCGACCGGGCGGAAGTCGAGAAGGTCTGGCGAGCCGTCGTGGCGACCGACCGGCCGCTGGAGGCGGCCGCGATCAACGCGGGGGTCAGCATCGGCGGCGCCTTCCTCGACAACGACCTCGATCAGGAGCTGAACCTGATCGAGCTGAACGTCAGCTCGGTGGTGCAGCTGGCGAAGCGGGTCGCGACGGCCATGGCCGGGCAGCGCCGAGGCCGGATCTTGATCACGTCGTCGGTGTCGGCCACGCTGCCGACCCCGTACGAAACCGTCTACGGACCTTCGCGCGCGTTCACCCGCATGTTCGCCCTCGGGCTCCGGGAAGAACTGCGCGGCACCGGCGTCAGTGTCACCACCATGCTGCCCGGCGCGACGAACAGCGATTTCCACGCCCGCGCCGGGATGAACAACACCGCATTCGGCCCGAACGCAGGCAAGAACGACAAAGCCGAGGTCGCCCGCCAAGGCTTCGACGCGCTGCTGGCGGGCAAGGCCGAGATAGTCGCGGGGGATGGCGCGACCAAGCGCGAAGCGCTGCTGAACCGCTTCCTGCCCGAACCCCTCAAAGCCGCGCGCCACGCGCGCAAGGCCAAGCCTCGCGACTGAGCCGGCCCGCCGGTCGGCGGCAGCGATGCGGCCCCGTCGGCGGATCGTCGTCCGCCCGAGCGCGCGAATAGAGTTCTGGGCGCCACTGCGCCTCCCTCGGAGGCGAGTGGGCCTCCCTCGACGGCGAGTGGCGAAGGCTCGCGCAGGGCTCAGGTTTCCGCGCGGCCGCGGGTGTCCGGCGCGGTCAGCCACGCGCCCAGTGCGAGCAACGCGGTCAACCCGGTGACCGCGAACGCCGCCTGGTACGACACCGCGTCGGCGAGGACCCCGGTGATCAGCGGCCCGAGGATCGCCCCGACGTCGGCGGCCATCTGGAACGCGGCCAGTACCGGTCCGCCCTTGTTCTTCGTGCCGATCAAGTCGGCCACGGCGGCGTTCTGCGCCGGGTTGAGCAGGCCCGCACCCACCCCGGCGACCAGCGAGGACGCCAAGAACATCGGTATCGAGGTGCTGAAACCCAGTGCCGCGGTGCCGACCGCGGTGACGGCGAGCCCGGTCAGCACCAGCGGTTTGCGCCCGCGGGTGTCGGACAGCCGTCCGGAAATCATGATCACCGCTGCGTTGCCCGCGGCGAACACCGACAGCGCCACGCCCGCCATGGACTGCGTGGAGTGCAGCACTTGGACCACGAACAGCGGGATCAGCGCGATCCGCACGCCGAGCACGGCCCACCCGGTGCTGAAGTTCGACAGCAGCGCGGCCCGGTAGCTGGGCATCCGCAGCGCATCGCCGACGGTCATCGCCGCAGCGTCGCCGGTGACCGGCGCGGCCAGCGTCGAGTTCCGCAGCAGCAGCCAGCCGACGAACGCGGCCAGGAACAGCGCGGCACCGTAGGTCAGGAACGGCAGGCGCAGCGAGAAGCCGACCATGACGCCGCCGACGATCGGCCCGGAGATGTTGCCCAGCAGGAAGCTCGTCGCCCACAGCCCGGAGGCCCGCCCGCGAAGGTGCGGCGGCGCCAGGCGGACCAGCAGCGCTACGGCCGAGACGGTGAACATCGTCGAGCCGATACCGCCGAGCGCGCGGAACAGCAGCAGCTGCCAGTACGACCCGGCGAACGCGCAGGCCGCGCTGCTCACTCCGACGATCGAGATGCCCAGGACGTAGATCCGCCGTTCCCCGAACCACGCCACCAGCCGCCCGCTGACCGGCGCGAACGCCAGCCGCATGAGCGCGAAGGCGCTGACGATGAACGAGGCCGCGGTCACGCCGACGTCGAAGGAGGTGGCGAAGGCGGGCAGCGCGGGGGACACGATGCCCATGCCCACCGCGACGATGAAGCTGCCGCACAGCAGCACCCAGATCTCGGCGGGCAACCGGGTTCCGGTGCCGGGGGCGCCGGACGTCCGCGTCGACGAAGCGCCGGACACCGTTCCTCCGATCGTTAGACGAGCAAACCGGTAGGAAAACTTGCCGCACGACGGACAAACAAGTCAACCGCGTTGCACGTGGATACAACGGCCCGGCGCCGGACCTACGAGATCGTCCGTCGTGGGCTCGGTCGGCTGCGCACGACTTCGTCACGTCGTGTTGGTGGTGGCCGCCGGGCCCGGTAGGTTCTCCCGCCTGTGGCTGGGAATGTGTGTGCTGGTGAGAGCCGGGGGCGGCGGTGCCGGTAGGAGCAACGGCGGTCTCCGGGCGGTCCGCGTGGTCGGCGCTGCGGCGCTCGGTCCGTTCGCGGCTGCCGGGCACCCGGCATCCGGCGCGCGTGGTCGCGATGGGTTTCGGTCTGGTGGTGCTGGTCGGCACGGTACTGCTGATGCTGCCTGCGGCCACCGAAACGGGCGAAGCCACGAGCTGGAGCACGGCGCTGTTCACCGCGACATCGGCGGTGTGCGTGACCGGGTTGTACGTGGTCGACACACCGGCGCACTGGTCGACCTTCGGTGAAGTCGTGCTCCTGGGGCTGATCCAGATCGGCGGCTTCGGCATCATGACCTTGGCCTCGTTGCTGGGGCTGCTGGTCACCCGCCGCCTCGGGCTGCGACTGCAACGCAGCGCGCAGACCGAGACCAAGAGCTTCGGGCTCGGTGAAGTGCGCCGCGTGATTTCCGGCGTGGTCGTGCTCAGCCTCGCCGTCGAAGCGCTGACCGCGCTGGTGCTGTTCGCCAGGTTCGCAGGCCACTACGGCGAATCGCTCGGGAACGCGGCTTATCTGGGCGTGTTCCACGCCGTTTCGGCGTTCAACAACGCCGGGTTCGCGTTGTTCTCGGACAGCCTGGTCCGGTATGCGACCGATGCGTGGGTGTGCCTGCCGATCGTGGCGGCGCTGGTGCTCGGCGGACTGGGTTTTCCCGTGCTGTTCGAGATCGTGCGCCACCTGCGGGGCCGGCAGCGCCGCTGGTCGTTGCACACCCGCATCACCTTGGGCGCGTACGCCGTGCTCGCGGTGCTGGGCACGGTCGCGGTCACCGCCATCGAGTGGGACAACCCGGACACGCTGGGGCAGTTCGGGGTGGGCGGCAAGATGCTCACGGGCTTCTTCCAGGGCATGAGTCCGCGCACCGCGGGATTCAACAGCGTGGACACGGGCGAACTGCAACCGGCCACGCTGCTGATCACCGACGTGCTGATGTTCATCGGCGGCGGCAGCGCCGGTACGGCGGGCGGGATCAAGGTGACCACGTTCGCGCTGCTGGCGTTCGTGATGCTCGCCGAAGTCCGCGGCGAGCCGAACGTGCACGTTCTCGGCCGCAAGCTGCCGCGCGAGGTGCACCGGCAAGCCCTGACGGTGGTCCTGGTCGGCGTCGGCCTGGTCTTCGCCGCCTGCCTGGCGCTGCTGGTGCTCACTCCGTTCTCGCTCGACGCGGTGCTGTTCGAGTCGGTCTCCGCGTTCAGCACCGTGGGGTTGTCGACCGGCATCACCGGCCAGCTGCCGACCGCCGGGCAGCTCATCCTGGTGGTGCTGATGTTCACCGGCCGCGTCGGGCCGATCACCTTGGCTTCCGCTCTCGCGCTGCGGGAACGCACCCGTCGCTACGACCTACCGGAGGAACGTCCCATTGTCGGCTAACAACTCCCGCAGCAATCCCTCGCGCGTGGTCGTGATCGGGCTGGGCCGGTTCGGCGGTTCGCTGTCGGTCGAACTCATCGAACGGGGCACCGAGGTGCTCGCCCTGGACACCCGGCCGCACGTCGTGCAGCAGTTCTCCGATTCGGTCACGCACGCCGCCGTCGCGGACAGCACCGACCCGGAGGCGCTGCGGCAGCTCGCTGTGCCCGACTTCGACCGCGCGGTCGTGGCCATCGGAGACGATCTGGAGGCCAGCATCCTGACGACCTCGCTGCTGGCCGACTTCGAGATCGGGCACATCTGGGCCAAGGCCGTGAGCCGCCAGCACGGGCGCATCCTCGAACGGGTCGGCGCGCACCACGTCGTGCTTCCCGAGCACGACATGGGTGAGCGGGTGGCGCACCTGGTGACCGGCCGGATGCTGGACTACATCGAGTTCGAAGACGACTACGCCATGGTCAAGACCCGCGCCCCCGCCATGGCCGCCGGGCACGCGCTGGGCGAGAGCAAGGTCCGCAGCAAGTACGGAGTCACCGTCGTCGCCATCAAGCGGCCCGGCGCGGACTTCACCTACGCCACCCAGGACACGAGGCTGTACGAGGGCGACATCCTCATCGTTTCCGGGCGGTCGCGCGACGTCGAACGCTTCGCCGACCTCACCTGATGACGAAACCCTGATGGCGAAACGGAGCGCCGATGAGTTCCACACCGTCCGAAGCTGTCCTGCAGCGGCGATTGGGTGCGGTGGACGCGACGCTGATCGGGCTCGGCTCGATGCTCGGTGCCGGAGTGTTCGGCGCCTTCGCGCCCGCGGCCGCCGCGGCGGGTACCGGGCTGCTGCTTGCGTTGGGGATCGCCGGGCTGATCGCCTACTGCAACGCGGTCGCCTCCGCACAGCTCGCGGCGGTCTACCCGATGGCCGGGGGCACCTACGTCTACGGGCGTGAGCGGTTGGGGCACTGGTGGGGATTCCTCGCCGGCTGGGGATTCGTGATCGGTAAGACCGCGAGTTGCGCGGCGATGGCGCTGACGTTCGCCGCCTACGTCGCGCCCGGTCACGAGCACGCTGCCGCCGCGGCCGCGGTCGTGCTGCTGGCGGCGGTGAACTACGCCGGGATCACCCGCACCGCGGCGCTGACCCGCGCGCTGCTGGCGGTGGTCGTGATCGTGCTGGTCGTGGTGCTCGCGCTGTCGGCTCCGGCCGGTGAGCCGTCCCGGTTGGCGGACGGATGGTCCCCGCACGGGGCGCTCGGCGTGTTGCAGGCCGCGGGCCTGCTGTTCTTCGCCTTCGCCGGGTACGCGCGCATCGCCACCCTCGGTGAGGAGGTCCGCGAGCCCGCGCGCACGATTCCGCGCGCCGTGCTTTCCGCGCTGGCACTGGCCCTGCTCGTGTACGCCGCGGTCGGCGTGGTCCTGCTGCTCGTGCTCGGCCCGCAGCAGCTGGCCGCAGCGTCCGCTCCGCTGGCCCAGGCCTTGACCGCCGCCGGGCACGGACCGCTGGCGGTGCTGGCGCGTCTCGGCGCGGCCGCCGCCAGCCTCGGCGCACTGCTTGCGCTGATCGCCGGTCTCGGCCGCACCACCATGGCGATGGCCAGGGGCAACGACCTGCCCGGGTTCCTCGCCGCGGTCCATCCGCGGCGCCGGGTTCCGCACCACGCCGAAGTCGTCGTCGCCGCGATCGTCGTCGTGCTGGTGCTGACCACGGATCTGCGGGGCGCGATCGGGTTCTCCAGCTTCGGAGTCCTGGTCTACTACGCGATCGCGAACGCCGCGGCGTTCACCCAGCCTGCGCAGCAGCGCCGCTGGCCCCGCGCGATCAACGTCCTCGGCCTGTCCGGCTGCCTGACACTGGCCGCGACCCTGCCGGTGGCTTCCGTGCTGGCCGGGCTGGTGGTGTTCGCCGCCGGTCTGCTGGGCCGGGCGATCATCCGGCGACTCCGCTCCCGCGCCCGGTCGGGCGACACCGAACGCGCGGACTGACGGTTGCGCGACGCCTGATCGACAGCGCCGGTCGGGGTGTCGCGCGGCCAGCCGGAGTGATCAGCGGTCTGCTCATCCGTCATCGCCGCTCGCCGGTGGGTCGGCGTAGATGCCGCGCAAGATGCCGGTGGCCTGGCCGATCTCGATGAGGTAGCCGTCCGGATCGCGCAGGTAGCAGCGGATCTCGGCGTTGCGATCGAGGGGCTCGGTGAGGAACTCGGCGCCCCGGGCTCGGGCGCCCGCGTAAAAGGCGGCGATGTCGGCGACGCGCACGTTGAGGAAGGCCGAGACGGTGTTGGACTGCTCGGGGGTGCGCAGGGTGATGCCGGGCTTGTCGGGTGTTGGGCCGCCGCCCGGGTTCATGATGATCCAGCTGTTGGCGACCTGCACCACGCACGGGTTTTCGCGCTGGACGATCCGCCCGCCGAAGATGTCCGCGTAGAAGGCCCGCGAGCGGGCGACGTCGGACACGGTGAGGAAGTGGGTGACCAGCAGGCCCTCGCTGGGAGCAGGGAACTCGGCGCTCATGGTGCTACCTCCGCTCGGTTCGCAAGTGATGTGGTGGGCTGGCAGTGGCAGCGGAGGATGCATCCGAGGTGCCCGCACTCGGCCGCCCCGCCCCGTCAAGTCTGGTGCCGCTCGGCCAGGTCCTGCAGGAATCGGGGCATCCGGCCGGCGCCGAAGTCGTAGTAGCGCACCCAGTCCGGCGTGATCGCGATTCGTGCCATCTGGCTGTACATCTCGCGGCAGTTCCGCTCGAACTCGGCCGCTGCTTCGGCGTCCATGGTCTTCCTGGCGGCGGCGAGGTACTCCTGGACCACGCCGCCGACGATCTCGACGCTCGCCCGCCCTCGGATCGAAAGGGATCGCGCCTGCTCGGGCGTGTTGCCCGCGTCGATGGCCAGCGCCACTTCGGGGCGAGTCGACAGCGCCGCGACCTTCGGGGCGGTGGTGGCGGTGGAGACCACGAACTGGTCGCCGGTCCAGAAGAATCCGACCGGGACCACTCGCGGTGTTCCGTCCTGCCCGGTGTAGGCGAGGTGGGCGGCCGAAGTGGAGCTGAGCAGCTCCTGCGCGCCGGTCAGGGACAATTCGTTCTCGATGTCTTGTGCCTCCATGCGGGGCATCCTTCCGGTCGCATGGACAACCGCGGTCGCAGTCGCACCCGGGACGTTGCTGATCAGCGGACACGCGGCGTCGGACGCGGCGGAGTTCTGGGCCCACTTCCTCTTACCAGCTCGACCGAAGTCGAGCCACGGAGATGAGGACGGTGCCCGTCCGCCCGATTCCGGGGTGCTCGTTGCGGAGGCGGGCACGGCCACTGCGTGGTTCGCCGCGTCCACGTGACCGCCGATGCCCCCCCCGGGCAGCTTGGCGCTGAACGAACCGCAACTACTTGACGACCCGTTGAGTGATTGCAATGCTTTGAGTCATGAACGAGTCGAGAACTTCCGGCGATGAATCGCCGTTGACGCCGTCCGCCGCGCTGGGCAACGCCACCGAGGTCGACGCGAAGGCGCGCCGGGTCGCGCGGTGGCCCGCATGGGTGTGGCTGGCCATGGCCGTGACGATGGCGGTGCACCTGATCGGATCGCCGCTGGTGCCCGACGGCTGGCCGCGCGTGGTCGTCGGCCTTCTTCCGCTGGTCTTCGCCGTGTCCGGGATCATCTACAGCGCCCGGCAGCAAGTGACGAGCAAGCTGCTGAGCCGACTGGTGTGGCCGGTGACCGGAGCATTCGTGGTGCTGGTGTTCGCCGCCGTGCTGCTGCAGAACTTCGTGTTCCCGCAGGGAGCGATTCCCGGAATCGTCCTCAGTGGACTTCTGCCCGCGATTCCCTGCGTCTACGGCGCCTGGCGGGTGCTCGCGGAATGACCGCACAGCAGCACCCGAGGCACGGGCTGGACGAGACCATCCACTCGCCGACCCGGCTGTCGATCATGGCCGCGCTGGTCCCGATGGAACGCATGGACTTCCCGCTGCTGCGCGACACGATCGAGGCCAGCGACTCGCTGCTTTCCAAGCACATGACGATCCTGGAGACCGCAGGGTACGTCGAGGTCACCAAGGGGCACGTCGGCAAACGCCCGAGGACCTGGCTCGCGCTCACCGAGCAGGGGCGCGCGGCGTACGCCGCCTACCTCGACGCGCTCCGAGCCCTCGTCGACAGCGGCGAAACCTGAGCGGTTTCAACCGGACGCTCGTCTGGTGAGCCGAGCGCGCACCCACGCGGACACGTCGGGCGCGTTCGGCGTGGCGGTGAGGGACTGCTCGATTACGGGCAGTTCGCCGCGCACGCGCTGCGCGTCGGTGCGCATCACGGCCATGTCAGCGCCGACCTGCGCGGCCAGGTCCACCTTGTTGATCACCAGCAGGTCCGCGGTGGTCACGCCCGGCCCGCCCTTGCGCGGCACCTTGTCACCGCCCGCGACGTCCACGACGAAGATCTGCGCGTCCGCAAGGCCGCGGCTGAACACGGCGGTGAGGTTGTCCCCGCCGCTTTCCACGATCACCAGCGCCAGGCCCGGATGCCGCTGCTCGAGCGATTCGACGGCGTCGAGGTTGGCGGTGATGTCGTCGCGGATGGCGGTGTGCGGGCAGGCTCCGGTCCGCACCGCCTCGATCCGGTCGGCCGCGAGCACACCGGTCGAGCGCAGGAAGTCGGCGTCCTCGGTGGTGTAGATGTCGTTGGTGACCACGGCCAGCGGGATCTCCCCGCCCAGCGCGCGGCACAGCGCCGCGGTCAGCGCTGTCTTGCCGCTGCCCACCGGACCGCCGATGCCCAGCCGGAACGGCCGGCCCGCGCCGGATGCGGCGTCGTGCGGGTCGGGCCCGGCGAAGCCGGGGTCGAGCGAGTGGGCGTGTCCGTGGCCGGTGGTGCTCATTCGGGACCTCCTCGCGGTTTTCGCCCGTACGGGGTGTCTGGCGATCAGGACGCGAACAGCCGTACTTCGTCCTGATGGCGGCGTTCGTGGGCTTCGGCGAACAGGTCGAGCGCGGGCGCGCTCGACGCGGGCAGTTCGGCCGGGTCGGCGCCCGCGAACGCCGCCGCCCGGTCGGCGAGCTCGTCGAGTTCGGCGGCCAGCCCGGCGAGGACGCCGTTGACCACCAGCGGGTCCAGCCCGAGCAGTCGCACGGCAGCCGATGAAGGTCCACTGATTGCCAGGTAGCCGGCCGCCAGCGCTGCGTCCCGGGGCGCGGTTCCGCCGCCTGCGGCCAGCGCGCCGAGCACCAAGGGGTGATGCGGGCGCGGACTCACTGCCAGCAGGCGGTCCAGCGCCGCCGAAGGCCACGCGATTCGTCCGGAGCGGGCGGTTCCGCGGCCCTGAGCGCGGGAGGCCGCGCGTTGCGCGGGCGACGGGGTGCGCGCGTCGAACTCCGCGTCGAGGTCCCGCCAGTGCTCGTGCGGGGCCGATCGCAGCGCGGCGTGTGCCGCCGCGGCGGCGAAGGCCCCTTGTACCGAGCCGGCGCTGCGCAATCGCCCGGACAAGAACTCCCGCAGGTTCGACACGTCCGTCACCAGCCCCTGCCTTGCGGCTTCCTCGACGCCCCCCGAGTGCACGTGCCCGCCGCCGGGAAACCGCGCGTCCGCGAGCGCGAGCACGGCAAGCCCGGCCATTTCGCGCCACCTCCCATCGACGCCGCACTCCGCGGCCGGAACGGTTGGGCGGCACGGAACCGCGCGCTCGCCGCATCACCACGATGGGGCGGGCGCACCACCAGCGCACTCCGGACCGGTGCGGTCACGACCGAGCTAGGATCCGCGTGAGCGCGGCGGCCAGTTTCCGGGTCAACGTGGCGGTGTCCGGGGCGAGAGCGGTCGCTGCGACACCGGGACCGCGCAGCGGCATGATCGCGAAGTTCTGGTCC
The DNA here is from genome assembly GCF_037023755.1 of Saccharopolyspora sp. SCSIO 74807. Taxonomy (NCBI): domain Bacteria; kingdom Bacillati; phylum Actinomycetota; class Actinomycetes; order Pseudonocardiales; family Pseudonocardiaceae; genus Saccharopolyspora; species Saccharopolyspora sp. SCSIO 74807. The sequence goes on along the minus strand of NZ_CP146100.1, from coordinate 6,094,032 downwards.
CCGCCTGCCGAGTGCTGCGCGTCGGCGTCGACCAGCAGCAGCGAGCCCACGCTGCGCTGCCCGCCGGTGATGGCAGGTCCGCAGCCGTCGGAGAGGCCGGGACCGACCGCGAGTTCCTGGTCGAACAGCGGTCTGCCGCCGAGCCGCACCCGGACCCGCTGGCGCAGCGCGCCGGATCGCTCGCCGCAACGTCCGAACAAGGACTGTTCCCGCAGGAGCAACCGGGATCCGGGCTCGAGCGCGATGCGCACGTCGGCGCGATGCAGACAACCGCGTGCGGCGATGACCAGCTGCGGCAGCCAGGCCAGCGTCGCGCCGGGGCCGACCGCGATGTCGACCTCGGTATGCGACTGCTCGCCGCGCGGGCCCGGTAGCAGCAGCGTGGGGGAGACCTCCCCGAGCACGAGTGCGCTGCCCGCTCCCACGTCGATCCGGAGATGTTGCCGATCCCCGCCTATCGGCCCCGCCGCCGCGGCGGCTTGGTGCACCTGCGCCGGAACGGCGTCGCGGGAGGACCAGCGGGCGATCGTCCCGTCGTCCAGCGGCAGCGTGGGGCGCAGCATCAGCGGCCAGTCGGAACGCAAGCCGCAGATGCGGGTGTGCGGCCGCCCGCCGCGGACGAGCTCGGTGCCCAGGCGGGCATGGACCCGCTTCACCGGACTGTCCGTGCGGGCGCGGTGCGGACGAGCCCGCGCGCGGGGTCTCCGGTGCACATCGCCTGCAACCTCCCCGCAGGTCAGAACAGGAAGTAGCGCTGAGCCATCGGCAGGTCGGCCGCCGGTTCGTGGTCCACTTCGGCACCGTCGATGCGGACCGCGAACGTGTCCGGGTCGACCTGGATCTCCGGGACCGCCTCGTTCTCCGGCAGCGCGGCCTTGGTCCTGCCCCGCATGTTCTCGACCGGCACCAGCTTGCGCTCGACGTTGAGCCGGTCCGCGAGTCGATCTTCGATCGCGGCCGGGGCCACGAACGCCACGCTGGTCGCCGCTGCCGCGCGGGTGTGCGCGTTGTAGCCGAGCCGGGGCAGGACCGGTTGCGGCGTCGGCACGGCGGCGTTCGGGTCGCCGAGTATCGCCGAGGCGATCATCCCACCTTTGAACACCGCGGTGGGCCGCACGCCGAACAGCGCCGGTTCCCAGAGCACCAGGTCGGCGAGCTTGCCCGGCTCGACCGAACCGACCTCCCGCTCGAGCCCGTGGATCACCGAGGGCACGATCGTGTACTTGGCGACGTAGCGGCGGGCGCGGTGGTTGTCGGCGCGATCGTCCCCGGGCAGCGAGCCGCGCAGCTGCTTCATCGCGTGCGCGGTCTGCCAGGTGCGCCGCACGACCTCGCCGAGCCGCCCCATCGCCTGGGCATCGGAGGACATCGCCGAGATCGCGCCGATGTCCTGCAGGACGTCCTCGGCGGCCATCGTGGACGCCCGCACCCGGCTTTCGGCGAAGGCCAGTTCCGCGGGCACGCGCGGATTCAGGTGGTGCGCGATCAGGCAGATGTCGAGCTGCTCGTCCGCGGTGTTGACGGTGAACGGCCGGGTCGGTGTCGTCGACGACGGCAGCACGTGGGGCTCACCGGCGATGCGGATGATGTCCGGGGCGTGCCCGCCGCCCGCTCCCTCGGTGTGGAAGGCGTGGAAGTTGCGGCCGCCCACGGTGCGCAGCAGGTCTTCGACGAATCCGGCCTCGTTGAGGGTGTCGCTGTGGATCGCCACCTGCACTCCGGCCGCGGCCGCGACGGTGAGCGCGGTGTTGATCGCCGCGGGCGTGGCGCCCCAGTCCTCGTGGCACTTGAACCCGCCGACCCCGGAACGCAACTGCTCCCAGAGCGCCTCCTCGGACACGGTGCTGCCCCGGCCGAGGAACAGGACGTTGAGCGGCCACGGGTCGAAGCCTTCGAGCATCCGCCGCATCCACCACCCGGCCGGAGTGGCCAGCGCGGCCTTCGAACCGTCGGTCGGGCCGGTTCCGCCACCGGCGACCGTCGTGGTGCCCGCTTCGAGCGCGACCACCGACATCTCCGGGGACACGAAGTGCACGTGCGTGTCGACGGTGCCCGCGGTCATGATCAGCCCGCTGCCGTTGACCATCTCGGTGGCCGGGCCCACGACCAGGTCCGGGTGCACGCCGTCCATCACGTCGGGGTTGCCGCACTTGCCGAGCGCGACGATGCGGCCGTCGCGGATGCCGACGTCGGTCTTGACCACGCCCCAGTGGTCGAGCACGACCACTCCGCCGATCACCAGGTCCGGGGTTCCTTCGGCGCGGGTGGCGTGCGACTGGCCTTGGGACTCGCGGCCGCTCTTGCCGCCGCCGAAGACCGTTTCGTCCCCGCCGGCGCACCGGTCCTGCTCCACTTCGACGAACAGGTCGGTGTCGGCCAGCCGGAGCCGGTCGCCGGTCGTCGGTCCCAGCGAGGCCACGTACTGCTGGCGGTCGATCTCAGCCATCGAGCGCACCACCCGCCAGGCCGCGCAGTCCGCGCACGATCCGCCGACCGGCCAACGGCACCAGTTCGACCTCCACCGTGGTGCCCGGATCGAAGCGCACCATGCCCCCGGCGAGGATGTTCATCCGGTGACCCCAAGCCGCCTCCCGGTCGAACTCGAGAGCGGCGTTGGTCTCCGCGAAGTGGTAGTGCGAACCCACGCTGATCGGCCGATCGGCCGTGTTGACCACGGAAACCGTGCGCACCGGCCGTCCCGCGTTGATCTCGACGGGCTGCTCGCCGTAGATGATCTGCCCCGGTGCTCCGCCGGATTCGCTGGATTCGGCACCCGGCTGCACCAGACCCGTCGCGCGGCCCTTTCCCGAACCGGGCGCGATCTCCTTGCCGGTTCCCGGCCGCTGCTGCCTCCCGGTCACCGGATCGGCTCCTGCACCGAGATCAGCTTGGTGCCGTCCGGGAACGTCGCCTCGATCTGCACCTGGGTGAGCATTTCCGGCACCCCGTCGAGCACATCGGCACGGCCCAGCACGTCCCGGCCCGCCTCCTGCAGATCCGCCTTCGTTCGCCCGTCCCGGGCGCCTTCGAGCAAGAACCAGGTCAGCACCGCGGTGGCTTCGGGCAGGTTCAACAGCAATCCGCGTTCTTTGCGTTCCAATGCGAGCTTGGCGGCCGTGTAGATGGTCAACCGTTCCCGCTCTTGCAAGCTCAGCAGCACCGCGACCTCCCGATCGGGCCTGATGTCGGAAGCCGGCTCCGCCGTTGAAACTTCCGCGTGCACAGGCTCGCAGCCGTATCCGGCACCCCCGGCTGCGCAACTCGGACCGGCCTGAGACTGGCAGCACGGCCGAAGCCGCGCCAGCCGAGCGCTTCGGGGTCGTCCAAGCCATGAACCGGGCGGGGGCCACGGATCCCTCGATCTTGTGGATCATGGCGCAACCTGTGCCGGTGCGGGACGTCCTTCTCGGCAGAAGGATGACCACACGCGCCTGTGCGCTTACCTGCAAGGAATCTCGATGAGGCGAACACTGCTCCTGGCGGCGGCCGGAGCGATGGTATTGGTGGCGGCTCTTTTCGGTGCGTACGCAGTGGGTTCCGGCGGATCGTCCGGCTTCCGAGCTGTCGATGGCGCCTCCGCGAACGCGAGCGGCGCGAAGCCGGCCGGCACGGCGCTGGGAGATCAGCAGGCGCAATACCCGTGGGCGATTCGCCTGCAGCATTCCGGCGAGGCCAACGGCAGAATTCTCGCCACGCACACGAGTTTCGTGAACGGCCGCGCCGAAGACCCCGTCTTCGAGAGCACCGACGACGGCAAGACCTTCTCCCGCATCGGCACCATGGCCCCGGGCATGTCGTCGGAGAACCTGTGCTGCACCAGCCTTTTCGAGCTGCCGAAGCAGGTCGGCGAGCTGCCCGCGGGAACCCTGTTGTGGTCGGGTTCGGCCAACGACAAGGACCGCCCCATGTCGCTGCCGGTCTGGCGCAGCGACGACCACGGTCGCACTTGGTCGCAGCTGTCGACCTGCGCGACGTCGCCGAACAACGAGGGTGGCGTCTGGGAACCGACGTTCTCCGTCGACGATTCCGGGAAGCTCAACTGCTACTTCTCCGACGAGTCGGACTCCGCGCACAGTCAGCAGGTGATGCGTTCGTCCTCTTCGGACGGTGTCAACTGGGGACCGCCGGAAGAGGTGGTGTCCCTGCCGGATCGCAACGCTCGTCCCGGGATGCCGGTGGTCGATCAACTTCCCGACGGCCGCTACTTCATGACCTACGAGATCTGCACCACTTCCGGCCCGGACTGCCAGGTGAAGTCGCGGACCTCGCCGGACGGTCGCAACTGGGGCGACCCGGCCGAGCCCGGTACCGCGATCGTCGGGCCTGATGGCCGGAAACCGGGGCACACGCCGAAGTTCGCGGTCACTTCGGACGGGCGCATCGTGCTGTCCGGCATGACCTTGCACAACGCTGACGGTTCCCTCGCCGCGGACAACGGCAAGGTCCTGCTGGTCAACAGCTCCGGCGGTGAAGGCCGTTGGGAAGAGGTCCCGGCCCCGGTCGCGGCCGTGGAGCCCGACCGCGACATCGGAGCGTGCAACAACTACAGCCCTGCGCTGATCCCGGTAGGCGACGACGGGAACTCCGTCCTGGAGATCACCACCCGCGAGAAGTCCGGAACCTGCCGGGCCTTCTACGGCTCAGCTGAAGCGACTCCGTGAAAGCAGGCCGCTGCCACCGCCGGTGTGCGGGCCGAACCCGATGGACCCGGTGTTGGCGGTTACCCGCCACTGCCGATGCCGGGATGCGCCTTCGGCCTAGCCTCCGGGCGTATTCACCTTGGTCATCCGGAAATGGCCGATGCGGAGGAGCCGATATGCCCAGGTTTTCGACAACGACCGCACTCGCCGGTGCAGCGGCCGCGTTTCTACTGGCGGCGGGCGCCCCGGTGGCAGGCGCGGTTTCCGGCGAAGCCGCCGAACCACACGTCGTCACCTACGACGCGAGTCAGGCCGAGGAGTTCCAGGGCGCCGTCGACGAGGCCGCGCAGGTGTGGAACGGCCAGCTGTCCAACGTGAAGTTGGAGAAGGCCAGCGATGGCCAGGCCGACCTGACCGTGCTCGCCGATGACAACTGGCCGCGCGCCCAGACCGATTCGCTCGGCGTCGGCACGGTGTGGATCGGGCGCGCGGCGGTCGAGGAAGGGCACCACATCCCGCGCATCACCACCCACGAGATCGGGCACATCCTCGGGCTGCCGGACGATCGGACCGGCGTCTGCGCCGACCTCATGTCCGGTGCCAGCGCCGGGACCGGCTGCAAGAACAACCTCCCCAACCCGGACGAGAAGGCCGAGGTCGACGAGAACTTCGCGCAGGGCGCGGTGATCCAGCCGCGGCTGTTCACCGAGGAGCCGGTTCTCGCGGCCGGCTGACACCACCGCCGGGCGCTCCTGCCGCGACTCGGCGGGGTGGGATTCGCCCGGCGGTTTCCTCTCGCTTCGCGGAACACCGGCCTTCCGGTCGGAACCGGCGAAGCACGCGGTTTGCTGTGCTGCGAGTCACCTTCAGCGGAGCGCGCTACGACGCGAATGCCACGATCGTTAGCGAAGCTTAGGAAGAGTGGAGGTTGCGATCGTGGTCAACGCGAACCAGCAGTGGGACATCGTCACCAGCGTCGGCCTCACCGCGCTCGGCGTGGCCGCGGCGCGGGCCGTGGAGACCGGCCGGGACGGCGCGCTGGTCCGGGACCGCTTCGCCGAACCGTTCGTGCGCGCGGCCAACCCGCCCCATCCGATGCCGACGAGCCCGCAAGACCCTGCCTCGGCCGATGGTCATTGGGCGTGGATGGCCGACTTCCTCGCGGTGCGCTCCCGCTACTTCGACGAGTACTTCGCCGAGGCCGGTCGCTCCGGCGTTCGCCAGCTGGTGCTGCTGGCCGCCGGGCTCGATTCGCGGTCGTTCCGCCTCGACTGGCCCGCAGGCAGCCGGGTCTTCGAGGTCGACCAGCCCAAGGTGCTGGAGTTCAAGGACCGGGTGCTCGCCGAGCAGGGCGCGCAGCCTGCCTCCGAGCGCCGCATCGTCGACACCGACCTGCGGGAGGACTGGACGAGTGCGCTCACCGCGGCCGGGTTCGACCCCTCGGTCCCGACCGCATGGCTGGTCGAGGGGCTGACGCCGTACCTGCCCGCCGCGGCCGAGCAGCAGTTGTTCGCCGAGATCGATCGGCTGTCCGCGCCGGGCAGCCGTGTCGGCGTGGAGTGGGTGCACGACGTCGCCGCCATGCTGGAAGAACCGGCGTTCCGGCCCTCCGCCGAGCTGCTCGGGGTGGACCTGGCCGAGCTCTGGAGCACCGAGCCCCGTGTCCCGGCCGATGAGCGGCTGCGCGGCCTGGGCTGGGCGATGCGATCCGAAACGCTCGCGGAGGCCGGTGCGCGTTACGGGCGCGCCTTCGACTCCGCGGAGGGCCGCCTGATCGGCGAGCACGGCAGGCTCGGCATCGCCGAGCGCTGATTCGCGGTTCGGGCTCGGCGGCGGTGCGGCCGCCGAGCCCGATTTGGTGCCGCTGTTGCGGGCAAGTGCGCAGCGACGTTGTTGAACCGGCAGTATTTCACCGGTTGAAATAGTTGCTAAGCTCGCCGGCATGGTGACTTGGCAGGGTTCGCCGCAGCAGCGCGCCTGGCGGCCGTACATCGAGGCGAGCCTGCTGCTGGAGACCCGGCTCGACGAAGACCTGCGGGCCGCTGCCGGGATGAGCCTGATGGACTACCACGTGTTGCTGGTGCTCTCGGAGAGTCCGGCGCACCGGTTGCGGATGGGGGAGCTGGCAGCGCGGCTGGTGTTCTCGCCGAGCCGACTGACGTACCAGGTGAAGGTGCTGGAGCGGCGCGGCTGGGTGCTGCGGCAACCGGCGCCGGAGGACGGGCGGGTCAACAACGCGGTGCTGACCGCGACCGGACTCGAAGCGTTGCGCGCGGCGGATCGCCATCACGTTGCGACGGTGCAGGCGCTGTTCACCGATGATCTCGGCGAGGGCGAGCTGGACGTGCTCGCCGGTGTGTTCAGCCGCCTGCGGTCCCGCCTGCACGGCTCGGGCGGGCAGGCGGACGGCCCGCACTCCTGACCTCCCGCACGACCCGGCTTCGGCGTGGCGTGCGTCTCCCCGGGAATAGTGCCTGCCCGGGCACCGTTCTCCCGATTACTTAAAATCTGAAGGAGACGTGATCGAGATGCAGTTCGGGGTTTTCACGGTCGGCGACGTCACGCCCGACCCGACGACCGGACGCACCCCATCGGAGGCCGAGCGGATCCAGGCGATGGTGACCATCGCGCGCAAGGCCGAAGAGGCCGGGCTGGACGTGTTCGCCACCGGCGAGCACCACAACCCGCCGTTCGTGCCGTCGTCGCCGACGACGCTGCTCGGCTACGTCGCCGGCGCGACCGAGCGGATCACCCTGTCCACCGCCACGACGCTGATCACCACCAACGACCCGGTGAAGATCGCCGAGGACTTCGCGATGCTGCAGCACCTGGCGGGCGGGCGCGTCGACCTGATGCTCGGCCGGGGCAACCAGGGGCCGGTGTATCCGTGGTTCGGCCAGGACATCCGCCAGGGCATTCCGCTGGCGATCGAGAACTACCACCTGTTGCACCGGCTTTGGCACGAGGACGTGGTCGACTGGCAGGGCAAGTTCCGCACCCCGCTGCAGGGCTTCACCGCCACTCCGCGGCCGCTCGACGGGATCGCGCCGTTCGTGTGGCACGGTTCGATCCGCAGCCCGGAGATCGCCGAGCAGGCCGCCTACTACGGTGACGGCTTCTTCCACAACCACATCTTCTGGCCGAAGGAGCACACCCAGCGCATGGTCGAGCTCTATCGGCAGCGCTACGAGCACTACGGCCACGGGCGGGCCGACCAGGCGATCGTCGGGCTCGGCGGGCACGTGTTCATGCGGAAAAACTCGCAGGACGCCATCGAGGAATTCCGGCCCTACTTCAACGATGCGCCGGTCTACGGCGGTGGCCCGTCGCTGGAGCGGTTCATGGACGAAACGCCGCTCACGGTCGGCTCGCCGCAGCAGGTCATCGATCGCACGCTGTCCTTCCGCGACTACGTCGGCGACTACCAGCGCCAGCTGTTCCTGCTCGACCACGCCGGGCTGCCGCTGAAGACCGTGCTGGAACAGCTCGACCTGCTCGGCGAAGAAGTCGTTCCGGTGCTGCGCAAGGAATTCGCCGCCCGCAAACCCGACCACGTGCCCGAGGCACCCACCCACGAGAACCGACTGCAAGCACAACACCAGGATCCGGAAGGGAGTGCGGCATGAGCAACATCCTCGCGATCTCCGCGGGCCTGTCGCAGCCGTCGAGCACCCGGCTGCTGACCGACCGGCTCGCCGCGGCCGCCCGCGGCGAGCTGGGTGCCGAGACGACGGTCGAGGTGGTCGAACTGCGCGAGCACGCGCACGACATCACCGACAACCTGCTCACCGGCTTCCCGAACCAGCGGCTGCGGCCGGTGCTGGAACAGCTCGAAGCCGCCGACGGGCTGATCCTGGTCAGCCCGACGTTCAGCGCCTCCTACAGCGGCCTGTTCAAATCCTTCATGGACCTGGTGGAACCCGAATCGGTGCACGACAAGCCGGTCTTGCTCGGTGCGACCGGCGGCACCGAGCGGCATTCACTGGTGCTCGAACACGCGCTGCGCCCGCTGCTGGCGTACCTGCGCGCACAGGTCGTGCCCACCGCCGTCTACGCCGCGAGCTCGGACTGGGGCAACGACAGCGACCTCAACCAGCGGATCACCCGCGCCGCGGGCGAGCTCGCTTCAGCCGTGCAACGGCAACCGGCACAGCGCAAGGACGACCCGTTCGCGAATCCGGTGCCGTTCGAACAGCTCCTCCAAGAGACGGCGACGAACTGAAGGAGAACCGATGTCCGAGGAATCCGCTGAAGCCACGGTCGCCCGGTCGACCGATCGGGATCGCTACGAGATCACCAGCGGCGACCGGCCGGCGGGGTTCACCGCCTATGTCGATCGCGGTGGGCAGCGCATCTTCTTCCACACCGAGATCGGCGAGGACTTCGGCGGCCGCGGGCTCGGCAGCGTCCTGATCGGGCGCGCCCTGGCCGACACCCGCGAAGCCGGGCTGCGCATCGTGCCGGTGTGCCCGTTCGTGCAGAAGTACCTCGAACGCCACCACGAGGTCGACGACGTCGTCGACAAGGTCACCCCGGACGCACTCGCCGCGGTGCGCGAACGGAACGGATGAGCCGATGGCCGACCGGATCTTCCTGGACAAGCAGACACCGACGGTGTTCAAGGCGTTGAGCGCGACCGCGGCCGAGGTCCGCGACCGGGCACGTGAACTCGGGCTGGAGCGCATCCTGCTGGAACTGGTCAACATCCGGGCCTCGCAGCTCAACGCCTGCACGTTCTGCCTGGATCGGCACACCCGGCTCGCGCTCGAGGCCGGCGAAACGACCCAGCGTCTGGCCGTGCTCCCGGGTTGGCGCGAGACCGAGTTGTTCACCCCGCGCGAGCGAGCGGCCTTGGAGCTGGCCGAAGCGGTGACCCTGGTGGCCGCGCAGCACCTCGACGATGCCGACTACGAACGAGCACGCACGTTGCTCTCCGACGACGAGGTCTCACTGGTGACCTGGGCGGCCATCACCATCAACGCCTTCAACCGCGTGTCCGTCTTCTCCCGCCACCCGGTCCGGGCCCGGAACGCACCTGAGCCCTGAGGTGGAGCCGGGAGCGCACCCGGGCACCCGGTTGGCAACGAGGCACCCAGCAGCAGTCTTCGAAGAGGTCGACATGGCCGGTGAAACGCCCGTCCGCAGCAATGACCACTTGCTCACTCCGGACAACGCCGCACTCGTGGTGATCGACTACCAGCCCGAGCAGGTCGGCACCGTCGGGTCGCTAGGTCATGACGAACTGATGCTCAACATGACCGCCGTGGCCCGCGCGGCCGATGCCTACCAGCTGCCGGTCGTGCTCAGCACCGTCGGTGTCGAGCTGGGTGCCAACAGCGGCACCATCCCCGAACTGCGCGACGCGCTGCCCGCCACCGAGGAGATCGACCGGACCACGCTCAACTCCTGGGAGGATCCGGATTTCCGTTCCGCGGTGCAAGCGACCGGCCGCAGGAAGATCGTCATGACCGGGTTGTGGACCGAGGTCTGCGTGGCTTTCCCGACGCTGGACATGCTGGGCGAAGGCTACGAGATCTACCCGGTCGCCGATGCCATCGGCGGCGTCAGCCGGGACGCCCACGACAACGCGATGCAGCGGATGTTGCAGGCGGGTGCGCAACCGGTCACGGCGATCTCGCTGGCCGCCGAACTGCAGCGCGATTGGGGCAGGGCGAACGCGGACCACCTGCGCGCCATCCTGCGCTGGTATTTCCCGCAGTTGCAGGAGATCCGCGCCAAGGCGTAGCGCCGTCGAGCAGCCTCGGCCGCACCGGGCTCACCGCACGGGAATCCCAGGACCCAGCGGGATGCCGAGCCAGTACCAGACGGCGAACAGTGCGCTCCAGGCGATGAGGAACGCGGTGGCGATCGGCACGGTGAACGACATCAGCGTGCCGATTCCCGCGTTCTTGCGGTATTGCTGGACGAATCCCAGTGCGAGCACGAAGTAGGGGCTCATCGGCGTCACGGCGTTGGTGACCGAGTCGCCGATCATGAAGGTGGCCATCGCGGATTCGGGCCGCACCCCGAGGTACATCATCATCGGCACCAGGATCGGGGCGAGGATCGCCCACATCGCCGAGCCGCTGGTGACCAGCATGTTGATCAGGGCTACCGCCACGGCGATGGCCAGCAGGATCACCAGGTGCGGCGCGTTCATCGAGTGCAGCAGGTCAGCGCCGTTGACCGCCAGCACGGAGCCGATGCCGGTCCAGGTGAAGTAGGCCAGCAGCTGCGAAGCGGCGAAGAACAGCACGAGCACGGGAGCGATCTTGCTGACGCCCTCGGTCATGATCGGGGGCACCGCGGACATCCGCGGGATGGTGCCCGTCGTGCGGCCGTGGACGAGGCCGAGCAGCGCGAACAGCAGGGCGATGAACACGCTGATGTCGGATATGACAACGGATCGCGTGATGCTGCCGTCCTCGCCGAGCAGCGGTGATCCGGGGATCGCCAGCAGCGCCACGATCGCGGCGACGTAGCCGGTGAACACGACCGCGGTCAGCTTCAGCGCGCGGCGCTCGGCCGGTGCGAGGTGGATGCGCGCGGGGTCGTGCTCGCCTGCCGGCTCATCGGCCGGAGCGGAGAATTCCGCTCGTTTCGCCAGCACGAGCTCGACCACCAGCGTGATGATCGCGGCGAGGAACACCGCGGAGAACGCGGAGAAGAAGTACGCCGCGACGGGCGTGACGTCGTAGCCGGGATCGACCGTCCGCGCGGCCGCAGCGGTGAGGGCGGCTCGGACGGCATCGGAGGGGTTGACCAGCGGGCTGGCGTTGAACCCGGCCGAGACCGCGACGTAGGCGACCAGCACGCCGAGCACCGGGCTGCGTCCCGCCGCGCGGAAGGCGAGCGCGCCGAGCGGGATCATCACGAGGTACGCCGAGTCGCTCATGATGTGCGCGATCATCCCGGTGAACGCGACCGCGAAGGTCACCCAGCGCCCGGGCAGCCGCACGACGGTGCTCCGCAGCAGCGCTTCGAGCAGGCCACTGCGCTCGGCGACGCTGACGCCGAGGATCATCACCAGCACGATCGCCAGCGGCGGGAATTCCGCGAAGTTGTCCATGACGGACTTCGCGGCGAACTCGATCCCGTCCAGCGAGAGCAAGTTCCGCACCGCGACGACCTTGCCGCTCTGCGGGAGGACGACGGAGACGTCGGCCAGCGACAGCACGAGGCTGACCACGGCCAGCACTGCGGCCAGGATCCAGAACAACCAGAACGGGTGCGGCAGCTTGTTGCCCGCTCGTTCGATCGCGCCGATCGCGCGGAAAAGTCCGTTCGTGCCGGTCTTGGGGGCAGTGTTGCGACGTTGCATAGCTGTCCTTGGCGTGACGGCGACCGCGGGTTATTGCTCGCCGAGGCGGGTCGCGTGCTGGTCCACTGTGTACTCCGAGCGTTGCCGCCCGGCGAAGCGGGTGGGGCGGAAGGTGCTGAGCAGGTCCTGGTGCCCGCCGGTGACGATCTCGGTGGCGGCGAGGCGCCCGAGCGCGGGCGCGAGCGTGATGCCGCTGTGCGAGACGAGGAAGTAGATCCGCGACTGCGGCGAGGTGCAGCCGGCGATCGTGAATCCGTCCGCGGGCAGGGACCGGAACCCGACCCGCAGGTCGATGTCCGGCGTGCCGCCGCGTTCGGGCAGCAAGTCGGCGAGCCGCTGCGTGATCGTGGCCGCGATCGGCCCGGTGCGGGTCGGCGGGTCGGCCGGATCGACGTCGGCGTTGAGATCGAGCGCCTGCACGACGGCGCCCCCATCGGCCGCCGGGCGCAGGTTGAGCCCCGGTGAGTGGATCACGCAGCGCAGGTCGATCTCGGGGGCGCGGACGTGTCCGAGCAGCCCGACCGCGGGTGATCCGCGGTCGGCGGCAGTCAGCATGGGCAGCTCGATCCCGGCGCCTGCCGCGAGTCGTTCGGTCCAGCGGCCGGTTGCCAGGACGACGCGGTCACCGGTGAGGGTCCGCCCGTCGGCCGTGCTGACCGACGCTGCCCGGGCGTTGTCCTCGATCGCCACGACCTCGCCGATGAACAGCTCGGCGCCGTGCCGCTCGGCGTCGGCCAGCAGGTTCGCCACCAGCCGCTCCGGCAGCACGTAGCCCTCGCCGGGGAAGTGCGCGAACGAGGTGGCGGCCGCCGGAATCCGGAGTTCGCCAGCGATCCGGGCCGCTTCGGCTCGCTGAATCCAGCGGGCCGGGTAGTCGAGCGACCGCAGCCGCTCCACGTTGCTCGCGAGCCATGCTTCGCTCGCGGCGTCGGCCCATTGCAGCGCACCGCTGGGGAAGTAGGACTGCGGACCGGGCAGCTGCGCGTCCAGGGCCGCGTGTTCTTCCATGCCGGCGACGTTGAGCCGGTGGTAGGCGGGATCGTGCTTGCGGTTGGCGTTGGTCCAGGCGAACGTGGTCGCGGTGGTTCCGGTGCCCGCTGCCCGCTGGTCCAGCAGCTCGACGTCCGCACCGGCGACGGCCAGGGCCCTGGCGACGCCGGCGCCCAGCACGCCCGCGCCGACCACGATCACCTTCATGCGCGCTTCCTTTCCACATTGGACGGACACGGCTCAGACGGCCGATCCGGGCAGCTCCACGAAGAATTCCGCGGTTCCCGGGCGAACGAGGGTCGTTACCACCTCGATCACGGTCCCGTCCGGAACGCGCAATTCCCTGCGCCGCAGCAGAGTCGGTGTTCCCGGCGTGCTGTCGAGCAGCCGCGCGTCGCGCTCGTCGAGGACGACCGGATCGAGGTAGAGCCGGACCGTGTCCACCTCGACTCCGCGAGCACGCAGGTGCCCCAGCGTGACGAGTTCTTCGAGCTCCTGGTCCAGCAGGTCGGGTGCGGCCGCGAACTGCACGACGTGCTTCTCGACGGACTGCACGTGTTCCAGCAGATCCAGCTTGCGGCGCACCAGCTCGATCACGGCCGCGTCGGGCTCGGCGCCGGGCAGTGGATGGACCGCGTCGGCAGCCCTGACCACTCGCGCGGACACCACCTCGTGCCTGCCCGGAACGCCTTTCCCGGCGGTCTCGGGCACGACGAAGTTGAGCAGGTTGAACCGGCGCACCGAATCGGCGACGAACGACCCGTGCCGCCGGTGGCGCACCGCCAGGCCCGCTTTGGCCAGGTCGTTGAGCGCTCGCTGGGCGGTGGGGCGACTGACGCCGTATTGCTCGCACAGCTCCTTCTCCGTCGGCAGCCGCGCGCCGGGAGTCAGGTCTCCGGCGTGGATCCGCCCTTCGAGCGCACGCCTGAGCTGCTCGTGCAGCGACTCCGCCATGGTTTGAACTTACGATCGGCGAAATGACATGTCAAATGACCCGGTGGATGCGCCGCACGCCACCCGCGACCGGTCTCAAGCGCTGCGTCGGCCGGAACGGGCGCGGATCCGCGCACCACTCCTGTCAATCGGAAATGCGCGGAAAACTCCGGAAACACCGGCAACTCCCGATTTCCCGGCTGCGGGCGCTCGTTGCACGGAGGTCTACGGTCGTCCCCGGGAGTTGCCGCCTGCGCTGCGCCGAATCCCGGCAGCGGCGGGGCGGCCGCCTTCTACGAGCAACGATTCGAATGGGGTTCGTTGGTGCATTGCGTCACTTGTGGCGATCAATTGCCGGCCGATCGCGTCGAGTGGGGATACGAGTACTGCGTGAATCCCGGGTGCGTCGAGGAGAACTTCAAGGGTGTGCGCCTCGTCGAGGTGGCGGTCAACAAGAGCGCCCCGCAAGTCGTGGCCGCCGGTGAGGTCGACGACGCGCTGCGGAAGATGCGCGACGGCGAGTACGCCAAGAAGGACACCTCGCTCGGTGCGGCCGGCCACGGCCAGGCGGGGGACCGAGCCCGCAGCGGGAACCGGAGCGTGCGGCGCCGACCGGCGCCCACCAGGACGGCGAAACGCTGGACTCCGCAGCAGGAGAGGATGGTGCAGGTCTTCAACGAAATGGGCCTGCGCCCGCGGGAGATGATCGAGCGGGCTCCGCATCTGCGGCTCACCGAGAAGCTGATCACGGAGATCGTCTGCGCCATCAAGCACTAGCGCGGGCCACATCGCGGGGGCTCATGCCGCTGATGTGATGCGCCCGCGTGACTCGTGGTGCGGATCCCGTCCCCAACGGGACGACCGGCAGCGGCGTTTCCACGTCCGCGCGCCGGGAAATGCCGGACGGGACGGGAGGCGCGAGATGGCAGGTCAGCAGCAGACGCCGCCGGGACGAGAGGCGCCGATGCGCCCGCGACCCGACCACGGCGAGCACAGCTACACCGGTTCCGGCCGGTTGACGGATCGGGTCGCATTGATCACCGGCGGGGACAGCGGGATCGGCAAGGCGGTGGCCATAGCCTTCGCGCGGGAAGGCGCCGACGTGCTGCTGTCCTACTTCTCCGAGCACGACGACGCTCGCGCCACCGCTGACCTGGTCGAACAGGCCGGTCGGCGGGCCGTGCCGGTTCCCGGCGACCTCGCCGAACCGGCGCACTGCCGCGAGCTGGTGGACCGCGCGCTGCGCGAGTTCGGCGAGCTGCACGTGCTGGTCAACAACGCCGCCCACCAGATGACCCGGCACCGCTTGGAGGACATCCCGGACGAGGAGTGGGACCGCACCGTCGCGGTGAACCTGGACGCGATGTTCCACCTGTGCAAGGCGGCCGTGCCGCACTTGCGCCCGGGTGCGTCGATCATCAACTCGACGTCGATCAACTCGGACATGCCGCCCTCGACGCTGCTGCCCTACGACGCGACCAAGGCGGCGATCGCGAACTTCAGCGCCGGCCTGGCGCGGATGTACGGGGACCGCGGCATCCGGGTGAACAGCGTCGCGCCGGGTCCGATCTGGACACCGCTGATTCCGGCGACGATGCCGCCGGAACAGGTGGAGAACTTCGGGCGGGACGTGCCGCTGGGGCGGGCGGGGCAGCCTGCGGAGTTGGCGCCGGTGTACGTCCTGCTCGCCTCCGACGAATCTAGCTACGTGTCCGGAGCGCGCATCGCGGTCACCGGCGGCAGCCCGATCCTGTGAGGCGGCAGTGCACCCGCTGCTGCTCAGCGCTCCGGTCGGTCAGCCGCGAGCGGTGTTGCGCGTGCAAGCCTACCCGTCGGTGCTGCGGCACTTGCCGGTGCGGCCCGGGGCGAGACCATTCTCGTGCCGGGCGGCGCGATCCACAGCTTCGGCTCGCGCACACTCGAAAACCAGGACAACGCCGTGTCAACCGAATGACCGGCTCGAGCGATCGGCTTCGTCCGTCCCACGTTGCAAAGGGCGCGGAACCGGCTCAGCCGGAGTCGGCCGGGTCCGGGTCGAGCAGCGAGCGCACTCGATGGCTGAGCAGGACCTCGTGCGGCGCGCGTTCGAGTTCGGCGGCTTCGACCGGAACGCCTTGACGCCGGGCGATCTCGCGCAGGTAGGCCCAGTGAGCTGCTTCCTCCTGCTCGTGCGAGAAACCATCACGTGGCTCGTCGGGTCCGACCACTGCGCGTGCCGTCCTGCGCACCTCGGTTGCCGAAGTCGTGTCCCAGCCGCCGGACGACGCCCATCCCCGGTCGTCCAGGAGCACCACCCGTCGTCCGTCCACGAGTTCTGCCTCGTGCAGCAACGAAACGGCGAATCCTCCGGGCCTTTCTGCCGCGTCCACCTCAACGGACGTCACTAGACGCGCCACAGTGGACATTTGCGCTCCGTGCTCATCCGATGTCATCGCGAGTGTCCCGCGTTGAGGCGTGACTCCATCGCACCCGCGAAGCGGGTCATGGCCGCGAGGACTTCGTCGCGTTCTGACCCGAGCTCGGCGAGCACTTCCGCATGGGCTTCGAGTTCCCGGGGGAACAGGGCGTCGATGGTGTCCGCGGCTTCCGCGGTGATGCTCACGAGCGTGGCCCGCCTGTCGGCGGGTTTGGCGGAGCGCGTGATGAGGCCGCGTTTGTCGAGTTTGGCCAGGGTTTTGCTGACGCCAGCTCGGGACATGCCGAGTTGCGCGGCGAGATGGGCCGCGGTCACGGGCTGGTCGAGGTGGCGCAGCGGAACGAGCAGCCGGACCTCGGCCGGTGTGACGGTCGCGCCGTCGTAGACGTGCTCGACGGCGCGGTCGAGCGCGGCGTTGATGCGGTTGACCAGGGCTACGACTTCCATCGGAGACGTGTCCAGGCCGGGATTGCGCTCGGCCCAGAGTTCCTGGGTGCGCGCTTGGAGAGGAAGCACGGCATGACTTTCGTTAACCGGTGAACTACTTGTTACGGTAGTTCAGGGTACTGATCCTGCGAGGTGGGCGTCGCGCCCGGTGGGTGGCGATGCGACGTGGTGGCCGCGTGCGCGCGGACGAGCTGTGGAGCAAAAGCTTGCTGGACAACGATGTTGTGGTGGTCGGCGGCGGTGCCGCGGGGCTGTCCGCTGCGGTGCTGCTCGGTCGGTCGCGTCGGCGGGTTGTGGTCGTCGATGCCGGCGAGCCGCGCAACGCCCCTGCCGGGCACATGCACGGATTCCTGTCCCGGGACGGGATGCAACCGGCGGAGCTGCTGAAGATCGGCCGGGACGAGGTCGTGCGCTACGGCGGCGAGATCCGCGCCGGTCGGGTGGACGGTCTCGAACGGATCGATGAACGCGGGTTCGCGGTGCGGCTCACCGACGGGGGAGAGCTGACCGCGCGGGCGCTGCTGGTGGCCACCGGCCTGCGCGACGAACTCCCCGCGATTCCCGGACTTCGCGAGCAGTGGGCCAGGACGGTGCTGCATTGCCCGTACTGCCACGGATTCGAGGTGCGCGACGCCCCGCTGGCGGTCGTCGGTGGTGACAACCGGGCGTTCACCCTGCACCAGGCGCAGCTGATCCGGCAGTGGTCGGACGATGTCGTGTTCTTCCCGCACCGGATCGTCCTGGACGACGACGAGCGCGAGCGGCTCACGGCGCGCGGTGTCCGCATCGTCGACGGCGATGTGGCGCGGATCGTGGCCGACGGCAGTGGTGTGTCCGATGTGGAACTCGCCGATGGTTCGGTGGTGCCGCGCACCGCGGTGTTCGTCGGGCCTTCTTTCCGTCCGTGCGACGAGTTGTTGACCGCGCTGGGATGCGAGGTCGGTGACAACGGTTGGGTCCGCGTCGATTCTTCCGGCCGCACCAGCGTTTCCGGTGTGTGGGCGGCGGGCAACGTCGTCGACAGCCCGGCTCAGGTGATCAACGCTGCCGGCGCGGGAGCACAAGCCGCCGTCGCGCTCAACCACCATCTGCTGGCCGCCGACGTCGATCACGCCGTCGCGCGGCATCGTGCTTCCGGTGGGCGAGCGGAATCGTCCTAAAAGGACGTAACGATGCTTCGCGGTGGGAGCGTCCTCGCGGTCATCCGGTGATCGCGGCGCTGGATCCGGCCGCAGTGGTCACTCGCCCGAGGAAGCCGCGGATGTATCCGGCGACGGTGTCGAGGTCGCTCTCGAGCGCGAAGTGGCCGGCATCGAGCAGGTGGATCTCGGCGTCGGGCAGGTCGGCGGCGAACGCGCGTGCGCCTTCGGGGCCGAAGATCTCGTCGTTGGCGCCCCACACCGCGAGCAGCGGCACCTGGCTCGTCCGGAAGTATTCCTGCACGCGCGGGTAGAGCTCGACGTTGGTGGTGTAGTCGCGGAACAGGCGCAGTTGGATCGCGTCGTTGCCCGGGCGCTGGAGCAGGGCGTGGTCGTGCAGCCACGTGTCCGGGCTGATCAGGCCGGGATCCGGCACGCCGTGCAGGTACTGCCAGCGGATGGCGTCGAGCTCGAGGGCGCTGCGCAGGGCCGTCTCGTTCGCTGGGCCGGGATCGGCTGCGTAGGCCCAGATCGGTGCCCAGAAGGACGGCACGAAGCCGGCTTCGTAGGCGTTGCCGCTCTGGCTGATGATCGCGGTGATCCGGTTCGGGTGGCGCAGTGCGAGCCGCCAGCCGATGGGAGCGCCGTAGTCCTGCACGTAGATCGCGAAGTCCCGCACGCCCAGCTCGTCGAGCAAACCGTCGGTGATGGTGCTCAGCGCCTCGAAGCTGTAGTCGAACTCGTCGGCCGGCGGCGCGTCCGACCGGCCGAACCCCAGGTGGTCCGGGGCGATGACGTGGTAGCGGTCGGCCAGCTCCGGGATCAGCAGGCGGAACATGTGCGAGCTGGTCGGATAGCCGTGCAGCAGGAGCACGGTCGGTGCTTCGGGCGGGCCGGCTTCGCGGTAGAAGATCCGGTGGTCGTCGACGGACGCGGTCCGGTGGTGCACTGCGATCATGGCTAACCTCTATCAGTGATTTATTTGGTTAGGCTCGGCTGCCGGAGACGCTAGGGGCCGCGTGCTAACCTGTCAACTCGTCATGAATTGGTTAGGTCGGAGTCGAATGGTCGATGACCCGGAACTGCTGCTGGCGCTGCTCAACAGCCGGCCGGTGCTTGACGGTGCCGAACGGGACGAGCTGGGTGATGAGCGCAGCGGTCGTGCGTGGGCCACCGCCCACGGCGGTGTCGGGACCGCCGGTGAGCTGCGCCGGCTGCGGGCGGTCCGAGAAGAGCTCACCGAGGTGGTGCTCGGGAAGCGGGCTCCGTCGGTGCTGGCCCACGCGCTCGAAGGCGTGCACCAGCGGCCGGTGCTCGACGACGGCGGACTGAGCTGGGAACTGGTCGCCGGCACCGACGCGTTGCTGCCCGCGCGCGCCGTGTTGGCGTGGGCGTGGGTCGCAGAGCAGCTACCGGGCCGCTTGCGCCCCTGCGGCAACGAAGAATGCCGGCTGTTCCTGCTCGACCGCAGCAAGGCGAACAAGGCCCGCTGGTGCTCGATGGCCACCTGCGGCAACCGGATGAAAGCCAGGCGGCATTACGAACGCAATCGGCCGCGGGCCCAGCAGTAGCCCGCGGCCGGGAGGGCGCATGAAGATCGTGCCGCTGACCATCGGCTCGCACGGCGATGTGGCCCGTTCGTCGGCCTGGGCGAGCCTTCGGGCGGCCGGTCGGTCGTGGTGAACCCGGTTGCAGAGCCTCGTCCATCGGTATCGTCCGGAATCGCGCGGGCGGGGAATCCGGTTTTCGGGCGCTGAGCTTCAGCTCCATTCGGGGGAATTCCGCAAAACTAGGTGTACGACGTATACCGCCTTGGTATACGTTGTAGACATGTCGGAGAGGACGACTCGGGAGTCGAACGCGGGACGGATCGTGGAAGTCGCGTTGTCCATCCTGTCCGAGGAGGGTGCCGATGCGGTGACGATGCGGCGGGTCGCCGCCGACGTCGGCGTGACGCCGATGGCGATCTACAAACATCATGCGAACCGCGAGGCTTTGTTGAAAGCCGTGGCGGATGCGGGTTTTCGCCGGATGGCCGCAACCAGGTCCGAGCGCTCCGGTGCGGCCGGCTTCGCCGAACGCATCGGCGGCCTGCTGGACGACTTCCTCGATTTTGCGCTCGGTGCACCGCACTTGTACTCCTTCATGATCACGGAGCGCCGAGAGCAGGCGCGGCGGTTCCCGGAGGACTTCCGCGAAGGAGCCTCTCCCACGTTCACCCCGGTCGTGCGCGCCGTCGAGGACGGGATGCGCGAGGGCTACTTGCGCGACGACGACCCCTTCGAGGTCACGATCGCGATCACGGCGCAGGCGCAGGGGTTGGTGCAGCTGTACTTCGGCGGGCGCATCGACCTGTCCGAGTCGGCTTTCCGCGATCTGTGCCGACGCACCATGTGGCGCACGATCGGCGGCCTTCGCCAGTGAGCGGGTCAAGGGTTCGCGACGGGTCGTGCCGAGTCTCGACGAACAGCATTCGGCGCCCATAGCGCGCGAATGGAGAATTCGATGAAATCTGGGGGAACAACACCATGCGCAGGCAGACCGCACCAACAGAGCAGCCCGTCCGGGCCGCGTCCACGGGAACCGGCGATGCGAGTGCTGACGAGTCCGGGCTCGCAACGACCGGTCGAAGACGTCGATGGGGCCGAGTCGCGGTCGTCGCTGCCGTCGTACTGGTCGTGCTGCTGGTCGGCGGGACCTTCGGGGCCGGTTGGTACGTCAGCAGCCAGCAGCTCGAACCGAACCACTTCAAGAAGGGGCCGTCTGGACTGGTGCTCGGTTTCGGCACCGCACGCGGCGAGCCGACGGTGCTGCTGAGCGCGGCGGAGGGGACCGGCAAGCCCGGTGTCCATGCGCTGACCTGGAACGGCGGCGCGACGATGGTCGGCGACGTCGTGTCGCGCTCAGCCGGGCGCGTGCAGCGCCGGTTGTTGGGGGTGCCACCGCCGGTGGACGTGCAGGTGTCGGTCAAGCCGAAGGTCTACCCCTCCGACCCGCGTTCGTTGCTCGGGTTCCCGGCTGCACAAGTCAGCGTGCCGACCGAGCTGGGCCCGGCCCCGGCTTGGTTCGTGCCTGCCACCGGCCCGGCCGCGTCCACGTGGGTGATCGCGGTGCACGGCCAGCACGGTGATCCGTCGACGGCGATGACCGGGGTTCCGGCGATGCACCGCCTCGGCCTGCCGGTGCTGGCGATCTCCTACCGCAACGACATCGGTGCCCCCGCTTCGCCGGACGGGTTGCTGCACCTCGGGCAGTCCGAGTGGCGCGACGTCGACGCCGCGATCACGCACGCGCGGAAGATGGGCGCGCAGCGGGCGGTCCTGGACGGAGCATCGATGGGTGCAGCCGCCGTGCTGCAAACCCTGAAGCACTCGGCGCAAGCGGACGCGGTCGCCTCGGTGGTGCTGGATGCGCCCGCCCTGGACTACGAAGCGACCGGCTATCACGTGGGCGAGCAGATGGGAGCGCCCGCACCGGTGATCGCGGCGGCGAGCAAGATCATGGAATGGCGGGCCGGACTGGACTTCGACGAGCTCGACACGCTCGACAACCCACCCGCGATCAGGCCGCCGACGCTGCTCGTCCACGGTTCGGCGGACGAAGAACACCCGGTGGCCGGTTCGCGCGAGCTCGCCGATTCCGGGCCGCGGAAGCGTTGGCCGATCCAGTACGAGGAATTCCCCGGTGCCGGGCACACGCAGAGCTGGAACATCGATCCGGAGCGCTACGACCGGGTGCTGACGGATTTCCTGCGCCGCACAGCACTTCGAGGTTGAGCCGGTTGCGGGTAGGCAGCCGGTCCGGAAGTGGTCGCCGAGCAGTGACGCCTTGGCGCCTTCCGGCCGGTACTGCGGTTCCCCGGGGAGCCGTCCCGGACACCTCGCTTCGGGAAGCCCGGGCTTCGAGGAGACACGCCCGGAACCGGGACGGGGGCCGGGCGAAATGAAGGGGGCGCGCGGTCCAACGGGGACAGCTCCCGTTGGACCGCGCGACAAACGTGCATCGCCGCGGGGCGCGACTCGGCCGGACCGGGATGGATAGGAGTCTCTTGTCGTTGGCCCCGCTGGGAAATGCGTAAGGTGCTGGACCCGAGCGGTGCCCGGCTCGCGGATCCACCGCGGCGAAGGGCTGGTGAAGATGCGGAACAAGGGGAGACGGCGGCCGCCGACCGGATTGGCGCGGTGGATGTTCCGGCTGCCGATTCAGCTGTACCGGCTGGGGCTGGGCCGAGTGCTCGGGTCGCGGTTCATGCTGCTGACCCACACCGGGCGCGTGACGGGACGGCAACGGCAGGTGGTGGTCGAAGTCGTCGGCGGTGGCCCGCACGAGGGCAGCTACTTCGCGTGTTCCGGCTACGGGGAAAAATCCGCCTGGTACCGGAACGTGCTCGCGCAGCCGCAGGTGCGCATCCAGGTCGGCGACCGCCGCATGATCGCGGACGCCGAGCCGCTCGGTCCGCAGCAGGCGTCCGAGGTGATGGCCCGGTACGCGGCCCGGAACCCGCGCGCGGCGCGGGCGCTGTGCCGGTTCATGGGCTTCGATGTGGACGGCGGTGACGCGGATTTCCGCGCCGTGGGCCGGGAACTTCCGTTCGTCCGGTTCACGCCGCGGCCGTGACCGGAGCTGCGCCGGTGCTCAGAAGTCGTGCACGGCGTGGACCGCGTGCGGTGCCTGCGGGTGGTATCTGCGCAGGTGCACCCGGCGGGTGAGCCGGATGAGCGGGCGGATCAGCATTTCGATGCTGCCCAGCACGAACAGCCAGGTTCCCGCGTAGGTCAGGGCATCGGAGAAGAAGAACAGGCTGCCCACGACGAACCAGGTGCCGATCAGCAGGTCGTTGATGATGCTGACGACTTCGTAGCGGCGGTGGATCACCAGCTCGTCGCGGCCGATGTGCAGGACAACGGTCCCGGCTCCGCCGTCGTCGGTCGAGGTGGAAATGATCGCCTTCCTTTCGCCTGCACGGACGTCCTCGGGGAGCACATCATTCGACGATGTGTCGCAGATAAGCGGCGGGGTTGTCGAGGTAGCGGCGCCAGTGCCCGACGAGTTCGAGTTCCTCCCAGCCGGTGCGGTGGAATCCGTCCTCGCTCACCTCGACGATGTCGGCTTCCGGGGTGGCGGCCAGGATCGGGGAGTGGGTCGCGCACACCACCTGCGCCCCGCTGCGGCCGAGCTCGTGCATGAGCCCGACCAGTTGCAGGCACGAGGTGAAGCTCAACGCGGCTTCGGGCTCGTCCAGCACGTAGAAGCCGGGCTTGTCGAACATCGACCGGAACACCGCCAGGAACCCCTCGCCGTGGGACAGCTGCGCGGTGTCCTCCTCCCAGTACCCGTGGACTCCGCCGAGCTTCTCGGTCATCTGGAACGCGGTTTCGGCGCGCAGGAAGAACCCTTGCTTCTTGGTGCGCGGGCCGCCCAGCATCCGTGCGGCCGCGGCGGTCTTGTCCAGCGCCAGTACCGCGCCGAGCGGGGTCTTGGCAGCATCCGGTCGCCCGCGCAGGGCGGCCAGCCTGCCGCCATAGGAGTCCAGGCCGAAGCCTTCCGCGATCGCCTCGACGAGCGTCGACTTGCCGGAGCCGTTGTCGCCGACCAGGAAAGTCACCGGCTTGTGGAAGTCCAGCCCGTGCTCGGCGAGTGCGGCCACGCACGGCACGGTGAACGGCCACCGGTCGCGCTGCGCGCGGTCGGGCTGGTTCGCCTCCCGGATGAAGGCGCGTTCGACGAACACGGGACTCCTCGACGTCGTTGGCAGCACACCCGTCCGTCGCACGGCCACCGGCATACGACCGGCGCGACGGGATGCACGAGCGGGCCGGGCCGAGGATCGCACGCCGTGGTCGGCCGGATGGCGAAGTGGGCGCGCAACTCGCGGACAGCGCCGGGAAAACACGCGCGGGCGGACCTTCCCGCGGCCGAGGTCGGGGGCCGGTCGTCGTGGCGGCAGCTGCGCGGGCGGAAGCGGCACCGGCCGATGCGGATACCGTGACGTGCCAAGATGGTCCTATGGCCGAGCACCCGAACGCCGCAGCGCCGCACCGCGTTTGGCGGGGCGTGGACGCGTCGCAACGGCAGGCGCGGCGACGTGCGCAGCTGGTGGCCGCCGGGTTCGCGTTGATGGGTGGCGACGGGTCGAAATCCGTCACGATGCGCGGAGTCTGCCGCGAGGCGGGGCTGACGGAGCGGTACTTCTACGAGAACTTCGGCAACCGCGAGCAGCTGCTGGTCGCCGTGCTGGACGAGACTGTCGAGCAGGCCCGCCAAGTGCTGCTGGACGCCGCCGAGCAGGCGTCTTCCCAGCAGCTCGACACGGTGCGGTACCTGGTGAGCGCGTTCACCGAGTTCGTCACCTCCGACCCGCGGCGAGGCCGGGTGCTGTTCGTGGAATCGCTGGCGGCGCCCGAGGTGGCCCAGCGGGGGCTGCGGCTCGTGGAGGAGTTCACGTCGACGATCGCGGAGCTCGTGCGCGGCGCGGAGCTCGGTGCTGCGCGGGCGGACGAGCAGGACGTGCGGCTCAACGCCTCCGCGATCTTCGGTGCGCTGGCGCACCTCTACCAGGCGTGGCTGGAAAAGCGCGTCGTCGTCTCGCGCGAGCGGTTCGTGGAGCACGTGGCCCAGGTGATCGAGAACGTGGGCGGCGCCGCTTCGCAGGTCGGCTGAGCCATCCGCTCAGCGACGCTTTATTGACAGAGCGTTAATAGCCGCGGATGCTCTCCGGGTGCGATGAGCAGCACTCGGCGAGCTGGTCGGGTCGACGCTCACGCCTCGGTTTCGCATGCCGGATTCCTGTTGTGCCAGCGGGGAAGTTGCCACCGAGCAATGTTGACTTCGACTGATGTCAGAAATACCGTTCGCGATGACGTCGGACTTCAGGCGAGGAGGCGGGCGATGGTCGACGCTGGATCAGCGGACGGCAGCGCCGAGCGTCAACAGCGCCGCGTGGTGATCATCGGCGCCGGGTTCGGCGGGCTGGGCACGGCCGCGATGCTCAAGCGCGCCGGGATCGACGACTTCGTCCTGCTCGAACGGGCCGCGGAAGTCGGCGGCACGTGGGCGGTCAACACCTACCCGGGCGCGCAGTGCGACATCCCGTCGATCCTGTACTCGTTCTCGTTCGCGCCGAACCCGGACTGGAGCCGGCTCTACCCGCTGCAGCCGGAGATCAAGGCGTACCTCAACCGCTGCGCCGAAGAATTCGGCCTGCGCCCGCACCTGCGGTTCGGGCACGAAGTGCTCGAGGCCGCCTGGGACGACGACGCGCAGCACTGGACCGTCGTGACCGACCGGGGAACCTGGCAGGCGCAGGTGCTCGTCGGCGCCACCGGCCCCTTCAGCGAACCTTCCGTGCCCGAGCTGCCGGGCTTGGAGAACTTCCGGGGCGCCGTGTTCCACTCCGCGGCCTGGGACCACGAGCACGACCTCACCGGCGAGCGCGTCGCGATGATCGGTACCGGTGCGTCCGGGGTGCAGATCATTCCGCAGGTGCAGCCGGTGGCTCGCGCGCTGAAGGTCTTCCAGCGCACGCCCACCTGGATCATGCCGCACCCGGACCGCCGCATGACGCGCTTCGAGCAGCGGCTGTTCCGGCGTTTTCCCGCCGTGCAACGGATCGCGCGGGAATGCTTCGACCTGTTGCAGGAAGCGCTGGTGCCGGGCTTCGTGCACCGGCCCCGGCTGCTCAAGGGCATGGAATGGGTCGCCCGCGCGCACCTGCGCCGCCAGGTCCGCGATCGTGAGCTGCGGGCCAAGCTGCAGCCGTCCTACTCCTTCGGCTGCAAGCGGCCCACGTTCTCCAACGCCTACTACCCGGCGTTGACGCAGCCAAACACCGAGGTGGTCACGTCCGGAATCCGGCAGGTGCGGGAGAACGGGATCGTCACCGCCGACGGAACGCTGCACGAACTCGACGCGATCGTGCTGGGCACCGGGTTCCGGATGACCGACAACCCCGTTTTCGACCGGGTGCGGGGAAAGCACGGCCGCAGCTTGAACGAGGTGTGGCAGGGCGATGCGCAGGCTTACCTGGGCACGACGATCAGCGGGTTCCCCAACTTCTTCTTCCTGCTCGGGCCGAACTCCGTCGTCTACACCTCGCAGGTCGTGACGATCGAGGCGCAGGTCAACTACATCCTGAGCTGCCTGCGCCAGCTCCAGCGGCAACGACTGTCCAGTATGGACGTCCGGCCGGAGGTGCAGCGGTCCTTCGCCGACGAGGTCGAGCACCGGCTGCGCGGCTCGGTGTGGAACACCGGCGGATGCAGCAGCTACTACCTCACCGAGGCGGGGCGCAACTTCGTGTTCTACCCGGGATTCAACCGGGGCTTCCGCGCCCGGACGCGCGAGGCCGAACTGGCCGACTACCACACACGCAGCGCTGACCGGGCGAACCGGCACAGCGCGATCCCCTCGCAGCGAAGGACGTCATGATGTTCCGATTTCCCCGCATCGGCAGGAATCCGGTCGTCGATCCGCGCGGCGCTCGGCGCTACACCGAGGAAGCGCACGTGATCACGCCACGCGACGTCGAGTTCTCGTGGGACGGGGTGCCGATGCACTACATCCCCGGAGAACCGCTGGCCACGCACGTCATCAACTTCATGCACCTGGTACTGCCCGAGGGCGAGCGGGCCATGTCCAAGGCGCTGTCCGAGTCGCTGCCGCTGATCGAAGACGCGCGGCTGCACGAGGAAGTCGTCGGCTTCATCGGGCAGGAGGCCACGCACGCGTCCTCGCACGAAGGCGCGCGGGCGCACTTGGCCTCGATCGGACTGGACACCGAGCCGATGACGCGGAAGCTGGAGTGGATGGTCGACCACGTGCTCGGCGAACGGGAGCTCAAGGGCCGCGCCGAACACGCGTGGCTGTGCGAACGGCTCGGGTTGTTCGCGGCGCTGGAGCACTACACCGCGGTGATAGGCGAGTGGTTGCTGCACGCGAAAGTGTTGGAGCGCAAGGGAATGCACCCGACGATGCTGGACCTCGTCCGCTGGCACGGCGCCGAGGAGGTCGAGCACCGCAACGTCGCCTTCGACGCGTTCATGTACGTCGACGGCAGCTACGCACGGCGGGTCCGCACGGCGCTGCTGGCGAGTTTCACGCTGCTGGTGCTGCTGCTGTCCTCGCTGAACTACCTGTTCAAGAAGGACCCGTCGAAGAACAAGGGCCGCTTCTGGTTCCTGCAACTGCTCAGCGCCATGCGCCGCGGTGTGGTCCCGAACATCATGCTGTTCCTGACCGAGATCCCGAAGTACCTCGACCCGCGCTTCCACCCCTCGCAGCTCGGCAGCATGGACGCCGCGGTGCGTTACCTGACCCGGTCCCCGGCAGCCAACGCCGGTGGCACGGCCTCGTAGCGGTAGGCGGATCATGACCACGAGCACGCAGCAAGACCGCCCCGGGTTCGAGCCTTCGTGGGTGTTGCGGGCGGTGGGCGGATTCAGCACCGCCTACCGGCACCTGTTCGCCGCGAGCAGTGCCGCACCGCTCCTTTCGCGGCCGAAACCGGTGCGCCGCAGCGGATTCGACCTCGATCTCGTCATCGATCGAATACGTCCGGAAACCGCCGACGTCGTCAGCGTGCGACTGTCCGATCCGGACGGTGGTGCGCTGCCGAGCTGGGTTCCGGGAGCGCACATCGACGTCTTCCTGCCTTCCGGGAAGCAGCGGCAGTACTCGCTGTGCGGCGATCCCGCCGACCGGTTCGGCTACCGGATCGCGGTCCGCAGGCTCGCCGACGGCCTGGGCGGGTCGCGCGAGGTGCACGACGAGCTCGAACCGGGCGACCGCATCACGATTCGCGGGCCGCGCAACGCTTTCCGGCTGGTCGATGCGGAGTCGTACCTGTTCGTCGCGGGCGGCATCGGGATCACTCCGATCCTGCCGATGGTGCGGGAGTGCCACCGGCGCGGCTCGCCGTGGCGGATGGTCTACCTCGGACGGTCCCGGGAGAGCCTGCCGTTCCTGGACGAGCTGGCCGGATACGGCAGCGGGGTGGTCGACGTCCGCCCGGACGACGAGCACGGGCCGCCGGACATCACGGCGATCCTGCCCGAGGCGTTACCCGGCGCGGCGGTCTACCTGTGCGGACCGGCGCCGCTGATGACCACCGCCCGCGACCTGCTGCGCGAGATCAACCCGAGCGGTTCCTTGCACACCGAGCGGTTCTCCCCGTTGCCGGTGCGCGACGGCGTCCCGTTCGCGGTGCGCCTCGCGCGCAGCGGGATCGACGTGCAGGTGCCGCCGGACGAGTCCGCGCTGGCCGCGATCCGCCGCGAGCTGCCGGGTGTGCCCTACTCGTGCCAGCAGGGCTTCTGCGGCTCCTGCAAGGTCCGGGTGCTCGCCGGGGAGGTGGAGCACCGGGACAGGCTGCTGCCGGACGACGAGCGCGCGGATTCGATGCTGATCTGCGTGTCGCGTTCGGCGGGCGAGCAGCTCACCATCGACCTCTGATCAGCCGCGCCGTGGAAGGACCGGTTCCGCATGACCCGCTGGTACCCGCTAGCCGAATCCGATGACGATTTCCTGTGCTACGCCGAATTCCGCTTCGCGCACACCGTGGAAGTGCCGGTCGCGGCCGAGCACGTGTGGGCGGCGTTCAGCGCCGATGACGCGCTGGTGTCGTTCTCCCGGTCGATCACCGCAGCGGAGTGGACCTCACCGCGGCCGTTCGGGGTCGGCACCACCCGGACGGTGACGGTCGGGCACGGTGCCGCGTCGCTGCGGGAGCGGTTTTACCGCTGGGACGGGGAATCGCGGATGACGTTCACAGTGGACGCGGCGAATCGGCCGGGCTTGCGGCGGTTCGCCGAGGACGTCGCGCTCGAACCGATCGCCGGGGGCACGCGGTTCACCTGGACCTTCGCGGTGGAGCCAGGGCCCGGGCTCGCTCCGGTGCTGGCGGCGTCCCGGCCGCTGCTGCTCAAAGCGACGCGGGGCTTCGCCGAAGGGGCCGCTCGCCGGGCGGAATCCGGTGCGCGGGGAGGTGCGCGATGACGAGCGGAACCGTTGAGCGAACGTCGGGAAGAGCCCGGCTTGCGGCGACTCTCCGCGATCTCGGCGTCCCGTTGCCCGGCGGAACCTGCTACGACGTCGCCGGCAAGGTCGTCGTGATCACCGGCGGAGCGGACGGGATCGGTTTCGCCCTCGCCCGGATCCTGCACGACGAGCGCGCCGTGGTCGCGCTGGTGGACGTGGACGGCGCTGCCCTGGCCGCCGCCGAGCGCGCGTTGGGCGGGCGACGAGTCCTGACCGCCGTCGCCGACGTCCGCGACCGCGCCGCGATGGACGCCGCCGTGCGCGAGATCGCAACGGAGGCCGGGGGCATCGACGTGATCGTCGCCAACGCAGGCGTGACGCCACCGCCCGCGACGCTGCGCCAGATCGACCCGGCCGACTTCGACCGCGTGGTGGACATCAACCTGACCGGCGCGTTCAACACCGTCCGCCCGGCGATCGACGAGGTCATCGCCCGCCGGGGACACGTGGTGGTGGTCTCGTCGGCGGCGGCGTTCTCGCCCGCGCTCGGAGGTGCCGCGTACGTGCTGAGCAAAGCGGCCGTCGAGCAGCTCGGCCGGATTCTGCGCCTGGAACTCGCCGGGCACGGTGCCACCGCGGGAGTCGCCTACTTCGGCATCGTGGACACCCGCCTCGCGCGGTCCACACTGGACGAAGATGAACTGGGTGCGGAGCTGAACTCGCGGCTGCCATGGCCGCTGCGCCGCCGCATCACGCCGCAGCGCGCGGCGCGCTCGGTCGCTCGCGGGATCGCCCGGCGGGCCGGCAGCACCACGGTTCCCCGCTCCTGGCAGCCGTGGGGGCTGCTGCGCGGGCTGTTGAACGTGCTCATCGACGGTCAGCTCGTCACCGACCGGCGCAGCCACGCGTTCATCCGCGACCTGGAGGCCAGGACCGACCGGCAGGCGGCGAACTCGCCCGCGGATTCGGGAAAACCGTCATGACCCTCCGCGCGGTGCGGGTGACCAGCGCTGCATGACCGTCCGGATGCCGATCGGCGGCCGAGTCTCGGTCCGCTCCCGCGCACTCGCGGCGGTGCTGCGCCGGACGCTGCGGCCCCTGATCGAGCGGGCTCCGATCACCGCGGACAGCGTGCGGCGCGTCCGGTCGATCACCGGTGAGCTGGGGCCGCTGCTCGGGCCCGCCCCGCGCGGAACGCGGGTGCACCGGGTGCCCGAAATCCGCGCGGACCTGGTCCGCACGGGACGCGGCGCGCGGCGGGTGATCCTCTACGCCCACGGTGGCGGATTCGTGCTGGGTTCGTCCAAGCTCTGGCGCGCGCAGGTCGCGCGGCTGTCGTCACTGTCCGGGGCGCCGGTGCTGTCGGTGGACTACCGGACCGTGCCGGAACACCGCATGCAAGACGGTGTCGAGGATCGCCTCGACGCGTACCGATGGCTGCTCGAGCGCGGGTATTCCGGCGATGACGTGGTGCTGGCCGGGGATTCGGCCGGTGCGAACCTGGCCTTCGCGGTCGCCCTGCGCGCGCGGGAGCGGGGGCTGCCGCGCCCGGCTGCGATCGCCGCGACGTCGCCATGGCTCGATCTCGCGGGCAGCGGCCCTTCCTACGAAGCGAACCGGCTGCTCGATCCGTACCTGCCCGCCAGGGCCGCCGCCGAGGTGGCGCGGATGTGCGCTCGACGCGGAGCTGACCGACCCGCTGCTGTCGCCCCGCTACGCCGCCTTGCACGGGCTGCCGCCCGCACTGATCCAGGTCGGCTCGATCGACCTGCTCCGCAGCGACGGTGAAGTGATGGCGCACCGGTTGGGAAAGGCGGGCGTGCCGTGTGAACTGCAGGTGTGGAACGGGCAGATGCACGCCTTCACCTTGCTGGCGGGTGTGCTCCCGGAGGCGCGAGCGGCGCTGCGCGAACTGGGCGCCTTCGCCGCGCGGTGCACCGACCGGCCGGGCTGACGGTTCGTCCTGCCGCTCAGCCGGGCTCCTGCGAGGCCACCACGTTCGGAAAGGTCGTGACGAGCACGTGCAGGATCACGTCGGTCAGCAGCACGTGCAGATCGCTGCGCGAAAGCGCCCCGCGCACCAGCCATTCCCGCGATGCGGCGCGGATCATGCTGCCGTAGGAGCGGATGATCGCCCGCAGCGTCTCGCGGTTCTCGACGACCTCGGTCATCATCGCCGCTTCCAGCACGCGGTCGGCGGCGATCTCGTCGCCTTCCGCGAGGATCTCCTCGACCTCCGGGTCACGTCCCATGGCTTCCGGGCCGATCGCGGTCAGCCACATCTCCTTGTTGCGCTCCACCACGTCCAGCCACCGATCCACGCTGATGGCCAGGCGCTGCTCCATGCTGGTTTTGGGCAGGTGCTCGGTCACCGTCGCCGGGATGACCATCATCTGCCGGATCACTTCCAGGTACAGCCCGCGCTTGCCGCCGAAGTAGTGGTTGATCAGGCCGCGGGCGACGCCCGCCTCGTCGGCGAGGTCGGCGGTGGAGATCGAGGAGTAGGTGCCCGCACCGAACACCCGCCGCGCGGCGGCGAGGATCTCCGCTTTGCGCGCTTCCGGATCGAGGCGCCTGCGTGGTGCCGAGGACCGCACACTCATGCGCACCACCTTATCTTCAGCGGGTCAACGGTCTCATCCGGAAACGGCGCGGAAGCCGTGAATATCCGCTGCGACGTGGGAATCGAGTTGTTGGCGATCCGCCAATCAGCGGCCGTGCCCGCCGGTCGGCGCGGGATCAACTCGCGCGGGTCGTGGGAGCACCCTGCTGGACCCAGGGCAGGTGACTCGGCAGATCGCGCCCGACGGTTCCGGGGAAGTTAGGGGCGCGGCGTTCCAGGAACGACGCCGCACCCTCCACCGCGTCCTCGTTCGCCGGCAGCCCCCCGATCAGCCGGGAGTCGATCCGCGCCGACGCAGAAGTCCTTGCCCTCGCCGGTGAACACGACGGCGCGGACGTCCTCGTCCCGGTCCGCGTGGTCGAACGCGTCGGCCAGCTCGTCGGCCATGCCGGCGGTGTGAGCGTTGCGGGCGCGCGGGCGGTTCAGCGAGATCGTGGCGACCGGGCCGGTGCGCGCGTAGCTGATCTCTTCGCAGTGCTCCACTGGCGCACTTCTTCTCTTGCGGCGGCAAGCGTAGCCAGTGGTGAAATATTGACAAGTTGTCAATAATGTACCAACGCTGGGTCGTTGCCGCGATCCGTTGCGGCCCAAGGAAGTTCGGCCGCTCCCATCGGCTGGCTCGGATCGGTGTCGAGGCGAGCGCCCGATGCAATGACAGCGCCAGAAGAGACGCTCAACGCGGCGTTGTGCGAGGACGGCTCGCCGACCTGAACAGCCGTTACCCGAACTCTATTGACAGTGCGGCAACGGATCGTGAGGGTGGCGCAGGTCATACGTGGTGCCGTCCTGCGCGGCCGCGGGGCGGCCCCGGCCAGGTGGTGGTGACGGCGAAGGCGAAGGGGCCTGCGATGAGATCACTGGTGGCTCTCCGGCGACGCCTGCTCGGGCTGACCTTCGTCGCGTTCGTGGTGCTGATCCCGATGCTGTGCATCGCCGTCTACCGCGGTGCCTTCAGCCGCGATTCCGAGGTCGTGCTGCGCGCCGGATCGCTCGGGAACCAGATCCTGCCGCAGTCCAACGTCAAGGTCCGCGGCATGATCGTGGGCCAAGTCCGCGAGGTCGTCCCGGTCCCCGGCGGCGCGCAGCTGCGATTGGCGATCGCCCCGGACAAGATCAGCCGGATTCCCGCGAACGTCTCGGCGCAGCTGTTGCCCAGCACCCTGTTCGGCGAGCGGTACGTCGCGCTGCGGCCACCCGCGGACGAGTCGTCGCGGCCGCTGACCGCCGGTGACGTCATCGAGCAGGACCGCTCGAAGGCGTCGGTCGAACTGCAGCAGGTGCTCGCCGACACGATGCCCGTGCTGCAGGCGGTTCGTCCGCAGGACCTCGCGGTCACGCTCAACGGACTGAGCCAGGCGCTGGACGGCCGCGGCAGATCGGTTGGCGAGACGATTTCGGAGCTGAACCGGTACGTGGCCGGGCTGAACCCGTCGCTGCCGCAACTGCAGCAGAACCTGCGCGAAGCAGTGGGTGTCGCCGAAACCTACGAGCAGGCGGCGCCGGACGTCCTCGAAGGGCTCGGCGAGCTGAGCAGCACGGCCCGGACGCTGGTCGAACAGCGCGCGAACCTCAGCGCGCTGACCGGGCAGCTCACCGCGACATCCGAGGACACGACCGGTTTCCTCCAGGACAACTCCGAGAACCTGATCCGGATGAACGCCTCGGCCCGTCCCACGCTCGACGTGCTGGCGAAGTACGCGCCCGAGTACCCGTGCGTGTTCGCGCAGAGCGCCGGGATCATCCCCGAGGTCAACCGGGTGTTCGGGGTGGGCACCGCGGAGCCGGGTGTGCACATCACGCTGGAGGTCGTGCCCAACCGGGGCAAGTACGTGCCCAGCGATGCCGCGGTCTACGGCGACGAGCGCGGGCCGCGTTGCTACCCGATGGTGCGGGCGCCCCAATATCCGCCGGACGGCCCGGTGCAGGACGGCGCGTCGTCGCCGCCGCCTGCGCGGACCGGGGATCAGGGTGTGCTGCCGAGTTCCGATGCTTCCTCGTCCGCGAACTCGGGGACTTCCGGGGGCGCCGCGCCGGAGCTCGGGGTCGCCAACTCGCCGGCGGAGCGCGAGCTGATCGCCGCGATCGCGGCACCCCCGCAGGGCGCGGATGTGCCGCCGTGGTCGAGCCTGCTGCTCGGCCCGTTGTTCCGCGGCACCGAGATCACCGCCCGCTGAACCACCGTTGACCGGAGCCTGTCAGCTATCGAGCAACGGCGCTCATGACCGTCCGGGGTTCGAGGCCGCCGAGGAGCAACGGTTCGGCTGCCGCTCGCAGACGGCGGCGGAACCCGCCTCGTGATGGTTCGCAGCGAGGCGGGCTCGGAGCCGCCGGGGTCAGGGCAGGGTGCGGATGGTCAGGCCCGCGGTGCGGAGCCGTTCGAGCAGGGCCGAACCCATGGCGGTGGCGGCGGTGACCTGTCCCGCGGTGCTCGGCAGGTCGTCGAAGGCCAGGCACAGCGCGGATTCGGCGAGCATCTTCGCGGTTTCGTCGTAGCCCGGGTCGCCGCCGGCGAACTCGGTCTGCACCTGCTGCCCGCCGGCTTCGCCGGTGAAGCGCACCGAGAACCACGACTTCGCGCGGTCTTGCTCGGCCGGGCCGGTGCCGGGGGCGCGGACGGTGGCCAGCGCACGCCGCGCGGGCGGAATCTGCGCGAGCAGCCCGAGGGCTCCGAGCCCGGCGATCCCGCCGACCAGTACGGGAAGCCGCTTGACCGCGGCGTATTGCCGGTAGGTGAAGTCCGGCCCGTACTCGGGCAGCGCGGCAGCCGAGCGGGCGACGATCCGCGGGTCGAGCGTGGGCATCGGCGCCAGCCACATGCCGCTTCCGTGGTCGCGGCGCGGCGATCCGAGGGGCGTGTGGATCCGCCGGTTCTCGGGGCGGGTCTCGACGCGGCGGCGCTGTTTCGCGGCGTCGGCCATCTGGCGCGGCCGGGACAGCGCCGTCAGCACCGATGCGTAGGTGCCGCCGGAGAAGGACGCGTTGGTCCGGACCTGGCCGGTGATGGTGACGGGTCGCTCGGCGGGCAGCTGCCGCACTGTGTGGTAAACGCCCAGGTCGTAGGGGATCGAGTCGAACCCGCAGGCGTGCACGATCCGGGCGCCGTTGCGCACGGCGGTCTCGTGGTGCCGCAGGTACATCCGGTCGACGAACTCCGGCTCGCCGGTCAGGTCGACGTAGTCGGTTCCCGCTGCGGCACATGCGGCGACCAGCGGCTCGCCGTACTGCACGTACGGCCCAACGGTGGTGATCAGCACCCGGGTGCTCTCGGCGAGCTTGCGCAGGCCGGCCTCGTCGGTGCTGTCGGCGTGCAGCAGCGGGAGGTCCGCGCAAGCGGGATTCCGTTCGCTGAGCCGTTTCCGCACGTCAGCCAACTTGTTCTCGTTGCGGCCCGCGAGCGCCCAGCGGCATCCCGGCGGCACGGCTCCGGCGAGATACTCGGCCGTGAGCTCACCGGCGAACCCGGTGGCGCCCAGCAGCACCACGTCGTAGCTGCGTTCACTCGTCATCCGCTGGAGATCCTTCCCGTTCCCGACCGCGCTAGTCCTCGCAGCAGTGATCGTAACGGCGTTATAGCGCCGGTCTCCATCCCACCGCCGCACCGGACCCAGGCCCCAGGACGAGCGGCGCTCCGACCCGCACAGCGCGCCGCGCTGGTCGTCCCGCATCACGGTGGACCCGACTGCACAGCGGCGGCTGCACTAGCAGGTGGCGGCGAAGTCGCCAGCCCGTACTTCGGCAAGGCAACGCACGACTTCGCCGCGCGCAACGAGCGCATCCGGCTGATCGAAGGGCCGGAGCTCAAGCACCTGCTCAAGGAGCACCTCGACCTCGACGTGGTCATCGGCGCGAAGATCCCGAACCGGAAGAACTGACCGATGCCGCGTCGTAGCTGGGAGCGCGGGCCCGGCCGCTCGCGCTGATCAGACCGGCGTGAGTTCGCTTTCGGTGAGGTCGGTGTTGGCGAGCAGGTACTCGATGACCTGTTGCGGTTGGGCGGCGCGGGTGAGTACGGCCATGTTTCCGGTTTCGGGCCAATAGTTGTCGACGAGGGCGACCTCGAAGCCGTTGGCCAGACCCAGCAGGCAGATTTCGCGGCCCTCGTCGGGGTCGTCGTCGAAGGTGTACCGGAGGCGTTGCATGGCATCGGTGACCGACAGCTTCAGCGCGGCTACCGGGGGCGCATCGGTCAAGTCGCTCCACCGGTAATGCGGTAGGGCCCGCAGCGGTGGTTCAGTCCAGGGCCGTTGACGATCCATCTCGGCGACCACTTTGGACAGAAACATGCGCAGCGTCTCGTCGCTGTGCGGCTGCGGGATGTTGGCTCCCAGGTCCGCACCGTTGGCCACGGCGTACGCGAACGCGTCGTACTGCTCCTGCTGGGTCAGCGTGACGTAAGGCTCGGCGAGGAACCGCTGAGCTTCGCGGGCGGCCAGCTCATCGGTGAGCTCCTCAGCGAACTGCACGCAGTAGACGAGGCCGTCGACCGGTCGGCGCCAGGATTCGCCGGGCATGGATCTCCTTGAGCTGTTCCGTGGCGGGCTTCGCAGGGGCCTCGATGTCGACGTCGGGACCGAATACCCCGACACCGAAGCCGACCTCGGCGAGGCTACTGCTGACCGCGGCGGCCGTCCGTGCTTACCCGACCGGCATGAGTTCGTTTTCGGTGAGGTTGGTGTTGGCGAGCAGGTAATCGATGACGTGCTGGGGCTCGGTGTCGTGAGTGAGTACGGCCATGGCACCGGTTTCGGGCCAATAGTTTGCGACAAGGACGATCTCGGTTCCGGAGACGAGGGCGAGCGGGCAGATGTCGCGGCCATCGTCGGGCGCAGGGCGGAAGGGCTGGCGGAGGCGCTCCTCGGCTTTGAGGGGCGACATCGTCAGTCTCGCGACTGGGGTAGCGTCGGTGAAGTCGCTCCAACGGTTCAGCGGAAGAGGCTGCAGTGGGGGCGGAGTCCAGGGCCGTTGACGGTCCATTTCAGTCAGTACCTTGGACATGAACTCACGCAGGTCCTCTTCGGAATGGCTGGAGGCGGCGAAGCGTCCGAG
The DNA here is from genome assembly GCF_037023755.1 of Saccharopolyspora sp. SCSIO 74807. Taxonomy (NCBI): domain Bacteria; kingdom Bacillati; phylum Actinomycetota; class Actinomycetes; order Pseudonocardiales; family Pseudonocardiaceae; genus Saccharopolyspora; species Saccharopolyspora sp. SCSIO 74807. Next base: position 6,057,503 of record NZ_CP146100.1, on the reverse strand, counting down.
GTCGTTGCCATTGGTTACGGCGTAGGTGAGCGCGTCGTACTGCTGTTGCTGGGTGAGGATGTCGACGGGATCCGCGAGCAGCCGGTGCGCGTGGTGGGCGGCCAGTTGGTCGGTGAGTTCGTCGGCGAACTGGACGGCGTAGGCGAGGCCGTCGGCCGGCGGGCGCCAGAACTCGCTGTTGTGCATACGTTCCTCCGTGTCTCCATTGTCCGCTCGGTGGTGTTATGCGCGGTCGATGATCCTGACGTCGGCGTCGGGGTCGAATTTGGCCTTGCGGTCGTTGAACAAGTGGCGCATGAAGTTCATGGTGGCTTCCTTGCCGGGCCGGTAGTGGCCGCTCGCGTTGCTGACGAAGTGCACCACGCCGTCTTTGACACCGAGCTCGCCCGCAGCGGCCACCGGCTCGCCTGCGGCGAGGCTGGAATGGTGGAACCGGCCGAGTTCTTGGCGGTTGGAGGCGAAGATGTCGCCGTTCTTGTCCATGACGAAGATCGCCCGGGGGTCGTTCTGCGAGTGCAGCGACATGCCGGTGGAGGTGTCGAACAGCTCGCCCTCTTGGCGCAGCAGCCCGTCGTCGCCGACGGTCAGCAATTTCTCTTGGCGTTCGGCGGGGCTGAGGTACTTCACCGGTATCTCACGCGCGGGGCCGGGCAAGTGCTCACCGACGTACTCGTCGCGCATCGGAATGGTCTCGAACTTCCCGGCGGCGTCTCCGGCGCCTTCCGCGACGTCGTCGGCTGCGCGGGCTGCATCGTCGGCGCCGCCCGCGACCTTCTCGGCGGGTTTGAACACCGACAGGGCGCTCTTGCCGAGTTTGGCCAACCTGCCGATAGGTATGACCGTCAAGGCGGTGTCGACCATTATCGAGGTGAGGCTGCCTTCGCCGGTCGCGGCGTAGACGGCTGCGTCGATGCCCAGCGCCGCAACGCCGGTGGCCGCGCCCACCGCCAGGAAGGCGGCGCCGACGGCGTTGCCGACCACGGGAATGGCCTGCAATGCGAGTCCGATGACGGTGGCCGCGGCCGAGACGACCTTCAGTGCCGAAGAGACGCTCTTGAGCACGTCCTTGTGCTCGCGGACGAAGTCCCGGCCCTGGCCGATGAGGTCGTAACCGGCCGGAGGTTCCTGGAACCGCATCCCCTTGGCCGAGTTGATGACCTTGCAGCAGCTCTCGGTGGCCGCGGTCATCTCGGAACGCAGACTGGTGGCCTTGTGCACCAGGGCGTCCCATTCGCGCTGGGCCGCGGCCAGCTCGGCCGAGGCGCCCGGGGCGGCGGACCGGTGGTGGCTCTGCGGTGCCGTCGGCGCGGGCTGGTTGCGGGCCTGGGCGTCGGCGAGCGCCTGCTGGTGCTGCTGCATCGCCTGCTGCTGCGCCCGGGCGTGGTGCTGATCGGCCGCCTGGGCATCGGCCAGCGAGTTCTTGGCCGCCTGCAAGCGTTCCCAGGCTGCGGGGGCTTGGTCGGCGACCGGCCGCATCCCGCCCTGCAGATCGGTCAGCTGGGACGCGAAGCCACCCAGCGCGGTGGCGACCTTGGTGAACGCCTCGCCGGTCACCCGCAGGTGCGGCGGGATCTCCGAGTCGACCTTCTCCCGGAACTGGTCGGCCTCCGGCCCGACGAACTGGCCGGTGTCCATCCCGGTGACGCGGTCGGCCGCGGCGGACGAGTTCTGCCCGAAGCGGCGGTAGGCCGCTTGTGCGGTGCGGATCGCTTCGGGGGAGCCGCCCATCCGGAACAGGTGCGCCGGAAACTCGGTGGCCACAGTAGTTCTCCAGATCTTCGCCGGAAACCGACAGCAGGGGCTCGACTCGACTCCGGCGGCGCGCACCGCCTTGCGGAGTCCGAGGGGGCGCGCCGTTATCCGCCGACGCCGAGGACCGCGAGCACGATCACGACCGCCACCACCAGCCCGGCGAGCGCGAGCCCGCCCCAGATCGCCGGGGTGGGGCGGCGCAGATCCGCCGGGGCGTAGCGCGACCCGTGCAGCAGCGCGGCCTTGGTCTGGCCGGCTCGCAGCGCGTGCGCCTGCAGGACGATCTTGCTGCGTTGATCAACCATGCTCGGCCTCCCCGGACGGCGAGCGGCGCTGGACCAGGGTGCCGAAGCCGCGGGCGACTCCCGGTGCCGACGGCTTGTCGACGGCCACGAAACCATCCCCCGCGGAGTCGGCGGAGTCGCTGCCGGACTCGGCGGGCGCGTCCGGGGTAGCGGTGAGCACGCTGTGCGCCATCGCGCTGATGACCTCGTAGGTCACCCGCTCCATCTCCGGCTGCGCCGTCGCCGAGGACAGCAGCAGCATCCACGTCGTGCCCGGCACGGGAAGGAAGATCTGGTAGTTCTGCATGCTCACCCGAGTGCGGAACCCGGGCGGGATCAGCGAGGACCGGTCCTGGGCGAGGATCGCCGCCCCGGTCCGGGTCTCCAGCAGCGTGGTGTCCGCGTTCTCCGGCAGCATGTCGCGCACCTGGTCCAGCCCCGCGGGCTTGTCGCCGGTGTCGTGCCAGAGCAGGTGCACCCCGGCGGAGCCGAGTTCGCCGGTGGAGAGCTTGCCGAACTGCATCACGCACAGGATCGTTCCCGCGCGCTGCGACTCGGCGACGATGTGCTCGATCCAGCCGAACACGGTGCGGCGCTCGGCGGCGGGCAGCTTGCGGCCGCCGAACTTGAAGTCGATGAGGCGCTCGGCCGAGACCCGCCACGTGGCCGGAGCGGTGTCGACCATCGCCCAGTCGGACGGGATGCCCACCGACCATTCGAACGGCGGGTGCGAGCTGTCGTGGTTGAGCGTCAGCTCGGCCCCCGGGAGCGGCCCGGCCATACCTGCGTGCCCTTTCTGCTGGTCCGTTCGCCGCGCGTGGTCGGCGGGCTTGATCGCGTTACTGCTTGCCGCCGCGGAACTTGGTGGCCAGCTCGGAGTCGGTCTGCTGGGCCAGCTGCCCGATCTGCTTGGTGAGCTTGCCGGTCTCGCCGAGCTTGCTCTCCAGGTCGAGCAGGCTGGAGTTCCACTCGTCCTGGAAGCCCTCGATGGCGGAGATGATGTTCGCGTGGTCCTCGCCGTCGAGTCCTTCGACGTCCCGGGCACCGTGGTGGTCCTGCTTGAGTTCCTCGTTGAGCGTGTCCAGCTCGGTGCCGAGCTTGGTCAGCTGCTCGTACGGATACTGCACGTACGTCACGGATGCCTCCTCTCCAGCGGTGATCGCGCCGAGTGCCGCACTGTACTGTAGGGCACGGTCGGCCTCGTCCGAGGCGGTTTCGGGTGAGTTCGTCGCAACAGGACCGATTCCTTCCGATCGCGACTCGCTCGACCGCGATGAACACCTGCGCGCGCCGCCGGACGGCGCAGTCGCGTTGCTCCGTTCAGCTCAATCTGCGGTGTGCGGGTACTTGATTCCCGGCGCGTGCCCGAGACTCCGAAGGCGAGTGCGGGCTCGGTAGCATCCGGGCCGCATTCGACGGGGCGACGATTCGCCGGGGGAGGCGACGACATGCTGGGGAAGGTCGCCGCTCCGGTGCGGGCGACGAAAGGGTGACGATGGGACCACAGCAGTCAGGGCCGCCCCATCGGCCGGAGGGCCAGTGGCGTCCGGCCGCGGGCGATGCGGCCACCCGTCGCGCGCCGCCGCAGGACGACAAGCGCAATGCTCCGCCCAACGGAAACGGTGCAGGTGGCGGAAACGGCGCAGGCAATTCGGGACCGGCGGCTCAGCGGCAGCCACCGCGCAGGCAGCAGGGCCCCACGCCGCCGTCGGGGCGCCCGCAGTCCGGGCCACATGCGGCAGGTCCGCAGCAGCGGTCGCCCGCCGGGGCGCCCCCTCCGCAGCAGACCGGTCCGCATCCTGCCGTTCCTGCGCATCGCACCGGTTCCCAGCCCGCGGTGCCGCGCACCGGGCCGCAGCCGATTCCGCCGCAGCACACGGGTCCGCAACCGATCCAGCCGCACAGCGGCCCCCAGCCTGTGCAGCCGCACAGCGGCTCCCAACCTGTGCAGCCGCACACTGGCCCCCAACCGGTCCAGCCGCGCACGGGCCCGCAACCCGTGCAGCCACGAGTTCCGCGACCGGCGACGGGCCCGCAGCCGGTCCAGCCCGGACCCGCGCCGTCCACACCGGACAAGTCGGGTGCAGCGAAGAAGTCCGATGTGGACAAACCAGCTGGCCGCCGCGGTCCGGGGCTCCTGCGGTTGGCGGCGCGCGCCTGCCTGCCCGCGCTCACGGTCGATGTGGACCGCCACCGCGCGGACCGCCGAATCCTCACCGGCGCCGGGCTCTCGGCCTCGATCGCGGTGCTCGGGGTCGGCGACGCCGCCGCGCGCGGCCATGTTTCGGCGCTGGTGGCGCACGCGCTGGCGGCCTACCAGGGTTCGCGCGTGCTGGCCTTCGACGCCGACACGCGTTCCGGAGCGCTGCGCTCCCGGCTGACGGAGTCCACTCAGGACTCGCTCAACCCCGTGCTGGCCGGGCTCGGTGTCCGGCAACGCGGTCCCCGCCCGGACCAGCCGCCCACGCACCGGTGGGCGCGTTCGCGGCTGACGCCCGGCAGCGAGATCGCGCTGATCGCCGCCGACCCGGCATCGCCCGGTCCCGAGCTGGGCGGCGGTGAGTACGGCTTCGCGCTGCCTTCGCTGCGGCGCTGGTGGCCGCTGATCGTCACCGACCTGCCCGCGCCGAGCGCGGGCGGTGCGACCGAACGCGGAGTCGTCGACGCGGACCGGGTCGTGCTGGTGGCCGACCAGGACTCGGCGGATCCGGCGATGCTGCGCCAGGCGTGGCAGTGGCTCAGCGGACTGCTCGGCGCGCAACGCGCGGCCGAGCGCGTGCTGGTGGCCGAACCGGCGCGGGGGAATCGAGCGAAACCGCACCACCGCGGTCTCGTGGGCGATAACGTGGAGATCGTGCCCGTTCCCGGAATGCCTGCATCGGCGCCGAGCGGGCCGGTGCTGACCTCGGCGACGGAGCCGAGCGTGGCCGCGGCGCAGCACGTGGCCGCGCGGTGCCTGGCGCCGGTGGCCGATGCCGCGGCCGTCGCGGGCTCGGATGCGTAAGCCGCTCGTGCGTCCAGGAAAGGATGGGTTCTCCAGATGAGCACCAAGTTTTCGGTAACCAACAACGCCGTCGGGCAGGCCGCGAGCAAGCTCGACGACGACGCCGCGCAGCTCGAACAGCTCGCGCAGCGGCTGTCCTCGGCGCTGGAGGAACTCATGCCGCACTGGAAGGGCCAGGGCGCGACGGCGTTCCAGCAGCCGAAGGAGCAGATCACCCAGGGCGCCAAGCAGTGCGCCACTGCTGCCCGGGCGCTGCAGGGCAAGGTCGCCCAGGCCGGGCAGTCCTACCAGACCGGGGAGCAGGACCAGGCTTCCCAGATCAAGAGCCAGGCCGCCGGTATGGACCCGGCGAAGTTCAACTTCTGACCGGCGTACGCGACCGACCGGAGCAGACCTCGAGGGAGATGCGATGACCAGTGGCGTGTTCGGATACGACGAATCGGCCGGGCAGGAGGCCGCCCAGGCCGTGCAGGGCGTGCTGGGCGAGATGCAGGCGCTGATGGACAAGATGCGCGGGGACATGAACCAGACCACGGCCAACTGGGAGGGCGACGAGTCCGGCCAGTACCAGGGGATCATGGGTCAGTTCAATTCCGGTGCGCAGCAGGTCAGCGGCGGGATTGAGCAGATCAAGTCGATGATCACGGGCACGACCGACGCGGTCGGTTCGATGCGCGGTCAGGTCCGCAAGGCCCTCGGCAGCTGACCGGTCGCGCGCCGCCGCGAAAACCCAATAGGCACAACGAAAAACGGACCCCGCGACGGTTTCGCCGCGGGGTCCGTTCTCGCGTTCCGCCTCAGATCAGGCTCTGCACCCAGGTGATGCCGCCGGCGGCCACGAACGCCAGCGGCGGGATGGCGACGACCGCGAGCGTGTCGAGGACGTTGAGCACGCGGCGCATCCGGGCCGCGGTCACGTCGTCGAGGCTCGTGCGGGCGGCGACGAGCAGGACCGCGGTCAGCACGACGAGGATGCCCAGCGCCACCCACGGGCCGACCGCGGGCAGGTTGATCGTGATGCCCAGCGCGGTGACCACGACCCCGAACACCGCCGCCAGCAGCAGCGGCAGCACGTGCGCCGCACGGGAGAACAACCGCGCGCGCAGTGCGAAGGCGGCCGCGGCCAGGAACGCCAGCACCACCGCCAGCGGCTCACCGGTGGTCGCCAGGCCGAATTCCACGACGCTGAGCACCACCGCGACCCCGGCCACCAGGCCGACGAGGATCCGGTGACCGTGGTGCACCGACTCGGTGATCTGGCCCCGCGCGGGGGAATTGCCGTCCTCGTGCGCGCGGGCCAGCCGCACCAGCGAGGACTGGCTCACCGCGAGCTGCGGCGCCAGCCCGAGCGCGAACAAGCCGAGCACGAGCAGGATTCCGCACACGGTGACCATCGGCAGCCCCGCGAGCAGCGACACGGACCCGATCGCGCCGAGCGCGAGCAGCGTGCAACCGGCGGCCACCACCGCCTGGATCTTGTTGTCGCTGATGAAGAACAACGCCAGCCCGATGCCCGCGGTCGTCAGCGCCAGCATGACTTGGCCCGCCGGGCTCAGCTGCAGCCCGGCGCCCAGCGCATAGCCGATCATCGCCCAGGACGGGACCGGCGCGGTGAGCATCAGGGTGTTCTCGCGCGCGGCGAACATCGCGGCGAACCCGAGCAGCGCGCCGAGCCCGGCGAGGGTGAGCTGGCCGAGCCAGTCGAGCGGGGCGAACGCGGCGATGAGGCCGAAGGCCAGCACGAGCAGCGCGGCGATGTTGGTCAGGCCGCGCTGCCGGACGGGGCCGTCCCATTCGTCGATGTCGGTGTCGAGGACGCCTTTGGTCTCTTCGACGACGTCCTCGGCCAGCAAGGGGTGCGAGCGGCCCTGGGCGGGAACCAGCCACAGCTGCGCCCCGTCCACGATCTGCGCGTCGGACAACGACCGTTCCGGCGGAATCTCCTGGTTCCCGAACGGTTTCGAAAGCGTCCAGCGGCGCGGGTCGGTGTTGGCGCCGAGGAGGCTGAAGCTGCGCGCCAGATCCGGCAGGTGCTGGATGATCGGGTCCTGCGAAGGCAGCGGAACATCGACCCGGCGATTGCTCTCGGGCTCTACCACCGTGACGCGCGTCATCGGCACACTCATCGGCATCCCCAGGAATGTAGGCGATCGTGACGTGGCGAGTGATCCACGGTCGATAGGGTATAGCCCGCATTAGGGCTGGAGGGAGTCGCCGTGACACAACGCCTTGTTCATCGGCCGCCGCGGTTACCGGTACCGCGGGTGGAACTGGAACCGGTGCAGGTGGCCGCGCCGCTGACGCTGCCGGGGCGCGCCGCAGGCGGCGGTGCGGGCAGCACGGTGATGTCGATCCTGATGCCGGTGGTCGGCGGCGGAGTCATGGTCGCCTCGCTGGCCGCCCGCGGCAACGCCCTCATGCGCGTGGCCGCGGTGTGCCTGTTCGTGGTGATGCTGCTCGGCACGGTGGCGATGGTGATCCACCGCAATTCCGGCAAGAACAAGGAACTGCAGCAGCAGCGGCAGCGCTATTCCGAGCACATCGCGGAGATCCGCGAGGTCATCCGCACCGCCCGCGCCGAACAACGCGCGGCCGCCGAACACGTGCATCCGGAGCCGTTGGCGCTGATCGACGTGGTGCACAACCCCGAGCGGCGGTGGGAACGCAATCGGCAGGCTCCCGACTTCCTGCTGGCCCGGCTGGGATCGGGCACCGACGCGCTCTGGCGCCCGGTGGAAGTCGGCTCGGTCGGTACGCAGCTGGCCAACCCGGACCCGATCACCCAGGCCGAGGCCGCCATGGTCACCGGCAGGCTGGCGCAGCTGACGAACATGCCGCTCGCGGTGCCGTGGCACGGAACCGTGTCGGTCGTCGGGATGCCGGAGCTGACCCGCGCCGCGCTGCGCGCGATGGTCGCCCAGGTCGCCGCGCTGCACGCGCCGAACGAGGTGCAGCTGGCGTGGGCGGTCGGGCGCAACGTCATCGGCGAGTTCGACTGGATCAAGTGGCTGCCGCACACGATCGACAGCTCGCAGTGGGACGGCACCGCCCCGCGCCGCCTCGTCGCCGACACCGCCTCCGGCCTGGTGGGGATGCTTCGCGGCGAACTGGACCGGCGCCTCAACGCGGCCTCCACCCGCAGCTGGGGCCAGACCCCGACGGTGCGCGGCCCGCACCTGGTGGTCATCACCGATCAGGTCTCCGCGGGCAGCGCCGAACTCTTCGCCGACAGCGGCGGCGTTTCGCTGGCGGACATCAAGGTGTCGCAGGTGGTGCTGGTGCCGGACCGGCGGCTCGAACCCGCGCACGTCGACGTCCGCGTCACCGTGGACGGCGACGCCGCCAGCGTCGAAGACCTCCGCCCGACGCCGAATCCGCACGACCCTGCCCAGGCCGGGCAGGCGGAACAGCAACGGCTGGCCGGGGCGCGGGAGGGCACGCTCGATCACGTCAGCGTTCCGGTGATGACCAGGCTCGCCCGGGAACTGTCGCCCTACCGCCTGGTCGCCGACGCCAACCAGTCCATGTCGGCGGACACCGGCGGCGACCTGCGGTCCCTTTTGGACATCGCGGACGAGGCCACGTTCGACGTCGGCAAGGCGTGGGCACCGCGCACCGAGGGCGAGTTCCTCAAAGTTCCTTTCGCGGTGGGCGATTCCGGCCGCCCGATCACCCTCGACATCAAGGAGGCCGCGCAAGGCGGGATGGGACCGCACGGGCTGTGCGTGGGCGCCACCGGCTCCGGCAAGAGCGAGTTCCTGCGCACCCTCGTGCTCGCGCTGGCCATGACCCATCCGCCCGAGCGGCTGAACATGATCCTGGTGGACTACAAGGGCGGCGCGACCTTCGCCGGGCTCGGCGAGCTGCCGCACACCAGCGCCATGGTCTCGAACCTCTCCGACGACATCGGCCTGGTGGACCGGCTGCACGACGCGGTCCTCGGCGAGATGACGCGCAGGCAACGCATCCTCGCCGATGCGGGATCGCTGGCCAGCTTGGTGGAATACCAGGAGAAGCGGGAAGCGGGCGAGGACCTCGAACCGCTGCCGAACCTGTTCATCGTCATCGACGAGTTCGGTGAGCTGCTCACCGCGAAGCCGGACTTCGTCGAGCTGTTCCTGCAGCTCGGCCGCATCGGCCGTTCGCTGGGCCTGCACCTGCTGCTGGCCTCGCAGCGGCTGGAGGAAGGCAAGATCAAAGGGCTCGAGTCCTACCTCTCGTACCGGATCGGGCTGCGCACCTTCAACGAGCAGGAATCCCGCACGGTGCTCGGCGTCCCGGACGCGTACCACCTGCCCAGCGCGCCGGGCAACGGCTACCTCGGCGCCGAGCACGGCCTGAGCGAACGCTGGAAGGCGCTCTACGTCTCCGGCGACTACCAGGCCCCTTCCGGCGTGGAAAGCGCCCAGGAAACCCCGCGGCTGGCGCCGTTCACCCCGTACAACGAAGCCCAAGCCTGGCTGAACCAGCACGCGCACCTGCAGCCGAAGACCGCGAAGATCGACCGCGACAAGCGCACCGTCTCCGAACCGACCGTGCTCGACGTCGTCGTCCAGCGCGTTTCGCAGCAGCCCGGTGCTCGCGCCAGGCAGGTCTGGCTGCCGCCGCTGCCCGCGACGATGGCGCTGTCGGCAGCGATCGGCCGCGTCGAACCGGACCGCACCTACGGGCTGTCCGCGGTCGACCGGCGGTGGCACGGTTCGCTGGCGATCCCGATGGGCACCGTCGACATCCCCGCCGAGCAGCGCCAGGAACCGCTGGTCGCCGACCTCGCCGCCAGCGGCGGGCACCTGGCGATCCTCGGTTCGCCGCAGAGCGGCAAATCCACCGCGCTGCGCACCCTGATCCTCGGCGGCGCGCTGACCCACACGCCCAGCGATCTGGCGTTCTACTGCGTCGATTTCGGCGGCGGCACGCTCAACGGCCTCGACCGGCTGCCGAACGTCGCCGGGGTCGCCGACCGCTTGGCGCCCGACCGGGTGCGCCGCACCATCAGCGAGATCGCCACGCTGCTCGGCGAGCGCGAAGCCATCTTCGCCGACTACCGCCTGGATTCCGTGCAGGCGATGCGCGATCAGCACCGCGCTGGCAAGCTCCCGGAGCTCACCAGCGCGGACATCTGCCTGGTGATCGACGGGTACCTGGCGCTGCGGCAGGACTTCGAGGACCTGCTGGAGGTGGTGCACGACATCGCCTCCCGCGGTGCCGGCTTCGGGGTGCACGTCGTGGTCACCGCGGGCCGCTGGACCGACCTGCGGATGCAGATCCAGTCGGTCATCGCGAACAAGCTGGAGCTGCGCCTGAACGATCCGCTGGACACCACGGTCAAGCGCAAGCTCGCCGAGAACATCAAGGTTCCCGGCCGCTGCCTGACCGACCGCGGACTGACCGGGCACATCGCGCTGCCCCGCATCGACGGCCACGCCGATCCGGCGACCATCACCGCGGGCGTGCAGCACGCGGTCGACGAGGTCGTGCGGCATTGGAGCGGCCCGGTCGCGACGCCGGTGCGGATGCTGCCGGAGCGGCTGGACCACCGTTCCTTCGCCGAACGCGCACCCGACCGCAAGGTGCTGCGCCTCGGGGTGGACGAGACCGAGCTGCGGCCCACCACCGTCGACCTCTTCGGCGACGACCCGCACCTGCTCGTCTTCGGCGACACCCAGGCCGGCAAGACTTCGCTGCTGCGCCTGATCGTCGAGGACTTCACGAGCCGCTACGGCAGCGACGAGGTCGTGTTCGCGCTGTTCGACCCGCGGCGCAGCATGTTGGAGGGCATCGACGACGAATACCTCGGCGGCTACGCGCACAACACCGCCGTGGCCGGCGGGCTGGCCGAAGGCATGGCCGGAGAACTCGCGAAACGGCTCCCGCCGGAGGACGTCACCGTTGAGCAGTTGCGCACCCGTTCCTGGTGGCGCGGCCCGGAGATCGTGGCGCTGGTCGACGACTACGACCTGCTCACCACCGGCGGCGCGAACCCGTTGGCGCCGTTCCTGCCGTACCTACAGCAGTCCCGTGACATCGGGTTCCACGTGGTTCTGTGCCGTCGCTCCAGCGGCTCCAGCCGCTCGTTGTACGAGCCGTTCGTGCAGGGTGTGAAGGAGTCCGGGGCGGCCGGTCTGCTGCTGTCCGGCGACCGCAGCGAGGGGAAGATGTGGCCGGAGGTCTACTTCAGCCAGCAGCCCGCCGGCCGCGGCACTCTGGTGCGCCGCGGTCGCAAACCGCTGCTCGTGCAAACGGCGTACGTGCCGCGCTCGGACGAGGAACCGGCGACGCCGCCCGGCGGAACTGCTGTCCCGCAAGGCTGATCGGGCTGGTCCGGTTGCCCGCCGGGGTGGTTTTCCGCAAGCGGCCCCGGCGGGCCCGGGTGGTGTCGTACACTCGCGCTGATCTGTCGTGATCACGGCTGGTAGTCGCGGGTGAACGCTGCGCGCCGGGCTGTTGTTCGTGCCGGGTCGCCGTTCGCGCCGAGGTGTCGGTGCGGGCTGGTCGCGGGAGTGGGTCTCGTGCGGTGGGGGTTGCGGTGGCGGATTTTCCGGGGCACTTGTTCTCGTTGGGTGGTTCGCCGGAGGCGATCGCGGGTTCGGCTCGGCGGTACGACCGGTTCGGCGGGTCGGCGTCGCATGCGGCGGAGCGGATCACGGGCATGGACACTGGTCAGTTCCAGGGTCCGGAGGCGGAGCAGTTCCGGGAGAAGATCGATTCGGAGTTGCCGCCGGATCTGCGGGTGACGGGCACGGCGTTCAGCCAGGTCGGCTCGGCGTTGTCCCGGTTTTCCTCGCGGTTGTCCGAGCTTCAGGGGCGGATGCGGCCGTTGGCGCAGCAGGCGCCTGGGTTGTGGGAGCAGCTCAAGGCCAGCGAGGGCCGTGTGGAGCGGGCGCGGTCCGCCGACCGGGCTCATGCGGACAAGGTCCGCGACGAACAAGCCCATGCTCCGGCGGGGCGTCCGCCACCGCCCGCAGCGCCGTATGAGTCGGACGCGGGGGATGCGTCGGCGGCGTTGTCGTCGGCTCGGGTGGCGTGGCAGGACTGCGTGGACAAGGCCAACGGTCTGCGCACGGAGATGACCGCTGCGGCCCGGGAGTGCACGAATCGCATCAACGAGGCCAAGGGGATGCGGTTCAAAGAGCCCCCGGCCAGCTACGACCTCATCGGCCAGGGACAGGACTTCATCCGCGAGAACAAGGACGTGCTCAAGGAGATCTCCTCGGCGCTGAAGGTCGTCTCGGGCGCGCTCGCGGTCGTGGGTCTGGTGTTGCAGGCGATCCCGGTGGTCGGCAACGCCGTCGGCGGCGCCTTCCTCATCGCCGCCGGCATCACCGGCGGCGCCGCCCTGGCCATCGACGCCGGTATCTACGCAGCCACCGGCGAAGGCAGTTTGACGTCGATCTTGGTGGATACGGCGTTAACGGTCATACCGTTCGGCCGAGTCGCCAAGCTCGGCGGAAAGCTGGTCGGCGCCGGCGGGAAACTGGCCAGTGCGGCGAAGGGCGCGGCTGCGGGAGCGGGCCGGCTCGGGCGGCAGCTGGGGGCGAAAGCCAAGTCGGTGATGCCGTGGGGGAAGAAGTCGTTCCGGATCGATCCGATCGATGTGGACAGCGGCCGGATGCTGCTGTCGCAGACCGACGTCGAGCTCGACGGTGTCCTGCCCCTGGTGCTGGGGCGCACGCACGTGTCGTCGCATCGGCACGGGTTGTTCTTCGGACCGAGCTGGTCGTCCACATTGGACCAGCGGGTGGAGGCCGACGACGACGGCGTGTACTTCGCCTCCGAAGACGGGCTGACGGTGCCGTATCCGCATCCCGGGCCGGGCGCGGCGGTGCTGCCGGTGGTGGGTCCTCGGTGGCCGCTGGAACGCTCGGACGACGGTGCTTATCTGATCACTGATCCGGATCGCGGTCGCACGCTGCGGTTCGTGCAGTACGACGCGTGCTGGCTGCTGTCCTCGATCACCGACCGCAACGGCAATCGGATCGAGGTCTCCTACGACGACACGGGCCTGCCGCAGGAGATCCGCCACAGCGGTGGCTACCGCATCCGCGTCGAGACCAAGGACCGTTTGGTCACGGGCCTGTACCTGTGCGACGCCGACAACGGTGCGGACGTGGCGCTGATGCGCTACGGCTACCGCGACGAGCGGCTGACCGAAGTGGTCAACGAGTCCGGGCAGCCGCTGCGGTTCGACTACGACGCCGCGGGCCAGATCACCGGGTGGACCGACCGCAACGGCGTGCAATACCGCTACACCTACGACGCCGAGGGCAGGTGCGTGCGCACCGACGGCTCGGACGGCTTCCTGAGCGGCACGATCACCTACGACACCGACCACGGCATCACCTACGTGACCGACTCGCTCGGACACCGCACCGCCTACCACCTCAACCACTCCGGCCAGGTCGTCCGGGAGGTCGACCCGCTCGGAGCCGAAACGGTCTCCGAGTGGGACGAGTTCGACCTGCTGCTGTCCCGCATCGACCCGCTGGGCCGCACGACCAGCTACGAGTACGACGAGCGCGGCAACCTGACCACGCTGCGCCGCCCGGACGGCGGCCTGGTCCGGCTCGATTACAACGAGCTGCGCCAGCCGATCATCGTGACCGCTCCGGATGGCACGGTCTCGCACCGGGAGTACGACGCCCGCGGCAACCTCGCGCGCACTGTGGATCCGGCGGGCGCGGCCACGACGTACGACTACGACGAGCGAGGGCGCCTGCTTCGCGTCACCGACGCGCTGGGCAACACTCGCCGCGTCGACACCGATGCCGCGGGCTTGCCGACCGCGATCACCGACCCGCTCGGCGCCACGACGCGCTATGAGCGGGACGCGTTCGGTCGAGTCACCGCGCTGTCGGACCCGGTCGGCGGGGTGACCCGCCTGGGCTGGACCGTTGATGGCAAACCCGCCTGGCGGACCCTGCCGGACGGGGCGACCGAGCGGTGGCTCTACGACGCCGAAGGCAACCTGCACACCCACATCGACCCGCTCGGGCAACGCACGAGCACCGAGGTGACCCATTTCGACCTGCCCGCGGCCGAAGTCCGCCCTGACGGCACGCGCTTGGCGTTCGGCTACGACACCGAACTACGCCTGACCAGCGTCACCAACGAGCAGGGCTTGGTGTGGCGTTACCAGTACGACGTGGCCGGAAATCTGGTCGCTGAGCACGACTTCAACGGTCGGACGCTGCGCTACCGCCACGACCCGGCAGGCCAACTCGTCGAGCGCACCAACGGCGCAGGCGAGACCACCACCTTCACCCGCGACCTGCTGGGCCAGGTCACCGAACGCCGCAACAGCGATGCCGTCGCCACCTTCTGCTACGACCAAGCCGGACGACTGCGCGAAGCCACCAACCCGCACGCGCGGGTGCTCTTCGACCGCGACCCGCTGGGCCGGGTGCTGGCCGAAACCATCAACGACCGCACCCTGACCTCCACCTATGACGCGCTGGGCCGTCGCACCCGGCGAGTGACTCCGTCCGGCGCGGCAAGCGACTGGGACTACGACCCGAACGGCAACCCGACCGCGCTGCACACCGCAGGCCGCACCCTCCACTTCGAACACGACGCAGCCGGGCGGGAGATCCAGCGCTCGCTCGGCGGCGAAGCGGTCCTGGCCCAGGAATGGGGTCTCAACGACCAGCTCATCTCCCAAGCTCTGACCGGTCGCGACGGTCGACGTACCCAGCAGCGTGCCTACAGCTACCGCGCCGACGGGTTCCTCTCCCGCATCGAGGACCAACTTGGCGGTACCCGTACCTTCGACCTCGACCAGGTCGGGCGCGTGACCACGGTCCACGGCTCCGGCTGGACCGAGCGCTACGCCTACGACGCGGCGGGCAACATCACCGAGGGGACGTGGCCGGCACCCACCGACTCGCCCGACTCCGAAGCGCTCGGCAACCGCGAGTACAACGGCACCCTCATCCGCCGCGCGGGCAAAGTCCGCTACGAGCACGACGCCCAAGGCCGCATGACCCTGCGCCAGCAAAAACGCCTCTCCGAAAAGCCCGCCACCTGGCACTACACCTGGGACGCCGACGACCGCATGACCGGCGTCACCACCCCCGACGGCACCCGCTGGCACTACCACTACGACCCGCTCGGCCGCCGCATCGCCAAGCACCGCCTCGACGCCGATGATGAGGTCGTGGAGCAGCTCGACTTCGCTTGGGACGGCTCCGCCCTGGCCGAGCAGACCCGCGCGGGCGGTGTTTCCGAAGACGCTGACCGTGGTGATGCTCGGGCCACGGTTTGGGACTACGCACCCGGTAGCTTCCGCCCGCTGACCCAGCGCGAACGCCCCCCACTGCGCGACGCCTCCCAGCCGTGGATCGACGAACAATTCCACGCCATCATCACCGACCTCGTCGGAACCCCCACCGAACTCATCAACGACCAAGGCGACATCGCCTGGACGCACCGCACCACACTGTGGGGACAGAACCTCGGCGAATCCCGCACCGGAACGTCCACCCCACTACGCTTCCCCGGCCAATACGCCGACCCCGAAACCGGCCTCAACTACAACTACTTCCGGCACTACGACCCGGATACCGGGCGCTACACTTCAACGGACCCGCTTGGACTCGACGCGGGACCCAACCCGCACGTTTATGTCGCCAACCCTTCCGGTCTGATCGATCCGCTAGGACTGCAGAGTTGTACCGGAATCGGCCTCGAACAAGCATCGAGCTTGGCGTTCAAAGCAGCCGAAAAGCCCCATGAAATATTTATCAAAAATAAGCATCTGTCAGATTTTGGCGGCCGGTACCGAAAGTTCGACACCACTGATCCGCAAGTCGCGCAGCAATGGGTCGCTGACGGGCTGAAAACACCGGACGCCATCTTCAAGCCAAATCAGGGCGATCCGGATTCGTTTCAGGTGTTCGCTGACTTGGGCAGGTCGATCGGCACCAAGGGCGAGTCCACTGTTAAGGTCCTTGTAAACTCCGACGGGGAAGTGTTCAATGCGTTCCCGGTGAAGAATATATGATGGTGCTCTCATGCGGATGTCGTTCCGGAACCTGAATGCCGAAGATCTCCGAACGGACAGATGGGCCGAAGTGTTGGTGCATGTAGAGGCTGAGTTTCATGTGGTTGATGCGGGCTGCGTGGTTTACTCCGAGCCGTACTTCCCGGTGGTGGATTTGGCACATGCACTTGCTCTGTGGTCGAGGAGCGGAGCGGACGACCGAGAAAACTTCGAGTTTGAGTCGATGTCGTTTGATGAGCGCGGGGCCGTACGGATCGAAAGGCTCGACGACAGGTGGCGCGTGGGATCTGCTTTCGAGCCCGACAAGTGGAGCGGGCTGCATACGCTGCGCGAGGTGGACGATTGCGTCAGCTTGTTCATCGAAGAGTTGCATTCAGCCGGCTTGCGTCAGTTGAACATGCGTTTGGAGCATTATATTTGATTTTGCGTCGTGCTTTTGATTCGCTTTCCGTGTCTGCGCAACCGATCGTCTCGAATCTCGCTTCGTAAGCGAACGCTAGGGAGCGAAAATTCGCTTGCCAATCTGACTCGGTCTTGCAGGCTGAAGTCGGTACCTGCGGATGATGCTGATGAAAGAGACAGGGGAGTCGCTTGGTGCATGTCAGTGTGGCGTGTTTGAGCGTCCGTGCTCGCGGTCCCGTCGGAGGTTCATAATGGTGGCCAGAGTGTTTCCGATGTGGCCCTCCAATGGACGGCTGATCGGTCTCAAGGACATTCTCCGGCTTGTTGGCGATAATTGCTGGGAGTGGCGGATTCATGATCTGGAGGGCACTGGTTCGTTGCCGTATGGCATGTCTTGGGACGAGTTCGACGAGAAGGTCGATGCAGTGCCCTACGTGCTGGCATGGTCCGACTTGGTGAACCTTGCCGACGGATTGGTTCAGGTGACGAACGGGGAGATCCGAGCTATTTGCGCAGGCGAGGAAACGGCGAGGATTGCAGCGTTCGATAGCAGCGAGTGGACGGTTGACCTTCGGGTGAATGAAGTTTGCGACTTCGAGGACCGACTTGATCGGCTGCTGGCAGATGCCGCGTAGGTGTATGCGAAATTGGTGGCTCGGAGTGTGTTGGGCGGCGTTAGGTGTTAGCGCGCTGACAACTGCGGGTCAGCACGAAGGTCGGCACCGGGAAACGGAAGTCGAAAGTGCCGGTGGGTACGCCCACGGCGTCCGGTCCGCAAAGAATACACGCGCCTACAGTTTCGTCAGCGCGTCGCCTTTGTGCATGGCGACGTGGGATGTTTTGTCGCTCTTGATCTCGTACTGCGGGTCGTCCGGGCTGCAGCGGCGCGTGTGGCCCTTGTATTCGACGTCTTCGGTGTGCTTCTCGATGATGACGCCCGAGACGTAGCCCGCTTCGGAATTCCATTCGACGTGGTCGCCGACTGAGAATCGGGGTGCCATCTCGACTCCTTCCCGCGTGATCCTGCAGCGAGTATGTGCGGGTCGACGCCGGTGTGCACGGCTGCGGTCAGCGTGGCCTGGCCTGCACCGCGAGCTGCTTGGCGGCGACCATGGTCTTGGCGTCGAAGAACTCGCCGCCGACCACGTCGATGTGCTGGTAGTGGTCGAACAGCCGGTTCAGCGCCACCTTCGCCTCCAGGCGGGCGAGTGGGGCGCCGATGCAGAAGTGAATTCCCTTGCCGAAGGACAGGTGCTTGTTCGGCTTGCGGTGGATGTCCACTGTGTCCGGTGCGTCGAAATGGCTCGCGTCGCGGTTGGCCGAGGCCAGCCACGGGAGAACCATGTAGTCCTGCGGGATCGGCACCCCGCCGATGGACAGCTCCCGCGTAGTGCGCCTGCCGACCATGGGGAACGGCGACCGATAGCGCAGGAACTCCTCGACGGCCTGCGGGATGAGCTCCCGGTCCGCGCGCAGTTGCCCGGCGATCTCGGGGTGCTCGTTCATGATCTGGATGCTGTTGCCCAGCAGCGCGGTGGTGGTGATGTGGCCCGCGATGAGCAGCAGTCCGGCGAACCCGATGATCTCTCCGTCGGTCAGCGCCCGTCCATCCGCCTCCGCCGCGGTGAGTTGACTGGTCAGATCGTCGACAGGGGCCGCGCGGCGAGCGCGGATGTGCCCGAGCAGGTACTCGTTCAGTTCCCGCATGGTCGGCTCGACCTGTGCGCGGGTGCGCTCCAGCTGCTCTTGGCTGAAGTCCCCGGCCTGCTGGGACAGCAGCGTGTCCGCCCATTTCCGGAACAGCGGGCGGTCGTCGGTCGGGATGCCCAGCAGCTCCGCGATCACGATCACCGGTAACGGGTAGGCCAGCGCGTCGACCAGGTCGAACTCGGTGCCCGCTGCCGCGAGCAGTCCGTCGGTGACCTCGGTGATCCGCGGTTGCAGCCCCGCGATCACCTTGGGGGTGAACGCCCTGCTGACGAGCCCGCGCAGCCGGTCGTGCCGCGGAGGGTCGAGGTTGATGAAGTTGCCTTCGGCGAAGACGTCGCCCTGCGTGCTCCGGGGCGCGAGCTCGTTGAGATCGGAGGAGAAGTCGCCGGTCTCGGTCAGCGCGGTGTAGACCTCCGGATAGCCGAACAGCTGCACGGTGCGGTTGTCGTGATCGACCTGCACCGCGGCTTCCTCCCGCGCGGAGCGCAACCACTCGTGCAGACCTTCGAAGGTGGTGGACGGCCTGGTCATGTCGGTCACTTCTTTCCGGTCGGGTGGTGGACGGACGTCGATGCATTGTCCTCGCACCCAGGGGGGTCGCATCAGTCTTAGGCCAGCACTAGGCTGCACAACCTATAGGTTTCGTCCATCTAGCCGAGAACTCAGGTTGTGACTGATCGACAGCTGCCGCAGTGGGTCTCCAGCATCCGCGAACCCGTGTGGCACATCCCCGTGTCGGGCGGTGAAGTCCCGCATGCGCACTGCGGGTGCGAGGTGCACGGCCCGGTCCACGCCCTTCGTGCCGAGATGCCGCCCGACGACGGCCGCCGCATCTGTCAGGTCTGTGCGGCCCGGGCCGGTCTCGCTTCGCTCGACTACCTGCCGACGCGGCGTCGACCGGCCTTCATCCGGGCATTGAGCGTCGCCGACCCACAACACTGAGCTCGGACGGCCGCGAACCCACCGGCGGTCCGAGCGGCGCGTAACGTCCGAGGCGCCCGGGTAGGCCCGGTGCATGACATCCACCCACTGCTCGTGCGGCTCCGGCCGAGGGACGGCCGGAGCCGTCGGTTTCGGTGTGGCCCTCGGGGTGGTGACCACGGTCGGCATCACGCTCGGCCGCAAGGCGGCGACGCTGGCCAAGATCGGCAAGGGGCATTCCGCGAAGCATCGGGCCCTCGACCTGGCGGCGGGCGTGCTGCAGCCGAAGTATCCGCTGGAGGCGATGAGCACCTACCTCAACGGCTTCCACATGTACGCCGATGAAATGGGCAGGCAGGTGCAGGCGTCGCACTTCTGCGTCCACCTGCGCCACGACCTGCACCAGTGCGTCATCTTCGACCGCAACGCGCCCGATGCCCGGCTGATCGGTATCGAGTACATCATCGGCGAGGACCGCTTCCGCGAACTGCCCGAAGACGAGAAGCGGCTGTGGCACAGCCACGACTACGAGGTCAAGTCCGGCATCCTGGCCGCTCCGGGAATTCCGGACATCGCGGAGAAAACCTACTTCGAAGATCTGGTCAGAACCTACGGGAAGACGTTCCACACCTGGCAGTACGATCGCGACGACTTCCCGTACGGGATTCCGCAATTGATGATGGCGTTCACCGCGGACGGGCAGGCCGACGAGGCGTCGATCCGCGACCGCGATCGCGCGCTCGGCATCTCCGCGCCCGGCAAGCGGCGCAACCGGGCCGACATCCCGACGCCGCAGGTGGCGCCGGGCGCGAACTCCTGGGAAAGCGGCCGGAGCGTGCAGACCCGGCTCGACGAGGTCGACTTCGAGCGGTAGTGCGGACGAGCCGCCGGGTTTAGCCGAAGGTGCACCGGGAAGGCCGTTGGGGAGTGCACGGTCTGCTTGAGGAGGAATCGATGCCACGACAGACCTCTCGGCGGCAACGCCGCAATCCGCGCGAACAGGAGTGGAGCGACAAGGCCGACCGCCAGTACGAGCACGTTGAAGCTTCCCAGGAGCAGCGCGGCGCCAGCCGCGGTCGTGCCGAGGAAATCGCGGCGCGCACGGTGAACAAGCAGCGCGCCCGCAGCGGTGAGGCGAGCCGGCAGAGCAAGACCTCGATGGAGGACATCCCCGCTCCGCGTCGCGGCGGGATCCGCTCCGGCAACCGGTACGGCCCCGGCGGGCGCACCAAGGCCCAGCTCTACGCCGACGCCAAGGCGCGTGGCATCAAGGGCCGCTCGAAGATGACCAAGGCCCAGCTCGAAGAGCAGCTCGCGCGGGCGTGAAGTTCGTGGGAGAAGTCGCCGCGCGGACTCCTTCCGGGCCGCGCGGTACCGCTGGTTAGACCGAAGGACCGCGCGATAAACGTGGGTCCACATGCTCGCCGGGCTGGCAGTGCAAACCGAAATACCGGCTGGACGCCGGATTCCTTGAGTAGCGGCTCATCCGGACGAAATGAGATTCCCGGCCGGGAACAGCACGAACTTGCCGGTCCAACGGTTCTGGTATCTCGGTGACGACGAATCGGCCTAACCGGCCCTGCGCATTGCGGACGAGTTTCCGCTGGCCACGACACCGACCGCACCGGCGCCGGCGGCGGGTTTCGGCCGATGTGGTCCGGGTATCGCGATACTGAATGACGACTGTCGTCTCGGGCGATACGGGGTGCTGACATGGCGGAGTTGGTCTCCGACTACCTACTGCGTCGGTTGCGGGAGTGGGGCGTCGAGAAGGTTTTCTCGTACGCCGGTGACGGGATCAACGGGATCCTCGCCGCGTGGCAGCGCGCGGGCGACGATCCCCGGTTCATCCAGGCGCGGCACGAGGAACTGGCCGCCTTCGAGGCCGTCGGCTACGCGAAGTTCTCCGGGGAGACCGGGGTGTGCATCGCTACCGGAGGGCCCGGTGCGGTGCACCTGCTCAACGGCCTCTACGACGCGAAGCTCGACCACGTTCCCGTCGTGGCGATCGTGGGTCAGCAGGGCAGCACCTCGCTGGGCGGTTCCTACCAGCAGGAGATCGACCTGAAGTCGCTGTACAAGGACGTGGCCAGCGAGTACGTCCAAGAGGTGACGGCGCCGCAGCAGCTGCCGAACGTGCTGGACCGGGCGATGCGCACGGCTCGCGCCCGGCGCACCGTGACCGCTGTGATCATTCCCGGGGACATCCAGGACCTGGAGTACACCGCTCCGTCGCACGCGTTCAAGATGGTGCCCTCCAGCCTCGGCCTGTCGGACTCGGTCGTGACACCGGGGCGAGCCGACCTCGACCACGCCGCCGAGATCCTCAACTCCGGCGAGCGGGTGGCCATGATGATCGGTCAGGGCGCGCACGGCGCCGTCGACGAGGTGGTCGAGGTGGCCGACGTGCTGGGTGCCGGTGTCGCGAAGGCGTTGCTGGGCAAGGACGTGCTCTCGGACGAGCTGCCGTACGTCACCGGAGCGTCCGGGCTGCTGGGCACCCGGCCGTCCTGGGAGTTGATGCGGGACTGCGACACGCTGCTGATGGTGGGCGCGAGCTTCCCCTACAGCCAGTTCCTGCCCGAGTACGGCCAGGCCAGGGCGGTGCAGATCGACATCGACCCGACCATGATCGGGATGCGCTATCCCTTCGAGGTGAACCTGCTAGGAGACGCGCGAGCGACGCTGCGCGAGCTGCTCGCGCGGTTGCACCGCAAGCAGGACCGCTCCTGGCGCGAGCAGGTCGAGGGCACCGTGCGCAGCTGGCGCAACGTCATGGAACGGCGGGCGGGCGTCGAAGCCGACCCGATCAACCCGGAGCGGGTCTTCCACGAACTCTCCCCGCTGCTGCCGGACGACTCCATCCTGACCTCGGATTCGGGCTCTGCGGCGAACTGGTACGCCCGGCACCTGATGATCCGCGGCGACATGCGCGCCTCGCTGTCGGGCACGTTGGCGACCATGGGCCCGGGCGCTCCCTACGCGACCGGAGCCAAGTTCGCGCATCCCGATCGCCCGGTGTTCGCACTGGTCGGCGACGGGGCGATGCAGATGAACGGGATCAACGAGCTGATCACCATCGCGCACTACTGGCGGGACTGGGACGACCCGCGGGTGATCGTCGGGGTGCTCAACAACCGCGACCTCAACCAGGTCACCTGGGAGCTGCGAGCGATGAGCGGTTCGCCGCAGTTCCTGCCTTCCCAGCGGTTGCCGGACTTCGACTACGCCAAGTACGCCGAGAGCCTGGGGCTGCGCGGGATCAAGGTCGACGAGCCCGGCGACATCGAGGGCGCGTGGCGACGTGCGCTGCAAGCCGACCGGCCTTGCCTGGTCGAGTTCGTCACCGACCCGGCCGTGCCGCCGATCCCGCCGCAGGCGAACTGGGACCAGATGGAGAACGTCGCTTCGGCGCTGCTCAAGGGCGATCCCGAGGCGTGGTCGGTGGTCGCGGAAGGCGCCAAGTCCAAGGCCCAGGAGATCATGCCGGGCCGTTCGAGCGGGCGCTGAGCGAGCGGACGCGCGGTGCGCGGTCGCGCACCGCGCCGCCGGAGACCGCGCACGGCCTCGAGGTCTTGGGGCCGAGGAGGCGAAATGGTAGCGACCGGACTACCCGGCGTGCCGCGGGTCGACGTCACGGCACTGGAAGATGCGCTGCGGACCACTGTGGACGCCGAGGTCCGGTTCGACGCGGGCTCGCGGGGCGCTTACTCGACCGACGGGTCGAATTACCGGCAGGTCCCGATCGGTGTGGTCGTCCCGCGGTCGGTCGAGGCCGGAGCGCAGGCGGTGCGCGTGTGCCGGGAGCACGACGCGCCCGTGCTCTCCCGCGGCGGCGGCACGAGCCTCGGCGGGCAATGCGCGAACGTCGCGATCGTGATCGACTGGACGAAGTACTGCAACGGCGTGGTTTCGGTCGATCCGTCCGGATATAGCTGCGTGGTCGAGCCCGGCATCGTTTACGACGAGCTCAACCGCGCCCTCGGGCCGCACCGGGAGAAGTTCGGGCCCGCGCCGGCGACGCACAGCCACTGCACGATCGGCGGCATGATCGGCAACAACTCGTGCGGCGCGAGCGCCCAGAAGTACGGCAAGACCGTCGACAACGTCCGGCGGCTGGAGATCCTGACCTACGACGGGTTGCGGTGCTGGGTGGGTCCGCTGACCGAGCGCGAACTCGAGGCCGTCATCGCCGAAGGAGGCCGGCGGGGCGAGCTGCACCGGCGGCTCCGGGACGTCCGCGACCGCTACCGGAACGAGATTCTGCAGCGATATCCGGACATTCCGCGCCGGGTGTCCGGGTACAACCTCGACTCGCTGGTGACCGGGGACGGCTTCAACGTCGCCGCGCTGCTGGTGGGCAGCGAGGGAACGCTCGCGACGGTGCTGCACGCCGAGATCGACCTGGTCCCGACCGTGCCGTGCACCGCGATGCTCGTGCTCGGCTACGCCGATGTCGCCGCCGCTGCCGATCACGTGCCGACGCTGCTGTCGCTCAGCGACCCGTTGCAGCTCGAAGCGGTCGGTGGCGAGCTGACGCATTTCATCCGCGAACAAGGGATGTTCCCCGGATCGCTCGCGTCGCTGCCGGAAGGATCGAGCTGGCTGTTCGTCCAAACAGGAGGGAACTCCGCGGACGAGGCCGACCGGCAGGTGACGCGCGTGCTGGAGGGAATCGGCAAGTCCACTGAGGACGCCGACGTCGCGGTCTCCGACGATCCCGAGCGCGAGTCGCAGATGCTCAAGGCCCGGGAGGCCGGGCTCGGTGCCACCGCGAACCCGCCGGACATGCCGGAAAGCTGGGAAGGCTGGGAGGATTCCGCGGTCCATCCCGAGCGGCTGGGCGACTACCTGCGCGATCTGCTCGCGCTGTTCCGCGAGTTCGACTACGAGCGCCCCGCGCTGTACGGCCACTTCGGACACGGATGCGTGCACATCCGCATCCCGTTCCGGCTCAAGAGCGGGCCGGGCGTGGCCCACTTCCGCGAGTTCGTGCGGCGGGCCTCGCACCTGGTCGTGTCCTACGGCGGGTCGTTGTCCGGGGAGCACGGTGACGGCCAGGCCCGCGGCGAGATGCTCAGCATCATGTTCGGCGATCCGGTGGTGCGGGCGTTCGCCGAAGTCAAGAACATCTTCGACCCGGCCAACCGGATGAACCCGGGCAAGGTCATCGCGCCGTACCGGGTGGACGAGAACCTCCGCCTCGGGCCGGATTACCGGCCCGAGCACTCCTCGACGTTCCTCGGATATCCCGATGACGACGCGAGTTTCCACCAGGCGGTGATGCGTTGCGTCGGGATCGGCAACTGCCGCAGCACGACGGGCGGCGTGATGTGCCCGTCGTACCGGGCCACCGGCGAAGAGGAGCATTCCACGCGCGGGCGCGCGCGGTTGCTCTTCGAGATGATGCAGGGCCACAGCGATTCGCCGATCAGCGACGGGTGGCGTTCCGAGGCCGTCAATGACTCGCTCGACCTGTGCCTGGCCTGCAAGGGGTGCAAGTCGGACTGCCCGACCGGTGTCGACATGGCCAGCTACAAGGCGGAGTTCCTCGCGCAGCACTACCGGCACCGGCCACGTCCGGCCGTGCACTACTCGCTGGGCTGGCTTCCCGCGCTGGCACAGGCCGCGCAATGGGCGCCCGGACCGGTCAACGCCGCCTTGCACGCACCCGGTGCGGCCCGGCTCGGCAAACGGCTCGCGGGCGTGACGCCGGAACGGGAAGCACCTCGGTTCGCCAGGGCGTGCTTCCAGCAGCAGTGGCGCCACCGGGACTCCGCCGAGCCGCGCCCCGGTGATTCCGACGCGGTGGTGCTGTGGCCGGACACCTTCACCAACCACTTCGAGCCGTGGATCGCGCGGGCGGCGGTGGGAGTGCTGGAGAGCGCGGGATTCCGCGTGGCGGTGCCGACGAAGCCGGTCTGCTGCGGCTTGACGTGGATCTCGACCGGTCAGCTGGACACGGCCCGGCGGGTGCTGCGACGCACCCTCCGGCTGCTGCGCCCTTGGCTCGAGGCAGGAACACCCGTGGTCGGGCTGGAACCGTCCTGCACCGCGGTTTTCCGTTCCGACACCCGCGAAATCCTGCCGCACGACGAAGACGCGCAACGGCTGCGGTCCCAATACAGCACGCTCGCCGAAGCGTTGCGCGCGCACGCCTCGCAGGACTGGCGACCGCCCGAGGTCGGTGCGAGCGCGGTCGTGCAACCGCACTGCCACCAGCACGCGGTGCTCGGATTCGCCGCGGATACCGCGATTCTGCAGCGGGCGTCCGTCGACGCGAACGTGCTCGACTCCGGTTGTTGCGGCCTGGCCGGGAACTTCGGGTACGAGCAGGGGCACTACGACGTGTCGATGGCGTGCGCGGAGCACTCCCTGCTGCCCACCTTGCGCGAGACCGATGCGGACACGCTGGTGCTGGCCGACGGGTTCAGCTGCCGGACGCAGATCGCACACGGCGGCAACCGGCGGGCGTTGCATCTCGCCGAGGTCCTCAGCGGCGAGTCAACTCCTCGATGAGCTGATCAGGCGGTGTTCTGCGCGACGTCACCGCCGACCGGGCTCAGCACCGCGACCAGGAATCCGGAGTCCCGGGCGAGCGGGCGCAAGTCCCAAGTGGACAACTTGAGGTCGGTGCCGAGCCCCGCTGCCGCGGCGTCGGCGAAGAACTCGTCGAAGTCGTATCCCCGGCCCGCCCCGAATCCGACCGCGAGCCGCCCTTCGGCCGTGAGGTGTTCGCGGAAGTTCGCCAGGACGGCGCCACGCGTTCCCGGCGCCAGGAACGGCAGCACGTTCCCGGCGCACACGATCACGTCGAACGGCGCGGTGATGCCGTGCCCGCGCAGCTCGAGTTCGGACAGGTCGCCGACGATCCAGCGCGGCCCGGGATGGTCCTGCTCGGCAGCCGCGATCAGCGCGGCGTCGACGTCGACCCCGACGACGTCGTGACCGGCCGCGGCCAGCGCGGCTCCGACCCGGCCGGGTCCGCAACCCGCGTCGAGGATGCGCGCGCCGCGCGGGGCCATGGCGTCGACCAGGCGCGCTTCACCGGCGAGGTCGTTGCCCGCGCGAGCCATGCCGCGGAGCCGGTCGATGTACCAGGCGGAGTGCCCGGGGTCGGCGGCGACCTTCTGCATCCAAAGACTTTGCTCGGCCATGACTCCATTGTCCTGCACCTGGACCGAGGTCCGTTGCTGCGGTCGCGCGCGAGGCGCCGGCCCCCGCTCAGGTCAGCTTGATCTGCCGGTTGACGTCCTTGTAGAGCAGGTACCGGAACTTGCCCGGTCCGCCCGCGTAGCAAGCCTGCGGGCAGAAGGCGCGCAGCCACATGAAGTCTCCCGCCTCCACCTCCACCCAGTCGCCGTTGAGCCGGTACACGGCCTTGCCTTCGAGCACGTAGATCCCGTGCTCCATCACGTGCGTCTCGGTGAACGGGATGACCGCGCCCGGCTCGAAGGTGACGATGTTGACGTGCATGTCGTGGGCGAGGTCGTCCGGGTCCACGAACCGCGTCGTGGCCCATGCTCCGTTGGTGTCGGGCATCGGCGTGGGCTGGATGTCCTGCTCCTGGACCGCGAACGCCGCGGGCGCGTAGCCCTCGAGCGGTTCGTAGGCCTTGCGGACCCACTGGAAGCTGGCTCGCTCGCCGGAATCGTTGGCCACCGACCAGTCGGCCCCGGCCGGGATGTAGGCGTATCCACCGGGGGTGAGGTCGTGCCGGGCTCCCTCGATGACCAGCCGCAGCTCGCCGCCGAGCACGAACACGACGGATTCGACGCCGCGCTCCGGTTCCGGCCGGGTGCTGCCGCCTCCCGGCGACACCTCGACGACGTACTGCGCGAACGTCGTCGAGAACCCTTGGATCGGCTTGGCGAGGATCCACGCCCGAGTGCCGTTCCACCCGGGAAGGTTGCTGGTGACGATGTCGCGCAGCACGCCGCGCGGGATGACCGTGTACGCCTCGGTGACCAGTGCGCGGTCGGTGAGCATGGTGGATTGGGACGGCAGGCCGCCCTCGGGGGCGAAGTAGGTCGGCTGGCTCAAGTGATCCCTTCCTCGCTGGGGGCGGATGCGGCCGCGGAACACGGGATACGTTCACGTATACACAACGGGCGCCGGACGAGGATAGGCAAAAGCAGCCGACTGCGGAAGGCGTCACGCGTCGAACGCCGATGAGCGCGCAGCGCGTCCGCGGAGTCGCCGAGCCGGTTTCGGCGGCGCTGTTGACGGCGATCAGGACGGTCGCTACGGTCTTCCGCATCCCAGCCGTATACTTCCATATTGCGGAAGTTCACATCGCTCGGTGTCGTAGTGCCGCCGATCGCTCCGTCGTGCCCCGCGCGCCTCGTCGCCCGGAGTCGCATGGACCGCGAGAGCGTCGCCCGATCCTGACTCAGCGGAGAGTCCAAATGCGTCGAATGACCGCCGCCCCGGGGGCAGCGCAGAACTCGGAGGCGGCTCGATGACCGCCACCGACAACGAAGCGAGCTGCACCCCGAGTCCCCGGTTGTACAGCTACGACCTGGCCCCGACCAAGAAGGACGGGCGCCGCTGGGGCGCGTACAACGTCTTCACGCTCTGGGCCAACGACGTGCACAGCCTCGGCAACTACGCGTTCGCGATCGGGCTGTTCGCACTCGGGCTGAACGTGTGGGGAATCCTGGCCGCGTTCCTGCTCGCCTCGGTGCTGCTGTTCCTGCTGCTGACGCTGTCCGGCTACATGGGGCACAAGGCCGGTGTGCCGTTCCCGGTCATGAGCCGCATCGCGTTCGGGACGAAGGGTGCGCAGATCCCGGCCGCGGTCCGCGGAATCGTCGCCATCGCCTGGTTCGGCATCCAGACCTACCTCGCGTCCTCGGTGCTCAACACCCTCCTGGTGGCGATGTTCCCCGCACTGCGGAAGCTGGAAGCGCACACGGTGCTGGGGCTGTCGCTGCTCGGCTGGCTCACCTTCCTCGTGCTCTGGCTCGTCCAAGTGCTCATCGTCAGCTACGGGATGCACGTGATCCGCAGGTACATGGCGGTCGCGGCACCGACGACGCTGATCACGATGTTCGGCCTGGCGGTGTGGATGTTCGCCCGCGCGGACTGGTCCATTTCGCCGTCCACCGCCGAGCCGCTCACCGGGGCGGCGATGTGGCTGCAGGTCCTGCAGGGCGCCGCGCTCTGGGTCGTGATCTACGGGACGTTCGTGCTGAACTTCTGCGACTTCACGCGCTCGGCCAAGAGCCGCCGCTCGATCGTGGGTGGCAACCTGGTCGGCATCCCGGTGAACATGCTCTTCTTCGCCACCATCGTCGTGGTCCTCAGCGGAGCGCAGTTCAAGCTGAACGGGCGGGTGATCACCAGCCCCGCCGACATCGTCCAGACGATTCCGAACACGTTCCTGCTGGCGGCCGCGTCGGTCGCGCTGGTGCTGCTGACGATCGCGGTGAACCTGCTCGCCAACTTCGTCGCGCCGATCTACGTGCTGGTGAACCTTTTCCCGCGGCGGCTGAACTTCCGCCGGGCAGGGCTGGTGAGCGCCGTCATCGGCATCGTCATCCTGCCTTGGAACCTCTACGACAACCCGGTGGTGGTGAACTACTTCCTCGGCGGCCTCGGCGCGCTGCTCGGACCGCTGTTCGGCGTGATCATGGCGGACTACTGGCTGCTGCGCAGGACCCGGGTGAACGTCCCGGACCTCTACACCGAGCAAGCCCAGGGCGAGTACCACTACCGGCGCGGATACAACCCGAAGGCGGTGTGGGCGTTCGTCCCGTCCGCGGCGATCGCCGTCGTGCTCGCGCTGGTGCCCGCCTTCGGCGCCGCATCCGGGTTCTCGTGGTTCATCGGTGCGGCGCTCGGGGCCGTCATCTACGCCGCCATCGGTGACCGCGATCCTGACGGGCGGGACGTGGACGGCGAGTCGATCGCCGTCGCGGCCGAGTGAGCGGCCCCGGCACGGGACTTCGCGAAAGGTGAATCGTGCGCATTCTCATCGTCAACGTCAACACGACTCCGTCGATCACCGAATCGATCGGTGCGCAGGCCGCCGGTGCGGCGGCTCCCGGCACCGAGATCGTCCCGCTGACGCCGCCGTTCGGCGCGGAATCGGTGGAGGGCAACTACGAGAGCTACCTCGCGGCGGTCGCCGTGATGGAAGCCGTCCGGGCCTACCCGGAACCGTTCGACGCCGTCATCCAGGCCGGCTACGGCGAGCACGGCCGGGAAGGCCTGCAGGAGTTGCTCGAGGTCCCGGTCGTGGACATCACCGAGGCCGCCGCGAGCACCGCCCAGTTCGTCGGCCGCACCTACTCGGTGGTGACCAGCCTGGACCGCACCGTTCCACTGATCGAGGACCGGCTGGCCGCCGCAGGGCTGAACAGCCGGTGCGCTTCCGTGCGCGCGAGCGGTCTGCCGGTGCTGGAACTCGACCGCGATCCCCGGGCCGCCGTCGAAGCCATCGCCCAGGAGGCGGTGCGCGCGGTGCAGGACGACCGGGCCGAGGTCGTCTGCCTGGGCTGCGGCGGCATGTCGGGCCTGGCCGAGCGAGTGATCGAACGCACCGGAGTGCCGGTCGTCGACGGGGTCACCGCGGCGGTGACGACCGCCGAATCCCTCATCCGCCTCGGGCTGACGACCTCGAAGGTGCGCACCTACGCACCTCCGCGGCCCAAGACGATGACCAACTGGCCGCCGCGCTGAGGCTGAGCGCGGCCCGGCTGGGGGAGGCGGCGAGCAGGCACCTGTGACCGAGCGGGTCGGGCCGGCCGCGTTCTGCTGCGAGGCCGGTCCGAACGGGACGGTCCTGTACGGCCCGGCCGGGGACGGGCCTGGTAGACATCGGGCATGACCTCTAACGACGGTTCGGTCGAGCCCGTGACGGTGTTCGTCTCGGACGCCTTGCAAGCTCGCCTGGACACCTACCGGGACGAACGCCGCACCGCTACGTCCGTGGTGTTCGAGGCGATCGAGGCGTTGGGCGATCGGTTGCCGGACGTGGTGCACGCCGCTCGCGCGATGATCAACTCGCCATCGGCCCGGGAGATCCACTACCTCGGCTCCGGGCCGGTGCTGATCCGGGTCCGGCCGGACGCGGCCCAGGCGGCCGAGCTGGCCAGGTTGTCCGACGAGGTCGGAATGCCGGTCGCGGGCTGGCTGCCGCCGTTGCTCAACGCGCACCTGCCGGGGCGCAAGGAACCCGAGAACATGCCGTGGCTCGTCCCGGTGCAGCAGTAGGAACCGTTGCACGGCGCCGGAGCCGCCCGGCGCCCTCAGCCGCTCAGCGATGGCTCAGGC
This sequence comes from Saccharopolyspora sp. SCSIO 74807, assembly GCF_037023755.1. NCBI lineage: Bacteria > Bacillati > Actinomycetota > Actinomycetes > Pseudonocardiales > Pseudonocardiaceae > Saccharopolyspora > Saccharopolyspora sp. SCSIO 74807. The sequence continues at coordinate 6,027,151 of NZ_CP146100.1, read as the reverse complement.
GCTGCGGGAGTGAAGTTCGATGATGGTGCTGGACCGCCTGGTCAACGTCCTGGGTGGCTACGGCGTGCGGTTGTGCTGCTGTCCGCTTTCCCGGTCGACCGAGCTGCGGGGCGTGGTCCTGCAGGATTGCGCGGACGACCGTCCGGTGACCGGCGACGTCTACCTCGCCGTTGGCGCCGAGTCCGAGCTGCAGGCGATCCGGCGGGCGCAGGCCGCGCGGGCTTGCGTGGTGCTCGTCCGCGGTAGCGCGGAGCTGACCGAGGAGACGGTCTCGGCCGCCGAGCTCGCGGGGCTCGCCGTGATGCTGGTCGATCCCGCGGTGTCCTGGAGCGAGCTGGCGGGCGTGGTCTACGGCCTGGTGCTCGAAGGCCGCGAGACCGAGTCGGGGCGGGGGCCCACCGACTTGTTCGCGCTGGCCGACAGCCTCGCCGATGCGGTCGACGGCGCGGTCGTCATCGAAGACCGGTTGTCGTCGCTGCTGGCCTATTCGAGTTCGCACCACCAGGCCGACCCCGCGCGGCTGGCGACCATCGTGGAACGCCAAGCTCCGGCGCGGCTGCGCGAGCTGTTCGAGGTGCGCGGAGTGTTCGCCCACCTCGCGGTCTCGGACGAGCCGTTGTTCGTCGAGCCGGATCCGGCGCAGGGGCTCACCGGCCGGATGGTGGTGGCGGTCCGCGCGAATCGGGAGTTGCTCGGTTCGGTGTGGGTGGACTGCGGCGAGCCGCTGACCGGCGTGCGGCGCATGGCCCTGATCGAGGGTGCCCGCACGGTGTCGCTGCACCTGCTGCGCTCGCGCGCGAGCGCGGACCTGGAGAGGCAGGTCGAGTCGGACCTGGTGATGCGGTTGCTGGAAGGCACCGCTGCGGCCGCCGCGCTGGTCGGCAGGCTCGGGTTGCCGCCGGGGCCGCTGCGGGTGATCGCGATCCGCCCGAATGTCCTCGAGGACCACTCCGGCCTGCTGCTGGCGTTCGACCGGGCGACCGCGGGCTTCGGCTGGTCGCGACCGGGCCGCAGCGCGTTGTCCGGCAACACCCTCTACACCGTGCTTTCCAGCGAGGACGTCGCGACCGCGCGGGCTTGGGTGGCCGCGTTGCGCCGGGTGCTGCCGGATCAGGTCAGCGTTTGGGCCGGGATCAGCGGGATGGCGTCGGCGGCGGAACTCTCCGCGGCGCGCCAGGAAGCCGAGGAGTGCTTGGCGCTGCACCAAAGTCGCTCGACCGATGCGCAACCGCGGGCGTACGACGAATCGTGGGACGAAATCCTGCTGCACCGGCTGCGCGCGGCGGCCGCTGCCGGGCGCACGCCTGCGCGCGGTCCGGTCGCCGAATTGCGCTCGTACGACCGCGAACACCGGACCGCGTACGTGGCGACGCTGGCCGCGTGGCTGGACGCCCAAGGCGAACTCGCCGAAGCGGGGGAGCGCCTCGGGGTGCACGCGAACACGGTGCGCTATCGACTGCGCAGGATGGCCGAGGTGACCGCGCTCGACCTGCAGGACCCGCGCAAGCGGCTGGCCATGATGATCGACTTGGCGGCCCACGAGGCCTGATGCGGCCCTGTGCGAAACCGAAAAAGACCGCACCGTGAGCTGTAGCTGACGAACAATGCTCCGGTGCGGGGCCTGGTCCATCCTGAGAGCAACGAAATCTCCGCAGCGGCCGCGGTCGCCTCGAGCGCAGCAACGGCCCGGTCGTGCGGCGCAGGCACGCTGGGATGCCCGGTGCCGTTCGATGCTCGCCGGGCACTGCGAGCGGCCGCTGCATCGGAACACTGGAGTGATCATGGCCGATACCCAGCGCGCCTGGCTGACACCGCAAGCGCACGAGCGGCTCAGCGCCGAGCTCGCCGACCTGCTCGCGCCGGGCAACGGCGACACCGGAACGGGCGAGGACGGCTCGATCCCGGCTCAGCAGGAGCGGAAAGGCCGGATCAGGCAGATCCAGCACCTGCTGGCCTCCGCCGTCGTCGGCGAGGCGCCGCCGGACGACGGCATCGCCGAGCCGGGCATGGTGCTCACCGTCCGCTACGACGACGCCGGAGATGTCGAAACTTTCCTGCTGGGCACCCGCGAAGCCGAGCTCAACGACCTGGAGGTCTACTCGCCGGCCTCGCCGCTGGGAACCGCGCTGGGCGGTGCCCGGCGCGGTGAGCAGCGCTCGTACCAGGTGCCGGACGGCACCACGGTGCAAGTGACGCTGCTCGACGCCGTGCCGTACGGACGGCATGTGGAGCAGTCGATAGCGCAGTGACGACCTTCGGCTGCAACGCGCTCATGCGACTGGTGAAAGCGCCGCTCGTCCGGAGGGGTCATGCCGATTTGCGGCGGACGGCGCGCAGGTCGAACGCGGAACGTCCGCGCGATCCCGCTACCGCTGACAATTCGCTGAACCGCCTCTCATGTGCGCTTCAGTCGAACGTAATGCAAGCCGGTGAAGCTGTTCGTGCTCGCTTGGTGAGCAAGCTGATTTCGCCGCGCTCGGCAGCGATGTCCGAGTGCGGCGCCGGCGAATCGGGAGAGAAGTCTTGTTGAAAGCGATGCATTACCACCTGCTCGCCGCGGTGCTGGTACTGGCGGGAACGGGCGCGATCCTCAACGATCTCGCCTTCAGCCCGCAGGATCCGTCCATCTGGAACGAGCTCGGCATCGGGTTGCTGGTGTTCGGCCTGGTGGTGGCGAACTACCAGCTGAGCACGCGACTCGCGGAGCATGGGAAGACCGGCCGGTCCGGGACCGCCCGGCGTCGGACCGTCCAGCCGCATATCCCCCAGCCGCGCCGCTAGCGCTTTCCGGCGGTGGAAAGCGCATTCGAAGTGGCGCCCGTGCCACATCGGCGCGGGCGCCACCGAACTCCGATTCGGTGCCGGGTGGTCGCTACTTCTTGCAGTCCCAGCCATGGTGGTCATGCCGGCGGTGGCCGCCCCAGCCATGGCCACCGCCCCAGTGGTGGCCGCCCCAGCCGTGGCCGTTGCCCCAGCGGTGATCGCTGCCGTGGTGGCGGTTGCCGATGGACACGAACACGTTCTTCACGTTGCTCATGGTGGACACCTTTCCGCATTGCGTCGAGGTTTCTTCCCCGGGCCGAAGCAACGACCCGCCACGAGGGAACCTGTGATGCTCCGGGTGCGCCCAGAGGACTTTCGCCTCTGATGCATACCGTGCTCGACCATCGAGCGGTTTCTCGTCCGTCCGAGGGTTTCCGGGCGCATGTCGAAATCTCGCTACGTTCGCGCTGACCGCCACCACGCCCGCCGCCCCTTCGTTCGTAGCGCGGACTCCCTGTCGACCTCGCGGACTCGCCCGATGATGCGGACCTGCTCGACTCCGGGTTCAGGCATGACCGCTCGTCGTCGAGCCAGGCTCTCCGCGGCCGTGCGGACGCGGTCGATACTCTCGCGGACGTGCCAGACGCGGAATGCCCGGATCGACGCGCAACAAGTCGATATCGCGCGCATCTGGCGCTGCGAGGAATCGTCCGTACCCGCCATTCGGCATCAAGCGAGGCCAAATCGTGAAGGAATTCGAGGTCGTTCCGGTCGATCGCGAGCCGGCTCCGGTGATCTTCCTGGTGACCGGTGTGCCCGGCAGCGGCAAGTCGACCGTTGCGCGCGCACTCGCCCAGCGGTTCGCGCTCGGGGCGCACGTCGAGGTGGACAAGTTGCAGGAGTTCATCGTCTCGGGCGGGCGCTGGCCGGGCCCGGAGCCGGAGGAGGAACCGGATCGGCAGCTGTTCCTGCGCGCGCGCAACGCGGCGCTGCTGTCGGACAGTTTCGCCGGTGCCGGAGTCGTGCCGGTGATCGACGACGTCGTGGTGCTCAAGCCCCACCTGGATTTCTACCGCGAGTCGGTGCGCACCCGGGATCTGAAGCTGGCCGTGCTGGCGCCGGATCCCGCGGTGGCCGGTGAGCGCAATCGCGGGCGGGACAAGGTCCTCGTCGAGGACTGGTCCTTTCTGGACGAGGCGATGCGCGGTCAGATTCCCGGTGAGGGCGTCTGGGTGGACAACGCCGCGCTGACGGTGGAGCAGACGGTGGACGAGATCCTCGGCCGCAGCGGGGTCGCTACCGCGTGAGCGGGTCCGGCCGGAGTGGGCCGCCTCCGGTCGTCACCGTTCGTTTCCAAGCAGTCGGCTAGCCACACGTTCGAGTGAGTGCGTGTCATCGCCCGCGGACCTGCCGGTCTCCCCCGGCCAACGCACCCGGACTGCAAGGGGGACCGTGCCGATGACACCGAGCGGACCGTACGAGGGCGAAGTGCTGCACCTGTGGCTGACCGGCCAGATCGTGCAACTGCTCGACCAAGCCGGTGGCGATCCGGACCAGGCGTGCGCGGGCTTCGACGAGCTCGTCGCGCGATGGGGGCCGACGCCGATGGCACGGGCACTGTCCGAAGCCACGCGCCTCTACGACGACACCGTCGCCCCTTCCCGCCGATAGGAACCCGGCGGTCGACGTAGGCGGCCCGCGGCCGGCTCCGCGCCGCCGGTGCCTCCGACCGGCAGAACGGGGCCGGGGCCGCCTATCGTCGGGGCAGTTCCAACGCTCGGCGGTCCCGGTGCCGATCGCGCGGCGGGTACCCGCAACGGGTGCGCCGTGCGCCGCCGGCCGGGACGAGCCGTCGAGCCGCGAGGTATTGGCGAGTGGTGCAGCGGGGGGAATCGCCGGACGGGGAGGGCAGCGCCTCCCCGGAATCCCGCCTGCGGTTGTCGATCGGGCGGCGCCCGCGGGACCTGCTGCGAGTGCTGGTCGCCGGAGCGCTGCTGACGCTGAGCGTGCTGCTGGCGCTGGTGCCCGCCAACCCCGTCGAACTCGCGATCCTGCGGCAGCTGCAGCGGATTCCCGCGGTGCCCGGCCCGTTCTGGGTCGCGTTGAGCTGGTGCGGGTCCTGGGTGGCCATCGCCGTGGTCGCGGCGGTCGCGCTGTACTTCAAGAAGATCCGGGCGGGGCTGCTGTGCGGCGCGGCAGGCGCGGTGACCTGGGGGCTCGCCGAGGTGATCCAGTTCGTCCTCGGCCCCCGCCCGGTTTCCGCCGTTCCCGCTCCGCCGCCCGGCAGCGTCCCGTTCCCCGCTACCGAGGTGGCGGTCGTGGTGGCGCTGACGGTGGTCACCGGCCCGTACCTGGGGAGCGTGGCGAGGCGGATCGGCGGGGTGCTCAGCGTCCTGGTCGTGGTGGCCGTTCTGCACCTCGGGCTCTACCTGCCGCTGGGCGCGGCCGGGGGAGCGCTGCTGGGGTGGGGCACCGGGACGTTGTTCCACGTCCTGGCGGGCGCGCCCGGGCGCAAGGTCTCCGAACGGGTCGTGCAGCGCGAGCTGGAGCTGGCCGGGTGCGCGCCCGAATCGATCGTCGCCCTGCGCTACCGGCTGTTCGAGCCGCGCGAATTCGCCGTGCGCACCGCCGGCGGCGACACCCTCCGGGTCAAATCCGTGCGGCGGATGCGCAGGCGGGCCGGGCTGCTGCACGGGTTCCGGCGCTGGAACGCCTCACCCGATGCGCAGGAAGAACCGCGGCTGTCCACACCGCACCACGAGACCGAGCACGAGGCGTACGTCGGGCTGCTCGCCGAACGCTCCGGGGTGCGCACTCCCGCGGTCGTGCAGGTCTGCGACGCGAAGTTCGCGCCACCGCTGCTGGTGCTGCGGCACGTGGACGGCCGCAGACTCCCGGACCTCCCGCGCTCGGAGATCGACGACGAACTGCTGGACGCGATCTGGACGCAGCTGACCCTGCTGGCAGACGCGGGCATCGCGCACCACGATCTGCGGGCGAAGAACTTCCTCGTGGACGGCGAGGACCGCCCGTGGCTGCTCGGTTTCACCTTCAGCCACGCAGGGGCGGACGCGGCGCACCGGGCTCAGGACCTCGCGGACGCCTTGGTCTCGCTGGCTTCGGTCGTCGGCGTCGAGCGCACGGTGTCCTCCGCGGTCCGCGTGCTGCCCGCCGAACGGCTCGAGGCGGCGCTGGAACAACTCGGGCCGCTGAACGTGCCCCGCCGGATCAGCGCGCAGGCCCCGAAGGGGCGCTACCGGCTGGCCGCGCTGCGCGAAACGCTCGCGGACCGCACCGGAGTCGCGGTTCCTGGCCTGCGGTCACCGGTGCGGCCGGGCACCGTGATCGGCCTCCTGCTGATCGCCGCGGGCATCTACCTGCTGCTGCCGGAACTGTCCGGGATGGGCCGGGTGCTGGACGCGTTGCGCCGCGCCCACTGGGCATGGCTGGCGGTCGCGGTGCTCACCGGGCTGCTGGCGACCCTCATGTCGTCGATCTCCATGCTCGGCTCCAGCCCGAACGCCCTGCCGTTCTGGCGCACCCTCGCGGTCCAGGTCGCCGCCGGTTTCACCGGGCGCACGACGCCGAGCGGCGCGGGCTTCTTCGCCATCAACGTCGTGTTCATGGAACGCCTCGGGTTCCGCCGCTCGCTGGCGGTGGGCGTCACGATGCTCAACCAGGCCGCTGTCGGCGCGGTCGCCTTCGTGATCTGCGTGATCGGCCTGTTCAGCGGCGGGTTGTCCCGGGTCGTGCAGAACCTGCGGATTCCGACGAGCGCCCTGTTCGTGGCGCTGGGAGTGCTGGTCGTCGCGGTCGGTGTCGTGTTCGGGATGCCTGCCGTGCGCAAGCGGATCGTCGGGTCCGCGGTGGAGGTCGCCCGCGAGCTGTTCGCGGTGCTGCGGCATCCGGTGCGGGCGGCGCTGCTGTTCGGCGGGTCGCTCGGCTACCTCGTGGTCTCCGGCGCAGGGCTGGCCGCGTGCCTGGCGGCTGTCTCCGCGGATTTCTCCTGGGTGTCGGCGATCGTCGTGTTCGTCATCGGCAACACCCTCGGTCACCTCGCGCCGTCGCCGGGTGGGCTCGGAGCGGTCGAAGCCGTGCTGATCGCGGGCCTCGGGGCGATCGGTGTCCCGCCGACCGCGGCGGTGACCGGCGTGCTCACCTCGCGGCTGCTGACCTACTGGCTGCCCGTGCTGCCCGGCATCGCCATGTTCCGCTACTTGCAGCACCGCCACACCATCTGAGCTCGCCGCCGAAAGTTCAGGCGAACGCCACCAGGTTCAGGCGAACGCCAGCGCGAGCACCCGGGGCAGCTCCGCTTCCAGGCGTGCGATCTCGTCGTCCCGCCCGCTGAGCGAATGCCGCAGCCCGGACTGGAAAACGCCGTCGAACACGGCGTAGGCGGTGCCGCTGGACATCACCGGTTGCGCACCGGAAAGCTCGGCGTAGCGGGTGATCACCCGCCAGATCATCTCTTCCCGCCGCTTGTCGATCTCGCGCACGTCCTCGCGGAAGGACGCCTCGAACAGGCTTTGATTGCGCAGGTCGTACCAGAGCCGGTGCAGCGGCGCGTCCGCGCGCAGCGTTTCCAGGAACTTGGCGATGAATCCGTCGCGCAGCTGCGCGGCGCTGGTGGCGTTGTCGATCACCTCGTCGTACCTGGTGACGCACACGGCCTCGTACTGCCGGACCGCCTGGGTGACCAGGTCCTGCTTGTCCGCGAAGTAGTAGTGCAGCACCCCGTGCGAGAACTCGGAGTTGTGCGCGATCTCCCGCAGGCTCGTCCGCGCGTAGCCGAGGTCGGCCAGCGTGTGCAACGTCGCGACGGCGAGTTCCCGGCGCCGCGCCTCGAACTTGTCGACCTGGCGGCGGGCGATCCGCTGCTGCTTCGTCTCAGTGACTTCCTCGGGGACTTCCTCGGGGGCTTCGGTCACGTCCTCGTCCTGTCGCCGGCTGCGGTGCGCGCGATGCGGCTGCCGTGAACAGTGTATCGGCAGGCGTACCGATCTTGCTTGACGACTGTCCAACGAATCCTTGACGGCTGTCAAAGACGCTGTCTACGGTGCGATCCACACCGCACGGCCGATCTCGCGAGCCGTGCACGCAGCGATCTCAACGAGGAGATTCGGATGACCAGTTATGCCCTGACCGGCCGAAAAGCCCTGGTTACCGGGGGTGCGCGCGGATTGGGCGCGGGCATGGCCGATGCGCTGGCCAAGGCGGGCGCCGACGTCGTGATCGGCGACGTGCTCGAGGACGAGGGCAAGCAGACCGCGCAGTCGCTGCGCGACGCGGGCGCCACCGCGGAGTTCGTCGAGCTGGACGTCACCGACGAGGCGAGCTGGACCGAGGCGGTCCAAGGCGTGGTCCGCGAGATCGGCGGGTTCGACGTACTGGTGAACAACGCCGGCGTGGAGATCACCAGCCTGATCGTCGATCTCGATCCGGCCGACGTGCGCAAGATGCTCGAGGTCAACGTGCTCGGCACCGCGCTCGGGGTCAAGCACGGATTCCGGGCCATGCGTCCCGGAGGCGCGGCCGGGCGCGGCGGCGCGGTGATCAACATCGCGTCGGTGGCCGCGACGATCGCCTTCCCCGGCATCTCGCTGTACTCGGCGACGAAGTCGGGCATCGACCGGCTCACCCGCGTCGCCGCCGCGGAGTCCGGCAAGCTCGGCTACGGCGTCCGCGTCAACAGCATCTTCCCCGGTCTCACACCTACCGCGATGGGCAATCAGCTCGCGGCGGACTGCGCCGCGGCCGGTCTGTTCCCGTCCCCGGAAGCGGCCGCGCAAGCCGTCGTGGAGCAGACCCCGCAGGGACGCCTCGGGCAGGTCGACGACATGGCCGACGCCGTGGTCTTCCTCGCCTCCGACGCCGCGAAGTTCATCACCGGTGCGGGGCTGCCGGTCGACGGCGGCATGGGCATGTGACCGGTTCCGCGAAGCGAGTTTCACATAAGGAGTGTTTAGGAAGCGGTTTGCGTACTCCCTACGCGGCGTCGGCGCTGTCCTCGCCAGAAGACGCCTGAGAACCCGCCGGTGTTCGGCCTGAGTCCTCGCGCACCGCAAGCGGCTGACGCCGCTTCTTAAAAGAACCCAGTACGGAAGGAAGTTTTTCGTGGCCACTGACAAGCGCGTTGTCGTCTACGGCGCATCCGGCTACACCGGGCGGCTGATCTGCGAGTACCTGCGCGAGTACAACATCCCGTTCCTGGCCGCGGGCCGGAACCACCAGCGCGTCGCCGACGCCGTCGCCGCGGTGCCCGGCATCGAGACCGTCGAGTACGAGGTCGCCGAGGTCGAGCACACCGCAGCGGCGCTGGCCGAGCGGTTCCGGGGTGCCTCGGTCGTGCTCAACACCGTCGGCCCCTTCGCCCGCTACGGGCACGAGGTCGCGCAGGCGTGCCTGGACATCGGCGCGCACTACACCGACACCAACGGCGAGCAGAACTGGATGATCGACGCCGAGCAGCGCTGGGGCGCCGAGTTCGCCGCGCGGGGGCTGCTGCTCACCCCGGGGCTGGCGCAGATGTACAGCATCGGCGAGATCGCGGCCAACATCTGCCTGGAAACGCCCGGCCTGGACACCCTCGACATCGAGGTGTTCTGGAAGGGCTATCCCACGGTCGCCTCGACCAACACGATCCTCACCAACGCGGCGTTCGCCGAGGCGTACTACCTCGAGCAGAACGAATACGCGGCCTGGCCCGCGGAGGGGTGGCCCACCGAGTTGTCCGTTCCCGGCCAGCACGAGCTCGGTCTCGCGTTGCCGTGGGGCGGCACCTCGCATCCGGTGTGGTTCAAGAACGATCCGCGAGTGGCCAACGTGCGCGCGCTCGGCGGCGTGTTCAACCGCCCGCTGATGCAGGCCGTCCCGCAGATCGTCAGCTCCGCGCTGCAGCAGATGGAAGGCCTGTCCACGGCGGAGAAGTACCGGGTCATCGATGCGACATCGGCCGAGGTGCGCAGTGAGATGCCGCCGCGGGAGAACCCGCGCATCAACACCTCGCTCGACTCGGTCTACGCCTCGGGGCCGCTGGGCCGCGCGCACTGCGTGATCCACGGCAACTGCAACTACAAGCAGACCGCCCTGATGAACGTGCACGCGGCCGCGGAACTGCTGCAGCAGCCGCCGCGCAAGACCGGGTTCGCCTCCAGCTGCCAGGCCTTCGGGCACCGGGAGCTGCTGGGCACGCTGCGCGCGTTCGGCTTGGTGCTCGAGCCGATTCTGGAAGTCCACCAGTGATCCGGGTGCGCCGGCCGCCACGCGTGCCGGCCGGCGCACCGGCGACCCCCGTTTCGAGGTAGCGATGCAGCTGGCCGACTACTTGGACAAGGGCGCCTCCCTCGGAGGCGATCAGCCCTGCTTGACGACCAACGGTGAAACGCGCACCTATGCGCAGGTGCAGCAGCTGTCCCGGCGGATCGCGGGGGCGCTGCAAGGCTCCGGGATCGGCGAAGGCGACCGGGTGGCGGTGTTGTCGGCGAACGACCCGCTCGCGCTCACCTGCGTGTTCGGCGTTTCCCGCGCGGGAGCGGTGTGGTGCCCGGTCAATCCGCGCAACGAGGCGGCCGAGAACCGGCAGCTGCTGGAGATGTTCGGCTGCCGCTGCCTGTTCTTCCAGCAGAAGTTCGCCCCGCTCGTGGAGCGGATCCGCGGCGAGCTGCCGGAGCTGACCACCCTGGTGTGCCTCGACGGCGAAGCCGACGGCGCCGAGAGCTTCGACGCGTGGGTCGAACGCCACCAGCGGCAGCCGGCCGCGGTCTCGCGCACCGGCGATCAGCTCGCCATGCTCGCGGGAACCGGTGGCACGACGGGGAGGCCGAAGGGCGTTCGGCTGACCGGCACCAACATGGCGACCGCGACCGCGATGACGCTGGTGAGCTACCCGTTCGGCGAACGGCCGCGGTACCTCGCGCTCGCGCCGCTGACCCATTCCGCGGGTGTGCTCACCTTCCCGATCATGGCGCTCGGCGGCGAAGTCGTCATCATGCCGAGCCCGGACCTGGGCGAGTTCCTGCGGCTCGTCGAGCGGCACCGCATCACGCACGCGTTCCTGCCGCCGACGGTGATCTACGGGTTGCTGGAGCACCCCGATCTCGATTCGGCGGACCTGGAGTCGCTGCGGTGCCTCTGGTACGGCGCCGCTCCCATGTCTCCGGCGCGCCTGCGGGAGGCGCTGAGCAGGATCGGGCCGGTGCTCGGGCAGCTGTTCGGCCAGACCGAGGCGCCGAACATGATCTCGACGCTCGCCCCGGCCGAGCACTTCCGCCCGGACGGGTCGATCGCCACCGAACGGCTCACTTCGGCGGGGCGCCCGACCCCGCTGACCCAGGTCGCCGTGCTGGACGCGGCCGGCACCCCGCTGTCGAGGGGCCAGCGGGGCGAGGTCGTGGTGCGCGGGCCGCTGGTCATGGCGGGTTACCACAACGATCCCGAGGCCACTGCGGAGGTGAGCGAGCACGGGTGGCACCACACCGGCGACATCGGCTACCTGGACGAGGACGGCTTCCTCTACATCGTCGACCGCGCCAAGGACATGATCATCACCGGTGGGTTCAACGTGTACTCGGCCGAGGTGGAGCAAGCGCTGCTGGCGCACCCCGCGGTGCAGGACGCCGCGGTGGTCGGCCTGCCCGACGAGAAGTGGGGCGAGCAGGTGACGGCGGTCGTGCAGCTGCGCGCCGCGCAGCAGGCGACGCCGCACGAGCTGACGGCTTTCGTCAAGGAACGTCTCGGCAGCGTGAAGGCGCCGAAGCGGCTCGACATCTGGCCGGACCTGCCGCGGTCGAAGATCGGGAAGGTGCTCAAGCCCGACATCAAGAGCAGGCTCGGATCGGGCGGCTGACCGCCGACGCCGATGACCGCTGCTGCGGAATCTCCAGCAGCCGGCGGGGAAAGGCGGCGAGACGCTTCGCCGCGCAGCGCACCGGTGCCGACGGTGCCGGTGCGCTCCCGGCCCGCTACGCGTCGACTGCGGCTTCGAGTTCCCGCAACCGCGGCAGCGCCCGCTCGGTGAGCTGCCGACCGCGGACGTCGTGGCTGACCGAGAGGCTGTCCTTCCACAGTGAACGCCCGGCCATCGCACCACCTGCACCGTTGTCGACCGCGACCTTGACCTGGCCGACGAACGTTTCGTGGTCTACTCCGGCCGACAGCACCGCCCACGGCACCCCGGCGGCGGCTTCGGTCACCGCGGCGCACGCCTCGGCCGAGCCCGGGTACTGCAGCTTCAGCACCTTCGCTCCGCACTCCACGGCCAGCCGCGCGCCATCGGCGACCAGCTTCGGGAACGCGGCCGCGTAGGCTTCGTCCGACTCGTCGTCGAGCTGGTAGGTGAGCAGCTCGACGATCAGCAGCACGCCCTCGTCCGCGCACTCCCGCACCAGGTCGCGAATCTGCTGCGCCACCAACGATTCCGGGCCCTGGCGGTCCGGGCGGGTGTAGAAGAGCATCTTCGCGACATCGCCACCGAGGTCGCGGACGCGGCGCGCCGTCACGCCGTCCACGTAGCGCGTGTGGCGCAAGCCCTCGACGGTCTCGTAGCCGGACGCGTCCATGCCGACGACCAGGCCGGTGTCCCGCGCGAGCGTGCCGTCGTCGACCACGCCGGGCAGCGCGACCTCGGCGTCGAGCAGGATGGCAGGCGCCCGGTTGGCGAGGAACCGGACGAGGTCGGCCTTGGCCTGCGCCAGCTCACCGGCGCTGATGCCGGCCTCCGGTGCGTCCTTCATCGCGGCCTTCATGCCGTTGCGCTGGTCGGCGGCGACGATCAGCATCCGGCCCGCCGGGGTGGAGATCGTCGCCAGGCCCCGGCGTTCGGGCGTCGTCAGTGCGTTCATCGGTGTTCCTCCTGCGTTGCGGGTTCGGGTGCGGTCGGCCCGGGGAGATCAGGTCGGAGTCCGCGGGCCGGGTCTTCAGGCCGGGGTGCTCAGGCCGCGCGATCAGCCGGAAGCAGGCGCGAGGCGATCCGGGCGGCGCCGAACGCGGTCTCCTGCGAGCGTTCGGATGCGGAGATCCGCGGCAGCACGCGTTCCCGGGCGCGGCGGACGCTGCGCATGTCCGCCCAGCCGCCGGTGAGCGTCGCCGAGCTCGCGGGCGGCAGCTCGCGGTCGATCGCGGCGATCAGCTCGCTGATCTCGTCGTTGCTGTGCCGCAGGACCGCGCCGAAGATCTCGGCGGGCGTCGCGCCGTCGGTGCGCACGGTCAGCGCGAGCTCGCCGTCGTCGTTGCGGGCACCGGAGACCGAGAGCCCGCCCGCTGGCAGCGCGCCCTCGTAGGGCAGGTGCATCACGGCGGCGTCGAGCCGGTCGCGGCCCGCCCGGTCGGTGATGCCGGAGGTCTCCAGCGCACGCCGCAGCAGCAGCCCGGTCTTCACCCCGGCGACCAGCACGTGCTTGCCCGGCACGACGTGCCGGACCTCGTTGATGAGGTGCCCGGCCAGGCGGGCGCGGGCGGCGTAGCCGAGCGGGGCGTCGACCACCCGCAGCAGGACCTCCGCAGTGCCCATCGACACGTGGTACTGATCCGGCCGGATGGCGCCGCCGGCCTCGGCCGCCACTAGGTGGTCGTGACCGGCCACGGTGATCCGCGCACCGGCGACGGCGGCCGGGAATCGGTCCGCGACCGCGCCGAGATCCGTGCCCGCGGGTTCGATCGGCAGCAGCAGCTCGCGCGAGGCACCGAGCTCGGCGAGCATCGCGTCCCACGGTTCGCCGGTGTCCTGGTCGAGTAAGCCGGTGCGCGAGGTCAGCGACGCCTCCAGCGACGGCCTGCCGCCCAGCACGGTGGCGGCGAACTCGGGCAGGTTCAGCCAGCGGTGCCCGTGCGGCCGCAGCCCGCCGTCGCGCAGGTGCGCGAGCTTGGCCGCCGATGTCTGCGCGCCGAGGGGTAGTCCGGTCCGCCCGGCGAACTCGGCGCGGATCGGTTCGGGCAACGCCCGCACCTGCTCCGCGCCGCGCGGGTCGAACCAGGCGAACGCGGGGGCCGCGGCTCGTCCCGCCGCGTCGAGCAGCACACCGCTTTCGCCCATGCCCGCGATCGCGATCGCCTCGATCCGGCGGCCGGTGAGCCGGTCGGCCGCGCCCCGGACCAGCCGGTGCAGGGCGGTGACCAACCGCTCGGCCGGGAGGTCGGCGGTCCCGCCGGGTCCTGGACGCCAGGGTGTCGGGATCTCCTCGAGCACGAGCTCGGTCCCGTCCTCGTCGACGACGAGCATCTTGATCCCGGTGCTGCCGAGGTCGACGCCCGCCACGAGCCTGCCGCCCATCCGCCCGTCCTTCCGTCCGCGCATGACTCCGGTGTCATGTACGACTATGTCACCGGTGACTTGAGTGGTTATCATCGGGACCATGACGTGCTGCTGTCAAACGGATCCGCCGTGGTGATCGCGGTCGCGGGCCCCGCCGGGAGCGGGAAGTCCACGCTCGGCCGGACGCTCGCCGAGGCGCTCCGGCTACCGCTGCTGGACCTCGACACGCTCAGCACGCCGCTGCTGGATCGCCTGCACGGGCCGGTTTTCGACGAGCACTGGCTCACGCATCCGCGCGCGGACGACATCCGCGCGGCGCGCTACGCGGCCCTGCGGGCGACCGCCGCCGAAGTGATCTCGACCGCAGGCTCCGCCGTCCTCGCCGCTCCGTTCACCGCGGAACTCACCGGCGGTCCGGAGTGGACAGAGCTGGTGCGGTCCGTCGCGCCCGCAGAACTGCACCTGGTCCACCTGCAAGGCGATCCGGAGCTGTTCGCGGCTCGGCGCGCAGGCCGCGGGGCCGACCGGGACGCGCACCGGCCCAGCACCGCCGCGCCACCGTCGCCCGCGGTACCGCACATCGCGATCGACGCGGAGCTTTCCCCGGCGCAGCAACGATTCCGCGTCCTGCGCGCGCTCGACCACCGAACGCCGGCGGACCCTGAGTGAGCCGCCTCCGTCAGCTCGCGGGCGGGAAGCAGGACTCGCGCTCGACCAGGCCGACCGGCAGCACCGTCTTGCGGCGGAACCGCCGGTTCGGGTGCTCCAGCCGGTCGAACACCCGCCGGGCCGCGTGCTCGCCGAGCAGCGCGGGGTCCTGGTCCACGACCGTCAGCGCGGGCGTGAGCAGGTCGGCCATCGGGAAGTCGCCGAAGCCGACGAAGGCGAAGCGGCGATCGCGCAGCACCGGAGCGAGCACCATGCTGCTGCGGGCGTTGGAGGAGAAGATCGCGGTCGGCGGCGTGGGCAGCGCGGCCAGCCGCTGCACGATCTCCGCCGCTCCCGCGCGGTCCAGCGCGCCGAAGACCTCGTAATCCTCGCGGCGCGGCAGGCCGTGCGCCTGGAGCGCGCCCCGATAGCCGAGCAGCCGGTTGCGGCTGGTCTGCACCTCGGCGATGTCGGCGACGAAGGCGATCCGCTCGTGTCCCCGCGCGATCAGGTGCTGCACCGCCAGGTGCGCGCCGCCCTTGTCGTCCTCCAGGAACGAGTCGGCGGCCACGCCGACCGGGGCGCGGTCGACGAACACGATGGGCAGTCGGTCGCGCCAGCGGGCCAGGTAGGAGTTGTCGGTGGCGACCGGCGCGATGACCAGCCCGCTCAGCGACTGCCCGAGCAATTGCTGCACGAGATCGCCTTCGCGCTGCGACCCGTCGCCGGTGCTCGTGACCACTGTGGACATGCCGTGTTCGACCGCGACCCGGTTGACCGACTCGGCGACGGCTCCGAAGAACGGGTCGAGCATGTCGGGCACGACCACGCCGACGACCGGGGCGCGTCCGGTGCGGAACGTGGTCGCCACGGCGTTCGGCACGTAGTTGAGCTCGCGCAGCGCCAGTTCGACGCGCGTGCGGGTCTCGGGCAGCACGTGCTCGTCGTCGTTGAACACGCGCGACACCGTTTTCGCGCTCACTCCGGCGAGTGCGGCGACGTCTCGCATCGTGGTCATGGAACGGGCCGGACCTTTCGACGGATCACCGTGCGGTGCGCACGGGGTGCTTCGGCGCGCAGTCTATCCGCGCTCGGCGGCCGCGGTGTCCGACGCCCGCATCCGGCCTCCGGTGCTCAGCGCCGCGTCCCACGAACACACCGCCGTGACACCGGTGACTAGATGAAGCTTGACATCGGTGACATGGAGACGTCTACTCTGCGCGGACGGCTGCCGGCGCGCAGCAGCCGTCCGCCGGGCGTCGCGGCCCGGCCGATCGGCGCCGCGGATCGTGCTGCGGCAGGGGCGAAACTTGGGAGTCATCACGGATGAACGACAACGCCGTCGTTGAGAACCGGCGCCGGAGCCGGGGCGCAGGGGCAACGGTGATCGCGGCCTTCGGCGGGCTGCTGTTCGGCTACGACACCGGAATCATCTCCGCTGCGCTGCTCTACCTCGGGCCGGAGTTCGGGCTCGGCGACCAGTCCAAGGAGGTCGTGGTCGCCTCGCTGCTGGTCGGCGCGATCATCGGCGTCGCGGCGGGCGGCGCGATCATGGATCGCGTCGGCAGGCGCCGCACCCTGCTCGGGGTGGCGGTGCTGTTCCTGGTCGGCGCGGTCGCGTCCGGGACCGCGGGCGCGCTCGCGGTCCTGCTGGTGGCCCGGGTGCTGCTCGGGCTCGCGATCGGTGCCGCGTCGGTCGCCGTGCCCGCCTACATCGCCGAGATCGCACCCGCCGAACAGCGCGGGCGGCTGGTCTCGGTGAACCAGTTGATGATCTCCTCCGGCATCCTGATCTCCTACGTGACCGGCTACGCGCTGGCCGATGCGCAGGCATGGCGCTGGATGCTCGCCGTGGCGGCGGTGCCCGCGCTGGTCATGCTGATCGCGCTGCCGATGCTGCCGGAAAGCCCGCGCTGGCTGGTCGCGCAAGGCCGGGAGGACGAGGCACGCGCAGTGCTCTCGCGCGGGCGCGCCCGCGGCGCGGTCGACGCCGAGATCGCCGAGATCACCGCCGCGATGCGCGCGGAGAGCCGCTACAGCTTCCGCGACCTGCTCGGTTCGCGGTTCCGCCCGGGCATCGTGCTGGGCGTCGGCGTGGCCGCCACCAACCAGCTCGTCGGGGTCAACGCCGTCACGTACTACACGCCGACACTGCTCACCGACTCCGGATTCGGCGCGTCGGCGGCCATTCTGTCGTCGGTGGGTCTCGGCATCGCCAACGTGGTGTTCACGTTCGCGGGTCTGATGCTGGTCGACCGGATCGGGCGGCGGCCGCTGGTGCTCGGTGGTACGGGGCTGGTCGTGCTGTCGCTCGTGGTGATCGGTGCGGTGTATGCGTTCACCGATCTGCAGGGCGGGTGGGCCGCGGTGCTGCTGGCGTTCCTGATGATCTACCAGGCGTCCTTCTCGGCCAGCCTGGGCTTGGCGATGTGGCTGGTCAACAGCGAGGTCTTCCCGACAGAAGTGCGCGGGAAGGCGGGCAGCGCGGGCTTGGCGACGCACTGGATCCTGAACCTGCTCATCTCGGTGACGGTGTTGACGACCATCAACGCGATCACCCCGAGCGGCCTGTTCTGGCTCTACGCGGCGCTGGGCGGGCTGGGCCTGCTGTTCCTGCACCGGCGGTTGCCGGAAACCCGCGGTCGCACGCTGGAGCAGGTCGACGCGCAGCTCAACGGACGGCAACCGGTCGCAGGCTGAGCACCTTCGCGGGGATGGAGGGCGCAGCAGTGGTAGCGATCGCGGCGATCGGGTAGTCCGCCGGTGACGGCACGCCCGAGCAGACGGACGCGAGAGCGAGGGAAGGCGCAGCATGACCAAACGCGACGAAGCCCGGATCGACAAGGCCTTGCAAGGGCTCGAATTCCCCGCCACGCATGAACAGCTGATCGAGTTCGCGACCGACCGCGGGGCGGGCACGGAAACGGTCACCGCGCTCCGGGCGCTACCCGCCGGCCGCTATGCCAACAAGGAAGAGGTCATCGAGGCGGTTCCCCAGGAACCGGAAGGCGACGCGCCGGGCGGCACCGCCCGCGGCTGACCGCAGCGGGTCACCGGCCGCGGGTTCCCTGCTGCGCGGGGGCGGATGCGGCGAGCGAGTACATCAGCGGCAGGCGGGCCGATCCGCCGGGATAGCGGAAGCGGGCGTCGTCGGCGACGAGCGCGGCGTAGCGCTGGAACGGGATCGTGTCGTGTTCGTGGACGAACTCGATCCGCAATCCGGCACCGGCGACGGCGCTGATGACGTCGCCGAGGGTGTGGTGCCACTCGGTGGCGGTGTTGTGCGTCGTCTCGGCCTCCCAATCGGCGTACGAGCCGGGGGAGTCGTAGGTGCGCGCGCCGCGGGCGAAGTAGTCGCGCGCGGCGGTCGTACCGCGCTCGTCGTCGAGCACGTCGGTCAGCGGGTGGAACTCGGCGAGGTAGAGCCGCCCGCCCGGGCGCAGCAGGTCGGCCGCGGTGCGGGCCCAGCGCTCGATGTCGGGCAGCCACATCAGCGCACCGTTGCCGGTGTAGACGACGTCGAACGCGTTCATCCCCAGCGCGTCGGCCGCGTCGTAGACGTCGGCGGCCACGAATCGGGCGCGTTGGCCGAGGCCGAGTTCGACCGCGAGACCGGTCGCGGTCTCGGTGGCCGGTGCGGAGAAGTCCACGCCGGCCACGCGAGCGCCGCGACGTGCCCAGGACAGCGTGTCCAGACCGATGTGGCACTGCAGGTGAACCAGGTCGAGACCGGTGACGTCGCCGAGTTCGTCGAGCTGGAACCGGTCGATGTCCTCGTCTCCGGCGCGGAACCCGTCGAGGTCGTAGAAGGAACTGGCGGCGTTGATCGGGACCCGCTCGTCCCAGTGCTGCCGGTTGGTCTCGACCTGGTCGGGTGTGCTGGCGCTCATGCGCGGACCGTACAACCGCGCCGGATCATGCCCGCAAGCGAATTCCGCGCCGGTGCTCAAGCGGTCGTCGAATCACGCCAGAACATCTGGGTGAGGCCGCTGACGGTGTTCTGCATCTGCTGCAGGGCCTCGGGGATGCGTGCGCGGCCGAAGCGGTTCCGCGGCCCGTTGAGGGTGAGGATCGCCAGCAGGGTGCCCGCGCTGTCCCGGATCGGGCTGGACACCGACAGGAGCTCGGGCTCGAGCTCGTTGTCGATGATGGCGAAGCCCTGCTCGTAGACCTGCTCGAGTTCCTTGAGCAGCGCTTCGCGGTCGGTGATGGTGTGCTCGGTGAACGCTTCGAGCTCGTCGGGGATGGTCCGGCGCAGCGTCTCGATCGGCTTCTCGGCCAGCAGTACTTTGCCGGTGGAGCTGGCGTGCATGGGGTAGTGCTGGCCGACCAGGTTGCGGGCCAGCACGCCGACGACGTGCGAGCCCGCGGCCTCGGCGACCAGGTCGAGCCCGTCCTGCGAGTTGGGGACCGACAGCGTCACGGACTCGTTGAAGTTGTCCGCCAGTTCCTGCAGCAGCGGCTGCGCGTGCGCGACGAGACCGGCGTACGGGTCGGCGCGGCGGCCGAGGCGGGCGAGTTCCCAGCCGAGGACGTAGTTGGTGTCCACGCGGTCGACGAGCCCGCCCTTTTCCAGGCTGTGGAGCAGCCGGAAAGCGGTCGGCCTGCTCAGCCCCGCGGCTTTCGCGAGCGTGGTGGCGGTGGCGCCGGTGCGCGGTTGGGCGGCCAGTTCGCGGAGCAAGCTGACGGCCTTGGTCACCGACTTGTTGGCCATCTCGGTCGGCTCGGGCGCGTCGCCCATCGCGTTCCCGCCTCCTGCTGGTTCGGGCCGCAGCCCTGGACCTCCGGTGCGCAGAACAGTTTAACAGGGGCGTTCACAAAGTGGACGCGATGTCCCGCGTCGCCGGTCCGAGGCGGCCGCGAAGCGGTGTTCGGCCGAGGTAGGGGCGACGTCGGTTCGGCCGCGTGCACAGCTCGTGCACGAGCGGGCACAGCTCCGCTCGCGCGGTCCTGTCCAGCGGCGCTGGTTGTTTCGGAACCTCCACATGGCGGTTTAGTTAGTGAACGTTCTGTTTGGAAACGGGCCAAGCGTGCCGTGGCGATCGGCTCTAGTCAATGCATCGAAGCAGGTTTGAACGCTTGAGGTCGATACATGATCCCTGGCGCTTTCTCGGTCGCTCTGTTCACATGATGAACTTTCACACCCGGTTGAGTTCCCGGCGCGGGGCGGTCGGCACCGTGTGACGGCACAGCACAAGCATCTCCCGCCCGGGACCGGTACAGGGGGCGCGGCCATCCCGCGGGCGTTTCACCAGGGAAGGAACCAGCTGGTGACCACAACCAACGCAGTCGCGGACACCGCGCGCAGCCAGCCGGACAGGAGACGGTTCCTGATCCGGCTGACCGTCGTCGTAGCGGGCGGCATGTTCATCGACGGCTACATCCTCGGCATCGTCGGCACCGTGATCAGCGCGATCACCACCGACCTGAACATGTCGGTGTACGGCGAGGGGCTGATCGGTGCGGCCGCGCTGATCGGCATCTTCGCGGGCGGTCCGCTGGGCGGCTGGCTCGCGGACAAGTTCGGCCGCAAACCGATGTTCACCCTCGACCTGGCCATGTTCGTGGCCTGCTCGGTGCTGCAGTTCTTCGTCGACTCGAGCTGGCAGCTGTTCGTGGTGCGGCTGCTGATGGGCGTCGCGATCGGCGCGGAGTACTCCATCGGCTGGCCGCTGATGGCCGAGTTCGCGCCCGCGCGGCTGCGCGGCCGGTGCCTGTCGTTCGCCGAAGTCGCCTGGTACGTCGGGTTCGTCGTGGCCTTCGTCGTGGGCTGGGTGCTCACGACCTCGTTCGGCGCCGACTGGCGGATCGTGCTCGGCACCAGCACGGTGCCCGCGGTGATCTTGCTCTTCGGCAGGCTGGGCCTGCCGGAGTCACCGCGCTGGCTGATGAACAAGGGACGCGTCGCCGAAGCCGAGCAGATCGCCGACACCTGGATCGAGGATCGCTCCGACATCACCACCGAGCAGCAGCGCCGCGGCACGTTCGGGATGCTGTTCTCGGCGCAGCACTGGCGCGCGACGGCGTTCATCTCGATCTTCTGGTTCTGCACCGTGACGCCGTACTTCGCCATCGCGACGTTCTCGGCCAGCGTGCTGGAGCAGTACGGTCTCGGCGAGGACGGCCTGGTCGGCGCCATCGGGGTCAACGGTGTCGCGCTGGCCGGTGTCGTCGTTTCGTGCCTGCTCATCGAGCGCATCGGGCGCCGCAAGCTGACGATCCCGCAGCAGTGGGTGTGCGCGGTCGTGCTGGTGGTCATCGCGCTGTGGGCGTCGGCGCCGCCGACGATCGTGCTGGGCTGCTTCTTGGTCTTCGCGTTCGCCAATGCGATGTGCACCGCGCTCACCGGCGTGTATCCGGGCGAAGTGCTCCCGACCGAAGTCCGCGGGATCGGAACCGGCTTCGCGACGGCGGTCAGCCGCGTCGGCGCGGCGATCGGCACGTTCCTGTTCCCGTGGTCCATGCAGGACCTCGGCGGCGCGGCGACGATGCTCATCGCCGCCGGGGTCTGCGTCGCCGGTGCGCTGGTCTCGCAGGTGCTGGCTCCGGAAACGACCGGGCGCACGCTGGGCGAGATCTCCACGGAACAGCAGTAGCCGCGGGAAGGTGGCGCCCGGTGCCGGGCGCCACCTTCCCGGAACGGTGAGCGCTCGCGATCAGTGCCCGGCGGCGACCGCCGGGCGGGGCGCGAGCTTGCTGCCTGGGTGGTCGTCGCGCAGCCGCACGGTTCCGGGGCCGTGCAGCTTTTCGCGCAGGGTCTTGCCCTCGTACTCGGTCCACATCGCCTCGCGGCGCTGCAGCTCGGGCACGACGAGCTCGGCGAAATCGGCGATGTCCTGGTACTTCACCGCGTGGCCGAGGTTGAAGCCGTCGATGCCGGTCTGCTCGACCCAGCTGATCAGCTCGTCGGCCACGGTCTGCGGGGAGCCGACGATGGTGGGCCCGCTGCCGCCGATACCGATGAATTCGGCGATGTCGCGCGGGGTCCACTCCTTGTCCGGGTCCATCCGCGAGAACAGGTCGACCATGGTCTGCCCGGCGTCGGTCTTGACGTGCCGCAGCGGCACGTCCGGATCGAACCGGGACATGTCCAGCGCGGTCCAGCCGCTGTAGCGGGCCATCGCGCCGGAGTAGCTCACGAGCTTGCGGTACCGCTCGTACTTGGCGTGCGCCTGCTCGTCGGTCGGGGCGACGACGACGTTGAGCATCTGCAGCACCCGCAGCGATCCCGGATCCCGCCCGGCCTCGGCGGCCTGCGAGCGCAGCGCTTCGACCTGCCGCTCGAGCGCGGTCTTGGACAGCGCGTTGACGAACACGCCCTCGGCGTGCGCGGCGGCCAGCGCGCGGCCCTTCGACGATCCGCCCGCCTGGAAGATCACCGGGGTGCGCTGCGGCGAGGGTTCGCAGAGCGCGAAGCCGGGCACGTCGAAGTACTTGCCGTGGTGGTCGATGTCGTGCACGCGCTGCGGATCGGCCCACGTGCAGCGGTCCTTGTCGCGGACGACGGCGCCGTCCTCCCAGGAGTTCTCCCAGAGCTTGTAGCAGACCTCGAGGTGCTCGGCGGCCACGTCGTAGCGCTCGTCGTGCGGGGTCAGCTGCCCGTTGCCGAGGTTGCGCGCGGCGCTACCGGCGTAGGAGGTCACCAGGTTCCAGCCGATGCGGCCGTCGGTGAGGTGGTCGAGGGTGCTGAACTTCCGGGCCAGCGCGTAGGGGTGCTCGTAGCTGGTGGACCCGGTCAGGCCGAACCCGAGGTGCTCGGTGGCCGCGGCCATCGCCGAGACGACCAGGGACGGGTCGTTGGCGGGCAGCTGCGCGCCGTCGGCGAGCGCGCCTGCCGGGCTGCCCTGGTAGACGTCGTGGTAGCCGAGGTTGTCGGCGAAGAACACCCCGTCGAACCGGGCCTGTTCCAGCAGCTCGGCGTATTTCGTCCAGTAGTGGACGTCGCCGTAGCGGTGGCCCTGGTCGTCGTCGTGCCGCCACAGCCCCGCGGAGAGGTGTGCCGGGCCCTGGAAGTCGAAGGCGAACAGCCGGATGCGGCGAGACGGCATCGTTTGCTCCTGTTTCCGAAAGTGAAGGGAAAAGGTGGTCTAGTGCGGCGAGGCAGCCGCGCGCGCTGAGCGGCCGCGGCCCGAAGTCCACAGTGGATGGTGCGCCGATGTTGGCGGCGCCATCGGCGAGCGCAGTGATCAGACTCGGAGCTCGCGGTATCCGCCGAGCCGGCCGCGGTGGAACACCAGCGGCTCGCCGCCACCGGCGTCCAGGCGGCGCACTTCGGCGAGCACGATCACGTGGTCGCCGCCTTCCAGCTCCTGCACGGTCCTGCAGTCGATCCAGGCGTGCGCCCCGGCGATCAGCGGGTTGCCGTCGGCGGATCCGTGCCAGTCCACCGCGGCGAACTTGTCGCCCTGCTTGCTCGACATCGCGCCGCAGACGTCGTGCTGGCCGTCGGCGAGCACGCTGGCGCTGAAGTAGCCGGCCGCGCGGATCTTCGGCCAGCTGCTCGACGTGGTCGCGACGCTGAAGCTGACCAGCGGCGGATCCAGCGACAGCGATTGGAAGGTGCCGACCACGAGACCGGCGGGACTTCCGGTGGCGGGTTCGCGTCCGGCCACGACGACGACGCCGGTGGGCAGATGTCCCATGACGTCCCGGAAATGACGTGGCTCGATCGTTGGAGACGGCAAGGTCATGAGCGTTCCTCCCAGTCCAGGCTGCTGGAACCAGAGATCGTTTCGCCAATCTTTCGTCTTTGTCTTGTCAGCGGCGAAGCCGCTGAGCAGCGACCATGCAAGCAACCGGCACCGCCGCGGGTTCTCAGCGGCTTCCTCGCGAGGACAGCGATTTCGCCGCGTAGGGTGCTACGTCAGAAATCGATCCCGCAGCGAGGAAGCCGCTGAGGTTCCGCTACCGGCACCGCTACGCAAATCCTCTCTAAGAGAATTCGCGTCGATTTCGCGCGCTACGCGGGTGCCGCTTTCGATGGCGCCGTCGATGAATCCGGCCCACACGTTGGCGACGTCGCTGCTCGCGAAGTGCAGGACGCCTTCGGCGCGCTGCTGCTCGGCGAAGTACCGGGTGAGCTGGCCGGGCTGCTGCATCAGCCAGGTCTCCCGGGAATGCGGGTCGGACATCCAGTCGTGTCCGGTGACTTCCAGGACCTCCAGGTCGTCGCGCCAGACGCGCAGCGCGGCGCGGACGGCGTCGATGTCGTGCGGGGAGATCCGGCCGGCGTCGGCGCCGAAGGACACCAGCACGGCGTCGTGCTCGCCGAGGAATTCGGTGCGCACGACCGAAAGCGGGTGCGCGGCCGATGAGTAGGCGAAGAACGGCTTGATCGGCCCGCGCACGCGGATCCAGACCTTCACCCCCTTCGACGCCGTGCCCTCGGTGGTCGCCGCGCGCTTCGCGCGGCTCAGCGCGGGCGAGACGTCGAGTTCGCCGAGGATGTTCTGCGGCAGCGTCAGCACCACCCGGCGCGCGTCGATCCGCTCTCCGGCGGCGGTGGTCAGCACGGCGCCGTGCGCGTCGTGCTCGATCCGGCGCACTTCGGTGGAAGTGCGGATGTCCGCGGTGGTGTCGGCGGCGATCGACTCGACCAGCCGGCGGGTACCGGCCGCGAGCCGGAACACCGCCGACGCCTCGTGCATCAGGTGCCAGGAACCGCCCGTCGCGGCGGTCCAGCGCAGCGCGCTGGTGAACGCCCCGTCTTGCAGCGGGGCGTTGAAGTGCCCCACCCAGGCAGCTTCGTTGGCGCGGTACTGCTCGACCGGCAAGTTCAGCTCGTCGAGCTTGTCCTGGACGCTGAAACCGTCGACGGAGTCCAATTCCCCCGCGGACAGCGGGGAATCCGGCCGCGGGATCCAGCGCATCGTCTGGTCCAGCAGCCCGCGCATCCCCGGGTCGATCAGCTCCATGAAGCCGTCCAGCGAGCCGGTGCGGACCTCGTCGCCCGCCAGCCAGTAGGCCTGCTCGGGACGCGGCCCGCGGGTGACCTCCAGGCCGTAGCGGGTGACCTCGGACCACGCGTGCGGCTGCAGCCAGTGCAGCCAAGTGCCGCCGATCTCCAGATCGCGGCCGAGCCGGTGGTCGGTCCAGACGCGGCCGCCGAGGCGGTCGCGGGCTTCGAGCACGGTGACCCGCAGGCCTTTCCGGCCGAGTTCGCGGGCGGTGATCAGGCCGGCGATCCCGGCACCGACCACTACGACGTCTGCTTGCTCGGTCACGTGAGAGCACTCCCTCGCAGTCTTACGGGGACCGGCTGATTGCGGACCGGCTGGGACTTGCTGCTGGCGCCGAACTCGTCCGGCCGGTCCGGTGATCCGCACGAAGCGGGTGCACGAGCGATGGCGGCGCACGATCAGGATGACTCGACAACGAACAGTTCGTTCAATATACGAACACTATGGCCGATATTGTGGGCACGCCCGTCGACGTCGTCAAGGGGCTCGGCGGGTGGATTTTCGTAGGGACGATGGGGAAATCCTTGACGATGTCCAGCACCAGTGCCACTATCCGTGAACGTAACGTTCATTAAGTGAACGTCTTGCTCGGTATGTCGTCCGACGGTTCAGCGCGCACTCGTGCCCGACGGCGTGCGCGCACCGAGAGATAAGCGCGTGCAGGAGAAGATCGATGCCCAGCTCGAGCATTGCCGAAGCCCTCGCCGCCCTCGCGGCAGGCGGAAAGGTCCTGGTCGTCGACGACGAGGACCGGGAGAACGAAGGCGACCTGATCATGGCCGCCGAGCACGCGAGCACCGCCGAGGTCGCCTTCTTCCTGGAGCACACCTCGGGATTCCTGTGCGTGGCACTCGACGAGCGGCGGGCCGCCGAGCTCGAACTGGACCTCATGGTCCCGGCGGGCGACGAAAGCCACGGCACCGCGTTCCTCGTCAGCGTCGACTACCGGCACGGCACGAGCACGGGCATCAGCGCGGGCGACCGCTCGGCGACCATCCGCGCGCTCGCCGACCCCCGGCTCGCGCCTGCCGAGCTGGCTCGGCCCGGTCATGTCCTGCCATTGCGCGCCAAGCCCGGCGGGGTGCTGGAGCGGGTCGGGCACACCGAGGCCGGAGTCGACCTGTGCCGCGCGGCGGGGCTCAGCGGCGCGGCGCTGCTGTGCGAGATCGTCACGCCCGACCGCGAGCGGATGATGCGCCGTCCGGAGCTGGACGGGCTCGCCGCCGAGCACGACATCCCGATGATCTCGATCGCCGCGCTGGTCGATTGGATGCGCGACGGGCGAGGTGTCCGCCGCACCGGTCAGGCTTCGATTCCCACCGATATCGGGGAATTCCGCGCGATCACCTTCCGGGAGACCGGCGGGGTGGAGCACCTCGCGCTGGCGATGGGCGAGGTCGGCGGCGAGGACGTGCTCGTGCGGCTGCACAGCGAATGCCTCACCGGCGACCTGCTCGGCTCGCTGCGGTGCGACTGCGGCGCGCAGCTGCGCATGGCGATGGAGTCGATCGCAGCCGCCGGGCGCGGCATCGTCGTGTACTTGCGGGGGCACGAAGGCCGGGGGATCGGCCTCGGGCACAAGCTGCGCGCCTACGAACTCCAGCAGTACCAAGGCATGGACACGCTGGAGGCGAACCGGGCGCTCGGGCTGCCGGTCGACAGCCGCGACTACGTCCCGGCGGCCCGCCTGCTCGCCGAACTCGGCGTCGGATCGGTGCGGCTGCTGACCAACAACCCGGACAAGTGCCGCGCACTCCTGGAATGCGGCATCGACGTGCGCGAACGGATCCCGGTCGAGGTGGCGCCGAACGAGCACAACACCCGCTACCTCGCCGCCAAACGCGACCGGATGGGCCATTTGCTCCAGCAGCTCGCCTGAGCCTCCCGCCGGGAGCCGTCGGCTTTGCTGGCCGGACTGAGCGGATCAGCGATCGGCCGCTGCCGCGTGCAACTCGAGTTCGAGCACGAGCCGCTGCGCCGGGTCGCCCAGGTCGAGCGCGAAGAGTTCCTGCGCGCGGCGGAGCCGCTGGCGCAGCGTGTTCTGGTGGATGTGCAGGTCCGCGCTGGCGGCGCCGACATCGCCGAAGCGCCGCAGGTAGCAGCGCAGGGTGGCGGCGAACGCGGTGGAATGATCGCGGTCGTGGCCGGTGATGCGCTCGCCGTCCCCGCTGCGCAACAGCGGCTCGGCGCGGACGGAATCGACGAGTCGCTTGTGGACGAGTTCCACGCGCAGCTCGTCGGTCGTGTAGTGCCGCGGTGCCGCTCCGGAATCGCGAAGGTGCCCGAGAGCCACACTTCGCCGGAGAGGTGGTCGGGCAGCGCTTCCTGCGGCACCTGCCTGCGGTCCGGCAGGTTGGAGTAGGCGACGATCGTCTGACCGGTGTCCATGATCGCGATCGCGCCACCGGTCGCGGCGGCCGCCGAATTCGCCAGCACGAACAGATCACCGCCTGCCGCGGGCGCGGCATCGCCGCCCGGGTGCGTTGCGAGCAGGGTGGACATCAGCCGTTGGACACTGCTCCACGGCACGCGGTCGTCGATCGACACGACCGTGACGCCAGCGCGCCGTGCCCGGCCGAGGAAGTCGGCAGGTGCTCGCTCCCGGGCCTTGATCACGAGGACGCCCCGGGAATCGCTCGCGATGCGAACGGCGGAATCGCTCTCCGCGGCATCGCCGGTGTTCAAGCCGACGCCGAGCAGCAGGTGCCCCGGTCCGCCCGCTTCTCCCGCGTGCCGGTCGAGCAGTTCGACCCCGCGCACCGCCACGGTGTCGTCGCCGCTGACCGAAACTTGGACCACGTCGTGACGCAGTGCGCTGACCAGGTCGGAAAGCGGCAGTACCGGGCTCATCGTCGCGCACGTCCTCGGGCGTTCGACCTGGCAATGTCGATCCCGACGTTATCCGAACATCGATGATGTCCGGATCTACGTTGTTCCTGCGCGCACCGCCGGGCATGTTGGTTTCTCGGAAATCGCGGGCGGATCCGCGGACGACTCCCGGTCTCGAAGGAGGCGGCGATGACCGCTGTGCATCCCGGAACGATGGCGACCAAACCGATGAGCGAGGCGGAGTGGCAGGCCCGAGTAGAGCTCGCCGCCTGCTACCGGATCTTCGACCACCTGGGCTGGGTGGAGATGATCTTCAACCACATCACCGCGCGAGTTCCCGGCGAGCCGGGACACCTGCTGATCAACCCGTTCGGGCTGATGTACCACGAGGTGACCGCTTCGAGCCTCGTCAAGATCGACCTGGACGGCAACGTCCTGTCCGAATCGGACTGGCCGATCAACGAGGCCGGGCTGCTGATCCACTCCGTCATCCACGCCAACCGCCCGGACGCGCACTGCATCATGCACACCCACACCACCGCGGGCACCGGCGTGGCATGTCAGCGCGACGGCCTCGACCCGGACAACTTCTATTCCGCGCAGCTGCGCGACATGGTGGCTCACCACGACTTCGAGGGCATCACGGTCGACCCGGAGGAGAAGCCGCGGCTGGTCGCCGATCTCGGCGAGCGGAGCCTGATGATCTTGCGGAACCACGGGCTGCTCGCGCTCGGGCCGACCGTCCCGGCCGCCTTCGCGGCGTTGTGGACCCTGCAGCGCGGATGCGAGATCCAGCTCGCCGCGCAATCGGGCGGCCGTGCGCTGACCCCGGTCACCGAGGAGGCCGCGATCAGGTCGACGCGGGAGTCCTTCCAGCTGGGCGACCGCACCGAATCGGGGCAGCGCCTGTTCGACGCACTGCGGCGCAAGATCGACCGGATCGACCCCGGCTACGCCTGCTGACACCGCCGCTTCGCCGGTTCAACGACGACCTGACGATCGGATCCACCATGCCCGAGACCACCGCCACCGGTCGCGCGGAGCACCGCAGAATCGCCATCGCCGCCGCAGCCGGGACCACCATCGAATGGTACGACTTCTTCATCTACGCCCTTTGCGCCGGTCTCGTCTTCAACACCCAGTACTTCGCGGAACTCGGCGGGGACGCGCTGCTCGTGTCTTTCGCGACCATCGGGATCAGTTTCGTGTTCCGGCCGTTGGGAGCCGCCGCGGCCGGGCATCTCGGTGACCGGATCGGCAGGCGCGGGACGCTCATCTTCACGCTGCTGCTGATGGGCGGCTCCACCACGCTGATCGGCGTAATCCCGCCCAGCAGTTCCATCGGTGTCGCCGCTCCGATTCTGCTGGTGCTGCTGCGCATTCTGCAGGGCGTTTCCGCGGGAGGCGAATGGGGCGGAGCGGCATTGCTGGCCGTCGAGCACGCGCCGCGGAATCGGCGCGGGCTGTTCGGCGCTTACCCGCAGCTCGGTGCGCCCGCGGGGCTGCTGCTGTCCAACGGCGTGCTCGCCGCGGTCAGCGCCGCGACCTCGCAACAGCAATTCCTCGCCTGGGGATGGCGGATCCCGTTCCTGCTCAGCGTCGTGCTGATCGCGGTCGGCTGGTTGATCAGGGTGAAAGTCGCCGAAAGTCCCGTGTTCCGGCAGCTCCAGGACTCCGGCGGCCGGTCGCGCAGTCCGCTGGTGGCGGTCGTCCGGCGCAACTTCCCGATGCTCGTCGCGGGAGCACTGCTGTTCGCCGCGAACAACGCCGCCGGGTACATGACGACCGGGGGATACGTGCAGAGCTACGCGGTCAACACGCTGCGCCTGCCGCAGTCGGCCGTGCTCCTGGCGGTCATGGCCGGCGCTGTCGTGTGGCTGGTGACCACCTTGCTCGCGGGATGGCTTTCGGATCGACTCGGCAGGCTGGCGGTGTACCGGATCGGGTTCGGCATCCAATTGGTGTGGATGTTCCCGTTCTTCGCCCTGCTCGATTCCGGGAACATCGCGCTGCTGTTCCTCGCGCTCGTGCTCTACAGCGTCGGCCTCGGGCTCACCTATGGCCCGCAGGCGGCGCTCAACTCCGAAATGTTCCCCGCCTCCGTCCGCTACAGCGGTATCGCGCTCACTTACGCGACCGGTGCGGTGCTCGGCGGTGCATTCGCGCCCATGATCGCGCAAGCGCTGCAGTCCAGCACCGGTACGGTGCATTCCGTCGGTGCCTACCTCGCCGCTGTCACAGTGGTCGGTCTCGTCGTGGCTTGCGTCCTGAAAGACCGCTCCGGCATCCCCCTCACCCAAGAACGGCACGACACCGGATCGCACTCCGCTCACCCGGGCGGTGCTCGCGGCGGTGACCGAGCTCCGTGACGGTCCTGTGTGGACGGTTCGCGCCGTGCGCCGGTAACCCATGGGCGGGCCCGGCGACACGGCCGAACGGGTTCCGCTCGCAACGTGATCTTGGCCCCGGTCCGGAGATCGTTCATAGTGGCGGAGCAGCCGCAGTCGCGCCGAATTCGTCGCCGGTGAACGGAGCGTGCCGCCATGGAATCCGCGATCCCCCCGCACTTGGCGGACGAACGGACGCGGCCGGAGCGCAAGTCGGGCGCGTTCCGACCGCCGTATCCTTCGTTCTCGGCACGGTTCGACCCGTCGGTGCAGCAGGTCGTCATGGCGTACTTCGGGGTGCAGCACTCCGGAGCGAAACCGCCTGCGGTGGCCGAGTCCGCGCTGGCGCGGCTGGCAGGCACGGCGGCTTCGGCGCATCGCGAGCGGGCCCGGTACGTCGATGCGGCCGGCTACCGCACCACGGTGGAGATCCGGTATTGGACCGACCCGGCGGAGTACTCCGCATGGCTGGCGGACAACGACTTCTGGACCGCGGGACCGGCGAGCGAGCAGGCCGGGTTCTTCCTGGAAGTCGTGCAACCGAGCGTGCGGCGGTTCGAGACGCTGTTCTCCAATGATCGCCCGGAAGGCATCGCCGTCGCCGGTGCCGGGCTCAGCGGCGAGATCCGGGAGCACGGGTACTGGGGCGGTGCGCGCGACCGGATGCCGCTGGCGCAGGCGGATCCGCTCGCGCCTTCCGGGACGGTCTCGGCCCGGCGCGACGGCGACCGCGTCACGGTGGTGCCGAACAGCAACGTGTGCCTGATCCGCTCGGGCCAGGAGTGGACCGAGACCGACGGCGACGAACGCCGGATGTACCTCGAGGAGGTCGAACCCGCGCTCCGGGCGGGCATGGACTTCCTCCGCGACGAGGGCCTGGCGATCGGCTGCTACGCGAACCGGTACGCGCGGGTGCTAGCCGAGGACGGCAGCGAGACGGACAAGAGCTTCGGCCTGAGCTGGTGGCGCAGCCTCGGACACCTCGAAACCTGGGCCGAATCCCACCCGACGCACCTGGCCATCTTCCGGGCGGCGCTGAAGTACCTGGCCGCGATGGGGCAGGCGGCGAGATTGCGGCTGTACCACGAGGTCACGGTCGCGGAGCCGTCCTGGACGAGGTTCGAATACGTGGGCTGCCACTCCAGGACGGGATTGTTGCGGGCTGAGTCGTGACCGCGAGCGTCGCCGTCGCGACGGGCGCGCGACCCGAGCGGGAACGTCAGTCTTCGACCGCGCTCAGGCTCTGCCCGTTGCTGCAGAAGTCCAGCCCCCAGCGCTGCTCGCAGACGTACATCGTGCCGATGTCGTGGCCGGCCTCGCCGCTGCGGGTCGTGTAGTAGGTGCACCCGTCTCCCGGGCCGGTCCGGTCGTAGTAGTGGTAGCCGTTCTCCGCGGCACCGCTGAAGTGCACGTAAACGGCATGGCCGTCGTCCTCCCGATCGCAGACCCGGAAGTGGTCGTGCTCGCGGTCGGAGAACTGCGCGAAATCCGCGCCCTGTTCCTTCTTGTAGTAGTAGTCGTGCCGGTCAGCCTGCTCGGCCGTGTCCTCGGTCGTGAGCTCGAACGTCGGACCCGCGGAACCGACGAGCGCCGCGCCGAGAACGATCATCGCCGCGGCTCCGCTGACCAGCGAAATCCGCTTGATCATTGTGTTTTCGCCCCAGTCGAAATGAGCTCCCCGCAGTGTCGAGCGCAAGCGGGAATCGTCGATTCGCCGCCCGCTCGAACTCGGCTTGCGGGGCAAAACGTTAGTGGTGCCGCTCGGCCCGGCCAATGTGCACGCCGATCGATTTCGCGGCCCGATCGTGCAAGGTGCTCAGCGGGCTCGGGCGGCGGTGATGTCCAACGCGTGGGCGACGTCGTGGATGCCCGTTCCGATGGTCAGCAGGTCCAGGCCCAACGCGGTTTCGGCGGCGAGCAGGTGCGCGCGAACCGTGTTGCGGCTGATGTTCAACCGGCGCGCGGCCTGCTGGGCGTCGGCGTTGGCGTCGATCCAGCCTTGCAGCGTGCGGCGGTGCCGGGCTTGCAGCGGCCGGAGCAGCGATTCGGCCCAGGCGAAGGCAGCTTCGACGCGCATCAGCTCGTCGAGTGCCTGCGGTCGGTCGTCCACGTCGACGTCGACGCTGGAACCGCTCAGGGCCAGCGCCAGGTTGACGGTGGCTCGGGCGCGGACGTCGTCGAGATCCAGTCCCAGCGCCCCAGGTGCGCGGCGACGGTGTTGCGGCTGAGCCCGAGCAACCGCGCTACACCGGATCGGGGCAGGGTCATCAGCAGCCGGGTGATGTCCGCGCTGGTCTTCGGAACCGAGTCCAGCGGCTGCAGCAGCGTGCGGGCCCAGTTGAGCGCGGCCCGCTGCGGAAGGACGCCTTCCAGCCGAGATCGCCCGTGGTGGGAGGCCACGCGCTCGGTGGTGGCGCGCGCGGCGGCCAACGCGTGGACGGCCTGGCCGTAGGCCGCGGCCGTCGCGCTGAGCGGCTGAACGGCGCTGATGCCCAGCGCATAACCGCGATTGTCGCGAACCAGGCTGCGCAACAGCTCTGCCGTTTCCTCGCCGCGGGGATCGCGCTGCGCTTCGTTCTCGGCGACCAGGCAGATCAAGTGCTCATCGATGACCGGGCACTGCACCATCAGATCGCTGCCGTGGAAACCGGCGGGATCCTGGTGGAGCGCCGGGATCCGGTCCCGGTCGGCTTGCGGGCAACGCAACAAGTAGATGCGCAGGCCGCCTGCTTCGAGCAGCGGTGGGACGGCACCGCTGTTCATCCGGCGGGCCAGCACCGGCTCTCCCGCCAGCAGCGCGTGCAGCACGCCCAACCGCACCTGACGTGCCTTGTCCTGGTAGCCCCGGTGGGCCAGGTCGCCGTCTTCGGCGCGGCGCAGCAAGGTGAGGACGCTGCCGACGTGCGAGGTCAGCGAGATCGTCTCCGGCGTGGGCTTGGAAACCCCGGCCACCACGAGAACCGGGCGCGGCTCGGACGACCCGAGCGCTTCGCAATGCACGTGCAGCCGTTCGGCCTCGGTCGCGGCCGAGGCCAGCTGTCCACCGGCCATGCGCGCGAGCAGCGGAGCGAGCGGGGACAACACCTCGTGCGGGAAGCCGGTGGTGGACGACCGGACCGTGGTCGCGTCCTGGACCAGTGCGACCTGGGCACTCGTCTGCCGGCGCAGCCAGTCGAGAACCTTGCCCACGGTGTCCTCGAATCTCGCCTGCCGCCGCACCTCGCGGAGCAACCCGGCCAAGTCCGCATCCGCCACGGCCGTGCACCTCCCCGTGCCGATCGTTCTCCGCGTTCAGAGCCGGTCGGCCGCGCCGCAGCCCTGCCCGCGAGCGTCCGGCGGCGCCGCCGATCGCGGGCACAATAGCCAAGTTTTGCGGGCGCAGGCGCCGGTATCGGGCTCGATTCGCACGCGAGTTGGCTGCATCACGGCTTTTGGAGCAGTAGTGGGAGTGGCGGCACCGCAGAGTTCACCGCCGTTCGTGGGAGGGCGTCGCGAATTCGGCGGAAAACCGGGAATTGCACCGGTGCGCGCATGAAACATCGCGGGTGGCCGTCGACCCGGATACGGCTGACCGGCGGCCTTCCCGCGATGCTGCTCGCGCCCTCAACGAGCGTTTCGCCTTTCGGCGTGGTCGATCCCGGGGCGCGGTGCGTTGTTCTTGTCGTGCGAGTGCGATCTCGGCGCGGCCGGGACCGCGGCAGTCACGCCGGCTGGTACGTCAGGCAGTCGACGATGTCCCGCTGCAGACCGACCGTGATGCCGGGTGCTTGGCATTCCAGGTCGACGTTGTGCTCGCAGTTGGACATCGTGCACGCGCCGACACGGCCGGTGGCGGACGGATCGCCGCCGCGCTCGGCCGCGGTGGTGAAGGTGTCGCACCGGGCGTCGGACTGCTGTCCCACGGTGATGGCCAGCGCGTGGCAGGTGTGGTTGTTGTTGTAGGCGCACTTCTCGGCGGTGCATTCGGTGACGGCGGGCATTTGCATGGGTTCCTCCTCGTGGTGGGATCCGCTCACTGTGCACCTGAGCGGGCGCAGCTGCGACATCAACTTCGCCCGTGGCAAATGACGGCCGGGTGCGCAGCGTGGGCGCGCACCCGCCCGGTGTCGATCCACAGTGGATGGCGAGTGTCCGGATAGCAGGACCCTTGTCGGGCAGTGCTTATTCGTGCTGCCCCACGGAATCGCCGATCAGCCAGAACATCGGCGGCCACAGGCCCACGAACAGCGCGCGGCGCTCCGCGTTGCCGCGCGCGCTCTGATCCACCGTCTTGGCCCGGATCCACAGCCCGATGCACAGCGCTATCGAACCCATCGACAGCAGGTGGAAATGATCGCTGCGAAGCCCCGAGCGGTGCAGCAGCTTCACCATCATGGCGCCTCCGCGGTGTTTCTCGCCGTCGCTGCGGGTACGTCGAAAAGCGTAGTGGCACTCCGCTCGAAGCACAGGGGCTCGAAGCACAGGGGCCCGAAGCACAGGGGCCTAAGCGCAGGGGCCCGAACTGCAGGGGCCGAAGCGCAGGGTTCCGGTGCCCAGGGTTCCGGTGCACAGGGAAGTGGGTCCAGCGTTGATGCGTTCGGGAACCTTGGTGGCGCGGTGGTTGCTCGGCACCGCGCTGGTGTCGTGGCGCTACCTGTGGCAGATCACGCCGCTGCACCGCAGCGAGTGCCTGGGCCGGGTGCCGGACGACACGCCCCCGCCGCTGCCTGCGGAGTTGCACGACGACCGCCTGCAGACCGCCGACGAGGGAGTGGGGTCGTTCTACCACCGCCGGTTCCGCGTGGAAATCCTCGACGCCGTGCTCGGACCCGGTGCGCTGATGCGGCGGGTGGCGGGCGAGTTCCAGCGGTTCGTGCCGTCCGAGGTGGTCGGTGTGCGCATCGGCGAGCAGGTCAGCGGCCCGCTCAAGGCCGGTGACGAACTGGTCGTGGAGATGCCGGGGCCGTGGGACGGCCCGGTCCGCGTGGTTCATGCCGCGGACACGTGCCTGCGGCTGGCGACGCTGCGGGGACATCTGGAGGCGGGCCAGGTCGAGTTCCACGCCGCGCGCGACGGCGACGTGCTCACCTTCGAGGTCCAAGCGTGGGCGCGCCCGAGCACGCGGCTGGTGCGGTGGCTCTACAGCAGCGTGCGCTTGGCCAAGGAAGTGCAGCTCAACATGTGGGTGCGCTGCTGCCGAGCCGCGGCGCGCGAAGCCGGTGGCCACCCGCGCAACGGAGTGGTGATCGAAACCCGGCAACTGCCCGAGGACGTCCGCGTCCAGCCGGACACCGCGTGAACTCGTTCGCCGACCCGCAGCAGGAACGTTCGCGGAAATTCCGGCCGTGCGAGCCGGAACGTCCGCCACGCCGTGGCCCTTGCCGCGGGCCGGCGGGGTTCAGCAACCGAGCACGAACGGATCGCGAGCGGCCGATTCGTCGGTGTTGATCCACCCGTCTTGAGCCGGGTGCACTCGCGGACCGCTTCGGTGCGGGGACGCTGTGCTTGAACCCGGCACGCGGCGGCTTCGGGGACATCGCGCGGAAGGTGTTCACCGTCCCGATGTCCAAAGTGGACGACAGCCGGTGCGCGCGGGCGAGGTAGCGGGTCCGGCCCCGGGCCGCCAGGCCGTAGGGGAGTCGTTGGCGAGTTTGACGGCAGTACCTGTGGACCCGTTCCGCGGCGAGAACCGCCGAGCGCCCGCTCAGCCGGAAGTAGTCAGTGGCGCGCGGGTCCGGCGGCGTTCGCCGCTGCACCCGCGCTCCCATGTGGACAGTGCGCTGCGCCGCTCCGCGGCGGGCTCACCGCTTCGGGGGCGCGGCGTCGAGCACGGCGCTGAGCAGTCCGGGGAAGCGTTCGTCGAGTTCCCGCTCGCGCAGCCGGCTGGGGCGCGCGGTGCCCGCCAGCCGGGTCGAGACGATGCCGCTCTCGCGCAGGATGTGCATGTGGTGCGAGACGGTGGAGACCTTGATCGGCACGTCCAGCGCCGAGCAGGTGGATTCCCCCGCGGTTCGCAGGCTGCGCACGATCTGCAGGCGCGCCGGCTCGGCCAGCGCCTGCAGCACGACCCCGACGTCCAACTGCGCGAGGTCCGGCTGCGGCAGCCAGACTTCCTCGGATTCCGCCCTTGCGATGTCCATTGCCTCTTACGATACCCGTCGAAGCAGTATTACGATTAGCTTCGTAATAGTCGACATTCTTCGGAAGAGGGGGAAGGGTGACCCAGAGCGTTGCGGAAGCAGGCACGCGCTGGCGCGCCCACGCGCTGGTCCTGGCGTTCGGCACGTTCGCGGTCGGCACCGACGCTTACGTGATCGCGGGCGTGCTGCCGGAACTCGCGCACTCGCTGGACATCGGGGTCGCCGCCGCGGGACAGCTGGTCACGGTCTTCGCGATCGGCTACGCGGTGCTGTCGCCGGTGCTGGCCGCGTTGACCTCGCACTGGTCGCGGCGCACCGTGCTGCTGACCGCGCTGGTGCTGTTCGCGCTCGGCAACGTCGCCACCGCGCTCGCGCCCGGCTACGGTGCGGTGCTCGCGGCCCGGTTGCTCGCGGCGGCCGGCGCGGCGATGTACACCCCGAACGCCGCGGCTACCGCTGCGGCGCTGGCCGGTGCGGCCAAGCGTGGGCAGGCCTTCTCGATCGTCAACGTCGGCTTGTCGTCGTCGCTGGTGCTCGGTGCCCCGCTGGGAACGGCGATCGGGGCGCTGTGGGGGTGGCGGGCCACCATGTGGTTCCTCACCGCGCTCGCGGTGCTGATCTCGCCGATCATCGCGTGGCGGCTGCCTTCGGTGCAGCTGCCCGCCGCGGCGGGCCTGCGGCAGCGGTTCGCGCCGCTGGGAGATCGCCGGGTGCTCGGTGCGCTGGCCATCACGGTGATCGCGTTCGTCGGCATCTTCATCCCGTACACCTACATCAGCGTGGTGTACGCGCCGGTGATCGAAGGCAGGCAGAACCTGCTGACCGTGCTGCTGCTGGTGTTCGGCGTCGCGGGAACCGTCGGGAACCTCACCGCGGGGCACGTCGCCGATCGGCAGGGGCCGCGCCGGGTCGTCGTCGCGGTCGCGGTCCTGCTGGCCGTGGTGTTCGGGATCGCCGTCGTGGCACGGGAATCGCTGTGGGCCGCCATTCCGGTGATCGTGGTCTCCGGCCTGTTGTCCTGGTCGGTGCTCAGCCCTCAGCAGCACCGGGTGGTGGCGCTGCGGCCGGAGGCGTCCGCGCTGGTCGTCTCGCTCAACGCGGCGGCGGTCTACCTCGGGGTGTCGCTGTCCGGCGTGCTCGGTGCGGCCGGGCTGAACCTGCTGGGGCAGGCTGCGCTGCCGCTGCTCGGTTCGGCGTTCCTGATCGTGGCCGCGCTGCTGACCCTGGCCACCGGCAGGCCCCGCGAGCCCGAGACCGCCCAGCCGTCCCCGAGCGCGTCGGCGACCGGCAGCTGAACCGCGTCGCGCTGGACTTCCGGAGACCGGGCACATCTGGCGTTCACCGAACCGGTGCAGCCGTTCCGAGCCGAGCAGGGCAGCCGCGGCGCCGGTCGCCTGATGTCCAACGGCGACCCGCGCTCCTCGGAGCCGTCAGTCCCGTTCCGCGTGGTCGTGCGTTGCGCGTCCCGGTTCGCCGACGTCGAGCCGTCAGCGAACCGGTGGGTCGATCTCGCGCACGCACCGGGAAGAGCCGCGCCGGATTCCGCCGTTCCGTAACTGGCCGCGAGCGCTGACCGGATCAGGCCGGTGGTGCGAGGACGACCGCGGAGTTGTGCCCGCCCAGGCCCAGCGACGCCTTGACGGTGAGTCCCGGCTCCGCGGGTGTGGGCCCGTCCAGCAGCCGCGGGTGGCCGGACGCGACCGCAGGTGGCGCCGGGATGAGCCCGTGCTCGTAGCCGAGGGCGGTCGCGCTGATCTCGACCGCGGAGGCAGCGCCCATGCAATGACCCGCGAGCGGCTTCACCGAGTAGATCCCGGCTTCGGGGGAGAACAGCTCGTCGAAGACGGCTGCCTCGGCGCGGTCGCACTGCGCGGTGCCGGGTCCGTGGGCGTTGAGGTAGGCGACGTCGGCCCCGCGGACGCCGGAGTTCTCCAGCGCCTCGGAGAAGCAGCGGCTCACCTCGGTGTGCCCCGGGTCGACGGAGGTGACGTGGTGGGCGTCGTGCGACATCGCGCCACCGAGCAGGTCGGCGTAGGGGCGCGGTGAGCGCTTCGACAGCACCATGCCGACCGAGGCCTCGCCGATCACGAATCCCCGGCTGCCTTCCTGGAAGGGCCGGCAGGCGTCGAGCGGTTCGGCGTCGGTGATCGCGACCCCGAGGCGGTTGAAGTGCAGCACGTGCTCGGGGGTGGCCATCAGGTCGGTGTTGATGAACACGACGTCGTCCACCACTCCCGCATCCAGCCAGGCCTTCGCGGTCAGCAGGCCCGAGTTGCCCGCCGCGCACATCGCGGAGATGTTCATCGCCGGACCGTGGAAGCCGAACTCCTGCATGAACGTCGACATCGGGGTCGAGGGCATGAGGCCGAGGTAGTCGCGCACCCGCGCGTCCGATTCCTTGGCCGTGTAGAAGTCGTTCCACAGGTCGGTGTCGCCGAGCACCGTCGCGTGCAGCAGGCCGACGCGCCGTCCGGGCTCCCAGCCGCGGCTTTCGGCGTCGCTGATCGCTTCCCGGGCGGCGCCGCGCATGGCCCTGGCGAAGCGGCTCGGCCCGTCCGCCTCGTCCCCGCCGTCCGGAACACCGGCTACCCAGGCCGTCTCGTCGCGGCCGGGGCCGTGGCCGCCGGTGCGGGTGGCGGCCGGCTTGCTGCCCGCCAAGCCGTCCCAGAGGGCTTGGCGGCCCCATCCGTAGCCGGTCACCGCTCCGATTCCGCTGATTCCGCAGTGCTGCACGCTCATCGCCCTCCTGTCGGCGAGTCCTCGCCCACCGGGTCGTCGGCGGGCATCGCGCCCGGGGACCGTCTCGACGTCGGGTCGAACCGTACGGTGCCCGGCCACTCGGCAGCGTGAAGAAAAAACCGCGAGATCACTACCAAATGTGCTCGTCGTCGCTCATTCATAAACCCACAAAGACTAAGATCGTTCTCCAGTGAACATCCGCTATCGCTGTATGTGTTCAAATTCGCGGTCTTCCCGGGTATTCCGAAGATCGGGCCCCGGCTGCTGCGGCCGGTTGGCGCAATGGAATCGTGGGAGCCCCTGGGCCGATCGGGGCAGGACGAGCGACTTGCGCAGTGCGCCAGTTCGTCGTGGACTCGGGGAGTGTCCAGCCGTGCCGGGATGTCCCCGAAGTCGCAACTGGACTGATCATGGAATTCGATCCGCGCGCGAGCCGGTCCCCGGACGATCTCGACCAGCAATTCCTCGATCTCGCGCTCGCCGTGCACAACGCGGTCGGCTGGTCGATCGAGCACGCAGGCGCGGACGTGGCGTGGATGCCGGGCATGGACGAGCTGCTGGGAATGGCCGGTCGCGCCGAGCGCGACGTGCAGGCCCGGTTGCTGGAACTGCTCGAACCCTTCCGGGCAGGCGCGGACACGACCGCCCGGGGACAGGAGCTCGACCTGGAGCACCAGGTCTCCGGCCCGGACGGGGAAGTCCGGGTGCTGCACTTCCACGCCCGCCCGACGGGCCGGTCCGGCGGGCTGATCGGGCTCGTCCGGGACATCACCGCGCTGCACCGGGACAGGCGGGCGCTGGCCGATCTCGCCGGGCGCTACCGGCTGCTGGTCGAACTCAGCCCGGACGTGATCCTGGTGCACCAGCACGAGATCATCAGGTACGCCAACACGGCCGCGCGCACCATCCTCGGCGCCGACTCCAGCGAACAGCTCGTCGGGCGCGACCTCACCGACATCGTCGCCCCGGCCACCATCCCGGAGATGCGCGAGCGGATCCGGTCGCTGACCTACCCCGGTGCCGCCACCGCGCGGTCGCAAGCCGACCTGCGGCGCCTCGACGGCGTCCCGGTACCGGTGGAACTGGTATCGGTGCTGACCAGCTGGGAAGGCGCACCGGCGCTGCAGGTCGTCGCCCGCGACGTCACCGCGCAGAAGGCGGCCGAGGCCGCGCTGCGCTACCAGGCGGCGCTGGTGCAGCACGTCAACGACGCGATCATCGCGACGGATCGCCAAGGGCTGGTCACCAGCTGGAACCCCGCTGCCGAGGAGGTCTACGGGGTGACCGCGCAGCAGGCGCTGGGCAGGCACGTCGCCGAACTCGTCGGCGCACCCCTGCAACCCGCCGAGGTGCTCGCCATCGGCGGCGCCACCGAGACCCGGCACCGGCACAGCGACGGCTCCGCGCTCGTGATCCGGCTGTCGGCGGCCGAGATGGGCTCCGGATACGTGCTCGTGTGCGGCGACGAAACCGCGCGGCGGCGCGCCGAGCAGGACTTCGCCACCGTGGTCGACACGCTCGACGAGGGCGTCATCGTGGTGGGCCCGGACGGGATCGTCGAATCGGCCAATCCCGCGGCCGGGCGGGTGCTGGGCGCGGACCTCTCGGCGATCGTCGGCTCGCCCATCGATCCCTGGCGCCTGTTCGACGAGACCGGGACCGAGCTGCGGCCGGGCGAGAAACCGTCCCGGACGACTCAGCGCACGGGGCGACCGCAGCGCTGGCGCGTGCTGCGCCTGGAGCGCCCGGACGGGCGCTGGGCTTGGCTGGCGATGAACTCCCGCCCGCTGAGCCCGCTGGAGAACCCGCCGCACCGGGTGGTCACCTCGTTCACCGACATCACCGAGGCCCGGGCCAACCGGGAACGCCTGGAGTACGAGGCCAACCACGACCCGCTGACCGGGCTTGCGAACCGCACGCGGGTCCTGCAGCACCTGGCAGGGCCGCGGGAGCCGCTGCCGCTGGCCATGCTGTTCCTGGACCTGGACAACTTCAAGCGCATCAACGACTCCCTCGGCCACGCCACGGGCGACGAGGTGCTGCGGGTCGTCGGGGAGCGGCTGGTGCGCACCGCGCCCGACGAGGCTCTGGTCGGCAGGCTCGGCGGCGACGAGTTCGTCGTAGTGCACGGCGAAGGCGATGAGGCGGTGCTCGGCGAATTCGGCGACCGGCTGCTGGCGACGCTCACCGAGCCGATCCACGTGCAGGGCAGGCGACTGCACGTCGCCGGGAGCATCGGGGTGGTGGTCTCCCGGCCGGGCGATGCGCGCGTCGCCCAGGACGTCCTGCGCGATGCGGATGTCGCGATGTACCAGGCCAAAACGCGCGGCGGCGCCCGGTGCGCGTTCTTCGGCGTGGAGTTGCGGGAACGCGTGCAGCGCAACATGGCGCTGGAACAGGATCTCCGCCACGCCGTGGAGCAGGACCAGCTCTGGGTCGCCTACCAGCCCATCGTCGATGCGGCCAGCGGGCGCACGGCGGTCGTGGAAGCGCTGCTGCGCTGGGCGCATCCGGTGCACGGGACGGTCTCGCCGGGCGAGTTCATCCCGCTGGCCGAGGAAAGCGACCTGATCGACCACATCGGCGCGCACATGCTTCGCGTGGCGGCCCGCCAACTCGCCGCCGAACGCCGCCGCCACCGGATCGACCTGCGGCTGAACGTGAACCTCTCACCCCGCCAGCTCGAAGACCACCGGCTTCCCGAGCTCGTGCGGCAGGCGCTGGCCGAGTCCGGCCTGCCCGCGCACGCGCTGTGCTTCGAGATCACCGAGCACGCGCTCATCCACGACCCGGATGCGGCGAACCGGATGCTCAACGGCCTGCGCGAGCTGGGCGTGCGGCTGGCCATCGACGACTTCGGCACCGGCAACTCCTCGCTGGCACAGCTGTGGCGGCTGCCGGTGGACACCCTCAAGATCGACCGGTCGTTCGTGACCGAACTCGGCGAGTCCGATCGGCTCGGGGTCATCGTCACCAGCATCGTCGCCATGGCGCACGCGGTCGGTCTGGAGGTGGTGGGCGAAGGCGTCGAGACGCCTCGCCAGCTCCAGCTGCTGCGC
The DNA here is from genome assembly GCF_037023755.1 of Saccharopolyspora sp. SCSIO 74807. Taxonomy (NCBI): domain Bacteria; kingdom Bacillati; phylum Actinomycetota; class Actinomycetes; order Pseudonocardiales; family Pseudonocardiaceae; genus Saccharopolyspora; species Saccharopolyspora sp. SCSIO 74807. Next base: position 5,985,397 of record NZ_CP146100.1, on the reverse strand, counting down.
GAACTCGGCTGCGATCAGGTGCAGGGCTTCTACCTGGGCAAGCCCGCGCCGCTCGCGGAACTCCTGCCCTGATCCGCGGTCACGACAGGAACCGCCGCACGATGCGGTTGCCGAATCCGTAGCGCACCAGCGAGTCGAGGTTGCGGACCACGCTGGGCGTGTAGGGGTACCAGATGTTCTCCTTCTTCAGCGGCCAACGGCTCAGCAGCAGCGGCTGGGGGTGGGTGAACCCGCGCAACGCGTCGGTGCCGTTGACCTGCCCGAGACCGCTGTCCTTGCGGCCGCCGAACGGGGCTTCGGTCACGCCATAGATCACGGCCGCGTCGTTGTGCACCACCGAGCCGGTCGTCAGGCGCGCCGCGATGTCCCTGGCCTTCGCCGTGCTCTTGGTGAACACGCTCCCGCCGAGGCCGTACGCGGTGTCGTTGGCCCGGCGGACCGCTTCCTCGTCGTCGCGCACGCGCATGATGGCCGCCACCGGCCCGAAGGTCTCCTCCCGCATGATGTCCATGTCGTGCGCAGCGCCGACGACGACCGTGGGCTGGAAGTACAGGCCCTCCGCGGACCCGCGCTCGCCGCCGACGGCGATGGTGGCGCCCTTCTCCCCGGCGTCCCGGACGTGCCGGGTGACCACGTCGAGCTGCTTGTCCGAGAACAGCGGGCCCATGTCCTTGTCGCCTGCGCCGTAGCTGATCGCTGCCGCTTTTTCCCGCACCAGGCGGATGAATTCGTCGGCGACCTCGTCTGCCACGTAGATCCGCTCGACGCTGAGGCAGACCTGACCGGTGTTGAACATCGACAGGTACACCGCGCCGTTGGCGGCTCGCTCCAGATCGGCGTCCGCGCAGACGATCATCGCGTCCTTGCCGCCCAGCTCCAGGGTGCACGGGATGAGCCGCTGCGCGCTGCGCGCCGCGATGGTGCGCCCGGTGGGCACGCTGCCGGTGAACGAGATCTTGTCGACCTGGCCGTCGACCAGTGCGGCGCCGGTCTCACCGTCGCCGTGCACGACCTGCACCAGGTCCTCGGGAACGCCGGCCGCGTGCAGGATCCGCACCGCCCACTCGGCCGATCGCGGAGTCATCTCCGAGGGTTTGAGCACCACCCCGTTGCCCGCCAGCAGCGCTTGAACCACGGGATTCAGCGACAGCACGAAGGGCGCGTTCCACGGCGTGATCACGCCGACCACGCCGAGCGGCTGGTAGTGGATCCGCAGCTTCTTCAGCGGGCGGATGTAACCGTGCACCTTGCGGCGCTCGTCGCGCAGGTCCCGGTGCGCCCGGCTGCTCCAGTGGTTGAGGAAGTCGCAGGCGGGCACGATCTCGATCGCGAGCGCTTCGGCGCGCGGCTTGCCGGTCTCGGCCTGCAACGTCGCGATGATCTCGTCGCGGCGCGCGACCAGTTCGTCGACGGCCGAGCGAACGATCGCGGCGCGTTCCTTGACCGGGCGGGCCGCCCAAGCGGCCTGCGCCGCCCGCGCGCGGCTGATCGCGTGGTCGACGTCGTCCTTGCTGCTGATGTCGAGTTCGCCGACGCACTGCTGGTCCACCGGACTGTCCAGGCGCAGGCGCCGGTGCCCGTCGGGTGCGCTGGGGAGCGGGTTCACGATGGCCATCGGCTTGCCTCCGGGGACGGCGCGTGCGGGCGGGTTCCGCCGCACGCGAGCTGGAGCCGCCAGCGGCTGCTGGCCTATATAACAGGTTCTAATTCAGCAGCGGTGTTCGCTGCACGAGCGGCGTCGTGGCATATCCGCGGACTGTAGAGGCGCGGGTACGGCAGTGCAAGGCTCGTTTCGCGGTCGTCCGGGTTTTCCGGTTCGGTTCAGATCGCCGCCGGATCGCGGTGCGGAGCGCGCGCTGCCCATGGACAGTCGTTAGAACGAGTTCTACTCTTCGTCGGGAGATCGCGTCGCTGCACGCGGACCGACGGAGAAGGGCGCCAAGATGTCTCAGGCTGACTACGTCGTGGTGGGCGCCGGCAGCGCGGGCTGCGCGGTCGCGCGCAGGCTCGCCGAGAGCGGATCATCCGTGGTCCTGGTCGAAGCGGGGCCGCGCGATGACCGGGGCCCGCTGAAGAGCCTGCTGAGCATCCCGGGCGCCATCGCGCCGCTGCAGTCGACCCCGCAGCTCAAGAAGCACTTCGACTGGGGCTACAAGTCGGTTCCGCAATCCGACGCGTGGCAGCGGGTGATCCCGCAGACCCGCGGTCGCGTGCTCGGCGGGTCCAGCTCGGTAAACGGCATGCTGTTCGTGCGCGGCAACCGCAAGAACTACGACGACTGGGCGGCCGACGGCTGCAAGGGCTGGTCCTACGACGACGTGCTGCCCGCGTTCAAACGGCTCGAGGACTGGGAGGGCGGCGAGTCCGAGCTCCGCGGCGGCGGTGGTCCCATCCGGGTCCGGAAGGTCCGCGAGCTGACCGGCGCCGCACGCGACTTCATGGACGCCGCCACCAGCCGCCTCGGCGTGCCGCGGATCGACGACTACAACGGCGAAAGCCAGGAAGGCATCGCGCCGTTCCAGCTCAGCGCCGATCGCGGCGTGCGCTACTCGTCGTCCAAGGGCTACTTGCACGACGACCGGCCGGGCAACCTGGTGGTGCTCACCGACGCCACCGTCGCCAAGGTGGTCTTCAGCGGTTCGCGTGCGACCGGCATCGAGGTCGCCGACAAGCGCGGCGACAAGAAGGTGATCAGCGCAGGCCGCGAGGTGGTGCTGTCGGCGGGCGTGTTCGGCTCCCCGCAGATCCTGATGCTCTCGGGCATCGGTCCTGCCGAGCACCTGCGCTCCCACGGCATCGAACCGCGCTCGGAGCTGCCGGTCGGCGACAACCTCCACGATCACCTGTTCGTTCCGGTGTCGTTCCGGATGGACTCGGCGCTGCGCAAACCGACCGCCTCCTACTTCGCCCGCGGCCTGCTGCGGGAGTGGTTCCGGCCGGGCTCGGGATGGGCTGCGGGCTCGCAGTTCGAGGCGTCCGGTTTCGTGCGCACCTCCTACGCCGGTTCGGTGCCCGACTTGCAGCTGCTGAGCCTGTACTGGGTTTACCCGATCCCGAACCAGGACTCCGACAAGATGGTCCGCCCGCCCACCAGCAAACCCGGGCAGAGCGTGTTCCCCACGCTGATCTATCCGCAAAGCCGCGGGACCGTCCGGCTGGGCAGCGCCGACCCGAAGGCGGCACCGCTGATCGATCCCGCGTACCTGAAGGAGCCGCAGGACACCGAGGTGCTGCTGGAAGGCGTCCGGATGGTGCGGGAGACGATGGCGGGTGTCGGGGACAGCCAGGGCGAGATCGGGCCGGGCGAGCAATACCGCGACGAGCAGGAGATGCGCCGGGCACTGCCCAACTTCGTGCACAGCGTGTACCACCCCGTCGGCACCTGCCGGATGGGCGCGGACGAGCGGGCGGTGGTCGGCCCGGACCTGAAGGTCCGCGGCGTCGAGGGGCTGCGGGTCGCCGACGCCTCGGTCATCCCCTCCATCACGGGTGGCAACACGAACGCCCCGTCGATCATGATCGGCGAGCGTTGCGCCGAGGAGATCCTGAGCTGACGTCCGCCGCAGGCGCGCCGCCTGCCTCCGGAAACGCGAAAGTGCCCGGCCCCACGAGCGGGACCGGGCACTTTCGCGTCGGCAGCGGGTGGCTCAGCTGCTTTCGCCCGCAGGTGGGCCGGCCCCGCCGGGACCGGCCACCACGCTGTCGAACCCCTCAGCCGCCCTGCTCGTCAGCTGCCGAGCCCTTAGCCGCCGAGCGAGTGCAGCGCGTCGAGACCGCCCACACCGGAATCGATCTCCACTTGGTCGTGCTCGCCACCCGAGCACAACATGATCGGGTCGTCGTTGGTGACGTCCAGCGCCGGCGTCCCGATCCCGCCGCCGTCGATGCACTCGTGGAAGTCCACGGCCCCGGCGGCCCCGGCCGATCCGAGCATGGCCGCGCCGACGAAACCCGCGGTGACAAGGATTTTCTTCGTGGTGAGCACTGTCGTTCTCCCTCCCCTAGGCGTACGACACCGTGCATCGGCAGACTCCCGGACACCGGGCTCGTCCGCCCGCCGGAATTCCCGCCCGGGCGAAGGACGCTCACCCACATCGCTGTTCGTCCACGTCGGACCGCCCCGCGACGGCCAGGTCGCTCAGCGCCCGCGCACGGGAGCGCCCCACGCGGTCTGCTCGCGCAGCTGCCGCTTCAGCAGCTTGCCGCCGGGGTTGCGCGGGAGCGGTTCGGTGCGCACGTGGACGTACTGCGGGATCTTGAAGTCCGCGAGCGAGGCGGCGAGGTGGTCCAGCACCGCGGGCACCGAAAGCCGCTCGTCCTCGGACGCGGCTACGACGACGGCGCCCACCTTCTCGCCGAGCACGTCGTCCGGTACGCCCACCACCGCGGCGTCGGCCACACCGGGCGCGCTGGCCAGCGCGTTCTCCACTTCGACGGAGTACACGTTCTCGCCGCCGCGGTTGATCATGTCCTTCGCGCGGTCGACGACGTGCACCAGCCCGTCCTCGTCGATGCGGGCGAGGTCGCCGCTGTGCAACCAGGAACCGGCGAACGTGCGGCCGGTCGCCTCCGGCTTGTTCCAGTACCCGGCGACGACGTTCGGCCCGCGGATGAGCAGCTCGCCCACACCGGCGGAATCCGGCTCGTGCAGCGCCAGATCGACCACGGGCGCGGCGAAGCCGACGGAATCGGTGTGCTCGGTCGCCCACTCGTGCGGCAGGTAGGTCGCGATCGAGGACGTCTCGGTGAGCCCGAAGCCGTTGCCCACGCGGGCCTGCGGGAACGCCGCCTTGATGCGCTCCACCAGCGAGGGCGCGATCGGCGATCCGCCGTAGCCGACGCGGGTCACCGCTCGCACGTCGAAATCCGCGAAGTCGGGCTGGCTCAGCGCCAGCGCGTAGATCGCGGGCACGCTGGTGAGCACGTTGATCCGCTCGTCGACGATCGTGCGCAGGAACGGCCGCACGTGGAACGCGGGCAGCACCACGGTGGTGCCGCCCAGCGCGATCTGGACGAGCAACTGGGTGTTGCAGCCGGTGACGTGGAACAGCGGCACCGAGATCAGGTTCCGCTGCCGCGGGCCTTCCGCCCGGTCGATCCCGTGCACCCGCAGCACGGTCTCCACATTGGACAGGAAGTTCTCGTGGGTGGTCATCGCCCCCTTCGGGAAGCCCGTCGTGCCGCTGGTGTAGAAGATCGCCGCCAGCTCGTCGATCTGCAGGTCACCGGCCGCGTACGGCTCGCCGTCCGGCAGCGGGGCTTCCGGGCGCAGCACGGTTTTGGCGCCGGAGTCCGCCAGCACGTAGTCGATCTCGGGCTGGGCGAAGCGGATGTTCACCGGCACCGCGACCGCCCCGGCGAGTTGCGTGCCGAGGAAACCGAGCACCCAGCCGACTCCGGCGGGCAGCAGGTTGGCGACCCGGTCACCGCGCTCGACGCCTGCCGCGCGCAGCCCGCCGGCCACCCGCGCCGCCCGGTCCCAGAGCTGCTGGTAGGTCAGCCGCTCGCCGTCGACCTCGACGAGGGCTTCCTGGCCGGGATGGTCGCGGACGGTGGCGCGGAACATCTCCACGAGCGAGGAGGGGAGGCCCGCGTAGTGGGCCACGCCCTGCTCGTCGCGGAACGTGCCGGAGGTGTCGAATGGTGCGGCGCCGCGCGGATGCGGGTCGATCGTGGTCACCTGCCGCTCTCCTTCCCCGCCTGCTCCCGGTTTTCGCCCGTTTTCCGTGATCGCCCGTTCTCGGTCGTCCGTTCTTGATCGCGGGAGCGTCGGCGCGGGTCTCGCATCGGGATCGTGCGGAGTCGCTGGTCGGTCCGCCCCGTGCCGGGGCGTCCTCGCTGATGTGCAGGTCGTGCCAGCCGGTACCTCGGGGCGATTAGATTTCACCGCGCGGGTGGCGTCAAGGCGCCGACCCCGTTGATCGTTCCAGCGGCCGTTCGGGTGCGTCGCGTTGATGTTGTCGACACCGTCCGATGATCGATGGTTAAATATCCGTTTCAGCGTTCTGATGAGTTCGAGTGCGGGCGCGAGATCCCGTCGGCTACTGGGTCTCGTCGGCTACTGGGGTGGAGCCGAGTTCCTCGGCTATCGATGATCGAGCGGGAGTTCCACGCTCTGATCTTGCAAGTGTATCCGGCGAATCCGGCATTCCCGGCCCGGCTTTCTCGGTCCCGGCTTTCTCGGTCCCGGCTTTCTCGATCTCGGCCTGCTCGATCCGCGTACCGCTTTCGCCGAAGAATGGATCATCATGGCACAACTGCACACCAGTCCCGAATTCGAGGCGCTGTCCGCCCGGCTCGACGACATCGCGCCGCTGCTGCAGGAGCAGGCCGCGGCGAGCGAGGAACTCGGCCGCCTCACCGACGAGGTCGCCGCGGCGTTGTGGGGCAGTGGCGCGTTCCTGACCAGCATTCCGCGGGAGCTCGGCGGCTACGAGTTCGCGCCGCGCCAGATCATCGACACCGTCGCGCGGGTCGCTTACGCGGACGCCTCGGCGGGCTGGGTGTTCATGGCGCTGCAGATGCTCACCGGCACGACGGCGGGCTTGCTGGGCCCGGCCGCGGCAGCCGAGTTGTTCCCCGATGCCCGCAACGGGCGGCACGCATTGTTCGCCGGGCAGGGGACCAAAATGGGGGATGCGGTTCGGGTGGACGGCGGTCACCGGATCAGCGGGCACTGGCATTTCGCCTCGGGCGTTTCGATGGCCAGCCACATCCACACCTCGGCGCGGTGCGCGGAAACGGGCGAGGCGTTCATCTTCGCGCTGCCGCTGGAACAGGTGACGCTCATCGACAATTGGGATGTGCTGGGCCTGCGCGCCACCGCGAGCATCGATTACGTCTGCGAGGACGTGTTCGTGCCCGACACCCACTCGCACGGAATCGCGACCACGGACGCGCGCCACGGCGGCGCGCTCTACCGCGTCGGCCTGTTGAACATGGCCTGCATCATCCACACCGGCTGGGCGCTCGGAGTCGGCAGGCGGCTGCTGGACGAGCTGCGCGAACTGGCCGCGAAGAAGTCCGGTGCACCGGGCGCGACGGTGGACACCGACCACTTCTACGCGGAGTACGCGCAGGCGGAGGCGAAGCTTCGCGCGGCGCGCGCGTGGGCGATGGAAGTGTGGGCGGGCAACGAGGACGCGCTCGACCGCGGCGGGATGCTGTCCACGGAGCAGGAAACGCTCAGCCGGCTCGCGCTGAGCAACGCGACCTGGTCGGCGCACGCGGTCGGGCAGACCGTGTACAAGTGGTCCGGTACCGCCGGGTTGCGAAGCGGCTCGCTGCAACGCTTCTTCCGCGATCTGCACGCCGGTACGCAGCACGTCACTTCCGGACCGCTCGTGCTGCAGAACTGCGGCAAGTGGTTGTCCGGCCTCGCGCCAGAGGGCCGCTGGGTCTTCCTCGACCTGCAGGAGCAGGGGTGAGCGGGCCGGCGGCGAGCATTGAGCGGGACCACCGGCTTTCGCTTTCCGGGTACCGGCCGATTTTGAGCAGATCGGTCAAAATTCGCCGAGTGTGCGCCGAAAAGCGCAACGGACTGGTTCTCGCCGACTCACCTTTTCGAGATGCCCATTGCGAAAGTGGCGGATGTACGGACCGGAATGCTCGTGCCACTCTGTCCGGCACTGCCGGTACCAGGGCCATGGTCCCAAGACCGCTGCACCGGCTCCGTGCGGAAAGGAAGTCCACATGGGGGAGTCGCACGACCTTCGCGGGCCCGGTGCGGTGCGCCCCGCTCCGGAGGTGATCGGCGGGGACGGTGCCTTCCGGAACCGGGCCTTCCGGAACCGGGCCTTCCGGGACCGGATCTTCCGGAACCGCTGCTTCCGGCCCGCTCGGCCGATAGCATCGCCGCCTCGGCATCGCCGCGGTGGGGGTCCGCAACAGCGCCGTCCCGGCCAGGAACGCGCGGGTTTCCGGCTTCTTCCTGCGGCAGAAGGGAAATGGTCATGGTAAGTGGGGATGCTGCGGAGAGATCCGGCGCGCAGCGGCTCAGCGGCCCGGTGCTGGTGGTGCTCGCATCGGTCATCGCGGCCTTCGGCGGTTTGCTGTTCGGTTACGACACCGGCGTCGTGGCGGCTGCGCTGCCGTTCATCACCGACGCCTTCGCGCTCGACGACACGATGAAGCAGGTGGTGACCGCCTCGCTGCTGGCAGGCGCCGTGGTCGGGGTGATCGCGGGCGGGGCGTTGTCCGACCGCTTCGGACGCCGCACGACCCTGCTGGGCGTGACCGTGCTCTACGCGCTGGCCACGGCCGCTTCCGCGATCGCACCGGCGACCGGGTTCCTGATCGGCGCGCGGTTCTTCCTCGGCGTCGCGATCGGCATCTCGTCGCTGGTGGTGCCGACCTACATCGCGGAGATGTCGCCGCCGAAGAACCGGGGCGCGCTGGTGTCCCTGCACCAGTTCATGGTCACCGTGGGCATCCTGATCGCCTACCTCGTGGGGTACGGCCTGGCCGGGGAAGCCAGCGGCTGGCGGTGGATGATCGGCGTGGCCATCGCACCCGCGGTGCTGATGTTCCTGGGCGTGCTGATCCTGCCCGAGAGCCCGCGCTGGCTCGTCGCGAACGGGGAGCAGGAGCGCGCTCGCGGCGTGCTGGCGCGGACCCGTCCGGCGGAACGCGTCGCCGACGAGCTCGCGGAGATCATCGAGACCGTCCGGGAGGAGGGGCGGATCACCTACCGGGAACTGCTCGGCCCGCGCTTCCGGCGGTGGATCTCGGTGGGTGTCGTGGCCGCGGGCGCGAGCCAGGTCGTCGGCGTCAACGCGATCATCTACTACGTCCCGACGATCCTGGAGGACGTCGGCGGGTATGGGAAGACCACCGCCATCGGCGTCTCCGTGGCGGTGGGCATCGTCAACGTGCTGTTCACGATCCCCGCGCTGCTGTGGATCGACCGGATGGGCCGCAGGGTGTGGATCCTCGGCGGCACCGTGGTGATCATCGTGGCGCTGGCCGCGCTCGGGGTGGTCTTCCTGTTCCCGTTGCAGAGCACCGGGACGTTCGTCGCGCTGCTGATCGTGCTGATGGTTTACGAGTCGGCGTTCGCGTGCAGCCTCGGGATCGCGATCTGGCTGGTGAACAGCGAGATCTTCCCGAACAACGTGCGCGGCAAGGCGGCGTCGTTCGGGATCGTCACGCACTGGGGCCTGAACCTCGTCGTGTCGCTGACGGTGCTCACCCTGATCAACTCGATCGGCGCGTCCGGGGTGTTCTGGCTCTACGGCGTGCTGGGCGTGCTGTGCTTGGTCTACCTCTACCGGTGGCTGCCGGAGACGAAGAACCGCACGTTGGAGGAGATCGAAAACGATCTCACCAAGACCGGGTAGGCCCAGGCGGACTGACCGGGTCAGCGCTCGTTGCGGCCGGCGGCTGTCGAGCCGCCGGCCGCTTCTCGTCCGCACCGCCTTTCCGATCCGTTTCGAGCGCCGTAATGCCTGATTTCTCGCGGCATCGCGGTGCCGGACCGCTCCGGCAGGGCCGAAGGCGTGATGGTGCTGCTGCAGCCCGACGAGGCGCAGCGCTCCGCGATGGTCACCGGCAAGGAGAAGCTGCTCAGCGAGATCGACGCCCGCATCCTCGAAGGCGTCGCCGCCGGGGAGTCCACCGTGCAGCTGGCCGCCGAGCTCTACCTCAGCCGCGGCGGCGTCGAGTACCACGTGACCACCCTGCTGCGGAAGCTGAAGGTCACCAACCGGCCGGCGCTGGTGTCCAAGGGCTACTCGATGGGCATCCTGGACGTCGGCCAGTGGCCACCGCGGGTGCTGCCGGAATATGTGAAGTGATCCGGGTGTGCCCATTACGCAGGAGGGTGCGGATTCGTGAAGGCGCGTGAAGAGGCGACGAGGTTGTGGCGGCGGCTCGGGCGGACGTTGGGCGGACGGGCGCCGGACGACCAACAGCCTGCCGATGAGCCCGGACCCGCGCAGCGGGAGCAGGTGCCTTCCGCGCGCACCATCGACGGCTCCGCGGTGCGCAAGGTGATCATCGCTTGCGACGCGGGAATGGGCAGCAGCGCGTTGGTCGCCGCCCAGCTCTCCGAGCAGCTCGGACCGCACCGGGTGGCCGTCGTGCACGCGTCCGTCGGGGACCTCCCGGCGGACGCCGATCTGGTGCTGTGCCAGGAAACCCTGCTGGAGCGGGTGCGCAGGGAGGACATCGGCGGGGCGGTGCTGCTGGGTTTCCGCAGCTTCCTCGGCGACCCGGTTTTCGACGAGGTGGCGCAGGCGGTGCGGGACGGCGGCCGCCTTGGCGGCTGAGCACCGGCCGCCCCGCCCGCGCTGTCCGATTGCGGGTGCGCAACTGTTCGGCCTGCGGCACCGACCTGAAGATCCTGTCGAACAACCCGGACAAGCTCCCCGCGGCGATGAGCGATCCCGGCAAGATGGCGATCGCGGTCGAGGAAGTGCTGCGAGCCGCCAAGGCGGGCAGCTCGATGCTGCCGCGCTACGCCACCGACGACGTCGAGGTCGGCGGCGTGACCATGCGCGCAGGGGACCTGGTGCTGCTGGACTTCACGCTGTCCAACTTCGACGAGGAAGCCTTCGACCGCCCGGAGGAGTTCGACACCACCCGCGCGCCGAACCCGCACCTGACGTTCGGGCACGGCATCTGGCACTGCATCGGCGCACCGCTGGCGCGGGTGGAGCTGCAGACGGCGTTCACCACGCTGTTCCGGCGGCTGCCGGACCTGCAGGTCGGGGTGCCCGCCGACGAACTGCGCCACGAGTCCGGGCAGCTTTCCGCGGGACTGCTGGAACTTCCGGTGACCTGGTGACCGGGCCCGTCCTCGCTCCGCGGACGTCGTAGTCGCCGGTGGCACCGCCGGTAGTCTGATTCGCGGATCTCGGCGATGCTTCGGCGTGGTCGAGTCGGGAGGTCGTCCGAACAGGAGATTGCTGTGCAGGTCATCATCGTCGGAGCGGGGATCGGCGGGCTGACCGCGGCGCTGCGGCTGCACCAAGAAGGCATCGATTGCGTCGTCTACGAGCAGAGCGAGCAGAGCGGGGAGCTGGGCGTCGGGATCAACGCGTTGCCGCACGCGGTCAAAGAGCTCGCCGAACTCGGTCTGCTCGACTCGCTGGACGAGATCGGGGTCCGTACCCGCGACCTGTACTACGCGCACCGGCTGGGCCCGGTGATCCTGCGCAAGCCGTGCGGGCTGGACGCCGGATTCACGCTTCCCCAGTTCTGCCTGCACCGGGGCAGGTTGCAGGGCATGTTGCTGCGGGCGGTCCGGGAACGGCTCGGCGCTGACGCGGTGCGGACCGGGCACCGGCTGACCGGCTTCGACCAGGACGCGAGTGAAGTCCGGGCGCACTTCGACCGGCGCGGTGCCGCGCCGGTCACCGTGCGCGGCGACGTCCTGGTCGCCGCCGACGGAATCCACTCGGCCGCGCGGTCCATCCTGTTCCCCGCGGAAGGAGCGCCGCGGTGGAACGGCGTCCTGATGTGGCGCGGCGCCACCGACTGGCCGGAGTTCGACGGCGGTCGTTCGATGATCGTCGCCGGTGGCACCGCGGCCAAGCTGGTGATCTACCCGATCGCGGAGGGCCGCAGCGCGGGCACCAAGCTCACCAACTGGGCGGTCTGCATCCGCACCGGGCAACCCGGTGCTGCGCCGCCGGAGCGGCAGGACTGGGCCAGACCCGGCGACCGGCGAGAACTGGCCCGGCACGTCGAGCGGTTCTGCTCGCCCGCGGTCGACCACGCCGGACTGGTCGAGGCCACCGAGGAGATCTTCGAGTTCCCGATGTGCGACCGCGATCCGCTGCCCGCCTGGTCGCATGGGCGGGTGACGTTGCTGGGCGACGCCGCCCACCCGATGTATCCGATGGGCTCCAACGGCGCCGGTCAGGCGATCCTCGACGCCACCGCTCTCGGCGGGCACCTGGCGCGGTGCTCCGACCCCACCGAGGCGCTGCTGGCCTACCAGGACGATCGCCTGGCGGCCACCAGCGAGGTGGTGCTGCGCAACCGCGAAGGCGGACCGGAGAACGTCATCGACGAGGTCGAACGTCGTGCGCCGCAGGGCTTTTCGCACATCGACGAGGTGATCGACGCGGCGGAGCTCGAGGCAGTCGTGGCCGGCTACGCCCGGGCGTCGGGTTCCTCGCAGCAGCAGGTGAACGAGCCCGGTCGGTGACCTCCCGGGCGCCGCAGGCGCCTTTCGCCCGACCGGCGCCGCAGGCGCCTTGCGCCGAACCGGTCGCTCAGGCGCCCTCCACCGAACCGGGCGGCAGGAAGTCGACGTCGTGCTGCGCCGACACCCGGACCACCTCGGCCGGGTCTTCGAGGTCGTGCAGCTTGTCGAACAGCTCCGCGAGCCGTCCCGCCGGGCTCACCCAGAACAGTCCGCGGGCGATGTTCTCGCTGCGGTTGTAGTAGGCGTGCGGGAGGCCCTTCGGCATCAGCACGGTGTCGCCGGGGCCCGCGGTCTCCCACTCGCCGTCGAGGTAGAGCGTGAACACGCCCTCCAGGATGTAGATGTGCTCGTCCTGGGTCGGATGCACGTGTGGCGGTACGCCGGTGCCCGGCGGGTCCAGCGTCTCGAACGCGAAGCTCGATTCGCTGGCCGCCTTCATGGAATAGGTGTGGCCGAGCACGTTCCACACCTTGTTCCGCATGCCCTCCCGGGCCGGCGTGATCCCCTTCGGCAGGGGACCGAGCACGATTTCGTCGCCGGTCATCACACTTCCTGAGCCGATGGTTCGTCGGCTACGCACTCTGCGCCATTTCGTTGCCCGTGTACAGCCGCCAACGGGTGATCACGGGTGTGCTCCACCCGGCCGATTCGCCGTGGAAATTGCGCGGTGCGTGTTCCGCTCGAGGTGGCGGGTGCGTACATTGATCTACTCTGCATACGTAGTCAGGATGGTGGGAGCGGGATCATGGTGGTGTCCAGGCGATCGTTCATGCTCGGGACCGGTGCGGCGCTCACGGGTGTGGCGCTGGCTCCGCACTCGGCGGGAGCCGCGCGCGGAGCATCCGGTGTGGACGGTCCTTCGTGGCTGGCCGACACCGTGCTGTACCAGATCTATCCGCAGAGCTTCGCCGACACCGACGGCAGCGGCATCGGCGATCTGCGCGGCATCATCGAACACCTCGATCACCTGCAATGGCTGGGAATCGGCGCGATCTGGGTCAACCCGGTGTTCCCCTCACCGCTGACCGACGCCGGTTACGACATCGCCGATTACACCGGTGTGCATCCGCGCTACGGCGACGAGGACGACGTCGTCCGGCTGGTCGAAGCCGCGCGCAGCCGCGGCATCCGGGTGCTGTTCGACCTCGTGGCCGGCCACACGTCCGACCAGCACGGCTGGTTCCTCGACTCGCTGCACGACGACACCGATCACCGCTACGTCTGGGCCACACCGGACCAGTTGCCCGACGACGGCACGCTCCCGGAGGATTTCGTCGCCTCGCCGGGCCCGCGCGCAGGTGCGTTCCTCAAGAACTACTACGACACCCAGCCCGCGATCAACTACGGCTACGCGCGCATGAACCCGGACGAGCCGTGGCGCCAGCCGGTCGACGCCGAAGGTCCGATGCGCAACCGCGCCGCGATCCGCGAGGTCATGGATCACTGGCTGCGGCTGGGGATCTCCGGGTTCCGCTGCGACTTGGCCGCCACCTTGGTCAAGGACGACCCCGGCTGGGTCGAGACCGGCAAGCTGTGGGGCGAGCTCTGCGAGTGGGTTCGCAGGCACCACCCGGACGCCGTGCTGATCTCCGAATGGGGCGATCCGGCCACGTCGGTGCCCGCGGGTTTCGACGCCGACTTCTACCTGCCGGTCAACGGTCCGGGCGACGGCGCACCGTGGAAGTCGTTGTGGCACGAGAACCCGTACTTCGGCGCCGAGGGCACCGGCACCGCGAAGATCTTCGTGGACGCCTGGACCGAGGCGACCGGGGACATCGGTCGCGGCCGCATCATGCTGCCGACCGCCAACCACGACAGCGCGAACCGGCTCAACGACGGCGTCCGCACCCCGGAGGAACTTCCCGCCGCGTTCGCGTTCCTGCTGACCTGGCCGACGATTCCCGCGATGTACTACGGCGAGGAGATCGGCATGCGGATGATCGAGGGCCTGCCCGATGTCGAAGGCAGCGCCGGACGCCAGCGCAACCGCACGCCGATGCAGTGGAACGCCGGGCCCAACGCCGGGTTCTCCGAGGCACCCGCCGAGGACCTCTACATCCCGATCGACCCGGACCCGGACCGGCCGACCGTCGAAGCGCAGCGCCGCGATCCGGGCTCGCTGCTGCACTTCGTCCGGCGGCTGCTGGCGTTGCGCAAGCGGTACCCCGAACTCGGCACGCAGGCCGACGTGCGGGTGTTCTCGGACGGCTATCCGCTGACCTACCTGCGCGGCGACCGGTTCCTGGTCACCGTCAACCCGCGCCGCGACCCCGCGACGATCACCGTTGCGGACGGCCGCGTGCAGGACGCCAGGCCCGTCGAGGACAGCGGTGTCCGCCTGGACGGCGAAGCGATGACCGTACCGGGATTCGGCTACGCGATCCTCGATCTGAACGGCTGACCGGATTCGTTGTGGTGCGCCCGCACCGAATCTTGACGGTACGGGGGCCGCGGGCTAACCTCCGACGAACTTCATACGTATGCACAATGTCCACCGGCGTCGTGACCCCTGGAGATGCCCATGTCAGTCGGAATGCCGGGCCCGCCAGCCCCCGCCCTCGCGGCAGACCAGCAGCAGGCGCCGGCGAAGATCCGCCGAGCGGTGTACGCGGGCGGCGTCGGCAACTTCGTCGAGCAGTTCGACTACGGGCTCTACGGCTACATGGCGCCGATGCTGGCCTCGTCGTTCTTCCCGGGCGGCAACAGCGCGGCGACGGTGATGAGCACCTACGCGGTCCTCGCCGTCGCCTGCGTGTTCCGCCCCCTCGGCGGAACGCTCGTCGGCCGCTGGGGCGACCGCGTCGGCCGGAAGAAGGCTCTGCTGTGGACGATCGTCATGATGGGCGTGTCCACCGCGCTGATCGGCGCCCTGCCGACCTACCAGCAGGTCGGCTTCCTGGCACCGCTGCTGCTGGTGCTCATCCGGACCTTCCAGGGGATGATCTCCGGCGGTGAGTACGTCGGCGCGGTCGCGTTCATCATGGAGTGGGCGAAGCCGCACCAGCGCACCTACTACACCTCGTACGCCTCGAACAGCTGCTTCCTCGGCATCCTCGGCGGCGCGGGCGTCGCGGCGCTGGTCAGCACCGCGTTCGAGCAGCCGGTGCTGGAATCCTGGGGCTGGCGGATCCCGTTCCTCGCGGTGCTGCCGCTGTCGCTGCTCGGGTTGTGGCTGCGCAGCCGCATCGAGGAGACGCCGGAATTCATGCGCGAGACCGAAGGCGGCACGAACATCGTCAAGGCGCCGGTGCGCGAGGCGCTGCGCGAGCAGTGGCGCCCGATCCTGGTGTTCTGCGGAGCCTCGATCATGCTGGCGATCCTGTCCTACACCTGGGTCACCTACTACCCGGAGTACCTGACCAGCAATGTCGGGCTCACCCGCTCGCAGGCGCTGCTGTCCAACCTCATCTCGGTGGCCGTGCTGATGCCGCTGCTTCCGCTGGCGGGCAAGCTCTCGGACCGGATCGGCCGCAAGCCGATGCTGATCATCGGTGCGCTGGCGTGCATCTTCCTCGTCCCGCTGGCGTTCGCCATCGGCGAGCAGGGCAGCTTCACCGCCGCGGTCGGCAGCCAGCTCGTCTACATCGTCCCGGAGTTCTTCCTCACCGGGATCGTGACGACGTGTTCGGCCGAGCTGTTTGCGACCCGCACCAGGTTCAGCGCGAGCGCGATCGCCTACAACAGCTCGTTCTCGATCTTCATGGGTGTCACGCCGTTCATCGCGGCGTTGCTGGTCGACGGGTTCGGCACGATCTACGCGGTGTGGGCCTACCTCGCCGCGGCGGCGGTGCTGGCGCTGGTGGTGGTCACGGTGTTCATGAAGGAGACGTACCGCAGCGAGCTCGGCGCGAACAAGTTCGCCTGAACCGGCCCGTGACCGGTCATCCGCGGCGGGTGGCGGGAGGCGCGTGGGTTCCTCTGCGCACGAGTTCCGGTGCGAAAGCCACGCGCCGCGCGGGATCGCCCGCGTCACCGGAGAGGCGTTCGACGAGCAGCCGGGCGGCGGCCCTGGCCATCTCTTGGAGGTCGTAGCGGATCGTGGTGAGCGAGAAGGCCTCCCAGGACGCCATCGGCAGATCGTCGAAGCCCACCAGCGTGAGCTCATCGGGAATGCGGACGCCCGCCCGCAACGCGGCGTTGTAGGCGCCGATGGCCACCACATCGTTGCCGCAGAACACGGCCGTGAGGTCCGGATCAGCGGCGAGGAGTTCGGAAAGTCCGAGGTAGCCGGTGTCGAAGTCGTAGGAACCGCGGCGGATCCGGGTCGCGGGCAACGCGATGTCGGCCTCGGCGAGCGCGTCCACGAAACCGGCCTCGCGATCCCGGCCGGAGCTGGTGTCGGTCGAGCCGCCCAGCAGCGCGACCCTGCGGTGCCCGAGCGCGATCAGTTCCTCGGCGGCGAGCCTGCCGCCGCGCTCGTTGTCGACCACTGCCGAGTCGGCGCCGTCGCGCCCGTCGACCCGGTTGAGGAACACGAACGGGATCTGCTTGCGCCGCAGCGCATCGGGGAGCTCGGAGCCACTGGTCGCGGTCGTCAGCACCGCGCCGTCGATGGAGTGGTCGAGCAGTCCCTCGGTGGCCAAGGCGTCGTCGGAACGTTCCGCCAGCAGCATCATGCGGTAGCCGCAGCGCTCCAGCTCGTCGTGCAGCGGACCGATCAGGTGCGGGTAGAACGGATTGGTCAAGTCGCTGACCAGCACGCCGATCCGGCGAGTGGTGTGCGTGGACAGGCTCCTGCCTGCCTCGCTCGGCACGTAGTTGAGGACCTGCGCGGCGTGGCGGACGCGGTCCTGCGTCGCCGCGGAAACCCGCGGATCACCGCGCAGCGCGCGCGAGACCGTCGCCTGGGACACGCCCGCGAACCTGGCGACGTCGTGACTCGTGATCGACATGGAACCTCCTGGAATACGGAGTCTAGTCGGCGTCATCGGTCGAGCTCTTGCACGGTGTTCGGCCCGGTCAGCACCCGGTTGGTCATTGACCGCCGCTCCGCCGTTGCGGTAGTACATACGTATTCATAGTTTTTGGTCGGAGGGAGCGGGGATGCAGCAGCAGCCGGTACGGGTCAGCGAGGCCGAGAGCGCGCGGCGGACGATCCGGCGCAGCGATTTCGTGTCGTGCGACCAGGCGTTCATCGACTGCCGCACACCGGGTTCGCAGCGCAAGGAGAACTACGCGATGATCGGGCCCGGGGTGTCGCAGAACTCCAAGCAGGTCATCAACCTCCGCGAGCCGCACGGCTACAACATCGGCGCGGCCGCGATGCCGCAAGGGGTCACCAACAACCTGCACCTGCACTTCACCGCCGAGGTGTTCCTGTGCTTCCGCGGCGAGTACCTGCTGCGCTGGGGTGCTGACGGGGACGAGGGGGAGCTCGTTCTCCGCGAGGGGGACATCGCCTCGATCCCGACCTGGATCTTCCGCGGCTTCACCAACATCGGACCGGACGACGGCTGGCTGTTCACCTCGCTCGGCCACGACGAGACCGGCGGCATCATCTGGGGCCCCACCGTGTTGCGGGACGCCGCCGGGCACGGGTTGCACCTGAGTGAGGACGGTCGGCTGATCGACACGGTCGCCGGGGGCCAGCCGCCGGACGACGTCGAGCTGGTGCGCCCGATGGCCGAGTCGGACATCGCGCGGCTGCGATCGTTCTCCGCCGAGAAGATGCGGCGGCGCGTGGTGACGCAGGACGACCTGGAGTGGTGCTCGAGGCCGTTCCTGGATTCGGTGGTCACCGGCGGCGGTGCGGAACTGGCGCTGGTGGTCGGCTTCGGCATGACCGAGAACCTCGACCAGGAACCGCGGATCTACAACCCGCACGGGCACAACATCGCCTGGCTGCGCGCCGAACCCGGTGCCGGGATGCTCGGGCACCGCATCGAGCAAACGCAGGTGCTCATGGTCAAGGAGGGCCGCTGGGAGGTCACCCTCAACGACCACGAGCCGGTCGCGGTCCAGCTCGGCGAATGGGACATGCTCTCGGTGCCGCCCGGCGCGTGGCGCAGCATCCGGAACACCGGGGACGACACCGGCAAGCTCGTGGTGATCAATTCCGGGGATGGACGGGTGCGCCTCGACTGGGACGAGGAAGTGGTCAAGGCCGCCGCCGATGCCGGGTACTCCATCGACCACAACGGCTACGTCGCGCCGTACGCGCTCGTGCCGCGCGCTCGTGGCTGACACGGCCGTGCTGGTGCCCGGGATGCTCTGCGATTCCGGGCTGTGGGCCGGGGTCGAGTCGCGGCTGGAACTGCCGGTCGTGCACGCGGAGCTGGACCGCCCGAGCGTCACCGGCATGGCCGAGCACGTGCTGTCCAGTGTGGATGGTCGAGTCGTGCTCGTCGGTCTGAGCCTCGGGGCAATCGTCGGGTTCGAGATCGCGCGACTGGCCCCGGAGCGGGTAGCCGGGTTCGCCGCGCTGGCCACGAACGCCGCCGCGCCCAGACCGGAGCAGCACGAAGGGTGGCGGCAGGCCGACCGGCGCACCGAAGCCGGAGAATTCGCTGCGGTCGTCGAGGAAATCCTGCCGACCATGTACGCCGGGCAGCGGCCGTCGCCGGAGTTGGCGCGGGAATTCCGGGAGATGGCCGAGCGGATCGGCCCGCGACGGTTCCGCACCCAGCTGGCCGGCCAATCCACCCGGACCGACGCACGCGCTGTGCTGCGCACGATCAATGTTCCGTCCCTTGTGGCCTGCGGTACCGAGGACGCCTTGTGCCCACCGCGGATCCATCGCGAAATCGCCGACCACCTCGGCGACACCGAATTGCACGTGGTGCCCGCGGCCGGGCACCTGTTTCCGCTCGAAGCGCCCGATACGACCGCCGGATTGCTCAACGGGCTGATCCGGCGGTGCACTTCACCGATCCTGACCGAGGAGAACGACTTTGCCCGAAGTGTTGAAGCGCCCGGCGCCGCAGCCGACGGCGACCGATGACTCCGCTCCGCATGACGAGGCCTTGCGCGAACGGGTCCGCACGATCATCGAGGACGTCCGCGCCCGCGGTGACGAAGCGGTGCGCGAGCATTCGCAGCTTTTCGACGGATGGGCCCCGGAGTCGTTCCGGCTGAGGCCGGACGAGATCGAGCGGATCGTCGCCACGGTCGGCGAGCAGGCGCTGGCCGACATCCGGTTCGTGCAGTCGCAGGTTCGTGCTTTCGCCGAGCACCAACGGGAATCGATGTGCGACATCGAGGTCGAGACGCTGCCGGGGGTGCGGCTGGGACATCGGCACGTCCCGATCGACGCGGTGGGCGCGTACGTGCCCGGTGGCCGCTACCCGCTGACCGCTTCGGCGCACATGACGATCGTGACCGCAAAAGTCGCCGGAGTGCCGCGGGTCGCGGCGGCGACTCCGCCGATTCGCGGCGAGATTCCGGCGCCGACGATCGCCGCCATGCACCTGGCCGGGGCGGACGAGATCTACCTGCTCGGCGGTGTGCAGGCGGTGGCCGCGCTGGCCGCAGGTACCGAGTCGATCGGGCCGGTGGACCTGCTGGCCGGGCCGGGCAACGCCTACGTCGCCGAGGCCAAGCGCCAGCTCTTCGGCGAGGTAGGCATCGACCTGTTCGCCGGGCCGACCGAGATCCTCGTCATCGCCGACGAGCACGCAGATCCGTTCGTGGTCGCGGTGGACCTGCTCTCGCAGGCCGAGCACGGCCCGGACTCACCCGCGGTGCTGATCACCACTTCGGCGACGCTCGCCGATGCGGTCATCGCCCACGTCGACGAGCTCCTTCCCGGGATGCCGACCGCCGACTTCGCCGGGCCCGCGTGGCGCGACCACGGTGCGGTGGTCGTGGTCGACTCGGTGGACGAGGCGTACGCGCTCGCCGACACCTACGCCAGCGAGCACGTCCAGGTGCTGACCGCCCAGCCGCGGCGCGCGCTCGACCGGATGCGCAACTACGGGGCGCTGTTCCTCGGCGAAGGCACGTGCGTGTCCTACGGGGACAAGGTCATCGGGACCAACCACGTGCTGCCGACCAAGGGCGCCGCGCGCTACACCGGTGGGCTTTGGGTGGGGAAGTACCTGAAGACGGTGACTTACCAGGAAGTGACCGACCAGGCGGCGAGCGCACAGCTGGGCGAGGTGTGCGGCCGGGCCGCTCGGGTCGAGCTGTTCGAGGGCCATGCCCGCTCCGGCGATGTGCGTGCCGCGAAGTACGGCGAGACCGCGCTGGAATGGACCGATCATGCCCGAAGCTGAACCCGCCGAGCGCACCGCGTTGGTCACCGGCGGCGGCAACGGGCTCGGCCGGGCGATGTGCCACGCCCTCTCGGCCGCCGGAGCCCGGGTGATCGTCGTCGGCAGGACCCGATCGGCGCTGGACGAGACGGTGGCCGGGATGTCCGGCGAGGGCGTCGCGGTGAACTGCGACGTCGCTGATCCGGACGCCGTGGCGGCGCTCGCCGAGCAGCTGGCGGGCGAGCACGTGTCGATCTTGGTGAACAACGCGGGGGTCGCAGGCCCGGTCGCGCCGCTCACCGAGATCGACCCCACCGAGTGGGATGCGGTGTTCGCCGCCAACGTGCGCGGGACGTACCTGATGTGCCGCGCCTTCCTGCCCGCCATGACAGAGCGGGGCGCGGGCGACGTGGTCAACATCGCCTCGGTGTCCGGGAAGCGTCCGCTGGCCCGGCGCACGCCTTACTGCGCCTCGAAGGCGGCGGTGCTGGGGCTGACCACCACGCTGGCCGCCGAGGTCGGCCCGCTCGGCGTCGCGGTCAACGCGCTCTCGCCGGGCCCGGTCGAAGGGCCGCGGATGGCGCGGAACTTCCGGCTGGAGGCGGAAAGGACCGGAAGAACCGCCGAACAGGCGGAGGAGGAGTTCGTCTCGCGCGCTGCTCTCGGCCGCATGGTGACCGAGGACGAAGTGGGTGCGGCGCTGGTGGCGATGCTGCGGATGCCGGGGTTGTGCGCCGCCGACATCGATCTTTCCGCGGGGATGGTGGGCCGATGAAACTGAAGTCGAAGCTGCGCGCGGGTTCCCGGCTGCGCGGGGGAATCCTGCGCCTACCGGCGGAGATGCTCGTGGAGCTGTCCGGGATCGCGAACCTGGACTACGTGCTCGTCGACTGCGAGCACGGCCCGGACGATCTGGTGCCGCTGCAGCAGCACATCGCGCTCGCGCAGGCGCACGGCCTACCGGTGCTCGTGCGGGTCGGGCGCGCGGATCCGAACCAGGTGCTGCGGGTGCTGGACCTCGGAGCCGACGGCATCGTCGTCCCGCACGTGGAAAGTGCGCGGGAGGCCGAAGAAGTCGTCCGGTCCGCGCACTACCCGCCGCGCGGGGAGCGCGGTTTCGCGACCTACAGCAGAGCGGGCCGGTACGGTGCGGTGACCGCGACGGAGCACCTGCGCAACGCCGAGGACGTGCTGGTGGTGGCGATGGTGGAGACTGCGGCCGGTGTCGAGAACACCGCCGAAATCGTTGCGGTGGAAGGAATCGACGCGGTATGGGTCGGCCCGGCCGACCTGGCGGTGTCGCTCGGGGTGCCGCCCGGTGATCAAGCCGTGCACCGGGCGACGGCCGAGGTACACCGGCAGGCGCGGGATGCTGGTGCGGCTGTGATGGCCATCGTTTCGAGCGCCGAAGCGGGAGCGGCCGGCGACGCCGACTTAGTGGTCTACAACCTCGCGCACATCCTGCTGGGAACCTTCCGCGCCCTTGCGGCGACCGAGGACACCGGGTCGGGCTGAGGTGGCCGCTCCGCCGGCCGGTCGGGGTGGCGAATCACCTCGGTCCCGCGCGGAGTCGGGTTGGACGGCTCGGTGGTTCAGTCCCGCGCCACCGGGCCGTACAACTCCGGGCGGCGGTCGGCGAACAGGTCGGCGTGCTCGGTGAGCCGCTTGTCCCGCGAAGCGCGCAGATCCAGGTCGGCGCAGGCGATTCCTTCGGCGTCGGCCTCCGCGCGCATCCACCCGTCGGGACCGATGATCCCGGTGCCTTCGGTCCAGTCGGTGCCGCGTTCGCTCCCGCTGCGGTCGCAGCAGGCGATGGCGAGGTGGTTCACGCGTGCGGCCGCCATCGCGATGATCACCTCGGGTGCGCGTTCCCGTTCGGGTCGCGGCACCCGCGGCCAATTCGTCGGCGCGGCGAGCAATTCCGCCCCGTCGAGGGCCAGCCGCCGGGTCAGCTCCGGGAATTCGAGGTCGTAGCAGATCAGCACCCCGATCCTGCCGTGCGCGGTGTCGAGCACCGGTGGCGCTTCGGCGCCCGGGGTGAACAGCAGCCGCTCCTCGTCCCACAGGTGCGTTTTGCGGTAGACCGCGACGAGTTCCCCGCGATCCAGCACCGCCGCGCTGTTGTAGAGCCGCCCGTCGTCGCCGAGCTCGCAGAACCCGCCGATCACGACGGCTTCCGGCGCCGCCCGGCCCCACTCGGCGAGCAGCGGATCGCTCGGCCGCAACGCCGCCGGGGTCGCCTCCGCCACCGAGCTGAGCCGGTAGCCGGAGGTCGCCAGTTCCGGGAGCACGATCACCTCGGCTCCGCGCGCGGCCGCCCCGCGCACGGCCGCCACCGACAACTCGCGGTTGTACGGCGGGTCGGCCACGCGCGGAGCCAGCTGCGCGCACAGCACCCGGGTCATCGCGGCCGACATGGATGCCGTACCGGAGCGGAGGTGCTCATCCCAGCAACGCCGCGGGCTCGTCGGTCAGCAGCTGGGCGAGCACGTCGAACTCGTTGAACAACGACCACTCCTCGACGATGCGCCCGCCCGAGAAGTACAGCTGCGACATGCCCCACAGCTGCGCTCGGCGCCCGGTCGGTGCACCGTACAGGCCGTAGCCGCGGTGCGTTCCCGCGCCGGACCAGCGGACCGAGACGCTGAACCCGTCGGCTTCGTTGCCCATCCAGTACACCTCGTCCACCGATACCCCGAGGTCCGGGAAGGTCGCCAGCAGCGAACGCGCCATGCCCCGCACATCGGACCGGTTGCGTCCGGTGCGGTTCGTGGTGCCGTGCCAGCGGACCGCGTCGGCGTACACCCGGTCGAACATGCTCAGGTCGCGACGGTTGTAGACGTTGTGGAACAGCGCCCGCACCGTCTGCTCCACGTCGAACCGGGCGCTCGGCAGCGGCATCGACTTCGGTTTGCGCCCGCCGGTCAGCCGCAGCGGCTCGCTGAACTGGCGCGCGGTCAGCGGAGCGATCCCGCCCTCGTTGCCGTAGGTGCGTGCCGCCTCGACCACGTTCACGCCGAGCTGCTGCAGTTTTGCCGCGGTGTTGTAGAGGACCCATTCCTCGTAGATCTCGTTCTCCCGCACCACGCAGTTCGCCATCACCCAGGTGTCGAGCTTGCGCCCGGTCGGCGGGCCCCAGCGCCACGGTCCGGTGTGGTGGCCGATGTTGATGGCGCGGTGCGAGGTGACGAAGCCCTGGTCCTCGTCACCCGCCCAGATCACGTCGTCGGCGTAGTGCCTGCAGTCCGGGAAGGCGTTGATCGACTGCATGGTTCCGTCGACGAGCTGCTCGACGCCGTAGGAGTAGCCGTTGTCGCCGTGCAGCCTGCATCCGGGGCTGTAGGTGTCGTAGATGTACCCGACGTCCTGGTCTTCCCAGATGCGGTGGGTGATCCGGACGATGTAGTCGACGATGTCGGTGTAGGTGTCCTCGAAACCGCGCATCGGCTGGCGGCGTTCCCCGGGTACGCGCCGGGGCTCGTCCGCGCCGTGCCCGGAGTCGACCCGGATGGCGTGGTCGGTCGGCATCGTCCGCGCAGGCGGGTGCATCGTTCCCTCCGGGGAGCCGCCCCGCTGCGGTGCGGAGGCCGGGACGACCTCCGTGTTCGGCTGGTCGGACTTGCCGCTCATCTAGCGCGTTCCCTTCTGGTAGCGGGCGGTGCGGATGGTGGCGGTGGCGCGGTGCGCGGCCATCCGCTCGTAATCGGAGATCACGTCGACGGCATCGGCCAGCAAGGGCGTCGCCTGCTCGGCGATCCGCTGGTAAGTCAGCGGTTTGAGGAACCGCGACACCGACAGGCCCGCGCTGTGCTTGGCGCCGCCCGCGGTGGGCAGCACGTGGTTGGTCCCGGCCATCCCCTTGTCGGAATAGGCCACCGTGCTCCACGGGCCGAGGAAGATCGAGCCGTAGTTGTGCAGCGCCCGGTGGTAGTGCTCGTCGTCGGCGGTGTGCACTTCGAGGTGTTCCGGCGCGAGGTCGTCCATCAGCGCCACGGCCGTCTCGGCGTCCGCGGCCCAGGTCACCGACCCGTGATCGCGCCACGCCGGGCCGGCGATCTCCTTCGTGGCGAGGGTTTCGAGCTGCCGCTGCACCTGTTCGATCACGGCCTCGCCGAGCTGCTCGGACGTGGTCACCAGTGCCGCGGGGGAGTTCACCCCGTGCTCGGCCTGGCCGAGCAGGTCCGCGGCGACCAGTTCCGGGTCGGCGGTCTCGTCGGCGAGCACGGCGACCTCGGACGGCCCTGCGAGCAGGTCGATGCCGACGGTGCCGAACAGCTGCCGCTTCGCCTCGGCCACGAAGGCGTTGCCCGCTCCTACCAGCACGTCCACCGGACGTTCGCCGAGCAGGCCGAACGCCATCGCGGCGAGTGCCTGGACCCCGCCGAGCACGTAGACCCGGTCGGCGCCGGAGAGGTGCGCGGAGTAGAGCACCGCCGGGTCCGGCGTGCCGTCCGGGCCGGGCGGCACGCACGCCAGCACCGTCCGCACTCCGGCGACCTTGGGCACCCCGACGGTCATGAACGCGCCCGCGGTCAGCGGGAACCGCCCGGCTGGCAGGTACGCGCCGACCCGCTGCACCGGCACGTACCGGTGCCCGGTGATCAGGCCGGGAGCCAGCTCGGTCTCGAAGTCGGTCAGGTGCGCGCGTTGTGCGCGGGCGAAGGCGCTGGTCCGTTCGGCGCCGAGCTCCAACGCCGCGCGGTGGTCCGCGGCTAGCCGGTCGCCGCTGCGCCGGATCGCCGCCGCGTCGAGTTCGACTTCGGCGCCAGTCCAGCCGTCGAGCTCGCTCGCGTAGCGGAGCACGGCGTCCATGCCGTCGCGTTCGATCGCGGCGAGCATCTCCGAGACCCGCTGCATCACCGCCGGGTCGCGTTGTGCGGCAGGGCCCTCGTGCGCCGGTGTCTTGAGCGGTCGGTACGAGCTACCGAGTTCCCTGAGCAGGGAGGGTGCGAAGCGCATGGCGGCGACCTTACGAACGGGCAAAGCACAGGACAAGATGATCGAAGCCTGTGCTCGGCATAGGATTTCCTTGTGACACTGAAGCAGTTGCAGGCGTTCCTGCTCGCCGCCCGGACCGGCTCGTTCACCGCTGCGGCGGCGGCCATGGGGGTCGCTCAGGCGTCGGTCTCGGAGTTGATCCGCAAGCTCGAGGACGATCACGCCACCCCGCTGTTCACCAGGGGAGCCCGGCGGCTGGTGCTCACCGCCGCAGGCGAGACGCTGCTGCCGTTCGCCGAGCAGGCCACGGCCGCCGCCGACGGCGGTGCGCAAGCGCTGCGTTCGGTGCGTTCCCTGGACGGCGGGGTCGCCACCTTCGGGCTGCTGCGCAACGCCGGCTACTACCTGCTCTCCGACCTCGCGCAGCGCTTCCACGACCGCTATCCCGATGTGCGCATCCGGCTGATCGGGCTGAACTCCGTCGAGGTGGCGGCCGCCGTCGCGGCGGGAACCGTGGAGGCCGGGCTGGTCGTGCTGCCCATCGACGACGAAGGTCTCGAAGTGACCCCGCTGCTGCGGGACGAGGTGTGCTACGCCACCGCCGATCCGGCCCGTGCGGAAGAGCCGCTGCGGATCGAGGACCTCGCGCAGGCCAAGCTGATCCTCTACGACGCGCACTACGGCTGGGCCGACCCGACGCGCCGCCAGCTCGCCGATCGCGCTCAGCTCGCGGGACTTCGGCTCGATCCGTGGATCGAGGTTGAGCACGTGGAATCGGCGCTGTCACTGGTGCAGCGCGGCGTCGGCGACACCGTCCTCGCTCGCGCGGTGGCGAACAGCGCGATGTGCCCGCCGAATCTGCACATGGTGGGCTTCCACGAGCCGCTCCACGACACCATCGCACTCGTGCGCAGGCGCTCCACCACGCTTTCCCCGGCCACCCGCGAACTCGCCGACCTCGCCCGGCGAATGCTCCCGCACCATCCAGCTGCGGAGCGGTGAGCCGAATTCGTCCACAAAGGACTAACTGCGGTGCGGCGCGCCGCTTCCTGTGTGGTGCGTGGCGCTGCGATGGTGGGCGACCGGCCGCGGGGGCGAGGCGTGCGACGGATCGGTGGCGTCCGGATGGCTCGATGGCGATCAGCTGGGCGGCGATCAGCTGGGCGAATCGGAAGGGGTTCATGAACTCCATGCTCCGGAGTCGAACCCGTGTTCGCCATAGCTGGATCAGGTGATCTTAAGGTCCATTGTGGACGGATGAAAGTCCTTGCTGTGCAAAGCTGAATTCGCTCGAAAAGGTGTGAATCCAGGATCGGCGGACGATCAGTCCTGCCGCACGGTGATCGCCTGCGCCGGGCAGATCCGCTCCGCCTGCGCCACCTCCCCGGCGAAGTCGTCGCCGGGACGGCTCTCCAGCGCCGTGACGATGCCGTCGTCGTCCTGGTCGAACACGTCCGGCGCGGACAGCACGCACTGCCCGGCGCCCACGCACCTGCCCCGGTCCACGCTGATCTCCACGTGCCTTCCTCCTGCTCACGGGTCCAACGACGGCGCTCACCAGCGGACCGGCAGCGAGTGCAGCCCGAACAGCACGCCGTCGTACTTGAATGGCAGTTCCTCCACCGGCGCGGCCAGCCGCAGCCCGGGAATCCGCTCGAACAACGCCCGGTAGGCGGCCTCCATCTCGCCGCGCACCAGGTTCTGCCCGAGGCACTGGTGCACGCCGTAGCCGAACGCGACGTGGTGCCGCGCCGCCTGCTCGGGATCGAACCGGTGCGGGCAGCCGAAAGCCGCTTCGTCGTGGTTCGCGGCCGCCACCAGCGGCACGATGCCCTCGCCCGCCTCGATCCGCTGCCCGCTGATCTCCAGGTCCTCGGTCGCCACCCGCAGCGCCACCAGGTCGGCGACCGAGTGCAGCCGCAGCAGCTCCTCGACGATCCCGTCGGCGCCGACCCACTCGGGGTGCATGAGCAGGGTGAGCACGCCGAGCGCGATGTTGTTCGCGGTGGTCTCGTGCCCGGCGATGAGCAGCAGCATGGAGACCCCGGAAAGCTCCGCGGCCGAGAGGTTCCCGCCCGCCAGCAGCCTGCTGATCAGGTCCGCGCCCGGCCGCTTCGCCTTGATCTTGATGAGCCGGTTGAGGTAGCGCAGCAGCTCCTTGGTCGCGGTCTCCCGCTGCTGATCGGTGGCGGTCGTGCTGACCAGCACCCGGGTCTTGGCCTCGAAGAAGTCCCGATCGGCCGCCGGCACCCCGAGCAGGCTGGAGATCACCAGCGAGGGGACCGGCAGTGCGAAGTCGGCGACCAGGTCCGCGTCCGGCCCGGCCGCCAGCATCGCATCGACCCGCTCGTCGACGATCTCCTCGATCGCCGGGCGCAGCGCCCGGATGCGGCGCACCGAGAACTCGGGGATCAGGGTCTTGCGGAACCGGTCGTGCTGCGGCGGGTCCAGCGCCACGAACCACCCGGGCATCGTGTCCGGCGATGGCACCCCGCCGGTGCGGCCGAGCAGGCTGGGAAAGCCGTCGTGATCCGGATTCGAGCTGACCCGCGGGTCGGTGAGCACCGCGCGCACGTCCTCGTGCCGGGTCACCAGCCACACCACCGCGCCGGTGGGCAGCCGGGACCGGACCAGGCCGGGCTGTTCGCGGAACCGGGCGTACTCCTCGGGCGGGAAGGACGCTCCGGGACGGCGCAGCGGGAAATCGACCGGTGTGCTCGCAGTCGTCATGTCGGCACTTCCCTCGAGCGAGTTGATCGTGCGTGGAACTCGCGCACCTTGCCGACGACGTGCTCCTGGTCCTCGGCGGTGAGCCCGGTGTGGGTGGGCAGGTACAGGCCGTCCGCGGCGAACCGGCTGGCGTTGAGCTCGGACCAGCCCGGGTCGCGGTACATCGGCTGCCTGCTCATCGGCTTGAAGAAGACCCTGGTCTCGATGCCCTCCTCGGCGAGGAACGCGCGGAGCCCGTCGCGGTCGCGCGTGCGCAGGTCGTACATCCACAGCACGTCCCGCCGTGGCAGCAGGGTGATGCCGTCGATGTCGCGCAAGCCCTCGTCGTAGCGCTTCTCGATCTCGTTGCGCGCGGCCAGGATCTCGTCCAGCTGCTCGGTCTGGCCCAGCGCGATCGCGGCTTGCACCGCGGTCATGCGGAAGTTGTAGGCGAGTTTCTTGTGCAGGAAGCTGTGATCGCTGGTGAACGCCATCCCGCGCAGGTGCGCCAGCTGCGCGGCCAGTCGCTCGTCGTCGGTGAGGCAGATGCCGCCCTCACCGGCGGTTATGATCTTGTTGGCGAACAGCGAGAAGCAGGCGATGTCGCCGACCGGCCGCACGCCGTGCGCCTCGGCGGAATCCTCCACCACGCGCAGGTTGTACTCGTGGGCCAGCTCCAGGATCGGGTCCATCGCGCAGCGCCTGCCGTAGATGTGCACCGGCATGATCGCCTTGGTGCGCGGCGTGATCCGTTCCTCGATCCGGGTGACGTCGATGTTGAGGTCGTCGGCGCAGTCCACGAACACCGGAGTGGCGCCGGTGTAGCTGACCGCCCAGGCGCTCGCGATCATCGTGAACTCCGGGACGATCACTTCGTCGCCGGGCCCGATGCCCAGCGCCCGCAGCGCGAGGGTGAGCGCGGTGGTGCCGGACGAGCAGGCGACGCCGTGCGCGGTGGCGTTGTACTCGGCGAACGCCTCCTCGAAGCGCCGCACGAACGGTCCCTGCGAGGAGATCCAGCCGTCGCCGACGGCCTGCGTGGCGTAGGTGAGCTCGTTGCCGTTGAGCCAAGGTTTGGAGACCGGCTGGCTGATGGCCATCTCAGATCCTCGCCCGTTCCTCGTCGCGCAGCGCGGGTAGCTCGAGCAGGAGTTCCGCAGCGGCTTCGCGACCACCGGCGTTCCGCAGCAGTTGTCCGAAAACCTCCGCCCGTTCGGTGAAACCGCGCTCGTCGAGCACCGTGGTCAGCTTGTCCAGCACGTCCTCGACGTCGAAGGTCTCCGGGTGATCGAGGGTGCGGCTAACGCCGAAGTCGTGCCCGCGCACCGCCTGGTCGTCGCAGTCCACCCACAGTGGACGCACCACCAGCGGTTTGCCGAAGTGCAGGCCCTCGTGGAAACCGTTGCCGCCGGCGTGGGTGAAGAACAGCTTCACGTGCTGGTGGGCCAGCACGTCCAACTGGGACGGAACCCAGTCCTCCACCCGCAGGTTCTGCGGCAGCTCGTCCGGCAACAGGTGTTGCTGCTCGGCCGGGAGCTTCCACAGCACGTGCGTGCCGCGGTCGGCGAGACGGCGGACGACTTCCAGCAGTGCGCGCACCTGCTCGGCGGTGAGGCGGGTGATCGTGCCGAATCCCATGTAGACGACGGAATCCCGTTCATCCAGCCACTGCGCGAGTCCCTCGTCGTCCGGCGCCTGCGGCAGCGGCGGCACCATCGTGCCGACCAGCCGCATGTGCGCGGGCACCGGGAACGGGTAGTCCAGCTCGGGGATCGAGTAGCACAGCACCATCTCGGCGCGTTCGATGCGGGACATGAACCCGGCCGCGTCGCCGGAGATGCCGAGCGAGTCGCGGACCCGCTGGTCCTCCGCGGCCCGCTCGCGCAGCTGCTTGGTCATGAACATCGCCAGCGTGCGGAACTTGAAGACCCGGTTGGCGATCCGCTGCCGCAGCGTCATCGCGTGCGGCAGCCCGGAGTGCGGCACCGGGAAGTCCGGCCCGGTGTAGGACTTCGCGAACGGCACGTGCGAGGTGAGCACGTTGCTCGGCATGAACGGCACGCCGAGCGTGAACGGGATGCCCTTGGTGATCGCCAGCTCGTAGCCGAAGTTGCACATGCTCTCCACGACCATGAGCGCCGGCGCGATCTCGTCGACGGCCTCTTCCAGCGCGCGGTACTTGGAAACCCGCGCACGGGGAGAGAAAGTGTGCCGGATGACCGCGGCGTGCGCCCTGAACCGGGAGCGCTGGGTGACCTCGCGGTAGGTCTCGTCGTCCCACGTCACCGCCGACATCTCCGGCACCACGTCGCCGAGGGGGACGAAGTGCACCGGGGTGCCTACGCCCGCGGCCTCGACCTGCTCGCGCCGGTTGTCGTCGGTGGCGAAGTACAGGTCCTCGACGCCGTTGCGGGACAGTTCCTCGGCCAGCACGAGCAGCGGGTTGAGCAGCCCGCTCTCCGGATAGCTGACGAACAGCACGGGCCGCCGGGTCGACGCCATGAACTTGAGCCCTTCGCGAGTCGGTCGTCCCGGTGCGGGGGACGTTGGCTGGCGGGGACTTTCTCCCACACCGCAACGAGGAGAATCCCTAGTTCACCGGTCGCGTTCCCGTGCCGCTCTAGGGAAAAGTACAGCGCTCGCCTGCATACCGTCTGCCACGACCGCCCGACCCGAGGCCGAAGGTGGTGCAGCGCATGACGATTCCAGAGCACGACCCGATCGCGGTGGTGTCGATGGCGTGCCGGTTCCCCGGTGCCGTCGGCTCGCCGGAGGAGTTGTGGCGGCTTGTCACGTCCGACGACACCGCGATGTCGCCGCTTCCCGCGGATCGGGGTTGGGACGTGGCGCAGCTGCGCGCCGCCGGTGTGCCGGAGGAGGGCGGATTCCTCAGCGGTGCGGCGGATTTCGACGCCGGGTTCTTCGGGATCTCGCCGCGCGAGGCGCTGGCGATGGACCCGCAGCAGCGGCTGCTGCTGGAGGTCGGCTGGGAGGCGCTGGAGCGCGCCGGGATGGATCCGCTCGGGTTGCGCGGCAGCCGGACCGGCGTGTTCGCCGGGGTGAACGGGCAGGACTACGCGGTGGCGGCGGCAGACTCCGGCGACGACCTGTCCGGGCATTCGGTCGCCGGGTTCGCCCCCGCGGTGGTCTCCGGGAGGCTGGCTTACTTCCTGGGTCTGGAAGGTCCTTCGATCACTGTGGACACCGCGTCCTCGTCTTCGTTGGTGGCAGTGCATTCCGCCGTGCGCGCGCTGCGGTCGGGGGAGTGCGACATGGCGTTGGCGGCCGGTGTGACGGTCATGTCGACGCCCGCGGCGTTCGTGGGCTACACGCGGCAAGGTGGTCTCGCGCCGGATTCGCGGTGCAGGCCGTTCGCGGACGGTGCGTGCGGGACCGCGTGGTCCGAAGGCGTCGGTGCAGTGCTGCTGGAACCGTTGTCGCGTGCGCGCGCCAGTGGGCACGAGGTACTGGCGCTCATCCGTGGTTCGGCGGTGAACTCCGACGGTGCCTCGCACGGGCTCACCGCCCCGAGCGAGCACGCGCAGCAGGCCGTCATCCGCGCCGCGCTCGCCGACGCCGATCTGTCCACACAGGACGTGGACGCGCTGGAGGCGCACGGAACCGGGACGCGGCTGGGCGACCCGGTGGAGGCGTCCGCGGTGCTGGCTACCTACGGGCAGGACCGCGAGACGCCGCTGCTGATGGGATCGGTCAAGGGCCACATCGGACACGCGCAGGCGGCCGCCGGCATGGCCGGGTTGATCAAAACGGTGCTGGCGATGCGGCACGGAACGCTGCCGGGCATTCGCGGGGTGCAGGACGTGACGCGGGCGGTCGACTGGAGCGCGGGCGCGGTCGAGGTGCTCACCGCCGAAGCGCCGTGGCCCGGCGCGGATCGCCCCAAGCGCGCGGCGATCTCATCGTTCGGCATCAGCGGGACGAACGCGCACGTGATCCTCGAAGAGGGCGTCGCGAGCGCCGCATCGGCGGAACCGGTGCGGACCGTGCCCTCCGTCGTGCCGATCCCGGTGTCCGGCCGGATCGAGGCGGCGCTGGAGCAGCAGATCACCCGCGCGCGCGAGCTGGCCGAGCAGCACGCGGCGGCGGACCTGGGATTGTCGTGCGCGACCCGCCGGACCGCGTTCGAGCACCGTGCGGTGCTGCTGGCCGACGAGGGCGACGCGGTCGAAACCGCGCGCGGAGTCGTCGACGATGGGCGGCTCGCGGTGGTGTTCTCCGGGCAGGGAGCCCAGCGGCTCGGGATGGGCCGGGAGCTGCACGCGCGGTTCCCGGTGTTCGCCGACGCCCTGGACGAGGTTCTGCGCGCGGTCGACGAGCACGTGGGCGGTTCGCTGCGGGACGTGATCTGGGGCGCGGACGCCGCGGAGCTGGAGCGCACCGAGCACACCCAGCCCGCGCTGTTCGCGATCGAGGTCGCGCTGCACCGGCTCGCCGAATCCTGCGGTGTGCGGCCGGATCTGCTCGCCGGGCATTCCGTCGGTGAGATCACTGCGGCGCACGTTTCGGGTGCGCTGCCGCTCGCGGACGCCGCGGCTCTGGTGTGCGCGCGGGGACGGCTCATGCAGGCGTTGCCCGCCGGTGGCGCGATGGCGGCGGTGCAGGCGTGCGAGGAGGACGTGGCGCCGCTGCTGGGCGACGAACTCGGCCTCGCCGCGATCAACGGTCCGTACTCCGTCGTGGTCTCCGGCACGGAACGAGCTGTCGATGCCGCTATGCGGCACTGCGCTGAGCAGGGTCGCAAAACCACGAGGCTCAGCGTCTCGCACGCGTTCCACTCCCCGCTGATGGAGCCGATGCTGGCGGAGTTCCGCGAGGTGCTGCGCGGCCTGCGGTTCGGCGAACCGGCGGTGCCGGTGGTGTCCAACCTGACAGGCAAGCTCGCCGAGCCCGGCGAACTGGCCGATCCGGAGCACTGGGTCAGCCACGTCCGCGAGGCGGTGCGCTTCGCCGACGGCATCCGCGCGCTGCGTGCCGAAGGCGTGACGACGTTCCTGGAGATCGGCCCGGACGGGGTGCTTTCCGGAATGGTCCGCGAGTCGTTGGACGGCCCGGCGACCGTGGTTCCTGCGCTGCGCCGCGACCGCGGTGAGGAGTCCGCCTGGATCGGCGCGCTGGCGCGGCTGCACGTCACCGGCACCGGGGTCGACTGGAACGCGGTGTTCGCCGGGACCGGTGCCCGCCCGGTGGCGCTGCCCACCTATCCGTTCCAGCGCGAGCGCTACTGGCCGAGCCCTGCGGGCGCGCGGCCGCAGGTTCCCGGAGCCGCCGCCGAGCAGCAGATCGCAGAGCCCGGCCTGGCCGAACGGCTCGCCGAGCTCCCGGAACCCAAGCGCCTCCCGCACCTGCTCGACCTGGTGCGCGCCGAAGCCGCCACCGTGCTCGGCCACCGCACCACCGATGCGATCGGCCCGGAGCGGGTGTTCAAGGACGCCGGTTTCGAGTCGCTGACCGGAGTGGAGCTGCGCGACCGGCTCGCCGCCGCGACCGGGCTGGCGCTGCCCAGCTCGCTGGTGTTCGACCGGCCCACCCCGCGCGCGGTCGCGGAGCTGCTGCACGACGAGCTGGCGGTGCCCGCCGCGGATCCCTTGGACGAGCTGGACCACCAGGTCGAGCGGCTGCTCGCGGACGCGGACTTCGCGCAGCGGCAGGAGATCGCCGCCCGCCTGGACCGCGTCGCCGCGCGGGCCCGCAGCGAGGCGGGAGCCGACGCGGACATCGCGCAGGCGCCGCTGGAGGAGCTGCTCGACCTCATCGACGACGAGTTCGTCGCTTGACCCACCGATGTGAGGACGGACCGGTGCAGGAAGACCAGCAGGAGAAAGTCGTCGACTACCTGCGGCGGGTGACCGCCGATCTCCGGGCCGCGCGACGGCGCATCGAGCAGCTGGAGGGCCGGGCGCGGGAGCCGATCGCGGTGGTCGGCATGGCCTGCCGCTACCCGGGCGGGGTGCGCGGGCCGGAGGACCTGTGGGAACTGGTCGACTCCGGCGGCGACGCGATCTCCGCGCCGCCCGCCGACCGCGGATGGGACTTGGCCGAGCTGGCCGGCGAAAGCACGACGACCTCCGGCGGTTTCCTGGCCGGTGCGGCGGAGTTCGACGCCGGCTTCTTCGGCATCTCGCCGCGCGAGGCCGAGGCGATGGATCCGCAGCAGCGGCTGCTGCTGGAAGTCGGCTGGGAGGCCGTGGAGCACGCGGCGATCTCCCCGGACGCGCTGCGCGGCTCGCGGACCGGCGTGTTCGTCGGCGCCTACCACTGGGGCCGCTCCCAGTCGCGCGCCGATGAGCTGCAAGGCCACACGATGACCGGCACCGCCTCCAGCGTGCTGTCCGGCCGGGTGGCCTATGCGCTGGGGCTGCGCGGCCCGGCGCTGACCGTGGACACCGCGTGCTCGTCGTCGCTGGTGGCGCTGCACTTGGCGGCCCGGTCGCTGCGTGCGGGGGAGTGCTCGCTGGCGTTGGCGGGCGGCGTGACGGTGCTGTCCGATCCGTCGCTGTTCGTGGAGTTCTCCCGGCAGGGCGGGCTGTCGCCGGACGGGCGTTGCAAGGCGTTCGCGGCGGAGGCCGACGGGACCGGCTGGGCCGAGGGAACCGGCGTCGTGGCGCTGGAACGGCTCTCGGACGCGCAGGCGAACGGGCATCGGGTGCTGGCGGTGCTGCGCGGCACGGCGGTGAACTCGGACGGCGCGTCGAACGGGCTCACCGCACCGAACGGCCCCGCGCAGCAACGCGTGATCGAGGAGGCGCTGCGCGGCGCGGAGCTCGAACCGTCCGATGTGGACGCGGTGGAGGCGCACGGCACGGGGACCAAGCTCGGCGACCCCATCGAGGCGCAGGCACTGCTGGCGGCGTACGGGCAGGACCGGGACCGGCCGCTGCGGCTGGGATCGCTGAAGTCGAACATCGGCCACACCCAGGCCGCCGCCGGGATCGGCGGGCTCATCAAGATGGTGCAGGCGATGCGCCACGGCGCTCTGCCGAAGACGTTGCACGCCGAGCAGCCGACGCCGCACGTGGACTGGTCCTCCGGCGCCGTGCAGCTGCTGACCGAGCAGGTCGCGTGGCCGCGCGGAGAACGTCCGCGGCGTGCGGCGGTGTCCTCGTTCGGTGTGAGCGGCACCAACGCGCACGCTGTGCTGGAGGAGGCGCCCGGCGAGCAGGCCGATGAGGCCGAGCGCCACGACGGCCCGGTCGTACCGTGGGTGCTCTGCGCCCGCGGTGAACCAGCTCTGCGCGGACAGGCCGAGCGGCTGCTGCACGCCGCGCGCGAACTCGACCCACGGGACGTCGCGCACTCGCTGGTGCGCACGCGCGCGCGTTTCGAGAATCGCGCCGTGGTGCTCGGCGCGGATCGCGCGGAGCTGCTGTCCGCGCTCGGCGCGGCCGCGGCGGGCGAGCCGCACTCCGGCGTCGTGACCGGTGAGTCCGATGTGGACGGCAAGACGGTCATGATGTTCCCAGGCCAAGGGGCGAACTGGCCGGGCATGGGCGCCGAACTGCTGGACTCCAGCCCGGTTTTCGCCGCGCGCATCGCCGAGTGCGAGCGGGCGCTGCGGGAGCACGTCGACTGGTCGCTCACCGATGTGCTGCGCCGGGTTCCCGGCTCACCCGACCCGGAGCGAGCCGATGTCATGCAGCCCGCGGCGTTCGCGGTGCAACTCGCGCTGGCCCGGCTCTGGCGCGCGCACGGGGTGCTGCCGGACGCGGTCGTCGGCCATTCGCAGGGTGAGGTCGCCGCGGCCGTGGTCGCGGGCGCGTTGTCGCTGGAGGACGGCGCCCAGGTCGTCGCGCTGCGCGCACGGGCACTGGCCCGCCGGCTATCCGGTACCGGCGGAATGCTGTCGATCCCGTTGCCCGCCGCGGAGGTGGAGCGGCTGGTGGAGGGGCGCGGCGTCGTGCTCGGCTCGATCAACGGGCCGCGCGCGGTCGCGGTCTCCGGCGCGAACACCGCGTTGGACGAGCTGTTCACCGAGCTCACCGAAGCCGGAGTGCGGGTCAGGCGCATCGCCATCGATTACGCCTCGCACTCCGCGCAGGTGGAGGTGCTGCACGACGACCTGCTGGCGGACCTGGCCGGGATCGACCCGCGGACTCCGGAAGTCCCGTTCTTCTCCACGGTCACCGGCGAATGGGTCGAGACCGCGGCTTTCGACGCCGAGTACTGGTACCGGAACCTGCGCAGCGCGGTGCTGTTCGCCCCGGCGATCGATGCCCTGCTCGAGCAGCAGCACCGGGCATTCATCGAGGTCAGCCCGCACTCGGTGCTGGTCGGCGGCGTGCAGGAGCTCATCGAGCAGCGCGGCGTGTCCGGGGTCGCCACCGGCACGCTGCGTCGCGGCCACGGCGGGCCGCAGCGGTTCGCGAGCTCGGTCGCCGCGGCGTTCGTCCGCGGTGTGGACGTGGACTGGACGGCGTGCACCGGCGGACGGGTCGTGCGGCTGCCCACCTACGCGTTCCAGCACGAGCGGTTCTGGACCGAGCCGGTCCGGGCGACCGAGGTGGTGGACGCGGATTTCTGGAACGCGGTGGAACGCCGGGACCTCGCCGCGCTGAGCAGCGGGCTGGACGTCGACCGCGGTTCGCTGGAAGCGGTGCTGCCCGCGCTGTCGACCTGGCGGGAGCGGCAGTGCGCCGCCTCGGCCGCCGATGAGTGGCGTTACGAGACCTCTTGGCGCCCGCTGTCCGCCGAGGGGAGCGCGCTGACCGGGCCGTGGTTGCTGATCACCACCGAGGACGCCGACGACAACGACGTGTTCGCCGCGTTGTCCCGGCAAGGAGCCGAAGTGCGCCGGGTGCTGCTCGACGAGAGCTGCACTGATCGCGAGGTGCTGGCCGGGCGGCTGGCGGATGCGGGTGAGCCCGCCGGAATCGTCTCCGCGCTGGCCTTCGCCGAGCAGCCGGGGCGGACGCACCCGGAGATCCCGCTCGGCCTCGCGCTCACCGTCGTCCTGGTGCAGGCGCTCGGCGATGCCGGAATCGACGCCCCGGCCTGGGCGCTGACCCGGCAGGCCGTGCGCACCGGACCCGGTGCGGGACTGCCGAACCCGGTGCAGGCACAAGTGCAGGCCGTGGCCTGGACCGCGGCCCTGGAGCACCCGCAGCGCTGGGGCGGCACGATCGACCTGCCCGCGCAGCTGGACCGGCGCGGCGCCGGGCTGCTGGCTGCGGCGCTGCGCGGCCGGGGCGGCGAGGACCAGCTGGCGATCCGGACCGAGCTGTTCGGCCGCCGGATCGTGCGCGCCGCGCCGCAGCCGGTGCGCGACTGGACTCCGCGCGGCACCGCGCTGATCACCGGAGGGACCGGGGCGATCGCGCCGGACCTGGCGCGCTGGCTGGCCGGGCAGGGCGCGGAGCACATCGTGCTCACTTCGCGGCGCGGCCTGGACGCCGAAGGAATGCCGGAGCTGGTCGCCGAGCTCGCCGAGCGAGGCACCACCGCCACCGTCGAAGCCTGCGACGTCACCGACCGCGAGGCCGTGGCGGCGCTGCTCCACCGGCTGCGCGCCGAAGGCCACGAGATCCGCACCGTCGTGCACGCCGCGGTCGTCATCGACCTGCACACGATCGAGAGCACGACGCTCCAGGACTTCATCAGCACCGTGCACGCCAAGGTCACCGGCGCGCGGCACTTGGACGAGCTGCTGGACGATGACGTCGACGCCTTCGTGCTCTACTCCTCGATCGCGGGCATGTGGGGCAGCCGGGCGCACGCGGCCTACGCGGCGGGCAACGCCTACCTCTCCGCGCTCGCCGAGAACCGTCGTGCACGCGGGGCCACCGCGATGTCGCTGCACTGGGGCAAATGGCCGGACTCGCCGGAGCTGGCCGAAGCCGACCGGCACGGTGTGCGCCGGACCGGCCTGCGCGTCCTCGACCCGGAGGTGGCGTTCACCGGACTGAAGCGGGCGTTGGACGCCGACGCCGGGGTGCTCGCGCTGACCGATGTGGACTGGGCGCCGTACCACCAGATCTTCACCGCATCCCGGGAATCGCGGCTGTTCGACGAGATTCCGGAGATCCGGGCGGCCGCGCCGCAGCAGGAACCGGATGCCGGCGGCTTCGCCGCGAGGATCCGCGCGATGTCCGCCGACGAGCGGCGCCGGACCCTGCTGGAGCTGGTGCGCGGGCAGGCCGCCGCGGTGCTCGGGCACACCGGCAGTTCGCAACCGGCCGAGCGGCGGGCGTTCCGCGAGCTCGGCTTCGACTCGGTCACCGCGGTCGAACTGCGCAATCGGCTGGTGCGCGCGACCGGCCGGACGCTGCCTACGACCGCGGTGTTCGACCACCCGTCCCCGGCGGCGCTGGCGGAGTTCCTGGACGGCGAGATCTCCGGGTCGCAGCGGGCCGCGGTCGCCCGCGCCAGCGCCGACCCGGACGAGCCGATCGCGATCGTCGGCATGGGCTGCCGGTTCCCGGGCGGGGCCACCACGCCGGAGCAGCTGTGGCGGCTGCTGCTGGACGGCACCGACGTGACCTCGCAAATGCCCGCTGATCGCGGGTGGGACGCCGACGGGCTCTACGACCCGGACCCCGAGCGGGCGGGTCGCACCTACTCGGTTCGCGGCGGATTCCTGGACGATCCGGCCGGTTTCGACGCGGGGTTCTTCGGGATCTCGCCACGCGAGGCGCAGGCGATGGACCCGCAGCAGCGACTATTGCTGGAAACCGGCTGGGAGGCGCTGGAGCGCGCCGGTATCGCTCCCGAGCGGCTGCGTGGCAGCGCGACCGGCACCTTCATCGGTGCCAGCCACCAGGGCTACAGCGCCAGTGCGTTCGGCATCGGCGACGGCACCGAGGGGCAGTTCATCACCGGCGCGGCGGCCAGCGTGCTCTCCGGCCGGATCGCCTACCTGCTCGGGCTCGGCGGCCCGGCCGTCACGGTGGACACCGCCTGCTCGGCCTCGCTGGTCGCGCTGCACCTCGCGGCGCAGTCGCTGCGCAGCGGGGAGAGCGAGCTGGCGCTGGCCGGAGGCTCGACGGTGCTGTCCGGACCGCAGGACTTCCTCGGGTTCAGCAGGCTCGGCGCGCTGTCGGTGGACGGCCGGTGCAAGGCGTTCGCCGATGGCGCGGACGGGATGAGCCTGGCCGAGGGCGTCGGCGTGGTGGTGCTGGAGCGGCTGTCGGACGCGCGCCGCAACGGGCATCCGGTGCTGGCGGTGCTGCGCGGCTCGGCGACGAACCAGGACGGTGCCTCCAACGGCCTCACCGCGCCGAACGGTCCCGCGCAGCAGCGGGTCATCCGCCAGGCGATGGCGAACGCCGGGCTCGGTCCGTCCGATGTGGACGCCGTCGAAGCGCACGGCACCGGCACCGCGCTGGGCGATCCGATCGAGGCGCAGGCGTTGCAGGCGACCTACGGCACCGGCCGGGACGAGCCGCTGCGGCTGGGTTCGCTGAAGTCCAACATCGGCCACACGCAGGCCACCGCCGGTATCGCGGGAGTCATCAAGATGGTGCTGGCGCTGCGGAACGGCACGTTGCCGAAGACGCTGCACGCGGAGACGCCGTCGGCGCACGTCGACTGGTCCGGTGGCGAGCTCGAGCTGCTCACGGCAGCCAGGCAGTGGCCGGAGTCCGACCGGCCGCGGCGGGCGGCGGTCTCGGCGTTCGGCATCAGCGGCACCAACGCGCACGTGATCCTGGAGCAGGCGGTACCGGACGAGCAGGAGCAGGCGGGGCCGGCGAGCGGGATCGCGCCGGTGCACGAGGTGCTGCCGTGGGCGCTGTCCGCCCGGTCCGAGGCCGCGTTGCGCGAGCAGGCGAGGCGGCTGCCGCTCGATGCGGACCCCGCCGAGACAGGCTGGGCGCTGCTGACGACGCGCGGAACCTTCGAGCACCGCGCCGTCGTCCTCGGGGCAGGCGAACCCGTGGCAGGCGAACCCGACGAAGGCCGGGAAGAATTCCGCGGCGGTCTCGCGGCGCTCGCCGCGGGCGCCGGCGCGGGGAACCTGGTGCAGGGCACCGATTGCGGCGGCACCGGCCCGGTTTTCGTGTTCCCCGGCCAGGGTTCGCAGTGGCCGGGCATGGGCCGCGAACTGCTGGCCACCTCTGCGGTCTTCGCCGCGAAGATCGACGACTGCGAGCGGGCACTGGCGCCGTTCGTGGACTTCTCGCTGCGCGCGGTGCTCTCCGGCGAGGTGCCCGAGGACGTCGCGGAGCGCGTGGACGTGGTGCAGCCCGCGCTGTTCGCGATGATGGTCGCTCTCACCGAGGTCTGGCGCGCGCACGGCACCGAGCCGCGTGCCGTCATCGGCCACTCGCAGGGGGAGATCGCCGCCGCGCACGTCGCCGGAGCATTGTCCCTTGAGGACGCAGCACGCGTGGTCGCGTTGCGCAGCAAGGCTTTGCTGGCCTTGGCCGGGCAGGGCGGAATGGTCTCGCTGGCGACGTCCGCCGAGCGGGCCGTGGAGCTGATCGAGCCGCACGAGGGCCGGATCGCGCTCGCCGCGGTCAACGGCCCGTCCGCGGTCGTCGTCTCGGGCGAGCCGGATGCGCTGGCCACGCTGATCGCCGAGTGCGAGGGTCGCGCCGTGCGCGCCCGCACGGTCGCGGTGGACTACGCCTCGCACGGCCCGCACGTCGAGCAGGCCCGGGAAGAACTCGCCGACACGCTCGCAGCGATCAGTCCGCGGCCGGCGACCGTCCCGTTCTACTCCACGGTGACCGGCCAGCGCATCGACACCGCGGAACTCACCGCCGACTACTGGTACACGAACCTGCGGAACACCGTGCGCATGGAGGAGGCCACCCGGGCGCTGCTGGGCGACGGGCACCGGGTCTTCGTGGAGACCAGCGCGCACCCGGTGCTGGCGAACGCGATCTCCGAGACGGTGGACGAGTCCTGTCCGGACCCGACTGCCGTGCTGGGCACGCTGCGCCGTGACGACGGTGGGCCGCGACGGCTGCTGCTGT
This sequence comes from Saccharopolyspora sp. SCSIO 74807, assembly GCF_037023755.1. Classification (NCBI taxonomy): domain Bacteria; kingdom Bacillati; phylum Actinomycetota; class Actinomycetes; order Pseudonocardiales; family Pseudonocardiaceae; genus Saccharopolyspora; species Saccharopolyspora sp. SCSIO 74807. Next base: position 5,944,472 of record NZ_CP146100.1, on the reverse strand, counting down.
CCCTGGCCGAGGCGTGGACGCACGGCGCTCCGGTGGACCTCACGACGCTGTTCACCGGTGATCCCGGTGGTGTGGTGGAACTGCCGACCTACCCGTTCCAGCACCGGCGCTATTGGCTCACCCCGCGCAAACCTTCCGGTGGCGAGTTGGACGCGGAGTTCTGGGAGCTGGTCGAGCGCGGCGAGTCCGGCCCGCTGGCCGAGCGGCTGGGCGTGGACGGCGCGGCGCTCGACGAGGTACTGCCCGCGCTGGCCGGGTGGCGGGAGCGATCGCGGCATCGCTCGACAGTGGACGCGCTGCGCTACCGGATCGGCTGGAGCCGCTTCGACGCGCCCGAACCGGTCGCGGGCACCTGGCTCGTCGCGGTGCCGGATTCGCACGGCGGGCGGGTCGCCGAGTTGGTGGACGCGCTCGGCGAGGGCACCGTGGTGCTGCCGGTGGGCGCGCAGCATCGCGACGAACTTGCCCTCGAACTGCGGAAATCCACCGAGGACAAGGAGATCGCAGGCGTAGTTTCGCTGCTCAGCGCCGTGGAACCGGGCCAATCACCGATCCCCGCGCAGCTGTCCGGGCCGCTGCGGCTGGTGCAGGCCGCGCTGGACGCGGACCTGGACGTTCCATTGTGGATGGTCACGCGCGGAGCGGTCGCGGTGGGCGGTGCGGACGTGGACCCGGAGCAGGCCGCGCTGTGGGGCCTCGGCCGCGTGGTCGCGTTGGAGCACCCGCAGCGCTGGGGCGGCTTGATCGACCTGCCCGACGCGGTCGATCCGACCGCGCTGCGCTGCGCCCTCGCCGGACCCGAGGACCAAGTCGCGGTCCGCGCGGACGGGCTGCACGGCCGCAGGCTCCGGCGCGCGGCTGCCGCCGGACGCGCGGAGTTCCAAGCCCGCGGGACCGTGCTGATCACCGGCGGCACCGGCGGAGTCGGCGGGTTCGTCGCCCGCTGGGCGGTCGAGCGCGGCGCCGAGCACGTGGTGCTCACCAGCCGCCGCGGCCCGCAGGCGCCCGGTGCCGATGAGCTGCGCGCGCAGCTGGAGCACCTCGGCGCGAAGGTCACGATCACCGCCTGCGACGCCGGGGACCGCGCACAGATCGCCAATTTGCTGGACGGGGTCGCCGACCTCACCGCGGTCTTCCACGTGGCCGGTGTCTCCGCAGGTGACGGCCCGGTCGCCGAACTCACCGACGAGCAGCTGGCGACGCTGCTGCGTTCGAAGCGGGATGCCGCTCGCCACCTGGACGAGCTCACCCGCGACCGTCAGCTGGACGCCTTCGTGCTGTTCTCGTCCGGCGCAGCGGCGTGGGGCAGCGGGAACCAGCCCGGCTACGCCGCCGCGAACGCCTACCTGGACGGGCTGGCCGAGCGCCGCCGCGCAGCCGGGCTACCCGCGACCTCGATCGCCTGGGGCACTTGGGGTGCCGCGGGCATGGCCGCCGACGAGCAAGTGCGCGAGCGGCTGCGGCGCCAGGGCGTGGCGGCGATGCGCCCGCAGCAAGCGCTGGACGCCATGGGAGTGTCCATCATGGACGGGTCCGCGAGCGCGGTGGTCGCCGAGATGGACTGGGAGAAGTTCGCGCCCAGCTTCACCGCCACCCGTCCGAGCCCGCTGCTGGCCGAACTTCCCGAGGCCGCCGAGGCACCGGCCGACGAACCCGAGTCCGAGGGCGGACTCCGCGAGCAGCTCGCCGAACTGTCCGCGGCCGAACGCTCCCGCGCCCTGCTGGATGTCGTGCGGCGCGAAGCCGCCGCGACGCTGGGCCACGCCGAGGCCGCGGACGTCCCCGCCGCGCGAGCTTTCAAGGACGTCGGTTTCGACTCGGTCACCGCCGTGCAGCTGCGCAACCGGCTGCGCACCACGACCGGACTGCCGCTGCCCGCGGCCGTCGTGTTCGACCACCCCACTCCGACGGCATTGGCGCAGCTGCTGGACAACGAGCTGTTCGGCGGTCCCGCGGATGAGGCGGACGCGGACCCGGACGCGCGGCTGCGCGAGGCGATCGGTTCGATCCCGCCGAGCAGGCTGCGCCGGGCCGGACTGCTGGAAATGGTGCTGGCACTGGCCGACGACGCCGAGCCCGCCGGGGGAGCCGAAACCGCAACCGCGGGTGATTCCGGGAACACGGGCGATTCGGGGAGCACGGGCGACTCCGGGAGCGGGTCGGACGGCGGCTCGATCGACGACATGGACGCCGAGAGCCTGCTGCGGCTGGCCACCGGCGGGAGCGACTGAGCCCCGAGCGACCGGGCCGGCCCGGTTACCGGACGAGGCGCAACTGAGATCAACGCAGCGAGATTGAGGCTGAGAACGATGACCGGCGCGAACAACGAGTACGTGGAAGCGCTCCGCGCCTCGCTGAAGGAGACCGAGCGGCTGCGCGAGCAGAACCAGCGGCTCGGCGAGCAGAACCGGCGGCTGGTGTCCGCCTCGGTCGAGCCGATCGCGGTGGTGGGCATGGGCTGCCGGTTCCCCGGCGGCGTGGTCACCCCCGAGCAGCTGTGGGAACTGGTCGAGCAGGCCCGCGACGCCGTCGGCCCGTTCCCGGCGGACCGCGGGTGGGACCTCGAACGCCTCGCGGAAGGCGGCAGCCTGGCCCTCGAGGGCGGTTTCCTGGACGGAATGGCGGATTTCGACGCCGGATTCTTCGGGATCTCCCCGCGCGAGGCGGTCGCGATGGACCCGCAGCAGCGGCTGCTGCTGGAGACCGCGTGGGAAGCGCTGGAACGCGCGGGCATCGACCCGGTAGCGCTGCGCGGCTCCGAAACCGGCGTGTTCATGGGCACCACCGGCCAGGACTACGGCAAGGTCATCGAGGGCTCCGGCGAGGACGCCGCGGTGTACTCCACTACCGGGCACGCGGCTTGCGTGCTCTCCGGTCGGTTGTCCTACCTGTTCGGACTCGAAGGCCCGGCGATCACAGTGGACACCGGCTGCTCGTCATCACTTGTCGCGCTGCACCAGGCGGTCGGCGCGCTGCGGGCCGGGGAGTGCTCGCTCGCACTGACCGGCGGCGCTTCGGTGATGGCGACCTCCGGCCCGTTCGAGGCGTTCACCTCGCAGAACGGGCTGGCTGCGGACGGCCGCTGCAAGCCGTACTCGGACGCGGCCGACGGCACCGGCTGGGGCGAGGGCGCGGGCGTGCTCGTGCTGGAACGGCTCTCGGACGCGCAGCGCGGCGGGCACCCGGTGCTCGCGGTGGTGCGGGGTTCGGCGATCAACCAGGACGGCGCGTCGAACGGGCTCACCGCGCCGAACGGTCCCTCGCAGCAGCGGGTGATCCGGGCGGCGCTGCGCAACGCGAACCTGGAGGCGTCCGATGTGGACGCCGTCGAGGGGCACGGGACCGGTACCACGCTCGGCGATCCGATCGAGGCGCAGGCGTTGCTGGCGACCTACGGGCAGGATCGCACGGACCCGCTGCTGCTGGGATCGGTGAAGTCCAACATCGGGCACACCCAGGCGGCGGCCGGGATCGCGGGCGTCATCAAAATGGTGCTGGCGATGCGGCACGGCGTGCTGCCGAAGAGCCTGCACGCGGAAGCTCCTTCTTCCAATGTGGACTGGAACTCGGGTGCGCTGGATCTGCTCATCGAAGCCACGGCGTGGCCTGCGGTGGAGCGCGCGCGGCGCGCGGGAGTGTCGTCGTTCGGCATCAGCGGCACCAACGCGCACGTGATCCTGGAGCAGGCCCCGGAGGTCGCCGACGAACCACGCGAGCAGTCGGTGACGCCGGGTGTGGTCGCGCTGCCGATTTCCGCGCGCAGCCCGGAAGCGCTGGCGGAGCACGTGCGCCGCGTGCAGGACTTCGCCGAGCAGCACCCCGGAATTCCCGCGATCGACCTCGCCCGCACGCTCGCCGCGGCACGCTCGGAGTTCGAGCACCGGACCGTGCTGCTCGCCGACGATTTCGGCGAACTCGCGACTGGACAAGCGGCCGATGAGTGCCCGACCGGATTTGTCTTCTCCGGTCAGGGATCGCAGCGGCTCGGCATGGGCCGCGAACTCGCCGCCCGCTTCCCGGTCTTCGCCGAGGCGTTGGACTCGGTGTGCGCGGAACTCGACCCGCAACTGCCTCGTCCGCTGCGGGAAGTGATGTGGGGTGGCGACCCCGACCTGCTGGAGCGCACCGAGTTCACCCAGCCCGCATTGTTCGCGGTCGAGGTGGCGCTGTTCCGGCTCGTGGAATCTTGGGGAGTGCGGCCGGATTACCTGGCCGGGCACTCCATCGGCGAGATCGCCGCCGCGCACGTCTCGGGCGTGCTGTCGCTGCCCGACGCGGCGAAGCTGGTCGTGGCGCGCGGCCGCTTGATGCAGGAGTTGCCCGCGGGCGGTGCGATGCTCGCCGTGCAGTCCACCGAGGACGAGGCAGCAGAGTTGATCGCGGGCCGCTCGGACATCGGGATCGCCGCGATCAACGGGCCGCGGTCGATAGTGCTTTCCGGCGCCGCCGACTCGCTCGATGAGATCGCGGCAGGCACCGAGCGCAAAACGCGCCGCCTCGCCGTCAGCCACGCCTTCCACTCGCCGCTGATGCATCCGATGCTGGCGGATTTCCGTTCCGTCCTGGTCGGATTGTCCTTCAACGAACTGCAAATCCCGATCGTGTCCACCGTGTCCGGACGGGAAGCCGACCTCGCCGAGCCGGAATACTGGCTGCGCCACGCCTCCGAGCCCGTCCGCTTCGCCGACGCGATCGGCACGCTGCACCGGCACGGTGTGCGCGCGCTGCTGGAACTCGGACCGGACGGGGTGTGCACCGCGATGGCCGCGGACAACACCGACATCCCAGCCGCTGCGCTGCTGCGCAAGGACCGCGACGAGGAACGCGCAGCGATCGAGGCGCTGGCCCGGCTGCACGTGGCCGGGGTGGCGATCCGCTGGGAAGCGACGCTGGAAGGCAGCGGCGCGCGGATCGCCGACCTGCCGACCTACCCCTTCCAGCGCCGGCGGTATTGGCCGCGGAGTTCCCGCGCCGCGTTCGCCGCGGACTCCGAGCACCCGCTGCTCGGGCAACGGGCCGAGCTGGCAGGCGGCGAGCACGTGTTCTCCGCCGAGCTGTCGGCGCGCACCCAGCCCTGGCTGGCCGAGCACGTCGTCGGCGGCCGGATCCTGTTCCCCGGCACCGGTTTCGCCGAGATCGCGCTGCGCGCCGCGGACGAGACCGGCTGCGGGCACGTGGCGGAGCTGGCGCTGGCCGCGCCGCTCGTGCTGCCCGCCGAGGGCGGGGTCCGGTTGCAGGTCCGAGTTGCGGCCGAGGACGACGGCGGGCGCCGGGCGCTGGAGGTGTTCTCCCGCGCGGACGAGCTGGGCGAGTGGACCCGGCACGCGAGCGGCTTGCTCGGTGCGGGCGAACCGGCCGGGGTCGCCCTGCCCGAGTGGCCGCCCGCGGCCGCGGAAGTCGACCTCGACGGCTGCTACGAACGGCTGCGCGACATGGGCTTCGACTACGGCCCCGCGTTCCGCGGACTGCGACGCGCTTGGCGCGGCGACGGCGAAGTCTTCGCCGAGGTCGCGCTGCCCGAGGACGTCGACGCGACCGCGTTCGGTCTGCACCCGGCGCTGCTGGACGCCGCGCAGCACGCCGCCGCGTTCGCCGACCTCGGCCCGATCAGCCGCGGCGGGTTGCCGTTCGCCTGGGAAGGGGTCGCGCTGCACGCGCCCGGGGCCGCGACCGTGCGCGCGCGGATCTCGCGGGTCGACGACGACGCGGTGTCGGTGGTCGTGGCGGACGCGCTGGGGCAGCCGGTCGCGAGCTTCGATTCCCTGCTGGCGCGGGAAGTTCCCAGCTCGGAACTCTCCAGCGCGGCGTTGCTGCGCGACGCGTTGTTCCGTCCGGAGTGGACACCGGTGCAGACCGGTACCGCCCCGGAAGCGGTGGCGGTGGCGGAACCGATCTCGGCGGGTTCGGCGGACCCGCCCGGTCTCGCCGAGTCGCTGCGCGCAACCGGGGCCGACGTGCACCACCTGACAGCGCAGCAGATCGCGTCGCAGGCCATAGCAGGACAGAGAGACGTTGTCGCGCGGGACGCCGTGCAGAAGATCTTCGACGGCCTCGACCGGCTCGCCGAGCTCCCGCCCGCGGTGATCGTGCCGCTGAGCGGTGGTCCCGGCGCCGACGCCGCGCACGAACTCACCGCGACCGCTCTGAACCTGGTGCAGCGCTGGCTCGCCGAAGAACCGCCCGCTCGCCTGGTCTTCGCCACCCCGCCCGCGGCCACCGACCCGGGCGCCGCCGCGGTGCACGGCCTCGTCCGCGTCGCCGAGACCGAGAACCCCGGCCGGTTCGGGCTGCTCCAGCTCGACGACCCGAGCCCGCGCGCGATCGCGGCAGCGCTCACCACCGGCGAGCACGACCTGCTCGCGCGCGGCGAGGACGTGCTGGCCGCCCGACTGGCCCGCGGTTACGCCGCCGAGCCCGTCGAGTGGAGCTCCGAAGGCACGGTGCTGATCACCGGTGGCACCGGCGGCCTCGGCGGCGCGCTGGCCCGCCACCTGGTCGTCGAGCGCGGCGTCCGGCACCTGCTGCTGGTCAGCCGCAGCGGACCGGCCGCCGACGGCGCCGACGAGCTGGTGGACGAACTGGCCGAGTCCGGTGCTGAGGCGACTGTGCGCGCCTGCGACGTCACCGACCGCGCCGCGCTCGCCGAGCTGATCGCGCAGATCCCCGCCGAGCGTCCGCTGCGCGCGGTCGTGCACACCGCCGGGATCGTCGACGACGGCGTGCTGACCGCGCTGGACGGCGCGCGGCTGGACGCGGTGCTGCGCCCGAAAGCCGACGCCGCCTGGCACCTGCACGAACTCACCCGCGAGCACCGGCTCGACGCCTTCCTGCTGTTCTCATCGGCGGCCGCGTCCTTCGGCAGCGCCGGGCAGGGCAACTACGCCGCGGGCAACGCCTACCTGGACGCGCTCGCCGAGCACCGCCGCGCGGCCGGGCTGCCCGCGACTTCGCTGGCCTGGGGGCCGTGGAGCAGCGCAGTCGGCATGACCTCCGCGCTGAGCGAGGTCGATGCGCAACGAGTCGCCCGCGCCGGGATGCCGTCGCTGGAACCGGATCAGGCGCTCGCGCTGTTCGACGCCGCGATCGGCGGCGAGCCGGTGCAGCTGCCGATGCGCCTGGATCTCGCGTCGCTGCGTTCGGCCGGTGCGGTCGCGCCGCTGCTGCGCGGGCTGGTCCGTGCACCGGTTCGCCGGGCCGCCGCCCGGTCGGCGGCCGCGGACGATCTCACCGCCCGGCTGTCGGGGCTCGCCCCGGAGGAACGGCGCGAGTCCATTTTGGAACTGGTGCGCGGCCGGATCGCCGTGGTGCTCGGGCATTCCGGTGCCTCCGCGGTCCCGGCGGCGCGGCAGTTCCAGGACCTCGGGTTCGATTCGCTGACCGCGGTGGAGTTGCGCAACGGGCTCAACGCGGACACCGGCCTGCGGCTGGCCGCGACGCTCGTCTTCGACCACCCGACACCGACAGCGCTGGCCGAGCACCTGCACGGCGAACTGTTCGGACGGGAGTCGCACAGCGGGCGGGAAAACGCACGCGTGCCCACTTCGGACGATCCGGTAGTGGTGGTCGGCATGGCTTGCCGCTACCCGGGTGGGGTGAACTCGCCGGAAGACTTGTGGCGGCTGGTCGCCGAAGGCGGCGACGGCATCACCGAATTCCCCGCAAACCGCGGCTGGGAACTCGACCGCCTCTACGATCCCGACCCGGATGCGCCCGGAACCACCTACGTGCGCGAAGGCGGATTCCTGCACGACGCGGGCGAATTCGACCCGGCCCTGTTCGGCATGAGCCCCCGGGAAGCGCTGGCGACCGACTCGCAGCAGCGGTTGCTGCTGGAGACCTCGTGGGAAGCGCTGGAGCGCGCCGGGTTCGACCCGCTCGCGCTGCAGGGCAGCGCCACCGGAGTGTTCGCCGGGGTGATGTACAACGACTACGGCACGCTGCTGCCGGGCGCGGAATTCGAGGACTACCGCGGCAACGGCAGCGCGCCGAGCGTCGCATCCGGCCGCGTCGCATACACCTTCGGCCTCGAAGGCCCTGCGGTCACGGTCGACACCGCGTGCTCCTCGTCGCTGGTGGCGATGCATTGGGCGGCGCAAGCGCTGCGGTCCGGCGAGTGCTCGATGGCGCTGGCCGGCGGCGTGACGGTGATGTCCACGCCGAGCACCTTCGTCGACTTCTCCCGGCAGCGCGGCCTCGCCGCCGACGGGCGCTGCAAGGCGTTCTCGGATGCCGCGGACGGCGTCGGCTGGTCCGAGGGCGTCGGGATGCTGGTGCTGGAGCGGATGTCCGATGCGCAGCGCAACGGGCACGAGATCCTGGGCGTGCTGAAGGGCGGCGCGGTCAACCAGGACGGTGCCTCCAACGGGCTCACCGCTCCGAACGGTCCTTCGCAGCAGCGGGTGATCCGGCAGGCCCTCGCGAACTCCGGACTGTCCACTCAGGACGTCGATGTGGTGGAGGCGCACGGCACCGGAACCACGCTGGGCGATCCGATCGAGGCGCAGGCGATCCTCGCCACCTACGGGCAGGACCGGGAACAGCCGCTGCTGCTGGGGACGGTGAAGTCCAACATCGGGCACACCCAGGCCGCCGCCGGTGTCGCAGGCGTGATCAAAATGATCCTCGCGATGCGGCACGGGGAGGTGCCGCGCAGCCTGCACGCCGAAACCCCGTCCTCGCACGTCGATTGGACGGCCGGAGCCGTCGAGCCGCTGCCCGAGACGACCGCCTGGCCGTCACCGGGGCGCCCGCGTCGCGCCGGGGTGTCCTCGTTCGGCATCAGCGGCACCAACGCGCACGTGATCTTGGAGCACCCGCCCGTTTCCGAGCCGCCGCCGGAGTCCGAAGTGGATGGTGTGCTGCCCTGGGCGCTCTCCGGCCACACGCCGCAGGCGTTGCGGGCGCAGGCTGCGCGGCTGCTCTGGCACGTGCAGGCGAAGCCGGAACTCGCCCGCGGCGACGTCGGGTTTTCGCTGGCCACCACCCGCTCTGCGTTCGAGCACCGCGCGGTCGTCGCCGCCGGGGACCGGGACGAGGCGCTGCGCGGGCTGGCCGCGCTGACCACCGGCGAATCCGATCCGCTGGCGATCGAGGGCGAAGCGGTCGACGGGCGGCTCGGTGTGCTGTTCACCGGGCAGGGATCGCAACGTCTCGGCATGGGAAGTGAGCTGCACTCCCGCTTCGCGGTGTTCGCCGAAGCCTTCGACGCCGCGCTGGACGCCATGGACCCGCACGTTTCCGCGCCACTGCGGGAGATCATCTGGGGCGAGGACGCCGAACGGTTGGAGCGCACCGAGTTCGCCCAGCCCGCGCTGTTCGCGGTCGAGGTGGCGTTGTTCCGGCTCGTGGAATCTTGGGGTGTGCGGCCGGACTACTTGGCCGGGCACTCCGTCGGTGAGATCGCAGCCGCGCACGTCGCGGGCGTCTTGTCCCTTGCGGACGCCGCGAAGCTGGTCGGCGCGCGCGGGCGGCTGATGCAGGCGCTGCCCGAGGGCGGCGCGATGGTCGCCGTGCAGGCCACCGAAGAAGAGGTCGCTGGGCTGCTGCCCGGCAGCCAGGGTTCGCTGGCCGCCGTGAACGCCCCGGGCTCGGTCGTCATCTCGGGTGCCGAAGCCGAGGTCGAGGCGGTGCTGGCGCAGTTCGCCGACCGCCGGACCGCGCGGCTGCGCGTCTCGCACGCCTTCCACTCGCCGCTGATGGAACCGATGACGGCCGAGTTCGCCGCGGTGCTGGAAGACGTCGAATTCGCAACCCCGCGAATCCCGGTCGTGTCCACGGTGACCGGCACGATCAACGACGAGATCGCCACCGCGGAATACTGGGTCCGGCACGTGCGCGAGACCGTGCGGTTCGCCGACGGCGTGCAGGCGATGCACGACCTCGGCGTGCGCACGTTCCTCGAAATCGGCCCGGACACGGTGCTCGCCCCGCTCGCCGAACTGCCGGACTCGGCCGCTTTCGGGTTGCTGCGCAAGGACGAGTCGCAAGAGCGGACCGCGGTCGAGGCGCTGGCCCGGCTGCACGTGCGCGGCATTCCGCTGGACTGGTCTGCGGTGTTCGGCACCGCACGACGCGTCGCGCTGCCCACCTACGCCTTCCAGCACGAGCTGTTCTGGCCCAGCCCGGCCACCGGCACCGGTGACGCCGTTGCGCTCGGCGTGCGCGCGGCCGGGCATCCGCTGCTGGGCGGCGCGGTCGAACTGGCGGAGTCGGGCGAGGTGCTGCTCACCGGCCGGTTGTCGCGCAACTCCGTGCCGTGGCTGGCCGAGCACGCGGTGCGCGGCTCCGTGCTGCTGCCCGGCACCGCGTTCGTCGAGCTGCTGATCCGAGCCGGTGACGAGGTCGGCTGCGACCGGATCGCGGACCTGGCGCTGGCCGCGCCGCTCGAACTGCCCGCGGCCGCGCCGGTGCAACTGCAGGTCCGGCTGGGCGCGCCGGAGAACGGCCGCCGCAGCGCGGACGTGCACGCGCGTCCGGAAGGTGACCCCGACGAGCCGTGGATCCGGCACGCCACCGGGACTCTCACCACCGGTTCCGGCGCGCTGCGCATCGAGGCGGTCTCCGGCGCTGTCTCGTCCGGGGAGGCCTCCGGCGCTGTGCCATCCGGGGCGGTCTCCGACGCCGTGTCATCCGGGGCGGTCTCCGACGCCGTGCCACCCGGGGCCGCTTCCGGCGGCGTGTCGTCCGGGGCCGGAGGCGGCGGATTCGCGGAATGGCCCCCATCCGGCGCGCGGCCGATCGACCTGGAGGGCTGCTACCCGGCGTTCGCCGAGTCCGGCTTCGAGTACGGCCCGTCGTTCCAGGGCCTCACCGCCGCGTGGCGGCGCGGCGATGAGCTGTTCGCCGAGGTCGAGCTACCCGAACAGGCCAGCGCGGACGCCGCGAGCTACGGCCTGCACCCGGCGCTGTTCGACGCCGCGCTGCACGTGACTTCGCAGCTGGGCCGGGAGCCGGGAGTGCCGTTCTCCTGGGACGGTGTGTCGCTGCACGCCACGGGCGCGAGCGCGCTGCGGGTGCGGATCACCCCGGACGGCTCCGACGCGGTAGCACTGTCGCTCGCGGACCCCTCCGGTGCACCGGTGGCCACAGTGGACTCCCTCACGCTGCGCGAACCCACCAGTGCCGGCACGAAGCAGGACCCGCTGTACCGGCTGGAGTGGAACCCGATCCCCGACGAGGCACCACGTCCGTTTGAAGCCACTGTGGATGGTGACGGTTTCGGCCTCCGGCACGCGCTGCACGCCGCGGGCATCCACGACGGCCCCGACGTGGTACTCGTTCCTGTTGCGCTGCAAGGGAAATCCGTTCCGGACGGCGTGCGATCGCTCACCGCCGCGGTGTTGCGCAAGATTCAGGCCAAGCCGGACGGGCAGCGGCTCGTCTTCGTCACCCGGCGAGCCACCGACCCGGAATCCGCCGACTGGGCCGCCTCCGCCGTGTGGGGCTTGGTGCGCACTGCCGAGCGGGAGAACCCCGGTGCGTTCGGGCTGCTCGACCTGGCCGGTGACGCGCCCGATCCGGAACTGCTGGCCCGTGCGCTGAGCAGCGGCGAACCACAGCTGCGGATGCGCGACGGCGAACTCTCGGCCGCCCGGTTGACCCGCGTGCCGGAGACCGTCGAGCCCGCCCGCTGGCACCCCGCCGAGCTGGTGCTCATCACCGGCGGAACCGGCGGCCTCGGCGCGGAGGTCGCGCGGCACCTGGTCAACGAGCGCGGCGTGCGGCGGCTGCTGCTGGTCAGCCGCAGTGGCGGGGAAGCGCCCGGCGTGGTGCCGCTGGTCGCCGAACTCACCGCGATGGACGCCGATGTGCAGGTCGCGGCCTGCGACGTCGCGCAGCGCGCCGAGGTCGCCGACCTGCTCGCCCGGTACGACGTCGGTGCCGTGGTGCACGCGGCGGGGGTGCTCGACGACGGCGTGCTCGAAACGCTCACCGAGGACCGGTTGTCCGCGGTGCTGCGGCCGAAGGTCGACGCGGCCTGGCACTTGCACGAACTCGCCGGGGAGCTGTCGGCGTTCGTGCTGTTCTCCTCACTGGCCGGGACGCTCGGCTCGGCCGCTCAGGGCAATTACGCCGCCGCCAACGCCTTCCTGGACGCGCTGGCCGCGCATCGTCGCGCGACCGGCCTGCCTGCGGTTTCGCTGGCTTGGGGCCCGTGGGCGAATTCCGCCGGAATGACCGGGAATCTCAGCGGTTCCGAGCGGGATCGGATGGAGCGGGCCGGGCTGCCGCCGCTCGCGATCGAGCAGGGACTGCGCATGTTCGACCGGGCCACCGGCGCGGCGGACGCGGTCGTCGTGCCCGCCCGACTGGACTTGGGCGCGCTGCGGGAACAGGACGGGCTCCCGGCGGTGTTGCGCGGCTTGGTGCGCGGGCGCACCAGGCGCGCCGGCGCAGGTGGCGCGGTGTCGCGAGCACTGGCCGATCGGCTCGGTGGGCTGTCCGAAGCCGAGCGGGCCGCCACGCTGCTGCAACTGGTACGCGGTCGGATCGCGCAGGTGCTCGGCCACACCGACGGTGCGGAAGTGCCTGCGCGGCGCGCTTTCCAGGAACTCGGATTCGACTCGCTGACCGCGGTGGAGCTGCGCAACGGCCTCAACGCGGACACCGGGCTGCAGCTGCCCGCGACGGTCGTGTTCGACCACCCGAACGCCGAGGAGCTGGCCCGGCATCTCGCCGCGGAGCTGTTCGGCGAGACCGGCGTGGTGCCCGCCGACGCGCTCGCGCCGGTCGCCGACGACCCGGTCGTGATCGTGGGCATGTCCTGCCGCTACCCGGGCGGGGTGAGCTCGCCCGAGGACCTGTGGCGGCTGGTCGCCGAGGGCGGTGACGCGATCACGGAGTTCCCCGCCGACCGCGGCTGGCAGCTCGACGAGCTCTACCACCCGGACCCGGACCACCGCGGCACCTCCTACACCCGCCACGGCGGATTCCTGCGCGACGCGGCGGAATTCGACCCGGGCTTCTTCGGCATGAGCCCGCGGGAAGCGGTCGCCACCGACGCGCAGCAACGCCTGCTGCTGGAGGCCTCCTGGGAGGCGGTCGAGCGCGCCGGGATGGACCCGAGCGCGCTGCGCGGCAGCCGCACCGGCGTGTTCGCCGGGGTGATGTACAACGACTACGGCACGCTGCTCGGCGGCGAGGAGTTCGAGGGCTACCAGGGCAGCGGCAGCGCGGGCAGCGTCGCCTCCGGCCGGGTGTCCTACACGTTCGGCTTCGAGGGACCGGCGGTCACGGTGGACACCGCGTGCTCGTCGTCGCTGGTCGGGATGCACTTGGCCGCGCAGGCGCTGCGGGCGGGGGAGTGCTCGCTCGCGCTCGCCGGCGGCGTCGCGGTGATGTCCACGCCGAGCACGTTCGTCGAATTCTCCCGCCAGCGCGGGCTTTCCCCGGACGGCCGCTGCCGCTCGTTCTCGGCGGATGCGGACGGCGTCGGCTGGTCCGAGGGCGTCGGCATGGTCGTGCTGGAGCGAATGTCCGACGCTCAGCGCAACGGGCATCGCGTGCTGGCGGTGCTGCGCGGCTCGGCGGTGAACCAGGACGGTGCGTCGAACGGGCTCACCGCGCCGAACGGGCCGTCGCAGCAGCGGGTGATCCGGCAGGCGTTGGCGAGCGCTGGTCTGTCCACTAAGGACGTGGATGCGGTCGAAGCGCACGGAACCGGTACCACGCTGGGTGATCCGATCGAGGCGCAGGCGCTGCTGGCGACCTACGGGCAGGACCGGGACACGCCGCTCATGCTGGGCTCGGTGAAGTCCAACATCGGCCACGCGCAGGCCGCGGCCGGGGTGGCGGGCGTGATCAAGATGGTCATGGCCATGCGGCATGGTCAGCTCCCGCGCACGCTGCACTCCGACGAGCCTTCGCCGCACGTCGACTGGGAATCCGGGCAGGTGCGGCTGCTCGCCGAGCACGCCCCTTGGCCGGAGCCGATCCAGCGGCGCCGCGCCGGGGTCTCGTCGTTCGGCATCAGCGGCACCAACGCGCACCTGATCCTGGAACAGCCGGACCCGGAACCGGAGCGTGCGGAACCGCCATTTTCGGTGGTGCCGTGGGTGCTCTCGGCGCGTTCCGAGGAGGCGCTGCGGGACCAGGCCGCGCAGCTGGCCGCGCACCTCAGCGATGAGCACCCGGCGGACATCTCGCGCTCGCTCGGCGTCCGCGCCGATTTCGAGCACCGAGCGGCGGTGCTGACCGATTCCACAGCGGACGGTGCCGACCTGCTGCGTGCGCTGGCCTCCGGCGAAGCCTCGGGTGTTGTGCGCGGGCATGCCGTGGAAGGCGGGCTCGGTTTCGTGTTCGCCGGTCAGGGTGCGCAGCGGCTCGGCATGGGCCGGGAGTTGTACGGGCGGTTCCCGGTGTTTGCGGAGGCTTTCGACGCGGCGGCTGCGGCGGTGGATGCGCATTTGGCGTTGCCGTTGCGGGAGGTCGTGTGGGGTGGAGACGCGGAGTCGTTGAACCGCACGGAGTTCGCTCAGCCCGCGTTGTTCGTGCTGGAAGTCGCCCTGTTCCGGCTCGTCGAGTCGTTCGGCGCCCGCCCGGACTGCTTGGCGGGGCACTCCATCGGCGAGATCGCGGCCGCGCATGTGGCGGGTGTGTTCTCGTTGGAGGATGCGGCGAAGCTGGTGACCGCTCGGGGCCGGTTGATGCAGGCGTTGCCGGAAGGCGGCGCGATGGCCGCGATCCGCGCGACGGAAGCCGAGGTCGCCGAGCAGCTGGCAGGGCGCTCCGACATCGGTGTCGCCGCGGTCAACGGCCCGTGCTCGGTCGTCGTGTCCGGCGCGGAGGATGCGGTCGCCGCGATCGAGTCGCGGTTCGAGCGGACGACGCGGCTGCGCGTCTCGCACGCCTTCCACTCGCCCTTGATGCAGCCGATGCTGGACGAATTCCGGGATGCGATCGCCGGAATCGCCTTCTCTGACGCAGAAATCCCGGTAGTGTCCACTGTGACCGGTTCCGCGGCGGACCTCGCTGACCCCGAGCACTGGGTCGAGCACGTCCGCCGCCCCGTCCGTTTCGCCGATGCCGTCCGCGAGCTGGTGGGCCGGGGCGTGCGCAGCATCGCCGAGATCGGTCCGGACGGCTCACTGGCCGCGCTGGCCGCCGAATCGTCCGGAACCGAAGCTGCGGACGGGTCGGGAGCGCTGGACGACACTGCCGCGATCGCCCTGCTGCGCAAGGACATCGGCGAAGACCGCGCCGTGCTGACCGGCCTGGCCGAGTTGCACTCCCGCGGCGTCGACGTCGACTTCGCGCCGCTGCTGGCCGGGACGCGGCAGGTCGACCTGCCGACCTATCCGTTCCAGCACCGCCGCTTCTGGCCGGAACCGGGCGGCCGGGCCGGGAACGTCCGGGCGGCCGGGCTGTCCGCAGCCGAACACCCCTTGCTCGGCGCCACAGTGGAGCGTGCCGACCAAGGCGGATTCCTGCTCTCCGGCAGGCTTTCCACGCACACCCACCCGTGGCTGGCCGAGCACGTGGTGCGCGGTGCGGTCGTGGTTCCCGGTACCGCGCTGGCCGACATCGCGCTGCGGGCCGGGGACGAGGCCGGGTGCGAGCACGTCGAGGAGCTGACGCTGGCCGCCCCGCTGGTGCTGCCCGACGACGATCCGGTGCACGTGCAGGTGTGGGTGGACGCACCGGACGGCACCGGGCGGCGCGCCGTCGCGATCTACTCCCGACCGGAGAGCGCCGAAGGCGGCCAGTGGCGCCATAACGCGGCCGGGACGCTGGGAACCGCCGGAAACACCGATGTCGTACTCGGCAGTTGGCCGCCGGAAGCGGAGCCGATCGACCTCGACGGAGCCTACGACCGGCTCGCCGCGGCCGGATTCGAGTACGGCACGGCGTTCCGCGGGCTGCGTGCGCTGTGGCGAGCCGACGGCGCGGTCTACGCCGAGGTCGGGCTGCCGGAGGGCACCGCGACCGAAGGCTTCGGCGTGCACCCGGCGCTGCTCGATGCGGGTGTGCAGGCTGCGGCGTGGCTCGGTGACCTCCCGACGGGCGCGCTGCCGTTCTCCTGGCGGGGCATGTCCGTGCACGCCACCGGAGCCGAAGCCCTGCGCGTGAAGATCACGCGCGCGGCCGAGGACGCGGTGTCGATCGCCGCGGCCGACGCCGCTGTGTCGATCGCCGCGGCCGACGCCGCGGGAAATCCGGTCGTGTCCGTCGAATCCCTGCTGCTGCGGGCGGATTCCGGGCAGCAGAGCGCCGATGCGGACTCGCTGTACTGGCTGAACTGGACCGATGCCGAGCCCGCCGAGCCGGTGCCCTCGATCGCGGTCTTGGGCGAGTCCTTCGGTGACTGGCCGGTGCACGCCGACCTCGCCTCGATCAGCGAGGTACCGGAGGTCGTGCTCGTCCCGATCCCCGCGACCGGTCCCGAGCCGGCCCGGGTGCACGAGCTGACCGCCCACGTGCTCGGGCTGCTCCAGCAGTGGCAGCGCGACGACCGCTTCGCCGACGCACGGCTGGTGTTCGTCACGGAACCGCTCCGTCCCGCCGGGCAAGCCGATCCCGCCACCGCGGCGGTGTGGGGTCTGGTGCGGGCCGCGCTCGCCGAACACCCCGGCGCGTTCGGCCTCGTCGGCCTCGACGGCACCGCCGACTCCCTCGCCGCGCTGCCCGAGGCGCTGGGCACGCCCGAGCCGCAGCTCATCCGCGCAGGCTCCCGCAGCGTCGGGCGCTTGGCGCGGATCACCGAGCAGCCGCGGCGGGTCGACTGGGCCTCGTGCGGCCGCGTGCTCATCACCGGCGGCACCGGCGGTCTCGGCGGCGCGCTGGCCCGCCACCTCGTCACCGCGCACGGTGTCCGCGAGCTGCTGCTGGTCAGCCGCAGCGGCGCCGCGGCCGCGGGGGCGCCGGAGCTGCTGGACGAGCTCGCCGGGCTTTCCGGAGACGCCGACGTGCGCGTGGCAGCCTGCGACGTCGCCGACCGCGACGCGCTGCGCGACCTGCTGGCCGACAACCCCGTCGGCGCGGTCGTGCACACCGCCGGAATCCTCGACGACGGCGTGCTCGACTCGCTGGACCCCGAGCGGCTTTCCGCCGTGCTGCGGCCGAAGGTGGACGCCGCCTGGAACCTGCACGAACTCGCCGGCGACCTTGCCGAGTTCGTGCTGTTCTCCTCCCTGGCAGGCACATTCGGCGCCGCGGGCCAGGGCAACTACGCCGCCGCCAACGCCTACCTCGATGCCCTCGCCGAGCATCGGCGCGCCGAGGGCAAGCCCGCGGTGTCGCTGGCCTGGGGTCCGTGGGTGGAGACCGGTGGCATGACGGGCACGCTGTCCGAGGCCGACCGGCTCAGGCTCGCGCGCTCCGGCATCCCACCGCTGTCGCACCAGCAGGGCCTCGCGTTGTTCGACGCGGCGCTGCGCAGCGGGCAGGCCGCGCCGCTGCCGGTGCGGTTCGACTTCTCGGTGCTGCGGGGGCAGCGCGACGTGCCCGACCTGCTGCGCGGGCTGGTTCGCGCACCGGCCCGGCGGCGCGCGGCGAACGTGGGTGCCACGAGCACGCTCGGCGACCGCCTCACCGCGATGGGTGCGGACGAGCGCGCGGTGCATCTGCTGGAGCTGGTGCGCGGTCAGGCCGCCGCGGTCCTCGGCCACACCGATTCGTCCGAAGTGGACTCCGACCTGGCGTTTCAGAACCTCGGATTCGACTCGCTCACCGCAGTCGAGCTGCGCAACCGGATCGCCGAGCAGACCGGTTTGCGGCTGCCCGCCACGCTGGTCTTCGACCACCCGACGGCGACCGCGCTGAGCACCCACCTGCTCGCCGAAATCCTCGGCGAGCGGCCGGAAACCACGCCGCAGCACGTGGCGCGCGAGGACGCCGGGGACGACCCGATCGTCATCGTCGGCATGGCCTGCCGCTACCCGGGCGGAGTGTCTTCGCCCGATGAGTTCTGGCAGCTCATCTCGGAGGGCGCGGACGCGATCTCCGGTTTCCCGTCCGACCGCGGCTGGGATCTCGACGCGCTCTACGACCCGGACCCCGACGCCGTCGGCACGTCGACCACCCGGCACGGCGGATTCCTGCACGACGCGGCGGAATTCGACCCGGCCTTCTTCGGAATGAGCCCGCGGGAGGCGCTGACCACCGACCCGCAGCAGCGGCTGCTGCTGGAGATCACCTGGGAGGCCGTGGAGCGCGCGGGGATCGATCCGGGATCGCTGCGCGGCAGCCCGACCGGGGTCTTCGCGGGCGTGATGTACAACGACTACAGCGAAACGCTCTCCGCCGACGAGCACGGCGGCTACCAAGGGCACGGCAGCGCGGGCAGCATCGCCTCCGGCCGAGTGTCCTATACGTTCGGCTTCGAGGGGCCGGCGGTCACAGTGGACACCGCGTGTTCGTCTTCGCTGGTGGCGATGCATTGGGCGGCGCAAGCGCTGCGGTCCGGCGAGTGCTCGCTGGCCTTGGCGGGGGGTGTTACCGTGATGGCGACACCGGCGGCGTTCGTGGAGTTCTCCCGGCAGCGCGGTCTTTCCCCGGACGGGCGCTGCAAGGCGTTCTCGGATTCCGCGGACGGTGTCGGCTGGTCCGAAGGTGTCGGGATGCTCGCGTTGGAACGGTTGTCGGATGCGCGCCGGAACGGGCACGAGGTGCTGGCGGTGCTGCGCGGCAGTGCGGTCAACCAGGACGGCGCCTCCAACGGGCTCACGGCGCCGAACGGGCCGTCGCAGCAGCGGGTGATCCGACAGGCGTTGTCCAGCGCGGGATTGTCCACTCAGGACGTCGACGTGGTGGAGGCGCACGGCACCGGAACCAAGCTCGGTGACCCGATCGAGGCCCAGGCGCTGCTGGCCACTTACGGGCAGGATCGCTCGCAACCGCTGCTGCTGGGTTCGGTGAAGTCGAACATCGGGCACACCCAGGCCGCCGCCGGTGTCGCCGGAGTCATCAAGATGATCCTGGCGATGCGGCACGGACAGCTCCCGCGCACGTTGCACGCTGCCAGCCCGTCGTCCGAAGTGGACTGGTCTGCCGGAGCGGTCGAGCTGCTGGCCGAGTCCTCCGCATGGCCGGAGGTTGATCGCCCGCGCCGGGCCGGGGTCTCATCGTTCGGCATCAGTGGCACCAACGTGCACACGATCATCGAACAGGCGCCCGCGGTCGAGCGCCCGGATTCCGAGCCCGAACCGCGGCCCGCTGCGCTGGTCCTGTCCGCCCGAACCCCGGAAGCGCTGCGCGCGCAGGCCCTCCGGCTGGCCGAGCACCTGCGCGGACGCGATTCCGCCCTCGGTGACCTCGGCTTCTCGCTGGCGACCACCCGGTCGCTCTTCGAGCACCGCGCAGCCGTGCACGCGCAGGACTCGGAGCAGGCGGCTGAAGCACTGACCGCACTGGCCGGAGGAACACCACATCCGGCCGTGGTCGAAAGCGGCCGCGGGACGGGTGAACTCGCCGCGCTGTTCACCGGTCAGGGCGCGCAGCGGCTCGGGATGGGCCGGGAGTTGTACGGGCGGTTCTCGGTGTTCGCGGAGGCTTTCGACGCAGCGGCCGCGGCGGTGGACGCCCATTCGGCGCTGCCGTTGCGGGAAGTCGTGTGGGGCGAGGACGCGGAGCCGTTGAACCGCACGGAGTTCGCTCAGCCCGCGTTGTTCGTGCTGGAAGTGGCCCTGTTCCGGCTCACGGAGCACTGGGGCGTGCGCCCGGCCTACCTCGCCGGGCACTCCATCGGCGAGATCGCGGCCGCGCACGTGGCGGGCGTGCTGTCGCTCGCGGACGCCGCGAAGCTGGTGACAGCCCGGGGACGGTTGATGCAGGCGTTGCCCGGCGGTGGCGCGATGACCGCGATCCGCGCAACTGAAGCCGAGGTCGCCGAGCAACTGGCAGGATACTCGGACGTCGGCATCGCCGCGATCAACGGGCCGCAATCGACCGTGATCTCCGGACCTGCCGAAGCGGTCGAAGAGATCGCCGCCCATTTCGCCGAGCAGGTGCGCAAGACGACCGCGCTGCGCGTCTCGCATGCCTTCCACTCGCCGCTGATGGACCCGGTGCTGGCCGACTTCCGCGACGTTCTCGCCGAAATCTCTTTCCACGAGCCGGAAATACCGATTGTCTCCACAGTGACCGGTGACCGGATCGCGGAGCTGGACGCCGACTACTGGGTCGAGCACGTCCGGCGCGAGGTGCGGTTCGCCGACGGTGTCCGGCGGCTCGCCGAACTCGGCGCGGACACCTTCCTGGAGATCGGTCCGGATGCGGTGCTCACCTCGCTGGCTCGCGAATCCACCGATGGCGCACTGATCCCGCTGCTGCGCGCCGATGAGCCGGAGGAATCCGTCGCGCTGCACGCGGCCGGGCAACTGCACGCCCGCGGCGTGCGCCCGGACTGGCGGCGGATGCTTCCGGACGCCCGCCCGGTCGAGCTGCCCACCTACCCGTTCCAGCGCCGCCGGTTCTGGCCGGAAGCCCCAGTGCGCTCCGGCGACGTAACTGCCGCGGGTATGCGCGCGGCCGGGCACCCGCTGCTCGGGGCCGCGGTGGAACTCGCCGACTCGGACGGGTTGCTGTTCACGAGCAGGCTCTCGCGGCGCACGCATCCGTGGCTGGCCGAGCACGTGGTCTCGGGCGCGGTGCTGGTGCCGGGCACGGCGCTGCTGGAGTTGGCGCTGCGCGCCGGAGCGGAATCCGGACACCCGCAGGTGGAGGAGTTGACGCTCGCCGCGCCGCTCGTGCTGCCCGAGCGAGGCGGGGTGCAGCTCCAAGTCCATGCCTCGTCCGAGGAATCCGGTGCCCGCACGCTGACCGTCCACTCGCGACACGACGATGCGCAGGAATGGACGCTGCACGCCACCGGCACGCTCGTCGCCGAGACTGCTGCGGCGGACGAAGTCGCGTGGCCGCCGACCGGAACCCCGCTGGACGTCGAAGGATGCTACGAGCGCTTCGCCGACCTCGGCTTCGAGTACGGCCCGCTGTTCCAGGGCTTGCGCGCCGCGTGGCAGGACGGCGACGAGCTGTTCGCGGAGGTCGACCTGCCCGACGAGGTCGATGCCGGCCGCTACGGGTTGCACCCGGCGCTGCTGGACTCCGCGCTGCACGCGGCGATGCTCACCGATGCCGAAGGTGGTGTCCCGTTCACGTGGGAGGGCGTGTCGCTGCACGCCACCGGCGCATCCGCGCTGCGCGTGCGACTGCGCCGGGCCGGTGAGGCGCTGAGCATCGCGCTGGTGGACGGTTCCGGAAACCCGGTCGCCACCATCCGCTCGCTGCGCACCCGCAAGCAGCAACCGTTGCACGGCACCGACTCGCTCTACCGTCCGGAGTGGACAGCGCTGCCGCAGCAGCCGGATCGTGCCGCGGCGCCGATCCTGGCCGGGGCCGACCCGTTCGGACTGGCCGACGTGCTCAAGGCGGGCGGTGTGCAGGTCGACGTGCGCACCGCGCCATCGGACGTGGACGAGGACCGGACCGTGCTGTGCTCGCTGCACGGCGACGATTCACCGGAGTCCGCGCACGAGCTGACGAACCAGGTGCGCGCAGCGCTCCAGAACTGGAGCGGCCCCGGCAGGCTCGTGTTCGCGATGCGGGACGATCTCGCCGCCGCGACCGCGGCCGGTCTGGTGCGCACCGGGGAGTCGGAGAATCCGGGCAACTTCGGCCTTCTGCACCTCGGCGCCGACGTCGAAGCGGATGCGTTGCTGCGGGCGCTGTCCTGCACCGAACCGGAAGCGTCCATCGTGGACGGAAAGGTGCGAGTCCGCCGCCTCGTGCGGGAGACCGCCGCGGAGCCGGTGAGTTGGGACGGCACCGTTCTCATCACCGGCGGCACCGGTGGTCTCGGCCGCCTCCTCGCCCGGCACCTCGCCGAGCGAGGAGTGCCGCGGCTGCTGCTGGCCGGTCGCCGGGGGCCGGAGGCGGAGGGCGCGGCCGAACTCGTCGCCGAACTGCAAGAACTCGGCTCACAAGCGTCCATCGTGGCCTGCGACGCCGCCGATCGAGAGCAGCTGGACCGAGTGCTCGCGGACATCCCGGCCGAGTTCCCGCTGCGAGCCGTGGTGCACAGCGCCGGAGTGCTCGACGACGGTGTGCTCGGCTCGCTCGACGCGGAGCGGACCTCGGCCGTGCTGCGACCGAAGGTCGACGCCGCGTGGAACCTGCACGAGGCGACGAAGGCCCTGGAACTGGACGGGTTCGTGCTGTTCTCCTCGGCCGCCGGGCTGTTCGGCACGGCCGGGCAGGGCAACTACGCGGCCGCGAACTCCTACCTCGACGCCCTCGCGCGGCACCGGCGTGCAGCCGGATCGCCCGCCGTTTCGCTGGCGTGGGGCGCATGGGACCAGGGGATGCTCGGTGGGGAGGAGTCCGAACGCATGAGTCGCGCCGGAACTCCGCCGCTGTCCGCAGTGGACGGTCTCGCGCTGTTCGACGCCGCGGTCGGATCAGCCGAGCCGGTGCTCGCCCCGGTGCGGTTGGACTCGGCCGCGCTGCGGGCCCGGGACGAGGTCCCATGGCTGCTGCGCGGACTGGTCCGCACCCCGGCCCGGCGCACCGCGGCGGGCGGAGACGATTTGGCGCAACGGCTCACCGGGATGGACGCGGCCCAGCGACGCGAGGCCCTGCTGGAACTGGTGCGCAAGGACGTCGCCGCGGTCCTCGGACACTCCGCGGGCGAGCCCGGGGCTGACGAGCAATGGGCGGTCCGGCCCGACGATGAGTTCAAATCGCTCGGCTTCGACTCCCTCACCGCGGTCGAGTTCCGCAACCGCCTCGGCACAGCCACCGGTCTCCGGTTGCCCGCGACGCTGCTGTTCGACCACCCGACCCCCGCCGAGCTGGTCGAGCACCTGCTCGCCGAACTCGCACCGGAGCAGGACTCGGCGACCGCACTGCTGTCCGAATTGGACCGATTGCAGCGGGTCTTCGAGGGTGTGCGGGTGGACGAGCAGCTGCACGAGCAGGTCACCGGCCGGCTCGAAGTCCTCCGGTCGAAGTGGCTGTCGCTGCGCGGCGACGACCCGGCTCCGGAACAGGACTTCGACTTCGACGAAGCCACCGACGACGCCATGTTCGACATGCTCGACAACGAACTCGGGCTGTCCTGACCGGCGGGACGACCGTGCCGTCCCGCCTGGCGGTCCTCGGTCAGTCCGCGTCCCAGCCGTAGCGGAGTTCGTACCCGCTGCCCGGCATCTTCATGTCGTTCACCTCGACCACGCGATCGCCGCTCCACGCGATTCGGCGAACGTGCAGTAGCGGCCCGCGCGCCATGTCGAGGGACTGCCGCTCGAGATCGCCGGCCATCGCGGCCGACACGATCTCTTCATAGCGGGTGGCGCCGTAGCCGAGGTCTTCGAGACGGGCAAGCGCACCGCCGGGCCCGGTATCGACCTTCTCCAGCGGCGTTCCTTCGGTGATCCTCCGCGGAAGCCGCGACGTCGCCAACATGACCGGTTGCCCATCGGCACGCATCACGCGGTCGCGCACGCAGACCTCGTCGGCCGGTTCGATGCCGAAGATCTCGGCGAAGTCGGCGGCCGGCTCGAACCAGACCCGCACCGATGACGACGGGGTGAAGCCTTGCGCGGCTGCGTCACCGAGGAAGGCGCTCTCGTTGCGCTCCCGCCGGGACTTGCTCAACCGCTCGCGCGAGTCCAGGCGCCGGACCACGCGCGGCGGACTGACGAACACGCCGATGCCGTGGCGCATCTGAACCTTGCCCTCGTCGCGCAACGCCGCAAGCGCTTGGCGAATCGTGCTGCGACTGGCCTCGAACCGCGCTATGAGCTCAGGTTCGCTCGGCAGCCGATCGCCCGCCGTCAGCTGAGAGTCGATCTCTGCGCGCAGAACGTCCGCGATCTCCTTGTGCCTCGCTGCTGCGCTCATCGGTACCTCTCACACGTGGGATTTGTCGTGCGTCCCCAATCGTCTCACTCGTTTGGTACTTGCCCATCCCGGGCGGTCAACGTAACGTCTTACTCGTCACAGACGAGTAAGACGAGCAATCGGTGCGCGGCTGTTGCGCAGTAGCGCTCACGCGACATCGATGGAGGGGGTGAGCGGTGCTGATTAACGAAGTGGTGCGGGTCCGGTATCGGCTTGGCTTGGTCGGCGAAGCGCGGCGGACGGTGCACGTCGCGACGGCGACACCGGGTGAGCTGTATCGGACGTTGTGCGAGCTGGTAATGCGCGCCGACGACGTAGAGGTGTTCGACCGGCCAGCGGGGGCGCCGTGCATGTTCTGCACCAGGGCGCTTGCACTGGGATCTGAGTCATCGGCCGGTCAGTGCGATGAGGTCGTGTTCGGCAGCACAGGCTGGGAAATCGCGCGATGAACAAGGATTTGCTGAATCTCGCGGTGATCGGACAGCTGGTGCTGTTGGAGATCTTGGTGCGGTCGGCCTCGGGGCTGGGTGATTCGTGGTGAACCACTACGCCTGGATCACCTCGGAGTGGTGTTCGTGGTGGCACGTGGTCGGTTGCTCGGCGCGAGGGAATGTCATCGTCGCTGCCTGCGGTCACCCGTTGGTCGGCCGCATGTCCCGCGTGCTCGTCCAGGCTCTGCCCCAGGACACCCGAGAAATCTGCCAAGCCTGCCTGTTTACGACGTGGAACAGCGACGAATCAGGGCCCGGATCATCGCGGATCGTCCCGCAACGGCCGTCGGACTGGAAGTCCGGCACGGCCGCCTGACCCGGTCTGCCGCCGGTTTCCCGAGCCCGGTGGCAGACCGCGCCCCGCCGGTGGCTCGCGTTCCCCCGGCCGCGAGTCCCGGCGGGGCATCCAATCGAAGAAGATCTCGAGAGCAAGGCCACGACCACGGCCGATTACGCCGATGGGGAGCCGATTTCCCCGTGAGCCGACGAAAACCGGCCCGCCGCGTGCAGGAGGGCGCGGCGGGCCGGGGCGGGGGACGAGCGGGGTTACAGCGGCTTGCGGAAGCCTCGGACGGCGATGCCTGCGCTGACGGCGGTGACGGCGATGCTGATGAGCAGGGACGGGCCGATCAGGTAGGTGCCGTCCAGGCCCAGCGCGACGGCGCGGGAAGCGTCCACGGCGTAGGTGAGCGGGTTGATGCGGGCGACGAACTCCAGCCAGTCCGGCAGTTCCTCGATCGGGACGAACGCGCTGGAGATGAACATCAGCGGCACCATCACCAGCACGCTGATGTTCTGCATCGGCTCGGTGCGCCGCAAGCAGGCCCCCATCGCGAGGAACGCCCAGCTCAGCGCGGTGCCGACGGCGAGGGTGAGCAGCGCGGACAGCAGCGTCCCGCCGAATCCGCCCGCGGGGGAGTAGCCGAGCACCGCCCAGGCCAGCACCAGGATCAGCGCCACCTGGATAGCGCTGCGGATCAAGTCGGAGGCGCTGCGCGCCAGCAGCAGCGCGCTCGGGATGATCGGCATCGAGCGCAGCCGGGCGACGATGCCGTTGCGCAGGTCCTCCACCAGCCCGATTCCGGTTTGCGAAGACGTCTGCACGACGTGGTTGACCAGCACCGCGGGCAGCAGGAAATCGAGGTACTCGGTGCCCGCGGGCAGTTTCGCGGCGAGCGCGAAGTTGGTGAAGATCTGGGTGAACACGAACAGCGTCATCACCGGCTGGATCAGGCCGATCAGCACCAGCCCGGGATCGCCGGCGAACGCGCGCAGCGATCGCTCGGTGAGCACGGCTATCTGGGTTGCGACGGAGCTGCCGTTCCATCTCGGCGCGGTCGTCGCGCCCGCTGCAACCGGTGCGGTCGCGGTCATTGTCGCTCCACTGTGGTCGGAGAGGTGGTGGTTCGGGAAGTACCGCGCGTTCCCGGCCGGTCGGGTCAGCCCGCGGTGCGCCGCGCCAGCGCCAGGTACACGTCGTCCAGCGTCGGCTCGCCGAACGCGAGCTCGGCGACGTCCACTCCGGCCTCGTCGAGCACCCGGATCACCGCCGCGGTGTCCCGGGAAGCCTCGATCGGCGTGATGATCGCGGTGCCGTCCCGGCCCACCGACGGGTCCATTCCCGCTCGCCGCAGCGCCGCGCACCCGGCCTCCGGGTCGCCGCCGTGCGGCGGGACGACGGTCACGGTGCGCTGCCCGACGCGTGCTTTGAGCTCCGCGGCGGAGCCGCTGGCGACGATCCGCCCGGCCGAGAGCACCGTGATCGTGTCCGCCAGCCGATCGGCCTCGTCCAGGTATTGCGTGGTCAGCAGGACGGTGGTGCCCTCGGCGACCAGCCCGGAGACGATCTCCCACATGGCTCGCCTGCTGGTCGGGTCCAGCCCGGTGGTCGGCTCGTCCAGGAAGATCACTTCGGGATTGCCGACCAGCGAAGCCGCCAGGTCCAGGCGCCTGCGCATCCCGCCCGAGTAGGTCCTGGCCTGCCGTCCGGACGCCTCGGTCAGGTCGAACGCGGTGAGCAGCTCGTCGGCGCGCGCCTTGGCCCGCGAGGTGTCCGCGCCGAGCAACCGGGCCAGCATGGTCAGGTTCTCCCGCCCGCTGAGCCGCTCGTCGACCGCGGCGAACTGGCCGGTCAGCCCGATCCGCTTGCGCACCTCCTTCGGCTGCGCCGCCACGTCGAACCCGGCGACGCGGGCGGTGCCCGAACCGGCCGGCTGCATCGCGGTCAGGATGTTCACCAGCGTCGTCTTGCCCGCACCGTTGTGCCCGAGCAGGCCGAGCACGCTGCCCTTCGGCACCTGCAGGCTCACCGACTCCAGCGCGGGCACCGAGCCGAACCGCTTGCCCACGTCGACGGCTTCGATCATCACCGCGTCCGGTTCCGGATCGAGCGCGGATCGGACGGTGCGGGCGGTCGTGAACACGGTCATGGGTCGGATTCCCCGTTTCTCGTCGTGTGTCCCAGCAAACCGGGTCGCCGCGAGGTGCAGCATGGGACAGTCCGAGTCCCGCACCAAGGGGCTTAACACCGGAAGACTCGTGGTACGACCAGATCGGCGTTCGGAATCCGCCCACGACACTAGTGATTCTGCCATTTGCGGCGGAATACGATGCGGCCATGCGAGTGCTGTTCGCGGTTTCCCCGTGGCCGGGTCACTACTTCCCGATGGTTCCGCTGGGATGGGCGTTGCAGGCCGCCGGGCACGAAGTTCGGGTGCTGTGCAACGAGTCCGATGTGGACCCGGTTGCGCGGGCCGGGATGACGCCCGTGCCGCGGCTGGCGAGCCTGGACCTGCTGCGCGGGGCGCGGCTGATCAACCTGCTCACGGCATTGCGCGGCGGCTGGCCGTACCCGGAGCCGCCGCTGCACCCGGACACCGCGGAGCCGGTCGACTTCGCAACGTTCGATTTCGCGGCGTGGCACGAGAAATTACGTCCGGAGATGCTCGCGAACGCCACCCGCAGCACCGACGCGGCCGTGGCCTTCGCCCGTGAATGGCGGCCGCAGCTCGTGGTGCACGACATGGAGAGCTTGGAAGGGCCGCTGGTCGCGAAGATGACCGGCGCACCCGACGTGCTCCAGCTGTGGGGCCCGTTCGGCACAGCCGACGATTACGGCGAGGCGCCGGACGGGCACGCACCGGTGGATACCAGTGCCGCCTTCGAGCGTTACGGCCTCGGCGAGATGGGGTTCCACCACATCGATCACGTGCTGGACCCGTGCCCGCCGCAGCTGCGGCCGTCTTACGAAGCTGCGGCCGTTCCGAGTCGCTACATCCCGTACAACGGTCCGGGCAGCGTTCCGGGCGATATCCCGCCGTGCGGCGGGAAACCGCGGGTGTGCGTGGTGTGGGGCCGCTCGGCGACCCGCACGTTCGGGCCTGTTGTGAACAAGATGTCTCAGGTCGTTCAGGCCGCGAACGCGGCGGGCGCGGAGGTGCTGCTGCTTTCCTCACCCGCCGACGCCGCGGCGGCCGGACCGTTGCCGGACGGTGTGATCGTGCGCTCCGACGTGCCGCTGAGCTTGGTGTTGCCGGAATGCGCTGCGGTGGCGCATTACGGCGGCGGGGGAGTGAGCATGACCTCGCTGGTGGCCGGAGTGCCGCAGCTCGCATTGCCGTGCGGGTACGACCAGCCGGTGATGGCCGGGCGGTTCAGCGCGGCCGGTGCCGGGCTGGACATTCCGAACCACGCGGCGGAGGTCGACGGGCTCAAGGCCGCTTTCGGTCGCCTGCTGGAGGAATCGTCGTTCACCGAATCCGCCCGCGAGCTCGCCGCGGCGGCCGCATCGCTGCCCGCACCGTCCGATGTGGTCGGCAAGTTGGAAGCCCTGGCGCGCGACTGAACCCTCAACCGCTGAAGACGACGGCGTCTTGCACGAAAGCGCTCAGGTAGCGGTCCAGGAGATCGTCTAGGTAGCCCGTACCGAAGTCGTGCGCGGCGAACTCGGGCACCAGCCTGCGCAACTTCGCGGTGTCGACCACAGTGCGCTCCGGCGGTCGGGGCACGGTGCGGCGCTCGGCGCGGACGTCCATCCGGGATTCGATACCGTCCACGATGTCCGGGACCGCGATCGGGCGGCCGGACGCGATATTCAAGACGTCATTGCGGATTCCCCGCCGCAGCAACACATCGAGTGTCGGTGCAACGTGCCGAACGTCCAGCAGGTCCCGGTATGCGCCCGGCTGCACGGCCACCGCGCCGGAGAGAACTCCGCGGGTCAACGCGGGTAGCAGCTGGTCCGGCTGCTGACCGGCACCGACGAGGTGGGTGAGCCGCAGGATCAGGTAGGGCGCGCCGGACAGCGCGCACACCCGCTCCAGCGCGAGCTTGTGCCGCCCGTAGACGGTGCGCGGGAAGACCGGGCCGTCCTCGGTGCCCGGCGAGCCCTCCGCGCCGTAGACCCCGGAAGAGGCGGTGGACAGGAACACCGCGGTGCGCCGCTGCTTCCGGCATCGCCGCAGCACGTCCGCGACGAGCTCCGCTTCCCGGTCGAAAGCGGCGAAGTCGGTGCTGGCCGCCGTGGAGACCCCGGCAGCGATCACGGTGACGTCCGGGTAGCGCGCACCGAAGTGCGGCGCGAGATGGCGGGCGAGGAAGCCGCGGCCGACGATCTCCACTTCAGGCCGCCTCGACCCGCACGGCGCGCTCGCGCACCTCGTCCACCAGCGCGGCCAACGCGTCCGCAGCCGCCACCCAGCGCTTTTCCTCCGGCGTGCGCTGTTGCACGGCTTGCGCGAACGAGCCAAGCGAGGTGCGGAACTGGTGCGCCGGCGGCAGCACGATCTCCTCGGCGTGGTCCTGCTCCTCGATGCGCAGGACCGGCTGGTGCTGCGGCGGCGGGGTGAACGCCCGATCGAGGCCGAGCCACGCCGTGCCGCCCCAGAGCGCGTAGCGGGCTCGGTAGCTGTGCTCGAAGCCGAACTCGAGGTTGGCGAAGACCCCGGAGTCCGCGGTCAGCAACACGTTTCCGGCCACGTCGACATCGGACGAAGCATCCATTCGCAGCGTCGCGCCCACCAGCGACAGCGACGGCCCGAGCAGCAGCAGCGCCGCCCGCAACGGGTACACGCCGACGTCGAGCAACGCGCCGCCACCGAGTTCGGCGGAATACCGGATGTCCTCGCCGGGCAGCGGCGGAATGCCGAACGTCGCGGTAAAAGTCCGAAGCGGACCGATGCGTCCCTGGTCGAGCAGTCGGCGAACGTGGTCGTGCACGGGATGGTGCAGGAAGGCGAAATTCTCCCGCAGCACGAGGCGCTTCTCGTCCGCTAGCGCGGTCAGCTCGCGAGTTGCCGCCGCGCTGCCGGTCAGCGGTTTCTCGCACAGCACGTGCTTACCTGCGTCCAGCGCGCGCCGCGTCCACTCGTGGTGCAGCGAATTCGGCAGCGAGAGGTAGATCGCGTCGATGTCCGGATCGGACACCAGCGACTCGTAATCCGTCGCTGTGGCACCGAATTCGGCGGCGAAGCGTTCGGCCTTCTCCCTGGTTCGGCTGGCGACCGCGGTGGTGACCAGCTCCGGCACCTCCGCGGCCGCGGGCAGGCTCCGGCGCCGGGCGATCGCCGAGCATCCGAGCACACCCAGCCGAACCGGGCTCATGACAGCCCCCGCAAGCAAGCGATCAGGCTGCGCGCCTGCACGTTGACGTAGTGGCTGTGCTTGAGCAGCTCGGTGAGCTGGTGCAGCGTGAGCCACCGGAAGTCCGGCAGATCGTCCGCGGTGCAACCGGGTTCCACCTCGATGATCTGGTACCGGTTCCGGGCCTGGTGGAACCGGCCGCCTTCCTCGGACAGCTCGGTGTCGAACAGCACCCGCTCGGCGGGCCGGTGCAGCACCGCGTCCAGGAACGGTGGCCGGTAGTCCACGCCCAGCCGGTCGTAGTTCTCCGGGGTGCACTGCACGGTCGGTGCCAGCTCCACGACGTCGAGGTAACCGGGTTCGACCCTGGCGTTGACCAGTGCGTGCAGCACGCCGTCCACTCGTTTGACCAGCAGCGCCACCATGCCGATGCCGTGCGGGCGCAGCAACGGCTGGGTCCAGCCGGTCACCTCGCGGCTGTTCGAGCGCACGTCCACGGCCACGATGCTGAAGAAGTTGTGCTCGTCGTGCCGGATCTCGTCCGGGGTGCGGCGCCAGCCGCGGACCGCGCCGAGCGGGATCAGGTCGGCGCGGACCTGGTGCTCGGCGTGCTGCGCCGTGATCCAGCTGCGCACCTCGGAGGTGGTGTGCAGGCTGCCCGCGGCCGGATCGCCGGAGCCGGTCAGCGCGGCGCCCAACGAGTCCGAAGCGGACCCCTCGGCGGCCCCCTCGAACCCGCCGGGAAAGCAGGAAAGGACCGTCCGCGCGTCCATGTTCACCAGGTTCTCCTCGGCGAGCAGCGCGTGCAGCTGCCCGAGCGTGACCCAGCGGAAGTCTTCGTGCTCCGGCAGCGGCTCGCGCACCTCCACGACCATGTTCCGGTTGCGCTTGCGGTAGAACCACGAACCCTGCTCGGACTGCAGCACGTCGGCGAGCACGTTGCGCTCCGGCGCGTCCCGGAAGTGCTCCAGGTACGGCACCGCGTTGCCGTCGTGCACCCGCTGATAGTTGCTGCGGGTGGCCTGCACGGTCGGCGACAGCTGGACGCCGTTGACGTTGCCGGGCTCGGTTTTCGCCTGCATCAGGCAGTGCAGCACGCCATCGATCTCGCGCACCAGGATGCCGAGGATGCCGATCTCCGGCTGGTTGATGATCGGCTGGGTCCAGCCGGTCACCGGACCGTGATCGCTGCGCACCCGCAACCCCTGGATGCGGAAGAACCGCCCGGAGTCGTGCGCGAGGTCGGCGGTGGCGTCGTCGAAGCGCCACCTGTGCAGGTCCGCGAACGGGATCCGCTCGACGTGGTGCAGCTGCGCGGCGCCGCGCTCGGCGATCCACGCGCGCAGCCGCGGCATCGGCACCGCGGCGTCCTGCACGGTGCGGGCCGAGCGCGCCAGCCGGTGCGGCAGCGTCGTGTCCGGTTTGCGCAGCAAACCGGTTCCAGCCGGAGGCGGCATGGGATCTCCTCAGCGCGGTCGGTGCCGGGGACCCCATACCTATCGCGGAAAAAGTAGGCGAAACCCCAATCCGCGCGCCCAGGCCGGGCGGCCTCGAAATTCGCGGACGGACTGATCGACTTGCACTAGAGTGGCGTGCCGGAGCACGAGACGCACGGACGCTCAGGAGGGAACCGATGCACGCCAAAGCCCAGCGAGTCGCCGACACGTTGGAAAACCTCGGTGTCCGCACCGAGGTCCGCGAACTCGACAGCAGCACCCGGACTTCCCAGGACGCGGCGGACTCGATCGGCACCACCGTCTCGCAGATCGCGAAGAGCCTGCTGTTCCTCGCCGGAGAACAGCCGGTGCTGGTGATCGCCTCCGGCACGAACCGGGTTTCGGTCGACGCGGTCGGCGAGCTGCTCGACGCCGAGCTTACCCAGCCGGACGCCAAGACGGTGAAGAAGCGGACCGGCTACAGCGTCGGCGGGGTTCCTCCGGTCGCGCAGAACGAACCGGCCACCGTGGTCATCGACGAGGACCTGTTCCGGTACGAGGTCGTATGGGCCGCCGCGGGCACGCCGAACGCGGTGTTCTCGGTGACTCCGGACGAGCTGCGGCGGGTCACCGGCGGCACGGTCGCCAAGGTCGCCGGGTAGGTCGGCAGCGGTGCGATCAGCAGAACGGCGGAGGGCATGACCGGCGCGCACGACGACCGGGTCCGGGAGCAGTTCCGGCTGCAGGCAGGCACGTTCACCGACACCGGCTTCGCCACCAGCGGCCTGGACTGGATCGTCGACCAGCTCGATCCGCGGGAGGGCGAACAGGCGCTGGACGTGGCCTGCGGCGCCGGGCACCTCGGCCGCGCGCTCGCGCCGCGGCTCGGGCACGTCAGCGCGATCGACCTGACGCCCGAGATGCTGGCGCAAGGCGACCGGCTGGCGCGGGCCGAGGGACTGCGCAACATCACCTTCGCCCGCGGCGACGCGACGGCCCTGCCCTGGCTGGACGCCCAGTTCGACCTGGTGGCCTGCCGCATCTCGCTGCACCAGGTCGCCGACCCGGCGGCGGTCGTGCGCGAGATGGCCCGCGTGGCCCGCGAAGGCGGCCGGATCGGCATCACCGACATGGTCCTCGAAGCTCCGGAACTCGCCGCGGAGAACACCCGCGTGGAGCGGTTGCGCGATCCGAGCCACAACCGCACCCGCACGGTCGAAGAGATCCACCGGATGCTCACCGAAGCCGGGGCCACCGTGGTGTCCACGACGACCAGGGACAACCCGCTCGACGTCGAAGACTGGATGTCGCGCAGCGGCACTCCCGAGCAGGACCGCGCCGAGATCCACCGCACCTTCGACGCCGAACTCGCAGGCGGCACGCCGACGGGCCTGCGCCCGCAAGGCCCCGCGGGCGACCGCACCCTCACGCACGTCTGGGGAACCGTCGTCGCGACGCGGTAGATCCGCGGAGCCTCACACAGCCGGAACCCCACGGGCTTCCCGCCGGAGTCGGCGCGCTGGTTCCGGTTCGCGATGCTGGCGCCGGGCGGTCGCTGCGGGCGACTCGTGCGGGGCGCCGTTCATTCGCATGTGACCGTGCGACGAATCCGAATATTTGCCATGAATGCTGAATATTTGCGCGCTATCTGATCGTGCCGGGCGGAGTGCGCACAATTGCGGGAATCGCTCGTCGGTAGCAGTTGCAGGACGGAGTTTTGGGCTCGAAATTAACCGCAACGGAGCAGCGGTAGCCTTTTCCGGTGATGGTGGTGGACCTTTCACCATCATCTGGATAATATGAGGAAGCCAATTCGGCATTCCACGAAAATCCGGAAGGGAGTGTTTTCATGGAGCTCATGGACGAATTCGAGGAGATCACCACGAAGGACACCGAGGCGGTGCCGATCAGCTCCTCGTCCTCCTTCGCCGTCGACGAGTCGGGCGACGACGAGGAATGACGGGCGCACGCGGCTGACGCGGGTCGCCGCAATGCCAGGGCTCCGCAGGCCGGGTGCGAACTCGGCCTGCGGTCTCCGAAACGCGCCGGCTTCTGCTCGGCTGATCAGGGCGTTGGGCCCTGTTGCCGAGTCTGCAGCGGGTGCGCAATCGTGGGCATCCCCTGATTCGGCGCGGCACTGGAGTCCGCACGGCACCGGAGCACGGCACCCGAGTCCGCACAGCACCGGATGAGGTGAAGGATTGAGCACGTCGCATTCGTCGATGGTTCCGCGCGCCGATGTGCGCTTCCGCTGGCACGGGCGCTATTTGTACGTGTGCAGCAGCAGCGGCGCGCTGCGCGTTCCGGTCGCCGCCCGGGAAACGGCCCCGGAAGCGGCTGAAAGGGGAGCGGCTGAAAGGGGAGCGGCGGGACCGGAGGTGCCGCGGGCCGGCGCAACGGCGGAGGTGGCGTGGTGGGAACTCCCGGAAAGCACCCTCGCCGGGCTCGCCGAACGCGGCTTGATGGTGCCCGCCGATCAACCGCTGCGCAGGCACCTCTCCTACGAGCCTCCGCGCGCGCAAGCCGGAGCGGTGCGGGTGCTGGGCGACGATCAGCTGAGCATCTCGATCGCATCGTCCCTGCGGAACAACGGGGTCGCGACGACCTGCGACGCGGCGGCCCGCGACGGGACTGCCCGCGACGCTACGGGCCGCGACGGGACGGACGGCCGCCCCGCGCAGGCTTGGGTGCTTCCGCTCGTCGCGCCGGAGGACGACCTGCGGGCCGTGACCGAACGCGCGCTCGGGAACCGGGCACCGATCGTCGTTTTCGCCTGCACACCGCGGAAACTCCACACCGCGGTGCTGCGCCCGCCGAGCACGGCGTGCCCGCTGTGCGTGGTCCGGCGGATCCGCGCGAACTGGCCCGGCCAGGACATCGCCGACGCGCCGCTGGAACTCCTGCTCGGCACCTGCTCGGAGCCCGGCTGGCCCAGCCACGACGCCATGATCGGGCTGGTGGCGCACACCGTGTTGCGCGCGGTAGGTGCCGGTACCGGCGATGGTGGCGATGCGGCCGAACTCGTCGAACTGGACTTGGATTCCTGGGCGAGCACGCGGCATCCCGCTCTGCACCTGCCGGGGTGTCCCGCCTGCGCTCGCGAGGTGCGCACGCCGCCCCAGCAGGACGGAACGGCGCCCGCGCTCGCCGCGAGCTGGCAGCGGATGCAGCGCGCCATCGACCCGCTCACCGGCATCTTCGCCTCGGTTCAGGACCGGCGCCCGGAGGGTTCGGAAACGACGCTGGCCAACACCGTCGGCGGCACGGAGACGGGGTGGTTCTCCGCGGTCTCGGCGTGGACGGTGAGCGGCTCGGCCAAGCACGATCCGCTGGAAGCACGCGTGTGCGCGCTGGGCGAGGGGCTGGAGCGCTACGCGGCGGGCATCTACGACCCGGACGACTTCGTGCGCGGCTCGTTGTCGGAGCTGGGCGCCGCCGCGGTGGATCCGCGCGAGCTGCCGCTGGGTTCACCGGCGGAATACCGCTCGTTCCGGCGTTTCGCGCCCTACCACCCGGAGCTGGTGATCGACTGGGTCGTGGGAGTCGACCTGAGCACCGGGCAACCGCGCTACGTGCCTGCAGGCACCGTTTACGTGCCCTACAAGGCGCCGAACCGCCGCGAACGCCTGTTGAATTCGGTCTCCACCGGGCTGGCCGCGGGTAGTACCCGCGACCAGGCGCTTCGCGGCGGGCTGCTCGAAGTGGTCGAACGCGATGCCTTCGCGGTCTACTGGTACAACCGGCTCCGCGCGCCCAGCCTCGACCTGGACGGCCTCCCGCCGGGTGCGGTGCGCACCGTGGCGGAACGGATGCGGCTGCGCGGTATCGAGGTCATCGCCAAGGACATCACGACGGACCTCGGCATCCCGACGATCCTGCTGCAGGGGCGGCTGACGACTCCGGAACGGCCGATCGTCCTGCACTCCAGCCGATCCGCGCTGGACACCGGCGAAGCGCTGCTCGGCGCCTGCGAGGAACTGGAACTCGGGTTCTGCCAGATCGACGGCCTGTTCCGGACCCGCGCGGTGCCCGAGGACGGCGTCACGTTGGGGCACATGTGGGACTTCTACCTCTACTACTGCCGCGCGGACCGCGCCGAACTGCTGGACTGGACGCGCGAGGGGCCGCTGCAGCAGGTGCCGCCGTCCCGGCGACCGAGTGAGTCCGATGTGGACGAAATCGTGGCGCGGCTGGCCGCGGCCGGTCATCGGCCCGTCGCCGTGGACATCACGCCGATCGACGTCGCCGAGTGCGGGGTGAGCGTCGTCCGCAGCATCGTTCCGGGGCTGCAGCCGGTGGTCTTCTCCCAGAAGTTCCGGCATCTCGGCGGCCGCCGCGTGTTCGAGGCACCGGTGCGGATGGGCCTGCGCGAGCAGCCGCTCGGCGAGCAGGAGCTCAACCCGCTGCCGCTGCCGATGGCGTGAGGACCCATGCCCTGCACACCGGAGGCGCCGCGCGTCGAACACTCGCTGTGCCGCGCGAACGCCCCCTATCGGATCGAGGTCGGCGGGGCGCTGACCGGCGCGGGTTTGGTGCGCGACAAGCACGTTCTGACGGTGTGGAGCGACCGGAGGTGGACGCTGCGCCGCGGCGCGGCAGCACCCGGCGGCCCACCGGTCGCGCGCCGATACCCGCAGGCTCTGGCGGCTCCGGCGCTGGAAGACGCCCACGTGCACCTGCACCCGGGAATGGCGCTGCCGGACTTCGTGGCCTACGGCATCTGCCGAATCCGGGACCTCGGTTCGACCGCGGGCACCGAGCACCCCGTGCCCGCCGCCCGGCATTGCGGAGACCCGATACCGGAGGTCGTGCTGGGCGGCCCGCTGCTGGACCGCCCGGGAGAACCTCGGCTGGACATCGCGACCCGATGGGAAAAAGCCGAGGAGTTGCCCGGCGTCGTCGAGGCGGCAGCAGCGCGCGGAGCCTCTTGGATCAAGCTGTACGCGCAGTTCCCGGAAGAGCTGATCGCAGCCGTGGTGCGCCGGGCACACGCCCGGAACCTCCGGGTGGCCGTGCATCCGGCTCCTGGTGGCGCACCGGCCGCGTTGCGCGCCGGGGTCGACGAGATCGAGCACGTCGCATGTCTGGCACCTCGCGGTGACGGCCGCGGCGGCGCGCACGCCCTGCACCGGCGGTGGGCGCAACGGGACGGTGACTCGTGGCCGCAGCTTCCCGCAGGGACGAGGTTGTGCCCCACCTTGGTGGTGCAGCACCGGTTGGCCGTAGAAGCCGCGGATTCCTGGAGTTTCGCCGGTGCCGATCCCGCGACCGCGGCTTTCTGGCGGCGGATGCCGCTGATCTCGCAACCGTGGACCGAGCGGCAGCTGCACCACTGCCGTGCGGCGGGCACCGAGATGTCGGCCGTCGTGGCGCGCCTGGCCGGGGAAGGAGTCCGGCTGGTGCCCGGCAGCGACACACCCAACCCCGGCGTGCTGCCCGGCCGGGGACTGTGGGAGGAGATGAACCTGCTCGTCGAAGCGGGTCTGGCACCGCTCGAGGTGTTCTCGGCGGCCGCCGCAGGCGGCGAACCGGGCACTGCCGCGCTGGGTGCTTCCGGCGACGAGCCGGTGACCCTGCTGCCGCTGACCTCGTTCACCGCCTTCCAGGAACACCGCCGCTACCCGATCGGGCCGGTGGTAGCGACCCTGCTTCGCGGCTGCCTGTTCGTGCCGCGCCCGGACCCGTCCGGCGAACCACTGCGAGGACTGCGATGAACAGGCGCTACCGGCGCAACCCGGACTTGATCCTGGAATGGGGCAGCGAGCACGACGGCGTCGTGCTGGTCGATTCCCGCACACTGCGGCGATTCGCGGTCAAGCGGACGTTGCTCGGAGTGCTCAACCGGATGTCGGCACCCGTGCTGCCCGGCGAACTCGCCCTCGAAGACGGGGCGGCGCCCGGCCCGCAGGAGACCGAGGCGCTGCTGGCGCGGCTCGCGGAGGCGGGCATCGTCGAACCGGTCGACGATGCGCAGGTCGTGGACGACCCGCCGAACCCGACGCCCCCGGAACTCGCGGTGCACGCACTCGCCGCGCGGGGCGGCATCGCCCGCTCCCGCCTCGACGAAGTCGACATCCCACCGGCTCGGCTGCGCCACCGCGAAGCGTCCGAGGTGATCCCGCTGCCCGCCGGCGAAGGGGACAGCCGGCCGCTGCGCGAGCTGCTCCGGTCGCGCACGAGCATCCGCGACTTCGCCGAGACCCCGGTCGGTTCAGCGGAACTGGGCCGATTCCTGGGCGATTCGGCGCGCGTGCGCGGATGGCTCGGACCGGACCGGTTGCAGGCCACTCGACGGCCGAGCGCTTCCGGCGGCGGCAGGCACAGCCTGGAGATCTACGTCCTCGCGCGCGCCGTGGCGGATCTGCCGCCCGGTGCGTACCACTACGACCCGTTCGCGCATCAGCTCGCCAAGTTGCAGCCATGGGACGCGGAGCTGGACGACCTGCAGCATCGGCTCATCTGCCGCCCCACGCTCACCGAGCACCCGCCGCCGGTGAGCATCTACCTCGCCGCGTACCACCAGCGCGTGCGGTGGAAGTACGGCGGCATGACGCTGAGCCTCATCTACCGCGACACCGGCTGCCTGCTGCAGACGATGTACCTGGTCGCCACCGATCTCGGACTCGCCCCGTGCGCCACCGCAGCGGTCGAACCGCAAGCGAGTCCCGAATTCCTGCGCCCCTACCGGGAGGACGTCGTGCACGTGGCGAACTTCGCGTTGGGAAACCCCGCCGATTCCGCGCCGACGAGTCCGGATTTCCGGCCACTGAACGGAGCACGCCCATGAAGATCCGGGAAACCGCGTCGCCGGGAGATCGCGAGTCCGAGCAGGGGAGCGCGGCCACCGCCGATGCGGCCGCAGGCCGGGGGCAGCTGCTCACGCTGTGCTACGGCTACCTCGCCTCGCGGATGCTGCACGCGGCGGTCCGCCTCCGGATCCCGGACGCGCTTGCCGACGAGCAGCTCAGCGTCGACGAGCTCGCCGCGCAGACCGAGACCCGGCCCGACGCGCTGCACCGATTGCTGCGCGGGCTGGAGCACATCGGGATCGTCGCCGAAGCACGACCCGCTCGTTTCGCCCTCACCCCCACCGGCGACCAACTGCGCTGCGAGGGTCCGGTCGCCTCGATGATCGAGCTGTTCTGCGCCGAACCCGTCTGGCGGGCGTGGGAATCCTTGGAACAGACCGTGCGAACCGGCCAAACCGGGTTCGCGCGCGAGTTCGGCGTCGACTTCTACGACTACTGCGACCGGGATCCGGCGTTGGCGTCCGCTGTCCGCGACGGGCTGGGCCAGGAGACGCTGGCGGTGGCACCGGCGCTGGCCGATGCCGTCGACTTCGCCCGGTTCGGCACCGTCGTGGACGTCGGCGGCGGCAACGGCGCGCTGCTGAACGCCGTGCTCGCACGCAATCCCGGCATCCGGGGCGTTCTCGTGGACACCGCTGCCGGGTGCGGGGCTGCCGTGTTCGCGGACGCCGGGCAGCGCTGCGAGCGGGTCATCGGCGACTTCTTCGGCGAGCTCCCGGCAGGCGGGGACGCCTACCTGCTCAAAAGCGTCATCCAGGACTGGGCGGACCGGCCCGCGTCGCAGATCCTGCGGGCCTGCCGACGCGCGATGCGCCCGCACGCCCGGCTGCTGCTGGTCGAAAACCTCGGTGACGCCCGGCCGCCTGCGGAATCGGACGTGCCGCTGCGCGACCTCATCCTGCTGACCACGTCGGGCGGCCGGGTGCGCACGGAGCCGGAATTCGCCGAACTGCTGGCCCGCTCGGGATTCCGGCTCGTGTCCGCCACCGCCGTCGACCGCAGTTACCACGTGCTGGAAGCCGCCGTGGCGGATCTCCCGGCCGATCCGGGGTGAGGCCGGATCGCGCGGAAGTTCCGCGGCGCAGGCCGCCGAACCTGCGCCGCACGAAGCAACGGCCAGCGCTCAGCCCGCGAAGCGGCGGACGCTGTTGACCTGACCCATGTACTCGACCTCTTCGACCGTGACGTCCTGGCCCTCGGTCGGCGCGTGCACGATCTTGCCGCCGCCGATGTAGATCCCGTTGTGGCTGCCCGAGCTGTAGAAGAAGATCACGTCACCGGGCTTCATCTCGCTCTTGGAGACCTTCTCGCCCGCCTGCATCTGTGCCTTCGTGCCACTGGGCAGCGAAACACCGGCCTGCTGGTAGGACCACTGCACGAGCCCGGAGCAGTCGAACTGGCTCGGCCCCTTGGCGCCGAAGACGTACGGCGAGCCCTGCTTGCCCAGCGCGGCGTTGGCCGCCTGGATGGCGACGCCGGCACCGCCCAGCAGTCCGACGTTGCTGCTGCCGCCGGACATCGATTCCTGCTCCTGCGCGCTGAGGCTGTTGTACTGCTGCTTGACCTTGGCGACCTGGGCGTCCGCTTCGCCCTTCTTGGCCGCGATCTCACCTTCCAGCCGGGCCGCGTCGGCCTCCGCCTGCGTGGCGCGGTTGCGCGCGTCCTGGGCCTGCTGCTCGGCGCCTTCGGCGCGGTGCGTGGCGCCGGACAAGGTCTGCACTGCCTTGTTGTTGTCCTTGCCCAGCGCGTCCAACGCCGAGGCGCGATCCAGGAAGTCGTTCGGCGACTCGCTGACCAGCAGCGCCGAAAGCTTGCTCATCCGGGCGCCCTGGTAGGACGCGCTGACCAGGCCGTCGACCTGCTGGCGGAACCGCTCCTCCTCGGCGCGCGCCTGCTCGGCGACGCGGCCGGCCTGTTCGGCTTCCGCGTTCGCGCGGTTGAGGTCGTCCTGGCGCTTGGCGTGATCGTCCTGCGCGCCCTTGTACGCCTCGGTCAGTTCCTCGGCCTTGCGCCCCAGGTCCCTGAGCTGCTTCTGGGCTTCCGATGCGTTGCCTGGCGGCTGCGCGATCGCCTGCGGGGTGGACACGCCGACGGTGGTGACGACCACCGTGGCGGCCAGGGCACCGCCCATCGAGCGCTTCAATCGGGACGACGACACTGAACGCACAAGACTCCTTTGCTGCTCCCACCGCCTCATCGACCCCCGACCGTCCGAGGCGCTATGCCCGAATGGCACCGAACCGGCCACGGTCCAACCGATTCGGCTCGATTCGCGTCCGCCACCTAATCGGTGACCGATCATCGCGAAGCCGCGCACAGGCTACGCAAACCGGTACCGCACGGTCCACAAGTGGGGGGTGTCGTGCCGCACAAATCGAGCTTTTCCGCTCGTGCGAGGCGGTTGTGAAGTTGCGGTGAGATCGGCGAGCGGTGCGCGGGCGATCACATTGCGGGAAACATTGGCGACGTTGTGCGATCAGCGAGATCCTTCCGCGGTGTCGAAGTGCTCATTGAGCGCGGCAGTCGGCAGTCGCTTTCCGGTCGGCGCATGGCGGGTAACCGGCGTCGCGCAGCATTCCCAAGGCGGGTTCCGCGGCCATGTACTGCTTGAATTTCCCGAGCAACGAGTCGGGGGAGACCGGTTCCGCGGTGTAGAGCTGCTCCACGGTCCAGAAGCGGTAGCGCGGAACGTTGTCCGGTTCGGGACGGGTCGCGTCGATCGGCACGACGGTGAGGTTCGCGTCCTCGGCGACTTCCCGGCCCGCGGCGCCGGCGTCGGCGTAACCGATCGCCCCTGGAGTGGTCCCGACCCTGTTCAGCAGGGCTTCGGTGTCGGCGGCCTGGCAGTGCACCGGTGCGTCCTGCCGGGACAGTTCGCGGCTGTCGCACATCGGCAGCGGTCCGCTCGAAGTGCCCGGGGCGATCTTGCGCTCGAACGTGCGGCGGGTGCCGGAAGAATCGTCCCGGTCCACGATCTTGATCGGGCCGGGGGAACCGCCGGCCACCTGACTCCAGTCGGTCTTCTCGCCGGAGAAGATGGCCCGCAGGTCGGCGGTGCTGATCTCGTGCACCCCGGCCTCGTTGTTCACCACGATCGCGTAAGTCACCAGGGCGACCGGTGCCGGCGGTTCGGACGCGGCGGTGTCCGCGGCCCGGCCGTCGGAGAACACCGCCCGGTCCGGAGCCGAATCGCTCCGCGCATTGCGCAGCGCGTCGAGTCCGTCGATGCTGCTGGTCGGGGCGACGTTTATTTTCGCACCGCTGCAGTCCTTCTCGTACTCGTCGGCGATCTCTTCGACGATCGGCAGGAACGCGCTGGAGCCGGTGATCTGGACTTCGCCGCTCGCGCAATGCGCGGGTTCGCGGGTGATCACGCCGAACAGCGAAGTGCCGATCAACGCTCCGGTGAGCAGCACGCTCAGCCCCACCGCCAGCCGGGTCCAGGTCAAGCGCGGCTGCGCCTTATCGTCCTTGAACCAGCCGTTCTCGATGCGGCCGTCGACGCGGATCGTCTTGGTGATCTCGCCCGCCGGCGCGTCCTCGGGCTCCTGCAGTACCACGACGAGCTTGAACTTCTCGTTGCGCCGCAACGAGAGCCGGGTCAGCCGGACCCCGTGCCACTGCGGTCCCAGCTCGGTCGCCGGGGTCTGCTGCGCCGGTTCGATCGAGCTGGACAGGCGGCGGGCGAGCCAGTCCCGCAGGGCGCGCAGGTTGTTGCCCGGTTCCCGCGGCTGCTCCCGCCGGTTCGCGGCCTCCGGTGCCGTCTCGTCGGAGAAGAAGACCAGGTTGTTCTTG
Source organism: Saccharopolyspora sp. SCSIO 74807 (assembly GCF_037023755.1). Taxonomy (NCBI): domain Bacteria; kingdom Bacillati; phylum Actinomycetota; class Actinomycetes; order Pseudonocardiales; family Pseudonocardiaceae; genus Saccharopolyspora; species Saccharopolyspora sp. SCSIO 74807. The sequence goes on along the minus strand of NZ_CP146100.1, from coordinate 5,902,523 downwards.
GCGCGCTGGTGCAGGTCGTCGGTGCTGGCCTCGGAGATCCGCGCGTCCCACACCACGCGGCGGCCGAAGGTGCACGAGATCGGCGTCTCGAAGTCCTTGCGCTCGATGTCGAAGCTGCCGACGTTGCGGATCCGGATGATGGCCACGCTCATCCGGTCCACAGTGGTGGTCAGGTGCCGCAGTCGCGGGTCCGCTTCGGTGGAGGCGATGTCCTGCGGGATCGGGTTCAGGCCGATCTTCGAGTTGTAGAGCACCCGGTAGTCGATGCGTTTGCGCCGGATGACGAACCGGTCCGCCAGCGGCGCGGTGATCGTGATCAGAATCGCGAGCGCGATCGCGAGCGGGGTGCCGGGTTCGGCGACGATGCCGCCGAGTCCTGCCCACACACTGCCCATGTCCGTCGTCTCCTCGTGCGGCCGGTCGGCGACTCGACACTAGGAGCGATCACGGTGCGCACCGGGCGGATACGTCTGCCGTTCATCCGCTCTTCACCGGACGTCGGGTTCGCGAGGCCGGTCGAGGCGCATCGGGGCGGTCGCACTGCGACCAACGGAGCAGTGCAGCTCCGGGGGCTCGCCGAAGGCTTTCCGGTGAGCGACTCGAACCGTTCAGCCTTCGGCTTTGTAGCCGACCGCGGCGCAGACGACGGACTCGTCCGCGGTGTTGAACAACTTCTTGCCCGTTCCGGGGCTCGCGTCCTCGGGATGCCATTCCGGGGCCCAGGCCATCCCGGGCTCGATCAGCTCGAAGTCGCCGAACAGCGCGCGGGTCTCGTCCCAGCTCCGCAGCCGGACGGGATTGGCGGTCTGGTCGTAGCGCTGCACCAGCTGCAGGTACTCCGCGGCCCGCTGCGGCTGCGCACCGTCCACAGTGGCGTGTGAGATCGCCAGGTACGACCCGGCGGGCAGCAGGTCGCGGTACTGGACGAGCGCCTGCTCGACCTCGTCGTCGTCCGGCACGAAGTGCAGCACCGCGATCATCAGCAAGGCGATCGGTTCCGCCGGATCGACCACACCGGTGGCGCGCACCTGCTTCCACAGCGACTTCGGGGAGCGCAGATCGGCCTGCACCACGGCGTGCCGTTCCGGGTCGCCGTGCTTGTCGAGCAAGCGCTGCGAGTGCGCCACCGCGACGGGTTCGTAGTCGACGTAGACCACCCGGCTGTCCGGGGCGACCTCGTCGGCCACGTGGTGCACGTTGCCGACCGTGGGCACGCCCGAGCCGAGGTCGACGAACTGCCGCACACCGCGACCGACCAGGTGCCGCACGATGCGGTGCAGCAGGTAGCGGTTGGCCAGCGCGACCGGCCGCACGATCGGGAACACCTCGAGGATCGTCTTGCCGAACTCGCGGTCGATCGCGTAGTTCGCCTTGCCGCCGAGGTACCAGTCGTACATTCGCGCAGCGCTCGGACGTTCGAGATCGATATCGCGTCCTCCCGTGCCGGCAGGTGTGTTCTCGGCCGCCATCAACGCTCCTCGCCGCCCGACTTGATCAACGAGCCGAGTGTATCTAGCCGCACCACCCTGGCTGAACCACCGCTTGATCGCGCCGGTGTCGAGCGCGTACCTGGAACGGGGTGCAGGGCTGCCCTTTCGGGCAACGGGTTGTGTCCGTCGACGGCTATCGATTCCGTGCCGTTTCTGCTGCCATGCGGGAAAGCCCTCTGGCGGAAGGTCTTGATCCGGGACGGAGACGGGCGGATGTACGCACACGAGCAGGATCCAGGACGGCGGGACGTGACGACCCGATCGGCACGGCGAAACCCGGTGGAGGGGTCGGCACCGGGACTGCTCGCACTGCAACGCCTGGTGGGTAATGCCGCAGTCGCCGGATTGGTGCAGCGCACCGCCGTCGATCGGGCACTGGGTTCTTCGGGTGCGCCGATGGCCGGGCATGTTCGCGCGGACATGGAAAAACGGCTCGGTGCGGATTTCTCCGATGTCCGCGTGCACACCGGATCGGAGGCGGCGAGCGCCGCGCATTCGGTGCAGGCGAGAGCCTTCACCGCGGGTTCGCACATCGTTTTCGGCCGAGGCCATTACGACACCACGTCCGCAGTGGGCAAGCACGTACTGGCACACGAGCTGGCGCACGTCGTGCAGCAGCGCACCGGGCCGGTCTCCGGGACCGACACCGGTGACGGGATGAAAGTTTCCGATCCGGGCGACCCGGACGAGCGCGCCGCCGAGGCCGACGCCACGCGGGCGATGCGCGGCGATCCGGCACCGGAACGGGACGCCCGGACGGCCGGGCCGAATAGCGGCGGACCAGATGTCCTCCAGCGCGCCGTCGGTGCCGAGCTGGAGGAGAACCATTGGCGCGTCAAGGATGAAGCGGGCAAGCCGGTCCCGAAAGGCACTGCGTTGGTGCACCGTCCGTACTTTCAGCTGCAGGCCGAGTTCGGCGGGGCGGAACAGTCCAACATCGAGATGGTGACCAACCCGCCGGGCGTGGTGAATCGCAACGAGTGGGACAAGATGCTGAAAGGAATGATCGCGCTCAAAGACGAATTGCTGAAGCAGCGTCGCCAGTTCTCCGCGGGTGTGCTGAAAGGTGGTGTGGACGAGTATCAGCTGCTGCCAGCGGGAATTTTCTCGCCGAGTGTGCAGGTGACCGCCGGGGTACCGCTCGCGGCGATGCACCAGCTGTTCACCGAATTGGAGGGACTCGGGGTCAAGATCACGCCCCGGGGTGATGTTCCGCAACAGCGACGTCCGGAAGGTGAAGCGCAGCGTCTCGGACCTGTCGTCGAACCGAGCAAGGATCTGCTCGGCTTCATAAACCTGCTGGACAGCTACCTGGAACAGGGTGCTGTGGACGCGAGGCGGACCTTTCCCAAGGGCGTGTTCCCCGTGCTGGCGCGCACCGATTTCGCGGCGATGTTCGGGATGTTGCCCGAGGCGGAACGGAACGCAATCGCGGCCGATGTGGACGCCTGGGTGCGGTTGGTGGCGGAACGACCCGAGCTCAAGGATCCACTGGAAGAGGATCGGCTGCTGAACCAATGGTTCGACGACCCGATGGACGACAGCCGAGCCATGGAGATCACCACCACCAGGACCGAGTGGCTGACGGAAATGGTTCCGCGCGACGGCCGCCCGGGACGGGATCTGCTGACCGCGCACGGCAAACTGGGCCCGGACGATGCGGGGCTCACCGACAGGGAGAAGGCCGAGCGACTCGCGGCCGAGGTGCGCCAGGACGTCAACCCGAAGCGCCGGGACGTCATCCCGAAGATCGGCGAGGGCGTCGGTCAACGCCCGTCGACCGAGCCGATCCCCATCCCGGAAGAAGGGCACGAGCTGCGAAAGCTGATCGACGAACTTCGTGAACTGTATGCCGGGATGGGGGCGCTCAAAACCAGGACGGACCAGGTGAAATACACCGGAGCCCGCTCCATGACTCCTGCGGCCATCGTCGAAATCAGGCAGACCGGGTCGGGGAAGTGGGAGCACCAGCTCGAAACGGTCTACCAAGCGGTCGAGCACGCCATCTCGACCGGTGGCACTTACACCAACGAACTGACCGATGAGCAGCAGCGCTTGCGCAGGAGTGGTGAGCAGGAGCGGAAAGCGGCGACGAAGTCGCTGGCACACCGGATCAAGATCCGCGTCAAGGCTCTCCTGCAAGCTGCCCGGCCGGACAAGGCCGGAAAGCGGCCGGCCGGGCGAAACGGCTGATCGCGCCGCGCTGCGCCGGTTCGTCGTTGCGCCCGAGGTGACGCGACCGCACCAGACGCGGTAACCGATCATCGTGCAAGCCGAAGGGCCGTCCCCGGGTGGGAACGGCCCTTCGGCTTGTGGTCGATCGGTCCCGGATCAGCCGGTGAAGTCCTGGAGGATCTTGGTGAACTCGTACGGCTGCTGGTCGATGCTGCTGCAGGTTGGGGAGACGCCGCCGCCGGGGCAGCTGCCGTTGTCCCGGCCGGCGGACCAGAACGACAGCAGCCCGATCTTGTTGGTGTTCGCCCACTCGACGAGCTGCCTGGCGTTGTCCTGGGTGAAGACGTTGCCGTTGTAGTTGCGCCCGATCATCGGCGTCACGCCCAGCTTCGCCTTCAGGTCGGCGTCGCTGAGGTCCGGCCAGATGCCCTTCATCTGCTTGAGCGTGCTCTCCGCGGCGGCGATCACCGCGTCGCCCCATGGCTTGCTGGAGCCGAACTCCATCGCCATCGGGTTCACGGTGACGTCGACGCCGTGCGCGGCCGCGCTCTGGAGCACCTGCAGCGAATACGGGTCCACGCCGGTTTCGTCGCCCTGCACGCGCAGCGTGTAGCTGACCTCGGTGCCGCGTTCGGCCTGCAGCTTGGCCAGCGCCTCGTTGACGGTGTCCTGCGGGATGTTCGCCTCGACGTCGACGTCGAGGTGGTTCGAGCCGGTGGCGTCGAGGATCTGCTTGTAGGCGCCGAGCAGTTCGTCGGCGGTGCCGCAGACGCTCTCCAGGTACGGGCCCATCGCGCCACCGGTGGCGACGGCGACTTCGCCGCCTTGCGCCCGCAGCTGCTCGATCTGGCCGAGGACGGCGGGATCGTCCAGCGCCTTCTCACCGCCCCACATCGGGGTGCATCCGGCGGCGCTGCCGAGCACGAACGCCAGCGTGAAGGTCTTCTGCCCGGTGGCTTCGGCGATCTCGGGCAGGGTGGGCTTTTCCTGCGTGACGTCTACGTACGGCGCGGTTTTCAGCGCAACGGGCTCGGGTGCGGCGGGTTCGGGTGCGGCGGCGCTCGCGCCCGCGGTCAGCGGGAGCAGCGTCCCGGCGGCGAGCACCGCGAACAGCTTGGTGAACAGTTTCATGCTGGTTCTCCGGGGAATCGCGGGTGGGGGATCACTAGTACTGCTGGATCACTGGTACCGAGAAACGATCTTGGTGAATTCGTAGGGCTGCTGCTCGACGCTGCTGCACTTGCCGTCCGCCCAGCCGACGGGCTCGGTGCAGACCCGGTCCCGGTTCATCGACCAGTACGACAGCCGCCCGATCCGGTGCTGCTCGGCGTAATCCACCAGCGCGCGGAAGGTGTCCTGGGTGAACAGCTCGCTGGGCTGGTCGGTGTGGCCGTTCATCAGGATCACGCCGGTGCGCGCGTAGGCGGCCGCGTCGTCGAACTCGGGGTGCAGTTCGCGCAGCTGGCGGTGGAAGGCTTCGGCCACCGAGATCGCGCTGTTGGCCATGTCGTTGCCCGGACCGCCGTAGTCGAAGTCCATGATCTTGAACAGGTCGATCTCGGCGCCCATGTCCTTGGCCCGCTGGATCTCCGCCTTGCCCGCCTCGTTGAGCCCGACGCTGGTCATCGGCAGCGTCAGCGTCACGTGCAGGTCGGGATTGCGCTGCTTGAGGGTCTTGACGGCCGCGAAGCGCTTGGTCTCCCCGGGCACGTCGCCGAGGTCGTCGCCTTCGATGTCCAGGTCGATGTGCGTCAGCCCGTACTTGTCGATCACCTGCTGGTAGGCGTCGGCCAGCGCCGCCGCGTCCGGGCAGGCGGCACCGAGCTCGATGCCGTTGTAGCCGCCGAACGACACCGACACGTCGCCGCCCGTCTGGCGCACCGCGTCGACCTTCGCCTTGACCGCGGTGTCCGCGGCGACCTCCTGGCCGGGCTTGCCGTCCCAGGTGGGGGTGCAGCTGCCTGCGCCGGGTGCGAGGACGAAGGCGAAGACGAAGTCCTTCTGCCCGCTGGCCCGCATCGCTTCGCCGATGTCCTGCGGGTCGCTGTCCAGCGGCATGTAGTACGGCGCGGTGCGCAGGTCGCCCGGTGCGGCGGGCGCTGCCGTGGCCGGTGCTGCCGTGGCGGGCGCTGCGGTGGCGGGCGCTGCGGTGGCGGGCGCTGCGGTGAACGGCAGTGCGAGCACGCCTGCCAGCAGCGCCGCCCAGTGGATCGGTCTGTTCCTCACGGAAGTGCTCCCGTCTCCCGGCCCGGCCCATCGGACCCGGCGGTGGTGCGGTGCGGAGCCTCCGGCGCGCGGCGCGTTCGGCGCGGCTCGTGCGCTGCGGGTCTCCGCTGCGGGCTGGCAGGAACTTAGGTGGACTAGACCACTGAGTCAATGGATCACGACCGCATCCGGGTGAAGGTTCGGCCACCCTCCGCAGCCCGGCCGTCCTTCCGCGGCGTCCCGCTGCGCCACTCGTCCGACCGGGCGAGGTCGCTACCCGCGGCGGCGCGCGAGTGCTAGATACACGGCCATGACCCGATCAGTTCTGCGGCGCCGGCTGCGGGGCGCGGCGCTCGCGGTGGTGATCGTGCTCGGGCCGCTCGCGGCACCGGCGCACGGCGCCGAAAACCCGGCTGCCGCGAGCCACCCCGCCGCGAGCCACCCAGCCCCGAGCCACCCCGCCGCGGACCAAGTCGCCGCGGGCCGGGCCGTCGGCGAGCGGCCGCCGGAAGTCGTCGCGCTGCGCGACATCGACCCGACGATCGCCCAGGAGATCCGGTACGCGGGGTGGCACAACTTCACCGGCGCGCCGGTGCCCGGTTACCCGCGAGCCCCCCTCGGTTACCCGCAAGCCCCCCTCAGTGACCCGCAAGCAGAGTGCCTGCTGACGAGGCAGGCGGCCGAAGCCCTGCACGCCGCGCAGCAACAGCTGGTGCGCAGCGGCCACGGCCTCAAGGTCTACGACTGCTACCGGCCGCAGCGGGCGGTGGACCACTTCGTGCGGTGGGCCGCGGACTCCCGCGACCAGCGGATGAAGGCGGAGTTCTACCCGGCGGTGGACAAATCACGGCTGTTCGCCGACGGCTACATCGACGAGAAATCGGGCCACAGCAGGGCGAGCACGGTCGACCTCACGTTGGTCCGGCTGCCCGCCGCGCCGCAACGCCCCTACTTCCCGGGCGAACCGCTGACGCCGTGCACGGCTGCGCCGCAGCAGCGATTCCCGGACAACGGCGTGGAAACCGGTACCGGTTTCGATTGCTTCGACCCGCTGGCGCACACCGCCGATCCGCGGGTGAGCGAGCTCGCCAAGGCAAATCGGCAGCGGCTCAGCACGACCATGGAATCCGTCGGCATGGCGAACTATCCCAACGAGTGGTGGCACTTCACCCTGGCTGCCGAGCCGTTCCCGGACACCTACTTCGACTTCCCGATCTCCCGCGGCTGACCGGCGGTGAACGGACGGCTGAAGCACGGGCGTGCGGACGGCCCGGTCGACGCGGAATGCGGTCACCGTGCGGGATCGTGGCCCCAATTCATCAGCGAATGGCGCCAAGTCGTGTTCGTGATGTCGCCGGAGGGGCGTTGTGCGAGGTGGCGATTGATGTAGGCGCGCACTCGCCGCATGTGCGCCAGGTCGTCGTCGGTGTACTCGGAACGGTTCTTGCGCAGCAGCGCGACGATGCGCCTGCCGGACTCGTGGCCCTTGGTCTCGCCGTCGCCGCCGGGTTGGCCCGCGTTCTTCGATTCAGCACGGGCCAGCCACTGTTCGAGCTCCTTCGGAGTCATGTTCACGAGCCGCTCGAAGTCGGTGGCGACGTCCTGCTGTTGCCGGTTCATCCGGGACACGCTCCCTGGTGGCTCAACCTCTGCGGGTGATCTTGTCTAGCTGGCGCAGCACGGTCTTGCGCGCTTTGTGCTCGCGCTCGTGCCGGAGTGCCTGCTGCGCCTCGGGCGCGGTCAGCTTCCGCGCGCGCTGGGCCGCCTCGCGCGCGGAGAGCGCGTCCAGCTCGGCGACCTTGCGCGCGGACTTAGCCGCCTGCGGGTTCGGCGAATGCTGCTCACCGCGCCGCGACCCGGCCCGCTTGGTCCGCTGCGCTTCCCGGCGCTCGTGCGGTGCGAGTTCTTCCCACGCCTGTTCCGGGAGGTAGCGCTCGGTCCGGCCGTCGTGGCGCGCGTTCGCCGAGCCCGACTCGGTCATCCAGCGCTGCTCGGTCCACTCGGCCAGGTCCTGCTGCTGCGCGGTCGGCCGCTGCGGGTGCCGGTAGCCGCCGCCGTGCTTCTCGTACTCCTGGGTGAGCAGCTGGCTCTTGCGCGCCGACCACTGTCCCGGCGCCCCGCCCTTGTCGGCGGCCTTGAGCTCTTCCTTCAGCCGCTCCCGAAGCTCGGGGTGGGTGTAGTCGGCTTCGTAGGTCTTGCGGTCCTTTGCCATGTTCCCGGATACCCACCTCGGGCCGTCGGGTTCACGTCTCGCGGACCCGCTTGCGGTGGCTGGTGTCGCAGAAGGGGTAGTCCCTGCTGCGGCGGCACGCGCAGATCGCCACGGTGAACCGGTCGGAGTCGACCTCCGTGCCGTCGTCCAGCACCAGCCGCACCGGCCCCTCCACCAGCACCGGGCCGTTGCGCACGAGCGTGACGCGGCGTCGTTGCCCGCCCTCCGGGACGGGGTGTCGTTGCCCGCCCGCCGGGGCGGTGCGTTCAGTCCGTCCGGTCCCCACGGATCACCACCAGCTCCTCTTCCCGCTGCCCGGGCATGATCAATCCCGAGTCCTCGAACGCGGTTGCCCGATCGTGCAGCACCGGCCCGAAACCCTGGTTCCGCCGATCCACGACGGCGGCTTTCAGATCCGCGCGGTGCAGGCGTTGCAAGGTCGCGTCCGGATCGGCGAGGGCGGAGTGCACCATCAGCAACGTTCCACCGCGCGCCAGCAGTTCCGGCGCACGATCGCAAATCCGGTCGACCAGCTTCCGGCCGTCCGGGCCGCCGTCCCATGCCCGAGCGCGACGGCGGTCGGGCGCGGAAGGCACGTACGGCGGGTTGGCCAGCACCAGGTCGAACCGCTCCGGGTAGTGCAGCACCAGCGCGTCCCCCCGCCGCACCCGAACCGGCATCAGCAGCGCGTTGAGCCAGGCGGTGACGACCGCCCGGGCGGACACGTCTACCGCCGTCACGCGCGCGGCCCCACCGCGGACGGCCGCGACCGCCAGCGCCCCGGTGCCGGTGCCCACGTCCAGCACGTTGCTACCCGGGTGGATGCCCGCCTCGTCCAGCGCGTCCGTCAGCAGTCGGGTGTCGCCTTGCGGGCGGTAGACACCCGGCGGTTCGAGCAACTGCATAGCTCACGGGGTACCTGCCTCCGCCGCCGCGGAAACCGGGTTTCGCCCGCCGGTGGGGTGGTTATGCCGTTGGCCGATTCGTGCCGGACGCGGCGGAAGGAGCTACGGATGCGGACGCTCGGCGGGGACGATTCCGCGGAGCCGGGCCGCACCGTCGGGGTCGAAGAGGAGTTCCTGCTGGCCGATGCGCACACCGGTGCCCCGGCGGCGCGCGCCGGGGCGGTGCTGGGCGCGACCGGCCGGGACCTCGCGGGCGGAACCGTGCTCCAGCCGGAACTGTTCAGCAGCCAGGTGGAAACGGCCAGCGGAGTCTGCACCGCGCTGTCCGAGCTGGACGCACAGCTGGTCGCCGCCCGCGAGCGGCTCGCCGCGGCCGCGCGGCCCGCCGATCTGCGAGTGCTGGCGGCGGGCACGCCACCGTTGCCCGGATCCGCTCGACCGGCCGTTTCCGCCGGGGACCGCTTCGAGCGGGTCGCGCGCACCTACCGCGCCGCCGTTGCCGACTACCAGGCGTGCGGCCTGCACGTGCACGTCGGCCTGGCGGACCGGGAGCTGGCGGTCGCCGTGCTCAACCACCTGCGTCCCTGGCTTCCCGCGCTGCTGGCGCTGTCGGTGAACTCGCCGCTGCACCTCGGTTCGGACACCGGGTACGGGAGCTGGCGGATGGTGCAGCAGTCCCGCTTCCCCGGTTCCGGCGTGCCGCCGCAGCTGCGCTCGGCCGCCGACCACGACGAGCAGATCGCGAAGCTGGTGGACTGCGGCGTGCTGGTCGACCCGGCCCAGTCGTTCTGGCTGGCGCGGCCGTCCCCGCACCTGCCGACGATCGAGTTCCGGGTGGCCGACACCGCGATCACCGCGCGGGAAGCGGTCGCGCAGGCCGCGCTGTGCCGCGCCCTCGTGCGCACCGCGCTCGGCGAACTGCGCGCCGGCCGGGAGGCTCCGCCGGTTCGCGACCAGTTCGCGCGGGCCGCGGTGTGGTGCGCGGCCCGCGACGGCCTCGCCGGTTACGGCGTCCACGTGTCGCGGGAATGCCGGGTGCCCGCGCCCGATCTGGTGTCCGAGCTGATCGAGCGAGCGGCGCCCGCGCTGGCCGAGACCGGCGACCTGCAACGGGTGCGTTCGGTCGTGAGCGAGCTGGTCCGGCACGGCACCGGCGCGCAACGCCAGCGGGCCGCGGCCGCGGCGGGCGTTCCGGAGCTGCTGGACCTGCTGGCCGCGGGCGCCGATTCCCGCACCGAACGAGGAGCGCACGCATGACGGTCATGACCGATGCCCCCGCACTGCCCACTCCGCGCGGCCCGCTGTCGGCGGCCGTCGTCGACGCGCTCGGGCAGCCCCCGCCCGGCCCGGTGCTGCCGCTGCTTCAGGCGCGCACCGCGGAGCCGTTCGGCGACGACTTCGCCCTCGCCCTGCACACTTGCTACGAGCTGCACTACCGCGGTTTCCGGGACTCCAGCCCGGAATGGGAGTGGGAGCCGGGACTGCTCGGTTTCCGCCGCGAGCTCGAGCGCACCTTCCTGGACGCGCTGCGCGCCGCCACCGGCGGGTCCGACGACGTCTCCGGCGTGCTGGACGACCTGCTGGTGGAACCGGTGCCGGGCAACGGCGTTTCGCACTTCCTGCGGGACGAGGGCGAATGGTGGCAGCTGTGCGAGTACTTCGCGCACCGCTCGATCTACCACCTCAAAGAGGCCGACCCGCACGCCTGGGTCATCCCGCGGTTGCAGGGCCGGGCGAAGGCGGCGCTGGTGGCGGTGGAGTTCGACGAATTCGGCGGCGGGCACGGCGAACGGGTGCACGCGCGGCTGTTCGCCGATCTGCTGGCCGATGCCGGGTTGAACCCGGGCTACCTGCACTACCTGGACGATGTGCCCGCGCCGCAGATCGCACTGGTGAACCTGATGTCGATGTTGGGGCTGCACCGGGGATTGCGCGGCGCGCTCGTCGGCCACTTCAGCGCAGCGGAGATCACCACCGCCCCGAGCGCCCAGCGGCTCGCCGATGCGCTGCGCGGCCACGGCGCCGGGCGAGCGAGCGTGCACTTCTTCACCGAGCACGTCGAGGCCGATGCCGTGCACGAGCAGGTCATGCGCCGTGACGTGATCGGCGACCTGCTCGACCGCGAACCGGGCCTGGCCGCGGACGTGGTCTTCGGCATCGAGGCCACCGGCGTGCTGGAGGGCAGGCTCGCCGAATGCCTGCTGGGTGCTTGGCGGCGCGGCGAAAGCTCCCTGCGCCACCCGCTGCCCTGAGCGGGGCGGTCGCCAGAACCGTTGGGACGGAACGGATCCGGTCCACCCGCAATGTTCCGCCCACAATGTACTGAAGTGTTCGACGTCGTCACGCGAGCGGTGCGTGGGCCCATCCGACGGCGGTCTTCCGGCCGTCCTGGTTCTGCACCCAGACTTCGCTTTGCATGTGTCGTTGCCCGCGGTGCTCGACCGGGCCAAGGATCGCGCCGCGGGCGGTGACCTCGTCTTCGACGTAGAACGGGCAGATGAACTTCACCGACAGGTGCCCGCCGCCGATCCAGGTGCCGCTGTGGCGATGCAGGAAGGTGCGGCATTCACCGTCCGGGAAGGCGTGTCGAACCCGCGCCGGCGGCGTGCTCGTCGTGAGCTGCGAGCTTCCGCGGACGCGGGCGATCGTCGGTGACCGCCGCTATCTTCGAGTGCATGGCACTGTCTGCACAGGAACGAGAGCAATTCCTCGCCGAACCGCACACGGGATCGCTCGCGGTGGCGTGGACGAACGGTCGCGCGCCGATGACGGTCCCGATCTGGTACCACTACTCGCCCGGCGAGGAGCTTTGGATCAGCACCGGGGCGCAGTCGCGCAAGGCCGAAGCGATCCGCGCCGCGGGCCGGTTCAGCCTGCTGGCGCAGCGGATCGAACCGACCGTGCGCTACGTCTCGGTGGAAGGTCCGGTCACCCGGATCGAGGCGGGGAGCGAGGAAGCCTCCCGGCGCATGGCCGAGCGGTACCTGCCGCCGGAGGCGGCCGCGAACTTCGTGGAGTACGAGCGCACGGAGCTCGGTGAGCACGTGACCATCTACATGCGCCCGGAGCATTGGCTGTCGGCCGAGATGGGGTCGTTCTAGCAGGAAGTCCGGTGGCGGTCCCGCACGACCGCAGGCTCCGCCGCTCGCGAACCGGCCCGGAACGCGCGCTGATACCGGCCACAGTGGACACTCCGCGATCGGAGCGTCCACTGTGGCCGATTCATCGGCCGTCGCGGACCAGGGCAATGATTTCGGAATCAATTTGTTTGCGGCAGTGCTGGTTCAGTAAGCAACGATTATTGTTCGTGCGCCCGGCCGAGTTCGGCCGGGACGAACTTGCGCTCGTCATTCGTCGTTCGGAAGCGACCGCTCGTCGATCGGTATGCCCGCTCGTCGCAATCCTGCTCGATCCCGCAGCGAATTCAAGTTCAAGTAAGTTGACTGTCCCGCATCAGGACTGGATTAATCGCCGGTATCGGCGATTGCTGCATATTCCAAAGAAGCGTGTGCGGACGTTGTGCCGGGGAGAAGTGGTAGCGAGCGACAACTGATCAACTTATCGCAGGGGGCGTGTTCGCGCGCCTCCCGGAGCGCACAGCACCGGGCCGAGTCAGGGGTGCGAGCTCGGTCCGCCTCGGGTGAACCGCAACGGCGTGCCCGTTGCGTGCTCGCTGATGGAACCGGCGCCCGGGTGCTTTCGGGCGGAATTCGCGCGCTGCCGGAGCTTCTCGTTCCGCAGCGGTAGCCCATGTCCGCCCGTTCTGCCTGCATCGGACATCGTCCCCGCGATGTCCGGGCAGCGCTTCGGTTCTTCGGCGTTGTGCGGCCGGAACTCGAACTAGTCGGACGTGTGGACCGGTCCGGTCCGCGGAGAGGAACTGTAGATCCTTGTCGGAAAGGTCGGAAGGCGACGACGCCGCAGCGGAAGTGGCGTCGACGTCGAACCAGGTCGGCGACCACGTCGGTCTGGCGATGCAAGTCGGCGGCAGTATTTCCGGTGGTCTCACGATCAACACGGGCGGATCGTCGTCGGTTCGCCCGAGCACCGGAGACTCGTTGCCGATTCCCGCGCATTCCGCGGTGCCTCGCCCGGAGCTGCTCGACGAACTGATCGAGGCATTGCGTGGTGCCGCCGGAACCGAGCTGCCGACCGGCGTCACCGGGGACAGCGGGTTCGGCAAGACCACGCTGGCCACAATGGCGTGCCGCGACGCGCGGGTGGCCGAGTCGTTCCCCGACGGCGTGCTGTGGACGACGATCGGGTACGACGCCGCCGGGCCGGACCTGGCGACCAAGCTCAACGAGCTGTCCGAGCGGTTGTCCGGAAGCCGCCCGTCGTTCACCGGCCCGGACAAGGCCGGTGAACATCTCGGCAACCTCGTGGCGGACAAGCGCTGCCTGCTGGTGATCGACGACGTGTGGCGGCGTTCGCAGCTGGAACCGTTCGCGGCCGCGGGCACGAACTGCCGCAAGCTGGTCACCACCAGGTTCCCGGAGTTGCTGGCGCAGGGCGCCGCGCCGGTGACTGCCGGGGCGATGCAGCCGGACCAAGCTCAGGCCGTGTTGTGCGCGGGGTGGTCGACGCACCATCCGGATCAGGTGGATCCGCTGCTGGCCCGCACGCACGGGTGGCCGTTGATGCTGGCGCTGGCCAATCGTGCCGTGCACAAGTACGTCAACGGCGGGCGTTCGCTTTCCGATGCGGCGCGAAAAGTGGCCGATCGGCTCTCCCGCGGTGCGCAGGAGGTGGACCGCACGGCCGTGACGCAGCGCTGCGACACGGCCTCGGCCATGATCGAGCTGAACCTGTCCCTGCTCGGCGAGCAGCACCGGCAGCGGTGCTTCGACCTCGCGATCTTCCCCGGGGACGCGTTCATCCCGCCCGAGACGTTGCGGACGTACTGGGGTCGTGTCGCGGGCATGACCGCGGACGCGGTCGAGGATCTGCTCGCGCGGCTCGACGAGCTGGCCTTGGTGCAGCGGTGCTGGGTCGGCGACGCACCCGCCGTTCAGGTGCACGATGTCGTCGGTGACTACCTGCGCAAGCGGGTCGGCGCCGAGCTGCCCGAATACCACCGGGCCTTCCTGGGTTCGTTCCAGCCGAAATCGGCGGGGAAATCGGGATCGGGAGCCGCGGCGGTGTCGCCGGAATCCGATCCGTACCTGCGCGCGCAGGGCCATTTCCACCGCCGTGCGGCGGATCGGTCCCAGCCCGGAGTGCAGATCCCGGCGAGCTCCGCGCTGGCCCGGGAATCCGCGGGGCGCAAGGCGTCGCGCGGCCGCCGGGTGCGCCGGACGGTGTTGGTGGGCGTTCCGGCTGCCGTGGTGCTGTCCGCGGGAGTCGCGTTCGCCGCGCAGCTGGACGTCGGCCGCGACGGGACACCGGCCGAACCGCCGCCGGTGCGACAGATGCCGCCTGCGCAGATTCCCGGGCCGCCACCGGCCACGACGCCCAACCCGGCACCCACGCCGGAACCTCCAGCCGCCGCGGAGCCGCCACCGCAGGCACCGCCCGCATCGTCGGCCGAGTGCGACCGCCCCGACTGCGATCTCCCGGCCCGTTCGACGGCTCAGGCCGGGGACGGCAGCCTCGTCACGCTTGGGAGCGGCCCGGGCACGGTGCACCGATACGTGCAATCTTCCGCTGGAACGGCACCGGAACCGGACGGCGATCTCGGTGTGAGCGCTATGGCCGAAACCCGTCCGGTGCTCGTGCCGGACCGCAACGGAAGGCTGGTCGGGTTCGTGACCGACACGGCCGGGAGGCTGCTGTACAACCCGAACGTCGAGCCGGGCGTTCCGTCGCAGGCAGACGACTGGAAAGAGATCGCGACCGGCATGTCCGGCACGCCGGCGGCGGCCCAGGACCGTAGCGGGAACCTCGTGGTGATCACCAGGGACTCCGGCGGGAGCGTCTGGCGACTGGCGCAGAACGAGGGCTGGAAACGCAAGATGCTGGACGGAACGCTGACCGACGAGGACCCGAAGGTCCACCGGGACGATTCGGGCTTCTTGCGCGTGTTCGTGCTGGACAGGAGCCACTACATGCGCACATGGGCGCAGGAGGTCTCCGGCGACTTCAAGTTCCGGGAGCCTCTTCTCGGCAACGCCCAGCTGCACAGTCCACCGGCGGTGATGATGATCGACGACAGGCTGGTGCTGTTCGCGCTGGACGGCAATCGCGCCTTGCGGCAGCTGCCCGAGAGCCGGGACCTCGGCCCCAACCAGTGGCCGCAGGAGTGGTATCCCGTTCCCGAACTCCCAGGCGCCTACACCGGCCTGCCGATCGTGGCGTCCGACGAGTCCGGAGCCGTGAACATCTTCGTCCGCCACCAAGATGATCCGAGCCGGGTGTCCTACGCCCGCCTCGGAGGCATCCCGGACGAACTCGGCACGCGGATGCAACCGATGCTCTCCGCAACGCTCCAAGGCGGCGCGTTGGTCGCGCAAGGATGGCGCCCGGACGGGGCAGCCGTGGTCAGCGAGCCCCCTGGCTGAGCACCTGGGGTGCGGTCGCGGCACCATGACCGGTCCAAGCGCGGACGAACCTCCTGCGCGCTGACGGTCGCGGGCGACCCCCGGCGGCGGAAACCCGGGCCGTGAGCGGAAATTCGCTCACGGCCCGGATCGTCCATAGTGGAACAGAAGCCGCGTTCACCGGACGACCGGATCCGGTGGCCTGCCGACCGGCGCACAGTGCACCCGTGGAATCGTCTCAGCGCGTTCGCGGCCGTGGCGGAGGTTGCAAAGTAGGCGGTCTTCCCGTCCAAGTAGATGAGTTGCGGGCCTGCATCGTGCCGAACGCCCTGGAGATCAGCGCCTGGACTTCCTCGCTGACCGGGTACTCGGTAGCGGTGGCCGCCCAGGAAATCACCTGCGGTTGACCCGAACAGCGGCGACCGATCGACGTGGTGGGTTCACCGAACCGGGCCGGACATCGACTCCGAACGTTGGAACATTGATCGGGTCGCGCCGCCGAGCATGATCAACATGGTACTGTACGCGCCGGTAACGGCACGAACAGTATCGATCGAGCTGTGGACGGCCGGCATTCCGCTCTCCACGCGGCCGTTGGCGGTATCGGAGGTGGGGGAGATGGCCCGGAGCTGGGAGGCGGATCCTTCGTCGCCGCTCGCGCGGCGGCTGGGCAAATCCGCCCGGGAACTGGGAACCAGCGGCGACGACGACGGTTGCCCGGACGTCTGGGAACTGGCCAACGGCGATGTCGCCGTGATCGGCCGCGATCTCACCGGCGAGTACGCAGGCCGGTTGCCGGACGGGGCGATGGTGGCCGCCGACGAGCGGCTCGTGGTCGTGCCGCGCGCGACCTTGCTGGCCGCCAAGGAGGACATCCCCGATGCGTGAGCTGCTGCAAGCGGCGCGCGGTGCGCGGTTGCCGCTGAAGGACTACCAGGCGGACTTCCAGCAGCACTTCTGGCGGATCGGCGCGGCCGGGTTCTGGAAGCTGGAACGGCAGCAGACCTTCGCCGAACCCCGCAGCCCGAGCTGGCAGGCGTTCGCCCGCGGTGCGTGGGACGAGGCGATGCACCGCCTCGAAGACCAGCGCCCGGAAATCGCGGACTACTACCGCAGAATCGCCGAGGCCGGTTTCCGCACCAAGCGCGTCCGGGTGCTCGCCGAACCGCTCACGCCGTACCTGCGCTGGGAGCTGCAACTGCTGCGGTTGCGCAGCGAGTACGGCGCCGGAATGCGCGTGGTGCGCGAGGACCAGGTCGAGCGGTTCGAGGAATCCGGCCCGTTGCCGGAAGTTTGCACGCTCGGCGACGAAGTCATGTACGAGGTCCGCTACGACACCGATGGCGCGCTCGCGGGCGGAATCCGCTACCGCGACCCCGAACTGATCGCGCGCTGCCGCGGCTTCATCAGGGACCTCTACGACCGCGGGGAGGAGTTGGCCGCGTTCGCCGACCGCTCCGGGCTCGTACCGGGCGTGCGGTGACGTGACGGCTGTGCCGCGACGGGGGTGACCCGAGCAGATGGAGCAGGCGCACGGCCGGACGTCCCGGAACCGCTCGGAGATCTCCGGAGATGCTGCCGATGTCGTGCAGGCTGGACGCGTGTACGGCGACGTCCACTTCCACGGCGGCGACCGCGCGCCGGTCGACACGCCGCAGCAACTTCCCGGGAACGTGCGGAGTTTCGTCAACCGCGTCGCGGAGACGGGCGATCTCGACGCGGTCCTCGAGGACGCCGATCCTCCCGGGGTGGTCGTGATCACCGGCACCGCCGGGGTCGGCAAGACTTCGCTGGCGGTGCACTGGGCGCACCGGGTCCGGCACCGCTTCCCGCAGGGCCAGCTGTACGTGAACCTGCGCGGCTACGACCCGGGCGAGCCGGTGACCGCCGGGGAAGTGCTGGACCGCTTCCTGCGCGCGCTCGGCGTGCCGGCCGGGTCGATCCCGGCCGAGCCGGAGGATCGCGCCGCGCTCTACCGCTCCCGGCTGGCCGACCAGCGGATGCTGGTGCTGCTGGACAACGCGGGCTCGGTCGGACAGGTGCGGCCGCTACTGCCCGGGACCTCGGAGTGCCTGGTGATCGTGACCAGCCGCAGCCGGCTGTCCGGGCTGGTGGTGCGCAACGGTGCGCGGCGGGTCGACTTGGGCGTGCTCACCGCGGACGAGTCCGCCGAGCTGCTGCGCGAGCTCACCGCGAGCTACCGCGCGGCCGACGACCAGGCCGAACTGCTGGAGTTGGCGCGGCTGTGCGCCCGGTTGCCGCTGGCGTTGCGCATCGCCGCGGAACGCGCCGCCAGCAGACCGCTGATGAGCCTGGCGGACCTGATCTCCGACCTGCGCGACGAATCCTCGCTCTGGGACGCGCTCACCGCCGAGGACGACGAGGAATCCGACGCCGTGCGCACCGTCTTCGCCTGGTCCTACCGGGCGTTGCCGCAGGACGCGGCGCGGCTGTTCCGGCGGCTGGGGCTGCATCCCGGCCCGGAGTTCGGCACCGACGCCGCGGCCGCGCTGCTGGACGGCTCCACCGCGCAAGCCAAGCGGTTGCTGGACGTGCTGGTCGGCGCGCACTTGATCGACCAGCGTGCGCCGGGTCGCTACCAGCTCCACGACCTGCTGCGCGCCTACGCGGCCGACCAGGCGTTGCACGAGGAGTCCGAGCAGGACCGGTGGCTCGCCGTGCGGCGAGTGCTCGGCTGGTACGCGCGCTCGGCCGGTTCGGCGTTGGGCGTGATCTTCCCGCACGCCCGGCGCCCGGAGTTCGCGCCAGGGGACCGGATCGCATTCGACGACCGCACCCGTGCGCTGGAGTGGTACGGGGCGGAACGGGTGAACCTGGTCGCCGTGGTGCGGGCCGCGGCCGAGCACGGTGCGCACGAAACCTCCTGGCGACTGGCCGCGTTGCTGCGCAACGCGCACGCCAACCGCAACGAGTTCGACGACTGGTTCACCACCGCCCGGATCGGGCTGGCCTCGGCCGAGCAGATCGGTGACCGCTACGGCGCGGCGGAACTGCACGAGAGCCTCGGCAAAGCGCATCTGCAATGCCGCGGACTCGCCGACAGCGAGCGGCACCACCGGGCGGCGCTGGAGATCCGCCGGGAGATCGACGACCGGCCCGGCCTGCTCGCCTCGATCAATGCGCTGGGCCTGGTGGCGCTGCGCGCCCGGGAGCTGACCGAGGCCCGTGCGCGTTTCGAACGCTGCGCAGACCTGGCCCGGCAAGCGGGCGACGTCGGCTGGCAGGCATTGGCCGCGTGCAACCTCGGGGAGGTCCGGTGCGAACTCGGCGACATCCCGGCCGCCGCGGCGCAGCTGAACACCGCCCTGCGCAGGTACCGGGAACGCGGCGACCGCGCCCGGGAAGGCAACGCGCTGTTCCTGCTCAGCCGGGCGCAGCGCGAATCGGGCGACGCACCGGCCGCGCACTCGACGATCTCGGAAGCCCTCGCCCTCGCCGCGGAATTCGGCAACCGCATGTGGGAGGCGTACTGGCTGACCGAGCTGGCCCGGGTGCAGCGCGCGGTCGGAACACCTGGCGAGGCGCTGAGTTCCTACCAGCGCTCCTTGGTCCTGCAGCAACAGCTGGGCGACCGCAGCCGGGAAGCGATGGCGCTGCACGGCATCGGTGAGACCTACCGCGAACTCGGACGTTTCGGCGACGCCGCCGACTTCCACCGGCGCGCAGCAGCGATCCACCGGGAACTGGGCGACGACTGGCAGCTCGCTGCGGCCGCCGATGGTCTCGCAGCCGCCGCAGCAGCCGGTGGTGAGTCGGAGCGAGCGGTGGATTCCTGGCGGGAGGCCGCGGGCTGTCTGAGAGCTTTCGAGGACCCGGTCGCGATGGCGATGCGCGAGCGGGTCGCGCGCCGGATCCGCGATCACTCCGCGCAAGCGTAATCCGTTATCCACAATGGACCGTCCGCGCACTCGACCCGGACACCGTCGCCCGGAGTCGTGCGGGTGCGCAGGATCCGCACCTGCTTCCCGTTCAGCCGCGCGGTCGGGCTCCTTCGCATGAACCGGTTGGTGCGCACCTGGTTGTGGATGTCCGTGGCGCGGTTCGACCAGTCGACGACGGAGAAACCGGGCTCCAGGTATCCGGCCCGAGTGGCCGCCGACTCGTCCTGCGGTTCGCCCTGATCGCCTGCCGCGACCCGGCCCAACGCGGTGCCGAGCAGCTCCCGGACGACCGGTTCGATCCGTTCCCACAGCAGTTCCTGCGTCATCTCCTCGTCGAGGGGAATTCCGCTGCGTTGAGCCAGAATCGGCCCGGCGTCGAGCTGCTCCGTCATGCGGTGCACGGTCACGCCGATCGACGGATCGCCGTTGCGCAGCGCCCAGTGCACCGGCGCGGGACCGCGGTATCGCGGCAACGACGAGGGATGCACGTTGAGCGCGCCGTCCGGCAGGCTCCGCAACAGGTCTGCTGGAAGCGGCCAGTTGAACCCGTAGACCACCGCGAGATCCACCTGGTAGCCGCGCAGCGCGCCGGTCAATCCCGCGGCACTGCCGGGAACCAGGAAGTCGACGTCGCCGGGTATCGAGCCGAGCAGCTCACCGGCGGCCTTCCCGGTCCGCGCCCGCCCGGGCCGCTTCGCCGCGGTGTGCACGTAGGCGACGGGGGCGTAGCCGTGCTGTTCGCAGCATTCGTGCAGCGCGGCGAACTGTTCGGCACCGAACGAGAACAGCGCGGCACGCTTCGTGTCCGACATGCTGTTGATCATGGCACGGCGGCGGTGACCGGGAAATGACCGCCAGGTTCGCGAACGGTGCGGTGCGACCGCGCTCAGGGGCGCTTGCCGAGGCGCTTGGCGTGCTTGCAGTCGGGGCAGGTGACGCTGCCGTGGAAGGTCTTCGTCCGGTACGTGTGCTCCGGGAATGCCTTGCCGCACAGCGAGATCGCCCGGCTGTCCCAGATCGAGACGTTCGCGCGGTGGGTGATGCCGTCGTGCATGACCTCGGCTTGCATGAGCTTACCTCCCAGTGTTGCTTCCTTCTTCCGAGCTAATCCCTCCCCGATGGGACGCATATGAAATCACCGGCGGTAACTGGGAGGCAATGAATTTTCCCGTGTTGCTCCGTTGTGCGGTCGTGTTGCTGCGACGAACGGTTGGTCGTGTTCGGGCAGTCGAGGTTCTGCCCGTAGCCGTGCGGATTTCGGACTGCTCTATCCGAGTGTGATGACGCGGTGGACGCCGCCGACCGGGGAACGGCACCAGCCCTCGCCGGCGGTTCCGCAGTCAGCCTTGGTCAGGCGTCTTCGAGGATGTAATCGGCCGCGTGCCAAGCCAACGCCGTGACCGGCCCGTTGAGGTTGCCGGAAACCATGATCGGCAACACCGAGGCGTCCACTACGCGCAGCCCGGCCACACCGCGCACGCGCAGCCGCGAGTCGACCACGTCGTCATCGTTCGGCCCCATCGCGGCGGTCCCGCTCGCGTGGTAACCGCAAGCGCCGCCGAGCAACCCGGCGTCGATGATCTCCCGATCGGTCTGCACGTCGTCCCCGGGCGAGATCTCGTGCTCGATCCGCTGCGCGAGCGGCGCGGTGCCGAACAGCCCGCGAATCACGCGGAAGGCGGCCGCGGAGGTCGTTCGGTCGTGCTCGGTGCTGAAGTACCCCGGATCGATGTCCAGCGGTGCGTCCGGATCCGCCGAGGTGATGCGGACGCCGCCCGCGCTGTCCGGCCGCAGCAGGTAGGCGATGCACACCATCCCCGGCTCCTGCTCGAGCTGAATGCCCTTGCCGGGTTCGGGCGGCAGCATCGAGTACGGCGCGACTTGCAGCTGCGCGTCGGGGCGGGCGAGCTCGGGGCGGGTCTTGAAGAATCCGACGATGTCGAACGACGGCGCGGCCATCGGCCCGCCTCCGGTCGCCTGGTACTCGGTCATTGCCCGCTGCTGGGCCTCCGGCGTGTTCAGCAGCCGGTTGTACCCGATGTCCTCGGCGAGCCGGAACTGCGCGTAGAGCACGCGGTGCTCGCGCATCCGGGCGCCGACGTTCGGGCTTTCCGCGGCGATGCCGACCCCGGCGGCGCGCAGCGTCTCGCGATCACCGATTCCGGAGAGCTGAAGGATCTTCGGCGTGGCGAGCGCGCCGGAGGACAGGATCACCTCGCGGATGGCGCCGTATTCGACGGCCCGCCCGTCCTGCCTGGCTCGCACGCCGCACGCCCGGTCACCGTCGAGCACGACCCGATCGACGTCGGTGCGCAGCGCGACGGTCAGGTTCGGCCGGTTCATGACCGGGTGCAGGAACGCGGTCGCCGCACTGCACCTGCGGCCGTCGCGGATCGTGGCCATCGTGTAGCCGATGCGTTCCTCGTCGGTCTCGTTGAGGTCCCGCGCCCGCTGCCAGCCGAGTCGGGTACCGGCGGTGAGCACGTCCTCGAGCAGCGGGTCACCGCCTTCGGCGGTCGAGAGCTGCAGTGGGCCGCCCGCGCCGCGCGCTTCGGTGGCGCCGAGCGGGTTGTCCTCGATCGTGTTGAAGACCGGCAGCATCTCGTCCCAGCCCCACCCCGGGTTGCCGAGCTCGGCGATCGCGTCGTGGTCGGCGCGGTTGCCGCGGTTGTAGACCATGCCGTTGACCGAGCTGGACCCGCCGAGCGTCTTGCCCCGCACCCAGTGCTCGACCTGCCGGGCCGGTCCGAACGGGCGAGTCGGGTAGTGCCACGCGTTGCTGGGATCGCCGATGAGCTCGGCGAATCCGCGCGGCATGGCGATGAGCGGGTTCGCGTCCTGCTCGCCCGCCTCGATCAGCAGCACGCTGACATCGGGATCGGCGGAGAGGCGGTTGGCGAGCACGCAACCAGCTGTTCCGGCGCCGACGATGATGTAGTCGAACCGCGTCATGGAGGTGCTCCTTCCCGAGGCTGGTGCTCGGCTTCCAGTCCGGCGTGCGCCGAACGCGGGCGAAACCGCTGCGCGGGTGAATCCGGGCGTGGCGCGAAATCCGGGAAAATTCGTGCCGGGACCTGGCGCGTGCGCGTTCCTATGATGCTCTCGAACTTTCCTGGTCGTGCACACCTCGAAGAGGACTCATGCGGAAATCAGCTCGCTTGCTCGCCGGTACCCGCACGTCGTTCGGGCTCGCCGTGGCCTGCCATCGGGGGATTTGATGGTCGCCGGGACGTCGCTGCGGACCGCGCTGGCGGCGGTGGTGGCAGTGCTGCTCGCGCCCTCGGCCGCGGCAGCCGGGCCGGGAACCGTCGAAGATCCCGGCAAGAAGGGTGTCAGCGCGACCGATGTGTCCGGTGTGGACGAAGCGCTCGGCGACGCCGGTACGAGCTGGTTCTACGACTGGTCCGCCGATGAGCAGGGCATCGCAGCACCGGAGGGCACGGAATTCGTCCCGACGATCTGGGGCGCCGATGCGGTCAACCGGCAAGAGCTGGACGAGGCGAAGAATTCGGGCTCGACATTGCTGAGCTTCAACGAGCCGGACATGGCGGAGCAAGCGAACATGTCCGTCGAGCAGGCCCTCGATTTGTGGCCGCAGCTGCAGGAAACCGGGATGCGGCTGGGCGCACCCGCGGTGGCCACCGGTGCCGATCAGGAAGGCGGCTGGCTCGACCGGTTCATGCAGGGCGCGGCCGAACGCGG
Organism: Saccharopolyspora sp. SCSIO 74807; assembly: GCF_037023755.1. Lineage (NCBI taxonomy): Bacteria > Bacillati > Actinomycetota > Actinomycetes > Pseudonocardiales > Pseudonocardiaceae > Saccharopolyspora > Saccharopolyspora sp. SCSIO 74807. The sequence goes on along the minus strand of NZ_CP146100.1, from coordinate 5,879,453 downwards.
CTACCGGGTCGATTTCATCCCGCTGCACTGGTACGGCGCGGATTTCTCACCCGCGGCGACCGAGCAGCTGCGCAGCTACGTCCAAGCCGTTCAGGACCGCTACCGGAAACCGGTTTGGCTCACCGAATACGCGCTGATCGATTTCTCCGGCGCGACGCCGCGCTACCCGAGCCAGCAGCAGCAAACCGAGTTCGTCCGGAACTCCACCGCGATGCTCGAAGAACTGCCGTTCGTCGAGCGCTACGCCTGGTTCACGCTCTCCACCGAAACCAGCCCCACCGGCCTCTACGACGGCGTCCGGCCCAACCAGAGCGGCAACGCCTACCGCGAGGCCAGGAACACTGGCTAGTCCCGGCCGGGCGGCTACGCCCGTCCTCCCAGGTGTCGCGCGAGGAAGCGCTCCGCGGCGCGGAACATGGCGATCAGGTTCTCCGGGTTGACGAAGCTGTGGCCTTCGTCGGGGAAGACGAGGTAGTCCACATCGGCCTCGCGGGCGCGCAGCGCGTCGACGATCAGGTCCGATTCGGCTTGCACGACCCGGACGTCGTTGGCGCCCTGCACCACCATCAGCGGGGTGCGGATCTCGGGTATCCGGGTGATCGGGGAGCGGGCGAGCATGTCCGCTTCCTGCTGCGGGTCGCCGGGATCGCCGACGTAGCGGAACCAGTTGGCGATCAGGCCCGGTTTGGCGAATTCCGGCACCGTCCGCATGAAGTTGGCCAGGTTCGAGATGCCGACGTAGTCGATGGCCGCGGCGAACCGGTCCGGGGTGAAGGTGATGCCGACCAGGGAGGCGTAGCCGCCGTAGGAACCGCCGAAGATCGCGACGCGGTCCGGATCGGCGTAACCCCGCTCGACGGCCCAGTCGACGCCGTCGATCAGGTCGTCGTGCATCGCGCCCGCGAATTCCCCGATCGCGGCCCGCATGTGGGCCTTGCCGAAGCCGGTCGAGCCGCGGAAGTTCACCTGCAGCACGGCATAGCCGCGATTGGCCAGCAACTGCACGGCTTTGTCGCACCCCCACGAGTCCCGCGTCCACGGTCCACCGTGGACCATCAGGACCATCGGCAGTCCGGAGGGCTCGATCCCGACCGGCAGCGTCAGATAGGACGGCAGCGCCAGCCCGTCGCGCGCGGTGATCGTGACCGGGTGCATCGCGGCCAGCGAATCCGGGTCGAGGTGCGGGTAGGGGCGGAACAGCAGCCGGCATTCACCGGTGGCGTGGTCGTAGAACCAGGTCACACCGGGATCGCGGTCGCGGGTGAAGGAAACGATCCAGCGCAGGCCGTTCTCGTCCGAGGAGACCTCCGCGAGATCGCCATCGGAGAGCGGTTCGAGGTTCTTGAGCACCTCGGCGAAATCCGGATCGAAGGCGTGGATCACCTGGCGCTCGCCGAGATAGCGCGCGCCCAGCAGCTCGCCGGTGCCCCGTTGCCGGATCAGCGGCGAGGGCAGGGTCGGGAAGACGAACGCGCGCGTGTCGAGGTCGAAGGTCGGGTGGCTGTCGACCTCGGCCTCGGCGCCGGTGGCCAGGTCGAGCCGGACCAGGCGGGTCCGGTCGGTTCCCCGGTTGGATCCGATCCATGCCGCGGTTCCGTCCGGAGTGATCTCGAACGGGCAGACGCCCAACGGGTAGTCGTCGCCGTCGAAGGTCGTGATCCGGTGCGGTTGAGCGGTTTCACCGTCCCAGCGGGACAACTCGATGTCGCCGTCGGCGGTGTAGCGCAGTGCGAACAACTCGCGGCCCGCGGTGAGCCAGGACGCGACGTCGCCGGGATTCCGCGCCAGCAGCGTGAGCTCGCCGGTGGCGATGTCGAGTTCGTGCAGGTCGAATTCGGCGGCGTTGCGGGCGTTCAGGTGCAGGACGGCTTTCCCGGGACGCGCGGCGGGCTGTTCCAGCGCCAGGGTTCGCACGCCGGGAAACGGGGTCATGTCGACGGCCGGGGCGTCCGGGTCGTGCAGATCCACCCGGTGCACGTGCCAGTTCTCGTCGCCGCCCTCGTCCTGGGTGTAGAGCAGCCAGCGCGGTTCGTTCGTCCACTGGTAGCTGAGCACGCTGCGGGAATCGTCAGCGGTGACGCAGCGGGGTTGAGCACCGGAGTCGAGGTCTTGGACCCACACGTTGAGCCGGTCCCGCCACGGCGCCAAGTAGGCGATCCTCGTTCCGTCCGGCGAAATCGATGCGCCGGCACGTTCCGGTTGGCCGAAGAAGTCCTCGACCGGCCGCAGATCCGGCAGTGCCATGTCGTTCCTCTCGTTCGGTGACGCGCGGTGAGCCGTGCTCCACGAAAAGCCGTGCCGCTGCGGCACACTCAAGTGCGCGCAGCGTGATCTGCGGCACCTTTCGCGGTTTTGCACGGCCGTTGGCGTCTCCGGCCGGGAGGAGGGGACCGTGGAGCGAGCGGTTCGGACCGGGGTGCTCAGCCGAACTCGACGCCGACGGTGGTCAGCAGCGTGTAGACGCCGAGCAGTCCGATCGCCGCGCTGCTGATCACCAGGGCCGCGTTGAACGCGCGGCTTCCGCGCAGCCGCGGGTCGGTTTCGGTGTTGCGCAGGTACCACACCGCGACCACGACACCGACCAGGAACAGCGCTCCGGAGATCCCGCCGACCTGGACCATGACCACCGGTTCGGACAGCAGCAGGTAGGCCGCGCTCCAGGTGATCGGCAGGGCGACGGTGAAGATCCGCAGCCACCTCGTCCGGGCCCGCTGGTCCGTCCAGTCCAGCACGCCGAGCAGGGCCAGCGTGTTGGTCCACACTCGAGCCCAGGAGGGCAGCGAGGCCCACAGCGTCGAGCCGAGCACCGCGATCGCGCCGATCAGGAACAGCACGCCTGCCCAGTTTCCAAGGGTGTCGGTGTACATCCTGGACAGCGTGGTGAGCATCCCGTTGCCCTCGGGAACGAGGCCCTGCGGGTGCAGCACGGCCGCGCCCATGACGAAGAAGGCCAGCGTCGCCAGCGTGTAGACGACCCACGACAGCAGCGCGTCCCGGTACATCACCCGGATCCAGCCGTTGGCCCGCTTCGTGCGGGCATCGCTGCCGTCGGCCGGACCGGTCCAGCGCGCGTAGCCCTTCTCCAGGCACCAGTACTGGTAGGCGATGATCTCGTCGGACCCGATGCCGGTGATGCCGAACGCGGCGATCGCGACGCCCACCACCCCGGGCGGAATGCCGAATGAGAGTCCACTGAGGACATCCGAGGTCCCGTAGGCGAACGGCGTGAACGGCAACCCGGCGGCGATCACCACGGTGATCACCACGAAGATCGCGACCAGCGCGGCCGCACCCCGTTCGATCAGGGAGTAGTGGTTGGAGTAGAGCAGGACGATGGTCGCGGCGGCCAGCGCCACCGTCCACACCGCGAGCGAAGTCGTCCCCAGTGGATCGCCGCCCACCGGCGCCAGGATGCTGCACGCCGTGGCGGTCGCGCCGATGACGCCGCCCAGCTGGATCAGCTTGGCCACCGCCATGATCAGCCACAGCACGGTGATCCACCCGATCCGCCCGATCCGGGGCGCGACCTTGTTGCACCCGGTCATCACCGGCTGGCCGGTGGAGATCGTCCAGCGGGCGAGCTCGATCTGCACGGCGACCTTGACGAACGTGCTCACGATGATCAGCCACAGGATCGCGAATCCGGCCTCGGCGCCCAGCGCCGTGGTCGCGATCAGCTCGCCGGAGCCGACCACCGAGGCGCTCACGATCAACCCGGGACCGAAGAAGCGCAGGCTCGCCCGCCAGGTCCGGGGCGGTTCCCGGATCTCGTCGGCGGTCAGCGCGTAAGGATCTCGTTGCGTGTCAGGCGATTCCGCGTAGGTGGACATCACGAGCCTCCAGGCAGGGGAGAGGCGCCCGAGCCGGCGAGTGGCCTATTCCGCCGCTCAGCGGGATTCCGGTTTCACATGACGGTGCCGAGGTGCCACGGGACGAATTCCTCCTCGCCGTAGTCGAATTCCTCGCTCTTGGTGCGTTCGCCGGAGGCGACCCGCACCACGTGCTCGAAGATCTCGTCCCCGAGTTCGTCGATGGTGGTCGCGCCGTCGACGACGCCTCCGCAGTTGACGTCCATGTCTTCGCGCATGTGCTCGTACAGCGGGGTGTTCGTGGCGAGTTTGAGGCTCGGCACCGGGGTGCAGCCGAAGGCCGACCCGCGGCCGGTGGTGAAGCAGACGACGTTCGCGCCGCCCGCGACGATCCCGGTCACCGACACCGGGTCGTAGCCGGGCGTGTCCATGAAGACGAAACCGCGGCTGGTCACCGCAGCGGCGTAATCCACGACGTCCCGCAGCGTGGTGGTCCCGCCCTTCGCCACGGCACCGAGCGACTTCTCGAGGATCGTGGTGAGACCGCCCGCCTTGTTCCCGGGGGACGGGTTGTTGTCCATCGAGCCGCCGTTCCTCGCGGTGTAGTCCTGCCACCAAGCGATCTTGTCGAGCAGCTTCTCGCCGACCGCGCGGCTTTCGGCGCGACGGACCAGCATGTGCTCGGTGCCGTAGATTTCCGGTGTCTCACCGACGATTCCGGTGCCGCCCTGCGCGACGAGCCGGTCTACTGCCGCACCGAGCCCGGGATTGGCGGTGATACCGGAGTACGAGTCCGATCCGCCGCAGTTGGTGCCTAGCACCAGCTCGCTCACCGGCACGGTGCTGCGCCCCGCCTTGTTCGCCTCCGGCAGCATTTCGGTGAGCCGCGCGACGCCTTCGCGCACCGTTTTCGCGGTGCCGCCCAGTTCTTGGATCGTGGTGGTGACCACGGGCAGGTCCGCCCGCAGCGGCACGTCCCGGGTCAGCTGCACGATCTGGTTGTCCTCGCACCCGAGCCCCAGCACGAGGAATCCGGCGAAGTTGGGGTGGGTGAGGTAGCCGCGCATCACCCGCCGCAGCACCTCGATCCCTTCGCCGCCCGGCGCCATTCCGCATCCGGTGCCGTGGGTCAGCGCCACCACGCCGTCGACGTTGTCGAAGTCCTCGAGCGCTCCGGAGAACCGCACCTGCTGCGCGATCCGCTTGGCCGCGGTGGCCGAGCAGTTGACGCTGGTGAGCACGCCCAGGTAGTTGCGGGTGCCGACGCGCCCGTCCGAACGCACGTAGCCCTGGAAGGTGGTGCGTCGCGGCTCGGGGACCACGTCTTCCGCGCGCGCTTCGGCGGCGAACTCGTAATGCCGCTCGAACTCCCGGTATTCGAGGTTGTGCAGGTGGACGTGCTCGCCGGGCCGGATGTCGACCGCCGCGAAGCCGATCACCTGCCCGTAGCGGCGCACGGGCTCGCCAGCCGCGACCGAACGCACCGCGATCTTGTGCCCGCGCCGGACCTCCTCGCGGACGCTGATCAGCTGTCCACCTGCGCGGACTTCGAGTCCCTCGGCCAGATCGGACCCGGCGATCGCGACGTGGTCGGACTCGTGCAAGTGGACGACCGTCGGAGCTTCCGCTGTGGCAGCCATCGGCACTCCGTATTTCCACGGTACAGGGGTATTTCCGGAGGTATAGAGCCTTTTCGGAGGTACAGGCCTTTTCGGAGGTACAGGGGTCTTCCGGATCGGATGGGTGTCCCGCGATGTCGCCCGCTGTTCGGGGCGTCCGGGCTGTTCGGAGGTTCCGGGGTGGGTGGCGCTTCCCGGGCCGGAGCGGCGTTCCGGGTCTGTGTAGGCTGTGTCACGACCGGGTCGATCCGGAAACGCTAAGGTGGCGGCGACCGGGTGTCAACGTACCGAGCGGATTCTCCGCGCGGCCGAACGAGATCCGGGCTTCGCCTGCGCTTCTGCCCTGGCCGCGGAAGCGGTCACTTCCGGTCCACATCGGACACTGGAAGATCGCCGACGGGCGAGCATCCGACGGGTACGGCGCACCCGCCGCGTTACCGCTGTGGGCGGTTACCCGCCGCCGATTCCGTAGCGGATGAAGAACTCGTGCTCCACGTCCGGAGCGTTCAGGACGGAGCCGGGAACGGAATGGTCGGGCTGCTCGCCGCTGGTGTCGGCCAGCGGCACGTGCGGCGGCAACCCGGTCACGCGGACACGCTTGCCTGCGAGCTCGCAGTACTCGACCGGCGGGTCACCGGTCAGCTCGGCCACTTCGCGCTCGGCCTGCGCCGCGCAGACGGTGCAGGTCCCGTCCGCGTCGGCCGAAGCGCTGTCGCGGCCGCATTCCTGGCATCGCATGTTCTTACCGTAACCACTCCGTCGCGGCGCTGTCAGCGAAACCGCACGATATGGGCGTGCGGTAGGCATTCGTCCGCGCGCCCGATGGGACCGCCGGAGCGCGCTGCTGACTCGCCGCGCTGGAACGATCACCGCGCCCTGTTGGCGTGCCACATGGTGTGTTCGCGGCTGATCGCCGTTTCGGCGTCGACCACGGCGTCGGACCATTCCTGCTCGTCTAGGTCGTGCGAGAGCTGGTCGCGGACCGCCGCGAGTTCGTGCGAAGCCAGCACGTAAGCGGTCGCGGTCGAGTTGTGCTGGCGGGTGGAGTTCCACGCGGCCAGCGCCGAGACCAGTGCCGCCACGATTCCGGCGAGGTCGAAGTCGACGAGGCCGAAGGCCTTGGCCAGCGCGCCCGCGATACCCGCCACTTCCATGATCAACGTCAGGGTCCAGAAGATCCGCGCGCGCCGGTGGTGGTAAACCGCCTTGTCGGCGTACCAGTCCTGCTGGTCGCGCACCCGGAAGGTCAGGTACGCCTCCTTGCGCGCGGCCAGCGGGGCACTTCGCATCGCGCGCATCCGTTCGCTGATCGCCGGAGCCGTGCTCGGCTGCGGCGGAACCTCCGGCATGTTGCGTTGCAGGGCGCGGATGCGCTCGACGAACTCCTCGTCGGCCCGCTCGCCGTTGAACGGAGCGGCGGCCGCGACGTAGCGCCAGGTCAGGGTTTTCAGCGACTCCGCGAGAGCACGGCCTTCGTACCAGAGCTTGTCCGGCCGGTTCCCGGCCACGGCCAGCTCCACGGCCATCACGCCGATGAAGGCGAGTGCGGTCCCCACCGCGTACAGCTCGATCTCGGTGCCGACGGGAAGTTCGAACGCGGCGAAGACGGCAGCCGCGACGGTGAGCACCAGCCGGGCTCGAACGGCGCGCAGATAGCTGCGTTGCTGTGCCACCGAGACGGCATCCGCCGCCTGGAACAGCCCCGGGTAGTCCTGGGGTGCCAACGACTGCAACCGATCGGTGCTCGACATCCACGCTCCGCACATTGGGGAAGATTCAGTCGATCTCGCGGCGGGCGCGTTCGGAAAGCCGCCATTCGGGTGTAATCTGCAGCGCTGCGGATTTCGGCGGCGGTGTTCGCGCGCGAATATGCATAACGGCCGCTGGTGTGCGCCGAATTGTCGGGTTCATTGCGCCGACGTAATCGCGGTGATGGGCCCGGAGCCACCTGCAACATCGTCGGTCGATACTCTTCGGCCTCCACCGGCGGTGTGCGACGGATCCATAGAGACGGCGACGACGAAATCCGACGATAGGACGGAAATGGCAGAACGGGACCCTTCCCAATCGCCTGCTGCGCTCGAGCGGTCTCTACAACGTGGCAGACGGCTGGACAGGTGGGGCTCGGTCGCAGTGCTGGCGGGCGCTGTGTGCCTGCTGGCAGATTTCCAGCACGACTCGATCTGGCTGGGCGCACTGGAGTTTGTGGTCGGCTTCGCCTTGGTCGGTGTCGGAGTGTGGGCGCTGGTGCGCGGTCGCCGGCACTTGACGCCGGTGGTGCCCGGCCTTCGGTTCTTGCCCGCGGACGCGCGGGTCGTGCTGTATCTCCGGTCGTTCTCCGATGATCGAGGCTTCGCGCGGATGGGGGGAACGCGGATTCGCGACGTGTTGCAGTGGCCGCCGACACTGGCCGATCTCCGCACGGAGGAGCAGCAGGTCGCCCGCGGGGTCGCGGCGTTCGGCCGGATGGTCGCGCTCGGCAAGCCCTCGGATCAGCTACCGCAACCCGGTGCCGAGCGCAGCTACGTCGCCGACGAGCAGTGGCAGGACGAAGTGCTCACCGGGCTCGACCGGGCCGGCCTGGTCCTGCTGGCCGCCGGTCCGGGGAAGGGCCTGGAATGGGAAGTCGATCAGGTGGTGCGGCGTGATCCGGCTCGGCTGGTGATCCTCGTCAGCCGGGACCGGTCGCAGTACGCGCAGTTCCGGGAATCAGTGCACCAGTACTTTCCGAAAGGATTGCCGGACTATCCGCAGCCGCGGGCGCGGCACCGCCTGTTCCGGGGCCGGTACGTCCGTGCCGCGATCTGGTTCGATCCGGACTGGACACCGCACCTGGAAATGCTCGACGGCAAATATCCGCTCAGCGGCGCCGCCACCCGGACGCAGCACGCCTTGCCGCTCGCGTTGCGGCCGGTTTACGAACGGGCCGGTGTGCCGGTACCGCGCAAGAACAGGCCGACCAAGCCGCGGCCGAAGGAGGTGGTGCTGGGCGTTGTGCTGTTCGCTCTCCCGCTGCCCGCTCTCGTAGTGACGTTCTGCGTCCTTTTTTACAGCGCGGCCCTCGGGGTGGTGAAGTTCTTGGTCGGCCCCGGCGGTTCCAGCGGCGGAGGCGGCACCTACACCAGCAGTGGCCTGCTCGCGACCGGCAATCCCACCCTCGACTTCCTGATCATAACCCTGTTGGTCCTGCTGATCTGGCCGTTACCGGTGGCCTTGTGGATGCGCCGGGTTTTGCGCGGCGGGCCGGTGGCCATTCTGATGCTGCAAGTGGCCGGTATTTCGCAGGGAATCGCGCTGCTGGTGTCCGCGATACCGTTGGGAATTTTCTTTCTGATAGCCGGTGGTCTCGCGAGCTTGACGTTCGGTGTCGCGCCGCTCTGGCTCGGGATCAACACATTCGTGGTCAATCTCGCCGCCCCGCCCATCGCCACGCTCCTTTTCCTTCGCCGCGACGTTCGAGAATGGGCCGAATCGCGAACGTGACGGGCAACGAAAGGTTGCCGGTGTCGCACCGAGAGGAGCGCGACGTTCAGGTGGCGGCCAGCTTCACGGCCAATACCCGGCGCAGGTAATCCCGGTTGCGGGCGGAGACGCCGAGGCCGTCGCCGCCGTAGTGCTCGGTGCAGATCGGGCCGTCGAAACCGGCTTCCAGCGCGAGTTCCAGCGCTTTGCGGTAGTCGATGACGCCGCTTTCGACCGGGGCCGGTGAGGTGGCGTAAGCCCCGGTCGCGGGGTCGTGGTCGCGGTAGTAGTTCTTGATCTGCCAGTAGTTGGTGTAGGGCAGGGTCGGCACCAGCAGCTCCTCCCAGTGCGGCATCGGACGGTGCAGCCGCACCAGGTTGCCGATGTCCGGGTTGAGCCCGACGTTCGCCAGGCCGATGTCGCGCACCAGCCGGACCGCGCTTTCCGGCGTGCCGAGGAAGGTGTCCTCGTACATCTCCAGCGACAGCGCCACACCCCGGCCCGCGGCGCGCTGACCTGCGGCGCGGAACCGCCGCACGGCCAGTTCCCAAGCGCGTTCGTCCGCCGGGTCGTCGCCAGCGCCCGGCTGGTGCCAGAACCAGACCGCGGCGCGCTGCGCATCGGTCAGCGGCCGGTGCAGCCCGGCGCAGACCACTCCGGCGCCCAGCTCGGCCGCGGCGTCGATGCTGCGCAGCAGGTAGTCGAAGTTGGCGGCCCCGGTGTCCGGGTCGAGCACGCTGCGCCGGGTCACCGACAGCGCGGAGACGGCCAGCCGGCTTTCCTGCAGCGTGCGGGCGAACTCCTGGCGGCGCTGCGGGCTCAGGTCGGCCGGGCGCAGCCAGCTGTCGGTGAGGTCGAGGTGCTCGAACCCCTCGGCGGCGACCTCGCGCAGCACTCGTCCCCACTGCTGCGCGGGCAGATCCTGCACGGAGCGGCCGTCGCGGGTGGTGCCCGGGAATTGCAGGAGCGCGGCGCCGATCGGCCAGTCCTGAGCGGTGTGCGGCATGGTCCTCCGGCCTCGTGCGGGGAAAGCGTCGATCCAGATCCAACACCATATAGGATCTATGTTGGGCCCGGTAGGCTCGGCGAGTGCAGCCGTTTCGCTAGGATTCGGGTGCGATGACCAGTGATGACAACCGCGCGGCGGCCGTGCGCCCGCCCGCCCGCAAGCAGCCTGTGGTGGCGCGGCGCGCGCTGCGCGACGGCGTCTACGACGCGATCTTGGAGAAGCTGCTGGACGGCTCCACGCCGCCGGGCAGCTCGCTGGGCATCGACCCGCTGGCGCGTGAGCTGGAGGTCTCGCCGACTCCGGTGCGCGAAGCGCTGGTGCAGTTGGAGCACACCGGCCTGGTCTCGCGGGTGGCGCTGAAGGGCTATCGCGTCGCCGAGCCGATGACCGACGAGCAGCTGGCCGAGCTGTTCGACATGCGCAGCGTGCTGGAGACCGCCGCGGTCGAACGGGCCGCGGCCAACGCCGACGACCTCGTTCCGGAACTGCGGGTCGCGCACGCCCAGCACGTGCTGTGCGCGCACCGGGTGCGCAAGCTGCGCGGGCCGGGTGAGGAATCCGGTGCGGGGCCGGGCGATTTCGCGGATCTGCGCGAGTACTTCGCCGCGGACTGGGAGTTCCACCGCACGATCATCCGCGCTGCGGGCAACCGATTCCTGCTGCAGAGCGCGGACTCGCTGAGCGCGCACGTGCACCGGCTGCGCCAGACGGCCGACCGCGGCACGATCGACATCGATCAGGCCGTCGACGAGCACGCCGCGATCCTCGCCGCCTTCGAGTCCGGCGATCCGGAGCAGCCGAAGATCGCGATGCGCGAGCACCTGGCCGCGGTCGCCGGGCGGTCCCGCGCGGGCGGCTGAGCCGCAGGCACCCAGCGCTGGTCAAGCGGCGGGTCCGCGCTTTCGTCGGCCGGGGCTCAACTCCGGTCGGCGCGCGCCGGCGCATGAGCGGAGGCCGGCGGGCTTCGGCAGCGGTCCGCCCGGGCCGCTTCGGCCGTTTCCCTTGCCGCGGCTCTTGCCAAGAACCGCACGTGCACCTTAGCTTGCTCGCACATATCCAATAGGATCTCGGATCTGCGGCTCCGCATCATGCAGTCGCTGCGAGGTCCGTGCGGGACAGAAGGCTCTGACGATGAGGTCATCCCTGCGCTTGGCACTGGCGTTGGCCGGCGCCGTTTCGCTCGTCTCGGGGTGCTCGACGCTGAACGCGCGCCCCGCCGTCCCCGACGACTGGACTCCGCGCGGGTCGGTCTCCGCAGTGGTCGCGTTCGCGCCCGGCGGCGGCAGCGACCGGTCGGCGCGCGTGCTCGCGCAGGGGCTCAACGAGCTCGACGCGGGTTTCAACGTCAACGTCGAGAACAAGGAGGGCGGTTCCGGCGCGGTCGGGTGGGCGACCTTCCTGGCCGAGGAGGGCAACGGCAACGCGCTGCTGGTCGCCGAGACCGCGCTGAACACCCTGCCGCTGGTCTACGACGTGCCGTTCACCTATCGCGACTTCACCCCGCTGGTGATGTTCGCCGAGGACTCGCGCATCGTCGTCGCCCGCAAGGACACCCCGTACAACAGCTGCTCCGAGCTGGTGACCGCCGCCGGAAGCCGGTCCGTCAAGACCGGTTCCAGCGGCAAAACGGGAGCGGATGCCTTGGTCGTGGCGGAGTTCGAGCGCAACGGCGGGAAGTTCCCCGTCGTGCCCTACGGCTCCACCGGTGAAGTGATCACCGGGTTGCTCGGCGGGCAGATCGAGGCCGCTCCGGCCAGCGCTTCCTCGGCGAAGCCGTACTTGGAAAGCGGTGACCTCAAGGCGCTGTGCACGCTGAGCGGCGAGCGTTACGACGACCCCGTGCTCGGCTCGCTGCCCACTGCGCGGGAGCAGGGCCTCGACGCGCAAGTGACGATGTGGCGCGGGATTTTCGCTCCGGGCGGGATCGACGAGGTGCAGCGGGAGTACTGGATCGACGCGATCCACCGGGCGATGCGGTCGCAGGCTTATCGCGACTACCTGGCCGAGGACCTGCTCATTCCGGCGGATCTCGCGGGCGCGGACTTCGCCCGCTACCTCGACGAGTACGACCGGCGGATGCGCGAGGTGTTCCGATGAGCGACGTGCAGGACGTGCAGGCCCGGGGACGTCGTCCGGTGCTCGCCGCGCACCTCGTGCTCGCGGCGGTCGGTGCCGCGTTCTTCCTGGGATCGTTCGCCTATCCCTGGACCAATCCGGAGGACGGCACGATCGGCGCGGCGGTTTTGCCCCGCACGGCGGGGTTTCTGCTGCTGATCGTGGGACTCGGCCTGTGCAGGCAGGAGTTGCGGTCGGGTTCGGTGCTGGAAGGTGACGGCCACGTCGCGGCGGAAGCAGCGCATGATTCCGCGCAGCTGCGCGAAATTCGCCGCAAGCTGGTGTTGGTCACGGCCGGGATGTTCGCCGCAGCACTGCTGATTCCATTCCTCGGAATGCTGCCCGCGTTGGCATTGCTGACGTTGTTCCTGACCAAGTTCGTCGAGCGGTTGCGCTGGCGGACCTCGCTGGCGGCTGCGGTGGGCGTGCTCGCGGTCTCCTACGTGCTGTTCATCGTGGTGCTGCGGGTGCCGTTGCCGTTCGGCCTGCTGGATCCCAGCGTCTGGAGCGCGTCGTGATCGAGCACATCATCACCGGCTTCGGTGCGGCGCTGAGCGCGGAGAACCTGTTGTGGTGCTTCGTCGGCGTGCTGCTGGGCACGATCGTCGGCATCCTGCCGGGGCTGGGTTCGGCGACCGGGGTGGCGATCCTGATTCCGGTCACGCTGACCTTCGACCCGCTGACCGCGCTGATCATGCTCGCCGGGATCTACCACGGTTCGCAGTTCGGCGCGACGATCACCGCGATCCTGATCGCCACGCCGGGCGAGGCGTCCTCGGTGGTGTCCACTCTGGACGGCTATCGGATGGCGCGGCTGGGACGCGCCGGTCCGGCGCTGGCGATCTCCGCGCTCGGTGCGTTCGTGTCCGCGATGGTGTCGCTGGTGGCGCTCGCGGCCGTGGCGCCGGTGTTCGCCCGGCTGGCGCTGGACTTCGGGCCGCCGGAGATGCTGGCGGTGATGATCCTCGGGTTGTGCACCATCGTGGTGTTCTCGGGAAGAAACCTGTTGCTGGGCACCGGATTGGGCCTGGTCGGCGTGCTGATCGCCTGCATCGGCGTCGATGTCGGCTCCGGCACGCCCCGCTACACCTTCGGGCAGGTGCAGCTTTTCGGCGGGGTGCCCTACGTGGAGGTGATGATCGGCCTGTTCGCCATCGGTGAGCTGCTCAACCAGCTGCACATCGGCATGGCCGAGCCGATCCGCACCCGCTTCCGCGACCTGCTGCTGACCCGCGAGGACTTGCGCCGCGCCACTCCGGCCACGGCGCGCGGCACGGTGGTGGGATTCCTGCTCGGCTGCCTGCCCGGAGCCGGTACGACGCTGGCCTCGTTCATGGCGTACGGCGCGGAGAAGCGATTTTCCCGCAATCGCAAGAAACTCGGCACCGGCGCCATCGAAGGGGTGGTCGCTCCCGACGCCGCGACGAACGCCGCCTCCAACGCGAACTTCGTGCCAACGCTGGTTCTCGGCGTCCCTGGCGGTGCCACGACCGCGGTCTTGCTGGGTGCTTTCCTGATCTACGGCATCCAGCCGGGGCCGTTGTTGTTCGAGAACCAGCCGGTGCTGATCTGGGGCTTGCTGGCCTCGTTCTTCATCGGCAACCTGATCCTGCTGCTGTTGAACCTGCCGCTGGCGCCGGTGTTCGCGCAGCTGCTGCGGGTGCCGTACTCGATCCTGTATCCGCTGATCATCGTCACCAGCCTGGTCGGCGCGTACTCGGTGAAGAACAACATGCTCAGCGTGTGGATCGTGCTCGTGTTCGGCCTGGTCGGCTACGCCATGAAACGGCTGGGGATGCCGGTGGCGCCGCTGGTGCTCGGGCTGGTCATCGGACCGCTGTTCGAGAAGGCGCTGGTGCAGACCTCAGCGCTCGGTGAAGGGGACGTGCTCTCGCAGATCGCGGGCAGCGGCACCGCGCTGCTGGTGCTCGCCGTGGCCGCCGCGCTCGCACTCGGACCGGCGTTGACGCGGGCGTTGCGCGGGCGCGCGCCCGCGAGCGCCGAACAACAGGAGGAGAAGCAACCATGACCGCTGCCAGGCCGCGCGTCGCGGTGACCCTCGGAGATCCGGCCGGGATCGGTCCCGAGCTGATCGCCCGCCTGCTCGCCGATCCGGAAACCACCGCGGCCGCGGACATCGTGCTGATCTCCGACGAGGACGAGCTGAAGGTGGCAGGTGCGGATTCCGGCGCGCCCATCGCCTTCGCCACCGAGCCGGCCGACGGCTTGCCGCTGCTGCACGACAACGGCTCCGCCCGGCCGGTGCCGCGGTTCCGGCGCCGCGAGTCCACTGCGGAGGGTGGTCGCTGGGCGCTGGCGAACCTGCGCAGCGCTCTGGACATGGCCGGTCGCGGGGAGGTCGACGCGATCCTCTTCGCCCCGCTGAACAAGACTTCGCTGCACCTGGCGGGAATGACCGAGAACGACGAGCTGCGTTGGTTCGAGAAGGTGCTCGGCGTCGAGGGGTTCACCTCGGAGCTGAACGTGCTGCCCGGACTGTGGACCGCGCGGGTCACTTCGCACGTGTCGATCGGACAGGTCGCCGAAGGCGTCACTCGCGAAAACGTGGTGTCCGCGGGGCGGTTGCTGCACGAGGTACTGCTGGAGTCCAGTGTGGACGAGCCGCGGATCGGGGTGTGCGCGCTGAACCCGCACGCGGGCGAAGGCGGCAAGTTCGGCCGCCATGAGATCGAGATCATCGGGCCGGCGGTCGAAGACCTGGCGGGGGAGGGGATCGACGTCCGCGGCCCCTTCCCATCGGACACGATCTTCTTGCGTGCCAAGGAATTCGACGGAATCCTGACGATGTACCACGACCAGGGCCAGATCGCGATGAAGCTGCTCGGCTTCGACGGCGGGGTGACCATCGCGGGCGGCCTGCCGGTGCCGATCTGCACTCCGGCGCACGGCACGGCGTTCGACGTGGTCGGCGAAGGCGTGGCCAACACCGGATCGGTGCGCAACGCCTTCGACCTCGCGGTGCGGATCGGCGGCCGCAGGCGCGTCGGCTGACTCCGGACTACTTCCGCCTGCGTGCGGAGATGGCCGCGGCGGCATCGCCCATCGCGCCGAACAGCTCCGTGGCGTCCTCGACCAGCTGCTCGCGGCCGACTTCGAGCGCTCCGTCGGTCCAGGCCAGCAGGAGTTCGCTGAAACCGCCGACGAGTATCGAGCCGGTGAGCATCCCGACCTGCTCGCTCGCGGGCGCGTTGCGTCTGGCGCTGTCGGCCTGCACGTACCCGGCGATGCTGAAACCCGTCTCCAAGCGGCGGCGGTTGAGCTTTTCGTTGCCCAGCGCCTCCACGTACAGCACCCGCGCGCGCCGGTGGTCCTCGTCGACGAAGCGCACCGTCGTTTCCACCACAGCCCGCAGAGCCGCCCGCGGATCTTCGCCCACCGCCCGCACAGCAGTGGTGACTTCGGCGTGCAGCTCGGCGACGAGCTGGTCGTACAGGGCCACCACGAGGTCGTCGAGGTCGTCGAAGCTTTCGTAGAAGTAGCGCGGATTCAGCCGCGCGGACTGGCAGATCGCGCGCACCGAGGTGGCCGACCAGCCTTCGGTGCCCAGCAGTTCCAGGGCGGACGCCAGCAGCAGCGAGCGCCGTTCGGCCACCCGGTCGGCGGCGGGGACGCCCGCCCAGCGGGTCGGTTTCGGATGATCGTCGGAGGTTGGCAACGCCCGTAACCTTAACCTAGAGTCTGGAAACGGGCGTTACCAGAATGGCCGTGCGGCCCGCGCCCCGCACGGCCGCCCATTTCCCGCCTGCCGAGGGAGCCGCGATGCCGGAGCGCACAGTCGCTTGCCAGGGTGTTGATCTGCACGTCGTGGAGGAGGGCAGCGGGCCACCGGTGATCTTCGCGCACGGTTTCCCGGAACTCGCCCACTCCTGGCGCCACCAGCTGCCCGCGGTCGCCGCGGCCGGGTATCGGGCGGTGGCGCCCGATCAGCGCGGCTACGGCAAGACCTCGCGGCCGCACCGGATCGAGGACTACGACATCACGCACCTGGTCGGCGATCTCATCGCGCTGCTCGACGACCTCGGCGAGCAGAAGGCGATTTTCGTGGGCCACGACTGGGGATCGATGGTCGCGTGGCACACGGCGCTGCTGCATCCCGACCGCGTCGCGGGAGTGTGCGGGATGAGCGTGCCGTTCCAGCCGCGCACGCCCATTCCGCCGACCGAGGCGATGCGGGCGCGGTTCGCGGGCTCGTTCTTCTACATCCTGTACTTCCAGCAGCCCGGTGTCGCCGACGCCGACCTCGGCGCCGATCCGGAAAAGACGATGCGACGGCTGCTGTCGGGAGTCCACACCGACGTCGACTCCCCGGGTGGTCTGGTCTCCGCCGACGACGGGCGGGGATTCGTGGAGCGCTTCCCGGAACCCGCGGCGCTGCCGGATTGGCTCAGCCAGGCCGAATTCGACTTCTACGCCGCGGAGTTCCGCCGCACCGGCTTCACCGGCGGGCTCAACTGGTACCGCAACTTCGACCGGAACTGGGAACGCACGCCGCAGCTGGAAGGTGCCCGGGTCGAAGTGCCCAGCTTCTTCATCGGCGGCGCCGCAGACCCGGTGCTGGCCGGAGTTTCCCCGTCCACGCAGGAGCAGTGGCTCACCGACCACCGGGGCAACGTGCTCGTCGACGGTGCGGGCCACTGGGTCCAGCAGGAAGCACCGGACGAGGTCAACGCCGTCCTCCTGCGCTTCTTCGAATCCGTCAGACGCGACGAGGTGACCGCATGACCGATGGCAGGCCCCTGAACTTCGGCGTCTTCTACGCGCCCTTCCACCCCGTCGGGCAGGATCCCACGCTGGCACTGGAGTACGACCTGGAACGGGTCGAGGCGCTGGACCGCTTCGGCTTCGACGAGGCGTGGTTCGGCGAGCACCACTCCGGCGGCTACGAGATCATCGCATCGCCGGAGATCTTCATCGCCGCAGCCGCGCAACGCACCCGGCACATCAAGCTGGGCACCGGTGTGGTGTCGTTGCCGTACCACCACCCGTGGCTTCTGGCCGATCGGCTGGTCACCCTGGACCACCTCACCCGCGGCAGGCTGATCTTCGGTGCGGGACCGGGCGCGTTGCCGACCGACGCGCACATCATGGGCATCGATCCGGTCGATCAGCGCCGCATGATGGAGGAATCGCTGGAGACGATCCTCGCCCTGTTCCGCGGCGAGGAGCCGATCGACCGGCGTACCGACTGGTTCGAGCTCAACGAAGGGCGCTTGCAGGTGCGCCCGTACTCGTGGCCGCATCCGGAAGTGGCCGTGGCCGCGATGGTCTCGCCGTCCGGGCCACGGCTTGCGGGCAAGTACGGTGCTTCGCTGCTGTCGTTGTCGATGTCGGCAGCGAGCGAGGGTTTCGCCGCGATCGGCAAGGCCTGGGAGGTCGTCGAGGAGCAGGCGCAACTCGCCGGGCAACCGGCACCGGATCGGTCTACCTGGCGCGTGCTCGGCACGATGCACCTCGCCGAGACCAGGGACCAGGCCATCGAGGACTGCACCTACGGGCTGCCGGAGTTCGCGAACTACTTCGGCGGCGGAGCGGGTTTCGTCCCGCTGGCCGAGAACACCGGCGGCGAGCCGAAGTCGCGCCGCGAATTCGTCGCGGACTACGCCGAATCCGACAGCGTTGTCATCGGAACCCCCGACGACGCCATCGCCTACATCGAGCGCCTGCTGGAGCAGTCCGGCGGCTTCGGGACGTTCCTGCTGCTGGGTCACGACTGGGCCGCGCCGGACCGCACGATCAACTCCTACCGGCTGTTCGCCCAGTACGTCCTGCCGCATTTCAAGGGCCGGTTGGCCGCGCCGCGCGCGGCGCAGCAGTGGGCGGTGGACAAGCGCGATCAGCTCTTCGGCCGCGCGGGCCAGGCGATTGGCAACGCGATCGAGTCGCACGTGCGGGAGAAGGGCTGATGCGCGCCGCCGTGCTCAACGCGGGCCGGATCGCGGTCCGCGACGACGTCGCCGACCCGCGGCCCGGCCCCGGTCAGGTGCTGGCGCGGGTGCGGGCGTGCGGGATCTGCGGTTCCGACCTGCACTTCGCCCGGCACGGCGAGCGGATGCTCGCGCTCGGCAGGGAAATGGACGGTACGGGCGGCTCGGCCGATCTCGTCGAGCTCGACCGCGACGTCTACATGGGACACGAGTTCTCCGCCGAGGTGCTGGAATTCGGCCCGGACACGGAGGAATCCGCGCCGGTCGGCGCGCACGTGACCGCGATGCCGCTGCTCGCGGGTCCGGACGGTATCCAACCGATCGTCTACTCGAACAGCGTCAAAGGGGGCTACGGCGAGCAACTGCTGCTGTCCGCGCAATTGCTGCTCGAAGTCCCCAATGGACTTCCCGCGCACCACGCGGCGCTGACCGAGCCGATGGCGGTCGGGCTGCACGCGGTGAACAAATCCGGGATTCAGCAAGGCGAAGACGCGTTGGTGCTCGGCTGCGGACCGGTCGGGCTGGCGGTGATCGCGGCGCTGCGGGTGCGCGGCATCGAACCGATCGCGGCCGCCGACTTCTCGCCCGCGCGCCGGAACCTGGCCGCGACCATGGGAGCGCACCGGACGGTCGATCCCGGCGAGGAGACACCTTGGGGCACCGGCGATGGCCACCGGCCGCTCGTGGTGTTCGAGGCCGTCGGCGTGCCGGGGATGATCAACGACGTGCTGCGTTCCGCGCCGCGCGGGACGCGGGTGCTCGTGGTCGGCGTGTGCATGGAGGACGACACGATCAGCCCGTTCTTCGGGATCAGCAAGGAGATCAACGTCCAGTTCGCGCTGGGGTACGACCCGGCGGAGTTCGCGCGGTCGCTGCGTTCGATCGCCGAAGGGGAGATCGACGTGGCATCCCTGATCACCGCGCGGATACCGCTCGACGACATCGGCTGGGCCTTCGAAGCCCTCGACCGCCCGGAAGAACACTGCAAGATCATCGTGGAGCCGTGATGACAGACTGGACCGAGGTCGCGACCGGGCTGGCCGCGGAATTCGCCGAAACCGCCGCGGAAACCGACCGAAGTGGACAGTTCCCGGTGCGGAACATCGAGCGCATGAAAGAGGTCGGCTACCTCACCATCGCGGTGCCCGAGCAGTTCGGCGGCGGTGGGGCCGACCTCGCGACCGTCGCCGCGTGCCAGCGGATCCTCGCCGGCGGCTGCGCCTCCACGGCGCTGGCGGTCAACATGCACGTCTTCGGCCTCGGCTCCGCGGCCGAAGGCTGGTACGCCGGAGATCGCGGCGCCGAGCAGCTGTTCCAGATGGTCGCGGGCGGCACGATCGTCGGCGGCAGCCTGACCGATGCGGCCACCGGCCTGAACGTGCGCACCTCGGCGACACCGGCCAAGCCGGTCGACGGCGGCTACGTCATCTCCGGGCGCAAGTCGTTCTGCTCGCTGGCACCGGTGCTGAACTTCTTCTGGGGAACCGCGGCCGATACCGAGACCGGGAATCTGCTGCTGTTCGGCCTGAATCGGGACACGCCGGGCCTGAACTTCGTGGACACCTGGGACACGACGGCGATGCGCGGCACCGGTTCCTGGGACGTGGTCTTCGACGACGTCTTCGTGCCCCATGCGGCCGTGCAGCAGGATTTGGCCGCCAACGACGAAGAACTCGTCTGGGATGCCGCCAGGGAACGCGGATTCTCCTGGTTCGCCTTCACCATCGCCTCGATCTACCTAGGACTGGCCCGCACGGCCGTGCGCTTCTCCTACGACCGCGTCACCAGCCGGACCGTCACCGGTGCTTCGCTGCCGATGGCGCGCCAGCCCGCGCAGGTCTACGGCGCGGCCGAGATCGAACTGCTGCTGCGGCCCGCGGAGGCGCTGGTCGCCGACGGGCTGCATCGCCGCGCCGAGACCGGGGTGCTCAGCCCGGCCGACCTCAACACGATCAAGCACGTGGCCGTGAACGCGGCCGACGAAGCCGTGGACCGCTGCATTCGCATGGTCGGTGGCCAGGGCATTTTCCGGAAGCTGCCGCTGGAGCGGTACTACCGCGACGTGCGCGCGGGCCAGTTCCACCCGCCGAACAACGACGTCGCGCTGGAAACGATCGGCAAGGCCGCGCTGAACATCGATCCCGGCGCCGAGCCGCGCTGGCCAACGGACTGAGCGCCATCCGGGGTGTTCGGAGTGAACGGACCGCTGGTCCGGCTAGATTGGTCAAACGGTCCGTTCACTCGGACCCTGTTCGCGCGGTGCGACACCGGTAGGCCGACGCGCCGAAGCTGCATCCGGAGTGAACGGAACTCCGGTCCCACTGGATTGGTCGAACGGGCCGTTCGCTCAGGGACGTCCGATCGAGCGGGCAGGCCCGCTCCCGGATTCCTGGAGCGGGCCGATCACTCGGCGGGTGCCAAGCCTTCGGCGACGAGTCCGGCGTGGACGGCCTCGCCCAGCGCGGTGACCGCGCTCAACGGCCGGACCATGACGGTGAACTCCGAGATCAGGCCGTCGTCGTCGAGGTGGATCAGGTCGATGCCGTGGATCTGCTTGCCCGCGACGGTCGCCCGGAACACCAGCACGTGCGCGTCGGTGGCGTCGCCCGCATCGGTCTCCGCCGTGCCGCCGAGGTCGCCGACGTAGCGGAACTCCTCGAAGACCCGGTGCATGAGCACGCCGAACACGCCGAGGACCGTGCTGCGGCCCTCGAACGGCCGGAACTTGATCGGGCTGAACATCCGCGGTTCGGCCGCGAACAGCGGCTCCAGCGCGGCGACGTCGCGCTGCTGCACGGCGGTGCGGAAGGTGTCGATGGTGTCCACGCGGGGTCCTCGCTCGTCGGGATGATCAGGTGCGGCGCCGACGATACCTGCGGCGCGCACGACCTCGATCGACGTTCGGCCGCGGGTCCGGATGGCGGGCGCGGTTCCGGAGCCTGCCTTGACCTGGTGATCAGCGTCGAGAACGTGCCTAGGATGGTGTCACGATCAGCAACCGCAGCAGCCGCAAGATCGCAGCCGCGTCGTGCTCTCGCTGCGGTCCGGACGAAAGGAACACGGATGTCCACTCCGGACAGGCACGATCCGTCCACAGTCGACGAGCTGACCTGGGCGGTACACGGCGGCAACTCCTCCGACGCCTTCGGTGCGCTGCGCACTCCGCTGGTGGCGGCGAATTCCTACGTGCTGCCCGAGGACGCCTCGCAACTGAGCTGGTCGGACTCCAGCGAGCTGATCTACGCGCGCAACGGGCACATCAACCAGCGCGCGCTGGAGACCAAGCTCGCCGCGCTGGACGGTGGGGAAGAGGCGGTGGTCTTCGCCAGCGGCGTCGCCGCGCTGCACGCCATGTTCTTCACGCACCTGCGCAGCGGTGATCACGTGGTCGTGTCGGCAGTGGCCTACGAGGCGGTGCACCGGTTGTTCGCCGAGCTGCTGCCGGAGCGCTACGGCATCGAGGCGACGTTCGTGGAATCCACCGACCTCGACGCGGTGCGCGCGGCGATGCGCCCGGACACGCGACTGGTGCACGTCGAGACCATCGCGAATCCGACCACCGCGGTAACCGACATCGCCGCGGTCGCCGAGATCGCGCACGAGGGCGGTGCGCTGCTGAGCGTGGACGGCACGTTCACTCCGCCCCCGCTGTACCGGCCGCTGGCCGACGGCGCGGACGTGGTGATCCACTCGCTGACCAAGTTCATCAACGGCCACGGCGACGCGATGGGCGGCGCGGTGATCGGCTCGCACGAGCTGGTCGGCAAGATCCGCGGCGATGCGGGTGTGGACGTCGGCGGGGTGCTCGCGCCGTTCAACGCATGGTTGATCATGCGGGGTTCGGTCACGCTGCCGCTGCGGCTGCGCCAGCACCTCGCGAACGCGCAGCGGATCGCCGAGTTCCTGGCCGCCGAGCAGCGGATCGCCTTCGTCGCCTATCCCGGGCTGACCGACCATCCGCAGCACGAGCTGGCGAAGCGCCAGTTCGGCGACCGCGGCTACGGTGCGGTGCTTTCCTTCGCGCTGGAAGGCGATTCCGAGGTGCAGAACCGGTTCGTCAACGCACTGCGCGTGATCACGTCCGCGGTCTCGCTCGGGCACGACGAGACGCTGATCGTGCACGTCGCACCCGGCACGCGCGGCGGGGACAAGTACTACCCCGAACCGTTCCAGCGCTACGGGCACCTCCGGCTGGCGGTCGGCCTGGAGGAGCCGGGCGACCTGATCGCCGACATCCGCGCAGCGCTCGACACCGCACTGCCCGCTTGACCAACGGGAGAGTCATGCTCACCGGACTCAGCGCGTTCCCGCTCACCCCCATCACCGACGACGGCGTGGACGAGGAGGCGTTCGCCGCGCTCGTCGGGCGGCTCGCGGCCGCGCGCGTCGACTCGATCACCGCGCTCGGCTCCACCGGTTCCTACCCGTACCTCGACCGCGAGGAACGTGCCCACGTCGCGCGGCTTGCGGTCGAACACGCCGGGAACACCCCGGTGCTCGTCGGAATCGGCGCGCTGCGCACCCGCGGCGTCCTCGAACTCGCGGAGGACGCGCAGGCCGTCGGAGCTTCTGGAGTGCTGCTCGCGCCGGTGTCGTACCAAGCGCTGACCGCGGACGAGGTGTTCGGGCTCTACGAGGACGTCGCGGCCGAGCTGTCGGTGCCGCTCGTGGTCTACGACAACCCGGGCACCACGCACTTCACCTTCACCGACGAGCTCTACGCCCGCGTCGCCGAGCTCCCGAACGTCGCCTCGATCAAGATCCCCGGAGTCCCTGCCGATCCGGGCGACGCCGAGCGGCGCGTGTCGCGGCTCCGCGCGCTGCTGCCCGCGGTGACGATCGGGGTCAGCGGTGATCCGCTCGCCGCGACCGGGCTCAACGCCGGGTGCGACGCCTGGTACTCGGTGCTGGCCGGGACGGTGCCGGAACCTGCGCTGGCGATCACTCGCGCCGCCCGCGGCGGCGCTGCGGCGTCCGCGGCTGCGGAATCGGAGCGGCTTCGACCGCTGTGGGAGTTGTTCGCCCGCCACGGCAGCCTCCGCGTCGTCTCCGCGATCGCCGAGCACCTCGGGCTGGTCGGGCACCCGAACCTGCCCCGCCCGCTGCGCGGTCTTCCCGATGCGGACCGTGCCGCGGTCGCAGCGGTCGTCGACCGGCTTGAGCTGCGCTGAGCAACCGCAGCTCGACGGACGTGGGGCCATCGGCCGGGCTGAGCGCGTGGAGGTTCCGGCGGTTCGCCTGCGCGCGGTAGGCTCCGGCCGTGCAGCATGATCAGATTCGAGGCGCTGACCTGGCGTTTCAGCAGTCCGGCAGCGGTGACTGCGACCTCGTGCTGGTGCACGGCTTCCAGCACGACCACAGGGCGTGGAGCCCGCTGGTCGACCGGCTCGACCAGGAGCGATACCGGTTCACGCGGTTCGACCTGGTCGGCTGCGGCGCGAGCGGACGCCCGGCCACGCCGCAGCGCTGCACGATCGACGAGTACGCCGCCGACCTCACCGCGCTGTGCGACCGGCGCGGCATGGACCGGCCCGTCGTGATCGGGCACAGCCTGGGCGGCGTGATCGCGCTGACCGCCGCCTTGGAAGATCCTGAGCGGTTCGCCGGGATCGTGCTGGTCGCCCCGTCGTCGACCTCCGGCTTCGACTTCCTGCCCGATGAGGCCAGCTTCGAGGCGCTCGCGCATCCGACGCGGGAGCAGCAGCAAGCGTTCGCCCGCGCAGCGTTCCGCCGCCCACCGCCCGAGGAATACCTGCGCGACCTCATCAGCGCGGTCGAATCGGCGTCGCCGGAACACATGGAGGGCGCGGCCCACGCGATGCGGACGTTCACCCGCCAACCGGACCTCGCCGCCCTGGCAGCTCTGCCGACACTGCTGGTCTGCGGTGATCGCGACAAGCACATACCGCTGCGCAACCACCTCGCCACGCAGCAGGCCATCCCGCGCTGCGGTTTGCAGGTGTACTACGACATCGCGCACGTTCCGTTCGTCGAAACCCCCGACACCTGCGCGACCGACATCGAACGATTCCTCGCCACGATTCCGTGACCACCGGTTCGGGCCGGAGTCCGCTACGGTTGTGAAACCGAACATCCTGCTTGCCGGGGGAGTGGGCCATGAGGAGCACCGTGGGCTGGCAAGCCGACGGCGCCGGGACCGCGTTGCGGCGGGTTCCGCTCGCACGACGGGAACTGCGGGACGACGACGTCGCCGTGCGCGTGGACTACTGCGGCGTCTGCCATACCGATCTCCACGCCGTCCGCACCGGCAACGGCGAAGTGCCGGTCGTGCCCGGTCACGAGTTCACGGGAGTGGTGACCGACGTCGGGCGTGCGGTCACCCGATTCGCCGCCGGTGACGGGGTGGCCGTTGGCAACATCGTCGACTCGTGCGACGTATGCGCCATGTGCCGGGAAGGGCAGGAGAACTTCTGCCACGAGTTCCCGACCCTGACCTATGGCGGCACCGACCGCCACGACGGAACCACAACGATGGGGGCCTACTCCCGCGAGTACGTCGTCCGCGACCGCTTCGCCTACCCGCTTCCCACCGGGCTCGATCCCGCGTCCGCGGCTCCATTGCTGTGCGCGGGGATCACCGTCTGGGAGCCGCTGCGGGCCCTCGGTGTCGGGGAAGGCACCCGAGTCGCGGTGGCCGGGCTCGGCGGCCTCGGGCACCTCGCGGTCAAGCTCGCCGTCGCACTCGGGGCGCAGACCACGGTCATCAGCCGATCCGCCGACAAGGCTGACGACGCCCGCCGCCTGGGCGCCCACGACCTGATCGCGTCCACGGACCGACGAGGAATGACCGCGGCTCGGGACAGGTTCGACGTCGTCATCGACACTGTGGCCGTCCCGCACGACGTCGCCCCTTACCTCGGACTCGTGGCCCTGGACGGAACCCTCAGCCACCTCGGACACCTGGGCTCGGTCACCGTGCAGGCCACCGATCTGCTGATAGGACGCAAGAAGCTCAGCTCGGCGGGTAGCGGGGGCCGTCCCGCAACGGCCGCCATGCTCGAGTTCTGCGCCGAGCACGACGTCACCGCGGACATCGAACTCGTCCCCTCAACGCGCGTGCGCGAAGCTCTCGACCGCTTGGCGCGCAACGACGTCCGCTACCGCTTCGTGCTCGACATGGCCGATCTGACGTAGTCCATCGCGGAACACGCGTGCGCGGCCCCGTGCCAAGCTTGGGCACGGGGGCCGGTTTCGCATCACAAACCGGAGAATTTGGGTCTGTACCGCCCGAATCTCCTTCTGTAGCGCGGTTTCCCGACCGCGCCGACCGCGGCCTCACAAGCCGACCATCGACATCCCGGTGGCGTTGTAGCGGTCGCCCTGGACGCCGACCTGGGCGGCGAGGGCGTCGAGGTCGGCCACCTCGTCGGCGGACAGCGCGACCTGCGTGGCCGAGGCGTTCTCGTCGACCCGCTCGCGGCGGCGGGTGCCGGGGATCGGCACGATCCACGGCTGCTGGGCGAGCAGCCAGGCCAGCGCGATCTGGCCGGGCGTGGTCGCCTTCGCTTCGGCGAGGGTTCGGACGTGGGTCACCAGCGCCTCGTTGGCATCGATGTTGTCCGCCTCGAACCGCGGGATCGTGGTGCGGATGTCGCCGGCCGCGAACTCCGTCGAAGCGTTCACGGTGCCGGTGAGGAACCCCTTGCCGAGCGGGCTGAACGGGACGAACCCGATGCCGAGTTCGGCGCACGCGGGCAGCACCTCCGGCTCGGGATCGCGGGTCCACAGCGAGTACTCGCTCTGCACCGCCGTGACGGGGTGCACCGCGTGCGCCCGGCGGATCGTGCCCGCCCCGGCCTCGGAAAGTCCGAAGTGGCCGACCTTGCCCGCGTCCACCAGTTCGCCGACCGCGCCCGCGACGTCCTCGATCGGCACGTCCGGGTCGACGCGGTGCTGGTAGAACAGATCGATCCGGTCGATGCCGAGCCGTTGCAGGGATTCGTCGGCGACCCGCCGGATCTGCTCGGGCCGGGAGTTCGTCCCGTTCATCCGGCCGTCGGTGATGTTCCAGCCGAACTTGGTGGCCAGCACCACCTGCTCGCGAAGCGGTGCCAGCGCTTCGCCGACGAGCTGCTCGTTCACGTACGGGCCGTAGACCTCGGCGGTGTCGATGAAGTCGATGCCCGCTTGCTCGACGGCGTAGCGCAGCACCCCGATCATGTCGTCGCGATCACCGGGGTTGGGCCCGTAGCCCTGCGACATGCCCATGGCGCCGAGACCGACCGCGGACACTTCCAGTCCTTGGCCGAGCGTGCGTGTGTGCACCGGTTTCCTCCTGTGCTGATCTTGCGACGGGCCGAAAGCGCTCAGGCTTCGGGAACGTCGATGGCGAAGTTCTCGCGGTTGATGTCCTCTGGTGCCGGGCCGCCGCGGACACCGGTGTCGAGCGCGTCGATCGCGGCCAGCTGCCCCGCGGTCAGCTCGAAGTCGAACACGTCGAAGTTCTCCGCGATCCGCGACGGCGTCACCGACTTCGGGATGATCTGGCGGCCCTGCTGCAGGTGCCAGCGCAACATCACCTGCGCCGGGGTCTTGCCGTGCGCGGCGGCGATCTCGCCGATCGCGGGATCGGCGAGGGTGCTCTTCCCGTACTCGCCGAAGCCGGGGTAGAAGGTGATGCCGCCGATCGGCGACCAGGCTTGATTGCGGATGCCGCGCTCGTCGTCGTAGGCCAGCAGCTCGGACTGGCGGAAGTACGGGTGCACCTCGATCTGGTTGACCGCGGGCACGACCTGCGTCTCGGCCAGCAGCCGGTCGAGGTGGTGCGGCATGAAGTTCGAGACGCCGATCGCGCGGACCCGGCCGTCGGCGTGGAGCTTCTCCAGCGCGCGGTATGCCTGGACGGTCAGGTCGAACTCGCCGGGCAGCGGCTGGTGCAGGATCAGCAGGTCGAGCCGCTCGGTGCCGAGCTTGCCGGTGGCCTTGTCGAAGGCGTGCAGCGTCTCGTCGTAGCCGAAGTCGTTGATCCAGACCTTGGTCTCCAGGAAGACCTCGTCGCGGTCCAGGCCCGAGCGGCGGACCGCCTCGCCGACCTCCCGCTCGTTGCCGTACGCGGCCGCGGTGTCGATGAGCCGGTAGCCGGTCTCCAGCGCCGCCTGCACGGCCGCGGTGGTCTCTTCCGGCTCTGCTTGGTAGACGCCGAACCCGATGGCGGGCAGCACCACTTCGTTGTTCAGCGTGAGGTTCGGAATCGTCATGTCCTCGACGCTAAGCCCGCCACCACCGGCCCGGCAGTGTCCGCAGAGCCGGGTACCGGCAGTACCCCCGTGCCGCCGGGCGCGGGCTCAAGGGCGTCGCGGGCTCAAGGGGTATTGCCGGACCCTCCCTCCCGCGCGCGAGGTGCTTAACCTGGAGGTATGGGCCAGACGGAGCACCGCGCCGAGGTCCGCGAGTTCCTCAGCTCGCGGCGAGCGCGCATCACCCCCGAGCAGGCGGGGCTGCCCGCCTACGGGGGGAAACGCCGGGTCAAGGGCCTGCGCAGGGAAGAAGTCGCGATGCTCGCGGGCGTGTCCGTCGACTACTACGTGCGCATGGAGCGCGGCAACCTCTCGGGCGCTTCCGAGCCGGTGCTGGACGCGCTGGCCCGCGCCCTGCAGCTCGACGAGGCGGAACGGGACCACCTGTTCGCGCTCGCGCGGGCCTCGGGGCAGAGTCCGAAGCGCCGCCGCGCCTCGCCGACCAGCGTGCGGCCGACCGTTCAGCACGTGCTCGACGCGATCACCGAGGCCCCGGCGTGGGTGCGCAACGCGCGCCACGACATCGTCGCGATGAACCGGCTCGCCCGAGCGCTCTACTCACCGGTCCTGGAAGATCCGCGCCGCCCGGCCAACACCACGCGGTTCGTCTACCTGAACCCGGCCGCCCGCGACTTCTTCGTCGACTGGGACCTGATCGCCAACGACGGCGCGGCGATGCTGCGCCTGGAGGCGGGGCGCAATCCGCACGACAAGGAACTGATCGAGCTGGTCGGCGAGCTGTCCACGCGAAGCGAGGTGTTCCGCCAGCGCTGGGCATCGCACGACGTGCAGTTCCACCGCAGCGGGCAGAAGCGGCTGCACCATCCCGTCGTCGGCCAGCTCGACCTCGACTACGAGTCGATGGAACTGCCCTCCGAACCGGGCCTGACGCTCAACGTCTACACCACGCCGCCGGACACGCCCACCGCCGACGCCCTGAAGATGCTCGCGAGCTGGGCCGCGACTCAGGACCTGGTCGAGGACGCGCCCGGCGAGGACGGCTGAGCGGCGCCCGCTCGGGGCGGTGCCGTTACTCGGCGGCGGGCAGTGACTTGCGGACCACGTAAGGCAGCGTTCCGCCGTGCTCGAGGTAGCTGATCTCGCTGTGCGAGTCGAGGCGCAGCCGCAGCCGCAGTTCCCGAACCGCTCCGCCGAGCCGGGTGATCGTCATCGTGACCCGGTTCAGGCCCACTTCGAGTGCGTCCGGGACGTGCAGGTCGAGTTCGTCGCCGGGGTGGAAGCCGTGGTCGTCGGCGGATTCGCCGGGCTCGAACACCAGCGGAAGCACGCCCATGCCGATCAGGTTGCTGCGGTGGATCCGTTCGAAGTTCTCCGCCACCACCGCGCGCACGCCGAGCAGCGACTGGGCTTTCGCGGCCCAGTCCCGGCTGGATCCGGCGCCGTAGTTCCGGCCCGCGATCACTACGAGCGGGATTTCCGCGGCACGACAGGACATCGCGGCGTCGTAGACCGGGCTGACCTGCCCGGCCGAGTCCAGCGCGCGGCCGCCGGATCCGGATTCCTCGCGCAGCAGCAGGTTTTCGACGGCTCGGTTGGTGAACGCGCCGCGCAGCATGACTTCGTGGTTGCTGCGCCGGGTGGAGTACTGGTTGAGATCGCGCGGTCGAGTGCCGCGCTCGCGCAGGTACTCGCCCGCGGCGCTGTCCGCGGGGATCGCACCCGCGGGGGAGATGTGGTCGGTGGTGACGTCGTCCCCGAGCCACAGCAGGACCCGGCCGTTCCGGAACCCGAGCCCGGCCGGGGGAGTGCGGGAAAGTCCCGTCAGGTAGGGAGGTTTGCGGATGTAGGTGGAGTCCTCGTCCCACGAGAACCTGGTTCCCTCCGGCGCGGGCAAGGCGTGCCAGTGCTCGGTTCCGTCGCGGAGCTTCGCCGTGTTCGCGCGGAAGAGCTCCGGTTGCACGGAGTCGGCCACCACGCGCTGAACGTCCACATCGGACGGCCAAAGGTCCGCGAGGTGCACCGGATCCCCGTCGCGGTCGTGGCCGATCGGGGTGGTGGTGAAGTCGTGCAGCACCGACCCGGCCAGGGCGTAGGCGACCACCAGCGGCGGCGAGGCGAGGTAGGCCAGCGAGATCTTCGGGTTGATCCGCCCGGCGAAGTTGCGGTTTCCGGAAAGCACTGCGGCAGGCGTGAATCCTCGTTCGACCAATGTGTCCATATCGGACTGCAACGGCCCGGAGTTGCCGATGCAGGTCATGCAGCCGAATCCGGCGACGTGGAAACCGGTGTCGGCCAGCGCCGCGAGCAGTCCGGCCGCGTCGAGGTAGTCGCTGACGACGCGGGAGCCCGGTGACAGCGAGGTCTTCACCCACGGTTTGGCGCGCAGGCCGCGCTCGGCGGCACGCTGGGCCAGCAACCCTGCCTGCACCATCAGCGCCGGGTTCGCGGTGTTGGTGCAGCTGGTGATCGACGCGATCGCGACCGCGCCTGCGGGCACGGGTTCCGCCAAGGCCCTCGGTTGTTCGGAAAGCCCGAGTTGCCCAGCGGGTTCCTCGGAGCCGCCCGACGCGGTTTCCGGATTTCCCGCAGCCGCGCGGAAAGTGCCCGGCACGGCCGAAAGCGGGACGCGTTCGTGCGGCAGTCGCGGACCGGCCACGCTCGGTTCCACGGTGTCCAGGTCGATCGTGATCGTCTCGTCGTAGACCGGTTCCGGTTCGGCTCCGGTGCGGAACAATCCCTGCGCGCGCAGGTATTCGGCGACCACTTCGCGGTGCGCCGCGTCCCGGCCGGTGAGCGCGAGGTAGTCCAGCGCGTTCTGGTCGAACGGGAAGAACGCGCAGGTCGCGCCGTACTCCGGAGCCATGTTCGAGACCGCGGCGCGATCGGCCCAGCCGAGACCGGTCGCGCCGGGGCCGACGAACTCCACGAACTTGTCGATCACGCCGTGCGCGCGCAAGACCTCGGTCACCGTGAGCGCCAGGTCGGTGGCGGTCACGCCGCTGCGCAGCCTGCCGAGCAGCCGGACGCCCACCACGGTTGGGAACGGAACGACGACCGGTTCGCCGAGCATCGCGGCCTGCGCCTGCAATCCGCCCACGCCCCAGCCGACGACGCCGATCGAGTTGATCATCGGTGTGTGGCTGTCGGTGGCCACCAGCAGGTCCGGGTGCAGCAGCGGCGCATCTCCCGCCGGGTCGGTCCACACCACGCGCGCCAGCGACTCCATGTTGACCTGGTGGATGATCCCGGTCCCAGGCGGCACCACCCGGAAGTTCTCGATGCTGCGCTCGGCCCACCTGATGAACTCGTAGCGCTCGCGATTGCGCCGGAAGTCGATCAGCAGGTTGCGCTCGGCGGCGTCGGCGGTGCCGTACTCCTCGGCGATGACGGAGTGGTCGACGGTCAGGTCGACCGGGATGGCGGGTTGCAGCAGTGCCGGGTCACCGCCGAGGTCGGCGACGCCGTCGCGCATTCCGGCGAAGTCGGCGAGCGCGGGCAGGCACGTCGTGTCGTGCAGCATGATCCGGTTCGGGTGCAGCGGCACCTCGCAGTCGCCGCGGCGTTCGAGCGCGCGCCGCAGGACCGCCTCCAGCGAACCGGGGGCGCGGCGGGCGACGTTCTCCAGCAGCACGCGGATCGCGTAGGGCAGCGTGGCCAGCTCCCGCTCCGCGGCCAGCTCCAGCAGCGGAACGTACCGATACGCACGCTCTCCAACGGCAAGTTCAGCAGTCCGCGCAGCACCCATACAGCGATTGTACTAAACCGCTCACAAGTACAACACTCGCTGGAAGTGGCCGCCCCCGCGCCGACACGCCCGTACGCCACCCGAGCAGCCCAGGCGCATTCCGAGTGAACGGAACTTTGGTCCCACTAGATTGGTCGAACGGGCCGTTCACTCGGGAGTTCCGGCGCGGGTGGCGCGGCGCCGACACGCCCGCGCGTCGCGCGATCAGCGGGGGTGCGTTGGGAGTGAACGGAACTTTGGTCCCACTAGATTGGTCGAACGGGTCGTTCACTCGGATTGAGCGGCGGGGATTCGGGTTTTGAGCTCGCGGACCTCGTCGAGGTGCTCGTGCAGGAAGCGGGCCGCGGCCGCGTGGTCGCCGGTTTCCAGCAGATCGAGCAGTTCCAGGTGCTCCCTGGCCTGGCGGACCAGGCGTTGCCGGTCGGTCTGGTGCCGGTACTCGACGAGGCGGCGCACCCGGTTGACCCGGCAGACCGCGTCGAGCAGGTAGGCGTTGCCCGCGCAACCCACGATCATCTCGTGGAACTCGGCGTTGACGCGGAACAGCTCGCCGCGCGGCAGCAGCAGCGCGTCCCCGCGCAGCAACGATTCCTGCTGCTTGCGGTGCAGCGCGAACTTCTCCGCGTCGATCGCGAAACCCGGTTCGCGCACCGCCGCGGGCTCCACGATCATGCGGAAGCGGTAGCTCTGGTCGTGCGCCTGCGCGGTGGACAGCAGCTGCTGGAACGCCCAGCCGCGGCCCGGCCTGCGCCGGATCAGGTCCTCGCGCTCCATGCGCACCAGCACGCGATCGGCCTCCCGCGTCGTGAGGCCGTAGCGGCGGCGTACCTCGGCGGTGGTGAACTCGCCGGCGAACCGGCCGCTGAGGTAGTCGTCCCCGATCCGGAAGTAGGCGTCCTCCTCGTTGTCCGGCCCCGCGGAAAGGTCCACGTGGGCCAATTCGCCGGCGGCGCGGGTGAGGAAATACCCGCGGTTCGGTTCCTGCGCGACCAGCCCGAGTTCGGCGAGGTAGCCGAGCGCTTTGCGCACCGGCGACCGCGAGATGCCCAGTGCGTCGGCGACCCACTGCTCGCGCACGTGCGCGCCCCGGTCCAATTCGGAGCGTCGAATCAGGTCGACGACCTGCATCGCGATGCTTGGGGGCATGATCTCCTCGCCGATCTGGTCGCCGACCATGCTAATCGGGCGGCTCGGAAACCTGCGCCCGGTCAGGCGGCGGTTCGCCGCGAGCGCCACCGCAGCACGAGCGTGGCGAGCACGGCGACCGCCAGCACCGCGTACAAGCTCACCGCGATGGGACTGTCGAACAGCACGAGCACGTTGCCCTGGCCGACGGCCATCGCCCGGCGCAGCTCCTGCTCCGCCAGCGGCCCGAGGATGACGCCGATCAGCACCGGCGCCAGCGGAACACCGGTGCGGCGCAACAGGAAACTCAGCAGACCGACCAGGTAGACCAGCACGATGTCCGATACCGCCAGCTTCGACGCGTACGCGCCGAGCGTGGCGAACACGGCGATCGCGGCGTACAGGTAGTGCTGCGGGATGCTCAGCAGCTTCGCCCAGACCGGCGCGAACGGCAGGTTCAGCACCAGCAGCAGCACGTTGCCGATGAACAGGCTCGCCAGCAGCGCCCACACCAGCTCGCCCTCGTCCTGGAACAGCAGCGGCCCCGGCTGCATCCCGTACTGCTGGAAGGCACCGAGCATGATCGCGGTGGTGGCCGAGGTGGGCAGGCCCAGCCCGAGCAGCGGGACCAGCGACACCGCGGTGGTCGAGTTGTTCGCGGCCTCCGGCGCGGCGACGCCCTCGATCGCGCCCCGGCCGAACTCCGAACCGCCGCGGCGCCGCGCCAGCCTCCGTTCGTACCCGAGGGACAGGAACGTGGGGATTTCCGAGCCACCGGCCGGGATCGCGCCGAACGGCAAGCCCAGCGCGGTGCCGCGCATCCACGGCAGGAACGACCGGCGCACGTCTTTGCGGTCGAGCCAGGGCCGCCCGGTGTCGATGTCCTGCAGCCGCTGCCCGCTGCGGTTGCGCGCGGCGACGTGCAGGACTTCGCCGATGGCGAGCATTCCGACGGTCACCACGACGACGCTGATCCCGTCGAGCAGCGAACCGGATCCGAGCGTGTAGCGCGCCACGCCGGTCTGCGCGTCGATGCCGACCACGCCCAGCGCCAGGCCCAGCCCGAGCGCGGTCAGCCCGCGCACCGCCGAGTCGGCGACGACCGCCGCGGTGGCCGCGAACGCGAACAGCACCAGCGCGAAGTACTCCGCAGGCCCGAACCGCAGCGCGAAATCGACCAGGAACGGCGCGCAGAACACCACCGCGACGCAGGCGATCGTGCCGCCGACGAAGGAGCCGATCACCGAGGTCGCCAGCGCCTGCGGCGCACGGCCGCGGCGGCTCATCAGGAAGCCCTCGAAGGCCGTGGCCATCGACGAGGACTGCCCCGGCGTGTTCAGCAGGATCGCCGTGGTGGCGCCGCCGAACTGCCCGCCGAAGTACACCCCGGCGAGCATGATGAACGCGCCGGTCGGCTCCAGCCGGAAGGTCAGCGGGATCAGCATCGCCACCGCCATCGAGCTGCCCAGCCCCGGCAGCACCCCGACCGCCGTGCCCAGCACCACGCCGACGAAGCACAGCAGCAGGTTGACCGGCGTGAGCGCGTCGGCGAACCCGCTGAGCAGGAGGTTCCAGGCGTCCATCACAGCACCTCCGGCAGCAGGCCGACCGGCAGCGCGATGCCGAGCCCGGCGGTGAAGGCGAGCTGCACGGTGCACGAGAACACCGCTGCCACGCCCAGGTCGAACAGCGCCCGCGAACTGCCGAGCGCCCGCGCGACGCCCCAGAACAGCGCTGTTCCGGCGGGAATCCAGCCGAGCAGCAGGAGCACCACGAGGTGCACGGCCAAGGTGGCGACCACGAGTCCGAACGCGCGCCGGTCGAACGACGCCTCCGCGGCCGGTGCGCTGACCGTCGGCTTTCGCACCGCTTGAATGGTCAGGACGCAGCCCAGTGCGATCAGCAGGACGCCGACCGCGATCGGGAACCACTGCGGTCCCAGGTAGCCGACGTTGAGCGGCAACGGCAGCCGAAGTCCCTGCAGCACCAGGAAAAGCCCGGTCACGAGCACCAGTCCTGCGAGCACCCGGTCCGCCCGGGGCGAGTGCGGGTCGGCTGCCTCGTGCTGCCCGGTGCTTTCGTGCTGCGCACTGCCTTCGGTCTGCCCGGTGCCTTCGGTCTGCCCGGTGTCTTCGGGCCGCGCGGGTTCCTCGTGCTGCTCGCCGGAAGCGGTCGTCATGCCAGCCCCAACCTTTTGGTGATCTCCCGGATCCGCCCCGTCTCCGCCCGCAGGTAGCGGTCGTATGCCGGGCCGTCCACGAACGCGTCGATCCAGTTGTTGCGCCGCAACGCATCCCGCCACTGCGGGGTGGCGACCAGCTGCCGGGCGAACGCGCGCATGTCCTCGGCTTGCGCCGGTGTGATCCCCGGTGCGGCGGCCAGGCCGCGCCAGTTCGACAGCACGATGTCGATCCCGGTTTCCCGCAGGGTCGGCGCTCCGGGCAGATCGGCGGTGCGCTGCGGCGCGGAAACGCCCAGCACCCGCAATTCTCCGGCGGTGACCTGATCGCTGATCTCGTTCGTGTTCGCCACCCCGACGTCGAGGTGGCCGCCGAGCAGCGACGCCACCATCTCGCCGCCGCCGGAGTAGGCGATGTAGTTCAACCCCGCAGGCCCGACCCCGGCGGCGCTCGCGGCCGAGCCCGCCAGCAGGTGGTCCAGGCTGCCGATCGAACCGCCCCCGACGACCACGCCTCCCGGATCGGCCCGCCACCGGCCCATCAGGTCGTCGATGGTGCGCAGCGGGGAGTCGGCGGGAACGACGATCGCGTCGTAGTCCTCGCTGATCTTGGCGATCGGGGTGGTGTCGGCGACCTTGGCCGGCGAGCCGTTGATCTCGACGCCGCCGAGCATCGTCGTGCCGGTGAGCAGCAGCGTGTTCGGATCGCCGGGCTGGTTCACCAGCCGTGCCAGGCCGATCGTGCCGCCCGCGCCTTCCACGTTGAGGACTTCGCTCGCGGCGGTGAGGTCGTTGGCCTGCGCCGCGTTCTGCAGCTCGCGGGCGGTGGTGTCCCACCCGCCGCCGGGCGCAGCCGGAGCGATGATCTTGAGCTTGTCCCGCGCTCCCGCGCCGGTGCCTGCGGACTCGTGCGCCTCGGCGATGCCGGCGACCACCAGCACCAGGCTCAGCATGGTCACGACCGTGCGCAGCAGGATCTTGCGTGTGGTCACGGTGTCGACCTCCGTCCCGCGCGGCGGGCGCCGTCGGCCGGGCAACGATCGGCGGTGATCGCCATGGGTCTCCTACGCGCCGCTCCTGGTCGGCGCTCCGGTGGAGCGCCCCAGATGCAAGTTGTACTAAGTTGCGACTCGGTACAATAAGCATCGGGCGCGTGGCGGTCAACGG
Organism: Saccharopolyspora sp. SCSIO 74807; assembly: GCF_037023755.1. NCBI lineage: Bacteria > Bacillati > Actinomycetota > Actinomycetes > Pseudonocardiales > Pseudonocardiaceae > Saccharopolyspora > Saccharopolyspora sp. SCSIO 74807. The sequence goes on along the minus strand of NZ_CP146100.1, from coordinate 5,844,060 downwards.
CCGGTGTACGCGAAGTGCTCCGGCGTTGGTCCGGGCTGCGGGTGGATCCCGGAAGCTGCGATCCCCGCGGAGGGCGCTGCTGTCTAGCTACGTTCGCGTTGCCCGATGTGGTCCGTTGGCAAAGCGCGCGATCCGCTGAACGGCGGTATCCACAATGTCTGTCCACTATGGATCGGCTGAATGGAAAAGCCGCCGCCCGCCCCGGTTTTTCGGCGCTAACACGACGCGGCCGCACCCGCGTACCGCGTCATCGGGAGCCGGTACCGGCTGGAGAGCAGCACATGTCGCGGTGCGATGGGGGACCGTGTGGTCGAATACCGACGAGTTGCTGCACCGCCCGGTGGCGGTCAAAGAGCTGAAGCTCTCGCCGGAGCTTCCCGCGGACGACGCCGCCGAACTCCAGGAAAGGCGCTTCGCGAAGCACGCGCGAGGGCCGTGCTGGCGCAACCCGACGTCTCACCGCCGCCGCGCCGATGACATCGCCTTCCTGAACTGGTTCCGGTTCCACCGCTGACCGCTCCAGGCGATCACCCGTTGCGGTGCGTCGTCGGGCCGAGGTGGTCCGAGCCGGGTATGACGTTGCGCGGAATCGCCGATCTCGACACCGCAAGCCGGCGATCCGGACGGAGGAAAGTCATGAACCGATCTCATCTCGTCGCCATCGGCGCGCTGGCGGCGCTCGGGTTCGCCGCGGCCGCGCCCGCGTTCGCCCAGGGTGAAGCGGCCCCCGGCGACATCGTGCATCGCGGCCAGATCGCGAGTGCGGCCGACGGCACCCGCTGGGTGCTGGACGGCGACACCGGGCCGCAGATCGACAGTGCGCAGCTGAAGAACCGGCCCGAGTACACCAGCCACAAGTGGATCATCTCCGATGCCGGTGGCGACCACGTGAGCATCAAGAACGCGAAGACGAACAAGTGCGCGGCCACCGAGCTCGTCGAGCCGGACTCGGCGGTGCAGGTGCGTCCGTGCCAGCAGCACGACGACCTGCAGAAGTGGAAGGTCGAACCGGGCGACGGCGGAACTCTGGTGATCACGCCGAAGAACGATCCGGCGCTGGCGGTTTCGGTCCGCGAGCTCAGCAAGCCCGGTGGGCGCAGTCCGCTCGTGCTGAAGGACCGCGCGAGTTCGGAAAAGTCCAGGGAAAGCCTGTTCACCCTGCCCTGATCGAACGCGCCGCCGCAGCGCAGCGGCCGAGAGGGTCTTCGCGAGGAACCACCCGCGAAGGCCCTCTTTTCTTGTCGCATGCACCCGAGGTGCTGCAGGTCGCGAGCGCGCCGGGGCGAGGATCGACCCCGGCGTCTGCACTCAGCAAGCCATAGTGCAAGAATGCACTCCGTGGCTGATGGTGCAAACCCGGGTTTCCAGCGTCGGATGCGCACGGCGCAACGGCTGACCACCGCAGCGCGCCGGCGCACCGCCGAGCAAGGCCTGCCCGGCTTCACCGTCGACGAGATCTGCGACGAGGCGGGCATCTCGCGGCGCACCTTCTTCAACTACTTCGCGTCCAAAGAGGACGCAGTGCTCGGCTTCACGACGCTGTGGGACCAGCACGAACTCGAGGAGCGGTTCGCCGCCGAGGGCGCGGGGAACGCGAGCGGGCACTCCGAGCGGTTGCCGGAGGACTACGCCGCGCTGATCGTCGCGCGCTGGACGGAGATCGGACTCACCCCGGAACACGTGGCCGACCTGGTCGCCGCGATCGACCGGGAACCCCGGTTGCTGTCCCGGTTGTTCGAGTCGCTGCGCGCCCGCGAGCGGGCCGACGTCGAGCTGGTGCAGCGCCGTGCGGGTCTGCCCGCGGGAGACCTCCGAGCCGAAGTCGTCGTGCAGGTGGTCAGCGCGCTCGGGGGCGCCTGCATGCGGGAGTTCCTCTGCCCCGGGAACTCCGACCCGTTGCGCACGATCATGGAACGTCGGCTGGGGGCCGCGCGGGGGGTCTTCGCGGGGGCGCTCGGCCAATCCGGAGGAATGACATGAGCGAACCCGACTCCGGCCCGAAGCTGCTGCTCACGCAGCGGCGGGTGTGGATCATCTTCAGCGCGCTGATCGCGGGGATGCTGCTGGCCAGCCTGGACCAGACCATCGTGTCCACCGCGATGCCGACCATCGTCGGCGATCTGGGCGGGGTCGAGCACCAGGCGTGGATCACCACCGCTTACCTGCTGGCCACCACGATCGTGATGCCGATCTACGGCAAGTTCGGCGACGTGCTCGGCAGGCGGCGGCTGTTCCTGGTCGCGATCGCGCTGTTCACGCTCGCCTCGATCGGCTGCGCCCTGGCCGGTGACTTCTGGACCTTCGTGACGTTCCGCGCCGCGCAGGGACTCGGGGGCGGCGGGCTGATGATCCTGTCGCAGGCGATCATCGCCGACATCGTCCCGGCCAGCGAACGCGGCAAGTACCTCGGCCCGCTCGGCGGCATCTTCGGGCTCGCTGCCGTGGGCGGTCCGCTGCTCGGCGGCTTCTTCGTCGACCACCTGTCCTGGCACTGGGCGTTCTACATCAACGTCCCGGTCGGCATCATCGCGTTCGCGATCACCTACTTCGCGTTGACGCTGCCCAACAAGCGAGCCACGCAGCCGTTGGACATCCCCGGTGTGGTGCTGCTGGCGGCGGCGACCACGAGCCTGATCTTCTTCACGGACTTCGGCGGCGACGCCGCGCACGGCTGGAGCGCGCCGGAAACCTGGATGTGGGGCGCCGGGCTGGTCGTGGCCGCGGGGCTGTTCGTGTTCGCGGAGTCGCGCGCGACGGACCCGATCATCCCGCTGTCGCTGTTCCGCAACCCGATCTTCATCAACGCCACCGCGATCGGGCTGGTGCTGGGGCTGAGCATGTTCTCCGCGCTCGGTTTCCTGCCGACGTTCCTGCAGATGTCCACCGGCACTTCGGCCGCGGTCTCCGGCATGGCGATGCTGCCGATGATGGCCGGGCTGATGCTCACCTCCATCGTCTCCGGCCGCCGGATCACCAAGACCGGGCGCTACAAGCTGTTCCCGATCCTCGGCACGATCGTCACCGGCATCGGCATGGTCGCCATGACGAGCCTGTCCGCCGAGACGCCCGTGTGGTTGCTGTGCGCGTTCCTGTTCGTGTTCGGCGCGGGCCTCGGGCTGATCATGCAGGTCGTCGTGCTGGTGGTGCAGAACTCGGTGAGCCCGTCCGTGATCGGCACCGCGACCAGCACGAACAACTACTTCCGCGAGGTCGGCGGGGCGCTGGGCACCTCGGTGTTCGGCACCATCTTCTCCACCCGGCTCACGGAGAACCTGAAGGTCATCTTCGCCGGTGCCGGAGCATCGCCGGAACAGGCGCAGAGCGCGGCGGGCTCGGTGGCCCCCAGCGCGCTGGAACAACTGCCCGCGCCGATCAAGGACGCCATCGTCGGCGCTTACGCCGACGCGCTGGCCCCGGTGTTCTGGTACCTGGTCCCGTTCATCGGCGTCGCGTTCCTGCTCGCGCTGCTGCTCAAGCAGATTCCGCTGTCGGAGGTCGCAGGCCTGGTCGCCCGCGGCGAGGCGATCGGCGGCGAGGAAGCCGAAGCCCTCGAAGCGGCCCGGCGCTCTTCCTGACGTGGCTTCGCGCGGGGTCTACTACGTCGTCGAGCCGGAAGTAGCGGGAGAGCTCGGGCCGGGAACGAGTTTCGATCGCAGCGTCAGTCCGGTCACGGTGACCCGCCTCGAACTCCGGTTCACGAACTGGCTGGGTGATGCCCTGGTGGAGAGCACTCCCTGCTTCATCGTCACCGCCGCGCTCGCGGAGCGGATCACCCGGGAAGGCTTGACGGGAGTGGCCTTCGACGCCGTGACCGTGACGCTCTCACCCGAAGGCGAAGAGCTGATCGACGAGTCGTTGCCGCAGTGGCTCTGGCTCAAGATCACCGGTTGGCCCGGTGCCTCCGACTTCGGCCGCAACGACGATTTGACGCTCGTCGTCTCCGAACGAGCGTTGTCCGTTCTGCAGGAGTCGGGGCTCGACAATGCCGTTGTGGTGTAGTCGTGCTCACTCGGTTCGTCCGCGTCTCGCCGGCCTCGGCTCAGCGCGACGCTTCAGGTTGCGGGGAGCTTTCCGTGGCCCGCGGCGCGGGCCGGAGCACAGCGGCGAGCTGGCGGGCCTGGGCGACCAGGTGGCCGCGGGAGTCCCAGAGCTCGAAGTCCTCTTCGTGGTAGCCGTCCGCGACGTGGTGGGTGGCCACCCGGCAGGCCAGCCATCCCGGTGCGGGCCAGCGGCGGACGTGGGTGTTCAGTTCCACGGTCGCCGAGCCCGCGACTCCGAGTTCGAGGACCACCGGCGCGGCGGCGTCGACGAGCAGCGGCAGGCTCATCGGATCGGCGTCGCGGCCACCGGCGAACGCGATCCAGAATTCGGCGTGCGGGACGGAGCTGGGCGATCCGCCGAACCATCCCGGCCGTACGGGGTATCGGAACTCGACCTGCTCGGTGATCGTCACCTCGGGCATCGGCGCATCCGCGAGCGGGTCGAGACATTCCCCGGGCGGCGGTAGATCGGGCATCGCGGACAGCTCCGCGCAAATGCCCGCGGCACCTGTGCGGTCGGTGAAGCTTGCGGTCGTGCGCACGATCTCGGTGCCGTCGGCGAGGATTCGGGCCTGGCCGGTGGATATCCGGCGGCCCCGGTTGGCCACCTCGGTGTGCACCTCGATCGGACCGGGACGGCCTCGGCGCAAGAAGAAGGTGGACACCACGAGCGGGTCCGGGTGGGGGAGCGCGGCGCGCAACGCGCTGAGGCTCACGGCCGCCGCGTACCCGCCGTTGATCACGCCGCCGAGCGCTTTCCAACGCGGCGAGAACCCGGCCTCGAACCGGCCCGGGGTACCGGTCGGTCGCACGCGGGTGTCGATGTCGAACGGATGCTCCGCAACAGTCATGCACCGAATTCTGAATCGGTGCGTGCGGCGGATCGATTACTTCCGAGGTAATCGAACCGGCGCATCGCGCGGTCTAGCATCATCGATGTGTCCGACTCGGTTGCCGAACGCGAAGCATCAGCCGGCCCGGGGGAGGTGTTGCGGGAATGGCGGGCGCGCCGGCGTCGCAGTCAGCTCGAACTCGCCATCTCGGCGGGAGTGTCGGCTCGGCACCTGAGCTTCGTCGAGACCGGCCGGTCGAGAGCCAGCCGTGAACTGCTGCTCACGCTCTCCGAGAGCCTGGAAGTGCCGCTGCGCGAACGCAACGCCCTGCTGCTCGCCGGCGGCTATGCACCGGTCTACACCGCGTCCGACCTGGATGACGAGCAGTTGCAGGCAATTCGTGCGGCCCTCGATCACCTGCTCACCGGGCACGAGCCCTATCCGGCGCTGGTCATTGACCGCTGGGGCGACATGCAGCTGAGCAATCGCGCGGTCGCGCCGCTGCTCGCCGGGGTCGACCCGGAGCTGCTCGCCCCGCCGGTGAACATCTTCCGCCTCAGCCTGCACCCAGCGGGACTGGCGCCGCGCATCCGCAACCTCGGCGCGTGGGCGGCCCACCTGATCGAACGCCTCGACCGGCTAACGCGCACGACCGGCGATGCGCGCCTCGCCGGACTGCTCTCCGAGATGCGCGGCTACGGCCCGCCCACCGTGGGCATGAACAGCCGACCTGAGCACGACGTACTGCTGCCGTTGCAGCTGGAGCACCCGTCCGGTGCGCTGAACCTGCACAGCACCGTGACGCACTTCGGCGCGCCGCACGACGTGAACCTCGCCGAACTCGCGGTCGAGTCGTTCTTCCCGGCCGACGAGGCGACCCGGCGAATTCTCGGCGAGCTGGCAGCCGGCACGACGGCCTGACGTTCCCATGGAGGGGGCGGGCTGTTGCGCGCTAATTCCCCGCGGAGCCCACGGATCGGGGTTCCTCCCGGTCGGGTTCGAGCAGGCGTGACAGGGAATGGCGGGCGTGGATGAACTCTTCGACCAAGCGGTGCGCGTCGGTTTGCAGGGCGCCGTAGATCGGCCATTGCCGCGGGCTGTCGAGCGTTTCGTCCCCGGCCTGTTCGGCGAGCTCGCGGTAAGCGCGTTCGGCCCGGGAAGTGGCGTCGTCGAGTTCGCGCAGTTGTGGCGTGTCGTCGGCGCTGTGCAACCGGCCGAGGTTTCGAGCCGCTTCGGCCGCTGCAGCGAGCAGTTCGGCGTAGCCGATGATGAACCGGTGGTGTGCCCGGTCCTGCGGGTGGTCGGTGGCGGCGGCGTTGTGCACGCCGCGCAGGCCGGAGCGCAGTTGCTCACCCGCGCGCTCCAGCGCGTTGAGGATCGTGCGGTGGCCGGCGAAGGAGGTGGAGTCCCGCATGAACAACCTGCGCGGGTTGAACCGCATGGTCTCGGCGGCGTGCTCGACGGTGGCGCGCGCCTGCGCCACCGACTCCGGCAACTGGTCGGCGCGGTGCTGCCACGCCTGCGCCGATTCCCGGTCCGGCACACCGCCGTGCAAGCCCTCCGACACGTCGGTGAGCAGGTCGCACAGCGAGTGGGCCAGTGAACCGATGCCGTGCTCGGCGCTGCGGTAGCGCATCGGCGGCACGATCACGAGATTGGTGAGCACTCCCAGCGCGCAACCCAGCAGCACCAGTCCGGCGATGCTGGCCAGCTGGAGATAGCTGGAGGAGAGCGCGGGTGACTGGGTGAACGACGAGTAGGCGAACAGCGCGGCCACCCCGACCTGCGGTCCCTGCTGGCCGAGTTTGCGCCAGCGCCCGAAAACCAGCGCGACCAGGATCAGTACCGCGAACGTCCACATCGCGGCACCGAGCGTGGGCGTGAGCACCCCGGCCAGGACCACGCCGGCCACCATCGCCGCGGCGTAGCGGGCGGACTGGTCCACCGACTGCGACACCGTCGCCTGCACCATCAGCAACGCGGTGAACGGGGCGAACGTCGCCGAAGGCGCGTGCAGCAGGTTGTTCGCGATCAGCCAGGCCACGGCTGCCGCGAACACGCTCTTCACGATCGACAACATCGCGTCGCGGTCCGGGCCGGCGTGGCCCAGACCTCGCCGCAGCGTGCCGATGAGGCGTTCGGCGCGTTCCTTCGCCCGGTGGACCGCGGTCCGTCCGGTCGTGTCGCCTCCGGTCATGGCTTCGCGTCGCCCTCGGAACATCGGGGCTCGGTTCGTGCGCACGGCGGGGCGATGCGGGTTTCGGTCCATCCGCACGCCAGTCCACTGTGGCCGGTCAGAACCAGTGGGCGCGGCCGCCGACCTTGGTGCCCATTCGGCCGAGCACGAACAGGACCAGGCCCGCGACGATCAGGATGCCGCCGATCGTGTAGAGGACGGGGACGCTCAGCACCAGGCCGAGGATCAGCAGGATGACACCTAGGGTGATCACGGGGATCTCCTCCAAGCGCAGTGGGGCAAGACCCTCTTCGCCTACCCGGTGATCCGGGATGTCAATCACTGGGTCGGCTGATGCGCGTGGTGCCGATCGCGACTGCGCTCGGTCCGTCGTGGCAGGGCGGCGGAAGCTCGGGTGCCGCGCGGCGGCGGAAGTTCCGGTGCCGCGCGGCGGCGGAAGTCTCGGTGACCGGCGCAGCGAACCCGAGTTATTCCACTGTGGATAGATGTCGGATCGAGCGTCAGCGGATGGTGAATCCGCCGTCCACCCGCAGGTCGGTGCCGTTGACCATGGCGGCCTCTTCGGTGGCGAGGTAGGCGACCGCGGCCGCGATCTCCGCCGGCTCGGCGAACCGGCCCGCCGGGATGTCCTCCCGGTGCGCCTCGCCAGCGGGGTTGTCCCAGGCGGCGCGGCCGAGCTCGGTGAGCACCACGGTCGGCGAAACCGCGTTGACGGTGACGCCGCTGCGCGCCCACTCGAAAGCCAGCGTCCGGGTCATGCCGAGGATTCCGGCCTTCGACGCGCTGTAGGCGACGTGCTGGTCCAGCGCGACGCTCGCGGCCTGCGAAGCGAGGTTGATGATCCGTCCGGAACCCTGCTCGACCATGCCGCGCCCGACCGCCTGGCACATCAGGAAACTCCCGGTCAGGTTGATGTCCAGCGTCGCGCGCCAGTCGTCCATGACGATGTCGGCGGCCGGTGCCAGCCGGGCGACACCGGCGGAGTTGACCAGCACGTCGATCCGGCCGTGCCGGTCGAGCACCTCCCGTACGCAGTCCTGCACCGAGTCCGGTTCGGAGACGTCCACCCGGTGCGCCGAAGCGCACGACTCCGGCAGGTCGGCGACGAGGTCGGCGCCCGCGACCGTGGCCCCGCGTTCGGCCAGCACGCGGGTGATCTCGGCGCCGATCCCGGACGCCGCACCGGTCACCAGGGCCACCTTCTGCGCAAGTTCAAACATGGCTGAGCCGTCCTTGTCCGTGGTTTCGGCCGCCGCGGCCGAAAACTCTGCTGTTCGCAACGGGGCTGCGCACAACGGAGCTGCGCACCGCCCGTCTTGCACCGGCGGAAACCGCCCTCCGCGCCGGGAGGGCGGTCCGCCGGTTCGGTGCCGTGGCACCGGTCGGCACCGGATGCGCCGCCCGCAGGGCGGTGCGGCGGGATCCGGTGCCGGACGCGGCGATCAGGCGGTTGCGGCGGCGGGCTTGCGCCGCCGGTTCTCGTCCTCCGGCACCTTGAGGAAACCGACCATCACGAAGGCGGCCGCGTAGAGCACCACGAACGCCCAGACCACGCTCACGTTGCCGAGGCCGACGGCCAGCACGACGGCGGGCACGGCCGAACCGAGGAACGCCGAACCGCCGGCCGCGGTGGTGTACATGGCCATCGCGGCGCCCTTGTAGTCCGGGGCGAGCGCGGGCATGATCGCGCCCATCGGCACGAACCCGGCCAGCAGCGCGCCGAACAGGCAGCCCGCGGCCGTGGCGGTCCAGAAGCCCCACGACGTTCCGGCGGGCACCCAGTGCGCCACGTACCACCAGGCCAGCAGCCCGACCGCGGAGCCGAACACGCCGAACCACTGCACGGTGCGCCGCCAGCCCCAGCGGTCGCCGATCGCCCCGAACACGGCGTTGACCAGGATGTTGGACGCGTAGACCAGCGTCGTCATGATCAGCCAGCGGGACTGGCCCCAGCCCAGCTCCTCGGCGATCACCGTCGGCAGGATGATGAACATGCCGTACTGCGGCGCGGTGTTGATCAACCGCACCAGGAAGCCCATCAGGATCTTCGGCCGGCGCACGGTCAGCTGCAGCCCGGCGGTGAGCACCGCGGCGGTCGAGTTGCCCGCCGGTGCGATGCGGCTGTCGCCGTGCGGCTCGCGCACCGCGAACTGGCCGAGCAGGAAACCGATCACCACCAGCGCGATGGAGGCCACCATCGCACCGGTCTCACCGGCGGTCCCGCCGCCGAAGGCCGGGATCATGCCCAGCGCGTACAGCGAGCCCAGCGTGGGCAGGCCGCCGGTGAACATGACGTAGAACCAGCCGACCGCCTTGCCGTTGCGCTCCACCGGCGTGACCACGTTGACCCAGACCAGGAACGCGAACGCGAACAGCGGGTAGCCGAAACCGCGCAGGAAGTAGGTGAGGAACACCAGGGGCAGGCTGCCCATGGCGAGGCTGGCGAGGAACAGCAGCTCGAAGACGATCCACACGGCGGCGCCCAGCTGCATCACCCGGCGCGGTCCCCACAGGTCGGCGAGCGCTCCCGACAAGTAGCTGCCGATCAGCGCGGCCAAGCTGTACATCGAGATGATGGTGCCGACGGTGGCGGTGCCGGAGCCCAGCACCTCGCCCATGTGCGGTTCGATGAAGTTCGTCTCGGTGCCGTTGCCGGTCATGAAGATCAGCACGGCGAGGAATCCCCAGCGCAGCGAGTGCGGGATGCCGATCCGGTCGAGGAAGGTCTCGCGGGCCGGACCGGTGGTGGTTGCGGTGTTCATCGTGTTCGTCCCCGTATTCACTTGTTGGGCAGGATCGAGACCTTCACGGACGCGCCCGAGGTGTCCGCGACCAGGTCCAGCGCCTGCTGGAACTCGCCCAGCCCGACCTGGTGGGTGCAGATCTGCTCGACCGGGATCTTGCCCTGCTCCAGCAGCTTGATCGCGGCGGGCCAGCAGTGCGGCCCGAGGTGCGCGCCGAGGACGTTGAGCTCCTTGTCGTCGGAGATGATCGACCAGTCGACCGTCACGTCCGAGCCGAACACCGAGTACTCCACGTACGTCCCGAGCTTGCGCAGCAGGTTCAGCCCCTGGCCGACCGCGGGAGTGGCACCGGTGCCCTCCAGGTAGACATCGGCCCCGTAGCCCTCGGTCAGCTCGGCGACGCGGGCGACCACGTCGTCCTTGGCGGGGTTGAACGTGACGTCGGCACCGCACTGGCGCCCCAGCTCGAGCTTGTCGTCGTCGAGGTCGAGCGCGACCAGGGTCATCGGGTTCTTCTGCCGGGCCCCGGCGATCAGGCCCAGGCCGATGGGACCGCAGCCCGCGACGACCACCACGTCGCCGAAGCTGATGCTCGCCCGCTCCACCGCGTGCAGCGCGCAGGACAGCGGCTCGGCGTACGCGGCGTGGTGCGGCTTGAGCTCGTGCGAGACCTTGTGCGCGCGCGCGTTGATCGGGACGAGCGTGTACTGCGCCATCGCGCCGTTGTAGTTGCGGAAGCCGAACATGTCGTGCGGCCCGCACATCCAGTACTGGCCGCGGCGGCAGTAGCGGCATTCCTCGCAGGGCACGATCTGCTCGCAGGCGATCCGGTCGCCGAGCTCCACCCCGTGGTGGTCCAGGCCCTTGCGGTCACCGGCCACGACGACCCCGACGAACTCGTGCCCGGGGATGACGCCCTTCTGCGCCCAGGCGGCGCGGTTGTCGTCGCCCCAGAACTTCGCCGCGCCGTGGTAGCACTTCAGATCGCTCGCGCAGACGCCGACCGCTTCCACCTCGATCAGCAGCTCGCCGTGATCGGGCGTGGGCACGTCCACCTCTTCGAGCCGGTAGTCCTCCGGGCCGTGCACGACTACCGCCTGCATCCGGCTGGGAATGGATTGCGGCACCTTTGCCTCCATTGCTGGTCAACTGTTGAAAAAACGGCCTGCGCTGCAACAACAGCGGACCGTAGGCTCGCACGACGTCGCAGGCACCGGGTGCCGAGGCCGCCGGTGCCGAGTCCCGCTGCCGTCCGGTGGAGGGCGGCTCACCCCGGACGTGACCAGCGAGAAGGCTGCTCGGCCCGGCAGCTCGCCGGCCGGGTGTCCCGGCCTGGCCCGGCCAGCAGCCACGCACCGATCTCCCTCACTCGATCAGCCCAACGTCAGGCGAAGTGCGGTAACCTTCCGTTCAATACCGCTCATACGTCAATAGGCGTCGCTCAAATGAGCGGTCACTCGGTAGGACGGGGGAGCACGTGGGACCGGAGCGCCAGATCCTCGCCGCGCTCGTCGCAACGCAGCACTACTTGAACAAGCAGACCAAGTCGCAGATCGCGGAAGATCTGTCGCTGTCCCGGTTCCAGGTGGCGCGGCTGCTGGAGGCGGCGCACTCGGAGGGCATCGTGCGCATCACCGTCGAGCTGCCCTCCGGCGTGGACGCCGACCTGTCCAACCGGCTGCGCAGGCACTTCGGCCTCAAGCGCGCGCTGGCGGTGTCGACTGCCGACGAGCCTGCCACCCGGCGCAAGCAGCTCGGCCAGGCCGCCGCCGACCTGCTCACCGACGTGGTGACCGAGGACGACTGCCTCGGCATCGCTTGGGGCCGCACGCTCAGCGCGATCCCCGGTGCGCTGAGCAAGCTGGCGACCTGCCCGATCGTCCAGCTGACCGGGGTCGCGGGCACGATCTCGGAAAACACGATGGAGCTGGTCCGCCAGATGTGCGCGGTCAACGGCGGGCACGCGAACCCGATCTACGCGCCGCTGGTGGTCGCCGACGCGGCCACGGCGCGCGGGCTGCGCGGGCAGGCCGGGATCTCCCGGGCGCTCGAACTGCACGGGATGGTGACCCGCGCGGTGGTCGGCGTCGGCAGCTGGGACCCGCCGGACTCGCAGCTGCACGATTCGCTGCGGGTGGAGGAGCGGCGCAAGCTCTCCGGCCGGGGAGTGCGGGCCGAGATCTGCGGGACGCTGCTCAACTCGGACGGCGAGGTCGTCGAGGGGCTGGAGGACCGCTGCATCGCCGTGCCGACCGCCCGGCTGCGCGAGATTCCCGAGGTGATCGCCGTCGGCGGCGGCAGTGCGAAGATCAAGGCGGTGCTCGCCGCGATCCGCTCCGGGTTGATCCACGGGCTGGTCACCGACGCCAGGGTCGCGGGCGAGCTGCTGGCGCTCGGTTGAGCGCGCCCGGCTGATCGGTGAGCGCCCGACCGGCCCCTGAGTCCCCGGCTGACTCCTGAGCGCCCGGATCAGTCCGTTGCGCGGGGTGGGCTCGTGCTGCCGCGCACCGTGAGTTCGGGAGTCAGCACGACGTCGGTGCTCGTGGCGCGTTGCTCGTCGAGGCGTTCGGTGCAGGAGCGGATGGCGAACTCCGCCATCCGCCCGGTGTCCTGGTGCACCGTAGTGAGGTCCACATAGGACAGACCGGCGCTGTGGCTGTCGTCGTAGCCGACCACGGAGATGTCGCCGGGGACGTGGACCCCGGCCCGCAGCAGCGTGGTGATCAAGCCGCCGGCGCACAGGTCGTTGCCCGCCAGGACCGCCGTGGGCAGGTCGCGCCTGCTGAGCAGTTCCCGTGCCGCGTCGGCTCCGGACTCCTCGGTGTAGTCGCCGGGCAGGACCTCGATGTGCGCGTCGAGCCCGTGCTCGCGCATGGCCGCGCGGTAGCCGTCGCGGCGTTGCGCGGCTCCCGGCAGCGTTCCGCCGTCGACGTGCGCGATCTTGCGGTGTCCGAGGCCGATGAGGTGGCCGACGGCCAGCCGAGCGCCTTCGGTGTCATCGGTGCGCACGCTGTCGATCCCGGCGGCGCCGGTGTGCTGGCCGATCTCGACCACGGGAATGCGCTCGGCGATCCGGCCGAGGTGCGCGGGCGCCTCCACGGCCAGCCCGATGAGGATCAGCGCTTCGCAGCGCAGTCCGAGCAGCTCGTCGACGGTGTGGCGCACGTTGCGGCTGGGCAGGATCGCGCTGAGCACGATGCTGTAGTCGAGCCGGGAAGCCGCGGCGTAGAGCGCTTCCACGACGTGCGGGTCCAGCGAATGCCCCAGCGTGAACAGCACGCCGAGCTGGCGGCTGCGGGCGCGGCGCAGCAGCTGGGCGGCGATGTCCGCGTGGAAACCGAGGTCTTCGGCGACGCGCAGGACGTGTTGCCTGGTGCGGGGGTTCGGCCCCGGCTTGTCGCCGAGGACCAGCGAGACGGTCTGGCGCGAGACACCCGCCTCGGCTGCGACATCGGCCATGGTGGGGCGCTTGCCACGGGCGGTGTTCCGGTCCTGCGGACCTGGCATTCCCGTTCCTCCTGGCTGACCCGTCCGACCGGCCGCTGCTGACTTGTCGCTCCGGACGGCCGCGCGGTCACCGGCAGGGTACTCGTCGCCGTTGCCGCGAGTGCTCGCGAGTCACATCACAGGGGCGTGGCTTGAAGGCCGCGCGGATCGAGTGGAACCCTGTATTTAGCACGTGCTAAAAGAGCTGCTCCCCGGTCGACCCCGATCGCCCGAGCGCCAGGGCGGGTGCCGCGTGGTCGGCCCGGTGTCGTGCCGCCGCTTCCCGATCTCATCCTGTCGTGAAAGGTCATGTTCTATGGCTCCGGCGTTGCTCGCGCTCGCCCTGGGCGCGTTCGCCATCGGCACCACCGAATTCGTGATCATGGGGCTGCTGCCGCAAGTGGCGGCAGGGCTGTCCATCCCGGTCGCCGACGCGGGGAACCTGGTCTCCGCCTACGCGCTCGGCGTCGTGCTCGGCGCACCGCTGCTCACGGCGTTGAGCACCCGGTTGCCGCGCAAGAACGCGCTGGTGCTGTTCCTGGGGATCTTCGCGCTCGGCAACCTCGCCACCGCGTTCGCGCCCGGATACGGGACCGTGTTCGCCGCACGGATGCTGGCGGGGCTCCCGCACGGCGCCTTCCTCGGCGCGGGAACCCTCGTCGCCGCGCACCTGGTGGGACCGGCGAAGCAGGCGACGGCGGTGGCGCGCGTGCTGCTCGGGCTGACCGTCGCCAACATCGTCGGCGTTCCCGGCGGCACGTTCCTGGGGCAGCTGTTCGGCTGGCGGTCGGCTTTCCTGGTGGTGGCCGCGATCGGCGCGCTGGCCGTGCTCGGAGTGCTGGCGTTCGTGCCGAGCGTGCCGATGCCGCAGGGGATCGGCCTCAAGCGCGAGCTGTCCGCCCTCGGCACGCGCCAGGTGGTGCTCGGCCTGGTCACCGGCGTGTTCGGCTTCGCGGGCGTGTTCGCGGTCTACAGCTACATCTCGCCGATGATGACCGGGCTCGCCGGGCTGCCCGAGTCCGCGGTGCCGGTGGTGCTGGCGCTGTTCGGCGTCGGCATGACCGCGGGCTCGCTCGTGGTGGGGCCGCTGGGCGATCGGGCGCTGCGGCCGACGATCTACGGTGCGCTGGCCACGCTGGCGGTCGTGCTGCTGGTGTTCAGCTTCGCCGTGCACACCGCGTGGTCGGCGGTGCTGATGACGGTGGTGCTGGGCGCGGCCGGGTTCGGCGTGACCGCCCCGCTGCAAGTGCTGATCATGCAGAAGGCGGGCAACGCGCCGACGATGGCCGCCGCCTCGAACCATTCGGCGTTCAACCTCGCCAACGCGGGCGGGGCGTGGCTCGGCGGCGTCGGGATCAGCGCCGGGTTCGGTTACACCTCGCCCGCGATCATCGGCGTGGTGCTCACGCTCGTGGGGCTCGCCTTCGCGCTGACCGCGGGCCGGATGGACCGTGGCGGTGCGTCGGCCGGCCCGCGGCTGGTGGCCAACCGCCAACGCCAGGGGTCCACCGAGGCGATCAGCGCCGCCGAGCGGGACTGACCGGCAGCACTTCGTTTCAGTACGATCTTTGGTCTTGTCTTGTCAGCGGCGTAGCCGCTGAGCAGTGGCTATGAAAGCAACCGGCACCGCGGCGGGTTCTCAGCGGCTTCCTCGCGAGGACAGCGATTTCGCCGCGTAGGGTGGCTACGTCAGAAATCGATCCCGGAGCGAGGAAGGCGCTGAGGTTCCGCTACCGGCACCGCCACGCAGACCTTTCTGGAAAAACTCCTTAGTGACGACCTAAAGACGGCTCGGGTCCCCCGCGAGCCGATGCCCGTAGATCGCGCTGCGGGCTGCGCGGGTGGATTTGCGCACGACCAGTTCCGCGGAGTAGCCGTGCTTGGCGAAGACGCCGTCGAGCCAGAACATGCCGTAGCCGTGCGCCTGGGTGAACAGCTGCTCCATCAGCTCCAGGGCGTCCTGCGGCGTGGCCGAAACCTCCAGGCAGCGCAGCAGGAACTGGTCGGTCAGCCGCCGGGTCTGCTCGTGCAGCTCGGCGTACCGGGGACCGTGCAGGCCGTCGGCGTAGATCAGGTGCATCCCGGCGCGGCGTTCGATCAGGTACTCGGTGTAGGCCCCGGCCGCGGCGGCGAGCGCGTCCGCGGCGTCCTCGTGCTGCTCGGCGGCGTGCTGCACGCGCTCGGTGAGCAGCTGGGCGGTCGTGGTGGCGACGGCGGCCAGCAGGCTCTCGCGTTCCGGGAAGTGCCGGTACGGCGCGCCGGGGCTGACGTTGGCCCGCCGGGCCGCCTCGGCGACCGAGAAACCGGCCACGCCCCGTTCGGCGATCAGCTCCAGCGAACTGCGCACGAGCGCGGCCCGCAGGTCGCCGTGGTGGTACTTGCCGCCCATGCCGTGGATCACGTCCTCCGGTCGGAATAAGTGGCCGTGCCGCTATGTATTGATGTAAGAGGGCTCTCACGCGAGCCCTTCGCAGAGCTGTTCCTTGGAGGGTTCATGAGCACGACCACGCACGCTATCGCCGCGCCGACGCCGGGGGCACCCCTCGCGCCGACGACGATCGCGCGACGTGATCTGCGTCCGGACGACGTATTGATCGACATCGCCTACGCGGGCATCTGCCACAGCGACATCCACCAGGCCAAGGGCGACTGGGGCGAGGGCATCTTCCCGATGGTGCCCGGCCACGAGATCGCCGGCGTGGTCGCCGCGGTCGGCTCGGACGTGACGAAGTACCAGGTCGGCGACCGGGTCGGCGTGGGCTGCATGGTCGACTCCTGCGGCGAGTGCGAGTACTGCCAGCAGGGCACCGAGCAGTTCTGCGTCCAGGGCAACGTGCAGACCTACAACGGCGTCGGCTTCGACGGCGAGAACACCTACGGCGGCTACAGCAAGCAGGTCGTGGTCAAGGACGCCTTCGTCTGCCGGATCCCGGACGGCATCGGGCTCGACGTCGCCGCTCCGCTGCTGTGCGCAGGCATCACCACCTACTCCCCGCTGCGCCAGTGGGGGGCCGCGCCCGGCAAGCGGGTCGCCGTGATCGGTCTCGGCGGGCTCGGGCACGTGGCGGTGAAGCTGGCCGCGGCGATGGGCGCCGAGGTGACGGTGCTCAGCCAGAGCCTCAAGAAGCAGGAGGACGGGCTCAAGCTCGGCGCGCAGGACTACTTCGCCACCGCCGACGAGTCGACCTTCGAGACCCTGCGCGGGCGCTTCGACCTGATCCTGAACACGGTCTCGGCGAACCTCCCGGTCGACTCCTACCTCGGGCTGCTGCGCGTCGGCGGCGCGATGGTCAACGTCGGTGCGCCTGGCGAACCGCTGTCCTACAACGCCTTCTCGCTGCTGGCGGGCAACAAGGTGCTGGCCGGATCGATGATCGGCGGGCTGCCGGAGACCCAGGAGATGCTGGATTTCTGCGCCGAGCACGGCATCGGCGCGGAGATCGAGCTGATCTCCGCCGACCAGGTCAACACCGCCTACGAGCGGGTCGAGAACAGCGACGTCCGCTACCGCTTCGTCATCGACACCGCCACCATCGGCGCGTGATTTTCGGAATATTTGAAGGGTTTGCGTAGCGGGGCGGGTGGCGGAACCTCAGGCGCCGTCTCGCTGCGGGATCGCCTCCTGACGTAGCGCCCTACGCGGCGTCGGCGCTGTCCTCGCGAGACGACGCCTGAGAACCCGCGGCGGTGCCGGTTGCTCAGGTGGTGGGCGCAAGCGGCTGCGCCGCTTCAAGAAACCCTCGTCGTCCCGGTGGGTGCTGCGCCGGGGCGACGAGGGTGCACGTCGCCGCTAACCGTTCACCCGGGAGCGCAGGCCGTCCAGCACGAGTTCGAGGCCCTGCTCGAAGTCGGACGCCCTGGCGGGTTCCCGGTCGATCGCCCCGGCGCTGGCGGCCTGCAGCGCGGTCTGCTCCTCCGCGGTGTGCCCGAACACGAGGTGCAGCAGGGCGCGAGTGGCGACGTCGACCACGTCCTGCGGAAGGCCACCGTCGCGCAGCGCCGCGCGCAGCTGGCCCGCGGGCTCGCCGGCGCCGAGCCCGAAGGTGTGCGCGGTGAGCACCACTTCGGCGCCGTCCCGGTAGGCGAGCATCGCGTCCCGCAGCTCGCCGCAGAGCTCGACCACGCGCCGGTCCCACTCCGCGGCCCGCCGCGGCCGCTTGCCCCGGGCCACGATCTCGTCGGCGACTGCGGTCAGCAGCGTCTGCTTGTTCGGCACGTGGTGGTACAGCGCGCTCGGTTGCACGCCGAGCTCGGTGGCGAGCCGGCGCATCGTCAGCGATTCCAGGCCGTATTCGTCCAGCACCGCGATCGCGCGGTCCACGACGTCGCTGCGGTGGTAGCGCACCCGAACCCTCCCCGGTTGACCGGTCGATCCCGCCATCCTACCCTGAACACCGTTCAGCTGAACGCTGTTCAGGTTGCTGTCCTCCGACACCGGGAGAAGCGATGCGCGCCACCTTCCAGCAGCTCGCCGATGGCGTCCTCGGCGGAACCCCCGCCACACCCGAAGATGCGCTCGCGGTGCTGCGTGCCGACGACGCCGAACTGATGTCCGTGGTGGCCGCGGCGGGCCGGCTGCGCCGCGCGCACTTCGGCAACACGGTGAAGGTGAACTACCTGGTCAACCTGAAATCCGGGATGTGCCCGGAGAACTGCAACTACTGCTCGCAGGCGCTCGGCTCGGACGCGCCGATCCTGAAGTACTCGTGGCTGTCCACCGACGAGGCGCTGCAGCAGGCCGGGGCCGGGTTGCAGGGCGGAGCGGGCCGGGTGTGCCTGGTCGCCTCCGGCCGCGGACCGTCCAATCGGGACATCGACAAGGTCACCGAGATGGTCGGCGCGCTCAAGGGCGAGCACCCCGATGTGGAGGTCTGCGCCTGCCTCGGCTTCCTGAAGGACGAGCAGGCCGAGCGCCTCAAGGAGTCCGGTGTGGACGCCTACAACCACAACATCAACACCGCCGAGAGCAACCACGCGAACATCGTGCAGACGCACACCTACGCCGACCGCGTGGACACCGTTGAGAAGGCGAAGGCAGCGGGCCTCTCGCCGTGCTCCGGTCTGATCGCCGGGCTGGGGGAGACCGACGAGCAGCTGGTCGAGGCGGTGTTCGCGTTGCGGGAGCTGGATTCCGACTCGATCCCGGTCAACTTCCTGATGCCGTTCGACGGCACCCCGTTCGAGAACACCTGGGAGCTCACGCCCGCGCACTGCGTGAAGATCCTGGCGATGGCGCGGTTCGTCTGCCCGGACCGGGAGGTGCGGATCGCGGGCGGCCGCGAGATGCACCTGCGCTCGCTGCAATCGATCGCGCTGCACGTCGCCAACTCGATCTTCCTCGGGGACTACCTCACCTCGGAGGGGCAGGAGGCCAAGGCGGACCTGGAGATGATCCGGGACAACGGTTTCGTCGTGCTCGGATCCGAGGAGGACTTGGCCCAGCGGTCCGCAGCTCCGGTCGATCCGGCGATCCGCCGCCGCGGGGCGGGCACCGCCGTGGTGCCCAACGCCTGACCGATGAACGGCTGGCCGCAGTGGTTCGCCGAGCGGCGCAGCGTGCGCGAGGACGCCGGTTTGCAGCGCACGTTGCGGCCGCGGGCGGCCGACGAAGACTTCATCGACCTCGCGGGCAACGACTACCTCGGGTTGAGCCGCCATCCCGAGGTATGCCGGGCGGCCGCGGACGCGGTACTGGAGTGGGGTGCGGGCGCCGGCGCCTCCCGCCTGGTCACCGGTACGACCACGCTGCACGCCGAGCTGGAGCGCGAACTCGCCGAGTTCACCGGACGCGAGGCTGCGCTGGTCTTCTCGACCGGATACCACGCCAACCTCTCCGCGGTGACCGCGCTGGCGGACAAGCAGACGCTGATCGTCTCCGACGCGCACGTGCACGCCTCGCTGATCGACGCGGCGCGGCTGTCCCGGGCGGCGATCGAGGTGGTTCCGCACAACGACGTCGCCGCGGTCCGGGCCGCAGTGGCCGAGGCCGGTGACCGGCGCGCGATCGTGCTGACCGAGTCGGTCTTCTCGGTGCTCGGCGACGCGGCGCCGCTCGCGGACCTGGCCGCGGTCTGCGCCGAGCACGACGCGCTGCTGGTCGTGGATGAGGCGCACGGGCTCGGTGTCGCCGGGCCCGGCGGTCGCGGGCTGGTGCATGCGCAGGGCCTGGCCGGGAATCCGCGGGTGGTGGTGACCGCGACGCTGTCCAAGTCGCTCGGCGCGATGGGCGGTGCGGCGCTCGGCTCGGTCGCGCTGATCGATCACGTCACGAACGTCGCCCGCCCGTTCATCTTCGACACCGGCCTGGCACCGGCTCCCGCCGCGGGTGCGCAGGCCGCGCTGCGCGTGCTGCGGGAGCGGCCGGACCTCCCGTCATGGATCCACCGGCGCAGTGGCGAGCTGGCCGAGCGGCTCGGCGTGCGGTCGTCGGCGGGCGCGGTGCTCTCGGTGCCGATGCCGTCGCCGCAGGTCGCGGTCGCCGCGCAGGCAGCGGCGCGCGCTCGCGGAGTCCGGGTGGGCTGCTTCCGGCCGCCGTCGGTGCCGGACGGGATCTCGCGACTGCGGATCACCACCCATGCCGGGCTGGACGAACAGGCCTGGTCGGACGCGGTCGAGGTGCTGGCGAGTATCGCCGACGAGCACCGGCGGTAGCCCGTACGTCCACAGTGGACGACTCGGGCGATTCCGCCGTGCCGGGTGTCGGACACCTGCGGCCGTCGCGGTTGTCGGCGACGCGCACCGGACGAACCGCCGCGGGGAACGGTCAGGAAACCCGGCGATGCGTGGAGATCACCCCGAATCGCCCGCCAGCCGCATCAGGATGCCGTCCTTGATCGCCGGTCGGGACGCCGCGACGAGCGTGAAGGTGGCCTCCCGCACCAGCCGCTGGCCGTGCGCGCCCGCCAGCAGCGCGGAACTGCCCGCGGCGGTGACGACCGCACCTGCCGCGCGCAACGCCAGCTCAGCGGCGTCGGCTCTGGCCGCCGCGATCGCGGAGTCGTCGCCGGAGGCGGTGCTTTCGGCGAAAGCGGCATCGAGCTGCTCGCGCACCGCGTCCCGCTCCGCCTCGAGCCGGTCGGCGGCCACCGGGCGCCCCGCCTCGGCGACCAGCCTGGTGCAGCGGCCCGCCAGCCCGAGCGGCATGGCGCCGTTGAGCCGCGCGCTCGCGGACTGCGCGGCCAGCACGTCGGCCAGCGGGACCTCGTCGAGCACCCGCTCGGTCGGCAGGTGGTAGCCGTCGAAGAACAGCCGCACGGTCGACGATGCCTGCGCTGCCACCAGAGTCAGCGGTTCGACCCGGATGCCGGTGGCGGGAGCGGCGTCGATGAGTCCGTCGACGACCATTTCGCCGTGCCGGGCCGACAGCCGCAGCACGTCCACCAGCCCCCAGCCGGTGACGAACGGCGCTTCGCCGTCGAGCCGGTAGCCGCCGTCGACCGGGGTGGCGTGCAGCCGCGGCGGCTGCGGGATCGCCCCGGCGAACGAGACACCGCCGCGCAACTTCCCGCGCACCGCATCGGCGAGGTGGCGTTCCCGCAGCTCCGAGCGGTCCGTGGTGGCCAGCCCGCGCACCACGCCTTGGTGCTGCGCCCAGGTGAACGCGGTCGCGAAGCAGCCACCGGCGAACGCCTCGAAGATCAGGGAACGCTCGGCGAGGGTGATCTCCGGCCCGCCGTGCTCGGCCGGAGCCGCCAGGCCGTAGAAGCCCTCCGCGGCGAGCAGGTCGAAATGCCTGCGCGGAACGACGCCCTCTGCCTCCACTGTGGACGCGTCCGGGAACAGCACGTCGTCGGCCAGGGCTTGCGCCCGCTGCACGGTAACCACGCAGCCGAGGTTAACCCGCCGCGGGCCGCCGTCGAGGCGTTCCGCATCGTGGCGTGGTGCGCGAAGTACCGGCAGGCGGGGCAAGCACCGGCAGGCACGGCTGCCCGCGCTCAGCGCTCGATGCGCTCCAACCGGAGCATCCGGGTGATCACCGCGTCCAGCTCGGCATCGTCGAAGATCTTCTTCCAGTCGTCCTTGACGATGCTCTCCCGGCCGTAGTCCATCGCGATCTTGCAGGCGTCCGAGAACGGGTTGTCGCCCTTGAGCGTGTTGGCCAGCGCGACCTGGGTGTGCCCCAGCAGCATCGCCCGCGCGGCGGGCTCCGGGACGCCGACGGTGTGCACCGTCTCGTGCAGCGCTTCCCGCAACAGGTCGCCGACCATGCAGGCCACCGTCTCCACCAGCGTGGGCTCCAGGTAGGCCAGCTGCTTGACGGTCACCCAGTGCACGTCGAGCACCGGCGCGTACATCGCGCGGATCACCGATTCCGCGACGGCCCGGTGCTGCTCGTCGCCGGACTCGATCGCGGCGACGACCTCCTGCGGCGCGGCGATGCCGCCGAAGGTGTCCGCCAGTTCCTCCGGAGTCTTGCGCTGCAGGAACACCGAGGGGTGGCACGGGTGCGCGACCACGTACGCGAGGTCGTCGCGCTCGGCGAGCAGGTTCGCGTACGCCGCGGCCGGATCCAGGGTGACCAGCACCGAGCCGGCCTTGAGCTGCGGAACGACCTGCTCGGAGACCGCGCCGAGCACCGTGTCCGGCACCGCCAGGATCACCACGTCGGCGTCCTTGATCGCGACCGCGGTCCCGGTCACCTCCCGGCCCGCGCCGGTGACCCGCTGCTGCCCGGCGGGGGAGTTCTCGCTGTAGCGCACGGTGTGCTCGGTGCGCTGCAGGTTGTCCGAAACCCGCATCCCCATCTTGCCGCCGGCCCCGATCACGGCGATGGTCAACTGCTCGGTCATGTCCGCTGCCTCCTCAACTGCTCCAGGTTGTGCGCGGTCCACTCGCGTTCGACCGCGCAGGTCGTGTGCGCATCGCCCTGCCAGGGCAGCCAGTGCTCGATGACCTCGTTGATGCCGCGGTCTTGCGGGCGCACCTGCCGCAGCAGGTGTTCGCGGTCCAGCAGCCCGTCGCCCAGCGGTGCGCCGATCAGCGAGAAGCCCACCCAGCCCGGCGACCGGACGAACTCGAAGTCCTTGACGTGCACGTTCCGCACGTGCGCGGCGGTGCTTTCCACCACCGACACCGGGTGTTCCAGCGCGGCGACCACGTTGGCCGGGTCGAGGCAGATGCCCAGGTGCGGATCGCCGACGCGCTCGACGAGCTCGACCAGCGTGCCGGTGGGCACCTGCTCGTAGGTCTCCAGCGCGATCGTGACGCCCGCGGCCGCGTACTCGGGCAATACCTCGCGGAGCCTGCGTTCGGCCTCGTCCAGGTCCGGCTTGTCGTCCGCGGTGTGCATCATCGAGCGCACCAGCCGCGCTCCCAGCAGCTCGGCGAGTTGCAGGAACCGCCGCAGGTGTTCGGGTTGCAGGCCGCGGGTGCCCAGTTCCAGTTCGACGCCGAGCCGGTCGGCGGTCGCGCGCACCGCCCGCAGCTGCTCGCCGGACATCGACTCCAGCGGCGGGTAGTCGCAGATCTGGAACAGCGACACCCCGTGCCGGGCGGTGTCGGCGAGCATGCCGGTCAGCGACAGCGGTTCCGGCGCGTGCTCGGACCACTGCCAGAAGTAGGCGTAGGTGCTCAGCCCGATCGTCATGGTGCGGACACCTCGTCCAGGATCTGCTCGAACGCCCGCGGATCGTGCGCGAAGCGGCCGAGGAACAACCCGTCCACCGAATCGCCCAGCGCGGTCAGCAGCCCCGGCTTGGCGCTGCCGCCGTAGATCACCCGGCTGCCGCTCAGCGCCGGGTCCGCCGCGACACCGGCGCGCAGCGCCGCGCAGACCTCGCCGATGAACTCCGGCGACGCGGGCTCGGCGGCGCCGATCGCCCACTGCGGCTCGTAGGCCACGACGATCGGGCCGAGCACGCCGTCCGAGCGGGCGGCGTGCAGCGCCGAGTCGAGCTGCGCACGGCAGGTCCGGATCGCCCGCGCCGGTTCGCCGCGGTCCTCCTCTCCCAGGCACAGCACCGGAGTCAGCCCGTTGCGCAGCGCGGCCGCGGTCTTGCCGGCGATCACCTGCTCGTCCTCGCCGAAGATCCGGCGCCGCTCTGCGTGGCCGACCTCCGCGTAGCGGCAGCCCATTTCGCGCAGCTCCGCACCGCTGACCTCGCCGGTGTAGGCCCCTTCGTCCTCCCAGAACAGGTCCTGGGCGCCGATGGCCACCGGCGTCTCCTGGCAGCGCTGCACGGCCGGGGCGAGCGCAGGGAACGACGGCAGCACGAACAGCTCGGCCGCCGACTCGCGCACCGCGGGGTGCCGCCCGGCGATCTCGGCGATCTCGGTGCAATACCGCAGCGTGCGCTGGTGGCCGAAGTACATCTTCAGGCTGGTGCCGATCAGCCGGGTCATCGGTCCTGCTCGCAATCGTGGTCGGCGATTTCCCGCGGTGCGCGGGCTTTTCCGTGCTCGGTGCTCACGCGCCCGCTCCCGCGCCGAGCTCGGCCTGCACCGAGCGAACGATCAGCGCCAGCGACACCGCACCCGGGTCGGGCGTGCCGACGCTCCGCTCCGCCAGCGGCCGGGCGCGGCCGAGAAGCGGGCGCAGCGAAGCGGTCGCCTCCGCTGCCTGTTGCGCAGCGGTCGCGGCCACCTCCGAAGCGGTGGTCAGCGACGATCCGGCGGCGAGCGCACGTTCCAGCTCATCGGCGAACGGCACCAGCGCGTCGACCATCGTCTTGTCGCCGAGCCGAGCCTGCCCGAGGCGGATCACCGCGTCCTTGGCGGCTCGTACACCTGCTGCGATGCTGTGCGCGGAGGGTGCGGACTCGTCGCCGAACTCGGCTCCCAGCGCGCGCAGCGCCACGCCCCACAGCGCTCCTGAAGTCCCGCCGGCCTGATCGGCCCACTCGTCGGCGGCCCGGCCGAGCAGGGTGCCCGCGCCCGCTCCGCCCGCGGCGGCTTCCCGCGCGGCCAGCACCGCGGCTTCCGCGCCGCGCTGCATCCCGATGCCGTGGTCGCCGTCGCCCGCGACCGCGTCGATCCGGCCCAGCTCCGCCGCATTGTCATCCACAGTGGACTTGACGGTCTCCAGCGCGGCCAGCACCCGCACCGCCGCGGCGCGGGATTCCGCCGAAGCGCGCGGAATCTCTTCGAGCTCCAGCACGGCCTGCGCGGACTGCGGACCGTCCTCGGCAGCCGGCAGCTTGCGGTAGGCGGGGGAGTCGGCGGGCGCGCGCCAGAACCGCTCCAGCTCGTCGTCCAGCCAGCACAGCGTGAGCGAGGCCCCGGCCATGTCGAAGCTGGTCACCAGCTCGCCGATCTCCGGTTCGACGACCACCAGCCCGGCTTCGGCCAGCAGTTCGGCCACCCGCCGGTAGACCACGAACAGCTCTTCGTACTTCACCGACCCGAGTCCGTTGAGCAGCACCGCGACCCGGCTGCCCGCGACCTGCCCGACATCCTCGGGCACTTCCGCGAGCACCTTCTGCACGAACAGCTCGGCCAGCCCGTCGGCGGTGGGGACCTCCTGCTCGTCGATGCCGGGCTCACCGTGGATTCCCATGCCCACGGCCATTTTCCCGTCGGCGACGGTGAACAGCGGCTGGTCCGCGCCGGGCATCGTGCACCCGCCGAAGGCCACGCCGAAGGAGCGGGTGCGGGCGTTGGCGTGCGCGGCGACCCGGGCGACCTCGTCGAGGTCGAAGCCTTCCTCGGCGGCAGCGGCGGCGGCCTTGAACACCACGAGGTCCCCGGCCACGCCGCGACGCCGGTCCACATCGGACGGTTCCGCGCTGGAGACGTCGTCGGTGACCACGACCGTGCGGCAGCCGATTCCGTCGCCGATCAGCCGCTGCTCGGCGAGCCCGAAGTGCAGCACGTCGCCCGCGTAGTTGCCGTAGCACAGCAGCACTCCGCCGCCGTTGTCCGCCGAGGCGGCCACCGAGTGGACCTGCCTGGCCGACGGCGAGGCGAACAGGTTGCCCATCGCCGCCCCGTGCGCCAGCCCAGGCCCGACCAGGCCGCCGAACGCGGGGTAGTGCCCGGAGCCGCCGCCGATCACCACGGCGACCCGGCCCGGCGGGGTCTGCCCGCGCCGGATCACTCCGCCGGAGACCTGGCGGAGCCGGTGCTGCTGGGCGGTCGCGAAGCCGTTCAGCATTTCCGCGGCGAACGCGCCCGGATCGTTGAACAGTCGTGTCATGGGTTCTCCTGCCGGTGTGACGATCGGTCGGCGGCCGTGCGGGTCTGCTCACCCGTCCGGTCTCCGCGGCCCAGCAATACCATCAGCACTGCCGAAAGCAGCAAGAATCCGCCCACGACGAACATCGGCAGCACGTAGGAGCCGGTCCAGTCGAACAGCGCGCCGGTGACGTAAGGCGCGACGAACCCGGCGAAGTTGCCGACGGTGTTGATCAGCGCGACGCCCGCGGCGGCGGCCATCCCGCCGAGGAACCGGGTCGGCAGCGTCCAGAAGTTCGGCAGCGCGGCGAAGATCGAGCACGCGGTGACCGTGATGACCGCGATGGTCAGCTCCGGCGAGCCCGCGAACAGCGCCAGCGGCACGCTGACCGCGCCGAGCAGCGCCGGTCCCCAGATGTGCCAGGGACGCAGACCGCGCCGGGTCACGTCCCGCGACCACAGGTAGAGCACCACGGCGGCGGGCAGGTAGGGCACCGCGGTGATCAAGCCTTCCTCGAACACGCCGAAGCTGGTGGAGAACCGCTGCTCGAACCGGCCGATGATCGCGGGCAGGAAGAACGCCAGCGTGTAGAGCCCGTAGATGAACCCGAAGTAGAGCATCGACAGCGCCCACACCCGGCCGTTGCGGAACACCGCGCGCACTCCGCCGCGGCCCGCGGGTTTCTCCTGCTGCTCGGCCGAAAGTTCCGAAGTCAGCCAGTCCTTCTCCGCGGCGGTGAGCCATTTCGCCTGCGCGGGGCTGTCGGCCAGGTAGAACCACGCGACCACGCCCAGCACGATCGCCGGGATCGCGACACCGAAGAACATGAACCGCCAGCCCTGCAGGCCGAACACACCCTGCTGCTGCATCAGGTAACCCGCCAGCGGCGCACCGAGCACCGTGGTCAGCGGCTGCGCCAGGTAGAACAGCGCCAGGATCCGGCTGCGGTAGCGGGCGGGCACCCACAGGCTCAGGAACAGCACCGCGCCCGGGAAGAACCCGGCCTCGGCCACACCGAGCAGAAAACGCAGCACCGCGAGCTGGGTGAAGTCCTGCACCCACGTGAACAGCAGCGCCACCGCGCCCCACGACACCATGATCCGGGCGAGCCAGCGGCGCGCCCCGACCTTCTGCAGGGCGATGTTGCTGGGCACTTCCAGCAGCAGGTAGCCGATGAAGAACACGCCGGAGGCGAAGCCGAACTGGGCCGCGGTCAGGCCGAGGTCGCTGCGCATCCCGTTCGGCGCGGCGAAGCTGATCGCCGTGCGGTCCAGGTAGTTGACGAAGAACATCAGCGCCACGAACGGCACCAGCCGGACCGCGACTTTGCGGATGGCCGCCTTTTCCACGCCCGGGCGGCGTTGCCGCGAGGTGGTCGAGGTGTCCACATTGACTCCTTGCTGCGGTGCGGGAACGTCCGGTGCTCGGCGGAGCGGGCGGAGCGGTCCGGGCGGCCGTGGTCTGGCGGCCGGAGTGGTCCGGGCGGGCCGGAGTGCGGGGCCGGGAATGCGGGATCCGGCGAGCGGCCCTCGCCGTGCGGCCAAGTATCGAAATCCAGCCGCCAACCTGTCAACCGGTTGACCAATTTCGCCGCGACGGATCTTGCTAGGCTCGGTCCCATGTCCACTCCGAACGGGTCCGAGGCCGCGGGCATCGGCGAAGCGCTGGGCAGCGTGCCCGCGGGTACCGCGGTCGGCGAGGTCGCCAAGCGGCTGCTCGACCTGTTCACCGCCGGGGACCTGCAACCCGGCACCCGGCTGCCGCCCGAGCGCAGCCTCGCCACCTCGCTCGGCGTGGGGCGCTCGGCGATCCGCGAAGCGTTGGCGGCGCTGGAGATCCTCGGCATCGTGGTGGTGCGCCCCGGCTCCGGGACGTATCTGCGCGGCAGCGCTTCGGAATTGCTGCCGCAGACGTTGAGCTGGGGATTGATGCTCGGGGAGCCGCGCACCCGCGAGCTCGTCGAGGTGCGCAACGGGCTGGAGGTGCTGGCCGTGCGCAGCGCGGCCGAGCGGTGCACCGCAGAGGACCTGGCCGACCTCGCCGCGCAGCTGGACGGGATGCGGCAGAACCTCACCGACTTGGCGAAGTTCGTCGAGGCCGACCGGCTGTTCCACCTGCGCATCGCGGTGGCTTCCGGCAACGTCGTGCTGCAGCAGCTGTTGCAGAACGTCCGCTCGCTGCTGCGGATCTGGGTCGAGCGCGCGCTGGCCGACCGGACGCACGCGGAACTCGCGCTGTCCGAACATCAGGGGATCTACGACGCACTGCGCGCAGGCGACGCCGACGCGGCCGCCGCCGCGATGAGCGCGCACATGGGCACCGCAGCCGGACGGCTGGCCGAGACCTTGGACCAGGACGGCTGAGCAGCGGCGCCGCTCGGTCACCGCTGAGCGGCTTCGCCGCTCAAGACCGGAATTCAGGCTCGGTGTCCACTGGGGACGAAACGGCGTGCCGCCGGGAGCCTCGGATCGAAGCTCCCGACGGCACGGGTGAACTCACTGCTGCAGCAGATCTTCCAGCATGATGGGGATGTTGCGGACGCGGATGCCGGTGGCGTTGTACACGGCGTTGGCCACCGCCGCCGCCATGCCGACGATGCCGATCTCGCCGACCCCGCGCGCTCCCAGGCTGTTCTGCAACGTGTCCGGGTATTGCACGAACTGCACGTCGACATCGGGGATGTCGGCGTTGACCGGCAGCAGGTAGCCGGCGAAGTCGCCGTTGGCGAACCGGCCGTCCGGCTCGATCTCCAGGCCCTCGTGCAGCGCCGCCGACACGCCCCAGATCATGCCGCCCGCGAGCTGGCTGCGCGCCGTCTGCTCGTTGATGATCCGGCCCGCGTCGAACACGCCGGTCATCCGCGAGACCCGCGCCTCCCGGGTCCACTTGTGCACCCGGACCTCGCAGAACTGCGCACCGAACGAGCTGAACGAGTGCTTGGTCAGCTCCTCGCCGGGCGTGGACGAGCCCGTCGCGGAGATCGATGAGCGGCCGACCGCGCGCAACAGCTCGCCGAAGGTCATGCTGCGGTCACCGGCGAGCAGCCTGCCCGCTTCGTAGACCACCTCCATGCCCTCGAAGGGCGAGCCCGGCGCCGCCGCCAGCTCGAGCAACGCGTCGGTCACCTCGGCGGCCGCGACCACGACGGCCGAACCGGCGCTGGCGGTCGCGGTCGAACCGCCGGACATGCCCCCGGGCGGCAGCGCCGAGTCGCCCAGCCGCGGCGTGATCAGCTCCTGCGGGATGTCCAGCGATTCGGCCCCCACCAGCGAAAGCACGGTCAGCAGGCCCGTTCCCGGGTCGGCTCCGCTGGTCGCGACTTCCGCCCGGTCGTCGGCGTGCAGCGTGATCCCGACCGTGGCGGGGAACCGGAGGGCCGGGAACATGGCGGTCGCCGTGCCCTGCCCGACGAGCCAGTCGCCGTCGCTGCGTTCCCCCGGCGGGCGGTGCTGCCAGCCGAACCGCCGCGCACCGGTGCGGAAGCACTCGTCCAGGTGCTTGCTGGACCACTGCAGGTCTTTTCCGGGCGGTGCCGCCGAGTTGTTCCGCAGCCGCAGCTCGATCGGGTCCATGCGCAGCGCGACGGCCAGCTCGTCGATCGCGCTTTCCAGCGCGAACGAGCCGGGGGCCTCGCCGGGTGCGCGCATGAACGTGGTCGGCGGGAGGTTCAGCGGCACGATCTTCTGGCTGATGGCCAGGTTCTGCGTCGCATACCACTCCCGCGAGGTGCCGTGCGAGGTCGGCTCCACGAACGACCGGTCCGCGGACGTGCTGCACGTCGAGTCGTGCAGCAGCGCGATGAGCGTGCCGTCCCGATCCGCGCCGAGGGCGATCCGCTGCACAGTGGCGGCGCGGCCGGCGGTCGCGGTGAAGACCTGCTCGCGGCTCAGCGCGGCCTTGACCGGCCTGCCGAGCGCCCGAGCCGCGGCCGCCGCCAGGAACGCCGGGGTCGAGGTGACTCCCTTGCCGCCGAAAGCCCCGCCCACGAACGGATTCACGGCCCGGACCGATGACGGGTCCGCTTCCAGCGCGTCGGCCACCTCGGCCGCTTGCAGGTGGGCGCCCTGGTTTCCACTGTAGACCGTCAAGCCATCGGAATCCCACAGCGCGACCGCGGAATGCGGCTCCATCGGGGCGTGGTTCTGCGTCGCGGTCCGATAGGTCGCGTCGACCACCACCGGGCTGCCGGCGAAAGCGTCCTCGATGGACTCGACGCCGTCCGCGAGAACGCTCAAGGAGGGCGGCGATCCGTCCATGGCGGGCGGTGCGTCCTCCGCGGTGGTGAGCCCTTCGTCCAGCGAGGTCCGCGCGGGCCGCCGGTGGTAGGAAACCTCGATGCGCATCGCCGCGTCGCGCGCCTGCTCGAAGCTCTCGGCGACCACGAACCCGATCGGCTGGCCGTAGTAGCTGACTTCCTTGTCCTGCAACGGAACCCAGATCTTGCCGGCGACCGACGAGGTCGGTGTGCGCAGCGGCAGCGGCTCGAACGGCGTGTACACGCCGAGCACTCCGGGGGAGCTGCTCGCTGCGGTGACGTCCATCGCCGCGATCTCCCCGTGCGCGATGGTGCTGACCACGACGTATCCGTGGGCCATGCCGGGGAAGTTGCGGTCGGTCCCGTAGTCGGCCCTGCCGGTGACTTTCAGCGGCGCGTCCAGCCGGTTGACCATCAGTGGCTCCCCTCGGTGAGTTCGAGCAGGGCGCGGACGACGGTCCGCCGCAGCAGCGGAACCTTGAAACCGTTCGACGCCAACGGGCGCGCGCCCTCGGTCGCCAGCGCAGCGGCGTCCTCAAAGGACTCCAACGTGGCGGGCGCGCCGCGCAACGCAGCTTCGACAGCGCTGAGCCGCCACGGCACGGTCGCCACACCGCCGACCGCGACCCGGGCGTCGGCGATCATCTCGTCCTGGACGTCCAGCGCCACCGCTGCCGAGCCCAGCGCGAACTCGTAGGACTGCCGGTCGCGCACCTTCACGTAGGTCGAACGGGAAGCCCAATCCAGCCGCGGAACCACGACCTCGGCGATCAGCTCACCGGGCCGCAGGTCGTTCTCCACCTCGGGCGAATCCCCCGGCAGGCGGTAGAAATCGGCCAGCTTGACGGTGCGCTCGCCCGCCTCGCTGATCAGCCGGAGCTCCGCGTCGAGCGCGGTGAACGCGACCGCGACGTCACTGGCGTGCGTCGCCACGCACGAGTCGCTGGTGCCCAGCACGGCGTGCATCCGGTTGGCGCCTTCGAGCGCGGGACAGCCGCTGCCCGGTTCCCGCTTGTTGCACGGCATTTCGACGTCGCGGAAGTACGTGCAGCGGGTGCGCTGCAGCAGATTCCCGCCGATGCTGGCCATGTTCCGCAACTGCTGCGAGGCGCTCAGCAGCAACGCTCGCGAGATCATCGGGTACACGCCGGGATGCGCCGCGACGTCGCTCATCCGCTCGAGCGCACCGATCCGCAGCCCGTCGGCGGTGTCGATGCCGCGCAGCGGCAGCGCGTTGATGTCCAGCACGTGGCGCGGTGCAAGAACATTGAGCTTCATCAGGTCGACCAGCGTGGTTCCGCCCGCGACCGGCGTTGCCGGTTGCGCGAGCGCGTCCTGCACGGTCTCCGGGGCGGTGAGTTCAACGGGGCGCATCGGCCTGCCTCGCTTGTTCGATCGCGGCGACGATGTTCGGGTAGGCCGCACAGCGGCACAGGTTGCCGGACATGAACTCGCGCACGTCCGGGACATCCTGCTCGACCGCGGCGGCGGCCGACATGACCTGCCCGGACGTGCAGAACCCGCACTGCAGGGCGTCCTGCTCCACGAACGCGCGCTGCACCGGATGCAGTTCGTCCCCAGTGGACAGTCCTTCCACGGTCGTCACGGGCTGGCGCACGGTGGCTGCCAGGGTCAGGCAGGACAGCACCGGACGGCCGCCGACGTGCACCGTGCAAGCGCCGCATTGCCCCCGGTCGCAGCCCTTCTTCGGGCCGGTGATGCCGAGGCGTTCCCGCAGCGCGTCCAGCAGCGTGACGCCGGGATCCACCTCCAGATGTTCCGTTCGATCGTTGATTTCGAGCGAGATGTCCAAAAGGTCTCTTCTCCGCAGCTACTTCGCGGCCGCGCGGCACGGGTCCGCGGGCCTTGCGGCACATTGGTGGGAGACGGCCACGCCGAGTCGGCGGCCAGGCAGTGCAGTGGATGTACAGAAGCGGATAATCATCCGCTATGTGAACCGAGACTAGCGGATTAGAATCCGCTTCGCAACGAAGGCGGCGCACCGGCTCCGGCGCGCGCCGCGACTCGCGGAGTACGGAGGAACGATGGGGACCGGCTCGGTCAACTCCCGGCGCGCGGACACCCGGCGCAACCACGAGTGCATTCTCAACGCGGCGGCCGAGTCGCTGGCCGAGTCGGGCGAGCTGTCGTTCAACACCATCGCCAAGCAGGCCGGTGTCGGCGTCGGCACGGTGTACCGGCACTTCAGCGCCCCGGAAGAGCTCATCCTCGCGGTCTACCAGCGCGAGGTCGACGCCCTGGTCGAAGTCGTGCCGAAACTGCTCGAAACGCACCCGCCGCAGCAGGCCTTCCGGGTGTGGACGACCGACCACCTGACCCATTACATGATGACCAAGCGGGGTCTCGTCGACGCGCTGCGCGCCGCGACCGCATCCCGCGGGGAGTTGCCCGCGAACACGCACCAGATGGTGCTCGGTGCGGTCGCCGAACTGCTGACGGCGAACATCGCGGCCGGGACGGTGCGCGCGGACCTCGATCCGGAGACGGTGTTCCGCGGGCTCGGCGGACTGCTTTTCCTCGATCCGAGCGGCGATTGGCGCAACCAGACCGAGAACCTCGTCGATCTGGTTTGGCGGGGGATGCGCCCGGACGAGGACGGCGCGCCCCGCTGATCTTTCGGCGGCTACGACGAACGACGGGCCGGGCGGTTGGAGAACCGCCCGGCCCGTCGCGTTGCTGTTTCCGGTCTTGCTGAATCGTGGTTGGTGCTTGCAGGTTCGGTGCTCAGCCGACCGCCAGGGCGGTGAAGAGCATTGCGATGGCCAGCACGCCACCGGCGATGATGATGATCAGGCTCGTCGTCTTGCTCATGGCCGCTCACCCTCCGGACCGCAGCGCGGCGCGCGCACTCGGGGCGACCCGCCCGGATGTGCCATGAACTGCGAAAATCGTTGAGGCGCGAAGAACGGCGCGGTGCGAATGAGACGTAGTTCGCACAACCCCACCCCCGCAGTTGAGGGGGCCGGCGCAGCGCGAGCGAAGCCCGTGCCGCGGGTTCGAGCGCAGGATCGCGCTCTCGCTCCCGCCGGACCGGCGCGCCGGTCGAGTGCGCGACGATGCGGGGAGAACGTTGCGACCAAGGAGGAACACGTGTCGGAGTTCGCCGGGCCGCGCCCGAACGTCCGCAGGAAGCTCCGCGAATCGCTCACCGACGCCGCACCGGTCGTCGCGCCGGGCGTCTACGACGGCATCACCGCGCGGCTGGCCGAGCAGGCGGGTTTCGGCGCCGTCTACCTCAGCGGGTTCGGGGTGGCCGCGTCGCTGCTGGGCAGGCCGGACATCGGGCTGGTGACCGCGACCGAAATGGCCGACACCGCCCGGCGGCTGTCCCAGGCCGTGGACGTGCCGCTGATCGCCGACGCGGACACCGGCTACGGCAACGCGCTCAACGTGGTGCGCACCGTGCACGACTATGAGCAGGCCGGGGTCGCCGCGATCCAGCTCGAGGACCAGGAGTCGCCGAAGCGCTGCGGCCACATGTCCGGCAAGAGCGTGCTCGACGTGGACGAGGCGTGCGCCAAGATCCGCGCCGCCGTCTCGGCGCGCACCGACCCGGACCTGCTGATCATCGCGCGCACCGACGCCGCCGCGGTGCACGGCCTGCCCGCGGCGATCGAGCGGGCCCGCCGGTTCGCCGCGGAAGGCGCGGACGTGCTGTTCGTCGAAGCTCCCCGCACCGTCGAGGACATCGAGACCGTGGCGCGCGAGCTGTCCGGGCACTGCTTGCTGTTCAACCGCGTGGAAGGCGGCAACACCGCCGAGATCCCGTTCTCGCGGCTGGCCGAACTCGGTTTCGGCGTGGTGATCTCGCCGGTCAGCGCCCTGTTGGCGGCGACACCGGCGATCCGCGGAATTTTCGAGACGTTCCGCGCGCAGCACTCGACGGATTCGCGGGACATGGAGACTTTCCAGGGATTCCTGGAGACGATCGGGTTGCCCGGCATCCGCGAGCAGGAGCAGCGGTTCAGCTCTTGAGCGGCTCGGCCGCGCGCTGGTCGGAACGACGCAGCGCGCTGCGTCGATCGCATCCGGTGGCGATCCCTCCTTTTCCGCGCGCGGACACCTTTGCGATCATGACCGGGTCGGCGCGCCAGGCGAACCGGGGACCCTGGGTGCGGACGGATTCGGAGGGGTAGCAGGTTGAGTCAGAACGCGGCCGACGATCACCGGACGGGCATCGATTCGACCGTGCCGCATTCGGCTCGGTTCTGGAACTACCTGCTCGGCGGCAAGGAGAACTACGAGGTCGACCGGGAGATCGGCGACTACGTCCGCGAGCACTTCCCGCGGATGGTCACCGTGGCCCGCGAATCCCGGTTGTTCCTCGGCCGCGCGGTGCGGTACGCGGTCGAGCAGGAGGGAATCCGCCAGTTCCTCGACGTCGGCACCGGCTTGCCGACGGCCGACAACACCCACGAGATCGCGCAGCGCTGCGCGCCCGATGCCCGGATCGTCTACGTGGACAACGATCCGCTCGTTCTCGTGCACGCCCGTGCGCTGCTGACCAGTTCCCCGGAGGGTGCGACGAACTACGTGCACGCCGACGTGCGCGAACCCGCGGTGATCCTCCGCGAAGCCGCCGCGACCCTGGATTTCGCGCAGCCGATCGGGCTGGTGCTGATGGGCGTGCTCGGCCACGTCGCCGACACCGATGAGGCCGCGAGGATCGTCGCGGAGCTGCTGGAAGCGTTGCCGCCGGGCAGCGTGCTCGTGCACTACGAGGGCACCGACACCCACGAGGAAATGGTCGCCGCCAACGACCAGTACGCGACCAGCGGCGCGATTCCTTACGTCGTGCGCACTCCCGATCAGGTCCGCGAGCTGTTCCGCGATCTCGAACTCGTCGAACCGGGCGTGGTTCCGGTGAGCCTGTGGCGCCCGGAGGTCGACGATCCGCGCGCGGACGTCGACGGCTACGGCGGCGTCGGCCGCAAACCGGAACCCGGGAACGACTAGTTGCGGGGCGCCCGGCGTTCCCTGGGCGCGGTACGACGCGCGGCCCTCTCGTGCGCTTGGCGAAGCAGCGAAATCGCGCCCTCTACGTATGTGCCCCGAGGCTCGCATCGTCGCCGCACTCATCGCCCAGCGCGCCCTGGCGCTGCTTCGCGCAGGCAGCACCATGTCCGAGATCATCGGTGGTCGCCAGCCCGCGCAACCGTGACCGGACGCGACGAAGCCGTCCATCCCTTGTGGTCGGTACCCCTCCTGACGTTTAGGCTGGCGAACGATGTTGCGGATCGATCACATCGCGCTCGGGGTGCAGAATCTGTTCGAGGGAGCCGAGCGGCTGCGGGCCGAGACGGGCCTCGGGGACCGCGAAGGCGGCTGGTTCCCGAACATCGGCGCGGCCAACCGCATCGCCGCGCTGGGTCCGCGGCAGTACCTCGAAGTGGAGAGCGTCATCGATGCGGTCACCGCCGAGCGCACCACAGGCGGGCGGTGGTTCCTCGACCAGCTCCGCGCAGGTGACGTGTTCCTCGGCTGGTGCGCGGGCGTGGACAGCCGCGAGGAACTGGACCGCTACGCCGAGTGGTTCGGCGTGCCGGTCGAAGAAACCGTGACCCGCGTGGCCGCGGACGGCTCGGTGCGCGGTTCGCCGCGAACGCCGAGCGCTCCGGAAGCGTGGCGCCGCGGACTGCCGAACGTGTTCCACATGGACCCGGACACGCACCCGGCGAACGACGCGCCGCACGGCCGGGAACCCGGCGGGATCGCGTGGATGGAGGTCGGCGGCACCGAGCGGGACATGCGCGAATGGCTCGGCTCCGGCGTCGACGATCTGCCGCTGCGGTTCAACCACCGCCCGCACGGGGTGTACGCGGTGGCGGTGCGCAGCTCGCCCGAGGAGCACGAGACCGTCATCCGCAGGCGCCCGGTGCTGCTCGGGCAATGATGACGGCGTGAATCCTCCGCGAGACCTCGCAGTTCGGTTACGGTTTCGGGCATGGATCACGACGCGGAGCTGGCCGCCCAAGTGGCGAACGCGGACTTCGACCGCGCCAACATCGCCCGGATGTACGACTACCACCTCGGCGGGTCGGCGAATTTCGCGGTGGATCGGGAAATGGCCGATCAAGCGCTGCGGATCGCGCCGACCGAGCGGGACTACTGCTGGGCCAACCGCGGATTCCTCGGCCGGGCCGTGCGGCATCTGGTGACCGAGGAAGGGATCGACCAGTTCCTCGACCTGGGTTCCGGCGTGCCGACCGTCGGCAACGTGCACGAGATCGCGCAGGAGCACAACCCGCGCGCCCGCGTGGCCTACGTGGACTGGGAGGTCATCGCCTGCCACCACGCCCGCTACCTGCTCGGCGAGAACGAGCAGGTGAGCGTCACCGAAGCCGACGCCTGCGACGTGGAGACGGTGCTCGACGCGCCGGGCGTGGCCGGACTGCTGGACTTCGACCGGCCGATCGCGGTGCTGGCCTTCGGGATCCTGGACATCATTCCCAGCCCCGACGGGGCGGCGCTGGTGACCCGCTACCGGGACAGGTGCGTGCCGGGAAGTGCGCTGGCGGTGTCCAACAACGCGCAGATCACGCGCACCGATGAGGAAGTCGCCGGGCTGCGCTACCTGCTGTCCTCGACTTCCACGCCGCAGCTGCACCTGCGCACACCGGAGGAGGTCGCCGCGCTGATGCCCGGCTACACCCTGCTCGAACCGGGCGTGGTGCCCGCTGCGAAGTGGCGGCCCGACGAGCCGGTCACCGAGGAAGAAGCCGCCCGCGGCAACGTCTACGGCGCGGTCGGCATCCTTCGGTAACCGCGCGGGTAGCGGCTGTCAGGGCTGTCGCTGGTCGGTGTCGATGTGGTCGTGGTGGCGGTCTTCGACGGCGCGCCGCTCGTGTTGCCGCGTGCGGTGCCTGCCCGGAGGTGCGGTGCGGTCGTTGGCGAGAACGACCGCCACCCACGGCAGCGCCCCGGTGACGATCACGATGGCCAGCGCCAGCCACCAGATGTGCGCGAGGAGTCCGGCGGCCGTGAAGCCCACCAGGTGCACCACCATCAGCACGGCGTAGACGCGCTTGCGGTGCCGCTGCTCTTCGTCGAACGACGGTTCGGCGTCGGTGATCAGCGCCGGGTCGTCCGATTGCCGTCCGCGTCGCATCGGCACCTCCCGCGTCGGTCGCCTCGTGGCGAGCCGCCGCGGGGCACCTGAGAGGCTTACCCGCGGCGGGGCGCGGGTTCACCCGCGCGGCGGCCCGAACTCGGCCCGTTTCAGACCGCGAAGACCTGCGAGTCGTCGGCGAACGCCTTGAACTCCAGGGCGTTGCCCGCCGGGTCGTGCAGGAACATCGTCCACTGCTCACCGGGCTGCCCCTCGAACCGCACGTAGGGCTCGATCACGAACTCGGTGCCCGCCGCGCGCAGCCGGTTCGCCAGCTCGTGGAACTCCGGGACGGTCAGCAGCAGGCCGAAGTGCGGCACCGGCACGTCGTGACCGTCGACCGGGTTGTGCACGGCCGAGCGGCGTTCGGGCGCCAGGTGCGTCACGAACTGGTGGCCGTGCAGGTTCCAGTCCACCCAGGTCTCCGCGCTGCGGCCTTGGTCCAGTCCGAGCACCTCGCCGTAGAAGTGGCGTGCCGCGGACAGGTCGTCGACGGGCATGGCCAGGTGGAAGCGGGGGATGGTGCTCATGGGTGTGCTGCCTTCCTGCGCGTGGGCGGGCGGTGGATCGCACAACGTCGGCGGGGAGTCGCCGACATCTCACGAAGACGCCGGGGACCGGCGCAGCGTCGAACCGCCCGGACCCTACGATGCTGCGCCGGTCCGCGGCCATCACTCCTGGTTCTGCCCGGTCAGCACGGCGTCTATCTCGTTCGTCAGCCGCGCCTTCCTGTCGGGTTCGAGGAAGCCGGCCTGCACTCCGTTGCGAGCAAGTGCGGCCAGGTCGGTGCGATCCAGGCCCATCCGGTTCGCGGTGCGGTACTCCTGGGTGAGGTCGGTGCCGAACATCGGCGGATCGTCGCTGTTGAGCGTGACCAGCAATCCCTCCCGCAACATGCGCGGCAGCGGATGATCCTGCAGACCGGCCACCGCACGAGTGCGCAGGTTGGAAGTCGGCGAGACGTCCAGCGGAATCCGATGTTCCCGCAGGTGCTCCAGCAGCGCGGGGTCGCTCATGCTGCCGATGCCGTGGCCGATCCGCTCGGCGCCCAGGTCGCGCAGTGCCGACCAGACCCGGTCCGGCCCGCCCGTTTCCCCGGCGTGCGGCAGGCTGCGCAGACCCGCGGCCCGCGCGCGCTGGAACAGCTCGGCGAACGGTTCCCGCGCCACTTCCAGCCCGCCGACGCTGAAACCGACAACACTAGTCGGACCGTGCTGCGGGCGCGGACGCTGCTGCGATCGGGTACTTGCCGTGCATGGAGAGTGCTGATCAGGATGGTTTCGCCGTGATCGCTACCTGGCGGGAGACGTCATCTTGGGAGCACTGACCGGAAAGATCGCACTCGTTACCGGAGCCGCCCGCGGTCAGGGCCGCTCGCACGCGACCCGGCTCGCGGAGGCCGGGGCCGACGTGATCGCGGTGGACCGCTGCGAAACCGTGCCGGAGATGCCGTACGCCATGCCGGTTCCGGACGACCTCGCGGAGACCGCGCGGCTGGTCCAGAACCACGATCGCCGGATCGTGACCGCTCAGGTGGACGTGCGCGATGGTGACGACCTGGCTTCCGTGGTGGCGAAGGGTGCCGCGGAACTGGGCGGTCTGGACATCGTGGTGGTCAACGCCGGGATTTCGACGGTCCTGGCGGCCGAGGGAACCTCGGACTCGCAGACCTGGAACACCATCGTCGCCACGAACATGACCGGCGTCTGGAACACCGTGGAAGCGGCTCTGCCGCCGCTGCGCGAAACCGGCCGCGGCGGGTCGATCATCATGACCGGATCGACCGCGAGCTTGAAGGGCCTGGTCGGCGCACCCGGCACTCCAGCGGTGCTGGCCTACACGGCGGCCAAGCACGGCGTGGTCGGCCTGATGAAGTCTTACGCGGTGGGGTTGGCGAAGGAGAGCATCCGGGTCAACACCGTGCATCCGTCCGGTGTGGACACTCCGATGCTGGAGAACGACTCGCTGCGCGAGTATTTCGCCGAGCATCCCGCGGACGCGGAGATGCTGCGCAACGCGCTGCCGGTCAAGATGCTGCAACCCGGCGACATCAGCGATGCCGTGCTGTGGCTGGCTTCGGACGCTTCCCGCTACGTCACCGGTGTGGGGTTGCCGGTGGATGCGGGGTTCCACGTCCTTTGAGCCCGGGTGGCACCGGCTGGAGGTGCGTTTCGTCCGCCATTGTGGACATTTCAGATATGTCGGGCGTACGACCGCGAGCGGACTGGCCCGGGATCGCATCGCCACCGGCGGGCGCCGATACCGTGTGGCCATGGACGAACGTGGTCAATGGCTCACCGATCGGCTCGTGCTGGTCACCGGCGGCGGGCGCGGCCTGGGCAGTTCGATCGCGCGGGCGTTCGCCGGGCAAGGCGCTCGTGTTGTGCTCAATTACCGGCGCAGCCGCGAACGGGCGGAGGCGCTCGCCGCGGAGATCGGCGACCGGGCGCTCGCGGTGCAGGCGGACGTCACCGACGAGCAGCAGGTGCACGCGATGTTCGAGACGATCGCGCAGCGTTTCGACCGGCCGGTGACGACGGTGGTCAACAACGCGCTCGCGGATTTCTCGTTCAACGGCGAATCCCGTTCGCACGCCGGGGAAATCGGCTGGGGCGAGTTCGACGCGCAGTTCCGCGGTTCCGTCAGCGGCGCGCTGCACACGACACGAGCAGCGTTGCCGCAGCTGCGCGCGCAGGGCACCGGGCAGATCATCAACATCGGCACGAACCTGTTCCAGCGCCCGGTCGTGCCGTATCACGACTACACGGCGGCCAAGGCCGCGCTGCTGTCGCTGACCCGGACGTTCGCGGCGGACCTCGGCCCGGACGGGATCACCGTGAACATGGTCTCCGGCGGCCTGCTGCGCACCACGGACGCCAGCGCGGACACCCCGGAGGAGGTCTTCGACGGAATCGCGCAGGCCACTCCGCTGCGCAGGGTGGTGACTCCGGAGGAGTTCGCCGATGCGGTGCTGTTCTTCGCCTCGCCGTGGGCGCGCGCGGTGTCCGGGCAGAACCTGGTCGTCGACGGCGGGCTCGTGAACGGCTGACGCGGC
The DNA here is from genome assembly GCF_037023755.1 of Saccharopolyspora sp. SCSIO 74807. Lineage (NCBI taxonomy): Bacteria > Bacillati > Actinomycetota > Actinomycetes > Pseudonocardiales > Pseudonocardiaceae > Saccharopolyspora > Saccharopolyspora sp. SCSIO 74807. The sequence goes on along the minus strand of NZ_CP146100.1, from coordinate 5,804,209 downwards.
CGGTCGCCGCGATCCGCGCACGAGTCCGCACACATCGGATTCGCGGATTCGGTCGGCGGTGCAATGCTTTTCGCGGTGCACGTCCGCTGTGGACCGTCGAGACGGTCGGCCATCGGTGCCCGCAGTGCAGCGGCCCGTCATTCTCGGTTGCGGCGACCGATCCGGGCGAGCGCGGATTTCGATTCCGCCAGCACCCGGTACGCGCGGGACAGCGCGGCGTCCTGCTCGCACAGGTGGCGCAGGCTTTCCCGCACTCCGCTGGGCGCTTCCGGTCGTCCCAGCGCGCGTTCGGCCGTCGCCTCCAGCTCGGCATACCGTTCGGCCAGCCCGGCGAGGGCTTCGACGGCGACCTCGAGCACCTCGCCCTGCTCAGCCTGGTCGGGGTGCTGCGCCGGCCCGCCCGCGTCCGGCGCGGGCAGCAGCTCCTTCAGATCACCGACGACGTGGTAGCCGCGCCGGATCAGCTCGGCGACCATCCGGTCCGCCCGCTCGTGCACCCATTCCCGGTCCTCGTCCGGCAGTCGCAGCGGCGTGCGGGACGAGCGCTGCCCCAGGATCTCGGTGGCGATCCCGTACTTGACCACGCCGTCGTGCCCCGGCCAATCGATGCGGCCGTCGAGCTGCTGGTTGAGGCGGTGCACCAGCTCGGTCTCAGCCACCCCCAGCGACCGGTTCGGCCGCTCGACGGTGGCGTCGAACGCGGCGGGGTCGATCTCCAGCAGCTCGCAGAACCGCTCCCAGAGCAGCTCCGGCGGCTGCTCCGGCGGAACCGTGACCACGTGGACGCGTTCGGCAGGCACCTCGGCCGCCCACCTGCGCAGGATCGCGGGCAGGTCCTGGCGTTCCCAGAACAGCTCGCTGAGGTAGTGCGGTTCCGGGCCGCCGCGAACGCCCGCGACGAACTCGGCGAAGCTGAGCACGTGCCGGTTCTTGATGTCCTCCTGCCACACGGCCGGGATCTGCCGCGCCAGGTCGCGGGCGGTGCAGACCAGGTGCAGCTCGGCGAAGGCCAGGTCGGACACCGCCCGCTCGACGGCCGCCGGGTCGGCGGTGCAGAACAGTTCGTGCGAGAGCACCACCGTGCCCGGCCACTGCCGCGCGTCGTCGACGAGCCGCGCCCACGCGCCCGGCACGTTCTCGTCGAACCAGTCCTCCTGGAACTGGACTCCCTGCAGGTCCATCGACGCGTGGAAGTGCGCTTCCGGGACGTCGCCCGGGTAGCGCACGCCCGCCGCGGCCAAGGAGTCCTGGTTGCGCCAGAGGACGTCCTGGAGATAGGTGGTGCCCGTCTTCGGGGAACCCAGGTGCAAGTACACCCGGCGGCCGTCCTGAGTCATAGCGGCCCGACGATAACCAGCCGCCCCGACCGGTCCGCTCGCGGCTCGCGGAGGCTCAGCTCCGGTCACCCCGGGTTCGGGCCGCGCACCTCTCGGTTCGCAGCGAGACCAGCGGCGGCGGAGCAGGTAACCGGCGCGGGTGCTGCCGCCGCGTGCTCACCGCACCGGTGTCAGTGCAGCGGCGGGGTCACCGCGTCGGGCGCCGGTCGCTTTCCCGTTGCAGCGCGCGGAAGTCTTCGATCCACCCGTAGCTGCGCCCCGGCAGCCCGTCCGGCCCGGGTTGCACGGTTTTGGACGCGAACAGGCTGTTGAACAGCCACGGCTTCGAGTTCTTGTCCCAGTTGGTGACCATCGCGTCGTCCTGCGCGATGCCGTAGGTGGCCAGCGCGAGCTTGCCGGTGTCCCGGAACCGCTGCACCTGGTTGCGCAGGAAGTGCTTGTGGTTCTCGTACCAGGGGCTCATCGACAGGAAGTCGTTCCACTGCTGCTGCGGGAACCGCTTGTCGATCGCGGCGTCGACGACCTGCCACACCTTGGTGTCCGCCGGGAAGCCGTATTGCTTGGCGAACTTCCCGGAGACGGGCTGTTCCATCTGGTCCTCCCAGAACAGCACCAGCGAGAACTCGGTGGCCAGGAACTTCTGGTCGGGCCGCAGCTTCGGCAGCACGTAGTCGAGGTACTTCTGCACGTTCTCCGGCTTCGCCACGTGCGGGTGGATGTCGACGCCTTCGATGGCCGGTGTCTCGCGCACGAAGGTCATCCACCGCTCGGTGGCCGGGGTGTGCCATTCCGGCTCGTCGAGCCGGTTCAGCGCGCCCATGTACAGCCGGGTCTTGCAGTTCGGCCCGAACTCGCGATCGCGGTAGGAGATGACGTGCTCGGCGACCGCCTCGTAGAAGTTGTTGAGCTTCTCGTTCTTGTCCTGATCGCGGGTCTCGAAGAACGGCTCGTTGCCGATCGTCAGGATGTCCATCCGGTTCATCGCGGCGGGCAGCACCTTGTCCACCCTGGCCAGTTCCTCGTCCATCGCCGGGGTGCCGGGCTGCGGGATTTCCTTTTCGTGGTACTGGAACTTCAGCGACAGCAGCGTTCCGTAGCCCCGGTCGGCGGCCTCGAGAAGCTTGCTGATCTGGGGCTGCTTCGCCGGATCGTCCTTGTCGGCGTCGCGCATCGTGTAGAAGCCGCGCAGCCAGCTGGCTTCGACTTCCTGGAGTTCGGGGAAGGTGACGATCTCCGCGTCGCCGTTGAAGTTCGCGCCGAGCACGCCGTCCGGAGCGGCCGAGCCGGTGGGACGGGCTTGGGTGGCGTTCCGTTGTGCGGCCGGGGAACTGCAGCCGGCGATCCCGAGCGCTCCCGCAGCGCCCACGGCCCCGAGCAGCCCGCCCAGCCGGCGTCGCGAGATGGCTTTCGGCTCGCCCGGCCGAGACGAGTGTTCCGGTCGGTGCTGCTGCATGGGTTCCTCCGCGCGCTGTCGGCTGTGCGTACTCCTTCTCCGGAAGCTTCCCACCCGAGCACCGGTGACCCAGCGGTGCGCCACTTCTGCCGTCCGGTTCAGGGAATTCCCTTCGCTCGGTGGTTCAGCGCTGCTGCCGCGCGTGCGATCGGCGCACGACTCTGCGCAGCCTCGAAGTTCCCGATGGTGACCTGCGGAAAAGGGTTGTGATCAGGCGCGGGCGGCGCCTTCCGGCCACACGACGGTGAGGGGAATGCCGCGTTCGCGTGCGGCGTGCACGACGTCGCCGGTACCGCCGTGGCCACCGGCGGGCTGACCGTCCCAGACCGCGAGCATCTTGTCGACGGAGCTGAGGACGTGTTCGCTCGCGGCCATGTACGCGTCCCGGTTCGACTCGGCGAACGGCATGGTGTGCACCTCGGCCGCCTTCCCGAGCAACTCCTCGAAATCTGCCGCGTTGTCCGGTTTCACCTTGCGTGCGCGGTAATCGGCGGCGGGTAGCACGACTTCCAGCGAACCGCCCGCGTCGAGCACTGCCCGCGCGAACAGCTGATCGGCACCGCGCGCGAGGCAGCTCAGGCCGATCAGACCGGCGTCGTACCCCGCCAGCTCAACGTCCAGCACCTCGCGGACCAGGACACTTGTCGCAGGGGTGAGGTTCGTGTGGCCGGTGATTCCGATGCGCACGGTCGACACCTTTCGGTCGAGGGCTCGAGCAGAGATCAGCAGTACGGATCGTCCCAGTCGGCGTCAGAGGCCGAGCCAGGTGGCGAGTTCGGACAGGTCGGTGTTGCTGCGGCGGTGCAGGCTCAGCAGTACCGCGGTCGTTTCGCGTGTCATCGGGTGCAGGCGCGTTTGCTGGGGTGCGATGGAACGAGCGTGTTTGAGCGCGGTGAGGCTCTCGGCTCGGTTCCCGCTGTGCAGGTGAGCGCGGGCCAGGTCGATGTAGTGATGTCCGCGCCGGGAACGCGCCATTGTCGCCGGTGGCGTCCATGTCTCGGCGGCGGCCAGGGCTCCGGGATGGTCGCCGAGTTCCACCCTGGCCGCGGTTTCGTGCGTGGTCACGTTGGCGTGCCCGAATGTGAGTCCATAGTGGACTTGGTCCGGGCCGTTGAGCCGGTCCGCCAACGAGCGGGCGGTGCGCAGGTGTTCCTCGGTCCGGTCCAGATCGCCCGCGCGGGAAGCAAGCGTGACCGACCGCAGGTGCAAGCTGCCGTGCAGCGTGAGCTCGGCCGGAGTGAGCTCCGCGTGCTCGTCGCCGAGACCGCCTCGGGTCGTGTCCATCAGAGCCAGGCCATGGCGGTAATCACCGGCAGATTGGAACGACTGCGCACGAACCCAGTGGGCGAGCGCGACTGCCAGGTCGTCGCCGCTGCGCTCGGCAGCGGCGAGGAGTTTCGGTTCGATCGACTCGGCCAGATCCCGATAGCCGAGGCGGTGCACGACGTTATGCGCGGCGAAATAGCTGTGCAGCAACAGCAGATTCGCTCGTCGCCTGTCTGCCGAGGAGGAGTCCGACGCTGCGGCGGACACCTCTGCGAGCAGTGCGGGCAGGCGATCGAGGAGTTTGTGATATTCGGCGTCCTGGCGCAGCTTCGCTGTTTCGGCGACATCGGCGGCAAGCTCGTCGCAGGGCCTCGGTGCGATCTCGGCGGGGAACTCGGCCCTGCGCAACACCGTGCGGAGCTGTTCCACCGCGTCGTGCGTGCGCGCGTCCCGGCTACCGCCGTCGTCGTAGGGCTGGCCGGTCAGCTTCTCCACCGGCACCTGCAATGTGCGCGCGAGCAGCGCCAGCACCGCGTGCGTGGCCGGCCGATCACCGACTTCCAGCTTGCTGACCAGCGACTGCGATAGCCGCGCCTCGGTGGCGAGTTTCTGTTGCGTCCAGCCGAGTTCTTTGCGGCGCAGAGCGACGGCTGTCCCGGCGTGCGGTGTCGTGGCCTCCATGCGCGGCTCCCTCGTAGTGGTGCGGTGCGCTCAGGATCAGCGTGGCGAGCCCGGGTCGGGAGGGCAAGGCGCTGATCTGTGCAAGATCTGTGCAACTCCGGTTGATCGCAGCGATGCATACTGTACGTGTCCACCCTGACACGCTGAGTGCCGATCCTTTCAATGATGAAGTAACGACCAAGAGGAGGTGTCACAAAATCGGGTCGCCGCTGCCCCCGACCGGCGGCCCGCGCCTCGCCGGTCTCGCTCGCACCCCCGTAGGCGAGCGCCCCGGCGAGGCACCCAATCCCCGGCGCCCGCACCCCTCCCCGCGGTCGCCGGTCGGCCGGGCAGCGGACTCCCACTCCCACCGCTGCCCGGCCCCTCCCAAACCGAGCGAACGGACCGTTTGACCAATCTAGTGGGACCAAAGTTCCGCTCACTCCGAACGCACCCGCCGGACTTACCGAGTGAACGGACTGTTGGTCCAATCTAGTGGGACCGACGGTCCGCTCACTCCGGTCACGTGGTGCGAGGTTCGGAAGCGTCGGTGATGAACGCGATCGCGTCGATGCCGTCGAGGTCGGCTGCTGCGAGGGGGAAGTAGCCCGTTTCCGGCGGGATTCCGGCGCGGGCTTCGAGCGAGTGGTGCGAGAACGCCTCGCTCAGCGGTGCGGCCGGGAAGAGCGCTCTGTCCGGAGTGGACTTCGCCAGGACGCCTTCGGCGGTTTCCGCGGCGGGAGCGGTGATCCCCGACTCGCCGACCGTGCCGAGGTAAGAGGCGATCACGGCGTAGCCGGACCCGATCCGGGCCGCCGCGCCCGCGCCGGATCAACCACCGTGCAGCAAGACCGGGAACTCCTGCAGGTCGTTCTGCGTGAGCACGGGCTGGTTCTGCACCGCGGGCACTGCCGCGCGCAGCCGGGGAAACCGCTCGAACAGCGCGGGAAGTGCGATACCGGCCTCCATTCTGGACAGTCCCGCTCCTGGGCAGACGTGCGGGCCGTGACCGAAGGTCATGTGCCTGGCCGCATCGGCGCGGTCGATGCGGAACTCGTCCGCGTCCGGCCCGTGATGCCCGGTGTCCCGGCCGATCGCGCGATACGACAGCACGACTCCATCGCCTTCGCGGATCACCTCGCCACCGACTTCGATGTCCGCGGTGGCGAACCGCATCAGCAGGTGCGTGGTCGGCGTGTCCCAGCGCAGCGCCTCCTCGATCACCGCATCCCAGCCGATTTCGCCGGCCAGCACCATGCGCAGCTGATCGGGGTGGTCGAGCAGCGCCCGCACGGCGTTGAGGATCAGGCTGACCGTCGTCTCATGCCCCGCGCCCACCATCGCTTTGAGGTTGCCGAGCACTTCCTGCTCGGTGAGCGGTTCGCCGCCTTCCTCGGCCGTGATCAGCGCACTGGTGAGGTCGTCGGCGGGTTCGGCGGCACGCGCCCGCACCAACTCCAGGAAGATGTCGTCGAGTTCGGCGAAGACCGCCAGCCGCTCGTCCTGCGGCGTCAGCATCGAGAAGAACGCCTTGTAAAGCGTGTGCAGCCGAGCGCGCAGGTCGGCCGGAACGCCCATCAGCGCGCTGATCACCGCCATCGGCAACGGCTGCGCGAACAGCTCTTTGAGATCGACCGGGCCGTGCTCGCCCTGTGCGGCGAGTTCGTCGAGCAGCTCCCGGACGGTGCCGGCGATCAACGGCCGGATGTTCTCCAGCCGCCGCGGCGTCATCGCCTGCGCCGTCTTCGCGCGCAGTCGCCGGTGTTCCGCTCCGTCCACTGTGAACATCGAGCGCCCGGGGTCGATCATGCCGATCAGCGGCCAAGCACGGGTGACCGCACCGGTGCGCCACAGCTTCCACCGCCCGATGTCTTTGACCAGCCGCGGATCGGTGAGCAACCGCCTGGCTTCGGCGTGGCGGGTGACCGACCACGCGGGTACGCCGAGCAGCTCGACGCGCACCAGCGGACCGGCCGCGCGCAGCGCGCGGGTCTCGCCGTCGAGATCGCGCACCAACGGATCGATCACGATCGGATCGGTGCTGCTCGCCGGTCCATCGAACGGGTCTGACGCGGAAGATCTCATGATTCCCCCTCGGGCAGCGGACCCGCGAGGACGCTGGATCCGCGGCCATTCGACCGCGCCAACCGTAACGCCGGGCAAATCCGGGCGAGTGCGTTTTGCGGTTTTCGGCGGGAGTTCGTGGGCCGAGTGATCAACCGGTCGTATGTCGCGGCGTATCAACCTGCGCGCGACGTGGGATGCTGTGCGATATGGACGCGCGTGCTGTGAACGGGGCGAAGGAGCCGCGCTACTTGCAGATCGCCCGCGGCCTGGCGGGCGAGATCGCTCACCAGCGCTGGGCGGTCGGGGAGCGGATGCCGCCCGAGCCGGAGCTGGCGTCGTCGTACCAGGTCTCCCGCGAGACCCTGCGCAACGCGCTGCGCGAGCTGGAGTCGCGCGGCCTGGTCTCGCGGCGCAAGGGGGACGGAACCCGCGTCGAACGGTCCGCCCCGGCGCAGCGGTTCGACACCTCGCTGGGCAGCCTGGAGGAACTGACCCAGTACGGACGGGACGCGGTCCGGGAGATCACCGCCACGCAGCGGATCACCGTGGACAACGAACTGGCCGCGGTGACCGGGCTCGCTGCCGGTGCCGTCCGCACGCGGCTGACCACGCTGCGGCGGGCGCCGGACGGTTCGGCCGTTTCCTGGTCGCAGGTCTACCTCTCGCCGGACGACGCCGCGGCCATCGCCGACGACCTCGGCAGCAGCGCTCGGCTGATCAGCGATCTCGTGCAGGAACGCACCGGGCGATCCACCCACCGAGTCGTGCAGCAGGTTCGCGCCGTCGCGCTGCCGCACGAGCCTGCCGACGCGCTCGACCTGGAACCGGGCAGCCCCGGCCTGGAGTTCGTGCGCTGCTACTACGACCCGGACGGCGAGCTGTTCGAGGCGACCGTGGGCGTGCACCCCGCGGAGACGTTCAGCTACCGGACCACGCTCGTGCGGTCCGGCCCCTCCGCGTAACTCGCGGTCCGTCGGTTGACAACCGGCCCGACCGCACCGCAATGTGTCTAGACAGAAAATGTGTCTAGACACAGAGGGGTGTCGAGCATGGGATCAGCGGAGCAGCCGCCGCCGGACCGCCGCCCGAAACGCCGCTGGTACGCGGGAATCGGCAACCAGGTGCTGATCTCGATCGTGCTGGGGATCGCCGTCGGCGCGGCGTTTCCGCAGTTCTCGGCGAACCTGAAGGTCGTCGGGGACACCTTCCTGGATCTGATCAAGATCGGGGTCGCGCCGCTGGTGTTCCTCACCGTCGTCATGGGCATCACCGCGGCGGGCGATCTGAAGAAGGCGAGCCGGACCGGGCTGCTCGCACTGATCTACTTCGAGGTCGTTTCCACCGTCGCCCTGCTGCTCGGGCTGCTGGCGGGCAACCTCTCCGGCGTCGGCATCGGTGCCGGGGCGCTCCAGGGAGCGGGCGCGGCCGAGGAGGTCCCCTCCGGCGAAGGCGGCGACGAAGGGTTCCTCGCCACGGTCGTGCCGGACAACTTCGTCGGCGCGTTCAGCTCCGGCCATCTGCTGCAGGTCGTCGTGATCGCGGTGTTGCTCGGTATCGGGGTGCTGACGCTCGCGCCGCCGGTGCAGGCGCGGTTCACCGCGGGTCTGGAAACGGTCTCGGAAGGGTTTTTCGCGCTCATCAACGTGATCATGCGGCTCGCGCCGATCGGGACCTTCGGTGCGATCGCGTACTCGGTGGGCACCAACGGTTCGGCGATGCTGCTGGCGCTGGCCGAGCTGGTGGCGGAGTACTGGATCGTGGTGATCCTGTTCGTCCTGTTCGTGCTCGGCGGGATCTGCCTCGCGGCGGGGGTTAGCGTGCTGCGGCTGCTGCGGGCGGTGCGCACCGAGCTGACCCTGGTGCTCGGCACCGCCTCGTCCGAAGCCGGACTGCCTGGGCTGCTCAAGAAACTCCCGCGGATGGGCCTGTCCCGGCAGACGGTCGGCTTGGTGATGCCGACCGGATATGCGTTCAACCTGGACGGCACCTCGATCTACCTGGCGCTGTGCACGCTGTTCCTGGCCAACGCCTACGGCGTGCCGATGGGTGTGGAACAGCAGCTCGGGCTGCTGCTGATCATGCTGCTGACCTCGAAGGGCGCGGCCACGGTATCCGGCGGCACGTTCGTCGTCTTCGCCTCGACCGTGGCCGCCACCGGATACCTGCCGGTGGACGGGGTCGCGATCCTGTTCGGCGTCTACCGGGTGATGTCGATGGCCATTTCGGCCTGCAACACGTTCGGCAACGTCGTCGCCACCGTGGTCATCGCGCGGTTCAACGGCGACCTCGACCGCGCGCGGCTGCGCGAAGTCCTCGCCGATCCCGCCGTGCTCGACCGCGAAGCCGACGAGTCCGACCCCGCCGAACCGTCCGCGCGCACCACAGCCGCGACCTCTGGGAGTCCACAGTGAACAGCTCAGTCTTCGATTCCTTCCTCTACCGCGACATGTTCTCCACCGCCCAGATGCGCGAGGTCTTCAGCGACACCGCGTTCGTCGCGCGCATGACCGAAACGGAGGCCGCGCTCGCTCGAGCGCAGGCGAAGACCGGTGTCGTGCCGCACGAGGCCGCGCAGACCATCACCGACTCGGTCCTTCCGGATTCGCTCGACCACGAGCGGCTGCGCGTCGAGACCGGGAACGTCGGTTACCCGGTGCTGCCGCTGGTCACCCAGCTCGCCGAGCAGTGCGGCGAGGCCGGCGGCTACCTGCACTGGGGAGCGACCACTCAGGACATCATGGACACCGCCACGATGCTGCAATGCCGCGACGGGCTCGACCTGGTCGCGGCGGCCTTGGACCGGGTGCGCGCTGCGCTGCGCCGACTGGCCGCCGAGCACGCGGACACCGTCGCGGCCGGCCGCACGCATCTGCAGCACGCGCTGCCGGTGACGTTCGGATTCCGGGCCGCCGTCTGGGTTTCGGCGCTGGACCGGCACCGCGAACGGCTCGCGCAAGCACGCGAACGGGATCTCATGGTGCAGTTCGGCGGCGCTGCCGGAACCCTCGCATCGTTGGGCGACGGCCCCGAAGGACTCGCAGTGCGGTCCGCGCTCGCGACCGAGCTCGGGCTGCGCGACCCCGGGATCACCTGGCACGTCGCGCGCGACGGGCTCAACGAGATCGTCTCGCTGCTGGCCGCGATCGGCGGCTCGCTCGGCAAGATCGGGTGGGACGTGATGATGATGTGCTCCTCGGAGTTCGGCGAACTCGCCGAGCCGTTCGTGCCCGGCCGCGGCGCCAGCTCGACCATGCCGCAGAAGCGCAACCCGATCTCCAGCGAACTGCTGGTCGCCACCGCGAAACTGCTGCGGGACAAGGCTTCTTCGATGCTCGACGCGATGATGCAGGACTTCGAGCGGGCCACCGGCCCGTGGCACCTCGAATGGGCCGCCGTGCCGGAGGCCTTCCAACTCGCGGCTTCTTCGTTGCACCAGGCCGAATTCATGCTCGGCGGGCTCGAAGTGGACGTCGACCGGATGCGCGCCAACACTTCGCGCACCGGCGGCCTCATCGTGGCCGAGGCCGTCATGATGGCCGTCGCGCCCGTGCTCGGGCGGCAACGCGCGCACGAAGTGGTCTACGACGCTTGCCGCAACGCGATCGAGCGGGGCGACGACCTCGCCCGCGAGCTGCGCCACCATCCCGAACTCGTCGAGCAGCTCGGAGAGAACCGCATCGACGAGCTCTGCGACCCGGCCAACTACCTCGGCAGCGCCCGCGCCATGACCTTCGACGTCGTCGGCCGATCGGAGTGAACGGAGCACCGCAGCTCGGAGTGAGCGGACTGTTGGACCGGCTGGATTGGACGAACGGTCGAGTTACTCCTGGATGGAGCGTGCGCTGATCGGGTGATGTAGCTCAATTGTTCCACGCGGAACGCGCCGTCTACCGCAGAGTGCCACCAGTGCAGAGAGGAGCACAGTGGCACCAAGATTCCGAAGTCGTCCGGATGGCTCGAAATACCCTATAGGTGGCGGAGGCGGCGGAGGTGGCGCCGCAACAGTTGTCGCGGGCGGTGCAGCGTTGGCCATTTGGGCCGCCAGCAGCGGTGCCGGTGGTATCGGTGCAGGTGTCGGCGGAGGCGGTGGCACAGCGGCGTCGGCGATGTCGGCTGCTGAGTCGGCGGTCGTGCGCAACATCAGCAAGAACCTTTCCAAGGTCCGAAAAGACGTTCAGCGTGGCAAACCCGTACAGGCATGGCGTCGACTCGGTCTCCGGAAAGGAACCAGCAAGACGCGCGAGGCAGCTGAATGTGCGGTCTTCTCGTACGGGCGTGTGCAAGACTTCTTTACCCGGAACCCGTGCAGGGGGTTGCACCGCGTGCAGTTCCCCGTCAGCTACGACGGCGGTTCGGCATCCGTTCTGGTGTCCCGGGTGCAGATGCGCAACGCCACGCAAGCCCGGCAGTTCCGACGGCTGATCGACGAACACGGCAGTGGAGACGTCGAGCCGTTTCTGCCCGATGTGCAGTTCACCGGGGAGCATTACGACTCTGCGCGGGATCGCAGCGCGGTGTTCGTGGCGGAAGCCGAATCGGCTTCGGGTGATGTTCCCGATCAGGTCCTCGACTCTGTGGCCGAGGCCGCTGTCCTGTTGGCGCGGCGTGCTACCTGAGGTCCGCCAATCTTCGACGGTTCGTGTGTCGAAGCGGTGCTGTGCTGTGCACCCCGCTCAGCAGCCTCGCTCAGTTTCACCCGATGCGTGTGGAACCTGGTTGGTAGATCTGGAGTTCGCACCTCCGACGTACGAGGTTCCGCAGCGATTCCAAACTTCCGGTGATCGCGCCGGCGGTGCGGGCCTGCACGAGGATGTTGCCGAGGGCGGTGGCCTCGACCGGGCCTGCGATCACCGTTCGGCCGGTCCGATCGGCGGTGAGCCGGCACAGCAACGCGTTCTGCGAGCCGCCGCCGACGATGTGCACTGTGGACACACAACGGCCGGTGAGTCGTTCGACCTGGTCGATGGAGTGCGCGTAGGCCGCCGCGAGGCTTTCCAGGATGCAGCGCACGAATTCGCCGCGGGTTCCCGGAATCGGCAGGTCGTGCTCGGCCAGCCACGCCGCGATGCGCGAAGGCATGTCGCCCGGCGGCAGGAACCGCGCGTCGTCGGTGTCGAAGACGGGGACGGTTCCAGGCGGCACCTCGGCCGCCTCGGCCAGCAGTGGCTCCAGCTCGACCGACGGGTCGGTCCTGCGCCACTGCGCGACGGACTCGCTCAGCAGCCACAGCCCCATCACGTTGTGCAGGTAGCGGATCCGGTCGTCGACACCGCGCTCATTGGTGAACTTCGCGGCACGGCCCGCTTCGGACAGCACCGGCCGGTCCACCTCCACACCGACCAGCGACCAGGTACCGCACGAGATGTAGGCGAAATCCTCGCCTTCGGCGGGCACTGCCACGACCGCCGAGGCGGTGTCGTGCGAACCCACCGCGGTGACCGGCAGCGGCCGATCGGTGCCCAGCTGCGCCGAAATCTCCGGCGAGACCTCGCCGATCCGGTCTCCCGGCGAGACCAGCGGCGGCAGCAGGCCGTGCTCGACTCCGAGCCGGTCGGTCAGCTGCCGCGACCAGTCGCCGGTGCGCACGTCGAGCAAACCCGTCGTGGAAGCGTTCGTGCGTTCGGCGACCTGCTCCCCGGTGAGCCAGTAGGCGAGCAGGTCCGGGATCAGCAGCATCCGATCCGCCAGCGCCAGGAAACCCGAACGCCGGTCCGCGGCGAGCTGGAACGTGGTGTTGAACGGCAAGTGCTGCAAGCCGTTCAGCTCGTACAACTCCTGCGGAGAAACCAACTCGTGCACGGCATCGACCGCCGCGGCATTGCGGTCGTCCCGGTAGTGGTGCGGCTGGCCGAGCACGCGGCCGCCGCGCAGCAACGCGTAGTCCACTGCCCAGGAATCGATGGCCAGACCGGCCAAACTCGCTTCCCGCAACGCTGTCGCTAGCCCGTCGCACATGTCGCGGTACAGCTCCAGGACGTTCCAGTGCAGCCCGTCGCGGGTGCGCACCGGCCGGTTCGGGAACCGGGAGACGGTGCGCATCCGCAACTCGTCCGGGCCGACGTGGGCGAGCATCACCCGGCCGCTGGTGGCGCCGAGGTCGACCGCGGCCACCGCATCACTCATGCCGCCTCCTCATCAACGCAGGAACGCTGCCGCGACACCTGCGTCGACGGGCACGTGCAAACCGGTCGTATGGCTGAGATCCCCGCCCAGCAGGGCGAAAACCGCGTTCGCGACGTTTTCCGGCAGCACCTCCCGCTTGAGCAGCGTGCGCTGCGCGTAGAAGGCGCCCAGCTCGTCTTCCGGAACCCCGTACACCTTCGCCCGCTGCGCACCCCAGCCACCGGCGAAGATCCCGCTGCCGCGCACCACGCCGTCGGGATTGACCCCGTTGACCCGGATCGAGTGCGCGCCGAGTTCGGCGGCCAGCAGCCGGACCTGGTGTGCCTGGTCGGCCTTGGTGGCCGAGTAGGCGATGTTGTTCGGCCCGGCGAAAACGCCGTTCTTCGAGACGATGTAGACGATGTCGCCGCCGAGTTCCTGTTCGACGAGGACTTTCGCGGCCGCCCTGCTGACCAGGAACGAGCCCTTCGCCATCACGTCGTGTTGCAGGTCCCAGTCGGCCGCGGTCGTCTCCAGCAGCGGTTTCGACAGCGACAGCCCCGCGTTGTTGACCACCACGTCGAGTCCGCCGAAAGCCAGCACGGCCGCCTCGACCGCGGCCGCGACGGCGTCCTCGTCGGTCACGTCGGCGGCCACGCCCACGGCCACGTCCGCCGAACCGAGTTCGGCCGCTGCCTCCCGTGCCTTGGCTCGGTCGACGTCGGCGAGCACGACGTTGGCGCCGTCGCGGGCGAGTCGTGCGGCGGTGGCCTTGCCGATGCCGGAGGCGGCACCGGTGACCAGCGCGACCTTGGTCGCGAGCGGCTTCGGCGCCGGGCGCCGCTGGAGCTTCGCCTCTTCCAGGGCCCAGTACTCGATGCGGAACTTCTCGCGCTCGTCGATGGGGGAGTAGTGCGACAGCGCTTCCGCTCCGCGCATCACGTTGATCGCGTTGACGTAGAATTCCCCGGCCACGCGGGCGGTTTGCTTGTCCGCGCCGTGGCTGAACATGCCCACGCCGGGAATCAGCACGATCGCCGGGTCCGCGCCCCGCATCGGCGGTGAGTCCACAGTGGCGTGCCGCTGGTAGTAGGCCGCGTAGTCGGCGCGGTATCGCTCGTGCAGCTGCCTGAGCCGCTCGGCCGATTCCTCGATCGAAGCGTTCGGGGGCACGTCCAGCACCAGCGGTTTCACCTTGGTGCGCAGGAAGTGGTCCGGGCAGCTGGTGCCCAGCTCGGCCAGCCGGGGATGCTCGGAGCGAGCCAGGAATTCGAGCACTTCCGGACTGTCGGTGAAATGCCCGACCTGGCGCTTGTCGGTGCTGACCAGGCCGCGCAGCACGGGTGCCAGCGCGGCGGCTTTCTTGCGCCGTTCGGCTTCCGGCAGCGGCTCGTAGCCGTCGAGCACCGGGCCGAACGGCTCCGGCTTGCCGTGCTCGGCGATGTATTCGGCCGCGGTGTCGATGATCCACAGCGAATTGCGTTCGCATTCCTCGCTGGTGCCGCCCCACGCGGTGATCCCGTGTCCGCCCAGGACGGTGCCGATCGCGGCCGGGTTCCGCCGCTTGATCTCGGCGATGTCCTCGCCGAGCTGCCATCCGGGGCGGCGCCACGGAATCCACACCACCTTCTCGCCGAAGATCTCGCGGGTGAGTTCCGGCCCGTCGGCGGCGGTCGCGATGGCGATCCCGCTGTCCGGGTGCAGGTGGTCGACGTGGTCGGCCTCCACCAGCCCGTGCATCGCGGTGTCGATGGACGGCGCGGCTCCGCCCTTGCCGTGCAGGGTGTGGTCGAAGGCCGCGACCATCTCGTCCTCGCGGTCCACGCCCGGGTACACATCGGACAGTGCGCGCAGCCGGTCCAGTCGCAGCGCCGCGAGGCCGTTCTCGGTCAACGTCCCGAGATCACCGCCGGAACCCTTCACCCACAGCAGATCGACCGGCGCCGCGGTGACCGGGTCGATGTCCCGTCCCTTGGCCGAAGTGTTGCCGCCCGCGTAGTTGGTGTTCTTCGGGTCGGCCCCCAGCCGGTTGCTGCGGGCGATCAGTTCTTCCTTGACTGCCCTGGAATCCACGCGGTCGTCGTCCTTTCCTGCTCGGTCGTTCATCAAGCACCCCACCCGGCCTGCGCGCCGTCGGCGCGTTGCTCGGCCAAGTGCTGCTGGTGTCCGGATTCGGCGTAGGCGCGCAGCGGCTCGGCGGGCAGCCCGCGCGAGGCGCGCCATTGCGCGAGGGCCGGTCGCACATCGGTCTGGAAGGCGTCCATCAGCACCTCGTTCGCACCCAGAACATCGTGCTGTGCCTGCGCTTCGGCCAGCGCCGCGCGGTCGACCAGCAACGCGCGCGCGGTCATCTCCTGCACGTTGAGCACCGAGCGGATCTGCCCGGGGATCTTCTCCTCGATGTTGTGGCACTGGTCGAGCATGAAACGCACCGGCGAGTCCTCGTCGAGCCCGCCGCCCGCGACGACCTCGTGCAGGATCCGGAACAGCTGGAACGGATCGGCAGCGCCGACGATCAGGTCGTCG
The DNA here is from genome assembly GCF_037023755.1 of Saccharopolyspora sp. SCSIO 74807. Classification (NCBI taxonomy): domain Bacteria; kingdom Bacillati; phylum Actinomycetota; class Actinomycetes; order Pseudonocardiales; family Pseudonocardiaceae; genus Saccharopolyspora; species Saccharopolyspora sp. SCSIO 74807. Next base: position 5,788,798 of record NZ_CP146100.1, on the reverse strand, counting down.
TCGGCGTAGAAGCGCGAGTTGAAGTCGAAGGAACCGAGCTTCCCCAGCCGCAGCAACTGCATCACGATGAACTCGATGTTCGTGCCCGGCGCGTGGTGCCCGGTGTCCAAGCACGTGAACGCCCGCTCGCCGAGCGCGCTGACCTGCACGAACGACGTTCCCCAGTCGGGCACGTCGGTGTGGTAGAAGGCCGGCTCGAAGAACTTGTACTCCAGCACGAGCCGCTGCTGCGCACCGAGCCGCCCGTAGATCTCGGCCAGCGACTCGGCGAGCCGGTCCTGCCGCGCGCGCAGCGAGTCCTGGCCCGGGTAGTTGGTGCCGTCGGCGAGCCAGATCTTCAGATCGGTCGAACCCGTGGCGTGCATGATGTCGATGCACCGGAAGTGGTGGTCGATCGCCTTGCGCCGCACCGCGGGATCGGAGTGCGTGAGGCTGCCGAACTTGTAGGCCTCGTCCTGGAACGTGTTGGAGTTGACCGTGCCCAGCGCGATGCCGAGTCCTTCCGCATGCGCCTTGAGCGCGGCGAAGTCGTCCACGTCGTCCCACGGGATGTGCAGCGCCACCTGCGGTGCCAGTCCGGTGAGTTCGTGCACCTTCGCGGCGTCGGCGATCTTCTCCTGCGGCGTGCGCGGCGTGCCGGGCGTGCCGAACACCTTGAACCTGGTGCCGGAGTTGCCGAACGCCCAGCTGGGCAGCTCGATGGACTGGCGAGCGAGGGTGTCGGTGATCTCGCCGAAACCAGCCGGGGTGGTCATTCTCGGTCTCCTTCGCTCGGGTCGTGCACATTGGACGCGAGTTGGTCTTCGAGGTGGAAGACCTCTTCGAGGATCGTGGCCGACCGGTCGGCGCGCCCGCCGATGAACAGCTCGGCCATGTGTTCCTCCCAGACCGCGGCGACCTGCGACGCCGCGAGGCGGGCGTCCGAGCGGTCCGCGGAGTCGGTTTCGTAGTAGCCGATCAGCAGGCCGTCGGGTCGCAGGAACAGCGAGTAGTTGCGCCGTCCGGACGCTTCGATGGCACGCAGCATCTCCGGCCAGACGGCCGCGTGCCTGCGCCGGTACTCGTCGAGGCGGTCCGGATCGACTCGCAACTGGAAGCAGACTCGGGGCATCAGGCCACCACCGAGTCCGATGTGGGCGCTGTTCCGTAGCGCTCCTGCTCGATCTGGCGCAGGCTCTTGCCCCGCGTGCGCGGAGTCCACAATGTACCGATGAGCAGCGATGCGGTCAGCAGCGCGAGGATGAGCAGTCCGAGCCCGTCCAGACCGATCCGCGTCAGCAGCACCGGGAACCACACGCTCAGCAGCCCGACCAGCACCCGCGCGGCCAGGAACAGCACTCCCTGCGCGCTGGCGCGATACCGGGTCGCGAACAGTTCGCTGGTCCACAGCCCGTAGAACGCCTGCGCGCCGACCCCGGCGGACACGCCCCAGCCGATGGCGAAGAACAGCAACGTGAAGGTGTTCGCGGGCGCGTAGATCAGCGCGGCCCAGGCGAGGATGCCGAGCGCGGCGCCGCCGCAATACAGCCATCGGCGGCTGACCCGGTCGGCGAGCAGCATGAACCCGAGGTAGGTGGCCGCGCTGGTGCAGCCCCACAGCAGGACTTGCAGCAGGTATTGCTCGGTCTCCGAGGTGACGCCTGCGGCGTCGTACACGCGCGGCTGGAAGATCCCGGCCTGCCCTGCGACGGCGTTCCACAGTGCATAGACGCCGAACAGGAACAGCAGCGCCGTCAGGTTCGCCTTCTTGCTGAACAGGCCGCGCAGGCTGCCCAGGAAGGACATCTGCGCGCCCGGTTCCTCGTTGCGGCTGCGCCAGATCTCGGACTCCGCCAGCCCGCGGCGCACCCACCAGGTCACGGCCGCGACCACGAACAGGTGCGCGAAGATCAACCGGCTGCCGAGCAGTCCGAGCGGGCCTACGAGCACGGCCAGCAGGTAGCCGATCATCGGCCCGATCGACCACGCCAGCTGTGCGGTACCGACGTGCGCGGCCCGCTGGTGGTCGGGGGCCTCCTCGGCGATGTAGGTCCACGACGCGGTCACGCCCGCACCGACCGCGATGCCGGTGAGCACGAACGCGGTCAGCAGCATCCCGTAGGAGACGGCGAACACCGCCAGCAGCACGCCAAGCATGTACAGCAGCAGGTCGTAGGTGTAGATGAACTTCCTGCCGTAGCGGTCGCAGAGCGGTCCGCCGATGGCCGCGCCGACCGCGGCGCCGAAGGCGTTGGCGCTGAGCGAGGCCAGCAGCCCGACCGCGAGGTCGTTCAGGCCGAACCGGTCCTGCCACAGGCTCAGGCTGGTGGCGATGGCGATGATCGAGCCCGCTTCGATGTAGTTCGACATGGCGACGGCGATGGTGGCCCGCCAGCCCGTCGTGCGCTTGCTGCCTGATCGGACCCCCATTGGTCCTCCTGTCCATCGGCCTTGATGTCGCAGGCGCCGGGTGGTGCTGCACGGTGGGTGAATCGTTTTAAATTGCGGCCCACCATAGGGGCAGGCGTTGCCGCCGACAAGACCCCGTTCTGCTCAGCGGTGAAACTCCCGTTATATGCCGGTAAGATCGATGTCACCGCGGGCTGCTTGGCCGCTGTGGGTGGGTTGCGGCTCGATGGCCCCGCGGGCATGTGCTGAGTTGATGTGTAACGGTTCAATCGGATGGATCGGAGTGGTCAGCAGGTGCGCGCGAAGGCGGCTCGGTGCCGGTCACCACGCGCGGTCGCTGACGCGGGCCGCAGTGGCGGGCCGGGGCGAGGCAGTCACGGGCCGGACGATGCAGCGACCGGCGAGCCGCGCGCCTCGCCGAACCCGTGCCGGTGGCTCGTTTTCCGGTGCCGGGATTTAAAATCCGGCGGATGACCGCATTCGATGATCTCGAGCACCTGGACACCTCCACGTTGCCGCCGCGCCAGCAGCGGATCCTGGTCGCGATCCGGGACTGGGTGGTGCGCTACGGATATTCGCCGAGCACCCGCGAGATCGGTGACGCGGTCGGTCTGCGCTCCTCGTCGTCGGTCTCGAAGCACCTGGCGAGCCTGGAGGAGAAGGGTTTCCTGCGCCGCGGCACCTCGGTGTCCCGGCCGATGGACGTGCGCGCTTTCCTGCACGAGCCGCGCGCGGCGGAACCGGCCGACGACTCGGTGACCGTGCCGGTGGTGGGCGACATCGCCGCGGGCGCGCCCATCGCGGCGGACGAGCACACCGACGACGTGCTGGCGCTGCCTCGCGAACTCGCCGGGCGCGGCACCGTGTTCGCGCTGCGCGTGCGCGGTGACTCGATGGTCGACGCGGCGATCTGCGACGGGGACATGGTCGTGGTGCGCCAGCAGCCCGAGGCGCATTCGGGCCAGATCGTCGCCGCCATGCTCGACGAGGAGGCGACGGTGAAGGTGTACCGCCGCCGCAACGGGCACGTCTTCCTGGAGCCGCGCAACGCGGACTACGACGTCATCGACGGTGACGAGGCCGTGGTCCTCGGCGTGGTCGTTTCGGTGTTGCGCAGCTTCTAGTTCCTCGGTGCCGCGAGTCCATAGTGGACCACGGCGCCGAGCTTCCCGATCATCGCCGCACTGGCGGCCGTCGGTAGCGTGGCCACCGGCAACGGCGACGGGAGGACACGATGGCGAAGCTCGATCTGCGCGTGCGGCTGCTCGGCCGGCTGATGAAGCTGCGGCCGGTGACGGACCTCGACGAGGCCCGCCTGCTCGAACTCCAGCAGAAGACGGTTCCGCGAAACGCCGCAACCGACCTGCTTTTCGGCGGAGTCGCCAACGGCGTGGTGCTGACCGATGGCACCGCCGAGGGCGAGACCGGCCGAATCGCGGTCCGCAGCTACCGGCCGCGCGGTGCCACGGGCGCACTGCCGCTGGTGGTGAACTACCACGGCGGCGGCTGGACGCTGGGTTCGCTGAGCCAGTCGGACTGGTTGTGCAGCCAGGTGTGCGCCGCCACCGGCGCGGTGGTCGTCTCGGTCGACTACCGGCTCGCGCCCAAGAACCGCTGGCCCGCGGCTCCGGAGGACTGCTACGCCGCACTGGTCGACCTGGTGGACCGGGCCGCCGAGTTCGGCGCGGATCCCGAGCGCGTCGCGGTGATGGGCGACAGCGCGGGCGGGAACCTCTCCGCGGTGGTCAGCTTGATGGCCCGGGACCGCTCCGGGCCGCGGATCTCGCATCAGGCGCTGATCTACCCGGGGGTCGACCTGACCCGCAGCAGCCCGTCGATCGATGAGAACGCCGACGCCCCGATCCTGAGCAAGGCCGACACCACCGTGTTCCGCGATCACTACCTCGGCGGTCAGGACCCGCGGCACCCTTATGCTTCGCCGCTGTTCGCGGACCTTTCCGGGCTGCCGCCCGCGCTCGTGCAGATCGCCGAGCACGATCCGATCCGCGACGACGGCGCGCGTTACGCCGCGGCGTTGCAGGAGGCCGGAGTGCCCACCCGGCTGACCGAGTACGTGGGGATGCCGCACGGCTACCTGTCGTTCCCGCGCCTGTGCCGATCGGCCCCGCAAGCCCTGGCCGAGATCTGCGCGCAGCAGCGGGCCGCGTTCGCCGGATAGTCGCCCGCCGCCGCGGATTCGGCGCAGCTGTCGCACGTGTCGCGCCCGCGACGAGCCACGCCGCGGGCGGGCTCGAAGCGGTTTAAATCAGCTGAATTAGATGCTACGGTGCAACTAAATGGCAGGCGCCGAACGCGGGTCCGCGAACGGCGGGCCGGTGCGACGAATTCAGCGAGGGGCGGCCGATGACCTCAGTGGAACCCAAGCGCTACCCGTTCAGCGAACCCGAACGGCTCGATCCCGAGCCGTTGTTCGCGGCGTTGCGCGCGCAGCAGCCGCTGATCCGCGTCCGGTTGCCCTACGGCGAGCCCGCGTGGCTGGCGACCCGCTACGACGACGTCAAGCTGGTGCTCGGCGATCCGCGGTTCTCCAGAGCGGCCGGGGTGGGCCGGGACGAACCGCGGATGCGGCCGCACCTCGGCGCCACCGGCAACATCCTGAGCAAGGACCCGCCGGAGCACAGCCGGCTGCGCAGGCTGGTGATGAAGGCGTTCACCCAGCGCAGGGTGGAGCGGTTGCGCCCGCGGGCGCAGGAGATCGCCGACGGTCTGGTCGATCGGATGGTCGCGGCCGGAACTCCCGCCGACCTGGTGGAGGACTTCGCGCTGCCGCTGCCGATCACCGTCATCTGCGAGCTGCTTGGCGTGCCGTTCGAGGACCGCGCCGATTTCCGCGTGTGGTCCGATGCCTTCTTGTCCACCACGAAGTTCACGCCCGAGCAGGTGCGGGAGTGCGTGGACCTGTTGCGCGAGTACATGACCGGCCTGATCGCCGAGCGCCGCGAGGAAGGCCGGGACGATCTGCTCAGCGCGCTGGTCGCCGCGCGCGACGAGGACGACCGGCTCTCCGAGGACGAGATGCTCTCGCTGGCGGAGTCGCTGCTGGTCGCGGGGCACGAGACCACTGCATCGCAGATCCCGAACTTCGTTTACGTGCTGCTGCGGCATCCCGACCAGCTCGCGCAGCTGCGCGCCGACCTGACCGCGGTACCGCGCGCCGTGGAGGAATTGATGCGCTTCGTCCCGCTCGGGGTTGGTGCGGGCACTCCGCGCTATGCCCTCGAAGACGTCGAACTCGGTGGCGTGACGGTGCACGCGGGTGAGCCGGTGCTGCCGACCACGACTTCGGCCAACCGCGACGAGTCGGTCTACACCGACCCCGAACGGCTCGACCTGGAGCGGGAGGCGCAAGCCAGCCACGTCGGTTTCGGGCACGGGCCGCACCACTGCCTCGGCGCGCCGTTGGCTCGGATGGAGTTGCAGGTCGCGCTGGACACGCTGCTGCGGCGGCTGCCCGGACTGCGGTTCGCCGGTTCCGAGGACGGAATCGAGTGGAAGAACGGGTTGTCCACCCGCGGTCCGGCGCACATGCCGGTCACGTGGGACGAGCACTAGGGCGTTTTCCCGGGCGTGCGGCTGGTGCTTCGCGGAGACGCGGCCGCCTGTCCGAAGCACGATCAGCAACGCCGGCGCAGCGTGCTCACCGGGTTAGCACGCCTGCATCCGCGAGCAGTTGGCGCGCTTCGGCCCGGCCGTCGAGGAGCCGGCTGGTGCGGCGCACCACGCGCCAGCCTTCCGGGCCGCGGCGCAGTTCCCAGCGGTTCGCGGTGGCGCGCAAGACCCGGAACGCCGCGCCGTGCTTGGTGATCAGCTGCGAGTGGCAGGTCGCGACCGCGTGATCGCCGTCGAGCACGACGTGCGGCAGTCCGGCGAAATGCGCGCAGCCGTCGGTGATCAGCCGTTGGTGCGCTCCGGAGCGAACCATCGCGGAAAGCTGGGCGTGCCCGTGCATTCCGCCGGTGTCGACGTCGTAGTCACCGTCGGCTTCCCACAGCCCGGCCACGGCTTCGGCGCTACCGCTGTCCACGAGCGGGCCGTAGGCGGCGATCAGCCGGGTGATCGCCGCTTCGTCCTCCAGCGCGCGCAACCTGCGCTCCAGCAGTTCGAGCCGTTGCACATCGGTCATCGTGTTCCGTCCGATCTCGCGTCGTCGAACGGGATTCCGCGTTCCCGGCCGATTTCGCGCAACGCGGCCAGCTGTTCGCAGTAGTGCTCCGCGGAAGCCGCGGTGATCCGCACACCGGCGACGGTCGCGCCGGCTTCGCGCAGCCGATCCAGTGCGCGGGCGGCCGATGCTGCGGCGCCGATCGGATCCAGCGCGCGGTTCGGGCCGAGCACGACGTCGAACCCGGCAGGAAGGTCGGCCCGCGCCAGCAGCGCCGAAATCTCCGCTAGCGGCAGGCCGAACGGCACCCACCCGTTGCCGTGGGTGAGCGCGCGCCGCAACGAGCGGCGGGTGCGCCCGCCGACCCACATCGGGACTTCGTCCTGCACCGCGTGCGGTTCGACCACCACGTCGTCGAAGTCGTAGAACTCGCCGTGGAACGCCACCTCGCGGGCCGAAAGGCAGGCGCGCAGCGCCCGCATCGCCTCGTCGGCCCGCGCGCCGCGGTCGTCGAACGGTGCACCGAGCAGGTCGAATTCCGCCCGCAGGCTGCCGACTCCGACGCCGAGCACGAGCCTGCCGCCGCTGAGGCGATCCAGCGTGCCGTAGCGCTTCGCGATGGCGAGCGGATGGTGGTAGCCGAGCACCACGACCTGAGTCGCCAGCCGGATGCGGCCGGTGTGCGCGGCGAGGTTGCCGAAGGTCGCCAGCGGGTCCCAGTAGGTGCCGCCGCGCTGCGCGGCGTCCTCGGCGGGAACCGCGACGTGCTCGCTGCAGGTGAGGTGGTGGAAGCCGAGGCGATCGGCGGTCGCCGCGATCAGGGCGAGCTGGTCGATGCCCGCCTCGCGCTCCCACTCGTCGTGCGAGCCGGGCAGTTGCACCACGACCGGCGTGACGATCCCGATCCGCACTGCCGACCTCCCTGAACACGCATGGAGAACGTGTTTCTACAACGGTGCACGTTCCGGCGCTTCGCGATGTCCCGTTCAGCGGGAGTTGCCCGCGCTGTGCGGGCTTTCTCGGCGCCGGTGACGCCTTCCTCCGCTCGCGGCGCGCTGTTAGGTTGGCTACCAGAATTCGTTTCAATTCCGGTTGGCTCGGGAGGTCGACGATGACCGCTGGCAGTTCCCCGACCGCGGCCGGTCCGCCGCACTCGATGGTCGAGCGGATGACGCTGATCATGGACACCTTCGACGGACGCAACCACCACCGGAGCCTGGAGGACATCGCGCGGTTCAGCGGGCTGCCCCGGTCGACGACGCACCGGATCCTCAACCAGCTCGCCGGGCTGGGATGGCTGGAGCACACGTCGTCCGGATACCGGCTCGGCAGGCGGGTGCTCGACCTCGCGGGGCCGGATGGCGAGCACGGTGCGATCCGCGAAGCCGCCGCGTCGGTGCTGCACGAACTGCAGACCCGCACCGGCATGGTGGTGCACTTGGCGGTGCTCGCCGGGCCGGAGGTGTGCTACCTGGACAAGGTCGGCGGTCCGGCCGCGGCCGCGGTGCCTTCGCGGGTCGGCGGCCGCGCGCCTGCGCACTCGACGGCGCTGGGCAAGGCGATGCTGGCGGTGCTGGAACCGGAACAGGTCGATTCCCGCGTGGCAGGCCGGATGACCCGGTTGACCAGCAGCACCATCGGTGACGCGGCAGGGCTGCACGCGGAGTTGAGCCGGATCCGGCAACGCCGCGGACTCGCCTACGAACGCGGGGAATGCGCTCCCGGCATCGCCTGCGTCGCGGCCACCGTGCACGGCCCCGACGGTTCGCTCGCGGCGTTGTCGGTCGTCGGCGGTCCGGCCGCGCCGCTCGAGGCGCTCGGCCCGCTGGTGCTGAGCGCGGCCCGCCGCGTTTCGCTGAACCTGGCCCCGGAACCGCCGAACCAGCGGCCGGCCGGTGTCCCGCAGCCCGCGGACCGGCTGATCGCCGCCCGCGAGCCGGGCGGCTCGGGCTGACCGGGGGCGCTCCCGCTGATCGGGACTGCGGCTCCGCCGCACGCGGGCGCGGCAATACCGTCCACCGGCAGGCGCGATGGGCTGAGGACGGGACATGGATCACGAGTCGACGGCGCGGGAACTGGCGACGGATCAGGGAGTGCTGCGCTACCACGAGGCGGGCGAGGGCCCGCCGCTGCTGTTGCTGCACGGTTCCGGTCCGGGCGTGACCGGCTGGCGGAACTTCCGCGGCAACCTCCCGCGTTTCGCGGAGCGATTCCGCTGCCTGGTGCTGGAATTCCCAGGTTTCGGCGTCAGCGACCCGACCGATCAGCACCCGATGCTCGCGGCCGGGGACGCGGTGCTGCGGTTCCTGGACGGGCTCGGGCTCGATCAGGTCGACGTGATCGGCAACTCCATGGGCGGGCTCGTCGCCACCCGGGTCGCCATCGCGGCTCCGGAGCGCGTCCGCAGGCTGGTGACCATCGGCGGCGTCGGCGCGCAACTGCTCAGTCCCGGGCCGGGCGAGGGGATCAAGCTGCTCGCGGAGTTCACCGACGAGCCGACCAGGGAGAAGCTGGTCCGCTGGCTGCGTTCGATGGTGCACGACCAGTCGCTGGTCACCGAGGAACTCGTCGAGCAGCGCTGGGCGCAGGCCACCGATCCGGACACGCTCGCCGCGGCCCGCCGGATGTACAGCAGCAAGGCGCTGGCCCGGCAGGCCGAGGCGATGGCCGCTTCGGACGCGCCGCCGTACTGGTCGCAGCTGCACAAGGTGCGCGCCAGGACGTTGCTGACGTGGGGCCGGGACGATCGGGTCAGCCCGCTGGACATGGCCCTGGTGCCGATGCGCACCATTCCGGCCGCCGAGCTGCACGTGTTCCCGGACTGCGGGCACTGGGTGATGATCGAGCAGCAGGAGGCGTTCGAAAGCGCCGTGCTGGCCTTCTTGGGCCGGGAGGACTGAAGGCGTCAGTCCGTTGTGGACGGACGGGGTCGTGCCCTGATTCCGCGCGGCACCGCCACCGGCGTGCATCGGCGATATCGCGCCGTAGCGCGGTTTCCGGCGGTGCCACGACGCGTGACATGACGGTCCTATGTGAATAGAAGGCCGGAAGTGGGAGGACATGGGCAATCAGGTGGTCGAGGCCGTCTCGGCTGCAGCGGACCGGATCCGCGAACAGGCTCCGCGCAACGAGGCCGCTGGCAAGCTGACCGGCGAAGCCACGGCCGCGTTGCGCGAGTGCGGCGTGATCCGGATGCTGCAGCCGCGCGAGCACGGCGGCATGGAAGCGCACCCGCGCGAGTTCGCCGAAGCGGTGCTGGCCATCGCCGCGCTGGACGGTTCGACCGGGTGGGTCGCCGGAATCGTCGGCGTGCACCCGTGGGAGATGGCGCTGGCCGATCCGGCTCTGCAGCAGGCCATCTGGGGCGCCGACCAGGACACCTGGATCGCCTCGCCGTACGCGCCGATGGGCGTGGCACGGCCCGTCGACGGCGGTTACGTCTTCAACGGGCGCTGGCAGTTCTCCTCCGGGACCGACCACTGCGACTGGATCTTCCTCGGCGGCCGCGTTGCGGAACCGGACGGCACGCTGCCCGAAGCGCCGGAACACCTGCACCTCGTCCTGCCGCGTGCGGACTACGAGATCGTCGAGGACTCGTGGGACGTGGTGGGGCTGCGCGGCACCGGCAGCAAGGACATCGTCGTCGCGGACGCGTTCGTCCCGGCGCAGCGCGTTATCCCCTTCCGCAAGCTCGTCGATGGCACCGCCGCGAGGGAGGCCGGACTGGCGAACCCCACCTACCACGTGCCGTTCTCCTGCGCGTTCCCGCTCGGCATCACCGCGGCGGTCGTCGGCATCGCGGAGGGCGCGCTCGAACACCACCTCGCCTACCAGCGCGGCCGCACCCAGATCACCGGGACCAGGATCAAGGACGATCCGTACGCGCTGACCGCCATCGGCGAAGCCGCCGCGGAGATCTCCGCGTCCCGGACCGCCGTGCTGGACAACGCTTCCCGGATGTACGACCTGGTCGCCGCTGGGCACGAAGTCACTTTCGAGCGGCGCGCGATCGGGCGCCGCGAGCAGGTGCAGGCGGCATGGCGCGCGGTGCGGGCGGTCGACGAGATCGTCGCGCGGTCCGGTGGGAACGCGATGCGGTCGGACAACCCGATGCAGCGCTTCTGGCGCGACGCGCACATGGGCCTGGCGCACGCGATCCACGCGCCCGGAGCGGTGCTGCACGCCTCGGCATTGGGGCAGCTGGGGCTGCAACCGCCTCCGGGCCCGTTGCGCAACATGATCTGACTGCGGACCGAGTGAACGGCCTGCTCGTCCAATCTATTGGGACGAACGGTCCGTTCACTCCAGGTGGAAGACGCCGCTCAGCCGCCGATCAGGCGCCGGGTCGCCTCGTGCGCGGCGAGGATCCGGTCCGCGCGGGGGAATTCGTTGCGTTTGCGCGCCGCCTGCTCGTTGCCACCCGCGATCCGCACCGGACCGTCCGCGAGGTGCTCGAGACCCTCCCGCGCCACGTCATCGGGTTCGGCGACGTCGAGTCCGGGCAGGTCCAAGCGCAACCCGGCGCGCTGCATCGCCGGTGTCCTCGTGACGCCGAGCACCAGCTCCAGCACGTGCACGTCGAACTCGCGCAGCTCCAGCCAGAGTCCTTCGGCGAAGACCCGGCCGAACGCCTTCACCGCGGAGTAGACGCTGATCTCGGCCTGGCCCATGAACCCGGCCATCGACCCGACCAGCAGGATTCCGCCGCGCCGCCGGTTCTTCATCGCCTCGCCGAAGTGCCGCGCCAGCGCGAGCTGCGCGGTGATGTTCAGGTCGATGACCTCGCGCGTGCGGTCCGGATCGCCGGTGACGAACTCGTGCCCGTAGGTGTTCGCGCCCGCGTTGAAGATCAGCAGGCCGACTTCGAGGTCATCGGTCGCGGCGCGGATCTCGTCCAGCGCGGCCGGGTCGAGCAGGTCGAGTTCGAGCGTGCGGGCCTCGGCTCCGGCGGCGCGCACCGCTTCGGCCGTGGCTCGCAGCGGTTCCGGTTTGCGGGCGATGAGCACGCTGTTGATGCCGGCATCGGCCAGTCGCCGCGCGAACGATTCGCCGACGCCTTCCGAACCTCCGGCGATGACGGCCCACGGGCCGTAGGTCGAGCGGTCCATTGCTTGCGCCTTTCGCCTGCTTCCGGTGTGCGGCCGTGCTCTTTCCGGTTGCGGAACATAAGTGCGCGCGCTCGCCGCCACCGACGCGATCTCGCTGGCCGGGACCGGTGCTCAGGTGCACGTGCCCGCAGGCGGCCGCCCGGCGCGGACCGCGTCCACGAACCGCTCGGCGTCCGGCAGGGACTCGGCCAGCACCTGCCGGTGCTCGGCACCGTCGTAGACCCGGTAGCTGACCTGCGCAGAACGGCGGCACAACATTCCGACGAGCTGATCCGTCCCCGGCTTGCCGACCAGCGCGTCGTCGGTGCCCTGCAGGACCAGCGTCGGTACGCCGAGGGCCAACCGGCTCGGATCCTGGCTGCGCAGGTACGCGGTGAGCGGACCGAGCTCGGCGTCGTCCCGGAACACCCGCTGGGGCCGCATCCGCGCCGCGGCCTCCCGGACGTCGTCCTGGCAGCCGGTGCGACCGACCTCGAGCAGCGGGCGGATCTCGTCGGCGACCAGCTCGTCCGCGGCGATGCCGGGGTCGGCCGCGACCGCGCCGAGCAGCAGCGGGGACAGGAACGGCAGCGCGGCGGTCACCTCCGGAGTTCCGGCCCGGGCGCGGAAGAACTCCGCGGTCCGGTCCACCTGGAAACCGCCGGGCGCGATCGCCACTGCGGCACGCAGCGGCACCTCCGAACGAACCCGTTCGGCGGCCGCGAACAGCGCCGCCTGGCCGCCTTGGCTGTGCCCCATCGCGAACCAGTCCGCGCCGATGCCGGGGTTCGCCCGCCGCGCGGCGCGCACGATGTCGACGACCGTGTTCGCCTCGCTCACGCCGTTGAGGTAGGGGTGCTCGCCGGGGGTACCGAGACCCTCGTAATCGGTCTGCACCACCGCGTAACCGGCCGCGACCCAGCGGTCCAGAACCTGGTCGACGAGTCCGACGTAGGAGTGCGCCGGTCCGCCAGGGCGGTCCGCGGACGGGGCGCAGGCATCCGCGGTGCCGGTGGTCCCGTGCGCCCAGCTGATCACCGGCCAGCCGCGCGGTGGTGGTGGCGCGGCGGGAACCGAGACCGTTCCCGTCACGGTGATCGGCTCGTCCCGCGCGTTCGCGGAGCCGTAGGTGATCAGCGCTTCACTGCGCGCGCTGGGCAGCCTTCGGTGGTCGAGCTCGACCGCGCTCGACAGGCTTCCCCGCGTCGGGGCGAGCTCCGGCTCCTGCCGGACACCTCCGGAGGAGCAGCCGGAGGCGGTCAAGCCGACCGCGAGCAGCGCGGTGAGCACGTGGTTCGCGACAGACCGGAGCATGCGGTCCTCCCGGGCCGGATTCGCTGCCGCCGAAGAAAACCGCGCCGCGGCGTCCCGGCGGCGGTCCGGTCCCACTCACCGGTACCGGCCCGGCCGGCGCCGGTCCGAGTCGGATACACATGGGCCGGACGAGGCGAACGGAGGGGTGCCAGTGCCGCGCATCGCCGAGGCGAGGACGGCTGCGGAGCCCAGCTCACCCGGCCAGGTCGAGCGGCGCGAGCGCATCCTGCGCGCCGCCGCGCACATCGGCGCGGAGAAGGGCCTCGAGCGGGTGCAGATGCACGAGGTGGCGAAGGACGCCGGGGTCGCCATCGGAACGCTCTACCGCTACTTCCCGTCCAAGACCCACCTGTTCACCGCGGTGATGGCCGACCGGGTCGAGCGCTTCGACGAGCGCACCCGGTCCGGTCCCGACCCGGCTGCCGAACCGGCGGAAGCGGTCGCGCAAGTCCTGGTCAGCGCCAGCCGGGAGCTGCTGCGCAAGCCAACGCTCGCGGTGGCCATGCTGCAGTCGTCGAACACCGCGAACGCCGCGACGGTGCCCGACGTCGGCCGGATCGACCGGACCTTCCGCGACCTGATCCTGCGGGTGCTGGGCATCCGGACGCCCACCGCGCAGGACATGGCGCTGGTGCGGTTGCTGCTGCAGCTCTGGTACGGCGTACTGCAGGCCAGCCTCAACGCGCGAGTGTCCATTGTGGACTCGGAGTCTGACATCCGGATGGGCGCCGAGCTGCTGCTGGCGCCGCGCTCGAACTCATGCGACCGGAACTGACCGCCCGCGGAGGCGAGACAGGAGGCCACGATGGGAGATCTCGACGGCAAGGTCGCGATCGTGACCGGCGCGGGCCAGGGCGTGGGCCAGGGGATCGCGTTGGCGCTGGCCGGCGCCGGTGCGTCCGTGGCCGTGCTGGGCCGCACGGAATCGAAGCTGGCGCGGACCTGCGAACTGGTGCGCGAACGCGGTGCGAACGCGGCGCCGTTCGGCTGCGACGTCACCGATCTGGACGCGATCCCGGGGCTCGTCGCGGACGTCGTTTCGGCCATGGGCGGCGTGGACATCCTGGTGAACAACGCTTACTCCGGCCACTTCGGACCGCTGCTGTCCATGAAGGACAACGACTTCCAGCGAGGATTCCGAAGTGGACCGTTCGCCACCTTCGCGTTCATGAAGGCGTGCCATCCGCACCTGGCCGAACGCGGCGGGAACATCATCAACCTGGTGACCTCCGCGATGGTGCGCTGGGATCCGTCGAACTACGGCGCCTACGCGGCGGCCAAGCAGGCGATCCGCTCGCTGACCCGCACCGCCGCCGCGGAGTGGGGACCGGACGGGATCCGGGTCAACTGCATCGCCCCGCACGCGCTGTCGCCGAGTCTGGAGGCGTGGGCCGAGGCGAGACCGGCCGAGGCGGCGGAATTCCGCAAGACGATCCCGCTGCGGTACGTCGGCGACTGCGAACAGGACATCGGCGAGGCAGTGGCGATGCTCGTCGGCCCGCAAGCTCGGTACCTGACCGGAGCCACCATCCCCCTCGACGGCGGCCAGGCGGATTTCTGAGCGCCTGCCTAGACGAAGTTCAAACCGCAGTCCGCACTCCCGGTCAGCAGGATCGCGACCCGGACCCGGCGGCGCTGCGGGCTAGCTTGGCGCGGCGTCCGCGCAACCGAACGGAGGTTCCCGAGTGAGCGAGCCGCAGTCCGCACCCGACCCGCTGCAACCCGCCCGGCTCGGCCCGGTGACGCTGCGGAACCGGGTGCTCAAGGCAGCCACTTTCGAAGGCAGGACGCCGAAATCGCTGGTGTCCGACGACCTGATCGAGTTCCACCGCCAGGTCGCGGCCGGGGGCGCCGGGATGACCACGGTCGCCTACTGCGCGGTGTCGCCGGACGGGCGCTCGGCCAAGCACCAGCTGTACTGGCGTCCCGAGGCGCTGCCGGGGCTGCGCCGCCTCACCGACGCGGTGCACGACGAAGGGGCCGCGGTGTCGGCCCAGCTCGGGCACGCCGGTCCGGTCGCACCGGCGTTGGAGCTCGGATCTCCGGCGCTGTCGGCGTCCCGCCGGCTGCACGCCGCGAGCATGAGCCTGACCAAGGCCGCCTCCGCCGCCGACATCGACCGGATCGCCAGGCAGCACGCCGAGGCGGCCGAGCAGGCGATCGAGTGCGGCTTCGACGCGGTGGAACTGCATTTCGGGCACAACTACTTCATCAGCTCGTTCCTGAGCCCGAACCTCAACCGCCGCAAGGATTCCTACGGCGGCGAACTGCGCAACCGGGCCCGTCCGGCGTTGCAGACCGCCCGCGCGGTGCGGGACGCGGTCGGGGACCGGATCGCGGTGCTGGCGAAGCTGAACATGGACGACGGGGCGCCCGGCGGGTTCTGGGTCGATGAGGCCGCGCAGGTCGCGCGCTGGCTGGAAGCCGACGGCAGCGTCGACGCGATCGAGCTCACCGCGGGCAGTTCGTTGCGCAACCCGATGTACCTGTTCCGCGGCGACGCGCCGCTGCAGGAGTTCGCCGGTGCGATGAAGCAGCCCGTCAAGCTCGGCGTGCAACTGGTCGGCAAGGCCCTCATCCGCAGCTACCCGTACGAAGATGCGTTCTTGCTGGAACAGGCCCGCCAGATCCGCGCTGCCGTCCGGCTGCCGCTGGTGCTGCTCGGCGGCATCACCAGTAAGGAAACCATGGACCTGGCGATGTCCGAGGGCTTCCAGTTCGTGGCGATGGCCCGCGCGCTGCTGCGCGAGCCGGACCTGATCAACCGAATTCAGGCGGGCGAACGCGACAAGTCGTTGTGCATCCACTGCAACAAATGCATGCCGACGATCTACCGGCGGACCCGCTGCGTGCTCGTGCCCGAGGGGTGAGCGGCCGATGGAACGGACGATCGCCGACCAGCTGTTGGCGCGGCAGGGCGACCGCAAGGCGGGGCTGCGCACCAGAGAGCGCACCTGGAGCTGGGACGAGGTCGTACAGGAGAGCGCGGCCCGGGCGGCCATCGCCCGCGAGTTCCGCGCCGACGGCCCGTTCCACATCGGCGTGCTGCTGGAGAACGTGCCGGAGCACATCTTCTGGCTCGGCGGTGCCGCACTGGCCGGAGCGACCATCGCCGGGATCAACCCGACGCACCGAGGTGCGGACCTGGAAGCTCAGGTCCGGCATGTCGACTGCCAGCTGATCATCACCGACCGGACCGGTTGGGACCGGCTGGCCGGGCTCGACATCGGCGTCCCGCCGGAGCGGTTCCTGCTGGTCGACGAGCCCGGGTACGGCGAACTCGTCACCGCGCACGCCGAACCGCCGCATGCCCACGACGGCGTCGACGAGTCCGCGCTGTTCCTGCTGCTGTTCACCTCCGGCACCACCGGGACCTCGAAAGCCGCGCGGTGCACGCAAGGACGGCTCACCCGCCTCGGCTACGCCACCGGCGAGAAGTACGGCGTCACGGCCGACGACGTCTGCTACTGCTGCATGCCGCTGTTCCACGGCAACGCGCTGATGGCGCTGTGGGCTCCGGCGCTGGCGGCGGGTTGCACCGTGTGCTTGACGCCGAAGTTCTCCGCTTCCCGGTTCATCGACGACGTCCGGTACTTCGGCATCACGTACTTCACCTACGTCGGAAAGTCCATCGCCTACCTGCTCGCGACACCCGAACGCGACGACGACGGCGACAACACGCTCACCCACGCCTTCGGCACCGAAGCGTCCCCGGAGGACCAGGCCGAGTTCGCCCGCCGCTTCGACTGCGTGCTCCAGGAGGGCTACGGCTCCAGCGAGGGCTCCGGGCACGTCCGCAACGATCCGGACGCGCCGCCGGATTCCCTGGGCAAGCCGTCCAGCGAAGCGGTGGCCGTGGTCGATCCGGACACGTTGGGCACCTGCCCGCCCGCCCGGCTGGACGAGTACGGGCGGCTGCGCAACCCGGGCGAGGCGATCGGGGAGATCGTCGACAAGGCGGCCGCCGCCCGGTTCGAGGGCTACTACAAGAACGAAACGGCCGATGCGCAGCGGGTCCGCAACGGCTGGTACTGGACCGGTGATCTCGGCTACCTCGACGAGCGCGGTTTCCTGTACTTCGCGGGCAGGCAGGGCGACTGGATCCGGGTCGACGGCGAGAACTTCTCCGCGCTGCTGGTGGAACGGGTGCTGCGGCGGCACCCGGACGTGGTGCTGGCCGCGGCGTTCGCGGTTCCCGATCCGCGCACCGGCGACCGGGCCATGGCGGCCGTCGAACTGCGCGGCGGTGCCGAGTTCGACCCGGTGGAATTCGCCGGTTTCCTCAGCGCGCAACCGGATTTGGGAATCAAGGCGGTGCCGCGGTTCCTCCGCGTCTCGACCGGACTCCCGACCACGGGATCGGACAAGCTGCGCAAGAACGTGCTGCGCGAGCGGGCCTGGCGGTGCGCGGACCGGGTGTACTGGTGGACCGGCCGGGGCGGCCCGGACTACAGCTTGATGAGCGACGAGGACAAGTCCGCGCTCGAAGCCGAGTTCGCCGCGCACGGGCGGCAGCGCGTGCTCCCCGCGGATTCCTGAGCACGCCCGCACGGGGCTCGGGAGCGGCGTTGACGCGTCGCTGCGGAGCCTGCCACACTTGATGCCAAATCGATCTCGGGCTGCAATCGAGCCACCCTGCGACCCAGCCAGGTCGTGGTGTCGGCCGATGGTCGAGAGGCGCTGCAACGGACCAAGTCCGCCACGCTCGACCACCGGTGCAGCCGGAAGGACGGTGAAGGGCGCCTCCGAGAGGAGGCGCCCTTTTCGCATTTCGGCCGACCGGTGTTGCCGCGGAAGCAGGGTCGCTTCTGCGAGCACTCGTTCGCTTTCCCGCGCACGGCGCGGAAGTCTTTCAAGCCATGCGCTCGTGGTGTGTGCGGCACCACGCGCCGTGGCGAACTCGCCGAGGAACGGAGCTGAAGAATCATGAGCGTTAATTTGCAGAAGGTCAATGGCCTCGATTTCGCCGTCGCTGATCTGGGACTGGCCGAGTCCGGTCGGCACCAGATCCGGCTGGCGGAGCATGAGATGCCGGGTTTGATGGCGACTCGCCGGGAGTATGCGGACTCGAAGCCGCTGAAGGGCGCGCGGATCGCAGGTTCGTTGCACATGACGGTGCAGACGGCGGTGCTCATCGAGACGCTGGTTGAGCTGGGCGCGGATGTGCGGTGGGTGTCGTGCAACATTTTCTCGACCCAGGACGAGGCCGCGGCGGCGGTCGTGGTCGGTGGCGGTACTGCGGACAAGCCTGCTGGTGTGCCGGTGTTCGCGTGGAAGGGTGAGACGCTCGAGGATTACTGGTGGTGCACCAACCAGCTCTGGGAGTTCGGCGGCGGCAAGCTCGCGAACATGATCCTGGACGATGGTGGTGACGCGACGCTGCTGGTGCACAAGGGTGTCGAGTTCGAGGCCGCGGGTGCGGTGCCGCAGCCGACTGAGGACGACCCGGACGAGTTCAAGGTCGTGCTGTCGACGCTGCGTAAGAGCCTGGAGCAGGATGCCCAGCGGTTCACGACGCTGGCGAAGGAGATCAAGGGCGTTACCGAGGAGACCACGACCGGTGTGCACAAGCTGGTCGAGTTGGTCAAGTCGGAGGAGCTGTTGTTCCCGGCGATCAATGTGAACGACTCGGTGACGAAGTCGAAGTTCGACAACAAGTACGGCTGCCGGCACTCGCTGGTCGATGGCATCAACCGCGCCACCGACGTGCTCATTGGTGGCAAGGTCGCGGTGATCGCCGGGTTCGGCGATGTCGGTAAGGGCTCGGCGGAGTCGCTGCGGGGCCAGGGTGCTCGGGTGATCGTCACCGAGATCGACCCGATCTGCGCGTTGCAGGCGGCGATGGAGGGCTACGAGGTCAAGACCTTGGACGAGGTCGTTGAGTTCGCGGACATCTTCATCACCACCACCGGGAACTTCGACATCATCACCGCTGAGCACATGAGCCGGATGAAGCATCAGGCGATCGTGGGCAATATCGGGCATTTCGACAACGAGATCGACATGGCGGGGTTGGAGAAGACTCCGGGTGTGCGGAAGGTCGAGATCAAGCCGCAGGTGCACGAGTTCACGTTCACCGATGGGCACTCGATCCTGGTGTTGTCCGAGGGCCGGTTGTTGAACCTGGGTAACGCGACCGGGCACCCGAGTTTCGTGATGTCGAACTCGTTCACGAACCAGACGCTGGCGCAGATCGAGTTGTGGACCAAGCCGGGTGAGTACGGCAAGGACGTGTACGTGCTGCCGAAGCTGCTGGACGAGAAGGTCGCCCGGCTGCACCTGGACGCGCTCGGGGTCAACCTCACCCGCATGACCAAGGCCCAGGCCGAGTACATCGGCGTCGACGTCAACGGGCCCTACAAACCCGAACACTACCGCTACTGATCCCGAGTGAACGGACTGTTCGTCCCACTAGATCGGTCACACGGTCCGTTCACTCGGCACGGTCGGCCACCGCCCGGAGCCGCAGCGCCCGGGCGGTGGCGGGCCGGAAACCCCAGCAACGCCGGTCGAGGAGGCGGCGGCCGGCGGGGCGCCGTCATCGGCCCAAGTGGGTCTCCTGGAAAACGCCCATCCGCAGCGCGTTGTGGTAGCGGCCCGCGGAGAAGAACTCCTCCTTCAGCTCGCCTTCCACGACGAATCCGAGCTTTTCGTAGACGCGGATCGCCTTGCGGTTCTCGGTGCTCACCAGCAGGTAGATCTTGTGCATGTTCAGCACCGAGAAGGCGTAGTCCAGCGCTCTGCGAGTCGCTTCGGTGGCCAGCCCGCGCCCCTGGTGATCCGGCGCGACGATGATCTGGAACTCCGCGTTGCGGTGGATGTAGTCGATCTCCACCAGTTCCACCAGACCGCCCCGCGCGCCGTCCACCTCGATCACGAACCGCCGCTCCCGCGTGTCGTGGATGTGCCGGGCGTAGATGTCCTGCAGCTCGACCAGCGCTTCGTACGGTTCCTCGAACCAGTAGGTCATGATCTGCGAGTTGTTCGTCAACCCGTGCACGAACGGCAGATCCTCGCGCTCCAGCGCGCGCAGTCGAAGCGTCATGGGTGCATCCTCACCGATGCCGCACCGGCCGACAAAGCAGGCGGAACGTCGCGGCTACGTACGATCCCACGAATGCGCATCGACCTGACCGCGCTGGTCGTCGACGACTACGACCGCGCCATCGAGTTCTTCGTCGACGCCCTCGGGTTCGAGCTCATCGAGGACAAGCCGTCGCTGACCAACGACGGTCGCCCGAAGCGGTGGGTCGTCGTCCGGCCGCCGGGAGCGGAAACCGGCGTCCTGCTCGCTCGCGCCGACGGCCACGAGCAGGCCGCCGCCGTCGGGCACCAATTCGCGGGCCGAGTCGGCCTGTTCCTGCGCGTGGACGACTTCGACGCCGCTCACGACCGGATGACCGCGGCAGGCGTCGAGTTCGTCACCGCCCCGCGCGCCGAATCCTACGGCCGCGTCGCCGTCTTTCTGGACATCGCGGGCAACCGGTGGGACCTGCTCGGTCCGGCCTGACAGCGCCCGCAGCCCCTAGCCCGCGGATCCGCCGCGCCCGTCTCCGCTGATCTTGCGGGAGTCGTGGGTCTGCGGATAGGAGAGCGGTTCGACTCTGATCAGCACCCGGTTCGCGCTGTTGAGCAGCCGATGCATCCGATCCGGCGCGGCCGGTTGGAGGCGGGCGCTGAACAGGGGGAGCACCGCGTCGAGCGTCTCGCGGTCGCGGTGCACCGCGGCGCGTCCCCGCACGCGGACCATCCGGCGGCCGGGCAGATCCGTGCCGAGACTGCTGATCACCAGGCCCACCCGCGGGTCGGACTCGGCGCCCACGACGTGCGCGCGGCCGGACACCGCGGTGAGCCAGAAGACCTCGTCGTGGAAGAGGTGGCTCATCGTCACGCCGCCCGGCCAGCCCTCCGCGTCCAGGAACAGGAAGGTGCATTCCCGCGCTGCCTCGAACAATTCCCGGCGCGCGGCCATGTCCAGCCGGGCCTGATCCATCCGCTCGAGGTCGTTCTCGCCCACAGCCATGCGCGGCAGTACACCGCACTGCGACCCGCGCAGACCACACCCGGCGGTTCACCGTTCGAGCCGCGAACCGCCGGAGTTCCCGCCCACGGCGATCGGGATCGTCCGCTCGGCCGGGAGGTCCAGCTCGCCGCTCATCCGCCGCTTCACCGGCAACGTCGAAGCAGCATCGGTGCCGCGAGCGCGCTCCGCCCGGGCCACCGGCAGACAGCAGGCGAAGGCGAGCGCACCTGCCGAGCCCATCAGGACGATCGACAGCGCCGGCGGGAAGACCGCCGCCATGGGACCGGCCAGCAGCGGCCCTGCGGACTGCCCGGCGAGCAGGAAGCTGTTGGCCGTGCCGATCAGACCGCTGCGGCGATCCGCGGGCGCGTGCCTGCTGACGTGGAAGAACAACGACTGGGCCAACCCGGCGAACGCGGCTCCCTGCACGAGCCGCAGCAGGGCCAGTCCCACCGCGCCGAGCGGAAGCGCCTGCGCCGCGATGCTCACCGCGCAGACACCGGAGGCGATGGTCAGCGCGCGCACCGGCCGCTGCGCCAGGTCGTTGTGGCGGCCCCACCAGAACGACCCGAGCAGCGTCGCGCCCCAGGTCAACGACTGGAACACGCCGACCCACATCCCGGCGCCGTCCGCCGGATAGCTCCGCTGGACGTGCTCGGCGAAAACCGGGATCAAGCCGTACACGCCGAAGTAGGCCGCCACCGCCGCCACCGCGAGCGGCAGAGCACCGGGTAGCCGACGGAACCCGCCGCGCGACGCGTGCCCGGTGCCGCGAACGGCGGGTTCGGCCGAGCGCGGTTCGCGCAGGCCCGCGGCGCACGCCACCGCGAGCAATCCCGCAATGGCCCCGACCGCGAGCATGAGCCCGCTGAGCCCGCCGGCGCCGACGAGGAAACCCCCGGCCAGCGGACCGATCAGCGATCCCGCGGCGGTAGCGCTGAACGACTTCCCCAGCGCGGCTCCCCGCTTGCCGCCCGGCGCGGCCGAGCCTGCGAACGCCTGGGCCGCTTCCACGACGCCACCCAGGCTCCCTTGCAGCAGTCGCCCGGCGACGAGCACCACCGGGTTCGCGGCCAGGGCCATGACCACCATCGACAGCGCCAGGCCCGCCAGGGCGCGAACCACCATCCAGTGCCGCCCGATCCGGTCGCCGAGCCTGCCCCACAGCGGGGTGGCCGCGGTCAGCGCCAGCGCCGGGGCCGCGATGGCGACTCCGGCCCAGGTCTGCACCTGCGCCGTGCCGGTCACGCCCATTCCCTCGATGTAGAACGGCATGATCGGCACCAGCATCATCAAACCGGCGGTGTTGGTGAACTGCCCTGCCCACAGCAGCGCGATGTTGCGCCGATGGCGGTGCTCGGCGGTGCTCACGGCGCCTCCGCCAGGTCGCTGCCGACGTCGTCGCGCAGCACTTGTTCGGCCCACGCGTCGTCGTAGACGGTGTCCAGGTAGCGCTCGCCCCGGTCGGGCAGCAGCGCGACCACCCGCGCCGACTCCGGCAGGCGGGGCAGCAGCCGGTCCAAGGCGGAGATCACCGCGCCGGAGGAACCGCCGCCCAGGACGCCTTCGGTCCGGACCAGCCGCCGGCATCCGGTGGTGCTGGCGGCGTCGCCGACGTGCAGGACCTCGTCGACCTCCGCGGCGTTGAGGATCTCCGGGACCCGGCTCGCGCCGAAGCCGGGGATGCGGCGGGTGCCGGGCTCCGCCCCGAAGATCACCGATCCGACGGCGTCCACCGCCACGACCCGCATCGCTGGATGGACCTCCCGCAGGCGGCGTGCGGTGCCCTGCAACGATCCCGTCGTCGAGACGGGGGCCACGAGGCAGTCGATCGGCCCGCTGACGGCGCTGAGGATCTCAGCTCCCACCGATTCGTAGTAGGCGCGCCAGTTGCGCTGGTTCGCGTACTGGTTGATCCAGACGACGCCGGGGTCCGCCTGCGCGTGCGCCCGCGCGCGGCGCACGCGGGTGTGCAGGTAGCCGCCCGCGTCGTCCGGCTCGGTGACCATGTCGACGTCGGCGCCGAACAGCTCCAGCAAGCGGAGGTTCGTCGTCGAGGTGTTGGGGTCGACCACGGCGGTGAACGAGAGCCCGTGCGTCCGGGCGGCCACGGCGAGCGCGATGCCGAGGTTGCCGGAGGTGCTCTCCACCAGCCGCATCCCCGGCACCAGGGTTCCCTCGCGCAGGCCCTGCTCGACGATGTAGCGGGCCGGGCGGTCCTTCATGCTTCCGCACGGGTTGAGCATTTCCAGCTTGGCGAGCACGTCTCGGCCCGGGAAGCATCGGCGCAGGCGCACCAGCGGGGTGGCGCCGACGCAGTCCAGAACGGAGTCGAATTCCACTGCGACACCCTCCCGGCCGCGCAGGTTCCGGCCGCGCGGCCGAATTCACGGGAAACACCGCCGCCCACACGCGGGGGCGGTGCACGAACGGAGAAATGCGGGACGCGGCCGTGCGGCGGCGAAGGCGCCGCACGGATCATCACCGGTGAAATGAGAAAAGCGCCGCGACCGCTCAGGGAATTCTCAGCTGGAATTCAGCGAACAGCGCAGCGCCGGGGCGCGAATCAGGTGCGCGACACGCCGAGGGAGATCAACAGGGGGAAGCCGGCCAGCGGCCGTCGCGGTCCGGTCGACCAGGACGACACCGGCCGCGATGAGCCGGGGCGCAGCAGGCCCGCCGCGACGATCAGCGCCAGAGCGAGCAATCCCAGCAGCTCTAGCTGCGAAGACTGGGACGGTGGCAGCGGGACGGCAACGTGCGAACCACCGACGGCGTGGCACACCGGGCCGGTGCCGGAGTGGTCGTCGTGCCCGTGCGCGGCGCCTGGTGAATGTGTGGAACCGGAGTCGTCCGCCGCCGCCGGCGCGGAAGCGGAAACGGCGGCCGCGTTCGCCACCGGACTCGCTTCGGCGTGCGGTGCGTGCGGCGGCAATGCGCACATCAGGAAAGCTGAAAGGGCGAACAGTACCAGCGGGGCGAACCGCCGCTGGGAAAACCTGATCCCTTTCCGCATGACGCCAGCCTAACAATGCCTTCTCCGATCACGGGCCGGGCATGGTGGTCGTCACTCGGCCGGGATTTCTCGGCGCACCTGCAACCGGCATTCCCGGCGTGCCGCGCGATCTCCCGGCGGGGGCGGCACGGTGGAACCGGCGCTCGCGCGGTTCGCGGCCGAACAGTCGCTCGGAATCCCGGCGGCCCGCTCGTGGTTGGCGCCCGGTGTGGACCGGCAACAACGAGGAGGCCCGAATGGCACGCGCTTCCGGCACCCCGTCGGACGGCTTCCGAGCTGACGCGGCTGGGACGCGTCCGGACCGCGCCCGCGGGCAGGTGACGGGATGGCCCGCGGTCGCGCTGGTGGCCGTGGCGTTCGGGGTCGCGATGCTCGGCACGACGCTGCCGACGCCGCTGTACCCGTTGTACGAGCAGCTGTTCGGGTTCGGCGGGCTGATGACGACCGTGGTGTTCGCGGTCTACGCCGCCGGGGTCATAGCGGGCCTGCTGCTGTTCGGGCACTGGTCGGACCAGGTGGGGCGGCGCCGGATGCTGGCTGCCGGACTGGTGCTCTCGGCGGTCTCGGCCCTGGTGTTCGTGCTGCACCCGGCCGTGGGCTGGCTGCTGGTGGGGCGGGTGATCTCCGGGTTGTCGGCCGGGATCTTCACCGGTACCGCGACGGCGACGATCGTCGACCTCGCGCCGGATCCGAAACGGGCCGGACTGGTCGCGGCGGCGGTCAACATGGGCGGGTTGGGCGCCGGGCCGCTGCTGGCGGGCGCGGTGTCGCAGTACTTGCCGCTGCCGCTGGTGATGCCGTTCGTCATGCAAGCGGCGTTGGTCTTGCTCGCACTGCTCGCACTCGTATTCGTGCCGGAGCCGGTGCGCCCGGTCGACCGTCCGCAGTTGCGGCCGCAGCGCGTCCAAGTGCCCGCCGAGATGCGCGGCGTGTTCATCCGCGCGGGCATCGCGGGATTCGCCGGGTTCGCGGTGCTGGGGCTGTTCACCGCGGTTTCCCCCTCGTTCCTGGGCGAACTGCTGGGGGAGCACAACCGCGCGTTGATCGGCGGTGTGGTGTTCGTGCTGTTCCTCGCGTCCACCGCGGGGCAAACGCTGTCACCGCGGCTGGGCGGGCAGCGCGCCTTGATCACCGGCTGCGGCGGGCTCATCGCCGGGATGGTCCTGGTCGGTTCGAGCCTGCCTGCGCGCTCGCTCGGCCTGCTGCTCACCGGCGCCGTCATCGCCGGGCTGGGGCAGGGGCTCAGCTTCCGCGCCGGACTGGGATCGGTCACCGCGGCCGGTCCCGCCGCGCGGCGCGGCGAGATCACCTCGAGCTTCTTCGTGCTGCTCTACGTCGGCATCGCCATCCCGGTGATCGGCGAGGGCGCCGCGTCCGAAGCGTTCGGGCTGATCCCGTCCGGCATCACCTTCGCCACTTTCGTGGCCGCACTAGCCGCGACCGCCGTCGTGCTGCTCACCCTGCGCGCCCGCGCGGACACTCCCTAGTCCCGGTGCGCGGTGCGCACAAGCGGCCACTCATATGAAATTCCGTGAGATTCCGCGCACCGATGCCGGATAGCCGCGATCGCCGTGTCAGGGTGTGGCCCCATGCGAGTGGAGCAGGTGGTCACGTCGATCGCTGCCGGACTGGCGATCATCGCCGTGGGCGTCGCCGGCTGGCAGCTGTGGCTGGCCCGCCGGGAGGCCCGGCAGGCGATGCAGCGCTCGGAGTCGATCCGCCGCATGGCCGCGGCTTCCGAGAGCAACGCCGAGAAGGCCGCCGAGGCGGCCCGCAACTCCCACACCCAGGCGGAACGGGCCTGGGAGCAGGTCAAGCACGCCCGCAGCCAGCTCGAAGAGGCGCGCCAGGAACGCCGCGCCAGCACGCAGGCCGAGCAGTGGGAATGGGCCTACGCGGTGACCATGAGCGCCCGCGAACTGCTCGACACCAGCAATGAGCTGGTCCGCGTCGCGCTGGACTCCGGGGTGGCGCCGCACTACCGGCTCGCCGCGGACCGGCACTACCACCAGTCCGCCCAGCGGTGGCAGGAAACGATGGTGAAGGCGGTGGCGCGCACCGGGCCGGACCTGGAGCTGCAGCAGCAAGTGATCACCTTCAGCACGGTGCACCAGCGGTTGCACGGCCACCTCGGAGTGCTCCTGCGCGCGATCGAAACCGGGTCGCTGGCCGAGGGGGACAAGCTCACCGACCAGGTCAACGGCTTGCGCAAGGAGCTCGGCAACGCGCATCGGCACTTGCAGCGCACCGTCAGCGCCAGCTTGGCGACGCCGGACACCCCGACGCAGCAGATCACCGCCGCGCGTTCGCAGCAGCCGTCGACCGAGCAGTCCTCAACCGGTCGGCCGCCGACCGGCCGGTCGCCGACAAGCCAGCCGTCGGCAAGCCAGCCCTCGACAAGCAGGACGACCGGCTAGAACGCCGACCGCTCAGCTCCCTGCGATGTCGACGACGACCCGGCCCCGGGTGCCGCCCTGCAAGATCTCGCCGGCCAGCCGCGGCACGTCGTCGAACGAGTGGACCGTGGTCGACTCGTCCAGCTGCTCCAGCGGCAGGTCCCGCTCCAGCCGCTGCCACGCCTTGGTGCGCACCGCGGTGGGGCACTGCACCGAGTCGACGCCGTGCAGTCCGATGCCGCGCAGGATGAACGGCATGACGCTGGCGGGCAGGTCGGTGCCGCCCGCCATCCCGCACGCCGCGACCGACCCGCGGTAGGAGGTCTGCGCGAGAACGTTGGCCAGCGTGCTGCCGCCGACGGTGTCCACCGCCGCCAGCCAGCGCTGCTTGTCCAGCGGCCGACCGGAACCCTCGGCCAGTTCCTCACGGTCCACGAAGGCGCTCGCGCCCAGTCGGCGCAGGTAGTCGTGCGCCTCCGGGCGGCCGGTGGCGGCCGTGACGCGGTGACCCAGGTTCGCCAGGATCGCGACGGCGACGCTGCCGACACCGCCTGCCGCGCCGGTGACGAGCACTTCGCCGTCGAGGTCGGGGGACAGGCCGGCTTCTTCGAGCTCCAGCACGCACAGCATCGCGGTCAGCCCGGCCGTGCCGATCGCCATCGTGCGCAGCTGCGTCAGGGCCTCCGGTTTGCGCACCAGCCAGTCCGAACGCACCCGCTGGCGCTCGGTGTACCCGCCGGGGTGGGTTTCGGACAGGCCGCAGCCGGTCAGCACGACCTCGTCGCCGGGCTCGAACTGCGGGGAGTCCGATGCGGACACGGTTCCGGCCAGGTCGATCCCGCAGACCATCGGGAACCGGCGGGCGATCTTGCCCTTGCCGGTGACGGCGAGCCCGTCCTTGTAGTTCAGCGAGGAGTACCGCACGTCGACCGTGACGTCACCGTCCGGCAGGTCGGTCTCGGAGAGTTCTTCGAACCGGGCCGGACCGTCGCCGTGCGAGACCAGAGCGCGATGGGTTGCCATGCCGCCGTTGTACCCTGGCGGCCGCGGCACCGCCAACACCGGCCACCGTGGACACGATGCTCCGCGCGGCCCGCGCGAGTTGATCGTAATAGCCTGCGAACGGTCAGTTCACACGATGCGATCGAGGAGGGGCAGCTGTGGCGAAGCCTCCGGTTCCCCAAGCGGTGAAAGAACTTCTGGAGAAGCCGAACCCCGCGGTCATCACCAGCGTGCGCCCGGACGGCCAGCCCGTCTCGGTGGCCACCTGGTACCTGTGGGTCGACGGCCGCGTGCTGGTCAACATGGACGAAGGCCGCAAGCGGCTGGACTACCTGCGCAGCGAGCCCCGCACGACGCTGACGGCGCTCGACTCCGACGACTGGTACACCCACATCAGCCTGCAGGGCCGGGTCGTCGAGCTGGTGGACGATCCCGACCTGTCGGACATCGACCGGATCGCCCGGCACTACACCGGGAACCAGTACCACGTGCGGGACCGCAACCGGATCAGCGCGTGGATCGAAGTCGACCGGTGGCACGGCTGGGGCTCGATGGAGAACAAGGACGTCGCGCACCACTAGGAGTCCGTTGACAGGGCTTGCGCAGCGACGCCGGTTGCTCGGGTGATCGCTGCTCAGCGGCTCCGCCGCTGACAAGAGCAAGACCAAGAAGTGAGCGGACCGCCGCCCCGGAGCGCGAGGTCCGCTCACTCGTCGCTGATCGGGTGTGTGCCCATGGCTGTGCGTGCGGTGCTGGTGACGCCGTTGTCCGGAGCGCTGGCGGAATACGGCCGGGCCGGCGCCGCGGGACTGCGGTTGTGGGCCGATCGGTTCGCCGATCCCGGGCCGGTGCGCCTCGCAGTCATCGATGCGCACCCCGATCCGCGGGCAGCCGTGCGGGAGGCCGAACAGCACGAGCCGGACCTGCTGTTCGGTCCGTACGGCAGCGGCCCGATGGCGAAGGTCGCGGCGGCGACCGAACTGCCGGTGTTCAACCACGGCGGCGCACGGTTGGAACCGCGGGAGCACGTGGTGAACGTTCTCGCACCCGCGGCGAGCTACTTCCGCGGGGCGTTGGAAGCGCTGCAGCGGGAAGATCCCGGGATTCGCCGTGTTTCGGTGCTGCACGGCGAAACCGGCTTCGGTCGCGGTGTCGGCCGGGGTGCCGAGAAGACCGCGGAACGGCTCGGTCTTGCCGTCGAGCGCGTTGCCCTGCCCGTCGAACCGCCCGACGCCGACGTGCTGCTGGTAGCCGGCCGGTTCGAGGAAGAACTCGCCGTTGCGCGCCGGCTTCGGCGGGGGAGATGGGCGGCTTTCGTCGGTGCCGGAGTCGATGAAGTCCTCGCGGAACTGGGAGATCGCCGGGAAGGACTTCTCGGCCCCGCGCAGTGGCTGCCGTCCGCCGCGCCCGAACCCGACGAGGGGCCGACAGCGGCGGAATTCGTTGCCGCGTACCGGAATTCGACCGGCACCGAGCCGCCTTACCCCGCGGCGCAAGCGTTCGCTTCGGGAATCATCGCCGCCCGCTGCTTGCGCGAGGCCGGTGTACCGGACCGTTCCGGGTTGCTGGCGGCGGCGCGAAGGCTCGACCGCACGACGCTGTTCGGCCGCTTCCGGCTCGATCCTGCGAGCGGGCGGCAAGTCGGGCACCGCGTGCTGACGGTGCAGTGGCAGGACGGCGAGCGGGTCGTGGTGTGGCCGCCGGAGCAGGCGCGCGCGACGCTGCGCCGGCCACGAGCTAGGTAGCCGGTTCGATCAGGCTGGAGATCGACGTGGCGACCGCGTCCAGCGCGTGCGTGTCCCGTGTGGACAGTGCGATCACGAACGCGCCCTGGATCAGCGCGAGGATGCTGTCGGCCAAGTCGCCGGTGCTGCTGTCGGTGCGCACGTCGCCGCGTTCGCGGCCGCCTTCGAGCAGGTCGACCAGCTGCTGCTTCCACTGCAGCAGCTGCTCGCCGAGCCGGGCGCGGAACGGCTCCGACGCCGCGGCGACCTCGGTGGACAGCTTTCCGGCGAGGCAGGCGCGCTGGTGGCCGGATTCGACGAACAGCTCCGCCATCTCGCCGAAGTAGCCGGTGATCCGCTCAGCGGTACGCAGCTCGTCGCGGGCGGACCAGCGCTCCAGCAGCTCGGCCTGGAACCGCCCGTAGCGGTCCAGCACGGCCTGCGCGAAGGCGTCCTTGGAACCGAAGTGGTGGTAGAAGGAGCCCTTCGGCACGCCGGACTCCGCCAGCAACGCGTCCACGCTGGTGCCGTGGAAACCGTTGGCGTAGAGCATCTTCATGCCCTGGCGCAGCAGTCGCTCCTTGTGCGACATCCCCGCCGTGCGCGTCGTGTTCATCCGGTCAGTCCTGTTCCTGGGGAAGCGAGCCTGCTCGGATCCTATCTGTTGACGGTTCCGTCTAGACGATTTAGTCTAGCGCCGCTTCCGATCGCTCGAACCCGCCGGGCAGCAGGCAGTTCCGCGCCCGGCCGCGAAACCCCGAAACACAGGAGCGGCAGTGCCCGACCAGGACGAGCCCGGCACCGTGACGATGCGGACCGAGGGCCGCATCGCGGTGATCACCGTTGAGAACGAGGCGAAGAAGAACTCCTACACGCCGGAGATGATCGAGCAGCTCAGCGCGCACCTGACCGCCTTCGACGAGGACGACGAGCTGTGGGCGGCGGTGTTCTGCTCGGCCGGTGAGCACACCACGGCCGGGCTGGACATGCCGAAGTTCTTCGGCCCGGACGCGACGGCGAAACCGCAGCGCGACGACATGGTCGACCCGTTCGGACTCGGCGAGCGGCGCTGCCGCAAACCCGTCATCGCCGTCGTGCAGGGCATCACCTACACCGTCGGCATCGAGATGATGCTGGCTGCCGACATCGTGGTGGCCGCCGACACCGCGCGGTTCCAGCAGCTCGAATCCCGCCGCGGCATCGCACCGCTGGGCGGTGCGCACTTCCGCTACCCCACCCGCACCGGATGGGGCAACGCGATGTACCACCTGATGCTCTGCGAGGAGTTCGACGCGCAGCGCGCGCGGGAGATCGGGTTCGTCCAGGAGGTCGTGCCGTACGGGCGGCACGTCGAGCGGGCCTTGGAACTCGCCGCCAAGATCTGCGAGAACGCGCCGATCGGAATCCGCGCGACGAAGCAGGCGGCGCGCACCTTCATCGACACCGCCGAAGAAGCCGCCATCGCCGAAATCCCCCGCATCCGCGGGCAGGTCTTCGACACCGAAGATTTCGGCGAAGGCATCAAGTCCTTTGTGGAGCGCAGGCCGGCGGAGTTCCGCGGCCGCTGAGCGCACGGCGGGTGCGGCGCAGGCGGGACGCCGCACCCGCTGCGATTCCTACACCGGCTCGGGTTCGGTCAGGGCGTCGATGCGAACGCCGTTGGCGGTGTTGCCCTCTCGTTCGATCATCACTTCGACCAGCACCGGCCTGCTGGTGGCCGCGGCCTCCGCGCGCGCCCACTCGATCGCCTCGGCCAGCTCGCCCGGCTCGTCGACCCGGCGGCCCGAGCAGCCGTAGGCTTCCATCACCTTGACGTTGTCCGTGCCGCGCTCGTCGTAGTGGATGTCCACTTCGGTGTTCATGCCGTAGCCTTCCTCGGCCATCCGGATCAGGCCCAGGTACTCGTTGTTGAGCATGATGAGCACGAACGGCAGCCGGTACTGGGCGGCGACGGCGAGTTCCTCCACCAGGAACTGGAACGAGTAGTCCCCGACGACCGCCACGACCTCGGCATCCGGCTCGGCGGATTTCACCCCGATCGCGGCCGGGATCTCCCAGCCGAGCGGGCCGGCCTGCCCGCACACCTGGTAGTGCCGTGGCCGGTGGGTGCGTTGGAACTGCCCGGACCAGATCTGGTAGAGCCCGATCGCGGTGACGAAGTAGGTCTCCGGACCGAAGATCTCGTTGATCTCCTTGAACACCCGCGGAGCCTTGATCGGGGTGGTGTCGTAATCCTCCGGCCGGGTCAGGGTCTTCTTCAACTCACCGATCCGGCCCAGCCACCGCGAGTAGTCCGGCTGCGCTTTTCGCCGCCGTGCCGCGGAGATCAACGCTCGCAGGAACAGCTCGGTGTCCGACACGACGCCGAGGTCCGGGCCGAACACCTTCCCGATCTGCGTCGGGTCGATGTCCACGTGGATGAACTCCCGCTGCCCGCGGTAGACCTCCAGCGCGCCGGTGTGCCGATCGCCGAACCGCGCACCCAGCGCCAGCACCAGGTCGGATTCCAGGAACGACTGGTTGCCGTAGCGCTGGCTGGTCTGGATCCCGGTCATCCCGGCGAAGCGCTCGTGATCCTCCGGGAACGAGCCCTTTCCCATCAGCGTGACCTGCACCGGAATCCCGAGCAGGTCGCTGAGTTCGCGAAGCTGCTCGTGCGCGTCGGCCAGCACCACTCCGCCGCCGGCCAGCAGCAGCGGACGCTGCGCCGCCAGCAGCATGTCCAAGGCGCGTTCCACCCGCGGCTGGTGCGGCTCGACGGGATGCGCGGGAAGCGGTGCGTCCAGCGCCGAATCCCACTCGATCTCCTGGCGCTGGACGTCCAGCGGCAGGTCGATCAGCACCGGGCCCGGTCGACCGCAGCGGGCCGTGCGGAACGCCTCGCGGAAGATCCACGGCGCCTGCGCGGCCTCTTTGACCTGCACCGACCACTTCGTGACGGGTTCGGCGACCGAGACGATGTCGACGGCTTGGAACGCCTCCTGGTGCAGCTTCGACGACACCGCCTGCCCGGTTATGCAGACCATCGGGATGGAGTCGGCCTGCGCGGTGTACAGCCCGGTGATCATGTTGGTGCCCGCCGGGCCGGACGTGCCGATGGCGGTGCCGACGCGGCCGTTGGTGCGCGCCCAGCCGTCGGCCATGTGCGTGGCGCCCTCTTCGTGCCGCACGATCAGGTGGTTAATGTCGCGGTGCTGCAGCGCCTGGTACAGCGGCAGGATGGCCGCCCCTGGACAGCCGAAGACGGTGTCCACGCCCTCGGACTCCAGCACGTCGGCGACGGCCTGCATGACAGGGACTTTCGGCATGGTGTAGAAACCCCTCTCGGGTGCGGTCCGCGCACCCAGGCCGGGTGCGGGTGCGGGTGCATCGGTGCTCGGAGCGGGTGGGGCGGTTCGGATGCTTGGCGGCGCTGGACCGCCCACTCGCGGCTGGATCGGCGCATCACTCCCGTCCGCTGAGGCGGGCGATCTGGCGCTGCAGCGCGGAGTGGTCGAGCGCGCCGTCGCCTTGCGCCAACGCCGCTGCCATCAGCTGCGCGGCGACGGCGGTCATCGGGGTGACCACGCCGCGTTCCCGTGCCGCGCTCTGCGCGATGCCGAGGTCCTTGTGGTGCAGTTCGACCCGGAATCCCGGCCCGAACTCGCGGTCGCGCATCTTCGCGTTCTTGGCCTCCAGCGCTTTGCTGCCCGCCAGTCCGCCGCCGAGCACGCGGAACGCCGATTCGGTGTCGACGTCGTGGGCTTCCAGGAACGTCAACGCTTCGGCGATCAGGCTCAGGTTGCCCGCGACGATCAGCTGGTTGGCGGCCTTGACGGTCTGCCCGGAACCTGCCGGTCCGACGTGGACGATCGTTTTGCCGACGATGTCGAGGACTTCCCGTGCGGCCGCGAAGTCCTCGGCCGACCCTCCGGCCATGATGGACAGCGCACCGTCGATCGCGCCCTGTTCACCGCCGCTTACCGGGGCGTCCAGCGCCCGGATTCCGCGTTCCGCGGCGGACTCGGCCACCTGCCGGGACACGTCGGGGCGAATGGTGCTGAAATCGATCAGCAGCGCGCCTTCGCGGGCGTGCGCGAGAACGCCGTCCGCGCCGAGCACGACCGCTTCGACGTCCGGGGAGTCCGGCAGCATCGTGGCCACGACATCGGCGTCCTGCACGGCTTCGGCCACCGACGCGGCCGCCTTGCCGCCCCGCTCGACCAAATGGTCCACTTTGGACTTGCTGCGGTTGTGGCCGATCACTTCGTGCCCGGCCGCGGCGAGGTTGGCCGCCATCGGGCCGCCCATGATGCCCAGTCCGACGAAACCGATCCTCATGCGTTGCCTCCGTTCAGCTCGTTGATCCAGTCGAAGCTCGCGGCGCTGGCGCCGCTGGGTTTGTACTCCAGTCCGATGTGGCCTCGGTAGCCGGTTCGGGACAGCGCGCGGAAGTAGTGCGCGAAATCGATCTCACCGGTGCCGGGTTCGTTGCGTCCCGGGGCGTCCGCGATCTGCACGTGCCCGATCGAGTCACCGCTGCGCTCGATCACCGCGGTCGCGTCGTCGCCGTTGACCACGAGGTGGTACAGGTCGAGCAACAACCGCAGATTGCCCACCGGACCGGCCCGGTGCACGCGGTCGATCACCGCCAGCGCGTCGGCCGCGGTCTTGAGCGGGTAAGCGGGTGTTCCGCTGACCGGCTCGATCAGCACGGTCGCGCCGATGCGCTCGGCCGCCCGCGCCGCCCGCACCAGGTTCTCGGTCGCGACTTCGTCCTGCTCGGCGGGTTTCGCCTCGTCGAGGCGGTTTCCGTACAGCGCGTTGAAGGCGCCGCAACCGAGGCGTTCGGCGATGCCGACGGCCACTTCGACGTTGTCGGCGAACTCGCCGGAGCGGGCGGGGTGCGAGAGCACGCCGCGCTCGCCGCCCGGCATGTCACCGGCGAAGAAGTTCAACCCGGTCAGCGACACCCCGGCCTGTTCGATCGCGCGCGCGAACCGGTCCACCTGGTGGTCGGAGGGCACCGGTTCCGGGAACGGCCACCAGAACTCGACCGCGTCGAACCCGGCGGCCTTGGCTGCCGCGGGGCGTTCGAGCAGGTCGAGTTCAGTGAACAGGATCGAGAGGTTGACGGTGTAGCGGCTGGGGTCCATCGGCCACCTGCCTTCATCATGTCGGGAGCGGGTTCCACGATCCGGCGTCCGCGGACTCCGCGGAGCGGAATCGCAGTCTATTTCACAATACGGAAATATACTTTCGTGTGTCGATAGATTAGCGACCCGAGTTTCGGTGGTCAATGACGCGCTGTGATCGCTCGCGGTGTCGGTCGCTGCCGATCTTCGAGTGCCGGTGGCTCGACGACGACCGTCCACAGTGGGCGCCCGATGGGCCGTCCGCGGACGCTAATGTCCGCGCGGCGCTGGTCGTCCGGGGAGCGGCGCCGCGCGGAACGGCCCGGCACGGCGTGCCAGCACACGGCCTTTACCTGCGAATGATTATATGCTTTTCTCGGTTCCATGCCGGGTTCGCGGAATGCCGAGGACACCACCATCGGAGGCTGGCTCACCGGCGCCGCCGGGCGTGCGCGCGACCGCGCGACACTGCTGGTCAACGGTGAAACCATCCGCTGCGGCGAGCTGGACGCGGCGGCCGAGCGACTGGCCGGCGGGTTCGCCGAGCTCGGCTTGCGACCGGGCGATCGCGTCTGCCTGATGATGCGCAGCAGCACCTCCGCGTTGCAGGTGTGGTTCGCCGCGGCGAAGGCGGGTCTGGTCGAGGTGCCGCTGAACGTCTCCAGCGGCCGGTACCTGCTCACCTACTTCCTCCGGCAAGCCGGCGCCAAAGCCGTGGTCTGCGACGCCGAGTTCGAGCCCCTGGTCGCGGAGTGCGCGGCGGAGGCGCCCGAGATCGTCCACATCGTCGTGCACGGCGAACCCGAAACCGGGCAGCGGCTCGCCGACCTGGCCGCGCGCTCCGCCGGGCCGCTGCCCGCGGTGCGGCCTACCGACCCGGCGGTCGTGCTCTACACCTCGGGCACGACCGGCCCGCCGAAAGGGGTCGTGCTGAGCCACCGCGCGAACATCAACCTGGCCAGGCACACCGTCGAGCTGCTCGGCTACACCGCGGCCGACCGGCTCTACAGCGTTTTCCCGCTGTTCCACAGCAATGCCCGCTACTGCAGCGTGATGGCCGCCATCGAGGCGGGCGCCGATCTGGTGCTGGACCGGCGGTTCTCGGCGAGCGGGTTCTGGGACATCTGCCGGGAGCACGGGATCACGGCGTTCAACTACCAGGGCGCGATGCTCAGCATCCTGCACAAGCAGCCGCCGCGGCCGGACGACGCCGACAATCCGGTGCGGCTGGCCTTCGGCGCGCCCTGCCCGCCGGAGATCTTCGCGGACTTCGAGCGCCGGTTCGGGCTGCGGCTCACCGAGATCTACGGCAGCACCGAGGTTTCCATCGTCACCGACATGCCACCAGGCAGGCGCAAGATCGGCACAGCCGGCAAGGAGTCGGCGAACTACCAGGTGGCGGTCGTCGATGAGCGCGACGAACCGGTTTCTTCCGGCACCGCAGGGGAAATCGTGGCCCGGCCGAAGAAGCCGGGGTGGATGTTCGACGGCTACCACGACATGCCCGAGGCGACCGCGAAAAGCTGGCGCAACCTGTGGTTCCACACCGGCGATCGCGGTTTCCTCGACGAGGACGGGTTCTTGGTGTTCCTCGACCGGCTCAAGGACACGATCCGGCGGCGTGGCGAGAACATCTCGACTTGGGAGGTCGAGCGGGTCGTCGCCGACCATCCCGCCGTGGCTCAGGCCGCGGCCTACGGCGTGCCGTCCGAACTGTCCGAAGAGGACGTGATGGTCGCGATCGTGGTGCGCAACGGGAAGCTGGTTGAACCGGCCGAGTTGCTGCGGCACTGCACGAGCGGCCTGACCGATTTCGCGGTTCCGCGCTACGTGCGCGTGCTCGACGAGCTGCCGATGACACCGAGCCAGCGGGTGGAGAAGTACAAGTTGCGCGAACAGGGCGTCACCGCCGATACGTGGGACCGGGAGAGCTCATGACCGACGAGCTGCTGCGCTTCACCCGCAACCAGAACGGGAACGTCCTGCTGTTGACGATGGATCGTCCCGAGAAGCTCAACGCCATGGACCGCACCTGGTTCCGCGAGCTGCGCGAGATCATGCAGGAGGCCGGGGTGGGCGACGACGTGCGCGCGATCGTGCTCACCGGATCCGGGCGGGCGTTCTCCGCGGGCGGGGACATCGACATGTTCCACGACCTCGCCGGCGACGTGGAAAAGGTGCGTCCGCACCTGAAATTCGTGTACGAAGCGTTCAACTCGGTGGAACGGTGCGCGGTTCCGGTGATCGCCGCGGTAAACGGTCTGGCCTACGGCGGCGGGACGGAGCTGGCGCTGGCCTGCGATGTCGTGCTGGCCGGCGAATCCGCGCGGTTCGCGTTCAAAGAACCGCACGTCGGACTCATGCCGGGTTACGGGATCGTGCGCGGGCCCGAAGTGATGGGGCGGCATTGGACGCGATACCTGGCTCTGTCCGGAAGGACCATCGACGCGCAACGTGCGGTGCGGGCGGGTCTGGTGCAGGAGGTCCACTCCGACGAGGCGCTGCTCGCCGAGGCGATGGGGCTGGCGGGCGAGATCGCGGCGAACTCACCGCTGTCGGCCCAAGTGGGGAAGTCGTTCATCAACCGCGACGCGGTCGGCGGCTTCGCCGAATCCACCGAGGCGACGGCGCTGCTGTTCGGCTCCGGCGAACACCGCGCGGCGGTCGAAGAATTCCGACGCGCAAGGGGTCGGTGAGACCTCTTCTGAGACGATGGAGCGAACGGACCGTTGGTCCCAATAGATTGGGCGAGCAGTCCGTTCACTCGGAACGACGCAACGATTGCTCAGAGCGCGAACCGCTCCCTGTCCTCGGCCGCGACGAGGTCCAGGTAGTCCGGGTGCTTGGCGATGAACCCCCGCACGAAAGCGCAGAACGGCTGGACCTTGAGGTTCCGCTGCCGCGCATCGTCCAGGGCGCCCCGGATCAGTTTGCTGCCGAGTCCTTGGCCGGAGTAGGCCGGGTCGATCTCGGTGTGCAGCAACGCCATGAGGTCCCGGTGCAGGTGGTATTCGACGTGCCCCGCGGCCGCGCCGTCGGCGGTGAGCTCGTAACGGGTGCGGTCGGGCTGGTCGTTCACCTCGGTGTGCACGGGACCTCCTCGGTTGCCGGATCGCGAGCTGCTGCGCCCCCATGGTGCTGCTCGGCGGCAGCGGAGGCCACCGGCTGTCAGGCGCATCACTCGGCTGCCTGCGACGCGTGATCAGCCCGTCAGCGGCGATGTCCAGGGGATGACGCGGGACGCCGGAGCGGCCGAGTTCCGGCCACCCCGGCCCCACGATCTTCGATCACGACAACCACGAGCCTGCGAGGGCTCAGTCCGCGATCCGGCACAGCGCGGCACCTTGCGCGATGGAGTCCCCGGCCGCGGCCTCCAGCCCGCTGACCGTTCCGCTCTTGTGCGCGGTGATGGAGTTCTCCATCTTCATCGCCTCGAGCACCAGCAGCAGATCACCGGTTTCCACCTGCTGGCCGTCCTCCGCGGCGATTTTGACGACGGTGCCCTGCATCGGCGCGGTGACCGAGTCGCCCGAGGGCTGGGTGCCCGAACCACGCCGCTTGCGCGCCGGAGCCGGTTTGGCGCGCTGGGCGGGGGGAGCCGGAGTCGCCGCGAAATCCGCGGGCAGCTTGACCTCCAGCCGCCGGCCGCCGACCTCGACGACGACCTCACGACCGTCCTGTGTGGACTCCGGAGCCTCCGGCGCGGGAGCCGGCGAGATCGTGTTGGCGAACTCGGTCTCGATCCAGCGGGTGTGCACGTCGAATCCGGATTCCGCGGTGAACGCGGGATCCCGCACCACGGCACGGTGAAACGGCAGCACCGTGGGGATTCCTTCGACCGTCACCTCCTCCAGAGCGCGGCGCGCCCGCTGCAGCGCCTGCGCGCGGGACGCGCCGGTGACGATGAGCTTCGCGAGCAGCGAGTCGAAGTTCCCGCCGATCGTGGTGCCCTCGTCGATGCCGCCGTCCACCCGGACACCCGGGCCGGACGGGGTGCGCAGGCGGGTCACCTTGCCGGGCGCGGGCATGAAGTCGCGTCCCGGATCCTCGCCGTTTATGCGGAATTCGATGGAGTGGCCGACCGGCTCCGGATCGGTGGTGTGCCGCAGCCGCTCGCCCTCGGCGATGCGGAACTGCTCGCGCACCAGGTCCAATCCGGTGGTCTCCTCGGAGACCGGGTGCTCGACCTGCAGCCGGGTGTTGACCTCCAGGAACGAGATCGTGCCGTCCTCGCCGACGAGGAATTCCACCGTGCCCGCGCCGGAGTAGTGCGCTTCGGCGCAGATCGCCCGCGCCGCCTGGTGAATCCGGTCGCGCTGCTCGCCGGTGAGGAACGGGGCCGGGGCCTCCTCGACGAGCTTCTGGTGCCGCCGCTGCAGGGTGCAGTCGCGGGTGCCGACCACGACCACGTTGCCGTGCTGGTCGGCCAGCACTTGGGCCTCCACGTGCCGCGGCCGGTCCAGGTAGCGCTCCACGAAGCACTCACCGCGGCCGAACGCAGAAGCGGCCTCGCGGAACGCGGACTCGTAGAGTTCGGGGATTTCTTCCAGCGTGCGCGCGACCTTCAGCCCGCGGCCACCGCCGCCGGATGCGGCCTTGATGGCGACCGGAAGACCGTGCTCGGTGGCGAACCGCACGACCTCGTCGGCGTCGGCCACCGGGTCCTTGGTGCCCGGCACCAGGGGCGCTCCCGCGCGGTCGGCGATGTGCCGCGCGGTGACCTTGTCGCCGAGGTCGCGGATCGCCTGCGGGGAGGGGCCGATCCACACCAGACCGGCGTCGAGCACGGCTTGGGCGAAATCGGCGTTCTCGGACAGGAATCCGTAACCGGGGTGCACCGCATCGGCACCGGAGCGCCGCGCGGCGTCGAGGACCTTCTCGAAGTCCAGGTAGCTGTCCGCGGCGGTCTGCCCGCCGAGGGCGAACGCCTCGTCGGCCAGCCGCACGAAAGGTGCTTCGGCGTCCGGCTCGGCGTAGACGGCCACGCTTGCGATCTCCTCGTCCTGGCAGGCGCGGACCACGCGCACCGCGATCTCGCCGCGGTTGGCGATCAGCACCTTCTTGAGCGCAGCGCTGGGCAGGTCAGCGCTGGACTGGTCGCTGTGAGGCATGTTCGTTCTGCTCCCGCAAGTAGTCGCCGAGCGGTGCTCGGTGTCGGAAACTCCCGCTGCGCGGTGTCGGAAATGCGCGAGGCGCGGTGTTTGATGTGCGCGTCGCGCGGTGTTTGATGCGCGCGTCCGCGCGGTGCATCCTCACCAGGAAGCGGGTGAGGGCGACCAGGCGTTCGGCGGCTGGTAGCCGAACACCTGCCAGCGCGCGGGGGTCGTGGGTCGTGGTTTCGCGGGCTCCGGCGCGGAACCGGCCGCCGCGCCCAGCGCGATCAGCGCCGCGGCGAGCTCGGGATCGTCCGGATTGCCGCGCAGTACCCGGAAGTTCTGCTCGTCGTGCATGTCGGTGTCCACTTCGGTCACATCGGCGGGATGCCGTGCCTGCGGTGCGGCAGGCTCGCCTTCTTGCGGCGCAGCATTTCCAGCGTGCGGGCCAGCACGTGCCTGGTCTCGGCCGGATCGATCACGTCGTCGACCAGGCCGCGCTCGGCCGCGTAGTAGGGGTGCATGAGTTCTTCGCGGTATTGCTCGGTGAGGTCGGCGCGCGCTTGCTCCGGATCCTCGGCCGCGGTGATCTCCTTGCGGAACACGATGTTGGCGGCGCCGTCCGCGCCCATCACGGCGATTTCGTTGCTGGGCCAGGTGAACGACACGTCGGCGCCGATGGAGCGCGAGTCCATCACGATGTACGCGCCGCCGTACGCCTTGCGCAGGATGACCTGCACGCGCGGAACGCTCGCGGAGCAGTAGGCGTAGAGCAACTTGGCTCCATGCCGGATGATTCCCTGGTGCTCCTGATCGGTGCCGGGAAGGAAGCCGGGCACGTCGACGAGCGTCACCAGCGGAATGCCGAACGCGTCGCAGGTGTGCACGAACCGCGCGGCCTTCTCGGACGCGTTGATGTCCAGCGCCCCGGCCAGCGTCTGCGGCTGGTTGGCGATCAGCCCGACGGGGTGCCCGTCGATGCGGGCGAACGCGCACAGCACGTTGTTCGCCCAGTGCTGGTGCACTTCGAGGTAGTCCCCGTCGTCGGCGACCTCGTCGAGCACCGCGCGCATGTCGTAGGAGCGGTTCGGTTCGGCGGGCACCAGCTCGGTCAGCGAGTCGTTGCGCCGGTCGGCGGGGTCGCCGCTGTCGCTCACCGGCGGCGTTTCCTGGTTGTTGGACGGCAGCAGCGAAACCAGGTACCGCACGTCCTCGAGGCATTCGCGCTCGTCGTCGTGCACGAACGCGGCCACTCCGGACCGGGTGGAGTGCACGTCGGCTCCGCCGAGCTCGTCGTGCGTGACCGCTTCGCCCGTGACGGCCTCCACCACCTCGGGACCGGTGATGAACATCTGCGAGATGTCCCGCACGATGAACACGAAATCCGTCAGCGCGGGGGAGTAGGCCGCGCCACCGGCGCACGGTCCGAGCATCACGCTGATCTGCGGGATCACCCCGGAAGCACGGACGTTGCGGCTGAAGATGCCGCCGTAGCCGGCCAGCGCCGTGACGCCCTCCTGGATCCGGGCGCCCGCGCCGTCGTTGAGGCTGATCAGCGGCGCACCCGCCGTCTCGGCCATGTCCATGATCTTGTGGATCTTCTGCGCGTGCGATTCACCGAGCGAGCCGCCGAAAACGCGGAAGTCGTGCGCGTAGACGAACACCGTGCGGTCGTCGATCTTGCCCCAACCGGTGATGACGCCGTCGGTGTGCGGGCGGTTGCGTTCCAGTCCGAAACCGGTGGCGCGGTGCCTGCGCAGTCCTTCGACCTCGACGAACGAATCAGCATCGAGCAGGGCCTCGATCCGTTCCCGGGCGGTGAGCTTGCCCTTGGCGTGCTGGCGCTCGGTGGCCTTCTCGCCAGGCCCGTCGTGGACGGTCCGGCGCTTTTCGTGCAGCTGGTCCACTCGGGAACGCATGTCCTGGGGGATGGACGTCTCCGGCGGTGCCGGAGTGCTGTCCTGGGCGTCGTTGACGCGGGTCATGGAAGAACTCTGCCAATCAGGGAAGCAGGGGCGATCATGGATGAGCGGCCGATCGAGGAGCGGCCGACATGTTGGCTCGACACCGTCCGATGAGGACCGATGCGATCGATTTGCTGCACCGTCCGGCACCCGCACCGGACATCGTCCGGGACGGGCGCCGAGCGGCGCGGATTTTCCGGCGGCGGAGGGAAACGAGGTGGTCAGCCTCCGCCAGGCGCCCCATTGCGCGGTCGTTGCGGCACCCGCGGTCCCGCGGATGCCGCGA
This sequence comes from Saccharopolyspora sp. SCSIO 74807, assembly GCF_037023755.1. Lineage (NCBI taxonomy): Bacteria > Bacillati > Actinomycetota > Actinomycetes > Pseudonocardiales > Pseudonocardiaceae > Saccharopolyspora > Saccharopolyspora sp. SCSIO 74807. The sequence goes on along the minus strand of NZ_CP146100.1, from coordinate 5,747,268 downwards.
TCTCAGGCGGGGACCGGGGTTTCGCGGTCGGTGACCAGCTGGGCCCGCCGCTGCCCGTGCCCGCTCGCCTGCTCGAAGGCGTACCCGATCCGCAGCAGGTCGAGATCGCGCTGCGGCGGGCCGACCAGCTGCACGCCCATCGGAAGCCCGCTTTCGGTGAAACCGGCCGGTACCGACAGCGCGGGCAGGCCGGTGACCGAGACCCACGAGCACGAGCGCATCCAGTCGAGGTAGCTCTCCTGCGGGATTCCCGTGATGCGCTGCGGGAATTCCTGCGCGAGGTCGAACGGCGGAACCTGGCTCACCGGCAGCGCCAGCACGTCGTAGTGCTCGAAGAACGCCTGCATCGTGTGGAACAGCTTGGTGTGCAGCATCGCGGCCCTGCCGATGTCCGGCCCGCTGAGCCTGCGGCCGTGCTCGATGTTGCGCGCCAGGCTGGACTTGACGTGCTCGCGGTGCTTGTCGAACAGCTCGCCCAGGGTCATTTCCAGGCTCCAGGACCGCAGCACCTGGAACGCTTCGTCGGCGCCGGTGAAGTCCGGGCAGGTGTCGTCGACCTGGCAGCCCAGTTCCTCGAACACGGCCGCCTGGCGCTGCACCAGCTCGGCGGCCTCCGGCTCCACCGCCAATTCCCCGCCGAAGTCGGGGGAAACGGCGACGCGCAGTCCGCGAACATCGCTTTGCAGCGGCACGGCGAACTGCTCGCCCGGATCGTTCAGCGACTGCGGGCAGCGCTGGTCCGGCCCGGCGATCACGGACATCGCAAGCGCCACGTCGGACACCGAGCGGGCCATCGGCCCGTGCACGGTCAGCCGGTCCCAGCCGTACTTCGCGCGGATCGGCACCCGTCCCGGGGAGGGCCGGAACCCGACGACGTTGCAGAACGCCGCGGGGAACCGCAGCGAACCGCCCATGTCGCTGCCGTCGGCGAGGGGATGCATCCCGGCGGCGAGAGCGGCCGCGGCACCGCCGCTGCTCCCACCCGGCGTGCGGGTGAGGTCGTAGGGGTTGCGGGTCGGTCCGAACAACGGGTTGAACGTGTGCGCCCCGGCGGAGAACTCCGGGACGTTGGTCTTGCCGATGGTGATCGCGCCCGCGGCCCGCAACCGCTCGACGATCAGCTCGTCGCGCTTCGGGGTGCGGTCCCGCAGGATCGGCGAACCGGATGTCGTGCGGATCCCGGAGGTGGCGTGGGTGTCCTTGTGCGCGATGGGAATTCCGTGCAGCGGGCCCACTTCGGCCCCCGACGCGAGCTGATCGTCGGCGGCGCGGGCCTGCTCCATCGCCTGCTCGGCGACGAGGGTGACGATCGCGTTCACGTGCGGGTTGAGTTGCTCTACCTGGTCGAGGTGGCTTCGCACCACCTCGCGGGCGCTGAGCTCGCCGGACCGCACAGCGGCGGCGAGTTCACCCGCGGTTTGCCAGTGGACGGGGGTCATTGTTTCCTCCAGCGCAGCCGGCGACGGCCCGCGCGGCGGTGAGCGGGCTGGAGTCGGAGCGGACGACGTGAGCAACGCTAAAGACGAAATTTTGCGAAAAGTTGAACAGGGGGCGCACAGCGTCATAATCAGGACACCGCCGGACAATCGTGCGGTATCGCGACCTGCGAGGACAATCTTCCGCGCGGCATTGAGTGACTTCGACCACGCCCTATTGGGTGCACCGCGGAGAGTACTGGATTTCCGGCTGGATTCGGCTCGGATCAGTGCGCGGAAGCGTTCAGGTGCCTGGCCATTTCGAGTCCTGCGGTATGGGCGTGACCTGCTGCGATCGCTTCGGCGATGCGTGCGTGCTCGGCCGCGGCCGACCCGCTGCGGGGTTCGCAGGGCGGGCTTTCCGCGTATTCCGCGGCTTCCCGCGCGAAATCGGCCAGCAGCGGGTTGTGCGCCGCCTCGCGCACCGTTTCATGAAAATGTTCTAATATTCCTTGACCGTTCGCGGTCGCTGCCGGGTCAAGGCTCGCGAGATCGCTGTCACCGCGATTCCGCGCGGCGAGTTCGGCGAGCTTCACCTCCAATGCCCGGTGCGCCTCGACCGCGGTCTCCGCGGCGTCCCGACCCGTGCGCGGTTGCGCGCCCGCCGCGTCCAGGTCGGTCCGGAGGTAGGTGCCGTTGCCGTGGCACACCTGCACGACGCCCTCGGATTCCAGTGCCACGACGGCTTGTTTGACCGAAGCGCGGCTCACGCCCAGCAGTTCGGCGAGCCTGCGTTCCGGTGGCAGGCGATCGCCCGTGCGCAGCCCCTCCGCGGCGATGTGCTCGCGCAGTTGGGCCAGCACCTGCTCGTAGAGTCGGGAGCGGTTCACTTCGCGGAAAACGGTCGGCAAGTCGCACCTCGCTGGAGTCGGGCACTTCGGACGATCCCGAACTTAGACAGCCGAAGTGGCCGAGTGGCTGAACCAACTGTGACGCGCCGGTTAACAGAGCTCGCGCAAGGATGAGATCTGCCGCACAGGACGACGTCCTATGTGGACCGTCCGTGCGACCCGGTCGGGTGCGGAGCACGGCGCTGCTGGTGCCTCGCGCGGCGAGGTATTGCGGAGCACCGGCCGGATTCAGTGCAGCCGGTCGCTGTTGTCCAGGATGGCTGCGGAAAGCGCCGCGGCGGGCCCTTCGTCCGTGCCGTCACCACCCAGCAGCACGAATTCGACCTCTCCCGGATCGGGAAGCCGGGCGTGCGCGGGCAGCTGGCGCAATCCTTCCGGCACCAGGCTGCGAGCGTGCACCGCGACCCCCAGCCCGGCCAGTGCCGCGGCGCGCAATCCGCTGAAGCTCCCGCTGGTGCACGTGATCCGCCACGAAAGCCCTTGCCGTTCCAGCGTTTCCAGCGCCTGCGCGCGGGTGATGCTCGGCGGCGGGTACAGGATCAGCGGCACCGGCTCGCCCGGATCCAGCGACAGATCCTCGCGCCCGATCCACACCAGCGGTTCCCGCCACACCAGCCTGCCAACCGACTGCCCGGGGCGGCGCTTGCCGAAGACGAGGTCGAGCTCGTCGTTGTGCAGCTGCTCGTGCAGCGTGCCGCTCATCCCGACGGTCAGCTCCAGGTCGACCAGCCGGTGCGAACGCCGGAACTCGGCCAGGATCTCCGGCAGCTTGGACAGCACGAAGTCCTCCGAGGCGCCGAAGCGCAACCGCCCGCGCAGTTCGGAACCGGCGAAGTAGCTCGTCGCGCGCTCGTTGGCCGCGAGGATGCTGCGCGCGAAACCCACCATCGCCTCGCCGTCGGCGGTGAGCGCGACGGCGTGCGTGCTGCGGGTGAACAGCCGCCGGGACGCGACCTGCTCGAGCTTGCGGACGTGCTGGCTGACTGTGGATTGCCGCACACCGAGCCGCTGCGCGGCCTGGGTGAAACTCCGCGTCTGCGCCACCACGAGGAACGTCCTGAGCAGGGCCGGAGGGAACATCGACGGCCACGTTATCGCGCTTCGCGATAACCGTCACCACGGAAATCGTGGTTCACAGCCAACCGAGCGGTGGCTGAGACTCGCGGCGAGTCAACCCGTCCGGTGAGGAAGGCACATGAGCACGCTGCTGCGCCGTCTGCGCCCCGATCCCTACGTCCTCGCCTTGCTGGCCACCGTCGGCGTCGCCGCGCTGGTGCCCGCCAGCGGTGCGGGCGCGACCGTCGCCGACGGCGTCACCGACGTGGCCATCGCCGGGCTGTTCTTCCTCTACGGCGCGCGGCTTTCATCCCGCGCCGTCCTCGATGGACTCAAGCACTGGCGGCTGCACGTCGTGGTGTTCCTGTGCACCTTCGCACTGTTCCCGCTGCTCGGGCTCGGCGCGAACCTGCTGGTTCCGGTGGTGCTCACGCCCGCGCTCTACAGCGGTGTGCTGTTCCTGTGCACGCTTCCGTCCACTGTGCAGTCTTCGATCGCTTTCACCGCCACAGCGGGCGGGAACGTGGCGTCCGCGATCTGCTCGGCGTCACTGTCCAACATGGCCGGTATCGCGCTCACGCCGTTGCTCGTCGCACTGCTGATGGGTGGCGACGGCGGCGGGATCTCCGCGAGCTCGGTGCTGAGCCTGGTCTTCCAGCTGCTGCTGCCGTTCGTGGTGGGACACCTGTCGCGGCGCTGGATCGGCGACGGGATCGAGCGGCACAAGAAGGTGCTGAGCTACTACGACCGCGGCTCCATCCTGCTGATCGTCTACGTCGCGTTCAGCAAGAGCATGGCGGGCGGTATCTGGCAGCAGATCGGCGTGCTCCAGCTCGCGGCGCTGTTCGCGGTGATCGCGGTGCTGCTGACCGCGGTGCTGCTGATCACCAGGGGAGCCGCCCGCGTGCTCGGGTTCGACCGCGGCGACGAGAAGGCGATCGTGTTCTGCGGCTCGGTCAAGAGCCTCGCCACCGGGTTGCCCATCGCGAACGTGCTGTTCCCCAGCACCATGGTCGGGCTGGTCGTGCTGCCGGTGATGCTCTACCACCTGACGCAGCTGATCGTGTGCGCGGTGCTGGCGCAGCGGCAGGGCAGCGCCGCCGAGCCGCAGCGCGCGCCGGAACCCGAGGTCGCGGCCGCACGCTGAGCAGCCGCGCACCCGTGCTGCGCGTACCGGTGACGCTCCTTGCCAGCTCCGCGCGCTTCTCCGTAGCGTAATCGTCGTGAACTGGGCCACGGGGCGGTCCAGGTGTCTGTCGTTCCGCGGTGATCCCGTCGGCGCCCGCGACCCGATCCGCGGCACTCGACCACGGGCTCGACGAGGAGCACGATGATGACGACGCGAGCAGCCGAGCAAGCACCGGCACATCCGCTCGACCGCCTGCAACCGGCAGAAATCCGCACCGCCCGCGAGGTCCTGCGCGAAACCGGAGCCGCCGGAGCATCGACCCGCTTCGCCTACCTCGGCCTGGAGGAACCGCCGAAGGCCGACGTGCTGGCGTTCCGGGACGGCGACCCGGTACCGCGCCGCGTCAAGGCGCTGCTGCTGGATACCGGCACCGGCCGGGTCACCGACGCCGTGGTGGCGCTGCCGGATCGCGCGGTGGAATCGCTGCGCGAGGTGGACGTGGTCGCCGAAGGGCAGCCGCCGATCCTCGGCGAGGACCTCGCAGGTGTCGGCGAGATCGTCGCCGCCGACGAGCGGTGGACCTACGCGCTGGCCCGGCGCGGCATCACCGACACCGCGCAGGTGCGCGCCTGCCCGTTGTCCGCGGGCGTGTTCGACATCCCCGGCGAGCAAGGCCGCCGGATGGTGCGCGTGCTCAGCTTCCTGCAGCACCGCCCGGAGGATCACCCGTGGGCGCACCCGATCGACGGCCTGGTCGCCTACGTGGACCTGATCGAGCGCAAGGTCCTCGACGTGATCGACCACGCGCTCGTGCCGATCCCCGCCGAGGAGGGGAATTTCGACGATCCGGAGCAGACCGGGCCGGCCCGCACCGACCTGCGGCCGATCGAGATCAGCCAGCCGGAAGGACCCAGCTTCACCGTCTCCGGCGATGCGGTCAGCTGGCACGACTGGCGGTTCCGGATCGGCTTCGACGCCCGCGAAGGCTTGGTGCTGCACCAGATCCACTACCGGGACGGGGACCGGCTGCGGCCGATCGTGCACCGCGCGTCGATCGCCGAGATGGTCGTGCCCTACGGCGACCCGGGCCCGGTGCGGTTCTGGCAGAGCTACTTCGACGCCGGGGAGTACCTGCTCGGCAAGCAGGTGAACTCGCTGCGGCGCGGCTGCGACTGCCTCGGCGAGATCCGCTACTTCGACGTCACCGTCGCCGACGACCACGGCGAACCGCTGACCGTCGACAACGCGATCTGCCTGCACGAGGAGGACGCCGGGCTGCTGTGGAAGCACACCGACATCTTCACCGGTTCCAAGCAGGCGCGGCGGCAGCGCAGGCTGGTCATCTCCTTCTTCGCCACCATCGGCAACTACGACTACGGCTTCTACTGGTACCTCTACCTGGACGGCACGATCCAGTTGGAGGTCAAGTCGACCGGTGTCGTGTTCACCTCCGCTTACCCGGGGACTGCGGACCCGGGGGCTGCGGACCCGGGGGCTGCGTACCCGGGGGCTGCGTACCCGGACGGCGGGTATCCGTGGGCGAGCGAGCTCGCGCCGGGCCTCGGGGCGCCGTTCCACCAGCACCTGTTCGGCGCGCGGCTGGACATGATGGTGGACGGGCTGCGCAACGCCGTCGACGAGGTCGAGGTGCGGCGGGTGCCGATGAGCGCGGAGAACCCGCACGGCAACGGATTCACCCGCACCTCGACCCGGCTGGAGACGGAATCCGGGCGGATGGCCGACAATTCGGTCGCGCGGAGCTGGCGGGTGACGAACCCGGAAGTCACCAACCGGCTCGGCCGACCGGTCGGCTACGTGCTGCATCCGCAGGGGCAGCCGACGTTGCTGGCCGATGACGACTCCCCGAACGCGCGCCGGGCGGCGTTCGCGACCAAGCACCTGTGGGTGTCGCAGTACCGGGACGGACAGCGCTGGCCCGCGGGTGAGCACGTCAACCAGAACGCGGGCGGTGCCGGGGTTCCCGAGTACGTCGCCGCGGGCGAATCGATCGACGGTGCCGATCTGGTGCTGTGGCACACCTTCGGCACGACGCACTTCCCGCGCACCGAGGACTGGCCGGTGATGCCGATCGACACCTGCGGATTCACCTTGAAGCCCAACGGATTCTTCGACCGGAACCCCACGTTGGACGTTCCCGCACCGCCCTGCCACTGACCCTCCCACTGCCACGAGCCTGGAGCGAACGGCCTGTTCGCCCAATCTATTGGGACCAACGGTCCGTTCACTCCGGTATGAGTGCGCGGATCGAGCGGCGCCCGCGTGTGTCGGCCGAGTGCCCCTGATCGCGGAGTGAACGGCCTGTTCGTCCAATCTATTGGGACCAGCGGGCCGTTCACTCCGGGCGCAACGTGCTCGGAAACCGCGTACCCGGCGCGGTTAGGGTGGCGTGCCGGACACGCAGGGAGGGCATCACCGGATGGCACAGCAAGGCCCGCGGCTGCCGGGGGCGCGCAGCGGGGGAGCGGGCGAGCAGGCCGGGCACGGCGCCCGCGTCGAACAGGCGTCGCCGGACGAACGGCTGGTCGGCACCGCGATCTACGTCGACGGCCGGCGCGCGCACTCGCCGGAGTCGCTGGCCGAGACCAGTCGCGCGCTGGCGGACGAGGACGGCGCGATGGCCTGGGTCGGGCTCTACCGCCCCAGCGCCGAGGAACTGCAGGCCGCGGCCGAGGAGTTCGGGCTGCACGAACTCGCCGTCGAAGACGCCATCCTGGCCCACCAGCGGCCCAAGGTGGAACGCTACGACGAAACGCTGTTCGTGGTGCTGCGGCCCGCGCGCTACCTGGACGAGACCGAGCAGGTCGAACTCGGTGAGCTGCACCTGTTCATCGGCCCGGACTTCGTGCTGACCGTGCGGCACGGCCGCTCCCCGGACCTGTCCGCGGTGCGCGACCGCATGGAAGCAGCGCCGGAGCTGTTGCGCCGCGGGCCGCACGCGGTGCTCTACGCCGTGCTGGACGCCGTGGTCGACGACTACGCGCCGGTGGTGGAAGGCGTGCAGCACGACATCGACGAGATCGAAACGCAGGTGTTCGGTGGTGACCCGAACGCATCCCGGCGCACCTACCAGCTCTCCCGCGAAGTCATCGAGCTGCAGCGGGCCACCAGCCCGCTGCTGGGAATCCTGGAGGAAGTCGGCGCGAACTACGCCGAGCGCGACGCCGACGCGGAACTGCACCGCCGCTTGCGGGACGTGACCGACCACGCGACCACGGTCGCCGAGCGGGTCGGCGGCTTCCGGCAGATGATCTCCGACATCCTGTCGGTCAACGCCACGCTGGTCACCCAGGAGCAGAACGAGAAGATGAAGAGCCTCACCGAGGCCAGCTACGCGCAGAGCGAGCAAGTCAAGAGCATCTCCTCGTGGGCGGCGATCCTGTTCGCGCCGACGCTGGTCGGCACCGTCTACGGGATGAACTTCGACGCCATGCCCGAGCTGCACTGGAGCTTCGGTTACCCGATGGCGGTCGGGCTGATGATCGTCGTCTGCGTGCTGCTGTACGTGGTGTTCAAGCGGCGCGACTGGCTCTGAGGGCGTGCCGGGAAATCGCCGCCGTCAGCGGGAAATCGCGGTGCGGAACCAGTCGAGCGTGGTCTCCAGCGCGGTCACCAGCGGGGTCGGTCGCGTGCCGAAGGTCCGCTCGAACGCTCCCGAATCCATCACCTGGTGCTCGGTGTGCTGGTAGAACAGCTCGGCGTACTCGCCCATGAAGACCTCGTCGAACGGTCCGAACGGTTCGGGCTCGCGCAGCACGTGGACGTCGAGCGGGCGGCCCGCGAGCTTGCCGATGATCTCGTGCACCTCCCGCGTCGTGCTCGCCGGTGCGGTGGGCAGGTGCCAGACCTGCCCGTCCGATTCCGGGCGCTCGCCGAGCACGGCGAGGCCCGCGGCGACGTCGTCGATGAAGGTGTAGCTGTGCAGCAGGTCGAGGTCCCCGAAGCCCAGCACCCGGTCGCCGGTGAGCGCGGGCGGGAACGCGGTCGCCCCGAGCGTCGAGTTGAACACGCCGGGGCCGAAGAAGTCCGCTGACCGGCCCAGCGCGACCCGGACCCGGCCCGAGCGGTGCGCGGCGAGGTAGTTCTCGTCCAGTTCGGCGCGCATCCGGCCCTTGCGGGTGGTTGCGTTCATCGGGGTGCGCTCGGTCATCACCGCCCCGTCCGTTTCGCCGTACGGGTAGAGCGTGTCCAGCACGACGAGTCGCGCGTCCGCTTCGGCCGCGGCCGCCAGCACCGCGTCCTGGACCTTCGGCAGCACTTCGACCTGCCGGTGGTATTCGACGTTGACGCAGTGGTGCACGACGTCCGCGCCGTGCACGGCGGTCCGCAGCTCGGCGGCGTCGAGCACGTCCGCGCGCGCCCGCTCGACCCCTTCGGCGTCCGGGCCTGCGCCGCTGCGGTTGACCAGGCGGACGCGGTGACCGCGGCGGGCGAGTTCGCGGGCCAGCGCCGTTCCGGCCGGACCCGCTCCCAGCACGACGTGCAGCTGCTGCGGCATGGATGCTCCTTGTTATGGCGTGTCGCACTAGTTATGGACCGTAACTAAAGCTAGACTAGGTCGCGGAACGTGGCAAGGAGGAACATCTGTGGCCGAGGGCGCGACGACACCGCGGGACCGGTTCCGCGAGCAGACCAGGGGCGAGATCAAGGCGATCGCCCTGCGGCAGCTGTCCGAAGGCGGGATCGGCGCGATCGCGCTGACCCGGATAGCCAAGGAACTCGGCCTGTCCGGGCCCGCGCTCTACCGGTACTACGCCGGGCGGGACGAGCTGATCAGCGCGCTGGTCCGGGACGCCTACGACGACTTGGCCGCGGCCGTGTCCGCCCCTGCCGAGCCGGATTCGCCGCCGCGCGCCCGGTTGTTGCGGCTCGGACGCGCGTACCGGGCGTGGGCGCGCGAACAACCGCACCGCTACCTGCTGATCTTCGGGTCACCGCTGCCGGGCTACGCAGCGCCGCCGGACACCGTGGCCAACGCGCGCGCGGCGCTGGAACCGGTGGTGCGGGTGTTCGCCGCCGCGCGCCCCGATCAGCAGCCGCTCGTCGACCAGCTGCAACGGTGGAACGAGCGAGATCCCGCCGTGGCGGCCTGGACCGGTGCGCACGTCGAACCCGCAGCGGCCGGAGCCGCGCTGGCCGGTGCGGTCACCGCGCTGTCCCGCCTGCACGGCATCGTCGGGCTCGAAGTCAACGGCCAATTCGCCGGCATGGGGCACGATCCGGGCGAGCTGCTGGACGCCGAACTCGGGCTGCTCGCCGACACCTACCGGCTGCCGTGAGCGTCCCGGCCGGAGCGGGACTTCGGCTCAGGACCGTTCGGCGCGGCGCGGCTTCCGGGCGACGCCCGCCCAGACCAGGGACTCCGACGGGTCGTCGAAGCTGATCGCGGTCTGCCCGTCGCCGTGCTCCGGGCGCCACAGCGGGGTCCAGGTGGCTCCCGGCTCGGCGACCTCGAAGTCGCCGAAGAGCGCCTCGATCTCGCGGTGCGAGCGCCACAGCACCGGAGTGGCGGTGTGGTCGTACATCGCCGCGCACTCGGCCATTTCCGTTGCCAGCCCGTCCGGCACGTCGTCCGCGGTGCCGTGCGACAACGCCAGGTAGGAGCCGGGGGAGAGCAGTTCGCGGAACCGCTCGACGCAGGCGGGGCCGATGTCCTGGCCTTGATCGTCGAGCTGTTGCACGTGCAGCACCGCGATCATCAGCAGCGCGACGGGCTCGCGCAGCTTCAGGATTCCGGTGCCCGCCACGGCTTGCCACAGCTCGTCGGGTTCGCACAGGTCGGCGCGGAGCACGCCGTGCCGCCGCGGGTCACCGTTGCGCTCCAGCTCCAGTTCGGAGTGCGCGACGGCCACCTCCTCGTTGTCCACGTAGACCACCCGGGCCTCGACACCGGCGTCCGCGGCGATCTGGTGGGTGGCGCCCATCGTGGGCACGCCCGCGCCGACGTCGATGAACTGCCGAATTCCTTGGGACAGCAGGTAGCGCACCACGCGGTGCAGGAACAGCCGGTTGGCCTTCGCCACGGATTCGACGAACGGGAAGCGTTCCAGCGCGCGCCTGCCGAATTCGCGGTCCACCGCGTAATTGGCCTGCCCGCCCAGGTAGAAGTCGTAGACGCGCGCGACGTTGGGCTGGTGCGTATCGATCTTGCGTTGCCGGACCACGGGGATCTCCTCACCGAACGAGCACGCCGATCACGACCGAAGAACGCGAAGGCCAATGGTTACCACACGTGGCCGGAGGGCAGGTGACCGCCTACTGGCGGATCGTGCTCGCGGCGGGGCCGGAATCCGCGGTGCCCGGCGGTCCATCCGGCTCGCCGGGTCCCGGACTCAGAACACCTGTGGCCGTGGCTTGCGGGCGACGCCCGCCCAGCCGATGGACTCCGAAGGATCGCTGAACCCGAGGTCCGGCTCGCTGGAGTCGCCGTACTCCGGGCGCCACAGCGGGGTCCAGGTCATGCCCGGCTCGACCATCTCGAAGTTCCCGAACAGCGCCTCGATCTCGGCTTGCGAGCGCCAGATCACCGGGGTCGCGGTGTGGTCGTACATCGCCGCGAACTCGGCCATCTTGGTGGCGCGCCCGTCGGGAACCTGATCGTCGGTGCCGTGCGAGAGCGCGAGGTAGGAACCGGGCGAGATCAGCTCGCGCAACCGCGCGACCGAGGCCGGGCCGACATCGCGGCCGGCGTCGTCGAGCTGCTTGACGTGCAGCACTACCAGCAGCAGCACCGCGACCGGTTCGCGCAGCGTCACGATTCCGGAGGTGGCCACGGCCTGCCACAGCTCGTCCGGTTCGCGGAGGTCGGCGCGCACCACGGTGTGCCGCCGCGGGTCGCCGTCGCGCTCCAGCTCCAGCTTCGACTGCGCCACCGCGACGTCCTCGTTGTCGACGTAGACGACGCGTGCGCCACCGGCCTCGGCGGCGACCTGGTGCGTCGCACCCATCGTCGGCACGCCCGAGCCGATGTCGATGAACTGCCGGACGCCTTGGGACAGCAGGTAGCGCACCGTCCGGTGCAGGAACAGCCGATTCGCCTTCGCGACCGATTCGACGAACGGGAACCGCTGCAGCGCGCGCTTGCCGAACTCGCGGTCCACCGCGTAGTTCGCCGCCCCGCCCAGGAAGTAGTCGTAGACGCGGGCGACGTTGGGCTGCTGCGTGTCGCTGCTGCGCTGCCGGACCAACAGGGCTCCTCACCGCCCGGTGGCACCGGGTGTGGCTGAAGAAGTACTTGCCGTGTCGATCAAGGTGTACCACACCGTCCCACTTTGGAGGTAATCGGCTACGCTGGGTGGCTGTTCTGCGTGGGGAGCTCCCACCCGGCAGCCGTTCCGGTGCGGGTCGAGCTGACCGCGAGCAATGCCCTCGCCGCATCGGAACATGCGAAAACGGTGTTAGATCCGCATCCGGGCTCGTCCTAGTCTTCGATCCCGCCGGACGGTAGGCGGGCGAGGCGGCGCCGCCGGTTTCGCACCGGGAAGGACGACGATGTCTGATACCGAACCGAGGGTCAGCGCGAAAAATGGGGCAGGCGCGGGAAGTCCGGCCGGGCCCAGGGTGCCGACCCGGATGCTGGTGCTCGCGCTGATCTTCGTGATCACCACGGTGAATTACGCGGATCGCAGCAGCCTGTCGATCACCGGCAGCAGCGTGCAGGCCGATCTGGGCTTCAGCACCGTGCAGCTGGGCTACATCTTCTCGGCGTTCAGCTGGGCCTACGTGATCGCGCAACTGCCCGGCGGCGTGCTGCTCGACCGGTTCGGCGCGCGCCGGATCTACGGCCTGAGCCTCGTGCTGTGGACGTTGGTCACGCTCGCGGTGAGCCTCGTCGGGCTGATCACGACACCGGTGCTGGTGGCCGTGACGACCATCTTCGTGCTCCGGCTGCTGCTGGGCGCCTTCGAATCCCCGGCATTTCCCGCCAACGCGCGGGTGGCGACGACCTGGTTCCCGACCGCGGAGCGGGGCAGGGCCACGGCGGTGTTCAACTCCGCGCAGTACTTCGCCACCGCAGCGTTCGCGCCGGTCATGGGGTGGCTTACGCACCAGTTCGGCTGGCGCTGGGTGTTCGTGATGCTCGGTGCGCTGGGGCTGGTGCTGGCCGTGCTGTGGTTCCGGTGGATGGATTCGCCGCGGAACCATCCGCGCGTGAGCGCGAAGGAGCTGGGAACGATCCGCGACGGCGGCGGGCTCGTCGACCTTGATGAGGCGGGTGCGCGCGGCGCATCGCGGGAGGCGCTGAACTGGCGCAGCCTCGGGAAGATCTTCACCTTCCGCGGGCTGTGGGGCGTCTACATCACGCAGTACGCGATCAACGCGCTGACGTACTTCTTCATCACCTGGTTCCCGGTTTACTTGGTGCAGGGCCGCGGATTGTCGCTTCTCGAAGTCGGTTTCGTCGCGGCGCTCCCGGCGCTGTGCGGGTTCGGCGGCGGGCTGCTCGGCGGCTTCTTCTCGGACGCGTTGCTGCGTCGCGGGCTTTCGGTGACCGCCGCGCGCAAAATCCCTTCTGTGCTCGGGATGGTGCTGGCCACCAGCATCGGGCTGTGCAATCTCACCGACAGCAGCGCGCTGATCATCGCGCTGATGACGCTGGCGTTCTTCGGCAAGGGGCTCGGCGCGCTCGGCTGGGCGATCACCACCGACATCGCGCCGCCGGAGGCCGCGAGTTTCGTCGGCTCGACCATGAACGCGTTCGGCAACGCCGCGGGGATCGTCACGCCGATCGTCATCGGCTACACCGTGCAGGTCACCGGTTCCTTCCACACCGCGTTGTGGTTCGTGGCCGCGCACGGACTGCTCGCACTGGTCGGTTTCGCGGTGATGGGCCCGATCAAACGAATCCAGTTCGACGCGGACTGAGTAGTCCTCTGTGGAGGATCCGTTCGCTGAAGCGCCGCACACGTCACGAATGGAGCGACCATGAGCACGGGTTTCGACCGGATCAGCCGGGTGAAGATCTCGTCGATCACACTGCCGCTGCCGACCGCGATCTCCGACGCCAAGGTGCTCACCGGCAGGCAACGGCCGATGACCGAGGTCGCGATGCTGTTCGCCGAGATCAGCACCGACGACGGCGCGGAAGGCATCGGCTTCAGCTACTCCAAGCGCGCGGGCGGACCCGGCCAGTTCGCGCACGCGCGCGAGATCGCACCGGTGCTGCTGGACGAGGATCCCAGCGACATCGGCAAGATCTGGGACAAGCTCGTCTGGGCGGGCGCCTCGGTCGGGCGCAGCGGACTGGCGATCCAGGCGATCGCCGCCTTCGACGTCGCGCTGTGGGACCTCAAGGCCAAGCGCGCGGACTTGCCGCTGGGCAAACTCCTTGGGGCGCACAGGGATTCGGTGCGCTGCTACAACACATCGGGTGGATTTCTGCACGCGCCGATCGAAGAAGTCGTGGAACGCGCCGCGAGCTCGGTGCGCGACGGCATCGGCGGGATCAAGCTGAAAGTCGGGCACCCGGACGGCGCCGCGGACCTGGCCAGGGTCAGCGCGGTCCGGGAGAAGCTCGGCGATTCCGTCCCGCTGATGGTCGACGCGAACCAGCAGTGGGACCGGACCGCGGCGCGCCGGATGTGCCGGGCACTCGAACCGCTGGAACTGGTGTGGATCGAGGAACCGCTGGACGCCTACGACTCCGCGGGCCACCACGCGCTGGCGTCCACATTCGACACTCCGATCGCGACCGGCGAGATGCTGGCGAGCACCGCCGAGCACGCGGAGCTCATCCGGCTCGGCGGCGCCGACGTGGTGCAGCCGGACGCTCCCCGCATCGGCGGGATCTCGCGATTCCTGAAGGTCATGGCGCTGGCCGAGCAGCAGCACCTGCAACTCGCGCCGCACTTCGCGATGGAGATCCACGTGCACCTCGCCGCGGCGTATCCGCACGAACCGTGGGTGGAGCACTTCGAGTGGCTGGACCCGTTGTTCAACGAGCACTTGGAGATCTCCGACGGGCGGATGCACCTGTCCGCGCGTCCCGGACTCGGCGTGACGCTCAGCGATCAGGCCCGCGCCTGGACCGTCGCCGAGCACGAGGTCACCGGCTGATCACCCGGCAGCCGCAGCGATCCGGGCGGGCAACGGTCATTCGGGCAACAGCAGTCTTCCGACCGGCCGAAGTCACCCGGGCAGCCACCGGGGAGTCACGCTGGGCACCACGACTTCCCCGGTGCAGCGCCCGGATTCGTCCAGCAGCCAGCCCATCCGCTTGGCCACCCGCAGCACCAGCACCCGCTCGTTGATCGACAGCCGCGGCAGCTTCTCGGCCAGCAGCAGCTCCAGCCGCCGCAGATCGGCGGGCGAACGCGCCCACAGCTGGAAAAGCAGGTTCGCCTTGCCCACTGTGGACACGCACAGCCGCAGTTCGGCGAGGGTGCGCAACGAGCGCACCGTGCGGTCCAGTTCCGCGGCGGGCAGCTCGGCCAGGAAGATGCACGACATCGGCCACTGCGAACGGACCTGCGCCACGTCGCAGCGGAAGGACAGCTGCTCCGAGGCCAGCAACCTGCCGACCTGCCGCCGCACCGTGGCCGGATTGCGGTCGAGGACGCGCGCGATGTCGGCGGCGCTGCGCCGTCCATCGTGGATCAGCGCCTCGACCAGCGGCCAGTAGTGCTCCGGGAGCGAGGTGAACCCGTCGGTCCGCGGTGCGGCGGCCTGCAGCTCGGATCGCTGTGCCGGGTCGAGCGCGTCGAGCCGCCAGCGGCTGCCCTCCGCGTGCACCTTCGTCGCCAGGTGCGTGTCGACCCGCTGCACGCCCGGGATCCGCGGCAGCTCGTCGAGCGCGAACCGCGTCAGCGAGTCGTGGTCCGGAGTCAGCACGGTGATGATCAGGTCCCGGCCGCTGGCGGTCTCGTCGATCGTGGCCGCCCGCGGGTCGCGGCACAACGCGCCGATGACCTCGCTCCGCCGCTGCGGGGCGACGTCGAGCTCGACGAACGCGAGCGTGACCGTGCTCAGCTTCCCGCCCGCGTGCGCGGTGACCCACGCCGTTCCGCTGGAGCGCAGCCGTTCCCAGCGCGCGGCCAGCGTCGTCGCCGTCGAACCGAGCACGCGCGCGGCATCCGCCCAGCTCACCCGAGGTGCGACCTGCAGGGCGTGCAGCAGTGACAGGTCCTGCTCGTCCAGCAGCGGATGCACGAATCACCTCCAGCAGCGCTTCGCCGTGCACGAATCCTTCGATCTGTTCGACCGTTGTTCCCGCAGCAGCACACTGCCTGTCACCTCAGCACGCCGTGTCGCCGATCACTCCGCGGGGTCCGGTGCCCGGTGGTGCCCAGTGCGAGCCGGGGCTCGTCGAGCCCGGAGCTGCCGCCGCGATGGACGCCCGCAGCCGGGTGCCGGACCGCGAGGTCCCCGGCTGAAGTGAAAGCAGGTGCCGAAGTGACCGAGCCGAACCACCCACCGAACGGCGCCGCACCGGCGCCACCGGCCGTGCGCCGCAAAGCCGTGCTGGCGGCGTCGATCGGCAACTTCGTCGAATGGTTCGAGTTCACCCTCTACGGGTTCTTCGCCGCCGCCATCGCGGTGAACTTCTTCCCCGTCCCGGACGGGACGACCTCGCTGATCCCCACGTTCGCCGCGTTCGGCATCTCGTTCGTGCTGCGCCCGCTCGGCGCGCTGGTGTTCGGGCACTTCGGTGACCGGCTCGGCAGGCGCGGCACGCTCGCCGTGTCGCTGATCGGGATGTCGGCGGCCACCTTCGTGATCGGCGTGCTGCCGAACGCCGACGCCATCGGTGTGCTCGCGCCGATCCTGCTGATCGTGGCGCGGGTGGCGCAGGGGTTCTCCGCCGGTGGCGAGTTCGGCGGCGCGACGGCCTACATGGTCGAGTACGCGCCCGAGCACCGGAGGAACTTCTTCGGCAGCTGGCAGTTCTTCACCCAGATGCTGGCCGGGCTCGCCGGTTCCGCGGTCGGTGCTTCGCTGAGCGCGGTGCTCAGCGAGCAGGCCCTCAACGCGTGGGGCTGGCGGATTCCGTTCCTGCTCACGTTGCCGCTCGGCGTCATCGGCTTCTACCTGCGGCTGCGCCTGGACGAGACACCTCAGTTCAAGGCCGAGCAGGGCGGCGAACGGGGCGCGCCGCTGCCGACGGTGCTGCGCGACCACTGGCCGAACGTGCTGAAGGTGATCGGCTTGATGATCACCGGCACGACGTTCTTCTACATGGTGCAAGCGTTCTTCCCGGCGTTCCTGGTCGAGCAGGTCGGTCTCGCGCGCGGGCAGATGTTCGCCGCGATGATGATCGGTACCTGCGCGCAGCTGGTGCTGATCCCGCTGTGGGCGCTGTACGCGGACCGCATCGGGCGGCGCAGGCCGATGCTCGTCGGTTCGCTGGCCGTGCTGGTGGTGTGCGCGGTGCCCACGTACCTGCTGTTCCTGCACGGCACGTTCGGCTCGGCCGCGCTCGGTTACCTCGTGCTGGCCGTGGTGCTCGCGCCGATGACCGGGTGCTTGGCCACGGCGCTGGCCGAGAGCTTCCCGACCAGCGTGCGCTACAGCGGGCTCTCGGTCGCCTACAGCGTCTCCGTGTCGGTGTTCGGCGGCTTCACGCCGCTGATCCTGAGCGCGCTGGCCGCGAGCGGCCGGCTGGCACCCGCCTACTACCTGGTGGGGGCTGCGGTGCTGTCGCTGGTGGCCGCGCTGCTGCTGCCGGAGTCCGCGCAAAGCAGCGATCCGGCGTCGGATCGCGACGGCGCCGCGGTGTGATTTCGGGATTCTCAAGGGGAAAGGGGCCATGGTGTCCATAGTGGAGGATGCGCGCGAGATGTCCGGCGAGCTGGTGCGGCTGCGCCGCCGCCTGCACCGCGAACCGGAAGTCGGCCTGCAACTGCCGCGCACGCAGGACAGCGTGCTCGCCGAACTCGACGGGCTCGGCCTGGAAGTGCGCACGGGCGGGCAATGCACGTCGGTCACCGCGGTGCTGCGCGGCTCAGCGCAGTCACAGCGCACGGTCTTGCTGCGCGCCGACATGGACGCCTTGCCCGTCCACGAGCGCACCGGGCTCGACTACGCCTCGACGAACGGCGCGATGCACGCCTGCGGGCACGACCTGCACACTGCAATGCTCACCGGCGCGGCCCGGCTGCTCTCGCAGCACCGCGACCGGCTCGCCGGAGACGTGGTGCTGATGTTCCAGCCGGGCGAGGAGGGCTACGACGGCGCCGGGACGATGATCGACGAAGGAGTGCTCGACGCCGCCGGTCGCCGGGCCGACACCGCCTACGCCATGCACGTGTTCTCCTCCGCCGCTCCGCACGGGAAGTTCGTCAGCAGGCCCGGCGCGGCGCTGTCCGCATCGGACGAGCTGAAAGTGGTGGTTCGAGGCGCCGGCGGGCACGGTTCCGCACCGCACCGGGCGCACGACCCGGTTCCCGCGATGGCGGAGATGATCACCGGGCTGCAGACGATGGTGGGGCGGCGGTTCGACATCTTCGACCCGGTGGTGGTCACGGTCGGCACGGTGCGCGCGGGCACCGCGCACAACGTCATCCCGGACACCGCCGAGTTCGGCGCCACGGTGCGGTCGTTCTCCGCGGACGCCCGGGCGCGGGTCCGCGCGCTGACCGAGGAGTTGCTGCACGGCATCGCAGCCGCGCACGGCGTGACCGTGGACGTCGAGTTGGCCGAGGGCTATCCGGTCACGGTCACCGACGCCGCGGAAACCGGGTTCGTCGCCGCCACGATCGCCGAGCTGTTCGGCGACACCCGCTACGAGGAACTGGCCAACCCCCTCGGCGGTTCGGAGGACTTCTCGCGGGTGCTCCAGCACGTGCCGGGCGGCTTCGTGGGGCTCAGCGCGGTGCCGCCGGAGGCCGACCCCCGCACGGCGCCCTACAACCACAGCCCGCTGGCGGTCTACGACGACTCGGTGCTCGCCGAAGGCGCCGCGCTCTACGCCGAACTGGCCGTGCGGCGGCTGATGCTGCACGAGTAGGCCGGTCGACGTGCGCGCCGTCCCGGAGGCTCGGGTCGCTCGCACGGTTGATCGAAGCCGGATGTCAGGCCCGCAGGCAGCGGTCACTCCCGGAGGGGCGGGCGGGGGTGCGCTCCGCCGCGAACGACCCGGCGAAGAATTGCGGACGCCCGCGCTAATTATCGGGCGCTGCTCTTTTCGGATTCCCGGTGCGACTCGTCCGGGTGTAGCACCGCATCGGGTTTCTCCGCGCCATTCCCCGGTGTCCCGGCCGCTGTTACGGTCCGAAGTGCGGCGCATTTCGCAGTCGATTCCAGAGCATTGTCCGGACGCCGCATTGTTCGGGCGCCGCATCGTCCGGAAACAGCGCAGGCGCGCGCCGTTGAGGCGGCGGTTCGTCCGAGAGGCGGCAGCGATGGCTCGACCCGACCTGGCGGAAACCTCCGAACAACCCCCGATGGTCCCGCTGGAGCTCCTGCGCCGGGACGTGGACACCGTGCTGGAGCGGTTCATGGGCTCCTGCTCGGCACGCGCCCCCGATCCCGGCCTGCCGCCGCTGATCGAGGTCGTCCGGGACTTCCAGGCGGGCGGCAAACGGCTGCGCCCGCTGTTCTGCTGCGCCGGATTCGCCGCAGCGGGCGGGGATCCGCGCAGCGAGGTGGTGCTCGGCGTGGCAGCGGCGCTGGAGCTGTTCCACTCCTTCGCGTTGATCCACGACGACGTGATGGACGGTTCCGACCAGCGGCGCGGCAAACCGACCGTGCACCGCCGGTTCGGGGCGCAGGTGCCGGAGCAGCGTGGTGCACCGGGAGCTTCCGGCGCGGCACCGGCTCCGGTCGATGCCGGGTTCGGCGTCAACGTGGCGATCCTGCTCGGCGACGCGTGCCTGGTGTGGTCCGACGAGCTGTTGCACAGCGCGGGGATCCCGCAGCAGCGGTGGGCGGACGTGCGGCCGTTCGTGCAGGCCATGCGCACCGAACTCATCGCGGGGCAGTACCTGGACCTGGCGGGCGAGGGCGCGCTGGACCCGCTGGACCAGGCGTGGCGGGTGATCCGGCACAAGACCGCGGCCTACACCGTGGCCCGGCCGATGCAGATCGGCGCCGCGCTCGCCGGTGCGGACCGCGAGCTGCTGGCCCGCTGCGCGGAGTTCGGCTTCCTGCTCGGCACGGCGTTCCAGCTGCGCGACGACCTGCTCGGAGTGTTCGGCGACCCGGCCGTGACCGGGAAATCCAGGCTGGACGACTTGCGCGCGGGAAAGCCGACGGTGCTCATCGGACTCACGTGGCGGCGCGCCACCGAGCAGCAGCGCCGCACGATCCGGCGGCTGCACGGTGCGCCCGGGCTCGACGAGGAAGGGGCGGCGCAACTGCGCGGCATCATCGACGAAACCGGGGCGCACCGGGCGGTTCGCGAGCTGATCGAGCAGCGCACGGCCGAAGCGCTGGGTGTGCTCGGGCGAATGCCGGTGCGCCGGCCGGTGCGGGAAAGCCTCGCGGAACTCGCCGGGCAGGCCACCCGGCGGCAGCGCTGAACGCCGCCCGTTGCGCGAGTGCCACCACGCAATCGAAAACGAATGCAAGGAGGAGAACCGCAAATGGGCACCATCGACACTTTTCGCGACCTCGTCGGAAACATCGCCGACGATGCGAAAAAAGCGTTCGACGAACTCCTGGATCGGCGCTGCGACGATTGGGACGGGGATTACTGGGACGACCCGTGGGACTGCGATCCGTGGGACTGGGACGATCGGCCCGTGGATGATTGGCGCAGGGGTGATCGGCGCACCGGGAATCGGCGCGGCGACTACCGCCGCCGCGGCCAGCGCCGCGGCAGTCCCCGAGTGGTCGAGGCCGGCCGCTCGCACCCGGCCGTGGCCGAGCCGCGGCGCAGCCCGGAGGACGGGCTGCCGGACCAGATAAGGCAGCTCAACGACTCGGTCGACTCGTTGCGGGCTTCGCTGCAGCAGGCACCGGGCCCGGCCGCGCCCGAGCACCGGACCTGATGGGCCTGGACCGGCTGCGGCGAGTCGCCGGGGTGCTCGGTGCGCTGTGCCGCACCGAGCTCACCCGGACCGTGCACCGCGGAACCGGCGACGCGGCCCCGCACGAGCGCGCCCGCGAGGTCCGGCGGGCGCTGGAGGAGCTCGGCCCGTTCTACATCAAGCTCGGGCAGATGCTCTCCACCCGCCCGGACATCGTCTCCCGGACGATGATCGCCGAGCTGGAGAACCTGCACGACCACGTGCACCCGCTGCCGTTCTCGGATTTCGAGCCGGTGCTGGCCGCCGACCTGGGCAGCGAGTGGAAGGAGCAGTTCCGCGACTTCGACATCCTCGAACCCGTCGGCACCGCCTCGCTGGCGCAGGTCTACCGGGTCACGTTGCGCGACGGCTCGCCCGGCGTGGTCAAGATCCAGCGCCCGGATGTGGCCGCGACCGTGCTGGAGGACATGGCGCTGCTGCGGAAAGCGGCGCGCATCGTCGGCAAGGGAGCGCCGCGGTTCAACGCGGTCGTCGACATCGACGCGATGCTGGGCGTGCTGTTCGACGCGATGCGCCCGGAACTGGACTTCACCGCCGAGGCCGCGAACATGCGCGAAGCCCGCAAAGCCGTCCGCGACTTCCCGACGCTGGACGTGCCGAGGGTGGTGCAGGCGACCCGGCACGTGCTGGTGCAGACGCTGGCGCCGGGCCGGTCGGTGCGTGAGATCGCGCCCGAGGAACTTCCCGCGGCGCTGCGCAAAGCGATCGGCACGGACCTGCTGGCGTTGCAGTTCCGGGGTTTCTTCGTGAACCGCATGTTCCACGCCGACCCGCACCCGGGCAACATCTTCGTCGACGGCGAAGGCCGGGCCACGCTGATCGACTGGGGCATGGTCGGCCGGGTCGACCGCCGCACCAGCATGACGATCATGCTGGTGCTGTTGCACCTGGCGCGCAACGACGGGCACGGGCTGGCCAAGGCGTGGACCGAACTCGGCCACGCCACCGCCTGGGCGGACGTACCCGCGTTCGCCGCGGACATGGCCGCGCTGACGCCGCAGATCGCGGCGGCCTCGCTGTCCGAGCTGAACTTCGGCGTGACGCTGACCAGCGTGCTGCAGCAGTCCACCAAGCGCGGCATCAAGACCAACCCGGTGATCTCGGTGCTGGGCAAGTCGTTCGCCAACATGGAAGGCTCGGTGCGCTTCCTCGCCCCGGAACTGTCCATCACGGACGTGTTCCAGCAGCAATTGGCGCGGATGCTGGCCGAACTTGCCAAGGATGCACTGTCAGCGGGCAACGCCGCGCGCACGCTGGTGGAGCTGATGCTTGTCGCGGACACGCTCACGGAGCAGGCGCGCAGCGTCACCGGCGACCTGTCCGATCGGGAATTCACCTTCCACGTCAACCAGAACGCGCCCGCGCGGACCCCGCGTTCCACGAGGCTGCGCGACGGCTTGGCGGGCGCGGCGCTCGCCGCGCTGTGGGCGCGCCGCAACCGGTGATCGGAGTGAACGGCCCGCTGGTCCCACTAGATTGGACGAACAGTCCGTTCACTCGGAACGTTCCGGCGGGTGCGTTTGGAGTGAACGGAACTTTGGTCCCACTAGATTGGTCAAACGGTCCGTTCACTCGGGGCGAAAGGTTCCGGGGGCGGGCAGCGATGTTGGAGGAGAGCACCTGACGCGACAGGTGACGGGATGGCGGAAATCCAGCCGGTCATCACAGCAGACCGCTTGCGTCGAGGTAGGCCGTGCTGCTGACGGCGCCGCGGTGCGTGACACCAAAGACCGCGCCGCCGGGTACTTCACCACGACGAGCGGCCAGTGGACCGCGTTCGTCGAAGCCGTCAAAGACGGGCGCTTCGACGGCTGAACCTAGCGATGATCCCCGGCGGAACGCGACCGCCGGGGATCACGCATGAGGCGACCCCGCAACGCGGCCGACTAGTCGAGTTGCGTCCACCACCAGGCGATCGACGGGAAGGGCAGCGGCTCCGCGCGGCGCACCGCAGGAGAGTCCACAACGGACCCATTCAACCGCAGCCGTACGGCCGGAGTGATCCCGTCCGCGGCGTAGAGCACGGTGTACCGGGGAGTCCGCAGGCTCCAGTCGATGTTGGCGCGGATGCCGTGGGCGAGGCTGTCCAGGTAGATCCGCAACGGCTCGGAGGCGCCGCGGCGGACCTGCTCGCGCAACCGCAGGAACAGCAGCATCAGCCGGTCCCGGTAGGCGATCGCGGTCGCCTCGGCTTCCTGCACATCGGTGCCGGTGACGGTGCGCACCGCGTCGGTGAGGTTGTGCCCGTCCTGCTGGCCGAGCATTTCCTTGTGCCGGGAGACCCGGTCGTTGTCCAGCGCGGCCACCATCCAGAACAGTTCGGTCAGCGCCCGCACCGGCGCGGCGTGCAGTTCGGAACCGGGAATTTCGGCCGCGTTCGCGAATTCGAACATGGATTGGGTCGGCGGGCCGCCGCAGTCGTGCAGGCGGACGACGAAGAAGTCGTCGAGGGTCTTCGGTCCACCCGCGGCGCGTTGCGCGTTCTGCTGCACGACTCCGAACAACCACCTGCGGTGCGCGTTGATCCACCGTTCGGTCTGGGCCGGAGTCGCCAGCCGCCGGTAGGAATGCGCCAGATCGCAGAGCCCGAGCAGGTGCGGATCCCCGCGGCACAGCGATTCATCACCGGTGTCCAGGATGCGCAGCAGTCGCGCGGCCACCGGGATGAACCGGGTCGGGTCCGTGCAATTGCCGCCTTCGTCGCAATGCGCGTCGTCGAAGGAGAATCCCCAATACACCCAGTTCGCGGCGATCTGGTAGTGCTCGGTCACCGCGTTCGGCACCATTCCGCCGTAGAAATCGGCCGAGGTGGAGGCGTACCAGCGCTCCAGTTCGCCCGCGTTGCGCACCAGGCCGAGCCGCTGCGCCCACTGCCCGGAACGGCGGTGCACCGCGTCCTTGTCCGGGTGCATCACGGGTTCGATCGGGCAGAAGAAGGGCGGGATTTCGATGTGCTGCTCGGTCGGCCCGGCGTCGGGCTCCGCCGGTGCCGCGCTGCTCGTCCGCACGTCCATGTTCACCCCGAGATCGTCGTTGCGGCGGTTCACCTGGGAAAGCAGAGCCGGAGCGCCGGGTGGGGCCGGCGCTCCGGGCGGGCTCACGTCCGGGTCAGGTACAGGACGAGCCCGTAGGGCTGGTGCAGCCAGATCTGCTGTCCGGTGCCTTCCAGCCGCGAGTTGTCGAATTCCTGCGGACGGTATTCCGGGTTGACCACCACCCAAACCCGTTCGACCAGCCAGCCGGGGTACTCGCCGGCCGGGTGCATTCGGATGTAGGTGGGAAACCGCTCCAGGTCCTCGGTTTCCAGTTGCGGACGTCTGGGGTCTTTGTACTGGGCGTCGGTGACGTTGGCTCCTTCGCCGAGCACGAACCGGTCGGTCTCGCCGCGCCGGAAGTCGTCCCGGCCGGTGCTGAGCCCGAATTCGCGTCCGGCGATGCCGAGGTAGACATCGCTTCTGGTGTCCGCGTTCGCTGCGTCGGCGGTGGCGATGTTCGCTTCGATCCGGGTGATGGACGCCATGCTCGCCTCACTTCCTCTGCTCGTTCCGGCGCTCCCGCCGGGTTTTCGGAAACGGCGGAGTGTGCTGGTAGCGGAAATGTCCCGGGAACGGAATCGATTCTAAGGCTCGCGCGGCGGCGTCGGCACTGCGCTGAGCGGTTTACGCCCTTGACACTTTGGTGCGCTGGTGCCGAATTGTTCCCGATCGAGCTCGGGGTGTTCCGGTGGCGCGGAAAATTGCGGTTTCAGCGCGGTGCCGGCCAGGACTCCAGCGTGCGCCGGGTCTCGAAGCGCCGCAGCAGGCCGGTGCGCGGATCGCGGAATTCGAGCACGGACGCGAGCAACTGCAACGGGTCGGTGAAGTCGTCGTCGGCGCGGTCCCGGACCTGCGGGTAGAGGTCGTCGCCCGCGATCGGCACACCCAGCGCGGCCAGGTGCACCCGCAGCTGGTGGGTGCGTCCTGTCGTGGGCAGCAGCCGGTAGCGGCCCAGGCCGTCGCGGTGCTCGATGAGCTCCACGCGGGTTTCGCTGTTCGGCGGGCCAGGAACCTCTTGCGCCTGCAGCACACCGCGTTCTTTGACGATCCTGCTGCGCACCGTGCGCGGCAGCACCAGCTGTGGATCGTGCCGGGCCACGGCGAGGTATTCCTTGCGCACCGCCCGGTCCTGGAACAAGCCCTGGTACTCGCGCCGCGCATCGGGCCGGACGGTGAACAGCACCAGCCCGGCCGTCATCCGGTCCAGCCGGTGCGCCGGGCTCAGCTCCGGCAGCTCCAGCTCGCGGCGCAACCGCACCAGCGCGGTCTCGGTGATGTGCCCGCCGCGCGGGGTCGTCGCCAGGAAATGCGGCTTGTCCGCGACGAGGATGTCCGCGTCCCGGTGCAGCACCTCGACGGAGTGCGGAACGGGCGGTTCCGGCGCGGTTTCGCGCTGCATCCACAGCGAAGTGCGCGGCGCGAACGGGGTTTCGGCATCGACGAGCCCGCCCGGACCGGCGACCCGCTGCTCGCGCAGCATCCGATCGACCTCGGCTGCGGCGATGGGCAGCCGGTCGACGAGGTGGTCCCGCATGGTCGGCCACGTCCCGCCGTCCGGCGTGCGCAGCCGCACGGCGTCCAAGCCGTCCCGCTGCGGGAACGGGGAACGGGGTTTGCGTCGCATCGCTGCCCAGCTTATGAGCCCGTCTTTGAACTCGTTTTGGGTAGGTGCCCGGGTAGCGGAACCTCATGCGCCGGTGCTCGGGTTGCGTACGTGGCGGAAGCGGCTGACGCCGCTTGAAAAGGGCAAACACCCAGCGTCGAACTTGGGATCCAAGACCGGCGCCAAGGGCTCCTCGCAGACGCATCTGCGCAGGTGATAGCGGGCCCAGCGGCTCGTTGCGTGATCGACCACTTCGCGGACAGCGCCCGTTCGGCGCAACTCGCGCCCACGCTGTGGGACGGCTCGGGCGGCGATTGACGCCCGGCACCGGTGGCGCAAGAATCCTCGGCATGAGTTCTGGCCTGGTCGCTCGCTTGCACGTCGATCTGCGGCGGCACGCAAGCGCGATCTGTGCTCGCTGAGCCGGAACGCGGCCGCGCCCGTCGTCCTTTGTGGACTTCCGTGGCGGAGTGACCGAGCGGCTAGGTAAGGGCCTGCAAAGCCCTTCACGCGGGTTCGAATCCCGTCTCCGCCTCAAAAACCAGCCCGCACGTCCGTCCATTCCGGACAGGAATCGGTTGATCCTCGACGGACGCCCGATGCGCGTTCCAGGTCGAGCGCACCTGCCGCGGCCCGAAGCCGAGCAGCAGCGGGCTTTCCGGCCGCAGTCCCGCAATCGCCGGGCGCGCGGCTCGGTGGACCACATCGAAACTCCTGTGGAGGAGGCAGCGTTGACGCCGCTTTCGGTCCTGGACCTCGCACCGGTGTCCGCCGGGAGCACCGCTGCCGAGGCGCTGCACGACACCGTCGACCTCGCGCGGCACGTCGACCGCCTCGGATATCGACGCTTCTGGCTGGCAGAACACCACCTGGCGCCCGGGGTGGCATCGTCATCTCCCGCGGTGCTGATCGGCTCCGTGCTCGGCGCCACCGGCCGGATCCGGGTCGGCTCCGGTGCCGTGCTGCTCGGCCTGCACACGCCGCTGCGCGTCGCCGAGGACTTCGGCACCCTCGCGCACCTGCACCCGGATCGCGTCGACCTCGGCCTCGGGCGTTCCGGGCTGGCCAAGGCCGCCGAGCTGGCCACCGCACGACAAGGGGCGCCGCGACCGCTGGAATCCCGAGTGGTGGACGGTTTGCCGGTGCCGCGCGCGGCGCTGCGCCCGGGTTCGCGGGCGGCGGCCGAGCGGCTGGCCGCGCACTCCCGGCTGCTCGGCGCGAACGGCGGCGACGACGACTACGGCGAACAAGTCCGCGAAGTCCTCGCGTGGCTGGATGGCACGTTCCTCGACGGCGACGGGTTGCCCGCGCGGGCGGTGTCCGCGGAAGGCGCGTCGTTGCAGGTGTGGATCCTGGGTGCCAGCGCGGGCCAGAGCTCGCGGACGGCGGGTGAGCACGGGCTGCCGTTCGTCGCGAACTATCACACGGTACCGGGCGCGGTACTGGAAACCGCCGCCTCGTACCGGGAATCCTTCCGGCCTTCGGCCCAGCTGGCCGAGCCGTACCTGATCGTCTCGGCGGACGTGCTGGTCGCCGAGGACGATGCGACCGCGCGCCACCTCGCCGAACCCTTCGCGGAGTGGGTGCACGAGATCCGCTACGGCGAGGGCGCTCCGCCGTACTCGACGCCTGCGGATTCGGCGGGCCGTGGCTGGACCGAGGGCCAGCTGGAAGGGGTCGCCGACCGGTTGCAGACCCGCATCGTCGGCTCCCCGGAAACCGTCGTGGAACGGCTGGACGTGCTGCGCCGCGTCACCGGCGCGGACGAGCTGCTGATCACCACGATCACCCACGGGCACCGGGATCGGCTGCGGTCTTTCGAGCTGCTCGCCGAAGCCTGGGCGCAGCGCTGATCGGCCGCGGACTCGCCGGGCCGCGGGCAGGTGCCGCGGCTGTCAGCACAACGGCGAGATCGCCGTCGGGTAGGCGATCGTGGATGTCGCGCTGGTGATGTTCTCCGGCTCGTGCCGCGGCGGCCAGATCCCGCGCGCGAGCGCGTCGCCCCGGATCTCCTGGCGCGCCTTGAGGTCCGGGTACGGCCAGACGTGGGTGATGCGGGGTGCCCCGTCCAGCGCGAACATCGCCGTCGTCAGCGGATACATCCGGGTTCTTCGCGGTAGTGCGTCGTGCCATCCCGACATCGTGGGCGTCAGCCCGCCGATTCTGAGGTGGTAGGTGTGGAACTCGTAGACCCCGCCGAAGTGTCCGGTCTGGATCGGCGGCAGGTACGGGAACGGTGCGAACGTCTCGATGTGGAACCGTTCCAGGTGCGCCCCGATGCCGAACGGGTCGCCGGTGGTCAGCACCCGCTGCCGTTCTTGGGCGATCTGCTGGGCATCATCGAATTCCCGCAGCAGCAACAGGTCGCCGCCGTCCGCGCCGTGCTCGGTCTCCCAGCAGCCCAGCAGCCGTCCTCGGGTGCCGTCGCTGGTGTAGATTTCCAGCGCGGTGAGGGCGTCGGAAATCGCCCCCGGCTTCATCGACAGCGTGGTGAGTTCGTGGAGCTGCATCCGGTTCCTTCCTCGGACTGGCCGCGAGGTGTTCGCGCGGCGGCGCGCCGCGGTAGCGTACTGAGCGCGTCAATGATCCGTTGTGGACAGGTCCCGTTCAGTCGAACCTGAGACGATCTCAAATTTTGCGTTCGGCCGCGTCAGCCGCGGAAATGCCGTGGTGGTGCCGGTTTCGCGCGAATTCGCCCGAGCCGCCGAGCCGCTGTGCCGCCGATGTCCGTCCTCATCGGACAAGGGTTTTCCCTCGGTTTCGGCTAGCGGTGTTGCGCCGCCGCGGACAGATCCGGCACGACGTTGTCGATCAGGTGCGGAATCGCCAGCACACCCGGTTCGCGCAACGCCAGCCAGGAATCCGCGAGCACCGGCAGGTAACCGCCGCGCCGCACCACGTTCAGATTCCGGAAAACCGGGGAACTCTCCAGCTGCGGGCGCAGGGCCGGATCCGGGTAGGAAGTCAGCAGCACGTCGGTGTCCACTCGGTGCAGGCTTTCCGCGCTCAGCTGAGCGGAGAATCCTTTGCCCGGAAGATGTTGTGCGGCCGAGGCGAACCGCATTCCGAATTCTGCGAGCGTGCGGGCTGTGACGTCGCGCGGTGTGCGGATCACGCCGAGCCCGCCCGGGCTGTGCGCGAGCGTGATCGCGAACTCCGCGCCTGCCAACTGCGGGTGCGCCGCCGAAGCATCCCGGATTCGACGCTCCACATCGGACACCAGCTCGTCCGCTCGGACGGATTCGCCCAACGCTGCGCCGACCTGCCGCGTGGTGGCCTGCCAAGGTTCCTCGTCCGGCGCGGTTTCGAATGCCGTGGTCGGCGCGATCGCCGACAGCGCCGGGTATTCGCGGTCGATGTAGTAGTCGCTGCCCGCCAGGATCAGGTCCGGGTGCAAAGCGGCGACGGCTTCGGCCGAATATCCCTCGGAGGTCGGCCGCAGCGTCGTGGGGTGCCAGTCGGGACGCCGCTGCCACGGCGGCAATTCCGCCGACAACGGCAGTCCCACCCCTACTGGTCGCACGCCCAGCGCCAGCGCCGTGTCCACGTCGGCAGGACCGAGCGCGACCACTCGCGCCGGATGTCGCGGCACGAACGCCGTGCCTAGCCGATGCGCCACCGGAGTCCGCGGCTCGGCGGGCGGCGGAGCGGTCCCCGCGCACCCGCCGAGCAGGACCAGCAGCAGCAACACCGCCGCCACGCGTTTCGTTCCGGAGGGCTGAGCACGTCCCGCAGCGATCACGCGAGTAAGGCTACCCTTGCTCGCGGCTCGGGCGGGAGCGCCGGATTCCGGCCGAGCGGGCTCGTGCCGGTCGCTCGGCCGCAATCCCGCAGCGAGGAGCCGCCGCCATCGGCCACGCGATCTCCGGCCGGGAATCCTCAGCCCTGCACCGGTTCCAGCACGAACACCGGGATGACCCGCTCGGTCTTGGTCTGGTACTCGGCGTACTGCGGGAACGTCTCCACGGCCCGATCCCACCAGCGGGCGCGCTCGTCGCCTTCGGCCAGGTGCGCGCGGTACTCCCGCACGTCGGCGCCGTCCTGCAGCCGGACCAGCGGGTTCGCGCGCAGGTTGTGGTACCAGTTCGGGTTCTTCGGGGAGCCGCCGAGCGAGGCCACCGCGGCGTACCGCTCGCCGTCGCTCACCCGGATCACCGGTGACTTGCGGACCGCCCCGCTCTTGGCTCCCTCGGTGGTCAGCACGACGCACGGGTACCCGTTGATCGTGCGGCCCTCCGCGCCGCCGGTGGCCTCGTAGCGGGAGACCTGGTCGGCCACCCAGTCGAACGTGCTGGGGGCGTATTCGCCTTGGAAGGACATGCGGTTTCCTCCTGCCGATCGGTAGTGCCCGCGCAGCGGGTCCACAACCGGCAACGCCTGCGGGGCTGCGAACAATCCCGGCACGTCGGCGCGGTCCGGGACGGCGGGCCGAATTCTTTCGGCATCCATTGTGGACGGAACTGGTGCCGCGCGGAACGCACCGCCTTCGGCGAGTCGGCCCGAATGCGGAGCCGATCTCGCGGGGGTCGTCGGCCGCGCCACGTTTCCGGGAATCGATCTTGGTCGACGGTCACCGAATCATAGGTTACTGTGACACATGTGTGGATAGACGTCCTCCTGCTGGCGAATCTGGCCGAACAGCCGTGCCACGGATACGAACTCCGCAGGAGGGTCGAGCACAGCACCGGCTACGCCCTGTCCAACAACTCGCTGTACCCGGCGCTGCGACGATTCACCGAAGCCGGGGCCGTCACGCGCACCCAGGAGCCGCAAGAGGGCCGCCCGCCCCGGCACGTCTACGAACTCACCGACGTAGGGCGGGAATTGCTGCACGACATGCTCGCCGACCTGCCCGAGGAACTCGCGCGGGACGAGCCGGAGTTCATGTCGCGGCTGGCGTTCTTCGACTGGCTCACCCCGGACGAACGGCTGCGCGTGCTCGACGCGCGCCGCAGCGCCTTGAAGAACCGCCGCGAGCGGATCGCCGCGTTCTGCGCGCAGGCCGAGCCGGGCGGCTGGAGCCACGAGGCGCTGCGCGAGACGAGCCGCCGCATCCACGCCGAACTCGACTGGCTCGACCAGGTGCGCACCGGCGCGCCTGATGGTCCACCGCGAAAAGAGGAGATCGGATGACCGCGCCCGCCCTGCCGCAGCTACCTTTCGACCGTCCGAACGTGCTGGAACTGGCCCCGCTCTACGACGTGCTGCGGCGGCAGGCGCCGATCTCCCGGGTGCGCACGCCCGCCGGTGATCAAGCGTGGCTGGTGACCTCCTACGACGAGGCTCGGGTGCTGTTCGCCGACCCGCGGTTCGGCCGCTCGCACCCGGCGCCGGAGCGGGCCGCGCGGATCTCGAACGCCGCGATCATCAACGGGCCCACCGCCGACTACGACACCGAACGCGCCGAGCACACCCGGATGCGCAAGCTGCTCACGCCCGCGTTCTCCGCGAAGCGGATGCGGCTGCTGACCGATCACGTGCGGGAGATCGTGGACGAGCGCCTCGATGCGTTGCAGGCGGCGCACGACCGGGCACCGGGTGAACCGGTGGACCTGCACGAGCACCTGTCGTTCCCGCTGCCGGTCCGGGTGATCTGCGGCCTGCTCGGGGTGCCGTTCGCCGACCGCGAGTACTTCCACGGCCTGTCGGACCGGATGAACCGGATGAGTTCCGGTGACGACCCGCAGGACGCTGCGGAGGAGTTCCGCGCCTACATGGGCAGGCTCGCCGAGGCCAAGCGCGCCGAACCGGGCGAGGACGTGGTCTCCGACCTCGTGGCCGCGCAGCGGGACGACCCGGACTTCGACGACGCGGAGATGACGAAACTGGCCCGCGGGCTGCTGTTCGCCGGGCACGAGACCACGGTCAACCAGATCGACATCGGTGTGCTGATGCTGCTGACCGATCCGGCGCGGCGGGATGCGTTCGCCGCCGACCCGGAAGGTCTGGTGCAGCAGACCGTGGAGGAGATGCTGCGGTTGTCCGCGCCGGGTGGGCTCGGCCTGCTGCGGTACGCGCACGAGGACGTCGAGATCGGCGGTGTGACGATCGAGACCGGTGACGCGGTGGTGATCTCGCAGGCCGCGGCGAACCGGGACGCGGCGGTGTTCGCGGACGCGGAGGACTTCGACCCGTCGCGGCGGCCCAACACGCACCTGGCCTTCGGGCACGGCGCGCACTTCTGCATCGGTGCGAGCCTGGCCCGCACCGAGCTGCGGGTGGTGTTCACCGCGCTGTTCCAGCGCTTCCCGCAGCTGCGCCTCGGCGTCGGGCTGGACGAACTGGTGGTGCGCAGCGACCGCGTCACCGGGGGAGTCGAGGGGCTGCCCGTCACCTGGTGAGCACGCTGCGCGGGCGGACCGCTCGTCCCGATCGGACGAACGGTCCGCTCGCTGGTCAGCCGAGTTCGGTGAGCACCCGGTCGACGATGGTGTTGCGGGCGAGTCCGTAGCGTTCGTGCAACGTGGGCAGTGCGCCCGCGTCCAGGAACTCGTCCGGCAGCGAGATCGGTGCGACCCGGGTGCCGCGGCCGGCTTTGACCAGCTCGGCGGCCAGCGTCTCGAACAGCCCGCCGACCACGGTGTGGTTCTCCAGCGTGACCACCAGCCGGTCGCCCGCTGCTTCGGCGAGCACGGTCCCGGTGTCGAACGGTTTGATCGTGGGACTGTGCACGACCGCGACGTCGACGTTGTGCGCGGCCAGGTCCTCGGCTGCCTGCAGCGCCCGCATCGTCATCAGTCCACTTGAGACGAATACGACGTCGTTCCCGCCGCGCAGCACGGAAGCCTTGCCCAGCTGGAAGGTGTGGTCGTACTCGTCGAGCACGGTCGGCACCTTGCCGCGCAGCAGCCGCAGGTACGTCGGTCCCTGCGATGCGGCCAACTGCGGCACCGCCTGCTCGATGTCCACCGAGTCGCACGGGTCCACAATGGTCAGATTCGGCATCCCGCGGAAGATCGCGACGTCCTCGGTGGCCTGGTGGCTCGGCCCGTATCCGGTGGTCAAGCCGGGCAGGCCGCCGACGATGTTCACGTTCAGGTTCGGCTCGGCGATGTCCAGGCACAGGAAGTCGTAGGCGCGCCGGGACGCGAACACGCTGTAGGTGGAGGCGAACGGCACCAGGCCGACCTCGGCCATCCCGGCGGCCGTGCCGAACAGCAGCTGTTCGGCCATGCCCATCTGGAAGTACCGATCGGGGTGTGCCTCGGCGAACACGTGCATGTCGGTGTACTTGCCCAGGTCGGCGGTGAGCCCGACGATCCGCTGGTCGCGCTCGGCCGCGGCGGCCAGCGCGTGGCCGAACGGCGCCGGAGCGGTGCGCTGGTCGGCATCGGCGAACGACGCGATCATCGCCGAGGTGGTGAGGCGCTTCTTGGTGGGCGTGCTCATCGTGTCGTCGCTCCTTCGCCGTCGGTCAGCTGCTCGCGGCACTGTTGCCACTCGTGCTCGTCGATGCGCATGAAGTGCGCCTTCTCGCGGGTTTCCAGCAACGGGACGCCGCGTCCGATCCGCGTGTCGCAGAGGATCACCGACGGCCGCCCGCGCGAACTCGCCTGCTCCGCGGCGGCGTCGAACGCGGCAAGCAGCGCTTCGACGTCGTTGCCGTCCACGCGCTGGGTGAACCAGCCGCAGGCGGCCCACTTCTGCTCGGCGGGTTCGATGCCGAGCACGCCGGCGGTCTTCCCGTCGGCTTGCAGCGCGTTCATGTCCACCATCGCGGTCAGCGCGCCGAGTTCGTGGTGCGCGGCACCCATGGCGGCTTCCCAAGTGGAGCCCTCGTTCAGCTCCCCGTCGGAGAGGAAGTTGAACACCCGGGCCGGGTTGTCCTGGTGCCGCAGCCCGAGCGCCATCCCGACGGCCACGGTCAGCCCGTGCCCGAGGGAGCCGCCGGAGATCTCCATTCCGGGCGTGTAGGTCGCCATCCCGGACATCGGCAGCCGCGAGCCGTCCGAGCCGTAGGTCTCCAGTTCGTCCACCGGAACGGTTCCCACCTCGGCCAGCGCGGCGTACAGCGCGATCGCGTAATGCCCGGTGGACAGCAAGAAACGGTCGCGTTCGGACCAATGTGGATCGTCGGCTCGCAGCCGGAGCTGGTCGACGTAGCTGACCGCGAGCATGTCGGCGACGCCGAGCGCTTGGCCGACGTAGCCCTGCCCTTGCGCCTCGCCCATGTTGAGGATGTGGTGGCGCATCCGGTACGCGGCGGCGCGCACCCGCGCGGCCCGTTCCGCGAGTTCCGGACTCGCGGTAAGCGGCTGGTCCACTGTGGTCATGGTATTCCTTCCTCTTGTAGCGGAGTCGGAATTCGTTGCAGCGAGGCCGCAATCGGCGACCGGTCCGAATCCGGGCAGCACGACGCGGCGCGCCGTGCGGGCGCGGGGGAGTTCGCCGCTGTCAGCGGCCGGTCAGCGAGGACCACACCTCGAAATGGCGTCGCATGGCCGTTCGGGCGCCTTCGCCGTCGCGTTCCGAAACCGCGTCGACGATTCCGTAGTGGACGGTGTCGATGGCCCGGGTCTGGCCCGCTTTCAGGGTTTCCTGGCGGACCGCGGTGTGCCTGCGCTCGACCACCTCGTCGCGCAGCACGTGACCGAGCCCGTCGTGCAGCATCGTGAAGATCGGGTTGTCCACAATGACGAACAGGTGCCGGTGGAACTCCAGGTCCGCCTCCAGCGCCCGGTCGTCCGCACCGGCGGCGCTTGCCTGCACCATTTCGTCGACCAGACCGCGCAGCGTGTCGACGTCGTCGGCGGTGGCCTGCCGGGCGGCGGCCTCGGACATCGAGATCTCCAGCATTTCCCGGGCGGCGCGGAACTGGCCACCGCCGAGCTGGCCGAGTTCGCTGGAGAGGTCGAAGTACAGCTGCAGGAAGCTCGCGTCCGGCACGCCCAGGTAGGAGCCGCGGCCCTGGGTCCTGGTCAGGAACCCCATCGTCTCCAGCATGGACAGCTGTTCGCGCAGCGAGCCGCGGCTGATCTCCAGCGAGTCCACCAGCTCCCGCTCGGTCGGCAGCCGCAGGTTGCCGGTGCCGGGCTCCTGGTTCGCCTGCTCGGCGAGGCTGCGCACCAGATACGCGAGATCGACTCCCACCGGAACCTCCCAGGCCGACTTGGTAGGACCAATGCCGAAAACCTAGTTACCAGCCTGAGCGCCTGTCAACGCTTTGGTTAAACCTTTTCGTTCCCGGTCCGGACGACGACACGCCCGGCGCTCACCCGGACGGAGCGGACCGCGTGGAGCGAAGGACTCCTTCTACCGAACGGGCGACGAGGTCCTTCACTCCGAACCGGTGGGGGTGCGGCGCAGCGCGTCCGGGGTGAGGGAAGCGGGGGAGGTGTGGCCGCTGAGGCCGAGGGTCAGGTCGAACTCGGCGACTATGTCGGCGACCGCGTCGTGTGCGCCGTCCGCGCCGTTGACGGCGAGCCCGTACAGCTAGGGCCTGCCGACGGCGACCGCATCGGCACCCAGCGCGAGTGCTTTGAACACGTCGGCGCCGCCGCGGATGCCGCTGTCGAACAGCACCGTGAGCGCATCACCGACGACGGGCGCGATCTCGGCGAGCGCGTCCAGCGCGGCGATCGAGCCGTCCACCTGCCGCCCGCCGTGGTTGGACACCACGATTCCGTCCACTCCGGAGTCGGCCGCGCGCCGCGCGTCGTCCGGGTGCAGCACGCCCTTGAGCACGATCGGCAAGTCGGTGCGGTCCCGCAGCGTGGCGATGTCCGACCAGCCCAGGGACGGCCGCGAGTAGGTGTCCAAAAAGGTCTGAACTGCCGCCCGCGGTTCCGGTGAACGCAGATTTCCCAGCAGCGAGCCGGGAAAACGACGACTCATCGACAGCAATGCGCGGATAGCCGAGAGCGTGACCGAAACCGCTGAGCCACTGTCCTTTCCGGACTCGACCCGTTCGCGGATCATCTGCCGGAACCGCGGATCCGATGTGTACTGCGCGATCCCGCGTCCTTGGGCGAACGGCAGCGAACCGAGGTTGAGGTCCTGCGGCCGCCACCCGAGCAGCGTCGTGTCCAGCGTGACGACGATCGCCTCGGCGCCGCAGCGCTTCGCCCGGTACAGGAAGCTGTCGACCAGCTCCTCGTCGGTGCTCCAGTACAGCTGGAACCACCGCGGCGCGTCACCCATGGCAGCGGCGCACTGCTCCATCGGCGCGCAGGCCTGGCTGGAGAACACGTACGGCAGGCCGAGCCTTGCCGCGGCGGTGGCGATGCCGATGTCGGCGCTGGGATGCACCAGGTCCGCGGCGCCGATCGGGGCGAACAGGACCGGTGCGGGGACCCGGCGTCCGAACAGCTGCACGCTCAGGTCCCGCTCGGACACGTCGCGCAGCATCCGCGGCACGATCGACCACCGGTCGAAGGCGTCGCGGTTGGCGCGCATCGTCGCACCCGAGCCTGCGCCACCAGCGACGTAGGCCCAGCCCCGTGCCGTGGTCTTGCGCTTCGCGCGCCTGCTCAACGCGGCGAAGTCGGTGGGCACGGCCGGTCGTCGGCCGGAAACCCCGGCGCGGTAGATGGCCGACTGCCGGTCGCGGCCGTAACCCTGCGCGTCGGACATCTCGCAGCCCTCCCTGTCGATTTGCGGCACGACGATGTTCCGCTTTCGGGGCCCGATCATCGCCGCAGGAGCGCACCGCGTCCACACCGGGTCATTCGCCCGGCTCGCCGTACCAGCGCCACGAAGTCCGGCGCGGCAGCCCGGGCAGCTCGATCCGCCCGGTCGCCCACAACAGGCTCGGCCACGGCTCCGCTCCGGTGGACACGTCCGGGAACAACCGCTCCAGCACGAGCTCGCACAGCTCCGCGGGCGGATCCCAGTCGAGCCCGAGGCCGTGTGCCAGATCATCGGTGTGCACAAGGGTTTCCACGATTCCCATCGCTGCGAAACCGGCCGCGTCGGAGGCGCCGAAGATGTGGTGCGCGCGGACCTGCGGCGGCGTCGTGCGCACCATCGCGCTCAGCAGCGCCCCGCTCGCCTCGAGCGCCTGGAGGAGCCCGTCCGGTCCGGCACCGCGGTCGGCGTGCACGGCGTTCATCGGCCCGCCCGGGCGGCGTGCCGAGTACGAGAAGCCGATCAGGTCGTCCAGCGGGGGAGTCCGCGGGCCGAGCTGGGCCGCGTAGCCGAACAGGTCGTCGCCGAGGTGCTCGGCCGTCTCCCAGCAGTCCCATTCCAGCGCTCCGGCGGTTTCGCCCCAGGCGTCCGGCGGTGCCTGCCGCAGCAGGTCCACGGCGAGGTGCACGGCGCGGTCGAGGTGTTCAGCGGTGATGGTCGGCATGGCACGAACCTTGGCACCGACCGCGCGCCCGGGCTATTCCTTTTCGAGCCGGGCCAGGCCGCGGTACTGCGCATCGATCACTTCGGCGAGCCTGTTGAGCTGCCGCGCGAGCTGCCACCGCTCGTCCGGGCTGAATTCCGCGTAACCGGCGGCCTGCGCGCGGCGCTGGCGGGTGCGCAGCCGGTCCAGCTCCGCGGCTCCTTCGGGAGTGAGCCCGATCAGCACGCGTCGCTCGTCGTCCGGGCTGCGGCGGCGGGTGACGAAACCCTTGCCTTCGAGCTGCTTGAGCATCCGGGTCGCGGTCGGCAACGCGACGCCCGCCGCTACCGCGAGGTCGCCGACGGGCAGTTCGCCCTCGCCGGCCAGCGGCAGCACCAGTGCGAGCTGGGCGAGCGAGAGGCCGCCCGCGCCGGCGTTGGCGGCCCGCGCGCGGCGCATGGCCAGGAACAGCGCGTCGGTGGCCCGCGAGAGCTCGGATGTCCCGTCGTGCTCGGGATTTTGCGGCGCTTGCGACATGGCTGCTACCTTACCGGAAAGGTAGTTAGCAAGCTAAGTAATTCGGAGGAGACATGACCGGGCGCATCGATGTCCACCACCACGTCGTGCCGCCCCGCTACCGGCAGCGGCTCTCGCGCGCCGGCGTTTCCGCGGGCGGCCGCGGGATTCCGGAATGGAGTGCGGATGCCTCGCTGGAGCTGATGCAGCGCAACGGGATCGAGGCGGCCATCCTGTCGATCACCACTCCCGGCGTGGAGCCTTGGCTGAACGACGGCGCCCGCGAGTTCGCGCGCGAGCTCAACGAGTTCTGCGCCGGGCTGGCTGCGGAACATCCCGGACGCTTCGGATTCTGGGCCACGTTGACGTTGCCGGACGTGAACGGTGCGGTGCACGAGGCCGCCTACGCGCTGGACGAGCTGCACGCGGACGGAGTGGTGTTGCTTGCCAACAGCAACGGGACTTACCTCGGCGATCCGGAGTTCGACCCGTTGATGGCCGAATTGGACGCTCGTGCGGCTGTGGTGTTCGTGCACCCGTCCGCGCTGCCCGCCGAGCCCGTTCCCGGGGTTCCGCCCTATGCGGCGGATTTCCTGCTCGACACCACCCGGGCGGCGGTGAACCTGGCTGCCCGCGGCGTACCGCGCCGGTTCCCGAACCTCAAGATCATCTTGCCGCACGCGGGCGGGTTCCTGCCGTACGCGGCCGAACGCATCGCCGGTTCGCTCGCCCTCGACGATCCGAGCCGTGATGCCGGGCAGCTGTTGGCGGACCTGCGCGGCTTCTACTTCGACACCGCGCTGTCGGCCTCCGAGTACTCGCTTCCGGCGCTGACCCGGTTCGCCGAGCTCGGGCACGTGCTGTTCGGCAGCGATTTCCCCTACGCCACGGCAGAAATGGCGACCTGGTTCACCGGCAAGCTGGACGCCTGGGACGGAATCGACCACGCCGAAGTGGACCGGGTCAACGCCGGGCGGCTGTTGCCCCGGTTCGGTTGACGCCGGTTCCCGGACGTGCGCCCGGCGGTCAGAGCCAAGATCCCGGTCAGCAGAATACGATTCTCGGATGAAGAACAAGCCGCCGTACGCGCTCAGCTCCGTTGACAACGCGTTGCTGCTGCTGCAACTGCTGCGCGACCAAGGTGGACTCCGGGTCAGCGACGCGGCAGAAGAGCTCGGCATCGCCCGTTCCACGGCGCACCGGCTGCTTTCCATGCTGGTGTACCGCGATTTCGCGATCCAGGACGACAGCCGGACCTACGTTCCCGGCCCGGCGCTGGCGGCCGGCCGGGTCTCCGGGCGGCCGAACCAGCTCCTGCGCCGCGCGGTTCACCCGCACATGGACGCGCTGTGCGAGCGGGTGCAGGAGACGGTCAACCTGCTCGTGCGGGTCGGCACTCAGACAAGGTTCCTCGCCTCGGTCGAATCGACGCGGCTGCTGCACGTCGGCGATCGGCAGGGCGGAGTCCTGTCCGCACACCTTTCCTCCGGTGGCAAGGCGCTGCTCGCGGAACTGGCGCAGGACCAGCTCGAACAGCTCTACCGCAGGGAAGGGGATGCCGACCGGTTGTCCGAGAAGGACTGGAAAGCGCTGCTGCGGGAACTTCGCCTGGTGCGCAAGCAGGGTTACTCGATCAACCGGGACAAGACCGAGACCGGGGTGTCGGCGGTGGGCGCGGTGCTGCGCGATGCGTCGGGCGAGGCGGTGGCCGCGTTCTCGGTCTCAGTGCCCTCGGCCCGATTCGACGCGCAGCGGATTCCGCACCTCGTGCGGGAAATGCGTGCCGCTGTGGCGCGGGCCGAAACGGCGTTGCACAGCACCGAGTCGCGCTGAGTT
This sequence comes from Saccharopolyspora sp. SCSIO 74807, assembly GCF_037023755.1. Lineage (NCBI taxonomy): Bacteria > Bacillati > Actinomycetota > Actinomycetes > Pseudonocardiales > Pseudonocardiaceae > Saccharopolyspora > Saccharopolyspora sp. SCSIO 74807. The sequence goes on along the minus strand of NZ_CP146100.1, from coordinate 5,708,512 downwards.
CAGCGCGAGGCCGAACGGTCCCGCGCGGGCAGCCGGTCCACCGGCACCGGCTTGCCGAAGTAGTAGCCCTGCCCCTGGTCGCACCCGATGTCGCGCAGGATCTCCAGCTGCCGCGGGGTTTCCACGCCCTCGGCGACCACCGAGAGCCCGACCGCGTGCGCCATCGCCACGATGCTGGTCACGATCGCCTCCACGTCGTCGGACTCGCCGAGGTCGGTGATGAACGACCGGTCGATCTTGAGCGTGTCCAGCGGCAGCCGCCGCAACTGCGCCAGCGAGGAATACCCGGTGCCGAAGTCGTCGATCGCCAGGAACACGCCCAGCCCGCGCAGCGCCCGCAGCATCCGCACCGCCGAGGTCGCGTCCTGCATGAGCGCGTTCTCGGTGACCTCCAGGCACAGCGCGCCCGGGGGCAGCCCGGACTCCGCCAGCGCGGCCCGCACCTTCGACTGCAACCGCGGGTCGCCGAGCTGGCGCGGTGAGAGGTTCGCGTTCAGCTGCAGCGGACCGCCGTGCCGCTGGCGCAGCGCTGCGACCTCGCGGGTGACCGTGCGCAGCATGAACTCCCCGATGTTGTTGATCAGGTCGCTCTCCTCGGCCAGCGGGATGAACTCGCCGGGCGAGATCGTGCCGTGCTCCGGGTGGTCCCAGCGCAGCAGCCCCTCCACCGCGACCATCTCGCCGGTGCGCAGATCCACCACCGGCTGGTGCGCCACCCACAGCTGCTCGAGCGCGGCGGCATTGCGCAGATCCTGTTCCAGCAGCATGTGCCGCTGCACCCGCTCGCGGAGTTCCACGTCGAAGAACGCGTAGCGGCCGCGGCCCTCGGACTTGGCCCGGTACATCGCCACGTCGGCGTCGCGCAGCAGGTCCTGGGCGCTGCGGTCGTCCCCGGGCGCGGAAACGACGATGCCGACGCTGGCGTCCACGTGCAGCCGGATGCCCTCCACGTGCGTCGGCTCGGTGAGCGTGCGCAGCAGGTGCTCCGCCCGCACGCACCGCTGTTCGTCGTCGAGCTCTTCGTGCGTGGCGACCACGAACTCGTCCCCGCCGAGCCTGCCGACCAGATCGCCCTCGGAGGTGGCCCGCACCAGCCGCTGCCCGATGTTGCGCAGCACCTCGTCGCCGACGCCGTGGCCCAGCGAATCGTTGACGAGCTTGAAGTTGTCCAGGTCCACGAACAGCACCGTCATCGGGCGGGTGCGCGGATCGGCGCGGACGGTGGCCTCCAGGTGCTGCAGCACCATCGTGCGGTTCGCCAGCCCGGTCAGCGGGTCGTGCGTGGCCTCGTGCTCGAGCCGTTCGCGGGCCGCGCGGCTCTCGGTGATGTCGGTGAACGACACCAGCACCCGGTGCGGCGGCCTGTCGTCCGGGTTCAGCGCCCGGGCCGTGGTGGCCAGCCACACGCTGCTGCCGTCCCCCCGCTGCACCCGCACCACCCGCGAGTTCACCGGACGGCCGGTGCGCTGGGTGACCCGGGACGGGCGCTGGTCCAGCGGCACCACGCGGCCGGTCTCGTCGAACATCGGCCAGCTGGCCAGCTCCGACCCGACGAGCTCGGCGCGGTTCGTGCGCAGGATCCGCAGCGCCGCCGGATTGGCCGACTCGAAGGTTCCGTCCGGCCCGCCGACGAGCACCCCCTCGTCCAGCGCGTCGATGACCGTGGCGAAGTGCCGTTCGGCGCGGCGGCGCGCCGTCTCGTCCGCGCAGACCAGCACGAAGCCGTCGTCCATCTCGGCCACCGAGATCCGCACCCGCAGCGCGTGGCCGTCGACGTCGCGGTGCAGCGACTCCAGCACCCCGCCCTCGGCTCCCAGCAGGTCGGCGGGCCGCAGCGGGGCGCCGACCAGGTCGCCGACGTGCCTGCCGAACGCCTTGCCGGACGCCACCCCGTAGACCGCCTCGGCCGCCGGGTTCCAGCTGGTGACCACGCCCTCCCGATCGGTCGCGATGATCGCGTTGCTGACGTGCTGGACCAGTGCGGCCTGGTAGCGCAACGTGGCCTCGGCGGCCTTCTTGGTCGTGATGTCGCGCAGGATCACCTGCAGCGCCGGGTAGCCTTCCCAGCTGGTGCGCACCGAAACCAGCTCGACCGGGACGACTTTGCCGTCCTGGCGGGTCAGCTCGGCCTCCGATGGCTTGGTGCGGGAACCGGGCGCGGTCAGCCCACGGAGGCGTTCGTACATGGCGGTCAGCGAGCGCGGCCGCACGAACTCGGTGATCGGGCGTCCGATCAGCTCGTCGTAGCGCAAGCTGAGCATCTCCAGCGTGGAGGAGTTCGCGTAGCGCACCAGCCCGTCCTGGTGCACGCAGATCGCGTCCGGGCTCAGCTCCACCAGCAGCCGGTACCGGTCGGCCAGGTCGGTGAGGTTCTGCCGATCCTGGCGCGCCTTGGTGACGTCGCTGGCCACGCCGATCAGGTCAGCGCCGCGGTCGGCGCCCATGCGGCGCGCGTGGAAGCGCACGAACCGGGTCTCGCCGTTCGAGTCCTGCACCGGCTGCTCCAGTTCGAGGTCTTGCCAGGCATCGGTGGTGCGGGCCGAGAGCGTCAGCGGCTCCAGCAGCTGGTGCAGGCGGGTTCGCAGGTCTTCCACACCGGATCCGGGCACGCCGAGAAGGACGTCCATCCCGGACGTCCAGGCGGTTCTGCCGTCGGCGAACCGCAGCGACCACTGCACCGCACCGTGCGCGGCAAGCGCCAGGTCGAGGAACTCGTGATCCAGTCCGGCGCCGAGCGGTTCCGGATCAACGTCCATGAATCATCCAGTGCACGCCTTCCACATTGCTCGTCACCGTTGGTGGTGGCGCTCCGTCACTGATCACCGCCGGTGACATCCCAGAGTGTCAACTTACGCCGATGGCCGCCTCGCCCACAGTTTCCCATGCGCCCCACTCCGCGACTGTCCTGAGTGGTCGCCGGGAAATCACGGATGGCTCGCGAAGGCGGCCGTTCCGGACGGGACGTCCGGATTGGACCGTACGCGCGGTAGTGCGCTGCGGCGCCAGCGTGTCGATCAGATTGGTCTGTCCGAGCGAGAATCCGTGACGGTAGGTGCATGCTCTGCCCAATCGGCCCTTGAATGCTCACTCTAAAGAGGAGTCTCGATACTCCGCGATGACGGCATGTAGTTCGATCTCGATGCCTGGGAAGCATTCCTTGATCGGCGAGCTGTGGAATTCCGCGCCGCCGCGTGCCGGATCATTCCGCGGTCGATGAAACCGCGGACCGGCCAACCCGAGCGGTCCGGCGGAATCGACAAGATCGTACGACGAGAAAAGCGGATCATGTCCGGAGAAATGTGCATCGGCGGCACCGGCTACGACCGGGGAAGCGAGCCGCTCGGGGCGGTAGCGGGCGAGGTCGCCGCCCGCCGGATCCCCGGCCGCGGACCGGACCGGGGCCGCAAGGCCCGGGTGGCGCGCGTACCTCAGCCCGGGTCGGCGCGGGTGGGCACAACTCCGCCGCAGCGCCGGCCCCGCCTGCTCGGCGGGCGCAGTGAAGTCGCGGCGGTGGCACCACGTGACCGGCAGGCCGATGTCGGAACCGATCGACCGATCTGAGTCTTCGCAATACCCCGCAATGAAGATCACTCGTTCGTAGCTTCGACTGCTGGACGCTTGAATCGAAGATCGTCGGCGCAATACGCTCGGCCGGAACCGCGGTAGCTACCGCGAAAACATCGGAGGAGGCCGAGATGGTCGGTTCAGGAGCGCGCGGCCGCTGGATATTGACGGCGACGGCGGTCGGGCTGCTCGCTTTCGTTCCGTTCAGCACGGCTGCGGCCGAGAGCGCACCACGGGAACCCACGCAGCTCACGGAACGAGCGCCGGTGGGGGAGTGCCCGCAGAAGGACGGCCCGTTGCCGACGTACCTGCCGGATGACAGCGATCCCAATGCCTTCTACGCGTGCGACAAGGGAGTTCCGTACAAAAGCAACTGCCCGCCGAACCTCATCTGGGATCAAGACCTGGTGACGTGCGTTTACGAATGATTCGACGGTGCGCGGGATCGTCGACTGGCCCGGATCCAACCGGCCGGGCTCTGCGGCGGTGCCTTCTGGCCGGTTCCGGAAAGCGCGCCTTCGGAGGCACGAATTGTCGCCGACCGGCCCGCCGGGTTTCCCGCGCGGCCCGGTCACTCCACTGAGCAGGCGGCGACCTCGGCCAGGTATGCGGCTTTGCGCGGCTCGTCGAGGAAGGACGCGGTGAACGAGTTCGCGGCCAGCCCGCGCAGCTGCTCGCCGTCCACGCCCAATTCCCGCTGCACCGCGGCGAAGTTCTCCCCGACGTGACCGCCGAAGTACGCCGGGTCGTCCGAGTTGATCGTCACCAGCAGGTCCTCGGCCAGCAGCCGCGGCAAGGTGTGCACCTCCAGGCCGGGGAAGCAGCCGAGCCGGACGTTCGACAGCGGGCACACCGTCAGCGGCACCCGGTCCCGCCGCAGCCGCGCCACCAGCTCCGGATCTTCCAGCGCGCGGATGCCGTGGTCGATGCGCTCGGCGCCGAGCAGGTCCAGCGCTTCGGTCACGTACTCCGGCGGGCCTTCCTCGCCCGCGTGCGCGACCGCGCGCAGCCCGAGCGCGCGGGCGCGGCGGAAGACCTCGGTGAACTTCGACGGCGGGTGCCCGACCTCGGCCGAGTCCAGCCCCACGCCGATGATCCGGTCCAGGTGGGGCTCGGCCGCGCGCAGCACCTGCTCGGCCGACTCGGCGGACTCGTCGCGCAGGAAGCACAGGATCAACTCGGCGGACACGTCGCTGTCGGCGATGGCGCCGGTGAGCCCTTCGATCACGGTGCGCACCGGCACGCCCCGTTTGGTGTGCGCCTGCGGATCGAAGAAGATCTCGGCGTGCCGCACCCCATCTTCGGCGCATCGGCGCAGGTAGGCCGCCGCCAGATCGCGGAAGTCGGCTTCGGTGCGCAGCACCGCCATGTTCGCGTAGTAGATGTCCAGGAACGACTGGAGATCGCTGAAGCGGTACTTCGCGCGCAGCTGCTCGACCGAGGCGTGCGGCAGCGCGATGTCGTTGCGCCGCGCCAGCTCGAAGACCATCTCCGGTTCGAGGGTGCCCTCGATGTGCACGTGCAGTTCGGCCTTCGGCAAGGGAGTCGGCGCGTTCATCCGGCCGAGCATATAGCCGGGGCGCCGTCGATCGGCCCGACTCCGACGCGGCTCACACTGCTCGGCTGCGGTGCGCGGCGTCGATGACCCGGTGCAGGGAGCCGTTCAGCGCCTCCAGCTCGGAGACGTCCATGCCGAGCTGCTCGACCACCCGGTACGGGATTTCCTCCGCCTTCGCGCGCAGCGCCCGCCCGGCGTCGGTGAGTTCCGCGGTCAGCAGCCGCTCGTCGTCCGCGCTGCGCCTGCGGGTGAGGTACCCGACCGTCTCCAGCCGCTTGAGCAGCGGGGACAACGTTGCCGAGTCGGCCTGCAAGGTGTTGCTGAGGTCTTTGACCGAGCGCGGGGAGGACTCCCACAGCGCGAGCATGACGAGGTATTGCGGATGGGTCAGGTTGAGCGGTTCGAGCAGCGGCCGGTACAGCGCGATGACGCTGCGGGAGGCGACCGACAGCGCGAAGCAGACCTGCCGATCGAGCGCGAGGGGATCCTCGCCCAGGTCGACCTGCTCCATGCGGCACCGTCCTTCCTGCTCGCCGATCACCACGTTAGCATCGCACGCAGAACATTAGTGCATTAACGATTAGTGCCTTCGACGGCGGCAGCGCCTTCGACGGCGCTGCCGGGCTCGGCCCGCCGGTGCGATGGGAGCGGTGCGCGATGGGTGCGTCGAAGCGGGTTCGGCCCAACCCGGTGCTGTGGATCTGGTACGCCTACGGCGGCCGGTTGCCGCAGCGGTATTCCGAGTGGGTGTTGCACGACGTCAGCGCCCGCACGTGGATGGTGCGGCACGCGTTGCGCAGCCTCGTGCAGCTCTCCCCGGGCCTGCTGTTCCTGCTGATGCCCGGCCCGTTGTGGATCAAGGCGATGGCGTTGCTGGGCGGGGTGATCCTCGGGCTGTGGTACTCGCTGGCCTACGCCGAGTTCACCGTCGAACACCGGGCGCACAAGCAGGGATATCCGCTGGGCGCAGCCCGGCGGACGCGCGAAGAGGCGAAGGCGAAGCTGCGCGCCGAGCAGCACGAGCGCTACGCGGCGATTTACCGCGACAGCGAGCAGTAGTCCGCCGAACCCTCTTGCGCACGCACGTCCCGCATGATTCATGCTGGTTAACCGCCGTCCGCGGCCTCGGCAGGGCCGGACGGCGGTCCGCACCGAGGGTGCCCGGATCGCGCGGTGCGCGGCGGGCGGAGCACGAGAGGAAGGCAGCGAGATGACCACGACGCTCGGCACCTTGATCACCGCGATCGTCACCCCGTTCGACGAGGAGCTCAAGGTCGACGAGGAAGCCTTCGTCGCGTTGCTGCACCACCTGGTCGACAACGGTTCGGACGGCGTCGTGGTCTGCGGAACCACCGGTGAGGCGGCGACGCTGACCAACGCCGAGCACCTGCGGATGGTCGAACTGGCCTGCCAGGAACGCCCCGCGGGCTGCAGCGTGATCGCCTCCACCGGTTCCAACGACACAGCGCAGGCGTGCCGGATGACCCGGCAGGTCACCGAACTCGGCGCCGACGGCATCCTGTCGGTCACGCCGTACTACAACCGCCCCAACCGGCGCGGCCTGGTGCGGCACTTCAGCGAGGTCTCGCGGGCCACCGACAAGCCGGTGGTGCTCTACAACATCCCGTCGCGAACCGCCACGGACATGCCCAACGACCTGCTGGCCGAGCTCGCGCAGATCGAGCGGGTGGACTACGTCAAGCAGGCCAACGACGACAACCTCGCGCTGGTCGACGGGCTCGGGGTGTACGCGGGCAACAACGAGACCTTCGCCCGCACCCTCGACATGGGCGGAGCGGGCGGCATCGTGGTGGCCAGCCACGTCGCCGGGCCGCAGATGCGGCAGATGATCGTCGAGCCGCAGCGCCGCGCCGAGCTGGACGCCGCGCTCAAGCCGCTCTACTCGGCGCTTTCGGTGACCACCAACCCGATCCCGGTGAAGGCGGCGCTGAACCTGCTCGGGCACCGCGCGGGCGGCCTGCGGCTGCCGCTGGTCGAGGCGGACGAGGCCGAGACCGAGGTGGTGCGCGCCGCGCTCCTGGAAACGGGCCTGCTGGCCGGGGACTGACGATCAGTCCGGGCCCGCAGGCTCGGCGGGTCAGCAGGGACAGCGGGGCGGCCGGATCAGCAGGACCGGACGACCGGCAGGCCCGGGTGGCCGGCGGGACCGGGCGAACACCAGGGCGGCAGGACCAGCGCAGTCCGACGATCTGCGCGGCCGCCCTTTCGGCGGCGACCGCGCGGACCGCTCCGCTGAGCCGGACCGGCGATCCTCAGCGCGCCGCCTTGGCCGGTTCTGCAGCGGGCAGCACGAAGTCGTAGCCGGACTTCCGCCCGCGCGGCACCGAGACCCGCCCGGCCGCGGGCACCGCGCCGGGCGCGGAGGCCACCACCGTGACGAACCGGTCCGGCAGGTCGTGCACCTCGTAGCCGCCGTCGGCGTCGGTGTCCACCCGCGCGATCTGCTCACCGGCCGAGTCGGTCACGGTGACCACCGCGGAACCCGCGGCGGCTCCGCCCGCGTGGCTGATGGTGCCGACCAGCGTCCGGTGGTGCGCGGGCAGCGGCGGCTCGAAGGACGGGTCGACGACCGCGCCGCTGTCGTCCTTGTGCTCGTAGGAACCGGCGGAGTCCACCGCCTCCGGATCGTTCTCCGCGGCCCGCTGCGCCCGCAGCTGCGTGAAGATCACCAGCGTCACACCGATCAAGCACCACGCGGCCAGCCCGATGACGCCGGGCGCGACGCGTGCCCCGCCGAAGTACAGCACCCCGCGGATCGAGTCGACTGCCTGCCCGAGCGGCAGCAGCGGGTGCAGGTGCTGGAAGAACGTCGGCACCAGCTCCTTCGGGATGGCCCCGCCGCTGGAGGGCATGCTCAGCAGCACGAACAGCGTCATCGCCACGCCCGGGATGAACTGCTTGACCAGCGGCACCAGCCCGAACGCGGTCCAGGCGATGCCCTGGGTCAGCAGGAACCCGATCAGCATCACCAGCGGATTCGGCGGGATCACCCCGATGGTCGCGCCGAACGCGAAGCAGAACACCGCGGCGAACGCGCCCACTCCGACCAGCGACAGCAGCTTCTGGCGGGTGGTGAGTTCGGCGCGCAGCAGCACCATCACGGTGACGTAGGGCGGGATGTTCATCGCCATCAGCAGGTAGAACAGCCCGGTGCCCATCACGTCGCCGGCGGCGGTCGGGGCCAGGTCGTGCAGCGACAGCGCGTGCCCGCTCGCGGCGGCGACCGGCGCGAACATCTTCTGCAGGAACTGCATCAGCGCCGCGCCGTTGGCCTTGCCGTAGAACAGGTCGCCGGTCGCGGGGTCGTAGGCGGCGACCGCCTGCCGGTCGGTCACCGCTTGCCGGGCCTGTTCGGCGGTGTCCACGGCGCTGACGTCCACCCCGCCGGGCATGGCCTTGTCGAACGAGGCGCTCAGCTGCGTTGCGGTCTGCTCGCCGACCGCGACCACCGGCATGTCGTGCGGTGCGGGCGCGTGGAACGGCAGCAGGTAGAAGACCATGAACCCGACTACGAAGAAGATCGGGAACCACAACGCCGACGCCAGGGTGCGCGCCAGCGACGCCGGCTGCTCCTCGGACACTGCTCCTCCTTGTGCTCGTTCACGGCGCGCGGTTGGCGGCGCGCGAAGGCCGGCTCGGCGGCGGTGCCGGCGGCGGAATCCCCAGTGCAGAACTTCGCCGATCTTAGCATTATCTGCATCGGGTGCAATAATGCAGTCCTGCAAGTTGTTTGTCCGGTATGGGGTGAGTGCGACCGGAGCCGCGGGCTCGGCCGCAACTACCATGAACGGCCCGGCGTGCATCCGGTCGCGGCGGATCGTGAAGGGGAGCACCAGGATGTCCAGGACGACGGCGCCGAGCAGCGCCTCGCGCGCCTCCGGGGAAGCGCCCGGCGAGGGCCTGCGCGAACGCAAGAAGCGCGCCACCCGGCAAGCTCTGCAGCAGGCCGCGGTCAAGCTGTTCCGGGAACGCGGCCCGGCCGCGGTCACCGTCGAGGACATCTGCACGGCGGCGGAGGTCTCGCCGCGCACCTTCTTCAACTACTTCACCGCGAAGGAAGAGGTGCTGGTCCCGTGGGACCCGGCGACGGTCGCGGGCGCCCCGGAGCGCATCGTGGCCCGCCCGGCGGACGAGTCGCCGCTGCGGGTGCTGCAGGTGGTGCTCGACGACGCGCTCGACACCGCGATGGCGGGTCCGACCTGGCGCGATCAGGCGCTGGTGCTGCGCGATCATCCGGAACTGGTGAGCAGGGTAGCGCTGGCATCGCGGGACTTGGAATCCGCGCTGTGCGACGGGCTCGGGCAGCGGATCGGGACCGGTCCGGACGAGTACGTGCGGCTGCTGGCCGCGACGGCGGTCACCGCGCTGCGGGTCTCCATCCAGTGCTGGCAGCAGGCCGATGCGGACGCCATGCTGCGCGACTTCCTGCAACGCGTGTTCCAGCGGCTCGCCGACGGCCTGCAACCGTAACTCCCGCACGATCTTGGCGGAGTGAACGGCCCCCTCGCCCGATCTATTGGGACGAACGGTCCGTTCGCTCGAAAATGTCCCTCGGGCGGAGGCATCTGCTGGTCGCCTGCGTGTAGGCGCCGGCGGACGGATCTCTTGCCTGGCCGGATTGGTCGAATGGCCCGTGCGGTCCGGATGGGGCAGCGGGCGAGCGTTGGCCGGACCGGCCGCGGTACGACTGATCGGCGGAAACGTGCCGCCGTTTGCGCGGTTGATGCCCAGTGATGATCACATATGGTGATCAAGTTATGGGGATTCCGGGTGAACCGCGGCCGTCGGCGTTTCGATTGTCGCCCGGCCGCGTCGGCGCCGAACTCGGCGCGGGTGCCGTGGTGGCGGCGGTGGTGAGCTTGGCCGTGCAGCTGCCGATCGCCCGGCTCGGGCTCAGCGAGCCGACCGAGCTGCCGGAGGTCGCCGCGACCGCGACGGCGGCGTTGCTGCTGGCCGCGCTGTTCGGAGCCGTCGTGCTCAGCGGTTGCCGGGCGCCTGCCTGGGACGGCCTGCGCAGGAAGGCGCTGCGGTTGCGGCTGCCCGCCGCGTGGGTCGCGTTGTCGGCGCTGGCCACGACCGTTCTCGCCTGGCCGCTGGAACCGACGAAGCTCTTCTATGGCGGCACGTCCGTGGACCAGGCGTTCCGGCTGCAATACCTCACCAGGCTCACCGACTCGCCGGTGCTTTCGGACATGAACTACGCCGGGCTGCCGCCGTACTACCCGGCGGGCTGGTTCTGGCTCGGCGGGCGGTTCGCCGCGCTGACCGGGAATCCGGCGTGGGCCGCTTACAAACCTTTCGCTCTGCTGACCATCGCGGTCACCGCGGTCGCGGCGTTCACGTTGTGGAGCGTCGTGATGCGCAGGCGGGTGGCCGTGCTGCTGGCGATCGCCACCACGTTGAGCGGGTTCCTGCACGGATTCGACGAGCCCTACGCCTGGCCGTCCGCGGCGTTGCTGCCGCCGGTCGCGGTGGCGGCGTGGCGGGTGCTGCGGTGTCGGGAACACCGGCACCGGGCCGCGCTCGCGGGAATCGGGCTGTTCCTCGGCTTCACCGCGCTCACGTACACGCTCTACTTGGCCTTCTCGACGGTGTTGCTGATCGCGATGGCCGCGGTGCTCGTCGTGCGAAGAGCGAACAGGCCCGGCCCGTTGCTGCTGCGCTTGCTCGGGATCGGAGCCGTGGCCGGGCTGGTGGCGTTGCTGGTCTGGACGCCGTTCGTGCTGGCCAAGCTCGGCGGCGCGGAATCCGCCGGTGCGGCGAACAACTACCTCCCGGCGGAGTCCGTGCCGCCGTTCCCGTTCCTGCAGCCCACGCTGTTCGGCGCGCTTTGCCTGGCCGGTCTGTGCTGGCTCGTGCTGTCGTGCCGGCGCAACGCGGTGGCCGCCGCGCTGCTGGTGGTGACCGGTGTCGTCTACCTGTGGTTCGGGCTGTCCACACTGGCGATCGCCGCGCACACCACGTTGCTGGCGTTCCGGGTGACCACGGCGTTCAACGTCCTGCTGGCGGTGGCCGGAGTGCTCGGCCTGCTGGAACTGTTCCGCTGGGCCAGGTCGCGGCTGCCCGAGCGGTTCCGTGCGCAGGCGGTAGCGCTGGCGGTCCTGCTGGGACTGGCCGGATCGGTGAGCACCGTCGAGACCGCACTCGCCACCGAAGTGCACAGCGCCGCCCAGCCCGCCTACACCGATTACTACCCGACGGGCAGCAACGCCCAGCGCCAAGCCGACCCTGCCGCGGACGGTTCCTGGCACGACGAATTGCTCGGCGCATTGCGGGAAACCACGGGCCGCGCGCCGTCGGAGACGGTGCTGCTGAGCACCTACCACCCGATCAAGTCCTTCGCGCCGTTCCGCGGCTTCCAGCAGGAGACTCCGCACTACGCCAACCCCCTGGCGCGGTACGAGGAACGGGCCTCGGAGATCCGGGACTGGGCGTCCGCGCGCGATTCCGCGGAGCTGACCGCGAAGCTGCGCGGCAGCGGGTTCACTCCGCCCGATGCGTTCCTGCTGCGCCGCACACCCGATGGCCTGCACCTCACGCTCACCCACGACGCCTTCCCGCACCAACCCAACGTGCAGGTCTACGATGTGCGGTTCGACCCGGCGCTGTTCGACTCGCCGGGCTTCGCGCGCCGGGACGCAGGACCGTTCGCGGTGATCGCGACACGTTGATCTTTTCGGGGTGCGCTACGTGAAAGCACTCGACGATCAGGTTAGCCTTGCCTCAGAGAGTCGCGTGATGAGGAGGGGCTGATGACCCAAGCCAGGAAGAACCGGCCGGTGACCCGGCTGCGCGTGCTGCGCAAGGAACAACTCACGCCCCACATGATCCGGATCGTCGCCGGCGGGGACGGCCTGGCCAGCTTCGAGCCCAACGAGTTCACCGACGCCTACGTGAAGGTGTTGTTCCCGCGCCCGGACGTGATCTATCCGCAGCCGCTGGACATGGGCGTGATCCGCGCGGAGATGCCGCGCGAGCACTGGCCCGCGATGCGCAGCTACACCGTGCGCCACTACGACGAGCAGGCCGGTGAGCTCGCGCTGGATTTCGTGCACCACGGCGACAGCGGGCTGGCCGGGCCGTGGGCGGCGAACGCGCAGATCGGCGACGAGCTGCTGCTGTCCGGACCGGGCGGGGCCTACGCGCCGGACCCGGCGGCCGGTTGGCACCTGCTGGTCGGCGATGAGAGCGCGCTGCCCGCGATCGCGGCCTCCCTCGAAGCGATGCCGCCCGGCGCGACCGCGCGGGTGTTCCTGCTGGTCGACAACGCCGCGGAGCAGCAGACGCTGGCCACCAAGGCCGACGCCCAGGTCCGCTGGCTGTACCGCTCGGCGGGCGAGGACCTGGTGGACGCGGTGCAGACCGCCGAGTTCCCGGCCGGGGAGGTGCAGGCGTTCGTGCACGGTGAGGCGGGGTTCGTGCGCGTGCTGCGCCGCTACCTGCTCAACGAGTGCGGGGTGGGCAAGGAGCGGCTGTCGATCTCCGGCTACTGGCGGGAAGGCAAGACCGACGAGCAGTGGCGCGCGGAGAAGGCAGCCGAGAAGGCCGCCGACAAGACCTGACGAACATCGCCGCGGGGCCCGCGATCAGCCGCTGATCGCGGGCCCTTTTTGCGTTTCCGGCAGCGGATTCACCGCTCAGGGCGCAGCCGCGGGCACTGCGCCGGACGAGTAATCATGACGATCAATATAACGGTCAACGTTGACTTTCCGATCGGCGCCGCTGCACGGTGGCGGTGGCGTCGATCACATTCGCGGCGCGTCGTGGTCTTCTGGTCCTGGCTGCCTCTCGAGAAAGCAGGTGCCCCGCATGGCGAACACGTCACCGCGCGCCACCGAGCGGCTCGACGCCGTGATCGTCGGAGCCGGCTTCACCGGGCTGTACATGCTGCACAAGCTCCGCGAGTCGGGCCTGCGCGCCCGGATCTACGAGGCGGGTTCCGACGTCGGAGGAACCTGGTACTGGAACCGCTATCCGGGAGCGCGCTGCGACGTCGAGAGCATGGACTACTCCTACTCGTTCTCCCCGGAACTGGAGCAGGAGTGGAACTGGCAGGAGCGCTACCCCGCGCAGCCGGAGATCCTCGAATACCTGCGGCACGTCGCCGAACGCTTCGACCTGCGCCGGGACATCGTGTTCGACACCCGGGTGGCGGCCGCGCACTACGACGAGCCGAGCGCGACGTGGACGGTGTATCCGGAGCAGGGCGATCCCGAGCAGGGCGATCCGGTGCGCGCCACGTTCTGCGTGATGGCGACCGGCTGCCTGTCGGTCCCGCAGATCCCGGACATCCCCGGTCTCGACGAGTTCGCGGGACCGGTCTACTACACCGGCCGGTGGCCGCACCGCGAGATCGACTTCACCGGGCAGCGGGTCGGCATCATCGGCACCGGTTCTTCGGCGGTGCAGAGCATTCCCGTGCTCAGCGAGCAGGCCGCGCAGCTCACCGTCTTCCAGCGCACCCCCGCTTACACGGTGCCCGCGCGCAACCACCCGCTCGAACCGGAGGTGCAGCGCGAGATCAAGAAGAACTACCGCGAGCGCAGGCGGCTGGCGCGGCGCTCGCAAGCGGGCATGGTGCGCGAGGACACCGCGACGTGCGCCCTCGAAGTCGACGAGCAGGCCCGGCGCGCGGAGTACGAGCGGCGTTGGGAGATCGGCGGTCCGATGCTGCTCGGCGCCTACGCGGACCTGGCCAGCGACGCGGCGGCGAACGAGACCGCGGCGGAGTTCGTGCGGGAGAAGACCCGCGAACGGGTCGACGACCCGGACGTCGCCGAAGCGCTGACCCCGCGCAGCTATCCGTTGGGCACCAAGCGGATCTGCGTGGACATCGACTACCTCGAAACGTTCAACCGGGACAACGTGTCCCTTGTGGACTCGCGGGCGGAGCCGCTGCGGGCGATCACCGAGCGCGGGGTGCGCACCGCGGGCGGTGCGCACGAGTTCGACTCGCTGGTGCTGGCGACCGGTTTCGACGCGATGACCGGTGCGCTGACCAGGATCGACGTCCGCGGGCGGGATGGCGCGGAGCTGGCGGCGAAGTGGTCGGCCGGTCCGCGCACCTACCTCGGGCTGGGCGTGGCCGGGTTCCCGAACATGTTCCTGCTGGCCGGGCCGGGAAGCCCTTCGGTGCTCACGAACATGATCACTTCCATCGAGCAGCACGTGGAGTGGACCGCGCGCTGCATCGAGCACGTCCGAGCGGGCGGCTACGAGTCGATCGAGGCCACCGCTGCGGCCGAGGACGAGTGGGTCGCGCACGTCAACGAGGTGGCGGACGGAACCCTGTTCCCGCGCGGCAATTCCTGGTACCTCGGAGCGAACATCCCCGGCAAGGAGCGGGTCTTCATGCCCTACGCGGGCGGGTTCGCCACCTACGAGGACACCTGCGAACAGGTCGCCGCCGACGACTACCGCGGCTTCTTGCTCAAGTGAGCGCCTTCCCCGCCGGTTCCGAGTGAACGGCCTGCTCGTCCAATCTATTGGGACCAACGGTCCGTTCGCTCACGGTCCACCGCGCATAGGCACCCCGTGCTGACACCCCGACGCGCCACCCCAACTGGGCAGGTTGAGCCGAGTGAACGGCCTGTTCGTCCCACTAGATTGGTCAAACGGTCCGTTCGCTCGGTTCGGCAGTGGCGGGGACGGCGGGTGTCCGCGGGGTGGCGGAGCGTGGCGTGCCGGGGGTTACGGGCGCGGACCGTTGCCATCCGAGGTGCGGATTCTTAGCGTTGCCACGGCATCGTGCGCAGCCGGGATTCCGGCGGCGGTTGGGAGGCGTGGCATGGCGATGGTGATGAGGCGGCGCGGACAAAGTGCGGGCGGTCGCAGGACGGGCGAGCGCACGGCGGGCGGGCGCCGGTGAAGCCCTTCCACGCCCTGCTCGTGCTGCCGGTGATCGCACTGCTGGGCACCCCGTTCTTCCCGTTCGTCAACAGCGCAACCCCGTGGTTCGGCCTGCCGCCGGTGCTGGTGTGGGTGTGCGCCTGGTGCGTGCTGACCAGCCTGATCCTCGCGTTCGTGCTGCGCCGCGACGAGCGGTCCGGGCGGCTGGCGCCGGATGCGGAGGACGGCGCATGATCGTCACCGCGCTGGCCGGACTGTTGCTCATTGCGGTCATCGGCCTGCTGGGCAGGCGCGGCGGCGGGTTCGACCTGTCGTCCTGGACGGTCGGCGGGCGCCGGTTCGGGGCCGTGGCGACGTTCTTCCTGCAGGCCGGCGAGATCTTCACGACGTTCACGTTCCTCGGCATCTCCGGGGTGGTGCTCGGCGGCGGTGTCGCCGCGATGTACATGCCGTCGTACCTGGTGATCGGCTACGTCGGGATGTTCCTGGTCGGGCCGCTGGTGTGGCGGCTGGGCAAGCGGCACGGCTATCGAACCAACCCGGACATGCTGCGGCACCGGTTCGGCTCGCCGGTGCTCGGCGGGATCACCGCGGTGCTGTCGATCGTGTTCTTCATGCCGGTCATCCAGGTGCAGCTGATCGGGCTCGGCACGATCGTGTCGTTCATGACCGGCGATGAGACCACGGGCACGACGAGCATCGTCGTGGCGATGGTGCTGGTGCTGCTTTTCGTGGTGTGGTCCGGATTGCACGGCGTGGCCGCGACCTCCTACCTCAAAGACGTGCTCATGGTGCTCGCGCTGGTGATCATCGGGGCCGGTGTGCTGCTGGCGCGGCAGCCGGAGGGCGGGTTGTTCGCCTCGGTGCTCGGCGGCGCGCGCGAGCTGCTCACGATCCAGCCCGGCGGCGAGTACGGCACGGTCTGGTACGTCTCCAGCGTGCTGGTCAGCGGCGCCGGGTTCGGCTGCATGACGCTGCCTTCGAGCTGGCCCGCGGTGCTTTCCGGGAATTCGGCGCGGGCAGTGGCGTCCAACCACGTCTTCCTCCCGCTGTACACGGTGGCCGTGGCGATCCCGGTGCTGGTGGGCTTCTACGCGGTCACGGACGGGCGTTCCGCGGACGGCAACGCCGCACTGCTCGGCATGGCCCGGGAGACGTTGCCGCCGTGGCTGCTGGCCGTCGTGCTGATCGCGGGTGCCGCGTGCGCCATGGTGCCCGCCGCCGGCGGATTGATCTGCGTCGCGACGCTGGTGTCGAGCAACCTGGTGCCGAGCGGGATGCCTGCGGAGTCTCGGCTGCGGGCCAGCCGCGTCACCGCAGGGGTTGTTTCGGCGCTGGTGCTGGCCTTGACGCTCGGGCGCCCGGAGCTGATGGCGGACCTGTACCTGCTGACCTACAGCGGAATGATCCAGCTGGCACCGGCGAACCTGCTCACGCTGCGCGAGCGCGTGCCGGTGCGCGCCGGGGCGGTGCTGGCCGGAGTGATCGCGGGCGAGTGCGTGGTGCTGGCTTCGGCGGTGACCGGGGTGACGCTGTTCGGCGTCAGTTCCGGGCTGGTCGGTCTCGCGCTGAACGTGCTTGTGCTGGGCGCGGTTTCGGCCGTGCTGCGCCGGTCCACGCCGGAGGCTGCGCCCGAGGTGGTCCGCAGCGGCCGGTGAGCCGCCGATCCCGGCGAACCTGCTCCGGGGGCGACTCGTTGAAGCGGCGAGACCGCCGCGGCGCTGGTACCGCGGCGGAGCAGGGCGGCGGTACGCGGATCGGTTTTTAGCTGTGACGTGAGCGGCACTGGACCCCTACGGCTCCGGTAGCACGGCGAAAATCGTGCGGACGATTCACGACTTGCACGGGAGTGGCATGACGCTGACCGCGCTGCTGATCTTCGCCGGAACGCTGGCGCTGGTGATCTGGCGGCCGAAGGGGCTCGGCATCGGCTGGAGCGCGCTCGGCGGCGCTGCCGTGGCACTGGCGACGACCGTCGTCGGCTTCTCCGACGTGCCCACGGTGGTCGGGTTGGTGTGGAACGCCACCCTGGCGTTCGTCGCGATCGTGCTGGTGTCGCTGCTGCTCGACGAGTGCGGTTTCTTCGAGTGGGCCGCGCTGCACGTGGCGCGCTGGGGACGCGGCGGCGGGCGCCGGCTGTTCGTGCTGGTCGTGCTGCTGGGCGCGGTGATCTCGGCGGTGTTCGCCAACGACGGCGCCGCGCTGATCCTCACGCCGATCGTGCTGCGGGTGGTGCACGCGCTGCGGTTTCCGCCGCGGGCGGTGCTCGGGTTCGCGCTGGCGACCGGGTTCGTCGCCGACACCGGAAGCCTGCCGCTGGTGGTGTCGAACCTGGTCAACATCGTCTCGGCGGACTTCTTCGGCATCGGGTTCACCCGCTACGCGCTGGTGATGCTGCCGGTGGGGGTGGTGTCGGTGGCCGCGAGCCTGGCGGTGCTGTGGTGGTACTTCCGCCGCGACGTGCCGCAGCGCTACAGCACCGACGCGCTGGGCGAGCCGGCTTCGGCCATCAGCGACCGGCTCACCTTCCGGGCAGGCTGGGTGGTGCTGGTCCTGCTGCTGGTCGGTTACTTCGCCGCCGAACCGCTCGGGGTGCCGCTGTCGGCGGTGATCGGAGCGGGTGCGCTGGTGCTGCTGTCGGTCGCCGCCCGGTGGCCCGCATTCGCTTACGCCGCAACGGAATCCCGGCTGGTGCCGGCCAGCAGCCCCAGCAGTTCCGTCGGGCTCGGCGATTCCGGTGCTGCGCGGCGCATCCCGGTCGGCAAGGTGGTCCGGGAGGCGCCGTGGCAGATCGTGCTGTTCAGCGTCGGCATGTACCTGGTCGTTTACGGACTGCGCAACCAGGGACTCACCCGCGAACTTGCCGGGCTGTTCGGCTGGTTCGGCGCGCACGGGCTGCTCACCGCGGCGGTGGGCACCGGTGTCGTGGTGGCCGCGCTCGCTTCGGTGATGAACAACCTGCCGACGGTCCTGATCGCCGCGCTGGCGATCGGCGCGACCAGCGCACCGGGCCTGGCGCACGAGGCGATGGTGTACGCGAACGTCATCGGCTCCGACCTCGGGCCGAAGATCACGCCGATCGGCAGCCTCGCCACGTTGCTGTGGCTGCACGTGCTCGACCGGCACGGGGTGCGGATCGGATGGGGCCGCTACTTCCGCACCGGCATCGTGCTCACCGTGCCCGTACTGCTGGTGACGCTGTGCGCGCTCGCCGGCTGGCTCGCTCTGCTGGACGCCTAGGTAGGGGTCATAGACACCTGAGAACCCGCCGGTTGTCCGGCTGAGTCCCCGGGCGCCGCAAGCGGTTGCCGCTACTTCTCAAGCAGAACCCGCGGCAGCGCGCCGCTCGCTCAGCTGAGCTTGAAGTCCCCGTCGCCGGGCAGCAGGCGGTCCTCCATCGGCTGGCCGTGCTGGCCGTTCGAGGCGCGCCGCCGGTAGTTCGCCAGCGCATTGCCCAGCCGGTCCCGGGCGGCCCGCGCCACCGAGTCGTCGGCTCCGATTCCCACGTGGGCGCACACTGCCGCGGTCAGCTGTGGGCGCGCGTTGTCCAACTTCTCCTCCACGCCACCCAGTGTGCAGCCACCGGAAGCCGATCTTCGCAGCGGGCCGCCCGGAAGAGTTCCCCGTCACGCCGGGGAACTGCGCGCCTCGGCCGACCACTCGTGCAACATCTCCGCGGTGACGGGAACTCCCGGGAAGCGGGTCATCCGCTCGGCCGGGATCGCCCGCACGAGCTTGATCAGCTGCGGATCGGAGACCAGCTCGCCCATCATTCCGCCGCCGCCCAGCGCGGACAGCAGCCGCGGGCCGAGCACCGGGTGGTCCAGCCAGGTGCCGAGCTCCGAGCCCGGAGTCGGCACGCCCCGCACGGTTTCGCCGGTCAACTCGATGGTCGTGCGCAGCCGGATGTCCCGGGAGGAAGCGCCCGCGTGCAGCACGAACTCGCCGCCTTCCACGACCCACCGGCCCATCGAGGTGTGCCAGTAGGCGAACGCGCGGCTGCCGAGTTCGAGCGAAACCCGTTGGCTCGCACCGGGTTCCAACGCGACCTTGCGGAACGCCTTGAGCTCCTGCTCCGGCCGCTGCGCGGCGGAGACCGGGTCGCCGACGTAGAGCTGGGCGACCTCGGAGCCCGCCCGGCCGCCGGTGTTGGCGACGGTGAACTCCACGCGCACGCTCGGTTCCGGACCGTCGTCGAGGATCCGCACGTCCAGGTCGCGGTATTCGAACGAGGTGTAGGACAGGCCGTGGCCGAACGGGTAGCTCACGTCGAGCCCGCGCGCGTCGTACCAGCGGTAGCCGATCAGCGGCCCCTCGCCGTAGCGGACCGCGTCGAACTCTCCGGGGAAGTTGCCGAACGCGGGAGTGTCGGCGTAGCGCACCGGGATCGTCTCGGCGAGCTTGCCGGACGGGGTGACCGCGCCGGTGAGCACGTCGGCCAGCGCGGCACCGCCCGCTTGGCCGGGCAGCCAGCCGTGCAGCAGCGCCTTGGCGTGCTGCTGCCACGGATCGACCGTCACGACCGAGCCGCCTGCGAGCACCACCACGATCCGCTCCTGCACCTCGGCTACCGCGTGCAGCAGTTCGAGCTGCTCGGCTGGCAGGTCCAGGTGATCGCGGTCGAAGCCTTCGGACTCCGCGTCCGGCGGCAGGCCGAGGAACAGCACGGCGACATCGGCGCGCGCGGCCACCTCGACCGCCTCGGCGATGCCGTCGGAGCTGCCGGAATCGACGGAATAGCCGGGTGCGAACGGCACCTCGCCGGGCAGCGCCGCGCGCAGTGCGCTGAGCGCGTCGTCCAGCCGGGTCGGCACCACCTGGGAGCTCCCGGCGCCCTGGTAGCGCGGCGCCCGGGCCAGTTCGCCGAGCACCGCGACCGTGGAATCACCTTGCAGCGGAAGGATTCCGTCGTCGTTCTTGAGCAGCACGGCGCTGCCCGCGGCGGCTTCCCGGGCCAAGGCGTGGTGTTCGCCGGAGTCGTACTCGCCGCCCTCGCGCAGCGCCGGTCGCGTGCGCTCGACGAGCCGTAGCAGGCGCTGCACGGCGAGGTCGATCTCGTCCTCGCTGACAGTGCCCGCCTCGTAGGCGTTGCGCACCACCGCGCCGCCCAGTCCGCCGGAAGTCGGCATTTCCAGGTCGAGTCCGGCCCGCAGCGCGTCGTCGCGGCTGCTGACCGCGCCCCAGTCGGAGACCACGAGCCCGTCGAATCCCCACTCGCCGCGCAGCAGGTCGGTCAGCAGCCACCGGTTCTCGGAGGCGTAGACGCCGTTGATCCGGTTGTAGGAGGACATCACCGTCCACGGGCGGGCCGTGGTGACCACGTGCTCGAACGCGGTGAGGTAGATCTCGCGCAGGGTGCGCTCGTCGACCTCCGCGGAGATCGACATCCGCTCGGTCTCCTGGTTGTTCACCGCGAAGTGCTTCAGCGAGGTGCCCACGCCCTGCGCCTGCACGCCTTCGACCAGGGCGGCCGCCAGGTGCCCGGCCAGCAGCGGATCCTCGGCGAAGTACTCGAAGTTCCGCCCGCACAACGGCGTCCGCTTCATGTTCACGCCCGGGCCGAGCAGCACCGAAACCCCTTCGGCGCGGCATTCCCGGCCCAGCGCCGCACCTACCCGGCCGAGCAGGTCCACGTCCCAGGAGCAGGCCAGCGCGGCCGCGGTGGGGAAGCAGGTGGCGGGCACGCTGTCGCCGATGCCCAGGTGGTCGCCGCCTTCGGGCTGCTTGCGCAGGCCGTGCGGGCCGTCGGTGAGCGTGATCGACGGGATGCCGAGGCGGGGGAGTGATTCGGTGTGCCAGAAGTCCGAGCCGTCCAGCAGCGCGATCTTCTCGTCGAGCGTCAGCGCCGTGCTGTGGAACTCCTCGGCACTTGACGTGGTCATGGCGGCCTCCTCGCACGATCTCCGGTCGGCGCTCACGCGCCCGCTCCGTCCACTCCTACCTGAGATCGTCCCCGGTCGTCGCACCTCGCCGCCGCCCGCCGGGCCTGGTGGACGATCTTGGTGCGCAACGTCTCACGAGGGATTTCCCGAGCGGATGTTCGCTCCGGCGGCGCGGACCCAGCCGGATTCGCCCGAATCGTCGCAGGTCATCGCCCTGCTCGGGCTACACGTCGGTACCCAGCTCGTGCCCGGCTTCTGTCCAGGGGTCTAGCGCACTCCCGATCTAGTGTCGAGATGCGACGACCGGCGGTGCGAACGGCGGGTCGGATGAAGACGGGGGAGGCTTTCGCGTTGACCGACGGCTGGTGTCCGCAGTGGATGGTCCGGCTGCGGCGCACCGCGCCGAAGCGGCGCGGTGCGGTGGCGCAGGCCGTGCTGTTCACCGGGGTCGGCGGCCTGACCACCGGGATCAACGCGGTGCTGTACCTGTTGCTGCGCAACATCCTCGACACCGGACCCGCGAACCTGCTGTCGCTGCTGCTCACGACGCTCGGGTCCACCGCGGTGCACCGCCGCATGGTGTTCACCGGTATGCCGGTGCACAGGCTGCGGCTGCACCTGCAGAGCGCGGCGACGCTCGCTTTCTATTGCGTGTCCAGCACAGTTGCGCTGGCCCTGCTGCATCTGGCCGACGACGATCCCGGCAGCGTCGCCGAGGCCGCGGCGGTCGCCGCGATGAGCGTGTTCGGCGGCGTCAGCCGATTCGCGCTGCTGCGCCTCTGGGTCTTCCAGCGCACCCGCCGGGGGCGCGTGCGGAGTGAGCGGACCGCTCGACCGGTGAGAGCGGGCGAACGGTCCGCCGACCCGGATCGATCCTGCTGTTCGGGGAGCGGAGCCGGACCTTGACCGTACCGATCGGTACATCTACTGTCGGCCCTGTCGATGTACCGGTCGGTACAAGATCAGGGAGGTCGAGGTGACGGAGCACGAGCCGCAGGTCGCCATCGTCGGAGGCGGCATCGGCGGCCTGACCCTGGCCATGGCGCTGCGCGGGCGCGGAATCCGCGCCGAGGTGCACGAGCAGGCGCCCGAGCTGCGCGAAGTCGGCGCCGCGGTCGCGTTGTCGGCGAACGGGACGAAGCTGCTGCGGCGGCTCGGCGTGGGCGATCAGCTCGCGGAGTGCTCGGCGGAACCGACCGAGCTGATCTACCGGCACTGGCAGGACGGCAGGCGGCTGGCCGCGCATCCGGCGGGGAAGGATTACGAACGCCGCTTCGGCGCGCCCTTCTACGGGATCCACCGCGCCGACCTGCAGCGCGTTCTCGCCGGAGCCTGCGGGCCGCAGCAGGTGCGGCTGGGCAGCCGGATCACCGAGCTGACGCCGGGCGCCGACAAGGTCGGGTTGACCTTCGCCGACGGCAGCACGTCCGAGGCGGACCTGGTCGTCGGAGCGGACGGCGTGCACTCGCAGGTGCGGAGTCTCGTGACCACCGAGGACCCGGCCGTCTACTCCGGCACCAGCGGATTCCGCGGTCTCATCCCGGTTTCGGAGATGCCGCAGCTGCCGGACCCGGGCGCGATCCAGTACTGGACCGGACCGGGCGCGCACGTGCTGCACTACCCGATCGGCGACGGTTCCGTGGTCAACTTCCTCGCCGTGGTGGACGCGCCGCACGAGTGGACCTCGCCGACCTGGACCATGGCCACGTCCCGAGCGGAGATCGCCGAGTTCTTCGCGGGCTGGCACCCCGGTGTCGTCGAGATGGTCACCGCCACCACGCTGCACCAGCGCTGGGCGCTGTTCGGGCAAGAACCGCTGGGGCGGTGGAGCCGCGGCCGGATCACGCTGCTCGGCGATGCGGCGCACGCGATGCTGCCGCACCACGGGCAGGGCGCGAACCAGACGATCGAGGACGCGATCGCGCTCGCCGACCTGCTCGCCGGGCACACCGACCGGACCGCGGCGCTGGCCGCCTACGAACGGGTTCGCCGTGCGCGCACCCGCAATGTGCAACGCAGCTCGTGGGTCGCCTCGGAGCTGCTGCACCTGCCGGACGGTCCGCGCCGCGAAGCCCGCGACCGCGCCCTGAACTCAGAACTGCCCGCGATGCTGTCGTGGATCCACTCCCACGACGCCGGGATCCCCCCGCGACTTCCGGGGTGAGGGACTCCCGCACCGTCGTCGCGGCCCGCACGTGAAGAGCTCCGTCGGCCGAGTTGTCGGGGTGAAGTTCCCGCCGTTCCGGAAGAGCCCGATCAGTCCGGAAAGGACGGCGGGTCACTCGGCGAAAGCGTCGAGGAAGGCGTCGCGGGCGTCGGAAGAGGTGTGCTGCGGCCAAATCGCCTGCACCGGCACGTGCGCGGCGGGCTGCACCTCGACCACCCGGACCTGCCCGTCCGCGGCCGATCCCAGCGGTGCGGTGACGAACGCGACGTGGTCGGTGCCGAGCACGGCGGTCACCGGCGGCGTGCCCTGGATCGGGTTTCGATGCATCCGGGGTTCGAAACCGGCCCGCCTGCAGTGCTCGATCAGCAGATCCGTGTACGCGGACTGCCCGGGACGGCCCCACACCACGATCTGTTCCGCGTCTAGCTCGGACAGCTCGACCCGCTCGCGCCCGGCGAAGCGGTGCCCCGCGTCCACGGCAAGGTGCAGCCGCTGCTGGATGAGAGTGGTGCGCGTGAGCCCGTGCGCCGGAATCATCGCCCGGCACAGTCCCAGATCGAGCTCGCCCGCGAGCAAGTTGCCGGTCAACTCCTCCGGATAGCGCTGGTTGACCTGCGTGCCCAACTCGGGTCTGGCGTCGTGCGCCCTGCGCAGCAGGGCGGTGATCTCGTCGCCGGTGACGGCCGGGGTGTGCCCGATGCGCAGCAGTTCGGTCTCGCCGCGGCCGATGCGCCGGGCGCGCTGCAGCGCCGAACGCGCCACGCCGCGCAGCACCCGCGCGTCGTCGAGCAACGCCTGTCCGGCGGGCAGCACCGTGACTCCGCCGTGGTTCCGGCTCAGCAGATCGACCCCGACTTCGCGTTCCAGGGCGCGGATCGAGGTGGACAGCGCCTGCTGGGAGATGTGCAGCTTCGCGGCGGCGCGGGTGAAACCGCCTTCCTCCGCGACCGCAACGAGATGTTCCAGCTTGTGCAGGTCCACCGGTGCTTCCCCCTTTCGCCGCGCCGGACCATCATCCCGGCCGCGAAACGCGGGGCGGCGGGTGGCTCCCCGAACATCCGCCGCCCCGCTCGCGAGCTCACCGAGTGGTGTAGCCGCCGTTGGGGAACAGCGTCTGGCCGGTGAACCACCAGCCCTCGGTGGCCAGGAACTCGATGATCGGGGCGATGTCCTCGATCTGGGTGAGCTGGTTGCCGAGCCCCTGCGACTTGTGGAACTCGACCCGCTCCGGCGTTTCCTGCGGGTAGAAGAACGGGGTGTCCATCGGCCCGGGAGCCACGGTGTTCACCGAGATGCCCCGGTCGGCGAACTCCTTGGCGGCCGCGCGGGTGAAGTGCTCCAGCGGAGCCTTCCCGCCCGCGTAGGTGGAGTAGCCGTCGGTGAACGCCGCCAGCAGCGAAGTCCCCAGGCTGATGATCTTGCCGTTGTCGTTGATCCGGCGCCCGGCTTCCTGGATGAAGAAGTACGCCGCCTTGGCGTTGATGCCGAACATCCGGTCGTACTCTTCTTCGCTGGTCTCCAGGATCGGCTTGCGCAGCACCATCCCGGTCGTGTTCACCGCGACGTCGACGCCGCCGAAGGCGTCCACCGCGGTGTCGAACAACCGCCGCACCTCGCTGACCCGAGTCAGGTCACCCTGCACGGCGACCGCGTCGGTCCCGGCGTTCTTGACCGCCTGCACGGTCTTTTCCGCGTCGTCGGCGGAGGATTCGCTGTGGTAGTGCACGACGATCCGCGCGCCCGCGGCGGCCAGCGTGGTCGCCACCAGGCTGCCGAGGTTCTTGGCGCCGCCGCCGATCAGCGCTACTTTGCCTTGCAGATCCCGCTCGGCCATAGCCGCTCCCTTCAGGCGTCAATGCTGATCAGAGCCGCTTTTCCGACTCCGCGAGCGACCTTATGCGGGCGCCGCGGGCACTGGGAAACAGCAGTTCCGGGTGAGTCCACAAAAGACTTGGATACCCGGCGACCAAGCTCGGTACCGGACGCCATCGCAGCGGTGCTGCTAGTTCCGTCCGCTGTGGTCGGTCCCGGTGCCGGCGCGTGCACCCGCGGCGTCCGATCAGGCGCAGAGCATCTCAGCCGAGCACGACCCGGTCGACCGACTCCCGGGAGAACAGCTCGTCGGCGATCATGCAGCCGGTGCCGGCGATGCCGGCGTCCCCGCCCAGCGGCCCGCGCACGATCCGCAGGTCGCGCGTGGCCAGCGGGGTGGCGCACTGGTGGACGACCTCGCGGACGCCGGCCAGCAGGTGCTCCTCGGCCTCGGCCAGCGCGCCGCCGATCGCGACGACCGACGGGTTCAGCAGGTTCACCGCGTCGGCGACGGCTTGCCCCAGCACCCGGCCCGCGGTCCGGATCGCCTGCCGCGCTTCGAGGTCGCCGGTGCGGGCCAGCGCGGCGACGTCCTCCGCGGTGTGCACGTCCTTGCCGAGTTCGCGCAGGTCGCGCACCAGCGCCCAGCCGCCCGCGTAAGCCTCGACGCAACCTCGGTTCCCGCACCGGCACGGCGCCGAACCGGGCTCGCGCGCCGGGGTGTGCCCGAGGTCGCCTGCCGAGCCCTGCGCACCGCGGTGCACCGCACCCCCGAGCACCAGGCCGGAGCCGATGCCGGTGCTCGCCTTGATCATCAGCAGGTGCGGTTCGCCGGGCCAGCTCAGGCGGTGCTCGCCGAGCGCCATGCAGTTCACGTCGTTGTCCACGGTGACAGGGCAGTCGTACTCGGGAGCGAAGAACCGCGACACCTGGTAGCCGTCCCAGCCGGTCATGATCGGCGGGGACACCACGCGACCCGCCGCGAACTCGACCGGCCCGGGCACCCCGATGCCGATGCCCCGCACCGCGTCGCCGCCGTGGCCGAGTCCGCCCAGCATCTCCCGGAACTGCTCCGCGACCGTCCCGAGCACCGGCTCCGGTCCCTCGCCCACGTCCCGCTGCGCCGAGCGCGTGGCCAGCGGCGTGGCGGCGAGGTCGGTGATCGCGGTGTGCAGCCTCCGCCCGCCGATCGCGGCGGAGAGCAGCACACCGCCGTCGCGGTTGAGCCGGAACATCCCGGCCGGGCGCCCGCCCGTGGACTCCTCGGCGGTGACCTCCCGGATGTAGCCGGCGCGCACCAGCGCGTCGAGCCGTTGCGCCACGGTCGAGCGGGAAAGGCCGGTGCGGCGCATGAGCTGCGCGCGGGTGCTGGCCGCGTCGGTGCGGATCAGGTGCAGGATCGCGCCCGGCCCGGACGCGGCGGCGCGATCGATGGTGCGCGGCATCCGGCCTCCTTCCGCTGCTGACCCGCTCGTTCGGCAGCCGGAGCTTAACGCACCGAACGCGCTGCTTTTGCTTGAATATCAGTCATAAGTCGTTTAGGTTCTGCCTCGACCGGGACCGGCCGCGACCCGGGACCGCCGACCGCAGGAGGCGAACGTGACCGAACCACCCCGCAACCCGCTCGGCGTGCATGCGCTGGTGTGGGCGGGCGGCACCGATCCCGAGTCGCTGCTCGGCGCGATCCGCTCCACCGCGCGCGCCCGCTACGACCTGCTGGAAATCTCCTTGCACGACACCGAATCCATCGATGTCATCCGCACCAGGCAGGCCGCCGAGCAGACCGGGCTGGCGCTGGTGTGCTCCCGCGGGCTGGCGTTCGACGCGGACATCTCCTCGCCGGACCCCGAGGTCTCCGCGCGCGGCGAGCGGCTGCTGACCGATTCCGTGCGCATCGCGGGCGATCTCGGCGCGGAGTACTTCGCCGGTGCCCTCTACAGCGCGCTCGGCAAGTACGACCGGCCGCTGGATCCGCGCGGGCGCGAGCACGCCGTGGCCGGGCTCGGCAGGGTCGCCGGAGTCGCCGCGGACGCCGGGATCACGCTCGGGCTCGAAGTGGTCAACCGCTACGAGAGCAACGTGGTCAACACCGCCGAGCAGGGCCTCGCGCTGCTCGACGAGGTGGGTGCGGACAACCTCAAGCTGCACCTGGACACCTACCACATGAACATCGAAGAGGACGATCTGTCGCGGCCGGTGCGACGGGCCGGGGACCGCCTCGGGTACGTGCACATCGGGGAGAACCACCGCGGCTACCTCGGCTCCGGGCATCTGGACTTCACCGCGTTCTTCCACGCGCTGGCCGACATCGGCTACACCGGGCCGATCACGTTCGAAAGCTTCTCCTCCGCGGTGGTGGCGCCGGGCTTGTCGCACGACCTGGCGATCTGGCGGAACCTGTGGTCCGACAGCGCGGACCTGGCCGAGCACGCGCGCGAGTTCATGGCCAACAAGCTGCGCGCGGCGGGTCTGCGATGAGCGCGGGGGAGCAGGCCGCGCTGCAGCGCGCGGTGGAACTGGCCGGTGCGGGCGAGCGGCGGATCGTGGGCGTGGCCGGTCCGCCCGGCGCCGGCAAGTCGACGCTGGCGCAGCGGGTCGTCGCCGAGCTCGGGCCGGTCGCCGCCTACCTGCCGATGGACGGGTTCCACCTGTCCAACACCGAGCTGGAGCGGCTCGGCAGCCGCGAGCGCAAAGGCGCGATCGACACCTTCGACGGCGCGGGTTTCGTCTCGCTGCTGCGGCGGGTCCGCACCGAACCGGGCACCGTCTACGCGCCGACGTTCGACCGCTCCCTCGAAGAGCCCATCGCGGGCAGCATCCCGATCCCGGACTCCGCGCAGCTGGTCGTCGTCGAAGGCAACTACCTGCTCGTCGACAGCTCCCCGTGGTCGGAGATTCCCGCGCTGTGCGACGAGGTCTGGTACGCGGAGATGGATGAGGAGACGCGGCTGAACGGCCTCATCGCCCGGCACGTGCTGTTCGGCATGGCCCCGGACGAAGCCGAGGAATGGGCCATGGCCGTCGATCAGCGCAACGCCGAACTCGTCCAGGAAGGCAAGCACCGGGCGGATCTGGTGGTGCAGGTGGAGATCGCGCCGCAGCCGGAGCGGCGGTGAGCACCGCAGCGTTATCCGCCGCGGCGGCCGGGACGCTGCAGCTCAATGCCCTCGACTGGGGCATCCTGATCTTCTACTTCGGCATCGTCGTGGTGATCGGCGTGCTGGCGCGGCGCGCGGTGCGCACCAGCTCGGACTTCTTCCTGTCCGGGCGGTCGCTGCCCGCGTGGATCACCGGGCTGGCGTTCGTCTCGGCGAACCTCGGCGCGCTGGAGATCCTCGGCAACGCGGCCAACGGCGCCGAGTACGGCGTCGCGGCGGTGCACTTCTACTGGCTCGGCGCGATCCCGGCGATGGTGGTGCTCGGCGTCGTGCTGATGCCGTTCTACTACGACACCGGCGTGCACAGCGTTCCGGAATACCTGCGCAGGCGGTTCAACCGGCCGACGCACCTGCTCAACGCGGTGATCTTCGCGATCGCCCAGGTGCTGATCGCCGGGGTGAACCTGTTCGCGCTGGCACTGGTGATCCGCAGCCTGCTCGGCTGGCAGCTGTGGATCTCGATCGTGGTGTCGGCGGCGTTCGTGCTGACCTACATCACCCTCGGCGGGCTGTTCAGCGCAATCTACACCGAGGTGCTGCAGTTCTTCATCATCTTGGCGGGGCTGCTGCCGATCGTGGTGATCGGGCTGCACCAGGTCGGCGGGTTCGACGGGCTCTACGACCGGATCGCCGACCCGGCGCTGTTCCGCACCTGGGAAGGCACCGGGGTCGGCTCGTGGACCAACCCGCTCGGCGATTGGGTCGGGCTGGCGATGGGGGAGGGCTTCGTGCTCTCGTTCGGCTACTGGGCCACGAACTTCGCCGAGGTGCAGCGGACGCTGTCGGCCAAGGACCTCTCCGCGGCCCGGCGCACTCCGATCATCGGCGCCTTCCCGAAGATGTTCTTCCCGCTGCTGACGGTCGTGCCCGGCATGATCGCGCTGGTGCTGGTGCCGAAGCTGGGCGAACCCGGCGGCCCGTCCTACAACGACGCCATCCCGGAGCTGATGGGGCGGCTGCTGCCGAACGGGGTGCTCGGCGTCGCGCTGACCGGGCTGCTCGCGGCGTTCATGGCGGGCATGGCCGCGAACGTGAGCGGGTTCAACGCGGTGTTCACCTACGACCTGTGGAAGCCGTACGTGGTGCGCGGGCGCGACGACGGCTACTACCTCAAGGTCGGGCGGATCGTCACGGTCATCGGCATCGCGGTGAGCGTGGGCACCGCGTTCATCGCCGCCGGGTACAGCAACATCCAGGACTACATCCAGCTGCTTTTCTCGTACTTCAACTCGCCGCTGTTCGCGACGTTCATCATCGGGTTGTTCTGGAAGCGAACCACTCCGTGGGCAGCGTTCTGGGGCATCGTGACCGGCACGGCGGCCGCGGCCGGGATGCACTGGACGGCTTACTCCATCCCGTACTTCTACCCGGGCGGGGTGCTGGATCCGAGCGGCGAGACCATCAACGCGCAGATGGTCAACTTCTACAGCGCCATCGCGGCGTTCGTGGTCGACGCTGCGGTGATGGTGCTGGTCTCGCTGGTCACCCGGCCGAAACCGGACAGCGAGCTGACCGGTCTGGTGTGGGCGTTGCGGGACCGGCGGCCGCGGGAGCGCGCGGTGTGGTGGCAGTCCCCGGCCGTGCTGGGCTCGCTGGCGCTGGGGCTGGTCGTGCTGATGTCGGTCGGCCTGGTGCTCGTCTACTGAAGCGGAGGTGTGCGATGCCGAAGCGGCGGATCTTCGACCTGCGGGTGCTGATCGGCGCGGTGTTCGTGATCTACGGCATCGCGCTCGGCGTGGCCGGGTTGTTCGACGGTCCGGCGGATCTGGCGAAGTCGGGCGGCTTGCCGATCAACCTGTGGAACGGCGCGGGAATGCTCGCGCTGGGCGTTTTCTTCTTGCTGTGGGCCAGGTTCGGCCGCGGCGAGGGGCGCCCGGAGGACACCTCAGCGCAGTGATGCTCACAACCGCAGGTGCATCACGTGCAGGCCGACGTAACCCCGCGCGGGATCGTGGAACGCTTCCGGCACCGTCCCGATGATCTCGAATCCGAGGGACTCGTAGAGCCGGATCGCACCGGTGTTGGTCTCGGTGACCGCGTTGAACTGCATCGCCCGGAACCCGGCCGCCCGCGCCCAATCCAGGCTCTCCTCGCACAGCCGCCGCCCCACGCCGCGTCCGGCGTGGTCCGGGTCGACCATGTAGCTGGCGTTGGCCACGTGCGAGCCGGGGCCGTGCCGGTTCGGCTGCATGTGCGCGCTGCCCAGGATCGTGCCGCCGTCGGCGACGGCGACGGTCGCGCGGTCCGGGGCCGGGCTCAGCCAGGCCCGCCGGGCTTCGGCGCTGCTCATGTCGGGCGGGTAGGTGTAGGTCTCGGCCGCGGCGACGATGCGGTGGAAGAACGGCCAGATCAGCGGCCAGTCCTCGGCTGTTGCTTCCCGGATGAACATGTGCCGATCCTCGCACCGCCGGAATCACGATCCACTCCTGCGCTGGCAACGGCGGTTCGCCGCGCTGTTTCCAGTGAGTACCGAAAGTGACGACATCGTTACACTCCGGAGCAAGTGTTCTTGATCGGGGCTGGATGCTGCTCTTCGCGGCAAGCCTTCGGCCGGCTGGTCCGATGAGTTTTGCCACCGGCATCGGTCCACCCCCTGCGTAGGCACTTGTTCGACAGGGAGCGACGATGAATCTGCCCGAGATCGTTTCGCCGGAGCAGTGGCGCGCGGCGCGCGTGCGGCTGCTGGCGCAGGAGAAGGCCGCGACGAAGGCGCGCGACGCGCTCAACGCCGACCGCAGGCGGTTGCCGATGGTGCGGGTCGAGTCCGATTACCGGTTCCACGGTCCGGACGGTGAGCTGCGATTGCCCGACCTGTTCGACGGCCGCCGCCAGCTCGTCGTGTACCACTTCATGTTCGACCCGGAGTGGGACACCGGTTGCCCGAGCTGTTCGGCGTTCGTGGACCAGCTCGGCGACCTCACGCACCTGCGCGCCCGGGACACCAACCTCGTCGCGGTCTCCCGCGCGCCCTGGGAGAAGATCGAACCGTTCCAGCGCCGGATGGGCTGGACGGTGCCCTGGTACTCGTCGAACGGCACGCGGTTCAACCACGACTTCCACGTGACGCACGACGAGTCGGTGCGGCCGATCGAGTACAACTACCGCAGCAAGCAGGAACTCGACGAGGCCGGCGTCGGCTACTACCTCGGCGACTCGCAGCCGTTCGAGCTGCCCGGCCTGAGCGTGTTCCTGCGCGACGGGGACGCGGTGTTCCACACCTACTCGACCTACGCACGCGGCATGGACGGGCTCGGCAGCACCACGAGCCTGCTGGACCTGACCCCGCTCGGACGCCAGGAGGAGTGGGAGGAACCGAAGGGCCGCGCCACCGAATACGGCGCCCCGGCGGGCAGCGATCGAGTCCTTTACCACGACGAGTACTGACCCGGTGACCGTGCGCGCGACGCCGCC
This sequence comes from Saccharopolyspora sp. SCSIO 74807, assembly GCF_037023755.1. Taxonomy (NCBI): domain Bacteria; kingdom Bacillati; phylum Actinomycetota; class Actinomycetes; order Pseudonocardiales; family Pseudonocardiaceae; genus Saccharopolyspora; species Saccharopolyspora sp. SCSIO 74807. Next base: position 5,677,090 of record NZ_CP146100.1, on the reverse strand, counting down.
CAGGACTCAGGAAGGGGCGGCGTAACGCCCGTCGCAGCAGCCGGGTGGTTTCTTGACAAGACCTGATCCGCCTTGAAAGCTTGTCGCGCAGTCCATTGCGACGGTGCGCAGGAAGCCCGGTGCGAATCCGGCGCGGTCCCGCCACTGTGAATGGGGAGTTCCGTCCACTCGGGCCACTGCCGGTGCTCGGTGGGAAGGCCGGGCGGAGCGTCGATCCATGAGTCAGGAGACTGGCGCCGTCGCAGCAGATTCGACGGGGTCGCGGAGCCCCGGAGGAGGTTTCCCGTGCGCCCGAGCGCCGTTCCCGCACCTGGTACGTCTGCCGCCGTTCGACCGGCGTGAGCGCCGTGATCGGCCGCAGACGGCTGCTCGCCGCGGCCGCGGGCGCGTTCGCCGCGGTGCCGCTGGTTTCCTGCACCGGTTCGGGCGGGTCCGCGGGCCGGTTGCGCGTGGCGTTCCCCGCGGGCGGCACCACCGAATCCCTCGACCCGCACACCGGTTCGCTGTTCGTGGACCAGGCCAGGGCGAAAGCGCTGTTCGACACGCTGGTCGGCTACGCCGACGACATGAGCGTGGTCCCGCGGCTGGCCGAGTCGTGGGCACCGGACGCGACCGGAACCCGCTGGCGGATCCGGTTGCGCCCGGCGAAGTTCCACGATGGACGGCCGGTCACCGCCGATGACGTCCTCTACACCTACCGTCGCATCGCCGACCGCAGCACCGGCGCGCAGGCGCGCTCGCACTTCGCCGACGTCGATTTCGCCGCCAGCAAGGCGTTATCGGCGACCGAGCTGGAACTCGTGCTCGGCGGCCCGAACTTCGAGTTCCCCGCGGCGTGGGGCGCGCCGAGCACCGAGATCGTGCCCGCGGGGACCACTGACTTCAGGCAACCCGTCGGTTCCGGGCCGTTCCGGTTCGTGTCCTTCCAGCCGGGCGGCCCGGCCGTGTTCGCCCGCAACGAGCAGCACTGGTCCGGCCCGCCGGTGCCCGCCGAGCTGGAATTCGTGCCGGTGGAGGAGGAAAGCGCGCGGGTGACCGCGCTGCTTTCCGGGCAGGTGCACTACGCGCACGACGTGAGCGCCAACTCGGTTCGGCTGCTGGAGCAGGACGGGCGCGCGCGGGTCTTCTCCGAGCCGCACGGCACGATGCAGGCCGTTCTGCTCAAAGTGGACCGTCCGCCGTTCGCGGATCCACGGCTGGTGCAGGCGGTCCGTGCCGGGGTGGATCGGCGTGCGCTGGTGGACATCGCGTTGAGCGGGAAGGGCCGCGTCGGCAACGACCTGTTCGGCCTGGGTTTGCGCTATTACCCGCGTGATCTGCCGGAACCGGTGCGGGACGTGCAACTGGCGCGCTCGCTGGTGCGGCAGGCCGGGGCCGAGGGGCTGAGCTGGGAATTGCGCACCAGCACCGCAGATCCGTACTTCGAGTCCGCGGCGAGCTTGATCGGCCAGCAGCTCGGCGAGATCGGCATGACGGTCACGCCGCGGATGATGCCTTCGGAGACCTACTACTCGGACATCAAGAAGCAGGGCGTCGCCGCGCACAGCCGGACGGCCGCGCTTCCGCTGCCGACCTTCCTCGGTCAGCGCATGATCTCCACCGCAGGCAACAACAACTACACCGGCTACCGCAATCCCGAGTTCGACGCGCTCTACTACCGCGCACTGTCCACTGCGGACGAAAAGCGGCGCGCCGAGCTGCTCGCTTCGGCGCAGCGCCTCGCCCGGGAGCAGAGCGGGATGCTGGTGTGGGGCTTCAGCGGTTGGAACGTCGCGACCGCGGACGGCGTCACCGGTGTCCGGGCGGCGCCGCCGAATTCCCTGGACTGGGCGCGTTTCGACCGGGTGAGCCCGGGTTGAGCGCGCTCGCCGCACCCGGCAGGGGAGCGGTGCTGCTCGCAACCCGGCTGGGCATCGCGCTGGGCCAGATCGCGATCGTCGCGGTCGCCGTTTTCGCGCTGACCGCACTGCTTCCCGGCGACACCGCGGTGGTGTTGCTGGGCGAGCAGGCCGATTCCGGGCAGGTCGCCGCGCTGCGGGAACGGCTCGGTCTGGACGAGCCGCTGGGGCAGCGATTCCTTAGCTGGGCAGCCGGAATCCTGCACGGTGACCTCGGAACGTCGTTGCGCACCGGCATTCCGGTGGCGACCGAGCTCGGCCAGCGGGCGGCCACCACGCTGGTGCTGGCGTTGCTGACGCTGGCCGTCGTGCTGCCGCTGGCACTGTCCGCCGGTGTCCTCAGTGGACTTCGCGCTGGCACGAAGTTCGACCGGGCGGTGAACTTCGCGGTGGTGCTGCTGAACTCGGTGCCGGAGTTCGCCGTTGCGCTGCTGCTGGTCGGCGTGCTCTCGGTGCAAGCGGGCCTGTTGCCCGCCACCGCGGTCGGGTTGTCCGGCTGGTCGTTGCTGAGCGATCCCGCCGTGCTGGTGCTGCCGGTCGCCGTGCTGGTCGGCAAGCAGCTGTGCGCGCTGTCGCGGCAGGTCCGCACCGGCGTCGTCACCGCCGACGGATCCGAGTTCGCCACGCACGTGCGCCGCGCCGGGCTCTCCGAAAGCGCCGTCGTGCTGCGGCACGTGCTGCCGAACGCGGTCGGACCGGTGTTGCAGCAACTCGCGCGCACTGTGGACGGTCTGCTCGGCGGAGTCGTGGTGATCGAGGCGCTGTTCGCGCTGCCCGGCCTCGGATCGGGCTTCGTCGAGGCGGTCAAGGCCCGCGATCTTCCTGCGGTGCAAGGATATGCGCTGGTGTTCGCGGCCGTGACGATCGGTGTCAACCTCGTCACCGACCTCGCCGCCCGCCACTTCCGGGCGGAGACGCGATGAGGCCGGTGGCGAAAGCGGTGGGTTGGACGCTGGTGATCGTGCCGGTGCTGGCCGCGTTCTTCGGGCCGCTGCTGGTCGGCCCGGTGCGTTCCGAAAGCGCACCGCTGCTGCCGCCGGATGCGAGCCATCTGCTCGGCACCGACGTGCTCGGCCGCGACGTGCTCTCGCTCGCGTTGACCGGCGGCGGTTCGGTGCTGGCGCTGGCCGGAACCGCACTCGCACTGTCCTATGTGGTCGGAGTGCCGCTCGCGCTGGGCGCGGTCGGCCAGCCGCACCGCTGGATCGACCGCGCACTCACCCGCTCACTGGACCTGGTGCTGGCCATGCCGGGATTGCTGGTGCTGATGGTGCTGGCCGCGACCGGGCGGCGCACCGCGGCCGCGCTGATCATCGCCGTCGCGGTGCTGCAACTGCCCGCGGTGGTCCGGCTGGTGCGCGGCGCAGCGCTCACCGCGGGCCGCCGCGGCGCGGTGGAAGCGATGCGGATGCAGGGCGAATCCTGGTGGCGCATCCACTTCGGCTACATCGGACGCAGCGCGCTCGCGCCGATAGCCGTCGACGCGGGCAGCCGACTGAGCCTGGTGCTGTACCTGATCGCCTCGGCGAACTTCCTCGGACTCGGCCTGGACCCGGGCACCACGGACTGGGCGGTGCTGGTGGAGCGCAACCGCGAAGCCCTGTTCCTGCAACCGTGCGCGGTGCTGGTCCCAGCCGGCCTCCTGGTCGCCCTGTGCACCGGCACCAACCTCGTCGTCGACCAGCACATCGCGACCCGCCGCTCGACCCACCACCGGTCACGAATACCCCGGCATGGCGAGACCGTCCGCGCCGACTCGATGTAGTGCACGTGTCCGCGCCCGCACGTTGCGGATACGGACGCGAACGCGCGGTGGAACCGGACGAATCTCCGTGACCGAACACGGCCGATCGTGACCGCTGACACGGTGCGCAGGGCCGTTGCTCAGGTAGCTTGCTGGCCATGTCCGACGACGCGCCCGCCACCCCTGCCGAAGCCTACGACCTGCTGGTGCAGGGCAACCGCCGTTTCGTGGAAGCTTCCCCGCAGCACCCGAACCAGGACGCCGAGCTGCGCACCTCGCTGGCCTCCGGGCAGCGGCCGTTCGCGGTGCTGTTCGGCTGCTCCGACTCGCGGCTCGCCGCTGAGATCATCTTCGATCGGGGGCTGGGCGATCTGTTCGTGGTGCGCACGGCCGGGCACGTCGCCGGTGCCGAATCGCTGGGCAGCATCGAGTACGGGGTGAACGTGCTCGGCGCGCCGCTGGTGGTGGTGCTCGGGCACGACTCCTGCGGAGCCGTCACCGCCGCTTCGAACGCCTACACCGATGGCAACTCGCCGACCGGGTTCGTTCGCGACGTGGTCGAGCGGGTGTACCCGAGCGTGCTCAGCGCACGGGCGGCCGGGACCACCGAGGTCGACGAGATCGTGGACGAGCACATCCGCCAGACCGTCGACTTCCTCCCGGAACGCTCGGTGGCGCTGGCCGAGCGGGTGCGCGAGGGCAAGTGCGCGATCGTCGGCCTGTCCTACAAGCTCAGCGAAGGCACCGTCCGGCTCGTCGCCTCCCGCGGCCCGATCGGTGAACAAGCGGGCTGAGCGTGCACGGCCCCGGTGCGCCCATCCGGCGGCCGCTATCCGCGTCCGTTCGGGTTGAGTCCGCTTCCCGGTAGCAGCTTCGCGAAGCACCAGAAACAGTTCTCCGTCGAACGCGGGCGGCGTCCGGTGAACTCCAAGTCAGCCGTCGCCGAGCTCGCCGGAGCCGCTCACTCCGGTTCGTCGCGGAACCTGGCGGCCAGTTCGCCGCGGGAGCCGATGCCGAGCTTCCCGTAGATGCGGGTCAGGTGGTACTGCACCGTCTTCACCGACACGTAAAGCTCGACCGCGGCCTGCTTGTTGCTCATTCCCGCCGCGACCAGCCGCGCGACCGCGGTCTCCTGCGCGGTGAGTCCGGTGAGGTCGACCGCGCGGCGCGCGTGCATCCCGCCTGCCTTCAGCTCCCGCTCGCAGCGCTCGACGTATGCCCGCGCGCCCAGCTCGCGGTAGGCGTCGCGCGCCTGCGACAGCACGACGTCCGCCTCCCGCCGCTTCCCGGCGCGGCGCAGCGTCTGGCCGTAAGGGAACAGCACCCGAGCCCGCTCGTACGGCAGCGGCAGCGAGCCCAGGTTCTCCAACGCGGTGTCGAACGCACGCCGGGCCGCATCCAGGTCGCCGCGGGCTCCTTCGATCCGCCCGCGCACGTAGCCGAGGCGGGCCAGCGTCGAGTGGTGGCCGCGTTCGGCGGCGAGTTCTTCTTGCGGGCGCAGGAAATCCTCCGCCTCGTCGGCCCGGTTGGTCACGATCAGCGCGTTGGCGTACACGTCGTGCCACGGCCAGAAGCCGGGTTCGTCGATGCCGCGCAAGTCCACCAGCGGGCGCAGGTTGCGCAGCACCGACTCGTAGTCCGCGCGGGCCTCCGCGCATTGCGCCTGCGCCAGCGCCGCCGGAATGATCATCACTTCGTAGGTGTGCGCGCCGGTGGCCGAGTGCCGCAGGTGCTCGTAGGCCGCGTCCCAGTCGCCGCGCAGCGCGTTGACCTGCGCGCCCGTCCAGTGCACCAGCGGGCGCACCAGTTCGAGGCCCGCGTCCTCGAGGTGTGCCGCTGCCGCGTTGACGGTGCGCAGTGCCTCGTCCCAGTCGCCGAGCACGAAATCCGCGCGGGCCAGCCACGCCTGCGCCCACAGCGAGATGCGGGTCGATCCCTGCTGGTATTCGGTCGGCACCGCGCCTTGCAGCGCGCGCCGCGCGGCCAGCGGATCGTCTTGGGCGAGCTTGAGCCAGCCCTGCCCCATCTGCACCCGCTGGGCCTGCGCGCCCGCGCGGACCCGGCTCGACGCGCTTTCGTACGCGGACAACGCCTGCGGAATCCGGCCGGTCGCGGCGAGTCCGAGTCCGAGGATCGCCTCGGACTCCACCACCGCCGGATCGTCCCGAGTGGTCAGCCGAACCGCCCGGCGGCTCCAGCGCACCAGTTCCACGCCGTCCCAGTGCCCGAGCGCGTGCAGCACCCGGCGCTGGCAGACCAGTGCGGCGATGTGCGGATCGTCGTCCGGGTCGCAGCGCTGCCACGCGCTGGTCAGCAGCGCCTCCGCCTCGGCGGGGCGGCCTTGCATGATGCCGAGGTAGGCCAGCACCGCATCGCGCAGCGCGCTCGGCGCGAACCCCTCCATGGCCGGGGCCAACGCCTGCGCCCGCGGAATGTCGCCCGCACCGGCCAGCGCGTCGACCGCGCGCACCAGGCGTCGCTCGCGGTCGGCGGGCTCGGGGCTGAGCCGCCCGGCGTCGATCAGCGCGTCACCGGCCGCCGACCACGCGCCGCGATCCGCCTGCCGGTCGGCGAACGAGTCCAGCTCGGCGGCCAGCCCGGCGTCCGGGAACGGGGTGAGCGCGACCCGGTGCGCGAACAGCTCCTGCTCGTCGTCGACCACCCGGGTCGCCGCGCGGTGCGCTTCCTGCCGCCGCAGCGGTGTGAGTCCGGAGTAGACGCACGCGCGCACCAGCTCGGAGGAGAACCGCAACGTGCGCAGTCCGCTACCTTCCGCGGGCAGCAGCACACCCGCTCGCGTGGCCTCGTCCAGCGCCGCGATCGGTTGCCGCACACCGGAAAGCTCCGCCGCGCGCGCGAACGGCACGCTCACACCGAGCACCGCGGCCGCCTCGACCAACGTCCGCGTCGGCTCCGCCCAATCCCGCATGGTGCGCGCGATCCCGCTGATCAGCGCGCGTGGCGCGGGCAGGTTCGACGGCCAGCCGCGCCAAGTTTCCGGCGGCAGTTCGCGCAGGAGTGCGCGGATGTGGCCGGGATTTCCGCCGGTGTGCGCGGAAAGCCGCCGAGCCGTGGCGGGAGCGAGATCGACTCCGGCGTCGCGCAGCGCGAACTCGCGCACGTCCGAGGTGCTCATCGGGCCTATGTGGACGATGGACTGCCGTTGGTGCGCGAGGAAATCCCGTACTTGTGGCGAACTGTCCTGATCCTCGTCGGCGACCAGCAGGGTCAGCACCTGCTCACCGCTCATCCGCCGCTCCGCCGAGGCCAGCGCGCGCAGCGACTCCGGATCGGCCCAATGCGCGTCATCGACCAGCACGATCAGTGGTTGCCGCTGCGCCCAGGTCGCCAGCAGCCGGGTGCCTTCCTCGGCGGGGTCGCCGCCCGGCCGGTGCCCGGTGCCGCGCAGCAGGATCTCCAGCACGCCGAACGCCCGCGACTGCTCCCACTGGACACCGGAGGCCCGCAGCACCTGCACGTCTTCTTGATCGCGCAAGAAGTGCTCGACGACGGTGGTCTTGCCGGTGCCGGGCGGCCCGAGGACCAAGGTCAGCGACGGCTCGCCGGACCGCGCCTCGGCGAGCAGGCTGGCCAGCGCGCCGAGCTCCGCCCGGCGCCCGACGACGTCGTACTGCTCACCTGTCATCGCCTCACCATAAGCATCACCGCCGGGGTGCTGCGGCTAACCGTTGACGTGGATGGTGTGCACGAGCGTGAGGTCGGCCGGATGGATGATCATGCCGACTTCTTCTTCCTCCTCGCGGGCGGCAGCGGTGAGCACGTCTTCGCATCGAGGTTGCCGGAGGGCAGTCGACGGCCATCAAATGAGGGCTCCGGGCAGCCAGAACGAGCTGGACGCAAGCCTCGTGGTGGCCGGCGCACCCGGTGCACCGTGCGGCGGCAAATCCAGCAGGGCCGTGATGACGGCTTCGACCGTGCCTTGCTGCTGCCAGAGCGGATCGCTTCTCGGGTAGTCCTCGGCGCGAAACCGCGCCGCGACGGCCTCGGTCATGTGCCGGAACGTGTAGGTTTCGACGACACCGCCGCCCAGGCGTTGCGCATGTATCGCCGTCACAGCAACGCTTTCGCTCTCCCGCAGGTGCAGGAACCGGAATCCGGCCGCCACGCTTCGCCGGATGGCGTTGATGTGCGGTGCTTCCTCCTCGGCCGTCATCGGAGACCGTTCCCGGGGTGGATGGCGGCGGCCCTGCCAGAGGTCGGGGGAGATGGCGGGGCCGCCGCCACGTCCCTGCTCGATCCGGTTGCAGCAACCCGGGGAAGGAATCGAGCAGGGGGCTTGTGCGAGAGCAGTCGCCGAATCCGTCCGCGATGACCACGTCGCCGCGGTGGTGTCGACGAGGTCGGTTCCGGAGATGAGATACCGGCGCGGACGAGGACGTCGCACCGGGGGCAGCAAGGTCCAGGTGGCATCACCAGCGGTACCGGGGTCACCGTGCGACCGCACACGGCGCCAGGGTCAACATCGTCCTGGAATGCCCGCTCGAATGCGTCGTCGGTGATCGCGTGCTCGCACCGGTCCGATGCGCTGGTGAACCACGTGACGGACGGGTATTCGGTTCTCTGCGCCATTGTTCACCTTCTCCGTTCGGCTCCTCGGTGTCGCAGCACTACAGAACCGCAGTTCAGGCGGCCATTCCACCCCGATACCCGGTGATCTTGCGGGACACGCTTTCCCTGTTGGATCGGGAGGAAATGCGGCACGCTGGTGATCACATAGAGTCGCTGAGATCCACGGCGGAAGGGGGACCGATGCCAACCGCGATCCGCAGCGTGCGGCAGGAACAGCGGAACTTGTCGGCCGAGCTACGCGCCCAGTCGAAGACGTGGGCCGAGGTGGCGGCGGTGTTCGCCGAGCGCTATCACGTCAACATGCGCGCGGCGTTCCGCCTGGCGCACGGGTGGAGTCAGCGCGAAGCGGCCGACGTCTGGAACGAGCGTTGGCCCGCCGACCCCAAGACGTTCAAGAACTTCTCCTACTGGGAGCAGTGGCCGGCCGAAACCGGGCACGCCCCTTCCCTGGAGGTGCTGGGCAAGCTCGCCGAGCTCTACACCTGCCAGCTGTCCGACCTCGTCAGCGACGCCGCCGACTTCCGCTCGGCCGACACCGCTCACCAGCAGAACGAACAGCTCGCCGCCTTGCACAGCGCCGACGACACGGACGCCGCATTTCGCGACTTCGCGGTCCGGCTTGACCAGATCGATGTCCACGAGCTCGCTCGGATGACGGTGGCCCGGGCTCAGAAGGTCGAGCATTGCGGCAGCCGCCGGGCGTTGCTGCTCAAGATCAGCGCCGCACTGTCGATGGCCGCCATGGCGCCCTCACTAGCTCCCGAGGCCGATGCAGACCCAATGCCTATGACCTCCACTGTCGAGGGCGAGCTCTCCGGAATCTGGCACAGCCGGTACCGATATACGAGCACCGGCAGGGGGAAGACCTTCGACGGCGAGCACTACGTCCCACTGCGCCACGCCGGTGACCGGCTCGTCGGCGAGAGCCTGCCCGTCGAGAACGGTTCACGACTCCGACTCGACTTGGTGCCGAACGGCTCCGTGGTCACCGGCACATGGTCCGAGCGAACCTCGCCGACCGGCTATTACAGGGGCTCCGTCTACCACGGAGCACTCCAGCTCGTTCTCGACCCCATGGGCAAGACCATGCGTGGCAAATGGATCGGATTCGATCGGGAATTCACTGTAGACAGTGATGTCTGGGAGCTGAACTGGATGTGCGAGGACACCGGAAAGACCGCACAACGCGCCTACCACTTCAGGGCCTAGGCATCCGCGAGCCGTGACCGTGACGGACTGGGATTGCGCTCCCGAACCCGGTCACGGCCCGGCAGGAACCGCGGCCACCGGACCAAGCGTCGGCGGCCGACGCGCTATACGTCCGTTGTGGACAGATGGTCGCCGGATTTGCCGTTCGTTGCGGGGTTTTGCGGTTCGCGTCGGGTGAGTACCAAGGGGGTGTCCGCGGTGACGGCGACCGTGTGTTCCGAGTGGGCCGTGCGGGAGCCGTCGGCCGAGCGGATGGTCCAGCCGTCGGGGTCGTAGACGATCCGGTCGGTGGTGCGGGCGAACCAGGGCTCGAGCGCGAGCGTCAGTCCCGGCTGGAGCTTCGGGCCGCGGCCCGGCCGCCCCTTGTTGGGGATGTGCAGGTCCTCGTGCATGGTGCGGCCGATGCCGTGACCGCCGAACTCGGTGTTGACCGGGTAGCCGTGGTCGCGGGCCACCGCCCAGATCGCCGCCGAGATGTCGCCGAGCCGGTTTCCCGGGCGCGCGGCCTCGATCGCCGCTTCCAACGCCTCTTCGGTGGCGCGGATGATCCGCAGGTCTTCCGCGGCCGCGGTGCCGACGACGACCGTTCGGGCCGAGTCGGCCGCCCAGCCGTCGACGCGCAGGGCGAGGTCCGCTTTGAGCACGTCACCATCGCGCAGCGCGTAGTCGTGCGGCAGGCCGTGCAGCACGGCGTCGTTGACCGACAGGCAGATGACGTTGCGGAACGGCCCCTTGCCGAAAGACGGGGCGTAGTCCCAGTAGCACGACTCCGCGCCGCGCCGTTCGATCATGCCGCGGACGTGGTGCTCCAGGTCCATGAGGTTGACGCCCACGTCGGCGAGCCTGCCGACCTCGGAGAGCACCTCGGCGACGAAGCGCCCGGCCACGTGCATGTTCTCGATCTCCGCAGGCGTCTTCAGCTCGATCACGGATACCTCGCGTCCTGGTCGGTATAGTTATACCGCAACCTAACACTTGCCGGTAAAGTAATACCAGCCGTACCCTGAGCGCATGGTCCGCCACCCGCTCACACCGGAGCAGATCGAAGCAGGCAGGCGCCTCGGCGCCCTGCTTCGCCGCGCGCGAGCAGAACGCGACCCGGCCGAGGTCGCGCAGGCGGCGGGCATCTCGCCGGAAACCCTGCGCAAGATCGAGACCGGGCGGCTGCCGTCTCCCGGATTCGGCACGATCATCTGCCTCGGTGCAGCGCTCGACCTGCCGGTGCAGGAGTTGGCGGCCACTTGGCGCGGCAGCGACCTGCCGGTGGGAGCCGGGTAGTCGGCTGTCGTCGCGCCGAACCTCGGCTGCGATCGCCCGCGTCACCGCCGCGGGGCCGATGCGGTCCTGCCGATCTTACAGCTCTCGAACGGGCCGCCTCCCCGAAACGGCGCGCGACCGGACCGGCCGTGCGGTTTTCGCCGCCTTGGCGGGAAAACACCGCTGCGACCCGCCGCACCGCCTCATCCCAAGTCACCACCGGCGACCGGCAGCACCGTGCCGGTCAGGTAGGACGCCTCGTCGGAAGCCAGGAACAGCACCGCGGCGGCCTGCTCGTCGAGCGTGCCGTAGCGCTTCAGCAGCGAAGAATCCACGGTCTGGTCCACGACCTGCTGGTACCAGCCCTGTTCCCGAGCGCCGTCCGGGCCGGGTCCGCGCGGCACCTTGCGCGGCGGTGCCTCGGTGCCGCCAGGAGCGGTGGCCACGACCCGGATGCCGTGCTGAGCGGTCTCCATCGCCAGCGAAGCCGTGATCGCGTTGATCCCGCCCTTCGCCGCCGAGTAGGGCACCCGGTGCACACCGCGGGTGGCGACCGAGGAGACGTTCACGATCGTGCCGGAACCCTGCTCGATCAGCTGCGGCAGCACCGCCCGGCAGGTCCACAGCGTCGGCAGGAGCGAACGCCGGATCTCGGCTTCGATCTGATCGGGCTCGTAGTGCTCGTACGGCTTGGCCCAGATCGTGCCGCCCACGTTGTTGATCAGCAGGTCGATCCGCCCGTGCAGCTCGACCGCCTTCGCCGCGGCGGCCTCGGCCCCGGCGAACGTCTCCAGATCGGCCACCACGCCGTCCGCGCGCCTGCCGTCCGCGCGCAGCTTCTCGGCGCTTTCGTGCACCAGCTCCGAGCGGTCGACCAGCACCACCGCGGCTCCCTCGGCCGCCATCCGCTGCGCCACGGTCCAGCCGATGCCCTGCACGGCACCCGTGATCACCGCGGCCTTCTCGCCGAACCTGCCGTGGAATGCCGTCATCATGCCGCTCCCGCCGGGTTGAACTTCTCGTAGTGGAAGTGCGCCGGGGTGACGCCGCGCCCGGCGAGGTCCGAACGCACCGCCTCCACCATCGGCGGCGGCCCGCACAGGTAGACGTCCACGTCGCCGTCGGCGAGGTGCTCGGGGCCGACGAACTTGGTGACGTAGCCCTTGTTCGGGTGCTCGCTGGACTCCTCGGCCACGCAGGTCTCGAAGGTGAACTGCGGCAGCGCCTCGGCGTAGTCCTGCAACCGCTGCACCTCCACCAGGTCCTGGTCGGCGGTCACGCCGTAGACCAGGTGCACCGGATGTTCCAGGCCGGTCTCGCGCAGCTTCTCCAACATCGCCAGCAGCGGCGCCAGACCGGTCCCGCCGGCCAGCAGCAGCGCTCTGCGGTTGATCTCCCGCAGGAAGAACCCGCCCATCGGGCCGGTGAACTCGACGCGGTCGCCCGCGCGCGCCCGCGTCTTCAGGTATTCCGACATCGCGCCGCCCTCGGTGTAGCGGACGAGGAACGAGACCTGCTTGTCGTCCGGTCCGTTCGAGAACGAGTACGACCGCGAGCAGTCCGCGCCCGGCACGGCGACGTTGACGTACTGGCCCGGCAGGAACGACAGCGCATCCCGGTCGTCGAGCTCCAGGGTGAAACCGATGGTGCTGTCCGAGTGCAGCACCACGTCGGTGACGGTGGCCTGGTGCGTGGCCGCGCCGGTCTTCGCCGCCTCCGAGGTGCCGGCGATCTGCACGACCATGTCGCTGCGCGGCATCGCCTGGCACGCCAGCAGGTAACCCCGCTCGGCCTCCTCGTCGGTGAGGGCGTCCTCGATGTAGTCGCCGCCGTCGTAGTCACCCGACTCGCAGAACGACTTGCACGTCCCGCAAGCACCGTCGCGGCAATCCAGCGGGATGTTGATCCGCGCCTTGTACGAGGCGTCCGCGACGGTCTCGTGCGGCGCGCAAGTCACGAAGCGGGTGATCCCGTCCTCGAAGCTCAACGCGACCTGATGATTCATGGCAGCCTCCTGCCGGAGATCAAATGTGGTAGATGTCGACCACGTGGTGGATGTAGTCGTTCTTCAGGACCACTTTCTTCCTGGTGATCAGCGGTTCTTCCCCGGACATGTCCAAGGTGTAGAACGACGTGCCGAAATAGGTGTCGACGTTCTGGTACCGGTAGTACAAGGTGAACCAGTTGAACCGGATGTCCACCTCGTCGCCGCGGTCCTCCACCACTTCGACGTTGTTGATGTTGTGCCCGGTGCGCGGTTCCGGAATGCTCGTCGCCGCCGACCGGTCGGTGCGGATCCGGAAAACCCGGTCCTCCAGCCCGCCGCGGTTCGAGTAGTAGATCAGCGAGATCTCGGTCTGCGGATCCGTGGTGAGCGTGTCGTCGACGTCCCAGGCGGGCATCCAGAATTCGACGTCGGGGTGGTAGCACTCCAGCCACTTCTCGAATTCCCGGTCGTCGAGGTAGCGGGCCTCGCGGTACAGGAAGGCCTGGATTCGTTCCAGCTTGCTGGTCTGTTCGGCGATCGCGGTCATCTCTGCGGCCTCCCTCACTCGGCCCGGTCCACGGGCGACTTGCCGGCCATGCCGCGTTGCAGCGCGGTCTGCCAATAGCCGTGCTGCACCCGGTAGAGCCCTTCGTCTTCCGTGCGCACACCGCTGACCAGCGGTTTGATGCCGAGCTTGGCCGCGTCCTCGTCGGCGCCTTCGAGTTCGTGCGTGGCGCCGCGGCTCATGTCGTTCCACGGGGCATTGGTGGCCAGGTAGGTCTTCTGGCAGGAGCGGAACTCCTCCAAGTCGTCCGGGGTGGCCATGCCGGAGGCGTTGAAGAAGTCCTCGTACTGGCGGATCCGGTTCGCCCGCGCATCGGCGCTTTCGCCCTTCGGTGCGATGCAGTAGATCGTCACCTCGGTCTTGTCCACCGAAATGGGCCGGAAGTGGCGGATCTGCGAGCCGAACTGGTCCATCAGGTAGACGTTCGGGTACAGGCAGAGGTTCCGCGAATAGCCGATCATCCAATCGGCCTTGGCCTGGCCGAATTCGGCCACCAGCTCGTCGCGGCGCTCGTTGAGCGACCGGTTCGACGGATCGGCCCACTCGGTCCACAGCAGCAGGTGGCCGTGCTCGAAGGAGTAGAAGCCGCCCTTCTGCTTCGACCAGGTGCCCGCGTCCATGTTCTTGGTCTCGTTCGCCGACTCGCCGTTGGTGCGCCGGGCGGTGGTGGCCGCGTAGTTCCAGTGCGTCGCCGAGACGTGGTAGCCGTCCGCGCCGTTCTCGGCCTGCACCTTCCAATTCCCGTCGTAGGTGTAGCTGGACGCGCCGCGCAGCACCTCCAGGCCCTCCGGGGACTGGTCCACGATCATGTCGATGATCTTGGTGGCTTCGCCGAGGTGCTCGGTCAGCTCCAGCACGTCCGGGTTCAGGCTGCCGAACAGGAAACCGCGGTAGTTGCCGAACCGCGCCACCTTGGTCAGGTCGTGCGAGCCGTCGGTGTTGAACTGCTCCGGGTAGCCGGCGTCGCGCGGGTCCTTGACCTTGAGCAGCTTGCCGTCGTTGCGGTAGGTCCAGCCGTGGAACGGGCAGGTCAGCGTGGTGCGGTTGTCCGTCTTGCGGCGGCAGAGCATCGCGCCGCGATGGCTGCACGCGTTGATCAGGCAGTTCAGTTCGCCCTGCTTGTCCCGGGTGATCACCACCGGCTGGCGGCCGATGTAGGTGGTGAAGTAGTCGCCCGGATTCGGGATCTGGCTCTCGTGCGCCAGGTAGATCCAATTTCCTTCGAAGAGGTATTTCATCTCCATTTCGAAGATCTCTTCGTCGGTGAAGATGCTGCGGCGGGCGCGGTGCAGGCCGTTTTCCGGATCTTCGACCAGTGCGTCGTCCAGAACGGCTCGGGCATGTTCGGAAACTGCGGACATGATTCCTCCACTCTGAGGTTCGTGTTCGCCGGTGGCGGTCACTGTTGCACCGCGTGGCCTGCGTCACCCCAGGTGTTTTCCCAGGGTTGACCTAGGTGCCCTTCCATATGCGGTGCATATCAAACAACCTGGATTAAGTATTTGTCCGGCCCCAATGCGCCGACCTACGCTGGTTCGGCATGTGAACGGGGCCACAGCGGAGCGGAGGTGATCGCCGGTGGAAATCCGCCTCCTGCGCTATTTCGTCGCGGTGGCCGAGACCCGGCACTTCGGCCAGGCGGCGCAGCGGCTGCACATGGCGCAACCGCCGCTCTCGCAGGCGATCCGGCAGCTCGAGGCCGACCTCGGCGCCGAGCTGTTCGCCCGCACCACCCGCCGGGTCGATCTGACCGAGGCCGGGCAGGCGCTCTACACCGATGCGCTGCGAATCCTGCGCTCGCTGGACGATTCGGCGCGGCGGGTGCGGCGCATCGCGGGCGGCAGCCACGGGCTGCTGCGGGTGGGGCTGACCGGTTCGGCGGCCTACCGGCAGCTGCCGAAGCTGGCCGGGCTGATCAAGCGGGAACTGCCCGGGGTGGCGCTGGAGATCCACTCCGAGATGCTCACTCCCGCGCAGGAGGCTGCGCTGCTGGACACCAGCATCGACATCGGCCTGCTGCGCCCGCCGACCCGCGAGGACGGCATCAGCCACCGCACCGTTGCCACCGACCGGCTGGTGGCCGCGCTGCCGCAGGAGCACTGGCTGGCCGGCGAGTCCGTAGTGGGGGTCGGCGACCTGCGCGCCGAGCACTTCGTCATGTACTCGGGTTCCTCGGTGGTCAACGACGCGGTGGTGCGCAGCTGCCTGGCCGCCGGGTTCTATCCGCACCGCGAGCACGAGGTCGGCGAGACCTCGATCCTGCTGGCGCTGGTCGCCGCCGGGCTCGGCGTCGCGCTCGTGCCGGAGTCGGTGCGCTCGATCGCGCTGGAAGGCGTCGCGTTCGTGCCGGTGGGTGAGCCGGAGTCGGTGCGGATGGCGCTGGCCTGGCGCACCGGCGACGAGTCCCCGCTGCTGCGCAACCTGCTGTCCGTGCTCGACGAGCACGCCGTGTTCGGCATTGAGGAGGAACGTGAAGATCACCCGCATTGAGGCGATCCCGTACGCCATCCCTTACCGCAAGCCGTTGCGCTTCGCCAGCGGCGAGGTGCACGCCGCCGAACACGTGCTGGTGCGGGTGCACACCGACGCCGGAGTCATCGGCGTGGCCGAGGCGCCACCGCGTCCGTTCACCTACGGCGAGACGCAGCAGTCGATCATCGCGGTGGTGGACCGGATCTTCGCCCCCGAGCTGGTGGGCCTGAAGCTCACCGACCGCGAGGTGATGCACGCCCGGATGCACCGCACCGTCGGCAATCCGGCCGCGAAAGCGGCGATCGACATGGCCGTGTGGGACGCGCTGGGCCGCTGCCTGGACCTGCCGGTGACCGAACTGCTCGGCGGGTTCACCGACCACCTGCGGGTTTCGCACATGATCGGTTTCGCGCCGCCGGAGAAGATGGTCGCCGAAGCCGAGCAGGTCCGCTCCGACTACGGCATCACCACGTTCAAGGTCAAGGTCGGCAGGCGCCCCTACACGCTGGACGTGGCGGCATGCCGGGCGCTGCGCGAGCACTTCGGCGCCGACGTCGAGCTGTACGTGGACGGCAACCGGGGCTGGAGCGCCTCGGAATCCGCGCGGGCGCTGCGCGAGATGGACGACCTCGACCTGACGCTGGCCGAGGAGCTGTGCCCGGCCGACGACGTGCTCGGCAGGCGCTGGCTGGTGCAGCGCTGCCCGGTTCCGTTCGTGGCCGACGAAAGCGCGACGAACCCCGGTGAGGTCACCCGCGAACTGCTGGCGGGCTCGGCGAACGCGCTGAGCATCAAGACCGCGCGCACCGGTTTCACCACCTCGCACCGGATACTCGCGCAGGCCGAAGGGCTGGGCACCGAGGTGGTGCTGGGCAACCAGATCGACGGCCAGCTGGGCACGATGTGCAGCGTCGTGTTCGGCTCGGCCTTCGCGGCGACCGCGCGCCGCGCCGGGGAGCTGTCGAACTTCCTGGACATGAGCGACGACCTGCTCACCGAGCCGCTTCAGCTCCGGGACGGCACCTTGGCGGTGCGGTCCGGGCCCGGACTCGGCGTGCAGATCGATCCGGACAAGCTGGCCCGCTACCGCCAAGACTGAGCGCTACCGCGCTGGGCAAAGACTGAGCGCTACGGCGCTGGGCAAAGACTGAGCGCTACCGCGCAGCAATGGGCGGCGGCCAACAGAGAACCCGAGCACTGCAACCAATGAAGCAGGAGTGCGCAGCAATGACCGAACAACTCGCTCCCACCGCCGCCGGATCCGGCAACTCCGCCACCGAGCAGTTCCGCCAGAAGCAGCTCGCCGCCGACACCCCGCCGGAACGGGTCGATCAGCTCGCCACCGAGGTGATCACCGCGGTGCACGAGGTGATCCGCAAGCACAAGGTCACCTACGACGAGTACGACGCGTTGAAGTCCTGGCTGATCCGGGTCGGCGAGGACGGCGAGTGGCCGCTGTTCCTCGACGTGTGGATCGAGCACGTCGTCGAAGAGGTCGCCAACGAGAACCGCGAAGGCACCAAGGGCAGCATCGAAGGCCCCTACTACGTGCCGGACTCCCCGGAGTTCCGGGCCGAGACGACGCTGCCGATGCGCGACGACGAGGCGGGCACGCCGCTGCTGTTCCAGGGCCGGGTCAGCGCAGTCGACGGCACCCCGCTGCAGGACGCCCGGGTGGAGATGTGGCACGCCGACGACCACGGGCTCTACTCGCAGTACGCGCCGGGGATTCCGGAGTGGAACCTGCGCGGCACGGTGCTCACCGGCGACGACGGCGGCTTCAAGTTCCGCACCATCCAGCCGGCGCCGTACCAGATCCCGACCGACGGGGCGTGCGGCAAGCTGATCGCCGCCGCGGGCTGGCACGCCTGGCGCCCGGCGCACCTGCACCTGAAGGTCTCCGCGCCGGGATACCAGCTGATCACCTCGCAGCTGTACTTCGAGGGCGGCGAGTACGTGGAAAACGACATCGCCCAGGCGGTCAAGCCGGAGCTGATACTGCACCCGACCCCGGCCACCAGCGGCAACGAGGTCACCTACGATTTCGTCCTCGACCCGGCCTGAAACCGACGAGTTTTCCGAGTGAACGGCCTGTTCGTCCGGCTAGATTGGTCAAACGGTCCGTTCGCTCCCAGCCGATGCAGGAGAGGAGCACCCGGTGCTGTTCGCGGTGAACATGGACGTGCAGCTGCCCCCGGACATGGATCCGGAGGTCAAGGCCGACATCCTGGCCAGGGAGAAGGCGTACTCGCAGCAGCTGCAGCGGGACGGGTACTGGCCGCACATCTGGCGCTGCGCCGGGCAGTACTCGAACCTGAGCATTTTGGACGTCGAGGACAACGACAAGCTGCACGAGCTGATCTCGGGCCTGCCGCTGTTCCCGTACATGACGATCCGCGTCACGCCGCTGGCGCAGCACCCTTCGGACATCAACGCGCGCTGACTCCCGGGACCGTCCCGCCGCGCTGAATCCACTGTGGGAGCGCGTGGCGTCGTGCCGGGTGCTGGACGGATGCGGCATGATCATGTCCGGGAGGGATGGTCATGAACGCAAGCCGCGTCGTGCAGGCCGCGGCGGGTACCTACCTGGTCACCGGCAGCCAGACCAACTGGGTCATCCTCGTCGAGGACGACTCGGTGACGCTGATCGACGGCGGTTATCCGCGGGACGCGGACGCCGTGGAGGCGTCCGTGCACGAGGTCGGCCACCGGATGCGCGATGTGGAGGCGGTGCTGGTCACGCACGCGCACGTGGACCACATCGGTTCGTTGCCGTGGTTGAGCCGGAAGTACGGCATACCCGTGCACGCGGACCCGGTCGAGGTGGGCCACGTGCGCCGGGAGTACCTCCAGCAGGCCACGCCGAAGGACATCCTCGCCAACGCCTGGCGGCCGCGGGTGCTGCCGTGGGCGGCGCACGTGCTCGGTGCGGGAGCGTTGAAGCCGTGCGCGGTGCCCACGGCCGAACCGTTCCCGCGCCAGGGCGCGCTGGACCTTCCTGGGCGGCCGGTGCCGGTGTCCACGCACGGGCACACCTCCGGTCATTCGGCCTTCCACCTGCCGCACAACGGCGTGCTGATCAGCGGCGATGCGCTGATCACCGGGCACGGCACGTCCGGGGTGCGGGGACCGCAGATGCTGCTGCCGATGTTCCACCACGACCGGGCGCGCGCGTGGCAGGCGCTGGATTCGCTGGAGGAGCTCGAAGCCGACGTGATACTGCCCGGGCACGGTCCGATGTGGAACGAACCGCTCGGCAAAGCCCTCGGCAAGGCCAGGGAGAACGCCGCACGGCACCTCGGCTGACCACTGTGGACCGACATCGGCGATGTGCGTCCGGTGCGGACTCGTGCCGGCGCGAGCGCAGTGGGCGCCGGCGTCGGCGAGCACGACATTCCTAGTCGCGAGTCCACCGCGCACGGTGCTGAACACGAACGCGAGATGATGGACTAGGCGGTGAAGCGCAGCACCGGGAGCATCGCGTACTCGTCGGCTTCTTCCGGTGCACCGGTGCGGCATTCGGCGAGCCCGTTGTGCAGCGCCGCCTCGTCGATGCCCGTTCCGATCAGCACCAGACTGGTCCTACGCGGTTCACCTGCGGACCACGGTGTGCGCAGGAATCGCACGTAGTTGCCGACCGCGTGCAGGACGAACCGTTCGCGGTAGCCGGGGATTCCGAAGTGGACGTTTCCCTTGATCCGGTAGAGCCCGGCGGGCAGGTCGTCCAGAAAGGCCGCCAGCGCACGTGGATCCATCGGCTGCTCCGAGCTGAATTCCACGCTCTGGTAGGCGGAATGCGCGTGCTCGTGGCAGTTGTCGTGCTCCACGATGTCCGAAAAGGACAGTTGCCGCGGGATGTCGTCGCGCACCGGGCGCTGCGCACGGTCGAAGAGGAAGTCCGGGTCCACCCGGCCCTGCGAGGTCTCCAGCACCGGGGTGCCGGGTGCGTGCTCGGCCAAGCTCGCCCGCAGCTCGCCGAGTTCGGCGACCCGGTCGGTCTTGTTCAGCACCACCACGTCCGCGTACTGCAGGTGCTGGGCGAACTCCGGGTGCCGGGCGCGGGTCGCGTCGAACTCGGCGGCGTCGACGACCTCGACCAGCCCGCCGTAGGAAATGCCCGGCTCGGCGCTGCCCAGCAGCATCCGGATCAGCTCCCGCGGGTCGGCCAACCCGCTGCTTTCCACCACGATCACATCGACGTCGGCCTGCGCCAGCTTGGAAAGCATGGCGTCGAGTCCGCTGGAGTCGACCGCGCAGCACAGGCACCCGTTGCTCAGCGAGACCATCGAGTCGACCTGGCCCGCCACGCTCATCGCATCGATGTTGATGCTGCCGAAGTCGTTGACCACCACGCCGATCCGGGTGCCGCCCGCGGTCGCGAGCAGGTGGTTGAGCAGCGTCGTCTTGCCGGATCCGAGGAAGCCCGCGACGAGCACGACCGGTGTCCTGCCGGATGCCACTCGGCCCCCTTCCGTTGCACCGCCCGGCCCTGCCGGAATTCAACCAGACCAGGCAGGTGATCTTCGGCGAGGGCGACGTTTTCAGCATGTGACAACGCGTCTTGGTCCGGAAGGAGGTATCCGTGCAGCATGCTGGTTGCTCGCCCGGAGTGAGCCGGGACACAGCACGGAAGGACGTTCTCATGACTGCACAGGCACAGCCGCGGGTCGCACTGGTCACCGGCGCGGGGCAGGGGATCGGCCGGGCGATCGCGCTGCGCTTGGCCGCGGACGGACTGGACGTCGCGATCAACGACGTCGCGTCGAAGGCGGGCGCGCTCAAGGACCTCGCCGCCGAGATCGAAGCGACCGGCAGCCGCACCGCGACCGTCACCGCCGACGTGTCCCAGCCCGCCGAGGTGGACTCGATGGTCGGCCAGGTCGGCGAGCAGCTCGGCAAGCTCGACGTGATGGTGGCCAACGCGGGCATCGCGCACGTGAAGCCGCTGCTCGAAGTCACCCCCGAGGAGTTCGACCAGCTGATGTCGATCAACCTGCGCGGCGTGCACCTGTGCTACAACGCCGCGGCCCGGCGGATGATCGAGCAGGGCACCGGCGGCAAGATCATCGGAGCGTGTTCGATCGTGGGCTACCGGCCGTTCCCGCTGCTCGGGCCGTACTCGGCGTCGAAGTGGGCGGTGCGCGGGCTGACCCAGGCCGCGGCGATGGAGTGGTCCCAGCACGGCATCACCGTGAACGCCTACTGCCCCGGCATCGTCGGCACCGCGATGTGGGACCAGATCGACGAGAAGCTCGCCGAGAACGAGGGCCTGCGCAAGGGCCAGGCGATCGAGAAGTACTCCGAGATGATCCAGCTCGGCCGGGTCTCGGTGCCGGAGGACGTGGCGAAGTTCGTGTCCTACCTGGCTTCCCCGGACTCCGACTACATGACCGGGCAGTCGGTGATGATCGACGGCGGTGTCCAGTTCTCCTGATCCATTGGCGGTGGGGCGCTCGTCGCGGGGTGCCCCACCGCAGGATTGCCGAACAAGGAGTTCCCGAACGCGGAACCGCGCCCCGATCGTCGACGGCGCCGCGCCGGGCCGCCCGGAGGCGACCCGGCGGGCAACCGGACTCACTTCTGCGGCATCACGCGCTGCGGGCGGGTCCGCAGCGACTCCCCGCGCCTGCGGGCGAGGTACCAGCGCTGACCGCTCTCCATGTAGCGCATTCCCCGCCGCACCAGCGGAACCTGCGCCGCCCGGTGCAACTGGTACTGCCACGCGGGCTGGTAACCGTGCCGGCAGGCCATCGCGAACGCCACGTCCGCGGCGCTGCGGTCCAGGTACCGCTCGACCTGTTCGAACCACGCCATGCTGGTGCGCCCGGCGGCTTGCATGGTCCGCAGCACGTTGCGGCCCTGGTGGTCGAAATCGCGCATGCCGGTGTCCAGGTAATCGTGTTCGTGCAGCTTCTGCGCCAGCATGAGCCCGTCCATGATGGCCAGCCGGGTGCCGGACCCGATGGTGAAATGCGTGGTGTGCGCGGCGTCGCCGAGCAGCATCACGTTCTCGTGCCGCCACGTCCGGTTGAGCACCTGGATGAACCGCTGCCAGCTCGCCGGTTTCCCGCGCGAGCTGCTGACCAGCGAGTGCCCGTCCAACGGCCCCTCGAAGATCTTCTCCAGCAGCCGGATCGAATCCTCGCCCTCCATCGAGTCGAACCCCAGTGCGCGCCAGGTCGGTTCGGTGGTCTCCACGATGCAGGTGCTCACGCCCGCGCTGGACGGGTAGGCGTGGAACCAGATCCAGCCCGCCGAGGTCTGCTCGAACGCGAAGGTGAAGCGGTCGAAGACCTTGTCCGTGCCGAGCCAGATGTAGGGATTGCGCCCGGTGTCGACCTGCGTCCCGAACTCCTGCTCGTGCAGCGACCGGACCTTGCTGTTCGCGCCGTCGCAGCCGATGATCAGGTCGCTGTCGGCGAACTCGTCGAGGTCGGCAACCTCCCGGCGGTACTGGATGTCGACGCCGAGGTCGGTGGCGCGTTCGGCGAGCACGTCCAGCAGCGTCGCGCGGTTGACGCTCCACCCGTAGCCGCCCATGTATCCGATGTCCGAGCCGTTGAGCACGAGTTGCTGCTCCTGCCACAACGTGGAGGCGCCGCGGATCTGCTCGGCGCTCTCCGCGTCGTTGGAGTACAGCGCGTCCAGCAGGTTGTCCCAAAACACGACGCCCCAGCCGTAGGTGGCGCCGGGCGGGTCGCGCTCGATGATGGTGATCTCGTGTCCTGCGTCGCGCAGCTTCGCGGAAATCGCGAAGTACAACCCGGCGGGGCCGGCTCCGACACACGTGATCTTCATGGGCACCTCCAGGTCGATGTTCCTCAGTGCGCGCTCGTGCCGCCGTTGTGCTGCACGGACGCCCCGTGCACCACCTCCGTCGACGGGTGGTGCAGGTGGTACAGGTGCGCGTAGCCGTCGTTGCCTTCCAGCAGCTCGGAATGCGTGCCGAGCCCGGTGACCCGCCCGTGGTCCAGGTACAGGATCTTGTCCGCGTCGGTGACCGTGAGCAGGTTGTGCGAGATGACGATCGTGGTGCGCCCGGCCATCAGCCGGTTCAGCGGCGCGAGGATGCGTTGCGAGGCGTCCGCGTCGAGGCTCGCGGTCGGCTCGTCGAGCAGCAGGATCGGCGCGTCCCGGATCATCGCCCGCGCGATCGCGATGCGCTGGCGCTGGCCGCCGGACAGCAACCGGCCGCGCTGGCCGACCCGGGTGTCGTAGCCGTCGGGCAGTGCCTCGATGAACTCGTGCGCGTCGGCCGCGCGGGCGGCGCTCACCAAGGATTGGTGCGTGGCGCCGGGCCGCCCGGCCAGGATGTTCTCCCCGATCGTGCCGTCCAGCAGCAGCGTCTCCTGCAGCACGATGGCCATCTGCGCGCGCAGCTGCTTCGGGTCGAGCTCGCGCAGGTCGGTGCCGTCCAGCCGGATGCGGCCCCGGTCCGGATCGTAGAACCGCAGTAGCAGCTTGGTCAGCGTGGACTTGCCCGCACCGCTGGCGCCGACGATCGCGACTCGCTCGCCGGGGGCCGCGCTGACGCTGACGTCGGTGAGCACTTCGTCGGCGGTGTCCGGGTAGTGGAATCCGACCCGGTCGATGTCGAGGTTTCCGCGGACCCGTTTGAGTTCGTGCGGGCGCGCGGGCACGGGCACGTGCGGGCGCTGGTCGAACAGCTCCAGGATGCGTTCGGCGCTGGCGGCCGCACCGTAGACCACATTGGACAGCTGGCCGAGGTTGCTGACGGGGCTGTACATCTGCTGCAGGTAGACCAGGAACGCAAGCAGCCCGCCGAGGGTGATCGCGCCGGTGGACATCTCGTAGATGCCGACCCCGACGATGGACATGATCGCCACGACTTCGAGCAGGTCCACCAGCGGCTCGAACATGCCGCCGATCCGGGCCGCGGACAGTTCCGCGGACAGGCTGGAGCGGCTCTGCCGGGCGAACCGGCCCACTTCCGCGTCCTGCCTGCCGTACGCCTGGATCAGCGGGGCGTTGCCGAGGCTTTCCTCGGCGACCGTGCTGATCGAGCCGGTGCGCCCGGCGACTTCCCGGGACGCGGACCGGATGCGGTTGGCGAAGAACCGCGCGATCCACAGGAACAGCGGGGCCACCACCAGCGCCACCACCGCCAGGTGCCAGTTCAGGTAGAACAGCACTCCGGCGAACAGCACGATCTTGATCAGCGAGGCGGCGGTCTGGGTGATCCCGGACAGCACCAGGCTCTCGATGGAGGTGATGTCGGTGGTCAGCCTGCTCAGCGTGTCGCCGATCCGGCGGCGGTCGAAGAAGTCGACCGACAGCGTGTGCAGGTGGGTGAACACCCGGATCCGCAACCGGTTCAGGAAGTGCTCACCGATCCACACCGTCAGGTAGCTCTCGCCGAAACCGACCGCGCCGACCACGATCGTCAGCGCCGCGTAGGCCGCCGCGATGATGGGGAAGAGGCTGAAGTCGCGCGGTGTGAGCACGTTGTCGATGAGGACTTTGAACATCCAAATCGCCGCTGCGTCCAGCAGCGGCGAAACCAGCACCAGCCCCAGGCTCAGCAGCATCCAGCCGCGAAAGGGCTTGGCGTCGGGCCAGAACCTCCGGAAGACCTCACGAATCCCCATCGACGGTGCGGTCTCCACCAGACCGGCTTCTTCTGTGGACGGTGGAGCGAGCAACCACCGAACGGGTCCACGCACGTGCTACCTCCAGCGGACGGGGGATGGCGCCCGCGCCGAACGACGCGGGCGCCACCCGGAAATGACTTGGGTTGAGAGGCCGGCTACTTCCAGCCCCAGCCGCCCCAGCCGTGGCCGCCCCAGCCCCAGCCGTGGCCCCAGCCGTTGCCCCAGCCCCAGCCGTTGCCCCAGCCCCAGCCGTTGCCGTGCCGGCGGCGGTTGTTGATGTAGACGAATACGCTCTTCACATTGCTCATCGCGATGCACCTTTCTGCATTGCTGATTTTCCGGAGAAAGAACGTCTTTCCGCGGAACCCGGTGCGGTGTCGGATCCCCGCGGCACCGGAAACGTGCAACGCCCCCAGTGACGGGCTGACCCCGCTTTTCCCCGTGGTCGCGAGGAAGTGCTCCGCACCGGCCGAGGCCCGCCTCCGCGCTCCCGGGCCGGTCCCGGTGGCTTGGAGAACCGTCCCGAGCGCGCCCCCGCGTGACTCGGCCCCGCGTTCCTCCGGTGTTCTGTTCCGGGCCGGGTGCCCCCGTGTGGGCTGGAGCGACCCGACCCACAACGAGTAGACCGCACCGCGACGGGCGTGCCCAGAGGACTATCGGCCCTGATTCGCCGTGATCGCGGGGAAAATCTCCGGTGCACGCGCAGCGTGGTTATGCTCGGCGGCGACGAGCCGATCAGACGGGAGCGGTGATGGATCTGCGGCGGTGGACGGCACGCGCCTGGGACGAGGTGGAGCGCTGGCAGGCCGGGTTCGGCGGATTCGGCGAACATCCGTCCACTTCGGTCGCGGACGCGGAGTTCGCGGCCGCTTTCGGGGATCTGGTCGAACGGTTGCGCGAGAGCTACCCGTTCCACCACCCGCGGTATCAGGGACAGATGTTGAAGCCGCCGCACCCGGCGGCGATGGTCGGCTATCTCGCCGCGATGCGGATCAATCCGAACAATCACGCGCTGGACGGAGGCCCGGCGACGTCACGGATGGAGCAGGAGGCGACCGGCCTGCTCGGAGCGATGTTCGGAATGCCGAATGCGTTGGGCCACCTGACATCCAGCGGAACGATCGCCAATCTGGAGGCGTTGTTCGTGGCGCGGGAGACGCGTCCCGGAAGAGCCGTGGCGTTCAGCTCCGAGGCGCACTACACGCATTCCCGGATGTGCCGGCTGCTCGGGGTGCCTGCCGTGCAGGTTCCGGTGGATGCGGCCGGAAGGCTCGACGTGCCCGCGCTGGACGCTCTCATGTCCGAACAGGACATCGGGACGGTCGTGGTCACCGCCGGGTCCACGGCGCTCGGCGCGGTCGACCCGATCGACGAAGTCCTCGCGCTGCGCGAGAAGCACGACTTCCGGGTGCACGTGGACGCGGCCTACGGTGGATTCTTCGCGCTGATCGCCGACGACTCCTCGGCAGGGGTCTCAGCCGCCCCGTTCCGCGCGATCGCCGACTGCGATTCGGTCGTGGTGGACCCGCACAAGCACGGCCTGCAACCGTACGGCTGCGGCGCGGTCCTGTTCGCCGACCCCGAGGTGGCGCGGTTCTACCGGCACGATTCGCCCTACACCTACTTCACCACCGACGAGCCGCACTTGGGCGAGATCTCCTTGGAGTGCTCCAAATCCGGCGCCGCGGCCGCCGCGCTGTGGCTGACCTTCCAGGTGCTGCCGCCCACTCCGGACGGACTCGGCCAGGTGCTGCGCGCGAGCAGGCGCGCAGCGTTGCGCTGGTCCGAACTGCTCGCGGACTCCGCGGTGCTGTCGGCCTATCAACAACCTGAACTCGACATCGTCGGCTTGCTGCCGAATGCGGCGCACCTGTCCGAAGTGGACGTACTGGCCGAACGGGCCATGACCCGCGGAATGCAGGCACCCCCGCAGGAACAGCTGCACCTCGCCGTGCTGGAGGTCACCGCCGAAGATCTCGCCGCCCGCGGCCACGCGGTCCAGCGCGACGTGCCACGTGCGCGAATCCTGCGCAGCGTGCTGATGAAACCCGAGCACGAGTACTGGATCGAGCACAACCACCACGTCCTCGAACGGCTGCTCTTGTGACTCCGCAGGCAGCAGCCGGTCAGCTGTCGAACTCGAACGGCAGCGCGTCCGCGAGACCGAGCTCGACGCGTGCGGGGCCGGTGAGCGTGTGTTCTCCCGCAACTGGCAGCGCAGGATTCCGCGCAATTGCGTTCAGCGGAAAGGTGTGCGGGCGAAGTTGCACTCCGTGGTGAAAGGTCGGCATGGTGCGGAGTCGGCGGCGCGGTTCGCCGGCCGGAGGATGCCGACCGATTCGACCGTCCGATGACGGGACCAACCAGGGAGCGAGTCATGTCGCAGTCGTCGAACTCCACCGCGTATGGATTCATCGGCGCAGGTGAGATCACCGCCGCTATCGTCGAAGGGCTGCACGCCCAGGACGCTGAACCTCCCGCGGTCTTCCTCTCGCCGCGCGGTCACGCGGTCGCGGGCGAACTCGCCGCACGGTTCCCGGGGGTGCAGGTGTGTCAGAGCAATCAGGATGTTCTGGACCGCGCTACGTCGATCGTTCTCGCCGTGCCGCTGCCGGTGGCGCAGGACGTCCTGGAGCAGCTGTCGTTTCGCGCCGAACACGTGCTGCTGAGCGCGGTCGCCGGCCTGCGGCTGCATCAGCTGCGTGATTCGGCCGCACGAGCGGGAAGTCTGGTTCGGACGATCCCGCTGCCGCAGGCAGCGCACCGCCAGAGCCTGACCACTATCTACCCGGACGACACCGCCGCACGCGCGCTGTTCGAGCGGGTGGGTGGTGTCCTCGTCGCCGACGACGAGCAGAGCTTGGACGCTTTCGGCGCGGTGACCGCGACGTTCGCCGCGCATCTCGATTACCTCGCCACCATCGCCGACTGGTTGGCCGATCAGGGAATCGACCGCGCCACCGCGACCGGCTTCACCACGCACATCTTCGGTCAGCTGGGGATATCGTTGGCACAGCACGAAAACGCACTCGCGACGATGACCGGCAAGCACGCCACGCCGGGCGGCAACAACGAACGACTCATGGCCGAGTTGCGCAGCGAGGGGATGCCTGACGCTGTGCGCAGGGCCCTCGACCACGTCTTCGACCGGCTCCGCAGCTGATGCGTTCGATTCTCGTTCCGTATGGCGGACGTGTCGTCGACCGCTAGCGGCTGTCGTGGGTGGAGTTCTCCCAGTGCCGGACGGCATTGGTCAAGGAGTTCGTCCATTGGCTGAGGATGTCCCGGCCTTCGTCGGCGGTGGCGGCGGTGGGATCGCCGAGCACGCCGTTCGCGCTGACGGCTCGGACTCCGCCTTCGCGCAGGTGTGGCATCAGGTCGGGCAGGGCGGTCGTGTTGCCGGCGGAAGCCTGTCCGAAGTGGACGTTTTCGGGGTGCAGGGCGAGCATCACGGAGGTTTCGGTGTGCCCGGCGTGGCTGTCGTCCGCGCGGCCGGTCGGCGACCAGGTCAGGACGCTGCGTCCCTCGTAGTGCAGGAGTTCTTCGGCCGAGTGCAGTGCGGGCAGGTTGCCGCCGTGGCCGTTGACGACGACCACACCTGCGAAATGGTCGGCTGATCGCACGAGTTCGAGTAGTAGCAGGCGGAGGGCGTCGTGTCCGATGGAGAGCGTGCCGGGGAAGGCTGCGTGCTCGCCGCTGGCGCCGTAGGGGATCGCGGGACCGATCACGAGGTTGTTCCGTTCCGCCGCCAGCCGGTTGCAGAGTTCTGTTGCGATCGCGGTGTCGGTCCAAAGTGGAAGGTGCGGACCGTGTTGTTCGGTGGCACCCAGCGGAATCGCCAGCAGGGTTCGGTCGGTGAGTTCGGGCCAGCGGTGGCTCGCGAGTTCGCGGCTCACCGCAGCGAGCCTTCGGTGAACTGCGGCAGCAGGGGAGCGATCGTGCGTTCTCGCGCGCAGCCGGCCCAGACTCCTGCGGAGTAAGCCAGGTCGTCGAGCATTCGCAGGGCGAACCACGAGAACCCGCCGTGCTCCGCGCGGCACGCCTCCACCAGGCACGGCAGGAACGCGGCGAGTAGCACTGTTCGCGCCTTGCTGCTGCACAGCGCAGCGGGCAGCAACAACGGCCACCAAGCGCGTCGCAGTGCCTCGGCGAGCAGCCTCCCCGCGCCGAGGTGGCCGAAAGCGGCCAGCCGCAGGGATTCCGCGTCGGGCACGCCGCGCTCGCGGAGCTTGCGCGGTAGCAGTGCGGTGCTGACCGCTCCGACCGCGAGACCGATCCGCGGTCGTCCGGAAGCGATCAGTGCCCACGACGCCCCGCTCCACGCGGACATCCTGGCGCAGCTGAGCTTCCCGTGGTGGTGGCGGGACAGCGGTGCGGCCGAGGTGCCGTACTGGAAGCGCTGCCGCAGCCAGGATCTCAAGCCAGGTCTCGTCCGATGCCGAACCACGGATTCGGGCTCGTAACGCACAACGCCCCCGGATTCCAGCAGCCGCCATACCAGGTCGACGTCCTCGCCGTACCGCAGCGACTCGCGAAAGCCGCCGAGTTCCGCCAGTGCGCTGCGGCGGACCACGAGCGCTGCGCTGGGCACGTAGCTGACCCTGCTCATCGGCCGGACGAGGGCTCGGCGCGGTCCCATGTCCAAACTGGACCTGTCTGACTCGTACCGACCGAGGCTGGAATCGTCCGCCACACCGGTGATGCGCGGGGCTACTGCGAGCACCGCCGGGTCGGCGAATTGACGCAGGACGGGTTCGAGCCACCCCGCGGCTGGTTCCGCGTCGGCATCGACGAACGCGACCAGTTCGGTTTCGGCACGGCGCCAGCCGGTGTTGCGGGCGGCGGCGGGACCGCGCGGGTGTTCGTGGCGAGCGGTGGAATCCGGGATCGGCGAGGTGGATCCGTCGTCGACCACGATCCGGTTCGGGACGTCCGATGCGGCTCGGAGAGCGCGGCGCAGTCCGGCTCGATCATCTTTGACCGGGACGACGAGCGTGATGTCGTCTGCGGTCCAGGTCGTGTGGGCGGGTTCCGGATGCACCAGCCCGGATTCGAGCAACCGCCGCGCCAGCTTGCTCGCCGCGCCGGGTTCGACTAGTTCGCCGGAGATCCAGCGATCCACCAGCCGGGACCCGGCCGCGCCGAGCCGCAGCAGCCGCAGCGGAGATCCGCCCAGCAGCACTCGTCCGTCGCCGAGGCGCCGCAACGACGGGTCCGGGACCAGACGCGTTCCTGCGGGCAGGTCCGTGCTCACGCCGTGAATCCGCCGTCCGCGTGCACGACCGTTCCGGTGATCGCCGAGGAGTCCGGCGAGCACAGGAACGCCACCACGGCGGCCACTTCGTCGGGTTCCAGTATCCGCTCGGTGAGCTGGTGCCCGGCGAATTCATCCACATCGGACAGGTCGTACAGTCCCGCGCTCGCCTCCAGCATGTCGGTACGGGTCGAACCGGGGGAGACCGCGGTGGCGCACACTCCGGTACCGCGCAGATCCGTGGCCAGCCCGCGCACCAGTCCGACGACCGCGTGCTTGGCAGCGTTGTACGAGGTCAGGCGCCACAAGCCTTGATGCGCGGCGGCCGAAGCGAGTGCGACGAACCGTCCGGTCCGCGGCTCGGGTCGCCGCAACAGCGCGGGCACGGCCGCTTTCGCCAAGTTGGCCGATCCGTCCACGCCGACCGAGAACAACGCGTCCCATTCGCTCTCCCCGGCTTCCCAGAACGGTCGACCGCCTGCCATCAACGCCGCGGCGCCGACCGCCGCGTCGAGTCCGCCGAACCGCTGCTCAGCCAGCTCGACCGCTCGACGCAGCGCGTCCGGGTCCTGCACGTCGGCCGCCACGTCCACCACGGAACCCGGGAATTCGGCTACGAGTGCGCTCAATTGCTCTGGTGTCCCGAGTGGATAGTCCACGCGCGGGTCGTCGGCGCAGCGATCGAGGGCGACGACCCGCCAGCCGCTTCCTGCGAGTCGGCGCACCACCGCGGCGCCGATCCCACGTGCGGCGCCGGTCACCAGCGCGACCCTCGACTCACCCATCCAAGTATCCTTTGTCTCGAAGGAAAGAGAGCAGTTCCTCGGCCGCTTCCGCCGGATCGTCGGTGGTCACGATTCGTGGAGGTTCGCGTTGTTCGTGCGCGCCGGTGAGTTCGAGGACTCGTTGCCGCGCTTCGCTCCCGGCAGGTGGCGGGAGCTCCTTGGCGCGCGGACGGTAGCCCGATGCCGCTCGAACCCGTAGCGCTGCAGGTTCCGCTGCTACTTGATGCACCGGGATCTCGGCGGATCGAGCCGCCAGCGTGGCGGGCAGCGTCGCCGTGCGCAACCGGACGCCCGCCGGTTCGACCGAACACACCGCGGGGAGCGGTATGGCGAGCCGTTCCCGCCGACCGCGGTCGAGCCTGCGGACGCCCCGGAGCCTGCCGCCTTCGTCGGTGCCGGTGGTCTCCAGCGACACCAGTCCGAGGGCTTGCGCACACCTCATTTCCGACGCCAGAAACGCCGGTGTGGCACCGGTTCCGCGGTCGATCGAGTGGTCGCCGGTCAGCAGCACGTCCGGAACGCCGAACCGCGCACGGATGGCTCCGGCGAGCGATTTCGCCGTGCCCGCACCGGAATCGGCGGCCCGCTCGTCCGGTTCCGCGCCGGAGTCCACTCGAAGCACCTCGTTCGCCCCGCAGGACAAGGCTTCCCGCAGCACATCCTCGGCCGCTACCGGTGCCTGCGTCACCACGACGCACCGCCCGCCGGTGCGTTCCGCGAGCCGCAGACCCGACTCCAGCGCGGCATGATCCGCCGGGCTCGGGCCGGCCATTCGCGGGTCGGCGTGCACCTCACCGGACAGCGGCCGCACCGAGGCGTGCGCGTCGGTGCAGCGCATCGCGACCACGATCAGCACTCGCGCTCACCCCTTCCGGAACGCGACGCCGTAGCCGCCGGACGGGTACTCCCACGAGATCGCGCCGCTTTCGTCGCACACCTGGTAGCAGGTTCCGCACTCGAAGCACTGCTCGTAGTTGAACAGGATTCCGCCGTCGTCGGTCGGTACGAACAGGTTCGCCGGGCAGGCGTGCACGCAGGCGCGCGTCGTGCAGGAGCGGCACACGTCGGTGTCGACCACGATGTGCGGCTGCTCGGACACGCGGAAGTCCACATGCGACATGCGTTCCTCGAACGAGACGTCGCGGTAGCGTTCGGTCATCGCCGTCCTCCCGTCAGTGCTCAGCCGAACGAACGCAGGCCGGTGAGCGCATCCTTGGCCAGGTCGCGCACCCGCACTCCGTTGCGCTTCATGGACCGTCGCAGGAGCCTGCGCAGGCCCGGTTTCGGACGCGGGTTGTCCACTGTGAACATCCCTTCGACGAGGTCGCAGATCATGCCGGGATACTGCCGTTGCATCCGATCGGAGAGCACCAATCCGGGCGCGTCCCGCAGCTTCTTGTGGTCGCCGAGCACGAACGACTTCTCCAGCGACGTCCGATACCCGGCGAGCCCGGACGCCGACGTATCGCCGGCGGCCAACGCGCTCGCCGCGCTGCGTCCCGCGTACATCCCCGACCCGAGTGCGAAGTTCACGCCCTCCAACCAAATGCCCGCGGCAAGGCACATCCCGGCCGAGTCCCCGGCCAGCAGCAGTCCGTCCGCGGTCAACTTCGGCATCGTGCGATATCCGCCTTCGGGAATCAGGTGTGCGGAGTACTCGACCAGCTCGCCACCGCGGACGAGCGGCTCGATCGACGGATGTTCCTTGAGATCGGCCAGGATGGCCTCCGGACGCATCTTGGCCTTCGCGAGCCCGCGCAGCCCCAGGACGAGTCCGATGCTCACGGAGTCCGCGTTCGTGTAGAGGAAACCGCCGCCGGGAACACCTTTCGTCGCGCCGAGCATCTCGATGTCCACACCGTCCGAACCGGTGAC
Source organism: Saccharopolyspora sp. SCSIO 74807 (assembly GCF_037023755.1). Classification (NCBI taxonomy): domain Bacteria; kingdom Bacillati; phylum Actinomycetota; class Actinomycetes; order Pseudonocardiales; family Pseudonocardiaceae; genus Saccharopolyspora; species Saccharopolyspora sp. SCSIO 74807. The sequence goes on along the minus strand of NZ_CP146100.1, from coordinate 5,644,842 downwards.
GCCGAACCGCTCGTCGATGGTCGCCTTCGGCAGCGCCAGCGTCTCCTTCACACCGAGCGTCGTGTGATCGGCCTGGTCGCCGGTGAAACAACCTGCCTGCTTGCCCAGGAACGAGTTCACGCCGTCGCAGGCGATCACCACCCGCGCGGTCAAGTCGCCGTCCGGACGATCGGTGCGGATCCCGCGCACCTGGCCGTCCGACGTGCGCAGCAACGAAGAGGCCACAGTGGACGGGACCAGCACGGCGCCCGCTTCCTGCGCGTTCTCGGCCAGCCACGAATCGAATTCGGCGCGGAAGGTGGTGGCACCGTTGTAGGGCGCACGGCCCCAGTTCTGGGTGCGGAAGTCGACGGTCATCGAGCGATCGCCGCCCAGCAGCATGGTCTGCCTGCGGGTAACCCAGCGCTGCACCGGCATCCGGTCGTACCAGCCGGGCAGCAGTTCGTCGAGCACGCGCCCGTACACGACGCCGCCGTAGACGTTCTTGGAACCGGGGAACGGCCCGCGCTCGACCAGCGCCACCGAGCGGCCCGCGCGGGCGAGTTCGAGCGCGGCAGCGGAACCGGCGGGCCCGGCACCGACCACGATGGCGTCGAAGTCGTAGTCCTGCGGCTCGGAGATCGTGACCGCACCCGCGGCCGGTCCGGCACCGGACGCGTTGTTCTCAGGCATGGTGCTCCTGTCCGGCCGAGCGGTTGGCGAGTCTGCGCACCAGCTCCGCAAGCAGCGGTTGCGCGGGCGTTACCAGGCCGAGATCGGCCATCGCGGTCATCGGTGCGCTGGCGTCGGTGTTGATCGACACGGTGTGCCGCGGGTTGCCGAGGCCGCCGATGTGCTGCGCCGCACCGGAAACGCCGAAGGCGATGTATAGGTCGGGATCCGCGACGACTCCGGTCGTGCCGATCTGCCGTTCGTAGGGCGCCCAACCGGCATCGGTGACCACGCGGGTCGCGCCGACCGATGCGCGCAGTGCGTCAGCTAGTTCGCCGAGCACGGCGATCGCGTCCGGGCCGGACAGCTCGCCGCGCGCGAGCCCGGCTCCTGCGCCCAGGATTCTCGATGATTCGGCGAGGTCGGCCGTTGCGGGATCGGGTTCGAGGACCTCCAGGACTTCGGCGTCGGCGTGCTGCAACTCGACGTCCAATGTGGTTACTTCGCGGTCCCCCGAAAACGGCAATGCACCGCGCACACCGGGAACCAGAGTCGCAACGCAGGCGGGCGGAGTGTCGACCTGCACGCCGAGCCGACCGTCCCAGCGAACCAGATCGGTTCCTTCGGCGGTGAACCGCGTGGCACCGGCCAGCAGCGGCCGGTCCAGCTCGGCGGCGAGCCGGGGTGCGAGGTCGCGCCCGTCCGGGGACGCGGGAAGCAGAATCCGGGGAACATCGGTCAGCGGTGACGCCAACGCCTTGGCGAAGGCGCCAGCGGCGAACGGGCCCGCCTCGGCGCACCAGCCGCGGCGGATCGGCAGCTCGGCAACGGCTCCGGCGCAGCCCGTGCCGATCAAAACCGCTGCTCCGCCAGCTTCGGCGACGGCTTCATCACCGCCCACGGGCGGTATCCCGTCGCGCACCACGAGCACCGCGACCACATCGGACTCGATGCGGGTCATAGTCCCACCGCCACTCGATGCCCCTCGACGACGGCGGCGTGCGCGCGCCGCGGTGTGATGCAGTCACCTACCCGGTGCACCTCGAAGATGTCCGATTCGGACAGTTCGTGCCACAGCGCTTCCTCGGGCTCTTGATGCGTCGCGCACACCACCCAGTCGCACGGCACCTCGTCATTGCTGCCGGTGGTGTGCCGCAAGATCTGCAACCGGACACCTCCGGTGCTTTCGTCGGCCGCGGCGCCGAGGACCACTTCATCAGTGGTCTGCGCGATGCCCTTCTCCGCGGCGCGTGCGTTGAACGTCTCCATGTCCAGGGTGATCCCGAGGTCCTGGCCGACGACCATCCCGGAGGTCGTGATCCGCACCGAGCAGCCCCGATCGGCCAGCAGCTCGGCGACCGAGGTCGCCTGGTGGAACCCGAGGTCGTCGACCACGATCACCTGGCCGTCCGGCTCGGCGCGGCCCTCCAGCACGTCGCGCACGTCCACCACCCGATCGAGTCCACCGGCCCACCACGGGGCCTGCGGGCGGGCGCCGGTCGCCAGCACCACGACGTCGGGCCGCAGCTCGCTTATGCTCTGGCCGGTAGCGTCGACACCGGTGCGGACATCGACCCCGCGGCGATGGCACTCGGCCAGCGAATTCCGCACCACATCGAGGAATTCCGCCCGCTGCGGCACGCTCGCCGCCGCCGACACCTGTCCACCGGTGGTTTCCTGCCGTTCCAGCAGCGTCACCCGGTGCCCGCGCTGGGCCGCGGTCGCGGCGGCCTGCAACCCGGCAGGACCACCGCCGACGATCACCACCCGCTTGCCCGCGCCGGGCATCGGCAGCGGCACGCTCTCCTTGCCGGTGCGCGGATTCTCGATGCAGCCGAGCCAGCGGTTGAGCCCCATCCGGCCCACGCATTCCTGGTTGCAGGAGAGGCAAGTCCGGATGTCCGTAGCGTGTCCGGCGCGCGCTTTCGCCGCGAAGTCCGCGTCCGCGATCTGACCGCGCACCACGCCGATCAGATCGGAGTGGCCTTCGATCAGGGCGCGGTCGGCCTGCACGGGGTCCTTGAACCTGCCGACTCCGACCACCGGCAGGTCGACGGCCTTGCGCAGGGCGCTCGGGATGAACATGGCGTAACCGGGTGGGACGCTCATCGACGCCTCGATCATGTACAGAGTGGACGTCGCGACGCCGATCGAAGTGTTCACGTAATCCACCGCGCCGGTGGACTCCACCATTCGCGCGACTTCTACCGCTTCGTCGATCGTGGTGCCGCCTTCGATCAGCTCGTCCCCGCACAGCCGCACACCGAGCGCCAGATCCGGTCCGATGGCCTCGCGCACCGCTGCGACCAGCCGCAGCAGCAACCGGGCGCGATTGCGCAGCGAACCTCCGTACTCGTCCTCGCGGACGTTCGTGGTGGGCGACAGGAACCCCCGCACGATCGAGGAATGCGAGCACTGCAACTCGACACCGTCGAACCCGCCGGCCCGGCAATGTCCGGCGACCAGCGCGTAACCCGCCACGATCTCGTCTATTTCGGCGTGGCTGACGGCTTTCGGCACTTCCCGGAACATCGGGTCGGGCACGGCCGACGGCGCCCACACCGGCAGCCGCGAGTACATGCTGGACGCCTGGCCGCCGTTGTGGTTGAGCTGCGCGAAGATCGGGGTGCCGTGCGCGTGCACCGCCTCGGTGATCTTGCGGTAGCCGTCCACCGCCTCCGGGTGGAACCCGTGGATCAGCTTCTCGTAGGGCCAATCCGTCGGGTGCGTCGAATGTTCTTCGGTGATGATCAACCCGGCTCCGCCGGCCGCGCGCTCCGCGTAGTACGCCGCGTGCTGATCGCTCGGCAATCCGTTGCGCGCGTAGTTGGTGAGGTGCGCGGAGAACACGATCCGATTGCGCACCGTCACCGGGCCGAGCCGAAGGGGGGTGAACAGGTGCTTGTAGCGGCCGGATGCGCTCATGACGCCTCCACCAGAGCTCGGGGCCGCGCGAAGCTCAGCGCCGCACGCCGTCCTTCGAGGATCGCCTCGTGCGCGGTGCGCGGCGCGACGCGGTCCCCGGCAGTGCGGGCACGCTCCGGCGCGTCGCTGGAAACCGGAACCCGGTGACCACAGTGGATTACCGAATTCGCGGCGATGCTCCGGTGTTCTCCGGTGAACACGTCCTCGATGTCCGCCGCACCGCCCCGCACGGCACGCAGCAGGCTGCGCTTGGCCATCGTCACCCCCGCCCGTTGCAGTCGCGCGTTGGCGTCGGCCAGATCCCCGGTGAGCGCGAGTTGCGTTCCGATGACCTGGTCCTGACTGAGGATCGCCGTCTCGCGGCCGGTAGCGGCGAGCAATTCCGCAACGGCGACACCGGTCGCATCACCGACCGGGTCGAACACGGCCACCGGACCGCCGGGAACGGCCCGATCCAGGTCGCCGTCCCGAACCGCCCGCAGCAAGTCCACGACGTCGACCACGACCGCGCCCTCGCCGACTTGATACGGCCGCGGACCGGGCGATGAACCTGTGGCGAGCACCAGGTGTTGCGCTTCCATGTCGGCTTCCGCGCCGGTCGTGATCTCGACACCGAGACGCCGGACTTCACCGATGAGCCAGTCGACGAGTTTGCCGATCCGTTCCCGCGCGGGCAGGAATGCGGCCAGCGCCAGCATTCCGCCGAGCCGTTCGTCCCGTTCGACCAGGTGCACGGAATGCCCGCGCATCGCCAGGACTCGCGCCGCCTCGAGCCCGGCGGGCCCGCCGCCGGCGACGACGACCGGCTCACCGCCGCTGCCGGGGGAGACGTCGGTGTCGGTGGTCTCGTGCCCGCTGCGCGGTTCGCCGACGCAGCTGACCACCGGATTTCTGTTGTCCCGAACCCGGCACTTCTGGTTGGTCAACGTGCACGGGCGTACCCGGTCACGCTGCCCGGTGCGAATTTTGCCGACCAGCCCCGGATCCGCGATCTGCGCACGGGTCATCTCGACCAGATCGGCCGCACCTTCGTCCAGCGCGACTTGCGCCTGCTCGGCCTCGACGACCGAGCCTTGCAGCACGACCGGAGCGGCTCCGGCGACGGCTTCGCGGATCGCCCCGCACAGGGCGAAGTTGAACCCAGGCTCGGTATGCGAGTCCGGTGTCGTCGCCGACGCACCCATCGCGGACCCGCGCACCACGGCCAGATAGTCGACCTCGGCAGCGAGCGAGGCCGCGAACTCCTTGCCCTGATCTTCGGTGATCCCGGCCCACGGGGCGAGTTCGTCGCAGGACAGCCGCAGTCCCAGCAGCATCCCGGACCCCATCCGCGACCGGATCTCGCCGATTACTTCGCGCACCAGCAGCGCACGGTCTTGCCCGTAGGCGTCACCGCGCTGATTGGTCAGTCCGGAGAGGAACTGACGCAGCAGCGAGTACTGCCCGGCGTTCACTTCCACGCCGTCCACTCCGGACTCTGCGGCCAGTTCAGCTGCGTCGCCGAATCCTCCGATGAGTGCGCGAATCTCCCGCATCTCCATCGCCATCGGAAGCTCACGGCTTGCCACGTCGGCCACTCTGGACGGCGCCCACAACGCCGACTGCGAAAACGCCGAAGAACCCTGCGATCCCGCATGTCCGAGCCCGGCCAGCACGAGAGTCCCATGTGGATGGCAAGCATCAGCGACGGCTGACCATCCGCTCACGCACTCGGTGGCGAGCGGAGCGCGCTCGTAAGGATGGTCCGACTCGTGCACCGACGCGATCTCGGTGACCACGACACCGGCGCCACCGGAAGCGCGCTCGGCGTAATAGGCCGCGTGCGCACCGGATATCGCTCTGCCGTCGGCCAGGTTGGTCTCGTGCGGTCCGAACAGCACGCGGCTCGGCGCGGTCCGGCCGCCCAGCCCGATCGGTCCGGTTAGGCCGGTTCCGGCGTCGGGATCGGGCAGGTTCATGGTGGGAGCCGACTTCCTGGTCGCGTGACGCGTGCGCCACGGGTGAAAACGGTGGGAACCTGAAGCGTTCCGAACAGGACGCGCCGTCCGCTACGGCCGGAACCCCGCGAGCGGACTCGTGTCGCAGGCCCGATCCGGAATCCCCTCGGGTTCCGGCGGGCCCCAGCCGATGCCGACCGGCACCGGCCCGCCCTTCTTCTCCCGCGGCCGGGTCCGGTGCGAGTGGTCCTTGTCCGGCTTCGGCACGCCCGCGCCGACCCCGGCCAGCGCCCGTTCACCGTTGCCCTTCACGCACTCCGGATCCGGCCCGTCCAACGGCAACCCGGTGAAGAACTTCGCCGCCATGCACCCGCCCTGGCAAGCGTCGTAGGCCGAGCAGGAGGTGCAGGCGCCACCGGTCTGCGGCTCCCGGAGCCGCTCGAAGAGTTCGGATTCCCGCCACACGGAGCCGAATCCGCCGTCGTCGCGCACGTTCCCGGCGAGGAATTCCGAGTGGATCGCGAACGGGCAGGCGTAGACATCGCCGATCGGGTCGATCAGGCACACCACGCGCCCCGCCCCGCACAGGTTCAACCCGGGCAGCGGCGTGGATCCGAGCGCGTTGAGGTGGAAGAACGAGTCCCCGGTGAGCACGCCTTCGCCGTGCGCCACCAGCCAGTCGTAGATCTGGCGCTGCTGTTCGGCGGTCGGGTGCAGCTCGTCCCACACGTCGGCGCCGCGTCCGGACGGCCGCAGCCTGGTGAGCCGCAACTGCGCGTCGTAGGAGTCGGCGATCTCCTTGAACTGGTCGAGCTGGTCGATGTTCTCCCTGGTCAGCACCACACTGATCTTGAATCCGGAGAACCCCGCGGCACGCAGGTTGTCCATCGCGGCCAGCACGGTGTCGTACGATCCTTCGCCGCGCACCCGGTCGTTGACCTCAGCCGTCGCACCGTCCAGGGACAGCTGCACGTCGACGTAGTCGGTGTTCGCCAGCCACCGCGCCCGCTCCGGCCCGAGCCGCACGCCGTTGGTGGAGAACTTCACGCCGACCTGGTGGTCCACTGCGTACTCCACCAGTTCCCAGAAGTCCGATCGCACGGTCGGTTCGCCGCCACCGATGTTGACGTAGAAGACCTGCATCCGCTGCAGCTCGTCGATGACCGCTTTGCATTCCGCTGTGGACAGTTCGCGCGGATCGCGGCGCCCGGAGGCGGAAAGGCAGTGCACGCAGGACAGGTTGCACGCGTAGGTCAGCTCCCAGGTCAGGCAGATCGGGGAGTCCAGGCCGTGCTGGAAGTGCTCGACGAGTCGCATGGGTCTCCTTGCGTCCCGGCTGGTGGTGGGAGTCAGTCGCGCGGTGCGATGGTGCCCGCGCTGCACAGCCCGGCTAGGGCTTCGAGGTACTTCGGGTGCTGCTCGGCGGGCACCTCCGCCGCCGCGAGCGCGGAGTGCACATCGGGCTTGCCGTCCAATTCCTGAACCACGGCAACGAGTTCGAGCGTCTTCAGGAACGACAGCTTCCGGGTGCTGAAGTCGTAGACGAGCGCGCCGAACCGCTCCGGGCGCAGCGAGACGTTCGGGCTCAGCCGGTGCGGACGGCCGGGATCGAACCCGGCCGCCGCGCCGTGATCAGTAGACGCCGCACATGCCATCGATGGACACTTCCTCGACCAGCAAGTCGTCTTCGACGGTCTCCGGTGCGGGCTCGTCGGCCTGAGCTTCACTCATGGGATGCTCCTCGTTCGGTCACTGCGTTGTGACGGCGACCACGAACGATAACGACACCGAGTGTCAAAATGGAAGAGGTCATGTCCGCAGCAGCCCCGAAGCACCCGTCCGGAGCAACCCCGGGCCCGGGCCGGCGGCGCAGCACCAGCCCGCACGAGCTGGAACAGGTCGCGTTCGACCTGTTCGCAGGCGACGGTTTCGAGTACACCACGGTGGACCGGATCGCCCAGGCCGCGGGCATCGGGCGGCGCACCTTCTTCCGCTACTTCGACTCCAAGAACGACGTGGTCTGGGGCCGGTTCACCGAGCAGCTCGACCTGATGCGCCAGCGGTTCAGCGCCCGGCCCGCCGATGAGCCGCTGATGGATTCGGTGCGCGCCGTGGTCGTGGAGTTCAACCGGGTCGACGCCGCCGAGACCGAGCGGCACCGCAGGCGCCTGGAGCTGATCTTGCGGGTGCCTGCGCTGCAGGCCCACTCGACGCTGCGCTATGCGGAATGGCGCGCCGTGGTGGCGGAATTCGCCGCGCAGCGCCTCGGAATCGCCGAGTCGGCGCTGATTCCGCAGACCGTCGCCTACGCGGCGCTCGGTGCTGCGCTGGCCGCCTACGAGCGATGGTTGCAGGAACCCGGCATCGATCTGTGCTCCGTCCTCGACGACGCCTTGCGGCACTTGGCCGAGGGATTTTCCGCGGTGTGACGCCGGTCGGCAGGGCGCGCCGCAATGTCGGGGGTCCGGCGCGCCCTGCCCGCCTCCCTCGCGCAGCGCGCTGCGGAGGGGACAGCGGTGCAGCGAGCGGGAGGCGCCCCGGAATCGTGCGGTGGCGCGGAGGGAGAGTCCGCACGGTTCCGGGGAAGTTGCGAGAGCGGTCTGAGTGAGCCTGCCGTCGGTTCGGTCGAACCAGCCGCTCACTCGGTATTCGGGGCGGTCAGAAATGCGCCGCGGGCCAACGCGGATCGGGCTCGGCCGCCGGTGGATCGGATCCGGTCTGCAATGCGTGCCGCCCGGTCGGCTCGCCCGGCTCCTGCCTGTTGTGCAGGCTCACCCAGCACGCCGCGCACACCAGCGGTGACTGCGCCTCGTTGAGGGCCGCGAGTCGGCGGTGCACCACTCCGCGGAGCCGATGCCCGCACAGCATCGTCGGCGCCGGGCCTTGCGCGTCCATTCCTGCCACGTGCCACAAGGATTCCTTCGTCGAGGCCATGAAATCCAGCACGCGTCCGGCACTGCGCACGTTCCTGGTTCTTTCCGCATCGCCCATCTCCGCCTCCATTCGCCCGCCGGCCGTCAGGAAAGCTGAAATCGCTGGACTGTCGGTCCGGTCGGTTATGCTCGCTGTCGGATCTGCTGATTGCGGAAACCTAGCAATGCGCGGGCTTTCTGAGAAGTCGCAGGCAATGGCCGCCCGTTCAGCCCTTGCACGCGCACCGAAGCCGTCGAAGGAGGTCAGGGTGTCGAAATTCGCAGGTTCCCAGGCTCGGGCGATCGGAGCTGAGATACGGCGCAGTCGAGATTCACTCGGCTGGACGCTGGATCGCCTCGCCAACGCGACGGACATTTCCCGTTCGACATTGTCGAGAATCGAGACGGGAGTCCGCAGACCGGAAGTCGGCGAGGTCGCATCGGTACTGACGGCGCTGTCGGTCACCGGTCCCGTGAAGGACCGGCTGATCCGGTTGGCGGGGGAGGTGTCGGAGTCCTGGGTCGGGATAGGCGCGGCGATCGCGCAGCAGCAGAGCGCGATCGCCGCGTATGAGAAGGAAGCGCTCGCGATCTATGAGTTCCAGGTGTCGGTCGTCCCTGGCTTGCTGCAAACGCCCACCTACGCACGCGGTTTGATCAGCACATCACCGTTCGGCTCTGCGGAACGCGAGCGAGCTGTGTTCGCGCGAGTCGGGCGCCAGTCCGTGCTGACCCGAGCTGGCTTGCGGCAGTACAGCGCTTTCATCGATGAAGCCGCACTGCGACGTCACGTGACGCTGGACGCGCACACGATGGTCGAACAGCTCTCGGCACTGATCAGAATCGGAGGCGACGTCGGCAAGTCCGTTCGAGTGCTCCCGTTCTCCGCAGGTGCTTACTGGGGGTGCGAGGGCGCCTTCACCCGTTACGAGTTCGACGGCGGCCACAGCGTGGTCTACCAGGAGAACGCGGGTAGCGGCGTATTCATTGAAGACCAGTCGACCGAAGCTTATGAGAAAATTCTGAAGAACCTGGACAACGTCGCGCTGGATGCGCCAGAATCGAACGCATTGATTTCAAGCTACTTGGAGCGGTATGGAGATGGAATTTGATTTCCGCAAGAGCAGTCACAGCGGCGGCGGCAGTGGCACCTGCGTCGAAGTGGCGTCCAATGTTCCTGGGGTGCGTGCCGTGCGGGACAGCAAAGAACCAGAGGGTGCGCACCTGACTTTCGGCGGTGATCGATTCGGGTATTTCCTGACGTCACTGAAGAGCGGCCAGCTCGACCGCGAATAGAAGAGATCGCCCCGCGTCCGTGTGCCCCGGAGATCCTGCTCCGGGGTACACGCGCATCAGCTCTTAACCCTTGCTGGTTGATGTGTCAGGCGAGCGCCACTTCCGGGCGTGCACTGGTGTAGACGAGCACCTCGCCCCAGTCGCCGCCGACTCTCCAATGATCCTCGGAATATTTCAGAAAGTCGATGTTGCCCATGTCTTCTTCGCCCGCCGCGTCAGTGTTTGCCTGGAAATTCTTGCTGACCCATTCCAGGTGAGCCACATCTTTGAAGATGAGCGATCCGTCGACGTAGCAGTATTGTTCGTCAGGGCCGGGCTGGTGATAATCCGGGTGGTCTTCGGTGAGGACCAGGTCCAATCGGAATACAAGCTCACCGGTAGGGAAATCAATGTTCAGGACATAGCTGTCTTCGAGGTAGTACGAAGCCAAGGAGGGCAGTTCGGAGTAGTCCATCATCACCAGTCCCAGTCGATCGGCGTGTGGTTTCCGGGGCTTTTCCGCGTCACCGGTTCACCGTGCGGGTCGATCCTGGTCCCCTGATCGTTTCGCAGCTCCACGTGCGCGTGCCCGCTGCCGGGCGCGCGCCCACTCCCTGCTTTGAGCGTCATGCGAGTCACGCCGTTCTCGTCCACATACTTGGGTGGCCCGTCCGGTGTCTGAGTTTTCGTCCAGCCTTGCGCTGCAGCGTACTTGTCCAGGTCGCTGGCCCTGGGAGCAACGCCGCCGGAGAAGTAGTCGCTGAGGTTCGCCTCGACGGGGGGGATCCACCTTATTGGACGCGGTCGCGTCGTCGAGGTTTTTGGCGGTGGTTTCGGCGGCGTCGTCGGCTCCTTCGGTGGCGGCTTTGGCGCCCTTGCCGATGTGCTGCGCTGGCTGCCTACGAGCGATGGTTGCAGGAACCCGGCATCGATCTGTGCTCCGTCCTCGACGACGCCTTGCGGCACTTGGCCGAGGGATTTTCCGCGGTGTGACGCCGGTCGGCAGGGCGCGCCGCAATGTCGGGGGTCCGGCGCGCCCTGCCCGCCTCCCTCGCGCAGCGCGCTGCGGAGGGGACAGCGGTGCAGCGAGCGGGAGGCGCCCCGGAATCGTGCGGTGGCGAAGAGGAGGGATCGCCCCCGCGTCCGTGTGCCCCGGAGATCTTGCTCCGGGGCACACGTGCATCAACCCGTAACCAGCGCCCGGCGGTGCGCAGCGTAGGAATGCGTCATGCAGAAATAGATTGCTCGCTGTACGCCACGAGTGGCGCGTCAAACTGTTCCGTCTTCCGAGATGCCGATAACGAATCTAGACGACTGCTGCGCGGTCAAGGTCGTAGTAGGCGAGGTCATGCTGTTCGAAGAGCGATTCGAGCGCGAAGTACCCGTCGCGTTGCAAGTATTCGCGTTCGGTATCGGCGATCGGGATTCCGAGGAGCCAGTGTACGGTGAGTTCTCGGGAAGCTTCGACGGATCCGAGGTTTTCCCAGGGGAACGGTTCTACCCACAGTATGTGTTTGAGGGCGTCGGAGAGTCCGTATTCGCGGACGAGGTTCGGGAAGACCACACCGGGCGCGGCCAGCCAGCCCTCTTTGCTGACCTGAAAAGCGGCGGTGGCCAGCATGTTCGCGAACCCGTCAGCGCTGGTAGGTGACACTCCGGCGAGTTCGACCCGCACGTCGGCGTTGTCGAGCATGTTCGTGGCTTCGTGGACGCCGATCGTGCTGTAGGTGCGGAAACCCTTTTGTGGCGCGTCGTTGCAGGACAGGATGCCGACAGAGTGCGACTCGTCCTCGTCGTAGAACCGGTGCACGCTGGCGGTGCCGCCGAACACCTGGGCCGCGGTCTGAGCCAGGTGGCGGGATGCGCTGCTGGCTTTAGGGGCCGAGGAACTCATCGCTGGCATCCTCTCCCTGATGAGATCGGTTACTGGAGGGTAGTTCTGGTCGATAATGTAGCGGGTTGTTGTGCTCGTCGAGGAATTGCTTGCGCGAGATGCCCCGGTCGGCGGCGTCGGCGGCGTGCTTGCGGAACTCGTAGCCTTCGCGGTGGCCCATGTCCCACGGATTTTCTTTGCTCATGAACTGCCCGGTCACGGGGTCGCGCACCTGGCCAGTGGATGGCTCGACGGCATTATTCCATGTTTGCTCCCGCACTCCGGATCGGAATCCCGTAGGACGATTGTACCGGTTCGCCGTGTCAGCCGTGTCGCCGACGTTTTTGGCGGTGTTTTCGGCGGCTTCTTCGGAGATTTCGGAGCCTGTCTTGGCGGCTTTGAAACCTTTGCCGGCGAGTTTGCCGCCGGTGGCTCCCCATCCGGCGATGGGGATCATGGCGGCGGCTGAGAGGCCGGCGTTGAGGTGGTCGCCTTCGGCGGCGTACCAGGCGGCGTTGGTGCCGTCTGCGAGTTCGCCGATGCCGGGGATGAGGCCGCCGAGGTCGAGGGCGGTGTGGCCGAGGTTGGCGAGGGGGTTGCTGGTGTCTTCGGTGTGGCCCCAGGGCAGGCCGTGGTCGCTGCCTGCGGCGGCGGTGAGTTGGTCGGTCGTGTAGCCGTACTCACTGCGGGTGTGCTGTCCGTCAGCGTTGTCGGTGGTGTAGTGCTGGCCGCCGTACAACCCGGTGATGGTGTTGGCGCAGCGGCGTTGGGCTGCCATCCAGTCGGCGATGGCTTGGTTGACCGCGGCCATCAACTGGTTGTCGCGGTCGGTGAGGTTAGAGTCGTCGGTCCAGTCCTTGTCCGGCACTATGCCGGTCTTGGCCGACGCGGCCATCTCCGAGGTCGACGGTTTCTGGTTCTCGTAGGCGTGGATGTCGGCGACCAGCTGCTCGGCCTGGGCTTTCAAGTCGCGCAAGTGTTGTTGGATGGGGCGGACTTCGTCGGCGTAGCGCTGCAACGCCCCGGCCACGGCCTCGACGTCGCGGCCGATGTTGCCTGCGGTCTCGGTGACCGGCCGGGTGGCCTGCAACAACTGCTCGGATTCCGGCGCCAGGTAGGCGGGTGCCAAGCCTTGCCAGGTGGCATGCACATCCGCGCCGGTGTCAGCGAAACCCGTCCCGGCCGCGCGCAGTCCGTGCGCGTGGGCGGCGAGAGCATCCATGTTGCCGGGGATCTGCGGAATCCCACCGGGGTTGATCACCGCCGACCCCCGCCTGGCATGTGCTCTCGCGGATCCGGAGCGTTGCTTACGCCGCGTTGGGCGTTGAGGACCATGTCGTGATCACCCTGCAGATACGCTCCGACCGCCGTGGACGCGCCGCCGATCGCGGTTTGGATGCGGGAGAACACGAACTGCATATCCGGACCACGGGCCTCGGCGAACCCGGTTAGGGCTTGCCCGATGATCCCAGACGAGGCTTGCCCGGCCGCGCCCTCGATCTCCGAGCGCATCGCGGTCACATGCGAGTCGAACTCCGAGGCCGTACTCGCCGTGCGCGCGAGCACACCTCGAACCTGGTCCGGGTGAATGTCCCACTCCACGCTCGTAACCCCCTACGACACGACCAACCCCACCTGAACGCGCGAAGCGCGGTTCAGCCGATGCCCTGCACCGACGAGCGCGCCCGCGAGATCGCGGTGTTGGCGGAGTCGTCGTTGTGGGCCATGGTCTGCTTGAGCAGGTTGATGATCTGGCGGACTTCGGTGGCCGCGGACTTCCAGCGTTGCTCGACGTGGTGGTAGTCGTCGGAGACGCCGTCGGCCTGGAAGTCGGCCATGGCTGCGGCCACGGCCTGGTCGCGTTGCGAGATCACCGATTCCAGGCGTCCGATGATGCCTTGAATGTCGCCTTGGACGGATTGCGAGATGCCGGTGTCGAAGCTGCGCCGGTCCATGCTCATGACGATTCCCCCGGGTTCAGCGGGCGCCGAAGCGGGCCGCGTCGAAGTTGGCCGAGCCTTGGTTGGCCGAGGCGTTGTCGGCCATTTCGGTGTCGCCCTGGCCGAACGAGCGGTCCATGCCGGACTGCCCGCCCAAGATCGCCGACAGCGACCCGTTGAGCTCGCCGGTGATCTCGTCGGCCCGTGCCTTGAACGAGTCGAACGCGGCCCGTCCGGCCCCGTTGAACTTGCCTTCGAGGGGTTCCGCGGCGGCGATGAGCTGGCGGATCAACGCGCCCAGATCATCGCTGGAACCCTGCGTCTGCTTCGTCAACGCCGACAACGTCGACGACCCCATGTCGAACTTCATCGACGCCCACCCTCCAACGCGAGAACAACACACCTCGCGAGCACCATAACGATCTGGCACGACACCGTGGGCCGGTTGCGCCGACATCGAACTCGGTGCCGCCACTACGGCGGTGCAACGTCACCGAGAAAGAGCAACGTTCAGGCGGGCAGCGCGCCGATCTCGGGCGAACCGTTGCCGAAGGTCTTGTGCAGGTCGCGGTGCACGACGCGATCACCTGCGCGTTCCAGGTAGCGGCGTCCGCGCCTGGTCCGCCCGAGCAGGCCGGACTTGACCGAGTTCGCGGCGACGATGCCCGGCACCGCCCATGCCGGAGTCACCGGCAGCTGCAGGTCCCGCATGTCCCGTTTGCCGAGGAAGTAGCGCAACATGCTCAGCAACCGCAGCCGCGTGTACCGCCCGATCACTCCGCCGAACCTGCCGTGGTCCACGTCGAGCTGCCCCTCGACCAGCGCGGACGACAGCGCGGCACCCGCGGGCGTCTGCCCGTCCTGCACGCGCAGGATGTGGTAGTTGAACACGTTCTGCTCGCGTTCGGTGTCGAACAGCCAGTCCTCGTCGACACCCATCAGCCAGCCCACGTACTTCCACAGGTGCATCACCGCGCGCGACTCCTCGCCGGTCACGACCCAGCCGAGTGCACGCACGCCGAGCAGCAGCGTGCTGTTGAACAGGCCGAGGGTGGATGCCTGGTCGGTCTGGTTGATCGGCAGGCCCCAGCGCTGCACGTCCCACCGGCCGTTGCGCTCGAAGCGGTCGTTGACCAGGGCGTGCATCGCGCGGACGTGGACGGTGAGCTTGAATCCCTCGCCGTCGCGGTGCATCGCGCCGGGCTGAGTCACGGCGACGGCCCACTTCTTGGTCTCGCCGAGCCTGCGCAGCGCGGTGGAGCCGGTGAGACCACCGGTTTCCACCAGCAGGTCCGCGGGCCCGCCGAACCGGTAGCCGCCGATCAGCGCCAACTGCAGCAGCACGTCACCGGTGGTGCGGCCCATCCGGCGCACCGTGCGGGCGCCGCGTTCCAGCAGGTCGAAGTCGACCCAGTCGGGCACCTGATCGACCTCGGCGAAGAACTTCCGCAGCGGTTCGGGCGCGTCGGGCACGCTCTCGATGCCGTGCTCGAGCGCCTGGTGGAACTGCGCCATCCGCACGCGCTCGCCGTCGGCGCGGTCCCGCCGCATCGCCCGGACCAGCTGCGCGCCGAGTTCGTCGCGGCTGTACATCCGCCGGCCGATCCGGTCGATCAGGTCCTCGTCCAGCGAACGCACCCGCGCGACCAGCCGCAGAACGCGACCGATCCGCCTGCCGCGCTCGGGTGCGCCGAAGAACCGGCTCGGGTACGCCGCGGCGTCGTGCGCTGCCTGTGCCACCATGCTGAGGATGCTGACACGAATGATCATTCGCGTTCAATTCGCGTTGTGGGGACGCGGATGACGGCCCGGCCGCGCGGGCAGGTGCGCCGCGAACCGAGCCAGCAGCGCTCGCGCGCAATGGTCGAGCGCATCATCACCGCGGGGCACGCTGTGCTGCTGGAACACGGTTACGAGCGGGCCAGCACCGGGCGCATCGCAGCTGCGGCGGGCATCAGCCCGGGCTCGCTGTACCAGTACTTCCCGGACAAGCACGCGGTGCTGACGCAGGTGATCGACCGTTACACCGATCGGCTGCGGACTCGCGTTTCACGCGCGTTCGTGCACAACCTGTCGGCGCCCTCTCCGGCCGAGAGCGTGCGCGGCAGCGTGAACGCCCTGCTGGACGCCTTCGAGGCGAACGCGGGCCTGATCCGGGTGCTCTACGAACAGCTGCCGCCGACCGCGGACACCCACCGGGCCGATTTCAAGCACCGCATCGACGAGCTGGTCACCACGGCGCTGCTGCTGCACGACCGCGGACGCAGCGGCGAACCGATCGACGCGATCGCCTGGGTGCTGGTGCGCACGGTCGAGAACCTCACGATCAGCTACGTGCTGGACCCGCCGCCGCTCGGGCGCGAGACCGTGGTCGACGAACTCACCCGGCTCATCACCGGGTACCTCGCCGACCGGATCGGGCGCGCGGGATGATCAACCGTCCGATGTGCAACTGCGCAGAAAGGCCGACCATGCCGACGATTCCGGACCCCGAGGCCGTCGCGGGCGCGCTCGCGCGGCTGCGCGAGCGGACTCCGCTGGTGCATTCGCTGACCAATGTGGTCTCCGCGAACGTGCTCACCAACGCGTTGCTGGCGGCCGGAGCCACCAACGCGATCATCGATAATCCGCGCGAAGCCGGGGAATTCGCGCGGATCGCGGACGCCGTGCTGATCAACCTCGGAACCCCGGACGACGAGCAGGCCCGCGCGTTCACCGCGGCTGCGGAATCCGCGCACGCGGCCGGGCATCCGTGGGTGCTGGATCCCGTGGGCGTCGGCGGCCTGTCGTGGCGCACCGAACTCGCCGGTGGGCTGCTCGCGCATCGGCCGACGGCGATCCGCGGGAATCCTTCGGAGATCGCGGCCGTGGCGGGGTTGGAAAGCACCTCCCGCGGTGTCGACAGCGCTTCCGATGCGGCCGAGTCGGTACCGGCGGCACGAACGTTGCTGGAGGTCAGCGAAGTCGTTTCCGCGTCGGGGCCGATCGACTACATCACCGGGCGCACCGCGGACGGGATCGCGACGGCACGGGTGCACGGCGGCAGCGAGTGGCTGCCGAAGATCACCGCCACGGGGTGCGCGCTCGGAGCGCTCGGGGCGGCTTACCTCGCCGTGGCGGAGCCGTTCACCGGGATCGTGGCCGCACACGCGCACTTCTCGGTCGCCGCGGAGTTCGCCGAGCCGCACGCGAACGGACCGGGCACGTTCGTCCCGGCGTTCCTCGACGCGCTGGCGGCCGTCGGCCCGGACGACCTGCGCGCGCAGGCGCGGATCGACAGCGCCGAGCACTGATCGCAGCGAACGGACCGTTGGTCCCAATGGATTGGACGAACAGGCCGTTCACTCACGACTTCGGGCGGGTGTGCGCAGGTCACCGGTGTATGCGCGGCCAGGGCGCGGGAATGGGAAAAACGCGTTCGACCGGGTGCCACCGGATGGCAACCCCGCTCGGCGCGGCGGCGTCCTCCGGACGACGATGTTCGTGAGTTTGGAGGAAAGATGCGCTATTCCGGTCTGTTGTTGGCAGCCGCGCTGCCGCTCGCGGTCGCCGCGCCCGCGCAAGCAGCGGACGCCGGAACCGGGACGGTCTCGGGGAAGTACTTCATGGACCGCAACGGCGACGGGCAGCAGCAGGCGGACGAACCGGGTCCGCACGCCGGGTTCGTCGAACTGCTGACGACCGACGGCAGGCAGGTCGCGCACGGGAGTCCCGACGAGCAGGGATTCTACGAGTTCGGCGACGTCGCCCCGGGTGACTACCAGGTCCGGTTCAACGAGGGCGGGTTCCTGCCCACCACCCCGAACAACGTGCCGGTGAGCGTCCAGGACGGTGGCACCGCGCAGGCCGACTTCGGAATGCAGGGCGGGGAGATCTCCGGCATGGCGTGGGAGGACAGCAACGGCGACGGGCAGCGGCAGCAGGGCGAGCCGCCGATCGCCGGGGTGGAGATCACGAGCATCGACGGGGCGCAATACCGCGCCACCACCGGCGAAGACGGCACTTACCGCATCGCGGACGCTTGGATCAACAAGGATTACCGGCTGACCTTCCAGCCGCGCGAGGGCATGATGTTCGCGCCGCCGCGGGTCGGTGCGCCGGAGACCGACTCCGATGTGATCGACGCCGACGACGGCAGTGCCGAGGCGTCGGTCTGGGTCGGCAAGCCCGGTTTCATCATCAACGCGCACAACATCGACGCCGGTTACGTTCCGCCGCGCGGTTGAGCCGAATTCGCGCCGTTCGCGGCGCTGCCGGGGTGCGGGGGACGGTGGCGCGTGCGGGTGTTGCTCGCCCGCACGCGCCACCGCTTTGATCACTTGTACGGCTGCAAGGCCGCCTTGTCCGCATCGGACGCCGGGACGATCCGGATCGCGTGCCCGCCGCCGCGCGCGAGTTCGGCGCGCACGACGGTCCCGGCATGAACCAGGAACCGATCGACGCGGACCGCGTTCGGGTTGGTGTCCAAATCGGTCTCCGGCGCGTCCGCGTAGACGTGCGCGACGAAGGCTCCCGCACCGAGGAAGTGCAGCGGAACCTCCAGCGTCCGGGCCTGCTCGTCGGTCAGCGAGCCGACGAACCAGCTCTGCCCGCTGCGTCGCGCCATGGTGAGGAAGTCGCCGATTTCGCCCTGCACCACGCGGGTTTCGTCCCAGCTGACCGGAACTTCGCGCAGGAACTCGAATTCCGGCGTGCCCTCGTAGTGCTCCGGCACGTCCGAGAGCTGCTGAAGCCCGCTCAGCAGCACCGGGTACAGCGCGATCTGGTGCGCCCTGGTGGTGTGCACGCGGGTGCCGTCGTTGTCGCTTCCGTGGTCGTCGTCCGGGCTTTGCTCCGGGAACCAGGTGATGTCGAAGATCCCCGGCGTGTAGTCGAACGGACCGGCCAGCATGACCGTGAACGGCAGGATGAGGGTGTGCTCCGGCGGGTTGCCCTGCGACCAGGCGTCGTACTCGATGCCGCGCGCACCTTCGCGGGAGACGAAGTTCGGGAAGGTGCGCTCGATCCCGGTGCCCTTGATCGGCTCGTGCGCGTTGATCATCAGCCGGTGCTTCGCGGCCTTGTGGATCACGCGCTGGTAGTGGTTCACCATCGACTGGTCGTGGTGGTAGTGCGGCCCGATGTCCCCGGCGTAGCCGGTTTTCACGCCCGGCAGGCCCAGTTCCTCGTACAGCGCGAAGGCTTCGTCGATCTGCCGCTCGTAGTTGTCGATGCGGCCGCCGGTCTCGTTGTGCGCCAGGAAGTTCACCCCGCGCTCGCGGGCGTAGTCGACGACCCGGCGCAGGTCGAACTGGTCGTTGGGACGGACGAAGTCCTGGGCGCCGAAGTCGCCACCGGTCGTCCACCCCTTGTTCCAGCCTTCGGCCAGCACGTACGGAATCCCGTTCGCCGCGGCGAAATCGATGCACCGCATGGTGTTCTCGGTGGTGGCGCCGAGGTCCGGACCCTCGATCCAGGTGTTGCGTCCTTTGTGGATCTCCCACCACACGCCGACGAACTTGCCGGGCGCGATCCACGAGGTGTCCTCGATCGCGCAAGGCTCGTTGAGGTTGAGCACCAGCGGCGACTCGATCAGCTCCCCGGCGCTGCGCCCGAGCAGGAAAGCCCGCCACGGCGTGGGAAACGGGGCGCGCAGGATCGCCTTGCGGCGGCCCTCGCCCTTGCGCGGGACGAGCGCGCAACGCAGGCTCGGCCCGCCGTCGATCTTGGTCAGGGTCATCCCCGGGTAGTTGAACAGCGCGGCCTCGTGCACCGCCAGGTAGCAGTCCTCGGCGATCCGCACGGTCAGCGGCGTGGCCACGTCGCCGATGTGCTCGCCTTCCTCGTCCCGCGGCTCCTGCCACTCGTGCAGCCCGCCGGCCGCGGTCAGCGGAGTCTCGGTGTGCAGGTACTCCACCGAGTCGTAGTTCGCCGGGCTGGACCAGGCCGTGTGGTCGTCGGTGAAGCGGAACTCGGTGAGCTCGTCGAAGACCTCGAAGTCGCCCAGGTTGGGCTGCTGCGGGAACACGTAGCGGAACCCGGCACCGTCGTCGAAGACGCGGAATTCGATGTCCAGCAACCGGTCGGTCCCGGTCTCGCGCAACCGCACGACGGTGCTGTTGCAGTGGCTGCGCACTTCCGCGGCCGAGCCCCACGTCGGCTGCCACGTCTCGTCGAGCTCGTCGTGGTGGGTGCCCAGGAGTTCGGCCGAGTCGCCTAATCGCGAGCCGTCGCCCAACTCGAAACCCATGGCCGACCAGTCGAGCACCGTCCGGGCGCCGCTGGTGATCGAGTACTGCGGTTTTCCTTGCTGCAAGCGGAAGTGCGCCTGCACGAGCCCGCCGGGTGCGGCGGTCGTGATCGGCGCCCCGGACGCCTCCGCGGCCGTTGCGGGGCTCCAGCTGATCGCGGTCATCCCGGCGGCGATGCCCGCCGCCTTGCCGAACGTGCGCCGGTCGATCCGATACCTGGACATGCGACTCCTTCGTCGTTCCATCGGGAGGTCAACGTCGCGGCGGTTCGGCCGCGGGCACGGCCATCGCCGAAGGCACCAGCAGCACCGCGACCACCAGCAGCGAGCGCAGCGTGCCGAAGTGGTCGCCGAGGTAGCCGAGCAGCGGCGGCCCGGCCAGGAACGCGGTGTAGCCGATCGTGGAGACCACGCTGACCCGCGCGGCCGCGCGCTCCGGGTCGTCGGCGGCGGCGCTCATGCCGACCGGGAAGCCCAGCGAGGCACCCAGCCCCCAGATCGCCGCGCCCAGTACCGCCAGCGGCAGCCACGGCGCGAACACCACCAGCAGCACCCCGACCAGCGCGGTGGCCATGGTCGCCCAGATCACCGGCTGCCTGCCGAACCGGTCCAGCAGGCCGGTGCCGAGGGTGCGGCCCGCGGTCATCGCGCTCAGGAACACCGCGAAGCCGGCCGCGCCGAGCCAGGCAGGCGCGTCGTAGCCGTCCACCAGCGCCACCGCGAGCCAGTCGTTGGCGGTGCCTTCGGTCAGCGCAAGCGCCAGCACCATCAGCCCGATGACCAGCGTCCGCGGCTCGATCCACGCGCGCATCGACGGCCGGGAACCGGACTGCTGCTCGGAGTGCGCGGGCAGGAATCCCGGCGCGGCGCTCGCGGCCGAAGCGGCCGCGAAGATCGCGGCGATGATCAGGTGCACCCACAGCGGCACGCCGACGGCCGCCGCGGCCGCTCCGACCATCGCGCCCACGACGGTGCCGAAGCTGAACATGGCGTGGAACCGCGGCATGATCGTGCGCCCGAGCCCGTGCTCCACGGCCGCGCCCTCGACGTTCATCGCCACGTCCCACACGCCGATGCCCAGTCCGAACACCACCAGTCCCAGACCGGTGAGCCAGTACTGGCCTGCGGCCGCCGCGATCCCCGCCCCGGCGAGGCCGAACGCGTTGACCACCGCGGCGCCGGTGACGGTCGAGGTCGCACCGAACCGGCGGACCAGCGCACCCGCCAGCGGCATGGCAGCCAGCGAGCCCAGCGAGATGCCCAGCAGCAGTCCGCCGAGCTGGCCGGGCGCGATGCCCAGCGCGTCGCGCGCTTCGGGGATGCGCGCGGTCCAGCTCGCCATCGCGAACCCGTTGAAGGCGAACACGGCCGCGACCGCGTTGCGGGCGCGCAGGACGGTCGGCCGGGTGGCTCGGGATTGCACGGGCACAGACATCCCTCACGGATCGAAACGATTCGACCAAGATCCGGCCGATAGTATTCAGCCGGTCACCGCACCGGTCAAGGGAGAGCGCATGTCCCGTTCGCGAAGCCCTCGCCCGACGCTGTCGAGGGTCGCCGCGACCGCAGGCGTTTCGCAGTCGACGGCCTCGCTGGTGTTCTCCGGCGCGGGCCCGGTCTCGGCCGAGACCCGGCGCCGGGTGCTCGACGCCGCCGCCGAGGTCGGCTACACCGGGCCGAATCCGCTGGCGCGCTCGCTGCGGCAAGGTCGTTCCGGCATCGTCGGCGTGCTGATCGGGGAGCGGTTGCTCTACGCCTTCCGCGATCCCGTGGCGGTGGCGTTGCTGGACGGGCTCACCGAAGAACTCGCGCCCGCCGGTTTCGCGCTGCTGCTGCTCTCCGGCAGCAGCGGCCGGGTCGGTCCCTCACCGGAGCAGGTGGCGAGCACTCCGCTGGACGCCGTGGTCGTGGAAAGTTGCGGCGGGAGGGACGAGCCGGCGCTGACCGCGCTGCAGAACCGCGGTGTGCCGCTGGTCGTGGTGGAAGGCCCGCAGGTCCCGGACGTGCCCAGCGTGCACATCGACAACCACGGCGCCTCCGCCGAACTCACCCGGCACCTGCTGGAGCTCGGGCATCGCCGGATCAGCGTCGTGACGCTTCCGCTGCGCCAGCCCGGGATGCACAGCGGGTGGCTCACCGATGCGCACCAGGAACTGGCCAGCGCGCCCATCTGCCTGGACCGGTTGCGCGGCGTGGAGGAGGCGGCCGGGCGCCGCGTCCCGGCGTTCGAGGCGGGCAGCGGACTGATCGAGGACGGCTTGCGCGCCGGGCACGAAGTCCTCGCCGCCGAGCCGCGCCCGACCGCGGTCGTGGCGCAGAGCGACCTGCTCGCGGTCGGGGTCATCCAGGCCGCGCGGGAACGTGGCTTGCGGGTGCCGGAAGACCTCAGCGTGGTGGGCTTCGACGGGATCGACACCCCGTGGCTGTCGCCGCTGCGGCTGACCACGGTGGAACAGCCGATGACCGGCAAGGGCCGGGCCGCCGGGCGGATGGTCGTGGAGCTGCTCTCCGGCGCCGAACCTCCCGATGAACAGATGCCCACCACCGTGCGGCCGGGCTCCACCTCGGGCCCTGCACCACCCGCGTCTCGATGAGTGAACGGACTGTCGGTCCCAATAGATTGGACCAACGGTCCGTTCGCTCGTGAAGGAACCGGGGGCTCAGACGTTCTGCCGACGTACCGGCCGACACACCCGTGCATCGCTCGAACCGGGCGAAGTAGGCCGAGTGAACGGCCTGTTGGTCCGGCTAGATTGGACGAACGGTCCGTTCACTCGGGGAGAACGGGGTCGGGCCGCCGGTCAAGATCGTGTCGCGGAGCCGCCACGTGCGCCGACTACCCTCGCCAAGGAGCAACGCCTCCGCGGGAAAGGAGCACGAGCCGGTGCGCAAGGTGAAGGACCTCACCGGGCCCGGGATCACCGACCACTTCGGGATCGGGGGCACCGACCTGGGGGTGATGGAGGTCGCGCCGGACGGGCGGCTGGTGTCGGTGTTCGGCGACACCTTCGAGGCCGCCGGGGTCGGCGGGCCGGGCTGGCGCTCCCCGGTGGTGCTGTTCGGGGACGCGCGCACCGCGACGGCGGGCATCGGCTGGACCGGCTCGATCGGCCCGAAGCCCTACGCGGAGCAGGCGCTGCCGTACCAGCACGACACGATCATCCACGGGCGGCGGGTCACCACCGTGCTGCCGACCGACCTGATCACCATCGGCAACGAGATGTACCTGCACGTGATGGTGTGCGAAGGCATCGGCAACGTGCACTGGACCGAGATCCACCGCTCCACCGACAACGGCGAGAGCTGGCAGCACACCGGCGCGACCTGGCCCGGTGACCTGCACGGCGGGCTGTTCCAGA
Organism: Saccharopolyspora sp. SCSIO 74807; assembly: GCF_037023755.1. Taxonomy (NCBI): domain Bacteria; kingdom Bacillati; phylum Actinomycetota; class Actinomycetes; order Pseudonocardiales; family Pseudonocardiaceae; genus Saccharopolyspora; species Saccharopolyspora sp. SCSIO 74807. The sequence goes on along the minus strand of NZ_CP146100.1, from coordinate 5,621,741 downwards.
TGCTGACCTGGGGACTCGGCGACGACGGCTGGGTCTACGCGTTCACCACCGGTTTCCGCCGCGACCAGGGGTTGATGCTGCACCGGGTGCCCGCGCAGCGGATCGCCGAGCCCGCCGCGTGGGAGGGCTGGGGCTTCCGGGACGGCGTGTGGGCCTGGGGCAACCCGCCGACGATCGCGCTCACCGGCGCGTACGGGGAGTTGTGCCTGCGGCCGCTGGGCGGGCGCTGGCTGCTGTCGTTCTTCGACGCGGGGAACTACCGGATCGACGTGATGAACCTCGACGTGCCGACGACGAACCTCTACGAGGCCCCGCGCGAAACGGCGCTGCACGGCACCTCGTGGTGGCGGGAGAACCACGGGCGCGGACGGGTCGCGCAGCTCTACGGCGCCTACATCGTTCCGGGGTCTACTTTGGACAATCTGCACCTGGTGGTGAGCCAGTGGAACACCAAGAAGAACTGGCCGTACAAGTCGATGCAGTTCGCCGGGAGCGCGCCCGCGGCGCGATGAGCTCGCGGTGATCGGCGGCCTCCGCGTCCGGGGCCGCCCTGCCGTCGCGGCCGCGTTGACGGCGGACGATCTGCTGCTCGGGCCGTCGGTTGTGCATGGAAGTCGCGCACCTGACGAGCAGGTGTGGTCGGATCGACTACCCAGAAAGTGATATCACTATGCTACGTTATAGCTAGTTGATCGCTACGGGAGGAGTGCCATGACCGACGTGCAGGAACGCGAGGTCGAAATGCCCGAACCGCCGGTGCGCGAACGTCCGGCGTTCGAGCTGTCCGGAGCGTTGATGGCCACGCTCGGCGTGGTGCTGCTGCTCGCCGGAGCCGGCGTCTTGGTCGTCGGCATGGGCCTGGAGAACGCACCGGTGTTGATCGCGGGCGCGGCGCTCCTGGTGATCGCGGCGGTGCTGCTGAGCGGCCTGATCGCCGTGGCTCCCGGTGAAGCGCGGGTGCTGCAATTCCTCGGCCGCTACACGGGAACCGTGCGCCGAACCGGGTTGTGCTGGGTGAACCCGTTCAGCAGCAAGACGAAGATCTCCACGCGGATCCGCAACCACGAGACCGCGGTGATGAAGGTCAACGACTCCGACGGCAATCCGATCGAGATCGCCGCGGTCGTGGTGTGGCAGGTCGCCGACACCGCCCAGGCGTCGTTCGCGGTGGACAGCTTCGTCGAGTTCGTCGAGACGCAGACCGAGACCGCGGTGCGGCACATCGCCACCAGCTACCCCTACGACGGCGACGGCGCGCACGGCTACTCGCTGCGGCAGAACGCCGACGAGATCACCGGGAAGCTCTCCGCGGAGATCGCCGCCCGGGTCGAGGCCGCCGGGGTGCAGGTCGTCGAATCCCGCCTCACCAACCTCGCCTACGCGCCGGAGATCGCGCAGGCAATGTTGCAGCGCCAGCAGGCGGGCGCGGTGGTCGCCGCGCGGCAGCAGATCGTGCAGGGCGCGGTCGGAATGGTCGATCTGGCGCTGCAGCGGCTGTCCGAGCAGGAGGTCGTCGAACTCGACGAGGAGCGCAAGGCGGCCATGGTCAGCAACCTGATGGTGGTGCTCTGCGGCGACACGCAGCCGGTGGTCAACACGGGCTCGCTCTACCACTGAGATCCTCCTCGTGGAGCCCGCACGAGCTTGTGCCGTGGCTCTCCGCGACTGCGGGGCCGGCTTGCGCCACCCATGCAATCCGGCATCACCGCGGGTTCTCAGGCGTCTTCGCGGAGGACAGCTCAGCCGGGCGCTGCTTGCGCCCGCAGCCTGAACCGACCACCTGCGCAAAACGAGCTACCGAGGTGTTCGTGGCCGAACGCAAGAGTTTCCTGCTGCGCCTGGATCCGGCGCTGCACGACGCATTGGCCCGCTGGGCGCAGGACGAGCTGCGCAGCACGAACGCGCAGATCGAGTTCCTGCTGCGGCGGGCGCTGGCCGACGCCGGGCGGCTGCCCGAGAACTCGGGAAAGCCCGCCCGGCGCGGCCGGCCGCGCAAGGACGCGCCGGAGTGATCAGTCCGGACTGATCAGTACAGGGTCTCCACGGCGGCCTTGGTGAACGGGATCATGTCGGTTGCGCGGTCTTGCAGGACCTTGTCCGCCCACTCCGGGTCGGCCAGCAGCGCGCGGCCGATCGCGACGAGGTCGAACTCGTCGCGCTCCATGCGTTCCAGCAGCCCTTCCACGCTGGCAACCCCGGCGCTCGAGCCGGCCAGCGACTCGGGCGTGAAGACGCTGTCGAGCCCGACCGAGCCGACCGTGATCACCGGTTTGCCGGTGACCTTCTTGGTCCACCCGGCGATGTTCAGGTCCGAGCCGGTGTCGGCGAACTCCGGCTCCCAGTAGCGGCGCCCGGAGGCGTGGAAGGCGTCCACCCCGGCTTCGGCCAGCGGGCTGAGCACCGCTTGCAGCTGCTCCGGGGTTTCGGCGAGCTTGGCGTCGTAGTTGTCCGACTTCCACTGCGAGAACCGCAGCACCACGGGGAAGTCCGCGGACACCTGCTCGCGGACCGCGGCCACGATGTCGGCGGCGAACTTGGTGCGCGAGACCGGGTCGCCGCCGAAGGAGTCGGTGCGCCGGTTGGTGCGCTCCCACAGGAACGCGTCGATCAGGTAGCCGTGCGCGCCGTGCAGTTCGACGCCGTCGAAGCCGATCCGCTCGGCTTCCCGCGCGGCGTCCGCGAACGCGGTGACGAGCTGGTCGATGTCGGACAGCGTGAGGGTGTCACCGGCACTGCTGCCGTCCAGGCCGATGCCGGACGGTCCGACGACGGGTGCTTCCGGGAACGGCGGCGCGCCCGCTCGGCGCTGCACGCCGACGTGCCACAGCTGCGGCATGATCTTGCCGCCCGCCGCGTGCACGTCCTGCACGACGCGGCTCCAGCCCGCGAGCTGCTGCTCGCCGTGGAAGCGGGGGATCTCGCCGCTGAAACCGGCGGAGGGGTGGTCCACGTAGGTCCCCTCGGTGATGATCAAGCCGGTGCCCGCGGCGGCGCGGCGGGCGTAGTAGGCCGCCACGTCTTCGCCCGCGACGCCGCCGGGGGAGAACATGCGGGTCATCGGCGCCATCACGATCCGGTTCGGCAATTCGGCCGAGCCCAGCGTGAACGGGCGGGCCAGGGCCTGTGCTGCGCGGGTGGTCAAGGCGGTCTCCTGCCGTGCGATCGAAGTGTGCACAACAAAGGTACATTTCATGAGCCGAAGTGTGACTGTGACGGTTGCTATTCTTGGTCGGGCGGCGTCGGGTACGCTTCGCGGCCGATCCGCGGGAGGGGTGTCGAACGTGCTGGACATCAGGTTCTCCAGCGCGCTGCAGGCGATGCTGGCGCTCGCGGTCGCGGCCGAAGAGGACTCCCCGGTGCTCAGCTCCGCCCAGCTCGCCGAGATGCTGGACACCAACCCCAGCTTGGTCCGCAAGATGCTGGCGCCGCTGGTGCACGACGGGCTCGTGGTGTGCACGAAGGGGCGCTCGGGCGGCAGCAGGCTCGCGCGCCCTGCCGAGGAGATCACGCTGGCCGAGATCTACCGGTGCGCCGTTGGCGACAAGCCGCTCTGGGCCTGCCGCCCGGAGGGTGAGCACGCGTGCCTGGTGACGGCGAATGCCGCCGAGTACTTCGCCGGACTGACCGCGGATGCCGAGCAGGCGGTGCTCGGCTCGCTCGGCGACCGCACGCTCGCCGGTGGGGTGCGGGAGCTGCGCAGGCTCGATCGGGGGCCGGAGCGGCAGGGCTGAGCCGTCTGTCCACAGTGGTCTTACCCGTGCCGTCGCGCGGACGCTTGCCCTGCGCGTGGTGAGGGCGCAGCGGCGGCGGTGCCGACACGCCGGGGTGTGTCGGCGACGATCCGCTCAGTGCTCCGCCCGCATTTCCATGCGCTGCACGAATGATCGTTCCGTTGCGGATTCACCGCCGCGCGGAGATCGGCCCGATCGTGCGGTGCTATGGCGAAAACCCGTCCAAGGCGACAAATCCGGTGATCATGCCGGTATAACGGGAGAAGCGGTCGCCACGCCGGACTCCCCGCGGATTCGGCGGTGCCCGCGCCCCTCCGCCGAACTGACCAGGACGGGAACCACCATGCAAGTGACCGAAGGCAGCCATATTCCGGTGGCGCTGACCGTCAACGGGACCGGCCACGACCTCGAACTCGACGCGCGGGTCACGCTGCTCGACGCGCTGCGCGACCGCCTCGGCCTGACCGGGACGAAGAAGGGCTGCGACCAGGGCGCGTGCGGTGCCTGCACGGTCGCGGTCGACGGCAACCGGGTGCTGGCCTGCCTGACCCTGGCCGCGCAGTGCGACGGCCGCGAAGTCCGCACCGTGGAAGGGCTGGGCGCGGGCGGTGCGCCGCATCCGGTGCAGGAAGCGTTCGTGCGCCACGACGCCTTCCAGTGCGGCTATTGCACTCCCGGGCAGGTCATGTCCGCGGTGTGCCTGCTGGAGGAAGGCCGCACCGGCTCGGACGAGGAGGTCCGCGAGCAGATGAGCGGCAACCTCTGCCGCTGCGGCGCCTACTCCGGCATCGTGGCCGCGATCCGGGAGGTGGCCGGCGATGCGTGAGTTCTCCTACCTGCGTCCGTCCAATGTGGACGAGGCGGTGGCCGTCGCGCAGGACGGCGACGCGGCCTACCTGGCGGGCGGGACCACTCAGCTGGACCTGATGAAGGACGGCGTGCTCGCGCCGGGCAAGCTCATCGACGTCTCCCGGCTCCCGCTGCGCGGCGTGCGCCGCGAGGGCGATGCGGTGCGGGTGGGCGCGATGACCACGATGGGCGAGCTCGCCGCCGACCCGCTGGTCGTCGAACGCGCGCCGGTCGTGTCCGAAGCGCTGTTGGCCAGTGCTTCGCCGCAGCTGCGGAACATGGCGACCATCGGCGGGAATCTGTTGCAGCGCACCCGTTGCCGCTACTTCCGCGACCCGGCGGTGAGCGCGTGCAACAAGCGCTCACCGGGCAGCGGCTGCGCCGCGGTCAGCGGCGGCGCGCGGATGCACGCCATCCTCGGTGCCGGGCCGGACTGCATCGCCGTGCACGGCTCGGACCTCGCCGTGGCGTTGACCGCGCTCGACGCGGCGGTGCGGGCGCACGGTCCGGAAGGCGAGCGGACCGTGCCGCTGACCGAGTTCTACCGCGAGCCGGGCGCGACGCCGGACGTGGAGACGGCGCTGCGCGACGGCGAGCTCATCACCGGTGTCGACCTCCCGCTGCCTGCGGCGGGCGTGCGGTCCGGTTACCTGAAGGTGCGCGACCGGGCTTCTTACGAGTTCGCGCTCACCTCGGCCGCGGTCGCGCTCACCCTGGACGGCAACGTGATCAGCGAGGCGCGCATCGCGCTCGGCGGTGTCGGCACGGTGCCGTGGCGGGCACGCGCGGCGGAGGACGCGCTGCGCGGCAAGGAGTCCACAACGGACAACTTCCGCGCCGCGGCGGAGGCCGCGGTCCGCGATCCGTTCACGGTCGCGGGCACCGAGTTCAAGGTCGAATTGGCCAAACGGACCCTCGTGCGCGCGCTGCGCACCGTGGCGGCGAGCTAGGAAGGCGTGCCATGACTGAGTTTTCCCGCCGCACGGCATTGCGCACGGGGGTGTTGGTGGCAGGTGCCGGAGCGCTCGCGCCCGGCGTGCTCGCCCCGGGCGCGGCTTCCACCGCGCTCGCCGAACCACCGGCGCCGCCCGAGCCGCCGCTGATCGGCACCGGGAGGGACCGGGTCGACGGCTCCCGGAAGGTCGCCGGTGCCGCGAACTACCCGAACGACGCGGCCGAACCGGGCACCGCGCACGCCGCGCTGGCCTGCGCCACCATCGCCGCGGGCCGGATCACCGCCATCGACACCGGCGAGGCCGCAGCCGCCCCCGGCGTCCTCGGCGTGTTCACGCACCGCAACGCGCCGAAACTGACACGCGCGGAAGGCGAGCCACCGGCACCGCTGCAGGACGACCGGATCCGGCACCACGGCCAATACCTCGCGGTCGTCGTCGCCGACACCCCCGAGCAGGCCACGGCCGCCGCGGGGTTGATCCACGTCGAATACGCCCCGGCCGACCCGGTGGTGGAGATCGACGACCCGGCCGCGGTCCGCGAACCCGCAGCCGAGGACGTGTCCCGCGGCGACGTTCCCGGCGCGCTGGCTCGCGCGGAAGTGCGCTACGAGGCCGAATTCACCACCCCGGCGAACACGCACAACCCGATGGGCCTGTTCAGCGCCGTCGTCAGGTGGGACGGCCCGCGGCTGACCGTGCACACCAACACCCAAGGCCCGTCGGCGATGAGCTCCTCGCTGGCCGCGGTGTTCGGGCTGGCGCCGGAAGCGGTCACGGTGCTGGCGCCGTACGTCGGCGGCGGGTTCGGTTCCGGGCTGCGGACCTGGCCGCACGTGAGCCTCGCCGCGCTAGCGGCGCGCGAGCTGCGGCGGCCGGTCAAACTCGTGCTCACCCGCCCGCAGATGTTCACCGGCGTCGGCCACCGCACCGGCACGGTGCAGCAGCTGCGGCTCGGCGCGAACCGGGACGGCGAGCTGCTGGCGATCGAGCACCGCTCGACCCAGACGGCCGCGGTGGACGACGACAACGCCGACTCGGTGACCGGGGTATCGGTGCACCGCTACGCCTGCGCGAACGTCTTCGCCGGTGAGCAGCGGGTGCGGCTGAACATTCCCGGCCCGTGCTCGATGCGCGCGCCCGGCGAGGCGCAGGGCGGTTTCGCGCTGGAATGCGCGATCGACGAACTGGCGCACCGGCTCGGCATGGATCCGATCGAGCTGCGGTTGCGCAACTTCGCCGAGAACGACCCGGAAAGCGGGTTGCCGTGGTCCAGCAACGGCCTGCGCGAGTGCTACCGGCGCGGTGCGGAGTTGTTCGGCTGGTCCGCGCGCCGCGCGGCACCCGGCTCGTCGCGCGACGGCGACTGGCTGATCGGGCACGGCGTGGCGGGCGCGTCCTTCCCCTGGTTCGGGCTGCCCTGCCGGGCCGAGGCGACGGTGCGCGCGGACGGTTCCGGCCTGGTGCGCAGTTCGACCACGGACATCGGCACGGGCACGCACACCGTGATGACCCAGCTGGCCGCGCAGCGCCTCGGCATCGCGGACGCGCGTTTCGAACTCGGCGACTCGCGGCTGCCGCAAGCCTCGCTGGCAGGCGGGTCCGGGCTGACCGGTTCATTGGGCGCCGCGGTCGACGCGGCGGTGCGCGGGGTGTGGCAGTCGCTGCTGGATCTGGTGGCCGACGACCCGGCATCGCCGCTGCGCGGGTTGCGGGCCGACCAGCTCACCGCCACCGACGGGCGGCTGCACGCGATCGGCGATCCGGCGCGCGGTGAGCCGTATTCGGCGATCCTGCGCAGGCACGACCGATCCGAGGTGACCGCGCCCGGCGCGTTCGACCCGTCGCAGCAGCAGGACGGGACGATGTCCCGCGCGGGAGCGTTCGGTGCGCAGTTCGTCGAGGTCCGGGTGGACGCCGACCTCGGGCTGATCCGGGTGGCGCGGATCGTCTCGGCCATCGACGGCGCGCGGATCGTGAACGAGAAGACCGCGCGCAGCCAGATCCTCGGTGGGGCGGTCGGCGGGCTGGGCATGGCGCTGTTCGAGGACACCGCCACCGACCCGGGCACGGGGCGGATCACCAACGCGACGCTGGCCGACTACCTGGTGCCGGTCAACGGCGACGTCCCGGACCACGAGGTGGTCTTCGCCGGAGCACCGGACCGGTTCAACCCGCTGGGCATCAAGGGCGTCGGCGAGGTCGGACTCACCGGCATCGCACCGGCGGTGGCGAACGCGGTGTTCAACGCGACCGGCAAGCGCATCCGCTCGCTGCCGATCACCCTGGACAAGCTCATGTGAGCGGGGACCGGCCCGGTCGCTCTCGTCGATGCGCCCTCGCCGATGTGGCAGCACCGGGCCGGATTCCGGTCATTCGCTCGGGTTGAACTCGATCTCGTCGGGTTTCGCCTTGCCGAGGTTGTCCTCGAAGGCCCCGTCGGAGATGCCCAGGCTGGCGGAGCCGAAGTCGGCGCCGGTGAGCTTGTCCCGGACCCCGTCGGGGAAGTTGTCCCAGCTCACCAGGTCCGGGTACTGCCAGGTGCCCTGGTGGTTCTCCGGCTGCTCGTCGGCATTGGCCAGCCGGAACGCGTGCGTGCTCGCACCGTCCTTGTGATAAACGATCTTGGGGTGGTTGCCTTCCCAGGACACCTGGTCGCGCGGGTAGGTGGAGTAGTCGCCGTGCGCCGAGGTCGAGACGTACTCGGGTTGCCCGTTGTTGACCCACACCACGACGTGCTCGATGTCGTGCCGGTGCCCGAAGGCGTCGACCCCTTCGACCGCCTGGTCCTTCTCGAAGTACAGGTCGTAGAGGTAGGCGCACCAGCCGTTGGTGTTGCACTTGGCGCGCACGTAGGAATTCGTGTTGTCCAAATCGGACTCGTCGTGGCAGTTGCCGTTGAGCGCACCGGACGGTTCGAGCCCTTCGGCGGGCGTGCCATCCGGTCCGATGGCGGGGGTGGGGTAGCAGCCGTCGCCGTCGTAGTCGAACGCAGGCTGGAATTCGCCGTCCGGGTCGGCGACGCTGCTCGGCAACGCCTGCGGTGGATCGGCCAGCGCCACCGACGGCGTGGCGAGCACCAGCACGCCGGCGCCGACCAGCGAACGGAAGGCGAAAGAAATCTTGGGTCGTCGTTTCGGACGCGCGCGGCGCTGCTGCGAGGTCATAACGAGGGGAACCTCCCTGTCGGGCCGGAGTGACCCGCCGCAGCATAATGGCCGGAACCGGAAATTCCAGGGTGCACTTCGGAATTTTCCGGGCGCATTCACGGGGGATTCACCGGTGGTGCCGTTCAGCGCACCTCAACGCATTCTGGGAATTGCGGGAAAAGCGGATTCACCGGCCGGCGGGGCGCCCGTCCGGGTCGATGATCGCGCGACCCACCGGCGAGCCCCACGCGCGCGTCCAGGCCATGTCGCCGCGGTCGAGTCCGGTGGCCGGGTTGTCGCGCTCGCGGCGGGTCAGCAGCCACTTCTCCGCGTCGTGCACGTGCTCGCCTTCCCGCACCGGGCACTTCGGCCCACCTGTCGATTTCCACCCACAGGTGATCTCCCAGTGCGGCGTGCGCGAAACGCGTGCGGCGCGGAAATTTGCGAACGGACTAGCCGGGTGGGGTTGATCCGTAGCGCTGCCGCTGCGTGGCTTCGGGATCGAGCAGTGGCGAGCGCGCCAGCAGCACGGTGCCGATCGCGATGAGCGCAGCTCCGGCCACCACGCCGATCAGGAACACCCCCTGCCTGGATTGCTCGCCGAACACCACCAGCCCCCACACCACGGAGGTCAGCGGGTTCATCAGCGTGAAGCCCGGCTGCGAGGCGGCGAGGTTGCCCGCCTGCAACGAGTTCTGCAGCAGGAAGAACGAGATCGGCGCGAGCACCGCCACCCCGTAGGTCTGCCACGTGGTCAAAAGCGGCGCACCCCGCTCCACGGCCGCACCGACACCGGCGATGAGCGAGGAGTTCAGCCCGAACGTGACGCCGGTGGCCACGCCCAGCATCGCGGCGCGGTGCTCGAGCCTGCTGCGATATCCGCCCACGACGAGCGCCGCGATGATCGCGGCCGTGATCGCGATGCCCAGCGCCCAGGTCCCCGCGGAAACCGCGGACGGATTGCCGCCGGTCGGCGACAGCGTGCCCACGAACAACGCCAGCCCGGCCGATTGCAGCAGGATCGCCCACAGCACCGCGCGGGGCAGCGGCGCGCGGAACACCCACGAGGCCAGCAGCAGGGTGAACGGCAGTTCGGTCACCAGCAGCGGCTGCACCAGCGAAATCCGGGACACCGAGATCGACACGGCGTGCAGCAGGAACCCGAAGATCATCGTGCAGATGCCGAGGAACCACACCGGGCGTCGTGCCAGGTCCCACATCATCTGCCAGGAGAACCCGGCGGATTCGGGCTCCTCCTTGGTGGCCCGCCGCTGCAACACGGACGCGGCGGCGTTGAGAAACGCCGCCACGACCATCAGCAGGACACCGAGCACGGTCCCGGGCTACCCACCACGCGAGGCGCTACCACCGCCTGCCGGTTTTCGGAGCCTCCCGGCGAGAGGATGACCAGTGAGCAACACCGCGCCCGCCGCGGCCGGAGCTCGTCGTGCCGCGCGCGAGCCGGCAGCTCAGCTCGCCCGGTCGGCTATGCGTTGTTCCAGTTCGGAGACCGTGTCCTCGAACGCAGCGTCGACCCGTTCGGTGTCACCGGTGGTGAGCAGGTCGGCGAACAGGCCCCGCATGCAGGCGAGCAGGGACGTCGCGGCGATCTGGGCTTGGGGCTCCGGATACCCGTGGCGGACCAGACCGGCCGCGATCAGGTCGGTCCGCCGCCGCATCGACGCAGCGATGGTCTTGGCCAGCGCCGGATCGCCGTACATGGCCTGGCCCGTGATCGCCAGGAACAACCGGACGTAGCGCCGGCCGCTTTCGGCGGTCGCCCTGCGCCAGATCACCCGCAGCGGGTCCGGGTCGCCGGGCGGCAGGTCGGGGACGGTGAGGATGTCGGCCAGCACGCGCTGCACGATCTCGGCCACGAGCCGGTCCTTGGACTCGAAGTGGTGCACCAGCGTCGCGTGGCTGACCCCGGCCGATTGCGCGACCTTGCGCAGCGACAGGTCGTCGAGGCCGTGGTCGAGCGCGTGCTCCGTGGCGGCGTCGAGCACCTCGCCGTACCGGTGCTGGAAGCGCAGCTTTCGGCCGTCCACGCGTTCGGTCATCCCGTCAGGCTAGTCGCCGGAAAACTAGATTGACCGATTGGTAGAGGCACTTTAGGCTCAGCCGGGTCCGGAGGTCCGGCGCCGGCAGCGCCCGGAATCCGGCGTGGCAGGGCGATCGGGCCCGGCGCGTTCCGGCTCGCTCGGCAGGCCAAGCGCAGTTCCGCAACGGACACATCCGCGCACCCGGCATCCCGGGCGCCTTCTGCGAAGGGCGACACATGACAACAGCGCTGTCCACGCATCCGTCCCGATTACGACGCGCACTGATCGTCACCACCGCCGTGCTGGGGCTGCTCACGAGCAGCGTCACGCTGGCCCGGGCCGCCGAGCCGGCCACCATCCACGGACCGGCGCCGACCGAGGAAAGCATCACCGCGCCGACCGGCCCGTTCGAGATCGACCGCGAGACCGTGCCGCGCAGCACCGTCGAGGGCTTCGGCGGCGGGACGATCTACTACCCGACCGACACCTCCGAGGGGACGTTCTCCGCGGTGACCATCGCCCCGGGGTACACCGCCGGCCAGGAGACCCTCGCCTGGCTCGGACCGCGACTGGCCTCGCAGGGGTTCGTGGTGTTCACCATCGACACGATCACGACGAGCGACCGGCCGGATGCCCGCGCCGAGCAGCTGGCGGCCTCGCTGGACTACCTCACCGGCAGCAGCGAGGTGCAGGATCGGATCGACCCGGCCCGGCTCGGCGTGATGGGCCATTCGATGGGCGGCGGCGGCGCGCTGCAGGCCGCGCTGGACGACCCCGGCCTCAAGGCGGCGATCCCGATGACGCCGTGGAACACGGTCAAGGACTTCTCCGGGGTGCGGACCCCGACGATGATCATCGGTGCGCAGAACGACACCGTCGCACCGGTCGCCCAGCACTCCGAGCCCTTCTACGAGAGCCTGCCGGACGACCCCGGCAAGGCCTACCTGGAACTGGCCGGGGCGAGCCACTTCGCACCCAACAGGGACGACACCAGGATCGCCAAGTCCAGCATCGCCTGGCTCAAGCGGTTCCTGGACGACGACACCCGCTACGACCGGTTCCTGTGCCCGCCGCCGCAGGATCCCGAGATCTCCGATTACCGGGCGACCTGTCCGTACTGACCCGGTCGGCCGCCGCGCGTTCCGGGTGCACCGATCGAACGGCTCCGGCGAGTGCGCAACAACCGGCCGCCGTTCGCCCGCACCGGCGTGCGGCGGCCGGTCGGCGCTCGTTCACCGGCCTGCACGGCCCCCGGCCGACCGGCTTCGCCGCGCTCGCGGGTGCGCCGCGGCGCCGGTTCGCGCGGATCGTCCTGTTCGGACACCCGTGCCGCGGGGCGACCGCCCGACCGGCAGGCACGCATGCCGAATTTCGTTTTGCCGCAAGGCATCGGAGGCCATCGGGTAGCGGTCGCCGGACGGTCCGGATCGCACGCGGCGGGACACCGCGTCGTGCCGTTGCCGGATCTGCGAGCGCGGGATGGCCGGAAGCACGAGATCGATCCGACCCAAAGTGCTACCCGCGGCGGCCGGTGAGTCGATCCGCCGGCCCGCACCGGCCGGTGATCATCGTGGTGTGGATGCAACGACCATTGCTTTGAACCGGAACTCCGTTCAACCGTCCCCGCCGACCGCCCGGCTCGTCGGGCTGGACGTGGCCCGCGCGCTCGCCGTGTTCGGCATGTTCGCGGCGCACACCATGTCGGGCGGCTGGTTGTTCAGCCTGGTCGAAGGCCGGGCGGCCGCGCTGTTCGCGGTGCTGACCGGCGTGTCGATCGCCCTGCTAAGCGGCGGTTCGCAGCCGTACACCGGGGACCGGATGCGGATGTCGCGGGTGCGCATCGCCGTGCGCGCGGTGCTGCTGTTCGTGCTCGGGTTGGCGCTGACCAGCCTGCAGACACCCGCGATGGTCATCCTGTCCTTCTACGGCGTGCTGTTCCTGGTCAGCATCCCGCTGTTGCGGGTGCGCAGTACCACCTTGGCGGTACTGGCCGCGGTGTTCGCGATCGGCGGCCCGTTGCTGTCGTTCGTGCTGCGCCAGGGCATCGAGACGAACATGATCGGCTACGTTCCCAGCTTCGGCGACTTCGGCTCGGGCACGGGACTTTGGACCCTGTTGCACAGTCTGCTGCTCACCGGTGCCTACCCGGTGCTGACCTGGTTGCCGTTCGTGCTGGTCGGGATGGCACTGGGCAGGCTCGACCTGCGTGCCGTGCGGGGCAGGATCGTGGTGCTCGGTGCGGGGCTCGGCGTGCTCGGGTACGGCGCTTCGTGGCTGGCGATGAACGTGTTCGGCGTCCGCGAATCGCTGCTGGCGATCCTTCCGCCCGGACTCCCGCCGCAGTTGCTGGACATCGTGATGAGCTCCAGCTACGGGCACGTGCCCACCACCAGCGCGTTGTGGTTGTTCTCCAGCGGTGCGCACAGCGGCACGCCGTTCGAGATCGTCGGTGCTTCGGGCGTGGCGATGGCGGTGCTCGGGCTGTGCCTGTTCGCCGAACGGCTGCGCGGGGCGTTGACGCCGTTGGCGTCGGTCGGTGCGCTCGCGCTGACTGCCTACGCCGGGCACCTGCTGGCGCTCAAGGCGTTCGGCGTGAAGCAGCTGCAGGAGGTGATGAGCAGCGGGTACAGCTACCTGCCGTGGCTGGTGCTGGTGGCCGTGACGCTGGTGTTCTGCACCGCGTGGCGCAAGCTGCTCGGGCGCGGCCCGCTGGAATGGGTGCTGCACCAGGCGTCGATCGCACCGGCGCGGATGTCGCGCAGCTGAACGGAGTTCCCCGCACGACCGAAAAGCAACGGCCGGAGAGCACATCGCTCTCCGGCCGTTCGTCGTGGAAAACCTGCGGCTTGCGGGGGTTCACGCCGGAACCCCGAGGGCCGGGCGGGCGAACCGCCTCAGAGCCCCTGGGCCAGCCGGTTCGCCAGCAGCGAGGTGAACTTCGCCGGGTCCTGCAGCTCGCCGCCCTCGGCCAGCAGCGCCATGCCGTGCACCAGCTGCGCGGTCTCGACCAGCTCGGGCTTGTCACCGTCCGAGTCGTAGGACGCCCGCAGCCCGCTCACCAGCGGGTGCGCCGGGTTCAGCTCCAGGATCCGCTTGACCGGCGGCAGCTGCTGCCCCATCGCCCGGTACATCTTCTCCAGCGTCGGCGTCATGTCGGTGGAGTCGCCGACGATGCAGGCCGGGGACGTGCTCAACCGGTGCGAGAGCCGGACTTCCTTGACCTCGTCCTGCAACGTGGTGCTCATCCAGGACAGCAGGTCGGCGAAGTCGTTGCGCTGCTGCTCGGCGTCCTCGGAGTTCTCGTCGAGGTCCACGTCGCCCTTGGTGACCGACTGGAACGGCTTGCCGTCGAACTCGGTGACCGACTCGACCCACATCTCGTCGACCGGGTCGGTCAGCAGCAGCACCTCCAGGCCCTTGTCCCGGAACGCCTCGATGTGCGGGGAGTTCTCCACCTTGTCCCGGGAAGCACCGGTGATGTAGTAGATGCTGTCCTGGCCCTCGGGCATCCGCTCGACGTATTCGCGCAGCGTCGTCTGCTCGCTGGCGTCCCTGGTCGATTCGAACGACGCGATGTCCAGGATCAGCTGCGCGTTGTCCGGGTCGTTGACCAGACCTTCCTTGAGCGCCTGGCCGAACTGGCCCCAGAACTTGCCGTACTTCTCCCGATCCGTCTCCTGCATCTCCTGGATGGTGGTCAGCACCCGCTTGACCAGCCGCCGCCGCATCATCTGGATCCGGCGGTCCTGCTGCAGGATCTCGCGGGAGACGTTCAGCGACAGGTCCTGCGCGTCGACCACGCCCTTGACGAAGCGCAGGTACTCCGGCATCAGCTCTTCGCAGTCGTCCATGATGAACACGCGCTTGACGTAGAGCTGCACGCCGCGCTTCTGGTCCCGCATGAACAGGTCGAACGGCGCGTTCGCCGGCAGGAACAGCAGCGCCTGGTACTCGAAGGTGCCTTCGGCCCGCAGGTGCACGGTCTCCAGCGGGTCGGCCCAGTCGTGGCTGATGTGCTTGTAGAACTCGGTGTATTCCTCCTGGGCGACCTCCTCCTTGGGGCGCGCCCACAGGGCCTTCATCGAGTTCACGGTCTGCAGCTCGCGAGTCGGCTCACCCTCGGCGCTGGGCTGCTCCACCTCCATCCGGATCGGCCAGGAGATGAAGTCCGAGTAGCGCTTGACGATCCGGGTCAGCGTCGCGGAGTCGGTGTAGTCCAGCAGCCGGTCGTCCTGGTCCTCCTGCTTGAGGTGCAGGGTGACCGAGGTGCCCTGCGGGGCGTCGTCGACCTGCTCGATGGTGTAGGTGTCCTCGCCGGTGGACTCCCAGCGGGTCGCGGCGTCCTCGCCCGCCTTGCGGGTCACCAGCGTGACCTTGTCGGCGACCATGAAGCTGGAGTAGAAGCCGAGCCCGAACTGCCCGATCAGCTCCTGGGCGTCCGCGGCGTCGGAGGTCTCGCCGAGCTTCTCCAGCAGTTCGGCGGTGCCCGACTTGGCGATGGTGCCGATCAGCTCGCGGACCTCGTCGCGCGACATCCCGATGCCGTTGTCCCGGACGGTCAGGGTGCGCTGCTCCCGGTCGGCTTCCAGCAGGACGTGCAGGTCCGAGGTGTCGACCGCCAGCTCCTTGTCCTGGAACGCGGACAGCCGCAGCTTGTCCAGCGCGTCCGAGGAGTTGGAGATCAGTTCCCGCAGGAAGACGTCCTTGTTCGAGTAGATCGCGTGGATCACCAGCTGGAGCAGCTTGCGCGACTCCGCTTGGAACTCGGCCGTCTCCACCTGTGTGCTCATTGAGTCCCCTCTCTGACCTGTGACTTCCCGGGATCTTGCAAACGGGGAGTGCTGCCTCGCCCCCGGCGGGCCAGGTTACTGACCGGGGAACATCTCGGATCCGGCCCCTCCGCAGATCCATCGGCGTCCACTGTGGAATGCGGGGTGCCGCGGGCGCGGCCGGCGGCTGTGATCTCGGACTCCGGATCACGCGCGCTCTTGGCAACACTGGGACGATTCGGGCAAAATCTGCATCCGAGGGGAGTACTTCACTAGGCAGGCCCGGTCAGTACGGACACCCGGCGGTGTTCCCGGGCGGCCGCCCGCCAGCGGGTGAAGGAGACCTCGGACCTTATTTCGAGGAGGCCCGTTGTCCCCGGTCCTGGCGCAGGCGCAGTCGATCGGCTCACCATCCCTGTGGGGCGTGAGCATCGTGGTGCTGCTGGTCCTGCTGGTGGCGGATTTCGTCGTGACCCGCCGCCCGCACGAGGTGCGGCTGCGCGAAGCGGTCGGCTGGTCGATCTTCTACCTGCTGCTTCCGGTGGTGTTCGGGCTCGGCCTGTGGGCCTGGTTCGGCGGCCCGCAGGCGCTGGAGTTCCTGACCGGCTTCGTGGTGGAGAAGTCGCTGTCGGTCGACAACCTGTTCGTGTTCATGCTGCTGCTGACCGGCTTCGCGGTGCCCGCCGCGTTGCAGCAGCGCGTCCTGCTCTACGGGATCGTCGGTGCGCTGGTGCTGCGCGGCGTGTTCATCGCTGCGGGCGCGGCGCTGCTGCAGGCCGGGACGTGGGCGTTCCTGGTGTTCGGCGCGATCCTGTTCCTCACCGCGGTGAAGATCATGCGGGAGGCGGTCAAGGGCTCGGACTTCGGCATCGAGGTCTCCGAGATGCGTTCGGTGCGGCTGTTGCGCAAGTGGATGCCGGTCACCGAGGACTACCGCGCGGCGAAGCTGACCGTGCGCGAAGGCGGCAGGCGCGCGCTGACGCCGCTGGCGGTCGTGGTGGTCGCGGTGTTCGCCACGGACGTGGTCTTCGCGGTCGACTCGGTTCCCGCCGTCTACGGCATCACCGAGGACCCGTACCTGGTGTTCACCACCAACGCCTTCGCGCTGCTGGGCCTGCGGGCGCTGTACTTCGTGCTGCACGCGGCGCTGGCCAAGCTCGCCCACCTCAACCACGGCTTGGCGATCATCCTCGGCTTCATCGGCGTGAAGCTGGTGCTGCACTGGGCGCACGGCGTCTGGCCCGCGGTGCCGGAGATCCCGACGCTGCTGTCGCTCGGCGTGATCATCGTGGTGCTGGCGACCGTGACGGTGACCAGCCTCGCCGTCCGCCGCCGCGAAGCGGCCTCCGACTCGCACTGAGCGAGGCGTCCGAGGTGCCCGGCTGCCGCCGTCCGCGCGCTGCCGGGCATCGGGCGTCGCCCCCGAGTCATGGCCGGACCTGTGCTGGAGCGGGTGTTCGTCGAACTCCGCTTCCGGCGTGGCCGTTGCGGCAGGTCAGCGGACGACCTCGACGGTGAGCTGCGGCTGCGGCGGCGTCGAGCAGGCCTGCTGCTCGTGCTCGACGAACATCGAGGCCGTGTCGCCGGGCGCGTAGACGCGCAGCCCGCGCACCGCCTGCGGCCGGCATTCGTCGGGGGAGTACATGCCGGACTTGGCGATGCTCAGCGGGCTCGAAGCCGACTCGCCCGGTTGCAGCGTGATCAGCTGTCCCTCGGATTTCGGGGCGCGTTCGGCGGGCTCGCCGATCTGCTGGCCGGAGTCCCCGGCGACGAACGAAACCCCGGGCGACCCCTGCAGCGTGCAGGCCCGCTCGCCGTTGTTGGTGAACCGCAGGTCGCTGTTGGTGTGCCCCATCCCGCTGTCGCCGCGGCTGAGCGAGACCTCCAGCTCGCCGGCCGTGCAGTTGTCCGGTTTCGCCGGAGCCTCCGGCTGCGAACCGCCGGCCTGCTGCTCCGCGCTCGTCGGTGCCTCGCCGCCCGAGGCCGGATCGCTCGGCGGGGCAGTGCTGCCCGGCGGCGGAGCGGGGCTCTGCTGCGCGCCCGGATTCGGCACCGCGGCCGGGATGTCGACCTGCCCGCCGTCCGGGGGCGCGCCGCATCCGGCCAGCGCGAATCCCGCGGCCAGCACTCCCGTCATCATCGCGGTACGCCCGATCATCGCGGTATGTCCAGCGATCCTGCGCATCTTGCCACCCCGTTCCGGTCCGTCCGTTCACTTCGTAGACGTATCGGCGGGTGCGGAGGTTGTGCGGCGGCGGCGATGTGACGTTCGCCAATACCGCGGCCGGATCCGCCGCAGGCGATGGTGCACTGTCGGCTGGTTCGGCGGGAAGGGAACGCATGATCACTTCAGAGCTGCGCGGTCGCACTGCGCTGATCGTCATCGACCGCGACGAGCGGCGCAACGCGCTCGACCTGCAGCACTGCGAGCAGCTGCGCGAAGCCGTCGAGTCCACAGTGGAAGAGGGGGCGCGGGCGCTGGTGCTTTCCGGCGGTGGCAGCACTTTCTGCGCCGGTGCCGACCTGGACGGGGTCTACGGCGAGACCTTCCGCGACGCGCTCTACGCCGCGCTGCAAGCGATCGTGCGGGCGCCGGTGCCGGTGATCGCCGCGGTGAACGGCCCGGCCGTGGGCGCGGGAACCCAGCTCGCGCTCGCGAGCGATCTGCGCGTGGCAGCGCCGGAGGCGTTCTTCTCGGTGCCGACGGCCAAGAACGGGCTCGCGGTGGATCCCTGGACGATCCGGCGGCTCGCGCTGCTGGCCGGTGGCGGACCGGCGCGTTCGATGCTGCTCGGTGCCGACCGGCTCGATGCGGCCACCGCGCACCAGCGCGGGATGGTGGACCGGCTCGGCGACCTCGACACGGCGCTGGCCTGGTCGGACGAGGTCGGCGCGATGGCTCCGCTGAGCCTGCGCTACGCCAAGGCGGTGCTCAACGACGGCCCGGACGCCGAGGCCCTGTACGACGCGTGCTGGTCCAGCGCGGACGCCGCGGAGGCAAGGCGCGCGCGGGAGCAGCGCCGCACTCCCGAATTCCGCGGCGAGTAGCCGCTCACCAGGACAGATAGCCCCCGTCCACCGGCACGTAGGCACCGGTCAGGAACGACGCGCCGGGGGAGAGCACGAACAGCACGGCCTGCGCGATCTCGTCCGGCGTGCCCAGCCGCCCGACGGGATGCGCGGTGGCGATCCGCTCGTAGGCGTCGCCGTTGTGCGCGGACAGCAGGGGAGTGTCGATGAAGCCCGGCCCGATCGCGTTCACCCGCACGCCCTGCTCGGCGTACTCCAGGGCCGCGGACTTGGTCAGCCCCACCACGCCGTGCTTGGCCGCGACGTAGGGCGAAGCGCCGCGCACGGCGACCGAACCGAGCACGCTGGCGATGTTCACGATCGAACCGCCGCGTTCGAGCATCGGCGGGATTTCCGCGCGCATGCTCAGGAAGACGCCGTCGAGGTTGACCGAGGTGACCTGCCGCCAGGTGGCAAGTCCGACTTCGGCGACCGGGGAGTCGTCCGGCACGCCGACGCCTGCGCTGTTGACCGCCAGGTCCAGCCTGCCGAAGTGCTCGACGGCGGCGCGGACCATCGCCTCGGCGCCTTCCTCGGAACCCACGTCGGCAGCGGTGGCCAGGGCGCGTTCGCCGAGTTCGCCCGCCAGCGCCGCTGCGGCCTCCGCGGACCGGTCCGCGATCACCACGCGGGCTCCGGCCGTCGACAGCGCACGGGCGCAGGCCGCGCCGATGCCGGAGGCGCCGCCGGTGACCAGGGCTACCTCGTCGGTGAGTTCCGGCGTCATCGCCGCTCCCTTCGACCCGGGCAATGATTATCATCATTAGTCGGCGATGGGGAGGTGTCAAGGTCGTCCGGCGGGCCGCTCGGCGCCGTGCCGCGAGGGGCTCGTGCATCCCGCGGGAAAATCACGGTGCGTGATCACACGAGTTCAAGATCACCCGTTTAACTGGTCCAGCGTCGAATCGCCGAAGTGGACCACGCGGCAGCCGTGGCCGCGCCTACCGTCGGGTGCATGACGAACTCCGCCCAGGACCGCGTGCCGGAACACGAGCCCCGCCTCAACATCAGGAAACTGGCGCCCGAGGTCTACCGCAGCGTCGCGCAACTGGAAGCCGCGGTCAGCAAGGGCGTCGACCCGACCGTGCTCGAGCTGGTCCGGATCCGCGCATCGCAGCTGAACCACTGCGCGTTCTGCCTGGACATGCACACCAAGGACGCGCTCGCCGCGGGCGAGTCGGTGCAGCGCATCGTGCAGCTGTCCGCGTGGGAGGAGTCCAAGCACTTCTACACGCCCAAGGAGATCGCCGCGATCGAGCTGACCGAGGCGGTCACCGTGCTCACCGAAGGCTTCGTTCCGGACGAGGTCTACGAGCGCGCGGCCGAGCACTACGACGAGACCGAGCTGGCGCACCTGATCGCGGCCATCGCCTCGATCAACGTCTGGAACCGGCTCAGCGTGACGGCGCGCAACGTGCCCGGGCACTACCATTCAGGTGGCAAATGACCGTTACCTGTCGCGGCGTTCGGGTCCGTGCCTTGGTGCCCGAGTTGTACCGCCACACCTCCGGGCGAC
Source organism: Saccharopolyspora sp. SCSIO 74807 (assembly GCF_037023755.1). NCBI lineage: Bacteria > Bacillati > Actinomycetota > Actinomycetes > Pseudonocardiales > Pseudonocardiaceae > Saccharopolyspora > Saccharopolyspora sp. SCSIO 74807. Next base: position 5,601,663 of record NZ_CP146100.1, on the reverse strand, counting down.
GCGATCACCGCTGCACCGGCGGCAGTATCGTGCAGCGGAAAGCGCCGGGAACGTGAGGAGAAGGCGATGCTGTGGACCATCCTCGGATGGATCGTGTTCGGCCTGATCGCGGGCTTCATCGCCCGCGCGGTCGTGCCGGGCAAGGACGACATCGGGCTGCTGATGACCATCGTCCTGGGTGTGGTCGGCTCGGTGGTGGGCGGCTTCCTCGCCGGACTGCTCACCGTGGGCCTGCGTGGTTTCGAGCCGACGGGCTGGATCGGGTCGATCATCGGCGCGATCGTCGTGCTGGTGATCTACAACCAGGTGACCGGCCGCAAGCGCCGCGCGCGCGACTGATCATCGGCGGGGCGTGCGCGGGTGCTCCGCGCACGCCCCGCGCAATCGTCGAAGGAGTGTTCCGACATGGGTGAGCTCGCACCCTCGCACTGGCTGGTCGTCCTGGTCGTGGTCGCGCTGCTGTTCGGCTCGGCGAAGCTGCCGGAGATCGCGCGATCCCTGGGCCGTTCCGCCCGCATCCTCAAGGCCGAATCCCGCGGACTGCGCGAGGACGAGAACGCCGCGCAGCAGGACTCACCCGGCGCGCAGCAGACGTCCTGATCAGGACCGGCACCGGGCAGCGGTGCGCGGATCGGTGCGCACCCCGGATTTCCGGAGTGAACGGCCCGCTCGACGCCGGCCGAAAGTCCCGTCATCTCCGAATGAATCGGCGTGTCGGCACCGGGCCAGCCCCGCCGAACTTTCCGAGTGAACGGAACTTTGGTCCCACTAGATCGGGCGAAGAGGCCGTTCGCTCGGAGCCTTCGTCGCTGCGTCGGGTGGCGCGCGGGCGTGTCGGCCGATTCGGGAGCGAGATCCTAGGGGTTCGTCGCGAGCCCGCGGATGTCCGCGGGGCTCCAATGCCCGAGAGCGCCGGGACACCCCGCGAGGTAGCCGGCGGCCGTGTCCGCGTCCCAGCCCTGTCCGTCGCGTAGTCCGGCCAGCAGCATCCGCAGGTAAGCCGCCGACGGTGCCACCGGCGTCACCTCGGCGCTGGAGAACGGCGCGGTGAACGTCAGCACCGGATGACCGTCCAGGTCACCGACGCGCAGCAGCGTTTCGTAGCGGCCGGTCCCGAGCCTGCTGACGCCGGTGCGCAGCACTTCCCGCAGGTCGAGGTCGTCGCCCGGCTCGCGGTACATCTCCTGCGCCACCAGGTCGGCGAACTGCTCGCCGCTGACCAGGTACGCCCGCAGCGCGGCCGAGCCGGGCAGGGCTCGGTCGAGGAAGGCACGCCCGCCACCCCAGACCTGCGACTCGGTCGCGAAGTGGATCCCGCCCGGCACCTGATGGCCGGTGGTGCGCCGCGGCGGGCGCGGATCGCGGCAACCGGGGCAGCTGCGCCGTCCGCCGGGCGGCGTGCCGCCTTCGAGGTAGCAGCGCAGGCGTCCCGCGTCCATGTTCGAGCCGTAGCTGGCGTACCAAACCAGCTCGGGCTGCTCGCCGCGCATCGCCTCGGTGGTCCCGTGCATCCCTTGATGATCACAGCCCGGCGTGCCGCGCGGAAACCTCGCCGATCAGCACTGCTGCACCAGGTTCTGCAGCGCGCTGCGGGCGAACGGCATGTACGGCATGATCAAGAACGCCGGTCCGCGCGCGTTGAGCCAGGTCGTCGAGCCCTCTCCGGCCGCTTCCACACCGTGGTCCAGGTGCAACGTCAGCAGCCCGAAGCGCACGCTCCACGACCACTTCCGGTGCTGCTCGTCGACGTCGGTGACGGTGAAGTCCAGGCGGACCCCGCCGGCGGCGAACAGCCTGCCATCGGCGCCGGGCGCGATGCGGACCGCGTCGGTGTGGACCTCGGTGATCTGCGGTGCCCAGCCCGGCCAGCGGGCGGGATCGGCGTAGCGCTCCCACACCTCGTCCGGCGTCGCAGGGCCGGACGCTTCCGCGGTGGTCTCCATCGGCCCATCGTCGGCGACGGCGCGCGGCGCGGCCCGGCGGCTTCCGGTGAGCGCTTCCGGCCGGTTCCGCGCAAGACCTGGTCGGAGGTGCCGCGAAGCGCAGTGCGTGTCGTGCGCGGGACAGCCGGTCCGCCTGCGGTTCATCGCCGAGCGTATTGACTCCGAAGCTGACCCGCTCGTACCTTCATGCCGTCACAAGGTGGTCGTGCCGTGGAACGGCACAGAACGGCGGGCGACGATGGTGTTGGCGCTGGAGAACCTGACGGTCCTGGACCTCACGCAGGTCATGGCCGGTCCCTACTGCTGCCAGTTGCTCGGCGACCTCGGCGCCGACGTGCTCAAGGTCGAGCCGATCGGCGCGGGCGACGCCACCCGCCAAGCCACCGGGCACCGGCTGCCGAACGGCGAGAGCGCGGCGTTCCTGGCGGTGAACCGGAACAAGCGCAGCATCGCGCTGGACCTCAAGAGCGACGCGGGCAGGCAGGCCTTCTACGATCTGGCCCGCGACGCCGACGTCGTGGTGGAGAGCTTCCGGCCGGGCGTGGCGGCGCGGCTCGGCGTGGACTACGAGACGCTGAGCGGGCTCAACGATCAGCTCGTCTACGCCTCCGTGTCCGGTTTCGGCCAGACCGGCCCGTACGCGCAGCGCGCGGGCTACGACCTGATCGCGCAAGCCATGTCCGGGATCATGAGCGTCACCGGGGATCCGGACGGCCCGCCGGTGAAGGCCGGGGTGCCGGTCGCCGACCTGTCCGCCGGATTGTTTTGCGCGGTCGGCATCCTCAGCGCGTGCCTGTCCCGCGCGACGACCGGCCGCGGCCAAGCGGTGGACACTTCGCTCTACGACGCGGCACTGGCACTGTCCATTTGGGAGACATCGGAGCTTTGGGCCACCGGCGAGCCACCCGGCCGCCTCGGTTCCGCGCACCGCGTGAACGCGCCCTATCAGGCGCTTCCGGCTCGTGACGGCTACTTGACGATCGGCGCGAACAACGAGCGGCTGTGGCAGCGGTTGTGCAAGGTGCTGGGCCGCCTCGACCTGCTCGCCGACGAGCGGTTCACCACCAATACCGATCGCGTGCGCCGCCGCGACGAACTCGCCGGAGAACTCGGCCGCACGCTGCGCGAACGGGACCGGGACGAGTGGGTGCAGCTGCTGCTGGACGCGGGTGTGCCGGTCGGTCCGATTCGCGACTACGCCGAGTCCTGCGCCGATCCGCACACCGCGGCCCGCGAGATGGTCGTCGAGCTGGATCATCCGGCGGAGGGCCGGGTCCGCTCGCTCGGCGTCCCGGTGAAACTCACCGGCACACCGGCGGAAATCCGCCGCGTCGCGCCCGATCTGGGGCAGCACACCGACGAAGTTCTGCGATCGCTCGGCCGCACCGACGCCGAGATCGCCCGGATGCGCGCCGAAGGAGCCGCCGGATGACCGACCAGTTGCGCACCGAGTTCAACGGTGCCGTCGCCACCGCCACCTTCAACCGCCCGGCTGCGCGCAACGCCATGACGTGGGAGATGTACGACGGGCTCGCCGATTTCTGCGAGAGGGTCAACGCCGACGAAGCGGTCCGGGTTGTCGTTTTCCGCGGCGCGGGCGGGAAAGCGTTCGTTGCGGGCACGGACATCGCCCAGTTCCAGGACTTTCGCGGCGCCGCGGACGGACATGCCTACGAGCAGCGCATCGACGGCGTCCTGGACCAGGTGGAAGGGATCCGGGTGCCCACGATCGCCGTGGTGGACGGTTATGCGACCGGCGGCGGGTTGACCATCGCGGCCTGCTGCGACCTGCGGATCTGCTCGCCCGCGGCGAAGTTCGGGCTGCCGATCGCGCGCACGGTGGGCAACTGCCTGTCCATGCGGAACTACGCGCGGCTGGTGCAGCTGATCGGAGCGGGACGCGCCATGCACCTGATCTGCACCGCCGGGTTCGTCGAGGCCGAGCAGGCCGAACGCATCGGGCTCGCGTCCGAAGTGGTGCCCGAGTCCGAACTGGACGGCCGGATCGATGCGCTCTGCGAGCAGCTCGCCGCGCAGGCTCCGCTGACGATGCGGGCGAGCAAGCAGGCGATGCGGCGGCTGCGGGAGCATTCGTTGCCACCGGGCGACGATCTGATCGAGCTCTGCTACGGCAGCGAGGATTTCCGGGAAGGGGTCGGCGCTTTCGTGGACAAGCGCCGCCCGCAATGGCGCGGCCGGTGATCGGCGATGAGCGGGTCAGCGAGGTCGCACCGGGCGCCGGTAGCCGAGCGTGGCGCTGACCCGCTGGGCCGCTTCGATGACCAGCGGCCCGTAGCGGTCCCGCGCCTGTTCGGACATCCGGCCCGCGGGTGCGGACACGGACAGGCTCGCCACCGGCTCGCCGCTGGAGTCCAGGATGGCCGCGGCGACCGCGGCGATGTCCGCGCGCCATTCCCCGAAGTTCGAGGCGAAACCGCGCTGGGTCACGCCGTCGAGTTCGGCGAAGAACTCGTCCCAGTCCACAATGGTGCTCCCGGTGTAGCGCTGGAGCCGTTCCCCGATGATCGGCTGCACCTTCTCCCGCGGCATGGCCGCGAGGATCGCCTTGCCGTTCGAGGAGCCGTGCAGCGGGACGGTGCTGCCCAGCGGCAGCACCGCGCGGACCGGGTGGTCGGTCTCGACCCGCTCGATCAGCACGGCGTGCTCGCCTTCGCGGACCATGAGGTGCGCTGTTTCGCCGGTTTCGCGCCGCAGCTCGTGCAGGACCGCTGCTGCGGCGTCGCGCACGCTGATGTCCGAAATGGCGTGCTGGCCGACCTGGAACGCGCGGGTGGTCAGCACCCAGCGGGTCACGTCCGCGCCGTCCGGGCAGATCCAGCCCGCCGTCCACAGTGTCCGGAGAGCGCGTTGCACGGTGCTCTTGGGCAGCCCGAGCCTGCGGGCGAGTTCGCCGACGCCGGCCGGTTGGGTGTGCGCGACCTCTTCCAGCACGCGGAAAGCCGACAGCACGGTGCGCATTCCTTCGCTCACATCCTCAGCTTAGTGGCCGCCGGTGGCCCGGTCCGAAACCGGCGGACCGGGCCGGGCGCACGACCAGCACGGCGTGCCTCACAACCATCCGGGCAGGACGAACAGCGCGCAGGCCACCACCGGGGCGATGACGATCATGCTCATGCCCCAGGTCATCAGCTTCCGGAACACCCGGTCGCGCATCTCGGCCGGGCTGCTGGCGACCACCAGCGCGCCGCTGGTGGAGAACGGCGAGGAGTCCACCACCGACGAGGCCACGGTCAACGCGATGATCATCCCGATGGCGCCGACCTGGCCGGTGTGCAGGAACGGCACCGCCAGCGGGATGAGCGCGCCGAGGATGCCGGTGGTCGAGGCGAACGCGGACACCGCCGCGCCGATCAGGCAGATCACGAACGCTGCCAGCAGCGGAACGCCGATGCCTGCGACGCCGTCGCCGAGGAACTCGATGGTGCCGATCTCCTCCATCATGCTCACGTAGGTCACCACGCCGCAGATCAGCAGCACGGTCGGCCACGCGACCTCGCCGATGCACGCCTTGGTCGTCTGCGGCGAGATGATGCACAGCACGGTGGCGATGCTCAGCGACAGCAGTCCGACGTCGAATTCCAGCGCGAGCGCGCCGACGGCCAGCAGGACCAGGCCGGTGAGCGTGAGCGCGCGATTCGCGTTGAGCGTGGTGACTTGTGCGAGCGCACCGGTGGCCGGTTCGGCCGCGGTGGCCGTGGTGGTGCCGCCGGTTCCTCCGCTGGTCCCGGGTCCAGCCATTTCTCCGGAGCTTTCCGGAGACTCGGTGTCGACTTTCCGCCGCAGCAGTTCCCGGCCGCCGAACAGGAAGAAGACGAGCACGCTGAGCAACAGGTTGAAAACGAATTGGCTGCCCCACAGCAACGCCGGGTTGCTGGGCAGTCCGCTGCGTTCCACCACGCCGTTCGTGATGCTGCCGAAAATGCTGATCGGCGAGAAGCCGCCCGCGGTGGCGCCGTTGATGATCAGCAGGCCCATCAGCATCGGGTTGATCCGGTAGCGGGCGGCGAAGTTCAGCCCGATCGGGGCCATGATCGCGACCGCGCCCGGCACGACCGCGCCCACCATCGTCAGCAGGCTCGTCACCAGGAACATCACCCACGGAACCAGCGCGATGCGGCCGCGCACGGCGCGGACTCCGACGTGGATGAGCCAGTCGACGGTGCCGTTGCTCTTGGCGATGGCGAACAGCAGCGTGACCCCGACCAGCACGGTGAACAGGTCGCCGGGGAATCCGGAGAACAGGTCGTCGGCGCTTTCCCGCACCACGAAAGTGCCGATGAGGAATGCGCCCAGAAAAGCTACTGCGCCCATGTTCACCGAGCGCAGCGTGGCGATCAGGAAAATGAGTACGAGGCCGATGATGGAGACTACTTGTACGGACATGTGGCTCCTCGGTGCGAGGCAGTCGTCGGCTCGGGGACGGGAGCGGGAACTGAATTCATGAGGCGAATCCGTGGTCTCGTGCCGAGGAAGTATGGCCCCGGCCACATTTGACGTCAAGAGTTGCAGAACTGAATGAGGAGAATCCGATGGCGCAGCCGATCGGCAATCACTTCCTGCAAATTCCAGGCCCGACGAACGTTCCGGAGCGGGTGTTGCGCGCGATGTCCGCGCCCACCATCGATCACCGCGGCCCGGAGTTCGCCGAGCTGACCGGAGAGGTGCTGCAAGCGGTGCGGCCGGTCTTCGGCACCACCGGCCCGGTCGTGATCTACCCGTCGTCGGGGACCGGTGCGTGGGAGGCGGCGCTGGTCAACACGCTCAGCCCCGGAGACCGGGTGCTGGCGTTCGAGACCGGGCACTTCGCGGTGCTGTGGCGGGAGATGGCCGAGAAGTTGGGCCTGCGGGTGGATTTCGTGCCCGGCGATTGGCGGCATGGCGTCGATCCGGCCGTGGTCGCCGAACGGCTCGCCGGGGACTCCGCGCACGAGATCAAGGCGGTCTGCGCGGTGCACAACGAGACCTCCACCGGCGTGACCAGCCGGATCGCCGAGGTGCGGCGGGCGATGGACGAGGCAGCTCATCCGGCGCTGCTGCTGGTGGACACGATCTCCTCGCTCGGCTCGATCGACTACCGGCACGACGAGTGGGGCGTGGACGTCACGATCTCCTGCTCGCAGAAGGGCCTGATGCTGCCGCCGGGCCTCGGTTTCAACGCGGTGAGCGAGAAGGCGTTGCGGGCCGGCGAGAAGGCCGGTCTGCCGAGGTCCTATTGGGACTGGCAGCCGGTGTTGCAGGCGAATCGGCGGGGTTTCTTCCACAGCACACCGGCGACGAATCTCCTGTTCGGACTCCGGGAGGCGCTGCGGATGCTTGATGACGAGGGCTTGCCGCAGGTCTTCGAGCGCCACCGGCTGCACTCCGCGGCCACGCGCGCCGCCGTGCGCGCGTGGGGTCTGGAGACGTTGTGCCTGGACGAGCGCGAGCATTCACCGGCGCTGACGGCTGTTTTGCTACCCGGTGGTCATGATGCGGACAAGGTTCGCGAGTTGATCCTGCACCGGTTCAACATGTCGCTCGGCGCGGGCCTGGGCAAGGTCGCGGGCGACGTCTTCCGCATCGGGCACTTGGGCCACTTCAACGATGTATCGCTGGCCGGGACGCTCGCGGGTGTCCAGATGGGACTCGAGCTGGCCGGTGTTCCGATCGATCAGGGCGGTGTCGAGGAAGCCCTGCGAGTGCTGAAGGCGGCGTGATGAGCGAGCTGGAAAACAAGCTGCGGCGCGAAATCTCGGGAGAGATCGCGTTCGACGACTACACCCGGCACCTGTTCTCGCGCGACGCGAGTATGTACACGATCACGCCGCTGGGCGTGGTGTTCCCGCGGGACGCCGACGATGCGGCCGCCGCTGTCGCCGTCGCCCGTGAGCACGAAGTGCCGGTGGTGCCGCGCGGAGCGGGCACGAGCCTCGCCGGGCAGACCGTCGGTCCGGGACTCGTGCTGGACTTTTCCCGGCACATGAACAAGATCCTGGATCTCGACCCGGATTCGCGGACGGCTCGCGTGCAGATGGGCGTGGTGCAGGACCAGCTCAACCGGGCCGCCGCGCCGCACGGGCTGATGTTCGGCCCGGACACCTCGACGAGCAACCGCGCCACTCTGGGCGGGATGATCGGCAACAACTCCGCGGGCAGCGGGTCTGTGCGCTACGGCATGACGATCGATCACGTCCGCGAGCTGAGCGTGGTGCTCGCGGATGCCAGCAGGGCGCATCTCGGCCCGGTGGACGAAACCGAGCGGCAACGACGTGCAGCGGCCGGGACGCTGGAAGGCGCGCTGTACCGGGAACTTCCTCGGATCGTCGCGGAGAACAAGGACGCGATCGCCGGCGGCTACCCGGAGTTCTGGCGCCGCTCGGGCGGTTACCGGCTCGACCGGATATCCGCAGAACCGTTCGACCTCGCCGAGTTCGTCGTCGGCTCGGAGGGAACGCTGGTCGTGGCCACCGAGGCACTGGTGGACCTGGTGCCGAAACCGAAGCACACGGTGATCGCGGTCGGGCACTTCACCTCCACCCAGGCCGCGATCGAGGCGACCGAGGACGCGCTGAGCTTCGATCCGTCCGGTGTGGAGCTGATGGACCGTACGATCCTGGACCTGTCCCGGGAACGCATCGAGTACGCCTCGCTGAGCACGATCCTGGAAGGTGACCCGGATGCGCTGCTTTTCGTCAGCTTCACCGGTGACGACAAGGACGAGCTGACCGGACGGCTGCAACGGCTGAGTTCGTTGTGGCGCAAGCACGAGCACGGCTACCACACCCTTGAGGCGGTGACTCCGCAGCAGCAGTCGGCGTTGCTGAAGGTGCGCAAGGCCGGTCTCGGATTGCTGATGGCCGCCGGTTCCGGAACCCGCCGCCCGCTGGCGTTCGTGGAGGACACCGCGGTCGATCCCAAGCACCTCGCCGAGTACACCGCCAAGTTCGCGGAGATCTTGGACCGTTACGAGATGCAGGCCGGTTTCTACGGCCACTGCTCGGTGGGATGCCTGCACATCCGCCCGTTCGTCGACCTTGCGGAGCCGGGCGAGACGGAGAAGATGCGCGCCGTGGCCGAAGAGGTGAAATCGCTGGTGACGGCCTACGGCGGGGTGAACTCCAGCGAGCACGGCGACGGGCTGGCGCGCAGCGAGTTCAACCGCGAGATCTTCGGCGACGAGCTTTACGAGGCGATGTGCCGGGTCAAGCGACTCTTCGACCCGGCCGGAACGCTGAATCCCGGCAAGATCGTCGAGGCGCCGTCGATGACCGACAACCTGCGCGACGCGGCATTGCCGGAGCCGGGACCGTTCCGGCCGCGGTTGTCGTTCGAGGTGGTCGGCGGAATGCGCGGCTCGGCGGATCGGTGCATGAACATCGGGGTGTGCCGGAAGAGCACCAGCGGTGCGATGTGTCCGTCCTACATGGCCACCACGCGCGAAGAAGACTCGACGCGGGGGCGCGCCAACGCCCTGGTCAAGGCGCTGTCGGAGCCCGACCCGAAGGCGGCGTTGGGAGATGAGCGGCTGCACGAGGTGCTGGACCTGTGCCTGATGTGCAAGGCGTGCAAGAGCGAGTGCCCGCTGGGTGTGGACATGGCGAAGCTCAAGAGCGAAACGCTGTCGCACTACCACGACGAGCACGGGGTGCCGTTGCGTTCTCGCGTGTTCGGGTCGATCCGCGCGCTGAACAGGCTGGGATCGGCGACGGCTCCGCTGTCGAACCTGCCCGGCCGGATTCCGTTGCTGCGCAGGGCGATGCAGCGGCTGCTCGGCATCACGGCGAACCGGCCGCTGCCGCGGTTCGAGCGGCGCAACCTCGGCTCCTGGTTCCGCAAACGCGCGCGGCCCGAGTCCGCTCCCCGCGGCCCGATCCTGTTCCTGGCGGACTCGTTCACCACCTACACCGAACCGGCCATCGGCAAGGCCGCTGTCGACCTGCTGGAGCGAGCCGGTTACGAGGTCCGGCTGGTCACCGAGGGTTGCTGCGGCAGGTCGAGCCTGTCGAAAGGTCTCGTCGACGATGCGCAGCGCAAGGCGCAAGACCTGGTGTCGCGACTGTCCGATTCGGACGCGCCGATCGTCGGTTGCGAGCCTTCCTGCGTGCTCACCTTGCGGGACGAAACGCTGTCCATGCTGCCGGACTCCGGCGCGGCACGGGATGTTGCGGGCCGGGTGCGACAGCTCGAAGAAGTGCTGACCGAAGCCATCGACGCCGGAGACCTGGAGCTGTCGGCGGATTCCTGGCCCGCGGCGAGGAAAGTCGTCTTCCACGGGCACTGCCACCAGAAAGCTGAGGTCGGCACCTCGGCGACCGTCGAACTGCTGCGACGTATCCCCGGGGCCGAGGTGGTGGAGCTAGATGCCGGATGTTGCGGCATGGCGGGCTCTTTCGGTTTCGAGGCGGAGCACTACGAGCTGTCGATGACCGTGGGGTCCGACCGGTTGTTCCCGGCTGTCACGGCCGAACCTGCCACCACGATCGTCGCCGCCACCGGTGTCTCCTGCCGCCAGCAGATCGCGCACGGGACTCCGCGCGAGGCCCATCATCCGATCGAACTGCTGCGGGCCGCGTTGCGGGACTGAGTCCCTGTCGCTGCGTGTGCAGTCCGGCGTGCGGTCTTGCGGACTCGTGCCGCGGCGGACTGTCCGGTCCCGGCTCGTGGGCGGGCCGGGACCGGCGACCGGAGGCTCAGCGCGTCGCGTCGGTTTCGACTCGGCCCCTTCCGGCGAAGGCGGGTCCGGCGAGGAACCAGATTGCGGTCACGATTCCGAGCATCGACATCATGCTCCAATATGGATGTTGCGAGGCCTCCGCGGCCGACCCGGGCACGATGGAGCCGTCGATCGCCAACATCACCAGCAGCAGCGCGCAGGCGATCGCGGAGGCCAGCAGCACGCGCAGCCATTCCCGCCACAGCGCCAGAACTTCCGCCCGCGACCCCTTCGCGGGCTTGTCCGGCTTCGGGCCGCGGTTGAACCAGTACCGGAACCTGGCGTCGGCCCAGGAAATGGTGGCGTGGCCGAAGGCAACGGTGAATCCCAAGTAGACGGCCGCGAGGGCGTGCGCCTGCGTTGGTTCCGCACCGCGAGCCAGGTCGACGGCGACCAGTGCGACCAGCACGACGTCCACCAGCGGGACACAGCGCAGCAACCAGCTGCTCAGCCGTTCCTGCCGCGCGAGGTAGCGGGCGGCGAGACCGGCCACCAAGAACACCCAGAACGCCGCCTCAGCGGCGAAAATGGCTGCGATCATTGCGATTACTCCCCAGTTGTAGGTGTTCAGCGAGCGGCGCCGAACAGGTAGTGCTCCAGCAACTCGACGGCCTGCTGCCGGGTGAGCAGCGCCGGAGCGGTCAGCAGCTCGAAGGTCAGCCCGTCCACGAAGGCGTTGAGCCCGGCCGCCGCGTGTTCGTAGTCGGCATCGGGCGTGAGCTGGCCGAGTTCTCCCAAACCCCGCACGACGTGCCGCAGGAACTCGCGCACCTCGGCGGCTTGCTCCGCCACGACGGCCGCGAGGACCGGGTCGAACCGGGCGCGATGCACGAACTCCAGCCAAATGCTCAGCTCCCGGGCGGTGTCGTCGCGCAGCGGCATCAGTTCGCCGAGCATCGCGAGCACCCGTTGCCGCACGTCCGGCTCCTCGGCCGCCTGGCGCACCCGCTCGCTGACCCGGTCCGAGAGCGAGCGCAGCGCGAACTCGTGCAGTTCGGCCTGAGTGCCGAAGAAGTGCCGGACCGATCCGGTGGCCAGCCCCGATTCGGCCGCCACCTTCCGCACCGATGCCTCTTCCAGCCCACCGCGGTCCAACGTCCGCCACACCGCGTCGACGATGACCCGCCGCCGCGCCTCCTGATCGATCGTGCGCACCACCGCACCAAACTAACACACCTGTGTTAGCAACAGTGGCGCGTCCAACTTCGCCACAGTCGCGCGGGTCCTGTCCGAGTGAACGGACTGTTGGTCCCAATAGATTGGTCAAACGGTCCGTTCGCTCGGAGCTGGCGCTCGCTACGGAGCGGGGTTGGGTGGAGTGAACGGACTGTTGGTCCCAATAGATTGGTCAAACGGTCCGTTCGCTCAAGGTCGGGGGCGGGGCGGCGCCGGTGGGGGAGGGGAGCCGGCGCCGCCCCGGTTCAGGCGGCCGTCCTGGGAGGGGTGGTCGGCCACCGGATCTCGCCCGGTTGGGCCGGGCGTTCGGGGGAGTGTGGTTTCCGCGCCATGTCGGGGGATTCTTCAGCGGCGCGGACGCAGGCTCGGCATCGGAACCCGGTGGCGGGCGGGTTCTCGGCCAGCCGCCGATGCACCGGTCCGGTGACGAAATGCCCGCATGCGCAAGGTGCTCGGAACGTCTCGAACCGCTCCGGGACGAGGTGCCATGCCGACTCCAGCACCGAAGTCATCCACGTCCATCCGCGCGAAGTCATCGGGAATCCGCGCCTTCGTGGAACTTCTCGCACCGCGTGGCGTCCTCCGGCCCGAGGTACACCTGCGAGCAGTGGAAGCAGGTTCGCAATTTCCGTTGCACGAGCGTCCATTCGGCCATGACGTCTTCGGTGGCGCGGCGGTCCGCGAGCTGTTCCGGCGCCTGGTATCGCTGCAATTCCTGATCACCCGCTCGGTCGTTTTTCCTTGCTGTGGCGCGATAGTCACGTGGTAGAAGTGAGCGACGTGGTCGCTGCCGTTTCCCCGGCAGCAGTGATCTTCTTGGAAGCCCGAGGCCCGCAACAACGATGTTGCCGTGCGCGCAGCAGGTGAACATCGATGTCGAGCGGTCGCCGACGAACAGCGAGGAGCAACACTTGGCCGCGACCCCCAAAGCCCGCGCGCTCGGCCTGGCGGTGCGCAAGGAGCGCAACGACCGCAGCACGAGCCTGCGTGACCTGGCCGGCCGGATCGGCCGCCACTCCGGCGAAATCTCCCGCTGGGAGAACGGAGAACGCCCGCTGACGCCCGAACGCACCGCGCAGATCCTCAGCGCCCTCGGCGTCAGCGGCGATCGTTTCGACGAGATCATGTCCCTGGCGTACGAGGCGAAGAACCCGCCGTGGGTGGCGACGACACTGCCGGAGCGGGAGCGGCAGCTATCGGCTCTGATCGACTTCGAACAGCTGGCGAGCCGGATCATCGCGGTGTCGCCATTGCTGGTTCCTGGGCTCTTGCAGGTTCCGAGCTACGTCCGGGCGATCATGACAAGCGGTGTGAGCGTTCCGTTGAACGAGGTGTCGGCGAGAGTGGCGCTGCGGCTCGGCCGTCAAGAAGTCGTGACCCGCACTGACCCGGTGAACTTGGTGGTTTACCTCGGTGAAGCCGTCCTGCACCAGACCGTCGGTGACTCGACGGTCATGGGAGAGCAACTGCGGCACCTGGTTTCGATGCAACAGCGCCCTAACGTCGCCTTGCGACTGATCCCGTACCGGAGCGGTTGGAATCCTGCCTTGGACGGCGCCTTCACGCTGATCGAGTCTGGGTCCGCAGCTCCCATCGTTCAGATGGAGAACCGCCGGTCGACCTTGCTCGTGCATGAGGATGCGGACATCGAGGTTTACCGGCAGGCGGCTGATCAGCTAGACAAGTTGTCGTTTGCCCCCGAAAAGTCCACCCGGACGATCGCGGAGATGGCGCAGCGATGGGAGACAACCCGATGAGCAACTGCCAACGGTGGAGGAAATCCAGCCGCAGCCAGCAAGGCTCGGACTGCGTCGAGCTGTCCGACGACCTGCGCTACCTGCGCGACTCGAAGGACCCGGACGGCGCCACCTTGCGAGTCGACGTCGGAGCCTTCGTGGCCGCGGTGAAGCGCGGCCGCTTCGACCGGAAGTAGTCGGCTCGCTGGCGAGCCGGCATCCGGGCGTCAGAGCGTGCTTCGCTGTCATACCTTGCTGACACCCTGTCGCCGACGGAACACCGTCGGCGGCAGGGGGCAACGGTCATGAGCAGCGCGGTTGTCGCCGAACTTCTCGAAGAAGGCGGCGTGGAAGTTTCGGCGATCGATGACCGGGCCGCGATCGTCGAGGCGTTGCAGCGGGCCAACCGGGACCAGCCGAAGCAGGCCTGGACCTTCTTCGTGAACATCAGCGAGCGGCGCGCGCCGAAGTTGTCGGTCGGGCTCGACGGCGACCGCGGTGTGCTGACGTACTGGGACGGCCGCACTTCGTACCGTCCTGCCAACGGCTCCAACACCGAGCCGGTGGACTACTGGCGCGGCGGTCACCACGCTCAACTCGCCGAGTACAAGGAGATCTCGGCCGACCAGGTGCTGAGCGCCCTCGATGAGTTCCTGGCCAGCCGACGTCAGCCGACTTGTGTCGAATGGGTCGCTGATTGACCGACCGATTGAACAGGTTCGGAAGCGACCGTATCGGTGTGCGGTACTCGCTGGGCATGGACCAGCTCTCGTAGTTGCGTTGCAGCTGATCCCCTACCGCAGCAGGTGCCGTAGCGGGCGCGTCGGCCCGGCGGCTGACGGTGTTCCGTAGGCGATTTGCCAGCAGTCTGCTGTTGCCAACGCGCCCATCCGGGGCGGGCGCAACCACGAGCAGCGCGCCGGTGGCGACCGCGGCGCTGGCGCCGTTCGTAGCATTCGAGCTCCTGCGCGCGTTGCACACGCACTCGATAGCCCTGGTCGTGCCTGACGCGCTGATCATCGTGCTCGTGCTGCGCGAGTCCTTCACCCTGCGCGCTCAGCGGTGATCGGCGGAGTGAGCGGCGGGGCAGGTCATCGGACCGCCCGCGGATGGTGATATCCATGCGCGGCGGAAATGCCGCCGCCGTTCGCCGTGCGGGCCGATGGTGGTGCGCCAGGGAGGTTCTGATGGTTCGGGAGGCGGTCGCGCCGGCGGCCGATCCGCGGGATGCGGACGCGGTGCGCAGCAGCTCCGGATGGCACGCCCGGGTACCGCGGGCGGCGGCGGGTGCGCTGCTGCTGATCGCGCTGCTCAGCGTTGCCTCCGCGGTGGGGCTGGCGGTCACCGGCGGCATCCAGCCGGTCCGCCGGATCGTGGACGACTTCGTGTTCCCCGCACCGCCCAACCTCGCGTACGCCGCTTTCCTCGTGGTGCTCGCCGCGGCGCTGGAACGGCGCAAGCACGTCGCCTACCGCCTCCTGCTGCTCATCCTGGTGCTGCAAACGCTGGCCGATGCGCTCGTGGTCTTCCTGTGGAGCACCGATCAGGAATTGCTGGCCGAAGAAGTCGGCCGATATCGGGCGCCGGAGTGGGGCGGGTGGGTCTTCGCGGTCAACCTCGCAGTCAGCGTGGCCGTGTTCGCGGCGCTGCTGCTGGCGCGCGACGAGTTCTACGGCCGGACCAAGCGCGGCGGTGTGCGCCAGGGCCTATCGGTGTTCGCCCTGCTCGTCACCACGTCGGTCGGCCTGGGATTCGTGCTGGCGTGGCTGGCGCCCGGATCGCTGGAGAACCCGTGGGAGTGGTTGACCTGGACCGCTGAGCGGGTGCTGGGCGGGGCGGTGACCTTCGACATCGCCCGGGACGGGCACGCTCCCGCCTGGGTGAACCTGCTGCTCGGGCTGTTCGGCGCCGCCGCGCTGTTCACGGCGCTGTTGCTGATGCTGCGGGCCCAGCGGGTCGCCTCGGCGCTGAGCGAGGACGACGAGCGGCGGATCCGGACGCTGCTGGCGGAAAGCGGCGAACGCGACTCCCTCGGCTACTTCGCCACCCGCCGCGACAAGGCCGCGTTGTTCTCGCCCAGCGGCAAGGCCGCCATCACCTACCGGGAAGTCGCCGGGGTCTGCCTGGCCAGCGGTGACCCGCTGGGCGAACCGGAAGCGTGGCGCCCGGCCATCGACCGCTGGCTGGCGATGTGCCGCGAATACACCTGGGTACCGGCCGTGCTCGGCGTCAGCGAAGCGGGCGCCGCCGCCTACGCCCGCGCCGGGCTCAAGATCCTCCAGCTCGGCGACGAGGCGATCCTGCACACCGCGGAATTCAACCTCGACGGGCGGGACATGCGACCGGTGCGCCAGGCGGTCAACCGGGTGCGCCGCGCCGGGTACACCGCACGCATCCGCAGGCACTCCGACGTGCCGCAGCGGGAAATGGCCGAGGCGATGCGGCTCGCCCGCGAATGGCGGCACACCGACACCGAACGCGGCTTCTCGATGGCGCTCGGCCGCCTCGGCGACCCGGCCGACGGGGAATGCGTGCTGGTGGAAGCGCTGGACGCGGACCAGCGCCCGGTCGGCTTGTTGTCGCTGACCCCGTGGGGACGGCACGGGCTGTCGCTGGACCTGATGCGCCGCGAAGGCGGTTCGGACAACGGCGTCGTGGAGTTGATGGTCTGTTCGCTGATGCAGCAGGCGTGGTGGTTCGCCGTGGAGCGGGTGTCGCTGAACTTCGCGGTGTTCCGCTCGGCGTTCGACGAAGGCGCCCGGCTCGGCGCGGGACCGGTGTTGCAGGCTTGGCGCGGCCTGCTGCTGTTCTTCTCCCGCTGGTGGCAGCTCGAATCGCTGTACCGCGCGAACGTCAAGTACCAGCCGCGCTGGTCGCCTCGGTTCGTCGGCTTCTGCGAACGCCGCGAGCTGGCGCGGATCGGAGTCGCGTCGGTGATCGCGGAAGGTTTCCTGTCCGTGCCGGGTGCCGCACCCGTCGCCGCGCCCGAGGAGCCGTCCGGCGAGCATCGCCGCGTTCCGGCGCTTTCCGAACCGCGCCCGGATTCCGGGGACGTTCCGGAACAATCCCGGATGCGGCTGGACAAGGCCGACGACCTGCGCGCCCGGGGAATCGACCCGTACCCGGCCGGGATCACCCGAGCGGAATCCTGCCGCAGCCTGCTGGACCGCCACGGTGGCCTGGCCGCCGACAGCACCACCGGCGACCGGACTTCGTTGGCAGGGCGCGTGATGCTGCTGCGCGACCACGGCGGGGTGTGCTTCGCGAGCCTGCGCGACTTCTCCGGCGACGTGCAGGTGATGCTCACGGCCTCGGGCAGCGGCGACGCCTTGCGGACCTGGCGCGAGCAGGTGGACATCGGCGACCAGGTGTCGGTGACCGGTGACGTCGTGGCCTCCGCGCACGGCGAAGTGTCCCTGCTGGCAACGGAATGGACGATGGCCGGGAAGTGCCTGCACCCGCTGCCGAGCAAGCACCGGGGGCTCACCGACCAGGACGCCCGGGTTCGGCAGCGCTACCTCGACCTGGTCATGCGGCCGCAAGCGCGAGAAGCACTGCACGCGCGCAGCGCCACGCTGCACGCGGTGCGAGGCGCGCTCATCGGCGATGGCTTCCTCGAAGTGGAGACGCCGGTGCTGCAACCCGTGCACGGCGGCGCGAACGCGCGGCCGTTCAGCACCCGCAGCAATGCCTACGACATGCCGCTGTACCTGCGGATCGCGCCGGAGCTCTACCTCAAACGGCTCTGCGTCGGCGGCGTGGACAAACTCTTCGAGATCGGCCGCGTGTTCCGCAACGAAGGGGTTTCCTACCGGCACAATCCCGAATTCACGGTGCTGGAAGCTTATGCGGCGTTCGCCGACTACGGGACCGTGCGGGAGCTGTGCCGCCGGCTGGTGCAGGCCGCCGCGGAGGCGGTCAACGGTGCCCAGATCGCCCGCCGCGACGGGGATGTGGACCTCAGCGGGGAATGGCCCGTCATCACCGTCAACGAGGCGATCTCGAAGGCGCTCGGCGAAGAGATCACCATCGGCACACCGCTGGAGGATCTGCACCGGGCTTGTGCGGCGGCCGGTGTTCCCCACGACCCCGAATGGGACCGCGGAACCGTTGTGCACGAGGTTTACGAGCGGCTGGTGGAGCCCAGCACGCAGGAACCCACCTTCTACACGGATTTCCCCGCGGAGGTCGCGCCGCTGGCGCGCCCGCACCGCGCGGATCCGCGGCTGGCCGAGCGGTGGGACCTCGTCGCGTTCGGCGTCGAGCTGGGAACCGGGTATTCGGAGCTGACCGATCCCGTCGAGCAGCGCCGCAGGCTCACCGAGCAGTCCCGGCTCGCCGCGGGCGGGGACGCGGAGGCGATGGAGCTGGACGAGGACTTCCTGACCGCGCTGGAATACGCCATGCCGCCCACCGGTGGACTCGGACTCGGCATCGACCGGTTGATCATGCTGCTGACCGGGCGTTCCATCCGGGACACGCTGGCGTTCCCGCTGGCCAAACCTGTCGGGAGCTGAGCGCAGGCGGACGGGACCGCCGGTGGCCGCCCGTTCGCTTCCGCGTGCGACGCCGCGCCGAGGACGTTCGGCTCCGCCGGTTCGTCCGGTCGACTCGACCGTCCGTCCATTGAGGACTCGGCGGCGCGGTGGCGCGTTTTCTCCCTTAGCCCGGGATGGCTCCCGCTCAAGGCGCCGCAACGGGTACGAGCCGTGGAAGGGCCGACAAGGGATTCCCCGGTGCTCGTTGCGCTCAGCAGCGCTCGTGCGGCCGAAGCGGGCATGATGCGCGAAATCGATCGAACGAGGAGCCGCGGGGATGGACACACCCGGATTCCCCTCCGGAACGCTGGACGAAGACGGGTACCCGATCTGGTTGTCCGAAATGGCCGAAGAGGAGCCGAACGCGATTCTGCACCTGGTGCGGGACATGAGCCCGGACGAGGTCCTGCGGGTGTTGGAAGCCGATCCTTCCGCGGCGGTGCCGTGCACGTTGCCCGCGGAACGGCCGGAGGGCGTTTCGATGGCCAAGGCCGCTTTCGGCTCGGACTCCCGGGCGATGAGCGTGCTGCTGGCAGGCCGGATCGGCGGCTGGACGTTCGTGTACGACGACGCCGGGGCGACCGTCGCGATCGGCGGGCTGCCGATCCTCCGGCGCATCCTCGGAGCGGCCGCCCCCACGGAGGTGCCGGAGTCGGCCCCCGAAGGCGGCTGGGACGCCACCAGCGATCCCGCCGAGGTGCTCTCGGCCGCAGGCGGTCCGGCGATCACGCTGCACGAGTGCATCAACGGCTTGACCAGCCTCACCTACGCGGTGAACGGGCGGGCGGTGTTCCGCACCAATTCGGACGAAGTGGACGGACCGTTCGAGGACAAGCTGCCCGCAGAAGTCCGAGCGGCCGACGATGCCGCCGGAACCATCGCGGAACTCGCCTTCGAGCCCGGTGAACGCGACCCGAGCGCGGTCGCCCGCTTCGCCTGCGCCCTGGCGGGTGCGAGCTGGACCATGGCCGACCTGCGCGCCGCGCCGCTGCGGGTGGTCGAACTCCACTGAAGCCGCGCGACGGGTGCCGGATAGGACAGGCTGCTCCGCCGCCCCGGTCAGGCGAGCTGGACGTGGGCTTGGGCGTGCACGGTGTCGTGGCCGGTGAGCACGGTGAGATCGGCTGCGGTGCCCTCGGGTCGTCCGGTGACCAGCACCGGATCACCGGCGAACACGGGACGTTTCAGCCGGTAGTCCACTGAGGACACGCCACGCCCGGTGCGGCGCCGAGCCATCTCGGTCATCAGCAGCACCAGCAGCGGCCCGTGCACGACCAGCCCGGGATACGACTCGACCTCCCGCGCGTAAGGCGCGTCGTAGTGGATGCGGTGCGAATTCGCCGTCAGCGCGCTGAAGCGGAACAACCGGACGGGGTCACCGGTGAACGGTTCCTGCCAAGGGGCATCTGACTCGGCGGGCGAAACGTGGTGCTCCTGCGGGCTTTTCCCGCCGCTCTCGCCGGAGCGGTAGACGTAGTCCTGCTCCTCGACCAGCCGCAGCGCACCGTCCTGCCGGTACTCGTTGCGCACGGTCACGAACGCCATCTCACCGGAGCGTCCCTGCTTCACCGCGACGTTGTCCAAAGAGGACGTTCGTTGCGCGGGGCGACCGAGCACCAGGGGAGTCGACAGGGTGAGCCGCCCGCCCGCGAACATCCTCCTGCGGTCCGGAATCGGCGGCAGGAAGTGCCCTTCGAGCGGATGCCCGTCCGGGCCGAGCTCGCCGTGCCGCGCCCACTCCAGGAAGTAGATCCAGTGCCACAGCGCGGGAAGCTCGGACTCGTCGCCGAACTCGTCCGGCGTCTCCAGCACGGCCGCGAGCGCCCGCGCGGGTTCCGGCGGCATCGGATCCGATTCCGTCAGCGCCTCCGGGGGCCAGCCCGCCAAGTGTTCCTCAAGCACCGATGCTCCTCTCGTCCGGCGCCATCCTGCCCTCGTGCAGCTGTTCCAGCGACGTGCGCTTGGTCTCGACGCCGAACAGCGCCAGCGTCGCCGTCGCCACCAGCCAGCAACCCGAGATGAACACGAAAACCGCCGCATAGCCCAGCGACGGCGTCGTGTAGATCGTGGCGATCACCAGCGGTGCCACCACGTTCCCGATCCGGCCGAGCCCGTTGCCGAGCCCGGCACCGGCCGTGCGCAGGTGGGTGGGAAACACCTCGGGCGTGTAGGAGTACAGCACCGCGATGTAGGTCTGCGTCAACGCCGCGACCAGCACTCCGAACACCACGATCAGCGCGCTGTTGTCCGCGAGCCCGTAGCCCACGCCGAGCGCGGTCACGATCAGGCCGAGCACGGTCGCCATCTTCTTGCGCGAGAAGCGGTCGATGAACGGCCACGCCAGGAACGCGCCGGGCACGGCGCCGACCGTGGTCAACGCCGACATCGTGAGGCTCTTGGCGAAGTCCTGCCCGTGATCGGCCAGCAGCGTCGGGATCCACGACTGGAAACCGTAGAAGCCGACCAGCGCGAACAGCCACACCACCATCAGCGCGATCGTGTTGCGGCGCATCCCCGGGGCGAACAGGTCGGCCATCCTGGCTCGCGGTGGCTCTTCGGCGGGCTGTTGCTCGTTTCCGGTGTGCTCGGGCGCGAATCGGCGCACGATCGCCGCCGCCTCCTCGTAGCGGCCGCGGGTCAGCAGCCAGCGCGGCGATTCGGGCAGCCGCAGCAGCATCGGGATCAGCAGGAAACCCAAGGCGCCGAACAGGAACAGCAGTCGCCACGACTCGGGATGCGTGCCGGTCAGGCCGCGCGCGAGGAACGCGACGACCGGGATGCCGATCAGGCCGGTGCCCAGCGCGATCGACTGGAAGCGTCCGCGCTTCTCGGCGGGGGTGACCTCGGAGAGGTAGGTGATCGCCACGGTCGTCAGCGCGCCGAGCCCGATCCCGGTGGCGAACCGCGCCACCGCCATCAGCCCGACGCCGGTGACCAGCGCGTTCATCAGCGAACCCGCCGAGAACAGCACCACCGACCACAACATCCCGGCGCGGCGCCCGAGCAGGTCGGTGAGCCTGCCGCCGAGGATCGCGCCGACGGCCATTCCGGCGAACCCGACACCGGTCACCCACGCCACGTCGTGCACCGAGAAGTCGTGCGCGCGGCGGATCGCCGGGGCGGCGAACGCGAAGCTGTTCAGGTCGGCCAGATCGAAGAAGAACATCACGCTCACGGTCAGCAGCACCCGCCGGTGCAGCCTGCCGACGCGCGCACCGCTGAGCGCGGCGAGCAGGGGTGAACCGCTCATGGACACAGACCTCCATCAGGGAGCCCGCAAGAGGGGGAGAGCCGGGGCGGACGCCTCGGCGGAACGGCCGGATCGGATTTAGCCGTACAAAACGTTGCGTCAGTTTGTGATCGGGGTCGCCGGGTGTCAACCCATCGGGCCGGTTCGCCCGCTCCGGCGCCATCGACGTCGAGTGAACGGACTGTTGGCCCCAATAGATTGGTCAAACGGTCCGTTCGCTCCTGGAGTGGAGGGGTACGAGGGGTCCGCTCGCCGGGTCGCGGTGCGGCGTCGACCGCGCGGCATTGCACGGGCGGCGTTGACCTGGCGGCGCAATTGGCCGTACAAATGTGCTGTCGGGTTTCCCGGAGGCCGCCGCGGGTGGTCAGGATGGACGGCGAACATGACCAGCACCGCTGCAACCCTCGCCCGCTGGGCCGCGGAGTTCACCCCGGGCCCGGACGACCTCGAACTGGCGCGGCGTTCGCTGCTGGACACCGCCGCGGTCGCCCTCGCCGCCCGCGAGCATCCGCTGACCGGGATCGCGGCCGGCTTGCCGGACGCCGCGCGGTGGGCCGCGATCGGGCACGTGCTCGACTTCGACGACCTGCACATCGAGTCGACCACGCACATCAGCGTCGTCGTGGTCCCGGCCGTGCTGGCCGCGGGCGGGGGAGCGGACGCCTACCTCGCCGGGGCCGGAGTGATGGCGCGGCTCGGCGAACGGCTCGGGTGGCAGCACTACTCGGCCGGATGGCACGCGACCTGCACCGCCGGAGCGCCTGCCGCTGCGGTAGCGGCGGGCAGAGCGATGGGGTTGGACGCCGAGCGGTTGGCCACGGCGATGGCGCTGGCCGTTCCCGCGGCCGGTGGTGCGCAGAAAGCCTTTGGCACGCATGGGAAATCCCTGCAGGTCGGGTTCGCAGCGGAGGCCGGGGTCCGGGCGGCTGGGCTCGCCAGGGCGGGCGCGAGCGCGGACCCGGCTGCGCTGGACGACTGGCTCCGGCTGGTGGGCGGGCAACCCGGTGACCTCGCGTTGAACGGCCCGGCGGTGCCGGGTGGGCTGGCGATCAAGGTGTTCCCGTGCTGCTACGCGATGCAGCGCCCGATCGCCGCGCTGCGCGAGGTGCGCGGCGACATCCGGGGCGAAGTGCGGCGCGTGCGGGTTCGGACTCCGGAAGGGACCGTGCAGCCGCTGATCCACGACCGGCCGGGCACGGGGCTGCAAGGCAAATTCAGCATGCAGTACGCGGTGGCGACGGCGTTGCTCGACGACTACCCGGATTTCGCGTCGTTCAGCGACGAAGCGGTCGCGCGCCCGGAGGCGCAGAAGTTGTTGCGGCGCGTGGAAACCGCCTACCCGCCGGGTGCGGACGGGTTGCTGGCCGGCGCGGTCGACATCGAGGTCGAGCACGACGGCGAGCCGCTGCGCACCGAGCTGGTACACCCGCCGGGATCGCCGTCCCGGCCGCCGAATTCGGCTGAACTGGCGGAAAAGCTCAGCGCCTGCGGAGCCGCGGGCCTGCTCGACGGCGGGAACTGGAAGTCGGTGCGCGACCTGCTGGACCGGACGTTCCCGCGCCAAGGGGTGATCGACTGATGCGGCCGTTGGACGGCATCACCGTCGTGAGCATCGAGCAGGCGGTGGCCGCGCCGTTCGCCACCCGCCAGCTCGCCGACCTCGGCGCCCGCGTGATCAAGATCGAGCGGCCGGGGGACGGGGATTTCGCCCGCCGCTACGACGAATCCGTCGACGGGCAGGCCAGCTACTTCGTGTGGCTGAACCGGTCGAAGGAGTCGCTGGCGCTGGACCTCAAGGACCAGCGCGGACGCGCGGTGCTGGACGAACTGCTGGCCGGAGCGGACGTGTTCGTGCAGAACCTCGCTCCCGGCGCGGCCGCGCGGATGGGCCTGGACGCGGAAAGCCTGGACAACGGCAAGCTGATCGTCTGCGACGTCTCCGGGTTCGGCTCCAGCGGGTCCTGGTCGCAGCGCAAGGCCTACGACCTGCTGGTGCAGTGCCAGACCGGTCTGGTGTCGCTGACCGGCGGGGAGGAACCGGCGAAGGTCGGAGTGTCCATTGCGGACATTTCGGCGGGGATGTACGCGTACTCCGGGATTCTGAGCGCGCTGTACCTGCGGGCCACGACGGGCGAGGCCCGCTCGGTCGAGGTGTCGCTGTTCGACTCGCTCGCGGAGTGGGTGAGCCAGCCCGCGCACTTCACCCGGCACACCGGCACCCAGCCCCAGCGCGCCGGGGCCAGCCACCCGACGATCGCGCCGTACGGGCCGTTCACCGCGGCCGACGGCAAGCAGGTGCTGCTGGCGGTGCAGAACGATCGCGAGTGGGCGGCGCTGTGCGGGCGGTTTCTCGGTGACACGGGGTTGACCGGCGACGAACGGTTCGCGACGAACTCCGCGCGGGTCCGGCATCGCGATGAGCTCGACGGCATCATCGCGGACCGGTTCGCCTGCCTCGACTCCGAGGAAGCCGGCAAGCTGCTCGACGAGATCGGCATCGCCAACGCCGGGCTGAACTCGGTCGCGGAGTTCCTGCAGCACCCGGCGCTGACCGAACGCGGCCGCTGGCGCGACATCGGCATCCCCGGCTCGGTCGTGCCCGCGCTGCTGCCACCGGCCATCCTGTCCGGAGTGGAACCACGCATGGATCCCGTGCCGGACGTCGGTGACCACAGCGGCACGATCCTCGCCGAACTCGGCCGGAACCAAGAAGAGATCGGCGAACTCCGCGCGCAAGGCGTCATCTGAGAGGAAGCACCAAGTGAGCACTGTGGACATCCTGGACCGCGACGAGCAGCTGATCGTCGAAACCGTGCGCGAGTTCGTGGACAGGGACGTCAAGCCGGTCGTGCAAGAGCTGGAGCACGCCAACACCTATCCCGAGGCGCTCATCGAGCGGATGAAGGAACTGGGCATCTTCGGCCTCGCCATCCCGGAGGAGCACGGCGGCAACCCGGTGTCCACGCCGTGCTACGTGCTCATCACCGAGGAGCTGGCGCGCGGCTGGATGAGCCTGGCCGGTGCGATGGGCGGGCACACCGTGGTCTCCAAGCTGCTGCTGCACTTCGGCACCGAAGAGCAGAAAGCCAAGTACCTGCCGAAGATGGCCACCGGCGAGACCCGCGCGGCGATGGCGCTGACCGAGCCCGGCGGCGGTTCCGATCTTCAGGCCATGACCACCCATGCCCGCCGCGAAGGCGACGAGTACGTGGTCGACGGCGCCAAGACGTGGATCACGAACTCCCGGCGTTCCGGCCTGATCGCCTTGCTGTGCAAGACCGATCCGGCCGCTGAGCCCGCGCACAGGGGAATCTCCATCCTGCTGGCCGAGCACGGTCCCGGCCTGGAGGTTTCCCGCGACCTGCCGAAGCTCGGCTACAAGGGCGTGGAGAGCTGCGAACTGTCCTTCGTGGACTACCGCGCTCCGGCGGATGCGCTGCTCGGCGGGGTCGAAGGAAAAGGCTTCGGGCAGATGATGAAGGGCTTGGAAACCGGCCGCATCCAGGTCGCGTCGCGGGCGCTCGGCGTCGGCCGGGCCGCGCTCGAGGACGCGCTGCACTACGCGCAGGAACGGGAAAGCTTCGGCAAACCCATCTGGAAGCACCAGTCCATCGGCAACATGCTGGCCGACATGGCCACCAAACTCACCGCGGCGAGGCAGCTCACGCTGCACGCGGCCCGCGAGTCCGATGCGGACCGCCGGGTCGACATGGAAGCCGGGATGGCCAAGCTCTACGCCTCGGAGGCGGCGATGGAGATCGCCCTGAACGCGGTGCGGGTGCACGGCGGCTACGGCTACTCCACCGAGTTCGACGTGGAGCGCTACTTCCGCGACGCCCCGCTGATGATCGTCGGCGAAGGCACCAACGAGATCCAGCGCAACGTGATCGCCTCCCAACTGGTCTCCCGCGGCGGCCTGGACGCCTGAACGCTCGCCGTCCCGGACCCCGCCCGCCGGGCGTCGGCTACGGTCGGGACCTCAGCGGAAATGAGGTGCGGACGTGGGTGAGGCCAAGCAGAGCGCCTACGCGAAGCTCGCGCGAGAGCTTCGCGCGGCGATCCTGCGCCACGACTACCCGGACGGCGTGCGGCTGCCCACCGAGGCCGAGCTCGCCGAGAACCACCGGGTCAGCAGGCAGACCGTGCGCCGCGCCTTCCAGGACCTGGTCTCGGAAGGGATGGTGTACCGGGTTCCGGGGCGGGGCACCTTCGCCGCTCCGCGCGAAGAGCAGTACCTGCGCCAGTTCGGGTCGGTCGACGACCTCATGGGACTGTCGATCGACACCACGATGGAACTCGTCGCACCGCTGCGCAAAGAAGTCGCGCTGGACGCAGCTGGCAGGCTCCAGCTGCACACCGACCGGGTGCACACCCTCGCGTTCCTGCGGCTGCACGAGAACATCCCGTTCTGCCTGTCCACCGTCTACCTGCCGCCCGCGGTGGGCGGGCTGCTGGCGGACGTGCCGGAGCTGACCGAGGTGGGCGCGCGCAGCCGGTTCACCATCATCGGGCTGCTGGACGAGCGGATGAGCGATCCCATCGCGGAGGCCGAGCAGAGCATCACCGTCGGGCAGGCGTCCGCGGGCGCGGCGGAGCACCTCGGCTGCGAACCGGACCGCTCGCTGCTGCGCATCGACCGGATCTACCAGTCCACCGCAGGCCAGCCGGTGGAGCTGGCGGTGAGCTACTTCCTGCCGGAGCACTACTCGTACCGGGTGCGGTTGCGTCGCACGCTGCGCTGAACCGGGCGTTACCCTGGCGCCCATGGCTGATCACGTGCAGGTCGTGACGACGACGGACTCCGAGCAGGCCGCTGCCGAGCTGGCCCGCAGCATCGTGGACGCCCGCGTGGGGGCGTGCGTGCAGGTCGCGCAGATCCGCAGCTTCTACCGCTGGGACGACGCGGTGCAGGACGACCCGGAGTGGCAGCTGCAGGTCAAGACCTCCGCGGAACGGCTGGAGGCGCTGATCGAGCACATCCGGGCGAACCACTCCTACGACGTGCCGGAGGTCATCGCCACCCCGATCATCGGCGGCAACCGCGCCTACCTGACCTGGGTGGAGTCGGAAACCATGCAGTGAGCCGGAAATCGGCGAGGTCCTGCGGGCGCCTCGGCGCGGGGTGACATCATGGCGCGGTGAGCAGCCATGCAGAGCAGCCCGGCACCGAGCTCGACTCCGCCGCCTCGCCGACACCGCTGACGCTGTACCTGGTCAAACGCCTGGAGCTGGTGATCCGGGCACTGATGGACGATGTGCTGCGCCCGCTCGGGCTCACCACGTTGCAGTACACGGCGCTGACCGTGCTGGAGTCCAAGGGCGCGTTGTCGTCGGCGCAACTGGCCCGCCGTTCTTTCCTGCGGCCGCAGACGATGCACGAAATGGTGCTGGCGCTGGAGAAGCGCGGGCTGATCGCGCGCAGGCCGGACGAGAACAACCGGCGCGTGCTGCTGGCCACGCTCACCGACGACGGGCGCGAGCTGCTGACTCGCTGCGCGCCCGCCGTGCTGGAGCTGGAGAACGAACTGCTGGCCGGATTGGACAAGCGCCAGCGCGACGAGTTCCGCGAGACGCTGCGGCACGGCGTCGACACGCTCGGCGCGTTGTCCGAGGCCCGCCGCTGAGCCGCGCTCAGCCGCTCGGAAGTTTCGAGTGAACGGCCTGTTGGTCCGACTAGATTGGGCGAACGGTCCGTTCACTCTGGGAGAAACGGCTCGGGCGTGCCGCGGACATTGGCGCCCGACAGGCGCGTGAATCGCCGGATCGGCGCAACGCGACCGGTGAGGGCGCTGCGGGGTCAGTCGCCGAAGCGGTCGCGCACCTCGGACTTGCTGATCTTGCCGGAGCCGGTGCGGGGCAACGCCTCGGCGAACCGCACCGACTTCGGCACCTTGTAGCCGGCCAGCCGCCCGCGCAGGTGCGCCAGCAGCGCCGCGGCGTCGAAGTCCGCGCCCGGTGCGCGAACCACCACGGCGCGCACGGCTTCGCCCCACTTCTCGTCCGGAACACCGATCACCGCGCAGGATTCCACGCCGGGAAAATCGTGGACCTCGTTCTCCACCTCGGCCGGGTAGATGTTCTCCCCGCCGGAAATGATCAGGTCTTTGATGCGGTCGACGATGTAGACGTAACCGTCCTCGTCGACCTCGGCGACATCGCCGGAGCGGAATTCGCCGTCGCGCAACGCGATCGCGGTCTCTTCCGGCCGGTTCCAGTAGCCGCGCATCACGTTCGGCCCGCTGACCACCACTTCACCGCGCTCACCGGGCACCACGTCGCGTCCGGCGGCGTCGACGACGCGGACGCCGGTGAAGAACGACGGCACCCCGGCTGATCCGATCTTGCTGGTGGTGTGCTCGCGGTCCAGGAACAGCGCGCCCGGCGCCGCCTCGGTCATGCCGTAGCCCTGCGAGAAGCTCAAACCCCTTGCGAGGTAACGCTGAATCGTCGCGGTCGGCACCGGCGCACCGCCGCACAGCAGATGCCGCAGACTCGACAGGTCGGTCCCGGCCCATTCCTCGTGCGCCGCAAGGGCGTCGTACATCGCGGGCACGCCGAACATCAGCGTCACGCGGTCCCGCTCGATCGCCTCGAGCACCGCACCGGCGTCGAACGACGGGTGCAGCAGCACTTCGCCGCCTTTGAGCAGCGTCGGAAGGCAGACCATGCCCAGCGCGGCCGCGTGGAACAGCGGCGCGACGATCAGCGTGCGCTCGTCGGCGGTCAGGTCGTTCTCGACCAGCACGTTGTAGCTGTTCCAGGTCAGGTTTCCGTGCGTGAGCACCACACCCTTGGGGCGGCCGGTGCTGCCCGAGGTGTACATGATCAAGCAGGGATCGTCGAGCGTGACCGGCAGGTCCGGCGGCTCGGCCGCGTCCGCGGACGGCGTCGGCGCGTCGACCGGCATCGTGCGCAGCCGCTCGATGCCGAGCTGGGCCGCGGTTTCGGCTCGATCGGCGGTGTGGATCAGCGCCGAACAACCGGAATCCCGCACCACGTGGTCCACTTCGGACGCCGTGAAGCGGGAATTCACCGGCACGAACACCGCACCGAGCCGTCCGCAGGCGAACAACGTCGTAAGGAAGGCCGGATGGTTCGGGCCGAGGAAGGCCACCCGATCGCCGCTGCGCACACCTTTCTCGTGCAACCCGCGCGCGAGGTCGGCCACGCGTGCAGCGAACTCGGCATAGGTCAGGCGGAGATCACCGTAGCGGACGGCGATCCGGTGCGGAGTCATCCGAGCCCGCCGCGCGGGCCAGGAGCCGAGCCCTTGGTTGCGCAACCGCCTCACCTTCCGCCGAGTATCCTGAGTGGACGGTGTCCCCGCGGGTCCGGGCGCGCAGGGCGCCGCCGAGTCACTGCTGCGGGTCGAAAGAACTCAGACCCGGACGGTAGCTCTTGTCGTCCAGGAACTGCGACATGCCTTTGGCGCGGGCGCCTGCGCCGTCGGCGAACTGCGACTGGTCCAGTTTGGCGTAGAGGTAGTCCTCCGCCTGCTCCCACGGCATTTCGGCGCCGACCTTGAACCCGACCTTCGCCGCGTGCAGCACCACCTGGTTCATCCCGGCGAGCTTCAGCGCCAGCTCGCGGGTGCGCTCGCGCAGCCGCCCGGCCGGGACCGCCTCGTTGACCAGGCGCATCCGGGACGCCTCGCGTCCGTCGAAGGTTTCGCCGGTCATGATGTGGTACAGCGCGTCCCGCTGGCTGACGGTGGCGGCCAGCGCGCGGCTGACCACTCCGCCCGGCGGGATTCCCCAGTTCACCTCGGAAAGCCCGAACGTCGCGGCCTCGTCGGCGATCGCGAGGTCGCAGGCCACCAGTGGGGTGAACGCGCCGCCGAAGCACCAGCCGTTGACCATCGCGATGGTCGGTTTCGCCCAGTGCGCCAGGCGTTTCCACTGCCATTCCGCGCTGGCCCTGCGCACCCGCGCCTGCACCGCGACGCTGCCGGTCTCGTCGACCTCGCGGAAGTACTCCTTGAGGTCCATGCCCGCGGAGAACGACTCGCCGGCGCCGGTCAGCACGAGCACCTTGCAGCGCTCGTCGCCTTCCAGGGCGTCGAGCACGCGGATCATCTCGTCGTTGAGCGCCGGGTTCATCGCGTTGCGCTTGTCCGGGCGGTTCAGCGAGACCCAGGCGATCCCCTCGTCGAACTCGACCAGGACCGACTCGCCCCACGGCTGTTGCTCGTCCACCGGTGCCGCCACCTCAATTCGATCAGGGTTCCTGATGGCAGAGTGCCAAGGCGGGGGCGCACGGTCAACCCGGGGGAGGTTCAGATGTAGCGCTCGTCGCTGGCGCGCGGGCGGTTGCGGTAGCGGATCCACCGGCCGAGCACGGCGAGGACCAGGGCGATCGCGAGCAGCACCATCGCCACTATGAACAGGACGCCCATCGGTCCCGAACTCGCGCCGAGCGGTGCGGCCTGGGTGAGCGGCTGCGCGGTCTCGAGCGGAAGGTGCCACGGCATGATGTCGATCATGCACTAGGAGCTGTTCAGGGCTCGGTTCGGGTGGCTGAGTCCTCGGACGCCCGCAAGCAAGCAGAACCCAGCCCTCCGGGGCGGGCCGCTTGCCGGTTCGGATCCGGTGGGCAGCGCGGCGCGGATCCGCTCCGGGTAGTAGTCGCTGCGGCGTTCGCAGGAATTTCCGCGGCGAACGGCGGGATCCAGGTGTGCAAGGCGTCCGGTCCGTTGACGGTCCCGCTGTTATCGCTAACACTGCACTGCTACGCGACGAGGGGAGTCGATGTGGTGCAGCGATCCGGAGGTCCCGCCCGCCGGTCCGGCCACCAGCCGGTGCTGCACGACGTCGCCGAACTCGCCGGCGTCTCGCAGATGACGGTTTCGCGCGTGCTCAACGACACCGGCCCGGTCAAGCCCGATACCCGCAAGCGGGTGCTGGAAAGCGTGCAGCAGCTCGGGTACCGCCCGAACGCGCTCGCGCGGGGACTGGCCACCGGCCGCTCCCGCACGTTGGGGGTGGTGGCCCTGGACTCCGTGTTGCACGGACCGGCCAGCACGCTGCTGGGTGTGGAGAACGCCGCGCGCGAGGCCGGTTACGGGGTTTCGATCTCCAGCGTCAGCGATCCGGAGGACTCCGGCCGGGCCATCGATGTCCTTCGTGGACAGTGCGTGGCGGGGATCGTGGTGATCGCCCCGCACGTGCGGACCGCTCAGGCGCTGGCGGATGTTCCCGGTGATGTTCCGGTGGTCGCGGTCGCCGACACCGACCAGGCGCCGGTCCCGGTGGTCGCGGTGGATCAGCGCAGCGGAGCGCGGCTCGCGACCGAGCACCTCCTCGCGCTGGGACATCGCCCGGTCTGGCACGTCGCGGGCCCGGAAGGATGGCTGGAGACCGAGGCTCGCGAGCAGTCCTGGCGTGACGCGATGCGCGTGCGTGGAGTGCCGGAACCACCGGTACTGCGCGGAGACTGGAGCCCGCGCTCCGGTTACGAAGCGGGGCGGGAACTGGTCGCGCACGGCGGGGTCGACGCGGTGTTCGTCGCCAACGACCAGATGGCTCTGGGAGTTCTGCGCGCGATGGCTGAGGCGGGGCTTTCGGTTCCGCACGACGTGCGGGTGGTCGGGTTCGACGACGTTCCGGAAGCGGCCTACTTCTGCCCGCCGTTGACCACGGTTCGGCAGGATTTCCTCGCACTCGGGCGGAAAACCTTCGAGCAGATGTTGCTGCGGATGGAAGGCGGCCGGCCGGTGCGGCGTTCGATCGTGTCCGCCGAGCTGATCGTGCGCGACAGCACCGGACCCGGGAGGTGTTGAGCGGCACCGGATCCGCCAGGGGACAGACTTCGTCAACGACGCCGAGGGAAAACCGATGCACTTGCCCGACC
The DNA here is from genome assembly GCF_037023755.1 of Saccharopolyspora sp. SCSIO 74807. Classification (NCBI taxonomy): domain Bacteria; kingdom Bacillati; phylum Actinomycetota; class Actinomycetes; order Pseudonocardiales; family Pseudonocardiaceae; genus Saccharopolyspora; species Saccharopolyspora sp. SCSIO 74807. Next base: position 5,570,458 of record NZ_CP146100.1, on the reverse strand, counting down.
CACCGTCCGTGGAAGTGTCCACGATGGCCGCCGACAGCCTGCGGCTGTCCATGAACTGGCTCGACAACCTCATCCTGGTCAGCTATTTCGCCGTGGTGCTGGGAATCGCCCTGGCCGCGCGGCGAAGTGTCCGCAACAGCCTGGACTTCTTCCTGTCCGGCCGGTCGCTGCCCGCGTGGGTGACCGGCCTGGCTTTCGTGTCGGCGAACCTCGGGGCGACCGAAATCCTCGGGATGGCCGCGAACGGCGCGCAGTACGGCGCTTACACGATCCACTGGTACCTGATCGGCGCGATCCCGGCGATGGTCTTCCTCGGCCTGGTGATGATGCCGTTCTACTACAACACGAAAGTCCGCAGCGTCCCGGAATTCCTGCTGCGCCGGTTCAGCTCGTCCTCGCACCTGCTGAGCGCGTCGCTGTTCGCCGTGGCGTCGGTGCTGATCGCCGGGGTGAACCTCTACGCGCTGGCGATCGTGCTGCGTGCGCTGCTCGGCTGGCCGCTGACGGTGTCCATTTTCACCGCGGGCCTGTTCGTGCTCGCCTACATCGTCATCGGCGGGCTGTCCTCGGCGATCTACAACGAGGTGCTGCAGTTCTTCGTCATCGTCGCCGCGCTGGTGCCGCTGACCGTGCTGGGCTTGGTGCGCATCGGCGGGGTCGGTGGACTGATCGAACGCGTCCAATCCGGTCCTGGGCCGGAATTCCTGACCGCGTGGGGCGGAACCGGATTCGGACAGGACAACCCGCTGGGCGCGAACTGGCTGACGATCACGATCGGGCTCGGCTTCGCGGTCTCGTTCGGCTACTGGACGACGAACTTCGCCGAGGTGCAGCGGTCGCTGTCGGCGCGCAACCTCTCGGCGGCGCGGCGGACTCCGCTGATCGCGGCGTTCCCGAAGATGTTCATCCCGCTGATCGTCGTGCTGCCCGGCATCATCGCGCTGCTGATCCACCCGCAGATCGGGCAGACCGGCGGGCACGACTACAACGACGCGATCCCGTTGCTGATGCGGGATTTGCTGCCGAACGGTGTGCTCGGACTCGCGGTCACCGGGCTGATGGCCTCGTTCATGGCAGGCATGGCCGCGAACGTTTCGAGCTTCAACACCGTGTTCACCACCGACATCTGGCGGCCGTACCTGAAGCCCGGGATGCCGGACGCGCACTACCTGCGGGTCGGTCGCGTGATCACCGCGGTCGGCGTGCTGGCCGGGATGGGCACTGCGTTCATCGCCGCGTCGTTCAGCAACATCATGAACTACCTGCAAACCCTGTTCTCGTTCTTCAACGTCCCGTTGTTCGCGACGTTCATCTTGGCGCTGTTCTGGAAGCGGATGACCGCCAAAGCGGGGTTCTGGGGCTTGCTCGCCGGAACCGTCGCACCGATCGCATTCTACGTCGCGTACAAGACCGGTTTCGTGGCGATCAGCACCGACCAGGGCGCGAACATGATCTCTTCGATCATCGCCTTCGCCGTGGACGTCGCGGTGAGCGTGCCGGTCGCGCTGGCCACCCGCCCGAAGCCGGCGTCCGAATTGGAGGGGCTGGTCTACACCCGCGAGGCCGCGCGCGACACCGGCGTCGCCGCACCCGGTGACGCCGCCTGGTACCGCCGTCCGGCGCTGCTGGGCTGGGGCGCGATCGTGCTCGCCGCGGCTTGTTACATCCCGTTCTCCTTGTGATCCGAGGGAAAGGCGGAACTCATGCAGGACCAGGACGATCCCGTCGAGGACGTCGCGGAACTGGAGCGGCGCTCCGGCACGGCCTCCCGGTTGTTCGACGTGCGCATGGTGATCGGCGGGCTTTTCGTGTTCTACGGTGCGCTGATCGGCGGCGCCGGGTTGTTCGCCGACGGTGCCGACATCAGCAAGGCGCAAGGCATCAACATCAACCTCTGGACCGGTGCGGCGATGCTGGCGTGCGGGCTGTTGTTCCTGCTGTGGCTGCGGTTGCGCCCCTTGCGGCTCGACGGCTGACCGGCGAGGACGACATGCGGAACACTTCGGACACCGTCCCCGAGGGGGCCTCGTGAGCGGCCGCGCGGTCGTCATCGACCGGCCGGGCGCGCTCCGCGTCGGTCGTGCCGAGCGGGTCGAGCCGGGGGCGGCAGAGGCCCTGATCCAGGTCGCCTACAGCGGAATCTGCGGTTCCGACCGCGAACTGTTCACCGGCGGAAGGCCGGACGGCCTGGTCCGGTACCCGGTGATTCCCGGCCACGAGTGGTCCGGCACCGTGCTGGCGGCCGGGTCCGAAGTGGACCCGAGCTATGTCGATCGGCGGGTGGTGGGCGAGGGGTTCCGCGGCTGCGGCGTGTGCGACGCCTGCCGTCGCGGCGAGAACAACCTCTGCGGCGACGGCTACGACGAGACGGGCTTCACCCGCCCCGGCGGGTGGGCGGACCAGCTGGTGCTGCCCGCGCGGCTGCTGCACCTGCTGCCTGCGGACGCTGACCTGCGCGCGGCGGCGGTGCTGGAACCCTCGGCCTGCGCAGCGGAAGCGTGCCTCCGGCTGGGCGCGGCCACGGGGGAGCGGGTGGCGGTGGTGGGCGGCGGCAGCCTCGGGCTCCTGGCGACGCAGCTGCTGTCGTGCTCGGGACCTGCCGAACTCGTTGTGGTTGAGCCGAAATCGTCTCGCGCCGAACTCGCGGTCGAGTGCGGTGCCACGAGCGTCATCACGCCGCGAGACGCACTGCAACGCGTCGGCCGCTTCGACGCCGTGCTGGAGGCCGCCGATGGCGCAGGAGCAGCGGACCTCGCCACTCGTCTCGCCCGGCGCGGTGGCCGCGTTGCGCTGACCGGTGTTCCATCCGCCGACGACTCGGTATCCTCGGCTCATCTGGTGACCTCGCAGATCACCGTCCACACGGTGTTCGGAGCTCCTTCGCGCGCGTGGACGCACGCGGTGCGCATGTTCTCCTGTGGACGCCTGGATCCGGGGTTGATCGTCAGCCACGAGTTCCCGCTCAACGAGGCCGCGACCGCACTGTCGGCGCTTCGCAACCCGCACTCCGATGTCGTGAAAGTACTGCTGAAACCCTGAAGTCCGCGTCGTAGGGGGCTGCGAGATGACACGCGTCGAGCAGGTGACCGAACCGTGCGCGCAACACGGCGAAGGCCCGGTGTGGCACCCCGCATGGCGCGGTCTGCGGTGGGTGGACATGCTCGCAGGCGACGTGCTCACGCTGCGCCGCGACGGTTCCGTGCAACGCGCGCACGTCGGTTCCGTCGTCGCAGCACTCCGGCCGAGGCGCAGCGGAGGCGCGGTTTTGGCGCTGGAACGGGGTTTCGCGCTGGCCGATGACTCGCTCACCGCGGTCGTGCCCATGGAAGACCTCTGGAGCGACACCGGTGTGCGGATGAACGACGGCGGCTGCGACCCGCAGGGCCGCTTCTACTGCGGCTCCATGGCCTACGACGAAGCCACCGGCCGCGGCCGACTGTACAGATTGGACACGTCCCGGAACGTGACGGTCGTGCTCTCCGGCGTCACCATCTCCAACGGACTCGCCTGGAGCCCGGACGGCAGAACCGCGTACTACGTGGACACTCCCACCCAACGCATCGACGCGATCGAGCACACCGCAGGGGATTTCTCCCGCCGCCGGACCTTGACCCACATCGACCCCGCGCTCGGCGCCCCGGACGGCCTCACGGTCGACGCAGGCGGCGACGTGTGGGTCGCCCTCTGGGGCGGCGGCGCCGTGCACCGCTACTCACCCCGCGGCGAACTCCTCGACGTCCTCAACATCCCCGTACCCCGCGTCACTTCCTGCACCTTCGGCGGCCCGTCCTGCACGGACCTCTACGTCACCACGTCCAGGCAGGCGACGGACCTCACCGCGCACCCGGAATCCGGCGCCCTTTTCGTCGCCCGCGGTGCCGGGCGGGGTCTGCCTGCACTGACCTTCGACGGTTGACCGGCCACCACCGCACCACGATGCGCGAAGGGGTGCAGTGGTGCCCGGCACCTCGGCCGCGTCCGGCTCATCCCGCCGGAGCGGTTTCCTCGGTCGCGTCCGCGGCGGCCGCGCCGTCCTCGCCGGCGAGCACGCGGTTCGCCCGCTGGCGGTCGAAGTCCTTCTCCCACTTGCCGATCACGATCGCGGCCACCGCGTTGCCCAGCACGTTGATGAACACCCGGCCCTCGTTCAGGATTCGGTCCACTCCGACGATCAACGCGAGTGCGCCGAGCGGCACGTGCCCGACCGCGGTGATCGTGCTGGCCAGCACGATGAACGCGCCACCGGCGATGCCCGCCGTGCCCTTGCTGGTCAGCATCATCACGCCGACCATCACCAGCTGCTGCTGCCAGCTCAGGTCGATGCCGACGGCCTGGGCGAGGAACAGCGAAGCCATCGTCAGGTAGATCGCCGAGCCGTCCAGGTTGAACGAGAAGCCGGACGGGATCACGATGCCCACCACCGGCCGCCCGATGCCGAGCACTTCCAGCTTGCGCACCAGCTGCGGCAGCACCGCCTCGCTGGAGCAGGTGCTCAGCGCGACCAGCAGCTCCTCCCGCAGGAATCGCATGAGGCCGAACAGGCTCAGCCCGCACACCCGCATGATCGCGCCGAGCACGATCAGCACGTAGCCCGCGCAGGTCGCGGTGAACACCAGGATCAGCAACCCGAGCTGCTGGAGGCTCTGCGCACCGTAGGTGCCGACCACCGCGGCCAGCGCTCCGAACGTGCCGATCGGCGCCAGCCGCATCACCCAGCCGACGATCCGGAACACGACCCCGGACAGCGCGGTGATGCCGTTGGTCAGCGGTTCGGCGGAGGCGCCGCCCAGGTTCAGCGCCGCGCCGAACACGATCGAAACCAGCAGTGCTCCGAGGATGTTGCTGCCGGTGATCGCGCCGAACAAGCTGTCCGGGATCATCTCAGCGATGAATGCGGTGAAGCCCGGCGGCTGCTCGGCCGCTTCGGCGGGCACCGAGCCCGCGTCCAGCGCGGACGGGTCCACGCCCATCCCCGCGCCGGGCTGGAAGACGTTGCCGACCACCAGACCGATCAGCATCGACACCAGCGACAGCACCAGGAAGTAGCCGATCGACTTCACTCCGATCCGGCCCGCCTTGCGCAGGCTGTCCATCGCGGCGATGCCGGTGGTGACCACGCAGAACACGACCGGCACCACGATCATCTTCACCAGTGCGATGAACCAGTCGTTCAGCGGCTTGAGCGCGTTGCCGACCTCGGGCAGCAGCAGCCCGACCGCGATGCCGAGCACCGCGCCGAGCACCACCTGGAACCACAGCTGGCGCAAGAGCCTGGTGAACCGCGACTTCGGTCCGCCGCGCTCGTTGGCTGAGGGCATCACAGGTTCTCCTGTTCACGTCGTTGTGCGTCGGGTGGAGTTCGGTGATCGCCTCAGTCGTGCAGCTTGCGCAGCACCTCGTAGAACGCGGCCTTGCGCTCCAAGCCGATGCCCGGGGTCTCGGTGAGCCCCACGTGCCCGTCGCGCACCACCGCGTCGTCGGCGAAACCGCCGGTCGGCTGGAACTCGCCGGGGTAGGACTCGTTCCCGCCGAGCTTGAGCGCGGCGGCGATGTGCAGCGAGAACTGGTGCCCGCCGTGCGGGATGCAGCGCCGCGAGGACCACCCGTGCTCGCGCAGCATCCGTTGCACACGCAGGTATTCGACGAGCCCGTAGCTCAGCGCGGGATCGACCTGGATGTAGTCCCGGTCGGGGCGCATCCCGCCGTAGCGCACCAGGTTCCGGGCGTCCTGCATCGAGAACAGGTTCTCGCCGGTGGCGATGGGGCCGCGGTAGTGCTCGGCGAGAGTGGCGTTGAGCCGGTAGTCCAGCGGGTCGCCGGCCTCCTCGTACCAGAACAGGCCGTAGGGTTCGAGCGCGCGGCCGTACTCCAGCGCCGTGTGCAGGTCGAACTTCCCGTTCACGTCGACGGCGAGCCGGGAACCGTCGCCGCCGAGGACGTCCAGCACCGCCTCGACGCGGCGAATGTCCTCGGCGAGGCTCGCGCCGCCGATCTTCATCTTCACCACGCGGTAGCCCTGGTCCAGGAAGCCGCGCATCTCGTCCTGCAGCTCGCGCAGCCCCTTGCCGGGCGCGTAGTAGCCGCCCGCGGCGTAGACGAACACCGACTCGTCGGGCGCCGAGCCGTCGCCGTAGCGGTCCGACAGCCAGCGGTACAGCGGCTGACCTGCGATCTTCGATGCGAGGTCGAACAGCGCCATGTCGAGTACGCCGACCGCGATCGAGCGTTCCCCGTGCCCGCCCGGTTTCTCGTTGCGCATCAGCACGTCCCACGCCCGCGACGGGTCGAGCTGACCGTCCGCGGCCAGCAGCGATGCCGGGTCGGCGGCGAGCAGCCGCGGAACCATCCGGCGTCGCAGGATCTCCCCGGCGCTGTAGCGGCCGTTGGAGTTGAAGCCGTAGCCCACGACGGGTTCCCCGTCGCGCACGACGTCGCTGACGACGGCCACGACCGAGGAGTCCATGGTGCTGAAGTCGATGAACGCGTTGCTCATCGCGGAGCTGATCGGGATGACGTCCTCGTGCACGGCGGTGATCTTCATGGGTTCCTTTCATAACTTATAAGATGTAGCGGGATGTTAGGCTCGGCGCGGACCACGGCACAAGACCCCGGCGCAGAGGCGAATCAGCGGTGACGGCACCGAACGTTTTCTCCAGCAAGAGCGATGTCGCCTATGCCGAACTCCGCTCCAAGGTGCTGACCGGCGAACTTTCCCCGGGCACGCGCCTGGCCCAGTACGACCTCGCCGCCGCGCTGGGCATGAGCATCACGCCGCTGCGCGAGGCGATCCGGCGGCTCTCCAGCGAAGGCCTCGTCTCGCTGGACGCGCACCGCGACGTCCGGGTGGCGCCGATGAACGCCACCGAGGCGCGCCAGCTGCTCGAGGTGCGCCTGTCGCTGGATCCCAGCGCCGTCGAACTCGCCGCCACCCGCCGCACCGACGACGACCTGGCAGCGATGCGCGACTCCGTCGCCCGGCTGCTGCCGGTGACCCGGCAGTGGGGCGAGGAAGCGCTCACCGCGCACCGGGAATTCCACCGCGCGCTGTACCGGGCTTCGCGCAACGACGTGCTGATCCGGATGCTCGACGACGTCTGGGACAAGTCCGACCGCTACCGGCGGATGGGGCTGGACCTCCCGCCCGGGCACGAGCCGCGTACCCGCGACCTCGACGAACACCACCAGCTGCTCGAACTGGTCCGCAGCGGAGACGGACCCGGCGCCGCCGCGCTGATGCGCGAGCACATCACGCAAAGCCTCACCGCGTCCGCCATCGATGCGCTCGAGGAGCACGCGGGCGGGGACGCAGGGTCGTGATCAGCCGGTCGCGACGGCCCGCACTTCGATCCCGCGCTTCTCCGCTGCTCGCAGCTGATCGCGCGGCGCGTTGTCATCCGTGATCAGCGTTCCATATCCGCTCAGATCCCCATGCGCGTACGTCGCCGTGCGGCCGAACTTGCCGCCGTCGACGGCCAGGACCGAGCGGCCGGCGGCGGCCACGAAGCCTTCCTTGTTCTCCGCGTACTCCCGCACCGGGTGGGACAACCCGCCATTGTGGACACACGTGGCGGTCAGGAAAGCGACGTCCACGCGGAAGCGGTCGAGCTGGCGCAGCACCTCGGGGCCCGCGCAGGACTCGAACTCGGGGTAGAAGCGGTCGCCGAGCAGCGTGACGGTCGCGGACTCGGACAGCAGGTAGCTCACCCGCAGCGAGTTCGTGACGACCTGCAGCTGCTCCACTTCGGACAGTGCCCGGACGAACGGGAAAAGCGTGCTGCCGCAGTCGATGAGCACGGTGTCGCCGGGTGCGACGAGGTCGAGCAGCGGCTCGGCGATGGCCGCCTTGAACTCCGCGTTGACGTGTTCGCGCAGGCGCAGCGAACTCTCCCGCTGCACGGTGCTGAACGCCGCCGCCACACCGCGCCGCTTCTGCAGCAGGTTGCGGGACTGGAGGTCGTCGAGGTCGCGGTGCGCCGTCATCACGCTGACTCCGAGGCGGTGCGCGAGCTCGTCGATGCGGACCTCGCCGACGCCGGTGACCAGGCGCAACGCCTCCTGTCGACGCTGCTCGACCTCGGCGGCCGACTTCCGGACCGGCATCGCGACCTCCCGACTGTGGAAACCACCAGAGTATCCCACAATTTGTGTGAAGATCTTGCTCAGATCTCGGGTCTTGTTGCAGGTTGTCCGTCACGAACCGGCCGCCGCCGGCGCGGGAACTCGCCGTCGCCGCGGTGACCAGCGGAAACCTGCTACGACCCGGGCACCGCTGCCCGTCAGGAGGTCCACGAACGTGGTGTCAACCGGCCACGAGCCGCCCGCGAACTTCTTCGACCGGATAGGCATCCCGCGCACCCTGCTGTGGGGCTACGTCGGGATGTTGCTGTTCATGATCGGTGACGGGGTGGAGACCAGCTACCTCTCCACCTACTTCAAAACCGAGTTCGGCTTCACCGAAGCCAGCGTGGGCGTCATTTTCACCACCTACGGCATCGCCGCCGCCGTGGGCGCGTTCCTGTCCGGCGGGCTCTCCGACCGGTGGGGGCCGCGCAAGGTCATGATGGCCGGCACCGCGATCTGGGCCGTCTGCCACGCGGTGCTGCTGGCGGTGGCCGTGCCGACCGGGAGCTACGTGCTGATCCTGATCACCTACGGGATCCGCGGCCTCGGCTACCCGCTGTTCGCCTACGGCTTCCTGGTGTGGGTCATGGCGGGAGCGCCGAAGCAGCAGATCAGCAAGGCGCTCGGCTGGTACTGGTTCTCGTTCACCATGGGATACCCGGTGCTGGGTTCCGGCGCGGTCTCGGTGCTGAAGCCGACCATCGGCTACTACCCGACGCTGTGGGTGTCGCTGCTGCTGATCCTGGTCGGCTCGGCGATCGTGTTCACGATGCTCAAGGAGCGTTCCGGCTACGAAGGACTCAGCCAAGGCGCCGAACGCGCGAGCGTCGTGCAGACCCTCGTCGGATGCGTCACGATCATGTTCGAGAAGCCGAAGGTCGGCATGGGCGCGCTGATGCGCCTGATCAACACCACTTCGCAGTTCGGCGTGTGGGTGTTCGTGCCGCTGTACCTGATCCAGGAAGTCGAGTTCGGCTCCGAGGAGTGGTCCACGCTCCTGATGATCATGATGGGCTCGAACCTGGTCGGCGTGGTCGTGCTCGGCGCGGTCGGCGACCGGTGGAGCGGGAGCCAGACCATCGTCTGGTTCGGCGGTGTGCTCGCCGCGGTCGCCTGCCTCGGGCTGTACTACGTGCCGGCCACGTTCGGGCACAACTACGCGCTGGTCGCGGTCGCGTGCGCGATCTTCGGGATCGGCATGGCCGGGTACGTCCCGCTGCCGCCGCTGATGACCATGCACGCGCCGAACCGCACCGGCCAGGTCATGTCCACCTACACGCTCGGCGCGGGCGCCAGCCAGGCACTCGGGCCGGCGATCGGGACGGCGTTCATCGGAATCCTCGGCATCCAAGGCGTGCTGTGGATCTACGCGGTGCTGCACCTGATCAGCGCCGGACTGGCGCTGGTCATCCGCACTTCCAGTGCCACTGAAGAGGAACTCGCCGCGGCGCCCAAGGACGCGGTCCCGGCGCACTGACGCCCGCGGGGGCCTGCCGCGCGCAGGCCCCCGTCAAGCCTTCTTCGCGGACACGCGCATCGAGATGTCGGCGGTGACGACGGCGTCGCCGGCGGCGTCCAGAATCCGCACCGGCACGACCCACTCCGCGGGCTGGTCGGAGAGTTCCGGAAGCTCCAGCTCGGCGACTCCGCGCAGGTCCGTTTTCGCTTTCGCGAGGTAGCGGACGGTCATTCCCGTGGGGATCCAGCGGTGCGAGCCGGGCAGGCTCGCCTCCATCAGCATCCCGGCCGCGACCTCGGCGAGATTGCACGCGGCGATCGCGTGGAACGTGCCGAGGTGGTTGTGCACCCGGCGGCGGTTGGCCGCGCGCACCTCGCAACGGCCCGGACGCATCTCGGTGATGTGCGGGCGGATGGTGCTGAAGTACGGCGCGCGTCGGCACACCGCCCAGGAGAACAACCGGGTTCCCAGCGGCTTCGGCTCCAGCTTGCGCCACATCTGCACGGTCGAGGACATCGCGGACTCCTTGGGACACCAGGCATTACCGGCGGGTAACTTATTCTGGCCGATGGCCGCCGGTCAACCGGTCGCAGTCCGGAGCGGGCCGATCACGGTCAGCGGGCGCGAGGAACGTCACCATGTCCGCGCGGTGGTATGTCCGGTTAGGGTGCTCGGCGAGCCAGTCGTGCCCACGTGGCCAGGGAATCCGGTCGGAAGCCGGAACTGACGCGCAGCGGTGGGGGTGATGGGCGGGGCGATGCCACTGGATCCGTTCCGGGAAGGCGGCCCCGTCCGGTGCGAACCCGAGTCCGAAGACCTGCTGGCTCCCCGGACCGCAGGCGGTGCCGGGTCGTGGCCGACCGGGCTTCGCGCATGGGCCCGGGGTGAGGATCGCAAAGCAGTGTTCGCTGTTCGCGCCCGCGCGTTGCGCGCCGGGCTGGTGGTGCTGGCCGCCGTTGTGCTCGCTTCCTGTTCCGCACCCGCTCCGAAAGAGGACGCCGGAGGCGGGAAAACGCTGCGCAACTGCGGAACCGACGTCACTGTGGACGGTCCGCCGCAGCGCGCGGTGAGCCTGAACCAGTCCACCACCGAGATCATGCTCTCGCTCGGGCTGGCCGACCGGATGGTGGGCACGGCGACCTGGACCGATCCGGTGGATCCGGCGTTGGCGCAGGCCAACGCGACGGTGCCGCGGCTCGCCGAGAACAATCCGTCGTACGAGGCGGTGCTGGGCACCGAGCCGGACATCGTGCTCGGGGCCTATCAAGCCGTGTTCACCGACGAAGGCGTCGCCGATCGCGAGCGGTTCGGCGAACTCGGCGTGCCCACATACCTGTCGCCGAGCAACTGCTTCCCGGAGGCCGCGCCGCTGGCCGAACCGGTCGAGCTCGACGACATCTACCGGGAAGTGCAGGAGATCGCCGACATCTTCGGCGTTCCGGAACGCGGGCGCGCGCTCACCACGCAGCTGCGCGAACGGGTGGCCGCCGCGCGGCAGCGGGTCGACCGGTTGGAGTCCACCAAGGACACATCGGTGCTGTTCTGGTTCGCCCGCACGGAATCGCCCTACGTGGCGGGATCCACCGGTGCACCGGCGATCATGGCCAGGGAGCTGGGCGTGCGCAACGCCTACGACGACGCGCGGTCGATGTGGCCGCAAGTGTCCTGGGAGGACATCCTCGCCCGCGATCCCGACCTGCTCGTGCTCGGCGACCTGACCCGCGGCGGAGAAGGCGACGGCCTTGCCGCGAAACGGGATTTCCTGCGCACCGACCCGGCGGTGTCCCGGCTGGCCGCGGTGCGCGACGGGCGGTCGATGGGCATGACCGGCACCGAGCTCAACGTCAGCATCCGCACTGTGCAAGGGATCGAGCGGCTCGCGGACAAACTCGTCGAACTGGACCGGCGTTGACGGCGAACCGGGCACCGGCGGCGGCCATCGTCCTCGCCGGAGTGCCGATCCTGTTGCTGTCGGCCGCGATCGCGGTGACGCTCGGGCCCGCGCAGCTCACCGTCGTGGACGTCGCCGGTGTGGTCGGCAGCAAGCTCGGGCTCGCCGAGACCGGCGTTTCCCGCATCGGGCAGGGCATCGTGTGGCAGCTGCGGTTGCCGCGCGCGGCGCTGGCCGCGATCTGCGGAGCCGGGCTCGGAGTCTGCGGGGCGGTACTGCAATCGTTGCTGCGCAACCCATTGGCCGATCCGTTCCTGTTAGGAGTGTCGGCGGGAGCCTCGACCGGGGCGGTCTCGGTGGTCGTGCTCGGTCTCGGGGCCGGGGCGGTCGGTCTCACCGCCGGGGCGTTCGCCGGGGCGCTGATCGCGTTCGCGCTGGTGATGTTGCTGGCGACGGCCGCAGGCGGCGCGGCCGGGCACGTGGTGCTGGCCGGAGTCGCCGGGACGCAGCTGTTCTCCGCGCTGACCTCGTACATCGTGATCACCTCCGCGGACGCCGACCAGACCCGCGGCGTGCTCTTCTGGCTGCTGGGCTCGCTTTCCGGTGCGCGCTGGGATGATGTGCTGCTGGCGGGCGTGGTGTGCGCGGTGTGCCTCGTGCTGTGCTTGGCGAAAGCGGGCTCGCTGGACGCCTTCGCGTTCGGCCAGGACGCCGCCGCCGCTCTCGGAGTCCACGTTGGACGGCTGCGGGCGCTGCTGCTGGTGGTGACCGCGCTGCTGGCCGCGACCTTGGTCGCAGCGGCGGGAGCGATCGGCTTCGTCGGGCTGGTGCTGCCGCAGGCGGCCCGGCTGCTGGTCGGACCGCGGCACCGCGCGCTGCTGCCGGTGACCGCGGTGCTCGGCGCGATCCTGCTGGTGTGGGTGGACGTGCTGGCCACCACGATCGCCGCGCCGCAGGAGGTTCCGGTCGGCGTGGTCACCGCATTGGTCGGGGTGCCTGCCTTCGCGGTCCTGCTGGTCCGGCGGGGGAGGGTGTCGTGAGCCCGACCGCGCGCGAGGTGTCGTGGACAGCCGGGGGCGCGCTCATCCTGGACGGGGTGAGCCTGCGCGCCGAACCGGGCAGCACGCTCGGGCTGCTCGGCCCGAACGGCTCCGGGAAATCCTCGCTGCTGCGGCTGCTGGCAGGGCTGCGCAGGCCCTCCGCCGGTGCGATCGACATCGACGGGCAAGCTATGGCGGCTTGGTCACGACGCGAGTTGGCGCGGCGGATCGCCGTGGTGGAACAGCAGGTGTCCACCGAGGTCGATCTGACCGTCGCCGAAGTCGTCGCGCTCGGCCGCACGCCGCATCGCGGCGGCTGGGGCGGCAGCGGGCCGCAGGACGCCGAGATCATCGCGCGCGCCCTGGCGCGCACCGGGCTGGACGGACTCGGACACCGCCGTTGGCACGGCCTTTCCGGCGGTGAGCGGCAGCGCGCCCAGATCGCGCGGGCGCTCGCGCAGGAACCGGTCGAGCTGCTGCTGGACGAGCCGACGAACCACCTCGACGTCGCCCACCAGCTCGAATTGCTCGCGCTGGTCCGGGAATTGCCGGTGACGGCGGTGATCGCGCTGCACGACCTCAACCTCGCGGGAATGTTCTGCGATGAACTGGTGGTGCTCGCAGGCGGCCGCGTGGTGGCGGCTGGGGCGCCGCGGGACGTGCTCACCGCCGAACTCGTCGGCGAGGTCTACGGCGTCCGATGCGAAGTGTCCGCTGTGGACGGGATACCGCATGTGCGGTTCATGCCGCCGGATCGGGGCGACGTGCGACCGTAGGGAGGCCGCGAGCTGACGGGCCCGGCGCTGGAGCCGGCGATTTCCGCGACGGTGCCCCACGGCGGATGGTGGTACAGCGGCGTGCGACGCATCAACGATCGAGCCGAGGAAACGAGCATCCGCCGCTGTGCCGGACCCGGGCGCGCCTCACTGCGTGCCGTGGATCAGCCCTTCCTGCGCCACCGAAGCCATCAGCGCCCCGGAGCGGGTGTAGAGCCGCCCCTGCGCGAGGCCGCGCAGCGGGCCGACCGCGGGGGAGTTCTTGGCGTACAGCAACCAATCGTCGAATCGAGCCGGTTCGTGGAACCACATCACGTGGTCCAGCGAAGTCATTCCCGCCACATCGGTGCGTCCGGTCGGCCCGAGCACCGCGGCGGCCAGCGTGAGATCGCTCAGGTAGGTCAGCACCGCGGTCGCCGGTCGCCCTTCGCCCTCGGTGGCGCGCAGCCGGAACCACAGATCTCCGGAGAACCGGTCCACGAGGTCCCCTGTGGACTGACCGGGAGCCGGTGCCCGGCGGAACTCGAACGGCTGCCAGGCGTTGAACCCGTTGGCGGTGTCCGGCCACTCCAGCGCCGGGCACTCCTCCGGCGCCAGCCGCTGCGGCATCGGCTCCTGGTACTCCAGCGCGGTCCGGTCGGTGGTGAACGAGCAGTCCAGCGACAGGATCGGTTTGCCGTGCTGCACCGCGGTCACCCGGCGGCGCCGGAACGTCGAGCCGTCGTGCAGCCGCTCGTTGCGGAACACCACCGGCACTCCGGTGATCCCGGGCCGCAGGAAGTACGAATGCAGCGAGTGCACTCGCGACGAATCGTCCACTGTGTTCGTCGCGGCGACCAGGGCTTGCGCCGCGACCTGCCCGCCGAACAGGCGCGGCGCCCCGGGCGGGGCGCAGGTGCTGCGGAACAGGTCGTCGTCGATCGTCTCCAGGCTGAGCACGTCGAGCAGCGTCTGGACCGTGAAGTCCTGCGTCGTCTCGGTCATCCGGGCCTCTCCGTGGCGTGCGGGTCCGCCGACCACCTTAAGCGGCGCACCGCGTCGCACCGGGTCAGGGCTTGAGGTTGACGCCGCGTGAAGCCTTAACGTGCAGGTCATCAGAGCACGGGAGGTGCGTGGTGGGGGAATGGGCGATTCAGGAGCTCGCCCGCGCGGCGGGCACGACCAGTCGCACGCTGCGCTACTACGGGGAGATCGGCCTGCTGCCCGCGACGCGCGTCGGCGCCAACGGGTACCGCTACTACGACGAGCAGGCCTTGGTGCGGCTGCAGCGAATTCTGCTGTTGCGTGAGTTGGGCATGGGGCTTTCGGCGATCGGTGAGGTGCTCGACGGCCAAGAGCCCGTACCGGCGCTGCACGATCACCTGCAACTGCTCCAGCAGGAGCGGGATCGGATCGAGCGGCAGATCGCCTCCGTGCGCTGCACCGTGCGCAAGCTCGAACGAGGGGAAGAACTCATGGCACAGGAAACGCTCGACGGCTTCGACCACACCCGCTACGAGGACGAGGTGGTGCGCCGCTGGGGCCGCCCGGCGTACGCGAGCGCCGACCGCTGGTGGCGTTCGCTCAGCGACGCCGAGAAGCGGGAATTCCAGCAGCAGGGCCGGGACATCGCCGGCGGCTTCCAGGAAGCGTTCGCCGCCGGCGAAGCCGCCGACGGCGCGCAGGCGCAGGAACTCGCGCACCGCCAGTACGAATGGGTCAGCACCGGCTGGGGCGGCAGGAGGCCGTCCCGCGAGGCGTTCGCCGGGCTGGGACAGCTGTACGTGGACGACCCGCGCTACGGCATGGGAAACCACGAGTGCGCGGCATTCATCCGCGCGGCGATGAGCCGCTACGCGGAGCGGAACCTGTAGCGGCTCAGGCCGGTTCCTCGGCCACGACGACGTCGACACCGCGGCTCAGGAACGGTGCGGTGGCCGCGGCGTCGGCGGCGGCGTCGGTGACCAGCGTCCAGCGTTCCGGCAGCCGCGCCCAGGCGTGGAACGGGTGGTGGCCGAGCTTCGCCGAGTGCACCAGCACGTACACCGCGTCGGCGCGCTCGGCCATCAGCTCCTTGAGCCGGGTCTGCTGCAGGTCGGCTTCGCAGATGCCCTGCTCGGCGGTGACCCCGTCGGCGCCGAGGAAGACCCGGTCGAAGGTCAACCGGCTCAGCGCGGCCTCGGTGAGCGGGCCGACGAAGCCCTGGCTCAGGTGCCGCAGCGTGCCGCCGAGGCATTCCACGTGCACCTCGTCGGCGCTGACCAGCTCCTGCAGCACGGTCAGGCCGGTGGTCACGACCGTCACGTCGCGGGCGTCGCGCAACTCGCGCGCCAAGGCGCCGGTGGTGGTGCCGGAATCCAGCAGCACCGTCTCACCGGGGAGGATCTGCCCGGCCGCCCACCTGGCGATGGCCTGCTTGGCCGCGAACGCCTCGCTGCTGCGCTGGCGCAGCGAGCTCTCCTGGTGCCCGGCGACCGCGATCGCGCCCCCGTAGGTGCGCGCGAGCCGCCCGGCGGATTCCAGCTGCGCCAGGTCGCGGCGGATCGTCGACGCGGTGACCCCGAACGTCGCGGACAGCTCGTCGACGCTGGTCAGCCCGGACGTGGTAGCCAGCCGCACGATGGCGGCGCGGCGATCCTGCGATCCGCGGGGCATCGTCGGTCCTCCTCGGGTCGATGTCGTCCTGCCAAGGATGGCGCAGGCGGCCGATCCGCCGCGGCTCGGGATCGGCGCGTCGTGCGGATGCGGTTCGGCTGCCGCAGCGCAGATCGGGTTTGCGAAGGTGCGCCAGCCGTTCGCGGTGCCTGCGGCTCACCAGACCGGCCAAGCGCTAAGCCGCGGCCGAGAGTTCGGCCGCCTGCCGCAGCGCTTCGGCCATGCTGCGCGGATCCGCCTTGCCAGTGCCCGCGATGTCGAAGGCCGTGCCGTGGTCCACCGACGTGCGGATCACCGGCAACCCGACGGTGATGTTGACCCCGGCTTCGATCCCGAGCACCTTCACCGGCCCGTGTCCCTGGTCGTGGTACATCGCCACGATCAGGTCGTAGTCCCCGCGCCCGGCCAGGAAGAACGCGGTGTCGGCGGGCAGCGGGCCGCGGGCGTCGATGCCGTCGGCGCGGAGCCGCTCCAGCGCGGGAACGATCTTGGTCTCTTCCTCGCCGTGGCCGAACAGGCCGTTCTCCCCGGCGTGCGGGTTGATCCCGCACACTCCGATGCGCGGGTGCGCGATCCCGGACCCGGTGATCGCCCGGTTCCCGCGCCGCACGGTCCGCTCGACCAGCCCGGGCTCGATCTTCGCGACCGCGTCGATCAGGCCGATGTGCGTGGTCACGTGCACGACCTTGACCGATGGTGTGGACAGCATCATGGACACCTCTTCGGTGCCGGTCAGGTGCGCGAGCAGTTCGGTGTGGCCGGGGAAGAGGTGCCCGGCGGCGTGCAGCGCCTCCTTGTTCAGCGGAGCGGTGCAGATCCCCTGCACCGCGTGGCGCGCGGCCAGCTCGGCGGCGACCCGGATGTACTGGTACGCGGCCTCGCCCGCGGCCGGTGACACCTCGCCCCACGCCAGGTCGGCGGGCAGCGGCCCGAGGTCGAGCACGTTGATCCGCCCCGGCTCGAAGACCGCGTCGTCGACCGAGTCCACCGCCACGACCCGTGCCTCGCGCCCGATGATCCGCGCGGCGGTGCGCAGCCGCTCGGCGTCGCCGACGACGATCGGGCGAGCGCGCGCCGAGGTCGCGTCGTCGAGCAGCGCACCGGCGATGACCTCGGGGCCGACGCCGGCGCCGTCGCCCATGGTGACGGCGATCAGGGGAGGGGTCATGTTCAGCCTTCCGTTGCGGGACGCAGGTGTTCGGCGATGCGCACGAGGCTGTCCGCATCGCCGAAGCTGCCGGGCCGGGTCACCACGGACGTGCCGCCGCGGGTGCGGCTGCGCACGGCGCCGTGGTGGATCTGGGTGAGTGGCACGAGCTCGTCCATGCCGAGCGCGTCGAGCACGCGGCGCGCGGTTTCGCCGCCGGTGAGCACGAGATCGACCGGGCGATCGGCGGATCTGACGGCGCGGGCGGCGGTTTCGGCGAGCCGCCGGACGATTTCGCGTGAGTGCGCGGGGTTCACGCCGTGCGGAGATTGCAAGGTCACCGCCACCGGGGAATGTCGCAACGCTCGCGCGATCCGGTCGGACTCGTCGTGTTGTGCGAGCAGGACGGGCACGTCGAGCGGGATCTGCTGCACGCCGCGTGTGGCCAGCCTGCGCACCTGTTCGGCGGAGGCGGCCTCGGCCGTGCCGATGACGAACAGCAGCCCGTGCGCGGAATCGGGTGCTTCGATGCCGTAGCCGTCCACTTCGGGCATTGCGCGGCCGAGTGCGGACGCGAGGCCGCCGGAGCCCGCGAGCCGGACTCCCGGCAGGTCTGCGCAGGCCGCGACGACGGCGTCCAGGTCGGCGTCGGTCTCCCCGTCGCACAACGGGATTTCGCCCGCTTCGAGACAGTCGCGCACCGTTTCGCGCAATCGGCCGGAGCGCACGACATCGAGCGTGATGACGCGGCAGCGCTGCGGGGCGAGCGCTTCGGCGATCGTGGCAGCCGGAGCGGCGGACTCGGCGGACCACTGACCGCTCCGGTGCAGCGGTCGTCCGTTGACGTGCAGCACTCCGTTGTGGACGGTGCGGCCCGCGGGCGGCAGCGCGGGAGCGAGCACTGTGGGGCGTGCCGCGGCGAGCATGGACCGCACGTTGCCGCGCAGCAGCGAGTCGATCTTCAGGAAAGCCTTCGCGGCCGGGCGCGCGGCGAGCGTTGCGTGAACCGAGCGTTCGGCTTCGGCGCCTGGCGCATTCCTGCAGTCCAGGTCTGCCACGGCGAGGGCCGGGCGTCCATCATGTTGCGTGTTGTGCGCAGCAAGCGGCTCGGTGCTCGCGGGTAGTTCGATCCGCGCGGAGCGACATCCCGGTAGCAGGGCCGCTGCGGCCTCGGCGGCACCGGAGAGGTCGTCGGCGATCGCGAGCACGTCCGCTCGGAAGACTGCTGCGGCGTCCGCCGGTTCAGTGTTTTCCGGCGAATATCGGGAAAAATCGGTGATCAGGGGAATTTCGGTGTGAGCGCTGTCGCCCATGTGCTTCCCCTTTCGGCTCTGTTGCGCGAGCAGTGGCCGGTGGTGTCTCCGGCGGCTCGGTCCGACCTCCGGGCCGCGCACTGTTTGCGCGAATCACGCTACGACAGTTGCGCACAACGCGCAATCATGCCAGAGTGCCTCGCGAAGCTCAGATATCCCGCAAAGCTCAGCGAGCACTGCGCGAAGTGCAGAGCACTGCGCGACCAAGAAGTGCAGAGCACTGCGTAGCTCGAAGTACTGCGTAGCGCGAAGTACTGCGTAGCGCGAAGTGCAGAGCACTGCGCGACCGAAGTGCTCTGCGTAGCACCGGCGATCGCCGAAGGCGTTGCCGGTGCCGTGTGCGGAAAGGTCAATGATGACCCGCTCTATGACGACGTGGTCCGGTGCGCAGGCGGTCTCCCGCCGCGGCCTGCTGCGCGCCGGTGCCGCCGCGGGCGGTCTCGGCGCGTTGGGGGCGCTCGGGGCCTGCGCGGGACCGACCGGCAGCCCGGGCGGGGACACGCTCGTCCTGGCGCTGAACCGTTCGCTGGTCTCGCTGGACAACAAGCTCAACCAGTTCGAGGCGGCGGTGACCGTGCAGCGCGCGGTGCGCCAAGCCCTCACCCGCATCGGCCCCGACCTGACCCCGCGGCCGGTGCTGGCCGAGCGGTTCGAACTCACCGCCCCGACCGAGTGGACGGTTCGGCTGCGCGCGGGAGTGCGCTATTCGGACGGAACTCCGGTCACCGTCGCCGATGTGGCCACGGCGCTGGAGATGTACCGGAGCGTCAACGGTTCGTTCCTCGCGACGTTCTTCCAGGAGTGGCCGGAGGTCGTCCCGCTCGATGCGCGGACTTTCCTGCTTCGCAGCAGGAATCCGCTGCCCACTCTGGACTACCTGATGGCGAACATCCTCATCACCCCGGCCGCGGCCAACCGGCCGGAGGAGTTGCAGGACGGCGTCGGCAGCGGCCCGTACGTGGTCACCGCCGCCAACCGCGGGACGGGGGATTACTCACTCGCCGCGAATCCGCGGTATTGGGGCACACCACCACGAACCCGCCGGGTCGAAGTCCGCTTCCTGCCGGAGGAATCGAACCGGGTGGTATCGCTGCGCAGCGGTGAGGTCGATGTGATCGACACGCTCTCGCCGGATTCGGCCGACCAGCTGCGCGGCTTATCGCAGGTGCGGATGCAGACCACCGGCGGAACCCGGATCAACCAGCTCTTCTACAACTTCCGGAAACCGGCGGGGCATCCGCTGTCGGACCCGCGGGTGCGGCGCGCGCTGACCTTCGCCATCGACGGGCGCCAGCTGGTCGACGACGTCTTCACCGGGTCGGTGGCGCAAGCGACCGGACCGGTGCCGGACACGCTGGCCGGAGCGGTGCGCACCGGCGAGTACGTCCACGACCCGCGGCGCGCCCGGGAAGAACTCGCCGCCGCCGGGGTGCGCGACGGTGAGCTGAAGCTGCGGATCATCTGGGAGACCGGGGAATTCCCCAACGACACCATGGTGATGGAAGCCGTGCTGCAGATGTTGCGGGATGTCGGCGTTCGCGCGGAGTTGCAGCAGTTCGAGCCGGGCGGCGACATTTCGCAGTGGCGCCAGGGGCGCGGCGGGGATTGGGACGTCATCGGGAACGGCTTCAGCACCCCCACCGCGCTGGCGGCCTCTGCGCTGCAGGGCATGTTCGGCAGCACACCGGAAGACGAACGCAGCCGGGACACCTACCAGGGATACGTGTTCCCGCACATCGCGGAACTCGTCCGCCGTGCAACGTCCGAAGTGGATCCACGGATGCGGCATGAGCTGGTGTCCCGTGCACAGCGCGAAGTGTGGAACACCTGGCCGTGCCTGTGGGCGTTCGTTCCGCGCGTCGTGCTGGCCCAGCGGGCGCGCGTGCAGGACCTGAGCCTGGAGCCGACGAACTCCTACGAACTCGCGGCGGCCGGGGTGAGCACACCGTGACCGGCTACTTGTTGCGCCGCATCGGACAGAGCGCGTTGACGGTGCTGCTGATGGTTTCCGTCGTGTTCGTGCTGATCCGGCTCGCGCCCGGAGACCCAGCCGCGGCCTACGCGGGACCGACCGCGAGCCCGGCGGAACTGGCGCAGGTGCGCGAGCAGTTCGGCCTCGACGATCCGATTCTTCAGCAGTATTGGGGATTCCTGCGTGGACTCGCGACCGGCGATCTCGGCACCTCCTACTCGTTCCAGGCACCGGCTTTCGACGTCGTGCTCTCCCGCGTTCCCTACACGACGACGCTGGCGTTCTCCGCGATCGCGGTGACGATGCTCGTCGCGGTGCCGCTGGGCGTGTGGATGGCCCGCCGTGCCGACAGCGGCCGCGAAGTGGGCGCGAACGTGCTGACCATCGCCGGGCAGTCGATGCCGGAGTTCTGGAGCGGCATCATGTTGTTGACGGTTTTCGCCGTGCTGCTGCCGGTGCTGCCCGCATCCGGGTTCACCACTTGGTCCGGCCTGGTGCTACCGACTCTGACCGCCGCGGTGCTGCAGATCGCGCTGATCTCGCGGCTGGTGCGCCGCGAGATGGCGGGCAACCTCACCGCGCCCTACCTGGTGGCGGCGCGCTCGCGCGGCATCGGCGAGCGCGGGCTGGTGTGGCGCTACGCCATCGCCAACTCGGCGATCCCGGTGCTGACGGCGCTGGGCACGAGGTTCGCTGCGATGCTCAACGGCGTCGTGGTCGTGGAGGTCGTGTTCGCCTGGCCCGGAGTCGGCTCGCTGGTGGTGCGGGCGTTGGAAACCCGCGACTACCCGCTGATCCAGGCGGCTGTGCTGGTCACCTCCGCGTTGGCGATCCTGGTGCAGCTGCTCGTCGACCTGGCCTACCCGCTGCTGGACCCGCGGGTGCGCCTGGGCAAGGCGGTGGCGGCATGAGCGAGTCCACATTGGAGCGTCCGAGCCGGGTCACCGCGCGGCAGCTGTCGCGGTCGTCGACTGCGCGCCGGGCCCGCGCGGCCGGAGCGAAGCTGTGGATCGGAGTGGTCTGCACGGTCCTGGTGGTACTGCCGGTGGCGCTGGCGAACGTGCTGCCGATTCCCGGGCCCAACGAGCAACACCTCGCAGAGCGCCGGTTGCCGCCGCTGGTGGGCGGCCACCTGTTCGGCACCGACCAGCTCGGCCGCGACCTGCTGGCGCGGGTGCTGCACGGCGGTCAGGTTTCGCTGCTGATCGGAGTGCTGGCCGTGGTGGTCTCCGGGCTGATCGGGATCGCGCTGGGCTCGCTGGCCGGGTTCTTCGGCGGCTGGATCGACGCGCTGGTCTCCCGCGCACTGGAAGCGCAAATGGCGTTGCCGCTGCTGATGATGCTGCTGCTGGTGATCGCGTTGTTCGGCCCGTCGGTGCCGGTGATCACTGCGGTGATCGCCGTCGCGCAATGGCCGGAAGTCGCGCGGCTCGCCCGCTCGCTGGTCGTGGTGGAGCGGGAGAAACCCTACGTGCAGGCGGCGCGGATGCTCGGCCTGCACCGGATTTCCGTGCTGCTGCGGCACGTTCTGCCGAACATCGTGCAGCAGGTGACGCTGGTCGTGCTGTTGCTGCTGGCGCAGGCGGTGCTGCTGGAGAGCTCGCTGAGCTACCTCGGCGCCGGTCCGCAGCGGCCGTTCGCCACCTGGGGCCGCATCATCTCCGATGGCCAGGACTACATCACCACCTCGTGGTGGATGGTCACGCTGCCCGGCCTGGTGATCGTGTTGCTGGTGGTCGGGGTGAACCTGCTCGGCGACGGCTTGCGCGACCGGGAACCGAAGGCACCGCGCGGAACGGGGTCGGATGATGCCTGAACTGCTCGAAGTGGACGATCTGCAAGTCGAGCTGATCACCGGGCGCGGCGTGGTCCGCGCGGTGGACGGCGTCTCGTTCGGCCTGTCCGCGGGCGAGACGGTGACGCTCATCGGCGAGTCCGGTTCGGGCAAGTCCACCACCGCGCTCGGCCTGCTGCGGCTGTTGCCGCCGGGTCTGGCGGTGCTTTCCGGACGGGCGTTGCTGCAGGGCCGGGACGTGGTTTCGGAACCGGATGCTGCTGCGTCGCTGCGCGGACGCGGAGTGTCGCTGATCCCGCAGGATCCGATGACCGCCCTGAGCCCGGTGCACACCGTCGGCAGCCAGCTCGCCGAAGCCGCCCGGCTGCTTGGTGCGTCCCGCCCGCAGGCCAAGCGGCGTGCGCGGGACCTGCTCGAGCAGGTGCGCATTCCGGAACCCGGCAGCCAGTTGCGGAAGTACCCGCACCAGCTTTCGGGCGGGATGCTGCAGCGGGTGCTGATCGCCATCGCGCTGGCCGGGGAACCCCGGCTGCTGGTGGCCGACGAGCCGACCAGCGCGCTGGACGTGACCGTGCAGGCCGGGGTGCTCGACCTGCTCATGGAGGTTCAGCAGGACACCGGTGCGGGCATCCTGATGATCACTCACGACCTCGGGGTGGCGCGGCTGGTATCCGATCGCATCCACGTGATGCGTCACGGCCGGTTCGTGGAAAGCGGCGAAGTGGAGCGGATCGTCGAGGACCCGGCCGAGGATTACACGCGCGCGCTGCTGGACGCGGTGCCGCGGTTGGGATCGTGGGACGGAGAGCGCCGATGACCGCAGCATTGCTCGAAGTGCAGGACCTCGTGGTCGAATTTCGCGCGCCCGGCGGGGTTTTCCGCGCGGTGGACGAGGTGGGCTTCGCGGTTCGGAAAGGCCGGACGCTGGGCATCGTCGGCGAGTCCGGTTCCGGCAAGTCCACCATCGCGCGCTCGCTGGTGCGGCTGAACACGCCGACTTCCGGGCGGATCCTGTTGGACGGCACGGACATCGCGGGTCTCGGGGAACGCAGGCTGCGGCCCCTGCGGCATCGCGTGCAGATGGTCTTCCAGGACCCGTACGGCTCGCTCGATCCGCACTTGAGCGCGGCGGAAATCGTCGGCGAACCGCTCAGGATCCGCGGCGTGCGCGGCAGGACCGAGCGCGACCGCCGGGCCGCGGAGTTCCTCGACCAGGTCGGATTGCCCAGCAGCGCACTGCACCGGCGACCGCACGAGTTCTCCGGCGGCCAGCGCCAGCGCGTCGGGATCGCGCGCGCTTTGGCGAGCCATCCCGAGGTGCTGGTGTGCGACGAGGCCACCAGCGCGCTGGACGTGTCCGTGCAGGCGCAGGTGCTCGCGCTGCTGCGGGAGTTGCAGCGCGAGCACGGCCTTACATACCTGGTGATCTCGCACAACCTCGGCGTGGTCCGGGAAATCACCGACGAAGTGCTGGTGCTGCGCCGAGGACGCGTCGTCGAGCACGGGCCGACCGAGCACGTCCTCAACAGCCCGCAACACCCCTACACCCGGGACTTGCGCAGTGCCGCGCTGGACCCGACCGCGATGCGCGGGCGCAAACCGCGCGATCTGCTCACGACCGAACGGAGAGTGCACGCATGACTTCCGAGAACCGCCTGGTGCTGGGCACCATGACGTTCGGGGACACAGTGGACGAATCCGGTGCGGCGCGGATGCTGGACGCGGCGCTGGAAGCGGGAATCACCAGTGTGGACACCGCGAACGGCTACGCGGGCGGGAAGACCGAGGAGATCCTGCGGGAGTTGCTGCCTGCGCGGCGGGAACGCATCGCGCTGGCGACCAAGGCCGGGATGCCGCATCCGGACGCCGGGGAGCACGCACCGCTGTCGGCGAAGGGGCTGCGCGCGAGCGTCGAAGGCAGCCTGCGCCGGTTGGGCGTGTCGCATGTGGACTTGTTCTACCTGCACCAACCGGACCGTTCGACCGCTCCGGAGGAGACGCTGGGCGCGGTCGCCGAACTCGTCGCCGAAGGCAAGATCGGCGAGCTGGGCGTGTCCAACTTCGCCGCCTGGCAGATCGCCGAACTCAACCACGCCGCCGACCGCACCGGCGCGCCGCGGCCGGTCGTCGCGCAGCAGCTCTACAACCTGCTGGCCCGGCGGATCGAAGCCGAATACGCCGAGTTCGCGGCGACGACCGGGCTGCGCACCATGGTCTACAACCCGCTGGGCGGCGGGCTGCTGACCGGGCGGCACCGCTTCGACCAGGCCCCGGCCGGTGGCCGGTTCGATGATTCGCGGCTGGCCGCGATGTACAAGAAGCGCTATTGGGACGCGTCGCTGTTCGAGGCGGTGGACCGGCTCTCGGCGATCGCCGGGGACGCGGGGCTGGAGCTGACCGAGCTTTCGCTGCGGTGGCTGCTGGACCGTCCCGCGACGGGATCGCTGCTGCTCGGCGGGTCCAAAGTGGAGCAGCTGCGAGCCAACATCGCGGCCGTGCAAGCCGGGCCGCTGCCCGCGGACGTGGTGCGTGCCTGCGACGAGGTCGGTGCCTGGCTCAACGGCCCGATGCCCGCGTACAACCGCTGAGCCGCTCAGCGCCGAACTCCGAGACCTCGACTCGATCCACAGCGTCCGATACGGACACAACGAACCGAAGGAGCAACATGATCGCCGCCGAGTTCGCCGCCAAGCTGCGCGGCCGGGAGAGAACCGTCGGCTACTGGGCGGTGCTGGACGCACCGGTCGCCACCGAGCGCATCGCACGCCTCGGGTACGACTACGTGGCCATCGACGGCCAGCACGGCCTGGTCGGCTACTCGGGCATCCGCGACGGGATGATGGCCATCGACGCCGGCGGCCGCTCGGCCGGGCTGGTGCGGGTGGAAGCCAACGACCTCACCGCGATCGGCCGGTCGCTGGACGCCGGTGCCGCCGGAGTGATCGTGCCGCTGATCGACACGGCCGAGGACGCCGCGGCTGCCGTGCACGCCACCCGCTACCCGCCGCGCGGCGGGCGCTCCTACGGCCCGATGCGCTCGGGGCTGCGGATCGGGCCGAAACCGGCTGATGCCGATGCGGCGACCGTCGTGCTCGCGATGATCGAGACGCCGAAGGGCTTGGCCAACGTCGAGGAGATCTGCGCGACGCCGGGCTTGGACGGTGTCTACGTTGGACCGTCGGACTTGTGCCTGGCCGTGGGCGGAGCGTTCCCCGGAGATCCGGCGGTCTCCGAGGCCTTCGAGGACGCGGTCGCCACCGTGCGCAAAGCCGCCGAAAAGGCCGGTGTCGCCGCGGGAATCCACACCGCCAACGGCGAACTCGCCGCGCGACGGCTCGCGGAGGGCTACACCTTCGCCAGCGTCGCATCCGACCTGGTGCACCTGGAACAAGTCGCCGCCGAACACCTGAAGGTGGCGGGCGAATGAGCGGGGATCGGCAGGAGGCGTTCCTGCCAGCACCGGACGTGCAGTCGCACGCGGCCAACCTGATGCCGCTGCCGGGCGGGGACCTCGGCTGCGCGTGGTTCTCCGGGACGCAGGAAGGCATGTCCGACATCGACGTGTGGTTTTCGCGCTACAGCGCGGGAAAATGGGCCGACCCCGTGCGGGTTTCCGACGACCCGGAGCGTTCCGAGCAGAACCCGGTGCTTTTCAACGCTCCCGGCGGCGAACTGTGGCTGCTCCACACCGCCCAGCACGCCGGAGACCAAGACACCGCCGAAGTCCGCGTGCGCACGTCCGGTGACGACGGCCGCACTTGGGGACCGGCCCGCACGCTGGTGCCTGCGTCGGCCGGTGGCGGGGTCTTCGTGCGCCAGCCCGTCGTCGTGCTGAATTCCGGACGCTGGCTGCTGCCGGTGTTCCGCTGCCCGCGACCGGCCACCGGCCGCTGGGTCGGCGACGACGACAGCAGCGCTGTGCTCGTCTCCGACGACGCCGGCCGGACCTGGACTGCGCATGAAGTCCCCGGCAGCACCGGCTGCGTGCACATGAACATCGTCGAACTGGCCGACCGGAGCCTGCTCGCGCTGTTCCGCCGCAGGCAGGCCGATCACATCCACCTGAGCCGATCCGCGGACGGAGCCTGCTGGAGCGAGCCGGAGCCGACCGAGTTGCCGAACAACAACTCCTCCATCCAGGCCGCCGGACTGCACGACGGTTCCGTGGCGCTGGTGTTCAACAACAGCAGCGCCGCCGACGCGACCGACCGCCGCACCTCGCTCTACGACGAGATCGACGGCGAGAGCGACGGCCAACCGCACCCGGGACCGGCGTTCTGGGGAGCGCCGCGCGCACCGCTGACCTTGGCGATCTCCAACGATGGCGGGAGGAGCTGGCCGGTGCGCCGCGACATCGAGACCGGCGACGGTCACTGCATGACCAACGACTCCCGCGACGGGCGCAACCGGGAGCTGTCCTACCCGTCGATCGCGCAGACCGCGGACGGGCAGCTGCACATCGCGTTCACCCACTTCCGCCGGGCGATCAAGCACGTGCGCTTGCACCCCGGCTGGGCCTCGGAGGCCGCATGACGATCTTGATCACCACTCCCACCTTCGGCCGGTTCTCCACCGAGCCGTGGCGGATCCTCGAAGCGGCCGGCGAAGTGTCCCGCCCGCATCCGGACAAGATCATGCCGCCGGAAGAGCTGCGCGAGCGCATCCCGCACGCCGAGGCGCTGATCGTCGGCATGGACGACATCGGCGCGGAACTTCTCGACACAGCACCGAAACTGCGCGTCGTGGCCAAGCACGGCGTCGGCGTGGACACCATCGATGTCGCCGCTGCGCGGAAGCGCGGTATCCGCGTGGTGTGCGCGCCCGGCAGCAACTCGCGGGCCGTGGCGGAGCTGGCGTTCGGGCTCATGCTCGCCGCCGCGCGCGGCATCGGCGGTTCGCACGCGGCGGTGCGCGAGGGCGGCTGGCCGAAGTTGTTCGGGCCGGAGTTGCACGGCCGCACGCTCGGCGTGCTCGGGTTCGGCCGCATCGGGCGGCTGCTGGCCGGGTACGCGAGCGCGTTCGGCATGGACGTCGTCGCGCACGATCCCTACTTGGACGCGGAATCGTTTGCAGCGCAGGGTGTTCGCGGCGTCTCCTTCCAGGAATGCGTGTCCGAAGTGGACTTCTTGAGCCTGCACCTGCCGGGCTCCCAGGACGGTCCGCTGCTGGACCGGGAGGACCTGGCATCGATGCGCCCGGGCGCGGTGCTGGTCAACACCGCCCGCGGCGGACTCGTCGACGAGTCCGCGCTGGCCGAGCTGCTCACCGATGGCCAGCTCGGCGCCGCCGGAATCGACGCCTTCTCCGTCGAACCACCGGCAGGCAACCCGCTGCTGACCGCCCCGAACGTCGTTCTCACATCGCACTTGGGCGCGTGCAGCCACCAGGCCAACCACAACATGGGCGCGCTGGTCGCCGAAGACGTGGCCCGCGTCCTGCACGGCGAGCCTCCCCTCCGCGAAGCCTGACCTGAGCCGAGTGAACGGACTGCTGGTCCCAATAGATTGGTCAAACGGTCCGTTCACTCGGAAAGCCGCCGGGGGAGAGAAAGGACCGACATGGCAACGACGACCGACCCGGACGCCGCGCCGGCGGATCCGTACGTGCTGCGGCCGGAAGACGCGCGGGAGGCGCCGACGACGTTCGGTGGACGGCTGCGGCACCTCGGTCCCGGCCTGGTGCTCTCCGCCGCGGTGGTCGGCTCCGGCGAGCTGATCGTGACCACCTCGCTCGGCGCCCGCGCGGGTTTCGCGCTGCTGTGGCTGGTGATCATCAGCGCCGCGGTGAAGGTCTGGGTGCAGATGGAGCTGGCCCGCTGGACCATCCTCACCGGCAAGACCGCGCTGCAGGGCTACCGCCAGGTCGGGCCGCGGATCGGGCCGGTGAGCTGGATCAACTGGTTGTGGATCGGCATGGACTTCAGCAAGATGCTGCAACGCGGCGGCATCATCGGCGGAGTCGCGGCCGCCTGCTCGATCCTGTGGCCGATCCACGGCGCGGCGCTGAGCTTCCCGTCGCTGCTGATCTGGACGGTGCTGGTCACCGCGGGACTGGTGCTGCTGCTGCGCAGCGGCCGCTACAGCGTCGTCGAGCGCAGCGCGGTCGCGGCGGTCGTCGTGTTCACCATCGCGACCGTTTCGCTGGCGCTGGCCCTGCCGCTGACACCGTTCGCGTACGGCCTCGCCGAGCTCGGCGAGGGACTGAGCCTGCAGGTACCCGCCGGAACGATCGGCATCGCCGTGTCGATGTTCGGCCTGACCGGAGTCGGCGCCGACGAGATGACCACCTACACCTACTGGTGCCTGGAGAAGGGCTACGCGCGCTGGACCGGGCCGGACGACGGCACCGAGCAGCGCGCCCGCCGCGCCGAAGGCTGGCTGCGCGTGATGCGGCTGGACGTGCTGGTCTCGTGGCTGGTGTGCACGCTGTGCACGCTCTCGTTCTACGTGATCGGCGCGTCGGTGCTGAATCCGCAGGGCTTGGTGCCCGAAGGCAACGACATGATCACCACGCTGTCCCGGATCTACACCGACACCTTGGGTTCGTGGGCGCAGTACCTGTTCCTGTTCGGCGCGATCGCCGTGCTCGGCTCGACCGCGATCGGATCGTCGGCGAGCGTGCCCCGGCTGTGGACCAACGCGCTCGGCCTGCTCGGCGTCATCGACTGGCACGACACCCGTGTCCGCCAGCGCACGGTCCGGCTGCTGACCACGGTGTTCCCGCCGTTGTGGGCGCTGTGCTACCTGTTCGTGCAGGAGCCGGTGCTGATGGTGCAGATCGGTGGGGTCGGCAGCGGGGTGTTCCTGCTCGCCGTGGTGGTCGCGGTGTGGCGGCTGCGCAGCACCGAAGTGGACCGGCGGTTCCGCGCCAATCCCTGGCTGACGGCGGCGCTGGTGGTCAGCAGCGCGGCGATCACGGTGCTCGGGATCTACACGGTGCTCGAGGTCTTCGGCATCAGCATCGGCGGCTGAGGCGACGGGCGAATTCGTGAGCGGGCACGCGACCTTGGACGCGGCGCAGGCCTGTGGTGTTCACTGTCGATGACCCGTTCGGCGGAAGGACCAGGTTGTTCACCACCAGACCGACCCTGCAAGGCACCCACGGCATGGCGGCCTCGACGCACTGGCTCGCCTCGGCCACCGCGATGGCGGTGCTGGAGGACGACGGCAACGCGTTCGACGCGGCGGTGGCCGCCGGTTTCGTGCTGCACGTGGTGGAACCGCACCTGAACGGTCCCGCGGGCGAGGTGCCGATCATCTTCGCGCCGGCAGGTGGCGAGCCGGTCGTGCTGTGCGGGCAAGGACCCGCCCCGGCGGGAGCGACGATCGAGCACTACCGGGGCCTCGGGCTCGATCTGGTGCCCGGCACCGGACCGCTGGCATCGGCGGTGCCCGGCGCGTTCGACGCCTGGCTGCTGCTGTTGCGCGACCACGGCACCAAAGAGCTCGCCGAACTGCTGAAGTACGCCATCGGCTACGCGGCTGGCGGCTACCCGGCGGTGGCGCGGATCGGGCAGACCATCGAGGTCGTGCAGGAGCTGTTCAAGACCGAATGGCACTCGTCGGCGCAGCTGTACCTGCCGGACGGCAAGCCACCCGCGCCCGGTGCGCTGCTGCGCAACCCGGCGCTGGCCGAAACGTGGCGCCGAGTCCTCGCCGAAGCCACCGGCCCCTCCCGCGAAGCCCGCATCGACGCCGCCCGGCGCGTGTGGCGCGAAGGATTCATCGCCGAAGAACTCGCCGGCGCCGCCGCGCAGTCCACCATGGACAGTTCAGGCGAGCGGCACGCCGGAACGCTCACCGGCGAGGACATCGCCGCGTTCACCGCTTCCTACGAGCAGCCGGTGAGCTACCAGCGGGACGGCTGGACGGTGTGCAAAGCCGGTCTGTGGAGCCAGGGCCCGGTGCTGTTGCAGCAGCTCGCGCTGCTGCCGGACGAACTCGACCCGGCGAGCCCGGAGTACCTGCACACGCTGATCGAAGGCACCAAGCTCGCGATGGCCGACCGCGAAGCCTGGTACGGCGACCGCACCGAGGTCACCATCGCCGAACTGCTCGACCCCGGCTACAACGCGAAGCGGCGCGCCCTGATCGGCGAAGAAGCCTCCCGCGAGCTGCGCCCCGGGCACCCCGGCGGCCGCGCCCCGCAGCTGAGCGAGCACGCGCACCGGGTCCGCTCCGGCCCGCTGGAGCTGACCGCCCCGGCCGGATCCGGTGAGCCCACCGTCGCGCGCACCGGCGAGACCCGCGGCGACACCTGCCACGTGGACGTCGTCGACCGCTGGGGCAACATGATCGCCGCGACGCCCAGCGGCGGCTGGCTGCACTCCAACCCGGTGATCCCCGCGCTGGGCTTCCCGCTCGGGACCCGGCTGCAGATGGCCTGGCTGGATCCGGGCCTGCCGAACTCGCTGAGTCCCGGAAAGCGGCCGCGCACGACGCTGTCCCCGTCGCTGGCGCTGCGCGGCGGCGAGCCGGTGCTGGCGTTCGGCACGCCCGGCGGCGACCAGCAGGACCAGTGGAGCACGCACTTCTTCCTCGCGGTCACCCAGCGCGATCGGGTGCGCGGCGGCTACGACCTGCAGGGCGCCATCGATGCGCCGAACTGGCACACCGAGAGCTTCCCCGGCTCGTTCTACCCGCGTGCGATGAAAGCGGGCGCGGTCACCGTCGAGTCCCGCATCGGCTCCTCGACGATCGACGAGCTGCGCCGCCGCGGGCACGACGTGACGGTGGGGGAGCCCTGGTCGGAAGGCAGGCTCAGCGCCGTGGCCCGCGATCCGGAGACCGGGTTGCTCTCCGCCGCGGCGAACCCGCGCGGGATGCAGGGGTACGCCGCCGGGCGGTGACGGGCGGTGCACGGCGGCGGCGGCATTGATCCGATCCGCCGAACCGGAACCGCAGGATGTCCGGATTTATATTCCGGAATTGCTCGCCGAGCGTGGCCGATCAATCGCGGAATCGCGCTGTCCCAAACCGTCGCGTTGACGACCGTTGTAACCGATGTCACAGTGGGAAAATCGTCTTCCGCGCGTGAGGTGAGGCCAATGCAGGCAGCATCCGCCCCCAGCAGCGTCCGCTTGTTGAAAACCGGTGTCATGGAGTGCGACCACACCTGGTTGCTGCTCAAGCCCGGCGAAACGATCACGAACCGCTCGAACACCGCCAAGCCCGCGCCGTGGGGCACCTGCCCGACGCACGCGGTGCTGGTCGAACACCCCGAGGGCCGGGTCCTGTGGGACACCGGGGTGCCGCAGGACTGGGAGTCCCGGTGGGCGCCCACCGGGCTGCAGGAATTCTTCCCGGTGCAGGCCGGAACCACTTATCTCACCGATTCGCTGGCCGCGTTGGAACTGACTCCCGAAGACATCGACGTGCTGGTGCTCTCGCACCTGCACTTCGATCACGCGGCGAATGCGAAATTGTTCGACAACGGCCGCACGAAAATCGTGGTGAACCGCAAGGAGCACGAAGGCGCGTTCGGATTCGACGGACCGTTCAAAGGCGCGCACCTGAAAGTCGATTACGCCGACATCGACTACACGCTGGTCGACGGCGACAGCGAGATCCTGCCCGGCGTCAACGTCATCGACACCCCCGGGCACACCTGGGGCACCATGTCGCTGCAGGTGGACCTGCCCGAGTCCGGCACCAAGCTGTTCACCTCCGACGCGGTGTACCTCTCGGAGAGCTGGGGCCCGCCGCCGATCGGCGCCGCCATCGTCTGGGACAGCGTGCGCTGGCTGGAATCGGTGGAGAAGCTGCGCGGCATCGCCGAGCGGACCGGCGCCGAAGTCATCTTCGGCCACGACGCCGCACAGGCCGAGAAATTGACGTTCGCGCCCGACGGCGAATACCGCTAGGAGCCGGAATGACCGAGTACCTGCACGAATCGGTGTTCACCTGGGGCGCGACCCCGCTGAAGTTCGGCGCGGGCGCGGCCGACGAGATCGGCTGGGACCTCGCGCAGCTCGGCGCGGAACGGGTGCTGGTGGTCACCGATCCGGCGATCGCCGCGTCCGGGGTGGCGCAGCGGGTGGTCGACGCGGCCAAGTCCGCGGGCCTGGTGGTCGACCTCTACGACCAGGTGCACGTGGAGCCGACCGATCGCAGCGTGCGCGCGGCCGTCGAGTACGCCTCGCAGTCCACATGGGACGCTTTCGTCGGGGTCGGGGGCGGCTCGTCGATCGACACCGCGAAGGCGATCAACCTGCTCACGACCTATCCGGCTGATCTCTACGACTACGTCAACGCCCCGATCGGCGGTGGCAAGGCACCGGACGGGCCGCTGAAGCCGCTGCTGGCGGTGCCGACCTCGGCGGGCACCGGCTCGGAAACGACGCCGGTGTGCATCATGGATCTGCTCGAGCACAAGGTGAAGTCGGGCATCAGCCATCCCCGGCTGCGCCCGACCACCGCGGTGATCGACCCGCTGCTGACGCTGTCGATGCCGCCGGAGGTCACCGCGGCCAGCGGGATGGACGTGCTCTGCCACGCGCTGGAGTCCTACACCGCGAAGCCGTTCCACAGCTTCCCGCGGCACAGCGCGGATACGCGGGTGGCCTACTGCGGCTCGAACCCGATCTCCGATGCCTGGGCCGAGCACGCGATGCGGCTGCTCGCGCGCTCGTTCCGGAAAGCCGTGCTCAACGGCGGCGACCTGGAAGCGCGCACGGACATGATGCTGGCCGCCACGTTCGCCGGAATGGGATTCGGCAACGCGGGCGTGCACATCCCGCACGCCTGCGCTTACCCGATCGCCGGGCAGGTGCAGGAGTACCGGCCTGCCAACTACCCGCAGGACGAAGCGCTGGTGCCGCACGGCGAGTCGGTGTCGCTGACCGCGCCCGCGGCGTTGCGCTACACCTTCCCGGCCGATCCGCAGCGGCACCTGCACGCCGCGGAAATGCTCGCACCGGCCGAGATTCCGGACGTGGCGCCGCGCGATCGACTGCCCGCGGTGCTGTCCGAGCTGATGCGCGACATCGGCACGCCGAACGGGATCGGCGCGGTCGGGTTCGGCGAATCCGACATCCCCGAGCTGGTCGCGGGCACGGTCAAGCAGCAGCGGCTGCTGGCCACCGCGCCGCGCGGTGTCGGCGAGGACGATCTCGCGGCGATCTTCCGCGACTCGATCCGGAACTGGTGAGCCCGATGCCGATCTACGACTATGCCTGCGAGTGCGGGCACCGGTTCGAGGCCCTGGTGCACGGGTCCGAACCGCGCTGCGATCGCTGCGGCTCGCAGCCGGATCGGCGCCCGTCCGCGGTCCGGCTCGGCGGCGTCGCCGACCCCGGTCCGAGCCGCGACGACGCGCCGAAGAGCTGGCGGTCCACCGGCCAGGGCGACCGGGACACCGTCCGGCACTGGCACGAACGGATGACCAGGCGCGAAGCCCTGGAGGAGAAGTACCCCGAACTGGCCGGGGATCGGCGCCCGGTGCTGGCGCACGAAGGCCGGTTCGCGAACGCGCCGCTGCGCGCGGGCGACCCGCTGCCGCCCCGCGGCGGCGAACACGACACCTGACCGCGCCGGTGTCGGGCAGCTTGCGCTGCGGCACTCATTGCTATGCAGACGACTTCGAGGGCTTCGCGACGGAGCCCCGAGCAGTTCCGAACGGTCCGGCGATCGCCGAGCCGGGCCGCGCGCCGAGTCAAAGGAGACAGCGTGAAGACCAAAGCCGCCGTGCTGACCGAACCCGGCAGGCCCTTCGAGGTCCTGGAACTCGACCTGGACGGTCCGGGGCCGGGCGAAGTGCTGATCAAGTACACCGCCGCCGGGCTGTGCCACTCCGACCTGCACCTGACCGACGGGGACCTGCCACCCCGGTTCCCGATCGTCGGTGGCCACGAAGGCGCCGGGATCATCGAGGAGGTCGGCCCCGGAGTCACCAAGGTCGCCCCCGGTGACCACGTGGTGTGCAGCTTCATCCCGAACTGCGGCACCTGCCGCTACTGCTCGACCGGCAGGCAGAGCAT
Organism: Saccharopolyspora sp. SCSIO 74807; assembly: GCF_037023755.1. Lineage (NCBI taxonomy): Bacteria > Bacillati > Actinomycetota > Actinomycetes > Pseudonocardiales > Pseudonocardiaceae > Saccharopolyspora > Saccharopolyspora sp. SCSIO 74807. The sequence continues at coordinate 5,536,333 of NZ_CP146100.1, read as the reverse complement.
CTGCGACATGGGTGCCACGATCCTGCAGGGTTCCATGCCCGACGGCTCGTTCCGGTTCCACGGGCGGGACGGGGATTACGGCGCGATGTGCATGCTCGGCACGTTCTCCGAGCGGGCGACGATCTCGCAGCACTCGGTGGTCAAAGTGGACGATTGGCTGCCGCTGGAGACCGCGGTACTGGTCGGCTGCGGCGTTCCGTCCGGATGGGGAACCGCGGTCTACGCCGGAGGGGTGCAGGCGGGCGACACCGTGGTCGTCTACGGCATCGGCGGGCTCGGCGTGAACGCCGTGCAGGGCGCGGTGCAGGCCGGGGCGAAGTACATCGTCGTGGTCGACCCCGTGGAGTTCAAGCGGCAGACGGCGATGAAGTTCGGCGCCACCCACGCGTTCGCCGACGCCGACGAAGCCAAGGAGAAGGTCAACGAGCTCACCTGGGGCCAAGGCGCGGACCAAGCGCTGATCCTGGTGGGCACAGTGGACGAAACGGTGGTCTCGCAGGCCACGTCGACCATCGGCAAGGGCGGCACGGTAGTGATCACCGGCCTCGCCGATCCGCAGAAGCTCACGGTGCAGCTGTCCGGCACGGAGCTGACGTTGCAGCAGAAGACCATCAAGGGCACGCTGTTCGGCTCCGCGAACCCGCAGTACGACATCGTGAAGATGCTGCGGCTCTACGACGCCGGGCAGCTCAAGCTCGACGAGCTGATCACGACTCGGTACACCCTCGACCAGGTCAACGAGGGCTATCAAGACCTGCGCGACGGCAAGAACATCCGCGGCGTGGTCGTCATGGACTAGGAGCTGTTTAGGGAATGGTTTGCGTAGCGGGTCGGGTAGCGGAACCTCAGACGCCTTCTGGCTCCGGGATTTCATCCTGACGTAGCTCCCTACTCGGCGTCTGAACTGTCCTCGCCAGAAGACGTCTGAGAACCCGCCGGTGGTCCAGCTGAGTCCTCGGGCGGCGCAAGCGGCTGCCACCGCTTTTCAAACAGAACCTGGCCGTCCCGGCCGCTGTTCGGCCCGGTTCGTCCGTTGTGGACGGACCGGGCCGTTGCGTGCCGGCCACGCCGGGCAGTGTTCAGGCGTCCGGCGTGGACTTGCCGGCGAGCGGGCCGTCCCGGTGGGCGGAATCGCGCGTCCACATCGGACCGTCAGGGCAGTCCCGACTCGCGCAGCGTGATGTTGAGGCGTCCGCCCGCCATGCCGATTTCCGGTCCGGTTCCCGGGAAGGTCTTCGGCACGCCGTGGTAGGCGAGTCGGGAGCTGCCGCCGAACACGAACAGATCGCCGGAGCGCAGATCGACGTCCGTCCAGGGCTTGCCGCGGCCCTCGGTGTTGCCGAAGCGGAACGTGCAGGCGTCGCCGAGGCTCAGCGACACCACCGGCGCAAGGGTTCGTTCGTCGCGGTCCTGGTGCATGCCCATCCGCGCCTGGGCGTCGTAGAAGTTGACCAGCGCCACGTCCGGGTCGTAATCCGCGCCGACCCCGTAGGCGTCGGCGACCGCCTCCCGGCCGAGTGCTCCCAGCCAGCCCGGGAACGGCGTGACCGGCGAGCCGTCGCCGTCGTCCACGGTGCGCGAGTACCGGTACGGATACCAGTGCCACCCGAGGCAGACCGTGCGCACCGACATCACGCCCCCGCTCGGCAGCCGCGGTGAGCGCAGGCCCGCGCTCGCGGCCCATTCCCGGCACGCGCGGACGAGATCCCTCTGGGCATCGAGGCCCAGCCAGCCGGGCACGTGCACCGCGCCCGGTGCGATTTCGGCCCGTTCCCAGGGCATCAACGGCTCCACGCTGCCAGTGCAGCACGCTCCACCGGGGCCGGGCGACGCCCGGGGTAACGGCACGGCAAGAATCTGCGGAACACTCTTGATTCATTCCAGAAAATGGCTCAAACTGCTGCGCGTGCCAGCGACGACTGGAGACTTCGAGGGGATGTTGCGCGCAGCCGAGCTGCGCGTGACCCGGCCGCGGGTCGCGGTGCTGTGCGCGGTGCACGACCACCCGCACGCCGACACCGAATCCATCATCGGCGTGGTGCGCGGCGAGCTGCCCAAGGTTTCGCACCAAGCCGTTTACGACGTGCTGCGTGCGCTGACGACGGTAGGGCTGCTGCGCCGGATCCAGCCGATGGGTTCGGTGGCCCGCTACGAGGCGCGGGTCGGCGACAACCACCACCACGTCGTGTGCCGGTCGTGCGGCTCGATCGCCGACGTCGATTGCGCCGTGGGCGCGGCGCCCTGCCTGACCGAGTCCGATGCCCACGGCTTCACCATCGACGAGGCCGAGGTCATCTACTGGGGGCGCTGCCCGGCCTGCGCGGCCCGCTCGCTTGGCGAACAACCCAATGATCCCGAAAGGATTCCCGGTGACTGACAGCCCAGACGCCACCACCGGCGGTTGCCCGGTCGCGCAAGGCGATCGCCTTCCGCACCCGACCAGCGGTGACGGCAACAACTTCTGGTGGCCGAACCGGCTCAACCTGAAGATCCTGGCCAAGAACCCGGCCGTGACCGATCCGATGGGCGAGGACTTCGACTACGCCGCCGAGTTCAAGACGCTGGACCTGCCCGCCGTGAAGCGGGACATCGAGCAGGTGCTGACCACCTCGCAGGACTGGTGGCCGGCCGACCACGGGCACTACGGCCCGCTGATGATCCGGATGGCCTGGCACAGCGCGGGCACCTACCGGACCAGCGACGGCCGCGGCGGCGCCGACGGCGGTCAGCAGCGGTTCGCACCGCTGAACAGCTGGCCGGACAACGTCAGCCTGGACAAGGCGCGCAGGCTGCTGTGGCCGGTCAAGCAGAAGTACGGGCGCAAGATCTCCTGGGCCGACCTGCTGGTGCTGACCGGCAACGTGGCCCTGGAGTCGATGGGGCTGAAGACCTTCGGCTTCGCCGGTGGCCGGGTGGACTCGTTCGAGCCGGACGAGGACGTCTACTGGGGCTCCGAGACCACCTGGCTCGGCAGCGACCAGCGCATCTCCGGCGGCGAGCGGCGCGACCTGGAAAAGCCGCTGGGCGCGACGCACATGGGCCTGATCTACGTCAACCCGGAAGGCCCGGAGGGGCAGCCGGACCCGGTCGCGGCGGCCCGCGACATCCGCGAAACGTTCGGCCGGATGGCGATGAACGACGAGGAGACCGTCGCGCTGATCGCCGGCGGGCACACCTTCGGCAAGACCCACGGCGCCGCACCGGACTCGAACCTCGGCCCGAACACCGAGGCCGCCCCGCTGGAGGCGCAGGGCCTCGGCTGGAGCAACGGCTACGGCACCGGCAAGGGCGCCGACACGATCACCAGCGGCCTCGAGGTCACCTGGACCTCCACGCCGACCACCTGGAGCAACGGCTTCTGGGAGAACCTCTTCGGCTACGAGTGGGAGGTCTACCAGGGCCCGGGTGGCGCCTGGCAGTGGCGCCCGGCAGGCGGCGCGGGCGAGGGCACCGTCCCGCACGCGCACGACGCGTCGAAGAAGATCGCGCCGAACATGCTCACCACGGACGTGTCGCTGAAGGTCGACCCGATCTACGAGCCGATCTCGCGGCGCTTCTGGCAGAACCCGGACGAGTTCGCGGACGCCTTCGCGCGCGCCTGGTTCAAGCTGACCCACCGCGACATGGGGCCCGCCGACCGCTACCTCGGTGACGAGGTCCCGTCCGAGGTGATGATCTGGCAGGACCCGGTGCCCAAGCCCGAGCGCACGATCGGCACCGCGGAGATCGCCGAGCTCAAGCGCGCGATCGCCGAGTCCGGGCTGACCGTGCAGCAGCTGGTCTCCACCGCGTGGGCCGCCGCCTCGACCTATCGCGACAGCGACAAGCGCGGCGGCGCCAACGGCGGGCGCATCCGGCTGGAGCCGCAGCGCAGCTGGGAGGTCAACGAGCCGGAGCGGCTCGCGACCGTGATCAGCGCCCTGGAGCAGATCCAGCGCTCGTCCGGCACCGCCGTCTCGTTCGCGGACCTGGTCGTGCTCGGCGGCTGCGTCGGTGTCGAGCAGGCCGCCAAGGCCGCCGGGTTCGACGTCGAGGTTCCGTTCACCCCTGGCCGCGGCGACGCGACCGCGGAGCAGACCGACGTGGAGTCGTTCTCCCACCTCGAGCCTGCCGCCGACGGGTTCCGCAACTACCTCGGCAAGGGCGCCGCGCTGCCCGCGGAATACCTGCTGATCGACCGGGCGAACCTGCTCGCGCTGAGCGCGCCGGAGATGACCGTCCTGCTCGGCGGGCTGCGCGTGCTCGGTGCGAACCACGGGCAGTCGGCGCTGGGCGTGCTGACCGACAAGCCGGGCACGTTGAGCAACGACTTCTTCGTCAACCTGCTCGACATGGGCACGACGTGGCGGGCGGCCGACGAGTCCTCGGAGACCTTCGAGGCGATCGATGACGCGGGCCGGGTGAAGTGGACCGGTAGCCGGGTCGACCTGGTCTTCGGCTCGAACTCCGAGCTGCGGGCGGTCGCCGAGGTCTACGCGGCCGACGACGCGGCGGCGAAATTCGTCCGCGACTTCGTCGCGGCATGGGACAAGGTCATGAACTCGGACAGGTTCGACCTGGCCTGATTCCTTGTTGAAAGCCCATTTTTGAGGTTTGCGTAGCGGGTCAGGTGGCGGAACCTCAGCGGCTTCCTCGCTGCCCCTTGCCGATGTGACCGCGATTTCTGACGTAGGCCCCTACGCGGCGAAATCGCTGTCCTCGCGAGGAAGCCGCTGAGAACCCGCGGCGGTGCCGGTTGCTTGCATGGTCGCTGCTCAGCGGCTGCGCCGCTGACAAGATGAAGATCAAAAAACAAGATCAAAAAGGGGCCGCGCACCGGACTCCGCCCGCTTGGGCGGGGTCCGGTTGTGTTACCGGTGTGCGTGTGCGCAGAGCCGCCGGGCGCTGCGCAGTGCGGCGCGGCTGGAGTGCGGTGTCGGGGGGTCCCAGTAGATTCTGCGGCGGAGACCGAGTTCGTCAGGCACATGTGGAGGTCCGATGAGCACCGCCGAGAAGCCGTCGGACCAGTCGTCGGCCCGATCGTCGGCCCGGCCGCCGGTCCAGCACGTCGCCGACAGCCACGATCTGATCCGCGTGCACGGCGCGCGCGAGAACAACCTCGCCGACGTCAGCATCGAGCTGCCCAAGCGCAGGCTGACGGTGTTCACCGGGGTCTCCGGATCGGGCAAGAGCTCGCTGGTGTTCAGCACCATCGCCGCCGAGTCGCAGCGGATGATCAACGAGACCTACAGCGCCTTCCTGCAGGGCTTCATGCCCGCGTTGGCGCGGCCCGATGTCGACGTGCTCGACGGGCTCACCACCGCGATCATCGTCGACCAGCAGCGGATGGGCGCCGATCCGCGTTCCACGGTCGGCACCGCCACCGACACCGGCGCGCTGCTGCGGGTGCTGTTCAGCAGGCTCGGGCAGCCGCACATCGGCTCGCCGCAGGCGTTCTCGTTCAACGTCGCCTCGATGAGCGGGGCGGGCGCGATCACGCGGGAACGCGGCGGCAGGACCGTCAAGGAGCGGCAGAGCTTCAGCATCACCGGCGGCATGTGCCCGCGGTGCGAAGGCAGGGGAGCGGTCTCGGACATCGACCTCACCCAGCTCTACGACGACTCGAAGTCGCTGTCCGAGGGCGCGTTCACCATCCCCGGGTGGAAGTCGGACAACTTCTGGAACGTGCGGGTCTACGCCGAGTCGGGCCTGGTCGATCCGGACAAGCCGATCCGCGAGTACACCGCGCAAGAGCTGCACGACTTCCTGCACAAGGAGCCGATCAAGGTCAAGGTGGACGGGGTCAACCTGACCTACGAGGGCCTGCTCCCGAAGGTCCAGAAGTCGTTCCTGTCCAAGGACCCCGAGGCGATGCAGCCGCACATCCGGGCGTTCGTGCAGCGGGCGGTCACCTTCACCAGCTGTCCCGAGTGCGGCGGCACGCGGCTCAGCGAGGCCGCCCGCTCGTCCGAGATCGCCGGGATCAGCATCGCCGACGCCTGCGCGATGCAGATCAGCGACCTGGCGGACTGGGTCCGCGGTCTGGACGAGCCGTCGGTGGCACCGCTGCTCACCGCGTTGCGGGAAACCCTCGACGCATTCGTGGAGATCGGGCTGGGTTACCTCTCGCTGGACCGCTCCTCGGGCACGTTGTCCGGTGGCGAGGCGCAGCGCACCAAGATGATCCGCCACCTCGGTTCGGCGCTGACCGACGTCACCTACGTCTTCGACGAACCGACCATCGGCCTGCACCCGCACGACATCCGGCGGATGAACGATCTGCTGCTGCGCCTGCGGGACAAGGGCAACACGGTGCTGGTCGTCGAGCACGAGCCGGAGACGATCGCGATCGCCGACCACGTCGTCGACCTCGGCCCCGGCGCGGGTTCGGCGGGCGGCACCGTCTGCTTCGAGGGCACCGTTGCGGAATTGCGCGGCCGCGACACCGTCACCGGCCGCCACCTCGACGATCGGGCCCCGCTCAAGGAGCAGGTGCGCGAATCCACCGAAGCGGTGCAGATCCGCGGCGCGGCGCAGCACAACCTGCGCAACGTCGACGTCGACATCCCGCTCGGGGTGCTGTGCGTGGTCACCGGCGTTGCGGGCTCCGGGAAGAGTTCGCTGCTGCACGGGTCCATCCCGGCTTCGGCGGACGTGATCTCGGTCGATCAGGCCCCGATCCGCGGATCGCGGCGCAGCAACCCCGCGACCTACACCGGCCTGCTCGAACCGATCCGCAAGGCGTTCGCGAAGGCCAACGGCGTGAAACCGGCGCTGTTCAGCGCCAACTCCGAGGGCGCCTGCCCGGGCTGCAACGGTGCCGGAGTCGTCTACACCGACCTGGCGATGATGGCCGGTCTCGCCACCACCTGCGAGGAGTGCGAGGGCAAGCGGTTCCAGCCGTCGGTGCTGGAATACCGCTTCGGCGGGAGGGACATCAGCGAGGTGCTCGCGATGCAGGTGGCCGAGGCCGCGGAGTTCTTCGGCGCCGGCGAGGCGCGGATCCCGGCCGCGCACCAGATCCTGCAGCGGATGGCCGACACCGGACTCGGCTACCTCGGTCTCGGCCAGCCGCTGACCACGTTGTCCGGCGGCGAGCGGCAACGGCTCAAGCTGGCTACCCACCTGGCCGACAACGGCGGGGTGTACGTGCTCGACGAGCCGACCGCCGGGCTGCACCTCGCCGACGTCGAGCAGCTGCTCGGCCTGCTCGACCGGCTCGTCGACGCGGGCAAGTCGGTCATCGTCGTGGAGCACCACCAGGCGGTCATGGCGCACGCCGACTGGATCATCGACATCGGGCCGGGCGCGGGCCACGAGGGCGGCCGGGTCGTCTTCGAGGGCACCCCGGCCGAACTGGTCGCCGACCGCTCCACGCTCACCGGCGAACACCTCGCGGCCTACGTCGGCTGCTGAGCCGAACTCCGCCCGGACGTCCCCGCGGCCGTTGTTGATCCGCTGCCCCTCACGTCCAGCGCATCCTCAACTTGCTCGAAGCCCGACGAATCGCCTCCGATGTGGACGAAGAAGGTGCCGGGATGTCCGGTGGTCTTCAGTAGACCGTGATCGCTCCGGTGAGCACGGCGAATGCGATGTAGGCCAGCGAGGCGAGCAGCACCCACAGCAGGGCGAAGCGCTGGAAGTCGCCGAGTTCGCGCTTGATGAGCCCGAGCAGGACCCACAGCGGCGCGGAGGCCGGGCCGATGGAGTGCATCATCTGGCCGATCGCTCCGGCCCGGGCGATCTCGACCGGGGCGATGCCGTAGTGGCCGGCGGATTCGGCCAGCACCGGCAGGACGCCGAAGAAGTAGGCGTCGTTGGACATGAAGAAGCTCAGCGGCAGGCTGATCACGGCGGTGAATAGCGGGATCAGGTTGCCGAGCGAGTCGGGCACGATCGACAGCAGCGCGTCGGCCATGGCTTCGGTCATGCCGGTGTCGGTCATGATGCCGGTGAAGATCCCGGCGCCGAGCACGAGCATGACCACCGGCACGGCGTTGCCCGCGTGCTTCTTGATGACCTCGCCCTGGTCGGCCAGGCGCGGGTGGTTGACCAGCAGAGCGATGACGAACGCGACCATGAACAGGTTGACCAGCTCGGCGACCCCGGCGATCAGCAGCACCAGCAGCAGCACGGTCAGCCCGGCGTTGAACCAGGTCCGCCAGTCGCGGTTGTTCTCGTTGCGCTGCTGGGCGATTTCGGCGGCGAACTCGTCGATCACGGCCCGGTCGATGCGGTCGCGTTGGCCGCGGCCGAGCACCCAGGCGATCGCGACGATGGCCAGCGAGGTCAGCACCATCGGCGCGATCATGTGCGTGAAGTAGTCGGTGGAGTCCAGGTGCAGCACGCTGATCCCGCGGGTCGCCGCGCCGCCCCACGGGGTGGTGCCGGAGATGGTGCCCAGCGCCATCGTGGCAATGGTGGCGATCACCAGCGGGTTGATCCCCAGCCGCCGGTAGAGCGGTAAGAACGCGGAGCAGACGATCATGTAGCTGGTGGTGCCGTCGCCGTCGAGGGCGACCAGCAGCGCGAGGATCGCGGTGCCGACGCAGATGCGCACCGGGTCGCCCTTGGAGATCCGGATGATCGCCGTCGAGATCGGATCGAACAGCCGGGCATCCATCATCACGCCGAAATAGAGCACCGCGAACAGCAGCAGGATCGCCGTCGGCGCGACGATCTCCAGACCGTTGAGCATCATCTCGTCGAGATCGCCACCGAACCCGGCGGCCACGGCGAAGACGATGGGGGTGACCATGATGGCGACGAAAGCGGTCAGGTATCGGCGCATCACCAGCGCCATGAAGACGCCGAGCGTTGCGAATCCCAGGACGGCGAGCATCGTTGCTCCTTTGCTGCGCGAAACGGCCGCGGTGCGGGACGGGGCTCGCGCGCGCTGATCGGATCGGTGGGCGCCGGTGGCAGCGCGGGCTCAGGAGCCCGGCGCCGCGAGTTCCCCGGCCTGCTCCGGCGTGAGCGGCCGGGAACGCATTCCCCGCAGCAGCAGGAAAATCCGGGCGGTCTCTTCGAGTTCTTCGACGGCGTCGGCCGCCGCGGGGAGGTCCCGGCCTGCCACGACCGGGCCGTGGTTGGCCAGCAGCAACGCGTGGTGCCGCGCGGCGGTTCCTTCGACCAGCGGGCCGAGCCCGTCGTCACCGGGCGCGTGATAAGGAAGCAGCGGCAGGTGGCCCACCCGCATGGCGTAGTAGGCGGTCAGCGGTGGCAGCACGTCGTGCGGATCGACGTCGGCCAAGCAGGAAACCGCGACGGAGTGGGTGCTGTGCAGGTGGATCACCGCTGCGGCGGAGGGTCGTGCCCGGTACATCGCCGCGTGCAGGAAAGCCTCCTTGGACGGGCGCGGGCCGCTCAGGTGCGCGCCATCGAGGTCCAGTTCGGACAGTCCGGCCGGATCGAGGGCGCCCAGCGAAGCGCCGGTCGGAGTGAGCAGGATCCGGCCGTGGTGGCGAACGCTGATGTTGCCGGTACGCCCGAAGGTCAACCCGCGCTCGAAGAACGACGCTCCCAGCGCGGCGACGGCTGCCGCGGTGTCGCTCATGATCGCCCCTGTGCCGCACGCGTCAGCAGATCGGGGCGGCCGAAGTTGCCGGATTTCAGCAACAGCGCCACCGGCGGGTCACCGTCGTGCACGCACCACGGCACGCCCCGGTCGGCTTCACCGGTGACCGCGACCGCGGTCACGCCGAGGGCGTTGACCACGGCTCCCGAGGTTTCGCCGCCCGCGACGACGAGCCTTCGATACCCGAGTTGCACCGCGCTTCGCGCCAGTGCCGCCAGAATCCGTTCGTAGCTCGCGGAGTCCGATGTCCGTTCTTCCGGCGGCGCGGAGGAGTAGACCAGCAGCGGACCGCCGTCGGCGTGCTCGCGCAGCCAGTCGTCGGCCAGCTCGTGCAGGCGCTCGGGATCGGGGACGGCGCGCAGATCCAAGCGGTGCGCAGGCAGGTGTTCCCGCGCCCGGTCGACCTGCTCGAGCGTGGTGCGCGAGCAGCTGCCCGCGAGCACGAGCGCCGGTCCGGCCGGGATTTCCGGGGTATCGCGCGCTTTCGCCGACGCCTCCGCGCCGAGTGTCCCGGCCAACGCGTGCGCGAGCCCGGCCGCGCCGGTGAGCGTGGTCAGACCGGTGGCGGCGCGGGCGACGGTGCGCAGGTCCTCCTCGGTGAGTGCATCGGTCACCGCGTACCGCACGCCGCGATGGCGCATCGCCGCCAGCTCGCTGCGGACCGCATCGGCACCTCGGCGGACCACGGGCAACCCGACGAGCCCGACGCGGTGCGGGGTCTGCGCCCCCAGGACGCGCACGAGGTCGGAGTCGGTCATCGGGGTCAGCGGATGATCCCGCATCGGCGACTCCGACAACGGCACGTCACCGACGAACAGGTGTCCGTTGTGGACGGTTCGACCTTGGTCCGGAGTGGACGGGCACACCACGGTGAGCCGACTGCCGTCCGCGTCGAGCAACCCGTCCGCGACCACGCCGATGTTGCCCTGCGGCGTGGAGTCGAACGTGGAGCAGTACTTGAAGTAGACCCGATCCGCTCCGCGCCCGGCCATCCACGAGCGGACCTGAAGCGTTTCCGCGATCGCGGTGGTGGCGGGCGCGGTCCGCGTTTTCAGCGCGACCACGACGGCATCGCAGTCGGTCAGGTCCACGGCCGTCTCCGGGCGCCCGAACAACAGCGCGGTGCGCAGGCCACCGCGGCGCAGCGCTGCGGCGACATCGGCACCACCGGTGTAGTCGTCGGCTATGCATCCGAGCAGGCTCATGATCCAGCCCCCGCCGAGTCGCCCAGCAGGTGCGCCCGCAGCTCGCGAAGCCCGGGCGATGGCGTGCTGAGCACCTCCGCGTTCAACGTCGCGGCGAGTTCCCGCGCGTGCGGGCTCAGCGAATACTGGCCCAGCAGCACGAGATCCGCCGCTTGCAGGTGCGGTTTCGCCGCCCGCGCCAGGGAATCCACCGAGCCGGGCCGTGCGCGCTCGGCCACGATCTCCGTCCCGGTCGCCACCTCCGCGAGTCGCCGCGCGGAATCGGCCAGCGCGGATTCCAGCGGCGCGAGCAGGACCACCCGGCCACATCCGCGGCGGGCGACCTCGGCGAACGCGGCATCGTCGGAACCCCGCACCGGCACCGGCCAGAGCTGCCGGGCGAGCGCGGCGACCGGCCCGTACATCGAGCAGCTCAGCTGCACGGCTTCGGCGCCCCCGTCCACGGCGTGCCGGATCAGCGACAGCATCCGCAGCCGCAGCGCCCGGGTGAGGCCGCCCGCTTCGTCGGCTTCGCGGATCAGCCGGTCGTCCAGCAGGTGCCAGCTGTCGGCTTCCGGGAACTCCGCGCGCAACGCCGCGTCCGCCGGCTCGATCGAAGCGGGCGTGGCGTGCACGAACGCCACCAGCGGGCCGATCACGCCGCGGCTCCGCTGCGGATCGCGTCGGCGACCGACTCGGCGAACGCGGTGGTCCCGGCCGCCCCGCCCATGTCCGAGGTGCAGGTCCCGGCCGCGACCGTGCGCGCGACCCCGGACTCCAGCGCCGCGGCCGCCCGGCGCAGGCCTGCGTCGTCGTGGCGGTCGGCCAGCCAGTCCAGCAGCATCGCGCTGGAGAGCATCATCGCGATCGGGTTGGCGACGTCCCGGCCCGCGATGTCCGGAGCCGAGCCGTGCGCGGCCTGGGCCATGCCGTGCCGGTCGGAGACGTTGATCGACGGCGCGATGCCGAGCGACCCGGCCAGCTCGCCGGTGAGGTCGGAGAGGATGTCGCCGAACATGTTCTCGGTGACGAGCACGTCGAATTCCGGGGCGCGGCGCAGCAGGTGCACGGTCATCGCGTCGATGTGGAAGTCGTCGACGGCGACCTCGGGGTATTGCGCCGAGATCTCGCGGCAAACGTCCCGGAACAGCCCGGTGGTCAGCCGCAGCACGTTGGCCTTGTGCACGATGGTGAGCCGGTTGCGCCGGTTGCGCGCCAGCCGGAACGCGGCGTGCGCGATCCGCTCGACCGCTGCGCGGGTGATGATGCCGTGGGCGATGGCGACGTCCGGGGTCGGCATGAGCTCGCCGGTGCCCGCGTGGGTGTTGCGGTCGGCGTAGAACCCTTCGGTGTTCTCCCGCACGATGACCAGGTCGGTGCCGGGCACCATCGCCTTCGCGCCCTCGAACGCCTTGGCCGGGCGGATGTTGGCGTAGAGCCCGAAACGGGTGCGGATGGTGCCGCTCGGGTTGAGCCGGGACCGGTGCGGCTCGGGGTAGGCGGCGCTGTCGTGCGGCCCCAGCAGCCACGCGTCCAGCCCGTCGAGCGCTTCCAGCGTCGAGTCCGGCAGCGGCGTGCCGTGCTCGTCGATCGCGGCCCGGCCGAGCGGCAGCGGTTCCCATTGCACGCCCGGAATTCCGGCGGAGGTCATCGCCGCGTCGACCGCGCGCGTCGCCGCGGGCACGATCTCGGGGCCGATCCCGTCGCCTTCCAGCAGACCGAGCCGGTACGGACGGGCAGTCGGGGGTGCGCTCATCAACTCTCCTCGTGTGGCGGCGGATGGCGGACATCCTGGAGGTTATAACCTCGCTCGGTCAAGGGTTCGGTGATGCGGTGATCGAACGCCATGAACTGGAGGTATTCTCGAATCATCGTCTTATAACGACGCGTCGAAGCAAGTTTCGCCTGCTGACCGGGAGCGCGCGGCGGCGCGGTAGCTTATAGCCGGGAGGTGCGGCATGAGCGAACCGGCGTCGCCACTGATGACCAAGAGCGAGCTGGCTTACAACAGCGTCCGGGACAAGATCCTCTCGGGTGAGTTCGCGCCCGGATCGGTGCTCAACCAGGCCACGCTGGCGCGCACCATCGGCATCAGCACCACGCCGCTGCGCGAGGCGCTGCGCAGGCTCAAGGCCGAGCGGCTGGTGGAACTGGACGCGCACCGCGACGCCCGGGTCACCGAGCTCGATGCCGAAGAGGCCCGCGACCTGCTGGAGATCCGGCGTTCGCTGGACCCGCTGGCGGTGTCGCTGGCCGCGCAGCGGCGGACCAAGGCCGACGTCGCGGAGATCCGCGAGGCCGCGGTCGGGCTGCGCGCGTTGCCCACCGACTCCGGCCACCAGCCGATGCTGCACCACCGCCGGTTCCACGCCGCGATCTACCGGGCCTCGCACAACGACCTGCTGATCGAGACGCTGGACGGGTTGTGGGACAAGGCCGACCGGTACCGGCGGCTCGCCTTGGAGATCGATCGCGGTCCGCAAGCCCGCGCGAAGAAGGACGATGAGCACCGAGCGCTCGTCGAATGCGTCGTGGCCGGTGAGTCCGACGCCGCGGCCGAGGTGATGCGCGAGCACATCGACACCAGCCTGGGCGCCCAGGCCGCGCGCAGGCTGATGCGATCCGAGCAGTGACGCCGGTGCGCTAGCAGCGGAGTGGAACGGTTCGTCAGCCGCGAGGGCAGGCAGCGTTTCCCGCCCGTGCGGGATGGCTCACCGGTCGGTCGGTGCAGCGCTCCGGAACGAGTCGACCAATGTCCGGACCACCTCGCTGAGCTGCGCGCGCACTTGCTGATCAGCGATGCTTCCGTCGTCGCCGATCATCTCGCGGTGCACGGGAACCTTCGCGCACGCCGTGTCCACGATGTCCGCGCCCGCGTATTCGAGCACCGCGCGCAGCGTCGCCTCCGCGCCATGCCCGCGTCCGGGCGCGGCCGAGTTGATCCAGGCCATGGGTTTGCCGCCGGTCTCGGTGCCGCCGATCGTCCAGTCCAGCAAGTTCTTGAACGAGCCCGGCAGCGTTCCCGCGTACTCCGGGGTGCAGATCAGCACCGCAGCGGCTGCACCGATCGCCGCTCGCAGTTCGGCCACCGGAGCGGGCAGCGGATCGGCGTCGTCGTCGGGGTTGAAGTGCGGAAGCGCCGCCAGCCCCTCGTACCGCACGGTGCGCACCTGCGCTGGGGCCACTTCGTGGGCGGTGCGCAGCACGGCTTCATTGCTGGAACCGCTTCTGGTGCTTCCGGACAGCAGCAGGATCACTGGCGACGTAGTCATGCGTTCAAATTACTGCGCCCCGGCCGCGGAACACACCCGCCGGACGCGGTTTCCCGGCCGGGACCGTCCAACTAGGACACCAACGCGGCCCGGTTTCGCAGCAGGTCCCGATGATGTCCCGGCACGCACCGGCTGACCAGTGCGGAAGACTGCGCGCGGTGATACGGGCCACCTGGACCCGTCACCACCAGGTCGCCAACAGATACAATCCTGATATGTCAAGCGTTAGCACCTGCGGAAGCGGCCGCCCATCGGCGGACCCGTGCCTCCTTCCCATGCCGGGGCTGGAATGAACACTGCTGCAGGCGAACCGGAACAGGGCTCGATGGCGGACCGGGCCTACGCGGCGATCCGCGATCGGCTGATCATGCTCGACATCCCCCCGATGACGGCGATCGACGACGTGGCGCTGGCCGGCTCGCTCGACATCGGCCGCACCCCGGTCCGCGAAGCGCTGAAGCGGCTCGAGATCGATCGGCTCGTGGTGTCCTACCCGCGGCGCGGCACGTTCGCCACGGCCGTCGACATCACCGACCTCGCCTACATCTCCGAGCTGCGGGCGCAGCTGGAGCCGTTGGCGGCCCGCCGCGCCGCCGAATCCGCCGACGCCGCGCTGCTGGAGGAGTTCGTCGAGCTGGCCGACACGCTCGACGAGGTCGACGTGCGCTCGCTCAGCCGGGACGAACTGATGCGCTGGGACCTGCACGTGCACCGCGCCATCTACCACGCGTCGGGGAACCCGCACCTCGAGGACACGCTGGTGCGCTACGACAACCTGGCGACGCGGATCTTCTGCCTGTTCCTGGACCGGATGACGCATTTCGACCGCCACGTCGGGGAGCACTCCGGCTTGCTGCGGGCGATCGGCGAGCGGTCCGCGGATGAAGCCGAGCAGCTCGCTCGCGATCACGTGCTCGGCTTCGAGGAGGCCATCCGCGCGGTGGTCTGACGCGCGCCGGGCGACTCAGCCGCGAACTGCCAGTTTGCGGCGCCATCGGCCGAACGAGCGGGCGCGGTCGATGCCGAGCACGCCGACCGGAGAACCGGAGCCGTCGAGGTAGAGCGCGAGGAATTCGCCGGAGTCCAGGTCGCCTTCTTCGACCTGGACCGAGCAGTCCGCGGTGCGGTGCCCGGCGAACTGGATCTTGTGCCCGTACTGGTCGGACCAGAAGTAGGGGACCGCGTGATGCGCCGGGGGCGCGTGCTCGCGTCCGAGCAGTGCCGCGGCGGCGGCCGCCGGTTGCTGCAGCGCGTTCGTCCAGTGCTCCAGCCGCAGGGATTCCGCGGTATAGCTGCGGAACGAGTTGGCGCAGTCCCCGACGGCGGCGACTTCCGCAACGTTGGTGCGGCCGCTCTCGTCGGTGCGGACGCCGCCTGCCAGCGAGACACCCGATCCCGCGAGCCACTCGACGTTCGGCTCAGCGCCGATGCCGACCACCACCACGTCGGCGGGAAGTTCGCGGCCGTCCGCCAGGCGCACGGCCGTGACGCGGGATTCTCCCGCCAACTCGGCAAGTCCGGCTCCCAGGTGCATCCGCACGCCGTTGCGGGCGTGCAGCCGACCGCACACCGCGCCCATCTCGTCTCCCAGCGCTCGCTGCATGGGCACCGGGGCCGCTTCGACGATGTCCACTTCGCGCCCGAGCCCGGCTGCCGTGGAGGCGATCTCCGCTCCGATGAACCCGGCGCCGATGATCACCAGCCGTGCTCCGGCGGTGAGTTCTTCGCGCAGTGCCCGCGCATCGTCGAGGTTTCGCAGCGTTCGCACGCCCGCAGGGACCGAATCCGGCAGGGTCCGCGCTCGTGCCCCGGTGGCCACCACGACGGCATCGGTGGTGATGCGTTCCCCGTCGTCGAGCACGACCGCGCGTTCGGAGGTGTGCAGGGCTCGTGCGGTTCGGCCCAGCAGCCACTCGGCTTCGAGGTCGGAGTCGTCCGGCTCGATCAGCCGGATGTCGTCCTCGGAAGCGGTCCCCGCCAGGAACTCCTTCGACAGCGGTGGCCGGTCGTACGGTTCGTGCTGCTCGTCGCCGATGACGGCGATCCGTCCCTCGAATCCTTGCGCGCGCAGCGCACGGGTTGTCGCCAGGCCCGCGAGGGACGCCCCGACGACGGTGATGTGCTGCATCAACCCACCTCCTGCACAGCCGCGTCGGCCTTGGCGGGCTCGGAGACGTAGATCGAGCCGTCCTCGACGGCGACCTCGTGGGTCCGGACGGGCTTCTTCGCGGGCGGGCCGCTGGGCCGGCCGGTGCGCAGGTCGAAACAGGCGGCGTGCAGCGGACATTCGACCGCGCAGCCCTCGAGCCACCCGTCGGAGAGCGAGGCGTCCTGGTGCGTGCAGGTGTCGTCGATCGCGAACAGCTCACCGTCCACATTGAACACCGCGATCGGGACGTCGCCCGGAACGCGGACCGACTCCCCCGGCGGGAGGTCGGACAGCTCGCCCACGAAGATCATCGTACCTCCTGTTGCAGATGGCGGAACCCGTACTGCATTACGCAACCGACAGAATGCGGCTCGCTCCCGCGGTCGTCAACGGTGGAATTTCGGCGCCGATCCGGCGGATGCCGTTGCTGTGGCGAACGATTCGACGATCGCCTGCGGATGCCGGGCACGACTCGGCGCCGAGCGGCGCCCGGTGGCGAGGGGTCCGGCGACGGCTGCGCCGCTTCGCCGGCGGGGCGAGGTTCGCACCTGCCGGAGCGTTGACCTCGCTGTGCGGACTGACTTATCGTCCAGAGATATATCAACCGTCGAACCCGGCATCAAGGGTGATGAGGCTGCTGCGATCCCGGCGCGGTGCCGGGTGCTGCGGTTCGCATCCGGGGAGCCCGCATGAGCAACCAGCCCGGACGCCGTCGGCGTGGCGGAACCCCGCCCGTCGTGCAGCAGGAACGCACCGTGCACCGGGCGGTTGCGGCGGCATCGGTGGGGAACGTCGCCGAATGGTACGACTTCGGGATCTACTCCTACCTGGCCGCCGTGGTGCTGGACCGGGTGTTCTTCCCGGACGTCGGGCAGTGGGCCACCGTGTACACGCTCGGCGCGTTCGCCGCCGCGTTCCTGATGCGCCCGCTCGGCGGGTTCGTGTTCGGCCGCCTCGGCGACAAATTCGGTCGCACGAAGGTGCTTTCCACGACCGTGCTGCTGATGGCGGTCGCGACCGTGCTGCTCGGGCTGGTGCCGAGCTACGGTGCGGTCGGCATCGCGGCTCCGCTGCTGGTGCTGTTCGTGCGGATGCTGCAGGGCTTCTCGGCGGGTGGTGAGTACACCGGGGCGCTGACCCTGGTCGCCGAGTACGCCCCGGACCGGCGGCGGGGATTCTTCGGCAGCTGGCTCGAATTCTGCACGCTGACCGGGTATGCGCTCGGCGCGTCGGTGTGCGGCGTGGTGATCGCGGTGCTGCCGGAGAACGACCTGCTGGCGTGGGGTTGGCGGCTTCCGTTCATGCTCGCCCTGCCACTGGGCATCACCGGCCTCTACCTGCGGATGCGGCTCGAGGACACTCCCGCGTTCCGGCAGTTGATGCAGCGTTCGCCCGCGCTCTCGACGATGTCGGCTCGGCGGGCCGTGCACATCCTGGTGGTGCGTTACCGATCCGCCGCGCTGGTCGCGGCCGGGGTGATCGTCGCGTGGAACGTGACGAACTACGTGTTCACCAACTACATCCCCACGTACCTGGCCGGGACGCTCCCGCGCCACGGCGAGAGCGGCACCAGCGAGGCGCTGGCGACCGCGCTGCAAGTGGCCGTCATGGTGCTGATGCTCTGCGTGATCGTGTCGGTCGGGCGGCTCAGCGACCGCATCGGGCGAAAACCCTTGCTGATGACGGGAAGCATGGCCTTGATCTTCCTCGGGCTGCCCGCCGTGTGGTTGCTCCGGGAGGGGCTGGTGGGCCAGATCGTCGGCTTGCTGCTGATCGGGATGCCGCTGATGTGCTTCGCGGCGGTGTCGCCGTCGACGCTGCCCGCGCTGTTTCCCACGATGATCCGCTACAGCAGCCTGGCGGTCATCTTCAACGTTTCGGTGTCGCTGTTCGCGGGCACCGCACCGACGATCATCGAGGCCGCGGCGACGACGACCGGCAACCTCGACTGGCCGGGGTACTACCTCGTCGGCGCAGGTGTCGTCGGGCTGGTCAGCACCCATTTCCTGACCGAGCAGGCCGGGCGTCCGCTGGCGGGTGCCGCTCCGCTGACCTCCAGTTCGGAGTTGCCGCCACCGCCGTTGTCCGACGACGGTGTTCCGCTGGAACAACCGCGGCAGTAGTGCTTCGCGCGGCCCCGTGCGGACGGAGAAGGTCCGCACGGGGCCGCGCTTCCCGGCTCAACCGACCCGCTGGCGCACCCAGTCGTGGAACTCACCGATGTGGTGCTCGCTGGGAACCAGCACGCCGCCCCGCTCGTAGGAGCGGGAGTCCATCGACAGCTGGCACCGCTCGCACGCGTCGAAGTCCTGCTGGTTGACCCGGTGGAACAGCTCCACCGAACGATCGATGTCGGTGCCCGAGTCGACGACCTCCGGCAGGTACAGCCAGTCGCACCGGATGATCGTGCGGTCGACCGCGACCGGGAACATGCGGTGGAAAACCACGTGATCGGGAACCAGGTTGATGAACACCTGGGGCCGCACCGTGATCGCGTAGTAGCGCCGGTCCTGCTCCTCGTCCACGCCCGGGATCCGGTCGAGCCCTGCCGATCCGTCGACGGTGAAGCCCTCGATGTTCTCGCCGAATTCCGCGCCGTGGCCCACGAAGTACTGCGCGGCCAGGCCGTCGGCGAACTCCGGCAGCACTTCGGTCAGCTCCGGGTGGATCGTGGCGCAGTGGTAGCACTCCATGAAGTTCTCCACGACCTGCTTCCAGTTCGCCCGCACGTCGTACTCGATCCGCTTGCCGAGCTTGAGCTCCGCGACCTGGTAGCCGACGATCGCATCCGGTGTGCCCAGCCGGTTCGCTACGTCGCCGATGACGGTGTCCGCGAACGACGGCGGCTCATCGGCCAGGCACAACCAGACGTAACCGAGCCATTCGCGCACGTGCACCCGGTGCAGGCCGAACTCGCCGCGGTCGATGTCCGGCATCGAGGTCAGGTTCGGGGCGGAGACGAGCTTGCCGTCGAGCCCGTAGGTCCACGCGTGGTAGAGACATTGGAAGGATCGGCGCACCTCGCCCTGCTGCTCGGTGCACAGCCGCGCGCCGCGATGCCTGCACACGTTGAGGAAAGCGTTGATGGAGCCGTCCCTGGCCCGCGTGACGAGCACGCTTTCCCGTCCGATTTGGACGGTTTCGTACTGGCCGGGCCTGGCGAGGTCGGCGCCGAGCACGGCGCAGAACCAGCCCGCCTCGAAGATGGATTCCTGCTCGGCGCGGAAGATCGAAGGATCGGTGTAGTAGTGGCCCGCGAGCGTTTCCCGCAGGCTTTCCGGAAGGCTCGTGTCCTCGGCGGAGGCGGACAGCTCACCGGTCGTCATGGCAGTGCTCCTCGTTTCGGGAGAGGGGTCGCTCGGGAGAGGTGTCGCTCGGGTCAGATGTCGCTCGGGACGATGGGATCTCGCCGCGATGGCGCGGCGCGTTGCTCCCGGCGCAGCCGTGGAGCGGCCGGCGTGCGGCGGACGTTGCGGTGCTCGCGGGAGCGGAACGACGAATCCGCGCTGTTGCTCGTCGCGCAACCCTTTGCGCTATGCGCTACAGAATATCGCGATCGGGGCAGGTAGGTCGAGCGTCTGACGGGCCGGAATCCGTTGCGATCACTGGAAAACGACGGTGCTGTGCCCGTTGAGCAACAGGCGCCGCTCGCAATGCCAGCGGACCGCGCGCGATAGCGCGAGCGCCTCGGCATCGCGGCCTACCGTCTGCAGCGCGCGCGGATCGTGGGTGTGATCGATGCGGATCACCTCCTGCTCGATGATCGGCCCTTCGTCGAGATCCGGGGTCACGTAGTGCGCGGTCGCGCCGACGAGCTTGACCCCGCGGGAGTACGCCTGGTGGTAAGGCTTGGCGCCCTTGAATCCCGGCAGGAACGAGTGGTGGATGTTGATGGCGCGCCCGTGCAGCGCTTTGCAGGTCTGATCGGACAGCACCTGCATGTAGCGGGCGAGCACCACCAGTTCGGCGTCGTACTCGTCGACCACCCGCAACAACCTGGCCTCGGCCGCCGGCTTGTCGGCGGCGGTGACCGGGATGTGGATGAACGGCAGTCCCGCGGATTCGGCCATCGGGCGCAGATCGTCGTGATTGGACACCACCGCGACGATGTCCGCGCTGAGGCTGCCCGCGCGCCAGCGGTAGATCAGGTCGTTGAGGCAGTGGCCCAGTTTGGACACCATGACCAGGATCCGGGCGTTGCGGTTCGAGCTGAAGGCGAAGCTCATCTCGAAATCGGCGGCGACGGGTTCGAAACCGCGCGAAATCTCGTCGAGGTCGACCTCTTGCGCGGCGGTCACCTGGGTGCGCAGGAACAGCCGGCCGCGGACCGGGTCGTCGAACTGCCGGTACTCGCCGATGTCGCAGTCCTGCCCGTACAGGTAGGAACTGACCGCGCGGACGATGCCGGTGCGGTTCGGGCAGCTCAGCGTCAGGGTGAACGAGCGTGTCACGGGATTCCCCCAGAATTCCACGATTCAGCATTCCACGATGTTGAGCGCCAGCCCGCCGCGGGCGGTCTCCTTGTACTTGTCCTTCATGTCCGCTCCCGTCTCGCGCATCGTCTTGATCGCCTTGTCCAGCGAGACGTGGTGGCTGCCGTCGCCGCGCACCGCCATCCGGGCCGCGGTGATCGCCTTGACCGAGGCGACCGCGTTGCGCTCGATGCACGGGATCTGCACCAGACCGCCGACGGGATCGCAGGTCAGCCCGAGGTTGTGCTCGATACCTATTTCGGCGGCGTTCTCCACCTGGTCCGGCGTGCCGCCGATGACCTCGGCGAGTCCGGCCGCAGCCATCGAGCAGGCCGACCCGACCTCGCCCTGGCAGCCGACCTCGGCTCCGGATATCGACGCGTTCTCCTTGAACAGGACGCCGATCGCGCCCGCGGTGAGCAGGAACCGCACGGCCGCGTCGTCGGAGAACGACGGCAGGAACCGCTGGCCGTAGTGCAGCACGGCGGGCACGATTCCGGCGGCACCGTTGGTCGGTGCGGTCACCACGCGTCCGCCCGCGGCGTTCTCCTCGTTCACCGCCAGTGCGTAGAGGGTGACCCATTCCATCGCGTGCAGGGCATCGCTCTCGTCCGTTGCGGACTCCAAGCGCTTGTGCAATTCGCCCGCCCTGCGGCGGACTTTGAGCCCGCCGGGCAGCACCCCGCCGGCCCGGGTGCCGTGGTCGACGCAGTCCTGCATCACCGACCAGATGTGCAGCAGGCCGTCCCGGGTTTCCCGCTCGGTGCGCCAGGAAAGCTCGTTGGCCAGCATGATGTCGCTGATCCGCAGATCGGCGCGGGAGGCATGGCCGAGAAGTTCCTGTCCGGTGCGGAACGGGTAGCGCACCGGGGTGTCGTCCTCGGCCAGCACGGCTTGACCGGTTTCGTCCGCACCCAGCACGAAACCTCCGCCGACCGAGTAGTACTCGCGGCGGTCGAGTTCGCAGCCGTTGTCGTCGCGGGCGTGGAAGACCATCCCGTTGCTGTGGAACTCGAGCCGCTTGTTCCGGTGCAGCAGGACGTCCTCGTCGATGGAGAACGGAATCTTGTGCGCACCGCCGAGGCTGATGCGAGCGTCCTCGCGCACTGCTTGCACCTCGGATTCGGCGGCGACCGGATCGACCAGGTGCGGCTGCTCGCCGGACAACCCGAGCAGGACGGCCTTGACGCTGCCGTGGCCGTGCCCGGTCGCCCCGAGCGAGCCGAACAGCTCGCAGTGCACGGTGGCGACGCGGGGCAGGACTCCGGACTCGCGCAGCCGGTTCACGAACAGGTAGGCGGCCCGCATCGGACCGACAGTGTGCGAGCTGGACGGTCCGATGCCCACTTTGAACAGATCGAATACCGAGAGGCTCATGGGTGCTCCAGGTTCGCCGGCGGCGCGGATCACCGCCGGATGCGGTGCATTTCCGGGTCGACCAGCGGTTCGGCGGCGACGGTCGCGCGCACCCGGCGGTCGAAGTACTGGATGTGCACTCGGGTGCCGACCGTGGCCGCAGCGGGTAGCCAGGCGTAGGCGATCGGGGTGCCGAGCGTGTGCGAGAACGCCGCGGAGGTGACGTAGCCGGCCGGTTCACCGTCGAGGAAAACCGGCTCGGAGCCGAGCACGACGCTGCGTCCGTCATCGATCGTCAGGCACGACAACCGGCGGGTGACCGCGTGCTTGTCCAGCCGCGCGATCGCCTCGCGCCCTACGAAATCGCCCTTCTGCGGTCGCACGGCGAATCCGACCCCGGCTTCGTAGGGATTGTGCTCGGTGGTCATGTCCGCTCCCCACGCGCGATAGCCCTTCTCCAGCCGCAGGCTGTTGAACGCGGCCCGGCCTGCGGCCACGACACCGAGGTCGCGCCCGGCCGCGAACAGCACGTCCCAGAGCCGCTGGCCGTACTCGGCGCTGGTGTAGATCTCCCAGCCCAGCTCGCCGACGTAGGACACGCGCATCGCGGTGACCGGAATGCCCGCGATGTGCGCGGACTTGCAGCGGAAGAACTTCAAGGCCTCGTGCGAGAAGTCGTCCCGGCTCAACGGCTGGACCAGATCGCGCGCCAGCGGCCCCCACACACCGATGCAGCAGGTGCCGCCGGTGATGTCGCGAACCCGCACGCCGTCGTCGGCCGGTAGCTGGCGCCGCAAGTAGTCGAGGTCGAGGTTCCCGTTGGCACCGACCTGGAAAAGCTGCTCGCCGAGCCGTGCGACGGTCAGGTCGCTGCGCACCCCGCCCGCCTCGTCGAGCAGCAAGGTGTAGGTGACCGCGCCGACCGACTTGTCCATCTTGCCGGTGGTGAGCTCGTCCAGAAAGGACAGTGCGCCCGGCCCGCTGACCTCCAGCCGCTTGAGTGAGGTCATGTCGTACAGCGCCACGGCGGTGCGGGTCTTCCACGCCTCGACCGCGGCGATCGGGGAGTGGTACATCGCCGACCAGGCGTCCCGCGACGGCGGCTGCCACTCCATCGGCAGGTCCTTGACCAGCCCGGCGTTCGCCTCGTACCAGTGCGGCCGCTCCCACCCGTGCGATTCCAGGAAGAACGCGCCCAACTGCTGCTGACGCGCGTGGAACGGGCTCACCCGCAGGTCCCGCGGGGACAGCTTCGGCTGCAACGGGTGCTTCACGTCGTAGATCTCGACGAAGTTCCGCTGCGCCGTCTCTTCGACGTAGTCCGCAGCGGTCTCGATCTCGTCGAACCGGGCCGCGTCGCAGCCGTGCAGCTCGACCTGGCTGCGACCGTCGACCAGGAGCTGCGCAACGGACCGGGCCACGCCGCAGGAGTGCGTGACCCACACGGCCTCGGCGATCCAGAATCCCGCCACGTCCGGAGATTCGCCGACCAGCGGCCCGCCGTCGGGGGTGAACGAGAAGATCCCGTTGAACCCGGTCTCGATCTTCGCGGTCTCCAGCGCGGGCAACAGCCGCCTGCTGTGCTCCCAGGAATCGGCGAAGTCGTCTTCGGTGAACGGCAACATCGACGGCATGGAGGCTTCGGTGGGGGAGTCCTCCTCCGGCAGGTCGCTCAGCCGCGCGGGCATCGGGCGATGCGCGTAGGAACCGATCCCGAGGCGGTCGTTGTGCTCGCGGTAGTAGAGGTCGTGGTCCTGGTGGCGCAGGATCGGCAGCTGCGCCTCGGACCGCTCGTCGTTGCGGCCGACGAGTTCGGGCAGCTGATCAGTGCGCACGTACTGGTGCGCCATCGGCAGCAACGGGACGTTCATGCCCGCCATCTCGCCGATGGCCTGCCCCCAGAAACCGGCGCAGGACACGACGATGTCCGCGGGCACCTCGCCCTGGTCGGTTTCCACACCGGTGACGCGCCCGCCGTGCTGGCTGATGCCGAGCACGCGGGTCGATCCGCGGAACTCCGCGCCGCGTGATTCGGCCCGGCGGGCGAGCGCGACGACCGCCCGGGTCGACTTCGCCAGCCCGTCGTCAGGGGTGTGGAAGCCGCCGAGGATGCGATCCGGCTCCAGCAGCGGGTGCAGCTTGGCGCACTCCTCTGGCCCGATGACCGCACCGGAGACTCCCCACGAGGTGGCCCAGCCCTGCTTGCGGTGCAGATCGTCGAGCCGTTCCGGCGTGGTCGCGATCTCCAGGCCGCCGACCCGGTTGAAGCACCAGCCGCCGTCGACGTCGAGGCCGGCCAGCTTGTCGACGGTGTAGCCGGCGAACTCGGTCATCGTCTTCGATCCGCTGGTCTGGTAGACGAGACCGGGCGCGTGCGAGGTCGAGCCGCCGGTAAGCGGTAGCGGCCCCTGGTCGAGAACGGTGAGGCGGTGCCATCCGCGTTCGGTCAGCTCGTCGGCGAGGTTCGTACCGACGATCCCGGCTCCGATGATGACGACACGAGGCGTCGTGCTCATGCTGGTCTCCTAACGGGCGGCCGGTGCGGGCCGCTGCGAGGACGGTGCGTTCGGGCAGAGCCGCCGAGGCTCTTGGGCGGGGGCGGAGAAATGCGCTCGATGCGCGATGCCGGTGCTGATTGCTGCGAGCAGCCGCCGATTCGGGCGGCCGAGAACGAACCGGTTTGGCGCGGTGAAGTCGTCGCCGTCCGGTAGTTCCTGTCGGTCCGCGCTGCGGACGGTTGCAGGAACCGGAACTCAGACCGAGAACTGATATATCAACTGAGCAGCAAGGTAAGCAGTGGTCGCGCCGCGGTCAACACCCGCGGGGAAAACTGCTTCGATCCGCTGAGCGCCGGCGGGACGCCCGGCCCCAGTGCGCGCAGGTTCGTGCTCGCGACGGACCTGCGGGGCGCGCCAAGTCGGCGTTTTCCAGCCCCTTGACCACGCGGTTCGCGCTGCTAGGCTAAAAGCCCTCTGATATTTCAGTTGAATCTCACTCGTGCGGCGGTCTCGCGCCGCACGTTCGCTCTCCGCTGCCCGCTGCCGCTTTCCGGCACGGAAGGAGTCCTATGAGTCTGTCCAGTAACGACGGTTCCGCAGGCGGCACCGGCGATTCGCTGTCGGCGGTGGATCCGGAGGTGGCGGCCGCGGTCGGCGCTGAGTTGTCGCGGCAGCAGAGCACGCTGGAGATGATCGCGTCGGAGAACTTCGCGTCGCAGGCGGTGTTGCAGGCGCAGGGGTCGGTGCTGACGAACAAGTACGCCGAGGGTTATCCGGGCAAGCGGTATTACGGCGGTTGCGAGCACGTGGACGTCGTCGAGCAGTTGGCGATCGATCGGGCCAAGGAGCTCTTCGGCGCGTCGTTCGCGAACGTGCAGCCGCACTCGGGGGCGCAGGCCAATGCTGCGGCGATGTTCGCGCTGCTCAAGCCGGGTGACACGATCATGGGCCTGGACCTGGCGCATGGCGGGCACCTCACCCACGGGATGCGGATCAACTTCTCCGGCAAGCTCTACAACGTGGTGCCGTACCACGTCTCGGAGCAGGACCACCGGGTCGACATGGACGAACTCGCCCGCCTGGCCCGCGAGAACAAACCCCAGATGATCATCGCCGGGTGGTCGGCCTACCCGCGCCAGCTCGACTTCGCCCGGTTCCGCGAGATCGCCGACGAGGTCGGGGCGTACCTGATGGTCGACATGGCGCACTTCGCCGGGCTGGTCGCCGCGGGGCTGCACCCGAACCCGCTGCCGCACGCGCACGTGGTCACCACGACCACGCACAAAACCCTCGGCGGCCCGCGCGGCGGGGTGATCCTCTCCGCGGACGACGAGTTCACCAAGAAGTTCAACTCCGCGGTGTTCCCCGGCCAGCAAGGCGGCCCCCTCGAGCACGTGATCGCGGGCAAGGCGGTGCTGTTCAAAACCGCCCAGTCCCCCGAGTTCGCCGACCGGCAGCGCCGCACCATCGAAGGCGCCCAAGCCCTGGCCGAACGCCTCTGCGCCGACGACGCCCGCACCGCCGGGGTGCAGCTGGTCTCCGGCGGCACCGACGTGCACCTGGTGCTGGTCGACCTGCGCCACTCCGAACTCGACGGCAAGCAGGCCGAAGACCGCCTCCACGAGATCGGCATCACCGTCAACCGCAACGCCGTGCCAGGCGACCCGCGCCCGCCGATGGTGACCTCCGGACTCCGCGTGGGCACCTCCGCACTGGCCACCCGCGGATTCGGCAAGGCCGAGTTCACCGAAGTCGCCGACATCATCGCCGAAGCCCTCCAACCCGACCTCACCACCGAGACCACCACCGCACTCCGCGGCCGCGTCGAAGCACTCGCCAACGCACAACCCCTCTACCCGAACCTGAACGGGGGTTTCTGATGACGCCGCGCACCCCCGGCGCCGAGTTGCCCGAACACCCGGACCGGCTCTGGCGATCCCCGGAGCCGAAGTCGTCGTACGACGTGGTGATCGTCGGAGGTGGCGGGCACGGCCTGGCCACGGCCTACTACCTCGCGGTCAACCACGGCATCACCAACGTCGCAGTGCTGGAGAGCGGTTGGCTGGCGGGCGGGAACATGGCCCGCAACACGACGATCATCCGCTCGAACTACCTGTGGGATGAGAGCGCGGGCCTGTACGAGCACGCCTTGAAGTTGTGGGAGGGGTTGGCGGACGAGCTCGACTATCCGCTGCTGTTCTCCCAGCGCGGTGTGCTGAACCTGGCGCACTCGCTGCAAGAGGTGCGCGACAGCGTGCGACGGGTCGAGGCGAACAAGCTCAACGGCATCGACGCGGAATGGCTGGATCCCGGGCAGGTGGCCGATGTCTGCCCGATCCTGAACACCTCGCAAGAGCTGCGGTACCCGGTGCTCGGTGCGACGTGGCAGCCGCGGGCGGGGATCGCCAAGCACGATCACGTCGCTTGGGGTTTCGCTCGCGCGCTGGATCGCATGGGGGTGGATCTGGTGCAGAACTGCCGGGTCACCGGGTTCGAGACGGTCGGTGATCGGGTGGTGGGCGTGGCGACCACGCGCGGGCCGATCCGGGCCGGGAAGGTCGCGCTGGCTGCGGCCGGGAGCACCTCGGTGCTGGCCGACGAGTTGGGGCTGCGGTTGCCGATCCAGAGCCATCCGTTGCAGGCATTGGTCTCGGAACTGCTGGAGCCGGTGCATCCGACGGTGGTCATGTCCAACGCGGTGCACGTCTACGTTTCGCAGGCGCACAAGGGAGAACTCGTCCTCGGTGCCGGTGTGGACGCCTACAACTCCTACGGGCAGCGGGGGTCGTTCCACACCATCGAGCGGGAGCTGACCGCGGCCGTGGAGCTGTTCCCGATGTTCGCGCGAGCGCACGTGCTGCGCACTTGGGCCGGAGTCGTGGACGTGACACCGGACGCCTCGGCGATCATGGGCCGCACGCCGTTCGACGGCCTGTACGTCAATTGTGGTTGGGGTACCGGCGGATTCAAGGCCACGCCCGGAGTGGGCTGGTGCTACGCCCACACGATCGCCCACGACGAACCGCATCCGCTCAACGCCCCGTTCAGCCTGGAGCGCTTCACCACGGGCGCGCTGGTCGACGAGCACGGCGCGGCGGGCGTCGCGCACTGAAGGGTCAGCACTGTGGTCTTCGATTTTTGCCTTGTCAGCGGCGGAGCCGCTGAGCAGCGACCACCTGAGCAGCCGGCACCGCCGCGCAGATCCTTCCAAAGAAACCTTGAAGGAGACTCACCATGTTGCTGATTCCTTGCCCGTGGTGCGGGCCGCGCAATGAGACCGAGTTCCACTACGGCGGCCAGTCGGGCGTGCAGTACCCGGTCGATCCGGGCGCAGTGTCCGATGTGGACTGGGCGCTTTTCCTGTTCTACCGTGACAATCCGAAGGGCGTGTTCGCCGAGCGCTGGTCGCACCAGGCCGGTTGCCGCCGATGGTTCACGGTGCGCCGGGACACCGCCACCAACGAGATCCACGCCGACGAGCCGAGGACGGTGACGAGGTGAGCAACGAGTACAGGCTTGCCGAGGGCGGCCGCATCGACCGCGGCCGCACCGTTCGCTTCCGTTTCGACGGCCGTGACTACGAAGGCTACGAAGGCGACACGCTCGCCTCGGCCCTGCTGGCCAACGGCGTGCACCAGGTCGGTACCAGCATCCGCTACGGCCGACCGCGCGGGATCGTCGCCGCGGGCTCGGAAGAACCGAACGCGTTGGTGCAGATCGAAAAGCCGTTCCCGGAGCCGATGCTGCCCGCGACGACGGTCGAGCTGCGCGACGGGCTCGAAGCCATCGGGCTTCCCGGGCAGGGGCGACTGGCCACCGAGCCGGATCCCGCCCGCTACGACGCGATGCACGCCCAGTGCGACGTGCTCGTCGTCGGAGCCGGCCCCGCCGGCCTGTCGGCTGCGCTGAACGCGGCGCGCAGCGGGGCGCGGGTGATCATCGCGGACGCCGATGCGGAGTTCGGCGGCAGCCTGCTGGGAAACGGCGAAACCCTGGACAACGCTGCCGGAACCCGGTGGGTGCAGCGGGCGGTCGCGGAGCTCGACTCGTGCGAGGAGTTGCGAATGCTGCCGCGCACGACGGTGTTCGGCCACTACGACCAGAACTACTTGGTGGCCGTGGAGCACCGCGGCGACGACGCGCACAGCCGCCAGCGGATCTGGCGCATCCGCGCGGGAGAAGTGGTGCTGGCGACCGGTTCGCACGAGAGCCCGCTGGTGTTCGCGGGCAACGACCGTCCCGGCACGATGCTTGCCTCAGCGGCGCGGACGTACCTGCACCGGTACGGCGTGCTTCCGGGGCGGCGCGCGGTCGTGTTCACCACCAACGACAGCGCCTACGGGGCGGCCATCGACCTGCACGATGCCGGGGTCGAGATCGCCGCCATCGTCGACGCGCGGGAGGTCGTGTCGACCTACTGGGCTTCGTTGTGCATCGAGCGCGGAATCACCATCCGGCCGAGCGCGGCGGTGGTCGGAACATCCGGCAGCGAGCGGATTTCCAGCGTACATCTGACCAATGTGGACACCAGCGAGGACCGCCCGGCGCCCGTCCGGCAGGTCGTCGGTTGCGATCTGCTGCTGGCCTCCGGTGGATGGACGCCGGCCGTGCACCTGCACAGCCAATCCGGGGGAGAACTCCGCTACAGCCCGGAAATCGGTGCTTTCGTGCCCGAACAGGACGATCGCAGGGTGCGGTCGGCGGGTGCGGCGGCGGGCTCGTTCGCCACGGCCGACTGCCTGCACAGCGGTGCGCAAGCGGGTGTCGACGCGGCACGCGCCGCCGGTTTCGACGCGGAACCGGGCCGGGTTCCCGTCGCGAAGAATCCGCCCGTGCTGGCGGGCCGAGACGTGTGGTTGCTGCCGAGTCCGGCGGATTCCGAAGGGCACCACCAGTTCGTCGACCTCGCCCGGGACGCCACGGTCGCCGACATCCGCAAAGCCATCGGCGCCGGGATGGACTCGGTCGAGCACGTCAAGCGCTTCACCACGATCGGCACCGCGCACGACCAGGGCAAGACGTCGGGACCGCTGTCCACGGGGATCATCGCGGAGCTGCTCGGCAAGCGGTTCGCCGAAGTCGGGGCGACGACCTTCCGCGCTCCCTACACGCCGGTGACCTTCGCCGCGCTGGCCGGACGCGACAGAGGGGACCGCTACGACCCGATCCGCGTCACCGCCATGCACGACTGGCACGTCGAGCACAGCGCGCCCTTCGAGAACGTGGGGCAGTGGAAGCGCCCGTGGTACTACCCGCTGCCCGGGGAGCAGATGCAAACCGCGGTGCTGCGCGAATGCCGCGCGGTGCGCGGCGGTGTGGGCATCCAGGACGTGTCCACTTTGGGCAAGATCGACGTGCAGGGGCCGGATGCGGCCGAATTCCTGGATCTCGTCTACACGAACAAGATGAGCACCCTCAAGGTCGGCCGCATCCGGTACGGGGTGATGTGCACCGCCGACGGCATGGTCTTCGACGACGGCACCGTCACGCGCACCGGCGAGCACCGGTACCTGATCAGCACCACGTCCGGGAACGCCGCAGGCGTGCTGGAGTGGCTGGAGGACTGGCTGCAGACCGAGTGGACCAACCTGCAGGTGCACCTGACCTCGGTCACCGAGCACTGGGCGACCATCGCGCTGGCCGGGCCGGATTCGCGGGCGGTGCTGAGCCGCGTGGCCTCGGGCATCGAGCTGGACAACGACAGCTTCCCGTTCATGTCCTGGCGGGACGGGATCGTCGCGGGCCGGCGGGCGCGGGTGTGCCGGATCAGCTTCTCCGGCGAGCTCGCTTTCGAGATCAACGTTCCGCGGTGGTACGGGCGCGAGGTGTGGGAAGCGCTCTACGACGCGGGCGAACCCTTCAAGATCACCCCGTACGGCACCGAGACCATGCACGTCCTGCGTGCGGAGAAGGGTTTTCCCATCGTCGGGCAGGACACCGACGGCACGGTCACTCCGCACGACCTCGGGATGAGCTGGGCGGTGTCGAAGAAGAAGGACGACTTCCTCGGCAAGCGGTCCTTCAGCCGCAGCGACACCGCGCGCACCGACCGCAAGCACCTCGTGGGGCTGCTGCCGAAGAATCCCGACCTGGTGCTGCCGGAGGGCGCTGCGCTGGTCGGCAGCGCCGAGCTGCCGGAACCTCCGGTCCCGATGCTCGGGCACGTCACCTCCAGCTACCGCAGTGCAGCGCTCCGGACAGGTTTCTCGTTGGCACTGGTGAAAGGCGGGCGGGACCGGATCGGCGCCACCATCTACAGCCTCGTGGGCAACCGGCTCGTTCCGCTCGAAGTAACCGAACCCGTGTTGTACGACAAGGAAGGAGCGCGTCGCGATGGCTGAGCCCTACGGCGAATCCCCGTTGTCCGCCCGTGCGGGTACGCTCGCCCGGCATTCCGCGCCGGACGCGGTCCGCATCGCCGAGATCCCGTTCACCGCGCAGGTCGATCTGCGCGTGGACCCGAAAGGCCTCGCGGGCGGGCGGATCGGCACCGCGATCGGTGCGATGCTGCCGAACTTGCCGGGCAGCGTGGTTCGGACCGGTGACCTGCTGGTGCTCTGGCTGGGACCGGACGAATGGTTGCTGCTGGGCCGCGAAGGCACCGCCGAGTCCATGCAGGACACCTTGAGCACGGCGCTGGGCGACGAGCACGGAGCGGTGGTCGACGTCTCGGCGAACCGGACGATCATCGAAGTGTCCGGGCCGAGCGCCCGCGAAGTGCTGAACAAGGGATGCGCGCTCGACCTGCATCCGCGCAGCTTCGGGCCGGACCGTTGCGCGCAGACGTTGCTGGCGCGGGCGGGAGTGATCCTGATGTGCCGGGACGTTCGGCCGCCGAGCTACTGGCTGATCGTGCGCGCCTCGTTCGCCCGGTACGTCACCGACTGGCTGATCGACGCGGCCGCCGAGTACGTCGGGTGAACAACGATCCGCCAAGGACTGTCCGATAAGGACCGAACCGGTCGACCTCGAATTGGAGATTGTCGTGACCGAAGTGCGTGGCGTTGTGGCGACCGGGAAGGGCAAGCCGGTCGAAGTCACCACGATCCATGTCCCCGATCCAGGCCCCGGTGAGGCCGTCGTGCGCGTGCAGGCGTGCGGGGTCTGCCACACCGACCTGCATTACCGCGAAGGCGGCATCAACGACGAATTCCCGTTCCTGCTCGGGCACGAGGTCGCGGGAGTCGTCGACTCGGTCGGCGACGGCGTGCGGGACTTGGCGCCCGGCGACTTCGTCGTGCTCAACTGGCGCGCGGTGTGCGGTGTCTGCCGGGCTTGCCGCAGAGGCCGTCCGCAGTACTGCTTCGACACGCACAACGCGGCTGCGCCCATGACGCTCGCCGACGGCACGCCCCTTTCGCCCGCGCTGGGAATCGGCGGGTTCGCCGAGCGGACGCTTGTCCACTCCGGACAGTGCACCAAGGTCGCGCCGTCGGCGGAGCCCGCGGTGGTGGGTTTGCTGGGCTGCGGAGTGATGGCCGGGATCGGTGCGGCGGTCAACACCGGAAACGCCGGGCCCGGTGATTCGGTGGCGGTGATCGGCTGCGGCGGCGTCGGCGACGGCTCGATCGCCGGGGCTGCGATGGCGGGTGCTCGCCGGATCATCGCGGTGGACAAGGACCCGGTGAAGCTGGAATGGGCGCGCGAGTTCGGCGCGACGCACACCGTCAACGCCGCGGAGTCCGACACCGTGGAAGCTATCCGGGAACTCACCGGCGGCAACGGTGCCGACGTCGTCGTGGACGCGGTCGGCGTGCCGCAGACCTACACCCAGGCCTTCTACGCGCGCGACCTCGCGGGCACGGTCGTGCTGGTCGGCGTGCCCTCCCCCGAGATGCGGCTCGAACTCCCGCTGCTGGACGTGTTCGCCCGCGGCGGGGCGCTGAAGTCGAGCTGGTACGGGGACTGCCTGCCGGAACGGGACTTCCCGATGCTCGCGGAGTTGCACGAGCAGGGCAGGCTGCCGCTGGAGCGGTTCGTCACCGAGCGGATCGGGCTCGACGACGTGGAGTCGGCGTTCGAGAAGATGCACCGCGGCGAGGTGCTGCGTTCGGTGGTCACGTTCTGATGGGCGTGCGCATCGACCACACCACGACGACCGGGAAGTTCTGCCTGGACGGGGAGATCCACGAGGTCAGCAACAACGCGTGGGTCGTCGGCGACGAGCGCGAATGCGTCGTCATCGACGTCCCGCACGACGTCGACCGGATCCGTGAGCTGGTGGCGGGCCGCGCGGTGCGCGCGGTGCTGGCCACGCACGCGCACGATGATCACGTTCGCTGCGCACCGGACCTCGCCGAGGCCGTCGGAGCGGCGGTCTTCCTGCACCCGCACGATCTTCCGGTCTGGCGGCTGACCCACCCATACCAGGTCCCCGATCACCGGCTCGCCGACCGCCAGCAGATCGGCGTGGGGCGGGCGGCGTTGCAAGTCCTCCACACACCGGGACATTCGCCCGGTTCGGTCTGCCTGTACTGCCCGGACCTGGGTGTGGTGTTCACCGGCGACACGTTGTTCGCGGGCGGTCCGGGCGCCACCGGCCGGTCGTTCTCCGACTTCGGGGCGATCACCGCCTCGATCCGGGACCGGCTGCTGCCGCTGCCGGAACGGACCCGCGTGCACCCCGGGCACGGCGCGAGCACGACCATCGGCGAGGTCAGAGAGCACTTCGACGAGTGGGTCGCCCGCGGCTACTGAGCCGGGAACCGCGGGGATGCTGCCGGCTAGGTTCTGTTGAAGAAGCGGCGTCGGCCGCTTGCGGTGCCCGAGGACTCGGCCGACCACCGGCGGGGTTCTCGGGCGTCTTCTGGCGCGGACAGCGGCACTACGTCAGGAGGAGATCCCGGAGCCGTCAGCCGCCTGGGGTTCCGCTGCCCGACCACCTATCCAAACCGCTTCCCGAACACTCCTCAGTCCCCGGATGCCGCGTTGGACGGTGCCGGGGCGGTGGCCGCCGCCTGGCGCGGGTTCGTGCCGGTGAGCAGCAACAACAGCGCGCTTGCCGCAGCCAGGCAGCTCATCAGGACGAATCCGCTGGTGAACGTGCCGGTGCGGTCGACGACGAAGCCCATGATGGACGGCGCGATGATGCCCGCGAGGGCGAACGCCGCGTCGACGAACCCGGCCGCGCTGGCCGGTCGGCCGGGCGCGGCGTCGATGGCGGCGACGAACCAGATGCCCGCGGTGATGAAGCCGCAGCCGACGCCGATCGAGATGAAGATCAGCGCGACGGTCAGGCTCGAGGTGGTCAGCACGGGGACCAGCGCGGCGCCCGCGGCCAGCATCGCGCAGCCGATGATCGTCAAGCGGGTGCGGGGGTTGCCGGTGCGCGCGTAGCGGCGGTCGACCAGCACGCCGCCCAGCAGCGCGCCGAGCACACCGGCCGCCCACGGCGCGATGGAGAAGGCACCGACGCTTTCGATGCTCAGCCCGTGCGTGCGCTGGAAGTACTCGGGTAGCCAGTACATGAATCCCCAGAACATGAAGCCCCAGGAGAAGAAGCCGATCGCGACGAGCCAGAGGTTCCAGTTCGCCAGCAGGCCGCCCTGGTTCGCAACGCGCGGGAGTGCGTCGGAGGTGTTGCCCCGCCCGCCGGCGATGTGGGCGCGTTCGCGGTCACCTGCGTACGGGCTCTGGCCGGGAGTGTTGCGCAGCAGCCAGAAGGCGAGCAACGCCCACACCACGCCGACGCAGCCCATCACCCAGAACATGCCGCGCCAGCCGGTCAGGCCGATCAGCTGCGTCAGCAGCGGACCGCCGATCAGCAGGCTGCCGGACACCGCGACCCCGCCGATCAGGGACAGGGCGAGGCCCTGCTCGCGCGGCGGGAGCCAGCTGCTGACCAACCTGGTCGCGCCGGGCAGCGCGGGCGCCTCGCCGACGCCGAGGACCATGCGGATCAGCAGCAGTCCGGCGAACCCGCCCGCCAGCGGGATCAGCGCGGTGGCCAGCGAGAACAGCACGATGGCCGTCAGCAGCACGCGGCGCGGGCCGAACCGGTCCACCAGGAACCCCGACAGGAACGTGAACACCATGTACCCGACCGCGAACGCGCTGGAGATCGCGCCGTACTGGGTGGTGCTGATGCCGAATTCGTCCTGCAGCGGGCGGACCGCGAACGACACCGCGCTGCGGTCGATGTAGTTGATGACGATCAGCGAGACGACCAGTCCGATCGTGATCCAGCGAAAACGGGTGGTGGGCATGTCGTCGTCCCTCGGTCGTCAGTCGGTGAGCTGGTCGGTGAGCGTGCTGACCGCGGGCAGGTCGGCCAGGCCGTAGGTGAGTTCGGTGATCCGCTCGGCGCGCCGGCCGGTGACCGCGCGGGCGGCGTTGCGGCGGAACTTCGTGGCGAGTTCTTCCGCCGAGAGCGGGTTGCCGTCGCCACCGCGGTTGTGCGTGACGCGCTCGGTGAGTTCGGTTCCGTCGCGCAGCCGTGCGCGCAGCACCGCCGGGAATTGGTGCGGGAAGATCTCGTCGCACTCCGCGTCGGGGACGCAGGTGACCTTCGCGGCGAGCGCGAGTCGTTCCGGATCGGCGGCCGCGGCGTCGGTGAAGTCCTCGTGGAAAAGCCCTAGCCCGCCGCCGCCGAGCAACGCCGCCGCAACGGTGTAGGGGCCGGAGAAAGCGGCGTGGTAGCCGGATTTCGGGGCGGTCTTCTCCTCGCGCGGTTCGCCGATGGTGCGCAGGACCGCGGTCGGCGCGCCCAATTCGATGCTTTCGATCTCGTCCGGCGCCACGCCCCGCGCCCGCAACCGCAGCGCGGCGTCGACTCCGGCGTGGGTGAAGTGATTGCAGGGATACGGTTTGAAGAAGATGCCGGGCATTTCCCAGTGCTCGCCGAGTCCGTCGAGCAGCGCGTCGAGGTCGGCCTGGTCGCCGCAGAAGGCTTGCAGCAGGCCGAACCTGCCTTCCAGCACGGTCGGCGGACCGGTGATCCCGGTGCGCGCGAGGCCCGCTGCGGTCACCGCCGAATGCGCGGCCCAGCCGCAGTGCACCCGTTTGACCGTGCCGCCGGTGCGGTTCGCCTCCAGTAGCCCGGAACCCATGCTGGCCGCGACGCCGAGCGCGTCCGCGATGCCCTCTGCGTCCACATCGGACAACATCGCGGCGGCCGCGGCGCCACCGAGCGCGCCGCAGATGGCGGTGGCGTGCAGTCCCCGCTCGAAGAACACCGAGTTGCCCAATTCCCGGTCGTAGCCCGCCATTCCGACCCGGACGGTGATCTCGACACCGACGCCGACGGCGTCGAGCAGCTGCGCTCCGCTCGCCCCGCGCGACTCGGCGACGGCCAGCGCGGCGGGAACGACCGAGGCGGAAGGGTGCAACACCGACGGCAGGTGGGTGTCGTCGAAGTCGAGCGAGTGCGCCAGCGTTCCGTTCAGCAGCGCGGCGCTCGGCTCCGGCAGCCGCCCGCCGCCGATCGCGCTCGCGCGGCCCTGCCCGCCCCACTCACGGACCAGCGTTCCGACCGCGGCCGCCGGTGCTTCGGAGGTGGCGGCGAGGCTGTTGCCCAGCACGTCCAGCACCCTGCGGGCGGAGTCGTCGCGCAGCCGCTCGGGAAGTCCTCGCGCGCGCACCGAGGCCGCGAACTCGGCGAGGCGCTGAACCGGCGTCGTCATGCGCTCACCGCCGCCAGCGGGCGGATGGGCGAGCCGGTGCCGCCGGTGATGCGCAGCGGAGCGAGCAGGAACGCGAACTCCGCGATGCCCTGCTCTGCGAGGGATTCGAGGTTCAGGTGCTCCATGATGAAGATCCCGGACTCCACCAGCAGAACCCGGTGCACCGGAAGCAGCGAGTGCCCGGCACCTGCGGGTATCTGCTCGTAGGCGGTGGTGTCTGCGCCGGTGGCGACGATCCCGCGTGCGGCGAGCCACTGCGCCGCCTGTTCCGTCGCCCCGGGAACTCCCGTTTCCTTGCCCAGGTAAGCGGTCTGGTCGGTGAAGTTGCGCGCCCAGCCGGTGCGGATCAGCGCGACGTCGCCTTCGGCCGGCTCGACGTCCGCGCGCCGCGCGGCCGCCGCCAAATCCTCGGCGGTGACGCCATATCCGGCCGGCAGCGTCGGGACGTCGTGCACGGCGGCGACGTCGAGCAGCACGCCGCGCCGCAGCAGGCCCGGCAGGTTCTCGGCTCCGTGCGCGGAGAACGCGCCGCCCTGCTGGGCTTCGGCCGCGTCGATCCCGCCGTGCAGCTCACCGCGATGGCTCACGTGCGAGAGCGCGTCGATGTGGGTGCCGACGTGCCCGCCGGTGACGATGATCTCGTTGGCCGCGGAGCCGCCGTCGGCCCGCCGCATGTCGCCGTGGCGGCGGTTGAGCGTCATCCGGAACCCGGGATGGTTCGGTGAGCACGGCATTCCGGTGAAGAACGGCTGGCCGAGCTCGATCAGCCGGACTCCGCCCGCGATCGCCGCCAGCAGCGGGTCCTCTGTGGTCGTCATGGGGCGTGCCCTTCGTCGTTGTTCGTGCGTTCGGCGCTGTGGCGGTCTTGCCGGGCGGGCCCGTCCCGCTGGTCGGTCTGTACTTTGTGGACGGATTCGGCGTCGTTGCCGGTGCGCCTGCTGGTCCCTTCGCCGGTGATCGAAAGCAGCCACCTGGCCTGCTCGACGACCGCCGCGTCGACGAAACGTCCGGAGTGGTCGATCCACGCGGCTTCGTCGGTCACGCGCAGCGCGTCCACGAGGGACCGAGCTCGCGCGACTTCGTCCGGATCGGGTGCGCACGCTTCGTGCACCACGGGAATCTGCGCCGGATGCAGCACCGAACGCCCGAAGAATCCGGCTTTCCGGCCCGCTTCGGTGTCGGCGCGCAGGCCGTCCAGATCGCGGACGGCTGTCCACGCGCTCTGCACCGGGCTCGGCAACCCGGCCGCACGTGCCGCGACGACGATGCGCGAGCGCGGCCAGGTGAGCGACTCGACGCCGGGAACCCGCAGGTCCGCGGCGAGGTCGGCCTCGCCGAGCGAAATCCCCGCCACCAGCGGATGCGCGGTGGCCAGCGCGTATGCGTGCTCCACGCCGAACGCGGACTCCACCACGGGATGCACGGCCACGCCGAGCGCGTCGGCCACCCGGCCCAGCTCGCCGGGGTTCTCGCACTTGGGCACCCGCACGCCCGCGAGCGCGCCCGGAGCGGCCGCCAGCGCCGCGACGTCGGCCCGTCCGTGCGAACCGTCCGTGGCGTTGATCCGAACGTGCGCGCGGTGCCCGTCGGCGAGCGTGGCCAGCACCGCTCGGCGTGCCTCGTCTTTGGCCGCGGGGGCGACGGCGTCCTCCAGGTCGAGGATCACCTCGTCGGCGTCCGAGGCGAGTGCTTTGCCGATGCGCTCCGGCCGGTCACCCGGCACGTAGAGCCAGCTGCGCGCGGGTCTCATCGGATCACGCCCTTGTCCCGCAGCTCGTCCAGCGCCGCGCCGGTGACGTCGTAGCGTGCGAGCACTTCCTCGGTGTGCGCGCCGATGGGCGGACCGGTCGAGCTGATCTGACCCGGGGTTTCCGACAGCCGGAACAGCACGTTCTGCATCCGCACCGGCCCGAGCTCGTCGTCGGGCAGCGTCGCGATCGTGCCGAGCGCTTCGTACTGCGGGTCCTGCACGATGTCGGCCGCGGTGTAGATCGGGGCGATCGCGGCTTGCGCCTGCTCGAACGCCTCGATCACCTCCGCGCGATCGCGTTCGGCGATCCACGAGCCGACCGCTTCGTCGAGCTCGTCGGCGTGCTGCGCGCGCTCGGCCCCGCTCGCGAACCACGGCTGCTCGGCCAGATCCGGCCTGCCGACCAGCCGCACGACCCGTTCGGCGATCGACTGGGCGCTGGTGGAGATCGCGACCCAGCCGCCGTCGCGGGTCCGGTAGGTGTTGCGCGGCGCGTTGTTGTTGGAGCGGTTGCCGGTGCGTTCCTGCAGGACGCCGAGCTGGTCGTAGGCGATGATCTGCGGGCCCAGCAGGGTGAGGATCGGCTCGATGATCGCGAGGTCGACTACCTGGCCGCTGCCGGTGTGCTCGCGGGCGCGCAGCGCCGTGAGCACCGCGAACGAGGTGGCCAGTGCGGCGATCCCGTCGGCGAGGCCGAACGGCGGCAGCGTCGGCGGGCCGTCCGGCTCGCCGGTGATCGCGGCGAACCCGCTCATCGCCTCGGCCAGCGTCCCGAAGCCCGGTCGCTTCGCGTACGGCCCGGTCTGCCCGAAACCGGTCACGCGGGCCAGCACGATGCCCGGGTTGATCCGGCGCAGTTCCTCGTAGCCGAGCCCCCAGCGCTCCAGCGTTCCGGGACGGAAGTTCTCGATCACGACGTCGGCGTCGGCGACCATCCGGCGGAAGATCTCCTGCCCCTCCGGGGAACCGAGGTACAGCGTCATCGCCTGCTTGCCGCGGCCGAGCATCTTCCACCACAACCCGACGCCGTCGCGCTGCGCGCCGTGCCCGCGCACCGGATCGCCGTTCGGGTGCTCGATCTTGATGACCTCCGCGCCGTAGTCGGCGAGCATCGTGGCGGCCAGCGGCCCGGCGAACAGCGTCGCCGCATCGAGAACGCGAATCCCGGAGAGCGCATCCGCCATCGGCGCACCTGCCTTTCTGAGAGCCAATTTCGGGTCTGCGAGCGGCGAATCGGGCTCGATGCCGAGTGTTTCCCTGATGGGAACAAAGAGCGGCTTGCTTTCCGGTGGCGCTCTTGCCGCACAGGGACAAGCTCGCGCCGATCGCGCTGCAAGTCAAGAGCGGTCGACCGTTGACGCCGGTTCACCTGCGGTGTCAGGCTGCCCGCCAAGCGGTTCCCATTGTTTCTTCCAGGGGAACGACGGGAGGTCGAGGCGCATGGACGATCGGGTGGACGTCGTGATCGCGGGTGCGGGCGGCGGGCTGGCGGGCGCGCTGCGCGCGGCCGAGCACGGGCTGAGCGTGCTCGTGGTGGAGGCCGACGAGCACTTCCGCCGCGGCAACAACACCTCGATGTCCACGGCGATGTTCCCCGCAGCCGGATCGCGGTGGCAGACCGGAGCCGGTGTGCAGGACTCCCCGGAACGGTTCCTCGCCGACATCGCGGCCAAGACCGGCGGCCTGGCCGAACCCCGCCTCGCGCGCACGCTGGCCGCGGTCAGCGCGGAACTCGTCGAATGGCTCGCCGACGTCGTGGGGTTACCGCTGTCGCTGGTCACCGACTTCACCTATCCCGGCCATGCGGTGCCGCGCTGCCACTCGGTACCGGGACGTCACGGCTCGGCGGTGATCGACCACTTGGCGCGCGCGGCCGCCGGGCACTCCGATGTGGACATGCTCGTTCCCGCGCGGCTGGTCGACGTGCTGACCGAGGGCGGGCGGGTCCGCGCGGCGGTGGTGCGCTATCCGGACGGCGCCGAGGAGGAGATTCCGACGCGCGCGATCCTGTTGGCCACCAACGGTTTCGGCGCGGACGCGGAGCTCGTGCGGCGGCACCTGCCGGAGATCGCGGATGCGCTGTACCGGGGCGGTGACCACTCGCGGGGCGATGCGCTCCGGATCGGCGAGAAGCTCGGCGCCGCGACCGGCTATCTCGACGCCTACCAGGGCCACAGCGCGGTCGCCGCGGGCGCGGGCACGCTCGTCGGCTGGGCCGCGGTCGTGCAAGGCGCAATCCTGGTCGACAGCACCGGGCAGCGGTTCGGCGACGAGCTGCGCGGCTACTCCGAGTTCGCCGCGGAACTGGCCGCCCGGCCCGGCGGAACCGGCTGGATCGTGCTGGACGAGGCGGTTTTCCAGCGGTGCCAGGTTTTCCAGGACTTCCGCGACACGGTCGACTCGGGCGTCGTGGTGCGGTCCGGGGACGCGGCGGGACTCGCCCGCGCGACCGGCCTGCCGGAGCGCGAGCTGACCGGAGAACTGGCGAACACCGCGAAGTACGCGCGCGGCGAGCGGGCCGATCCGTTCGGCCGCACCAACTGGGATCACGCGCTGGTTCCCGAGTACGCGGCGGTGCGCGTGGTGCCCGCGCTGTTCCACACCCAAGGCGGGCTGCTGGTCGACGAGCACGCCGCGGTCGTCGACCGGCACGACCGGCCGATTCCCGGGCTGTACGCGGCCGGGGGAGCGGCAGCGGGGATCTCCGGGCACGGCGCGGCGGGCTATCTCGCGGGAAACGGCCTGCTACCCGCGTTCGGACTGTCCTATTTGGCCGCGGACGACATCGCCCGTCGCCGGGCGGCCCGACCGCAACAGGCTCAGTGAGGAGCAGGGATGGCGACAACCGAACTACTGGTCACCGACGTCCGGGTGGTGCGCCCGGAGGACCCCGACAACGACCGGCCCGACCTGGTCGACATCGCGGTCAACGACGGCAAGATCGTTCGCATCGCGCCGGGTCTGGCGCGCGACGATGTCGCGCGGGTCGTCGACGGGCGGGGGCTGCTGGCGTTTCCCGGCGTGGTCGACGCCCACCAGCACTGGGGCATCTACAACGACCTCGCCACCGACACCGCCTCGGAGAGCAGGGCCGGCGCCCAGGGCGGGGTCACCACGGCGCTGACCTACATGCGCACCGGGCAGTACTACCTGAACAAGGGAGGCGGCTACCGGGAATTCTTCCCCGAAGTGCTCTCGGCCGCCGAAGGCAACGCGCACGTGGACTACGGCTTCCACCTGGCGCCGATGATGACTCGGCACATCGAGGAAATCCCTTACCTGGTCGAGGAACACGGCGTCACGTCGTTCAAGATCTTCATGTTCTACGGCAGCCACGGTCTGCACGGGCGCTCGGGCAGCCAGAGCGACTTCCTGATGATCCCGCCCGAAGAGCGCTACGACCTCGCGCACTTCGAGTTCGTGATGCGCGGTGTGCAGCGAGCCCGCGAGGTCTTCACGGAGTACGCGCCGTACCTGTCGCTGTCGCTGCACTGCGAGACAGCGGAGATCATGACGGCGTACACCGAGCTGGTGGAGCAGGAGGGCGAGCTGTCCGGCCTGCGCGCCTACAGCGCCTCCCGCCCGCCGCACTCCGAAGGGCTCGCGGTCACCATCGCGTCCTACCTGGCGCACGAGACCGGGCTGGCGAACATCAACCTGCTGCACCTCTCCTCGGAAAAAGCGCTGGACGCGGCGCTGCGGATGGCGCGGACGTTCCCGCACGTGGATTTCCGCCGCGAGGTCACCGTCGGGCACTTGCTGGCCGATGTGGACAGTGCGAGCGGCATCGGTGGCAAGGTGAATCCGCCGCTGCGCGAGCGGGAAGACGTCGAGGCGCTGTGGGGCCACGTGCTCGCCGGTGAGGTGGACTGGATCGTCAGCGACCACGCCTGTTGCCGCGACGAGATGAAGTTCGGCGCCGAGCGCGACGACGTCTTCCTCGCCAAATCGGGCTTCGGCGGCGCGGAGTACCTGCTGCCCGGCCTGGTCGGCGAGGGCGCAAAGCGGGGCCTGTCACCGCAGCGGATCGCGAAGCTGACGGCGCAGAACCCGGCGCAGCGGTACGGATTGCTGCACAAGGGAACGCTGGCGGAGGGCTACGACGCCGATTTCGCCCTCGTGGACCCGAATGTGTCGTGGACGGTGCGGGCTGCCGAGTCGGAGTCCACTCAGGAGTACACGCCGTTCGAAGGTTTCCCGATGTCGGCGAAGGTCACCGACACCTTCGTGCGCGGCCACCACGTGTTCGCAGGCGGCAAGCTGCAGGACGAGCCGGTCGGCAGGTACCTGCGGCGCGGGCGCTGAAGCGGCTCAGCGCCCGCTCGCGGCGGGCGGAACCGCCCAGTTCCGGGCGATCTCCGCGGTGGCCGCGCGCACGAGCTCGCGGTAGCGCTCGATCTTGTCCGGGCTGAAGCGGTGCTCGGGACCGCAGACGCTGATCGCGCCGTGCACCTCGCCGTCCGGGCCGATCAGCGGCGCCGCGACCGACCCGGCACCCACCTGTCGCTCACCGAGCGACACCGCGACACCGTCCTCGGCGATCGCGGCCAGCTCGTCGCGCAGCGCCGCCCGGTCGGTCACGGTCCGCTCGGTGAGCGCGCCGAGCTCGCCGGAGAGCACCGCCGCACGCCGGTCCTCCGGCAGGTGCGCCAGAATCGCCTTGCCCGACGACCCGGCGTGCAGCGGGAACCGCCTGCCCGCCTCGACGGTCATCTTGATCTCGGCGCCGCTCTCGAA
Source organism: Saccharopolyspora sp. SCSIO 74807 (assembly GCF_037023755.1). Taxonomy (NCBI): domain Bacteria; kingdom Bacillati; phylum Actinomycetota; class Actinomycetes; order Pseudonocardiales; family Pseudonocardiaceae; genus Saccharopolyspora; species Saccharopolyspora sp. SCSIO 74807. The sequence continues at coordinate 5,493,738 of NZ_CP146100.1, read as the reverse complement.
CTGGTCGAGGTAGACCCGCTCGTCGCCGACCAGCCCGGACAGCGTCGTGGTCTCACCGGTCTCGTCGCGCAGTCGCCGCAGCACGGGCGCCGCGGCCGTGCGGGCGTCGGAGCGCCGCAGCGCGCTCGCCCCGAGCGCCACCGCAGCCGGGCCCAGCCGGTAACCGTCGGGGTCGGTCACCAGGACTTCGCGCGAGACCAGCGATTGCAGGATGCGGTAGACGACGGCTTTGGAGATGCCGAGTTCCCGGCCGATCGTGCTGACGCCGAGGTAGGTCCGGCCGCCGGTGAACAGCAGCAGCACGTCGGCGACCCGTGCGGCCGCCTCGGTGCCGGTGTTCACGGGCCCGTTGCTCATGGCTGCGGTGTTGTTCGGTGGCACGGCCAGCGTTTCTGTCAGGGGAACCGGACTCCGCCAGTATTCCAGCATGAAACGGGCTCGGATGTCGCGGGTTCTCGAAGGTCGTCGCACGATCCGTTCCGCTCGCCGGTAGCACGGACCGGGTCGGCGCTCCGGCCGGACGGCGCCGCTGTCGCCGACCGCGCCGGAGCCACCCGCGCGGACGGATCAGGTGGTGAGGACCATGCGGAACCGCGCCTCGTTGTTGATCATCTTCGCGTAGGCGTCCGGTGCCTGCTCCAGCGGCATGGTCTCGATCATCGACTGGACCCCGGTCAGCCTGCTGAACCGCAGCGTGTCCTCGGAATCCTTCGAGGTCCCGGAAGGATGGCCGACGACCGCGGCACCCGGCATGATCAACGAAGGTGCCTGCACCTGCAGCGGGTCGCTCGGCGCCCCGAGCACCAGCAACTGGCCCCGCGGCGCGAGCCCGGGCACGAGCGCGCTGACCGCCGCCCCGCTCGCAGCGGTGGCCAGCACGACCTGCGCGCCGCCGAGCGCGGCCAACTCCTCGGCCGGATCGGTGGCTTCGCTGTCGATGTGCCGGTGCGCGCCGAGCTGCCGGGCGAGGTCGGCCTTGCCGGTGCCGCGGGAGATCGCCACGACCTCCATGCCCATCCGCGCGGCGAACTGGATGCCCAGGTGCCCGAGCCCGCCGACGCCGAGCACGGCGACGCGGTCACCGGGACGGGCCGTGCTCTCGCGCAGCGCGTGGTAGGTCGTCACGCCCGCGCACAGCAGCGGCGCGGCCTCGACCGCGGACAGCTCCTCCGGAATCCGGGCCAGTGCGTCGGCGGAGACCACGACGTTGTCGGCGTAGCCGCCGTCGAAGGTGATGCCGGGGATCTTCCCGTTCGCGCAGGTGATGAAGTCGCCCCGGCGGCAGGAATCGCAGTGCAGGCAGGACCCGCCGAACCAGCCGATCCCCACCCGGTCGCCGCGCTGCCACGGACCGGTCACCGCGGGGCCGAGCTCGTCGATGATCCCCACGATCTCGTGACCGGGAATGATCGGGTACGGGGTGATGGGCAGCGCGCCTTCCTTGGCCCACATGTCGCTGTGGCAGACCCCGCAGGCTTGCACGCGCACCCGGACCTGGTCGTCGCGGACTTCGGGAACGTCGCGCTCGACGAGTTCCAGCGGACCTCCCGGTTCGGAGACCTGCACGGCTCGCATGATTGCTCCTCGTTGTTCGTCGTCGGTGTTCGCCCGGCCTCGTTCGCCCGGCCTCCCGGACACGGCTCCCCGCGGAGGCGTGCAACGTCCCGCGCCCGGGAGGCGGGTCCTGCTTCCGCTCAGGCCAGGGGAGCGGTCAGTTCCAGGTGGATCCCGTCGGGATCGCTGAACGAAAGGATCGACAGGCCCGAGTCCGGCAGGTCGATGACCTCCCCGTGCGAGATCTCCGCCGCGGCGAGCCGCTGGCGGGCGGTCACCAGGTCCTCCCGGGCTTCGACCTGGAAGCTGACGTGGTCCAGGCCGGTTTGCGCGGAATCGAACCGTTGTCCCGCGGGTGCCACCGGGCGCAGTCCGAACAGCTCTCCCGACGGGGTTCGGTACACGGTTCCGCCGTAGAACTGCTCCGGCGAGTCGTGCACGCCGGGCTCACCGGCCCGGTCCGATGCGTCGATCACCACCGGCCAGCCGAAAACGTGCTCGTAGAACGCCTTCGACCGCTCGATGTCGGTGACGGTCAAGCGCGCGTGGGCGATTCCGGAACTGCTGATCAAACTCAACGGCTGCGGTCTCCAATCCCTTGCGGGGGACGGTCACACGGTCGCGCGCAGCGTGACCTCGATGTTGCCGCGGGTCGCCTTGGAGTAGGGGCACACCTGGTGTGCGCCGTGCATCAGGTCGTCGGCCGTCTGCTGGTCCAGGCCCGGGAAGTGCCCGGTGAGCGTCGCGGTCACGCCGAAGCTGGTGTCGTCCGGGCCGATGCCGACCTCGGCGTCGATCGTCGCGTCGTCCGGGACCGCGGTGCCCTTGTCCTTGGCGGCCAGCCGCATCGCGCCGTGGAAGCAGGTGGCGTAGGCCGCGGCGAACAGCTGCTCGGGGTTGGTGCCCTCGCCGTTGCCGCCCATCGCCGACGGCATCCGCACCGGCGCGTCGATCCGGCCGTCCGACGAGCGCACCTGCCCGTCCCGGCCGCCGCCGCTGGAAGTGGCCGTCGCGGTGTAAACAATGCTCATGGTCGTCCTCCTGCGAAATGCGGGTACTGCCGGGCACCGGCGTCGATGAGCCGTCGCGGCTGCTCGCTCGTGCAGCGCGCCGGTCCGCCGATCCACGGCCTAACTTGTGCTCCAGGAACTGGTGCTCCAGGTGATCGCACACTATGTGTCGGCCTGCCTGCGCGCAACCACTCATGCCCGCACGGCCATCGGTCGCTCGTGCTCAGGGGTTGCCGGTGCGGGCGGCGACCACACCTCATGAGGCACCAAGGCCTGGGAGTCCAGGACATTGAGCTCCGGCCTCGCGAGGTCTAGCGTCAGGGGAATGACGACCTCGCAGGAACCGCGGCCCGCCGAGCCGGAGAACCCGGAGGGCCTGCAGCTGGACAACCAGCTGTGCTTCGCGCTCTACGCCGCCTCGCGGGCCGTCACCGAGCTGTACCGGCCGCTGCTCAACGAGCTCGGGGTGACGTATCCGCAGTACCTCGTGCTGCTGGTGCTGTGGGAACGCGACACCCGCCCGGTCAAGGATCTGACCGAGACGCTGCAGCTGGACTACGGAACCGTGTCACCGCTGCTGAAGCGGCTCGAAGCGCACGGGCTGGTCGAGCGGCGCCGCGCCAGCGACAACGAATCGCGGGTGCTGGTGAGCCTGACCGACGCCGGGTACGAACTGCGCTCGCGGCTCACCGGTGTCCCGCACGCCCTGCAGTGCGCCCTCGACCGCTTCGACGCGGAGGCGAACCGCGAACTGCTCGGCACCCTGCGCGAACTCACCGCCACCGCCCAGGCGGCGAGCCCGCTGACGACCGCGACGGTCGCGGGGCACGAGGCCGGCGAGTCCGACGAGTAGCTCGCGAGCTTCGCCGTGCGCCGTGATCGCTCGGCACCCGAGGTGAATCAGGTCACCGGATCACCCCGGCGCTTGACCATGCCGCGACGGCACGGTTTCGACTGGCACCGCCTCGGCGGATCGCGCCGGCGGCGACGTCTTCAGCGGCGCCTACGCGGAAATGAGGTGACGGTCGGTGGCCTGGAGCACCCGTGAACTCGCCGAGCTCGCCGGTACGAGCTTGCGGGCGGTGCGGCACTACCACGAGGTCGGCCTGCTGGCCGAGCCGGAGCGGCGCGCCAACGGCTACAAGCAGTACGGCGTCGCCCACCTGGTCCGGCTGTTGCGGATCAAGCGCTTGGTCGATCTAGGGTTCTCGCTGTCGCAGATCGCAGCCATGGGAGACACCGACGAGCACCCCGAGGACGCGCTGCGCACGCTCGACGCCGAACTCGCCGCGACCATCGAGCGGCTGCAACGGGCGCGGGTCGAACTCGGCGTCATCCTGCGCCGCTCGGCGCCAGCCGACCTGCCGCCCGAGTTCGCCCCGGCCACCGGGCTCTCCGATGCCGACCGCGGCTTCGTCACCGTCATGACCCGGGTGCTCGGACCCGGATACCTGCAGACCTACGCGGACATGCTGCAGGACCTGCCCGACGACCCCACGGACGCCGAGTTCAACGAGCTGCCCGCCGACGCCGACGAACCGACCCGCATCGCCTTGGCCGAGCGCTTGGTCCCGTACTTCCGCGAGCTACTGGCGAAGCACCCCGGCTTGGCCGAATCGCATTCCGACGCCCCGCACGGCCCGCAGTTCGTCGAGGAAACGATGGTCAAGGCCGTCGACGACCTCTACAATCCCGCCCAGGCCGACGTTTTGCGGCGCGCCCTGATCGGGCTCGGCAGCAAGCGGCAAGCCGACTCCGGCTGATCCGCGCGGTCGGACGACATGTGCCGGGCCCGGGACGACGGCTCGACGAGTCGCCCCGTTGTCCATCGACGGGGATGCCGCTGCTCAACGGGATGCGCCCGCAGCATCTTCCCTCGGAGCGCGACGTTGCTGCAGGCCTGCCGTCCCGGCACGAAGCAGGTGGTTCCCCGGCTGGTCGCGCGCACCCGCTGGGCGCCTTCGCGCGCATCCGCCACTCGCGGGTGGTCCGGAGCGGATCAACCGGGTTCGACGGCTGGGCTCCGGTGCCTGGCCTGGTCGATGAAGAACAGCATGATGGCCGCGAAGCACACCGCGCCTACCAGGAACGAGAACTGCAGCGACCCGCTCACGTCCGAGACCGCGCCTTGCACGGCCGGAATGATCGCGCCGCCGACGATGGCCATGACGAGGACGGCCCCGCCGGTCTCCTGGTAGCGCTTGTCCTCGATGGTGTCCAGGGTGCGTCCGAAGATCGTGGGCCAGCAGGGGCCCATGAGCAGGTTCGTGAGCACCACGCCCCAAACCGCCCAACCCACCGGGCCGAACGAGACGGCGGTCAGCACGACGGCGCCGATCGCTCCGTACGCGATCAGCACGTGCGAGGCGGAAAACCGGCTCATGAGGAAGTTCGCCGGGAACTTGCCGATGAAGAACGCGATGAAGCCGAAGATCATGTAGTCGGTGGCGCCGTGCTCGTTGAGCCCCGGCATCGTCTCCAGCGCCAGCCGGATCGTGAACGACCACACCGCGGTCTGCAGGCCGACGTACAAGAACTGCGCGGCGATGCCCTTCAGGAACATCGCATTGGTCGAGAGGTACTTCAGCGTCTCGCCGATCGAGGCTTGCGCCTTCTTCGACGCGGCCTCCGCGCTGGGGCGGCACCGCGGGTACTGGGTGATCGCGAACAGCACGAGCAGCACCACGAGCACGGCGAGGATGTACTTGTACGGCAACAGGGTCTGGCCCAGGAGCCGGTCTACGAGCTCTTGGCGTTCGGCGCCCTGCACGGACCGGATCTGCTGCTCGAGCGAGGCGGTGTCGTCGAAGACGAGGTACTTGCCCAGGATGATGCCCGCCAGGTTGCCCAGCGGCGTGAAGGTCTGGCTGATGTTGAGCCGCAGCGTCGAGGTCCGGCGCGGACCGAGCATCGAGCTGTAGGTGTTGGCCGAGGTCTCCAGGAAGCTCAGTCCCACCGCGATGGCGAAGATGGCCACCAGGAACATGCTGTAGGTGGCCATCTGCGAGGCGGGGAAGAACAGCCAGCAGCCCACGATGTAGAGCGCCAGCCCGGCCATCACCGCGGCTTTGTACGAGGTGTGCTTGATGAACCGCGATGCGGGGATCGCGATCAGGAAGTACCCGCCGTAGAACGCGCTCTGCACGAACGCCGCCGCGGCGTCGCTGAGCGTGAACACCGACTTGAACTGCGCGATGAGGACGTCGTTGAGCCCGGCGGCCGCGCCCCACATCGGGAACAGCAACGACAGCAGGATGAACTGGAAGTACGGGGTGCGGTCCAGATAGCCGTCGTCGAGCGAGCCGTCGAGCTCGCGTGCACTGCTTTTGATCAGCATGAACGTGGGTCCTCCTCGCGCAGCGGGCCGCATCATGCCACGAACAGGTAGAGACCAAAATGCTGGATTTCCGCGGGCGACGGGCAGTGATCGCGGGTATCGCTGCGTGCTCGGACTCGCGGTGTTCCTCGCGAACCGGATGGCTGGGTTGCCCTCGCGAGCCGGATTGCTCGGTGTTCCCGCGAGCCGGAAGCCCGGCGGGGGTGGCGAGTTCGCGCGCCGATCGACGATCATCCGGCTGTGGATTCATTCGACGCATACAGCGGAACCAGCGAACCGCAGCCGGACGTGCCGAACGCGGCGCGGATCTACGACTACGACCTCGGCGGCAACCACAACTTCGCCGTCGACCGGGCCGAGGCCGAGCGGATCCACGAGGTCGTGGGTTCGGGCCCGTACGTGGCGCGGGACAACCGCGGGTTCCTGCACCGGGCCGTGCGGTTCGCGCTGGAACGCGGCATCGACCAGTTCCTCGACCTGGGCTCGGGGATTCCCACGGTCGGCAACGTGCACGAGATCGCGCACCGCGGGAACCCGGCCGCTCAGGTGGTGTACGTGGACAACGAGCCCATCGCGGTCGCCCACACCCGGCAACTGCTGTCCGCGTGGGGCCTGCAGGACCGCGTCGCCCTGGTCGACGCCGATGTCCGCGATCCCGACGCGATCCTGTCCGCACCGGCGGTGCAGCGGCTCGACTTCTCCCGGCCCGTGGCGTTGCTGATGGTGGCGGTGCTGCACTACGTCGGCCACGAGCACGACCTCGCGTCGCTGGTCGGGCGCTACACGCGCGACCTCGCTCCGGGCAGCGTCGTGGCCGTCAGCCACGTCACCGCCGACGGGCAGGAGGAGCGGGCGGCCCGGATCACCGAGATGCTGGCGCGCACCACCACGCCGGCGACTTTCCGCGGTCATGACGAACTAGCCGGCCTGTTCTCCGCGCTCGATCTCGATCTCGTCGAGCCGGGCATCGTGTGGGCTTCGCAGTGGCGTCCGGACAGCCCTGTCGAGCATCCCGAGCGGTCGCACTGCTGGACCGGTGTCGGTGCCGTGCGCTGATCCGCCGCTGCTGCGCCCGGGTCGTCCCGGGCGACCGGCCGAAAGGAGGCGCGCATGAGCCCGGTCCGCGAACGGATCGACGAGTTGCTGACGCGGGCCCGACAGCGCGATCCCCGGCTGCGCGCCTACATCACGCTGTTGGACGAGCAGGCCCGGCAGCGCGCGGAAGAACTGGACGCCACCCCGGCGCACGCGCGCGGACCGCTGCACGGCACGGCCGTGGCCTTGAAGGACAACATCGACGTCGCCGGAGTGCCGAGCACGGCGGGCTCACCGCACCACGGCCGGACCGCCTCCTGCGACGCCACGGTGGTCCGATTGCTGCGCGAAGCGGGCGCGGTGATCGTCGGCAAGAACAACATGACCGAGTTCGCCATGGGCGTCACCGGCCGCAACGACGCCTTCGGTGACTGCCGAAACGCGCTCGACGACCGCCGCATCTCGGGCGGCTCCAGCAGCGGATCGTCCGTCGCGGTCGCGGCGGGCATCGCGGACGCGGCGCTCGGGACCGACACCGGCGGTTCCGGCCGCGTGCCCGCCGCGGTGAACGAGGTGGTGGGTCTGCGGCCCACGCTGGGACGGATGTCGAATCGCGGCGTGCTGCCGGTGAGCCCGTCGTTCGACACGGTCACGCCGATCGCCCCGGACGTGCGCACCGCCGCGGCGATGCTCGCCGCGCTCGACCACCTGGACGGCGACGGCACTTCGGTCGAAGGCAGCCGCACCCCGGTCGAAACGGCGCTCGACGACGGCCTCGCCGATCTGCGGGTAGGTGTGGCGACGGGTTTCTTCGCTGACGGGCTGGATTCCGGAGTGCGGGAGGTGCTGGCCGCGGCGGTCGCCTCGTTGCGCGAGCACGGAGCGCGGGTGCGGTCGCAGGAAGTGCCGGACGCCGAGCACGCGCAGGACCGGATGCTGGAGATCCTGTATCCCGAGGCCGCCGCACTGCACCGCGACCGGCTGCGCGATGCGCCCGGGACGATCGATCCCGACGTGCTCCGGCGGTTGCGCCTCGGTGCGGGCATTTCCGCCGGGCGGTCCGAAAAGGCGCGGCGGTGGCGGCAGCGGTTCCGGCAGCGCGTGGACGAGGTGTTCGCTTCGCAGGACGTCATCTTGACGCCGACACTGCCGACCGATGTGCCCGCCCGGGATTCGGTGGATCTCGCGGCATCGACCCGCGAAATCGCGCGGTACACCTACGTCTGGTCGATGTACGGCGGTCCGTCGATCACGGTGCCCTGCGGCAGGCACCCGGAATCCGGGATGCCGGTGGGCTTGCAGCTGGCCGCCGCGCCTTGGCGGGAACACGTGCTGCTGCGCGCGGCGGCGGGGCTCGAGCGGATCACTGCATCGACGTCGGCATGAGCGCTGCCGGTAGGCGGGGAGCGCGCCCGGCGGCTCAGGGCTTGCGGGCGACGCCGCTGAGGAACACCTTGTCCATCTGGGTCAGCGGGGCGGTCCGCGGGCCTTCCGGCCACCACTCGTGCAGCATCACCAGCCCGGGATCGACCAGCTCGAGCCCGTCCAGGAAGGCCGCGATCTCGGCGCGGTTGCGGAACCGGCCGGTGCCCGTGGTGCTGCCGGTCAACCGCTGCTGCATCTCCTTGGCGAAAGCGCTGTCCTCCGGCGATCCTCCGCCGTGTCCCAGAAGTGCCACATGGCGACGTAGGAGCCGGATGGCAACGCGTCCCGATAGGCCCGCATGATCTCGCCGGGGTTCTCGTCGTCGGCGAGGTGGTGCATCGTGCCGCTCTGCAGCAATGCGCAGGGGCGGTCGAAGTCGATGTGGCGGACGACCTCGGGGTGTGCGAGCAGCCGGTGCGGCTCGCGCAGGTCCGCTTCCACGACGGCTGATCATGCCTCGTCGCGAGGTTCGCCCGACGTCGAGCCGAGCTCGGTCGTCGAGGCCGGTCGCGTCGCAGCCGGAGGCGGGCTCGGCTAACACATGTGGCCCGCTTCACCGGCGCTCGGGCTTGAGTGTGCCGTTGCGGCACGGCTTCTCCTGGATCCACCACACCAACGGCCCGAGGGGGCAAGATCATGATCGACCAGCAGGAAACCCGCGAATCGCACCGCACCGAGCGGGCGCAGGCCAGCACACCGCAGACGCTGCTCGAGCAGATGGGCGGCCCGATGGGATTCGTCTACTCGACGCTGCCGGTCATCGTGTTCGTGGCGGCCAACGCGTTCCTGCCGCTGCCGGTGACGATCGGGATCTCGATCGCGGCCGGCGTAGCGCTGACCGGATTCCGGCTGCTGCGCGGGGAACGCTGGTCGTCCGCGGTCGGCGGGTTGCTGGGCCTGGCGGTCGCCGTCGGAGTCGTCGCGGCGACCGGCTCGGCGAAGGACTTCTTCGTCATCGGGATCTGGGCGGCGCTGGCGGGTTTCCTCGTCACCTTCGGTTCGGTGCTGGCGCGCCGGCCGCTGACCGGCGTGATCTGGAACGCGATGCACGGCGGTGAGCACGAGTGGCGCAGCGACAAGGGCGTGCTGCGCACGCACGACATCGCCACCGCCGCCGCGGCGCTGGTGTTCGGCGCCCGGTTCGTCGTGAAGGAATGGCTGTACCTGGCCGATTCCACGACCTGGCTGGCCGTGGCGAAGGTCGTGATGGGCACGCCGCTGACGGTGCTGGCCGCACTGGTCGTCGTCTGGTCGTTCCGGCGCACCACCAAGCGCCTCGTCGCGCAGCGGTGACCGTGCGGGTGCGCCGCCCCGTGCCGGGTGTGGTGGTGCCGGAGGTCAGTGGTGTGCTCGACGGCGAGCACGAACCGCAGCCGGAATCCGGTGCGGGCGAAGAGTTGACGACGTTGGTTTGCCAGGTGTGCGGATCGAGCGCGTTCAACGAGGACAGTCCGCACGAGTTCGCGGGCGGCCTGACCGAGCGGCTGATCTGCGAGGTGCGGGGCTCATCGCGTCCCGTGACGCCGGGCGGGGCGGGGGAGGCGGGCGGCCCCCGGCTCCCGCCGAAAACCCGTCCGCGGTGGGTGCTGACCCGTTCCGGACGCGAACCGACCTGCGACGACGGAGCTGAGCGGCGTCCGCCTCGCGCGCCTTTCCCAGTTTTGTGGCTGAATGTCGCCTGTCGCTTGCTTTTTCCGGCATCACCGAGCGGTAGCGTTGAATGCTGTTTAAATGTGGTGAATTGTGCTCCTTTTGGGGGTATCAAGGAAAGGTCTGGACCGAGCAGACTCTCGGAATCGATAACGAGAGGATGGCCGCCTTCCGAGGCGGTCCTGTTGTCCCCCTGGAGGTCCCCCACCATGGTTTCTCGCCGGCGGTTTCTCGGCTACTCCGCTGCCGCCCTGAGCTCCCCGTTCTGGGCGCAGGCGATCAGCGCGCCGTTCGCTTCGGCGGCGCCGGAGAGCCTGAAGTTCGTGCTGAAGAACGACTCCGGCGGTCCGGCGACCGCGTACATCGCCGGTTTCTCCGAGGCCGAGAACAAGGCCGTGTTCATCAAGCAGGACGGCACCCCGTTGTTCCCGGAGGCCGGCGGCACCGAGCCAGAGCCGGTGGGCCCGGAAGCGGGCATCCCGGTGGACGGCACCGTCGAGGTCACCGTCCCGCGGATGTACGGTGCGCGGGTCTACTTCGCCCTCAACGACACGCTGGAATTCCAGGTCGTGAAGGGCGCCGACGGTGCGACCTCGGTGGTGCACCCGAACTTCGTCTCCAATGAAGACCCGAACTTCGGCAAGGACTGGACGTTCGCGGAGTTCACCCTCAACGGCGAGCAGCTCTACGCCAACATCAGCTACGTCGACTTCGTCGCCGCACCGATCGGGCTGCACCTCAAGGCGCCCAGCGGCGACCAGGAAGTTCCGGGCATGCCCACCGGGGCGCTGGACAAGGTCGCCCAGGGCCTGCGCGACCAGGGCGAGAACTGGCCGAAACTGGTGCAGGAGGCCGACGGCAGGGTCGTGCGGGTGCTCAACCCGAACCACCGCGCGGCCGACTTCGAGGGGTACCTGGAGCCCTACGTCGACGAGGCGTACTCCAAGTACGCGGGTGAGTCGCTGTTCATCGACACCCAGCGCGAGGACATCGGCATCCTGGAAGGCAAGGTCGAGGGCGAGGAGCTGGTGTTCGGCGCCGAGCGGTTCGCCAAGCCGTCCTCAGTGGACATCTGGGGCTGCAACAGCGGCCCGTTCGCGAACAACCCGGACAGCGACTCGCAGGAACGGCTGGCGATCGTGCCGCGGCTGGCGGCGGCGTTCAACCGCACCACGCTGCTGATCAACCCGAACCAGCCGCACGAGGAGGACCCGGCGACCTTCTACAAGAACGACATCACCAACCACTACGCGCGCGTGGTGCACGAGAACCTGCCCGACGGCAAGGGCTACGCGTTCGCCTACGACGACGTGAGCTCGAACGCCGGCGAGGACCACAGCGGCAAGGTCAACGCGGGTGATCCCGAGGTGTTCACGCTAACCCTCGGCGCCATGCGCTGAGGCCGGTTCCGACGCACGGCGACCGATCCACGCGAGGTGTGGGTCGGTCGCCGTTGTGCCGCTCACTGTCCTGTTTGGATACGGAACCGCCCGCCGACCGTCCGGAAGACGAGCAGCAGTAGGCGACGTCCGACTTCCATCCTGCGGTGCGCTCAGGGCAGCGGTTGCGCGCTTTCGCGGCCGGTCATCTCGGCCACGGCCGCTTGCACGCTGCCGAAGGTCGGCACCACCCGGTGCCATCCGGCGGCCCGAAGAGCTCGTTCCACGCACACCGGACCGTCCACGATGCATACCGTCATCGAGCGGCCGTCGGCGACCCGGCACGCGTGGGCCAGCAGCTCCAGCCCGGCCACGCCCAGGAATCGCAATTCGGAAAGATCGAGGACGACGGTCTCGGCCCCCGAGGACAGCCGCGGCGCAAGAATTTCGTGCAGGCGCGGGGCAGTGGTGGTGTCCAGCTCACCGGCGATGCCGATCGCGATCGAGGTGCTGCTCGGGCACCCCACCCGCAACGCCAGGCCGTTCCCTGCACTCGTGTCGGCCGATGTGGCCGGTTCGGTGGACCCGCGCTGCGGTGCATCCGGCGCACCGGGAGCGAAAGCGGTCATGACTACCTCCTCGATGGCGAGGCAGCCGGCGAAGGATCAACAGGTCCCGCACGACATCCCTGTCCCGCCTGCTTCCGCGCAGCCGCGGGACAACAACCCCGGGCAAGGAACCGACGCGAACACTCCATCTGGCTGTCACGTTCGGTAATGCTTCGATTCAGGGCTGTCGGCTCAACCACGACCACCGTACAGGGCGAGCCCGGTGCGGTGAACTGCCAGGACGTCACACGGTGCGCGCCGCGCGACCGGACGTGGCGACTCCTCAGCCGGGTTTGCCGGAGCGCGGGCCCAGGGCATCCCGGGGGCGCCGAGCGGAGGTCGAGCAGGGAGCCTGCGCCCGATCGATGCGCATGATTCGCGCGGCCGGACCGGCCGCGCGGCATCTCGACCAGCCTTGGTGGCGGTAATGAGTACGAACGACTACGAACCGGACATGTTCCAACCGTGCGACGAATGGCAGGCGCTCATCGCGGACGCGCACGCCGCTGGGCAGTCAGCGGCCCGTCAGCTGGCCCTGCGGTCGTCGGCCCGGCACATCGGCCGCAGCGGCGGCATCGCAGTGCACGTCGAGCCGCTCGCTTCGCCGGTGGCGGCATGGCTGCACAGCACCGGGCGGGCTGCGATCACCGAGTCCCGCACCGGCGTGCTGGTGCCGATCACGGTTGCGGCGGCCGACCTGGCGCCTGCCGGGGACGCTGCGGAGAAGGCGCGCTCCTTGCTGGTCGCCGATGCCTACGCGGTCGCCTTCAGCGCCGTGCTGGCCGACGATGCCGGTGTGGCCACCGAGATCCGGATCGGGCCCCATGCCGTGGCGGTACCACCGCAGCGGTCCCGTGGTGCAGCGTCGGTTCCGGGACTGAAAATCGGTTGGGCAGCGGGAATCGGTTCGGGAGCGAGCGAACAGCGCGGCCGACCCGGCATGGCGCGCCACAAGTCCACAGTGGAACCTGTGCCGACTCGGTCCACTGTCGACAGAAGAACGTAATCGGCGTATCGACTTGTTCGCACAACGCACGTGATGCTTCTCCGTCCGCGGCGATCAGCGGGCGGGCAGCAGCGGACCGCTGTGGGCATCGTGCAGCTGGACCTGGCTCGCACCGGTAGGCAGCTGAGCCAGCCACACCTCGCCGGTGCCCGGCAGCAGCGCGGTCCGGACGTGCTGGAATCCCAGGCTCAGGTAGTACCGCTGGAGCGCCCGGTGGTCGCCCCAGGTGTCGCCGCGGATCCACGCCAGCCCTTCGCGCGCGCCGCGGTCCGCCATCCAATCCAGCAGCAACCGGCCCAGACCTGTTGCGCCGTAACGGCGTTTGACGACGAACCGGTCGGCGTAGACGGACTTCTCGCGGCGCTCGTGGTCGAACCAGAGATCCGGGTGCCCCTCGCCGCTGACGCGGATGCCGGCCGCCACCTCCGTTCCGGCGACTACCACGTAAAGACTTCCGGCCTCGTGGTCGGCTTCGGTCGCCGATGCGACGTCCCAGTGGGGCCAGTCGTCGAATCCGCGCCGCTGCAGGCGGTGTGCGCCGTCCTGACGCAGTTCGACCAGGCCGCGCAGATGGTGGGGCGCAGATTTGCAAACGGTCAGTGAATCCCGAGAATATGACATGCCATCCAACATGTTCGTATCGAGCCGCGAGTGCAGGTGGTCGGCGCCGGGCGCGGTAAGCAGCGCTTTTGCCGCTATATCCGGCCGCTGGAATGAATTTCCGGTGCAGAATACTTCGCCGGTCCGCAAGCGCGTGTACGTCCGTGCGGGTGAATTGCGCCGCCGACCTCTCCCGGTGCGATGTTCAGCGATGGACACTTCCGGTATTGCGGAAGACCTGACGCGGAGGGGTGCGACGGTTTGGTCCATCGAATGGCGATGACTGTTTGCGCACGCGGTCTGCTGGTGGAATCCGGAAACTGCCTATTGATAGAGAACCGCAACCGCGAGTTCGGGACCTGGTACGTGCTCCCGGGCGGCAAGCAGCGGCGGGGCGAACGACTGGACGAGGCCGCACGGCGGGAGTTCCGCGAGGAGACCGGGCTGCCGATCGTCGTGGGTCCGTTGTGGCACGTTTGGGAGTTCCTGCCCGAGCGCCACCCCCACCTCCGCAACAAGCGCCCTGATCAGCAGCTGCACGCCATCTTCCTGGTCGCGCGGCAGGACGCCCGGGCCGCTGCTCCCGCGCCCGAACGACCGGACACCGACCAGCGATCCCTGGCGTGGCTCCCGGTGGCCGATCTCGACCCCGATTCGCTCTATCCCAGCGGTCTCGCCGACCACCTGCGCGAACACGTGCCGATGCGCGCCGCGGACGCCGTGTACCTGGGTGACCTCCACTGACCCCACCTGCGGACGTCGCCGAGCCGGCAGGCTCGAACCAATCACCGCCGAGGAGGCACGAATGAGCACCAGCCCTGATCCGCTCGCCGCCCAGCTCGTCCTGTTCAGCGGCGGCCGGGACAGCACCTTGGTCGCCGCATCGCTCATGTTGCAGGGCATCCCCGTGCACCTGTTCAACGTCACCAGCGGGCACCCGGGGACCGCGTTGTTCCAACTCCGCGTCGACGAGCTGCGCGGGCGCTTCGGTGACCTCGTGCGCGAGGTCGCCGTCGAGGACATCAGCGGAAGCCTGCGCAGCATCGCGCTGGCCAACCTCGAAGACGACATCCTCACCCATCGCAAGAACCTGATCCTGCTCGGCGACAAGCTCGCGATGTACGTGCACGCCGTGGATTACTGCAGGCGCAACGACATCACGGTGATGAACGACGGGATCGCCCGCTACCAGCAGGATCTCGCCGAGCAGCGGGACGTGGCGCGGGTCTTCTTCGAGAACTTCACCGCTTCCTACGGGATGACCGGCTACAGTCCGATCTACGAGTACGCCAGCTCGGAGGACCTGGTCAAATACCGGCTGATGCAGCTGGGCCTGACCACGAAATCATTGGAGGAGAACGCCATGTTCGGCGACAGCTTCAGCTCTCCCTCCGACGACGTCGTGCTGGCCTACCTCAAGGAGAAGGAACCGCTGGCGCGGGAGATCGTCGAGTTCCTCGCCGGACGGCACCTGCCTGCCGCCGCCCTGCACGGTTGCTGAGGCTCGCGAGCTGATCGAGCTTCCGGCTGTCCGCAACGGACGGTCACCGGCAGGAAAAACCGATCCAGAGGGGGAAATCCGTGCGGGACTTCGCGGAGAGCAGCCGCCGCGAGCAAGCGGCGGCGTTCGACACCATCGGCGATGCCTACGACGCGGCCTTCGGGCAGCGGGAGGCGCAGCTGGCCGCAGGGGAGTGGCTGGCGGGCGCATTACCGCAGCGGGCGCGGGTGCTGGACCTCGGCTGCGGTACCGGGCTTCCCACGGCGGCTCAGCTCGTGGACGCCGGCTTCGACGTCACGGGAGTGGACATCTCCGCGGAGATGTTGCGGCTGGCCCGCGGCAACGTTCCCGAAGCCGACCTGCATCGGCGGGACATGCTGACGCTGCGACCGGACGGCGCGGACGGGCTGGGCCGGTTCGACGCGGCGACCGCCTTCTTCTCGCTGCTGATGCTCTCGCGCGCGGAGATCGCCGAAATGCTGGCCACCTTGGGCCGCCTGCTCGTCCCCGGCGGGCTGCTGGCGCTGTCCATGGTCGAGATGGATCAGGACTACCAGCAGGTTTCGTTCCTCGGCAGCGAAATCCGCGTCTCGGGCTACCCGCGGCAGGAGCTGAGCCGGATGCTCGAGCCAGCGGGGCTCACCATCCTCGAAGACCACGTGGTCGCCTACCAGCCCACCGACACGAGCACCGGGGCCGAGCCGGAGATGCAGCACTATCTGCGTTGCAGGCGCGACTAGGACGTGTTCGTGATCTCTCCAGCCGTCGACCTTCCCAGCGGGGCGCGGTCGGCGGAACAGGCGCGGTGGCGCGGAAATCCGTCCGGCCGAGCGAGATGCGCTGCCGACCTTCGTCCTGCAGGCCCTAGCCGCAGGAGGACTCCTGAACCGCGTCCTCGCGCGCGGCTTCCGGTTTCCGCGCCCGCCGCCTGCCCGCGGCGCGCGATCCGCCGAGCGCGGTGACCCACACCGTGACCAGGACCGCCGCGCATCCCGCGAGCTGCGTCGCGGTCGGAACCTCGTCCAGCACGACGGCTCCGAGCAGCGCCGCGCCGATCGGCTGCAACAGCAGCAGGGTCGACGACAGCGCCGGATCGAGCCGCGGCAGGCCGTAGCCGACGAGCAGCCAGCCGATCGCCTGGCCGAACAGGGCGACCAGCGCGAGGCACAACCACGACTCCGGGCCGAGGTCGAACGCGATCCCGGAGGTGGCGGTGCCGACGACACCGGACATCACCGCCGCCGCTGCCGTCGCCAGGAAGACGGGAGTCGCGAAGTGC
Organism: Saccharopolyspora sp. SCSIO 74807; assembly: GCF_037023755.1. Lineage (NCBI taxonomy): Bacteria > Bacillati > Actinomycetota > Actinomycetes > Pseudonocardiales > Pseudonocardiaceae > Saccharopolyspora > Saccharopolyspora sp. SCSIO 74807. The sequence continues at coordinate 5,477,354 of NZ_CP146100.1, read as the reverse complement.
CGAGGTGCCCGCACCCCGCAGCGCTGGCCGAAGTAGAGGTAACCGGAGTAGGCGAGCGCGGCCGCCAGCGACAGCAGCGTGCCGCGCACCGCGTTGCCACCCGCAGGCCCAGGCCCGACGACGCCGCCCGCCAGCGCCACCCCCACCAGCAGGATCGGGATCGCCGCGACGAACCGCCGTGCCGGCCGCACCCCGGCGACCGCCCACATGACCAGGGGGAACAGCACCACCTGCATGTTGACCAGCACGGTGGCGATTCCCGCGCCGACATCGGCGATGCTCACGTTCCACATCAGGTAGTCGATCCCGAGGAAAGACCCGCCCAGCAGCGCCATGCCCACGACGGGCAGCTCCGGGAGCCCGTGCCGCAGGACATCGCGGAGCACGAACGGAGCGAGCGGGATCAGCGCGAGCGCGCACCGGTAGAACGCGGCGGTCGGCGCCGAGACGTCGGCGAGCGTGATCAGCACCGCCGACACCGACAGCGACGCGGCTCCGAGCGCGACCCACAACGCGGGAACGCGGTTCGGGCTTGCGGCAGACGTCTTCCCCTCGTGCACAGTCACGCTTCCACCCTGACGACGCAGTCAGCGCAGCACAACTTAGTCTTTGTGCCGGTATTCGATTAGGTTGGGTTACATGTTGAACTGGGAGCGGCTCCGCGTCCTGGCCGCGATCGCCGAGCACGGCTCGATCGGAGCGGCCGCGGCGACCCTGCACGTCACCGGTCCCGCCGTCACGCAGCAGATCCGCAAGCTGGAGCGCGAGACCCGATCCGTGCTGCTCGAACCGGACGGCCGCGGCGTGCGGCTGACCACGGCCGGTCACCTCGCGGCGGAGGCGGCGCAGCGCGTCGCGCGCACCGTCAGCGAGACCGAGCACTCGCTGGCCACGTTGCACGGCCGCGTGGTGGGTCCGTTGCGGATCGGAGCCATCAACAGCACGTTCGGCCTGCTGCTCGGCCCGGCGTTGCGGCTGGTCGCCGAGCGGCACCCGGAACTGGCGCCGAGCGCGCGCAGCGGCGAGGCGGTCGACATGGTCCCGCTGCTGCGCAGCCGCGAGCTCGACGTCGTGCTCGTGGAGAACTGGTCCACGCTGCAAGTGCGGGTGCCGCCGCGCGTCCGGATGGAGCCGCTCGTGGTGCACGACGTGCACTTGGCCGTGAGCGCGCAGCACCCCTTGGCCGATTGCGAGACAGTCGCCCTCGATCAGCTGCACGACGAGCTGTGGACGGCGTGCAGACCCGGCACCGACCACCACGACGCGCAGAACCAAGCCATGCGGCGCTGCGGCATCGAACCGGAGGTCAGGTTCGTCGTGGACGACTTCCAGACGCAGATGACGCTGGTCGCGGGCGGGCTCGCCGTCACGCTGGTACCGCGGCCCGCGGTGGAGGGCTATCCCGGTGTGCGCCTCGTTCCGGTCACCCCGGCGCTGACCCGCACCATCGCGTTCGCCACGCGGGAAGGCGCCGTCCCGCCGGGAGTGGGAGCGCTGGCGGCCGCGCTGCACGAGGTCGCCGAGGAGGTTCCCGGGCGGCGTCCGTGATGCGCCGAAGGGTTCTCCATGGCAGAACAACCTGTTCCGGCAGGGCGTAGCGGACGCACGATGGAGGTTGTCAGCCCGCGGGCCCGGCGCCGTCCACCTTGGACGGCGGGGAGTCCGATGCGCGGAGGAGCCAGTTCAGTGCAGTTCTACCTCAACGGCTACAAGCCCGGGGATCCGTTCGTCGCGGAACCCCACCCGGCGCTGTCCGAACGTCCGGCGGGCCTGCCGGACACGGCCGACGTCGTGATCATCGGTGCCGGCCCGGCCGGGCTGCTGCTGGCGGCCCAGCTCGCCGAGTTCCCCGAGATCCACACCGTGCTCGTCGACCGGCGGGACGGGCCGCTCGAGGTCGGCCAGGCCGACGGCGTCGCGTGCCGCACGGTGGAGATCTTCGAGGCGTTCGGGTTGGCCGACCGGCTCATCCACGAGGGCTACCAGGTCAACGAGGTGACCTTCTGGCGGCCCGATCCGGCCGACGGCGCATCGATCACGCGCACCGGGCGGGTCGAAGACGTCGAGGACGACCTCTCCGAGATGCCGCACATGATCGTCAACCAGGCGCGGATGCTGACCTACCTGCGCGAGCACATGCGCCGCAGCGCCACCCGCGCCGAGCCGTTCCACGGCCTGCACGCCGGCGACGTGCAGGTCGACAACTCCGCCGAGCACCCGGTTACGGTTACGCTGCAGCACGTCGAAGGCGCCGAACCGACCGGCGAGACCTCGACGATCAACGCCCGCTACGTCGTCGGTTGCGACGGTTCGCGCAGCGCCACCAGGCAGGCCATCGGCCGCAGCCTCGAAGGCGATGCGACGAACCAGGTTTGGGGCGTGCTGGACGTTCTCGCCGTCACCGATTTCCCGGACATCCGGCTGAAATCCGTGATCAACTCGCGGGAGGGCGGCATCCTGGTCATCCCGCGCGAGGGCGGCCACCTCGTGCGGCTCTACATCGAGCTGGACAACGACCGCGACGCCGAGATGCTGCGAAATCGCAGTGTGACGCCGGAAAAGCTCGCCGCGGTGGCGAATCGGATCCTGCACCCGTACACCCTCGACGTGCAGCACGTGGGTTGGTGGGCGGTCTACGAGGTCGGACAGCGCCTCTGCGACCGCTTCGACGACGTCCCCGACGAGGCGGACGACGACAGGCTGCCCCGGGTTTTCATCGCGGGCGACGCCTGCCACACGCACAGCGCGAAGGCCGGGCAGGGCATGAACGTCTCGATGGCCGACGCCTGGAACCTCGGGTGGAAACTCGCGACCGTGCTGCGCGGGACCTCGCGCCCCGAGGTGTTGCGCACCTACTCCGAGGAGCGCCAACAGGTCGCGCAGGAACTCATCGATTTCGACCGCGAGTTCGCCGCGCTGTTCAGCGCCCGGCCGGACGGGCAGGACGCCGATCCGGCGCGGTTCCAGCGCTACTTCCGCGAGCAGGGCCGGTTCACCGCCGGGGTCGCGGTGCGCTACGAGTCGTCCGTGCTCACCGCGCTACCCGCTCATCAGGACTTGGCCGACGGCTTCCGGATCGGGACGCGGTTGCATTCCGCGCCGGTCGTGCGGCTGGCGGACGCGAAGCCGATGCACCTCGGCCACGCGGCCCGCGCGGACGGCGCCTGGCGCGCCTACGTGTTCGCGGATCGCGCGCACCCGGGCGGGTCCGGCTCCCGATTCCGCGCCCTGACCGGGTTTCTGGCCGCGGAGAACTCGCCGATCGCCCGGTTCACCCCGCCCGGCGCCGAGCCCGACTCGGTGATCGACGTCCGGGCGGTGCTCCAACAGGGGCATCGCGATGTCACCGTGGCGGACCTGCCGCCGGTCCTGCTGCCGCGGAAGGGGCCGTTCGGGCTCGTCGACTACGAGAAGGTCTTCTGCCCCGATCCGGCTGCCGACATCTTCGAGCTGCGCGGCGTGGACCGGGAACGCGGGGCCGTCGTGCTCGTCCGGCCGGACCAGTACGTCGCGAACGTGCTGCCGCTCGACGCGCACCAAGAACTGGTCGAGTTCCTCCGCGGATCACTGGTCGAGGCCGGACGCAGCACCTGATTTCCGCTCGTGCGGCGCGGTTTTCCGGGTTTTCCCGGAGCGGTGCCGCTAGCTTGCGGCGAGTTCCTGAGCAACCGGCACCGCGCACTGCCGCTACTCGGCGAGCGCTTCCTCCGCCGCAGGCACCGCTCGCGCCCGGTCCGCCTCGACCAGCCCGATCCGGGTCCGCCGGTCGAGGAGGTCCGCGGCGTCGAGCGCGCCTTCGTGCCGCACGGCGTAGCGCAGTTCGGCGGGCGTGACGTCGAGCCCGTCGACGGGTTCGAGCAACCGCGCGTCACCTTCCGCCTCCGCGACGACCGCAGCCGCTTCCGTGCCGTAGCGGGCGATCAACCGCGGCGAAGGGTCCACTCTGGACAGACCTGCGGGCGTCGCCGCGCCGATGAGCGGCAGGTTCCGGGTGCGGCACGGCCGAGCGGGCAGCTGCGCCGCGTCGACGGCGTCCTGCGCCATCTTCCGGTAGGTCGTCAGCTTGCCGCCCACCACGCTGATCGTCCCGTTCGACCCGGTCAGCACCGCGTGGTCGCGGGAGAGGTCCGAGCTCTCGCCCTCGCCGCCGCTGTCCAGCAGCGGACGCAGCCCGGAGTAGGTGCCCAGCACGTCGGTTTCGCGGATCGGCCGGGCCAGCGCGGAGTTGATCGTGTCGAGCAGGAACTCGACCTCGTGCGGGGAGGAGCTGGGAACGTCCGGGATCGGACCGTTCTGCTCCTCGTCGGTGAGCCCGACGTAGACCCTGCCGGAACCGGCGGGCAGGGCGAACACGAAGCGGTTCGTGGTCCCGGGCACCGGCACCGTCAGCCCCGCGTCCAGGCCGCCGAACGCCGAGTCGGGCACCACGAGGTGGGTACCCCTGCTCGGGCGCAATCGCAGCTCGGGCGTGACCTCGCCGGTCCACACGCCGGCCGCGTTGATCACCGCGCGCGCCTTGAGCTGCGTCGTCTCGCCGGTGCGCTGATCGCGCAGCACCGCACCGTCACCGGTGACCTGCTCGGCTGCGCAGCGGGTGAGCACCCGCGCACCGTAGGCCGCTGCGGTGCGCGCGAGCCCGACGACCAGCCGGGCGTCGTCGCAGAGCTGCCCATCCCAGGACAGCAGCCCGCCCCGCAGCCGGTCGGGCCGGACGGTGGGCACCATCCGCCGCACCTCGGCTCCGGAGGCGCGCCGCGGCGCGGGCAGGGTCGCGCTCGACGTGCCGGAGCCGCGGCGGAGCAGATCGCCCGCCAGGAACCCGAGCCCGGTGAGCGCCGCCTGCTTCGCCGCGACACCGGGAATCAGCGGTACGAGCTGCGGCAGCGCACGCACCAGGTGCGGCGCGGTGAGCGCCTCGTCGGCCACCATCACCCACCACCACGCGGTGGGGCTGGACCACCGGGAATGGATGGCCGACGAGGTCGGCGAACTCGGCCTGGAAGTGCTGCGCGCCGTGAAGTCCACTGTGGACCCATCCGGTGTGCTCAACCCCGGCAAGCTGATCCCGTGATCAGCGACGTCAGCCTGCTGGTCAATCCGAACTCCGGGCGATCCCGCGGTGCGGCCGCAGCACTGCGGGCACTGCGGTACCTGCGTGCCCGCGGGATTGCGGTGACCACGCTGATGGGCAAGGACGCGGCCGAGTCCGCGGCGCTGGCGCACCGGGCCGTCGCCGCGGGCACCGGCGCACTCGTGGCGTGCGGCGGTGACGGACTCGTCAACATCGCATTGCAGGCGGTGGCGGGAACTTCCACGCCGTTCGGAGTGATCCCGGCGGGAACCGGCAACGACCACGCGCGGATGCTGGGAATTCCGCGGCACGACCCCGTCGCCGCCGCCCGGGTGGTGGCGACCGGCGCGGTGCGCCCGATCGATCTGGGACGAGCCGGGGACCGCTGGTTCGGCACTGTTCTCGCGGGCGGTTTCGACGCCAAGGTCACCGAACGCACCAACCGGCTGCGGTGGCCGCGCGGCAAGCTGCGCTACAACCTCGCGGTGCTGATCGAACTCATCGCGCTGCGCCCCCGCGACTACGTGCTCGAACTGGACGACCGGCGGATGGCGGTGCCCGCGATGCTGGTGGCGGTCGGCAACGGTGCGACCTACGGCGGCGGGATGCGGATCTGCCCGCACGCGGACCAAACCGACGGCTTGCTCGACGTCACCGTCATCGAGCATCGGCGGCTCATCGAGCTCGTGCGCCTGCTGCCTGCGATCTACACCGGAGAACACGTCGAGCACCCGCAGGTGACGACTTATCGCGCCGTCCGCGTGCGACTGTCCACTACGGACATCGTCGGTCACGCCGACGGTGAACCGTTCGCGCCGCTGCCGGTCACCTGCGAATGCGTGCCCGCAGCCGCCCGCGCGATCGTGCCGGTGCCGGAGTGAATTCGTTGCGCATGAACGGTTTCCGCCAGGCGGTGCCGCACCGAGCTTGCCGGTGCGGCTTCACCCGGCCGCGTCCCGCAGGAATTCCTCGATGACTTCCGCGGTCCGCTCGGGAACCTCCTCGGCGGCGTAGTGGCCCGCGTCCGCGAACTCGATCAGGTCGAAGTGCGGGTACCACTGCCCGAACGTGGACCGGATCAGCTCGGCGTGCACGGCAGGATCGTTGCGGCCGATGAGCACCTTTACGGGCACCCGGGCGCCGTTGATCTCGGAGTGGAAGTCGGTGCTGGCCCAAGCTTCCAGATAAGCGGACACCGCCGGGACTTCGCTGTTGCGCACCGAGTGCTCGACCATGGCGTCCAGCTGCCGCGGTTCGAGCCTGCCGCCGGTGGTGAAGTCGATGATCTGGCGCCGCACCTCCGCGCTGTCCGCGGCCGAACGGAACAGTTCCCACGTGGCGTCGTCGAACGGTATGCCGCTCGCCGGAACCGGCGAGATGCCGAACATGGCGCGGACCCGCTCCGGCGCGTCGGCGTAGACCCGCTGCATCACGCTGCCACCCATGGAGTGGCCGAGCAGGCAGAAGCGTTCCAGCCCGAGCTCGTCGGCGAACTCCAGCACGTCCGCGGCCGCTTCCGCGATGGTGAAGCGGCCGGATGAACCGGCCCGTGAGCCGTACCCGCGGAAGTCCATGAAGTGGTAACCGAACTGCGAGTTCTCCAAGTGGGCCGCCAGCGGCTGCCACGCGGTCGCCGACCCGAACCACCCGTGCAGTCCGATGACGGCGCGCCCGTCGTTGCCGGAATCCTGAGACATTTCGTCCACGGCACCTCCATGTGCGTCCCGGTCCATACAATTGTTGCCGTGCGCACACCCGCTGGATAGGTGTTGAAGACATGCAGATCGATGAATCCAGCCCCAGCGAAAACGGCGGAACGGACAGCCGGACCGCCACCCAGTGCCCGTTCGCACAGCCACCACCGGTGCCGCCGGACGACGGCTGCTCCGCGCAGGCGCGCTCGTTCGACCCGTTCGGCGAGGACTACCAGCAGGACCCGCCGGGATCGCTGCGCTGGTCGCGCGCCGAAGAGCCGGTGTTCTACAGCCCTGTTCTGGGCTATTGGGTGGTCACCCGCTACGCGGACGTCAAGGCGATCTTCCAGGACAACATCCGGTTCTCCCCGTCGATCGCGCTGGAGAAGATCACGCCGGTCTCCGCGGAAGCCACCGAGGTGCTGCGCCGCCACGACTACGCCATGGCCCGCACGCTGGTGAACGAGGACGAACCGGCGCACATGCCGCGTCGCCGGGCGTTGATGGAGCCGTTCACCGCAGCCGCGCTGGCTCAGCAAGAGCCCGTGGTGCGCCGCCTGGTCCGCGAGCGCGTCGACCGCTTCATCGACACCGGCGAGGCGGACCTGGTCGACGAACTGCTCTACGAGGTTCCGCTGACGGTCGCGTTGCACTTTCTCGGCGTGCCCGAGGAGGACATGGACAAGCTCCGCGAGTACTCCGTGGCGCACACCGTCAACACCTGGGGACGGCCCACTCCCGAGCAGCAGGTCGCGGTGGCCGACACGGTCGGCAAGTTCTGGCAGTACGCGGGCGAGGTGCTGGAGAAGCTGCGCAAGGACCCGTCCGGACCGGGATGGATGCCCTACGCCATCCGGATGCAGCGGCGGCTGCCCGAGGTCATCACCGACTCCTACCTGCACTCGATCATGATGGCCGGGATCGTCGCCGCGCACGAGACCACCGCGCACGCCGCGGCGAACGCGTTCCGGCTGCTGCTGGAAAACCGCGGCGCGTGGCGGGAGATCTGCGCCGACCCCGCGCTCATCCCGAACACCGTGGAGGAATGCCTGCGCCATTCCGGTTCGGTCGCCGCCTGGCGCCGCATCACGACCGCGCGGACCCGGATCGGCGACGTGACCGTTCCCGAAGGCGCCAAGCTGCTGATCGTCAACTCCTCGGCCAACCACGACGAGCGGCACTTCCACGACCCCGACGAGGTGGACATCCGGCGGGAGAACGCGCGAGATCACCTCACCTTCGGCTACGGCAGCCACCAGTGCATGGGCAAGAACCTCGCCCGGATGGAACTGCAGATCTTCCTGGAGGAGATCACCACCCGGCTGCCGCACCTGGAACTCGTTCCCGATCAGCGGTTCCACTACCTGCCCAACACCTCCTTCCGCGGTCCGGAGCACGTCCGGGTGCGGTGGGATCCGCGAGACAACCCCGAGCGCGCGAATCCCGGAACGGCCCGCAATTCGCGGCCGGTGACGATCGGCGAACCGCCCCGGCGCACCATCACGCGGCCCGTCAAGGTGGAATCGATCGAGCAAGCCGCCGCGGGCATCGCGCGGATCACGCTCGTCGACACCAGGGCGGAACCGCTGCCTTCGTGGTCACCCGGCGCGCATGTGGACATCGAGCTGAACGGGATGTCCCGGCAGTACTCGTTGTGCGGCGATCCCGCGGACCGCACGCGGTACCAGATCGCGGTTTTCCGCGAACCCGGCGGCCGCGGAGGATCGGAGTACGTCCACGACCGGCTCCGCGTCGGCGACCAGCTGAACCTGCGCGGCCCCCGCAACAACTTCAAGCTCGAACCGGATGCCGGGCACTACGTGTTCATCGCGGGAGGCATCGGCATCACGCCGATCATCGCGATGGCCGATGCGGCGCTGCGCGCGGGCAGCGACTACGAAATCCACTACTGCGGCAGATCAGCCGGTGCCATGGTGCTGCTGGCCCGGCTCATCCGCGATCACGGGAATCGGCTCACCGTGCACTGCTCGGACCAGGGCGGGCGGTTGAACGTCGACGAACTGCTCGCCGATCCGCGCGAGGACACCCAGATCTACGCTTGCGGCCCGCAACGGCTGCTCGCCGCGCTCGAAACGGCGACCGCCCGTTGGCCGCAGAACGCTTTGCGCGTGGAGCGATTCGAGGCCGATCGGGGTGCGCTCGATCCCGCCCACGAGCACGCCTTCGACGTCGAACTCGCGGAATCCGGCCGCACCGTCCGAGTGGCCGCCGACCGCTCGGTGCTCGCCGCGCTGCGCGAGGCCGATGTCGACGTACCCAGCGATTGCGAGCAGGGCTTGTGCGGCACTTGCGAGCTGCCGGTGCGCGACGGCGAGGTCGATCACCGCGACCACGTGCTCACCCGGACCGAACGCCGCCGCAACGACAAGATGATGACGTGCTGCTCACGGGCCCGCGGCGCGAAGCTGACCCTCGAACTGTGAGAGCTCGCGGCTTTCCAAGCCCCTCGCGGCGAGCACGACCAACGGCCCGGTGTCGGTGATCTCGGCCGGTTCAGTGCGGGTGTTCATCGCGCCGCTGCGCAGCCCCGCGACCTACCGGGGCAGCCGGAGCACGGCTGTATACCGCGCTGCATTTCGGCATTGCATGTCAGCGGTGCGCAGCGATAGCTCCGCGCAGCGGACGCGGTTCAGCTCGCGTCCATGTCCCTGGACAGGTGCGCCAGGTGATGCGAGGTGGCCAGCGCGATCCACTTGTCCGCACGGCCGATCGGAATGGCCGGGTCCTCCCGGCAGGAGTACAGCTTCTCGTCACCCCAGGAGAAGCTCGGCCCGGCGAATTCCGGCCGCCGCACGAGTTCTTCGGCGACATCCCGGAAGAACCGCTCGGCAGCGCCGGTCGGCAAGGCGCGGCCGTTGCGGTCCGGGACGTGGCGTGCGAACGAGAGCACGCCTCCGGGGACGGTGTAGTGCAGGTAGGGGTTCGGGGCGCCCGAGCCCTTCTTCTTCGACCTCGGGACGGGGTGGACGACGCCGTAGTCGCCGTAGCGCAGGGAGCCGTCGCAGTCGGCCCGTGCGCTCTTCCAAAGCCGGATCTCGGTTCGTTCGCGGGTGCGCGTGTCGAAGCCGGTTCGCTCCTTCGGGATCGAGCCGCCCAGCACCGTGATCGACGCGCAGCCGTGGCGAGCGTTCAATCCGGTGATGTTCTTGCCCAGGGCCTCGACGCGGTGGTCCGGGACGGATGGCAGGTAGCCCTCGTCGAAGACCAGGTGCAGGTCCTCCACCCCGATTCGCAGCGCGGTGGCGATTCGCTCGATCCGCGCCCACGGCTCGACATCGGCCGGTGCTGCGCGTCGCGCGCGCACCACCACGGGACGGGGTTTGTGCTGGAGGAACTCGCGCATCGCGCGGAGTCGCCGGTCGTCGGCATCGGCCGCGACGACCGGGAGCAGGATCGGCTCGTCGTGGCCCGGAATCATCTCTTGGATGATCTCGTCGAGAACGCCGTCGAAATCGGTGAGCACCGGGGCGGGCGTGCTCGCGGCGGCATTACCGGCGGGCAGCCAGGTGGTGTCGAGCCATACCGGGTTGCCCTCCGCGACCGCGTCCACGGCGACGTTCAGGACCTGCTTGCCGATCGGGGCCTCCGGCAGCACGCCCGGCAGGAGTTCGATCATGACCTGGACGTGCGTGGCGGGTTCGTTGGACACGGCCTCCAGCTCGCCCGACTTGCTCTTGATCGCGAGCACCGGCCTGGTGGCAGGTCTCGGCACGCGGCAAGCACCCCCAACGCCGACGCCGGGCCCCGATCGCCCGTGCGGTTCCGCGGGTGGTTCGTTGTCGGGTCTTCCGCAGAATTGCAGTCGGTGGACGTCGGTGACCAGCGACTGAACGAGTGGTCGTCGGGTTCGGGTGCGCAGCGCCGGTGCGCAATGATGCCGTGCCTCAGCGGCGGGCCGCCCCGTTTCGGATCGGGGCGGCCCCGCGGACTCAGAGCACCTCGACGGACTCGAAGGTCTCCACCTGGTTCGAGGTGATGTTCCGGACCATGCCGCTGTTGCGCGCGTGCGCCTGCTTGAACGAATCGGAATCGACCCAGGCGCGGAAATGCGCTTCGGTGTCGAATTCGTTGATCGAGAGGTATGGCTCGCCGGCGGCGGCTGGGCGCAGCAGGGTGCTGCGCCGCAGGCCCGGAACTCCGGGCAGGTATTTGCGCATGTTGCCGGTGAACTGCTCCTCGAAATCCTGCGCTTTGTCCGGCGGCACGTGCAGCCGGTTGGTGGCGTAGAACATCGTCATTCTCCTTTGCGGGAGTGGGGAAATATGCCGGTCTGATCGTGCTGAGTCGCCGATTGGGAATTCGCGTGGCCGGGTCACCCGGGCGTCGACGCGGACTCGGCCCGTCCGCCGATCGCGCGGCCGTGCAAGTTGATGAACAGGAACACCAGGCCCGCGGTCAGCAGGATGTGCCCGAGCCCGGCGATTCCGGACACGGCCGCACCGGTCGTCCCGCCGAGAACGGTCGACGTGCCGTGGTAGACCAGAACACCGGTCGTGACGACCAGCCCCGCGTTGTAGAACCAGAAGAACGGGGCGAACCACCGGTTCGCGCTGAGTCGGAACGTCCGTTCCAGTACCAGCACGATGAGGAAGAACAGCATTCCCAGCGCGAGCAGGTGCGTGTGCACCACACTGAGCTGAGTTTCCCCGGTGAATCCGTGCGCCTTGGCGATTTCGCGGTAGTACACCCCGGCCACCAGACCGAGGATCATGTAGGTGAGTGCGGCGTAGTAGGATTTCTTCATCTCGTTTCCCGGATGTTCAGCGAGTGTGCAGGGCCGTCGCGGCCGTTTCCGGGGCGAACACGCGCCCGTCGACCACCTCCACGAGGTCGTCGACCTCGCCCAGGCACGCCCGGTCGTGGGTGACGAGCACGGTCGCGGCTCCCGTGCGGTGGGTCAGCTCGAGCAGCAGCTCGATCACGGCCGCTCCGCGCTCGTGATCGAGCGCGCTGGTGGGCTCGTCGACCAGCAGCACCGCCGGGTCGTTGGCCAGGGCTCGGGCGATGTTGACCCGCTGGCGCTGCCCGCCGGAGAGCTGGTGCGGACGGCGGTGCGCGTGGTCGGCCAGCCCGACCGCGTCGAGCAGTTCGCGGGCGTGCCCCCGCGCGGCGCGCGGGGAGCGGCCGTCGAGGTGCGCCATCACCTCGATCTGCTCGGCGGCGGTCAGCGAGTCCAGCAGGTTCGGCTGCTGGAAGATCATCCCGATGCGGCCGCGCCGCAGCGCCGCGCGCCCGGCCGCGCCGAGACCGGTGGCGGCGGTGCCGTCGATGACGACCGAGCCGGAGTCCGGCGTGATCAGGGTGGCGGCGACGGCCAGCAGGCTCGACTTGCCGGAACCGGACGGCCCGGCCACGGCGGTGACGGTGCCGCTGGGCACGTCGAGGGAAACCCGGTCCAGCGCGGTGATGTACCCGTCGCCGTCGGGGTAGGTCAGGGTGATGCCGGAAAGGTGCAGGCTCATGGGTCTGAGATCTCCTCGGAGGTCGGGATGCGCGGGTCAGCGGGAAGCGCCGAGCGCGATGAGCGGGTCGACCGCGGTGATGCGGCGCAGCGAGAGGGCGGCGCCGAGCGCGCCGAGCACGATCATCACCACGGCGGGCAGCAGCACGGTTCCCGCGTCGAGCACGAACGGCACGGTTCCCGCGGCCAGCGCTCCGAGACCGGCGGCGATCGCGGTGCCCAGCGCCGTGCCGCCGACCAGCAGGATCAAGGCCTGGCCCAGCGCGTCGCGCAGCAGATAGCCGGTGGTCGCGCCGAGCGCCTTGAGCACCGCGACGTCGCGGCTGCGCTGGATGGTCCAGACGGTGAAGAACGCTCCCACCACCAACGCGGCGATCACGAACAGGAACGCCTGCATCGTCTGCAGCGAAGCGTTCTCCGAGGAGTAGGACCCGATCGCCGCCAGCGAATCCGAACGCGACAGGGTGTGGGTGCCCAGCCGGGCGTCGGTCGCCGCCAGCGGAACCTGCCCGCTGGTGCTCAGCGCGACGACGGTGGCGTGCTCGTCGGAACCGCCGGGCGCGAGGCGCTGCCAATCGGCGAGGCCGGTCCAGATCACCGGCGTGTGGCTGAACGATGCGTCTCCGGCGACACCGCCGACTCGCAGCCGCTGGCCGTTGAGAGTCACTTCGTCGCCGGGACGCGCGTCGAGATCCTCGGCCGCGCCCGCGGACAGCACCGCCGATCCCGGCGCGATCTCCTGCGGCGCCACCGGAGCCCCGGGCTGCACGCCGAACACCGAGGCCGCGGCAGCGCGGTCACCCGCGTTGGCCTTGCCGGTGGTGATGCCCACCGGATCGGCGCGATCCACCCCGGGAACCGCCGCCCACTCCTGCCAGTCCCGTGCAGCGACGGCTGACTCGGTGAACGACGGGTCGTCGCCCTGCGCGGGCGCCGAGAAAGCGATGTGGTCGGCGGGCAGCTCCGCGATGGCGGAGGTGCTTTCCCTGCCCAGGCCCGCGGTGAGCCCGGACAGCATCCCGACCAGCAAGGTCATCAGCACCACGACGGTGCCCATGAGGGCGAATCGCCCCTTGGCGAAACGCAGGTCCCTCCACGCCACGAACACGATCTTCATCCACCTTCCGGGACGACGCTGATGAGTAGTGCGATTGCCTCGACCACGCTTCCAAGCCGGGCGGGCCGGGCAATCGCACGCGGGCATCGTTCGCGCAGTTCAGAAGGTGCGGCCGGAAATCAACCTTTCGGTTGATGCCGCCGGTCGCGCGGCGCCTACGGTGGGGGTGTTGTGCATCCAGAAACGTTGACCCGGCCGCTGCGGATCCTGCGGGTGTGCCTGCACCTGCTGATGGCCGCCCTGCTCGTGCTGGCCGCGCTGCGCGGCGCGCTGGGCGGTGCGCCCTACGCCACGGCGATCAGCCTCGCGGCGGTGGCGATGGGCGCGGTCTACGCGGCGGGCCCGGCGCTGCCGCGCATCCGCCGCTCACCGCGCGCCGCCGCCGGGTGGCTGGGGGTGCTGGCCATCGCCTGGCTGGTGCTGCTCGCGCTGACACCGGACGGCGTGTGGCTGGCGTTCCCGCTGTTCTTGCTGCAACTGCACCTGCTGCCGCTGCGCGCGGGGGTGAGCGCGGTCGCGGCGAGCACCCTGCTCGCGATCGGCGGGTTCGCCTGGCACGCGGGCCGGTTCAGCCCCGCGGCCGCGATCGGCCCGATCATCGGTGCCGCCGTCTCGGTCGCCACCGTGCTGGCCTACCAGGCGCTGTACCGCGAGAGCGAGCATCGGCGGCGGCTGCTCGACGAGCTGGAAACCGCGCGCAACGACCTCGCCGAAGCCGAACGAACCGCGGGTGTGCTCGAAGAGCGCGGGAGGCTGGCCCGCGAGATCCACGACACCCTCGCCCAAGGCCTGTCCAGCATCCAGCTGCTGCTGCGCGCCGCGGAACGCTCGCTGCCGGAGGGCGCCGCCGCGGAGCACGTCACCCGCGCCAGGCGGACCGCGCAGGACAACCTCGCCGAAGCGCGCCGCTTCGTGCACGACCTGACCCCGCCGGCCCTCGACGACGAGCCGCTGCCCGCGGCGTTGCGGCGGCTGTGCGCGAACACCACCGAGCGCGCGGGACTGCCCGTGGAGTTCCACCTCAGCGGCACGCCGATCACCGTCGCCACCCCGATCGAGGCCGCTCTGCTGCGCATCGCGCAATCCGCGGTGGCCAACACCGTCGCGCACGCGCGAGCGACGCACGTCGCGGTCACGCTCACGTACATGGACGACTCGATCACCCTCGACGTCCTCGACGACGGGACCGGTTTCGACCCGGCGGCCGCGGCCGCCGAGTCGGCTTCCGCTGAGTCCGGTTTCGGCCTGGCCGGGATGCGTGCGCGCACCGCGGACCTCGGCGGCACCCTGGCGGTCGAATCCGAGCCGGGTCGCGGGACCGCACTGGCCGCGGCTTTCCCGCTGCACGGCCGCAAGGAGGTGCCGCGGTGACCGAGCCGATCCGGCTGCTGCTGGCCGACGACCACCCCGTCGTGCGGGCGGGCCTGCGCGCGGTCCTGGACACCGAGCCCGACTTCGAGGTCACCGCCGAGGCCGACGACGCCGAACGCGCGATCGGACTCGCCGGAACGGTCGACGTGGTGCTGATGGACCTGCGGTTCGGCGCCGGAATGCACGGCAGCGACGCCACCGCCGCGATCACGGCCCGCCCGGAGCCGCCGCGGGTGCTCGTGCTGACCACCTACGACACCGACGCCGACATCCTCGCCGCCATCGAAGCCGGCGCCACCGGGTACCTGCTCAAGGACGCCCCGCCGGAGGAGCTGACCGCGGCCGTGCGCGCCGCCGCGGCGGGCCGCTCGGCACTCGCGCCGACGGTCGCCGACCGGCTCGTGCACCGCATGCGGCGACCCGGCACGTCGCTGTCGCGCCGCGAACTCGATGTGCTCCAGCTGCTCGCGGACGGCTTGTCGAACGCGGAGATCAGCCGCCGCCTGTACCTGAGCCAAGCCACCGTGAAGACGCACCTGGTGCACATCTACGACAAGCTCGGCGTCGAATCCCGCACCGCGGCCCTGGCCGCCGCGCAAGCGCGCGGGCTCATCCGCAGGTGAGGCCCGCGACGACCACGACTGCTAGCGCGAGCGTGCGGCATCTGGAACGCTACGACCGGTGATCTTGCCGTGTTCGATGGGAAGGAGCGATGACTTGACGTCCCAGTCGCCCGTGCCGGGATCGGTGGAAGCCGTGTGGGGACATCGCAGCTCCTCGTTCGCCGAACTGCTGCGCGGCTGCGCGCCGTACGCGCTGCCGCAAGCGGCCCCCGGCGCCGAGCAGGTGCACGGCACGACCATCTTCGCGGTGCGCTACCGGGACGGTGTGCTGGTCGCCGGTGACCGCCGGGCCACCATGGGCAACCTCATCGCGCAGCGCGATCTCCGCAAGCTCGAACCCGCCGATCACGCGTCCTGCCTCGCCTTCGCGGGCACCGTCGGAGTGGGCAAGGAGATGGTGCAGCTGTTCCAGGTGGAGCTGGAGCACTTCGAGAAGATCGAACACGCCGAACTCAGCTTCCCGGCCAAGGTCAACCGGGTATCGGCCATGGTCCGCGCGAACCTGCCGCAGCTCGAGCTGAACCTGGTGGCCACCCCGTTGTTCGCCGGCTGGGACCGGATACGGCAGCAGGCCCGGATCTACACCTTCGACATCACCGGCGCACCGGCGGAGGAGAAGTACTACGGCGGCGCCGGTTCGGGCTGGTTCTTCGCCAGGGGAGCGCTGAAGAAGCTGCACGATCCGGAGATGGACCGGGCGAGCGTCGTCCGGGTGGCGCTGCAAGCCTTGTTCGACGCGGCCGACGACGACAGCGCAACCGGAGGCCCGGACTCCGTCCGAGCCATCTACCCCACCCTCGCGCTGATCACCGCAGACGGCTACGAAGAGGTTCCGGCCGACGAGATCACTCCGCACCTGCCGAACTTGACCGTCTGAGGGCCTGCTGGTCGCCGTTGCGGAACGCGGCCCTGATCCGCTCGACATCGGCACCTTGCAGTCCCAGCAGATCCGCGGTCCGCCCCTCGGCCACCCAGTCGCGACCGCACAGCACGCTGCCGAGCCGGACGAACGAGTCGGTCAGCGGCAGCGACAAGCCGATCTGCTGCGCCAGCGAATTCCAGATGACCAGTCCGAACGGGATGTCCTCGGTGAAGTACCGGTGCGTGAGGGAGTCCGGCTCGGGGAAGGCCTGCCGTCCGTAGCCCTGCTCGATGCGCTCCACGTAGCTGCCCTCGGTCACCCCGTAGGAAGTCTCGAGGAAGTCCCAGAAGCTGCCCGCGGTCACGCCGAGCTCTCGCGCCAGCGCGAGCCGTTCCAGGTCCAGCTCGTGGATGACCTCGGCGACCCGCGGAGTGACGAGGGTGTGCTGGGCGAGTCCCGCGGCGTCCTCCACCGTCTTGATGTTCAGCACCGCCGGCGGGACGTGGTAGATCGCGTTGCAGTTGGCCAGTCCCACCGACAACGTGTCGCCGTCCCCGACGTACCGGTCACCGAAGTAGGGCCGGAGACGCTCGCGTGCCGCGTCGACCGATCCGCCGGGGATGCTCGCGAGGTGCACCGACTGCTTGATGGCGCCGACGTACACCTGCGCCGGACCGCGCAGCCGGCACGTGTAGAGGCTGGTCGCGGTCTCGGCGATCAGGCACGGTTTCCGCTCGCTGCGGGCGAAGTGCCGGGTCAGCTCGAGGCTGCTGCCGAGGGTGCTGGGCTGGAACAGGACGACCTGGCCGGGCTCCAGCAGCTCGGCGAGCTGTTCCGAGAGGCTCGCCTGCGCGAAGGCGGGTACCGCCACCACCACGACGTCCGCGCCGCGCACGGCTGCTGCGAGGTTCGTGGTCAGCAGACCGGGCAGCCCGTGCCCGGTGAGCTCGCCGGTCAGCTCGATCCCGCCGGCGGCGCGGACGGCGTCGAAATCCGCCTCCCACGGCGAGAACAGCCGGACGTCGTGCTCCAGCACCGCCATGTGCCCGGCGATCGCCTGGCCGACGTTGCCCGCCCCGACGATTGCGATCGTTCCCAACACTGGTTCCTTTCGAGAGAGCTTCCCGAGCGCGTCCCGCCCGGGTCCGTGCACCTGCGGACGAGCTAGCGGATGCCGACTCCGGGACCGAGCGGAATTCCCGCTCCGTACCAGAGCGCGAAGAACCCGCCCCACACCACGAGCACGACGACGGCGATGGGTGTCGTGAACGACAGCAGGGTGCCGACACCCGCGCCTTTGCGGAATTGCTGGACGAATCCGAGCGCGAGCACGAAGTAGCCGTTGAGCGGCGTGACGCAGTTCGTCACCGAGTCGCCGATCATGAAGGCGGCCATGGCGGCCTCCGGCCGCATGCCCAGGTACATCGTCATCGGGATCACGACCGGCGCCAGGATCGACCACATCGCCGAGCCGCTGGTGATCAAGATGTTCAGGCAGCTGATGCTCAGCACGATGATCAGCAGCAGCGCGAGGTGCGGGACCTGCAGCGACCGCAGCAACTCGGCGCCGTTGACGCTGATCACCGACCCGATGTTGGTCCATTCGAAATACGCGAGGAACTGCGCGACGGCGAAGAAGAGCACGAGCACCGGCACCAGGGACCGCACGCCCTCGGCCATCGCGGCCGGAACCTCGCCCAAGGACGGGATGGTGCGGGTGATGCGGCCGTAGACGATCCCCAGCAGGCCGAAGACCACCGAGATGAACACCGCGACGTTCTCGACGACCGGCGATTCGACGATGCTTCCGCCCTCGCCGCGGAACGGGGAACCGGGAAGCAGCATCGCGGCGATGCCCGCGGCGCAGACCAGGAACACGGCACCGGTCGTGCGCAGCGCGCGCAGCTGCGTCGCCGCCGTCTCGCCTTCGGGTGCGGCGCCGGTGGACTTGTTGAACAAGCCCTCCGCGGTGCGGAAATCCTGCTCAAGGGTGTCGGCGCCGAACTCGGGCCGATGCGCGAGCACCCGGTCGACGAGCAGCGCGATCGCGGCCGAGAGCACGATCGAGGACACCGCGGTGAAGTAGTAGGTCGCCAGCGGGGTGATCGTGTAGCCCGGGTCGACGATCCGCGCCGCCGCCATCGACAACGTGGATCGGATCGCGTCCTGCGGGGTGACCAGCGGGCTGGAGTTGAAGCCGACCGCGGTAGCGGCGTACGCGACCATCAGCCCGAGCACCGGGCTGCGTCCGGCGGTCCGGAAGGCGAGCGCACCCAGCGGGATCATGATCAGGTAGGCCGAGTCGCTCATCACGTGGGCGATCATCGAGCACAGCGCGATCGCGAAGGTCAGCCATCCCACCGGTAATCGGCGCACGGTGCCTTGCAGCAGCGCGGTGAGCAGCCCGCTGCGTTCGGCGACGCTCACCCCGAGCAGCACCACGACGATGGTCGCCAGCGGCGGGAACTCCGCGTAGTTGGTCAACGCCGACTCGATGGCGAATTTCGCGCCGTGCACGGAGAAGAGGTTGCGCACCGCGGCGGTCTCGCCGGTCGACGGCAGCGTGACCCGAACGTCCATCATGGACAGTGCTGCGCTCGCCGCACCCAGCACCAGGGACAGGATGACGAACAGCCAGAACGGGTGCGGGAGCTTGTTGCCCGCGCGTTCGAGCGCGCTCAGCGCCCGGAACAGGCGGTTGGTGCAGACGCCGGATCGCACATCGCCGGGTACTCGCATCATCTCTCCAAGCCCTGATCGGCCAGGGCAACCACCGCCACAGCGCCGGCCGGGGGAGCACCACCGCGTTGTGGATCCCTGTGATGTACACCGTGATATTTCACGGCGGATGCTAGAGTCGGCTCGCGAGGTGCGTCAACCCGACTTGATCGGGCGGGGAGTCAGTAGGAGCGGTAGGTGTGAGTCGGCAAGCCTCGATGTCCGAACGCGCGTACGCGTCGCTGAAACGGGACATCCTGCGGTGCAGGCTCCGGCCCGGCGAGGTCATCATGGACGGCCCGCTCGCCGAGCAGTACGGGATGAGCCGCACCCCGATCCGCGAGGCGATGAACGCACTGCGCCGCGAAGGGCTCGTGGTCGTGGTGCCCCGGCGCGGCACCTTCGTGAAGTCCGTCGACATCGGCGAGCTGCAGGACACCTACCACATGCGCACGCTCCTGGAGCCCGAGGCGGCCGTGCTCGCGTCCCAGCGATCGACCGCAGCCGAGCTGGACGCGCTCGAAGAGCTCAGCGACTCGACCGTCCGCGCAGCGGACGAACCGGCCGCGCGGCACGAAGCGAACCGGCTGTTCCACGTGCGCATCGCGGAACTGGGGCGCATTCCCCTGATGACGCAGACCATCAACGCGCTGCACGAAGAGATCGAGCGCTTCCTGAACCTGCAGGGCGCGCTCGGCCACCCGTACACCGCCACCAACCACCAGCGGCTCGTGGACATCATCCGCACCGACTCCGCCGACGAGATCCGCGCGGTCGTTCTCGCGGGAATCGAGAAGGCCCGCACGCACATGATCGAAACCTTGATCGCGAGACCCGACTCCGCAGGAACCCGCGCGGACTAGGACGTGCGCGCGCACGGTCGGCGGCGAAGGAACCTGGCGGGTCGGCGCGGTCAGGTTCTGGTCAGCGGGGTGCTGGCAGTACCCCGTTGAACGGTTCCTCCCACGCTCGCCTCGTGCGGGGTTGGGTGGAAAGCGGACATCGTGGAACCGGCGGACGGGCGTGGCTCGGTACGAGCGGTTCCCGGGTCGGCGGCCGCTCGGGTCACGCACTGGTCGTCGACGGCGCCCAGAGCACGTAGCCCGTCCGGCCGGAACCGGTATGCCCTGCGAGCACCAGCAGACAACGAAAGCGAGCACCTCGTGCAGATCACCCGAAGCAGCAGCATGGACACCCAGCAGGGGCCCGCGGACTGGTTCACCGGCGATGTCTACATCGACGCCGTCGCCGCACCGGCCGCCGGCTCCGCGTTCGGCGCCGCCAACGTGCATTTCACCCCGGGAGCGCGCACCGCGTGGCATACCCACCCGCACGGCCAGACGATCTTCGTCACCGAGGGCGTGGGACTGTGCCAGCGCGAAGGCGGCCCGGTCGAGACGGTGCATCCCGGCGACCGCGTGTTCTTCGAGCCGGGGGAGAACCACTGGCACGGCGCTGCCCCGAACCGGTTCATGGTGCACGTCGCCATGCAGCAGAACGACGAGTCCGGCAATCCCGTCACCTGGGGCAGGCACGTCACCGACGAGGAGTACGACGCCGCGCGCTAGCGCTGGGAGAACGCCTCGGAGCCTCCGCGAAGACATGAGCAGGTCGGCCGCGCGGTGCGGTTCCGAGGCGTTCCGCACCCGGAGCGGACCGCGTGACCGCCCTGCTCGCCTTCACCGCCGAACGTTTCACCGGGGCTCACTGCTGTCCGGCGAAGCGGGCCGGTGTCAGCGGCGGTAGGCCGGACCTGCCGATCAGGCGGTCCGGCCGGAACGGCGCCAGCGCCTCCGCGGGGTCGCCGGTGGTGATCTCTTGTGCCGCGAGCTTGCCGAGCAGTGGCCCGAGCGTGATGCCGCTGTGGGTGGCCATCGCGTAGATCCGTCCGCTGCCGCCGAGGAATCCGGCGACGGTGAGCCCGTCGGCGGGCATGGCTCGCTGGCCCACCCGCAAGGATTCCAACCCGGCGGCTTGCCCCAGCAGTTCGGTGAGCCTGCCGCGCAGCTCCTGCGCGTGTCGGCCGTTCACCGCCGGGGGCGCGGCCGGATCCGCGTCGGCGTCGAGATCCAGGCCTTGGACGACCAGCCGGCCGCCGCCGTCCGGGCGGACGTTGAGCTTCGGCGTGGTGAGCACCCGGTCCATCCGCACCGGCAGGGGGCTGGTGTAGCCGAGCAGACCGACGGTCGCCGAGCCCGCGGCGTCCGGTGCGGCCATCGGTATCCGGCAGCCCGCTGCGGCGCTCAGCTCCTCGGTCCACCGCCCCGCCGCGAGCACCACCGCGTCGGCTTCGGCGGTGCCGTCGGCCAGCTCGATCCGCACTCCTCGCTCCACTTCGGACAGACCGAGGACCTCGGCAGGACAGCGCAACCGCGCCCCGAGATCCC
Source organism: Saccharopolyspora sp. SCSIO 74807 (assembly GCF_037023755.1). Lineage (NCBI taxonomy): Bacteria > Bacillati > Actinomycetota > Actinomycetes > Pseudonocardiales > Pseudonocardiaceae > Saccharopolyspora > Saccharopolyspora sp. SCSIO 74807. The sequence continues at coordinate 5,456,029 of NZ_CP146100.1, read as the reverse complement.
TTGCCTGGCCCCACAACCGCGCCAGCAGGAGTGCCGGTACGACGTGACCTTCGGTCGGGTAGTAGGCGATGTCCTCGATCCCGGCGGGAACCCGCAGGTCCGGGACCAGTTCGCGGGCGCGTCCGGGAGTGATCCAGCCGACCGGGTAGTCGCGGGCCGCGAGCTCGGCGACCGAAGCGGCGAGCCGCTCGGTTCCGGCCTCGTCGGCGGCCCACTCCAGGTTGCCGGTCCGCGCGAACCAGCGCCGGTGCGGTCCCGGATCCGCCGCGAGCGCCTCGTGCTCGGCCATCCCGGCGACGTTGAGATCGTGGTAAGCGCGCGGGTTCTTGTTGTGCGAGTTGGTCCAGGCGAACGAGGTTCCGGAGGTTCCGGCGAGGGCGCCGGACCGTTCGAACACGGTCACCTCGGCGCCGGCGAGGCTCAGCGAACGGGCGGCACTGGCGCCCAGCACTCCGAGTCCGATGACGGCGATCCGCATGCTCAGCTCCTCACTCCCGCGTGCGGGGTCTGGTCGCGGTCGGCGGGTGCGAGCATCGCCAATACCAGCAGCACCGCGGCCGAGGCGGCGATCCCGTACACCGCGTACGGAACGGTCGTGTCCGCCAGCTGGGCGGCCGCGCAGCCCGCGACCCCGGCGATCATGCTGGCGATCGCGGTCGCCGGTGTCAGCCGGCGTCGCCGGTGCAGCAGGTAGCCGAGGAAGATGGGCGCGGCCAGCGCCGCGGCCGAGTAGGCGTAGGTGGCCACCAGCCAGGTCAGCGCCTTGGGGAACACGATCGCCAGCACCGCGGCCAACAGGGATACCGCGACCGTGATCGTCCGCGACAGCCGCACGGTCCGGCGTTCGTCGTGCTCGCCGCCCACGATGTTGTGGTAGACGTCCCTGGTCAGGTTGGCGACCACGGATTGCAGGGCGGCGCCCGTGGTCGAGACGATCGTCGAGACCAGGAACGCGCCGAAGACCACCACCAGCCAGCTCGGCAGCCGGGTCAGCAGCCATCCGGCCGCGTCCTCCTCGTTGGTCAGACCCGGGTTCAGCGAGTGCACCGCGAGCCCGATGCATCCGGCGTAGACGCCGCCGATGAGCATCGTCAGCCCGGACAGCGCGAGCCCGCGCCGGGCGTCGGAGACCTTCTTGGTGGCGAACACGCGCTGGTAGTAGAGCTGGTTGGTCAGCGTGCCCGGCACGATCGCGGCGATCCAGAGCCAGAGCTGCTCCCCGCCGGCCGCGGTGAACCCGCCCCAGCCCCACAGCTGCCGCGGCACGGTCTCGGTGATCTGCCGCCAGCCGCCTGCCAGGTCGACCGCGTAGGCCGCGACGCCGAGCGACAGAACGATCATCAAGATGCCGAACACGAAGTCCGTCCAGGCCACCGACGTCATTCCGCCCGGCAGCACGAACAGCAGCGATGCCAGCATGATCACGACGATCAGCGCGGCGTCCGGCATCCCGGTCAGCCGGCCGAAAAGCTGGGCGAAGGCCACGAACTGGGTCGCCAGCCAGCCGAACGGCACCACCAGGGCGGCCAGCGCGGCGATGGCGGTGACCATCCGATGCCTGCCGAACAGCCGGGTCACGACGTCCGGAACGGTGGTGAACCGCTGCTGCCGCAGCCATTTGGCGATCAGCATCAACCCGAGGAAGCCGACCAGCACGCAGCCCTCGTAGGCGAAGACCGACCAGCCTGAGCGGTAGCCGATGCCGACGTGCGCGATGAGCACCCCGCCGCCGGTCGCGGTCGCGAACTGCGTGATGATCACTACGACCAGCGGCAGCGACTCGCCGGCCGACAGCCAGTCCTGCGCGGTCTTCGCCTTGCGTCCGAAGTGGACCGACATGGCCACTCCGAAACCGATCACCAGCAGGCTGGCGAGGACGACTCCGGCGATTTGGGCGGTGGAACCGGTGGGCACGGTTGCCTCCAGGGGTCCTGTGTGGACGGTTCTCAGTCCGCGCGGCGGCCGGGGTCCAGCGCGGTGATGTCGTGGCTGGCGGGTTCCCCGAGCGCCAGCTCGGCGCCGAGCTCGCCGAAGACCGGGGCGAGCTTGAAGCCGTGCCCGGAGAAGCCGGTCATGACGGTGGCGTTGCGGTGCCCGGGTAGCGGGCCCAGCAGGGCGTGCTCGTCCGGCGTGAAGCCCTCGGCGTAGGTGCCGATCCGCACCGGGTGCGGCACGACCCCGGGCAGCAGCCGCCGGGCGGCTTCCGAAGCCGCGCGGGCGTACTCCGGCTCGGCCGAACGGGGCAGCGCGGCCGGGTCGTGCAGGATCGGCCATCCGAGGTGATGCGGGATGATCTTGATGCCGACCCCGTCCAGCACCGGGAAGCAGGAGAACCCGGCTTCCCGGTGGCGGCGGATCGCGATCGGCAACCGGTCCGGCCGGTGCGCGGCGGTGTCGCGGGTCGCGAACCAGTACGCGGTGATCAACCGGATCTCGATGGGAAGCGTGCTCAGCGGGTCCAGCTGCCGCGCCCACGGGCCCGGGGCGAACACGACGTGGTCTACGTCGAAGTGCGTGGCACCGCTGGTGATTCGCCATCCCCGCGCGGTTTCGGCGACCTCGTCGACCCGGTGGTAGGGCAGGATCGACGCGCCCGCGAGCCCGGCCGCGTGCAGCGCTGCTTGCACCGCGGGTTCGGGCCGCAGCACGCCCGCCGCCGGATCGAACACCATGATCTCGTCGTCGTCGATCCGGTGCTGCGCGAAGCGCTGCCGAGCCGCCGCGGTGTCCAGGACCTCGTGGTCGAGGTCGTGCTCCTCGGCGCAGCGGCGCACGGCGCGGACATCGGCGTGCTCGCGCGGACCGATGGTGAGGCCTCCGCACATCGTCAGCAGCCGGGTGCCGGTGCTCAGTTCCAGCTCGCGCCACAGCGCGCCGGATCGCTGCAGCAGCGGCACGTAACCGGATCCCTCTTTGTAGAGGGTGCGGAAGATGCGGGACTCGCCGGCCGAGGCTCCGCGGTCGTGCCCCGGGGAAAGGGCGTCCAGGGCGATCACGTCGGCTCCGCGCCCGGCCAGGCGCCATGCCGTCATGGCGCCGATGACGCCGGTGCCGACCACCGCGACGCGTTGTGGGGTCATTGGTGGCTCCCATTCTTCGAGTGCGAGCGGAAAAGCCGTGCTGCGGGAGCAACGGCAGCAGGAATCGGCCGGGAAGCGCAGATCCCCGGGCGGACGCGAAGTCGTATCAGGTGGCCAGCACGGATTGCTCGACGAAGAACTCGACCAGGTCGGGCCGGATGATGTGCCACATGGCCTCGGCCAGCCCACCGCCGGTCAGCCAGGTCAACCGGCGCAACCGGATCACGGCCCGGCCCGGCTCGGTGCCGAAGCGGGCCGCGGTCGCCGCATCGAGCGGGATCGGGTCGACGTACACGCGCGACTTCGCCACCGGAATCCGGTTGCGGGCGAAGTAGTCGTGCACCGTGAGGTGTTCCAGGTTCTCGTCGAACAGGCGTGGTGCCAGCGAGAACGGGACGGCGGCGAGCTCGACTGCGATCGGGTTGTGCTCGACGTCGAACTTCAGCCGCCGCAATTGGTTCACCGGCGCGTCCCCGGTGATGCCGGGAAGGGCGACGTCGGCGTCCTCGGCGGGGATCACCATGGCCGAATCCACCGCGTGCGGTCCCGGAATCTCCGGGCCGTGCAGCGCCGGATGCACCATGCGCAGCAGGTTCTCCTGCCGTGCACCGTCGGCGACGAAAGTGCCGCGCCGCCGGTGGCGTTCCACCAGTCCGGCCCGGGACAGCTCGGTCAGCACCCGCTGCGCGGTGGCGCGGCCGACCGAGTACCGCTGCTGGAGTTCGGCCTCCGTGGGCAGCCGCGTACCCGGCGCCAGCGCACCGGACTGGATCTGCTGCTCCAGTTCGGTGCGGATGCGCAAGTACGCCGGGATCGCCACGAGCTGAACGTAGCCCGGCTGGAAATGCCGGTCAATATTCGATTTGATCGGTCAATTGAGGCGGAAATGAATGGCTCGGGCGGTCTTCGCCGAATTGCAGCGGGGGTGGTGGTCCGGACGGACCAAGGCGTCGCTTCCGGCGGCAGGAAGCAAGATGTCCAATGTGGACGAATACTGGTCAAAGCGCTCGGGTTCTTGGGAAATCTTGCCCGTGGAGCTCGGCAGTCGGACGGGCGCGGAGCGGAAGCAGCTCTTCCATCGCTACATCATCGGAGTGGAATGCGCGCGATCACCGCAACTTCCCTTCCTCGCCCGCTAACGTCGGACCGCCGTGCTCGATCTCGCCGGCTGGGGCGGAGGAACGGAGGGTGGTGTCGTGTTCGCCGAGCGCGTGCGGTGGAACGGTGTCGTTGTCGAGGTCGCAGGCCCGGACCCCGAGCCGGCGGATGATCGGCCGCCCGTCGTGCTGCTGCACGGCGGATGCCACGGCGCCTGGTGCTGGCGGCAATGGAGCTCGGTGCTGGCAGCGGCGGGATGGCGCACGTACGCGCCGAACTGGTTCGGCCGGTTCGGTTCGGCGCCGGTGGCCGATGCGCTCGGGCGTTCCTTGCGCAGTGTTGCCGACGCCGGCGGCGAACTGTCCAGGGTGCTCGATCGGTTGCGGCGCCCGGCGGTCCTCATTGGACACAGCATGGGCGGATTCGCCTGCCTCGACTGGGCGTGCCGGCACGGCAACGTGGCCGCGCTCGTGTTGGTGGCTCCCGTCGTGCCGCGGGGCTTCGGTGCCGAACCGATCCCGGTGCGGCCGCGTCCGGACCGCCTGTGGCGGCCGCCGGACGTCAGCACCGCCACCAGCATGTTCTTCGACCACCTGGATCTCGACGACGACGCGGGCCGGACCACCGCGCGGGCGTGGGCGCGAACACTGGTCGGCGAGTCCCCGGTCGCGGTCCTCGACGCGGTCCGGTTCCGGCTGCCGGTCGACGTCGATCCGTTGCGGTGCCCGGTGCGAATCGTCGCGGGGGAGCGGGATCCGCTCGTGCCCGTGTCGGCGTTGCGCGAACTCGCCGACCACGTTGGCGCGCACCTGAACGTGCTCGACTGCGGGCACGGCATACCCCTGCTTCCCGGCACAGCTGCTGCCGAGGCGACCGCGGCCTGGCTGAACGAGCAGTGCTAGCCGCGCCGCGCGGCCGAGGTTCCCCCGAATCGCTCGCCGATTGGTCCACTGAGGACTCTCGCGCGACTAGGCGGACTCGCCCGCCTGCGCCCGGGAGGTCTTGCGCCGCGGCATCGACAGGCGACGCAGCACTCGGACCCACCAGCTCCACCGGGCGCGTCGAGCGACGCCGTCGGTGAGGCGTTCCTCCGCACGATCGAGCAGGTCCTCCAGCAGAGCGTCGTGCAGCGGGCCGAAGACCAGGGGCCACGTCAAGAGCGCAGGACCACGCACTCGCATGGCGATCTTGTGCTGGAGCACCGTGCCGTCATGGTCGGGCAGCACGATGAACTCGTGGAAACCGTCGAACCCGTGCGGCCGGTCGAACCGGAACCGCACCCGCTGGCCGGGGACGTAGGCCACCACGTGGTAGCGGATCGGTCCGTGTCCTCCCGTCGCCCCGATGCCGAGCGGGCGGTCCAGGCGCAGGGCGGGCCAGATGTCGCCGGGCCACGTGGGATCTCCCTCGGCCGCGAGCGCGTCGAGCAGCGCACCCACTGCCTGCGGTTGGACCGTGAAGGTCCGTTCGTGCAGGTTCGCGACGCTCATGGCCTCACCGCCGCTCCGGACGGGAGCTGCAAGCGGTCATGATCGTCAGGTTATGGGAGATGGCTGGTGCGGTAAAGCGTCGTGCTGGGCTCGAGGGTCCGGACGCGCACGCCGTCCGGACGGTGATCTCGCCACAGGCGCACCGGGTGTCGTTCGGCCGCTCGGCCGGAGTGCGCACCGGCGACCGGCCGGGGAAACGGTGTTGCAAACCCGCGCGCAGCGGGGCAGCATGATCGGATCTCCCTGACGTCGGCTCGGCGAGGAGTTTCCCGTGATCCCGGTCGTCGAGTTCGCATTGGGCATCGCACTGCTGGTCTACAGCGCCGAGAAGCTCATCGGGTTCCTGGTCGGCGTGGCCAGCAGGTGGGCGGTCTCGCTGTTCCTCATCGCGGTCGTGTTCACCGGGATCGAGTTCGACGATCTGGCATTCGGCATCGTGCTCAACGTCGACGAACTGGAGCACGTGGCCCTGGGCACGGTGATCGGCACGACGATCGCGATGACGGGGATCGTGCTGGCGTTGGCAGCGCTGATCGCTCCGTGCCGCGTCGACGTTCCCAAGGATTACCTCGCGCTTTTCGTGGCAGGGCCGGTCGTGCTGTGGGCCCTGGCCTTGACCGGGGCGCTGACATCGGTCACGGGCATCGTGCTGCTGGTCCTGTTCGTGGCGTTCGTGTGCTGGATCGGCTATCGCGAATACACATCGCGACGCCCGGTGTTCCGCAACGCCGAGCTCTACGAGCAGGTCGAGAAGGTCGGCACCCGCACCGGTGCAGCGGCGACGCCAACCGCCGCAGCGGCCGAAAGCGACGATGCGGCGGACGACGCAGGGCCCTCCGGTTCCGGCGGACTCGCCCTCCCGAACGACCTGCGCGTCGACCAGGGCTTCGTGCAAGCCCGTCAACGGCCCCTGTGGGCCGGTCTCGCGCTCGCGGTGCTGGCGTTGGCCGGTCTCGTCGTCGGAGCCAGCATCGCGGGACAGGGCACCGACGGGATCCTCGACGAGTTCGGCATCGACGGCACCGTCTTCGGCGTCACGATCGCGACGCTGGTGCTCTCCCTCGAGGACCTCTTCCTCACCGTGGAGCCCGCACGCAGGGGCGCGCCGGAGATCGGCGTCGCCAACGTCATCGGCAGCATCGTGTTCTCGGTGACCGGCAAGCTCGGCATCGTGCTGCTGGTGGGCGGGGCCATCACGGTCAACGCGAACGTGCTGTCCTGGCACCTTCCCGTGCTGCTGGTGATGACGGTCCTCTCGGCGATCTTCCTGGCGACCGGGCGGTTGCGCCGCTGGCACGGGGCCGTTCTGCTCGCGCTCTACATCGGTTACTTCGTCATCAGCCTGATGGCCTTCGGTGAGGTTCCCCTGGACAGCGATTAGCCCGTCAACGCTGGTCTCGCGGATGCGGCCGCGGGGTGAGCTCGCCGCGGACGGTTTCCTCGCTCGCGTTGGCCGCACGTACCGCCTGATCGACGAGTTCGCGGTCCGGCGAGAGGTGGCAGACCGGGTCGGTGCGCGCGGCGTCGCCGGTGAGTTGGAACGCTTGGCAGCGGCAGCCGCCGAAGTCGACGTCGCGGCGCGAACAGCTCCGGCACGGCTCGGGCATCCAGTCCGTGCCGCGGAACGCCTCGAACAGCGGTGATTCCTGCCAGATCCGCGCCAACGGGCGCTCGCGCACGCTTTCCCGCGGCAGCGGCAACGATTGCGCTGCCGGGCAGGGCAGGGCGTCCCCGTTGGGCGCGATGGTGAGCTGGCGTTGCGCCCATCCGCCCATGCACGCCTTGGGGTACTGGCTGTAGTAGTCGGGCAGCACGTGGATGATTTCCATGTGCGGCAGGCGTTCCCGCTCGGATCGCACCACCTGTTCGGCCCGCTCGATCTGGCCGCGACCGGGCAGCAGCGCGTCCCGGTTGCGCCAGGCCCAGCCGTAGTACTGGGTGTTGGCGAGTTCCAGCCGGTCGGCGCCCAATTCCTCGGCCAGGCGCAGGATTTCGGCGATGCGGTCGATGTTCTGCCGGTGCAGCACCACGTTCACCGTCAGCGGCCATCCCAATTCCTTGACCATTCGTGCGGCATCGGCTTTGCGGGCGAAGGAGCGGGTGCCTGCGATTCGGTCGGAGGTGGCGGGTTCGTCGGCCTGCACGCTGATCTGCACGTGGTCGAGACCGGCCGCGCGCAGCTCTTCGGCGCGCCTGCGGGACAGTCCGAGCGCACTGGTGATCAGGTTCGTGTACATCCCGAGTTCGCTGCCGGTGCGCACGATCTCGACGATGTCGCGGCGCTGCAACGGTTCCCCGCCGGATAGGTGCAACTGCAGCACGCCGAGATCGCGCGCCTCGCGCAGCACGCGCTGCCAGTCCGCAGTGGACAGTTCATCGCGGTAGTCGGCCAGGTTGAGCGGGTTCGAGCAGTACGCGCAGTGCAGCGGACAGGCGTAGGTCAGCTCGGCCAGCAGGCCGAACGGGCTAGGCTTCATGTCGGTCATGGGCGGCCTCCACGCACCGCTTGGCGGCGAGCTGGTCGAGGAAGGCACGCACCTCGCCGGGCTCGACGCCTGCGAAGCGCGCCTGCAGTTCGGCGATCAGCTCGCCGATGTCCCGCCGCCCGTCGCAGAGCCGCAGGATGGCCGCGCCGGTCGGGTTGAGCACCAGCACCGATTCGGGGCCCAGCAGCACGTCCCGCGCGCGGACCTCGTCGAAGGTCAATCGCAGCCCGGTCGTCAGCTGCGGCCGGGCCGAGTCCGGCAGCCGGGCGGGCTCAGCCGGGGTGGGCTTGGTCGATGGCATCGAGCATGCTCCAGAGGACGTCGCACTTGAACGACAGCGCCGCCAGCGCCCGTTCTTGCTCCGCGGCCGAGCGGCACCGCTCGGTGGTCACCTGCAGGCCGTGCTCGGAGTCGCGCGGGGCCTGCTCCAGGCGGTTGCGGAAGTAGGCCAGGCCCTCGCGGTCGACCCAGGTGTAGTGCTGCTCGAACGCGGCGAGCCTGCGGCTCATCAGGTCCGGTGCGTACAGCTCGGTCAGCGAGGAAGCGACCGCCTCGGTCCACGGCCGGGTGCGGGCGAAGGTCACGTAGGCGTCGACGGCGAACCGCACCCCGGGCACGACGTGGCGCTCGTCGCGGACCTCTTCGCGGCTCAGGCCCACCGCCTCGGCCAGCCGCAGCCACGCTTCGATGCCGCCGGGCTCGTCCGCGGTCCCGTCGTGATCGAGGATTCGCCGGATCCAGCGGCGCCGCACCGCCGGATCGGGACAGTTCGACAGGATCGCCGCGTCCTTGATCGGGATGCATTCCTGGTAGTAGTAGCGGTTCGCCACCCAGCCGCGGATCTGCTCGCGGCTCAACCTGCCCTCGTTCATGCGCACGTGGAAGGGGTGCTGGTGGTGGTACCGCTGCGCGTGGGCGCGCAGCGCGGCCACGAATTCCTCGGTGCCTGCGGTAGTCCGCGATTCGTCGAGTGCCGTCACGGTCGGATCTGCACCTCTGTCCCGTCGGTGGCGATTTCGAACCCGAGCCGCTCGACCTCGCGCCGTTCGGGCGAGTCGTCCAGCAGCACCGGGTTGGTGTTGTTCAGGTGCACGTAGATCTTGCGCTCGATGGGCAGCTCGGCGAGCTGCTCCAGGCTGCCGCCGGGACCGCTCATCGGCAGGTGCCCCATCTCGCGGGAGGTCTTGCTCGCCAGGCCGAGCCGCGGCATTTCGTCGTCGCTGAAGCACGTCCCGTCGATGAACAGGCCGGTGCAGTCCCGCAGCTGTTCGCGCACCTGGCCGGTGATCTCCTGAACTCCGGGCAGGCAGACCGCGGCACGTCCGGAGCGTTCGTCGGTGAAGCGGTAGCCCACGACTCTGCCGGGGCCGCGATCAGGGCCGAAGCGGGACCGCTTGGTGGTGGGGACGTCGAACGCCCGGTAGCTCAGGCCGTTGCCGAGCGCCACGTCCTCGCCGGGCACGACCTCCCGCCACTTCACCGGGCAGTAGGCCTGCAACGTGGCCAGCAAGGAGTTGTCCGTGCGCAGCGTCTCGTGGACCGCGGCGGTGGCGTGCAGTTCCAGCGATTCGGCTTCGCGCAGCAGCAACAGGCCCAGCGCGTGATCCAGCTCGGCGTCGGTGAGCAGCACCCCTTGCAGCGGTGTCGCCCTGCCCGCGGTGGGCAGCAGCGCCGGTGACGCCTCGAGCTGGGCGCGCACGTCCGGCGATGCGTTGACCAGGAACCACTGCTCGTGGTCGGCGCTGATCGCGATCGATGACTGGGTGCGTCGCAGGCACGGCCGGGAACCGTCCCGCACCGCCCGGCAACCCGGGCATCCGCAGTTCCACTGCGGGAAACCGCCTCCCGCCGCCGAACCCAGCACTCGCACCAGCACGCCGACTCCTTGTGTCCACAGTTGATCGTGAGGTTGCGGTGACTCTCGCGGCTCCGGCGGCGAGGCGGCCACCGCGGGCACCGGCGGCCCGATGTCCGTGGTGGCCTCGAGAACGTTCGCCGGTTTCAGTCTTCGACCTGGGCGACGTACATCGTCACCTCGGCCGCGCAACCGATTTCCTCGAACCGGGGCGGCTCCCATTGCGGGGTTTCCGACTCCATGTCTGCACCCCCTTTCAGCTGCACGACAGCGCTGTGCCATAGGTGCTGTGTGTCACATCGACCATAGCCGAGGTGCACCGTGCTTGTAATGAGCAGCGCTCGTGTCGATCGCGCTGCTGCGGACCGGGAATCGAGTGCTCCGCGTGGCTCGGAGCTGTTGTGCGGCGCACGCGAGCACGCTCGCCGTGGGCGCACCCGCTCACCAGAACTTGATGTTGACGGCTTTGAGCCTGCGCCGGTGCAGTTGCGCGGTCTTCTCGATGGCATCGGGCGAGATCAGCTCTCCCCACGCGGAGGACGCCTGCTCGCCCGCCCGCAGCAGTTCCTCCATCTCGTCGTCGAGGATCTCGGCGTTCTGGATTACCCGCGAGCCGAACCCGATGTGCCAGCGCTCGTCGCGCAGGACCAGCTCCATGCCCTTGTGCAGCCCCGGCAGCTGCACCGACAGGTGCTCGAGCGCGTCGAGCATGGCGTGCTGGGCCGCCAGCAGGACCACGCCCTCGAGGATCATGTGGTAGAGCCCGACCGCGGGAACCAGCCCCGAGTGGTCGTCGGCGAGCTGCTTGGCGATGGCGGGCAGCCGCTTCTCGAACAGCTCCACGATCTCGGGGCTGACGTGCTCGCGCAGCACGTCGAGCCGGGCCGGGACGTCGGCTCCCGGGACGGCGGCCACTTCGGCCGCGACGCGGTCGAAGAACCGCGCGTGCCGCTTCTCGTCGCGCTCCTGCGCGCGGAAGGCCGCCGCCATCGACTCGTCGCCCGCGGCGACCTGGAACGAACCGAGCTCGCCCGCGACCGAGTTCTCACCGATGCAGAAGCCGGCCGTCAGTCCGAGCAGCTGGGTGCGCTCCGCGTCCCGCAATCGGGGCCACGCCTGGACGTCGGCGTCGAGGTCGAGGGCGAACTCGTCCCACTGCAGCGAATCGGCGAGGGTGACGAAGTGGTCGTACCCGGCGATCATTGATCAGCGTCCTCATGCATCGGGGCCTCATTGCATCGGGGGTCGCACTACATCGGGATCTGCTCGCCCGGCTCGAGCTCGCGGAAATCCGACTTCGTCGCCCCGCAGATCGGGCACATCCAGTCGTCGGGGATCTCCTCGAAGCGCGTCCCGGGCGGGATGCCGCCGTCTGGGTCGCCTTCTTCGGGGTCGTAAACCCAGCCGCAGAGCTCGCAGATCCATCTCCTGGTCTGCGGCTGCGCCAATGTTCGATCGGTGCTCATGCGCTCGCCGGTTCCCCGGGCAGCCGGGCGACCCCGCCGTCGTCGCGGCCGTGGAGTTGCACGGTGTCCCGTCCTCTCGAGTCGATCGGGACCTCGCGGGGCGTCGGTTCCGAGCCGACGCCCCGCTGCGGTCTTACTCCGGCAGTGCGAAGGAGAACAGCGCGTCGCCCGCCGAGCCCCCGAGCAGCCCGGGCAGGAAGCCCTCGATCCAGCCGCCCCAACCGGTCGGGACCGCGATGTACTGGCGGCCGTCGACGCTGTAGGTGGTCGGGCTGCTGTGGTGCCCGCTGCCGCACTGGAACTGCCACACCTTCTCGCCGGTCACGGCGTCCAGGGCGACGAACTCACCCGTGGGCAGTCCGGTGAACACCAGCCCGCCCGCCGTGGTCAGCACCGAGGCGCACATCGGGTACTCGTTGCGCCAGCGCCACTTCTCCTCGCCGGTGAGCGGGTCGATGGCGGCCACGTACCCGTAGTGGTCGTCGAGGTCCACGGCGACTCCCGCGCCCCAGTACGGGATGCTTTCCTTGAACTCGCGGCGTCGGCGGGTGGCGGTGGCCCCGACTTCCTGCACCGGCACGTAGATCAGCCCCGTCTGCGGGCTGTAGGCCATGTGCGTCCATTCCTTGCCTCCGGCCGGCCCCGGCCAGAAGTGCACCGGCACGCCTTCCGCGTCCGGGTAGACCTTGGCGGTGACCTCGCCTTCGGGGCTGATCTCGCCCCAGGTGATCCGGTCGACGAACGGGAACACCCGGACCAGCTCGCCGTTGACCGCGTCCAGGACGAAGAAGTAGCCGTTCTTGTCCGCGTGCGCGAGCAGCTTGCGCCCCTCGTGCTCGAACAGCAGGTTCTCCATCGTGGAGTCGTAGTCCCACAGGTCGTGCGGGGTGAACTGGTAATGCCAGCGGATCTCGCCGGTGTCGGCGTCCACGGCGACGACGCAGTCGGTGTAGAGGTTGTCGCCCGGACGCACGGCGCCGTCGAAGTCCGGTGCCGGGTTGCCGGTGCCCTGGTAGATCAGGTTCAGGTCCGGATCGTAGGTGGGGGTGACCCAGCAGTTGCCGCCGCCGCGTTGCCACGCCTCGCCGTCGGCGGGCCAGGTTTCGGATCCGGGCTCACCGGGCTTGGGGATCGTGTAGCAGCGCCAGCGGCGCTCCCCGGTGTGCGCGTCGAACGCGTCTAGGTTCCCGCGGGTGCCGAACTCCCCGCCCGAGCTGCCGACCAGAACCATGTCCTTGACCAGCAGCGGCGCCACGGTGCGGCTCTCCCCGGCGCGCACGTCGCCGATGGTCACGTCCCAGACGGGCTCGCCGGTCCGGGCGTCCAGCGCCACCAGGTGGGCGTTGAGCGTGGCGAGGTAGACCTTGCCGTGCCCCACGGCCACGCCGCGGTTGACGTTCCCGCAGCACAGCGAGACGTCGAAGGGGGAGGCGTGCTTGTAGCGCCAGAGCTCTTCGCCGGTCTCCGCATCCAGCGCCCAGACCTTCCCGTCCGGGCCGGACACGTACATGATGCCCTCCACGACGATGGGGGCGGCTTCGAAGGAGTAGGTCGACGCGCCGGAGTGCAGCCCCGTCGAACCGGCCTGGAACACCCACGCGGGAGAGAGGCTTTTGACGTTGTCCTTGCTGATCTGATCCAGGCTGCTGTAGCGCTGACCGTCGTAGGTGCCGTAGTAGGTCAGCCAGTTCTGCGGCTCCGACCGGGCGTTGCGCACGCGCTCGTAATCGACGTTCCCGGTGGCGGGCGCGCTGCCCTTGACGTTGCTGAGCGTCCCGAGCGGGACGGCCTGACCTGCATCGACGTAGTCGGTCATGATGTGCTCCTGTCTACGGGCGCGGCTGGGCGGGACGGTCGAGCCGGGCGTGCTTGGGGACGTCGCCGCTGACGACGATCGCGCCGGTGAGGCCGCGGCCTTCGTCGTTGCCGGTCGTGGAGCTGTACCAGTAGTAACCGGGCCCTTGCAGCCGGAGGTCGGCCGTGCCCTTGGAGTGGTTCACCAACCAAATGATCATGTTGTCGCCGTTGCTGGGCAGCACCGCGCAGTGCGTGTTCTTGTCGTCGTTGATGACCGTGAGCTCGAGGTCACCGCCGTGCGGCAGGATGATCGTCGCCGGGTCCCAGCACAGTTCGTCCTCCCGGATCCGGACCGTGGCGCGCATCCGGCCGTCCGGCCCCTCCTCGGCGTGCTCGACGTTCCCGGTGCCGAGCATCCGCCCCAGCGTCGCCTTGTTCTGGCCGCACAGGCCGGCTGCGGTCAATTCGGCTTGCCGATCGTCTGCAGTGGCCGTCATCGGTCCCACCTCCTGCTGTGCACGTGTGCGCCACACCCGTGATCACGCGTGCGCTTGATCTCGCTGCTCACGAAAACCGCCTCTCGTCGCCGAACCCAGCACGCCGATTCCGGAAAGCCGCGGCGGACTCGCTCGCCCGTGATCCCTGGTGTCCACACCGGAGCGTTGGTTCCCGGAACGTCAGCACCCGGCCGGACCGAAGTGGGCAGGCAGCCACCGCTCGTCTACGCCGAGCAGGAGCCGCGACCGTCCGTTCTCGGACAGCACAGGTCACTCGCCACCTCTCGAGCGTGCTGCGCATCACATCAACAATAACCCAGGGCAGCGAGGTTGTAATCAGGATCACTGCTGTGCCTTATTGCTGAACCGGCTCTCGATTGATCACGAGTTGCCGCCCGGTAGCCTGGACGTGGGAAGGCTCGCGCCTGGCGCGCTGCCCTTCGGTGGCGCCCCGCTTCGGTGGCGCCCCGCTTCGGTGGCGCCCCGCTTCGATGGCGCCCGGGCCCTCCGACGGCGTTCGGCCGCAGCCCGGCTTCCGCGGTCCCGGCGAGTCGTCCGAGCCGCGCGCGGCGCTGCCTACACTGCGGAGCACTCCCGCACGCCCGAGCCCCGACGGGAGAGCCGACGTGAACGCATTGAGCTGGGGCGAGTTGCTAGCGGGCACCGCCGGGTGCCTGGTGCTGGCCTGGGTCGCGCTCATCGCCGCGCTCGCGACCTCGAGCCCGAGCCGGGGCGTGCCGCGGGAGGCGGCGCGGTTGCTGCCCGACTCGCTGCGGCTGCTGCGGCGGCTGCTGGCCGACCGGGACGCCCCGCGTGGTGTTCGCTGGCGCGTCGGGCTGGTGCTGGGCTACCTCGCGCTGCCGATCGACCTCGTGCCCGACTTCATCCCGGTGCTCGGCTGGGCCGACGACGTCATCGTCGTCACGCTGGTGCTGCGCTCGCTCGTGCGCCGTGCGGGCGCGCCCGCGGTGCGCAGGCACTGGCCCGGGACCGATGACGGCTTCGCCGCGCTGTGCCGGCTCACCGGGCTGCGGGCGAACTCGGGCGTCACGGCCGCGGAGCGGTGACGCGAGCAACGTCAGCCCGGCAGGTCCTTCAGGGCGGTGTCGAGGATCGCGAGGCTGCGGTCGATCTCGGATTCGGTGGCGGTCAGCGGCGGAGCGATGCGGAACGTCCCGCCCATACCCGGCAGCTGCACGATGTTCATGTGCAAGCCGAGCTCGGCGCAGCGCCTGGTCACCGCGGCACCCATCTCATCGGCGTTCCTGGGCTCATCGGCGTTTCCGGGCGCGTCGGCGTTCCCGGCTGAATCGGGGTCGCCGGTCAGCTCCATCCCGATCAGCAGTCCGCGGCCGCGGACGTCCCCGATCACCTCGTGCCGCTCGCTGAGCTCGGCAAGTCCGCTGCGCAGCCGGTCGCCGAGTTCGCGGGCGCGAAGGTCCAGGCGGTCGCGGGCGAGCACGTCCAGGACCGCGTTCCCGACGGCGGCGGGCAGCGGGTCGTTGACGTGCGTGGTGAAGAACAGGAACCCGCGGTCGTGGGCTCGCTGCTCGATCTCGGCGCTGGTGAGCACCGCCGCCAACGGCAGCCCTGCGCCGAGGGTCTTGGACAGCGTGAGGATGTCCGGGACGACGCCATCGCGCTCGAACGCGTACCAGTCGCCGGTACGGCACAGCCCGGTCTGCGCCTCGTCCAGGATCAGCAACATGCCCCGCTCGTGGCACTTGTCCCGCAGCGCGGCCAGGTAGCCGGGCGGGAGGTCGACGACGCCACCGGAGCTCAGGATCGGCTCGACCAGGCAGGCCGCGAGGCTGCCGACCGACTGCGCATCGATCAGCTCGAAGCCGAAATCGAGCTGGCGGCGCCAGTCCAGGTTCCCATCGGCGTCGACGATGCCGGGCCGGAAGCTGTCCGGGACGGGCAGCGCGAAGTTGCCGCTGGCGCCGGGCCCGTAGCCGACGCGCCCGGCGCTGTAGGTGGCGCTCGCGGCGGCCTGCGTCATGCCGTGCCAGGAGCGGGCGAACGAGACGACCTCGTGCCCGCCGGTGACGAGCTTGGCCATCCGCAGGGCGGCCTCGTTCGCCTCGGCACCGGTCGTGAGCAGCACCGCCTTGTCCAGCGGTTCCGGCAGCGTCCCCGCCAGCCGCCGGGCCAGCTCGAGGACCGGGCGGCTGAGCATGCCGCTGTAGACGTGGTCCAGGCGGCCCACCTGCTCCCGGACCGTCGCGACGATCTCCGGGTGCGCGTGGCCGAGGATCGCGCTCATCTGCCCCGAGGTGAAGTCGAGCAGCTCGCGCCCGTCCTCGGTGAACACCGAACTGCCCGCGGCGCGATCGATGATTCCGGGGCTGAAGGCGCCGCCGCCCGAGTAGCGGATCAGGTGCCGTTGCACAGCGGTGTCGTCGGACATGGCCCCGACGCTACAAAGGGCGCCGTTCGGGCGTCCATCGCCGATCACGATCGTCCCGGATCCCTTACCGTGCGCTCATGGATCCGGGGCCGGACAGCGAAGCCTCCCACGCCAGGCGCAGCGCCCGCGTGGGACTGCAGACCGCCGTGATCGACAACAGCGCGGCGTTCGGTTTCTCCATCACGATCACCTCGTCGTACGGGGCGCTCAACCAGCTGGCACGAGCGCCGACGCTGCTCGACATCGCGGGATTCGCGCTGTGCGCGGTCGTGGCGTTCGCCGTTCTGCAGGCGTTGACCACCCACGGGTTCCGTCGCCACGCCGGCGCGGCGCCTCGATCGGTGGTCCTGCTGGGGACCGCATTGGACATCGTCTCGGTCGGTCTCGGGCTCGGGGCGGCGATGCTGGCCGCATTCGTGCTGCCCGCCGGGGTGGCGTGGCCGGTGGGTGGGTTCCTGGCCTCGCTGGTCTTCGCACTCAGCCAGGCGCTCGAGCTCATGCTCGCGGCTCGGCTGGAAAGGCTCCGCGGCGACCCGGAAGCGGAGCGAACGCAGGGCTGAGCGCGGCTCAGCTCTCCGCAGTGCGTCCGCTGAGGTGCCGCATGATGTGCTCGACGCAGGCCGCGACCGGCACCGCGAGGAAGGCGCCCAGCACGCCCAGCAGCGCGGACCCGATGGCGATGGCCACCAGGACCACGAACGCGGGCACGCGAACGATCTTGCCCATCACCACGGGTTGGATCACGTTGCCTTCGATCTGCTGCACGACCAGCACGACCACGAGCACCAGCACGGCGGTGAGCAGTCCGCGCTCGGCCGCCGCGACCAGCACCGCCAGCATTCCCGAGAGCACGGCCCCGAGGTAAGGCAGGAAAGCGCCCAGGTAGACCAGCACGGCCAGCGGCAGCGCCAGCGGAACGCCCAGCAGCGCCAGGCCGGCGCCGATGAACACCGCGTCGAACAGCGCGACGACGAGCAGCGCGCGGAAGTAGCGGCCGACGACCTGCCACAACCGCGCCAGCACCCGCCAAACCTCGTCCTGCCGCGCCGCGGGCAGCCAGCCGACCAGCGCAGCCGCGAGCCAACGCCCCTCGGCCAGGTAGAACAGCACCACCACCAGCAGCAGCACGACCGAGGACAACACCGTGGCCACGGTGCCGAGCGCGGCCGGGATCGAGCCGCCGCCGAAGAATTGCGTCGTGAGGCTTCCGACGATGGCCCGCACGTTCACACCCGGGCCGAAGAAGGGCGTGCGGGAGAGCACCCGGTCGAGCTGCTCGGTCGCCTGCCCCAGCGCGGAGGACAGCTGCGGGAGCTGCGCGACGAAGGCGGGCACCACGAGCCAGACGGCTGCCGCGATCACCGCGAGCCCGAGCACGACCGCGATCAGCGCGGCCAGCGGCCGCGGCACATGCAGCCGGCCGAGCAGGTTCACCAGCGGAGCCAGCGCGGCGGCGACGAACAGCGCCAGCAGCACCGGCACCACCACGACCGCGAGCTGCGAGACGACCAGCCAGGCGATGACGAGCACGCCGACTATGCCCAGCAATGCCCACGCCCTCCGGCCGAGCCGGACCACGGTCGATCGCTCCTCGTGCTGCTCACCGCCGCCCATCACGACGAGCTCACTTCCGCGAGTACGAGCGTGCGGGGCGACGTGGCCGCGTCACCGGCGCACGACCCCGGTCAGCGGCCACGTCGTTCTGCGACTCGCGGTTGGAGCACGGTGACCTCCCTGCTGCCGGACACGGAGGCGATGGTGCACCAAGGCGCATCAACGTGCTCGGTCGTCGCGAGGCCGGAAGGACTGACGACGAGGTGGCGCGAACGCTGACTCAGGCCCGGCATCGGCGGGGCCGGAGCAGGCCAGGCGCGAAGCGTCGGCGCGCGGGGGCCTGAGCAGTCAGGCCGACTGCCCTTGGAGACCGTACTGCGCTTCCGCGCTGGAACCGGGGACGCGCATCTCGAACGTCTCGGTGATGACGGTGTAGTCGAAGTAGCCCATGCGGGCGATCGGCTGGATGGTCCGGATGTCCAGCTTGCCGTCGTCGCCGATGACCGAGTCATCGACGTGGATGCGTTCGACTCGGGCGAAGACCACGTCGACGGTGCCGACGTTGCTCTCACCGGGCAGCCGCTGCGTGGACAGGTACCGGCATTCGAAGTGGCAAGGGCTTTCGGCGACCATCGGGCCGGGCGCCAGGTCCGCCTCGGAGCGGGTGACTCCCGCCCGGTCGAACTCGCTCTCGTGCTCGGCCAGCTCCATCGCGCTGATGTTGACGGCATCGCGCAGGTCCCAGGTGGCCATGTTCCAGACGAACCAGCCCGTCTGCTCGGCATTGCGGACGGTGTCCTTGCGGCGTCCGTCGGGGTACTGGTTGGCCGAGAACATGACCATCGGGGGATCGAAGGTCAGGTTCTGCCACTGGCTGTAGGGCGCGAGGTTCTCGGCGCCGTCGGTGCTGATGCTGGAGAGCCATCCGATGGGCCGGGGAACGGTGCAGCTCTTGAACGGCGAGTAAGGCAGCGGATTCTTCTCGGTCGAGGGGCTGTACTTCACAGGTGCTCCTTGTGCGTCGCCGGCCGGGCGGCCAGGTCACGGGCCGCCGGCAGTGGCCGCGTCCACGGTGCCGCGGCGAGGTCCGAGCGTAGTGCCGCCGTGATCGCCGCTCGTCCCGGCGCAAGCCGATCGCACGCGATGCGCGAGATGGCGAGGAATTTTGGCGAAAAGATTGTGAACAATCGTGTTCATAGTCTAGCTTGCCGGAGAGCCGATGAAGGACCTCGCGCTCGCGACGACTCGATGGAGGAGTGCCATGCCCGTCGACGCCGACGGCCCCGCCGCGCGCTCGCGCCGCCGCGGTTCGCAGACCGCGATCCCGTGCCTGTTCATGCGTGGCGGCACCTCGCGGGGACCGTTCTTCGACGAGCGGGCGCTGCCCGCGGACGTCACGACCCGCGACGCCGTGCTGCTCGCCGCACTCGGATCCCCCGACCAGCGGCAGATCGACGGAATCGGCGGAGCGCACCCGCTGACCAGCAAGCTCGGGATCGTGCGTCCGGGCACGCGGCCCGGGATCGACGTGGAGTGGACGTTCGGGCAGGCGCAGCCCGGCGGCAGCACCGTCGACGTGACGGCGAACTGCGGGAACATGCTCGCCGCGGTGCTGCCGTTCGCCATCGAGACCGGCATGGTCGTCCCGAGCGGCGACCGCACCACCGCGCGCGTGCTGACGCGCAACACCGGGATGGTCGCCGAGATCGCGGTCCGCACGCCCGCAGGTCCGGACGGGCAGCGGTACGTCGAATACGCCGGTGCTGCCCGCATCGACGGTGTTCCCGGGGGTGCCGCGCCGATCGAGGTCGGGTTCCTCGACACCGCGGGCTCGGTGGCAGGCGCGCTGCTGCCCACCGGGAACGTGCGGGACACCGTCGAAATCCCCGGGCTCGGGCCGGTGGACGTGACGCTGATCGACAACGGTCAGCCGCTGGTGATCGTCGAGGCCGCGCGACTGGGCCGCACCGGCTACGAGCCGCCCGCCGAGATCGACGGCGACGACGACCTCAAGGACGAGGTGGAGGCGCTGCGCCTGGTCTGCGGCGAGGTCATGGGCCTCGGCGACGTCACGGACAAGAACTACCCGAAGATGACCCTGGTGGCGCCGCCCCGGCACGGCGGCAGCTTGTCCACCCGGAGTCTCATCCCGCGGGTGGCGCACCAGTCCATCGGCGTGCTGGCGGCGGTCACCGCGGCGACCGCCTGCGTGCTCGACGGAAGCGTCGCCCACGACGTCGCCACCGGTCTGGTCGGCACTGAACCGACCGTCTCGGTGGAACATCCCTCGGGCGAGTTCAGCGTGACCCTCGGACTCGACTCCTCCGATCCGCCGCGCGTCGTGCGCTCGGCGCTGCTGCGCACCGCGCGCCTGCTGATGTCCGGCGACGTCCTCGTCCCGGCATCCCGCTGGACACCCCGCACGAAGGAGCAGTTCGCTTGATCATCGACGTGCACGGTCACTACACCACCGCCCCTGCGCCGCTCGGTCGCTGGCGCGAGGCCCAGGTCGCCGGGCTGACCGACCCGTCGCAGCGGCCCGATTCCGCAGGGCCGATCATCAGCGATGACGAGATCCGCGAGTCGGTCGAGCCGCATCAGCTGCGTCAGATGGACGAGCGCGGCATCGACGTGACCGTGTTCTCG
This sequence comes from Saccharopolyspora sp. SCSIO 74807, assembly GCF_037023755.1. NCBI lineage: Bacteria > Bacillati > Actinomycetota > Actinomycetes > Pseudonocardiales > Pseudonocardiaceae > Saccharopolyspora > Saccharopolyspora sp. SCSIO 74807. The sequence goes on along the minus strand of NZ_CP146100.1, from coordinate 5,435,650 downwards.
CCGCGCGCCTCGTTCATGGCCCACCACATCGGTGACTTCGAGACTTCCTCGGCATGGGCGCGGATCTGCAACGACCTGTGCCACCGCGTCGCGGAGCTCTACCCCGAGCGCTTCGCGTTCGCCGCGATGCTTCCCCAGTCGCCCGGGTCGGACCCGGCGACCGTCGTGCCCGAGCTGGAACGTGCGGTGCGGGAGCTGGGCGCGGTCGCGGTGAACGTCAACCCCGATCCCTCCGGCGGGCACTGGACTTCGCCGCCGCTGACCGACCGGCACTGGTACCCGGTGTGGGACAAGCTCGCCGAGTTGGACGTGCCGGCCATGGTGCACGTGTCCACCAGTTGCAATCCGGCCTTCCACACCACCGGCGCGCACTACCTCAACGCCGACACCACCGCGTTCATGCAGCTGTTGCAGGGCGACCTGTTCACCGATTTTCCCGGGCTGCGGTTGGTGATCCCGCACGGGGGAGGCGGGGTTCCCTACCACTGGGGTCGATTCCGCGGTCTGGCACAGGCCTTGGACAAGCCGGAGCCCGAGGAAGCCTTGCTGGGCAACGTCTTCTTCGACACCTGCGTGTACCACCAACCCGGCATCGATCTCCTGCTCGACGTGATCCCGCACGAGTCCGTCCTGTTCGCCTCGGAGATGGTCGGCGCCGTTCGTGGCATCGACCCCCGCACCGGGCAGCACTTCGACGACACCCGCCGCTACGTCGAAAACGCCGGGCTCACCGAGGAATCCCGCGAAGCGGTCGAAGAGCGCAACGCGCGACGCGTCTACCCGCGGCTGGACGCGCGGTTGACCGCCCAGGGCCGGTCGACCACACAGGGCCGCTGAACCACTCACCACGAAGGAGGCACCGTGCACGAACTCGGAGTCGTTCACCGCACCATCGAGCGCGCCGATCGCGAGGCCGTCGAGGCCCTGTCGAGGTTCGGCGTGGCCACGGTGCACGAGGCCATGGGCCGAATCGGCTTGATGCGGCCGTACATCCGCCCCGTCTACCAGGGCGCGAAGCTCTGCGGCACGGCCGTCACCGTGCTGTTGCAACCGGGCGACAACTGGATGCTGCACGTCGCCGCCGAGCAGGTCCAGGACGGTGACGTGCTCGTGGCCGGCTGCACCACCGAGTGCGAGGACGGTTTCTTCGGCGAGCTGCTGGCCACCTCGCTGCGTGCCCGCGGTGCCGGTGGGCTGGTCATCGACGGCGGTTGCCGGGACACCGACGAGCTGCGCGAGATGGACTTCCCGGTGTTCTCCCGCGCCATCAACGCGAAGGGCACCGTGAAGGCCACTCTCGGCTCGGTCAACGTGCCCGTCGTGGTGGCCAACGCGCTGGTCAACCCGGGCGACGTGATCGTCGCCGACACCGACGGCGTCGTCGTGGTGCCCGCGGCCGAGGCGGCCGACGTCGCCAAGGCCGCGGCCGGGCGCGAGGACAGCGAGGCGGGCAAGCGCACCCGCTTCCAGGACGGCGTGCTCGGCCTGGACCTCTACGGCATGCGTCCCAAGCTGGCCGATCTGGGACTGACCTACCGCGACTGACGACCGATCGTCGCCTCGAATGCAACGACGCATGTCGTCCGCCCGGGCGGCAGGAGGAGATCGATGAGCACCGCGCCCGAAGTCACTCCCGGATGGCTGCCCTGGCACCCGGACCCCAGCAGCCCCACGTTCGTCCCGCCCGCCGGGGCCGTCGACGCGCACTGCCACGTTTTCGGCCCTGCCGCGCGGTTTCCGTTCGCCCCGGAGCGCAAGTACACGCCGGTGGACGGCACCAAGGAGAAGCTGTTCGGACTGCGCGATCACCTCGGCTTGGCGCGCAACGTCATCGTGCAGGCGACCTGCCACGGCAAGGACAACAGCGCCCTGCTCGACGCGCTGCGCGCCTCCGGCGGCTCCGCCCGCGGAGTGGCCACAGTGGACGCCGATGTGCCGCGGGAAGAGCTCGAGCGGCTGCATTCGGCGGGTGTGCGCGGTGTTCGCTTCAACTTCGTCAAGCGGCTGGTCGAGACCGTGCCGACGCGGGCGCTGGAGACCATCGCCGCGAAGATCGCCCCGCTGGGCTGGCACGCGGTCGTCTACTTCGAAGCCCCGGACCTGCCCGGGCTGGCGGAGTTCTTCCTGTCCCTGCCGGTCCCGCTGGTGGTGGACCACATGGGACGCCCCGACGTCGCGAAAGACCGCGACGGCCCGGAATTCGCCGAGTTCCTCGACTTCGTGGCGCGCAGCGGCGCGTGGGTGAAGGTTTCCTGCCCCGAACGCCTGTCCAAGACCGGCCCGCCCGCCCTCGGCGGCGAGCAGCACGCCTACGCAGACGTCGTCCCGTTCGCGCGCCGCGTCGTCGAGGTGTTCCCCGACCGGGTCCTGTGGGGCACCGACTGGCCGCACCCGAACCTGACCGACCACATGCCCGACGACGGTCGGCTGCTGGACCACGTCCCCCGGATCGCGGTCACCGCCCAGCAGCGGCAGGCGCTGCTCGTGGACAACCCGATGCGGCTGTACTGGCCGGACGAGCCCGCCTGAACCACCGGAGCGAACACCGGGCGACGAAGCCCACTCTTGCCATGAGGAGACCGCAGTGCAGCAGTCCGCTGATCGGGACGGGCCCGACCGGGTCGCGAACTCGGCCAACCGGCTGGACCGGTTACCGATCTCGAGGTTCCACAAGCGCACGATCGCCGCGCTGGCCTTCGCCTACTTCTTCGAGTTCGCCGACATCAACACCTTCGCCATCACCGCGCCCAAAGTGCGCCAGCAATGGGGCGCCGACGTCGAGCACATCGCCTACGTGACGTCGCTGTCGTTCGTCGGCATGTTCCTCGGCTCGGTGGTGGCCGGTGGGCTCGCCGACCGGCTCGGTCGAAAGCGGGCCCTGACGCTGACTACGACGTGGTTCTCGGTGTGGTCGTTGGCGACGGTGTTCGCCTGGGACATCGCGTCGATGGGCCTGTTCCGGATCCTGACCAGCGCCGGGCTCTCGGCGATGACCGTGGTCGCGGTCGTCTACCTCAACGAACTCTTCCCGCGGGCCCAGCGCGGGAAGTTCCAGGCGTACGTGATCATGATCGGGATCTGCGGGACCCCGGTCACGAACCTCATCGCCTCGGCGGTGGTCCCGCTCGGCGAGCACACCTGGCGCCTGGTCTACCTGTGGGGCGCTGCGGGTGTGCTGTTCCTGCTGTTCCTGCGCAACCTGGTCGAATCCCCGCAGTGGCTGGAATCCCGCGGCCGCCACGACGACGCGGAGGCGGTGCTGCGAGGACTGGAGGCCAAGGCGGCGGCGGAGCACGGAGAACTGCCCGCGGCCGTCGAGCCGGTCGGCGAGGCTCGCGCCGCCAAGCCCGGATCGGCCGTGCTCAGAGACCGGAAGTTCCTCTCGCGGACCGCGCTGCTTTCGGTGCTGTGGATCACCCAGACGATCGGGTTCTTCGGCTTCTCCTCGTGGGCTCCGACACTGCTGGCCGCCGAAGGCGTCAGCGTGGAGGACTCCGTCTTCTTCGTCGCGCTGACCACCGTCGGCGCACCGCTGGGGTCCTTGCTGGCCGCGCAGGTCACCGACCGGTTCGAGCGCAAGTGGTGCCTGGTCGTGTTCGGAACGGTCATCGCAGGTTCCGGCCTGTTGTACGGGTTGACCTTCGTCCCGGTGCTGGTCGTCGTCTTCGGCTTCACGGTCAACCTGTTCGAACGCGGCTACACGTCCCTGGCCTACGCCTACTCGCCCGAGCTCTACGACACCGAAGGCCGCTCGCTGGGCACCTCGATCTCCTACGGCCTGGGGCGGCTGTCTAACGCGGTCGGGCCGTTGATCATCGCCGCGCTCTACAGCGGATACGGGTACCGGACGGTCTTCGGCTTCATCGCAGGTACCTGGATCGTCGGCGCGCTCGCGCTGGCGCTGTTCGGTCCGGCCACCCGCAAGATCCGGCTGCAGGCCACGTCGCCGGAGCACGAGCGCGCCACCGATCGCTGATCCGAGGAGGACCTCATGCCCGCCATCGCCGTCCCGGAGAACCTCAGCACCCTCAAGCGGATGGTCGCCGACACGCCCACGCGTCCTCCGCTCGGCGACGTCGCCCATCTCGGCCACGCCCAGCTTTTCACGCCATGCCCCGCGGAAACGGTCGCGTTCTGCACCGACTTCCTCGGTCTGACGGTCACCGGCCAGGACGGTGCCCACACCTACCTTCGGACCTGGGACGACTACGAGCACCACAGCCTGGTCGTCACGCGCCGGGAGCGGTCCGGCATCGGCCGCACGGCGTTGCGCTGCTCCTCCGCCGAGGCGCTGCAACGCCGCAAGGCCGCCGTGGAAGCCACCGGCGCCTCCGGCGAATGGGTCCGGGACGAGCCCGGCATTGGTCCACTGTGGACCACCACGGACCCGGACGGCCACGAAATCGCGCTCTACCACGAAACGTCCTGGTACGAAGCGCCGCCCGAACTCGCCCCGGAGCTGAAGAACCAGCCGCAGGCCAAACCCGGCCGCGGTGTCGGCGTCCGGCGCCTGGACCACGTCAACTACCTCGCGGCGAACGTCGAGCAGGCCAGCGACTTCCTCATCGACGCGCTCGGCGCGCGACCCACCGAGCAGATCCGGCTGGACGACGGCAAGATCGCGGCCCGCTGGCAGACCTTCACCCAGAAGTCCTACGACCTCGTGCACACCGAGGATCGGACCGGTTCCGCGGGGCGGCTGCACCACATCGCGTTCGCCACCGACACCCGCGAGGACATCCTGCGCGCCGCCGACCTGGCCGTCGACACCGGTGTGTTCATCGAGACCGGACCGCACAAGCACGCCATCCAGCAGACGTTCTTCCTCTACGTCTACGAGCCGGGCGGCAACCGCATCGAGCTGTGCAACCCGCTGACCCGCCTGGTGCTGGCCCCCGACTGGCCGCTGATCACCTGGACCGCGAAGGAGCGCGAGAAGGGCCAGGCATGGGGCTTGCAGACCATCGAGTCCTTCCACACCCACGGCACGCCGCCGATCGACTAGGAGCTGTTCAGGAAATGGTTTGCGCAGCGGGTCGGGTAGTGGAACCCGCCGGTGGTCCGGCTGAGTCCTCGGGCGGCGCAAGCGGCTGCCGCCGCTTTTCAAACAGAACCCAGGGCCCGAGGTACCCACCATGACCAGATACCCGTCCCCGTCGGACTCAACGGCGTCCGCACCACCCAGCGCCGCCCGGCGGCGCATGATCGTCGTCGCCGTTTGCTGGGCCTTGGTCCTGCTCGACGGCATCGACACCTTCGTCTACGGCGCGACGTTGCCCGAGATGATCGGCGAGGGCCATCTCGGTCTCACCGACGCCACCGCGGGCGACATCGGCAGCTACACCACGTTCGGGATGCTCGTCGGCACGATCCTGTCCGGCACGGTCACCCGCTGGGTGGGGCGCCGCCCGGCGGTGTTCGCCTCGGTGATCGTGTTCACCGTGGCCACCCTCGGGTCCGGGCTGGCCACGAGCGCGGGCGTGTTCGGACTCTTCCGGCTGCTGTGCGGTTTCGGGCTCGGTGCGCTGCTGCCGATCGCGATCGCCTACGGCATGGAGTTCACCACCGGCGGCCGCAGAGCCCTGGCCACCGGCATCATCATGACCGCGCACCAGACGGGCGGTGCGATCGCTCCGCTCGTCGCGCTGGCGCTGGTCGACACAGCCGGGTGGCGGTGGGTGTTCATCGCAGGCGCGGTACCCGCGGTGGTCCTGCTGCCCGGGGCGATCAAGCTGCTGCCGGAATCCCCGGCCGTCTTGGCGGCTCGTGGCCGACCGGACGCCGCCGCGGCCGTCGAGGCGAGCTACGCCCTCGAGCCCGCGGCGCCCGCGTCCGCGCGCCCGGACCGGTTGGAGAGCCTGAAGGCGCTCTTCCGCGACCGGCAGTGGGCGACGACGTCGCTGTTCTGGCTCACCTCGTTCGCCGGCTTGATGCTGGTCTACGGGGTCGGGCAGTGGCTGCCGAAGATCATGGGCGATCTGGGCTACGAGACCGGCGACTCCCTGCTGTTCTCCACCGCGCTCAACGGCGGGGGCATCGTCGGCATGTTCGTGGCGGGCCGCCTCGCCGACGCCGTCGGGTCGCGCCGGATCGTCGTCATCTGGTTCGCGCTGACCGCGGTCTTCGTCTATCTGCTGGGTGCGCACCTTCCGGTCGCGCTGCTCTACGTCGTGGTGTTCTTCGCCGGACTGCTGCTGTTCAGCGGGCAGACCATGGTCTACGCGACCGTCGGTGCCCACCACGACGCGAGCGACCGCGACACCGCCCTGGGCTGGGTGGCAGGCGTGGGCCGGTTCGGCGCGGTCTTCGGGCCTTGGCTCGGTGGGACGCTGCTCGCCGCGGGCCACGCCGACTACGGCTTCGCCGCGTTCGCGGTGACGGGTCTGTTCGCGGCGGTGACGATGGCGCTGGCGACCGCCACGATCAGGTTGCGCCGTGCTGGAACTCGATGCCGGGCTTGAACCCGATTCGGATGTCGACATGTCGCGGGAGGTAGTTGTGCGCGTTGCGGTTCTCGGGATGGGGGAGGCAGGACGGTGCTACGCCGCCGACCTGCTCGCGGCCGGACATGCTGTGGTGGCCTTCGACCCGGCGGACGTGCCGTTCCCGGATGGCGTCGAGCGCGCCGAGTCCCCGGCGCGCGCCGCGTCCGGTGCCGGGCTGGTGATCTCGTTGACCGGCGCCCGATTCGCCGAAGACGCCGCCGGTCAGGTCGCCGAATCCGGCGCAGGCGTGTGCTTCGCCGACTTCAACAGCGCGGACGTGGCAACCAAGCGCGCCGTCGAGGCCGCACTGCCCGGCACCCCGGTCGCCGATGTGGCGGTGCTGGCGCCGGTCCCGCGCGCCGGTGCCCGCACGCCGCTGGTGGTCTCGGGCCCCGGTGCGGGGACGGTGGCCGAGGTGTTCGGACCCGCGGGTGCCGCGGTGGAGGTGCTCGACGCGGAAGTCGGTGCCGCGGCCGGGCGGAAGCTGCTGCGGAGCGTGTTCATGAAGGGCCTGGCCGCCACCGTGCTCGAGTCGGTCTCGGCCGCCGAGCGCGCGGGATGCGCGCAGTGGGCACGCGAGCAGATCGCGGCCGAGCTGGGCAGCGCCGAACTCGTGGACCGGCTCATCGACGGGAGCAGCCGGCACGCCGCTCGCCGGGTGCACGAGATGCGCGACTGCCGCTCGTACCTCGACGAGCTCGGCGCCGCCACCGATGTCTGCGACGCGACCATCACTTGGCTGCGGCGACTGACCGGTGACGCGCCCACCGCCTGAACGCCGCTGTTCGCGGTCCGCCCGGTGAGGACGGGCGCACCGGTCGTCCACCCGCCCGTTAGCATTGATGGACAAAATTGTTAGCAAAAATCGGTACGGGGTAGGGCAGTGACGACAGCGAAGCGCGACGCCGAGCAGCCGGCCGCACAGCCGCCGGTGGCCGACGTGATCCGCGAGGCCATCACCAGGGGTGACTTCGCGCCCAACCAGCGCTTGGTGGAGGCTGAACTCTCCGAGCAGTTCGACGCCAGCCGAGCGGCGGTGCGCAACGCGCTGGTGCAGCTGACCACCGAAGGGCTGGTCGAGCGCATCCAGAACCGCGGCGCCCGGGTGCGCGCGGTCTCGCTGGAGGAGGCCATCGAGATCACCGAGGTCCGCATGGCGGTCGAGGGCCTGTGCGCGGCGCGGGCCGCGGAACGCGCCACCGACGAGGACCGGTCGGAGCTGCGCGAGATCGGCGAGCAGATGCGGACCGCCGTCTCCGGCGGGGACGTGTGGGGCTACTCCGAGCTGAACAAGCGGCTGCACTCGCTGGTGCTGCGGGTCAGCGGGCAGCAGACCGCGCACGAGGTGCTCAGCAGGCTGCGCGGCCAGAACGTGCGCCACCAGTTCCGGTTGGCCATGCACCCGGGGCGCCCCTCCGTGTCGCTGCCCCAGCACGTGGCCATCATCGAGGCGATCTGCGCGACCGACCCGGCGGCAGCCGAGCAGGCGATGCGCGAGCACCTGCGCAGCGTCATCGACGCCCTTCCCGAGGTGCACCGGACGCGCACCACCGCGCTCTGAGCGGACCACCGCGAAAACGCGTTGCGCGTGGCGTGTTCGGCCGTCGAGGTCGCTTGCGATCGTGGTCATGAATGCGGTCGGTCGCCGGGCTCGGTAGTTAGGGTGGGCCGGTGGCTATTCGTGTTCCCCTTCAGGTCCGCAGCTACGAGCTGGACGCCCTCGGTCACGTCAACCACGCCGTGTACCACCAGTACGGCGAGGTGGCGCGAGTAGCCGGGTTCCGGGCGGCCGGTTGCGACTGGGACGGGCTGATCGAGAAGAACCTGGCCCCGGTGCTGCTGAGCACCACGGTGCACTTCCGGCAGGAGTTGCGGGTCGATGAGCGGTTCGAGGTGTCCTGCGAGGTGAGTTTCGGGGAGGGGAAGTCGTTCCACCTCGACTCGGTGGTCACCAAGGACAGTGGTGCGGTGTCGGCCGAGATCGGATGCGTTCTCGGTCTGATGGATCTGGACGCCCGGAAGCTCGTCGCGGACCCGAAGGCGGCGTTGGAGGCCGTCGGCTTCGACGCATCCGTGCTTTCGAAATAGTTGCGGAATAGAGCCAGTGGCAAAGACGAATTACGCACCCGGCATAGGAAAATCGTGTTCAGCGCTGGGTCGCATTGCCGCCGGGATTGTTGAACGTCGCGGTGCGTGGTGACCCCATTGGAGCAGCGCTCGCGCACGCACCGGAGCGGACGCGGCAACGACGTCCAACGTCAGAACGAGCGTCAGCGCCGTTTTCCGCGAGTATCCTGAGACCTATGGGTTTCGGAGTCCGCATCGGGCCACGACTCTTTCGCGTCCGAGTGAGCACGCGGGGGCTGGGGATCAGCAGTGGCGTCGGCCCATTCTCGGTCCATGCGAACTCCGGCTCAGGACCACGTGCTCGCCGTACGACGACGAGGCGCACGCCGAGCAGCAAAGCTCCCGCGGTTGACCGCGGCCCGGTCCACCTGCCCGGCGACACCACGACCACCGACCTGATCGGTGCCGGCGCTGAGCAACTTGTGCCCACCGGGGCCGACGAACTCGCAGCCCAGCTCAACCGCGCGCAGCGCTGGATCACCGGGTGGGGTTGGGCGACCGTCGTCTGCGCGTTCGTTTCCTTCGCCGTGCCGCTGTTTTTCATCCCGGCGGTGGCGGCGCTGGTCGTTGCTCTGGTCGGCTTCGCGCGGCGCCGCGTCGTGCTGCACTACGAGGTCGATTCGGACCTGACCAAGTGGTTCAACGACCTCGTCACCGGGTGGCCCGCGTTCGCCCGGACCGATGGCAAATGGCGGGTGCAGACGAGCACGCACCTCAACCGGACGCACGACCGGAAGACGAACGCCGGCGCCGGTGATCTCGTGTCGCGGCACGACCTGTCGTTTCCGACGAGGTTGCCGCTCGCGCTGAACGCGAACGTCGAAGTCCCCACGGTGCAGGCAAAGCGGCACAGCCTGCTGTTCCTGCCCGACAGGTTGCTGGTGAAGTCCGGTGGTCGCTGGAGCGACGTGGACTACAACCACCTCGATGTGACCGTGCGCCGGATCAGGTTCGTCGAAGAAGGCTCGATACCTCGCGATGGAGTGCGGCTCGGCGAAACGTGGCAGTACGCCAACGTGAAGGGCGGGCCGGACCGCCGCTTCAAGAACAACCGCCGCCTGCCGGTGATGAGCTATTCCGAAGTCACGCTGTCCTCATCCGGAGGACTCGGCTGGTCCTTGCAACTGTCGCGGCACGAGGCCGCGACGTGGTGGCAGCGGACTCTCCGCGCCCGTCCGCGAACGCCGTTGCTGACGAGCGCGCGGCTGGCGGACGCTGCGGTCTCTTCGGCTCTACCGGCACCTACGGCCGCAACGACGAACGCGGCCGAACCGGGGCCTCCAACGATCACCGCGCCACCCGCACCGGTCCGCCGACCGAAGTCCGCTGCCGGGAACGAGCACGTACCACCAGACCCGGCGGGTCGGCCGCTCGAACCGTGGGGGCGTCCCTGGAGCACGATCGAGGTCGCGGGCGAGTCCTTTCACGAGAAGGCCTTCGCGGCGCTGTTCGCCGGGGCGCCGGAGTACGAGGAGCCCGGCGGCTCCGAGTCGCGGGAAAAGGCAGTGCTGGTGCCCGACCCCGGCAACCCGCACGGTGCGGGGCATGCGGTGGCTGTCTTCGTGCGCCGGCACCACGTTGGTTACCTCCCGCACGAGAAGTCCGCTGGGTACTTCCCGCAGGTCTCGGTCAGCACCGCTCGAGGTTGCGCTGTGACGGTCGATGCGCGCGTGTGGGCCGCCGAGAACTACAACGGGAGCGGATTCCGGGCCCGCGTCACGCTTTTCGTCGCGGAAGCCGAGGACTTCGGCTACCCGGCGTCGATGCCCGGTGACGCCAACGCCGTGCTGCTGCCGTTCGGCAATGCGTTTCAGGTGACGGGCGAGGAAGAGCACGTCGACTTCCTGCTGCCGTATGCCGGGCAGGACGTCGCAGTGACCCTCCACGGCATCACGGTCGAGAAGGCGGGCAAGCCGCTGGACTTGGTGCAGGTCCGACTCGATGGGGAGCCGGTCGGGCGGTTCACCCCGGCGACCAGTGCCAAGGTCGGGCCGCTGGTGAGCAGCGTCGAGCGTGTCGGCGGGTTGCCGGTGGCGCGCGCGGCCGTCGTCGGCGAGCCCACGAAGGCCGATGTCACGGTGTACGTAGCGCGCGCCCGAGACGTGCCGCAGGACTGGTTCGACAGCCTGCGGCCGCTCGCCTGAATCCGTTGGGCGAACGCTGCTGATCGCCGCGGCAGGCTTCGGCGTTCGCATTTCTCAGCCGTTGTCGTTGGCGGCGACGGAGTGTTCGGGCGCCACGACGTAGTGCTAAGGCAGGCTCAGCTTGGCCGTGCGGCCGCTGTCTACCGTGTGGATCTGGCCGGCGATGAAACCGGCCTCGTCGGCGGCGAGGAAAGACACGAGTGCGGCCAGGCCGAACCGCCCGCTGACGCTCATGGCGGCGTAGCGCCAGGCGGGCTACGACGGCGATTCGAGCAGGGCGTGGGCCGTGGCGCGGAAGCAGCGGGCGGGCGGTGTGCCATAGTGCGCCGGTGCGTGATGTCCTGTTGGATTCCCCGGTCGTGGCGAGCGTGAAGGACGAGGCCGGGGCGCGCTCGGTCATCGACTCGGAACCAGGCGTGGTCTTCCTGCTCTGCGGCTCGATCTTGACGCTGCCGGACCTGGTCGACCGGCTGCGCGCGGCCGGGAAGGTCGTGCTGGTGAACGTGGACATGGTCGAGGGGCTGGAAAGCCGCGACGTCGCCGTGGAGTTCGTGGGCGAACGCACCCGGGCGGACGGGGTGCTCAGCAGCAAGGCGTCGATCGTCAAGGCGGCCCGGAAGCGCGGATTGCTTGCGGTGCACCGGTTCTTCCTCGTCGACTCGTTCTCGTACCACAACCTCGGCAAGCAGTTGGCGATCTCGCGGCCGGACTACATCGAAATCCTGCCCGGGTGCGTGCCGCGGGTGATCGAGTGGCTGCGCAACGACACCGACGTGCCGATCATCGCGGGCGGGCTGGTCTGCGACAAGAACGACGTGCTGGCCGCGCTGAGCGCGGGCGCGACCGCCATCGCCTCGTCCAATGTGGACGTTTGGTCGATGTAGGCAGGTTTCACCGCCCAGCGGTGGCCAGCCACGCGAACAGCGGGTCGGTGTGGCCGGGCAGTGCGCGGTACACCTCGCGCAGCCGCCGGTAATGCTCGTGCGCCTCCGGGTCGGGAACGAACTCGCTGCCATTGCGGACCATCGCCGCCACCGCCTCGTCGAAACCGGCGAAGAGGCCGAGCCCGACGCCTGCGCAGATCGCCGAGCCGAGCTCCGCCCCGCCTTGCGCACGCCGCGCGGGCCGGTCGAACGCGTCGGCGACGATCTGCACGAGCACGTCGGATCCGGCGCCACCGCCGGAGACCAGCACTCGCTCGAACTCCGCGCCCAGTTCGCCTGCCATGTCGCCCGCGTTGGCGCACATGGTCAGCGCGATCGCTTCGAGCACCGCCCGGTACATGTGGAACGGTCCCTGCCTGCCGTCGAATCCGAGGAACGCGCCCTTGCGGAACGGCGCGTCGACCGGGGCCAGCCAGTCCAGCACCGCGATCAGCCCGTCGGAACCGGCCGGTACGGTGGCCGCACCTTCGTTGAGCCAATCTTCGGAGCCGAGCAGGTCGCGCAGCCAGCTGACCGTCCACATGCCGCGGCGGATGCCGCGGCTCTCGTAGAGGTATTCGCGCGGGCGGCAGGCGAAGTTGGTCCAGAACGCCTCGGCGTCGGCAACGTTGCGCGTTCCGGTGGTCATGCCGGCGATGTAGGTGCCCATCGACAGCAGCACGCTGCGGTCGTCGGCGAGGCCGCTGCCGAGCGCCTCGGTCGCCTTGTCGTTGGCCGTGGCGAACACCGGCAGACCTTCCGGCAGCCCGGTGTGCGCGGCTGCTCGCGCGGTGACGGTGCCGAGCTTCTCGCCGGGCTGCACGAGCTCGAACAGCATCTCCCGCGGGATGTCGGGTGCTGCGACCCAGTCCCAGCTGTCGGTGTCGATCGGCCACACGCCCTGGTAGTTCGCCGCGGTGTCGCGGAACCGCCCGGTCATCCGCGCGGTGATGTAGCCGGAAGACGTGGTGACGTAGCGGACGTCCGGATTCACGTGCTGGTACGGCCGCGAAACGCGTTCGTCCATCCAACTCAGCACCGGCTGGGCGAGCGTGCCGTCGGCGCGCAACATGGCGCGGCAGAACCGGATCGTGCAGAGCCCGACGCCGCGGATCTGCTCCGGACCGCCTGCGAAGTCGCGCAGCGCCGCGCGGGTCGCGGCACCTACGGAATCCCACAGGTCGTCGTCCGGATGCTCGACGACACCGGGGCGCGGGGAATCGTTGGGGCGCAACGGAACGCGGGCCCGGGCGTGCACTGTGCCGCGCGTGTCGAACACGGCGACCTTGGTGCTCTGGGAGCCGTTGTCGATGCCGAGCAGGTAGTCCGCCATCACCGGTCTCCGGTGGGGAAGATGGTGCCCGGGTTCATGATTCCGTTGGGGTCGTAGGCGTCCTTGAGCTTGCGCAGCACCGGGTAGGCGCTGCCGTGCTCCTGCTCGGTCCACGGCGCGCGGTACTTCCCGATGCCGTGGTGGTGCACCATCGATCCGCCGCGGGCCAGCGTCTCCTCGACGATGATCGCGTTGAGCGGGACGTGGTACTCGATGATCTCCTCCCGCGGCTCGCAATTGATGCGGTAGTCGTAGACGAAGTACATGTTGGTGCCGGTCTGGTAGCTGTGCGAGGAGTGCCCGCCGAGCAGCGTGATGTCCGCGAAGCGCGGGAATTCCGCGGTGATCCGGGCGATGGCGGCCTCGTAGATGTCGCCGATCACCGACCAGTTGGCGGATACCTCCGTGGTGTAGCCGAGTCGCCGTTCGGCGAGCATGGTCCGCTGTTCGGCGCGGATCTTGTCCGGGCCCCAGTTCAGGTCGTCGAACCACTCGCGGATCAATTCCGGCTCGACGCGTTCGTGCGCGTGCTCGCGCACCACCCGGTCGATCTCCGCGCTGGTGGCCTCGGCGAGCCCGGCCGGTCCTTCGGCGAGGAAGACCGCGACGCACTTGCCGTCGGCGAAGTGCGCGAAGTGCTGGGCGGCGTCCTGCTCGGAGTAGACCCGCGCCACCGAAGGCCGGTAACCGGCGGTCACGATCTCGCGCAGGATCTCGATCCCGGTGCGAACGTCGTCGAGCAGGTAGCCGTGGAAGTGGTCGTTCTCCGGCCGGTGCGCGAACAACTTCACCGTGACCTCGGTGACGAAGCACAGCGCGCCCTCGTTGCCGATCACGACGTGGCGGATGTCCGGTCCCGCGGCGCGGCGCGGCACGTTCTTGATCCGGCTGATCGAGCCGTCCGGGAACACCGCTTCCAGGCCGACGACCATGTCCTCGATCCCGCCGTAGAGCGTGGAGAACTGGCCGATCGAGCGGGTGGCGACCAGCCCGCCCAGCTGCGCCTGCGGCTTGGATTGCGGCGAGTGCCCGGTGGTGAGCCCGAACTCGCGCACGCGCTGCTCCAACACTTGCAGCGGAGTGCCGCACTGGGCGGTGGCCTGCATGTCGACCGGATCGATGCGCACGATCTCGGCCATGCCGGACCCGTCCAGCACGACGGTCCGCTCGTGACTGGTTTCGAGCCCGCCCTCGGTTCCGGTGCGACCGGTGCGGGCGACGATGTTGACGCCGTGCTCGTTCGCGAACGCCAGGACCGCGGCCACCTGCTCGGCGCTGCCCGCGCGCACGATCGCCAGCGGTAGCGGCCCGTCGTAGATGCCGTGGACCGCGGTGTACTTCTTGAAGCGGTCGACGCTGGCCTCCCGCAGCAGCTGCTCGTCGGTGTCCACCCGCTGCGGGCCCGCGATCTCGCGCAGCTCGTCGATGATGGCGTTGTTGTCCACTTCGGTCTCCGTGCTCTCGGTGCTTCGGGTCATCGGGTGAGGTAGCCGCCGTCCACGCTCAGGACGTGCCCGTTGACGTAGTCGGAGACGCGGCTGGCGAGGAAGACCGTCGCGCCCATCAAGTCGCCCAGTTCGCCCCAACGTGCGGCGGGGATGTGCTCGAGCACCCGCTGGTTCTGCGCGGGGTCGGCCCGGGTCCGCTCGGTGAGCGGGGTGGCGAAGTATCCGGGTGCGATCGCGTTGCACTGGACGTTGTGCGCGCCGAGCTCGTCGCAGTAGGCCCTGGTGAAGCCGACGATGCCGTGCTTGGTAGCGGCGTAGGCCGGTGAGCTTTGGCCGCCGAGGAACGAGAACAGCGACGCGATGTTGATGATCTTGCCGCGGCCCTGCTGCGCCATGCGGCGCCCGGCGCACCAGCCGAGTTCGAACGGCGCGGTCAGGTTCAGCGCGATCATCGGGTCCCAGTGCTGCCTGCCGAACTCCGCGACCGGTGCGAGCTCGGCGATTCCTGCCGAGTTGACCAGTACGTCGACCGAGCCGAATGCGTCCACACAGGACTCCACGACCCGCTCGGGAGCACCCGGCCCGGTGAGGTCGATCTCCTGCGTCTCCAGACGAGCACCCGTTTCCTCGACCAGTTGCCGGGTCGTGCCGCCGTCGTCTGCGACGGTGGGCGCGAAGACGTTCGCGCCCGCTTTCGCGAGCGCCACCGTGAACGCCCGGCCGAGTCCCGTGTTGCCGCCCGTGACGATGGCGTTGCGGCCGCGCAGCGAGAACAGGTCGAGGGAGAAGTCCTGGATGTCCAACGAGAATCCTTTCCGTGCAGGAGCCGGGTCGGTCAGCGCACCGCGGCCGGCCGCGGCTGCGGTCCGGCGTCCGGCTCATGTCGCTGCACGCGCAGCGTCAGCGTGGTCAGCGCGATCCCCAGGACGGCGGCACCGGCCAGCACGCCGAACAAGATGCCGTAGCCGCCTTGCGCGGCCGTGCCCGTGCCGGGGTCGCCGATCCACCTGGCGACGAGACCGGGCAGGAACGCATCCGGCAGGTAGGCCAGTCCCGAGGCGAGGCCGATCACGCCGCCCCGCTGGTGCTCGGGGATGCGGGCCTCGGTCATGCTCGCCCAGTACACCCCGCGGCTGGCGAAGACCACGAGCGACAGCGCGAACATCAGCGCCACCGCGACCCACTTCAACCCTGATTCGCGCGGCAGGAACAGCAGCACGACCACGCACACCGCTGCTGCGACGAACGCCAGCCGCAGGAAGCGGGGAGTGGACCGGGTCACCTTGTCCACGCAGAACCCGCCGAGCGGCCCCGCGACGAACTGGAACACGTAGCTGCGCACGACGCCGAGCACGCCGATCATGGCGGCCGTGACGCCGAATTCGTGCTGCAGCAGCGGGGAGAAGTAGCCCAGCGTGGTGTAGAAGCAGTACATCAGCATGATCGATCCGCCGAGCAGCCAGGTGTACTTGTTCCGCGCGGCCGCGGCCAGATCGCGCACCGACAGGGCCGAACGTTCGCCGCTCGCGATGCCGTCGGCCGGGCCGCGCAGCGCGAGCCAGATCAGGCCCGCCAGCACCAGGCACAGCACGCCATAGGTCCCGATCAGCGCGCGCACCCCTGTTGCCGGGGCGAGCGCGGTCCCGATCAGCAACGCGGCGATCCCGCTGATCACCGTCGATGTGACGCCGCGGATCGCCTCCAGGAAGCCGAACAACCTGCCTTGCTGCGCGGAGGAACCGAACGAGCCGATCGCGCGCACCAGCGCCGGCCAATAGAGCGCCATCCCGGCGAAGGCCATGACGACGTGCGCGAGCAGCGCGGTGGCGTAGCCGGGCACGGCGATCAGCGCCAGGTCGGCGAGCCCGGTGATCGTCAGCGCCGTCGCGACGAGCGCACGCGGGGCGAACCGGTCGGCGAACCAGCCACCCGCGAAGTACATCACCGCGGCGACCGCGCCGAACACCGACATGATGTCGCCGTATTCCGGTCCGCTGAGTCCGAGCGCCTGATAGGTCGGTTCCAGGAAAACGAATCTGATGTAGGCCACCTGGAATATGACCCCGCCGGACGTGCACAGCAGCAGATAACTCAGCCGTCTCCGCACATCGCTCACCTGCCTCCACCTCGTTGTGGGGCCCTGCCGGGCACAAAAAAAGAGAACAGCATCCCCCGTGCTTCGAATGGGGTTACTGTTCTCTGGGTCTCTTAGTAACGTGGTTTTCAGTTGTGCTGTTCGCGGGAGCGTAGCCGCGGCCGGACGCGGGCGTCAAGACGCGCTGGTCCGGTTTTTCCGGGCTGTGGCGGCGATCGTGCGCGGGGCCGCGCCAGGGTCGAGCCGGGTGCTGGTCGGCGGGCGGTGCTGCGGGGAGGGCATTCGGCAAGGGCGGGCGGCGCCCGCCTCAACGTCCTATTGACACTCCGGGTAACCGATATCCACACTCTGCGCGGCCCCCGAGAAACGTGTTCCACATGTGGAACGAATGTCGTTCGAGTGGCCCCGTCTCAACGATTCCCGAGGAGTTGCTCGAATGGAAACTCGTGCCGCGGTCCTCGAAGAGACCGCCGCCCCGCTCGCATTCCGCACGCTCCGCCTGGACGAGCCCCGCCCGGGAGAAGTCGCGGTGCGGATCGCCGCGACCGGCGTGTGCGCCAGCGACGCGCACACGATCAGCGGGCGCATCCCGTCGCCGCTGCCCGCCGTCCTCGGCCACGAGGGGGCCGGCGTCGTCACCGCGGTCGGTGCCGGAGTCGGGCACGTCGAGGTCGGTGACCACGTCGCGCTGTGCTGGCTGCCCAGCTGCGGCCGGTGCCGCTACTGCCAAGCGGGCCGCCCGGTGCTGTGCACGGCCAGCGCGCCCGCGCTGCTGGCGGGCACCTTGCTGGACGGGACCGTCCGGATGCACGACGGCGAGCGCGACGTCCACCACTACTCGTTCCTGTCCACGTTCTCCGAGAACACGGTGGTTCCTGCCGCCAGTGCCATCAAAATCCCCGCAACGATCCCATTTCCGGTCGCCGCACTCGTCGGCTGCGGAGTGCTCACCGGTTACGGCGCCGTGGTGAACCGCGCCCGGGTGGCGCCGGGCGACGTGGTGCTCGTCTACGGCGCGGGCGGTGTCGGACTCAGCGCGATCATGGCAGCGCGGCTGTCCGGGGCGGACGAGATCGTGGTCGTCGAGCCGCACCCGGACAAGCGAGCGGGCGCCGTGCTGTTCGGAGCAACGCGCGTGCTGGCGCCGGAGGACGACGTGGTCGCCGAGGTGCACGGGCTCAACGGCGGCGCTGACGTGACCATCGACGCGGTCGGCAAGGAAGGCTTGCTGGAGCAGGCGTTCGACGCCACCGCACCGGGCGGCAGCGTGGTGTGCGTCGGTGTTCCCGCGGCCACGGCGTACGCGAGCGTTCCCGCCGCGCGCTTCGTGCGCGAGGAGAAGTACCTGACCGGCAGCCTCTACGGCTCCAGCCGCCCGGCCCAGGACATCCCGAAGCTGCTGAACCAGTTCGGCACCGGCAAGCTGCCGATCGACGAACTGATCTCGAAGACCTACCGCTTCGACGAGATCAACACCGCGTTCGCCGATCTGGCCACGGGTGCGAGCCGGCGCGGCGTCGTGCTCGTCGATGCGGAACTCGCCGGCCGATGAGCGCGCATCCGGCGCCGGGCGAGCGAGGGGAAGGCAACCGCAGCCCCGCCGTCGCGCAGGCCTTCGCGGTGCTCGACGTGCTCGCCGACGGGCAGCGAGGTCTGCGGTTGAGCGAGGTCGTGCAGCGAGTCGGCGCGCCGAAGAGCTCGGTGCACCGGCTGCTGGCGACGATGTGCGAGCTCGGCGTGGTCCGCAAAGCCGGGAACGGACGGTTCGTCGTCGGCCCGCGAATGGCCACCTACGCCGAACCCGACGGTGGCGAGGGGCCGCCGGCGAACTGACCCGTCCATCCGCTCGGCACCACTCGCACCGGAGACGCACGCCCTGCCGGTCTCCGGCGAACCACGGAAAGGAACCGGATCATGAGCACCGGAATCGACGGCCGCAGCTCCCAGGCGTGGGGCGGAACCAACCCGGACGGCGTGCACCTCAACGTGGTGCTCGCCGAACGCGGATCACCCACCGCAGCGATCATGACGGGCACGCTCGCGCGCCCCGCGGAAGGGTTCACCCCGATCCTCGTGTGCGTCGGCGAGGACCAGCCGTCGTACCGGACCGTGCGCCCACCGACGATCATGCTGAACAAGACCACATCGCCCACCGATGAGCACGTGAACCTGGTCTCGGGCGCCTGCCAGCTCGGCATCGCGCAAGGCGTGCTCGACTCCGTCGCCGACGGACTGCTCGCCGAGGATCATGACTCGCTGGTTTTCGCCGCGGTCTGGCTCGATCCGGCGGCCGAACGCGGAGACGCGGTGCGCCTGGCGACCCGCACCGCGATGCGCGCAGCCGTTCGGGAAGCTCTGCGAGGGCGCGCGGACGCCACCGATCTGATCGCCGCCCGGGACGAGCTCACGCACCCCTTCTACGTGCCCTGAATCGTGCGCCGGCACGAGAACCCATTGCTGTCAACGCAAACCTCGGCTGTCTCGCTTCGAGACAGCCGAGGTGAGCGGATTCGGACGACCGCGGCGGGCGGACTCGGCGGTTCCGCGGCCCGAGTGCGTCAAGCGGGGCCGAAGTTCCAAATGGCCCGTTCGGCGACGTCCGCCTTCGCGCTGAGACGGCCGTTCGTGCTGATGTCGACCTCGCCCATGTCCGGAAGGGCCGGGTCGGTGAGGACTTCCACCACGTAGGGCTTGCCCGCGCCGACCTCGCGAACCGCCTCGGCCAGCGCCTGCTCGAGGTCGCCCGCGTTTTCGATCAGACAGCCGTCGACACCGAAGCCCGCCGCCAGCTCCACGAACGACAGCTGGGGCTCTCCGTCGAGATGGAGGTACTCGGTCTTGCCGCTGGGATCCCAGTCGTAGGACTTCCGCAACACGTCCAAGCCGACCCGGAGCGTTTTGTACTGCTTGTTGTTCGTGATCAGGTACAGCACCGGGAGCTGGAACTTGACCGCGGTCCACCACGTGTTCAGGTAGAACAGTGCCGATCCGTCTCCGACCGCGTTGACCACGATGGGCGGCTTGTCGCCCGGCTCCGCCGCGCCCGCACCGGAGCGGATCACCGCGTCGGCGACACCGAGACTGGCTGGCATCGAGTAGCCCAGCGAGCCTCCTTCGGACGACATGTAGCTGCTCGGCGAATCGAAGGACAAACCCTGCTGGAAATCCGCGGTGTCCGAACACGCTTCGTTGATCAGGCGGACCGAGTGGTCGCGCAGCGCCGTGTTGAGCGCGTTCACGAGCATCGCGGGAGCGATGCCGGTGTCCGGGACCTCCTTCGCCCGCTGCTGGAAATCCTGCGCGAGCGACCGGTCTTCCTGCGCCAGCTGCTCGTTCAGGCCGTCCACGTGCCCCTTGTCGTACCCGGGATGGGCCCTGATCGCCGCGGTGATCTTGGGCAAGGCGTCCTTGATGTCGCCCAGCGGCGCCGCCGCCCCGTAGTGGTTCTTGCCGATCTGCCACGGATCGTTGTGCAGGTAGACCTGGGTCAGGTGCCCGGGGATCAGGGGGCCGTCATCCCAGTTGTAGATGACGAGCTGCGCCTGCGCGTTGAATCCGCACAAGAACACGGTGTCCCGCACCGTGTCCTGATCTTTGCGCCCGAGAACTTGCCGGACTTGTTGCTGCACGCTGGGCAGCTCGCCGCGCGCATGTGCCAGGTGGTGGGGATAGTTGAGGTGGCTGCTGGACTGCTCGTTGTACACCGGTGCGCCGATGGCCGTGGCCAAGTCCTGCAGTTCGTGCCACGCCTCGGCATCGCCGACACCGTCACCGGCGACGATTACCGGATACCGCGACTTGGCGAGGAGATCCGCGGCCTTGTCCAATTCGGACGGCTGTGCGTGGAATTCCCCAGCTATCCTGGTGAACCGGCCGCGCTGCGGATCGGCTCCCTGCTGCACCAGGAACTCCCACGGGATCGACAGGAAGACCGGCCCCATCGGAGGTGTGAGCGCGGTTTTCAGCGCGCGCTGCATGGCCATGCCGATCTCGTTCGGGCCGCGCACCTCGTAGGCCCACTTGGTGTACTGCTTGGCGACTTGAGCCAGGTCCGAGCCCAACAGCGGTTCCTGGATGAGGAGATTGCTGTTCTGCTGTCCGCACAGCACCACCAGCGGGATGTGCGACCGGAACGCGTTGAAGAGGTTCCCGATCGCGTGCCCGACTCCCGGCGTGACGTGCAATCCGACCGCACCGGGCACGACGTCGCCGGTCTCGGTCCGCCGGTGCCGCGCGTACCCCATGGCGGCGCCGAGGGCGATGTTCTCGTGCAGGCAGGGCACGTACTCGACGCGGTGCTCCGGAACGTCGGTGCCGTCGATGAGCGGGATCTCGTTGGTGCCGGGCACCCCGTAGAGCCGGTCGACACCGGCGGTCTTGAGGTAGTCGAAGATGATGTCCCGGCCGAGCCGGGGATTGTTCTCCTGCTCGATCGGGAGCCACTGGGTGTGCTGCTCGTGCTTGGCTTCGGTCACTGCGTTGTCCCCCTCGGGAATCGAGTCGTGAACCCCGGTCGTGCTGGGCGGCACTGGAATGGCAGGCGAAAGGTCGCGGCACCGGAGAATCCCCGCGCGTCGGTACAGCTCTCGCATTCCCCGAGCTGCCGGTGGCGGTGCACTCGGTTGCAGTCGGTATCCGCAATGCCGGCGAATCGAGCAAGCATCGGCGGATTTCGTCTCCCGACGACGAACGTTCGTCGTGTCGGCCCCCAGCCCGCTCACGCACGCCGACGATCCAACTTCAACGGCGATTCGAAGCTAGCAGGACTTCCGGGCGGTGTGGGCCGAATCGCGAAATCCGGCGATCGAGTACTCGCGGCTCACTGTCGATGCGACCGGCCCGCCGACCCTGAGCATTCCCGAAACGGGAATTTGAGTCCATAATGGAAAGTTGACGCTTTGCCGCTGCACGACGACTTCGCGTCCCGCCCGGAATCCCGCTGTTCGACGACGCCGGTGCCGGCGATCGCGCCGGCCGCGGCATCGAGCGGGTCAGTCGTAGATGACGTCGAGTCCGCGTCGCCTGAGATCGTCGAGGGTGTCCTGCATCGCCTGTAGCTGCTCGCGGGTGTGGCCGGTCCAGTTCTCGAGTTCACCGATGATGCGGACGGGTTCGCGGGTCCGATAGGAACGAGTGGGATTGCCGGGCAGCTTCTTGTCGGTGACGTTGGGGTCGTCCTCGATCGGGCCGGTGGGTTCCACCAGGTAGATGCGTCCGGGACCTGCGCCCGCGGCGAGTTCGGCTGCCCAGGTGGCGGCGTCGAGCGTCTCGGTCACGTAGACGTGGTTCATGACCCTGCCCGCCTCGAAGTTCGAAAGGCGGCCCGGCAGCAGCAGGTCGCCGACCGCGAGATCCGCCTTCGTGCCGTGCAGCAGAGCCCCGGACTCGTGAATCTCGAAGGGCGTGGGACCGGGCGTGGTGTCACGTCGACTTGCCATGAACAGCTCTCCGTTCGTGCCGCTCCGTTTGCGGACCCCGGACGCGGAGGGTGCCGCACGCCGCATCTCGCGCCATCAGTTGACCACGGTCGGCGCTGCGAGGTCATTCCGCGGCGCCCGGCCTGCGGTGAACGGCGAGGTCGTCGTCCGAGTGTGCAACGTTTGGCGGTCGGGGAATTCCACCCTGCTCGCGGACGCCGCGTCCGATCGGCCCGCCCGGCGTCAGTCCTCGAACTCGCCTCGCTCGGCGCGTTCGGCGAGCGAGGTCCAGAACCGCAGGGCGGCGTGCTCCATCTCAAGCCCGAGGCCGAGCGTGACCATGCGCCGCGAAATGGCCGGTTCGTCGCCGAAGCGCTGCTGCATCTGCTCGTACTCGGCGATGCGCGCCTGGTGCTGCTTGATCTGGTCCTGCGCGAGCCGCTCGACGTCGTCGGAGTCGGCGAGCTCGTTGAAGAAAAGCTTGATCTCGGCGATGTCGCGCAGCTCGAAGTGCTGGTCGGTGGGCTCGGCCAGCCATGAGCGCATGGCCGAGAGGCCGGTGTCGGTGATCGTGTAGGTGCGCCGGCGGCGCCCGTCGTCCTCCTCCTCGACCTCGAGCAGTCCCAGCTGTTCGAGCCGCTTGGGCTCGGAGTAGAGCTGGGCGTGCGGGAAGTGCCAGAAGTAGCCCACCGAGTGGCCGATGGCCCGCTTGAGGTCGTACGAGGTCGATGGCCCGCGCATCGCGATCATCCCCAGCACGACGTACGAGGTCGTGGAAAGCCGAACCGTTGACACGCTCCGAACCCTACCGTACGTTTCCAACCATCTGTTTCGGACGATTTGAAACGGATGATCTGCCTCGGGCTTGTTTCGCACCGGTGATATTGCGAGGACTGGGAATGGATCTCGGGAGAGTGTTGAGCTGGACCGCCGAGCGGTACCCCGCCGGCCGCGCGGTCGGCGGCGAGCGCTCGATGACCTACGCGGAGTGGGACGTCCACACCAGCCGGCTGGCTCGTGCCTTGGCCGCGCGCGGCGTCGGTCACGGGGACAGGGTCGTGTTCCTGCTCGCCGGTGGCGAACCGATGGCCTCGCTGCACCTGGCGGCGCAGAAGCTCGGAGCCGTCTCGGTTCCGCTGTCGTTCCGCTTCGGTGTCGACGAGCTCGCCTATTGCTTGTCGGACGCGGCGCCGAGGTTGGTGGTCACGGACGTGTCCACGGTCGAGAGGGCGTGCGAGGCGCTGCAGCGCACCGAGCCCCTGCCGCACGCGCACGTCGGGGAAGGCGCTCCGGCCGGTGTCGAGGAGCTGCTGGGATCCGCCGCTGCTCAGCCCGACGGCGCGATCGACGCACCGGTGCGCGACTCCGACACGAGCGTCATGCTCTACACCTCGGGCACCACCGGGAAGCCGAAAGGTGTTCCGCGCACGCACCGAGCGGAGTTCTACGCCGCCGTCGCGCACCTGCACCAGAGCCGGTCGGCTCCCTTCGAGACGACCCTCGGCGTGATGCCCATGTTCCACACGATGGGCCTGCGCACCCTGCTGGCCAGCGTGGTCAGCGCCGGGACCTGGGTCCCGCAGGTCCGGTTCGACGCCGAGGAATCGTTGGAGCTGATCACCCGGGAGCGCGTCTCCGCGCTGTACCTGGTGCCCACGATCTACTGGAGCCTGCTGGGAACGGGCCGGCTGGGGGAGACCGGCGTCCGCAAGCTCGCCTACGCCGGAGCCGCGATGACCCCGGCGCTGGCGGAACGGCTCGTCGCCGAACTCGAACCCGAGGTGCTGGTCAACCACTTCGGCAGCACCGAGATCTACACCTTCACCATCGGGCCGGACGTCGCGGCGAAACCGGGCTGCGCCGGGCGCCCCGGCGTGTTCACCCGGGTTCGCCTGGTCGACCCGCACCCGCGGGCCACCCCGGACGCGCTGGTCGGTGCCGGCGAGCAGGGCCAGATCGCGATCTCGATGGAGTCGCCGGAAGCCTTCACCGGGTACTGGAACCGGCCCGACGCGGATGCGAAATCCATCCGCGGCGGCTGGTACTTCCCGGGTGATCTCGCCGTCGCGGACGAGGACGGCGACCTGTGGGTGTCCGGACGCGTCGACAACATGATCAATTCGGGCGGCGAGAACATCTACCCCGACGAGATCGAGGACGCGCTGATCCGCTGCCCGGAGGTCGCCGACGTCGTGGTCGTCGGGATGCCGGACGACCGCTGGGGGCAGGCCGTCACCGCGTTCTTCGTCCCCGCAGCGGGGCTCACCCCGGAGGACGCCGCCGCCGCGCTGACCGGGTACATCCGCTCCGGGGCCGGGCTGCCGCCGCTGAAACGGCCCAAGAGGGTCGTCGCGGTCGCCGAGGTCCCGAAATCGGCGGTGGGCAAGATCTTGCGCCGCGAACTCACCGATGGGCGGTTCACGCCGCTGGCAGAGGTCTCCGCTGCTTCGATCGGATCGCGAAAGTGAGCACTTCGATGACGCCTGCGCGCACCACGGCACGCATCGAGGACCCCGCCCTGCTGACCGGGCGCGGCCGGTTCCTCGACGACCTCGACCCGCTGCCGGGCACGTTGACCGCGGCGATCGTGCGCAGCCCGCATCCGCACGCCCGCATCCGCGGCGTCGACCTCACCCGTGCTCGCGCGCACCCCGGTGTGGCGGCGGTGATCGGACCCGACGAGGTGCTGGAAGCGCTGAACCCGTTCCCGCTGTCGCTGAAGACGCCCATGTCGTACTACCCGACGGCGACCGATCGGGCGCGCTTCGTCGGCGAACCCGTCGCGGTCGTGGTCGCCGCCGACCGCTACGCCGCCGAGGACGCCGCCGAGCTGGTCTCCGTGGACTACGAGCCGCTGCCACCGGTCGTGGACGTCGACGCCGCGCTGCGCCCCGAGGCACCGCGACTGCACGACGCGGCCGACAGCAACGTCGCCACCGACCGCACGTTCCACTTCGGACCCGTGGACGAGCTCTTCGCCGCAGCCGATCACGTCGTCCGCGGCGAGTACCGATTTCCGCGCTATTCGTCGACACCGATGGAGTGCTACTCGGTGATCGCCGAGTGGCAGGACGAAGTGGACGGTCCGGCCATCGCCGCCTGGGCGAACTTCCACGGTCCGTTCTCCATGGTCCCGGTGATCGCGGGTTCGCTGGGCGTGCCGGCCTCTCGCGTGCGGCTGATGATCCCGGCGGACAACGGCGGCAGCTTCGGCATCAAGGCCGGGATCTACCCCTACGTGGTGCTGATGGCGCTGGCCAGCAAGCACGCCGGGCGCCCGGTGCGCTGGACGGAGGACCGCAGCGAACACCTGCTGGCCAGCTCAGCGGGTTCGGACCGGGCGATGCGCTTCGAAGCCGCGGTCAGCGCGGAAGGCCAGGTCCAGGCGTTGCGGGCGGATCTCGTCGACAACGTCGGCGCCTACCTGCGCCCGCCGGAACCGAGCACGCTCTACCGGTGCTTCGGAAACCTCACCGGCGCCTACGACGTCGAAGCCGTGCAGATCCGCTCGCGCGCGGTGGTGACCAACAAGACGCCGACCGGGCTCAACCGCGGTTTCGGGGGCCAGCAGCTCTACTTCGGGCTGGAGCGGCTGATGGACAAGATCGCCGCGACGTGCGGGATCGACGTCGCGGAGATCCGCCAGCGCAACCTGGTGCCCGCGGACGCGTTCCCGTACCGGACGGCGACCGGCGGCATCTACGACTCGGGCGACTATCCGCGGGCCTTGGACATGGCGTTGAAGAACGCCGACTACCCGGCGCTGCGGCAGCGCCAGCGGGAGGCGCGGGAGCGCGGCGAGCACTTCGGCATCGGGCTGGCCACCATCGTCGATCCGTCGGCGACCAACATCGGGTACGTCGGACTGGCCACTCCGGCCGACGAACGCCCGCCCGGGCGCGGAAAGTCGGGTTCCACCGAGCACGTGCGGGTCAGCGTCGACGTCAACGGGGTCGTCTCGGTCCTGCTGGGAACCGTCCCGCAGGGCCAGGGGCACGCCACCGTCGCGCAGCAGGTCGTGGCCGACAGGCTCGGACTGCCGCTGGAGAAGGTCCGACCGGTGGTGGAGATGGACACCGCCACCACTCCGTGGACGATCAGCTCCGGCAGCTACTCGTCGAGGTTCGCGCCGCTGCTGACCAGCGCGCTGGTCGAAGCGTGCGACCGGCTCGCCCGCACGATGCGGACGGCGGCCGGGTCGATGCTGGGGCTGGACCCCGAAGAGTTCGAATTCGCCGAAGGCCGGATCCGGCACCGCGACGACCACGCGAAGTCGGTGGACTTCCGCCACGCCGCCGGAGTGGTGCACTGGGACCCCGGCTCGTTGCCGGAGGGAACCTCGGCCCGGCTGTACGAGGAAGCCGCCTTCACACCACCGCAGGCCAAAGCGGCCAGCCGGGACGACCAGATCAACTCCAGCCTGTGCTACGGCTTCGTCGCCGAGCTCGTGGTCTGCCGCATCGACCCGCAGACCTACGAACTCACCCTGGAGCTGGTGTCCACAGTGCACGACGCGGGCACCATCCTGAACCCGGTGCTGCTGGAAGGGCAGGTCCACGGCGCGCTGGCGCACGCCATCGGCGGCGCGATGTACGAGGAGCTGCGCTACGCCGACAACGGCCAGCCCACCTCCGCGACGTTCATGGACTACTTGTGCCCGACCACCGCGGAGGTCGGCTACGAGCTGCGCAGCGACCACCTGGAAACGCCTTCGCCGCTGACCCGCCTCGGTGCCAAGGGCTGCGGCGAAGGCAGCTGCATGAGCCTGCCGGTGGCGATCGCCAACGCGGTCGCGGACGCGCTCGCGCCGTCCGGCGCCGACATCACCACGCTGCCGATTCACGGCGACGTGATCCACCGACTGCTCGCGGCGACAACGGACACCGCGGTGCTCGAAGGAACAGAAGGGGAGTACTGACGACATGGCCCTCACCGGAGGCGAGATCAAGCTGACCCGCGGCCACGACGGCCGGGTCGCGTACCTGACGCTGGACCACGGCAAGTACAACATCATCACCTGGGAGACCCGGCAGGTCATGGCCGACCGGTTCGCCGAGATCGACGCCGACGACGCCATCCAGGTCGTGGTCATCCGGGGCGAAGGCGAGCACTTCTCATCGGGCGGCGACATCGCGGGCTTCATGGAGGTCGACCCGGTCGACTTCACCGACCTCGGGCACAACGTGACCGCGCCCTCCCGCAGTTCCAAGGTCGTCATTTCCGCCGTCGACGGCTACTGCTTCGGCGTTGGGTTCGAACTCGCGCTGTCCTCGGACATCCGCGTGGCGACCGAACGAAGCCAGTTCGCGCTTCCGGAGATGAACCTCGGCATGATCCCGGGCTCCGGCGGAACGCAACGCCTCGCCCGGCTGATCGGGCTCTCCCGCGCCAAGTACCACGTGCTGACCGCGTCCCGGATCAACGCCGACGACGCCAAGGACTGGGGACTTCTCGCCGAGCTGGCCGCCGATCGAGCGGAGCTCGACGAGAAGGTCGAGCGGCTGGTGACCAAGCTGATCGGGTTCTCCCCGCTGGCCGCGCGCACTGCCAAGGAAGTTCTCGACCGCGGCGTCGACGCCCCGCTGTACAGCGGGATCGAGCTGGAGCGCAAGGCCTACGCGATGCTGCGCTCCAGCAAGGACTTCGCCGAAGGCGTCGCCGCGTTCGGCGAGAAGCGCACCCCGAAGTTCCAGGGGCGGTGAGGAGCTGGATGAAGGCCGCACCCTTCGCGTACGCGCGCCCCGCGGCGTTGTCCGACGCCGTTGCCGAACTCGTCGACGCAGACGGCGGCGGCAAGGTCATCGCCGGCGGGCAATCCCTGGTTCCGGTGCTGGCCATGCGGCTGGCGCGGCCGACGACCCTGGTGGACATCAACGCGGTCACCGGGCTCGACGCGCTGCGGGCAGTGGGCGACCGGCTGGAGGTCGGCGGCACCGTCCGGCAGCGTCGAGTGGAGCGCGCGCCCGAGTCCGCGCAGGTGCCGTTGCTGCGGCTCGCGCTGCCCTGGGTGGGGCACCGCGAACTGCGCAGCCGCGGCACGATCTGCGGGAGCCTGGCGCACGCCGATCCGGCCGCCGAGCTCCCGGCGGTCGCCTGCTGCCTGGACGCGGAGCTGACCCTGGCGGGCCCCGAGGGCGAACGCGCCGTTCGAGCCCGCGGGTTCTTCGACGGGGCGATGACGACCGCACTGCGCGCGGAGGACGTCCTGGCCGCGGTCTCCTTCCCGGCGGCCGGGCCGGGGGAGGGCTTCGGCTTCGCCGAGATCGCGCGCAGGCACGGTGACTTCGCGCTGGCCGGAGTAGCAACGCACGTCCGCGTCGATGACGGCGGCGGCGTGTCCGCCGCGACGATGACGGCTTTCGGAGTTTCCGACCGGCCCGTCACCCGTGACCTGACCGGCCTCGTCCGCACGGCCGGTGGCGACCAGTCCGAGCTGGCCGGTGCGCTCGACGACGTGGTGCGCGAGGTCGTCGACACCGACGGCGACGCGCACGCGTCGAACGGCTACCGCCGGCGCCTCCTGCGCGCGCTGGCGCCCCGCGAAACAGCCAAGGCATACCGCCGTGCGGTGCGCGGCACAGCGGAGGTGGAAGCATGACGAGCGCACGAGAACCCGTGCAGGAAGGCCTTCGACCGGTCCGCGCCGAAGCCGGCGAAACCGTCGAAGTGCGGTTCACGGTCAACGGCACACCCGCGGTGCTGAACCTCCCCGCCCGCGTCACGCTGGCGGACGCGCTGCGCGACCACCTGGGACTGACCGGAACCCACGTCGGCTGCGAGCACGGGGTCTGCGGGATGTGCACCGTGCTGGTCGACGGCGAAGCAGTCCGCGCCTGCCTGCTGTTCGCCTGTCAGCTCGACGGCTCCGAGGTCGTCACCGTCGAAGGGCTCGGGCGTCCGGACGACCTGCACCCGCTGCAGGAGTCCTTCGGGCGGAACCACGCCCTGCAATGCGGTTTCTGCACCCCGGGTTTCCTGCTCAGCTCCTACGACCTGCTCAGCAACGAACCCGAGGTCACCGACGAGGAGCTCCCCGCGGAGCTGTCCGGCGTGATCTGCCGCTGCACCGGCTACCGGAACATCATGACCGCCGTCTCCGAAACCCGCGCCGCGCACCCGGAGGGAATCCCCGAGCCGGGCAACTGCGCCCGGCGGGCGCTGGTCGGCCGCTCCGGCGGCCAGTCGGCCACGGTCACCGAGGAGAACGCAGAACCGTCGGGCGAACCTGCCGGGAACGTGGAGATCGTGCTCCCCGAGGGAGATCCGACGATCGCGGTGCAGGTGGACACCGCCTTGGAGCTGCCGTTCGATCAGGTGTGGCGGGTGCTCGACGACGTGCACGTGCTGGCGGGATGCCTTCCCGGCGCGGAGCTCACCGAGGAACTCGGCGACCAGCTCTACGCCGGACGCGCGCGAGTCGCGGTCGGACCCATCAAGCTCTCGTTCCACGGGGTCGCCCGGGTACTCGAACAGGACCGGGAAACCGGGACGATCCGCGTGCTCGCGCAGGGGCAGGACACCGGAGGGGCGCAAACCCAGGCCGACATCACGCTGCGGGCGCATGCGACCGCAGCGGGAACGGAACTCCGCGCCGACGCGGCCGTGTACCTGACCGGCCGCATCGCCCAGTTCGGCCGAGCGCTGGCAGGCGACATCAGCCGACGCATGTTCGAGCAGTTCGCCGACTCGGTCCGCCAGGCCGCCACCACCGGAGAAGCACCGCAGCGGTCCCACGCCGCGCCGAGCGCGCTGCGCATGATGCTCGGCACCCTGCTGGACCGGATCAAGCGAATCGGCCGTCTTCGCGGGAAGTGAGCCGAGGCGGGCGGTTGGCTCGAATTCCACGCTGTGGCAACGCGATCGGCTGCATGAGACCGCGGCTCGGCCGTGTCGTCCGAACGTCTGACAAGTATTCGGCGGAGGGCCCGGACGTCGGCGAGCACGCGCCGCGTAACGGTTCGGTCAACTCTCCCGCCTTGGGTTTTCGGCGCCCATGGACGAATGGTCTAGTTATTGGGCCAAACGCTCCTGAAGGAGGTTCGCCGATGAGCGTCCAGGGCGAATACCGGCTGAGCAGCACCCTCGGCCCGCGCGCCGTGACCTTCATGCCGATCGGCTTCCTGGTCGGTAACGGAGTCGGTCTGCCCGTGATGCGGTTGCGCCGCTCGCCGGCCCGGTGGGCCTCGCCGTAGCCGCCCAACTGATCGCCAGCAACCTCCCGTTGGTCGTCGAAGACGTCGGCGCCGCGGGCAAGCCACCTGGGGACGTGGGCTACGTGCTGCTCGCGATCGTCGTCCTGGCGCCGGGTCTCGGCGCGGTGCGAGCGCTGTTGGTCAAAGCTCGCGATCCCGCGGATTTCGCCCTGAGCGCACAGGAACTCGACCACGAACGACACCGGGAGTTCGATCCGATGAATCCGACTCGGTACGCGACTGCCGCCGCGGCGAGCCCGCTGATCGGGCTGACCGGTCGCCGGAAGAGCGCGGCGATCATGACGGCTCCGCGGGGATTCTCCGACGCGCCCATCGACGTCTACTTCGCCGAATTCGCCACGTCGGTACAGGGCGCAGGCGCGCTCGCGGTGCACCTGCCTCTCGACGGCGACGCGCGGGCGCTCGTGGCGCGACTCGACGGGCTCGTTCTGGTCGGCGGGGACGACGTCGACCCGCGCCGGTACGGCCAGGCGCCCGGTCCTTTCACGACGGTCGTGGATCCGGCCTGCGACCAGTTCGAGACCGACCTCGTCACCGCGGCACTGGAGCGGGACATCCCCATCCTCGGCGTTTGCCGGGGCCAGCAGATTCTCAACGTGGTGCTCGGGGGCACGCTGCAGCAGCATCTCGAGCTCGGGGAAGGCGAGTCGCACGGCTCCTACGCCTATCCGCGTGCGCACCGGGTCCACGACGTGGAGTTCACCGAGGGCAGCACGCACGCGGCCGTCTACGGCACGCGCACCAGAGTCAACTCCTTCCACCACCAGGCGGTCGACCGTCCCGGCGACGGGGTGACCGTCGTCGGCCGTGCCCCGGACGGCACCGCCGAGGCCATCGAGATCGCGGGCACGTCCGCGATCGGAGTGCAGTGGCATCCCGAGACCTTCGGCAACGACCCGATTTTCACCTGGCTCGCCCGCACCGCGTCCGCCAAGGCCGGGCTCACCCGCAACGACAACGCACAGGAGGTCGCACGATGAGCGAACGACATGCCGGCCGATCGGTCTTCATCACCGGCTCAGGCGGCGGTATCGGCCGGGAGACCGCGCTGCGCCTGGCGGGCGAGGGCGCGAGGATCATGGCGACCGACGTCAACGGCGACGCTGCCCGGGAAACCGCGGAACTCGTCGAGGCCGATGGCGGTACGGCGCTGTCCGCCGCCGTCGACGTGCGTGAGCGCTCCGGCATCCGGGCCGCCGCCGAGGCCGCGGCCGCGGCGTGGGGATCGCTCGACCTGCTCGTCAACAATGCGGGCTTGGTGACTCCGCACTCGCTGTCCGACCTCACCGACGACGCCTGGGACCTCGTGCTCGACGTCAACCTCAAGGGCCAGTTCCTGGTCGCGCAGGAGGTGGCCCCGCACCTCGATGCCGCCGGGGGCGGCGCGATCGTCAACCTCTCCACCGTCGAGGCGTCCGTGGTCGTGACCAGCGGCAGCACCGCGCAGCCGCATTACAACGCGAGCAAGGGCGGCGTACCCGCACTCACCAAGGCGCTCGCCGTCGAACTCGCCCCAAAGAACATCCGCGTCAACTGCGTCGCGCCGGGACCCATCGCGACGGACTTCTTCTCCTACGAGGACGTCACGAGCCCCGAGGCCATGGAGTTCCTGGGACAGCGCCTGCTCGTGCGCCGGGTCGGAACGCCGGCCGACGTGGCTTCGGCGATCTCGTGGCTGCTCTCGGACGAGGCGGCCTGGATCGACGGCATCGAATTGCCGGTGGACGGCGGGTGGTTGACGCGATGACCCCTCTCCTTGACCCGCGCCAGCTCGAAGGAGCGGGCATCCACACGGTGATCGTCGCGACCCCGGACCTGCAGGGCCGCCTGGTGGGACGGCGGGTTCCCGCGGAGCGCTTCCCCGGCATCCTGGAGTGCGGCGTCGAGATCTGCACCTGCGCGTGGGCCTGGGACGTCGAGCAGTCCTTCGACCTCATCGGCGCGGGCGTCCTCGCCGTCTGCAGCATGCACAACGGCGCACCCGACGTGGCGCTCATCCCCGACGTCGGCACGCTGCGCCGAGCCGCGTGGCTGCAGGGAGTCGCCATCTGCATGGCCGACCCCGTGTGGCCCACGACCGGCGAACCGCTCGACATCTCGCCGCGCGTGCTGCTCAAGAAGGAGCTCGCCAGGTACCGGGACATGGGCTACTCGCCGCAGGCCGGTACCGAGCTGGAGTTCTACCTGTTCGCGAACAACCCTCGTGCGCTGCGCAAGAGCGACTTTCGGGACGACCTGGACCCCACGACCCTCACGCCGAGCGACTTCATGATCCACGAGGGCAACGGCTACGAGCCCTTCTTCCAGAAGTTGCGTCGCGACCTGCGGGACAGCGGTATCGAGGTGGAGGCGGGGCAGTCCGAATGGGGAACCGGGCAGTGGGAGATGACCTTCGCCTACGGCGACCCGCTCGAGATGGCCGACCGGCACGCGCTCTACAAGCTCGCCGTGCGCGACAGCGCGGTGGCAGCGGGCATGTCGGTGACGTTCATGGCGCGCCCGCTCAACGACCAGCCCGGCTCGTCCTGCCACGTGCACCTTTCGCTGCTCGACGACGCGGGTGGGTCGGTCTTCTGGAACGCCGACGCCGAGCACCGCATGAGCGACACGCTGCGTTCGGCCGTCGCCGGGATGCTCGAGCACACCCCCGCGTTCATGGCCTGGTACGCGCCGACCGTCAACTCCTACCGGCGCACCAACTCACAGGAGATCGCGGGGTACGGCCGGACATGGGCGGTGCAGAACCGGTCGGTCTCAGCGCGGATCGTCGGGCACACGTCGTCCGCCCTGCGTGTGGAATACCGGATACCCGGCGCAGACACCAATCCCTATCTGACCCTGGGCGGGGTGCTCGCCTCCGCCCGCGACGGCATCGCACGTTCGGCGACACCGCCCGCGATGACGGTGGGCAACGCCTACGACGGGGAGATCGACGCGGCCATGCCCACGCAGCTCGCCGAGGCAGCCGAGATGTTCGCGACGTCCGATTTCGT
The DNA here is from genome assembly GCF_037023755.1 of Saccharopolyspora sp. SCSIO 74807. NCBI lineage: Bacteria > Bacillati > Actinomycetota > Actinomycetes > Pseudonocardiales > Pseudonocardiaceae > Saccharopolyspora > Saccharopolyspora sp. SCSIO 74807. The sequence continues at coordinate 5,402,472 of NZ_CP146100.1, read as the reverse complement.
CCGCCGGCTCATCGGTGAAGAGAACACATCGCACTTCCGCCACCTCGCCGAGTTGGAGTGGCGCGTCTACCAATCCACGGTGACGCAATGGGACCTGCAGCGCTATTTCGATCGGATCTGACGAGCATGACCTTTCCCTCCCCGTGCACCTGGATCGACGGCCGCGCCGAGCAGAGCCGCACCGACGACGGAGCATCGCTGCGCGACCCGAACACCGGCGCCGAACTCGCACCGAGTCGCTCGTCGTCGAGCGAGCAGATCGACCGGGCCGTCGGCGCCGCGGCCGGTGCACATGCCGACGGGCGCTGGTCCTCGCTCGGCGCCGAGAGGCGCGCACCGTTCCTGCGGGCCCTCGCCGACGGTCTGGACGCCCGTGCCGACGAGATCGCCCGCCTCGACGCGATCAACTCGGGCGTGCCGATCTCGGTGACCCGGCTGTTCGCGTCCAGCAACGGCGACACCGTGCGCTCCGCCGCGGACCGGGCGCTCGCGCTCGGCGACGCCGCGGCCCTGCCCGCGGACGGCCGGGACGTGCGCATCCACCGCGTGCCGTGGGGCCCCGCCGCCCTCCTGATGCCCTGGAACGCACCCTCGGCGATGGCCGTCAAGAAGCTCGGTTTCGCACTCGCGGCCGGCGCGAGCGCCGTCATGAAACCGTCACCGGCCTCGCCGTGGAGCGCGCTGCTCGTCGCGGAAGCGGCCGCCGAAGCGGGCATTCCCGACGGCGTCGTGAACCTGGTGCTCGGCGGCGCGGAGGCTGGATCCCGGCTCGTCGAGGACGAGCGGATCGCCGCGATCTCGATGACCGGCTCCACTCCGACCGGCCGCGCCATCGCGGCCGCCGCCGCACCCCGCTTCGCCAAGCTCCGCCTCGAGCTCGGCTCGAACAACCCGGCGATCGTGTTGCCGGACGCCGATGTCGAGGTCACCGCAAAGGCGCTCGCGGGCGGCGCCATGAAGCTCTCCGGCCAGTGGTGCGAGGCACCGCGGCGGGTCCTCGCGTCGCGCGCGGTGCGTGACAGGCTCGTCGAGGGGCTGCGCGCGGAACTCGCCACGCTGCGGATCGGTTCCAGCCTCGACGACACGACGACGCTCGGGCCCGTCGCCTTCGAGGGACGGCGGCAGCAGCTGACCGCGCAGCGCGATGTCCTCGCCGCCCGCGGCGCCACGATCGTCGAGACAGGCCCGACGCCCGACGAAGGCTTCTTCTTTCCCCCGACGCTCGCCGTCGGCGAAGCCGTCGAGCCGGACTCGGAGATCTTCGGCCCACTACTCACGATCGAGGCCTTCGACGAACCCGAGGATGCGGTGCGCCGCGCGAATTCCGGCCAGGTGGGACTCGCCGGATACGTCTTCTCCGAGGACATCGACGAGGCAGGTGCGCTCGGTGCCCGGCTCGTCGCCGGAGAGGTGAAGGTCAACGGGACGAGCGTGCTGGACATGTCGCCGCACTCGGCGCAGAGCTTCTTCGGCAGCTCCGGTATCGGGGGGCACGGGGACGCTGAACTGCTAGAGTTCTTCCTCGGCAAGAGGATCGTGGGAACCGACGCGCCCGGTCTTCCCCTCTGAGTCCGAGCGGGGTGCGAGCGTGACGAGCAAGCGGGCCGGTGACGTCTCAGCCGCCTCGGGAAGCCCGGCCGACTCGGCAGCGCAGGCCATCCCGGACACCTCGGCTGCAGCCACGTCGCCGCGGGCCATTTCCGGCTACCAGGCCATCGTCGATCATCTCCGGCGGGAGATGACGCTGGGACGTATCCGGCCCGGGGACCGTCTTCCCCCGGAGCGGCAGCTGGCCGAACAGCTCGGGGTCGCACGGGACACGCTGCGCCAGGCGCTGCGGATCCTGGAGGGCAGTGGGCAGATCGCCATCCGCCGCGGTGCCCGCGGTGGAGCGTTCGTGCAGGCCTCGATGGTCGAGGCGTGGCGGATCCGCCAGGACGTCCGCGAACGGGCGGGTGCCATCGTGGCGCTCGTCGAGTTCCGCGCCGTGATCGACAGCGCCGCGGCACGCTTCGCCGCCGAACGGCGCAGCGACGAGGACCTCGCCGCGATGGAACAGGCGCAGGCCGAGCTCGAAGCGTCCGAGGCGCTGCACGACTCCCGCAATGCGGACACGGCGTTCCACCTCGCGGTCGCGCGTGCTTCCGGGAACCACGAGCTCGCGGTCGCCGTCGAAGACGCCAGGGTCAAGATGTTCGCGCCGGTCGACCTCCTGGGTTTCCAGTTCCTCAAAGGGTCCTGCGTGCAGGGGCATGCGCTGGTGCTCGCCGCCGTCCGGGATCGAGACCCGGACCGAGCGGCGGTAGAGATGACCCGGCATCTCGCCGCGACCAGGGAGGAGTTCGAACTGCTCCTCACCGAGGAATTGTGACTAGCGGTGCGTATCGCAGTTCTTCGGATGGTTGCCGTGGCGCAGCCACATCAAGATCATCTCAGGTCGGCCGGCGTGTTGGGGGCTGTTGGTCGCGCACGTGCGTGGACGTTCGGCAGCGGGTGCCGATAGGTTGTCGATCAAGGAACTTTCCGGTGCGAGCCGGCCGGAAGTTCGCCCGCGCGACCCCGAACTCGGAGGATCGATGACCTCGGAAAGCCATCCCACCCCGCCGCCGACCGCCCAGATCAGCCGCCTGATGGCCGGTTTCCAGGTGTCGCAGGCGCTGTACGCGGTGGCGAAGCTGGATGTGCCGACCATGCTGGCGAACGACGGCCCGCTGCCGGTGAACGTGCTCGCCGAGCGCGCCGGAGCCGATCCGGGCGCGCTGCACCGGCTGATCCGATCCTTGACCCCGCTGGGCGTGTTCAGCAGCGAGGGGGACCGGGTCCGCGTCACGGAGCTGGGCGCGATCCTTTCCCGCGAGCACCCCTCGTCGATGTACAACGCGATCTGCTACTGGATGGAGACGCACTACCTCCCGTTCAGCGAGTTGCTCACCGCCGCGCGCACCGGCCGACCGGCAGCCGACGTCCACCTCGGCGAACCGTTCTTCGACTGGATCGCGGCCGATTCCGACCGCGCCGAGCTGCAGAACCGGGCGATGACGGAGTTCAGCTCGAGCCTGCGGACGGGCATGTTCGACGGCTACGTCCTGCCCGAGGGCAAGGTCGTCGCCGACATCGGCGGTGCCAGCGGCAACGTCCTGGCCGAGCTGCTGGGGGCGGACCCGGACCGGCTCGGGATCGTCTTCGACCTTCCGGCGATCGTGTCCGGCGCGCGGGACAGCCTGGCCCGCAACGGGTTGGCGGACCGGGTCGAGGTCGTCGCCGGCGACTTCTTCGAATCGGTTCCGACCGCCGATGTCTACGTGCTGTCCTACATCCTGCACGACTGGGACGACGAGTCGAGCCTGCGCATCCTCGGTTCGATCGCCGCGGCGGCCGATTCCGGGGCGCGGGTGCTGCTGCTCGAAGGCGTCGTTCCCGCGGACGACCTCCCGCACCTGAGCAAGATGATGGACCTGACCATGCTCGGGATGCTGACCGGTCAGGAGCGCAGCGCCGAGGAATACCGGGTGCTGCTCGACCGGGCCGGTTTCACCCTGGACCGCATCGTGGAAACCCCGACGCCGTACTCCATCGTCGAAGCCACGCTGCGCTGACGATCACCCGGCACCACGACCGCTGCGCCGCCTGGGGAGAACCAGGCGGCGCAGCGATTCCCGGGTCGGCGATTTCGGGCTGGTGACCGCCACCAGCACCGAGCCGGCCAGTGCGCGGATCTTCAGGCGCTGGCCCGCGTGCCAGCCGAGTGACCGGACCGACCCGCTCGGCTTGCCGAACCTGGATGTCACCAGGCAGCAGGCATGAATCGTCAGGGGCAGGGTGGGGTCGGAATTATGGCGCGCCGACCCAGTTCCATTCTCCGGACTCGACCATGGACAGATACTTCGGGATCGGAAGCGCTGTCGGTGGCAGGTGCGCGGGAGTGCCGTCCTTGGGGACGATGATGTTCCGCACCATCGGCAACTGGGTCGGATCATCCGTGTCGCTGTCGGCCAGGTCGAATGCCACGATCCATGCGTTGGGGACCTCGCCGATTCCTTCGATGACGATCGTGGACCCAACCGCATCGTCGCCGTAAACCTCCGCCAAAAATTGTTCAGCGGCGCGGTTGGCGTCGTCTTTCGAAACCATTCCAGCTGCACTCCTCAACCTGTCGCGCACCTACCGGTACGGCATGTATCCAATGCGGTCGACATTTTGTTCCAGCTCCGCGAGATTACCCGTTTGGCCATCAAGGAACTCCACCCCGTGCGGGCCGTGATGGACGTTGAACACGTGGGCCGTGGGCTTTATGAACAAGTCCGGGTTGCCCGGACGATTGATGTAGACCACACCACGTGATCCTGCACCGCGGGCGTGCATGTCCTTGATGATGTCATCATAGCTGGACACGTCCTGGAACCTGGCATTGGGATTGCCCAGTGCGGCCGGATCCGGCCACCGCGGGTTGTGCAACGGTGCGGTCGAGACCTCGACCCCGTTCAACCGATGTTCAACGGTGGCCACGTTGTTCGAGCAGTTCTCCACGTAGCCAGGTGTGCTCGCATTGAACCGAGGGGCATTGATGGCATTTTCGCCATTCATCCACGAGTGCTGATCACGGAGGAACCACCTCCTCATGGCCGGATTCGCCGAGCCTGCGTGGATCGCCGGTTCGGAAATGTGTGACGTGGGGCGTGCAAGAAAACGCCAGTCCTTGGCCATGCTGAAGGCAGCTTTGCCGAGTTTCGCCAACTTGCCTATGGGAATGACCGTCAACGCGGTGTCGACCAAAATTGAGGTGAGGCTGCCTTCGCCGGTGGCGGCGTAGATGCCGGCGTCGATGGCCAGCGCGGCGCCGCCGGTGATCCCGGCGGCCACTAGGAACGCTCCTCCGACGGCATTGCCGACCACCGGGATGGCCTGCAAGGCAAGGCCAACGACCGCGAGTCCCGCGGAGACGATCTTCAGGGCCTCGGAGATGTTTTTGAGAGCATCTTTGTTCTCCCGGATGAAATCCCGTCCCTGGCTGATCAGATCCAACGTGCCCGGGGGTTCCTGGAACCGCATTCCTTTGGCCTCTTCGATGCGGTTCGCGCATTCCTGAGCGGCGGCGCTCATCTCGGTACGCAGCCCATTGCCCGCGACCAGGGCACCGCGCGGAGCTCGACGGCCAGTTCTTCATCGGCGCTTTCGTCGTCATGATCCCGGTCGGGATCCTGGCCTCGGCGCGGCGGGAATACAACTGGTCCACACCGCGTCGTTGGTGGTGCGGGCTGGTGAGCAGGTCGGTGGCGTGGTGCGTTGTGGCCGTAGTACGTGCTGTTTCAGAGCCCTCTTGCGAATCCGGGTGGAACTAGGAGGTCGGACCGGCCGAGTTCGTGCACCGAGCGGTGTCCGAGCCCGAGCAGGGCGGAGTCGATCCCGCCGCGCAGGATGTCGAGTACGTTCTCGACACCCGCTTGCCCGTTGGCCGCCAGGCCCCAGAGGTAGGCGCGACCGATCATGACCGCCCGGGCGCCGAGTGCGAGCGCTTTGACGACATCGGTACCGCGCCGCACTCCGCCGTCGAGCAGCACTTCTACTTGATCGCCCACTGCGTCGGTGATCGCGGGTAGTGCGCGAATGCTCGCCGGTGTGCCGTCGAGGTTGTTGCCGCCGTGGTTGGACACGGAGATCGAGGTGACCCCTGCGTCCACGGCGCGCTTGGCATCATCGACCCGGCAGATGCCTTTGAGCATGAAGGGCCCGTCCCACTGCTTGCGCATCCAGGTGATGTCCTCCCAGCTCGGCGGCGGGGTGAACATCCAGGTGCCGTAGGCGCCGAAGAAGGTCGGCGCCGCATCGTCACCTTGCTGCATGTTCGGAACAGTCAGGTCGGGGATCTGGCGTCGCTTGGCGAACTCGGCGAACCAGCCGGGGTGCGTCAGCGCCTGCGGGGCGTACTTGAGCTTGGTGCGCAGGTTCATCCTCTCCGGGATCGCGGGGCTGCCCCAGTCCCGGCCGTGCGAGAAGGACCAGTCGGTGGTGGCGATCAGGCCGATCGCGCCGGCCTCGCGCGCACGCTGCATCCGCCGTTCGATGTCGTCGCGGCTGCCCACCCAATAGGTCTGGAAGAAGGTTTGCGGGTTGGCCCGGACGACTTCTTCGACGGGTTTGCTCGCGAATCCGCTCAGCCCCATGGCTGTACCGCGGGCGGCAGCGGCGCGCGCGACGGCCACTTCACCGTCCGGATGCACGGCTTGCACACCGGTGGGGGAGATGAGCACGGGCAACGAGAGCGACTGGCCCATCACCGTGGTGCCGAGGTCTCGTTGCCCGTAGAGATCCGCCGCGTGCGGCGCGAAACCCAGCTCCGTGAACGCCGCCTGGTTGTCTTCGAGCGTGCTGCCCTGCTCGGCACCGGCGATCAAGGCGCTGTAGACCGATGCCGGGAGGCGTTTTCGCGCGCGGCGCTGTGCTTCGGCGACCGTTTCGAACCAGCCTCTACCCATGGGCACTTCCTCTTTCACATCGGCGAACGGGGCGGGGCAGTCAGCGGGGCCGCTCAGGACAAGCCCGCGAGCGGGCTCTGGTCGCAGGCGCGGTCCGGACGCTGGCGCAGCCCGGGGAGTCCGAGCATCACCTGTTGTCGCTTGGCATTGGGTTTGGAGTGGTCCTGCGCCGGACGTGGTGCCTGTTGCGCGTCGACCCGGGCCAGCTCGGCCTCACCGTGGCCCTTGACGCACTCGGGATCGGGGCCGTCGAGGGGCAGGCCGGTGAAGAACTTCGCGGCCATGCAGCCACCTTGGCAGGCGTCGTAGGCGGAGCACGAGACGCACGCTCCGCCGGTCTGCGGACGTCGCAGGTCGTTGAGGAGCTCTGAATCCCGCCACACCGGCCCGAACCCCGCCTCGCGGATGTTGCCCGCGTGGAAAGCGTCGTGAATGGCGAATGGGCAGGCGTAGACGTCTCCGACCGGATCGATCAGGCACACGACCCGGCCCGCCCCGCACAGGTTCAGTCCGGGCAGCGGGTCCGATCCGAGGGCGTTGAGGTGGAAGAACGAGTCACCGGTGAGTACGTCCTCGCCGTGCGCCACCAACCAGTCGTAGAGCCGGCGCTGTTGCGCGGCGGTGGGGTGCAGTTCGTCCCACACGTCCGCGCCGCGTCCCGACGGGCGCAGGCGGGTGATGCGCAGCTGGGCGTCGAAGTGGTCGGCGATGCGCTTGAACTCGTCGAGCTGGCCGACGTTCTGGCTGGTCATCACCACCGAGATCTTGAACCCCCGCATCCCGGCGGCTGCGAGGTTCTCCATCGCCCGCATCGCGGTGGTGTACGAGCCCGGGCCGCGTACGGCGTCGTTGACTTCGGGTGTGGCGCCGTCCAGTGATATCTGCACGTCCACGTAGTCGGCCTCGGCCAGCCAGCGTGCCCGCTCCTGGGTGATGCGGTAGCCGTTGGTGGAGAACTTGATACCGACGTGATGGTCGACCGCGTACTCGACGAGTTCCCAGAAGTCCGGGCGCACGGTGGGTTCCCCACCGCCGATGTTGACGTAGAAGACCTGCATCCGCTCCAGCTCGTCGATCACGGACTTGATCTCGTCGGTGCCCAGCTCGTCCGGATCGCGGCGACCGGATGAGGACAGGCAGTGCGCGCAGGACAGGTTGCAGGCGTAGGTCCACTCCCAGGTCAGGCAGATCGGTGACGCCAACCCGGACTTGAACTGCTCGACGAGCGGCAGTACCTGCGAGGTGCCGCCGGTGCTGGTTTTCAGAGGTGCGTGCATAGCTGACCTTTCGACTGCGGTGGGGCGCGCTCAAGCGGGCACGATCATGCGCGCACCGGCCAATCCGGCCAGGGCGCGCAGGTAGCTCGCTCGCTCGGCGCCAGGCAGGTGGCTCACCGCGGATCGTGCGGAAGGATGCTGGTGCAGGTTCGTCACGAGTTCCACCAGCTGCGGTGTCTTCAGGAACGACAGCTTGCGGGTGCCGAAGTGGTACGCGAGCGCGCCGAAATGCTCCGCGCGGAGCGCTACGTCGGCACTGAGCCGGTAGGCGCGGTCCGGGTGGAACTCCGAGGAATCCTCCGGGACCGGAACCCCGGAGGAGCGGTCCTCAGTAGACACCGCACATCCCGTCGATCGAAACCTCCTCGACCAGCACGTCGTTCTCGATGTCCTCGGCGGGTGGTTGCTCGGCACTGTTCTGCTCACTCATCGGGCAATTCCTCCTGGTCGTGCTTTTCGCAGCGCGAAGCGGGGTGGAAAACGGAGCAGGTGCTGAAGTTAGTCGGCGCCGCGCAGCACGGTCGCCGTGCGAGCGGGCACGGATTTCCTGTCCGGTTGGTCAGGGTCGCAACCTGTCCCACTCGATACCAGAGGTGGATGGTCGCCGTCCGAGACGTGCGGTGCGGCTCGTTTCCTGCGGAGTGGACAACGATTTCCTGCCCACGTAGGCAGGATCCGTCCGGCCCGATCAGTCGTTCTTGCCTCGCCGAAGCGTCGGTTCGCCGCGCGACGTCTTCCGCTCGCCGCGCTGAAAGCCCTAGCGTCAGATTTCAGTGACGCCGATCACTTGGGTAGTCCGAACCGCGTGAACGCACGGTTCGGCAAAGCGCGGCGAGAGGAGATGCGAATGCAGGTCGAAGAGCTGTTCAAGCCCTTCCCGCTCAAGGAGTTCCACCCGGTTCCCCGAGCACTTCTAGGGCCTGGGTCGCACGAGATGATCGGCCCGGAAGCGCTGAAGATCGGGATGCGTCGCCCGCTCGTGATGACCTCTGGACTTCGCGGCACCGACATCGTGCACAAGATCTTCGAGTCGCTGAAGTACCACGGGCTCGATCCCGTGCTGTACGACCAGGTGGAGTCGAATCCCAAGGACTACAACGTCATGGATTCGGTGCAGCTCTACCAGGAGAACAAGTGCGACGGCTTCGTCTCCATCGGCGGTGGGTCCTCCCACGATGCTTGCAAGGGCGCGCGGATCTCGGTGGCGCACGACGGGCGGAACGTGAATGAATTCGAAGGGTTCAACAAGAGCGAGAATTCGAAGAACCCGCCGCACATCGCGGTGTCCACCACTGCAGGAACCGGCTCGGAGACCTCGTGGGCGTACGTGATCACGGATACGACCACTGACCCGGACAACCCGCACAAGTACGTCGCCTTCGACGACCACTCGGTGAGCACGCTGGCCATCGATGATCCGGTGCTGTACTACGACCTGCCGACGCACTTCAGCGCCCAGTGCGGTTTCGACGTGCTCGCGCACGCCTCCGAGCCCTACGTCGCCCGACTCGACTTCACCCCGTCGATGGGGCAGGCGCGGCACGCTGCCGAGCTCGTCGGCCAGCACCTGCGCACCGCCACGTGGAACGGTCAGAACCTGGCCGCCCGCGAAGGGATGATGTACGCGCAGTACATCGCGGGGCAGGCCTTCAACTCCGGCGGCCTCGGCGTGGTGCACTCGATCTCGCACGCGGTCAGCGCGTTCTACGACACCCACCACGGCCTGAACAACGCGATCGCACTGCCGCGCGTGTGGGCCTGGAACCTGCCGGTGGCCTACAAGCAGTACGCCAAGCTTGCCGAGGCGCTGGGCGTGGACACCCACGGAATGACGGACGTCAAGGCCGCGGACGCCGCAGTGGACGCCGCGATCCGGCTCCTGCGCGACGTGGGCATTCCGGAGAAGCTCACCGACATCACCCAGGACACCCACGAGAAGAACCGCCTCGGTCAGGGGCCCACGAAGTTCTACCAGAAGCGCACGGCGATCAAGGGCGACAAGGAAGACGTGGATCGCGTCTCCCGGCACATCCTCGGCGACAGCTGCACGCCGGGGAACCCCAAGGAGACGACGTTCGAGACCGTTCGCCCGGTCGTCGAGCACGCCTTCAACGGGGACCTGGAAGACCTGGTGAGCTGAGGTCGAGTCCTCCTCCGGTGCCCGCCCGCCGATGCGCGGGCGGGCACCGGCCAGTCGAAACCACGTGGAAAGGCGAGTCCGTGAATCCCACGCCGAGCTACGAATTCGACTCCGTCGAGCACACGATCAGCCGGCTGGCGGAGGTGGGTTACCTGGCCGACCGGAGGTTGGCGACCACCGTGTACCTGCTGACCCGGCTGATCAAACCGGTGCTGCTGGAAGGCCCGGCCGGCGTCGGCAAGACCGAGCTCGCCCACGCGCTGGCCGACAGCACCGGTCGCCGCGTGGTGCGGTTGCAGTGCTACGAGGGGCAGGACGAAAGCCGCGCCCTGTACGAGTGGGACTACGGCAAGCAGATGCTCTACACCCAGATGCTGCGCGAGAAGATCGGTGACATCGTCGAGAGCTCGACCGGCATCGCCGAGGCCATCGAGCAGATCGGTTCGCACGACGACGTGTTCTTCTCCGAGCGCTTCCTCTCCTCGCGCCCCCTGCTCGAAGCGATCCGCTCCGAGGCCCCGGTGGTCCTGCTCGTCGACGAGATCGACCGCGCCGACGAGGCGCTGGAGGCCGTGCTGCTGGAGGTCTTGGCCGAAGGCCAGATCTCGATACCCGAGATCGGAACCTTCGTCGCCCGCCACGCGCCGTACGTCGTGTTGACCTCCAACAACACCCGCGATCTGTCTGCGGCGTTGAAGAGGCGTTGCCTGCACCTGTTCCTCGACTATCCCGATGCCGATCGCGAACTGCAGATCATCCAGTCCAAGGGAACCGGCCTCGGCGACGCCGTCGCCGAGCACCTGGTGCAGGTCGTGCGCGGGCTCCGGGAACTCGACTTGCGCAAGCCGCCAAGCATCTCCGAGGCCATCGACTGGGCGCGCACGCTGGCGGTCCTCGGCATTTCCGAGCTCGGCACGGCCGAACTGGACGAGACGTTGTCGGTGGTCCTCAAGTACGACAAGGATCTCGCCCGAGCCCGCGAGCAGTTGGCGGCGCTCGTCCAGGGCGAGATCCCCGAACCCGCCTCGGTGCCGGCTCAAGTGGACGCCGCAACCGAACACGCGCCGGCTGATCGAGAGGGCCGGACGGTGCGCAGCGCCAAGGACCACCCCGGCAGGCACGGCCCCGGAACGTACGGCGAACGCAGCCAACCGGCCGTCGACGGGCAGCCCGCGCGGCCGCGGGTCAGCACCGGACAAGGGGAGCGGTCGTTCACCTCCAAGTTCCGCCGCCGCGGTTGAAGGAGCGGTCATGGAGTTCACGATCTTGCGTTTCGCTCGCTCGTTGCGCGCGCGGAACGTGCGCATATCGGTCTCCGAAGTCGTCGACGCGCTGCGCGCGCTGTGCGCCCCCGGGGTGTTGGCGCAGCGGCCGGCGTTCCGGGAAGCACTCCGGAGCGCCTTGATCAAGGATCACCGCGACGACCCGGTGTTCGACGAACTCTTCCACATCGTATTCGTCGAGGCGCCTGCCGCGGCCGTGAGCGAGGGACACGAAGGGCGATCCCAGGGCGGCGGTGAACCGCTGGAGGACTTCGTCCTCGGAGACGTCGAGCAGCGCCCACCACGGGCGGACATGGAAAGCCCGGACGCAGCGGTCGGTGATCTGTTCGACGACAACGACCTCGTCGAACGCTACAGCCCGCACCCGGAGCTCAACCCGATCAGCATGAGCTCCGATTCGGAAGACGAGCTCATGCTCTCCCAGGACGACGTGGCCAGCATCGGCAACAGCGATCACGTGCAGCTGGAGACCGACCGGATGGGCGGCACACCACCGCCCGGCCGGTTGTCCGCGGCCAACGCGCACCGCATCGACGCCGACCTCAGCGATCAGCAGCAGGACGCCCTGCTGGGATGGCTCAGCCCGCTCACCGACCCCACCAGTGCGCGCGACGATGGAGACCTCGATGACGCCGAGGAGTTGCGCGCCCGGCTGTCCGGGCTGTTGAACAACCTCCCGGAAGCGCTCGAGCAACACATCGCCCGCCTGCTGGCGGCCGGGCACTCCGCTTCCGAGGTCGATGATCCGTCCTGCTCGGACCACGTCGACCAAGGTGAGCGTGACGAACTCGAGCGATCACTCGACCAACTCGCCCGCAGCCTCCGCGGCGGGCTCACCAGCCGGCGCGTGGTTTCTCCGCGAGGACGCATCGACTCGGCGCGCACGATGCGTCGCAACATGCGCTTCGACGGCGTGCCGTTCCGGCCGGTCACCGTGCGGCGTCGCGAGGACAAGCCGCGGTTGGTGGTGCTCGCCGACGTGAGCCTGTCCGTGCGAGCCACCGCTCGGTTCACGCTCCACTTGGTGCACGGCTTGCAGAACCAGTTCCGCAAGGTTCGCAGCTTCGCGTTCGTGGCCGAAATCGTCGAGGTGACCGCGCTGTTCAGCGCGCACCCGGCCGAACACGCGCTCGGGCTCATCTTCGACGGGCACACCCTCGACGTCGACGCCGACTCCGACTACGGACGCGTCTTGGCCGACTTCCGCGCTGATTTCCGCGACGCGATCGACAGCCGCACCACGGTCGTGATCCTCGGGGATGGGCGCAACAACGGGCGTCCGGCCAATCTACCCGGGTTGAACGAGATTTCCCGGCACTGCAAGGAACTCATCTGGCTGACCCCGGAACCGCGGTACTCGTGGGGCCTCGGGGGCTGCGACCTGCCGCATTACGCCGAACACTGCGACCGGGTCCAAGTGGTGCGTGACCTGACCGGGCTGCGCCGCACGGCGGAGCGCATGGCCGCGGAGGTGACCGGCCGATGAACCAGCGAGCCGGTGGGCCGCTCGACACGCTCGGCCCTTCGACCCCGGGACGTTACGACGACGGGCTGGTCGAAGTCGTGCGCGGCGGAGACCACGATGCATCCGATGCGGTAACGGTGGCCCGCACGCGGCACTTCTGTCTGCACCGCAACGGGGACCGCCTCCGGATCGGTCACCGGATCCCACCGGAGCAGCTCGACAACGACCTCGCCGGACTGCTCCGCCACGAGTTGTTCGCCCCGGGTTGGCTCAGCAGCAGCGTCGACATCTTCGAGCGCGTGTTCACCGGCGTCGTCAAGACCACTGTGGACGATCCCGGGCGAGCCTGGTCGCTGTTCTACGACAACACCCTCGAGCACATCCGGCGGCTGTGGACCGCTGAACCGGGACCCCGCTGCTCCGCGATAGCGGAGATCGTTCCGGTCTACCGCCGCAGTCTGGAACTCGTGCCACCCGGGCGCGTTCTGGACGTCGGGTCCTGCTTCGGATTCCTGGCGATGCTGTTGGCCGCACGCGCCGGTACCGAGGTGATCGCCGCGGACATCGACCAGGGCAGCATCGATCTGCTGCGACGAATGGCGCGGCAGCGCCGCACGCCCGTCGGCACCCTCGTCTGCGACGCAGCCCGAATCCCGTTGCCGGACGGCGCCGTGGACACGGTGCTCGCCGTGCACCTGCTCGAACATCTCGAACCGGTCCATGGCGCCGCGGTCCTGGCCGAGGCACTTCGCCTCGCGCGGGAACGGGTGGTCATCGCCGTCCCGTTCGAGCCGGAGCCCACTGCGGCCTACGGCCACGTACGCACGTTCGACCTACCGGCGTTGGAAGAACTCGGCCGCGGCGCCGGAGCACATTTCCGGGTGGAGGAGCACCACGGCGGCTGGTTGGTCATCGATCGCCGCTGATGCGGCGTCGGTGGTCAGATCAATCCTTCTTTGCTCGCGGCGTAGACGGCCTCCGCTCGGCTGCACACGCTGAGCTTGCGCTTGACGTTGCGGGTGTGGAACTTCACCGTCGTCTCGGAGATGTGGAGCTGCTCACCGATCTCCCGGTTGTTCATACCGCGTGCGAGCAGCTGCAGCACCCCTAGCTCTCGGGGTGTCAGCTCAGGCGTGTCGTCCTGGTTGCTGATCGAGTGCGCCATCGCAGCTGCGGACCGCGAGTCGAACGCGCTCTCGTCGCGCGCGACCGCGCGGATGGACCGGACCAACTCGGTGGTGTCGACATCTTTGACCACGTAACCTCTCGCCCCCCGCCGAAGTGCCTCGATCACGAGGTTGTCTTCGAGGAAGGTCGTGAACACGAGCACGCCGATGTTGGGACGTGCGCGGATGAGTTCTTCGCACAACCGCAAGCCTTCGGTGGAGTCGCCGTAGGAGAGCTTCAGGTCGAGCAGGACGACGGTGGGGGCGTACCGCGTCACGGATGCCAGCGCTTCCTCGGCGCTGGAAGCCTCGCACACCACCGCCAGATCCGTTTCTCGCTCCAGCACGGCGCGAAGCCCTTGCCGGACGATGGCGTGGTCGTCGACCAGCATGATCCCCACGGTCTCCTCCTGCGAGCCCCGGGGCGGTTCGTGCCGCTGTGCTGCCTCAATCATCGGAAACCCTCCATGCCGGGGAAAGCGGGACATCCAGGTGCACCAACACGCCGCCGAGCTCCGCGCGTCGAATGCTCAGCGTGCCGCCCATCTCCTCGGCTCGGTGCACCATGTTCGCCAAACCGCAGTGGTATCCGCTGTGCTCATTGCCGGCGGAAAGCAGGTCGCGCTGCAGAACATCCGGGTCGCCGGTTCCGTCGTCGCCGACCGACAGCAGGACCCGATCGGGCCGGTACCGGAGAACGACCACGGCTTGATCGGCGTGGGCGTGCATCGCCGTGTTGAACAGCGCCTCGCCGGTCAGTCGCAGCATCGAGTGCTCGATCGCGGGCGGCAGTGCGATCGCGTCGCCTTCCACGCGCACCGCGACCTCCAACTCGGTGGGCAGGTGCACGTGCGAGAGTCGTTCCAGCAGCACCGGTAGCGACCCCGGGGCTTCGTCACTGGCGTTGTGCAGCGCGTAGATCGCCGATCGCAGCTGCGCGACGGCTTGCTGGGTGAGCTCCTTGGCCGGCTCCAGCCGTTGGGCAAGGGCCGGGGCAGGCGGCGGAAGGACCTCCAGCTCGGAACGGCAAACCTCGACGATCATTCCGGCGCTGAGCACGGCTTGCGTGACGCTGTCGTGCAGCTCCCTGGCGATGCGGTGGCGCTCTTCGTCGATCACTTGGCGTTGGATGGCCGCGGTCAGCTGTTGCTGAACGTGCTCCAGTTCCGCTTGCCGTTGAACGAGGTGTTCGGCTTGCCGGGACGCCTCTGCAGTGAGCTGGTCGGTGCGGCCCCGCAAGTGCGTCGCGGTCTGGAACAGATGCGAGTTGTACAGCGCCACCGCCGCTTGGTTGGCCAGCACGCGGATGATGGCCAGGTCCGTGTCGGCGAGCTGCACGTCCTCGCCCGCGAGCGCGACGATCCCGCCGACCGGTTCGTCGTCGAGCATCATCGGCGCGCGAACCAGTCCGTTGTTCAACGAGCAGGTGCCCAGTTCCCACGGGGAGGTGCGCACCATGGTCAAGTGATGGCGGATCGGCCGCGGCATGTCGTGCTGGTCGTCGATGAACGTCCCGTGGTGGTAGAGCAACTGGCTCGGCCGCATCCCGCTGAGCTGGCCGCCGGAGATCGCCAGCAGCAGCCACTGCGCCTGCAGGTGATCGGCCGCCGCGGTGACCACGGCTTCCACCAGCGCGCGCGGCCCTTCCGCGGACCGCACGAGTGCCTGCGAGATCTCGTCCAACGCGCGGACGGTGTGCGTCAGCCGTTCGTTCGAGCGCCGGTACTCCGGGTAGAACGAGTGCTTGCTCGAACGGACTCCGGTCAACTTCCCGAGCGCGGGCGATTCGGAGCGGTCCGGGTCGTGCATGGGGCCCTCACATGGCGGCGCGGAACAGCGCCACGGCCTGCTGCTGGTCCATGGTCCGGGGGTTGGTCGTCAAGCAAGCGTCCCGCATCGTCGTCCGGGCCAGGCTGGCGACGTTGTGCTCGCCGACTCCCAGCCCGCGCAGTCCTCGCGGCACGCCGAGCGAGTCGGCCAATTCGCGCACGCGGTCGGCGAGCAGCTCGGCGGCCTGGTCCGCCCGCACCCGGTCGATGTCGATCCCGGCTGCACGAGCCAGGGGCCCGTAGCGGACGGGGTCTTCCGCGGCGTTGAACCGGATGACGTGGGGCAGCAGGATGGCGTTGATCATTCCGTGCGGCGCGTCCAGGAGCCCTCCCACTTGGTGGCTCATCGCGTGGGTGGCGCCAAGGATCGCGTTGGTAAAGGCCATGCCGGCTTCCAAGGACCCTTGGGCCATCGCCGTTCGTGCCTGCATGTTCTGGGGATCGACGAGCGTGCGCAAGAGATTCTCGGTCACCAGGCTGACCGCGTGCAACGCGTGGTGATCGGTGAGCGGGTTGTGCGCACGGGAGACGTAGGACTCGACGGCGTGGGCAAGAGCGTCGAGGCCGGTGGCGGCGTTGAGCCACTCCGGCATCGTGGTCAGCAGAAGCGGGTCGACGATCGATATCTCGGGAACGAGGGTGCGGCTGATGATGGTCACCTTGGTCTCCTGGAAGGTGTCGGTGACCACGCAGAATTGGGAAACGTCGGCTCCCGTGCCGGAAGTCGAGGGCACCATCACAAGTGGTGGAATCGGCTTGACGACCTCGTCGACCCCTTCGTAATCGAGGATGTGGCCGCCGTTGCCGGACAGGATCGCGACGCCTTTGGCGGCGTCCACGCAGGAGCCACCCCCTACCGCGATGATCACGTCCGCACCGGAGTCGACGTACCGGTCGTATGCCGCCTGGACCTCGAAGTCCTTGGGATTGGGGGTCAGGTCGGACCACACAACGGGGTGCAGCCCGACCGACCTGAGCTGCTCGCACGCTCGATGCGCCCAGCCTGCCTCCACCACACCTGCGTCGGTCAGCAGGAATGGGTGCCGCGCTCCGAGGCGCCCCGCGCTGTGTCCGAGTTCCAACAGCGCGTTCTGGCCGAACACGATCTCGGGCGCATGAAACTTGGCGAGCTGTCCGCTCGCTGTCGTCGGCTCAGCCGGCACACGAGGTCCCGCCAGTTGCTCCGTCCCAGTCCAGTCGCCGTTGGAGCCTGGGCCCACGCCAACCCGGGGCATCAAGCGCTCGCGGTCTGGGACGGCTCGTCAGGTGAGGTCACTCGCACGAGCAGCTGCAGGTCGTAGTGCGTGGATCGGAGTACCTCGTTCGCCGCCGACAGTGTGCGTAGGCCGTCTTCGGAAAGCCCCCCGGCATCGGGGAAGTTCGGTTCCACCACGTAACGGTCCACAGCGGTTCTCCTCGGTGCACTAGCAGCGCTACGACAGTGACCTCGACAAGTCCCGACCGTAATCTGTCTCTCACGGGGACGTAACCTCCCCAGTCGATCGGGCCTGCACCTGTCCAACTGGGCAGGGACCGGAGCGCGGAACCGGAACTGCGGCGGTACGCGCCGTGGCTCATCTTGGGCACATCGAGAGTCGCAGCGCCGCTGCGAGTGCAGAAGTCATCCACAGTGGACACAGAGGTCGTCTGGGGCGGTCGGGGTGGTCGTTGTCGCACGTGGCGAGCTTCGTCCGCGGTCGCCACTTCGGTGGCGAGGTTTTCCGCGATTGAGCATGGAAATACCGGGCCGTCCCTGCATGTCGAAACCGCGGCAGCTGGCGTGAGCCCGGGGGTGCGTACTGATCGTCGGGAGAGGCTACGAGCGGCGATCGGTACTGATGACGAACGCCGGCCGGAGGTGGCCAGGGAGAGGCGTGCCGGTGAGCAGCCCATCGGTGAGCCAGTGGCACAGGTCGATCACGTCGGCCAATTCGTGCAACGGCCCCGCGACCACCACCTCGCCGCTCGCTCGGCGGGCGGCGTCGCACGGTTGCACGAGAACGAACGGCCCCGCCCCCGGCTGCGATGTCGTGCAGGCTGGGGTGCCGCTCGTCCGTGGCAGGAGTGCCAGCGGGCACCCACCGCTTCGGACCAGCACGCCGTGCTCGCATTGCCGGACGGCTAATCGGAGCGCTGCCAGCGGGTCGACACCCCCAGCCGGACAGGGATCAACCCCGCACGCCACCGCCGTGAATCCTTCCGTATGCCGCATGACGGAAGCTTATCGAAAATGGTTCTCATTCTCATCTCCCCTGCATCCGTGCCTGTGAAGTGCAGCGCGTGGGCTTGCGGTCGAGGTGTTGAGTTCGCCGTGCGACGGAGATGGCCACGTTCTTGGTCGTGCCGAACGGCGGGGCCCGCCAGATCATCGAGGGTGGTGGTCAGTGACGCCAGACCATGGGAGTGCGGTGGCGTGGAGGCCGGATGATGCGTCGGGGGTCCGTTTGTGGAGGGGCTTACGTGGGAGTGCGATGAGCGAGGAACACGCCGGGATCGAGGACAAGTTCGACGACGCCGAGTACCCGGCGTACACGATGGGGCGAGCGGCGGAGATGGTGGGTGCGACCCAGCCGTTCTTGCGTTCGCTGGAGGAATCGGGGTTGCTCGTCCCAGTGCGTTCCGGAGGCGGGCATCGGCGCTATTCGCGCGCGCAGCTGCGGCGGGCCGCGCGGGTGCGCGAGCTGGTGGATCAGGGCATGCCGGTGTGGGGAGCGTGCCGGATCATCGCCCTGGAAGACCAGCTGGCGCAGCTGCGCGCCACACCCGCGGACGGAGAAGGTTGACAACGCCTGCTCTTGCCGACATCACCATCCCATGCGCGGCCGGTTGTCTCGCGCTTGTGCTCGTCACCGGCCGCCAGTTGCCGAAAGGTCGGAGCAAAACCACCGGGTTCGACCATTGGCCAACGCGTGGCGGATCGCCGTCATTGGTGAGGGCGCGGTCAGCTACATCAGTGCCGAGCGCCCGCGAGCCTGGATCTCGACGACATCAGCGCCGACTACACCGGCGGCCTTCTGACGGCTCGTCACATGCCTGATCCTTTTCGAACGTTCTCCGGGAACAAAGTAGGGCGTCCTCGCTGAGGTTCGCTGCGTCGGCCGGTCAAATGGCGTGTTCGGACGCGGTGTGGGTCCAGTGCCACTCGCCGGGTTCGGGAACGCGGTGCAGGATGAAACCGGCGGCGCGTAGTGTCGCGGCAGTGGGGCTGTCGTCCACCTGTGTGCGTGCTGATACCGCGGAGAGGCCGACGCGTTCGGCGTGGTCGACGAGCAGTCGTGCCAGCGCCGTACCGATGCCGCGCCGTTGCCAGTCGTCGCGGACGAGTAGGGCCACATCTCCTTGCTCGCCTTCGTACACGAGGTTTCCCCACGCGATGATGTCGTCGCCGTCGAAGACCGCTAGTGCCCGGCCGACTCCCGGGGTGAGCAGACGCAGGATCTCGTCTTGATCGGGAGGGCCTGCGCGGTGGCGGCGGTGTCGGGACGCCGGTGAACATGCTCGGTAGAAGGCGAGGAGGTGGGCGTAGTCGCTGCGGTCCACCACTCGCGTTGGAAGTTCCCGGCCGGAACGTGTGCCGATCACGTCGGCGTGGGCGGGCGTGCGTTCCCACGAGCGCGCCGCCAGATCCGCTAGGCGCTGGGCCCGGGCCTGCTCGGCCGGTGTGAATTCCCCGTTGCTGCGGTGCACCCGGAACATTCCTCCACCGGGCGCGGGCACGGCGATTGTGTGCTGGTCCTCCTGGATGCGGACGTTCGGTTCGCACCAGTCCACCGCGACCTCGCCGAGTAGCACGGCCAGTCCACGCCGCAGTTCGGTCCGCCCGGTGACCAGTCCCGTGGCGACACTCAATGCCCGCGTCGGTATGTCATCAAGCTCGTGCACCTCAGCGCGCGCCACACGGACGCTGGTTCCTCCGGCAACCCGCACGGCCCGCAGGAGGTCGCGACGACGTACCCCGGATGGGGCGTGCAAGAGAATCTCGTCCACCGCACCTTCGGTGGTGGGGTGCACTTGCACGGTGCGGATGTCGGCGCCGAGAGCGGCAAGTGCGGCAGCGACTTCGGCCAACTGGCCGGGCGCATCGACCACGCCGGTGCGCACGCGCCACAGCACCGGTTTTCGGTCGGGTTCCGCTTCGCGTACCTCCAGCGGCCGCTGCGTCTCCGACGCTGTTGCCGGGGCCGCCCCACCACTCGATGCGCCGTTGCGGCTCGCCGCGCCGACGGTCACTGCGGCCAGCGCTGACAACGCGGCGCCGATGAGCGCTGTTGCGGTCCCGCCACCGGCCGCCGCCCACACGAGTCCGGTCATCCAGACGAGCACGCCCACGAAAACGTAGCAGCCCCGGCCGTGCGCTCGTACCCAGCGCACAAAGCCTGTCTGTCGCATCCAGCGCATGCTCCGAGGATCGCCCCTCCCCGTTTCCCTGGTTTGAGCTCGGTGTTGCACGCGAGTCACAACCTCCGTGCGGCTTACCGGAACGATCCGCAGGGACCGGCGAGAGCGGCGGGGACACGCGCCGCCTGGAGGGGTTGGCGGCTGACGGGGCCTGAGTGAAGGGCGGTTCTGTCGGCGGCAGAGTGGGACGAGTCGCTGCGCTCGGGATCGGCTTCCCACCGGGTTACTGGACGATCTTTCCACGACGAGGTTTTCGTCGCGCGAAAAAGCGATGATCGATCGACCGGTCATCATAAACGCCCCTTGTCGGCTATTCGTTATTTCCGCTTAGACGCCGGAATCGCGATCGTCCATAATTTATGCTGGTTGCAAGTTGAGGTTCGTCGCAAACCTCGGGCAGTTGAGGGCAGCGAAGTCCGAAGTGGACTCGGCGGTTCAGTGGGGCGGCGCCGATCGGTAACTTGGCCGGACTGCGAAAAGGGCGGTTCGGAATTGGAAGACGCTGCCCACCCCGTCGGCATTGGGCTTCACTCCCGGTCATCTGCTTGGCTGCGTCTCCGGCGAGCTGGGGTTGCGCGAGTTCCTGGAAGCCCAGGGACACGAGCTGGTCGTCACTTCCGACAAGGACGGTCCCGACTCCGTTTTCGAACGTGAGCTGCCCGGCGCGGAGGTCGTCATCTCCCAGCCGTTCTGGCCCGCTTACCTCACCGCCGAGCGGATCGCCAAGGCGCCGAAGCTGAAGCTGGCCCTGACAGCGGGAATCGGGTCGGATCACGTCGACTTGGATGCCGCGATCCGGGCCGGGGTCACGGTCGCCGAGGTGACCTACAGCAACAGCATCAGCGTCGCCGAGCACGCGGTCATGCAAATTTTGACCTTGGTGCGCAACTTCCTGCCCGCCCACGAGTGGGTGGTCAACGGTGGCTGGAACATCGCTGATGCCGCCTCCAGATCGTACGACCTGGAGGGCATGGATGTGGGAGTGATCGGCGCCGGTCGCATCGGCCAGGCCGTGCTGCGGAGATTGGCCCCGTTCGGCGTGCGGTTGCACTACTTCTCCCCGATGCGACTGCCGACGGATGTGGAACACGAGCTCGGGACGGCCTTCCATCCCGATGCGGGCTCGCTCGCTAGGTCGGTCGATGTCGTTTCATTGCACGCGCCGTTGCATCCGCAGACGTACCACCTGTTCGACCGCGAGATGATCAACTCGATGCGCCGCGGCTCGTACATCGTCAACACCGCACGAGCCGAGATCACAGTTCGAGACGACGTGGTCGAGGCATTGGAAAGCGGTCAACTGGCCGGCTACGCAGGGGATGTCTGGTACCCCCAGCCACCGGAGACCGACCACCCGTGGCGCTCGATGCCGCACCAAGCGATGACGCCGCACGTGTCGGGCACGACGCTGTCGGCGCAGGCCCGCTACGCCGCGGGTACGCGGGAGGTCCTCGAGGACTTCCTCGCCGGGCGCCACATCCGGGAGGCGTACCTGATCGTCGAAGGCGGCGAACTGGCCGGTACAGGCGCGAAATCGTATACCGCCGGTGCGGGCGTCGAGGCCGGTCGCGGCGCGTAGTCGGCGTACGACTTCGGAGAAATGCCGGTCCGGTTATTGGCGTAGGCGGCTCGCGACTGCGGGCAGGGCGCTTCCGTGCCAGGAGCGAAGGACGGGAAAATGACCGATCTGACTGTGCTTCCCCACTACGACATGGAGGCCTGAATGGGGTTGACCAGCTCGACCTCCCCGGGCGAGTACCCCGAGCAGCAACCGGTGCTGACTCCGCTGACCGAGTCGGCGGTGTTCCTGGTTCTGACGATCGACGACGGTGGCGAGTCCGCCGTGCGGGACCTGCTCGCCGACCTGGCCGGTTTGCAGCGTGCGGTCGGGTTCCGCTACCCGGAAGGTGGCCTGGCCTGCGTCGCGGGCATCGGATCGGCGGCCTGGGACCGGTTGTTCGCCGGTCCCAGACCTGCCGAGCTGCACCGGTTGCCCGAGTTCGAAGGACCCCGGCACCGGGCGGTTTCGACTCCCGGCGACGTGCTGCTGCACATCCGCGCGCGGCAGCTGTTCCTGTGCTTCGAACTCGCCGCACAGGTAATGGCTCGGCTGCGCGGCTCGGCCACGGTGGTCGACGAGGTGCACGGGTTCAAGTACTGGGATCAACGCGACTTGCTCGGCTTCGTCGACGGCACTGAGAACCCGAGCGGCGGGGCGGCTCGAGCGGCGGTGACGGTCACCGCCGAGCAGGACCCCGCGTTCGAGGGATCGAGTTACGTCGTCGTGCAGAAGTACCTGCACGACACCGGCGCCTGGAATGCGTTGTCGACCGAGGAGCAGGAACGGGTGATCGGGCGTACGAAGCTCGACGACATCGAGCTTGACGATGCCGCGAAGCCCCCGAACTCGCACATCGCTGTCAACACGGTCAACGGTCCGGACGGCGAGGAACTGCAGATCGTGCGCGACAACATGCCCTTCGGACGAGTCGGATCGAGCGAGTTCGGCACCTACTTCATCGGGTACGCGAGCGACCCGGCGGTCATCGAAACGATGCTGGACAAAATGTTCGTCGGCTCCGGGCCCGGAACGCACGACCGAATCCTGGACTTCTCCACGGCGGTCACCGGGTCGTTGTTCGTCGTGCCGACCGCCGATTTCCTCGCTGATCAGCCTCCGGTGCCGGAAGCCAGGCCCACGAACGAAGCCGACACGTCGTTGACGATCGGGGGTGCTTGACCGGCGCAGGTGCGTGAGCCCGGAGATCGGCCGAGTGCTCGTCCGCCATGGGGCGGCGAACCTGGGCAACGCGGGTTCGAGCACCGGCGGGGACGGCGAGGTCTCCTGCGGCGTACTCCGGATGCGGAGGCGTGGTCCGCGGCGGACCTTTTCCGCGTGCGCGGCCACCTCGATGCGGAGGCATTCACATGCTAGGTGAGATCGGCTTCGTGCTTGCGCTCGTCGGGGTCGTGGTGCTGGTCGGCAAGATCAGCGGACGGACGCAGCTGCCGGGCCGCGGTCCTGCTCACGGTGATCGGCCTCGTGTACGCCGCGCTACCGGGACCGAAGTTGCGGCTCGAGCCGGAAGTCGTGCTCGACGTGGTGCTGCCGCCGCTGCTCTACCACGCTGCGCCCAGCTCCAGCCTGTTGGCGGTGAGAAGCCGTCTCCGCGCTGTCATCAGCCTGTCGGTGCTGCTCGTGCTCGCAACGGCGTTCGCGGTGGGCGGGCTGGTGGCGTGGCTGGTGCCTGCGGTTCCGCTGGCCGCGGCGGTCGCGCTGGGAGCGGCGGTTGCGCCTCCGGACCCCGTCGCCTCGCTCGCGGTGGGACGGCGCGCGCGGCTGCCCGCGCGGTTGTCGACGTTGATCGAAGGCGAAGGTCTGCTCAACGACGCGACGGCGCTCACGGTGTACCAAGTCGCGGTAGCCGTCGCCGTCGGTGGTCAGTTCTCCTTCGGCGCTGCCACGGGCAGCTTCCTGCTGGCCGCACTGGGCGGACTGTCGGTCGGTGCGGCGGTGGCGTGGCTGGTGCACTGTCCCGGCTGTTGCTCACCGACCCGCTGTCGGTCAACGTGATCTCGTTGGCGACCGCCTTCGCCGCCTACGTCCTAGCTGAGCTGTGCCGGACGTCGGGGGCTCCTTGCCGTGGTCGTGGCCGGTCTGGTCATCGGGCACCAGAACCCGCGGCTGCAGACCGGCGCTAGCCGCCGCCGGCACGGCGACCGAGCGTGCCCCGGGCGTCGCGCAAGAGTGCGCAGACCCGGTGCAGCAACGATTTCCGTTGATAGATTCGAGTTATCGGAGCATCGAAAGTAGCTTTTGGACGCACTGGTCGAGATGTGTTGCACTTCGTTTCAGCAGAAGTTGCCCGTGCTGAGCATTCGATCGTTTCAAGGGATTTTCGACCGCCCGCTGCGCCCGCTACGAACCGGTCGTGGGCGCCGGTATCGGAACGGGCGCAGCGGCAACGGGTCGTGGAGGCGTTTTACTCGACGCCGCTGCCCGAGCGACGAGGAGGTGTGCTGTGCCGTCTTGGCGAGTGCGCGATTTCCATGGTGATGACCTGGACCAGGCGATCCACATCTGGGATCAGAGCCGGGAAGGCACCGAACCGGTGTTCTCGGCTGCCGAGGTGGTCTCGATCGCGCAGGCCGGGCATCCGGCGATGGTCGCGGTCGTGCAGCAGGACGTCGTCGGCATGGCGGCGGCCAAGGTGGAGGGCGAGCGGGCGTGGCTGGCGCTGTTCGCCCTCGACGCGCGGTGGCGCAACCGGGGCATCGGCAGCGCGCTGCTGGCTGAACTCGAAAAGCGGCTGCGCGCGCACGGGGTGCATCGCCAGCTTGGTGCCCGAAGGAGCCGCCGGGTCCAAGGCGATGATCAACTCGGGCTACCGGCCGCGCACCGACCTGACCTACTTCGAAAAGGTGGACGAGCTCGACCCAGCCGACTTCGACGTGCTGGAACACCTCGGCGGCGGCCTTCTCCCACCCGGCCGGTGGGACGCGCTGGCCGGGATGCGGCGGGAGAAGGACGTCATCGAACGCCGGGTCGTGCTGCCGATCGCCCATCCGGGGCCGGCGGAACGGCACGGTGTGCTGCCCCCGAAAGCCATCGTCCTGTTCGGACCTCCGGGTACCGGCAAGACCAGCTTCGCCAAGGCGGTCGCTTCCCGGCTGAACTGGCCGTTTGTGGAATTGTTCCCGTCCCGCTTGGCCGCTTCCTCACCGGACGGGTTGGCGGCTTCGCTGCGCGAGATCTTCGCGCAGCTGGAGGAGCTCGACGACCTCGTCCTGTTCATCGACGAGGTCGAAGAGATCGCTGGTACGCGTTCTGGCCCGGCAGCGGGTCCGGCCCATGGGGTGACCAATGAGTTGCTCAAGCTCATCCCGGGTTTCCGCGAACACGACCACCGCCTGCTGGTCTGCGCCACGAACTCCGTGAGCTCGTTGGATCACGCTTTCCTGCGGCCCGGCAGGTTCGACTACATCATCCCGGTCGGGCCACCGGATCCTCCCGCGCGGCGAGCGATCTGGTCGCGCTATCTCGGACCGGCGCGGGACAACGTCGACCTGGATCTGCTGGTGCAACGAACGGAACTGTTCACACCGGCCGACATCGAGTTCGCCGCGCGCCAGGGCGCCCAAGCCGCGTTCGAGCGCGACGTGCTGGAACACAGCGGTGAACTCGCTGTCACCACGGACTACCTGCAAGCGATCGCCGACGCCCGCCCGACGCTGAGCGCCGATGCCATCGCGACGTTTGAGCAGGATATCGACGCATATACCCGGCTGTAGGACGGCTGATCACGTGACGAAGTTGATCGTGCCGGCGATGGAAGAAATACGAACCTGCGCGGGTGGCATCTTCGGTTTTTCGGGCGCTGCTACTGGAAAAGTAGGCATCAATGGTGGGTGCAGGTGGCTGAAATGCGTTACCTTCGTTTGATCCTGGTGCTGCCCACGGGAGTGGCCCTCACGATTGCAATTGGCGCGCTGGTCCTACCGGGCGGGCAAGCGTCGGAATGGGTTCAGGTCGGATTGGGTGGCCTGTTCGTTGTGCTGATGCGGATGAAACACCGTCTCGATCAGAAGGTGCGGAATCTGAAATCGCATCTGCAGGGCGTCGTAGTGCGTTGTTCAGAAGGCACCGCGCTACCGGCGCACCCTGGTCGTGACATTGGTCGGGTCGAGGTCGGGAGTCGTCATTAGGTCGGTGACATGTGGCTTCGACGTGGTTCGCTCGCGACAGCTCGGTGTTGAATTATCGCGATCCGGCAACTGCGGCTACGCCGAGTACCTTGCACGTGTGTGTGGACGCCGTAGATTGGGCAGCGTGGAGTCGCTGGAGCATTCGTCATCATGAGTCGCGCGGGCATTCAGTGCGTTGGCGGTGGCGTGACGGTGGCTGATGCGATGTTGCATGCACCCAAGGTGTGCGGTTCGGCGACGACGGTTGCTCAGGCGCGCGAGATTTTTGAAGACGACCACGTGCACGCGGTGCTGGTCGTCGACGGTGGTCGGCTGCTGGCTGTGGTGGAGCGGCCGGACATCAGCTCGATGTCTCCGCAGGTTCCGGCCTGGTTGAGCGGGCGGTTGCAGGGGCGGGTCGTTCGTCCTGATGCTGATCTGGACGCTGCCTGGAGCGTGATGACCGCGAATCAGCGTCGGCGCCTGGCCGTCATCGATGACCAAGGCATGTTGCGTGGGTTGCTGTGTCTGAAACGCACGGGTCTCGGCTTCTGTTCCGATGCGGATGTCGAAGCACGTGCCAGCGAGCGTCGCGCGAATGCGACTGCCCTGCGGGCGGACCGGTAGTGCGCGCGTTTTCGCTGTGGTCGGGCCTGTTGTCTGCGCCGATCCGGTTCGTTGCGCGGTGCTAAATCACGACACTGGCGAGGGTGGCCGCGGTGGCGGACGCTAGCGCGGTGGCCCAGCCGTGTGGCCACAGTGGAGTGGAACCGAAGAAGGTGCTGACGCCCGGGGTCTGCACGGCGAGGGCCAAGGCTGCCGTGGACGCGAGTGCCGCGGCGGCTACGAGGGGAGTTCGACCTCGCAGCGCCAAGGTTTGGCCGAGCTGTGCGCCGATCAGTGCCACCAGCGCGACTGTGGCGCGTTCGGGCGGTGCCGGTCGCGCGGCCCCGCGAACCACGCCGCGCTCGCCGCGGCCTCCCAAGGCTGAAGTCTCCGGACACCCTCGGGCGGTTCAAGCCTTGAACGGCTTTCGCGCTGTCGCGATGATTTCGGTGGCCTCCGCCAGTCTGTACGTGTGTCATGCGGTCCGATGACCGCAGCGCAACCCGCAACTACTACGTTCGGAGAGAAGCTGTTGTCCGACACCACATGCCACATGTCGATCTCGCTCGACGGCTTCGTCGCCGGACCCGAGCAGAGCCGAGACGATCCGCTGGGCAAGCGCGGCCACGAGCTGCACGGTTGGCACATCGGCGACCCGCGCGCGACTGAAGCCGACAAGACGGCCGACAGGTGGCTGATGCGCCCGCGCGGCGCCTATGTCATGGGCCGAAACATGTTCGGGCCGATCCGAGGTGAGTGGAACGAGACGTGGGACGGATGGTGGGGACCCGAGCCCCCTTATCACGCCCCGGTGTTCGTGCTCACTCACTACGCCCACGAACCGATCGAGATGGAGGGCGGGACCACCTTCCACTTCGTCACCGAGGGCTTCGACACCGCTCACGCGCAGGCGCTCGAAACCGCCGACGGCAAGGGTGTGGACATCGCCGGTGGCGCTTCGACGGTTCGACAGGCACTCAACGCCGGCGTGATCGATGAACTCACCCTCGACATCGCACCCGTCCTGCTCGGCAGCGGCGAGCGCTTGTTCGAGGGCGTCGAGACCTTCGGTTTCGAGCCCGTCGAGGTGCTCCACTCGCCGCTGACCACCCATATCCGCTACCGCAAACGCGACGACGCCGATTGAGCAGCAACTGGGCCTTCGCGCGTCACGATCGAGGAACGGCGGATTCTGATCATCGTCGCCACACGGCGCTGATTTGATACGGGTCAGTCCAGCGGATGGCCGCAGCGATGCCGGTGGCCGCGCGGTGCGGGGGCGGGCGTCGCTGCGTGTCTCGCTGGAAACGGGGCACACCCGCAGCGACGCCTCAGCGGAATGTGCGCCGCAGCCAGCAGCTTCGGTATCCGTGGCCGCCGGCGACGTAATGAGCTTGCGGTTGTGCTGGGGCAGTTGCAGGAGACCGACGCCGGTGACATTCCGGTTGCGGTCAACGTCGGCAACCGGCTGGTGCTGCCGGTCTTGCACAGCGCCGTGCGCTTCCACCGCGGGCAGTCCTATCTTGAGCTGCGCGCCTCCGATCTTCCCGCCGAGTAGCCGGCATCCGTCCGAACAGGACTCAGGCGCGCCTGATCGCGGGGTGGTTGGTCACCGGCGCCGGTGGCGTGTAGCGTCCAGGGTGGTCGTTGTTTCTGGGTTCGTGTTTCGCGCATGCTCGCAGGATGTTGATGCGGGCGAGCTGCTGTCTTTGGTGTAGCTGGAGTTGAGCCGCCGTCTGAGATCCCCGGCCCGGGGCTGCCGCGCGGTGCGGTGTCCCGTGATTCCTCTAGCTCCCGAATGGAGACGTACATGACTCAGGGAACCGTGAAGTGGTTCAACTCGGAAAAGGGCTTCGGCTTCATCGCCCCGGACGAGGGCGGGCCGGACGTGTTCGTGCACTACTCGGCCATCGACGGCACGGGCTTCCGCACTCTCGAAGAGAACCAGCAGGTGAGCTTCGAGGTCAGCCAGGGCCCCAAGGGCGCCCAGGCGGACCTCGTCCGCGCCATTTGAGGTTGCGCTGTACCCTCCCCGGCTCGCGTGCTGCGCGGGCCGGGGACTGCGGTCCCGTCGGCACCGTTCCCGCATCCGCCTGCTGCGTGCGGTTGAGACGTGTCGATCGGAGTTACCGCAGCAACACCGGCGCCGCCGCGATGCCGCTGCCCCGCAGGGCGCGTGAGCAACCAGCTGGCCGCTACCTGTTGCACATCGGAACTTTTCTTTCCTAGTCGAGCCCAGGCCTGGTGCCACGGGCCGATACTCGGCTCGTCAACGCGCCCTGTGGCCTGCAGCAGCGACGCTTTCCGCGTCGGCGCCAGGCCGTGGGGACCTTCCACCATGCATTGGAGGCCCGGTGCGGGCCATCATCTCTCACCCGATCACGACCACGGCCACGTTCACAGTGGACGGTGACCTCGCCGGCCCGGAAATCACCCGGCGGGCCGAGCAGCTCTGGCCACATCTGCTGACCGCGCCATCGGCCACGCTCGTGGACCTGGCCGCGGCCGCCAGCGTCGATGTCGCTGGGGTCGACCTCTTCGCGTCCGCACGCACCTACGCAATCCACTGAGGACTCGCGCTTCGCCCCGTCAACGCGACGCCCTGCGTGCACAGCGTGCTGCACGCGGCCTTCGGCACCGACTTACTCCCGTCGGCTCCACGCGCTCACTGCGTGGCCCTCTGTCCTGAAAGGACTGACTCATGCCTCCTTCTTCCCCCGTTCACTCCAGCAGCCGGACTCGGAACGGCCCCGCCAGCGTCGATCGGCGCAGCACGCCGCAGCGTCCCGGCGCATGCCCGCCCGCCGGACATG
Organism: Saccharopolyspora sp. SCSIO 74807; assembly: GCF_037023755.1. Taxonomy (NCBI): domain Bacteria; kingdom Bacillati; phylum Actinomycetota; class Actinomycetes; order Pseudonocardiales; family Pseudonocardiaceae; genus Saccharopolyspora; species Saccharopolyspora sp. SCSIO 74807. The sequence goes on along the minus strand of NZ_CP146100.1, from coordinate 5,373,337 downwards.
GATCCAGCACGCTGAGGCCCGTCGCTCCCGTCGTGTTCCTCGAACCTGACCGGCCCCGCAGCACCCCGAGCCCTCGTCATCACCGGCAGGCAGACCGGAGCGACGGCACCATGCACCGGCTGCGCACCCCGTTCACCACCGATGATGACCGTGATCGGTGATCGACGGCACCACGTTCGTATCCTGGTGGCATGAGCGGAGCTCTGCCGACGCGCCCATGCTTCGATCAAGCCACGGTTGCGGGCCTGGGTTCGCCTGGCGAGCGCGATTTTCGCCGCCTCCGGGGCCGTACTCATCGTCCTGGTCCCAGCGGGCGGTCCACCGACAACGGTCGCGGCGGCGGTGTCACCCAACTGGGTGAAAGGACCGAGTGCTCCTGGTCGTAGCGGTCATTTGCGGCACCATGGGGCGCTCAACGCGCGGAGAGGAGAAGCGTCATGAGCGCACCCGCTGAGCACCCGCTTGAGACGCTGTACCACGCCCGCGATGCGCTTGAAGCGGCCGTCAATGCCGTACGCGAGCAGACAACCGCCCAGGTCAGCGACGAGCTGTGCTGCTACGCGGCAGTGGACACCTCAATCCTGTACGAGTTCCGGCACCTCGTGAGCGTGCTGATGACCAAGCTCGACACCAGCCGCCCGGCGGTGTATGCGGCACACGGCGAGATGCACGAGATCATCAACATGTTTGATCAGGTGATCGGGTATATCGAACGGCACCAGCCGACCATCGCCGCTCTACGCAAGACCGACGAAGCCAGGTGGCTCTCCCCGAAGGCCGGGCTACCGCTGTAGAGACATCCTCGCCGCCGGGGTCTGCTGCGTGTAGCGGACGGGGAGCTCGTTGACCCCGTTCAGCCAACCGGAGCGGGAGCCGCTTGGCCTCACGGGCACGGCGGAGGTCCGGGCCCGTGTCGGCGACGGCTTCGAAGAAGACGCATTGCTGCACATTCGGCTGGCCGGGCGCACGGCTGAGCTCATCCAACAAGAAGTTCAGCGATGATGGGCCTCCCTAGGCGTTGTATTTGTTCCATTTGCTGGCAGTGCAAAATCCGCCAGGTTCCGCAAAGTACTTTGATGGGTTTGTCGTCAGCGCTCCGATGCGATGAATTCGTCGACCAGCGCGGTTACCTCGCTGGCGGTCCCGATCAAGGCTGCGTGCATCATGCGCACCTGGAGGTCCTCCTGCCTGATCATGTAATCGAGGAAGGCCGCTTCCCGTGGTGGCCCTGCGTCTTTGAGTCGTCTGATGTCTTCGGCGTACTCGACGGTCCGCGGGTACGCGATCCGCAGGAGTTCGTGCAAGAGCGGCATGGGCGTGTGGCCAACGAGCCAGCCTCGGGTACGGGTCCTCCAGTCGGGTTCGAAGCTGATTTTCATTCGTCGGGCGGCGGCTCGGTACCTGGGTGCGTTGAATTCCTCCAGCTTCGCGTAGCCGACCCAGAACGGTCCCGAGTCGCATCCTCCGGCGCGGGCCGCGAGCAGGGTCATCGCGCTGCGGGCGAACTCTCGGTTGGCCAATTCGAGGCGGAACCCGTCGGCGAAGTCCGCGAACTTCATCTTCTTGCCTCCGATCGTGGTGTGCCCGGTCAGCCTGCGTCGATGACTTCGCGCGCGGCTCGGATGCCTGATTGCAATGCACCTTCGAAGTAGCCGATGTGTTCGGTGGCGGTTTCGGTGCCGGCCCAGTGGATCCGCCCGACGGGTTCACGGATGGTGTCGCCGTAGCCGGTCACGATGCCGGGTGGCATGTGGGCGCCGTAGCCGCCCTCGGCCCACTCGTCCCGGATCCAGTCGTAATCGACGTACTCGATCGGAGACGCGGCGTCTTCGCCGAAGTAGTGGACGAGGTCCTCGATGACGGCTTCGCGACGCTCGTCGACGCTCAGCTGGCTGTACTGCACTGCATGCTCGCCCTCGATGAGACCGACGAGCACCCCGACGCTCTCGTTCTGGAGCGTCTGGTCGAAGACGAGCGCCAGGGCGCGGTCGGTGCTCATGGCCGCGCCGCTCAACCCGCGGTGGCGCCAGAAGGGTGTCGGGTAGGCGATGTGCATCTTGATCACCGACCCCATCGGCATGCGTTGTTGCAGTCCGGCCCGCCGTACCGGCAGTGCGGGGCTGAAGGTGATGCGGTTGGTGACCGATGGCGGGGTAAAGTCGATTGCGGGTTTGCGCCTCGATGGTCCGCTCCAGCTCGCGAACCCTAGGCTCGAGCTCGCACTTTCCGCACCGTTTCCGCCGGCACGCCGGGAAGTCCATCGGAATCCACTTAGGACTGCGAACCGGCGTGCGCCAGGGCCTGCGCGGCCGCACGCAACAGGGGGCTGGGTCCGTACGGAGCCACACTGCGCCTCGGTGGCGGCGCATCGGCTCCTGTTGGGAGCGCGAGAACGGCGACGTCCGCGTTGTCGGTCCAGCAACGATGCTTGGCGGCTGCGTGTGCCAGCAGTTATGCAGCGTGCCAGGACTCGGAGGCGGCACTTGCCGTAGCAGGATGTCGGCTCGTTGGGAGAGGTTGTGGATGCGGCTGGCTTTGGCGCAGGTCGATACGGCGCTTGGTGATGTCGAGGCGAATTCCGGTGCTGCCGAGGCGGTCGTGCGGCAGGCGGCCGAGCGCGAGGTCGAACTCGTGGTCTTCCCGGAGCTGAGCTTGCACGGTTACGCGCTCGGGAAACTGCCCGATGACCGGTCGATCGCGGTGACCGATGATCGGGTTGCGCGGTTGTCGCGCTTCGGGCCGGACGTGCTCGTCGGCCTGCACGAGGACGGCCGTCTGCGGCGGTACAACTCGGCGACCTACTGCGCTGATGGCCACGTGCTGCACACCCATCGCAAGCTCTACTTGCCGAACTACTTGAGCTGGGAGGAGCGCAAGCACGCCAGCCCTGGGACGGCGCTGCGCGCCTACGAGACGCGGCACGCACGGATGGCGACGTTGGTCTGCAACGACGCCTGGCAGCCCGTATTGCCCTGGCTGGCCGCCCAAGACGGTGCGGAAGTGCTGTTGGTGCCGGCCAACAGCGCCTCCGGTGTGGCGCCCGGTGCCGTCGACACCGAGTCGTATTGGCGCGACTTGCTGCTGTTCATCGCGCGAATGCAGCAGTGCTGGGTGGTGTTCGTCAACAGGGTCGGTGACGAGGCAGGTGTTTCGTTCTGGGGCGGATCGAGGGTGCTCGATCCGTGGGGCGAGGTGGTCGCCGAGGCACCCCGCTGGGATTCCGCGCTGACCGTTGTCGACATCGAGGTGCAGGCGGCGCGGAGGCGGCGCCGAGAGATGCCGTTGTTGCAGGAGTCCCGGTTCGGCTTGGTGTCGCGGGAGGTCAACAGGTTGCTGGAGGAAGGCGCGGACTGATCGCCGCATTGCCGGGCGAGCAACGAGCGTTGTCAACGACCGGGTCGGGTCCCACAGTGGTCGGCGTGTTCGACCTCCATGTGCATGCCGCACCGGACGTGACGCCGCGCCGGGCCGATGACCGGGACGTGGTGGCCGCTTACGCGGCTGCGGGATTCACCGGTTGCGTCCTCAAAGGACACTACGAGTCTACGGTCGGGCGCGCGGTCGCAGCGGGCCGCGGGCAGCCGGTGCGCGTGTACGGCGGCATCGCGCTCAACCAGCACGTCGGTGGCGTCAATCCCGCTGCAGTGGCGGCATGCCTGGACGCAGGTGGCCGCTTCGTGTGGATGCCGACGGCCGATGCGCACACCCAGCGGTCGGCGAGATTGCCCAGCCTGTGCGGTACCCGTCCGGAGCTGTCGGGCCATAGCTACGCGCTCCCGCCGGTGGATCCGTCCACCGCTGACGACGCGCGGGCGATCTGCCGGCTGATCGCGGAAGCCGACGCGGTGCTGGCGACCGGCCACATCAGCGGGGACGAGGCGGCCTGGCTGGTTCCCACGGCCCGGCAGCAGGGGGTGCGCAGGATCCTGCTGACCCATCCGAGCTACACCGTGCCCGCCATGACGGCGTCGCAAGCGACGGCCCTGATCGCGCACGGGGCGCTCGCCGAGATCACGACGTTCCAGCTGCTGCACCAGACCGGGTGCACTCCGGAAATGCTGGCGGCGTTCGCCGACGAGGTCGGGCTGGCCAACGTGGTGCTGTCCTCGGACGCCGGCCAGCAGGACTCGCCGAATCCGCCCGAGGCATTGGAACTGCTCGTCGACGTGCTCACCGGGCAGGGCCTCGACCGCGGCGCGCTGCGTGCCTGCGCGGGCGAGCGGCCTGACGCACTGGTGAGCCGCTAGCACCATCGGCAGCTGACTTCCGCGCGGCCCGAGACCTGACATTCCCGCCACATCACCGGAATCAGCGAGATCGCTCCGCAACGGCGCACGCACGGCGTCGAACCCGGCGTGGTGCTCGACGAGGTTCGTCCAGCGATGCGACCGCGGGAAGGAATGGGCGGGAACCGCCTATCGGCTCCGGCCGGACGTCTCCTCGGACACTTCACTCCGAACTGGTGCGTGCGACATGCCGATCAGCGAGGAACTTGCCGTTGCTCGGGCAGCAACGATGGTTGCCCGCGCCACGTGCGGCTTTCACTATTCCGGCCATGAATCAGGAAAGCTCGTCCAGCGTTCACCGCGCGGCGGCCATCCTGGGGGTCTTGGGCTCGGTGGACGCTGCCGAACGGGGCAGCCTCGGAGTGGTCGAGATCGCCCGCCGCGTGCGGAGGGAGAAGACGCAGATCTCCCGTGCGTTGCGGGTGCTCGAAGAGACCGGGATGGTCGCTCGCGATCCCGAGACGCTCGGCTACCGGCTGGGCTGGCGGATGTTCACGATGGCCGCCCACGTCGGCCAGCAGCGGTTGTTGGCGGAGGCGCCGCCGGTGCTGCGCAGCGTCGTGTCGGTGACCAAGGAACGTGCGCACTTGACCGTGCTCGACGGCGACGGTGCGCTGACCGTGATGTCGGAGAGCCCGATGCGCGCCGTGCAGACGGCGGGCTGGGTGGGCCGGGTGACTCCGCTGCACACCACCTCGTCCGGCCGGGCGCTGCTGTTCGACCACGACGATGACGAGATCAGGGACCTGCTCGACGACGCCGTGTTCGACCGGGCGGGCCCACGCGCCCCGCAGGACGCCGAGGAAGTGATCTCCCGCGTGCGCGAGGCCCGCGCCCGCGGCTACGCCCTGGTGCACGAGGAGTTCGAAGAATGCCTCGTCGCCGCGGCCGCACCCGTGCGCGACTTCCGCAACCGCGTGGTCGCAGCGCTGAACGTTTCCGCGCCGAAGTTCCGCCTCGGCCGCGACCTAGACCGCGCCGGGCGCATCGTCCGCACTGCGGCAGGGCGGATCTCACGCGCGATGGCCGGTATCGAGTCGGCCTGCGATAAGACCACCGGCCAGGACATACCGGGCCGGTAACCCACCGACAAGGAGGAATCGTGATCTCCCGACCTCTGCCGTTCTTCAGCAGCGGCCTGCGCTTGGACGCTGACCTGCACCTGCCCGACGACGGCGGTGCGGGCGCCCCGTACCCGGTGGTCGTCCCGTCGTCCGGATTCCAGGGCTTGAAGGTCATCCACCCGGAGCGCTTCGCCCGCGCGCTCACACCTCGGGGCTATGCGGTGCTCGCTTTCGACTACCGCGGTTTCGGCTTCAGCGAAGGGGAACGTGGCAGGCTGATTCCGCAGGAGTGGGCCGAGGACCTGCGTGCCGCTGTCGACCGGGTGTCCGCTGTGGACGAACTCGACGCAGACCGGATCGGGCTGCTCGGCTGGGGCATGGGCGGCGGCGTCGTCGTCTCCGAAGCGGCCGAGGACCCGCGCGTCCGGGCCGTCGCGTCCGTCAACGCCATTGCCGACGGCGCCCGTTCCACTCGCGCCATGCACGACGAGCGGACGTGGAACAGCCTGCTGGAGCGGGTCATGGCCGATCGCGCACGTCGCACCGAACTCGGCCGTTCCGAGATCACTTCACCGTGGGACATCGTACGGCTTGACCTGGACGACAACACCGACGGCTACGTCGGCACGGAGCTCTACCGCGCCCCCGGCTTCGGTTCCGGCGTCACCCTGGAATCCGCCGACATGCTCCTGCGGTTCTCCCCTGAAGCGGTGGCGCACCGCATCGCCCCGCGCCCGCTGCTGGTGGTCCACGGCAGTACCAACGAACTGCACAAGCCCGAAGAGGCCCGCTCCCTCTACGCACATGCGGCTGAGCCCAAGCGGCTGGAACTCATCGACGACGCCGGACACACCGAGTTCATGTTCGACGAGCACCCGACCTTCTGCGGCCTCGTCGACCGGCTCGACGACTTCTTCGCCGACGCGCTCGACCGCGCGCCGGTGGGCTAGGCGAGCACCCGCGGCATGGGATTCCTCGAATATCTCGCCGGAAACTGGACGGAGGTCCTCGGGGCGACGACCGCGCACGCTGTGCTCGTCCTCGAAGGGCTCGGCCTGGCGGTGCTGATCGGAGTGCCGGTGGCGGTAGTGGTCTACCGCACCGACGCCCTGCGCGCCGCGGTGCTCGGCGCCACCGCGCTGCTGCTGACGATCCCCTCGTACGCGTTGTTCGGCCTGCTCATCGCACCGCTGGGGCTAGGCAACGCGCCGTCGATCGTCGCGCTCACCATGTACGCGCTGTTGCCGGTGGTGAGAAGACGCAGTTCAGCACCCAGCTCGCAGCGCTCACCACGCGCTCGGAACTCGTGCGGGCACATCCCGAAGTTGGCGAACTCGCCCGGAGAATCGGGCAGGAGCTCACCGAAGAGACGATGGTGGAACTGAACGGCATGGTCGACCTGCACGGCGCGAGCCCCGACCGAGCCGCACTGCACTTCCTGAACAGCCGCAGCTTCATCTGACCGATGCCCGCCGCCGTTTGGCCAGACAGGTCTGCTGCGGCCGAACCGGTCGACGATCGCTCGCCCTCCGAAGACATGGGCCGCGACGGGTGTTTCCAGCCGCACCGGGTACCAGTGTGGCGTCAGAGGATCGGCTCCCCGCCGGTGGCCGCGATGCGAGTGCCGGAAACGTAGCTGGACTCGTCGGCGGCGAGCAGGACGTAGGTGCCGGCGAGTTCAGCGGGTTGTCCGGGCGCCCCAGGGGAACGTCTTCACCGAAGTGCTCGACTTGCTCGGGTGGCATCGTCGCGGGAATCAGCGGCGTCCAGATCGGGCCGGGGGCGATGCTGTTCGTTCGGATGCCCCGTGGGCCGTAGAGCCGGGCGAGCCCGGCGGTGAAGTTGGCGATGCCCGCTTGGTGGTGTCGTAGGCCAGCAGCGTCGGTGGTGGCATGTCAGAGTTCACCGAGGTCGAATTGATGATCGACGCGCCTGGCCCCATGTGCGGCAGCGCCGCTTTGCACAGGTGAAACAACGCGCTGAGGTTGACCGCGAGGGTGTAGTCCCACTCCTCGTCGGGGACGTCTTCGAGCCGCGCGCGTCGTCTGGAACGCCGCGTTGTTGACCAGAACATCGATCCGGCCGAACGCGTCGACGGCGCGTTCGATGATGCTGCGGCAGTGCGCGGGCTCGGCGAGATCGCCGGGAACCAGCACCGACTTGCTGCCCGCCTCCTCGACCAGTCGTGCGGTGGACTCGGCGTCCTCGTGCTCGTCGAGGTAGGGCAGCAGCACGTCGGCGCCCTCGCGGGCGAAGGCGATCGCCACGGCACGCCCGATACCGCTGTCGCCGCCGGTGATGGCGGTGGCCTTGCCGATCAGCCGCACGGCACCGGTATAGGTCGTCTCACCGTGATCGGGAACCGGGGTCATCTCGCCCGTCAGACCGGGTGGTGTTTGCTGCTGCGAGGTTGTCCCATCACTGCCTCCAACCTGCGGCGCCCCGCACCCGCCGTACCCGGGCGGCTCGGGCGTGAACCCTCGCCCCGCCGCTGGTTCGCCGGGACGGCGACGCCGTGATCGGAGGTCTGGACGAGTACGACGGCGCTAGAAGGCGGATGGCGGCGAGGATCGTTTCCGCGCTACGGGCGGCTGGCAGCGCCGGCCGACCGGATTCAGGTTGTCCGTGATCTGATCACCGGCTGCGGGCTCGAAGAGCATGCGGTGCCGTCCGGGGGGCAGCGACGCATGCACGTGCCGACCGACGGCGACCGGGTCGTCCATGTTGTGGAGGGCATCGAAGATGGCGACCAACTCGTAGGTGCCGGGGGACTGATCGGCTCTGGCTACTATTCTTGGCGTGGCTGCGTTTTTCCGTTCCCGGCAGGAACGGCAGCCGTCCGGACGATCGGAAGCCGAACAGGTGGTGAAAGGCCTGGATCCGGGGAACGTCCCCGCTGCGCGCGCCACCGAGCACTGTGGACGGTCCGGCGATGTTGGCGGGCAAGCCGGATTCGCGCGCCTGGGGTGCGGACATGCAGTCCTCGTCCGGCACCGGAGTCGATTTGCGTCCATTCGTTCCGCACGTTCGTGCTCGTACGAATCAGAACGGCCCCAGCAGCCGGTTTCCCGCCGCCTGCGGGTCCGTGCTGGTGATGAAGTCGGTAACCGGACCAGAGCTTCCTCGTAGGTCATCCGGGCGGGGTCGGCCGTCCGCATTGCCGTCCAGGTCTGCTCGGCCTCGTCGTCGCTGAGCTTGACGATCTCGGTGCCGAGCCGGTACCGGTTCTTGCCGAGCGGGGCATCCAGTTGTGGTTGCGGGAGACGGATGGGCCGGTGGATCTAGCTGATCCGGAGCATCGGGCGTTGACGGTGTTGTTGGGTTCGCAGTCGCGGCGTGGGGTGGTGCGGTCGCGGTATCGGGTGTTGGCCGGCGATGCGGACGCAGGCGTGTGTGCAGGGGCGGTTTTTGGGTGGTCGGCCGCCGTATGGGTATCGGCTTGTGGATGCGGGTCCGCATCCGTTGGAGGCGCATGCGCGGTGGGGGCGTCGGTTGCGTCAGTTGGAGCCGAATCCGGTGACGGGGCCGTGGGTGCGGTGGATTTTTCAGCAGCGTGCGGTGGGGCGGAGCATTGCCGGCATTGCACGGGAGCTCAACGATCGTGGGGTGGTGTGTCCGTCGGGTGCTGATTCGCGGCGGAATCGGCATCGTTCGGGGCGGGCGTGGAGGACGCCGACGGTGGCCGGGATCTTGGAGAATCCGCGTTACACCGGCAGGCAGGTGTGGAACCGCACCGGCACGACCCAGAGCCTCGGGGCGGCTCGTCGTGCCGGCGGTACGGGCCGTCGGACGAACGCGGGGGAGTGGGCGGTGTCGGACGCGCCGGCGCATGCGGCGTTGGTGGACGAGGCGACGTTTCGTTCGGTGCGGGGCATCCGGGCGGCGAGGAGATCCCAGGACGGTGGGACCCGAAGGTATCGGCTGGCGGGGTTGGTGGTGTGTGGGGCGTGTGATCGGCGGTTCGATTCGCACTGGGCGCATAACTGCCCCGGTTACCGCTGCCGTCACGGCCGCACGAGCGCCCGGGCCGAGGCGCCGGGTCTGAAGAGCGTCTATGTCAGGGAGGAACACCTTCTCGACGGGCTGCGATCCCGGCTGCCGGAGGTCAGCGGCGCCGAGGAGGATGTGGTCAACTATCTTCGCGCGAACGGGTTGGTGATCGTCTACCTCGGTCCGGACTGGATACTCGAACAGCTCCAGCCCGAACCGGCACCCACAGCACCACCACTCAGCGGGACACAGCTGTCCCTACCAGGGTGCTGACCGACGCATCGGCCGGGTACCGCGAGGAACGCGGGCGTTGGCGAAATGCCGAGCGAGCACCAGGCAGGCAAGCTGCGAAAACAGCCCTAGACGCGACCGAGGCGAGACCGTAGCCTCGCCTCGGCTGATATCAAGGACCCCTACGCTACGAAAGATCAAACCCGTGGGGTAATTCTGTGTCCGAGGACGAAGTTGCGCGCCAACCACACGAATCGAGCTTCCGGAGGTCGGCTAAATGGAGGCGGTCCGCTCGGCTTGCCAAACCTGGATGTCACCAGGCAGCAGGCATGAATCGTCAGGGGCAGGGTGGGGTCGGAATTATGGCGCGCCGACCCAGTTCCATTCTCCGGACTCGACCATGGACAGGTACTTCGGGATCGGAAGCGCTGTAGGTGGCAGGTGTGCGGGAGTGCCGTCCTTGGGGACGATGATATTCCGCACCATTGGCAATTGGGTCGGATCATCCGTGTCGCTGTCGGCCAGGTCGAATGCCACGATCCATGCGTTGGGGACCTCGCCGATTCCTTCGATGACGATCGTGGACCCAACCGCATCGTCGCCGTAAACCTCCGCCAAAAATTGTTCAGCGGCGCGGTTGGCGTCGTCTTTCGAAACCATTCCAGCTGCACTCCTCAACCTGTCGCGCACCTACCGGTACGGCATGTATCCAATGCGGTCGACATTTTGTTCCAGCTCCGCGAGATTACCCGTTTGGCCATCAAGGAACTCCACCCCGTGCGGGCCGTGATGGACGTTGAACACGTGGGCCGTGGGCTTTATGAACAAGTCCGGGTTGCCCGGACGATTGATGTAGACCACACCACGTGATCCTGCACCGCGGGCGTGCATGTCCTTGATGATGTCATCATAGCTGGACACGTCCTGGAACCTGGCATTGGGATTGCCCAGTGCGGCCGGATCCGGCCACCGCGGGTTGTGCAACGGTGCGGTCGAGACCTCGACCCCGTTCAACCGATGTTCAACGGTGGCCACGTTGTTCGAGCAGTTCTCCACGTAGCCAGGTGTGCTCGCATTGAACCGAGGGGCATTGATGGCATTTTCGCCATTCATCCACGAGTGCTGATCACGGAGGAACCACCTCCTCATGGCCGGATTCGCCGAGCCTGCGTGGATCGCCGGTTCGGAAATGTGTGACGTGGGGCGTGCAAGAAAACGCCAGTCCTTGGCCATGCTGAAGGCAGCTTTGCCGAGTTTCGCCAACTTGCCTATGGGAATGACCGTCAACGCGGTGTCGACCAAAATTGAGGTGAGGCTGCCTTCGCCGGTGGCGGCGTAGATGCCGGCGTCGATGGCCAGCGCGGCGCCGCCGGTGATCCCGGCGGCCACTAGGAACGCTCCTCCGACGGCATTGCCGACCACCGGGATGGCCTGCAAGGCAAGGCCAACGACCGCGAGTCCCGCGGAGACGATCTTCAGGGCCTCGGAGATGTTTTTGAGAGCATCTTTGTTCTCCCGGATGAAATCCCGTCCCTGGCCGATCAGATCCAACGTGCCCGGGGGTTCCTGGAACCGCATTCCTTTGGCCTCTTCGATGCGGTTCGCGCATTCCTGAGCGGCGGCGCTCATCTCGGTACGCAGCCCATTGGCCTTGTTCACGCAGTCCTGCCACGCCGCACGGGCGGCGGATACGGCCGCCGACGCGGCGTCCGCGCCGGAGCTGTGGGGAGCTGCGGACGACGGGACCTGTCCGGCCGGGGCATGGGCCAGGTGTGCCTGGTTGGCGTCGTGCGCGCGCTGCAGGCGACCTTCGCTGGCCTTGACCTGATCCCAAAGTTCCGGCGCCCGCTGCGCCAGCGGGCGCATCGTGCTCTGCAGATCCGAAAGCCGCGAGGAAAAGGCGGTCAACGCCTGGCCGACCTGGCTGAAGGCAGTGCCGGTGGTCCGCAAATGCGGAGGCAGGTCCGAGCTGAGCTTCTCCCGGAACTGATCACCCTCCGGACCGACGAACTGACCGGTATCCATCCCGGTGATCCGGTCAGCGGCATGGGAGGCGTTCTGACCGAAACGCTCGTAGCGCTGGGCCGACGCGGCGATCGCCTCCGGAGATCCACCCAGCGAGAACAAGTGAGCCGGAAAATCGGACATCAAGACCTACCCCCACAGCACCGAACGAGCTGCGACGTGCCGACACCTCGTCACGGGCGGTACCGCGGCCAGCAGCGCTCGTGTGCGGCAACCACCCATGATCACAACAGATCATCATGAGTCTACGACACCGGCCGGATGCCCCTATACGGAACGAAAAATGCGGCCCCGGGGCAGACCACCGCACCTCGGTGGGGCGGGACCGCGGCTTGACGGACTTACCCGCGAGCCGTCCTATTCGACGACCGGACGATGGTGATCATCTTGACGGTGCCGACCAGTACGCCGAGGAATCCGACCTTGCGGGCGACGTAATCGGCGCGGCAGAGAAGGCGTCTGTCATGCGAAGACCGAGGCTTCCCGCAATCGGCCGTGGTGTGTTGCTCCGTTCCGGTGGTCCGTCCGCCGAGCGCGTCGATGCCTGACCAAGGTTGCGTCTCGTTGGCTGGATGTATGTCGAGCGGAGCGGAGCGTGAGCATGTCGAGTCGAGAGGACGGGAGGCGGGATGTCTTGGCGGGCTGGGTCGGTGCCCGCCCATGCACGCGTCGACGTGGCGGTGATCGGCGGTAATGGTCGGGTGGTGGCGGAGTACTTCGATGCTGGAATTTCCCGTCGTCGTGGTTGGTGGCAGCGTCCGCGGGCGACTGCGTTGCTGGCGGCGTTGCCGGATTCGGGGCGGAATTTCGATGCGGTGGTGATCGGTGAGTACGAGCGGGCGTTCTCTGGGGATCAGATGACTCGGTTGCTACCGGTGTTCGAGCGGCATGGTGTGGCGGAGAGGTTACCGGAGACAGAGGGCCCAGTTGATCTCGGAGACCCTGCGCATCGGGCGTTGTTGTTGATGTTGGGTAGTCAGTCGCAGCGCGAGGTTCTACGTGCTCGTCACCGGACTCTTGCGGCGATGCGTGCGCAGGCCGCTGGGCAGGGGCGGTATTTGGGTGGACGACCGCCTTATGGCTATCGGCTGGTGGAAGCGGGTGCGCATCCGAACCGTGTGCACGCGGGGTGGGGTCGTCGGTTGAGGCGGTTGGAGCCTGATCCGGCAACATCACCGTATGTGGTGCGGATGTTCTTCGAACGCCTGGCAGGTTCCAGTGTCGCGAGCATTGCCCGCGGGCTCAACGAGGAAGGGGTTCCATGCCCGGCTGAGGTCGATGCGGAACGCAATGCACACCGGGGTCGGCGATGGTGGACGTTGCGGACGGTGGCCTGCATCCTGGCCAACCCGCGGTACACGGGTCGGCAGGTGTGGAACAGGTACGGGACTGATCATGACCACTCCCGGCCGGTGCGCCGCCCGAACCCTGCGGCTGAGTGGACGATCTCCACACGGGTGACCCACCCTGCTTTGGTCACGGAGGCCGATTTCGTTGCCGCGCAATCGATCCGCGCGCCGCGCAAGGCGGGTGACGGCACGGTGCGGACGTATGCGTTGGCTGGCCTGGTGCGCTGTGGTGTGTGCGGGAGGCGGATGGACTCGCACTGGATAAACCGCCGGCCTGGTTACCGGTGTCGGCATGGGCACACCAGCAGTCGTCCGCGAACAGCCGACCAACCCAGGAGCCTTTACGTCCGTGAGGACCGCTTGCTGGATTGGCTCACCGCTCAATCAGCGCGCGCTCGGTTGAAGCGGTGATCCTTATGCGTGAAGCAGGTGAGACGATCACCTGCAGCGCCGCGACCTGGCAGCTCTGCGAGCCGCCGATCCTGGCAGCACACAGACGAATTACCCCATGAACCACACGGGTTCATGGGGTAATGACGTGTCCGAGGGGACTCAAGTCCCGCCGCGTGGCGGATCCGCGCAAAGCGCGTCTCCATGCCGCGATCGTAGCGTTTCGGTGCGCGGTGCTTTGCAAGGTCGTTTCGTCCGCTGGCGTGTGCACCCGCGACGCAACGGGCGTACCGCTTGCTCACCCGCGTAGCTTTCGGATTCAAGAGGTGTTGATCTCAAGCACGCTGTCGTCTTCGGCACTACCTCCCAGCACTGACCCACGCATCGATCACGAGGGTCTTTTGCTGGGATACGGCTGGGTATCGTCCGTGACGTAAGGTCATGAGCATGGCTTCTAGGCGTCCGGCAGGGGCTTCCAGCGAAGGCGTGCGCAAGAGCATGCAGGCCAACAAGGGGCGGGACACCAAGCCGGAGTTGGCGTTGAGGCGTGCCGTGCACGCGCTTGGGTTGCGCTACCGGGTATCGATGCGTCCGCTTCCCGCGATCCGTCGTACCGCCGACCTGTCCTTCAGCCGGGTCAAGGTCGCGGTGTTCATGGACGGTTGCTTCTGGCACGGCTGCCCGGAACATCACACGCAGTCGGCGACGAACTCCGAGTTCTGGGCGGAGAAGGTGCGACGCAACCGTGAGCGCGACCGGGAGACCGACCGGCTGTTGCTCGAGGCCGGCTGGTCGGTCCTCCGCATCTGGGAGCACGAGGATCCGCAGGCGGGTGCGGCCCGTATCGCGCATGAGGTGCGGTTGCGCCGGTGACCTTGTGAGAGGGGCGGTGGCCGGTAGATCGAGCGGAGCGAGTCGGTCCACGGGAACGGACCTATCCTCGCGGCACGCACGTCCACTGCGGTCTACGGCCGCAAGATTGATGTGAGTTGCGTGGGCGCGGTGGAAGAAGAACCGATTTCCTTCGCGCGCACTTGCTCGCCGGGCAGGTACCTGACCGCTTCTGCGTTCGTAACTGTCCTAAGAATTCTGGAGCATCCAGTGGCGTCGGGACATGGCGATCCTGTGGAAGCGCCAGGGATCTATTAGGACGGCATGGTGACGGGTTCGGCGGAAACGTCTTGCGTGTAGGCGTCGTTTCCGACTCTACCGGGTGTGTTATGAGTAATCGGTAGCTCGTTCGCGAGGGGCTTTTCCTTGGAGGTGCGTTTCCACTCGCCGTCGACGGTGGCGTCGAGGACTTCGTCGTCGACTTTGAATCCGAGCGCCGCGGCCAACACGTGGACGGCCAGACGCGGGGGGATGGCATTGCCGACTTGCTGTGCTTGGTCCTTACCTTGCCAAGGGTAATCCAGCGGGAAGGTCTGAAGCCTGCCCGCTTCGTGTACGTCGAACCGTTTGGCTTCCTGCCCGCCCTCGAATACCCGGTTGCGCAGGATCTTGCCGGTGACGGTGGCAGCGGGCATGGAGGAATCCCTGCGTCCCCGCTTCTTCGGGTCCCCGCCGGTTCCGTAGTTCGAGATCACTTCGAACGGTCGAGAGCGTTTCCGAAGTGCCTGGCCCATGCTGACCCACGGTTCCAACCCCCCGGCCGGAAGGTCAGAAGACGGGACTCCCTTGCGGTAGCGGGCGTGCGTTGGTTGAGGAAGCGTTACATGCCGATCGCGTGAGGCGATCAGGATCGCTCGTCTACGGGTCTGGGGGACGCCGAACTGTTCGGTGTTCAGCACGTCGTAGTCCGCGGAGTAACCGAGCCTCTTGAGGATACCGTGGTATTCTTTCCAAACAGGACGAACCGTCGGTACCTGCTCCAAGACGATGGTGTGAAACGGGTCTCCGTCCCGGTCCGCTTCCAGGATCCAGCGCAACGGCTCCAGGACCAAGGCGGTACGTTCGTCGGCCAGGCTCCGAAGGTCCTCTCCGACGCCGCACTCGTCATATTCCATCCGCATGGCGAACTTCTTCACCTGGTCCAGGGCCTTGCGACCCGCGCCCGAGCCCGCCACCGTGTAGGTCTGACACGGCGGACCACCGGCCAAGATGCCAGCACTCGGGTAATGTCCGGGGCTTAACTCGCGAACGTCCCCTGTCGGCGCCGTGGGCAGATTGGCGGCCTTCCTGGTCTTGCGGGCGGCCGGATCCCATTCGATGCCGTCCACATGCAGCCCCAGCCAGTGCGCCGCGACATCCAAACCGCCCGGACCTGCGAACAGGTCTACCACGTGAGCTGGGTCCCGTCGGGACGCTACCGGTTGATCGACCACGGCGACGATCTTAGCCGGCCCGCGTCGCGCGCGGATCGCGGGCACCGCGGCCAGCGGGTCGCGATGAACGATGAGCCGGGTGACGAGCTGGGACTTAGGTCGGCTGGCCTACCTGTACGGGGCCGTAGGATTCGGTCGTAGGTGCGTCGCGGCTCGATCGCCGGTAGCACGAATCGTTCTTCGCTGGGGAGCGTTCTATTGAAGTCGCACACTTGTCATCCATTCGGGGGTGTGTATGCATAGTTGCAGCTGCTCCATTGGAGTTAAGGGCGAAGTCGCGGGGGATGAAGCGGTGACCCTCGTTTCCAGCGCCCGGAGACTCGTCTACACTCCGCTCGCAGAAAGATCAACGCATCGTGTCTGTGGGGGCGGGGCCTCGTGAGTGATGAGTTCGACGGGCAATATGAGACGTTCCGGGCATTGCTGGAATCCTTCCCGCCAGCCGAAGCGCTGAAGAGGTTGCAACAATTAGGAATCGGCCATGATGTAGTCGACCGGATCAGAAGTAGACATGAAGCCCACTCTGTCGAAATTCGTGATATACCCGAAGCTCGTTCGGTCACGATGCTCAAGCACGATACCTGGTACCTTGGTCCTCAAGCGGGTGATAAGTGTTGGCCAGCATTGGAGAAGCTGCTCGCAAAGGGGATGTCCGCGGATGCGATTAGCAGTCTCGACGACTCGTCCTCCAAGATCGTCTCCTTGTTGAACCATCCCCGCGAGCGGTCCTTCAATTCCCGCGGCTTAGTCGTCGGTTACGTGCAGTCCGGTAAGACCACCAACTTCACCTCCGTGATGGCGAAAGCCGCCGATCGTGGGTACAAGCTGTTCATCGTGCTCGCGGGAATCCACAACGGGTTGCGCAGGCAGACGCAGTCTCGTTTGGTGCACCAGCTTGTCGAACCCAATCGAACGTTGTGGTCGCAGCTGACCGGACTCGATAAGGACTTTACCCCGCACGCCAACCCGGCATCTTACTTCGGGCACAGCAACCGAACCAGGATCCTGTGTGTGGTGAAGAAGAACAAGGCAGTGCTGCGGAAGTTGGCCGATTGGCTGGCCGCCGGCGTGGACCACTTGCAGGACTGCCCGGCGTTGATCATCGACGACGAGGCGGATCAGGCTTCGGTCGCTACCAAGTCGATCAATCCGTTGATCCTCGAAATCCTCACGAAGTTGCCGAAGGCGTCTTACGTCGGCTACACGGCCTCGCCTTTCGCAAATCTGCTGATCGACCCTTCCGTCGCGGAGGACCTGTACCCGCGCAATTTCGTGGTCAACCTTCCGAAACCGGCGGACTCGGACGGTTACTTCGGCACGGAGGTCCTGTTCGGCCGCGAGCCCGTCGACGGCGAGGATCCAGAGGACGTTCCCGGCGGGTACCGCATGATCCGGGATATACCTGACGACGACGTCGCCTTCGTTCGTCCTGCGAAATCGACGGAGGCCGACGATTTCGTCCCGACGATCACCAGCACCCTACGGAACGCGGTGCATTACTTCTGGCTGGTGACAGCGGCTCGCCGAGTTCGTGGCTCGGGGAACCCGCACAACACGATGCTTATCCATACCGATGTTCACACGAGCGTGCACAACAGCTTCCGGGCGCCGCTGGCGCACCTGGTGGAGAAGTTGAAATCCTCGTTGGATGATGGGGACGTGCAGTCCGAGCTAAAGGACCTCTGGGAGCAAGAGATCGCGCAGGTTCCCGCCGACGACTTCGGGGAGCAACCGGTGCCGTTCGAGAAGTTGCTGGCCGAGTTGCCCGGCGTGCTCGACGACTGCCGAATCATCATGGACAACTACGCCAGCGAAGACCGGCTCGACTACGAAAACGGGCCGGTCGTGGCCATCGTGGTCGGCGGCAACACTCTCTCGCGCGGTTTGACCCTCGAAGGACTGTCCGTCAGCTACTTCGTCCGCTCGGCTTCTGCCTACGACACCTTACTCCAGATGGGGCGGTGGTTCGGGTATCGCTCCGGTTACGCCGACCTGCCACGCATCTGGATGACCGATCAGCTGCAGAACTGGTTCCGGCACGTCGCGACCGTCGAGGCTGAGATGCGGCGTGACATCGAGGTCTACATGACCGAGGACGAAACCCCGCTCTCCTTCGCCGTTCGTCTCCGGTTGCACCCGCAGCTAAGGGTCACAGCCGCGGCTAAGATGGCGCCGGGGGTGCGCGCGGCGTCGGCGTACGGCGGCCAACGCGTGCAGACTAGGTATTTCAAGAAGGATGCGAACTGGTTGCGGGGGAACCAGGATGCGGCCAAGCGTTTGGTTGCAGCCGCTGTGCGCAGCTGCACGCGGCAGGAGGAGAGCGCCGGGCGTTTCATCTTCCGGGGCGTCCCGCACACTTACATGATCGATTTCCTCGAGGCGTACGACTTCCACACAGAGTCGCAGGAGTGCAATTCCGAGCTGTTGATCCAGTACATCGAGAAGCGCGTGCGCAAAGCGGGAGCGTTGGGCCGGTGGAACATCGCGATCGTCGGGAACACGATCGATTCACCGGACACTCCGCGAGCCTTCGAGTTCGCCCCGGATGTCGCCGTGGGCCGTGTGATCCGCTCCGGCTTGACCTCGGGCGAGCAGTCGTCTGTGGATATCAAGACACTGATGAGTCGTCGGGATGCCGCCGTCGACCTCGTTGGCGATGTGGGATCCATCAACGAGCGGACGATCGGAGACGAGAGGCGTAGGCAGTTGCCCAACACGGGGCTGCTCGTCTTATACGCGATCGACAAAGTCTCCGAGCCCAC
This sequence comes from Saccharopolyspora sp. SCSIO 74807, assembly GCF_037023755.1. Taxonomy (NCBI): domain Bacteria; kingdom Bacillati; phylum Actinomycetota; class Actinomycetes; order Pseudonocardiales; family Pseudonocardiaceae; genus Saccharopolyspora; species Saccharopolyspora sp. SCSIO 74807. The sequence continues at coordinate 5,354,916 of NZ_CP146100.1, read as the reverse complement.
CCACAAGAGGGCAGAGAGGCCGGAGCGGAGGTACACGCTGAACCTCCCCGAGCACGCGATCGGAGTCGGACTCGTCTTCCCCAAACCCAGCACCGAGGACAGCCAGGTGGAGTGGGAGTGGAATTACGTGTCCGCCGACCTCTCCCGGGTGGAGCTGGAGGAGGAAGATCTCGATGCCCTCGAAGGAGGTTCGTGAGGTACGAGATTCCGCGAAGGTTCCTCGATGATCTTTGGGGGCAGGTTGGACACGCGGCGACCGACCGACGACCGGTCGGTACGCGCGTGGCCGAACTCCGGGTCCGCACCGGTAACAGCCCGCTCGCGGCCGCGGTGGATGACGAGCACTCGCTTGCTGATCCCGGAACGTCCGAAACGTATGTCCGGGCGGCCCACGCCAAAGCCGGTGAGGACTGGCGTCAAACTGCGGGAGCCGCGCAAGGACGAGCAGTTCGCCGAACAATCCGACCAAGGACAGTCGCCCGTTGATCTGGATTCGGCTCGAACGAACAGGTGTGGAAGGGAAAGCATGTTTGGACTGATCGAACGAGGGCTCAATGCTTGCGATGACCAGAGCGCCGTGTTGATCCTGTTGTTCGAGGCGGGATACTTCTCCGCGGACGAGGGTTCTCCATGGCTGACATGCGGAAGGGTCTTGGAGTCGAGCACTGTGGGTGAGGTGCCGTACATCGCTTACACGATCGACCTGTCCACTGAACCGCCTGCTCCGGTTCTCCCGAAAGGGATTGCCGCGTACGTGGAACGACTTGTCGCTGAGCCCGCATGACGCATCCGAGGTGGTATTCGCAGCCGTTCCCGCCCGAGGGTGCGAGCGCAGCCGAGGGGATTCGCAACCAGTTGGGACGCCCGAGCCTCGACCTGCTGACGATTCTGGTTCGGGAATCGGCGCAGAACAGCTGGGACGCCCGAAACTCCGATGACACCCCCGTCGATTACAGGATCGACCTGCGCACCATCGGCCCGGCGCACGCGAACGCATGGCGCGATCTGTTGCAATCGAACGCTCCGGACGACTCGCAGCTGCCGCTGCGGAAGTCGCTCCGCCGAGCTCAGATACGCACCATGTCCATTTCGGACCGTGGAACCCGCGGACTGGGAGGTCCGACCCGAGCGGACAGCGCGGCCGACAAGAGCCACGACTTCGTCTCATTCGTCCGCAACGTCGGCGAGCCTCGTGACAACGCGCTTGGAGGCGGGACGTACGGATTCGGCAAGGGTATCTTCTACTTGATATCCGGTGCGGGCACGGTGTTGCTACACACCCGCTGTCGAGTGGATGAAGGTCGATACGAGACCAGGCTCATTGCTTGTGCGCTGTGGAACAGCTACCTGGCTAAGGGGGAAGGCGTCGGCAAGCGCTACACCGGCAGGCACTGGTGGGGTGACACCGCGGGGGACGTCATCGACCCGTTGGTGGACGCCGCGGCCGAGGAAGTCGCTCGAAAGCTCGGTCTCGATTCCTTCGGGCCTGAAGAGACGGGCACGACGATCGTCATGATCGATCCTCGATTCGATGGTTCGGACTCCGACGCCGGAGGACGCACTCCCCGCGAGGTTGCCGACCACCTTGCCGAGACCATCACCTGGCAGCTTTGGCCGAAGATGCTCAACGGGCACGATGGCGCACCGCCGATGCGCTTCGGCGTCACGTGCGACGGGGTCGACTGCGAAGTGCCCGACCCACGCACCACCCGGCCACTGAACATGTTCGTCGCCGCGTACGAGAAGATGGCAGGCTCAGCCGGGGAAGTTCTCTCCTGCGGCAAGCCGAAACGACGCCTCGGTCGGCTCGGCCTGGAGAAACGGCACACGCCGCCGCTGGAACCGACAGAGGCATCGCGCGCGGCCGGCATCGAGAGCCAGTCGCACCACGTGTGTCTGATGCGCTCGGCCGAACTGGTCGTCACCTACCACGCAGGCCCCAAACCGCCGAGCGAGTTCCTGTCGTATGCGGGCGTCTTTCGTGCGAACAGCGAGCTCGACGACACGTACGCCAAGTCGGAACCACCCACTCACGATGCGTGGAACCACCAGTTCCTCGGCCACTCCGACGGGACCTTCGTGCGCACCACCTTCACAAGGATCAAGGAGTCGGTCGGCAGGCTGCTCGAACTCACCGGTACCACGCGCGGCGGATCCGCCAAGATGGCGCTCGGTGCGGCCAGCTCCGTGCTGTCCCCGCTCGTCGGCGGCTCATGGGGACTCGGTGGAGCCACGGCGTACGGACCTCCCGGTTCCACGAGAACGCCGCCGCGGACGCACACAGACCAGGGCGAGGAAGATGCGGACGAACTGGTCGAGCCGGTGGGATCGGCGAGGCCCGGATGCGCGCCTTTGACGGAACCCGCTGGAGGGCTGAAGCCTCACGAAGGTGGTGCGACCGGTAACTCGGGAGGCGGTGAGGTCGAGGGACCTGACGAGATGACGTCGAAACCGCGGCGGCGCCCACGACTCAAATACCTCGGCGAACCGTTCTTCGACGAACACGAAGGTGCGGCTGTACTGGTCCAAGAGTTTCGACTGCCGGTTCCGGGACCGCAGCAGGTGCACGTCAAACTCGGGGTTGCCATCGCGGGGGGCGAGGGCCGGGAGACTGAACCGCCTGTCGGAGCTGCGATGCCGGAACTGCTCGGGTGGAGCGATGGCGGCGCGGTGTCGTCCGACGAACCGGTGCTGGTGACCGAGGGCGATCCCGAACGATGTCTGCGGGTCCTGATCCGGCCGGCGCCGGACACCATGACCGAGATCGAACTGTCTGTAAAGGCGGTGCGGTCGTGAACCGTCGTGCCCTTCCGTACCGGTCGCCGTCGCAGGACCTCGTCACTCCCGAAGCCTGGCGGATGTCCACCCAGGACGGAGACGTCCCGTTACGGACCGAGCTGGCGAACTGGGACTACCTGATGGATTTGGACCTGCGTCGTACGGTGCGGGTGGAAGTCGATGCGGTCCGCTCCCAATCCGGATTGGGAGCGGATTCACGGTTGATGCTCTCCGCGGTGTGGACCTCGTCCGGCTCCAACCTGCGTGGACCAGGACATCGCGTCCCCCTAGAAGGGCCGGGTACCCGGGAGGTCGAGTTGCTGGTTCCTTTGCGTGGAACGGACCTCGGTGGGACCTTGTTGCTCGACACCGCGCTGGTGCTCGCGCACTGCGGGGAAGCACCGAGCCTGGCCTCACCCCGGCGAGCCGGATCAGTGCTGTGGAGCGACCGGCATGAGGTGCGTTTGCAGGGTGACGCTCCGCAATTTCCCATCGCCGTCATCGACTTCGCCCGCACCTCGTTTTCGGGCGATGCCGCGTGGCACCTGCAAATCGGCGACAACTTGGAGGGCGCCGCGATGGGCTCGCTGCTGTTGCTGGTCAATGAGCAGAACGCGGCGGCCGTCGCAGCGGTTGGGCGGGCCGAGCGGCCCGGGGAGACGGACCGACTCGTGCTCTCCGCGATTCGGGCGGACGTCACTCGCACCATGTTGGAGCACGCCTTGAGCTCGGAAGATTTTTACGATGGCGCGGCGTTCACCGATGAGACGTTGGGGGCGGCCTTGCAGGCCCTGTACCGACGTCTCTTCCCGGAGACATCGATCGAGGAGATGCGGCGCAGGCGGGAGCAGTATCCGAACTTCTTCGCATCCGATGTGCAACACGCGGTCAAGCTGTTCGAGGTGCCGTCATGAATCGCCTCTATCCTAGGTTGCTCAGCGGTCAGGCGAAGCCATTGTTCCAGGAGTACCGGCAGCTGAGCATCGACGAACTTGCTGGTCGCGTTCGCTCGTCCCACGAGTCCGCGGTCTTCACGGCGACGGGCGGTGATCGCGTGTCGGAGGAAGATCTGAAGAGTGTGCGTAGCAGGGTACTGGAGGTCGCGGAGAAGGCGGGCTTTCCGGAGCGAGCAGGACAGCGGGGAAACGCCGAGTTCGATCGGGAGTTGGCGGAAGTCCTGCACTGTCAGGCTGGTCTGACCCCGGCTGAGGCCGCGTCAGGTGATGTGTGGGCGTTTCTGGCTCTGATGGTGCTGCCAGATGTGGCGTTCTGGCGCTACCCCTCCCCACCCAGAGATCGCGTTCTGGGCACCGACTTGACCCGGCACGTGTTCGGACGTATGTGGTGGCGGGCTCAGCTCGTGTATACGCCCGACTCGCCGTCGCCGTACTCGGCCTTGGAGGGGTTGGGCGAGGCGGCCTTCGACCAGATCTACGCACGGCGGAAGGCTCTCGGGGGAAGCCCATATCTGGTGAAGGCGATCCTGCGGGTCTGGAGCGAGGTCGATTTCAGTGCTTTGAGGGGGCGCGCCACCGAGCGGGACGTGCTCCGCGACTTCTTGAAAAGGCTGTTGCGCTTGGCCCCCTTCGTGCTCTTCGAAGCACTCGATGAGGAACATCTGGACACCGAGCTCCGTACCGCTCTGCACGAGTCGATCATTGCGATGGTGGATTCGGCGGGAGAACGATCGAGGGGCATTCCAGGAATCGACGCGATATTCCCGGTCCGGAACGGTGACACGGGTACTCTGTCCGACGTGTTGGCGGAACAGACGGCTTGGCTCAGGCGCAAAATGTCGTTCTCGGGGGAGATCGCACCGAAAGAAGGATCGGATGCGGAGGAGTCGCGTGACTAGTCCGGTCGGGCTGCCAGAAATCGTGCTCATCACCGAGAGCTCGCCGTTTTTCGAAACTGATTCAAGATGAGGATGTTTGTGGTGCGGCTTCCGTGCCGCACCGTGCTGTGATGGGACTGCCCCGTGAAAAGAAGTGGACGCGCAGACGCTGCCGCGGCCGACCAGGACCTGCACCTTTCGTTCGACCCCCACACCATCGAGCATCTCGGGTCGAACATGTACTCGCGGCTGCCGAACGCGGTGGCCGAGCTAGTGGCCAACGCGTACGACGCGGACGCCACCCGGATCGTGGTTCGGGTGATCGGCACGGGCATTGAGCAGAAGATCGTGGTGGAGGACAACGGCCACGGCATGTCGCGAGCGGATGTCCGCGACAAGTACCTGCGAATCGGTCGGAATCGTCGCGGTCGAGGTGCCACGGGTAGATCGGAGAGCGGCCGTCGCACCGTGTCTGGCAAGAAGGGCCTAGGCAAGCTCGCGCTGTTTGGCATCGGCCATCGCGTCGTCGTGACCACGAGCCGCGTCGGCACAGGGGAACGACTCATCGTGACGATGGATTGGGACGACCTCATCGGTACGCATGACGGCGATTATCGACCGGACTCAACAACCGAGAGCGGCGAGGTGGCCGACCACGGTACGTCGGTGGAGGTCTCACGGCTCACTCGTGGGAGCGAGGTCTCGCCGTCGGACTTGGCGGAGAGTCTGTCCAGATTGTTCCAGTACAGCGACAGCGAGGTTGAGCTCGTGGTGGTGCGCCGGGACGGCCAGGAGTTGCCGGTGACCCGCGACCTTCGCCTGAACTCGGTAACGAGTGAATTCCGATGGCGCGTACCGGAAGATCTGGAAGCGAACCGCGAGGACTCGGTGGCCGTCGGTCTGACCGGAGCCGTCGTAGCAGCCGAGAAACCGCTGCCCACGCAGATGCGTGGAATAACCGTGTACACGAACGGGCGCTTGGCGAATGAGCCCGAGTTTTTCGGTGCGTCGGATTCGAGCTATGCATACGCCTACCTGACCGGATACGTCTCAGCCGACAGCCTGGACGCGATCACACCCGACGTGGTGGCCACTGACAGGCGAGCGGTCAACTGGGACCATCCCGACGCCGCTAGCATTCGTACGCAGCTCAAGCGGATGGTCGAGGAGATCGCACTCCACCGCAGGCGGCTGCGGGATGAGAAGAAGAAGAGGAACCTCGAAGCGGAGACGGGGGTCGATTCGGACACGTGGGTCGATACGGTTAAGGGCCCTGAACGACGTTCCCTCCGCGAGTTGATCAACATCATCGAGTCCGAGGACACCGACATGAGTGACGAGTCGCGGGGAAGGGCGGTAAAGAGCCTGAAGGGATTGGCCCCGCCGTACGCCGATCTTGTCTGGCGCCACCTGCACCCGAGCATCCAACAAGCGAGCGCACGTTACTTCAAGAACGAGGACTACCACCAAGCCCTCGTTGAAGGTTGCAAGGCATATGTTGCGGATCTGCGAGTTGTGGCCGACATGCGGAACGAGAGCGAGAGCTCGCTCTTCGGCAAGGCGCTCGGCGAGGGGAAGCCGGTCCAGTTCGCCCAGTCCTTCAGGGCAGGCGATCCTGCAATCTCGGGTGAATCGGCGAACAACCTGGAGAACGGGCAGCGGGATCTGGCTAAAGCGATCTGGTCTGCCTTCCGGAACCCACTCTCGCACGAGCCGCTGGAGACGATCAGAGAACTAGACGTCATTACTCACCACGACTGCTTGGATGCGTTGAGCCTCATGTCGCACCTGCGACGCAGGTTGGATGGTGCCCGACCGGTCGGAACCGAGTGAGGCGACCCGCTGACTGACCGAAGGTGTAGGCGCGGTCCTGTTCGACGCCTCCCGGGGAAGCGACGTTGGGATGTCTTGGTAGTTCGCGTTCGAACGTCGTTAGTAGATGAAGGTGCACGTCTCGTTGGTCGGGCGTATACGAGCTGAGCAAGGTGTTGATGAGCGACTGCGGCAGCGGGAGCAGGATGCGTCTGCGGGCTGGCTTTAACGCCTACACATGGGCCGTGCGACCCGGTGATCGGGGCAAGGGTGCTTTGCGGTTCGCGTTTCTATGGGCGCACGTCGACGGTGGAGCACCAGGATCCGAGGCGTCGAGGGAGGCTACGGAGTCTGTGATCGGTGTGCTGACTCTGTGCGTGGTGGTTGGGCTGAACGAGTGGTCGCGGTCTGCTTGGCGTCACTGGGGTTCTGGTCTTGTCGTCTCGCCGGAAACGTGGCGTCCGGTGGGGTGATCGGTGTGGCGGTGTTCGGGCAGCAGGATCTGCAGCAGGATCTGTTGGGGGAGTGGGCGGAGCGTTCCGGTCGTCGACCGGCGGGGTGTGTGTCTTCGGATGTTGATGGGTTGCGGTTTGCGTTCTATGGCCGTACGTCGACGTGTCGTCATCAGCATGGGGTGACGTCGGCGGCGTGGCAGCGGGATGCGGCGGAACACACGATTGGCGGGTATGGGGTGGTGGTTGCGGAGTATTTCGACGCTGGGTGTTCTCGGCGGGTGCCGTGGGCGCGGCGTCGGAGTGCGGCTGCACTGTTGGCGGCGATCGAGGCGGAGGATCGTGGGTTCGATGCGGTCGTCGTTGGTGAGTATGAGCGTGCGTTCACTGATGATCAGTTCGCTCGTTTGCTTCCGTTGTTCGAGCGTTGTGGTGTGCAGGTGTGGTTGCCGGAGGCGGGTGGGCGGTTCGACGCTGCTGATCCGCGGCATCAGGCGTTGATGACGATGTTGGGTGCTCAGTCGCAGCGTGAGGTGCTTTAGGTCCCGGCAGCGGGTGTTGGCGGCGATGTGCGCGCAAACCCGGGAGCAGGGTCGGTATCTCGGTGGTCGGCCGCCGTATGGGTATCGCCTCGTTGATGCTGGCCCGCATCCGAATCGGGCGCAGGCGCGGTGGGGTCGGCGACTGCATCGGGCTGGAGCCGGATCCCGGCACGGCACCGCATGTGCGGTGGATGTTCGCGCAGCGCCGGGCGGGCGTGAGCATCGCGGGTATCGCCCGGGCGCTCAATGATCGGCAGGTGCCGTGTCCGTCCGTGCTGGATCCGGGGCGGAATCCGCGTCGCTGTGGTCAGGGCTGGAGGGTTCCGACGGTGACCTCGATCCTATCCAACCCGCGGTATACGGGCCGTCAGGTGTGGAATCGGCAGCACACTCGCCGCGGCACCGGTGAGGAAGATCCGTCGCTGCAGGGGTGGAGCAGCCCGCAGCAGTGGGTGATCTCGAGTCGGCCGACGCATGCGGCGTTGGTCAGCGAGGCCGATTTCGTCGCCGTGCAACACATGCGAGCCACACGCGGCGCCGTATCCGGCAGCGCCCGCGTCTACCTGCTTGCGGGGCTGGTGCGGTGCGGGCTGTGTCGGCGTCGGATGGACTCGCACTGGGCGCACCGTCGTCCCGGGTATCGATGCCGTCATGGCATACCAGCACCCGGAACCGCCCGCCGGGTGAGCCGAAGAACCTCTATGTCCGCGAAGACCACCTGTTAGTAGAGGTGGCGGCCACGATGACGAACTCGGCCATGGCCTGTCCGGCGCCGCCGTCCGCGCGCGGTGCTGACGGACTCGCCCGGTTCCTGCGCGACAACAACATAGTCATCATCTACACCCAGGAAGGCCCGGTCGTGACAGCCGACCGAGCCTGACCAGCGACGAGGATGTCACTTTCCTATGGGGTAACAATGTGTCCGAGGGGCGAGTTGTGCACTGACCACACGGATCGAGTTGCCGGAGCCTGATTAGCGCAGTGCGCAAGCCTGGTGTCCCGCCTGTCCCGACGGCTGTGAACCGTTCGAGGGCTGGCGGGGCTGCCAGCCTCTCTGGCCTCGAGTTTGCCGGAGATGCCGGAGGGAAGTGAAGTCAGCGATGCTGCACGCTCCATCGTCGAGATGGAAGGCTCGTGGTACGCGTACGGGCTTCGCGTCGACTGCCGTTTCGCGCCCCTCGCTTTCCCTTCCTCGTGCGCGAACTCGTCTCCGAATGTGTGGCCACCCTGATCGCCCGCATCCCCCAATGGGCCGCCGAACTCGGCGGCACCCTCGGCATCGCCACCCCCCACGTGGTCGCTTCCGCGGTCACCCTCATCTCCCGCTGGGTCACCAAGATCACCGACCTGATCACGCAACTGACCCGCTCGCTGGAGAAACTCTCCCCGCTGCTGAGCAAACTCGGCACCATCTGGGACGACATCCACACCGCCCTCCGCCGAGCACTCCGCGGCGGCGACAGCCCCGCCCCCACCGGCTCCACCCACGCCAAAAACACCCCCGACACCCCCGACACCGGCCCCGGCGGCACCGAACCCGCCGACGCCGACACCCCCGGCGACACCACCGGGCCGGCTCCTGGCGCAGGTTCGCGGGGCAGGTCGGATCGCCAGGGTCCCGACGTTTCCGGGGACCGGGTCGGTGGGCAGCGCACCGACGGAAACCGCGGCTGTGACGGCAAGGGCGGTGACCCGGTCGATGCGGTTTCCGGGCAGGTGATCGCCAACGGGGTCGATGTCGACCTCCCCGGGCTGCTGCCTCTGGTGCTGCAGCGGGCCTACGCCTCCGGCTACGTGGGCGGGCGATTATGAAGGGCGGTTCCCGGAGGGAACCGCAAGCTCACCATCCCCGAGCTGCGCCGAGTGCGCGGCAGCCAGGCCTCGATGAAGGGCGGTTCCCAGAGGGAACCGCAATCACGGCCGGCGATCAGCGCGTGCACCCGCAGCCGAGGCAGGCCTCGATGAAGGGCGGTTCCCGGAGGGAACCGCAAGGTGATGCCGAGGGTGGCACCGAACGACTACGGATCGTAGTGCCTGGGCTTGGCGGCGAGGCGAGGATACATTCGCCCGAAACCGAGAGATCGACTGTACTCCCACGCATGTGCCGGGGCGGGCTAGGAGCCCCAAACTCCTAGGTTCTCTCCGCTGCACCGCACCGCGTGCTCACAACGAGGCCGTGCGAGTGTCCGGGTGGGAGTCAAGTCAAACCCCCACGAACGCAACGCCAGGTCACAGCCCGATCATCGGGAATACCGCAACATGCGTGCAACAAAACCCCTGCTCAACTCATTGACCAGGGGATCATCGCGTGTCCGAGGGGGACTCGGCCCCGTGCCAGTGGGAGGCATCCCCGAACCGAAGATTCGTCTCCATGCCTGCGACCTTACCGCCGACGTCGGCTCGGCCGAGGATCGAATCGAGTGATTGCGTCGCGGCCATCGTCCGGGATCGAGTTCGCGGCGGAGCGCGCCGGGGAACCAGGACGAGCGGACGTACCGTGTTCAATGGGTTTTCATGTGCCCCGCCGGATCTGCGGGGCCGTTGTGTGACCGGCGAACTTTTAACTCAGGTGTGGATCACGAAAGCTCCCACGTGTCCCGGGGCAGGTCGGCAAGATGGTCGATCTGGTGGCGCAGCGCGGTTTCGTTGGAGTGGGTGGTTGGCTTGGGCGGGCCCGACGGGAGGATTCCGAGTGAGGTCGGGAACGGGTCGGCATCGTCAAAGGCGCTCATGAGGTCGGCGGCGCGCTGGATGACGCTGGGCTCCGCTGAGCTGGAGGCCCGGGAGAGGACACCGTTGATGACCGTGGTGGCTACGGCGGGGTCGATGAGTCGGGTGTGGAAGACGGTCTGGTCGATGTCGCGCAGGTCCTCGTCGTGCGAGGCCCGAGCGGCCGAGGCCTCGCAGGCGATGTCGATGATGCGTTCCATCGGCAGGGCGCTCGGTCCAGCGGTGATCCAGTAGTCGCCGCGTGCTTCGGGATCGCGGGCGAGAGCGGCCAGGGCGGTGGCCACGGTGTCCCGAGGGACGAGGTCGACGCGGGTCCCGGGTGTGCACGGTAGGAAGGGGAGCTGGCCGGACAGGGCGAATCCGAGGAGGTAGTGGAACGCTTGCAAACGCGGGATGTCGCCCGTGCTCGAGTCACCGATCACGGTTGAGATGCGGGCGATGCTGGCAGGAAGGCCGGACTCGCGGACGAGGGTCTCGCCGGAGGCTTTGGTGGCTGCATACGCGTCGAAGGGCGTGCCATCGCCGGCTCGGTCGACGAACGCTGTCGAGCCGTGCACCAGGCGGGCCCCGGCGTCCTCGGCGAGCTGCACCACGTTGCCGGTGCCGATGACGTTGACCCGGTGGAGGTGCTTGTGCGAGGCGGAGAAGTTCACGGCCGCCGCGCAGTGCACCACCACGTCGACCCGGGCTGCGAGGTCGCGGTAGTCGGACGGGTGAAGGCCGAGCCAGGGCCGGGTCACGTCGCCGCGTACAGACGCGACGCCTACTGGTTTGTGGTGGGTGAGCGCGATGATGTCCTCGGACCCGTCGAATTCGCGCAGCAGGGCTGAGCCGACGGCGCCGGAAGCTCCGGTGATCAGGATCATGGTGTCCTCACGGTGGCGGAGTCCTCGTCCCAGCTGACGTGGTCGAGGCTGGTGATCTCGACGGTTCTCGGATGGACTCCGGCGGTTCGCGCGATGTGGTCCTTGGCGGCGATATGCGGCAGCCATTCTGAGGCGCGGGTGTCGGCGGGCAGGCCGTAGACGGTGTTGACGGTTCCCGGCAGCGCGTCCATCCGCTCGACGTCACGCCGGCGCAGGACGCCGTCCCGGCCGGTCAGCAGGAGCCGTGTGTCGGGAGTGCCGTCGCGTAGGAAGGCGCGGCGATCCGACCCGGAAACGGAGGACAGGTCGCCGATCGGGATGTGCATGAGCACGGTCCGGAACGCGACCAGCACGCGTTCTCCCCGGCACATCTGGATGTCAATCGCGACGAGGTCGTCCGGCACGACCCCGGCGGACCGGGCCTCGACTTCGATCTCGCCGGAGTCGGGCAGGGGATCGAACACCGCGAGGTGGCTGAGCCGGTGCGGGAACGCCAGCCTGCCGGGACCCACGGTCGGCTCCCACAGGTGTAGCTCATTGTGCGGGATGGTGTGCAGGGCGGCGTCCAACAGCCCTTGGTGCAGCACACCTCGGGGGACCGAGCCTCGTTCGGCATCGAGGATGCCGCTGGCCCCGCTGGAGCCGGTCTTCAGCGCCACGAGGTACTGGAAGTGCGGCCCATGGAAGAGATCAGCGTTCGCGTACGGGTCCGGAACGTCCGCGCAGTCCGCCAGCGGGGCGAAGCGGTCCGGGCGAGGCGGTGGTTCGAAGCCGACCTCAGCGGTGGCCACTGGTGCGAACCTCGAAAGCGTTCCTGCCTCGTGCCACACCGCGAGCTGTGCTCGCTGGCCGGTGCAGGTGGTGCGGAACCGGACCGGGCCGGGGGCGGGGACCCACCGCTGCATGCTCAGATCGCGCAGCATCCGCACCGGCCGGCCGTTGTGATCCGCGGCGGAGCTGGCGAGCAGGTCGGCCGTCGACATCAACGGCAGGGCGGGAACGGTCCAGGTGGGGCAGTGGTCGGTCAGCCACTCGTCCTCCCCGGGGTCGAGTGAGGTGTCTACAATGGACGGTGAAACGGGAGTGCCGGGAACTGCTCGAACCCGCAGGTGCGGCACGTGGTAGACCTTGCGGCCGTCCACCCACAACCACCCCTCGGTGTCCGCATGCCCGCCATTGGGGCCCAACTCAGCGTCGACTACATCCAGTTCGACGGTGACCAGCTCGTCGGAGGGCAGAACCTGCCCGCGATATTTCCAGGAAGCGGGTACGACAGGTTCGAAGTGGAACCCGTCACCGATCCCACGCTCGACCAAGTAGCAGGACAGCAGCTGGGACATCGCCTCGATGCCGAGCGATCCGGGCTGTACCGGGTCCCCGTAGAAGTGCGCCTTGAAGTACCAGGCGTCCGCACGGACGTCGCATCCGCCCGTAACCGCCCGAGCCCGGCAGGTCCGCCGTCCGGCCAGTAGGCGGTGAGTCGGTCGAGCATCAACAGCATCGGTCCGGGCAGGCGGGCCGAATGCCCGAAAAAGCGTGCGGGGCGCGACCGGAGATCGGTGCCGGGGTGGTCGCAGGGCGCAGCGTGGCGGGCGCGGTCCTCGTCTGTCACCGGCAAGCTGGTCCGGGTGGCCAGTTGCTCCGCGGGCACGACAGCGCAGACGGCGGTGCCTTCGAGCGCGACTGCGCCGTCGGCTTCGCAGCGGATCGCGGCCCAAGCCGAGCGAGCAGCCGCGCAAGCCGAGCTGGACAACACGCTGCTCAGGTCAACGGCGGCCACCGACCACAGGTCAACCGACCCAGTACGTTCCGGGATGCGCGGGGATCAGCGGCGCATGCTGGAGCGGCTCGTCTGGATGCGGGACGTGCATGACCAGCCGACCGGCGTTGGCGGGCGCATCATCGGGCACGCGGCGCACGGAAAAGGTGAACGCTCCGCGCGGGTCCCCGACGTTGATCGAGACGGTGACCGAGCCCTGCTCGGGCTCCGTGCGAATCGCAGCACCGTTGACCCACGCCAGCGGCACCCGCTGCGGGCGGTGCGGGCCGCGTACAACCTCCGCAGCCGCGTCATCGACGTCCGGATCGCCAACGGGCTCGGAGGCCTCGCACGCCCACTCGCCGCGTTCATCGACGTAACCGCCAGAGGTGTCGTAGACGGGAATGCCACACACCGAGCAACGGAATTCCGTGTCGTCGGCGGCGTTTTCCAGGTTGATCACCGAGTCGGCGTCGTCGTGATCGATGGAGATCATGTCACCATTGGCGGACAGCACGAACACAGCACACCTCACAAGGAAGATCGGAAGAACGGAAGCGACGAAGGGAGCGGCCGCACGCGGGGCGAGTGCGCATGTGCGCCCGGGGCCGGCCGCGCGCGGTCAGAAGCCGCAGACGAATCGGATGGATTTGCCGCAGGCCGGGCACTCGACATAGGCGCGGGAACGGTCGTCGAACGGCACGCGCACGAGGTCCGTCACGCTGTAGGTGTTGACGTCGGCGCTGTCCCACGCGTGCAGGTGCACGGTGTCGTTCGTGCTCCACCGGTGCCCCCGCGCACACTCGCCCTCAGCGTTCGAGTAGTCGGCCCAGTCGGTCATCTCGACGGCCGAGTGGTGCACGGTCGGCGCGACGTAGCGGCCGACCTCATCGGCCACCACGACCATCAAATCGCCCAGCGAGCCCGCCGAGAACACGACAAACCCGAAGTCGTCGGCGAGCAGGTGATCGGAGAAATTGAACAGGAAATGCGCGCCCAAAGCGCCCCGTCCCCATGCAACCCGGACGGCTCCTGGCCGGTACGGGCAACCGCCCACCCGATCAGTGCATCATCGTCTGCGTAGCGGTGACTATTCCTGTCCATCCACGCGCGCAGATCCTCAGTCAGCCCCGGGGCATAGGTGCCCCTGTCGTCGATCCACGCTTGCGTATCGACGCTCAGGTGACCGTCACCGCGACGCCAAGCCTCAACAGAAACCAGAGTCATGAGTATCCCTTTCGGGGTTTACCGCTGCGCGGGATAAACGGGGTGCCAATCCCATTTGATCCCTCGGTGATCAGCTTCTCGGAACTCCGTTTTTGCCCCCGTGTTCCGATGTATCTACCGTAACGCCGGCGATGCTTGGTGCCAAGTCGAAACTGCGGCGTTTTTCAAGATTTTTCGACATGCAGCCAGATCCCGCTGGAGTTTCGCTAGAATGTCTATTTCTGTCGATCAGGCATTAGGGGTGACACAGAGAGCAGCAATAGGAGAGCAAGTGGTGGCGCGGAAAGTGGGAAGTATTGCGATGAATCGGGAATTCGGAGCCCATGGGTCAATCCCGCCGTCTATTGTTGGCTAGTTGCTCTCCTCCTGCTCCCCGCCACAGTCGTCAACAAGTTCCCGTGGGGTGCCGAGGCTGGGTTGCCTCGACCGGCGGGCGAGTCCCACTTGTCCTGCAACAACAGCGCGCGCAGGGGTTTGCCGCTTAAGGTCTGGTGACCGGCCCAGTGAACAGCCCGGGGGCGCCCCGAAGAACGGACACGGATTCTGATCACCGCAAGGCGCACAGTCGGCGCCGCAACGAGCCATTATGTAACGTCGCTGGGGAACTTGCCGATGTGCAATTCTCCGTCGCCGGGATCGCTGTGCAGGAGCGTGCGTGTCGAGGCTGCCTCGCGCTAGTTTCCCGGTGACCTAGAGGTGATTCGTGTGGGGAGTGTGTCATTCTCGCGGGTCAGGATATCCGATACTGGTCTCCGGGCATTGTGGGGGCAGCCCTAGGCACTCTGCCGTCGAGAGGCCGTTGTGCACTGCGGCCAGAAGCCGGGAGGGTGCCGCTTGTCGTGGAGTGGCGCTCTGAGGTGAGGAATCGGGCGCGGGCTTCTGTGTCGTCTTTCAGGTCAGACGTGAGTGCAATCAGGCGGGAGTTCCCGGCCCGGGGAGCACGCAGGCGGCGTCTGACTCTTCGTCTCGTTGATAGCCAAACCCGGACTATTGATTCCTGCGGTGAAGTTCGGGGAAGCGATGCGCATGGTTGGAGGTAGCAGCGTCAGACCGGTTGGCTGCTGCGGCCACTTTTACGCCTGAACCCAATATGGCTTAGTGTCCTAACTCGCGCGGCAACATCGCCGAAATCATGACGTGCGCGACGAAACAGTCCCTTATTCTCGATGTCTTCGCTCGGAAACGACTGGCGGCTGGAATGGTTCTCGCAGCAGCGCCGCGGCACCCCCTCGATCCCCTGCAATTGGAGCACCCATGGCAATGAGCGATCGTCTCGAACCTCGAACTCACGACGCGGTCCGAAAACACTACTCTCCGGTGACCCGTGGCGTCACATCCGGTGACCGGGAGTGCGTTGGAGACCAGTTCACGAGGCAACGATGACCGTCACCGACACGCATTATCCGGTCGTGGTCGTCGGCGGTGGTCAGGCGGGCCTGTCGGCCAGCTACTGTTTGCGGGAGCGCGGGATCCGGCACGTGGTGCTCGAGGCGAACCGGCTCGGGCATGACTGGCGGACCCGCCGGTGGGAGTCGTTCTGCCTGGTCACGCCGAACTGGCAGTGCGCACTGCCCGGATTTCCGTACAAGGGGCCGGACCCGGACGGGTTCATGGTGCGCGACGAGATCGTGTCCTACCTCGAACGCTACGCCGAGCTCTTCGACCCGCCGCTGGTCGAAGGGGTGAAAGCGACCCGGTTGCGGCGCACCGATGCGGGCACGTTCGTGCTTGACACGACCGCGGGCAGGCTCAGCGCCGAGCAGGTCGTGGTCGCCACCGGTGCGTATCACGTGCCCAGCACCCCGCGCATCGCCGAACGGATCCCAGCCGGGATCACGCAACTGCACTCGGCGGACTACCATAGCTCCGAGGCGTTGCCACCGGGTGAGGTACTGGTGGTGGGCAGTGGTCAGTCCGGCGCACAGATCGCCGAAGACCTGCACCTGGCCGGGCGGCGCGTGCACCTGGCCGTCGGCAACGCTCCCCGGGTCGCGCGGTTCTACCGGGGCCGCGACTGCGTGGCGTGGCTGGAGGACATGGGCCACTACGCCAAGAGCATCGACGAGTTCGCCGATCCGGCTCAGGTGCGCGGCCGGGTCAACCACTACGTCACCGGCCGCGACGGCGGACGCGACATCGACCTGCGCGCCTTCGCCGCCGACGGGATGCGGCTCCACGGCCGGTTGGACGACATCCGCGGCGGCACGGCGAGCTTCGCCGGCGACCTGGCGTCCAACTTGGACCACGCGGACCAGGTGATGGAGTCCATCAAGGACGCCATCGACGCCCACATCGCCGCTCGCGGCATCGACGCTCCCGAAGAGCCGCGGTACGTGCCGGTGTGGGAGCCCGGACCGGAGCACCCGCGCGAGCTGGACCTCGCGGCGGCCGGGATCACCTCGGTCATCTTCGCCACCGGGTTCCGGCCGGACTACACCTGGATCGAGGTGCCGGTCTTCGACGGCCGGGGCTACCCCACGCACTGGCGCGGGGTGACCAGCGCTCCCGGCTTGTACTTCCTCGGGCTGCCCTGGCAGTACACCTGGGGCTCCGGGCGGATGGAGGGCGTCGGCCGGGACGCGCGCTACCTCGCCGAGCGCATCGACGCCGCGCGCCGGATCACCGACGTGTGCGGCACTTTGACCGGCCCGCCGCCGTCGCTGTCGGCCGAACCCCTGATGAGCTGAGGACCCCACGGTGACCAGACTGGTATTCGACGCCCACCGGCATCTCGGCGCGCTGCCCGCCCACCCCTTCTACGGCGGGCCCGCGGTCAACCCCGACACCACGGCTCGAGCCACGGTCGACGGGCTGCTGGCCGACCTCGACGCGGAGGGCACCGAACGGGCCCTGGTGCTGCCGAACTACGGCGTGCCGGACCCCGACGTCGCCTTCGCCCACAACGAACTCGTCCTCGAAGCCGCGCAGCGCGACGACCGGGTGCGCGCCGGGCTGTGGGTCTCGGCCCGGCCGGAGGACCGCGAGCGGACCGCGAAAGCGCTGGCCCTGGCGGGGGAGAGCGGCGTTCGTGCGCTGAAGCTGAGCTTCCTGCTCGGCGGCTCGCCCACCGCGCCGGAGTGCCTGCCGCAGCTGGACGAGATCTTCGCCGTCGCCGAACGCCACGGCCTGGTGGTGCACGTGCACACCTCGCCGGGCGCGGCCTCGGACATCGACCAGGTCGGCACGCTCGTCGACCGCTACGCCGACCGGGTGCGGGTGCACCTGGTGCACTTCGGCGGCGGGATGAGCGGCCACATCAAGCTCGTCGGGTCCCGGTTCTTCGACTGGATCACCGCGGGCAAGCACGTCTACACCGACCTCTCCTGGGCCATCGGGTTCGCCCCGCACTGGCTTGCTCGGGAGATCGAGCACCGCGGCATCGGTCACGACCGGGTGCTCTTCGCCAGCGACCAGCCGTGGGGCGACTTCCCCGGCGAGTACGCGCGGATGCGCGCCGCGGCAGGCGACGGCGAACTCGGCGAACTCGTGTTCCGCGAGACCTTCGCCGCGCTCTACGACTGACAACCCCGAAACCGGAGGAGACGAACCATGTCCGAGGCCGTTGATCTCACCGACGTCGAGCAGAAGTCCCGCGAGGAGATCCCGCACCCGTCGCTGCCGGAGGGCTCCAGCATCTACGGGTCGACCAAGGTCTTCCCCGACTACGAGGCGGAGAACGGCGAAACCTACTTCACCCTCGTGCACGGCATCGCGCACGAGTCGTCGGTGAGCTTCGTGGCCGTGCTGCAGGCGACCCGCGCGCTGCGCAAGGGATTCGAGTCGGCCGTCTACTTCTACGGGCCCGGCTCGCTGAACTGCCTGGCCACCCGCGGATTCCCGACCACGGGCAACTCCGCGTTCCCCGGTGAGCACAACATCAACAACCAGCTGAAGTCCTTTATCGCCGAAGGCGGCAAGGTGTACTGCTGCCGGTTCGGCCTGTCCCTGCACGGAGCCCGGGAGGAAGACCTCATCGAGGGCGTCATCCCGACCCACCCGCTGGACGTGCAGGACGCGATCATCCACTACGCCCGCAAGGGCGCGATCATCAACTCCACCTACCAGCTCTGAGGTTCCCCGCGTGCGCTGCGAGGCGGAACCCGGAGAGAGGCCGCCTCGCAGCGAGCGCCGACGTTTTCTCGTGGAGGTGTGTCGTGAGCGTTGGTACCGAACGGACACCCAACAGCACGGCCGTGGACGTGCGGATCACGACCCGTGCGGAGCTCGCTCTGCGCGGGATCCGGCTGGACGCCGAGGTGGCGCGGCCGGCGGGCGCGGGCCCCAGCGACGACGGGCACGTCCTCGTCGACGGCGCCAACGCCGCGCTGCCCACCAACCCCGCCAGCCCGTACTCGGTGCGCGACGGCCGGGTGTGGCTGGGCGAGGAGGACACCGGGGTCGAGCTCTTGCCGGTGCACCGGCCGAAGTTCTACGGCCTGACCACGGCGGACGGTGTCCGCTACGAGCAGATCGCCCGACTGCACGGTGCCGACGTGCTCGCCACGACGGTGGTGCAGACCTGCATCCGCTACGCCGAATCCGATCGCTGCCGGTTCTGCACCGTCGAGGAGTCCTTGCGCGATGGTGCGACGGTGGCGGCCAAGACCCCGGCGCAGCTGGCCGAGGTCGCCGAGGCCGCCGTCCGGCTCGACGGCGTGCGGCAGATGGTGATGACCACGGGCACCACCACCGGGCCCGACCGGGGCGCGCGCAACCTGGTGCGATCGGTGCGCGCGGTGCTGGAGGCCGTGCCGGGGCTGCCGATCCAGGTCCAGTGCGAACCACCCGGCGACCTGCGCTGGATCACCGAGCTCCGCGACGCCGGTGCCACCGCGATCGGCATCCACGTCGAGGCGCTGGACGAGCAGGTGCGGAAGCGCTGGATGCCCGGCAAGTCGCAGGTGCCCCTGGCTGAGTACGAAGCTGCCTGGGACGAGGCCGTGCGGGTGTTCGGCCACAATCGGGTCTCCACCTACCTGCTGGTCGGGCTGGGTGAAGACCCCGATGAGCTGATCGCCGGTGCGGCCGGGCTCATCGAGCGCGGGGTCTACCCGTTCGTCGTCCCGTTCCGGCCGATGGCGGGAACCCTCGCCGCCCGCGACGGGATCGCCGCGCCCAGCGGAGAGCTGCTGACCTACGTCAGCGAGGCGGTGGCGAGGCTGCTCCGCGACGCCGGGATGTCGGGTGCCGACCAGGGCGCGGGATGCGCGGCCTGCGGGGCCTGCTCGGTCCTGAAGACGGCGGGCGGGTGAGGACGTGATCGCCTACGAGGAGCTCCTCGCCCCGGTGGCCGGACAGGTTCCCGACGTCCTGTCGCTGCTCGGCGACCACGCGAGCCTGGCCCGGCGCCCGGCGTTCCGGATCGAACCGGCTGACGCCACGACGATGCCCGCCTACCGGCGACTGCGGCGCGAGGTTTTCGTGCAGGAGCAGGGCCTGTTCAACGGCACCGACCGGGACGAGCGCGACGATGACCCGCGCACCGTCGTCCTGGTCGCGCGCTCCGCCGAGGGTGCGGTGCTCGGCGGGGTGCGGCTCGGGCCGGCCACCGACGGTCCCGACATCGGCTGGTGGCAGGGCGGCCGGCTGGCGGTCGGCCGCGCCGCACGCGGTACCAGCGGCGTCGGGCCGGCTCTGGTGCGGGCCGCCTGCGCGCACGCTGAGAACGCGGGGGTGCTGCGGTTCGAAGCCACCGTGCAGCGGCGCAACGAACCGCTGTTCGCCCACCTCGGCTGGCATCGAGTACGCGAGGTCCGCACCGCCGGTGTCCCGCACGCGCTGATGCGCTGGCCGGTGAACCGGGTGCAGGACCTCGTCCAGACCACCAAAACCGCCCTGGGACCGCTCCTGACCACCGGACTCCCGGGAGACCTGGGCGGTGCCGGATTCGTGGGCGATGACGGTGCCCCGATTCCGGGCAGTGATCTGGTTGCAGCGTGCGACGCGATCGTGCCCTCGATGGTCGAGCGCGACCCGGACTGGGCGGGCTGGTGCTCGGTGCTGGTCAACGTCAACGACCTCGCGGCGATGGGTGCGGAACCGGTCGGCCTGCTCGACGCGATCGGCGCCCGCAACAGCTCCCACGCCACCCGCGTGCTCACGGGCATGCGCCGCGCCGCGCAGGCCTACAGCGGGATCCCGCTTCTCGGCGGGCACACACAACTCGACGTCCCGGCCGCACTGTCGGTCACCGCCCTCGGCCGCACCTCGCGACCGATACCCGGTGGTGGCGGCCGTCCCGGTCACAAAGTGCGGCTCACAGCGGATCTGGGAGGCCGATGGCGTCCCAACTACCCAGGGCGGCAGTGGGATTCGACCAGCCACCGGCGAACACCCGAATTGCGCGCCATGCTCGGTTCCGCAGCGTTGGCACAGCCCGCCGCGGCCAAGGACGTCTCGATGGCCGGGATCGCCGGAACCCTGGGCATGCTCGCCGAAGCCAGTGGCTGCGCCGCGGTGCTCGACGTCGCCGACATCCCACGCCCCGCCGCGGCCAACGTCGGCGACTGGCTCACCTGCTTCCCGGGATTCGCGATGCTCACCGCCGACGAACCGGGCACCGACCCGCCACCGGCGGGTCCGGCCACCAGTGCCGAGTGCGGTCGGCTCGTACCCGGGTCGGGAATCAGGCTGCGCTGGCCGGACGGAGAACTGACCGACGCGGTCACCGCGACAGTGACCGGATTGGGGAACGCATGACCACGATGCGCATGGCCGCCGTCGCCGCCGAGTTCGGCCGCGACCTGGAGCACGACTTCGTCCTCGTCGAGAAACTCATCGACAAGGCCCGCTCCGCCGGCGTCGAATTGCTTGCCCTGCCCGAAGCGTGCCTCGGGGGCTACCTGCTCACCCTTGACGGCGGCACCGACGACCCCGGCCCGTCCGCGCTGGAGCTGGACGGAGCCGCGATCCGTCGGCTGTCCACGCTCGCCGGGGACATGACGGTCATCGCCGGGTATTGCGAGCAGGACGGTGAGCGCCGATACAACAGCGCGGTGTGCGTCAGCGGTGACGGTGTGCTCGGCAACCACCGCAAGGTGCACCAGCCTCTGAGCGAGAACGCCAGCTACGACTCCGGCGAGACCTTCCGAGCCTTCGACACGCCAGTGGGTCGGCTGGGCATGCTGATCTGCTACGACAAAGCTTTCCCCGAGGCGGCCCGCGCCCTTGCCCTGGACGGCGCCGAGATCGGCGTGTGCGTGTCGGCGTGGCCGGGCTCGCGCACCAACGCCGCCGCCGACCTTGCCGAGGACAGATGGAAACGGCGCTTCGACCTGTTCGACCGGGCCCGAGCCCTGGAGAACCAGGTGGTGTGGCTATCGGCGAACCAGGCCGGAACCTTCGGTTCGCTACGCTTCGTCGCCAGCGCCAAGGTCGTCGAGCCGGGCGGCGACGTGCTCGCTGACACCGGAGTCGACGCCGGAATGGCGGTCGCCGACATCGACGTCAGTCGCGCCCTCGAAACCGCGCGCAAGCACATGGGCCACCTCCGCGACCGGCGACCCGACACCTACCCAGCAGAAATGCGCATCACATGAGCACAGTACGCATTGCCGCGGCCTCCGCCCACTTCGGGCGCGACCTGGATTTCGACCTGTCCCGCATCGCCAAGATCATCGATGACGCCCGCCGAGCTGAAGCCCGGCTGTTGGTGCTGCCCGACGCCGCTCTCGGCGGCTATCTGGCAGACCTGCGCCACCCTGACCCCACCGCCCTGCCCCCCGCGCTCAGCCCGGATGACCCGGTGATCGCGCAGGTCGCCGCGCTGGCCGCCGAGATGATCGTGTGCGTCGGCTACAGCGAGGACGGCGGCGACGCCCGCTACAATGCCGCGGTGTGCGTCACCGGTGACGGCGTGCTCGGCAGGCACCGCAAGGTCCACCTGCCCGCCGGCGAGGTCGCCGCCTACTCACCGGGAGAGTCGTTCGACGGCTTCGACACCCCGATCGGCCGGCTGGGCATGCTCATCGACTACGACAAAACCTTTCCCGAATCGGCGCGGTCACTGGCCCTCGACGGGACGGAAATCCTGTCGTGCCTGTCGGCGTGGCCGACGAGCATCACCAACCGTGCTCCCCGAATGGCCCAGGACCGCCAGGCCAAACTCTTCGACCTCTACGACCAAACCCGAGCCGCCGAGAACCAGGTCGTGCTCGCCTCGTCCAACCAAACCGGATCGCTGGGCGGCATGCGCTTCCTCGGCCAGGCCAAGGTCGTCGGGCCAGGCGGCGAGATCCTGGCCCGCACCTGGTCGAAAGCCGGCCTCGCCGTCGCTGAAGTCGATGTGAGCGCCGAGATCGACCGCGCACGACGGGTACTGCGGCACCTCGACGAGCGCCGACCGTTTGCCTATCGAGGGGGCGCAGAGTGAAGATCGCGCTGCTGAGTTACTCCACCAAACCCCGCGGCGGCGTCGTGCACACGCTCGCCTTGGCCGAAACGCTCGCCGGCGCCGGCGAAGACGTGACCGTCTGGAGCCTGGGTCGAGGCGGCGACACCGAATTCTTCCGGGCTGTCGACCCCGCGGTGCGGCTGCGGATTGTGCCCTTCCCCAACGGCCCGGCCACCGAAACCGTCGGCGAGCGCGTCCTGCGCTCCATCGACGTGCTCGGCGCCGCATTCACACCCGACGACTACGACGTCGTGCACGCCCAGGACTGCATCAGCGCCAACGCCGTCGGCAACTGCGTGCGAACCGTACACCACATCGACCACTTCACTACACCCGAACTCGCGGCCTGCCACGAACGCGCCATCACCACCCCGCACGCGCACATCTGTGTCTCACACGCCGTCGCCGACGAACTCGCCCAAGGCTGGGGAATCAAAGCCGAGGTCATTCCCAACGGCGTCGCCTACGCCCGCTTCGCCACCACACCCGAAACACAACGCCGACGCTGGAAGGACCAACTCGGCCGCTACGTCCTCACCGTCGGCGGAATCGAACCCCGCAAGGGTTCACTGGACCTGCTGGAGGCCCACGCACACCTGCGCGCGCAAGACCCCGACCTCTCGCTGGTCATCGCCGGCGGCGAGACCCTGTTCGACTACCGCGACTACCGACAGCGCTGGGAAGCGCGCGCGCAGGAACTCGACCTCGAACCCGTCATGCTCGGCCCTGTCGAAGACGACGAGCTACCCGCACTGGTCGCCTCCGCCGACGCGTTTGCCTTCCCCTCCACCAAGGAAGGATTTGGCCTGGCCGCGATGGAAGCACTGGCCGCCGGCACCCCGTTGGTCGTGCGAGACCTCCCGGTCTTGCGCGAGATATTCGGCAAAACCGCGCGATTCGCCGACAACCCGCGAACCTTCGCCACCGAACTCGTCCAGGCGATCAACGAGAACTCCCCCCAGCGCAAGCAAGCAGGTCGAGCCCTAGCAGCAGCACACACCTGGCAGGCAGCAGCCGAACAGCACATCGCCTTCTACCGAACCCTGATGTGAGCATGCCGTTTGTCGCGCGCGCAGAGACAGTCGGCTCGTGGCGTACCGGCACCTCGGCGCCTATGGTGTGTACGAGCTTGCTGGCGCGCTCCCTGCCGATTGACGTACGGAAGGCGAAACCAGCGCCCTTTTTGTCTTATTAAAGCACTAGGTCAGCTTGCTCTGGCCGATAGTGACTTCATCTCGGAGATCGAGTATGCCCATTCATAAACTGAAATTATGATCATGCGGTCGGAGTCGAGTGAGCGTGCCATAGGAGCTCAGTCGTGCCCTGAACTAGCGCTTGAAAGCGTCTCATGTGGCTTGTTTGGCCTTCGTTATGTTGCAGCAGTTTGCGCGACGGTGTGGCAAGTTCGAAGGTGCCGGCAGGGTTCGTAGCGGGTGATCAGGCGTCGGTAGCCGGCCAGCCAGGCGATGCTGCGTGCGCCCCAGGGCTTATGACTGGCGGAACTCAGCCTGAAGTGACCGGGCCAGCATCAGTGTGTTCGGGTGTGGACGTTCGCCGATGTCGGCGAGGGTTGTGGTCAGCAGCTCGACGGTGCGGCTGATGGCGTCGGTGAGGCCGAGTTCGGCTTGGGTGCGCATGATGTCGCGGTAGAGGTTCTCGTTGTGCGGGTCGAGGCTTCTGGCGTGTTCGAGGAGTGGGAGTCGCCGTTCGGGGTGCTGGCGGTGGGCGGCGGCCATTCCGCTGAGCGCGTCGACCGCGGTGCGGTGAGCGGCTTCGCGGGGGCCGTCGAGCCAGAGCGCCGAATGGCCGGCGGCGAGTTCACCGCGGTAGGTGCGCACGATCCGCTCCCACGCGGCGAGACGCTGTCGTTCGGTATCGGCGCGTCGTTGATCGCGCTCGGCAGACAGGAATTCCCAGTAGTCCACGGCGACGAGGTCGGGGTTGAGGGCGACGTGTTCGTCGTCGTGGCGGACGAGATCGCTGACCGGCTCACCGGTGGCTGCAGCGAGGCGTTTGTGTAGTTGCGAGACGGTGGCGTAGTAGGAGTTGTACCGGCGGTTTCCTCGTGCGTCGGGCCAGAGTGCTTCGCGGACGGCCTCGCGGTAGGTGCCGGTCGGGTGCAGTGCGAGGAACAGCAGCAGCGCCCGGTGCTTCGGGGCCAGCGCGGAGGTGAAGTCCTGCTCGGTGCCATCGGGTCGCTGCCAGGTCAGCGTCGGGGGCCCGAACACCGTCAACTGCGCAGGCGGAGCGGGCGTGCGCGCGAGCGCGTCGGCGGCGGTGGTCGTCTCCGCGGGTTCGTGCTCGGAGTCTTCGGTGGAGGTCACGGGGAGCTCGTCGTTGTGCGCGACCGAAGTGCCTTGTAGCGACGCTTCCGTCGGGAAGTCCTGCCCACCACAGGCCGGGCGCGGGCCGTGGATGCGTTCCTCGGCCGTAGACGGCTGCTCGGCGTGTTCCTCCGTTCCCACGACGGCGTCTCCGTGCTCGGTAGGTGTGGGCGGCTCGCTATCGGCCCTTGGCCGGATGGCGGCATTGTCGTCACCAGCCTCGCCGACGTGGGAGCGCGCAGGCGCGCTGAGGAAGGCAGGTCCGTTTGCAGGAGCTTCGGGTGGGAGTTCTTCGTCGCGGTGGTCCGGTGCGACCGGCAGCGAGTACACGGCTGGGAGCGTGCTCGTCGGCGGGTGGGGCACGCGGCGCCTGCGCCACCGGTAGGCCGCGGCGAGGGAGCCGGCGGCCGCGAGTCCCAGCACGATCCCGGCTTCGCCCCGGATCGGCGGTGCCTCGATGCCTGGCGTTGGGGATTCGGCGTGGGGTTCAGGATCCGGGGCCGGTGTCGAGGGAATGTGCTCGGGGCGCGGTGGGGGCTCTGCGGGGGTCTGCTGGCTCGGCTCGGCCAGAGGAGCCGGGGTGGGCGGGAGTGCCAGGCGCCAGCCGGGCATGAGGGTGTCGGGGTTGTGCAGTGCGGTGTGGCTGGGTGTGGATTGGGTGCGTCCGCGGTTGAGCGCGTAGATCTCCTGCCAGCGTTCGGGGTCGCCGAGGTGGTGTTCGGCGAGGCCGGCGAGGGTGTCGCCGGGGGTGACGGTGATCCACCGGGTGGGGGTGGGGAGGTGTGGTGGGTGCAGGTGGTCGGCGTCGGTGGGCATGTGGAGCCATTGCCCGGCGCGCAGGACTTGCGGGTGCGGGGTGAGGTGGGGGTTGAGCTCGGCGATCTCGCGCCACCGGGTGCCGTCGCCGAGGTGTGCGGCGGCGAGGGTCCAGAGGCTGTCGCCGCGGTGGACGTAGGCGGCGGGGCCGAGCAGGGACGGGTCGGGGTCGCGGTCCTCGTCGGTGGTGGCCCCAGCGGCAGGTGTGCTCGTGGGGGAGTCGTGCTGGGGCTGGTCGGGTTCGCGGGGTGCGCTGGTGGTGTTCTCGGTGGGCGGGGTGGAGGCGAGGCTGGGTGCGGCGGTGCCGGCGAGCGCGGTGGTGGTGACCACCGCGGTGATCCACCCGCGGAGCCCGCGCGGGCGGTGGATTCGGAGCCGGTGGGCGCCGTAGCGCACGACCGCGAGGGTGTCGGCGAGAAGGCAGCAGATCAGCACTGCCCACAGGCTCCAGAGCACGATCAGTCCGATGAGGACGATGATCTCGTCAGTGGGCAGTTGCAGCCGGATCTCGTGGTAGGCGGCGATCATCCAGTCGCGGAGGTCGGGCCAGGCGAGGCGGTCTCGCGGACCGATTCGGCGCCGGCGTTGATGACCTGTCCGGCTTCGTCGACCAGAGGCTGGAGCATGCCGGGGATGAACTCGCCGATGATCCCGAAGAAGCTGGGCGGGGCACCGAGCCCGCCGGCGCCTCCACCGGTGCTCGACAGGGTTTCGGAGACGTCGGTGAGGTTGCGCCGATGGGTCTCCAACTCGGTCGTGATCAGGCCGAATCCCTGCGTCACGTCCACGTCCTCCTGCTCTCGCAACTGCCGGTGACACGCGTGATCGTAGAGGTAACCTCTTCGGCGAGTCGCAAGTTTTCCGGTTGTGGCAGGCGAACTCGTGGCCAGGAGGGTGCAGAGATGTCCGGGGGTCCGGAGGAGATGCGGCAGCGCATCGACGCATGGGCGGCGCAGGTGCAGGCCAAGGCCGAGTTGTACCGGGCCCTGACCGCGGAGATGGACAAGATCACCGACAGAGGTGAGGCGGGCAACGGCGCGATCCGCGTGACCGTGGACCGCAACGGAGCCCCGGTGAACATCGAGCTGACCGACGATGTGCGCACGATGCGGCCGAACCACTTGGCCGGTGAGCTGATGACCGCCTTCCGCAAGGCGCAATCCACCCTCGGCGACCAGGTCGTCGGACTCATGCAGGAGAAGGTCCCCGACGACACCGCCAGCATCGCGGCGATGGCCGACAACTACGCCCGCCAGTTCCCGGCCGAACCCGACGAGGCCGCCGAGCCGTCCTCGCCGCCCCGCCACGCCGACGATGACGACGAGGACTTCTCCAGCCGCAGCTTCCTGCGCTGACCGGTGATGATGCGAGGCGGGGTGCCGCTGGTTCAGCCGTCGCTCGTAGACTTCAGCGACTGCCTCCGGCGCACAGGAGAACTGCCGATGCGCTGCGCAAGCACGGCTCCATGACACCTCGATAGCGCGTCCGCGGCCGGTTTCGTAGTCGTACCGGCAGAGGCAGACGCGCTTTACCTTCTCTACCGACGGCTACGTGGAGGCGAGCAGACCGGCCCACCTTCACGTGCGTGGAAAGCACACGCCCGCCACCTGGTCGTAGTCCCCGCTGGCCGGCCCACCTCCACGTGCGTGCCGACAACGGCCCACCTCCAGGTGCGCGGAGAGCACGAGCATCCGCACCGAGGTGGAGGTGGACTTCCTGCTCCCCGACGGGCTGGTGACCGGTGGGCGCTGGGTGCGCGGACTTCAGGGTGTCCGTGGCAGTCGTGGGAGAGGAACTTCATGTCTCCTGGGAGCCTGTTGGTGCCTGAGTGCGAGCCGGATGGTGGGACCGGTGCTGGCGGGGAATCGCTCGCGGTCACCGCGGAGTTCGCCGATGCCCTCGAGTTGGTTCCTGGTGTTGTCGTGCAGCAGGCGGGATGCCTCGGTCGTCGGCCGGCCCGCTGCCGGAATTCGGCGGAGTGCGGCGGGATCAGGTGTGTCCGTGGTTGTTCGACCGATGCTCTCCGGGTGCCGGTTGAGCGCTTCGGTTTCGGTGCGGACGTTGCGGTGGGGCAGGAGTGAGCGCCGGAAGCGGACCCGCTGAAGAGATCACCGTTCGCGTGCCCGACGAACTCCCGGTCCTGACAGCTCAATCGTGTCGGGCCTTGCTTGCCATACTGGTCGACATCACCGAGATCGAGGCCCCGGAACGGCCTCGGGAAGGAGGTGGGGGTGACTGCTGAAATCAGCGACGACCCGTGGGCCGTGCTCGACGAGCTGATGGGCGTCGAGGCCACCGAGCCCGCCGACCAGGCGATCGGCCCGGTCGCGTTTTACGGGCGCTGTTCGACCGAGGACAACCAGGATCCGGAGACGTTGCACTCCTGGCAGCTCGACACCGCGCGGAAGTTCGTCGAACCGCTCGGAGGGACCGTCAGCACCGAGTACTTCGACATCGGGCAATCCCGGTCGGTGCCGTGGGAACGCCGCCACGAGGCCAGCCGGTTGCTGGCGGCGTTGAAGAATCCGAATCGCGGTTGGGGCGCGGTGGTGTCGGCGAGGGCACCCGGTGCTGGTTCGGTAACCAGTTCTCGTTGATCGCGCCGAAGTTCGCCGCGCACGGCGTTGAGCTGTGGGTGCCGGAGTTGGGTGGGAAGTTCGACCCGCTGAACCCGTCGCACAAGATGTTGATGAGCGTGCTGGGCGGTATGAGCGAGTCGGAGCGCCAGCACGTGCAGGCTCGTGTTCGTGCCGCGATGGATGCGCAGGTTGTGAATGAGGGTCGGCCTCAGAGGGTGGTCGGGCGCCGTTCGGGTACGTCACTGTGGACGGTGGGCCGCACCCGAATCCGCGGAAGGCCGCGGAGGGCTACCGGTTGCGGGTGTTGGCCACTGATGAGGAGGCCGCTGCGGTGGTGCGGCGGATGTTCGCCGAGTACGTGGACGGCGTGGGGGACAGGGCTATCGCGAACGGGCTCAATCGCGATCGCATCCCGTGCCCGTCGGAGCGGCGGCCGGAGCAGAACCGGCATCGGATCGCGGACGGGTGGCAGGCCAGCACGGTCCGTGCGATCTTGGAGAACCCGCGCTACACGGGTTACGCGTTCTTCGGCCGGTGGACTCGGCAGGAGATGTTGATCGATCCGGATGACGTGGCGGCGGGCAGCGCGGTGCGGTTCCGGCGGTCCGCGCCTGATCGCGTCGTGAGGTCGCGGGAGCCGGCGCATCCCGAGATCATCTCGGTCGAGGAGTTCACCCGAGCCCAGCTGTTGCGGCGCTCGAAGGCTGCCGGAGGTCTCCAGACCGCTCGGAAGGCCGAGCGCAGCTGCCGGTCGACGAAGCACACCTACCTGTTCCGGGGACGTATCCGGTGCGCGTTGTGCGGACGCAAGATGGAGGCGAGCCCTCGGGCGCACGGCATGTACTACCGGTGCCCGGCCCGGACCCTCGCTCCGGGCTCGCCGGTGCTGGAATCGCATCCGCCTGCGGTCTACCTCCGGGAGGACCTCATCCGGGAGGCGGTCAACGGCTGGCTCGGGCGGCTGTTCGACCGCGAGAACATCGACGGGACGGTGGCCGCTCTGGTCGATTCGCAAGGCGGGCCGGGCAGCGGCCCGAGTGAGCAGGCCCGGTTGGAGCAGAAGCTCGCCGGCGTCGAGTCGCGGTTGAGCCGGTTCCACGCCGCGATCGAAGCGGGCGTCGACCCAGCTGCGATGGTTGAGGCGATCAACTCGGCCCAGAAGGAGCGAGCTGCGCTCAAAGCCGAACTGGAGCACGCGCCCACGCCCAGCACGCTCACCGACGCGGAGATCCACGCCATGATCGACTCGCTCGGTAACGTCGGCGCAGCGCTCTCGCAGGGGAGGCCGGAGCGGCTGGCGGACCTCTACGCGGCCGTCGACCTGCATATCCGCTACCAGCACGACGAGCACGCCGCCGACATACACATTCACCCGGCACGAGGCCGGGTGAATAGTGCGCGTGTCCGAGGACGGAGTTGCGCACTATCCACACGCCTCGAACTGCCGGAGCCCGAGTAGAAGCGTGGGCGAATCGACGTTGGCGGGTCTCTCTGCTGTACCTGTCGGTGTGGGAGCGGCCCGTAGACTGCAGCTTTAGCAGCGTCAGCCAGACCAACGACAGCAGCCGCTGTCCTGACTGTCCGGAGCCGCGGTCGACGGCGCCGCGGGAGCGTTCGAACGCGGTTGTGCAGTGGTCGTGGCCACCGGTGAAGTTGCCTAGTTTTGCCGAGTACCAGCCGACCTCGTTGAGCGCGTGCGAGCCGCTTACGTCGATCTGGAGCTCCTCGTAGAGCTTCAGCGCCCGCAACGAGTGCTTCAATGCACGGCGATCACGGAGGTCCTCAGCCAACTCCGTGAGCGGAATGTGCGGGTCAAGGACTGCACGACCGGCGGCGATGTCAACGCCAGCGGTAACCCCGCGCACCACGTCACCAGTTCTCGCGTGGCCCCAGTAGGTCGAGGCCCAGCCGGTCGACGAGATCCGCACGGTACACCACGACTCCGGAGTCACCTACGGCTCGCCGCGAGTGCACTCTGAGCTGCGCCAACGGGGCCACATGGTCAATACCAAGCGGGTCGAACTGACCTTTGTGGGCCGGAGACTCGCGTTGATGGGAGAGTGTTCGCCCCACCAAGATCACCTGGCAGCGGGCCACCTCTGTCGGCGTCACTTGGCGGGTCCGCAGCTACAATGATCGCCTGGCTAGGTATCCGAGCTGGGTGAGGTCCTGCGTGCTTGAGCCGGAAAGCACTCTTGCTGCCGTGCTGCGCACAACTGGGTTCTTCCGGGTGAGCCAGCTCGTGCCCGACGACCAGGACGTAATGACTGTCTCCGTCGGCACGAAGGTTGAGCAGGCACTCGATTTGATGCGGCGGCATAACTTCGATCAGCTTCCGGTCACCACAGTCGATGACAGGGTCATCGGCACGTTCACCCACCGTTCACTCGCTCGCGGGCTGCGTCACGTGCGTGCCCAGGACCACCCCATCGCTACGCCTGTGGACGATCTCGTCGAAGAACTGCGATTCGTGCGGGCTTCGCAGGACGTGAGCGAGGTCGTGGACTTTCTCGAGGCTGACCATGCAGTGCTGGTCGGAGACGAGGATCGGCTGCTAGCCGTCGTCACAACTGCAGACGTCAACCGTTTCTTGTGGCATAGGACGCGTCCATTTATGTTGTTGCAGGACATCGAACTGGCGATCCGCGGCCTGATGCGGTCTACGTGCGCAGCGAACGAACTCGCGGACTGCGTAACCGCTGGGCTCGCGTCTGATGCTCCGCAGGTCGGCAACGGACTGGAGGACCTAACCCTCAGCGAGTTGTTCTCCGTCCTACTGCACGGACCGAACTTCGGCCGGTTCTTCCGTTTAGCCTTCGGAGCCAATAGGGAACTGGTACGCACCACGCTTGTACCAGTCCAGGAAATCCGTAACAAGGTCTTCCACTTCCGCGACGAAATATCCGCAGAAGAACTGCAACAGCTGAGTGACGTCGCGCGATGGCTCCGACGCAAGACGATGATCCGAGGAGGTGACCGATGACCGCGCTGCGCCCTCACCAGCAGCAGCTCCTAAGCATCCTGCGGGAACACGACGCTCCTCGGTACGGGGTGGTGTCAGGACCCCCGGGTTCGGGGATGCGCCGCGTCTTAGAGCTCTACATCCGTGAGGTCGCCTCGGAGTCACTCGTCCTCGTGCTGTCGCCTCGCCGAGTGTTGGTGCAGCAATGGGTCGACCGGCTGCGCGGCGATAGCCTCGTGCCCGTCACGGACGTCACGGCAGAAGTCGCGCTCGACCTTCTCGAGAAACCCGCCACACGCCGAACAGGGGTTTTTGTCGCGACTTATGCAGCGACTCAGCACGGGCCAAGTAGTAGGGCGCTGTCGCAGCTAGACTTCGGGATAATCATACACGATGAGCCCCCAGCGGAACTCGACGCCGCTTTCGAGCGCTTGCACTTGCGCACCTCACGCGCGATCGCGGTCGTAAACTTTCCCCATCAACTCCGGTGGGGGCCTCAGTGGACGCAGCTTTGGACGATCAGCATCGAGAAACTTTTGGCAGACGGGTACCTCACCCCGATCGGGGTCCCCTTCACACCGGCCTCGGATGAGCGCGATTTGCGCGATAAGGCCATTTCCCTCCTTTCGGAGTCCGCCGCCCACAGTGAAGTCCCCTTCGCGTTGCGCAGCGACAGTCTTCCCGAGCTGCACGCGCAGCTGCGCTCCCTGGCCTCGGTTCAGCCAGGGCGCAACGAGTTCGCTGCACGCGCATGGGCACTCCTTGACCGCATCGAGGATTCACTCGGCGACGAAACCCGTCTAAAGGCTGTGCACGATGCCGTATCGGGCGCACTAAGGACAGGCGCTCGATGCATCGTACTCGCGGGAACCCCCACAGATGCCACATACATTGCTGGTCACCTCACGGACTGCGGCACGCCACCAAGCGCGGTTATCACCGCGAGCACTAGTCCCGCTGAGCGGCGCTCCTTGCTGGCCAGGCTCGCCCCCGGCGAGTGCTTGATCGCCACCCACGTCGTCAGCGAATCGGCCGATGGCTGGCCCATAGGCTCGAGGGTGATCCTTTGGCCATCGCCCTCAAACCGCTGGGTATTGGGGAAGCTGCTCGTCATTGCCCAGCGCACGCCCAGTCTTTCTGTTGTCGAACTCATCCAGGAGCGACCGGAGGAGGGTGAAGC
This sequence comes from Saccharopolyspora sp. SCSIO 74807, assembly GCF_037023755.1. Lineage (NCBI taxonomy): Bacteria > Bacillati > Actinomycetota > Actinomycetes > Pseudonocardiales > Pseudonocardiaceae > Saccharopolyspora > Saccharopolyspora sp. SCSIO 74807. The sequence goes on along the minus strand of NZ_CP146100.1, from coordinate 5,322,663 downwards.
CGACGAACAGTTCTTGACAGACCAATTGCGGGTGTTGGGGCCTGATCACCCTGACACGTTGAGTAGCCGCAACAACCTCGCGCGTTGGCGTGGAGAGGCTGGTGACCCAGCTGGAGCGGTCGTCGTGTTGGAGGAGTTGCTCGCTGACGAGCTGCGGGTGTTGGGGCCTGATCACCCTGACACGTTGAGTAGCCGCAACAACCTCGCGCGTTGGCGTGGAGAGGCTGGTGACCCAGCTGGAGCGGTCGTCGTGTTGGAGGAGTTGCTCGCTGACGAGCTGCGGGTGTTGGGGCCTGATCACCCTGACACGTTGAGTAGCCGCAACAACCTCGCGCGTTGGCGTGGAGAGGCTGGTGACCCAGCTGGAGCGGTCGTCGTGTTGGAGGAGTTGCTCGCTGACGAGCTGCGGGTGTTGGGGCCTGATCACCCTGACACGTTGAGTAGCCGCAACAACCTCGCGCGTTGGCGTGGAGAGGCTGGTGACCCAGCTGGAGCGGTCGTCGTGTTGGAGGAGTTGCTCGCTGACGAGCTGCGGGTGTTGGGGCCTGATCACCCTGACACGTTGAGTAGCCGCAACAACCTCGCGCGTTGGCGTGGAGAGGCTGGTGACCCAGCTGGAGCGGTCGTCGTGTTGGAGGAGTTGCTCGCTGACGAGCTGCGGGTGTTGGGGCCTGATCACCCTGACACGTTGAGCACCCGCAACGACCTCGCGCGTTGGAAACGGCGGTTGTCAGATGACGGGCCAGCTGTCTCTTGAAAACTCTGCAGGAACGGGTTCCTGTTCGTCGTCGGTGGGGAAAGTTGCGCGCTACTACACGGATCAGGATCCCCGATTAGGTCGTTGTACGGGCTCCCACGTACAGGGAGCTCTCCCGACGACCGTATTCCCTGGCACCCTGAACGCACGTTGCTGAGGTGCCACAGGGGCGTGACTGTCCGGCAGGCATCATCCGGCAGCGACGGTTGCGGCCAACGTCGCTTTCTACCCTGGTGAGCAAGCGTTTACGACGGTACTTCTACACCCGGGCTGTCCCACGATCTATCCTCTACGCATGACGCAGAGCGACAGCTTGGACCAGCTCGATGAGCAACTACTGGAGGAACGGAAAAAGGTTGACGTAGCAAACCACAATTTTTCGGCCCGTGAGCTGATCCGCATGATGGCGGAGGAAGAGCTCAATGTCGCCCCGACGTATCAGCGGAAGTTTCGATGGAACCTCGACAACGAGTCGACTTTTATCGAATCAGTTTTTCTTGGTCTACCTATCCCTCCTCTATTCGTAGCAACAAACGTTGGATTCCAGTGGGAAATAGTTGACGGCCTGCAGCGGCTTTCCACTCTAATGCATTTTATGGCTGTCGAGTCTTCTGACCTTTCCCTGATTAGTCGGACAGAACCGTTGCAGCTTGAAGGGCTGGACAAGCTCACGCAACTAAACGGTAAAAAGTTCAGCGATCTCCCGAAGAATCTTCGCGTCTATTTCGGTCGGCAGCCGCTTCAAGTTGTCTCTCTTACGGATAAAAGCGATCTCCAAATTCGTTTCGACTTGTTTGAGCGACTGAACAAGGGGTCTGTTTCTCTGTCGCCGCAAGAAGTTCGAGCTTGTGTTTATCGTGGTGAGTTTAATCAATTTATCGAAAACTTGTCTGTCGATCCGTCTCTAGGTGCTCTTCTAAAGCTGCAACAAGCTAAACAAAATGACGGAACCAAGGCCGAGCAAGTCTTGAAATTTTTCGCATATAAGAACGCAAGGGACAAATTTAATGGCAAGGTCGAAAAGTTTCTAAACGAATACATGGTAGCGGCCTCCAAAGAGTTCTCCTACGATGCTGAGGGCCAGTCTTTCCAAAAAGCGATCAGACGTCTTTATGAAATCTGCGATGGACCGTTCCTGCGCAAAAGCACGAACGTAACCCCGGTTGTGCAGTTTGAGGCGTGCATAGTAGCGATAGCTGAACTGCAGGAATCTGGGGTCCCGGTGATAATGCCAAACCCCGGTTGGACTGAAGATAATAAATTGAAAGATTCATCTACGGGGGCAACAAATACACGCGCTATGCTGACCAGTCGGATCGACCGTGCGAAAGAGATATTCAGTGGCCGCGCATGATGACCTCGTCCAAGAAATTGTTCAAGAACATAACAGATTTTCTCGTCGTGTCGACCAGTTGAAAATGTATATGCTACATTCGGCAACGCTTGCTCAGGGAAATTCTGACCACTGGATATTTGTTGAGCAAGAATCGCGTGGAGCGGCTGTGGTAGGCATATGTGCAGAGTTGGAACACCTAACTCGATTCGCGATAGGTTCTACACATAGTGAACTTAATTCCCTCAAAATATCCTACAAAGAGTTATCTCCATGCTTAAGGCAGCTTGCTGCACATGAGGTATTCGAGAGCCTCCGTGACCTCCGGGACCATAAAAAGATATGGGACCGACGCCGATTTGCAACCACTCTAGATGTCACTGACAGCATTATTCAATTGCCGGTAACAAAAGGTTCGATCCAGCCGCCGCTCGATGGAAAAACTCTGAAGCCGGAGCACTATTACAGGATCTGGGCGATTTACGGCTTGCCTAATGATACATTTCCTCAGGTGTCCTGGGGTGCTTCGCTTCAGAAAGCAGCACTCATGAGAAACGACATTGCTCATGGAAACCTTCCATTTGCGGAGATATTCAAACAAGCTGGATCTTCATCTCCTGAAGTCGAGCGATACGTCGATGAAGTAAGCGCATTTGCGCAGCATTTCACTGATACGTGGATAACTTATATTGCACAGCGCCAGTATCTAGTAAATTGATTCAAGAGGCTGACGCGGACGGGTATCGGGACGCTTGTCGCAGAAAGTCGCGATCCCCGTAAGTCAAGCGGTTCTCCCCTCGAATCTCGCCCAGGCGGGAACGATACCGATCCGATCTTGAGTGGCGGTCGCCAGCCTGCGACGTCACCTGATCAGCCCAACCATGACATTAGGCCGGGGATGTAGAGTATTTCTACAGCCCCGGCCATCGGTGACCACAGCGGGGAATTACTTATTCGTCTTCGTCGGCGTCGGTCTCGTGCTGGTCCGTGTCGTTCCTATGCCTGTTACGGGATGACTAACTTCGATAGAAACTGGGATCGGAGATACAGTTACCTCCTTTTCCGGGCGTTATGAGTCGGTTCGTGCACCATTCGCTCCTTCCGAAGCTTACGGGAATGGTTCGGCGGGTACGTTCCAGGCTCGGCGGTGACACCACCCGGCACGCTTCAGCAGAGGACGACCGGTGTCCCACTGCGGTTCGGTGCTGTCTCCGCGAGGGACAGCGCGACGCCCGATGAGAGGGGCGGTGACCTGCAGCTTCGGTCGCATGATGGCCGCGGGACGGCCCTTCGTGGGCTGTCCCGGCTGTCCCGAAACCGCGTGCTGAGGCCGCTGGCGACAGGCAGTTGGTGGGACGGGACAGCGTCCCGGCCATAGCGCGAAAGTGCGAGACGGCGGCTCGCTCGGCTCCGGAGGCCACCGCGTGCCGACAGGCGTGGCAAACGCCTCGTTGTAGGTTCCTGGCGTCGGCAAACGGAATTTCACCCAGTGTGCGGTGAACTCGGCCGGATAGACGGTGTCCGCACGCGGCGACCGGAAAAGTGCCCACCCATGCGCGAAGTACCAGATGCCACCGCGACTCCAGATCGCTGGCCATCCAGGCGTATTTGCGCAACATCACCGCTTCACCGCACGCCATGAGGCAATCCGTCACGGGCGGGCGGTGCAGCCACGCTGTCATTCGTTTCCGTCGCCGACGTGACGAGGAGCAGGCACGGGATGCACGGACCGTGCGGCGTCGCCTCGCCGGGTGCTGGCGTTGCCCCGGGTTCCGCGGTCGGCTCGACTGCGGTCGGGTCGAACTCGCGACGGCACCACGAGACCAGCCGTTCGTCACCGGCCGCGCGGGCGCAGTGCACGACGCGCTGAGACTCGCCGACGATTCCCCGCTTGTATTGGAACCACTGGACCGTGTCGGACATGGGCGATCTCCTCGGGAGGTTGACCGCGGGCGGAGCTGGGTGACGGGGGTTCCCGGCTCCGCCCGCGGTGGGGTCCGGCGACGGCATGAGGGAGGCGGAGTGCGCCGCGCCGGACGGCTTTGGACCTTGATTGCGTCGGTCCGTGTCAGACTGAAATCAGTGTGTCCGTGCTGATATCGGCCGGGAACGACCTCGGGGCGACTTACGGACGACACGAGGCGACCTCTGCGGGGAGGGGATCGGTGGTGTGGAGCTACCGGACGGTGCTCGAACAGCGGATACGGGAACGTCGGCAGACCTTGGACGAGTTCGCCGAGTACGCGGAGAACTTCGCGTGCGAGCACGGCGAGCCGGGAACGCTCGGCGTTCGGCACCTGCAACGGCTCGTGTCCGGGCGCGGACCTGGCGGAAAGCCGCTCGGACCTGTTCGGCCGGTGACGGCTCGGCTGTTAGAACGGATCTTCGGTGAACCGATCGGCACGTTGCTTGCCGAACCGGTCGAGTCGGCCAAGGCTGAAGGGCCGACGAGTTCGGCCGCGGCGCACGGCGGTAACGAACCGCCGGTTCAGAGCTCCCGCAGTCCCAACAGGGCCGCGAGGCCGTCTCAACCAGCACCACTTCGCAGCGACGCAAATCCGAGCGACTTCGGATCAGCGCTCGATTGGCTCGACGAACACGCCGGATGGTCGGCTGATGCCGCCAAGCACAAGGTGCGGTCTCGCCTCGCTCGGCTGAGCGCCGGTGAACTCCTGGATCGCAACGCGCGGCGATCCCGTGTGCGGCGAAGCGAAGTGGCCGATGCGCTCGCGGACTACTACGGGCAGTCCTCCGCGGACTGCGACATGTACAACGTGGTGTGCGACGGCAGCGACTTCCTGACCAGCATCGTCACGCGGCCGGAATGGGTGGATCTCGGCTGTCCGGTGGCTCCCGACCGTGATCTGTTGACGCTGGACGAACGCGAGCTCTCGACGGCCCGCGATGTCGACACCAAGCGCGCCGTTCACCGGCTGGCGGAAGTGGCTGCGTTGGACGTGCGGCTGACCAACGCGCCGCTCTACCGCCTCCAGGACGTCGATCTGACGAACGCGAGTATCAGCGGCTCGGTAGGGCTGATCCCGTTCGTCGAGTACGCGCTCACCGCAGACCTGCTCGAAGGCGAACTTCTCGACGCGATCAGCGCCGGACAGCCAATTCGACCGGGGCGGGTCTCTCTGCGGGACAAGTACCTGCCGGACCTTGCCGCCGTGTTGGATCTGCCCGAGCGGGTCTGTGCCGGTGGTGTTCTCGCGCTCTGTGCGATTGCGCGGCCGGCCGATCCGTACCGCGGCCCTGCGGACTTCGCGCTGCTGGTGCAGGAGCGCTCGGGCAGCGTGCTCAACGCATCCGGTCAGCTCGCCGTGATCCCGAAGGGCTTCCACCAGCCGTTGAAAGAACCCCGTGCGGAAACACGCATCGGCGCGACACTCCGGCGAGAGCTGGAAGCCGAGCTGTTCGGCCGGGCCGAAGTGGACAGCACCGCGGGCGAACCGCGTGTCGCAGCGCCGATGCATCGGACTCGGTTGTCCGAGCCGATGCGGTGGCTCTCGGACGAACCGGGTCGGTTGCGGATGGAGAGCACCGGGTTCGGCTTCAACCTGGTGAGCGGGAACTACGAGTTCGCAAGCCTGATCGTGATCGAGGACGAAGAGTTCTGGCGGAGGTACGGCGGCGCGGTCGAAGCCAACTGGGAGACTTCGGGGCTGCGGCTCTACTCCACACAGGACCGCGACCTGCTGAAACAGCTTGTTGCCGACGAATCATGGAGCAACGAAGGACTTTTCGCGCTGCTGCAGGGAATCCGCAGGCTCGGCGAGAGCGACGATACTCGGCTTGATCTGCCCACAGTGGAAGCAGCGTTTACGAAGTCGGCCAGCGGACGGTGATCACGACGGCGTCCGTCAGCGCCTCCCACCGGTGTTCGTGACCAGGACCCCACACCACATAATCACCTTGGCTCTCCAAGGTGGTGCTTGATTCCGCGAGGTCGAGCCGGAAGCGGCCCTGCACGAGCAGAAGCATCGTCGTGCGCTCGGCGTCGGAGGCCCACTCGGTGCGCTTCTCGCCGGGTTCGTGGATTCCCCACTTGACTTCGATGTCGGTGGAGTGGCGCACGTCCTGTTCGGGCATGAAGTGGCCGAGCAGCCAGCCTCGGGTTTCCTTGCCGTCCTCGGCGGCGTTCCCGCGATGCCAGTTGCCGCCCACTACTTCAGCTCCCATTCGATGCCCGGCAGGTCCACCCGGTCCCCGCCGAGGGCGGCCAAGCGTCGGAGCCCTTGCAGGAAGGCGAACAGTCCTTCGTTGCTCCACGCTACATCGCGCACGAGTTCGGCCAGGAAGTCGCCGTCGAGGCTGGAATACTGGTGCAGGCTGGATGCTTCCCAGTTGGCTTCGATCTGGCCGCCGAAGCGCTTCCAGAACTCTTCATCCTCGATCACGGTCAGACCGGCGAACTCGAAGTTGCCGCTGACCAGGTTCAAGCCGAAGCCGGTGCACTCCGTGCGCAAGCGGCCGGGTTCCTCCAGTAGCCAGCTCATCGGCTCGGTCAGCCTGCTCGGGTGCATCGGGTCGGCTTTGCGCTGATCGCCCACCGTGTTGTCGATCTCGTCGCGGCCGAACAGCTCCTCTTCCATCTCTCGGCGGAGAGTCGCACCGATCTGGGCTTCGGCGCGCACATCCGTCAACGGCTGGTGGAAGCCCTTCGGCGTGACCGCAAGGCGGCGAAAGGCGTTCAGCACGTGCCCGGAACGCTCCTGAACCAACAGCAGATAGTCGGCGTCGCCGCGGAACGGGCTTGCTGGCCGGGCGATTGCGCAGAGCGCGAGCGTGCCACCCGCGCACAACCGGGCAGGCAGGTCCAGGACCGATGATGCGTCGGGTAGGTGTCGATCCCGCAAGGGGAGCGCGCCCGGTTGCGCCGGAGTTCCTTCCGCGAGCGCGTCGACCAGCTCGGCTTCGAGCAGATCCATTGTCAGCGCGTACTCGACGAAACGGGTAACGCCGAGGGAGCCGCCGATCCGGCCGCCGTCGAAGTCGACCCCGAGCAGCTGATAGAGCGGCATGTCTACCAGCCGAACCCCCATCACCAGGGTCTCCGCCAGTCGCTCGACCGCTCGTGACGCCGCTTCCGCGTCCAACGAGACGTTGGCACCAGCATCGGGCGCAACGCGCAACCGATCGTGCGACGCGATCAGCGGGGTGTTGGGATCGAGCCAATCTGGGCTGGTCAAGATGCTCGTGGCGGCTTCGTGGTCGCCGTAGTTCGCGCTGTAGAGACCGTGTGCGCCGGGCCGGTCCCGGTAGTAGTCGCTGAGCGCGTGCGCGATGTCGCGTTGGTTCACGCGCCCGCGTTTGTTGCCGCGATCTTCCAACGAGCGTTCGTCGAGTGCGACCAGTCGTGCAGCGGTCTTTCGCCGCGCGGTTCCCGGCTCCCAACCAGCGTGTTGATCGACCCAGTCGAGGGCCGCGCTGATGTTCCGATCGCTGCTCAACCGCTGCTCGGCATCGGTGGTCGCCGGACCTGGCTCTGGCGGGTCCGTCGCCGGGGAATGTGCGGTGAGAGCAGCGAAGCGATCTTTTACCGGCGCCGATGCCTGGTCCAATGCCGTGTCGAGAAGCTGTTGCATCTCCGGTTTCGGTCGCATATCCGGCTTCTGATGCCACCCGGCCACGGTGCGGGTAGCTACTCCGAGATGCTCCGCGAATCCCTCGTTGCTGAGCCGTAAAGCCGCCTGCAATGCGCAGGCGGCGCTGCCCGTCCATCCGCTGGTCATGTCCATACGTCAGGGCTCCGGAATGGCGTTGTGCATTGGTTCTGCACCGGACGTGCACTGGAAGTGCGTCGCTGATGCATGGGGATCGAGCGCGATTCCGGATGAAATCAATGGCATGGAAATCAGCAGCTCCGAGGAATCGCTTCTACCGGTTCGGGCGGACATGCTCGACCACCGTTTTCAGGTCGGATTGCAAGTCGTCGAGACGCTCGGTGATCTCGATGAGGCGCTGTTCGACGGCCTCCAGGCGGGACCACATCGCATCGCCGCGTTCGGCCTCTCCTGGCAGCTCAGGAGGCGTGTAGCCGTGCAGCACGGCGTCCAAGTGCTGCGGCTGCCACCCGAGGGTGGTGGAGAGGGACTCCAGCGTCCGCGAGCTTCGCCGCCGCTCCACCGTGTGGTGCTGGATCTCGCGAACGATTGCCTGCGATACGCGGGACCGGTCCGCGAGTTCCCGTTGACGCCATCCGAGCGCGTTCACGCGCTCGTTGATGGCGGCGGCGACTGCCGCCCAATCTTCCGTCACCTATTCCTCCGCGCTCCGCCTCGGCGCCGAGGTTAACGGTTCTCCCTCCGCTCTCCACCCGTGACACCGCGCTTTTCGCGGAACGGGAACCTTCATGGCCACTGAAGCGCTGATTTCATCAACATACGGATGAAATCATTATCCCAAGGGGACTTTTCATGCATTCCGGAATTCGTGACGCCCAGCGGTCGGCCGTCTACACGATTCGCCAAACCGCTTCGATCCTCGGCGTCGAACCCTCCGCCGTCTCCCGCGCCATCCGAGTCGGCAGCCTCCGGGCCGTCCGGCAACGCGGGCGGCTGGTCGTCCCGGCCCGCTCGCTCGTGCGGCTGCTCGGGCAGCCCTCCGATTCCGGAGGTGGCCGGTGAACAGCCCGTTCAACGATCTGCGGCTGATCAGCATCGCTTGGCGACTGGACCGCCTGCGCTGGGTGGCGACCGCGGTACTTGTCGAGATCGTGCGCCGCGACGGCACCTGTATGTGGAGCGAGCCGCACGACGAACCGCCGTGGAGCGGCGAACAGCTCAGTGACCGGGAACTTGCCGAACGGCTCTGCGCGGGCTGCCCGGTTCAGGACGAGTGCTTGGAACTCGAACTCCGCACGGCGGGCGCGGACACGGTCGGCGTGTTCGGTGCCTTGCCCGAGGACGACCGGCGCGACCTGCTCATGCATTGGCAACAGCGCGGCGAACGCGCGCAGGGAGGTGACTGACCATGATGACCCAACTGACCCCGCTGGAGATCATGATCGGCGTCGCCGTGCTGGTCGCCCTGATCGGATTGCGTAGGGCGAGTGCGCGGGCCGCGCGGCGGGCGAGCGAGGCCGCGCGGACGGGGACACGGCTGATGTCACTGACCAGTCGAGTCCTAATCACCGCGACCGGGATCGTCGGTGTGCAGTGGCTCGTGATCAGCCACGCCGAGAACCGGGCGTTGCTGTGGGCAGTGCTCATCGTTCCGGCGATCATGGCTGCTTACGCCTTGACCAGGGCAATGACAGTCACGGTCGAGGAGCCGCGCCGGAAAGGCGGTCGGCGATGAACATGCGGGGAGCGGAGCGCGGGCGGTCGAGGCCGCCCGCCTCCACCGAAGCCGAAGCGGTGGAGCGGACTCGGATGCAGGTCGACCGGCTGTGCTGGACGGGAATCCTGCTCGGGCTCGCATTCACCATGACCAACGTTCAGAGCTTCGCGGCGGCGGGCGCGGCGATGTGGTCGCTGGCCTGGTGGGCCGCGTGGCTGCTCGATCCGATGGTCTCCCTGGTCCTGCTTGCGGTGCTGCGCGCCGAGCAGGTCACGGCCCGCTACGGCATCCGCACCGGTGGATGGGTTCGCGGCGCGAAGTGGTTCACGCTCGCGGCCACGTACGTCATGAACACCTGGGAAGCGTTCGCGGATGCCTCGGCGGCGCTGGCGGTGCTGCATTCCGTACCGCCGTTGGTGGTGTTCGTCGCCGCTGAGGCGGTGACGGATCTCCGGGACAAGCTGAGTGAGGCCGCGCGAGACATGGCGGTGAACGCTGACGAGCAAGCCGAAGCGGACATCGAACCTCCCGCGAACAAGCGGCGGGTGTCCTTCGACGAGTACCTGAGTCGGGCGCGGTCGGCCTGGCGGCCGGGCATCTCGGTCACGCCTGCGTGGGTCAGGCAAGTCACCGGTTGCTCCCGCGGCCTGTCCTCGCGGTTGGCGTCGACGCTAGCGGCCGAAGTGGACGGAAGCGAGGTCCACGCATGAGCACGAATCCGAACGAAGTGGAGCGGCACATCTTCGAGGCGGACATCGTGGACGACGAGTCGCCAATGCGGAAATCGGGATGGTGGCGCCGGTCCGCCGAGTGGTGGCGTCGTTCGTCGTGGGTGCCCGCCGCGCTCCGTTCCCGGCTGGCGTTCAGGGGCGCCGCTTTCGATGCCGCCGCGTTCACCGTGTACTCGCCGAAGTTGTTCCTCGGCGCGGTCTGGCGTGGTGCCGTGCTGGCCGCGCGTGCCTGGCGGCGTTGGGTGGGAGTGCGCGACTACCGGGACGCCGCCGAGCACTCCGAAAAGCTCGCTGACAAGTTCATCGAGATCCGTGAACTCACCTTGTTCCGGTGGAAGGTCACGGGAGCGGTGGCGCTGTTCGCCGCTGCCGTGCACCTGGTCCTCTGGGTCTGCTTTGGGTCGCTGGTTCTGTGGACCGCGGCAGGTGTCGCGGCTGTGACGCTGGCGATCGTGGGCCGCCGCAAGGAAGGCGCGCCGGGGCGCAAACCGGTTCTGTCGGGTCCGCGGTCGTTCGCGTGGACGATGGAGCCGCAAGTCCTGGTCGACGCCTTCCGGGACGCGAAGCTGATCGGCAAGGACGAGTCGCTGCGGTTGGTCGAGCGCGCGGCGCGGGCCGGGGACGGCTGGGCGATCACAGTGGACCTTCCGGCGACCCGGAAAGCCGCCGACGTGGTCAAGAATCGGGAGGCGCTTGCTTCCGCGCTGGCGGTGGATGAGGTTCAGCTCATCGTCGAGCGGGTCCGCGGGCGCGGCGGCCATGCCGGGCGGGTCTTCCTGTGGGTTGCCGATGAGGACCCTTACGCCGGACCACCCGTCCGGCTCCCGCTTCTCGATGCGGACTGGTGGGACGCCTGGCGGCCGATCCCGTTCGGGCTGGACGCCCGTAACCGGCGGGTCGACCTGCCGTTGGTGTGGACGTCGCTGCTCGTGGGCGCGATTCCACGTCAGGGCAAAACATCGGCGGCGCGGATTCCGGCCGCCGGGCTGGTCCTCGATCCGTACACCCGGCTCTACGTGTTCGACGGGAAGGGCGGAAAGGACTGGGAGGCTGCGGAAGCGGTCGCGCACCGGTTCGTCTGCGGCGACGAGGTCGAGCACACGACGGCCGTTCGTGATCACCTCGTCGAGTTGGTCGCAGAGGTTCAAAGTCGCTACTCCCGGATGTCCACATTGGATGACGAGATCTGCCCCGAGTCGAAGATTACCCCTGCCATATCGAGGGATTCGGCGCTCGGGATGCCGATCACTGCCGTGATCATCGATGAGGTACAGGTGTTCCTGGAGAACTCGGAACGCGAGGAAGTGGGCGGGCGCAAGACGACGCTCGGCGGCTACATCGCGGACTTGCTGACCTACCTGGCGCGGAAGGGACCGGCTGTCGGCATCGTGGTCATCCTGGCAACTCAGCGGCCGGACTCGAACACGATCCCGTCTCGGCTGCGCGCGGTTCTCGGCTCGCGGTTCGCGTTGCGGGTGATGGACTGGCGCGATTCCAACATCGTGCTCGGCGAGCAGATGAACACCCGCGGCTTCGACGCCTCCGCGCTGCTGACGCATCACAAGGGAGTGGGAATCCTCCGCCCGGACGGGGACACCGACGCCGGAGAGGAAGCCGTTGCGCTGACCGTGCGGACCTACTACATGGTCAACGCCGACTGGCGCAGCATCTGCGAGCGGGGCCGCGCGCTTCGGGAGGCGGCCGGGACGCTGACCGGTCACGCGAGCGGCGACGACGACCAGCAGGCGATCGACGAAACAGCCGTGGTCAAAGCACTCGACACAGGAACAGCCGCAACGCCCGAACCGGAGAACCTGCCCGAACCGTTGGCCGCGGTGTGCCACTACCTCGGCCCCGAACTCAACGACCGTGAGTTCGTGCCCACCGCGGAACTCGCCGACGCGCTCGACCTGGCTCCCGGAGTTTTCGCGCAGCAGATGGGCGACTTGGGGTGCCGTCCGACCCGCAACCGGATTCCTGCGGACGACGGCGAGACCCGGCGCGTTCGCGGCTACTTCACCGCGGAGATCCGCGCCGCGGTGGAACGGCTCGCGACTGATGAAATCGGCTCCGATGCGGACGGAGAGGACGATCAGGCGTGAGCAGGGGAGACGAGCGAGACGAGGCGATCACCGTCCACGTACCGGCAGAACTTCCCGAGCTGACCCCGCAGACCTGCCGCGCATTGCTTGCCATGCTGGTCGAACTGACGGACATCGAGGCCCCGGGCGGGGCCGCGAGAGGTGAACGACGTGACTGATGAAATCGGCTCGCACCCGCTGTCGGTGCTGGATGAGCTGCTCGGCGTCGAGGTGGCTGAGACCACGGGCGCGGGCATCGGGCCGGTTGCCTTCTACGGGCGCTGCTCGACCGAGGACAACCAGGACCCGGAGACCTCGCACGGCTGGCAGCTCGGGAACGCTCAGAAGTTCGTGGAACCTCTCGGCGGGGTCGTCGCCGCCGAGTACTTCGACGTGGGCCAATCCCGATCGGTGCCGTGGGAGCGCCGGGACGCTGCCTCGCAACTGCTCGGAGCGTTGAAGGACCCGAACCGGCGTTGGAACGCCGTAGTGGTCGGCGAAGGAACCCGGTGCTGGTTCGGCAACCAGTTCTCGCTGATCGCGCCGAAGTTCGATGCCTACGGGGTGGATCTGTGGGTGCCGGAGCTGGGCGGCAAATTCGACATGCGCAACCCGTCGCACAAGATGCTGATGAGCGTGCTCGGCGGCATGAGCGAGTCCGAGCGCCAACACGTGCAGGCTCGGGTCCGGGCGGCGATGGATGCACAGGTGCTTAACGAGGGTCGCCATCAGGGCGGCCGGGCGCCGTACGGGTACGTCACCGTGGACGGCGGTCCGCACCCGAACCCGGGCAAGGCCGCCGAGGGGCACCGGCTCAAAGTCCTTGCGGTCGACGACGCATCCGCCGATGTCGTCCGCGAAATTTTCCGGAGCTACCTGGATGGGATGGGTGACCGGGCGATTGCGAACCGGCTCAACCGGGATGGGGTTCCCTGCCCGTCGGCGAACCGGCCGGACCAGAACCGGCACCGGCTCGCCGACGGCTGGCAGGCGAGCACTGTTCGAGCGATTTTGGAGAACCCCCGCTACACCGGCTATGCGATCTTCGGGCGCTGGACCAAGCACGAAACTCTGATCGATCCTGATGACGTCGCGGCGGGCCATGTCACCCGGTTCCGTCGTTCCAGTCCTGATCGCATCGTGCGCTCCCGCGCACCGGCGCATCCGGAAATCGTGTCGGTCGAGGACTTCACGCAAGCCCAGCTTCGCCGCCGGTCCCGGTCGACGGGCGGCAACCGGGGAATCGCGAAGTTGGAACGCACCCGCACCAGTGGCTCCCGGCCGTACCTGCTGCGCGGTATGGCGCGTTGTGGGTTCTGCGGCCGCAAGATGCACGGAGCGGTGATCCGCAAGCGCGAGACCTACTACCGGTGCTTGGCGCGGTCGATCGCGCCAGGCTCCGAAGTCTTGGCCGAGCATCCGCGCACCGTGAATCTCCGCGAGGCCGATGTCCTGGAACCGCTCAACGCCTGGATCGGGCGCCTGTTCGCCCGCGAGAACGTCGACCGCACCGTCTCGGCGTTGCTCGACTCCCAAGCGGAGCCCGGTCAGGGGAGCGGCCCGAAAGAGGCGCTGCGGAAGCGGCTCGCCGACGCAACGACGCGGTTGCACCGCCTGCAATCGGCTGTCGAGGCCGGAGCCGACCCGGCGGCCCTGATCGACGCCATCAACACGGCACAAGCCGACCGAGCCGCCGCGCAAGCAGAACTGGACGGCACACCCGAGGCACACACGTTCAGCGATGGGGAGGTCTACGCCATGATCGATTCGCTCGGTGACGTAGGCGCCGCGTTGGCGGACGGGAAGCCGGAGAGATTGAGCAAGCTGTACGAGAGCCTGCAACTCTCCTTAAAGTACGAACCACACGCACGAGTCGTAGAAGCTACGATCTCGCCGCGTGTGGTTACCGCGCGTGTCCGAGGACGGAGTTGCCCAGTACGTCCACGCGCTCGGTGTGGAGACGACGATTGTGCTGGAGTGAGTGGCGCTACGACCTCGAGGAACAGAATTGAGCGCGCCGTTGGCCCGCGCTCAAGAGTCGCGGGTTCCGAATCCCGCCGTCCCGACAGGAAGGGCACACAAGGGGACTGCCCAGGCTTTGGTTGACATCTGATCTGTGAGGTTTGGCCTCGCTGGAAGGATGTCGTTATGCCCAAGCCGTACCCGCGTGAGTTCCGTGATGACGTGGTCGCTGTGGCCCGCCGGGGCGAGGCCCCGTTGAAGCAGGTCGCGAAGGATTTCGGGATCTCGGAGTCCTGCCTGACGAACTGGCTCAAGGCCGCCGATGCTGAGGACGGTCAGCGAGCCGGTGCCACTGCCAAGGATGACTCCGCTGAGCTGACCGAGCTGCGTAAGCGCAACCGGCTGCTGGAGCAGGAAAACGAGGTGCTGCGCAGGGCAGCGGCGTATCTCTCGCGCGATATCAACCCAAAATGATCTACCCGCTGGTCCGCGACCTTGCCGCCGCGCAGGCACCCATCCGGGTGCCGGTGGCGGTGACCTGCCGGGTCCTGGGGTTTTCACCCCAGGCCTACTACCAGTGGACAGCCCGCCCGGTATCGCAACGGGACTGGGACGATGCGCACCTGACCAACGCTGCCCTGGACCGACACGCTGAGGATCCCGGACTGGGCTACCGGCTGATCGCCGACGAGCTCCAGCAGGCTGGTCATCAGGCCAGCGAAAACCGCATCGGCCGGCTGTGCTCGCAGCAGGCCATCCGTTCGGTGCATGCCCGCAAGCGCCGCACCAGCCGCACGCCGGGCCCGCCGGTGCACGACGACCTCGTGGGACGTGACTTCACCGCCACGCGACCGGACGCGACATGGTTGACCGATATCACCGAGCACCCCACTGCTCGGATTCGAGTAGTCGTCGCAACACCAGCTGGGAGTGGTGTCGATGGCGGCGAGGAAGTACAGCCGGCAGCAGTGGGAACGGTTTTTTGAGCTGATCGACCGTGGTGGCACGGTGCGGGCGGCGGCCGAGGACGCGGGGGTGACACCAGCCGCGGCCTATACGTGGTTGCGCAAGGTCGGCCTGACGATGCGGCGAGCGAGTCCGCGCGTGTATTCGGAGGAGGACAAGGCCGAGTTCTTCCGTTTGCTCCGCGAGCGCGGCAATGTCTCGGCTGTGGCTCGTGAGCTCGGGTTTACGCGGGTGACCTGCTACAAGTGGGCTCACGAGGCGGGAATATTCACCAGCGAGTCGCGTCGGGTGCACCCGAGGCGCGAGGAGTTCCTGCGGTTGCGAGCCACGGGCTTGACGCGGGCGCAGGCAGCGAAGCGGGTCCGGGCCGACAAGCGGTCCGCAGCGGATTGGGACAAGGGCATCACGATCATCCACCGTGGACGGGTTTATCCCGACGGGCGCGTGGTGCGGTATCAGCAAGATCCGATACTGGCGGGTGTGACGACGGCACGCAAGGTCAACGTTCTTGGTGGTCAGCTCGATCTCGATCGCGTCGAGAAGGTCATTCATCCTCGGTACCTGAGTTTGCTGGAGCGCGAACGTTTGCATGATCTTCGCCGGTCCGGAGCTTCGATGCGGCAGATCGCGGCCGAACTCGGTCGCGCGCCCTCGACTGTCAGTCGCGAACTGCGGCGAAACGCGGCATCGTCGAGTGGGTATCTGCCGCATACGGCGCATCGAGCGTCGGTGCGGCGTCGTTTGCGGCCACGGCAGCCGAAACTCATCGCCAACCCCGAGTTGCAGACCTACGTGCAGGCGAGGTTGCAGCAGAAGTGGTCGCCGCAGCAGATCAGCCGACGGCTGGGCAAAGATTTCGACATGGTTCCGTCCATGCAGGTCAGCACTGAGACGATCTATCAGGCGATCTATGTCCATGCCCGCGGCACGCTGCAACGCGACCTCGCCGGCCACCTGCGCCGGGGACGCGCTGTCCGCAAACCCCGCCGAGATCCCCATCAGCGACGCCCCCGCTTCATCGATCCGATAACACCGATCACGATGCGGCCTCGCGTTGTCGAGACGAGGACCTCACCAGGGCATTGGGAAGGGGACTTGATCATCGGCGCGAACGGCAAGTCAGCGATCGCGACCCTGGTCGAGCGTTCCAGTCGCTACGTGATGCTTGCCCACCTCGGTGATGACCGCACCGCCGAGTCCGTTCGGGATAGCCTCATCACCACGATGTCTCCGCTCCCGGCCGCCTTACGAGGCACCTTGACCTGGGACCAGGGGGCCGAAATGGCCGAACACCGCGCTTTCGCATCAGCCACGAACATCGAGGTCTACTTCTGCGATCCGGGCTCCCCGTGGCAACGCGGCAGCAACGAGAACACGAACGGCCTGCTGCGCCAATACTTTCCGCGAAGTTCCGACCTACGCGTCCATGACGTGAACGCACTACGATCCGTGGCCGACGAGCTCAACGCCCGCCCCCGAGCAGCGCTCGGGTGGGACACACCAGCGGAACGTCTCAGTGCTTTACTGGACGCGTCATGACCTCGATCGTTGCGACAACCGCTGGAATCCAAGCTGAAGAGGGCAAGCTCTACCTGTGTGCGATCAAGGACTGCTATTCCGGCCGGATCGTCGGCTACTCGATGGGCCCGCGGATGACCGCCGAACTGGCCGTATCCGCACTGCGTCACGCCATCGCGCTGCGTTCACCTTCCGGCACAGTCGTACACAGCGACCGGGGAAGCCAGTTCCGCTCGAGCACGTTCGTTACCGCGCTCCGGGATGCCGGGCTGGCCGGCTCGATGGGACGCGTCGGCGCCTGCGGGGACAACGCCGCCATGGAGTCATTCTTCGCACTGCTGCAGAAGAACGTCCTCGACCGTCAGCGCTGGCACACCCGAAAAGACCTGCGCATCGCGATCGTGACCTGGATCGAGCGGACCTATCACCGACGCCGCCGACAACGCAGACTCTGCCGCCTCACCCCGATCGAGTTTGAAACCATCAACACCCCCGCACACGCAGCCTGAAAACCACCACCCGCATGTCAACCAAACTCGGGGCAGTCCCAAGAAGCCTCGAGAGGCGGTATGACCTGCTACGGCGAAAGGTCGAGGGGCTTCCGTGCTCAGGCGCGTGGGCGAGTCTGTCCGGCACGCCGTGGTCATGGTGGGTGTCGGTGTTCTATTCATCCGGGGTGTTTGCGGAGCGCCTTGAGTCCTTAAGCGTCACGTCCGGGAAGCAAGCGCATGGCGAGCACGGTTCCGCCCGGGTGGACCGACACCGGGCCACCTCACGAGTGGTCCCAGGAGTCGTTGGCCAGGTCGCGCGGTGTGAATAGAGCTCGCGGCGGTGCTGCTCCACTCGTCCGAGAGCGAGCAGTCGAACAGATCGGTCGCCACGCCGGAGAAAGCTTCCACACGGTCCTGTTCAGCCGGAAGACGTGGTCGGTGCCGGCGAAGGGGATCCCGAGGAGCGTGTGGTCCGCATCCTGCACGCTACCGGCGTCCGGGTGCGCGAAGCCGGTGCGTGCTGAAGACCAGGACACCGTCTCGTTCCAGGGGTCGATGTGCACTGCCTCCACGTGAGCCGACGTCGAGGCGAGTTGAACGTGGGAGTGCGCGGCGTTGCTGTGGTTGCCCTTGCGAGCAATCGGAAGCACCAGCGAAGGCGCTCCCGGTTTCCACAGCTCGGCGAAGAACCGCGGGCGGTATCGGTAGTTCTGGCGTGGTCCCTTCTCCCTACTGGTCAAGGCCCAACCGGCGCGCAACGCCGTGTCCGCAGGAACGATGGAGACGACGCGGCCCGGATGGCGCTGTGCCAGGACGCGCCAGGCCAGTGCTAGGGCGAAAGCGACGCCGAGCTCGTTCGACTGGTTGGCCTTGTAGAGGTCCGCCGTCTCCTCACGAGGTGCCGCGCGGCCTCACCGAGCACTGGGCGCTGAAGTGCAGCCAGACGCTGGCCGGCGAAACAGGTTCCTGCGTGAATCTTTGCGCTGAGGGCGACGTCGTCGCTATTGATCATCGGTGGTCGGTCCGGAGCAGAGTACGTCCGCATGGACACAAGGCGGAGTGGCAAAAACGGCTCCCGTAGTGGTTCTTGGTCGCAAACGTGCGATCCAAGGGGCACGTGAGGCAGGAAGGGCACGCGCAACGTCGCCAGTCTCCGGACACGATCACAGACCCCGATGTTCGACCACTGGTGCAGCCAGTGTGGGCCGCTGGTGCGGGCGGAGTGGCGGGGTGGGCGGGCTCGCCGCGAATCGATGCCAAGTTGCCAGCGGAAGAGTGGGCGGAGATCGGTCACTGGTGAAGGTTTCCGTGTTCGGCACCGAGCCAGCGTGCTTCTTCACGCAGCGGGTCAGCGCACTCCTCGTGCGTTGCGGCACGGTCGATGTTGGAGCTGTTGGTACTCAGACCAGGCAAGTCTTTGACTACCGTACGCGGCGCTGGCACTTCGGCTCTCGTGTCGGCGTTATGGCGGGTTGACGTCGGTCGCCATCGCACGATGACTCTTTCCCGAAGGTGAGCGAGTTTTCTGTTCGCCTTCGGCGTGTCCGGCCAGTGCAGTACAGTCGCCTCGATCTGTCGTGATCACGGGTGGCAGCGTGGGTGGGTCTGCGCCACCGCGCTACTGCTCGTGCAGTGATTTCGGTGCGCATCACCGTGGGTGGGGGCTCTCGTGGTTCGGGTGAGGGTTGGTCGCGATGGCGTATCTTTCGGAGCACTCGCTTTTGCTGGGCGGACTACCGGAAGCGCTCGCAGCCTCCGCTCGGCGGTGTGCGTTTCGGCGGGTCCGCCTCGCACACGGCCGAGCGGATCACTGGCATGAACACCGGCCGGTTTCAGGGGGAAGGTGGATCGGAGCCGCCACCGACCTGCCGGTGACCGGCACGGCTCTCGGTCAGATCGGATCGGCGTTGAGCCAGTTTTCGTCGCGGTGGTCGGAGTTGCAGGTCTGGTGCGGCCGTTGGCGCAGCAGGCGCGGGGTTTGTGGGGGCACATCCGGGTTGCCGCAGGCCCATCGAGACCAAGCTGAAGTCGGCGGAAGGCCGAAACGGGGATCGATACGGCGATGAGTGGCAGAACGGCATCTCCGAGCGGGTCCGTCGTCGACCGCGCGCTCGCTGCGATCGAACGGATCGCCAACCGGCTGCCCGAACCTTTCTTCCTGTTCGGAGCGTTGTACCTGGTGGTCGCCGGGGTGTCCACTGTGCTCGCTGCGGCTGGCGTCGAGGTGCGGGCGTTCGGTGAGACAAAGCCTCTTCGTGGTTTGTTCAGCGGTCCCGGTGTGGAGTTCCTGTTAACGAAGCTGGGTGCGAACTTCATCGGCTTTCCGCCGATGGAGACGGTTCTGACGATCATGCTGGGGGTCGGGCTCGCCGAGCGCAGCGGCTTGCTCACCGCACTGGTGCGGTGGGGTTTCAGGGGAGCACCGCGCTGGGCGGTGCCGTACGCGGTGAGCTTCGTGGGAATTTCGGCCAGCTTGATGGCTGACGCCGCGTTCATCATCGTTCCGCCGTTGGCGATGATGGTGTTCAAGGCCGCGGGACGGCATCCGGTGGCGGGGTTGCTGGGTGGTTTTGCCGCAGTGGGGGCGGGTATCGCGCTCGCGCCCGTCGTGATGACCATCGACGTCCTGTACGCGGGGATCACCAACCAGGTGAGCGAGTCCATGTCGATCGGCGGGTCGGTCGTCACCCCGGTGTCCAACTACTACTTCAGCCTCGCGTCGTCCTTGGTCCTCACCGTTGTTGCGGGAATGCTGATCGACCGGCTCATCGAGCCCCGCGTCGTCCGGGCGGGTGTTCCGCGAGATGAAACCGCGGCCACAGCGGATCCGACCCTCGATGACGTCGGGCTCGGCAAGCCGGAGCGGAGGGGACTCACGAGGGCTGCGGCGAGTTTCGCCTTGGTCGGGGTGCTCATGATCTCGTTGGCGCTCTGGCCCAACTCTCCGCTGCGCAACGCGGAGGGCGGTTTTCTGCCCGAGTCGCCGCTGTTGGATTCGGTCACCACGCTGCTGTTCCTGACCTTCGCAGTACCGGGAATCGTGTACGGGGCGGTAGTCGGCACGATCGCACGGGCAGCCGACGTGCCGAAAATGATGGCGGCGTCGCTCCGCGAGCTGTCGGGATTTCTGATCACGGCGTTCATGCTCGGGCAGCTCATCGCCCTGTTCAACTGGACGAACCTCGGGGGATGGATCGCGGTGTCGGGCGCTGATGCGATGCGCGCGTTCAGCTTTGACGGCTACCTGGCGTTGTTCGGGTTCGTGGTACTCGTCTCGCTGTTGAACCTGGTCATCGTTTCTGGGCCGGGGTTGTGGTCGATCACGGCAGCGGTTTTCGTGCCGATGTTCACGCTCATCGGCCTCGAACCCGGACTGGCGCAGGCCGCCTTTCGCGTAGGAGACTCGGCGACGCAGATCATTACGCCGATGAACCCGTACATGATCGTCGTTCTCGCTCAGCTGCGCCGCTACGAGCCGCAGGCGGGAATGGGGACATTGCTGGCTCGCATGCTCCCCTTCGTGGTGCCGTTCTGGGGGGTGTGGATGCTGGTTCTGGCCGTGTTCTACTTCGCCGACCTGCCGCTGGGTCCGGGCATGGAAGTCCACATCGGACGCTGATGTCGCCGTCGTCCGAGTACGTCGGCCACGGTAGACCGACACCGCCTGGGCCGTTCGCGGCGCGAGTGGTGATTCTCTGGCGGCGGTTGGTGTGGCCCGGCAAGTACGAGTGGAGCGGGACTGGGGTTGTCCGGCGGTCGCAGGTATGCCCTTGGCAGTGACCGGTACCCTGCGGCGGGTGCGGATGTACCTGTCTTCGTTCCGAGTGGGAAATCGTCCGGATGAGCTGTTGCGGCTGTCGGGTACTGCTCGGCCTCGGACCGCACTGATCCACAACGCGGACGACTACAAGTCCGAGGTGGACCGGGCGACGTCGCTGCGTCGGGAGTTGCACGAGCTCGACGATGTCGGCCTGGATCCGTTCGAGGTGGACCTGCGGCACTATTTCGGCGCGGAGCGGGAGCTGCGTGCGGTGTTGGGCGAAGTGGACGTGCTGTACGTGCGGGGCGGCAACGTTTTCGTGCTGCGCCGCGCGTTCCGGCATAGTGGTGCGGAACGAGTGGTGCCCGAACTGCTGTGCCGGGACGCGTTGGTCTACGCGGGCTACAGCGCGGGACCGAGCGTGCTCGGTCCGACTCTGCGCGGCGTCGAGGGCCATGTGGATGATCCGAGTTGCGTGCCCGCA
The DNA here is from genome assembly GCF_037023755.1 of Saccharopolyspora sp. SCSIO 74807. Classification (NCBI taxonomy): domain Bacteria; kingdom Bacillati; phylum Actinomycetota; class Actinomycetes; order Pseudonocardiales; family Pseudonocardiaceae; genus Saccharopolyspora; species Saccharopolyspora sp. SCSIO 74807. The sequence continues at coordinate 5,301,296 of NZ_CP146100.1, read as the reverse complement.
GAGTACCCGGAGGAACCGCCGATTTTCGGCGGTCTGGGTGTACTGCCGTACGCGATCGCCCCGCATTTCGAATCGGACCATCCGGAGTCTGCTGAGATCGACCGGTCGATCCGGTACTTCATCACCCGCCACATCCCGTTCATCGCGTTGCGGGACGGTGAGGCGATCGTTGTCGAAGGGGACCGGCGTACGGTCGTCGGCTGAATTCCCCGGTTCTGGTGCTGGGTGAGCAGACTGCTTCCCCGTGTGTCGACAGGGCGACTGTGCCTTTTGCGGCACGGCTCCGACCGGAGTGGCCGAGGCACTTCCCGCGCTGGCGGAGTTCTTGCGCGCAGCCGGAAGGGTCACTGAACGTAGCGGAATACTGCGGAAAACCGTCCGTTCGGCTGCTGGAGTACGAGCGGCGAGTCGGAAATCCTCGACCGTGCACCGTTGGCGGTACAGCTCGCATCGGACATCGACGGAGCGATGCGGACAGCGGTCCGTGTGCGCCCAGTCGCCGATGTTCGGGGTGCTAGGTCGAACTGCTGCGCCTGGGGAGGGCTCTCGAGTGGCGAGATGTTGGTGATTCGCTATCCGGCGCAAATCCCGAGCTGGCGCATTGTCGGCGGCCCGGATCGGGCAGCGGCACCAATTTGAGCGTGCTGGCGCTGGACGGTCACCAGCGAACGAAGATGACGCAGGGATCCGCTCAGCAGACCCCGAACCGGTGGACGGTGCGCTGGCGGTAGAGCCCGCCTGGGTCCAGTCGTGCCGAGGGGTAGGCGGGCCGGTTGGGCGCGTCCGGCATCGCACCGGCCGTCAGGCAGATGCCGCCGCGGGGGAGGGCCGCGTAGTGGTCGCCGGTGTACACGCCGAGCGTCGGTTGGTCGGTGTGCACGCTCATCACTCGCCCGGTGGCCGGGTCCGTGAGTTCGGCGGCCGGGCCGGTGGCGTCGTCGAGCACGAAGCAGTTGTCCAGCGCGGCGCCTCCGAGTTGTCGTGCCCGGCGGTGGTCCAACCCGCTGTTCGCGACCGGGGGCGGCGGACCGGCCTGCGGGACGAAGTCGTCGTCGAACACCACCGCCCGGTCCGCGCGCACCGCGAGCACATGATCATCCACAGTGGATGCCCTGGAGAGGTTCCAGAAGGCGTGGTTGGTGAGCGAAACGATGGTGCTCGCGGTCGTCGTCGCGCGGTAGTCGAAGACGAGGGTGCCGTCCCCGGACACCCGGTAGCGGCATTCCGCCGTCACCGCTCCGGGATAGCCCTGCGCTCCGTCCGGGCTGTCCAGCCGCAACCGCAGCTGCAGTTCGTCGCCGTCCCGAGCGGCGTCGGCGGTCCAGACATACCGGTCGAAACCCAGCGGCCCACCGTGGATGTGCTGGCCCGCTTCGTTCGTGGCCAGCTCGTGCTCCACTCCGTCGAGCCGGAACCGACCATCCCGCACGGCGCGGCAGAAGCGTCCCATCACCGAGCCCAGGTACGGATTCGACCGCCTGCTCTCGTAGGAGGCCAGTTCCGGCAGCCGGAGAACCACGTTGTCGACCACGCCGTCGCGGTCCGGGACCTGGACCTCCACCAGGCTCGCGCCGTAGGTCCACACGGTCACCGCGAGGTCCGCCCCGGTGTCCATTGTGTACGCGTCGACTTGGGTGGGCGGCTGCCCGGCGTGCCCTGCCGTGATGCCAACGGTCTGCCGACGGATCTCCACGGAGCGCCATGCTAGCGGGCGGATGTGGCGATGCAGAAGGGTGAAGAATGCGAATACACGGTGATGCGGTCCGATTCGGAATTCATTCCGGTCAACAGTACTCCAGCTTTCCGGAGGCTCTGCAGCTGTGGCAGGAGGCGGAGGAACTCGGCTACGACTGGGTGTCACTGTTCGACCACTTCCGTCCACCTTTGGGCGGCCCGGGCGGGCCCTGCTTCGAGGGGCCGACGCTGCTGTCCGCGCTCGCCGCCCGTACCAGCCGGGTTCGTTGCGGGATGCTGGTGCTCGCGGCGCACAATCGCCACCCCGCGATGGTCGCTTCGATCGCGAGCACCTTGGATCATGTTTCCGGCGGGCGTCTGGAGCTCGGGCTCGGAGCCGGTGGAGCCGACCTCGCACACGAGCAGTACGGGTGGGGCGCTCCGAACGCGGGGACGCGGATGGACGTGCTCGACGAGACCTGCCGCATTGTGCGTGCCTTGACCACCGAGCGGGTCAGCGACATCGCCGGGGAGCACTTCCGGCTGGCAGGAGCGCATCTGGAACCGAAACCGGTGCAACGACGGCTACCGCTGGTGATCGGAGGCGCAGGGGAGCGGCGAACGCTACGGATCGTCGCCGAACACGCCGACGTCTGGAACAGCCTGCCGCCCGACCCGGCAGGGTACGAGCACAAGCTGGGTGTGCTCGACCGGCACTGCCGTGCCGCGGGCCGCGCCCCCGAGGAGATCCGCACCTCGATCACTTTCCGCGCGGTGCTCGGCGCCGACGTCGCCGAAGCGCGCCGGAACCGGGACGCGGTGTTGCGGCGCCTGCCCAGCGGGTCGCCGGACCGGCACGAGTACCTTTGCTTCGGGACGCCGAAGGACTGCGTGCGGGAACTGCGCCGCTATGCGGATCTCGGGGTGCGCGATTTCCTTCTCGGAGTCCGGCCGCCGATCGACTGGCGCACGGTGGAGCTGATGGCGACCGAGGTCGCTCCGGAGCTGCGCTAGCCGCCGGTCAGCGCGACCCGACTAGGGTCGGAGGAAGACCACCGGAGTCGGACAGCGCAGTGCGGTCTCGGACCCGGTTCCGCAGCGCCAGCGACCCGGCTGCCGACAACGAACCGAGCACCAGGCAGCAGGTCCACACCGCTGCGGGGCCCACTGCCCCGTACAGCAAGGATCCGCCGCCGGATCCCAGCAGCGCCGCTGCTCCCCAGCCCCAGCCGAGTACGGCTTGGTAGCGCCCCCGGGCAGCCGCCGGCGCGATGTCGGCGGCGAGAGCGGCGCTGTTGCCTGCGGTGCCGATTTCGCCCAAGGTCCATAACACGGTGCTGGCCCCGAATTGCCACGGTTCGTGAGCGAGCCCGGTCAGCGTCATCCCCAGGCCGATCATCGCGGCCGATACCGCGAGCACGTGCATCCGGTCGAAGCGGTCGAACCACGAGCTCAGGAACGGCTGCAGCAGCACGATCAGCACGCCGTTCATCGCGGCGAGCGAGCCGTAGACCGTCGTGGACAACCCGTCGTCGCGGATGGCCAGCGGGATCGTCACCTGCCACTGCTGGTAAACCGTGGCGAATCCGAGCGTGACCGCGGTCAGCGCCAGCAGCAGCGGATCGCGCAACGCCGTCCGGTAGCCGACCACCTCCGCGCGGCGGACCGGCCGGTGCGGCTCGTCGCGTAGGCCGATGGCGACCACCAAGGCCCCGAGGAGGCCGGTTACCACGTCGATCACGAACAGCATCCAGTAGCCGTGCGTGGCGAGGTACCCGGCCGCCATCCCCGCTGCGGAGAAGCCGAGGTTGATGGCCCAGAACAGCAGACCGTACGCCCGTGCCCGCTGTTCGACCGGAACCACGTCGGCCACCAGCGCGGCGGCTGCCGGCCGGTAGATCTCCGCGACCACCCCGAGCACGGTGGCGGAAGCGATCAGCGCGGGGAGGCTTCCGGCGATTCCGAGCGCCGTCATCGCTGCGCTGGTCGACAGCAGGGCGATCAGCATCGTGGGACGGCGACCGAAGCGGTCGGCGAGCGCGCCGCCGATCGGCTGGCTCACCAGCGATCCCGCCCCGTGCGCAGCGAGCACGAGTCCGATCTGCGCGGGTCCGAGCCCCCGGTCGTGGAGGTACAGCGCGAGGAAGGCCATAACCATACCGCCGAGCCGATTGACCAGCTGGCCGCAGAACAGCACCCAGAACCTGGCGGGAAGGCCGGCGAATCCGCGCCGAGCCGTCCCGTCCCCCGCGTGTGGACAGTTGTTTTCGGTGACTTGATTCGTGTTGTTGTTCTTCCCCCAGTTCATGCCTCCGGGAGTTTAACCACCGCGCCGGCACGCGGTGTCCGAACATGCCGAAATCGGTCGTCGACTCCCGGCGTCGCGCGGTTCAGCGCGCCACACCTCCTTGGAATGCGAGCATTCCCCGCCGCCGCGCCAGCTCGGCGGCCACCAGACCCGCGAACGCGTGGTACAGCAGCGGCGAGAGCTCTTCGCGCACGCCGTCGCCGGGCAGTGCCAGACCGATCGCGGCGTGCTGCAACGCCGGGTCCGCGGGTTCGCCGACCACGGCCACGCGGCGACCGAGCCCGGCCGCGCGTGCGGCGACTCGCTCGGCGTCGCAGCTGGCGCGACCGGGCACGCTGAGCAGTAGCACCGGCATGTCCGGCGGATCCGCGAAACGTTCGATGTGGCACCACTCTTCCAGGTCCTGTCCTACCGCGAACAGGCCTGCACCTTCGGTGAGCTTGGCCGCCGCGTACAGGGCGGTGCCCCGGTTCGGACCGCTGCCCAGCACGCACGCCGCCGTCGCGTCGCTGATCGCGTCCGCGAGCCGCGCGCAGGGTCCGGCGAGCGATCGCGGGACGGCTGCCAGCACGTCGGCGCAGCCCGCGAGATCCGACCGCGCTGCATCCAGCTCCGCAGCCGGTCCCCTGCCCGCCCGTCCCGCGTGCACGGCGAGCAGCAGAACGGACAGCAGCCCGGCTTGGTAGGTCCGGATGCCCGGTGAGGGTTGCGAATCCGGGAGTCTGCAGACGATGTCGTGATCGGCGACGCGGGTGATGTCGCTGCCGGGGGTGCAGGTTACGCCGAGCGTGCGTTGGCCGCGTTCGCGCGCTCGGTGCAGAGCGCGCAGCACGGGCTCGGTGCGGCCCGACGCGGATATGCCGACCACCAGGCCTGTCGGCCTGTCGGCGGGCGGCTCGTGCCGACGAGCGTAGTGGAGGTAGCGCAACGCGCTCATCGGCTCGCAGCGGAGACCGGCCAGTGCTTCGAACGCGGTTTGCGCGGCGCAGGCGGCGTGGTAGGAGTCGCCGCTGCCAACGAGCACGACCTCGTCGACGGCGGCCAGGTGCGCATCCGGCAGCGATGCGTCGACCATCGCGGGAACGGTTTCCAGCAGCAGCCCGAAATCCTCCGGCAACCGCGTCACCTGGTCCACGAGCACATCCGGTTCGACCGTCGGCACCTTCTCTCCTTACCGCCGCGAGCGCGACTTCACCGCAACGAATTGACCAGCTGCACGTAGGAGCGCACCCGCTCTGCATCCACGGATCCGCCCCAGCCACCCCGTTCCAGGCAGCCGCCGACGAAGGCGCCGTCCGCCTCGGCGAGCAGTCGGCACGCGTTCCCGTGGTCGGTCCCGCCTGCGAGGAGCAGCGGCATGTCCGGCACCGCTTCGCGCACGGTGGCGATCAGCTCCAGGGCGGTGTCCGCGTCCGCGTGGCTGACCGCCAGCGCGTTCGCTCCCACCTGCCGGGCGGCGGCGGCCACCGCACCCGCGTCCCGTTCGCCGCCGAACCAGCGGAAGTGCATGGTGTCCACTTCGGCGATCATCCGGACGTCCGCGGCACCGAGCTTGGTCCGGTATTCGGCGACCCGCAGCGGCTCGGCCTCGACCCAGCCGTGCTGGGTCAACGTCGCCCCCACCATGGCGGTGGCTCGGACGAAATCGGCGCCCACGACCTTGACCAGCGCGAGCGAGCTGATGAGGTCGTTCTGCATGATCTGCAGGCCGACCTCGAAGGCGGGGTCGGTGCGCATCCGCACGGCGTCGAGGATCAGCGACAGCGCGGCGATGCGCGCCGGATCGCTCTGCTGCCCCGTGGGATAAGCACCGTCCACGGTCTGCACCAGGCACCCGTCGGCTCCGCCCTGGTCCAGGGCGCGGGCTGATTCGACCGCGCGACGCAGGGTCTCGTCGAACGAGTCCGGCTCGTAGAACGGCGTTCCGGGCAGGGCGCGCAGATGCACCATGCCGTAGACGGCGCGGCGATTGCGGGGTGGTTCGAACTCAGTCACCGCTGCTCCTCCCGGTTCGCCACCTCGCCGAGGTTCCGATGCGGTCGATCCCCGCCGCGAGTTCCTCCCACCGCCGGGCTGTCGTGATCCGGCCGACGGAGCCGGACAGGCAGAAGTTCAGCACTCCCGGATAGACCGACACCCCGGTTTCCCGGAGCAGGTCCCGGAAGCAGCGGTACGAGTCCGACCAGCCGGATGGCTCGATGGTGGAGTTGATCGAATAGTGCGGCGGGAACACCGGCAGACCCGCCTCGGTCAGCCGAACCGTCGCGGCCCGGCGCAGGACCTCCAGGCTGTGCTGCCGCAGCTCCCGTTCCGCCCGGTAGTGGCGGTAGGCGTCGGCGAGCACTCGCGTGTCGAGCTCGTAGGACGGCTCGAACTCGGCCAGCTCGGCTTCTCCTGGCGTTTCCAGATCGAGGTTGCGCCACCGCTCCATGCGGGCAAGCACCTCGATGGCGGTGTAGAAGAACGACGGCGGGCCGCCGAAAACGGTGGAAGCGTACTCGTAGTACTCGGCGACGAATGCCGGATCGGCCACCAGCCAACCCGCCTTCAAACCGGGTGCGGACCAGGTCTTCGACAGGCTGGACACCCGCACGACGTTGCTCGCGGTGCGCGCCGCTGGACATCGCTGCAGCGGGCCGAGCCACTCGTGGCACTCGTCGAGCACGATCGTGGTGGACGGCGCGGCCGCAACGATCAACCTGGCCAGGTCCTCTTCATCGACCAGCGCGCCGGTCGGGTTGCCGACGGTCTGCAGCATCACCATCGGTGTGTCGGGCCGCAGCGCCTCGATCAGCGGATCGAGGCAGGTCGCGCCGTTGACCGAGGACACCGGCACGAGCTGCACACCGTGCCTGCGGGCGATCGTCTCGACCAGCGGGGGGTAATTGGGGATCGCGCACAGCGCGGGCGCGTCGGTCGACGAGCCGTGCAGCACGAAGTCCGCCAGGGAGCTGATCGCGAACGTCCCTCCGAGGGTGATCGCCACGTTGTCGACCGTGTACGGATGGCCGCCCATGCGCCAGTTCTCGTACTGCGCCACCGCGTCGCGCGCGTTGAACCTGCCGCGCGAATCGGAGTATCCGTACCAGTCGCGGTCCAGCGCGTAGCGCAGGCACTCCTTCACGGTCTGCGGCAGTCCCCACGCGACTTCGTCGACCGACCCACCGGAGAGGATGATCAGGTCGTCGCGCCGCAGATCGCCGTAGAGATCGTCGCGGAAGTACCAGTTGAACAGCTCCTTGACGAAGCGCACGGTCGTGGTCGACGCGAGCACCTCCGCGCCGTCGACGCCGCGTCGCTTGCGCGCGGAACGCCAGCGTTCGGCAAGCATCGGCCGGTGCGAATGGCCACCGAGTTCGGATTCGACCCTGCCGAGCCACAGATCGCGCAGTTCGAAGGGGTCTTCGGGATCGTTCGCCCGCTCGAACACCTCCAGCACTCGATCGTCCACGTGGTGCTCGAAGCTGGTCCGCACGTACGGTGCACGTGGTTCCCGGTCCGCGCTGCCCAGCGCGTCTTCGGAGACCGCGGTGGTGTGCGGTGCGGGGATGGAACGGAACAGTTGCATGTCGGTCGTCTCCAAGGACTGCGCACGGCGCGTGCCGGCGGGAACTGGCCGCCGTGTCAGTTGATGCGAAGGCGCTTGAGGTGCCTGGTGCGAACGGAACCGCCGTCGGACCCGGCCGTGCGGCCGTGGAACACGCGGGCGTTGTCGATGACGAGGAGCAGACCGCGGCTCCAGCGCACTCCGCGGATCCCGGTGGACTCGTCGTACATCGCCGCGAGCAGCGCGCGGATGGCCTCGTCGACCTCCGGCGGTTCGGTGTCCGCGGTGCACGTCCATTCCATCGTGCTGCCCAGGAAATCCCGGAAAGAGAAGATCGGCCGGTCGCCCTCGAACCGCAGGACCGCGTGGTCCTTGCCGCGATAGCTGGTCGCGGACAGCACTTCCCGCTGGCGCGGGCTGAGCCGATCTGCCACCTCCCGCATCGGCACCACGGTCGTCTGCGCGGCGCTCGTGTCGTCTCCGGGCTCGCAGCACATGAGCACGATGTAGCGCGGCTGCTCCGGTAGCAGGCGACCGCTGCCTTCGGTGTGCAGCGACAGGTAGTTCCGTGCGAACGGCTGCAGGTCGTTGTCGTCGGTGCGCTGGTAGCGGCTCACCAAGTTCAAGATCACCTCGTGCTCGACCTGTTCGCGCACGGCCGGAGCGGTCTCTGCCGCAGCGGTACCGAGCTCGGCCCCGAGCGCCAGGAACTCCTCGTCGGTCAGCGGGTGGTCGAATTGGACGGTGAGCATTCCGTTGGCGCGCAGCACTTCCAGCGGCTCACCGGCGAATGCGGCGACCGGGTCGCGGTTGGGCAGCGTGACGTCCGTCGGCGGAGCCGGTAGCGACTTCCCGGAGTCCAACAACCGTTGTCGGTGCCGAACGTGCGGATCGGAAGCGCGTTCCCGAAAAGCACCTCGGATCAACTGGGGCCTCACATTCCTCCGGTGCGCGGCCGGTGCAGTCACAGGGGTCGTTGCAGATGGATTCGCGGGACTCCGCTGCCGTTGCGCAGCAGTGGACCGTGCTGGACGAAGCCCAGCTCGCCGAGCAGCTCGTAGGTTCCCGTCAGCTCGGGGTTGGCTTCGCTGCGCAGCACATCGGCTCCAGCCGCCCGCGCCAGTTCGATCGCCTTGCGCACGCAGCGCATCCCCACACCGCGCGAGAGCACCTCGGGCGAGACCGCCAACCGGCTCAGGTACAGCGGGGAACGCGCCGGCGGGAGCTCCGCTTCGGCGAGATCGAAGGTCGGTTCCGCTCCCAGGGTGAACATGCCGACCGGGACGCCGTCGAAGCTCAGCACCCGCACCATCCCCGCGGCGACCTTGCGCCGGGTCGATTCCACTCGGCGGTCGGGTGCCGCGGAGCCGTACCGCTGGGCTTGGTGGCGGTCGCTCGTGCACAGCAGCGCGTGCACCGCCGCCGGGTCCTGCGCCGTTTCCCAAGCTTCAGCCATGGCTCAGCCGGGCGCGTCGAGGACGTCGAGCTCGTCGTGCGCGCCTTCCCGGCCGACCAGTTCCATGCGGTCGGACGATTCGAGCGGCATGTGCGGAACCCCGAAGGCGACGATCTCCAGCGGCTTGGAGACGGTGGGGTCGGTCTTGACCCCGTGCGCGTAGTTGGCGGGCACGTACACCGTGTCGCCATCACCCATTTCGTAGTCCACGCCGTCGACGTGGATGAAGCCGCGGGAGCTGAGCACATAGAGGATGTGCGCACCGGGGTGTGTGTGCAGCTCGAACTCCGAACCCGGCTGCATGATGAGCCGGTCGGCGCCGATGTTGACCGCGGCGTCGATGGTCTCCACCGCGCCCGCCACACCGAGAATGCCTTCGAGCGGCACTTCGTTCGAATCGACCAGCCCGACCTTGGGACCCGTTTTCAGGTTCTTGATATGTTTGCCGGGGGAGAATTGGTCGTCCATGTGCGGAATTCTCCTTGCTCTCAGCCGGAAAAGCGTGGCCGGCGCGCCCCAGTGAGCGGTTCCGGCGGTTTTCGCCGGCTGCGCTTCGCGTGCGTGTTGCGCCTGCGGCCGCGACCCGGACTATTGCTCGCGGACGAGAATGTCCAAAATATCGGCGAGCAGTGATTCCCCATTCCGGGGGTGGTGTCGCAGGCGGAGATGAGCTGCCCTCGTGTCTGTCACTGCCCAGCGTATCCGGTGCATTGTTGGGCGTTAATCCGCCAAATGGGTCAAGCGGGAATACCGCCGACCGATGCGTGCAAATCGCCCGTGCGGATATTCGGTGAAATGTGGGGACGTCGGTGGCAATGCGTTGCTGCGCGTTCGACCGGGTTCATCGCCAACTCCGTCCGCAGACTGCGCGCAGGTCCCATCGGGACGGATCGTGCAAGCCGGTCAACCAATCCGGGTGGACCTCGGCGCCCGTGGACCGGACCAGGAGGTTCGGCAGGTGCCAGTCCCGGGTGAGCCGGCCGGAAGGCTCGTCGTGCGCGAATCCGAGGCTCGGCAGCGACGAGCGCTGGTCCGCCCCGATGTCCCGGGTCCAGATGAGCACCGTGGTGCCCGGTAGCACTCCGGCGGCCGCTTCGACGAGGTCCAGCCAGACCCCGTCGTCGACGGCCTCGCACTCCACGATCGTCGTCGGCGTGTGCCCGTCGGTCGCGTCGACGCGGGTGCGGTGCCCGACCAGGTAACCGGCCAATCCGTCGGAGTGCGCCGTCAAGTAGAAGTAGTCGGCCAGTGGATTGCGGGCTCGCCAAGACAGGTACTCCGCGTCCCGCACGTGCCGGATGTGCGTCGCGCGCGCATTTCGTTCGGCCAACGCGCCGAACTCCCGGAAGAGGTCCGCTTCCGGGGTCGCCGTTGTGCGGATCCGGGCGCCCGAGCGCGGTGCGCGCAGCTCCCGCTCGCGAGCCTGCGCCCACAGCCGACCCGTCGCCGCACCATCCGAGCGTTCTGCGGTCGCGATCGCCCACGGCCCGACGCTCTGCCACCCCTGCATCACCATGATCGGAGCGGCGCGCTGGTCGCCGAAGTCGAGCAGCCACGGCACGCCGTCCGCTCGCAGCATCCCGGTCAGTTCGTCGAGCATCCTGCCGAACAGCGGGCCGCCGCGGTGGTCGGGGGCGACCACGGTATCCGCGATGCAGGGCAGGACGACGCGGTCGCCCCCGTGCTGCCAGCAGGCACCGAATCCGCCGACCATGCCGACCAGTTCGTCGCCTTCCCAAGCCAAGAGGAGGTACCGGTCGTTCAGGTACGGGTTCTGCGCGTACTTCCAGTCCAGGTAGGCCGCGTTGCCGTCCGGCCCGCCGCTCCACAGCAGCTGCTGGAATTCGACCACGGCGGAACGTGCGGACGGCTCGTAGCGAGATGTGCGGATGTCCATCGTCGCGACCTCCGGTCTTTCGTTCAGTCCGTCCCGGCGGGGTCCGGAGCATCGCGTTTGCGGTCCACGAAGTCCGCCATGCGCAGCATGGTCCGGAAATGTTCCCGGTCGAGGTCCGCCAACTCGATGCTGATCTCGAAATCCTCCTCGAGCAGGGCGAAGACCTGCATGAAACCCGCCGAGTCGAGCTGGCCGGAGGCGATCAGGTCGGAGTCCGCCGCCGCGTCTTCGATGAACAGGTTCTCGGCCAGGAGCTCTCGTATCCGGCCGACGGTCGAGGTTTCCTTCACCGTTGGCCACCTTCCTGGAACAGGTCCCGCAGGGCCTGGTGGTCGATCTTGCCGTTCTGGTTCCGGGGCATCGCTTCCAGCTCCTTCCAGCGCGCCGGGAGCATGTATGCGGGCAGCGATTCCGCGAGGCGCTTGCGCAACTCGGCCGGTCTCGCCGGCGGGCCGTCCTTCGGGACGTAGGCAGCACAGATCCGGTTCCGCTCGAACCCGCCCACGTGGACGCTGACCACTGCACTGTCGGCGAGGTCCTCGAACTCGTTGAGCGCCAGCGCGATCTCGTCGAGTTCGATGCGGTAGCCACGTGACTTGATCTGCCGGTCGGAGCGCCCGTGGAAGTGGTGGACGCCGCCCGCATCGACCCGTGCGAGATCACCGGTGCGGTACCAGCGCCGTCCCGACGACGGCGGATGCTGGACGAAGGACTGCTCGGTGGTCGCCGGGTCGTCCCAGTAACCCGGGGTGAGTCCGACTCCTCCGATGCACAGTTCACCGACTTCGCCGACACCGGCCGGTCGGCCGGTGGCCGACAGCACGAGGAGTTCCTCCCCGTCGATGGCCCTGCCCAGGGGGATCGGTTCCGCGCACTCCGCGATGTCGGCGACATCGTGCACGGTGCTGGCGATGGCGCCCTCGGTGGCCCCGTAGACGTTGGTGAAACCCACGTGCGGCAACCGCTCCATGAGATGTCGCAGGTCGGCGGGTGCCAGGGCGTCGCCGGCCCAGATGATCGTGCGCAGGGCGGGGAAGTCGTGCTGCCCGACGACGTTCCGCGCGACCATCGCGGTCAGCACCGACGGCACCGACAACCACCGGGTGAGCGCGGATTCCCGGATGAACTCGGCGAGCGAGTTCGGCAGCTGGTTGGCTTCGGCGGGCACCAGGTGCAGCTGCGCGCCCGCGCCGAAGGTGCTGAACGCATCCCACACGGACATGTCGAAGTGCAGCGGGGCGTGCCCGGACGTGCGGTCCTCCGGCAGCAGGCCGAAGTGCCGCACGGCCCAGTCGACGAAGTGCGCCGCGCTCGCGTGCGTGATCGGCACCCCCTTGGGGCGTCCGGTGGAGCCGGAGGTGAAGAAGATGTAGGCGAGGTCCTCCGGACTGCGACCGGCCACCGGTTCGGCGGAGGTGGCAGCCAGATCGCGCGCGCAGATGTGACCTCTGCCCTCGCCGAAGCCGGAGCCGATCCACCACGTGCGTGGACGGTCCGCGGATTCGAGCAACTGGAGGGTGGCTCCTGCGTGCTCCTGGTGGTGCTCGTGCGCCAGCAGAGCAGCGGTTCCGCAACGCCGCAGCACGTCGGCCAGCCGCAGCGCCGGACTGGCCGGGTCCAGCGGTACGTAGATCGCGCCGGCTTTGAGCACTCCGAGCAGGACGACGAGTGCCTCGGCGGAGCGCGGCAGCAGCATCGCGACCCGATCGCCTGCCCGGATGCCCCGCTCCCGCAGCAGGTTCGCGAACCTGCTGCTCCGGTCTTCCAGCTGCCCGTAGCTCGTGGTCGCGGCACCGTCCACCACGGCGATCGACTCGGGTCGCGCGGTGGCCTGCTGGGACACCGCCTGATCGAGCAAGTGGGGCATCATCCCTCCAACGGGTCGGCCGTGGCTGGGGCGCGGTCCCGGCGGAGCAGCGCCTGGTGCGGATCAGCCGGCACCGCCCACGTCGCTGACCAGGTGCGCGATCTCGGGTCGCCGCACCTTGCCGGTCGAGGTGCGCGGAACCGGGGAGGTTCGGACCAGTCGTCGAGGCAGGGCGAATTCCGGCAGCACCGCCCGCAGCGTCTCGAGGATGTCGGTGTCGGCGAGGTTGCCGTCGGCATCCACCACAGCTGCGACGGTTTCGCCGAGCAGTTCATCCGGAAGCGCGGCACAGGCCGCGTCCCGCACTCCCGGGACGTTGCGCAGCGCGCGGTCCAGCTCGTCCAGCGAGACGGACTCGCCACCGACCTTGGCCTGGTTCTTCAGCCTGCCGGTGATGGTGAACAGCGTCGCCCCGGTTTCCGGCTCGACCGTCGTGAAGCCGAGGTCCTGGGAGTGGAACCAGCCGCCGGCGAACGCCGCCGCCGTCGCCTCGTCGTTGTTCGCGTAACGGTCCATCACGTTGTGCCCCCGCATGCAGATCTCGCCTTGCTCGTCGTGCGCGGCGACGGAGCCGTCGGGCCGCAGCACGGCGACCTCGTTGCCGGGGAATGCGGCACCGACGGGAGGTATCTCGGATTCGAGCATGATCCGCCGGTAAGCGGGCTCCGACAACGCGGGGACGGTAGTGGAGAAGTTCGTGGTCTCGCTTAGCCCGTATGCCTGCACGACCCGGTGCCCGGTTCGTTCCAGGATTCGCTGAGCCGTGGTGGCGCTGAGCGGGGCTGCGGCGGTGACGAAGTAGCGGAGGTCCGGGGTGTGGTGCGGGCCGCGCCAGAACTCGGCCAGGGCGTCGAGGATGTTCGGTACCACGCTGGCGACCCTCGGGCGGTACTCATCGATCAGCTTCGGGTATCGGAAGACGTCGAAGGAGTGCGCCAGCACGGCATGCGCTCCCGAGATCACGGTGCCGAGGACGGTGAAGTGCATCCCGTTGACGTGGCAGATCGGCAGGCACCCGATAATGCGCTCACCGGGGCGCATGCCGTGCAGCGAGCGGACACCTTCGCCGTTGCTCACCACGTTGCGGTGCGATTGCGCTACCAGCTTGGAGGCCGCGGTCGAGCCCGACGTGCCGAAGTAGAGGGCGTCGTCCCCCGGATCCGGCTTCCGGTCCACTGCGGACGCCGGCCGGCTGAGTCCGGAGGGTTCGGGGATCTCGGTCGCGCGAGCCGACATCTCGGTCGCGGGAGCCGCGAGCAGTACTTCTGCGCCGATGGTCGACATCTGCTGCGCCGCACGGGCCGGCGGGTCGCTGGGATTGATCAGCAGCGTGCGGTACCCCGCGCGCAGCAGCGCCAGCGTAGCCAGCACCGAGATCGCGTCGTTCGCGGGCGCAAGGGCGACGGCGGAACCGGGAGCGATCCCGAGGCTTTCGCGCAACCAGCCGGCCAGGCGATGGCTGAGGTCGTCGGCTTCGGCGTAGCTTAGCCGACGGGTGCCGCCATCCCGTGCCACTGCGGATATGAACGGGTGCGTCCCCCGATCACGGGCGTGCTCCGCCAGGTAGGCGAGCACATCGGTGTGTCGTGCCGATCGCATGTCGAACGGTATGCCCCGGTAGGTGTGGGCGAGCGCCCGATCCGTCTCGCGCATTCGTGCCTCACCTCTACCCCTGCGCACGGTGGCGGATCGCGTCGACCGCGGCCGCCGTCGAGGCGACGCTGGCGAACGTCTCCGCGTTCATCGCGTCGGAAGGGAAGGTGATGGAGAATTGCGATTCTATCCGGGTGACGAGCCGGACCAGTTGCATTGACGACAGCCCCAGTTCAACGAGTTCCGCATCTGGGTCCAGCGAACCAGAGCCTGTCAGATTAGTCAATTCGGCAACAATTTCAGCGACAGCGGCAGCGGTTTCGTCCATGTGCGCTCCTGCTCGTCCTGGCTCGGGGGGGGGGGGGGGGTATGGCCGCGACGTCTGCTTTCGGCGACTGGTTGTGCTGAAAAACCGGAGCGCACCGAGGAAATGAGCCGACGCGCCTTTTGTCAATGACATGTGATGAGGGACACATGCAATCCGATGTCACGGTACGGTTGTGCGCGACAATTCCTGCTGAGCTTTTCGAGTGGTCGTGTTCCCAGATCGCCTCCGCGATGGGAAACGCCGGCCACGCTAGGTCGTCACCGGGGCCCACGTGCTGCACTCATCGCGTGGCGCGGCGGCTCGTTCCCGAGTTCGTCGCCGCGTTACTGCCTGCCTACTCGCTCACTCCGGCTCATTCGGTGCGGGCAGCTGGTGGCCTGACCGAGGAGGTGCCGGTGGAGTGGGGGAGGCGAAGCCTGCGCGTGCGCAGTCGGCCCGCACGTCGGCTGCGCCGGCTCCCGCAACTGTCCGGCCAACCTCCGCGGTGGTGCCGGTGGCTACGTTGCCTCGTGGTCGGTGGCCGTTCTCGTCCGGCACCGACAATCGCGACTGAGCGATGAGGCCTGCTCGTGGACCAACACGGCGAAATTGCCGAGCCGAGGCCGCACCGCTTCGTGCTGCCGCGCGGCGATTTACCTGATCGCCTACGACAGCTGGCAGGTGCGCGGAACCGGTTGAAGCAATGTGTCCGTCGACGAGGCCTTCGTCCTGGCGGACTGGGTGCGGGAGCAGGAGAAGTTCGACCGCGGCGTGCGGGCCTGTGAGGTGGGCGGGACCACCCGCTCTACGCCACCCCGTCCGGGCGATCTTCCCGGCCGCGATCAATGCAGGCACGCTGGCGATGGCGGAGGGCGCGTTGGCGGCCTTCGTGAACCACACCCGCGGCCGGGTGGCCGTAAACGGGACCGTGACGTCGGCTGATCCCGTCATTTGGCCGCCTCGGGTGATGTGGCCGAGGACATCGCGGCCAGCCGCACCCACTTCCCGGACGGCGGGAGACGCAACCCCCGGGGACGGCACGCAAGATGCACCACCGGACACGCCGTTCGACTGCCGCAGGCGTCCAGGAAGTCTCGGTGTGGTGAAGGTGCCCATGGTGTCGTGTCAGATCGTTATGGTGCTCGCGAGGTGTTTGTTCTCGCTTGGCGGGCCGTCGTGGCGATGCGGTTCGATATGGGGTCGTCGGCGTTGACGAAGCAGACGCAGGGTTCCAGTGATGATCTGGCGCATCGACACGCACGCCGACCGGAAACGGCAAGAACGCCACCGAACGCGCACCACACTGCACACCCGATTGACCGAGCTGGCCCGCAAGCAGGACAACCTCCTGCGGCAAGCCGAGGACGCCGATCCGGCTGATCCGTTCATCCAAGGACTGAAAAGCCGCTTCAACGAACTCGACGCTGAGGGTGACACCGTGCGTGAACGCCTCGCGGAACTCGATCAGCAAGATCGCTACGACCATGCCCCCGAACCGGGTCAAGTCGAGCTGCTAGAAGCGCTCCCGAAGCTGCAGGTGAACCTGCACCACGCGCCACCGCAGCTTCTGGGACGGCTGTTCGACCTGGTCCAGCTCACGATACGAGTGCACTACGCCACCGACGAGGCAACGGTCACGATGCGGCTACCCGGCGATGAGATCCTCGGCTTGCAGACACTCTCCGAAGGCCTCAACCAGGACGAAGACACCAGCATCTGCACAAAAGGCGCAGGTCGCAGTCAGTGTGCAACCTGTACGTGCCCCCGGGCTGGTTCGTGCAGGCCGCGCACGGAATCGCGTTCCGGCCGGGCGAGGACTGAGCATGTCGACGTGCACGCTGAGCCACTCGTGCTTTCGGTGAGGCTCCCGCTCGTGATGCAACGTCGCGGAACTCGGAAGTAGCGGCACAACGCCTTCGACGTCGTCGCGCTCGTTAGTTGGCTGTCGCTCGTGTCGAGTTCGTTCTTGAGCTCAGGCTGCTCGTATGGAGCCGGTTCGCCGTGCGGGTGGTCCGAATCGTGGATGAACCCGTGCGGGTCTTTGAGCTGGATCAGTGTGTCGAACCCGCTGCGTACGAGTCAGGGAGCCTTTCAGCGCCTCGGGCAGCGTTTTGACCTGTGTGGTCAGGCTCGCCCCGACGCTGGTGGCGTCCTTGCCGGGCGCCCGCGCGAGCATGACGAAGCGCGAGTGCCGCTCGACCAGGGTGGCAATGTGGCTGCTTTTCGCCCCGGTCAGCAAGTCTCCTTCCCAGTGACCAGGCGCGGCGCGGTCGTCGGCTTCGGCGGGACGCTGCCGGATCGAGACCGCCTCGGAAATATCGTCTCGTGCGACACGGACATACCCTCGGACGGTTCATAGTGGCGGGCAAGCCAGCCAGCGATTTGCTCGGGTGACCAGTCTTCGGCCAGCTTCGCCGCCGCCAGCTTGCACAGCGTGTCGTTGCGTTGCAGCAGACAGGGTTTACGGCGGCGCATGTTGTCCCACACCCGCTCGTCGGCGGCGGTGGCACGGTATGTGGCACGTCCGCCGTGCCGGTTGACCTCGCGGCTGATCGTGGACGGCCACCGCCGCAGCCGGCCCGCGATCGCGCGGAAGGACTCTGTGCGGGCCAGGCCACGAGAGATCTCCTCACGCTCGGTCAGTGTCAGTGCCCCCTCGGCGCGGGTGCGCACGGCCGGCACGATGCCGCCGCTGGCGGCCACCACCCCGTGAATCGAGCCGGCTATCTTGTCCAGCGCCCGGCCGATCTCGCTCAGCGACTGACCGTCCTTCCAACGCTGCCACACCTCGCGCTTCTGCTCGTCCGACAACCCTGGACGCCCGATCTTGGCCAATCGCAATACCTCCGGCACCACTTCTACCCCAGGTGTTGGTCGAAGCCGACCCGCGTCTTGAGCTTGATCGTCGCGACAGCGTCGGCGAGCGAAGCGCTCAACACGCCCTCGGTGTTGTCGGGGTCCCGAAGTGCTCCCCGCCCAGCCGACCGCACCGACGAGGCGTCGTCAACCGGTCGGTGTGGCGAACCAGAAGCCGAGTATCAGCAAGGTGACCGCGACGATCCACGCCTCGAACGCTGCGCGGGCAGGGGTCGGCGCAGCACGCAGCTCCATGAAATCGAGCATGACGAACCTAACTTTGAGTCCGGCGATCAGGAACGTGCCCAGCATGGCGACTGCCGGGCTGAAAACGTCCTTCGAGAACATCCAGGTGGATACGCAGGTCGCCACCACGAGGGCCACCCAGACGACCGTTGCGCGCTCGCGCATCAACCACATCGATTACCTCTGCAAGTACAGGAGCGGGAACAGGACGATCCAGAGCAGGTCCACCAAGTGCCAGAAGGACGCCACGCATTCCAGAACCGTGCTATCGCGGGGGAGAAAAACCGCCCGTCGCGTCCTTGTCCACACATACCCGAGCAAAGCGGTGCCGACTAGCACATGGAGTAGGTGGATACCGGTCAGCGCGAAGTACCACATGAAGAATCCGTTCGTGGCAGGGGTGATGCCGGCCGAGAACTTCTCCCCGTACTCGACGGACTTCGAGATGGCGAACAGCAGTCCGGTGAGTGCTCCTCCGAATAGCAGGCGGGGTGTGCCAGCCGAAACCCCTAGTTTGGCGGCTCGGACGGCGAGCGCCACCAGCCACGAGCTTGTGATTAAGAGGAGTGTGTCCGCACCGGCCAGGCTGAAGTTCAACGTTCGCCGTGCGGATTCGAACAGGGCCGGTTCGGCATAGCGATCCTTCATAAAGCT
Organism: Saccharopolyspora sp. SCSIO 74807; assembly: GCF_037023755.1. NCBI lineage: Bacteria > Bacillati > Actinomycetota > Actinomycetes > Pseudonocardiales > Pseudonocardiaceae > Saccharopolyspora > Saccharopolyspora sp. SCSIO 74807. Next base: position 5,282,891 of record NZ_CP146100.1, on the reverse strand, counting down.
GAAGAACAGGAGCGCGAAGATGACGGCGTCGGCTCCGATGAACACCCAGACGCCGTCCACCCCGGGAAGACGTCCCCTCTTGTGCGGCTCGGTCACTGTCATCGTGCACGGTCCTCCGCTTTAGGCTGATGCTGCTCCGGTGCGAGGCTTGGGGTGGCCCGATGCTTCTGTCAGTAGAACCGCCCGGGCTGACCGCGGCAATCTCGTGATCACGATATTTTCGGATCTGCCCGGTGACATCTCCCGAAAGGCCGACCTTTCTTCCTCGTGGGAGTGGTGCGGTTCGTCTTCTGGGTTGCTTAAATGATCTTCCACAACGTCTTGTTTCGAAATTCGTTTTCCGTCGGCGTCTTCTTGGTAGGTGTATCCATGCAGGACACAGGTAGGATCAGCTCGCAGAAGATCGGACTCTGGTGTAACTGGATCTTCGTTGCGCTCACGATCGTCGGTTGGTTGGGCGTGGCTCACTTCTACGCGCCGGCGCCGGGGGACCTCGGGCTCGGTGGCACCAAGGTGTGGTTCAGCGAAACGCATCGGTGGGGAACGCTCATCGGTTGCACGTTGTTCTACATCGGCGCCGGTTTTCTGACACCGGGATCAATCCAGTTCGGCATCATGCTGGCGAAGGTCGAAGGGCGCCGACCGCTTTTCTCTTACACGACCGCCGTCTCCGGGGTGTTCATCTCGTTGATCGTCTTTTTCAACTGCTGCGCGTGGATCGTTGCCGCCTACCGGCCGGAGACTGGAGCTGATGTCATCCAGAGCTGGTACGACTGGGCTTGGATGGCCTTCTTGCTCGGCTGGATCTACCTCGCGGTTGAGATGGTCGCTTCCGGCTTGGTCGAACTCCAGGATCACCGGCCGAATCCCATGATCCCGCGTTGGCTGACGGGGCTCACCTTTGCCGGAGCGGCGTCATTGTTCTTCGCAGCTGGACCGGCCTTCTTTAAGAGCGGGCCGTTCGCCTACCACGGGCTGCTCGCGTTCTACCTTCCGGTCTTCGTCTGGGGTGCGTATCTGACGCTGACGACTTGGTACATGTTCAAGGAGCTCGAGCGCGAAGCTGCGGGGGTTTCGGCTGCGGACCGCGCGCCAGTTGGGTGAGCATGCCCTCACTGCCGACCGGCAGGTCTGCGCCCACGGGGCACGGTTCGCCGATGACGGACGCGCTCCGTGCGCCGTGGGCGGTCGTCAGGTCTGCGGTGGTTGGCCGGGGTTGGCGCTGAACCGCACCGATGGTGGGAAGTCGCTGTCTCCCATGCATTCGCCAAGCGCGTCCGCGTCGGCGCGGATCGATGGGTACATCGCGGCCAGCCGAGTCAGGTGCTCCGCGCTAGCAGGGTAGTGGTGCATCGTGACGATGCCGCGAATCAGCTCCGGGTCGATCATGGGTGCTCCGTGTCGTCGTGGGTCGCTTGGGGCGGAGTGCGCAGGTGCCAGTCGGTAGTGGCTTGATAGGCGTCGGCGACGCGGAGCACTTCGGCGTCGTTGAACGGGGCGGCGGCGAGCTGAAGGCCGAGCGGCAGACCCTCGGCGTTGAATCCCATTGGAACGGAGGCCGCCGGGTTGCCCACCGCGTTCCAGTACGGCGTGTACATGGCGGGCCACTTGGGTCCGAGGGCCACTTCGCCGGCATCGTCGAGCGAAACGGCTGCGATGCCCGCGGTCGGCATGACGACGACGTCCACCGAGGCGAACAGCTCGCGCAGCGCGAGCTGGGTGCGGCGTCGAACGCGTTGTGCCTGCACATAATCGACACCGGTGATGAACGGGGCCAGTCCGAAGACGCCGCGTGCGCCCTCGCTGAATTCCTCCCAGCGGTGGCGTAGGTTCTGCGCGTGATAAGCGCCGCCCTCGCTTATCAAGGTGATGATCGTGGCGGTGCAGGCTTCTTCGTAGTGCGGCAGCGCTACGCGTCGGGTTTCGGCTCCCAACCGTCGGAGCACTTCGACAGCGGTGTCGAAGCAGGCGGTCACGTCCGGGTCGCGGTGCTCGGCGGCGACGTCGGCCATCGCGGCGACACCGATCCGCAAACCTTGCAGATCGGTGCGCTCGTCGGCCGTTCGAGCGGAAAAACGGGGTCGTGGCGCGGAATCCGGATCCGACGCGTCGTGCCCGGACATCACTTCGAGCATCAGGGCGCAGTCATCGGCGGTTCGCGCCATCGGTCCGATGTGGTCGAGCGAGAACGCCAGCGGCACCAGGCGCGATTTCGGAACCCAGCCGAAAGTCGGCTTGAGCCCGGAGACGCCGCAGAAAGTGGCAGGCCACCGGATACTGGCCGCGGTGTCGGTGCCGACCGCGCCGAGGAACAGCCCGGCCGCGATCCCGCTCGCGTTGCCGGAGCTCGAACCGCCCGCGTACCTGCCGCGGTCCCACGGGTTACGGGGCATCGGGAACGGTTTGGTCGCGTCCGGCGTGCCGACCCCGAACTCCATCGTGGTCGTCTTGCCGAGGACGATGGCGCCCGCCTTCCGGAGTCGTGCGACGGCGCTGCCTTCCGCTCCGTCGCCCCACCTCGTGTCGAGGACGAGGCTTTGCGCGGTCGTCGCGCCGTCGCGGGTGGCCAGCAGATCCTTCACGGCGATCGGCACGCCGTGCAGGGCTCCGAGTGGGCCGCCCTGCGCGGCGAGTTGATCGGCGCGTTCGGCAGCAATGTAAGAGGACTCCCGGAACCGGCTGTTGTACACGCCGATCAACGGGTCCCACGTCTCCGCTGCGGCCCACGCCTGTTCGACAAGTTGCTGGCTGCTGGTCCGTTGCGTCGCTACCTGCTCGGCCGCGGAACGGAGGGTGTTGGGTGACATGGTGGACTCACTCCGTGCCGGTCGCAGGAACTCTGGCTAACGTGCTTCGTCGGTGCTGTCAGGGCGCAGTGGACGTTGGAGTTGTCGCAATGCCGTCGGTCCCGCACGTTTCTCGGACGCGCGTCCTACGCAGAAGCGCGAGCTCGTTGGAACCTGTGGAGCTCTCCAGCGTTTCCGGCCGGAGCGCGGGCTATCCACGCCGGGGTTCCTTCGTGACGCTCGACGTGACCGACCACGTGTTGAGCTCATCCCCGCCGTCGATCGTCAGCAGCTGCCCGGTCACCATGCCCGCGCTCGGCGAGGCGAAGAACGCGACGCCGTCGGCGATGTCAGCCGGATCGACGAACCCGTTGGGGAGGCGTCCGAGCCAGGCGTCCTGGACTTCCGATGGCATCGACAAAACACCGCTGCTGGACGTCATCCCGGGCAGGACAGCATTGGCTGTGATGCCGTTCCGAACGTTCTCCGCGGCCACGGTCTTGACCATCCCGATCAGCCCTGCCTTGGTCGTCGCGTAGGAGACTTGCGCCGGCATGCCTTGCGTGCCCGCAGTGCTGGAGATGAGCACGATGCGGCCGGAACCGCGCTCTCGCATACCTGCCAGACACGCCTGGAGCACGCGGAACGTGCCGGTGAGATTGACGTCGAGATCGCGCTGCCAGGACTCGTGGTCGAAGGTGTGCGCGGCGCCGAACCCCGTGGTGCGGGCGGCGTTTCCGACGTACACGTCGATCGGGCCGAAGTCCGGGAGGTCGGCCCGGGCGGTGTCGAGCTGCCAGGTGCAGCCGGGTTCCCTGTCGAGGGTGACCACCTCCATGCCGTCGGCTTCGAGACGGGCGACGATCGCGCGTCCGATGCCTCCTCGGCGGGCCGCTCCGGTCACGAGAGCTCTATATGCCATGGGAATGCCGCCGTCAGGGTCGGTTCGCGGAAGTCGCTCGACCGCTCGCGAACATGTCTTAGACATTGGACTGACCATAATAATGTTCAACGCAGCCGGGAGCCAGAGGCAAGGCGGCATACGGCGTTGATCACTAGCCCAGGTAGGCGCCCGCGCCCGACGTCGGCCCCGCCGCTGCATCGGCGGCGCCGTGGTGGCAGCGCGCCGGGGCTACGACGCTGCGCACGTTTGGACGCTCCTGCACCCCGCGAGTTCGCCGGCAAGTGTTGTCGATGGAAGCCCTTGCCCTGCGCGAATCGATCGGCGTCGTGGTTGAGATCGTGTGGTGGAACGTTCGCAGTCGATCACCTTCCTCGCGTCGGCAGCTGACGGGCAGGTTTGGAACCCGTGAACGAGCGTTATCGAGCGCATCTTCCTGTGAGGGGTCCCGTACGGATCGTCTCCAATGTTGCTGGCCCTTGTTGGGTGTTCACGGGAGTGTTCCGCATTCCTCGGAACGTCGTTGTGCCAGTTCATGGGCTTGCCCGGAGGGTGGTCGGACCCCGGCGTGCTGGCGAGCGTTCTCCCGGGAGGGCAGCTGCAAGCCGCGGTTGCCGTGCTTCGTGTCAAGGGGCAGCTGAGAACTTCCGTTTTGGTCTGTCCTTTATTATCGTATGCGAGATAGATCGGGGTGAGGGCCGGTGGGGAGCCCGCACGCGTGCACCAGATCAGGACGGGAGAAGTCAATGAGCAATCGAGTCGCCTTCGTGACCGGTGGTGCGCAAGGGATCGGTGAGGGGATCTCCAAGACCCTCGGTGCCCAGGGTTTCCGCGTCGCCGTGGCCGACCTCAACTTGCAGCGCGCGAAGGAGACTGCCGGGGCCATCACCAGCGGTGACGGCAAGGCGGTTCCGGTCGAGGTCGACGTGACCGACACGGGATCGGTCGAGTCCGCGCTCAAGACCGCGGCCGACGAGCTCGGGCCGGTCGAGATCGTGGTGAACAACGCGGGCTTCGACGACTTCATGAAGTTCGTCGACACCACCGAGGAGTTCTGGGACCGCATCCTGGAGGTCAACTTCAAGGGCGCGTTGCGGGTGGTCAAAACGGCGGTGCCCGGGATGATCGACCGCGGGTGGGGCCGGGTGGTCAACGTCGGTTCGGACGCGGGCCGGGTGGGGTCCTCGCTGGAGTCGGTGTACTCCGGGGCGAAGGGCGGGATCATCTCGTTCACCAAGACCCTCGCGCGCGAGGTGGCGACCAAGGGAATCACCGCCAACACCGTGTGCCCGGGTCCGACCGACACTCCCGCGCTTCGCAAGTTCGCGGACAGCTCCGGGCAGGACGCCGAGAAGGTCATCGGTGGGATGACCAAGGCGGTGCCGATGCGCCGGCTCGCAGAACCCGATGACATCGCCGCGGCGGTGGCCTTCTTCGCTTCGGACGCGGCCGGGTACGTCACCGGGCAGACGTTGTCGGTCAGCGGCGGCCTGACGATGGCGTGACGGTCACCCGGGCGTACTGAATCGGAGCGGAGGGACAAGGATTTGGCGGTGCAGGACGGCGCGTTGTGGCAGCCGGTGCAGCATTACGACGACATCGGCTACGAGCACAGCGGGGACGGAATCGCGAAGATCACCATTCGCCGCCCGGAGGTGCACAACGCCTTTCGCCCGCAAACGCTCGTCGAGATCTCCGACGCGCTGATGCACGCCAGGGAAGATCCCGACGTCGGCGTCATCATCCTGACCGGCGAGGGCACCGAGGCGTTCTGCTCCGGAGGGGATCAGCGGGTCCGCGGCGACACCGGATACCTCTCCGAACCGGGGGAAGATCGGGCGGTCGGCCGGTTCCACGTGACCGACCTGCAGGTCCAGGTCCGCCGGCTGCCGAAACCCGTCGTGGCGATGGTGGCCGGCTACGCGATCGGCGGCGGCAACGTGCTGCACCTGATCTGCGATCTGACCATCGCCGCCGACAACGCGCGCTTCGGCCAGACGGGACCGAAGGTCGGGTCGTTCGACGGTGGTTTCGGTGCCGGCCTGCTTGCCCAGCTGGTCGGATTCAAGCAGGCCAAGGAAATCTGGTTCCTGTGCCGCCAGTACGACGCGGCGACCGCTCGCGAGATGGGGCTGGTCAACACGGTGGTGCCGCTGGAGGACCTGGAACGCGAGACCATCGCGTGGTGCCGCGGGATGTTGGAGCTCTCGCCGTTCGCGCTGCGCCTGATGAAGGCTAGCTTCCACGCCGCCGAAGACGGGTTGTCCGGTGTCCAGCAGCTCGCCCACGACGCAAACCTGCTGTTCTACGCCACGGACGAGGCCCGGGAAGGACGAGAGGCGTTCAAGGAGAAGCGCCCTCCGGAATTCGGGCGGTTCCCACGGCGGGCCTGACTCTGTAGGCAACTCAGGAAAGAGGTTTGGTGCGATGGCTGAAACCAGCGGATCCGCCGTGGTGTGGCGCAAGGAGGGCGACGCCGTCCTGCACATCACCCTGAACCGGTCTCCGGCGAACGCGCTCGGGCCCGCGATCATCGACGGCATCAACGGCGCGCTGGACGAGGCGGACGCCGACGAGGCAGTGCAGGTCGTCGTCGTTTCCTCGGCGGTGCAAGGGTTCTTCGCCGCCGGCGCGGACATCAAGCATATGTCTTCAGTGGACGCGGAGTCGTTCACCGCGTATGGGGATGCGTTGCGTGAGGCGCTGGACCGACTCGCCGTGCCCGAGCGGATCAGCATCGCCGCAGTGGACGGCGTGGCCCTGGGCGGCGGTTTGGAGCTCGCGATGGCGTGCACCATGCGGGTGGGCGGTGCAGCTGCGCGATTCGGGCTCCCGGAGGTCAAGCTCGGGCTCATCCCGGGCGCCGGCGGGACTCAGCGGTTGCCGCGCCTGGTCGGTCGCGGCCGCGCCCTCGACATCATGCTCACTGCCCGCCAGGTGCCCGCCGACGAGGCGCACGCGATCGGGCTGATCGACCGACTCGCCGCGGCAGGCGAGGCGGAGCGGGACGCATTGGCGTTGGCCGAGCAGCTGCGCGGCCCGTCGCTGCCGGCGCAGCAGGCGGTGGTCCGCACCGTCGATGCGTCCTTCGACGTGCCGTTGCGCGAGGGGATGGCCTACGAGGTGTCCCAGATCCAGGGGTTGTTCGAGCACGGCGAGGCCAAGGAAGGCATCACGGCCTTCCTCGAGAAGCGTCCGCCAGAGTTTGCCTGACCGCCAGCAGATCGGTGCGGCCGACCGCACCGAACGGACTCGCCGCGCACGATCCGCACCCCGCAACGCGGGTGTGCGCGGCGAGATCCGCTCGCGAATACATGCGGTAGACGCCGAACGGGAAGAGGTATCCACCATGTACGGAGCGACCATTTTCAGCGCCGGTTACGGCCCGGAACGTTTCCGGCGGGCGGCCGAACTCGCCGTGGAGGCAGAACGGGCCGGATTCGATACCGTGTGGACTGGAGAGCTCTACAACCGCTCGGCGACCGTGCCGATGGCGACCCTGGCATCGGCGACCGAGAACGTCCGGATCGGTTCCAACATCGCCTATGGCGTCGGCCGGTCACCGCTGATGTGGACTGCCGAAGCGCGCGATCTGGAGGAGCTTTCCGGCGGGCGGATCATCCTGGGCCTGGGCAACGGGACCCCGAAGATGATGGAGCACTGGCACGGCGTGAGCGGCGAAAGCCCGGCGGTGCGGATGGAAGAGCTCGTCGAGGTGCTGCGCAAGCTCTGGAAGCTGCACGAGGGACCGGTCGACCACGACGGACGCTTCTACACGGTGCACGTGAGCCCGACCAGCGACGTACCGCCGCCATACCGGGACCGGTTGCCGATCTGGATCGCCGGAGTCAACCCGCGCATGGTCCAGGCGGCCGGCAAGGTCGCCGATGGGCTGGTCGGGCACCCGATGTTCACCGGCAGGTACATCGACGAGCTCGTCCGCCCGGCGCTGGAGAAGGGGACCGCGCGCGCAGCGCGCTCGTCGAGCGAGATCACCTTGAAGGGCATCCTGATGTGCTCGGTGGACGAGGACGAGCAGGCCGCCCGCCGACAGCTGGCGTATGCGATCGGGCAGTACGCGCCGTCCCGCGTCTACGACCGGCTCTTCGAGATGCACGGGTGGGCCGAGGAGCAACTGGCGATCCGCGAGGCTGCGCGCCGCGGTGACGTCGATGCGCTGGTGGCGGCCGTGCCCGACGAGGCCATCGACGAGATCGGCGTTGCGTGCACGCCGGACCAGCTCTCCGAACGGGTGGCCCGGCACGCCGCGCACTACGACCACGTCAACCTCGTCGTGCCGCCGTGGGGGTTGAGCCCGGAGGCGGCCGAGGACTCGACCCGGACGATCATCGAGGGGATGCGCAAGGGCCTCGGGCATCGAGCGGCGTGAGCCGGAGCGGACCACGAGCGCGCATCGGGAAAGAGGCGACGGCCATGGAAACGCCGACGTTCGACCAGGTGATGGAGCTGCCGACGCTCGTGGAAGCCGTCGTGCAGCCCGACTTCATCGACATCAACGGGCACATGAACGTGCGTCATTACCTGGAGCTGAACGCGGACGGCACGACGGTGGTCTGCGAGCGGGTCGGGATCGACGACGACTACCGGGCCAAGCGGCGCATGGGTGTGTTCACCTCCGAACACCACATCCGCTACTACAGCGAACTCCACCTGGGCGAGAAGCTCTCGGTGCACCCGGTCGTGCTCGACCGCAACGAGAAAGTCGTGCACATGATGGCCTACCTGCTGGACCAGACCCACCGGCGGTTGTCCAACACCCTCGAATTGATGCTGGTGCACGTCGACCTCGACACCCGCCGGACTGTGCCGATGCCTGCGGAGATCGCGGACGGATTCGACCGGTTCATCGCCGAACGCGAGGCACTGCCGTGGAAAGCGCCGGTATGCGGGGTCATGGGCGTGCGTCGGTAGCGGTACGCGAGGTGGATCCACTCGTCGTTCTCGACCGGAGGCTCGACTCGGGTGCTGCGCAAATCATCGGAGAGGGAGCGAGAAATGCAGGATGCGGTGCTGGTGGCTGGGGCGCGGACGCCCATCGGGCGATTCCTCGGCGGGCTGGCTGAGCTAGCGGCCCCCGAACTCGGTGCCGTCGCGGTTCGGGAAGCGCTAACCCGCGCACGCGTAGAACCGTCCGAAGTGGACTCCGTGGTGCTCGGCAACGTCGTGCAGGCGGGCAACGGCGCCAACCCGGCGCGCATCGCGGCCGTCGAGGCCGGGGTGCCGATGTCGGCTCCCGCCACGACCGTCAACAAGCTCTGCCTGTCCGGACTGGCGACGGTGGCGCAGGCGGCCCAGCTCATCGCGGTCGGCCAGTGCGAAGTTGTGGTGGCCGGCGGGATGGAGTCGATGTCCAACGCCCCGCACCTGCTCCGGCTGCGCGAAGGGTGCAAGTTCGGCACCCGCGATATTCCGGACTCGCTCGAGAACGATGCGCTGACCTGCGCCTTCGACTCAGTCCCGATGGGCGCGGCGACCGAGCGCTACCAGGCGGGACTGGAGATCTCCCGCACCGATCAGGACACCTTCGCCGCCGAATCGCACTCCCGCGCCGCGCGCGCGACGGAGAGCGGCCACCTGGCCGAGGAGATCGTCCCGGTCCCCGCGCGGAAGGGGACCGTGGAGTACGACGAGGGAATCCGGCCGGGCACCACCGCGGACAAGCTCGCCAGGTTGCGGCCGGCGTTCTCGGCCGAGGGCACGATCACGGCCGGCTCGTCGTCGCCGCTCTCGGACGGCGCGTGCGCAGTGGTGGTGATGAGCAAGCGACGGGCATCGGAGCTCGGGGTCGACTGGCTCGCCGAACTCGGCGCCTACGGGACGGTCGCCGGCCCGGACCCATCACTGCTGCTGCAACCCGCCGGCGCGATCCGTGACGCGCTGCGGAGGGACGGTTCCACAGCTGTTGACGAGCTCGACTTGGTGGAGATCAACGAGGCATTCGCCGGGGTTCCGCTCGCCTCGACCCGCGAGTTGGAGCTCGATCCGCCGCGGGTCAACGTCAACGGCGGTGCCATCGCGCTGGGCCATCCGGTCGGCATGAGCGGCGCTCGGCTGGTCCTGTCGATCGCGCACGAGCTGCGGCGGCGCGGTGGCGGAATCGGTGCGGCAGCCTTGTGCGGTGGCGGCGGTCAGGGCGATGCCTTGCTCGTGCGGGCTCGGGGCTGACGTCGCTGCGGCGGGCGTGCATCGTGCTGTCCTACGAAGAACTCCTCGAACAGCATTCCGCCGAGCTGCGGTTGAGCAGGCTCGTCGGCGGCAGGGGAGGGCTGTCGGCGATCGTGCGCGCGGGCGCCGAGTTGACCGGCAAGGTCACCGCGCTGTTCGACTTGCACGATCGCCTGATCGCCCGCGCCGGACCGGAAGGATTCAAGCGGGCTTCGGTCCCACCGGTCGCGCGGAGCCGCGCGGCAGTTCCCGCCGCGGCCGAGGCACGGAAACCGGTTGTCGTTCCCGCTGACCCGGTGGCGCAACTGTACCGACGTCAACTCCTCGGCGAGATCTTCGTCGACGACGCGGTGGTCGGATGGCTGGTCGTGCTGGAGCATCCGACCCCGTTGCGCGCGATCGACGCGTTCCTCGCGATGCGCATGGCGGAGCATCTGGGGCGCGAGTTCCTGGTGCAACGGCGAATCGCCAGCGTCGCCTGGAACGCGCGCGCGTCGCTGGCCCGGCAACTGTTGCGTGGGACCTGCGATCAACAGGATCTGCGCAGCAGCGGGGAATACCTCGGAGTCGACATCAGCGCGCGGCGCGTGCTCGCCTACGTCCTCGACCGCGATCGCGAGGACGTCGACGACGAGCAGCTGGCTGTCGACCTCGAACATCAGCTCCGCCTGGACGTGCTGGCCGTACGGGGGTCGGAAGGAACCGTGCTGCTGGTCGAAGCGCCGCGCGAAACCAACCCGATGTCGACGGTCGCGCACGTGAAGACGGCCCTGAACGCGGTCACCTCCCGACTGCCCGGGAATCGGATCGCGGGCGTCTCGTCGGTGAGCGAACCGTCGCGCCTGCGGCGGGCTTATCGGGAGGCGCGGGAGGTCGCGCATTGCATCGACCGGTTCGTGCCCGCCTCGTCGCAACGCCGCGTGCTCGCCGTCGATGATCTGGGGCCGGCGAGGCTGTTCCTGGCCAACAGCGACGCGGAGTCGGTGCGCGGCTACGTTGACGACGTGCTCGGTCCCCTGCTGGCCGGCGATCCGCGCGGGACGAACCACCTGCTGACCTTGCAGAAGTACTTCGACACCGGGCGCAGCGTGCGCGCGGCGGCGGCACGGCTCGGAGTCCACGAGAACACGGTCCGGCTGCGGTTCGAGCGCATGCACGATCTCACCGGGTTGAACGTGCTCGGCAACGCCAGTGATCAGCTAAGCGTCCAGACCGCGTTGCTGGTCGTCCGCCTGCAGGGCCATCCAGCCGTCTCCGTGATCGATCCGGCGGCGGCCGAGTGCCGTCCGGAGACCGCATGACCAGCCGTGAACGTGCCGTGGCGCGTTCGACCTGACATCGCCAGAACGGAGCGGACCTGATGCGCGCATTCGTCATAAACGAGCTTTCCGGACCCGAAGCCGGCGCGATCACCGAGATTCCCGCACCGGAAGGGGCGCATCCGTGGACCGAAGGGCAACGGCTGCTCATCGAAGTGCACGCGGCCGGAGTCTCGCTCCCGGACCTGCTGCAAACCCGCGGGATGTACCAGCATGCGCAGCCCGTGCCGTACGTCGCGGGCGGAGAGGTCGCTGGAGTGGTTCGGGAGGCTCCGCCGGGATCCTCGTTCGTTCCGGGCGACCGAGTCGCCGGGCTGACGGTGTTCGGTGCGTTGGCCGAATACGCCCTCGCCCTGCCGGACTACACCATCAAGCTGCCGTCCCATGTGGACTTCGGCGCCGGTGCGGCACTGTACCTCAACTACGCGACCGCGTGGTTTTCCCTGTATCGCGCTGGATTCGTGGCGCATGATGTCGTACTGGTCCACGGCGCCTCGGGCGGAGTCGGCACGGCGACGTTGCAGCTGGTCCGGGCGCGCGGCGGTGTGCCGGTCGCAGTGGTCTCCAGCGAGGTGAAGGCGCAAGCGGCGCGGGAGGCGGGGGCGAAACACGTTCTGCTCAGCAGTGGCCCTTGGGCGCAGCAGGCCAAGGAGCTCACCGGCGGCCGAGGAGCGCAGGTGGTGGTCGATCCGGTCGGCGGAGACCGCGTCACGGATTCGCTGCGTTCGTTGGACGTGGGCGGCAGGTTGGCGGTGGTCGGGTTCGCCGCTGGCGAGATTCCCGAGATCAAGCTCAACCGGTTGTTGCTGCGGGACCTCAGCGTGGTCGGCGTCGCGTTGGAACCGTACGCGCGCCGCTACCCGGACGTGCTCCGGACGCTGACGGCCGAACTCGAGAACATGGCCGCACAAGGCCAGGTCTGTCCCTTGGTCGGCCATCGGCTTCCGATGGAGCAGGCCGCAGAGGCGCTTTCGCTGATCGATCGGAGGAGAGCGGTGGGCAAGGTGATCGTCGACATCCGAGACGACTCGGGTGCCTGAGGTTCCGCTGCACCCACGACGCGCTCGCTAGAGCAGCAGCACACCGCCGTCGACAGGCAGGCTCACGCCGGTGATGTAGGACGAGGCGTCGCTGGCGAGGAACACGGCCGCGGCGGCCACGTCCGCTGGGTCACCGATCCTGCCGATCGGTATCCGCGCGTCGATGACCTTCCGCTGGTAGTTCTCGCTGTAGTGCGCGGTGGCCTCGGACGGGAAAACGCCCGGCAACAGCGCGTTCACGCGGATGCCCTGCTCGCCCCATTGGGCGGCGAGATCCCGAGTCAGGCCGAGCACTCCGGATTTGGCCGCGCTGTAGCCCGCCGCGGGCATCTTCGCGGTGGTCACCGCCATCACGCTGGAGATGTTGACCACCGAGCTGCCCGGCTGCATCACTCGCCCGCACGCCTGCGCCATCCAGTATGCACCGTTGAGATTGATGTCCACGACCGACCGGAAGTGCTGCGGTGGATCCTGTTGTGCGGGGTGGTACTCCCCGCCGTAGCCGGCGTTGTTCACCAGAACGTCCACGCGGCCGAACCGCTCGATCGCCGCGGCCACGAGCGCGTCGCAGCTGTCGGGTTCGGTGACGTCGGTGGGAGCCGCGATCGCCGCGGCACCGGTGTCCTCGATAGCCGCGCGCGTTCGCTCCAGGTGCTCGGTGCGTCGCGCCCCGAGCGCCACGCTGGCACCTGCCTGCGCCATGCCGTGCGCGAAGGCAACACCCAGCCCGGATGATGCACCGGTCACGACCGCGACCTTCCCGTCGAGCCGGAACCGGTGCAGCAGCTCGTTCGGCGTGTTGGTTCGATCGTTCATGCCACGCTTGTAACACTGTGGGAGCGCTCGGCCGAAGCAGTTGGTGCGTTGCCGGTGTGGAGCTCTCCAGTGCCGGTGCCGCGGAACGTTTGTGCGCGTGGCTTACCGCGCGAATCGTGGCCGTGTGGCTGAACTCGATGAGACGGACCTGCTCGCCAGGGCCGACGCGGCGGCTCAGCGGCACTGGCCCTGCGCCAGGGTGGGCGGGCTGCGCCGACTGCACGGTGGTGTGTCCAGCTTGACCCTGGCCGCGGACTTGGACCTGCCGGGAGCGCCGCTGCAGCAGATCGTGCTGAAGGTCGCGCCGCCTGGGCTCGCACCGGTCCGGAACCGCGACGTGCTGCGCCAGGCACGGATCTTGCGGTCCCTAAGCGCCGCCGGAGCGGTCGTCCCGCCGGTTCTGTTCGAAGATGCGGGCACACCGCCGTTCTTCGCCATGCACCACGTCCGCGGAGACGCCTTCGAGCCCTGCCTGGACGTGGCGAACGACCCTCCGTGCCGGGCTGTCGTCGATGCGCGGGCCCGAACGGCTGCGCGCATGTTGGCCGACCTGCAATCCTTGGAACTCGCTGCTCTCGGCGTTGCTGACGAGCCCGTGGTGCCCATCGCCGCAGAGCTGGACCGTTGGGCGCGCCTGCTCAGCACCGTGGACCCCGAGATCTGCCCGGGGCACGCGCAGTTGCACGAGAAGCTTGTGGCCGAAATCCCGGATCGCTGCGCACATCCGACGCTGGTGCACGGGGACTACCGCCTGGCCAACATGCTGTTCGATGGGCCGGAACTGACGGCAGTCATCGACTGGGAGATTTGGTCGATCGGCGATCCCCGGATCGACTTGGCGTGGCTGCTCATGCACACCGATCCGGTACACGCGTTCGCGGAATCCAGGGGTCCGGCGAACTCGGCGGCAGGAGCCGGTATGCCCGGAGTTCATCAACTGCTGGCGGAGTACCGCGCGATTCGCGCCGTCGAACTGCCCGCTATGGACTGGTTCCTGGCGCACAGCTACTACAAGACGGCCTCGACGATCGCCGCGCTGGTCAAGCGCAACCGGAAGGCTGCGCATCCCGACCCGTCTCTCGAAGTCGCCGCGCGAACCCTGCCGGACCTGATCGAACGCGGGCGCGCAGTGCTGGCGCGTGCCGATCAGTGGAAGTAGGCGATCACCGCGGTAGCCGCGCACGCGGGCTTGTCCTGCCCCGCTATCTCAAAGGTCTCCTCGATGGTGAACTTCGTCCCGCCCGAGATGTCGTCGGCGCGGCTCAGGGTCGCGCGCATCCGGATCCGCGAACCGACCGGCACGGGCGCGACGAAACGGACCCGTTCATACCCGTAGTTCAGGCCGAACGGACCTTCCCGCAAGGAATAGATCTCGTAGAGGAACTTCGGCCCCAAGGACAGCACGTAGAGACCGTGCGCGATGGTCGAACCGAGCCCCGCCCGCACCGCGTGCTCGTGGTCGATGTGGATGGCCTCGAAGTCGTCGGTGGCGCGCGCGAACGCGGTGATTCGTTGCTGATCGATCTCGTGCCACCCGCTCGTGCCCAGCTCCCGTCCGACGAGGGAACGTAGCTCTGCGATTCCGTTCAGATCCAGCACGGCCGGCAGCAGAGCACGCACCGGTGTCCCGCTTCGACCGGACGCGCAGTCCACGATGTCGAAGTCGACAGCGCACCTGGTCGCTGCGCTCTTGCGAACCCCGAACCCCGCCATACGCTCGGCCGCCGCCCACCAGTGGAAAGCCCGCGGTGGCAACGGAAGGAGTGCAGCCGATGGAGTGGTCCGTTCCTGTTGAGATCGCGGGGTTCATCGACGAGCTCGACGCATTCATCACCGCCGAGATCAAGCCGCTCGAACTGCACAACCCGGAGTTCTTCGACCACCGCAGGGAATTCTCGCGCACCGACGTCGAGCGCGGCGGCATCCCGACCGCGCAGTGGCGCGAGCTGATGGCCGAGGCCCGCAGGCGCGCGGACGCGGCGGGCTTCTACCGCTTCCCGCTCCCGCCCGCGCTGGGCGGACGCGACGGCAGCAACGTCGCGATGGCGGCGATCCGGGAGCATCTGGCCTGGCTCGGCCCCGGCCTGCACGCCGAGCTCTCGCACGAGGCATCGGTGGTCGCCAACTTGCCGCTTGCCTTGGTGCTGCACGAGTTCGGCACTGCCGAACAACGCCAGGAGTACCTCGGGCCGTTGGTGGACGGGGAGATCGAGCTGGCTTTCGGGCTTACCGAGCCCGCTCACGGTAGCGATGCCACACATCTGGAAACCACCGCCCGCAAGGACGGCGACAGTTGGGTGATCGACGGTGCCAAGCGGTTCAACAGCGTGGTCGACGTGGCCACCGCGGACCTCGTCTTCGCCCGTACTTCCGGGCAGGACGGCAAAGCCGACGGTATCACCGCGTTCTTAGTTCCCACCGATACGGCCGGGTTCGACATCCCGTACTACCACTGGACTTTCAACATGCCCACCGATCACGCCGAGGTGCGTCTCAGCGGTGTCCGCGTGCCCGAGACCGCGGTGGTGGGCGAGGTCGGCAAGGGGCTGGATTGCGCGCAGCTATTCGTCCACGAAAACCGCCTCCGGCAGGCCGCCTCGTCGCTCGGCGCCGCCCAATTCTGCATCGACGAGAGTGTCCGCTACGCGCAGGAACGCGTCGTGTTCGGCAAACCCCTGCACGAACACCAGGGCGTGCAGTGGCAGCTGGTGGAGTTGCAGACCGAGGCCGAGCTGGTGCGCAACAGCGTCCAGAAGACCGCGTGGCTGATGGACCGGCACGGCAAAACCTCGGCCTCCGGCCGGGTCGCGATGGTCAATTACCGGGCCAACCAGCTGGCATGCTCGGCGGCCGATCGCGCGATGCAGGTGCACGGCGGTGTCGGCTACACGCGGCACAAGCCCTTCGAGCACATCTACCGCCACCACCGCCGCTACCGGTTGACCGAGGGCACGGACGAGCTGCAGATGCGGCGCATCGCGGCCGAGATGTTCGATTTCAAGTCGCGCCGCGACTCGACGGCCCGGTGACGCCTGACGGCGGAGCGAACCTCGTCAGCGCTGCTACAAAGCCAGTGGAGCGCATTGGGGTCTTGTGCGACCATCCGCGGAGTCGTATGGTCTAAAGGTCGGACCGTGAACGGAGGGTGGTTCTGCATGGCGGGTGAACTGGTCCGGTACGAGCTCGATGAGCACGGCGTGGCCGTAGTGACCCTCGACGATCCGGACACGCGCAACGCGCTCAGCGATGAACTCCTCGACGAGCTCTTGGACGCATTGCACGCGGCGAAGGCCGACGACGGCGTCCGCGTCGTCGTGCTGGCCTCCTCACACGAGCGTGTCTTCTCCGCCGGCGGCAACCTCAAGGCGTTCGCCGATGACCGTCCCGCGGTGACCAAGTACGCCGGGCTTTACCGGTTCCCGCGCCTGTTCAAGCTCATCGGCGGACTCGGCAAGCCGGTGCTCTGCGCGGCCGGCGGCGACGTGCTGGCCGGGGCCTTCGGGCTGGCGTTGGCATGCGATCTGGTGGTGACCAAGGAGTCGGCGCGGTTCGGCTGCCCGGAGATCAACGTGGGCGCCTTCCCATTCATGATCTCCGCGCTGATCTACCGCAACGTCGACCGCATGAAGGCCAACGAGCTGATGATACTCGGCGACAAGATCACCGCGGCGGAGGCCCGTGAACTGGGGATCGTCAACAAGGTCGTTCCGGACGAGGAGTTCGACGGAGCGGTCCGCGACTGGGCGCGTCGGATCGCGGTGAAATCACCGCTGCTGATGAAGCTCGGCAAGGACGCCATCAACAGCACTCGGGACCTATCCCTCGACGCGGCCCTGGACCACCTGCAGGGGCAGCTCGCGCTCGCGTTCACCACCGAAGATCTGACCGAGGGCGTACGCGCCTTCCGCGAGAAGCGCGAGCCGGTGTGGTCCCGGCGGTGACCGCGGCTTCGCAGCCTGAAGACCTCGCCGTTGCCGGGATGGGCACACGGGGCCTCCGCCCGGCTTTCGCACACCGTTACCGCGACAGTGGACGAAATCCCGGGAGCAGCCGATGAAGTGCTTGGACACCGACTACGAAACCCTCCTACTCACCGAACCATCCCCGGGCGTCGTCGTGGTCGCGCTCAACCGGCCGGATCGGTCCAACGCAATGACCGACACCATGTTCGCCGAGCTTGAGCACGCCGCGCTGGGACTCGACGCCGAGGACGACTGCCGGGTCGTGATCGTGACCGGCACCGGCGCGAACTTCTGCGTCGGCTACGACCTCGCCGACGCGGACGAGCTGCCTGGCCTCGGCGCGATGGAGATGCTCGACCAGCAGGAACGCGCCGCGCGCGCCCTGCTGGCCATCCGGTCGCTGCGGGTACCGGTGATCGCCGCAGTTGAGGGCGCCGCCGCGGGCGGTGGACTTGCGCTCGCCCTCGCGGCGGACATCCGGCTCGGCTCGTCGACTGCGAAGTTCAACGCGGCCTTCGTCCGTATCGGGCTGTCCGCTGGAGATCTCGGTACCTCCTGGTTGCTTACCCGACTGGTCGGTCCGGCCGCGGCCGGCGACATCTGCTTCACCGGTCGACTCGTGCGCGCCGCCGAAGCCGCCGAGATCGGACTGATCAACCGCCTCAGCGAGGACGGCGCGCTGGACGATGCGCTGGAGCTCGCCGAGTCGATCGTGGCCAACTCGCCGGGCGGCGTGCAGCTGTCCAAGCGCGCGCTGCAGGCGAACATGGAGGTCTCCTCGTACGCCGCCGCGCTGGAGCTGGAGAACCGCGGACAGGCGTTGCTGACCCGCGGCGCCGACATGCCCGAGGCGCTGACGGCATTCAAGGAGAAGCGCGCACCCGTGTTCACCGGCCAGTGATCAGACCACGTTCTTGAGGGGAGGAGCGGCTGATGGCTGCTCTCGACGTTCCGGAGCTCGAAACGCTCAGCCTCGAGCTCGTTGATGAGGACATCGCGGTGCTGCGGATGAACCGTCCCGACCGCATGAATTCGCAGACCGTGCAGATGTTCGCCGAGTACGGCAAAGCCGCGCACGCGTTGCGCGACAGCGGTCTGCGCGCCCTCATCCTCACCGGCACCGGTGAGCGCGCGTTCTGCGCGGGATTCGACCTCGACGAGATCGAGGTCATCACCACTATGGGAGTCCGGGAGTTCTTGAAGTTCCAGGAGACCGCCACCGGCGGAATCCAAGCCATCCGGCACCTGCCGTTCCCGGTCATCGCGGCGGTGCATGGGCCTGCGACCGGCGGCGGACTGGCGCTCGCGCTCGCTGCGGATATCCGGCTCGCGGCGCCGACCGCGAAGTTCAGCGCCGCCTTCGTCAAGGTCGGCCTCTCGGTCGGGGAGCTGGGCACTTCCTACAACCTCACCCGCATCGTCGGGCCCGCGAAGGCGGCCGAGATCGGTTTCACCGCACGGCTCGTCGACGCTGCGGAAGCGGGCCGGATCGGCCTGGTCAACCGGGTGGTTCCGGGTGGCGAACTGTTCGACGAAGCGGTGCGGACCGCGCGCATGATCGCGTCCAACTCCGCGGCCGGCGTGCGCATGTCCAAGCGCGCCATCCAGCGCAACCAGGAGATCGGCTCCTACTCGGCGGCGCTGGAACTGGAGAACCGCGGACAGGCGCTGCTGACCCGCACCGAGGACATGCCCGAGGCGCTCGCGGCCGTGAAGGACAAACGCGCGCCGCGGTTCACGGGCAGGTGAGGTCCGGAATGGTATGGGAGTGGACACCGGAAACCCTCGATGTGCTCACTGGTTTCCTGCGCGTGCGCGGTTTGTGCGATGGCCCTGTCGACACCAAGCGCATCGGTGACGGGCACTCGAACCTGACTTACCTCGTCAGCGATGGCACGCGCCGGTTGGTTCTCCGCCGCCCGCCACCACCACCGATCCCGCCGGGCGCGCACGACATGCTCCGGGAAGCCCGGCTCATCGGGGCCCTCGACGCCACCGACGTGCCAGTACCGGGCGTTCTCGCCACGGCGGAGGCCCACGAGGTGCTCGACGTCCCGCTCTATGTGATGAGCCTCATGGAGGGGCCCGTGGTGACCACCGAGACGCCCAGCCCACTGGACACCCGGCAGGCGCGGCGGGAAGTCGGCGAGTCTCTGATCGACACGCTCGCCGACCTGCACGCGGTCGACTGGCACGCGGTCGGGCTCGCCGACCTCGGCAAGCCGGAAGGTTTCAACCAGCGCCACCTGCGCCGGATGGGTCGCCTGATCGCCGACGAGGACGGCTGCCCACCACCGCACTTCGAGGCCATCTACAGCTGGCTCGACGCGCACGTGCCGCCGGAGTCCGGGCACACGGTCGTGCACAACGACTTCCGCATCGGCAACGTCGTGCTGGCCCCGGAGCGGCCTGGCCGTGTCGCCGCGGTGCTGGATTGGGAGCTGGCCACCATCGGCGATCCGCTGTTCGACGTGGGCTATTTCCTCGCGTCCGTACCGGAGCGCGGGACGCCGATGACGCCCACCGCGGAATTCGGCACCGCCATGTGCGAAGACGGCTACCCGTCGCGGCAGGAACTCGCCGACCGCTACGCCGCCCGCACGGGTCGTGATCTGTCCGGTTTGGACTGGTACACCGCGCTGGCGCTGTGGAAGCTGGCCGTACTTTACGAGTACGGCCGCCGCCGGGCGGTGCAGGGGACCGGGGACGAGTACTACGCGGACCCGGGTCTGGTGCGCTCCTTCCTGGAAGCCGCGCACCGCACCGCGGGGCTCGAACCTCCGCAGGTTCCCGCCTCGGGCGAGGTACAGGGGACGCGCTGAGCCGCTCCGCGACTGAGCCGAGGAGTAGAACAAGTCGCGTTCCCGGACGGCCGGTCGCGAACACGCAACATCGCAGGATTTCCCAGACGGAAGGCGGCGAGAGATGGCGACGCGAGGGATCACGGTGCTCGCGGGAGGAGTGCGGGACACGCAGGCGGTCGCGGTGCGCGCGGAAGCGGCCGGTTTCGACGCGGCCTGGTCGGGTGAGTTCCTGAACCGCTCGGCGGTCGTCTCGGTCGCGGCGATGGCCGCGGGAACCGAGCGCATCGGCGTCGGCTCGTCGATCGCCTACGCGGTCGGCCGGTCGCCGCTGGTGCTGGCCAACGACGCGAAGTTCCTCGACGAGATGAGCGGTGGCCGGTTCACCCTCGGCCTGGGCACCGGAACCCGCAAGATGATGCAGGCGTGGCACGGAGTCACCGATCCGGACGGCCCCGCCACCCGCATGGAAGAACTCGTCCCGCTGCTGCGGCGCCTGTGGCGGCTGCATGAAGGACCGGTCCGGCACGACGGACGCTTCTACAACGTCGACATCACGCCCACGGCCGACATCGCCGCCCCGCTGCGGCCGAACCTCCCGATCTACACCGCGGGCGTGAACTCCCGCATGGTGGAGGTCGCCGGCCGGGTCTCCGACGGGTTGATCTGCCATCCCACCCTGACCGATCGCTACCTGGACGACGTGGTCCGCCCGGCGATCGCCCGCGGCGCGGACAGGAACGGTCGTTCCCCGCAGGACGTCGCGCTCAAGGGCGTGATCATCTGCTCGATCTCCGACGACCCGCAGCAGGCACGGCGCGAGGCCGCGGCCCAGATCGCGTTCTACGTCGCGCCGAAGTCCTACGGGCCGGTGATGGAGGCGGCCGGCTTCGGCGCAGAGGCCGCCGCGATCCAAGACGCCTTCCGAAACCACGACAACGAAGCGATGATCGCCGCAGTCTCGGACCGGATGCTCGCGGAGATGGCAGTGTGCGGCACGGCCGACGAGGTGCGCGAGGCCCTGCCGGCGCTGGAGAAGCGCTACGACCACGCGGCGCTGTACTCGCCGAGTTTCACGCTCTCATCGGAGCGGGTCGCGGAGAACACCGCCGCCATCATCGAGACTTTCGGGAGCCACTGAGCGACGACTCGGTGCCCCGATCGCGGCCCGAAGCGCACCGCCAACTCCGTTGCGGTGCGCCGCTTTCCGCTCAGGATTCGAGCGTGGCCAGCCCCGCGCGGACGAAATCGGTCACCGCATCAGCGAGATCCGGCTGCCGCGTGGTGGTCTTCGGCCAGTAGGCGATGGAGAAGATCACGCTCAGGCAAGCGTGCGCGCCGGTGGCGATCTTCGCCTGCGACGCGCTCGGGAAGCACCGTCCGATGGTCGTCTCCCAGCGCCCGACGTACTGGCGCCGCCTGCGTGCGAAGTGGCGCTTCCACGGGTCGACCAGGGAGCGGTCCTCCCGTTGGTAGACGTTGACCAGGTGCCGGTGGTCGACGGCGAAACGCACGTGGTGCCGGATCAACCGCTCCAGGTCTTGCTCGGGGTCCTCGTGCACCGGCGCGGTCGCGCTCAGTAGTTCGTCGAGGGCTTCGTTGAACAGCGTCGCCAGGATCTCGTCCTTGCCGGAGAAGCTCCGGTAGAGCGCAGGGCCGCTCAGCCCGGCGCGCGTGCCCAACTCGTCAACGCTGGCGCCGTGGAACCCCTTCTCGAAGAAGACCGCGGCTGCCGAATCAAGGATCTTCCGGTCCCTGTCCACCCTGCGGAACCTACCACAACTGTGTGAACGTACGTTATCATCGTGGTCACACCGACCGCAGCGGAGCGGGCGTCGACGAAGGGCGCGGAATCGTGCGCGCGAAATTCCGGTACGGGGACGCCGGTGGCGGGAACACCCGCAAGCGGGCTGAGCTGCTCGACCGGGGACGGCGGTTGCTCAGGACAGTGGAACAGCTCTCCGGGCAGCGGCCGGAGGAACCTCATGATCTGCAAGGGATGGAAACCATCCTGGTGGTCGTGGTCGGGCAGCTCGCCGAAGAGATGGCCACCGGGAAGCCGACCTCCCCCATCGGCGCCGCCTTGGCCGAGGCGCACGCGTTGCGTTTCGAACTGCGCGATTTCCTGGCTCACGAGCGAAACCGGCGGCTCGCCGCAGTCGAATCCGGGCTCGGCCGGCTCCGCGAACTCCAGGACCCGGATCAGTTGCTGGGGCAGGTGTGCGAGGTGGTGGCCCGCAGTTGCGGATTCCACCGGGTGATGCTCTCCCGCGTCGAAGGCGCGCTGTGGCGCCCGCACAAGTCCTACGCCATCGGTAGCCGGGATGCGGAACGTACGTTCGCCGAGTGGCTGCGGGCCACCCCGGAGGTTCCGCTGGAGGACATGCCGCTGGAGACCGAGATGGTCCGCCGCCGCGAACCCGCGCTCATCACCGATCCCGCCCACGACCCGCGGGTGTACCGGCCGATGCTTGACGCCTCCGCGATGAACTCCTACGTCGCCGCCCCGATCATGCCGACCGGTCGTGTGATCGGCTTCCTGCATGCGGACTGCATGCGCGGGTCGGTCACCGCTGCGGACCGCGACGTGCTGTGGTCCTTCGCGGTCGGTTTCGGGCAGATCTTCGAACGCGCGGTGCTGCTGGCGCGTTTGCGGGAACAGCGCGACCAGGTGCGCTCGGCGTTGCAGGCGGTCGAGGAGGTGCTCGACGGTCTCGCCTCGGCGGAGGTCGAGCTCAGCGGCCACGACGCCGGCACGGCGGCCCGCCGGTCCGAGCCTCCGGTGCTAGAGTCCTCGCTGACCGGCCGCGAGCTGGAAGTGCTGGCGCTGATGGCCACGGGTGCGACGAACGTCCGCATCGCCGAGGAACTGGTGATCGCCAGCGGCACGGTCAAGTCCCACGTCAAGCGCATCCTGCGCAAGCTGGGCGCGGACAACCGCGCGGAGGCGATCTCGCAGTACCTGCGCCGGACGATGTAGCCCGGCATCGGTTCAACCGGTGTTGATCGCGGCGCGGGCCCGCAGCACGATGTCCTCGTCGCGGACTGCGGCGAGCTGCACTTCGGCGATTCCGTCGTCGACCGACAGCACCTGGCCGGAGAACGACAGCGTGTCCCCGAGGAACACCGGCGCAGCGAAGCGCACCTCGTACTCGCGCAGGTGCTCCACCCCGGCCCAGTCGGTCAGCCACGCCGCCAACATGCCGGCGTGCATCTGCCCCATCGCCAGCACACCGGAGAACCCGGCGGAGCGGGCGAATTCGGGGTCGTGGTGCAGCGGGTTGAAATCGCCGCCCGCACCGGCGAAGCGCACGACATCGGTCTGCGTCACCGGACCGACCTTTCGCGTCGGGAGTTCCGCGCCGGGCTCTGTCGCGACGGGTGCTCTCACTGCTGATCTCCTCGCTCGATCAACGTTTCCCGGAGCACGACTACCGGATGGTCGTCGGCGTCGAGGTATTCGGTCTCCAGAGTCACGAACCGCATCCCCTTCTTGCGGGCATCGTCGGCGACCCGGCGGGCACCGCGGAGAGTGTCGCCGGCCAGCGGCGGCCGGTGGTAGGTCCACTTCACCGAGCCCACCACGACCCGCTCGAAGGCCAAGCCGAGCTTCGCGACGAAGGCGGCCTGGTCCCGGTAATGGCCGGCGACCACGACGTGCGTAGCCGTGGCCGGGGCAGCGGCGAAACCGGCTGCGCGCGCGGCACCGAGGTCGGTGTGGACCGGGTCCGCGGCGCCGGTCGCCCGGGCGAACTCGCGGATCTTGCCCCGTTCGACGTCGAAGGCGACCTCGTCCAGCGGCTCTGCCGTCATCGTCGAAAGCCCTCCTGCTCGCGACACCCTCCCATTTTGGTCTGTCCTATAATACCATTCGACCGTTCACGGATGAAGGGTTCGTTCATGGAGCTCGCAGACTCTCCCGCGGAGGCCCGGTTCCGGGGCGAGGTCAGGAAGTGGTTGGCCGCCGCGCTGCCGCAGCTGCCCTGGCCGGAACCGCCGGATCTGGAAGGCAAGGCGCCGTTCTGGCGGCAGTGGCAGCAGATGCTCTTCGACGCCGGGTACGCGGGGCTGTACTGGCCGGAGGAGTGCGGCGGAGGTGGCGTCGACGAGAAGCTGCGGGCGATCTTCAACGAGGAGACCGACCGGGCCGGAGCGCCGGAACGCCTCAACATCATCGGGGAGGACTTCGCCGGCCCCACCATCATCGACTTCGGCACCGATGCGCAGAAGCAGCGCTTCCTGCACCCGATCCTCACCGGCGAAGAGATCTGGTGTCAGCTGTTCTCCGAGCCGGAATCGGGATCGGACCTGGCGTCGCTGCGCACCACCGCGACCAAGGTCGACGGCGGTTGGCGGATCCAGGGCCAGAAGATCTGGACCAGCCGGGCCCAACTCGCCGCGCACGCGATCTTGCTGGCACGCACCGGCGGCGGCCCGCGACACAAGGGGATCACGTACTTCCTGCTGCCAATGGACAGCGACGGCATCACGGTGCGCCCGCTGGCACACATGCTCGGCGAAGCCGAGTTCAACGAGGTGTTCCTCGACGACGTCTTCGTCCCGGACGAACTCGTCGTCGGCGAGGTCGACGGCGGCTGGCGCGTGGCGATGGGCACGCTGTCCTACGAGCGGGTCGCGATCGCGACCGGCCGAGTCAACACCAAGCGCGCAGTGGACGACATCATCGGAGACATCGCCGCGCGCACGGGGGAGGACGGACGTCCACTGGGGACTGATCCGCAGCTGCGCGAACAGGTGGCCGACCTCTACGGCCGTGCGTTGACGCACTACCTGATCGGCCAGCGGGTGATCACGCAAGCCGCCGAGGGCGGGCCGCCCGGACCGGCCGCGTCGATCGGCAAGTTGTACTTCTGCCCGCTCGTGGAGGACCTGGCGGACTTCCGGCTGTCCCTGGACTCGCTCGGTGGTCAGTTCGACCTCGACGACGAGCAGGTCGGCGACTCCCGGTGGCTGCGGTTGACGAACCAAGCGCGCGGCACCGCGATCGCAGGCGGATCGACCTTCATCCAGCGCAACATCGTCGCCGAGCGGATGCTCGGCATGCCGAGGAGCTGACGTGTACACCTGGAAGCCCACCGACGACTACGTGGACAACGCCAACGTCACGCGGTTGGCGCGAGCGCACGGGATCGGGTCCATCGATGAGTTGCGTGCGCGGTCGGTGGCCGACATCGGCTGGTACTGGGACGCCGTGGTGCAGGACCTGGGGCTGCCGTTCCGCCGACCGTACTCGGACGTCGTGGACACCACCGCCGGCATCGAGCACCCTGACTGGTTCCCGGGCGGGGCGCTGAACATCGCCGATGCCTGCCTCGGCCGGTGGGTGAGCGAGGCGCCGGAGCGAGCGGCCGTGGTGCACGAAGCCGAGGACGGCACGACCCGCACGCTGACCTTCCGCGAGCTGGAGGAGCAGGTCGAACGGGTGGCCGCCGGGCTGCACGGGCTCGGCGTCGGGCGCGGTGACGCCGTCGGCCTTTACCTGCCGATGAATCCGGAGGCGGTCATCGCCTGCTATGCGGTGGCTCGGCTGGGTGCGGTGCTGGTGCCGCTGTTCTCCGGTTTCGCACCGGCCGCGATCGCAGCCCGGTTGCAGGACGCCGACGCGAAGGTCGTCATCGTCGCCGACGGCACGGTCCGGCGCCGTCGCGAGGTGGCGATGAAGCCGCTGCTCGACGAGGCGGTGGAAAGCTGCCCGACGGTGCAGCACGTCGTGCTCGTCGGAAACCTCGGCGCAGTACCGGAAACGTCCACCGGGCGGGATGTGCGCTGGTCGGAGCTGCCCGGTGGGCAAGCCGGTGCGGCAGAAGCGATGAGCACCACCGAGACGCTGCTGCTGGCCTACACCTCCGGGACCACCGGACGGCCGAAGGGCGCGGTGCACACCCATGCGGGCTTCCTGGTCAAGACGGCCAGCGAGGTCGCCTACGCCTTCGATGTCGGCCCGGGCGGGGTGTTCTGCTGGGTGACCGACATGGGCTGGATCATGGGACCGCTGTCCATCTTCGGCACGCATGCCAACGGTGCGACGCTGCTGCTTTACGAGGGTTCTCCGGACGTTCCGGGAAATGACCGGCTGTGGCAGCTGACCGAACGCCACCGGGTGACCATGCTGGGCGTGTCGCCGACTCTGATCCGTTCCCTGCGCACGGGGCAGGAGCCGCCACACGAGCGCTACGACCTGTCTTCGGTGCACGCGCTGGGCTCCACCGGCGAGCCGTGGGACCCGGATTCCTACGAGTGGCTCGCCGGAACCGTGTTCGCTGGCCAGGTGCCGATCATCAACTTCTCCGGCGGGACTGAGGTCGGCGGCTCGTTCCTGTCGCCCTACCCGGTCGAGCCGATCCGCAGCTGCTCGCTCGGTGGCCCGTCGCTGGGGATGGACGTCGACGTGGTCGACGACGCCGGCCGGTCGGTGCGCGGGCAGGTGGGCGAGCTGGTCTGCCGCCAGCCGTGGCCGGCGATGACGCGCGGCGTGTGGAAGGACGACGCGCGTTACCTGGAGGAGTACTGGTCGACGTTCCCGGGTATGTGGCGGCACGGCGACTTCGCGCTGGTCGAGGAAGGTCAGTGGTACATCCGCGGGCGCTCCGACGACGTCATGAACATCGCAGGCAAGCGGCTGGCGCCGGCTGAGGTGGAGGCGGTGCTGACCGCGCACCCGGCGGTGTCGGAGGCGGCCGCGGTCGGCGTTCCCGATCCGAAGAAGGGCGAGTCGGTGTGGGCGTTCTGGGTGCCCGCCTCCGGAGCCGCCGAGGACGTCTCGGACCGGTTGCGGGAGATGGTCGCCCAAGAGCTGGGGAAGCCGTTCGCGCCCAGCGCGGTGCACCGGGTCGGCCAGTTGCCCAAGACTCGCTCGGCGAAGATCCTCCGCCGCGCGATTCGCGCCGTGGCGCTGGATCAGGACCCCGGTGACCTCTCCGGCACCGAGAACGTCGAAGCGATCGACGAGATCCGGAAAGCAGCAGAGGGCTGACGATGCCCCTTCGCGGAACGCCGCCCGGCACCGTCCCGGGCGGCGTTCCTGCTTTCCGAGGCGGTGTTGCGGGACACGTCACATACCCGGGCATTTGGTTCAAGGGTCTGACCTAAAGTATGGTTTGCGTCGGAACCGGTCGTAGCGCAGCCGCGGGGACTCCGTGGAACTCCGGGAGGAGCGGGAATGCGGTGGACATTGACCGAAGACCAGGAGCTGTTCCGGGACTCCTTCCGGGGCTGGCTCGAGCGGTTCGCCTCGACCGAGGCGGTGCGCGGGTGGCTGGACTCCGGCGATCCCTCCGACTTCGAGCGGCGGTTCGTCGATGAGGGCTGGTTCGCCATCGGCTCACCGGAGGAACGCGGCGGCCAGGGCGGTGGTTTGGTCGAGCTGGCGCTCGCGGCCGAACAGCTGGGCGGCAGCGCGGCTCCCTCGGCGGCATGGGCTGCCGCGGTGGTGGCCGCGCCCCTGCTCGGCGGGGCTCCTGACCTTGCCGCCCGGTCCCTCGGTTCGGGCGAATTCGCCGTGCTCGCGGTGAATTCCGACCGGCCCTTGGACGCAGGTGGCGCGTTGACGCGCGTCGGCGGGACCGTGCCGAACGTGCTCGGCGCGGACCGGGCGAGGCGGTTCCTCGTGCCCGTACGCGACGACGGGAGGCTTTCGCTGACCGTCGTGGACGCGACGGAGGTGGAGCTGGTGCACCGCAGGCTGCTCGACCGCAGCCGATCCGTCGCGGACGTCGTCGTTCCGGATTTGGCGCGGTATGACGGGATCGAGCTCGCCGACGAGCACCTCACCGACGCCGCTCTGCGAGCGGCCGTTCTGGTGGCCGCGGACAGCCTCGGTGCTGCGGAACGGATGCTGACGATGGCGGTGGACTACAGCAAGCAGCGGCACCAGTTCGGCGTTCCGATCGGCTCGTTCCAGGCCGTCAAGCACGCCGCCGCCACCATGCTCGTGTCCGTCGAATCGGCGCGCTCGCTCATCTACTACGCCGCCGCCTCCGTCGATCAACGGCACGACGACGCCGCGCTGCACGCTGCGGCAGCCAAGGCCCAGGCGTGCGCGGGCGCCGAGCGCGCCGCCGACAGCGCGCTGACCATGCACGGGGCGATCGGCTACACCTGGGAGCACGACCTCCACCTGTTCTACAAGCGCGCGAAGCTCGACCTGCGGCTGTTCGGTTCACCGAAGGCGTGGAACGAGCGCCTGGCCGCGGCCCTGCCGCTGGTGCCGGCGGCCTAGTGCGCTCTTGCTCATTTCGGCTTTGACGGCGGGAGATTCGCTATGTGCTCGAAGCTGACCGGACACGCGGCGCACTCGCGCCGGAACCGCACGAGGCAGGTGGGCACGTGATCGACTTGTCACCCCACATCGGTCCCGGCACCGGTGTTTGGTGGAGCCAGGCCGGTGCCGAGCCCACCCCGCTCGTGCACGCGCTGCTGGACCAAGCCGACGAAATCGGTCCTGTGTGGGCGTTCTGCGGATTGAGCTGGGACCAGCGGCTGGTGCAGGAATTGCCCCGCAGCGTGTCCTTGTCCTCCTACGGCGCCCTCGGCCAGCTGCGCCGCCTCAGCCGGGCTGGACGGCTCGACGTTGTGCCTTGCCACTACTCCGCGCTGCCGCGGCTGTTCGCGGAGGGCGCGCTGCCCGTGGACGTCGGATTGGTCCAGGTGTCCCGACCTGATGCCGACGGCACCTGCTCACTCGGGATCGGGGTCGACTACATCGCCGACGCAATCGCCCACACCCCGGTGCTGATCGCCGAGGTCAACGAGAAGATGCCGGCCACCACCGGCACTCCGCGCATTCCGCTGGAACGCTTCGCCGCCGTGGTCGAGACCGACCGCCCGATCGGCGAAGCACCCGCTCGAGCACCCGACGACGTCGAGCAGGCGATCGCGCGGAACGTGGCCGAGCTGGTCGAGGACGGTGACACCCTGCAGATGGGTGTGGGCTCGTTGCCCGCGGCCGTGCTCGACCTCCTCTCCGGGCACCAGGACCTTGGCTTCCACACCGGGATGATCTCTGACGGGGTGCTGCGGCTGGTGGAGAAGGGCGTGCTCACCGGTGCGCGCAAGGAGATCGACCCCGGCCTCATCGTCACCGGTGCCGCGCTGGGCAGCTCCGAACTCTACGACCGCCTCGGGGACCTGCCCGTCGAGTTCCGCCCGGCCAGCTACACGCACTCGCCGGCCACGCTGTCCCGGCTGCGGTCGTTGGTGTCGATCAACTCCGCCATCGAGGTCGACCTCACCGGCCAAGTGTGCGCCGAGCGGCGGCGCGGGGACTACATCGGCGCGGTCGGCGGGCAGGTCGACTTCTCGCGCGCCGCGGCGCTCACGGGCGCGCGGTCGATCATCACGCTCCGGGCGACTTCAAATGGGGACTCCACGATCGTCGCGTCGCCCGGCGGACCTGTCACCACCGGGCGGTCCGATGTGGACTTCGTCGTCACCGAACACGGTACGGCGGACCTCCGTGGCTGCGACCTGCCGCAGCGGGCGCGCCGGTTGACGGCGATCGCGGCGCCCGAGCACAGGGACGAGCTGACGAGCGCCGCCGTGCAGTGAGTCCGACTTCTTTGCGGCCATCCTGTTGGCGCCACGGCGTTGTTCTTGGAACCGTGGAACGCGAAGCGCTCCGGTGGAGTGGTGTGCGTGGCCGTAGAAGCTGTGCGACGTCGTTTGGGAGTGCGGGCAGCATTGGCGTATATGTTCCTGCGTTTGCTAGAAAGGTCGAACCCTTTACTATTGTTATGGTCTGTCTAACTTGTCCGGCGGCGATGGTGGTAGGTCGGCGCCAGCTGTTGCTGATCATGACGTTGGTGACGCCGGTATGGAGGCGGGTCGCGGGCGGCTTATCGCCGGTTGCGGTGGCGGGCGATGGTAGTTGAAATAGATCAGTCAGCGGGATCGCGGTCTTCGACCTGATGCCGAGCTCGATCGGGATTTCCCGCGCCACCTCGGACAGGATCGTCTTCCTTGGTTCGGAAGATTCCGCTACAGCGGGTGGGCGCCGTCCGAGCGGTCCGGTTGGTCCGTGGGGGCCGCCCAAGGTGCGCGACGCGCGCGGCGGCGAGGAGGATCAAGCTCCGAGAGCGGAAACCGCGTGAAGCTCCGTCCTGGGCCGTTGCACAAGGACGAAGGCGCTTTCACTTCCGGAAGTCCCGGAGCTGAAAGCGCCTTCGCTCATACGACACCAAGTGATCAGAGGTGCAGGCTCCTTCCGATGATCTCGCGCTGGATCTCGTTGGTGCCGCCGTAAATAGGCGGCGCGAGTGCTTTCCGCACCTGCCCCTCCATTCCGTATTCCCGGGCGTAGCCGTAGCCGCCCATCAGCTGCATGGCTTCCAACGCCGTCTGCTTGGCGACTTCTGTGCACTTGAGCTTCGCCATCGAGCCCTCGCGCACCAGCTGCTCCTCCTCGCCGGAGTCAATGCGCTCGGCGACCTCGTACACGAACGACCGGGAACAGGCGATGTCCGTGGCGAGATCGGCGAGCTTGTGGCGGACGGCCTGGAAGCTGCTGATCGGACGCCCGAACTGCTCGCGCTGCCGCACGTACTCGAGCACGTCGTCGAGCGAGCGCTGCGCCGCGCCCACCGACATCGCGGCGATGATCAGCCGCTCCACGCTGAGCCCGCGCATGAGGTGATTCCAGGCCCGGCCGACCTGCCCGACGACGTTCGCCGCCGGTACGTGCACGTCGGTGAAGAACAGGTCGTTGACCGTGTGCGCTTCCATCGTTTCGATGGCCCGGATCTCCAGACCGGTCGCGTCGGTCGGCACGACCAGCAGCGTCAACCCGTCGTGCTTGTCGTTCTCGACCGACGTGCGGGTCAACACCAGCAGATGATCGGCCACGTGCGCGGCCGAGGTCCAGGTCTTCTGGCCGTTGAGCACGTAGCCGTCGCCGTCGCGAACGGCCTTCAGCTGTGCCGAGCCCAGGTCGGAACCCGCACCGGGCTCGGACAGCGCGATCGCTTCCAGGCGGCCGCGACACAGCCCGCCCAAGACTTCCTGCTTCTGCTGCTCGGTGCCGTGCCGCAGGTAGGTCTGCGCCACTGTGAGACCGGTGGAATAGGCGGTGATGGGCGCCAGCCCGCGCGAGGTCGCCTCAAGGAAGAGGCATTCCTCGACCATGCCGGCGCCCGCACCGCCGTACTGCTCCGGGATGGACACACCGAGCCAACCGAGGTCGGCCAACTTGGCCAGGATCTGGGGGCTGTTTGCCAACGTGCCCCCGTCGGTGAGCGCATCCCGCTGTTGGAGAGTGCTGCACTCGTCGGTGCAGAAATCGCGGATCGCCTCGGTGAACCGCCGCTGCTCGTCGGTGAGTCGCATCGGCAGTGAACGTTGGCGGTCAGGCGCCGCGGTAGGCGGAGAAGTCCGGGCTGCGCTTCTCGTTGAAGGCATTGATGCCTTCCAGCGCCTCGGCGGATTCGCCGAAGGTCTTGAGGTAGGAGTACGCCAGCGAGCCGACACTGGCGAAGTGCTCGGTGTCGGTGTTGAACGACTGCTTGAGCACCTTGAGCGCTGTCGGCGACAGCGCGAGGATCTCGTCGGCCCAGGAGCGCACCTCGGAGTGCAGGTCGGCGAGGGGAACCACCTCGTTCACCAACCCCCACCGCTCCGCCTTCTCGGCGCTGTAGCGGCGGCACAGGAACCACACCTCGCGTGCGCGCTTCTCCCCGAGCACGCGCGCCAGGTACGCGCTGCCGAAGCCGGCGTCGAAGGAACCGACGCGCGGGCCGTTCTGCCCGAATACCGCGGTGTCGGCGGCGATCGTCAGGTCGCACAGCACGTGTAGGACGTGCCCGCCGCCGATGGCGAAGCCGTTTACTGCGGCGATCACCGGCTTCGGTACGTCCCGGATGACCCGGTGCAGGGCATCGACCTCGAACAGGCCGGAGTCGGAAGGGCCGTAGTCCCCGGTCTCGGCGCGCTGTTTCTGGTCACCTCCGGCGCAGAACGCCTTCTCTCCTGCACCCGTCAGGCAGATGACGCCGACGTCCTTGCTCGCCCACGCCAGCTTGAACGCCTTGACCAGCTCATCGACGGTCTGCGCGCGGAAGGAGTTGAACCGGCTCGGGCGGTCGATGGTGATCCAGGCCAGCCCGTTGTCGACCTTGTAATCGATGTCGGCGAAATCGTGCATGGTCGCGACGACCTTTCACGCTCGGGGAAGTGGTGAGTGAGCGCCCGTTGGCAAAGCGCTGCGGTCGTTCGAAGGTAGGTCGCGATAACGTGCGTTATCAAGACAGTAGTGCTGGTTCGGCATGCGCTCGGACCTGATTTACCCACAAGGGGAGAAGCGGCTACTCCCTCCGGGGTGGTTGCGGTGGGTCGGCTGGCGTCTCGGCGAACGGTAGCGAGGTGTGCGCGGAGTAAGGCGACGGTGTGCGCACACGGGATTTTTGCGCAGGTGGTGCAGGACACACCGCGTTCGGGCTTGAAGTCGCCCGGTTCCTCGTCGAGCATGTCAATCGAGTTAATAGGACGACCAAGTAAATTCCGTCGTGCTGTCATGCCTACCGGTGTGTGAGGGATCGTTCCGCCCGCACGCCCCGCCAGAAGCCACGCCCGAGGAGGATTGATGAGCGAGTACCAGACCATCGAGGTCGAGCGCACCGGCAGGGTCGCCACGATCCGGCTGAACCGGCCGGGCGCGCTGAACGCGTTGAACCTCCAGCTGATGCGGGAGGTCACCGAGCAAGCGACCGAACTCGACCGGGACGATCAGGTCGGCTGCATCCTGCTGACCGGCTCGTCCAAGGCGTTCGCGGCCGGTGCCGACATCAAGGAGATGCAAACGCAGTCCTACATGGACGTCTACCTCAGTGACTGGTTCGCCGGGTGGGACCGGCTCGCTGCGGTGCGCAAGCCGCTGGTGGCGGCTGTGTCCGGCTATGCGCTCGGCGGCGGTTGTGAGCTGGCCATGCTGTGCGACGTGATCATCGCAGCCGAGAGCGCGAAGTTCGGGCAGCCGGAGATCAAGCTGGGCGTGATCCCGGGCATCGGCGGCTCGCAGCGGCTTACCCGCGCTATAGGCAAGGCCAAGGCGATGGAGATGTGCTTGACCGGGCGGATGATGGGTGCGGCGGAGGCCGAGCGCAGCGGACTTGTCGCCCGGGTAGTGGCCGATGAGGCGTTGCTCGGCGACGCGATGGAGACCGCTGAAACCGTGGCGGGCATGTCGGCCCCGGTGACGATGATGGTCAAGGAAAGCGTGAACCGGGCTTTCGAGACCACCTTGGCCGAAGGAGTCCGCTTCGAACGGCGCACGTTCCACGCGACTTTCGCGACCGAGGACCAGAAGGAAGGCATGGCGGCCTTCGTGGACAAGCGGCAGCCGTCGTTCTCGCACCGCTGACCGCCGTGAACGAACCGGCAGCGTCGCCGGAGAGGGGGAGGCCGCGAGCATGAGTGCTCTGCAGCTGGTCCTGGGCCTGATCTGCCTGGCCGTGACGGCCGTCGCGGTGGTGATGGTCGTGCGGACAGTGCGGCGGATGATCTCGTCGATCCGCCTCGGACAACCGGACCCGAGCAGGCGCGGCCCGTTCGGGGCTCGGTTCGGGAACATGCTCACAGAGATCGTGGGCCACACGAAGATGCTCAAGTGGGGTCATGTCGGTGTGGCCCATTGGTTCGTGATGGTCGGTTTCGGCGGGCTGAGCTTGAGCGTGCTGGAGGCGTACTTCGAGGTCTTCGTACCGGCCTTCGAGACGCCGCTTTTGAGTTGGTTCGGGCCGTGGAACCTGATCGTGGAGCTGCTGGGCATCAGCACCGTGATCGGTGGGTTCTGGCTGATCGCGGTGCGCCAGCTCAACCACCCGCGCCGCGCGGGGCGGGTGTCGCGGTTCCAGGGGTCGAACTTCGGGCAGGCGTACTTCGTCGAGGCCGTGGTGGTGCTGGAAGGTTTCGGCATCATGGGCCTGCGGGCGTTCAAGGAGTCGTCCGGGCTGTTCGAGGCACCGCTGTGGTCCTCGCCGCTGACCTACGCGATCGGCAGCGTGCTGCCCGCCAGCACCGCGGCCGTCTCGGTCTTCGCCGGGTTCAAGATCCTCTCCGCGATGATCTGGGTGATCGTGATCGCCCGGAACATCACCATGGGCGTGGCCTGGCACCGGTTCACCGCGTTCTTCAACATCTACTTCAAGCGCGAGCTCGGCGACGCCCCCGCGCTGGGCGCGCTGCAGCCGATGATGTCCGGCGGCAAGGAACTCGACTTCGAAGAAGCCGACCCGGACACCGACGTGTTCGGCGCCGGGCAGGTCGAGGACTTCAAGTGGAAGGGCTGGCTGGACTTCACCACCTGCACCGAGTGCGGCCGGTGCCAGTCGCAGTGCCCGGCGTGGAACACCGCCAAGCCGCTCTCGCCGAAGCTGCTGATCACCTCGCTGCGCGAGCACGCCTATGCGAAGGCGCCGTACCTGCAGGCCGGTGGCAAGCGGGACATGGCCGGTGACGAGGTCGGCATCACCGGCGACGGCGCGGACGAGAAGCTCGCCGGGATCGACGCGCTCGCGCTGGCCGAGGCGGACCGGCCGCTGGTCGGCGGGCCGGAAGAGGCCGGGGTGATCGACCCCGAGGTGCTGTGGGCGTGCACCAACTGCGGTGCCTGCGTGGAGCAGTGCCCGGTGGACATCGAGCACGTGGACCACATCGTCGACATGCGCCGCTACCAGGTGCTGATCGAGTCGAACTTCCCCACCGAGCTCGGCGGGATGTTCAAGAACCTGGAGAACAAGGGCAACCCGTGGGGCCAGAACGCCAAGGACCGGCTGGCCTGGACCGAGGAGCTGGACTTCGAGGTCCCGGTCTTCGACGGTGAGCTCGAAGACGACGTCGAGTACGTGTTCTGGGTCGGCTGCGCGGGCGCCTTCGAGGACCGCGCCAAGAAGACCACCCGCGCGGTCGCGGAGCTGCTGCACCTGGCCGACGTGAAGTACACCGTGCTCGGCGGCGAGGAGACCTGCACCGGTGACCCGGCGCGGCGCGCGGGCAACGAGTTCCTGTTCCAGATGCTCGCCCAGCAGAACGTCGAGACGCTGAACTCGGTGTTCGAGAACCGCGAACCGGGCAAGCGCAAGATCGTCGCGACCTGCGCGCACTGCTTCAACAGCCTCGCCAACGAGTACTCGCAGCTCGGCGGGAACTTCGAGGTCGTGCACCACACCCAGCTGCTGAACAAGCTGGTGCGGGAGAAGCGGCTCACCCCGGTGGCCCCGGTCGCCGAGGACGTCACCTACCACGACCCCTGCTTCCTGGGCAGGCACAACAAGGTCTACACCCCGCCGCGGGACCTGGTCGGCGCTTCCGGCGCGAACTTCCGGGAGATGCCGCGGCACGGCGACCGCTCGATGTGCTGCGGCGCAGGCGGTGCGCGGATGTGGATGGAAGAGCGCATCGGCAAGCGCATCAACGTCGACCGCGTGGACGAGGCGCTGGGCACCGCGCCGCAGAAGATCGCCACCGGCTGCCCGTTCTGCCGCGTCATGCTCACCGACGGGCTGACCTCCCGGCAGAACGAGCAGGCCGCCTCCGAGGACGTCGAAGTCCTCGACGTGGCGCAACTGCTGCTCTCCAGCGTCAAACGCGGCACACCGCCCACTGAGGACGGAGGCACCATCGCGGAGCGCGATCCGGGCGTTCCGCGCTGAACCGGGAGGCGCCACTTGTGCGGCGCAACACCGCGAGCGTGTTGCTCCCGGTGGGCTGGGATCGATCAGTCGTCGACCGGGATCTCCACACGCTCGTCGGTTTCCAGCACCGCCTTGGCGTAGGAGTGCACGTGCCGGTTCATCCGGCGCACCGCGGCATCCGGATTGCCTTGGCGGATCGCGGTCGTGATGGACTTGTGCGCCCTGGCGGTGACCTTGCGGACATCCGCGTCGACGAACGCCTCGTTCTCGGTTGCGGTGTAGATCGCCTTGGACAACGCGATCATCAGGGCTTCGAGCAGCTCGTTGTGGCTGGCGGTGGCCACGCCGATGTGCCAGTCGATGTTGGCGTTGAGGAAGTCCGAGAGGTTCCCGTCGGCCGCCTCCAACGCCTTGTTCGCCTCGTCCAGCGCGGTCAGCTCCTCGTCGGTCCGGTTCTGCGCAGCGAGCCGGGCGCAGACGGGCTCGATGGCCTCGCGCGTTTGCAGCAGGTCCGCCAGGCGCAGCTGGCGTCCCCGGATCAGCAGGCTCATTGACGTCGCGACCGAGTCCTGGCTCGGTCGTTGCACGAACGCGCCACCGGCGCGGCCGGACTTGATGCGCACTAGGCCCTGGACTTCGAGGATGCGCAGCGCCTCGCGGACCGTGCTGCGGCTCATCTGGGTCTGGGTGACCAGGTCCCGTTCCGGCGGCAGCTGGGTGTCCTCGACGAACTCCCCGCTGAGAATACGCTCGCGCAACTCCTCGGCGAGCACGTCGGAAGCCTTCGGCACTTCCATCGGCGCCAGCCGTACTGCCGAGCGAGCGCCCTTGGGTGAGTCAGCCACCTGGATCTCCCGATTTTGGTCGGATATTATGGTTGATTTTAACATTCGCGGGTTAGTTCGTGGACGTCCGGTCGGACGTGTCCAGCTGCTTGCCGGTGCAACATCTCCCGCTAAGGCTCGGTGCCAGCTCACACCTTCCTTGTCTCCACGGGTTCGGCCGCCCGGTGTGCCCGTGGTGCCGACCTCTTCTTCTCTCTCCTGTTGCCCTGAAGCTCTTCCGTTTTTGGACTGACCTTTGTAATAGTTGGAGCATGTTGGCGTGATGCGGGGCACGCCAGGTGACGCTCAGGCGAAGTGACGGGTAGGTGCCCATGACGCTCATGACCGTGCATGACCGCTACAGCGAGGACGAGATCCGCGACCATTACGCCGCCGGTGTTTGGCGCGATGAGCGGCTGTTCGACGTGGTCGAGCAACACGCGGCCGAACGGGCGGAGGGTCTGTTCGGCTCCGACTCGACCACCTCGTGCACCTACAGCGAGTTGCGGGACGCAGCCGTGCGGCTGGCGTCCGGACTGGTGCGCCGGGGGATCGGGCCCGGTGACCGGGTCGCGGTGCAGTTGCCCAACTGGACGGAGTTTTTCGCGATCGCCACGGCGGTCGCGCGGGCCGGTGCGGTCCTGGTGCCGATCATGCCGATTTATCGCCGGGACGAAGTCGCCTACATCGTCGAGAGCGCCGGCGTGAAGGCGGCGTTCACAGCCGGCGAGCACCGGGGCTTCGACCACGCGGGACTGTTCGTCGATCTGGCGGATGCGCACGAATTCTTGGATACGGTGGTTGTCGTCCGGGCCGAAGAGGTTCCCGCGGGTGCCGTCGCGTACCGGGACCTGGTTGCCGAACCGGCTGCCTCGGAGGCGGAGCTCGGGCCGGGTGCGTCGCCGGACGATCCGTTCACGATCATGTTCAGCTCCGGCACGACCGCCCGGCCCAAAGGCTGCGTGCACACCTTCAACACCATGTGTGCCGGTGCCCGGTTGCTCGGCCAGGGGTGGCGCTACACAGCCGATGACGTCCAATTCGGACCGTCGCCGGTCACGCACACCACAGGGTTCGTCACCAGCTACCTGATGCCGCTGGTCCACGGCGCGTCTTCGCACCTGATGGAGAAGTGGGAACCGCGCGAGGGTCTGGAGCGGATCGCGAAGTTCGGCTGCACGGCCGCGGTGACCGCGACTACGTTCCTACAGGCGTTGATCGACGTCTACGACCCGGCCGTGCATGACGCGCGGAGCATGCGGTTCTGGACGTCGGCCGGGGCGCCGGTTCCGGCCAGCATGGTCGAGTCCGCCCGGCAGGTGCTGCCGAACATGCATGTCTTCAGTCTCTACGGCAGGACCGAGGGCATCACCACGACGAT
The DNA here is from genome assembly GCF_037023755.1 of Saccharopolyspora sp. SCSIO 74807. Lineage (NCBI taxonomy): Bacteria > Bacillati > Actinomycetota > Actinomycetes > Pseudonocardiales > Pseudonocardiaceae > Saccharopolyspora > Saccharopolyspora sp. SCSIO 74807. Next base: position 5,245,234 of record NZ_CP146100.1, on the reverse strand, counting down.
GTGCACCGTTGATGACGACCCGTCCCGCTCGCTCACCTCGGATGGTCGCGCGCTGCCGCATCAGGAGGTGCGGATCGTGGGGCCGGAAGGGGAGGAATTGCCACCGGGGCAGGAAGGCGACATCGCCTACCGCGGGGCGATGAACTGCCTCGGGTACCTCGACCAGCCAGAGGAGACCGCGGCCAACTACACCAGCGACGGCTTCCACCGCTCCGGCGATCTGGGCGTGATGGACCAGGACGGGTTCGTGCGGGTCACCGGCCGACTCAAGGACATCATCATTCGTGGTGGGTTGAACATCAGCGTTCGGCAGGTCGAGGACCTGCTGGCGGCGCATCCCGGCGTCCACGAGATCGCCTGCGTGGGCATGCCCGATGCGCGGCTGGGCGAGAAGATGTGCGCCTACCTGGTTCCGGCCGACCCGGCGAATCCGCCTGCGTTCGACGAGATCAAGACCTACCTGCTGGGCGAGGGCTTGGCGATCCAGAAGGTGCCGGAGCGGTTGGAGGTCGTCGAGGCGATGCCGACCACTGCGACCGGCAAGATCCAGAAGCACCTGCTGCGCGCCGACATCAAGGACAAGCTTCAGGAATGAGCTGACCGCGGGCGGCGGTCGGGGAGCCGGGGGCCGCGGGGGTTCGAGGTCCGGGGTGGCCGACCTGGAGCTTCCCGGGAAGTACGGGACTTCGCGCTTCCGGACGCCGTCTATGGGAAGGGAATTCGGTTTCGAGGTCCGAAGTGGACCGCTGCGTCAGCGCACATCGAAGGAGGGCGCGTTCGTGCACCAGGCAAGCACGGGTGAGGAGACATCCGGGCCACTGGCCGGCATGAAGGTCATCGAGATCGGCAGCATCGGCCCAGGCCCGTTCTGCGCGATGATGCTCGCCGACCTCGGCGCCGACATCATCCGGGTGGACCGCGTCGCAGGCGCCGAGCTGGTCGGTCCCAGCGCCGACTTCCGCACCGAGGTGCTCAACCGAGGACGCAGATCGGTGGGGATCGACCTCAAGGATGCGGCCGGTCGCGAGCTCGTGCTCGGCCTGGTCGAACGAGCCGATGCGCTCATCGAGGGCTTCCGGCCAGGAGTGGCCGAACGGCTCGGCATCGGCCCGCAGGAGTGCTCCGAGCGCAATCCGCGGCTGGTCTACGGGAGGATGACCGGATTCGGGCAGGAAGGTCCGTTGGCGCGCACTGTCGGGCACGACCTCAACTACGTCGCGCAGAGCGGTGTGCTCTCGCTGATCGGCCGCGCGGGGCAGCCGCCGACACCGCCGTTGAGCCTGGTGGGCGACTTCGGCGGTGGCGGGATGGTGCTCGCGCTGGGCATCCTCGCCGCGTTGTGGGAGACGCGGCGGTCCGGTGCGGGGCAGGTCATCGACGCGGCGATGTGCGACGGAGCGGCGCTGCTCGGGGCCGCCTTCCACGGGTTCGCCCGCACCGGCGCGTGGAACCCGGCTCGCGGCACCAACCTGGTCGACTCCGGAGCGCCGTTCTACGACGTGTACCTGACCGCGGACGAGCGCTGGATCGCGGTCGCGGCACTCGAACCGCGCTTCTACGCCGAGCTGCTGGCCGTGCTGGGATTCGACGCCGCGTCGCTACCGGAGCAGCACGACCGATCCCAGTGGCCGAGGCTCAAGGAGCTGTTCGCCGACGCGATCCGCGCCCGCACGCGCGACGAGTGGGTCGAAGCGGCGCGTGGCCGCGATGCCTGCCTGACCGCCGTGCTGGACGTGGAGGAAGCAGCCGAGGACGAGCACAACCGCGCGCGCGGCGGCTTCGTCGAGGTCGACGGGTTGACCCAACCCGCGCCCGCGCCGCGATTCAGCCGGACCCCGGCGCGCGTCGACTCACCACCGCCGCTACCCGGCGAGCACACCAGGTCGGCGCTGGCCGACTGGGGCGTTTCCCAGGACGCGGTGGCGTCGCTGGTCGAGGCCGGCGTGCTCAGCTCGATCTCGGAACCGACTCCGTCGTCGGCGGACGCGGACCGCTTAGAACCGTGACCACCTCGGTGCTCCGGAGCAGAAAGTCGTCGGCGGTCGGGCTGCCCGCGCCGATTCGAAGCAGGAGACCGGATACCGGTCGGAAGGAGAACCGATGAGCGAGGAATTCCACGACGACCTGGTCGAACCCGGCGCGACGGGCGTGCCCGAGCGGTTCTTCGACCGCTTCATGTTCAACCTCCATCCGACCTGGGAGACCGCACCGTCGGTGATCACGGGGTTCGGGCACTACCCGGCAAAGGACGTCGCCGACGGCTTCGCGATCGTCACCACGGACACCGAGCAGCGCAACGTCCGGTTCTCCACCGAACTCAGCGCCACGGGAGGACGAGGCGCCGGCCCGCTGCGGTTCGAGGTGCTCGAGCCGAACCGGGCTTGGCGGCTCCGGCTCGCCCCCAACCCGACCGGCATGGAGTACGACGTGATCTGGCGGGCGCGCACCCCGTACTGGCTCGGGGATGTGGCGGTGAACAACGCCGACGCGGCGACGACCGACTTCGAACACCTCGTGCAGTCCGGGCGCTACGAAGGCACGCTGCTGCTCGACGGCGAGGTGCACCGGGTCAACGGCTGGTACGGCCAGCGGGACCGGTCCCGGGGCGTGCGGAACCTCTCGGGAGGCCAGGGGATGCACGCGTGGTTCCAGGCGCAGTTCCCGGACCGCTCGGTCAGCCTCCTGCTGGTCGAGGACCGCGGCGGCGGACGACTGCTGCTGGAAGGTGCGGTGCTGCACGAGCACGGCGTCCTCGACGCCGTCGTCGACGTCCGGCACGACCTCCGCTTCGACGGGCTCGACCTGCGTGACGGCACCGTGGAAGTGGTGACCAAGCGCGGCACGACATACCTGATCGACGTGGACGCCACGGCCGGTGGCGGCTTCATGGCGGGTGGCGGGTACGGCGGGCACCACGGGCGCCGGATGGGCCGGGACCACCTGGAGCACGACACCTACCCGCTGGATGGGTCGGTCCACCAGCGGACCCTCGACTCGCCGTTGACCGACCGGCTGGCGTCCTACCGCTGGAACGGGGTTCGCGGCACGGGGATCTTCGAATTCGCGCTCAGCCGCAGCACGTCCTACACATACCGCCCGACCCTCGCCTGAGACCAGCGAGGACGGAGGAGCGAGCCGGCTGGGCAGGCCCGCTCCTCCGAGGACGGGATCAAAGCATGGAGCTGCCGCCGTTGACGCTGATCGTCTGCCCGGTCACGTAGGACGCCTCTTCCGCGGCGACGAACGCGACCGCCGCGGCGACCTCGGCCACCGTCCCCGGACGGCCCATCGGGATCGTGGACCTGATCTGCGCGAAAAACTCCGCCATGTCGCGACGTTCCGCCTCGGGGGCGGCCACGATCCGGGCATCCGCCTCCGGAGTGCTGATCCACGCCGGCGCGACGGTGTTCACCGTGATACCCCGCTCGGCGTACTCGCGTGCGAGGCCGGTGGCGAACGCGTGCACCCCGCCCTTCGCGGCGTTGTACACCGCGTGCCGGTAGAGGCCGTTGCGCACCGATTCCGCACCGATGTTGACGATCCTTCCGTACCCGGCCCCGGACATGATCGGCAGCACGGCCAGCGTGCAGTGCAGCGTCGTCCAGAGGTTCCGGTCGATCGTCGCTCGCACCGTGTCTTCGGTGTGTTCGGGGGTCGGCAGGATCACGCCGCCGCCGGCGCAGTTGACCAGAATGTCCAGGCGTCCGGCCGTTTCCGCGGCGGTCGCGATCAGCCGTTCGGCGTCCGCGCGTTCGCTGAGATCCCCGGAGACGGTCCGGATCCGGCCCTGTCGGTCCGATGCCAGCTCGACCGCCGCGGTCCGCAACCGGTCCGTATCGACATCGCCCAGCACGAGTGTGGCGCCCTCGTCGGCCAGTCGCGCCGCGATCCCGAAACCGATGGGGCTGGCGCCACCGGTGACGACGGCGACGCGGCCGGTGAACCGCTCAGCTCTCACCAGCGGACTCCTCGGTCAGCACGTAGACCTTCCCGGCCTCCACGGTCGTGGGGTAGCGGCGCAGGGCGACCGTGGCGGGGAAGCACAACGCCGTTCCGTCGCGAATGTCGAACTTCGCGTTGTGCAGCGTGCAGGTGACCTCGAAGCCGCACAGTTCGCCTTCCTCACCCAACGACCACTCCTCGTGCGTGCACATGTCCGCGGTGGCGTAGAATTGCCCGTCGACGCGGTAGACGGCGATCGCCTCGCCACTGTCGGGCTCGACCGTCATCGACTCTCCGTCGGCGAGTTCGTCGGCCTCGCACGCGAGAACCCGGTCCGAAACCGCGCTCGGCTCGCTCATCGGTAAATCCTCCTGGTGTGGACGCGCGCCGTTCGTCACAGGACGAACGAGATCTTGCCCTGGGGAGCGAGGCGGTCGTGGGCCAGCACCGCCTTCTTGCGCCGGATCTTGAACCCGTCCGCGCCCGGCACCAGGGCGTAGTAGTAGTGGCCGGCGTACTGGTCGAACTTTCCGGCCTTCATGCGGGAGACGAGGAAGCTCGCCGACACCGACACGGCATCCGGACCGCGGTCGAGGATGCGGACGTTGCCGACGATGCGACTGGTCTGCGAGTGCGGGAACTCTGCGTGCGCCTCCGGCTTCTTGAGGCGGATCACGCGCTGTTCCAGCATCGTCCGCCGGTCGTGGATCAACGACCAGGTCTGACCCGGATCGGACGCGGGCGCGTCGGTGGCCGGCGCCTCGTAGGTGCAGTCGAGGGTGAACAGCTCGACCCACTCCTCCAGGCGCCATTCGTCGAGTAGCGCGGACTCCAGGAACAAGAAGTCCTCGACCTCGCTGCGGGTCACGGTCGCGGCGTTCGGGGTGGCAGCGGTCATGTCAGGCTCCCTGGGGTGTGCGGGTGTCGAACGGGACGAACTCGTCGACCTCGCGAGGCAACCGCTCGCCGGTCATCAGCGCGTTCCACTGCCGCCACCAGGCGCGCATCTGGAGTTCGTCGTTGGCCGCCGGGCGGGCCTTGCCCAGGCCTTTGGAGATGTCGGACCAGCGCACCTCGTTGCGCGCGGTGAATCCGCGCTGCGCCTGTTCGAGCGCCTCGACGTCGTCGGGGGTGGCCAGCCCGGCCGGTCCCCAGAACGTGAGCGCGTTGTCGATGCGGTACTGCAGGGATTCGCCGTCGAGGCCGCGGGGCGCGATGTGCCAGCTGGTGACTTCGGTGCGGTCGGGCGCGACCGGCATGATCGTGCGCAGGATCATGCCGAAGTTCAGGTCGATCAGCACGAAGTTGGGGAAGAAGATGCTGTTGCGCGCCAGGTCGAACACCGCGGTGGCGTAGGACTCGCCGCATCGCTGGACCGCTTTCTCCCGCAGCTCGGCCAAGTTGCGCACGACGTTCTCGTTGGCCAGCGGAAGGCCGTTGCCCGGGTAGATCAGCGTGGCGTGCCCGTTGTCGAACTCGGTTCCCAGCCCGGCCGGTGGCACGCCGTTGGTGTCGGCATCGCCGAGCATCGGCGGGGTCTGCCCGAGTTCCATCATCATCTCGAAGTAGGTGTGGTGCACCGATTTCGCGTGGTAGCCGTCCACGCTGTTCTCGACCAGCAGCTTCCAGTTGGCGTGCAGTTCGTAGTTGTGCGTGCCGGTGAGCACCTCGATGCCGTCCTCGGACTGGTCCACGGCCAGGTCCAGCAGGTATGTCGCGGTACCCAGCCAGCTACGCAGATCCGGGGCGTCGCCGGAAAAGTTCACGAACCAGAAGCCGCGGTAGGACTCGATGCGCGGCGTGTGCAGACCGCCGTACACGTCGGCCGGTGATGCGGCGTAGTCCTCCGCGGACGGGACGTTCACCAGCTCGCCCGAATTGCGGTAGGCCCACCCGTGGTAGAAGCAGGTGAAGATCTTCGCCTTCCCGGCCGGATGCCGGCAGACCGATGCGCCGCGGTGCAGGCAGGTGTTGAGCAGCACCCGGACCTCGCCGCGCCGGTCGCGGTTGAAGATGATCGACCGGCCGCCCACGTCGCGGGTGCGGAAATCGTTGCGCTCCGGGAGCTCGGATTCGTGGCCGACGTACAACCAGGACGGGCCGAACAGCAGCTCGCGTTCCCGTTCGAAGACCTCCTGCGAGGTGAACACCTCGCGGTCGACCTGGAACAGCGAGTCCTTGCGATTGTCGATCACGAGAGGATCAGGCATGCCCGTCTCCGTTTCAGTGCGGCCTTCGTTGCCCACACCCGGAACCTCCGGGAGGCCGGGGGAGAAGCCCAGGCTAGGAATCGCCGCTGCAGCTTGGTGACCTGGTTCCGGCCGCTGGAACCGCTGTTCCTGGGTCCGGCAGCAGATGGCTAACGTCCGGGTCGAGCGAAACCCGACGTGCCGCCATTCCGGCACCGCTGCGGCCACCCGCGAACGGAGCACCGATGCGCATCGTCGATCACCACGAACCCGACGGGCCGGACAAGATCCTGCACATCCGGTCGGCCGGCTGCGACATCAACATCATCGTGGGCACGCACGATCCCAATGGGATTCCGTTCACGACCGTCGAGGTGCTCCCGCACGAACCTGACGAAGACGGGACGAATTGGTGGCACCTGGGCACATCCAGCGTCGTCGTCATGCCGGAATCGCACGTCGCACCGACACCGCGGGGAACCCAGAACGGAGCAGAACGACGATGAGTCGATTCCTCGGCCTCGGCATGACGCACTACCCGTTGCTAGCTGGCACGGACGAGCACATGGCCGGATTGCTCAGGTGGACGTTGCAGGACCCCGATATCCCCGAGCGCGAGAAGGACCCGGCGAGCTGGCCGGCGTCCATGCGCGCGGAGTGGGGCGCGGACCAGGGGCGTTCCGCAGCGGCCGGGCACCGCGCCGACCTGCTGGGCGGTCTCACGCGGTGCCGCGCCGCTCTCGACGAGTTCGCCCCAGACGTGGTCGTGGTGTGGGGTGACGACCAGTACGAGAACTTCCGCGAAGAGGTCGTGCCACCGTTCTGCGTGCTCGCCTACGACGACCTGGAGGTGCCGGCGTTCGAGGTGATGAACGAGCGCGGCAGCCCGAACGCCTGGGGACTGCCCGACGACTTCCGCATCACTCTCCGCGGCGACTCCGCGATCGCCCGCAGGCTCGCCGACGGGCTCATCAACGACGGCGTCGACATGGCCTACTCGTACCGCAAGCGGGATGGAGCGCACTTCCCGCACGCCATCCTGAACACCCAGCTGTTCCTGGACTACGACCACGCGGGAGCGCGATTCCCGTACCGGCTGCTGCCGATCACGGTGAATTGCTACGGCGAGCACGCCATCGCGCGCAAGGGCGGCTTGGCCCGGTTCGCCGACATCTCCAGCGAGGAGCTCGACCCATCCGGCCCGAGCCCGGCCCGCTGCGTCGAGGTGGGACGGGCGATCGCGCGGCACTTCGCCGGGAACGACGAGCGGGTCGCGTTCATCGCCTCGTCGAGCTGGTCGCACGCCTTCCTGACCGACGCCCTCTGGCACATCCGGCCGGACACCGCCGCCGACCGACGGCTCTACCAACTGATGGTCGAGGGCCGCTTCGACGACCTCGCCGCGGTGAGCGGGCGCGACGTCGTGGCGGCCGGCCAGCACGAAATGCTGAACTGGTTCTGCTTGTTCGGCGCCGTGCAGGAACTCGGCTTGCAGCGGCGCTGGTCGACGATGGTGACCACAGACGTGTTCAACTCGAACAAGCCGTTCGGGATCTTCTCCTGAGACGTCGTTTCAGTAGGGTCTTTGTCTGGTCAGCGGCGGAGCCCGCTCCAGCAACGACCTGTAAGCAACCGGCACCGCCACGCAGACCACTCGGAAGCGACTCCTGAGCGGACAGGCGCTCACAGCCGACCCGGGAACCAGTCCTCGTGGCCGTCGGCCAGCACCTTCGCATTGTCCGTGGCGACCCGGTCCGCTGTCACGCGCACAGCATCGATGAGTGCCCGGTCGCTGTTGCGTTCTCCGGCCGTCGAGGACACCGACAACGCCCCCACCGCGCGGCCGCGGATCAGCAGCGGCGCGGCCAGGCAGCAAACGTCGGGGTGCGATTCACCGCGCGCACCGGCGAACCGGTTCCGCTGAACCTCGGCCAGTTCGGCGCGGAACTCCGCGGCATCCGTGATCGTGTTCGGCGCGACCGCGTGCAACGGGCCTGCCAACGCGGAGTCGACCTCATCTGGTGGAGCGAACGCCAACAACGCTTTGCCCAGTGCTGTGGCGTGCGCGGGCAGGTCCGTGCCGGGGTCGGCCGACGGCAGCTCGTGCCCCGGCACCATCATCCGCTCGACGAACACCACCCGATCGCCCCGCAGCGTGGCCATGTGCACGTGCCGACGAGACCAGTGGTGCAGCGCACCCAGGTGTGGCAGCGCCGACTGCCGCAGGCTTTCGATCGGCATCGCCGAAGCGAACCGCCGCAGCGGCAAGCCGACCTTGAACCCCGCGCAATGCGGCTCGATCACACCGAGCTCGGTCAGCCGACCGAGCAAGCGGTGAACCGTGGATTTCGGCAGACCGCTCGCGCACGCGATCTCGGTGAGAGTGAGGACCCGGTGGTCGGGCCCGAACGCCCCCAGCACGTCGAACGCTTTGGACAGGATCGAAGTGGGAGGGGATTCCTGCTTCTGCTCGTGCATCGTGGTCACGGCGCACCTCCTTGTGCTGCCCGCCGTCGTGCAAACCCGCGCACGAGCGCGGGCCGTACGGCGCCGATCGGGACCATGGAGAGCTTAACCCGATCGCGCCCGCCAGGTCTTTCCTTGCGCCGCACGGGTTTCGGTTCCGGCCACTGAAACATCAGCCCCGCCGCGGCGCGGATGTCTTTAGCGTCGCGGCCACGATTCCTCCGAACCGCAGGGATGCTGTCCATGCCCGAGCTCACGGCCGTCGATGTGCACGCGCACCATTTCGGCCTCGACGCGGGAGAAGTCCCGGCCCGACACGATGCCGACGCTCCCCGGCTCGTGATCGACGGAGACGGGGGCGGGCGGATCATGCGCGGTGACAGGACGTTCCGGGCCGTCGAGCCGGTGCTGTGGGACGTGAATCTGCGCTTGGCGGAGATGGACCGGGCTGGGCTCTCCCACCAGGTCGTCTCACCCGTCCCGGTCGTCATGGAGCACGCGGCCGGCGCGGATCCGGAATGCGCGCGCAGCACCAACGACTCGATCGCGGAGGCGTGCGAGCAGTCCGGTGGGCGTCTACTCGGACTGGGATGCCTGCCGCTGGGCGACATCGACGCCGCTATCGCGGAACTCCGGCGGTGCCGGGAGATCGGCCTGCACGGGGTCGAAGTCGGAACCCGGATCGGCGAGCTCGACTTGGACGCCCCGGATCTCGAGCGGTTCTGGGATGCCTGCGATGCCACGGCATCGGCGGTGTTCGTGCACCCGGTGCAGGGCGGACGGGACGTGGTTCGCCGGGCCGGAGCTCCGTACGACCTCGGTCTGGGAATGCTGACCGACACGGCCATCGCAGCGTCGGCGCTGGTGTTCGGGGGAGTCTTGGCCGAACGCGAGCAACTGCGCGTCGTGCTCGCGCACGGCTGCGGAACGTTCCCATGGGCGTACCCACGGTTGCGGCTCGCAGCAAACCTGACCGGCGACACCGCGGACCGGGACCGGTTGGCGCGCCGGTTGTTCGTGGACACCCTCGTTTTCGACGACGAGCACCTGGGGCTGCTCGTGCACCGGTTCGGTGCCGACCGGTTGGTCTTGGGCAGCGATGCGCCGTTCTTCCCGGACCAGATGGCGAAATCGATGAACTCGGTGCGGGCGGCACAGCAGACCGGCGTGCTCCCCGAGCACGTCGATCCGTCCTTCCTGGCCCGCAATGCCGCTGAACTGCTGGGGCTCGCCACCGATCCCCTCGAACTAGCTGCGAAGGAGCACGCTGATGGCGTTAACCAGTGAGAATCTCGTCGAAACACCGGGCATGGCGAGCCGATGGGTGCGTCTCGCCAACGGTGCACGGGCCCACTACATGACCTCGGGTGACACGGGTCCTGCCGTGGTACTGCTGCACGGCGGCCTGCCGGGATCGTCGGGCCTGGCCGGGTGGCGGTTCATGGCGTCCTACCTGGGGGAGCGCGGATTCCGGGTTTACTGCCCCGACATGCCGGCGTTCGGCCTGTCCGACCCGAGGCCGGAGCACTGGCCGCGGGGCATGGAGGACTTCGTCGACTTCATCCACGACTTCGCCGACGCGCTGTGCCTGGACCGCTTTCACCTGGCGGGCAACTCGATGGGTTGCATGAACACGGTGAACTACACCGTGGCGCACCCGGAGCGGGTGCTGAGCTTCGCGCTCATCGCCGGCGATGTCGGCGACGTCGTCCCGGAGGAGATCAAGCCGCCGCAGGGGCAGTTCCACATGACCGCCTACGACGGCACCCGCGAAGGAATGCGGTCCATGATGGAGGCGATCATCCACCGGCCCGAGGCGGTCAGCGACGACCTCGTCGAAATGCGCTACTTGTCGGCCGCCGAGCGGTTGGAGGCCCACCAGCAGTTCTGGCCCACGCTGTTGCAGTACCGCCACATCGTCCCGTGGACTGACCAGAACCGGGCCGCGCGGCTGGCGACCAAGGGGCGCCTGGACCGGCTGGAGATCCCCGGGATCTACCTCTACGGCAGGCAGGACATCCTGACCCCGGTCGAGTGGGGGCACGTCCAGGAGGACCACCTGCCCAACGTGCAGTTCTTCTACCCCGACGACTGCGGCCACCAGGGCCAGACGGACCGGCCGGACCTGTTCAACCCGGTCTTCCACGAGTTCTTCGCGCACGGAACCGTGCCGGGAGAGCTGGCCGACGAAGCTGGCGTCTCCGACCGGCGCCCCGAGCTGCCCCTGATCAAACGCGGCTGATCCGCCGCATCGAGACGAACCGAGGGAATTGTGCCCGAGCTGACCGGAATCGAGGCGGCGGCCGAGCGTCTGCTGGACGCCGCCAAGACCCGCGTGCCGTGCGCGCCCGTCCGCGACCTACTGCCCGACGCGGCGGCGACCACGGCCTACGCCGTCCAATCAATGCTGACTCGGCACCGGAGCGACCGTGGCGGGCGAATCGTCGGCCGCAAAATCGGCCTGACCTCCCCGGCGGTCCAGCAGCAGCTGGGGGTCGAGCAGCCCGACTTCGGTGTCCTGTTCGACGACATGGCTGTGCCTGCCGGAACCGCTGTGGACACCGCCCGGTTGCTGCAACCGCGGATCGAGGCGGAGATCGCGTTGGTGCTCGGCACCGACCTCGACGGCCCGCACATCGATCTCGCCTCGGCGCGCGAGGCCGTCGCGGGGACGGTGCCTGCCCTGGAAATCGTGGACAGCCGGATCGCGGGGTGGGACATCAGCTTCTCCGACACCGTCGCGGACAACGCTTCCAGCGGAATGTTCGTCCTCGGCGGGACCCAGTTCGACTTCGCCGGCGCGGATCTGCGGGAAGTGGAGATGACCATGGTCGATGGTCAGGGCCGGACGGTCAGCAGCGGAAGCGGGGCGGCCTGCCTCGGCGACCCGCTGAACGCGCTGCTGTGGCTGGCCCGCACCTGCTACGAACTCGGGATGTCGTTGCGCAGCGGGGAGATCGTGCTGTCCGGAGCCCTCGGACCGATGGTGCCCGTCAGCGCCGGGACGTCCTTCTCCGCCACGTTGAGCGGGCTCGGGACCGTCACCGCAGAATTCTCCGGGAACGCAGGGGGAGCAACGTGAAGACCAAGGTCGCGATCATCGGCTCCGGCAACATCGGAACCGACCTCCTGATCAAGGTGATCAGGCTGTCCGATTCCCTCGACATGGGGGTGATGGTGGGAGTCGATCCCACCTCGGACGGGCTCGCCCGCGCGCGTCGGCTCGGCGTCGCCACGACGGATCGTGGCGTGGAGGGACTGCTCGGTATGCCCGAGTTCGCCGACGTGGACGTCGTCTTCGATGCCACCTCGGCAACGGCCCACGAGCGGAACTCGGCGCTGCTGGAACCCCACGGGAAGCTGCTGGTCGACCTCACGCCCGCAGCGATCGGGCCGTTCGTGGTCCCGGCCGTGAACCTGGACGCGCACCGAACCGCCACCAACGTGAACATGGTGACCTGCGGTGGGCAGGCGACGATTCCCGTGGTCGCAGCGGTTTCCCGAGTCGCACCGGTCCGCTACGCCGAGATCGTCGCCTCGATCGCCTCGAAATCGGCGGGGCCCGGCACCCGCGCGAACATCGACGAGTTCACCGAAACGACCGCGAAGGCGATCGAGGTCGTCGGCGGCGCGGACCGTGGCAAGGCGATCATCGTCCTGAACCCGGCCGAACCGCCGATGATCATGCGCGACACGGTTTTGTGCCTGGCGGGCGACGGCGACCCCGAACTGATCCGGGACAGCGTCGAGCGGACCGTCGCCGAGGTTTCCAGCTACGTGCCCGGCTACCGGCTCAAGCAGCAGGTGCAGATCACGCCCGTCGCCGCGGACGAGCCGCTGGGCACGCTGATCGACGCCGCGCCGCGCCCGAGCTGGAAGGTCTCGGTATTCCTCGCCGTGGAGGGCGCGGCGCACTACCTACCCGCCTACGCGGGCAACTTGGACATCATGACCTCGGCCGCACTGCGCACGGCCGAGCAGCTCGCCGCGAACGCGGCCCGGCAGCGCGTCGAGGTGGACACGTGAGCACACCGCACCAGAGCACGCCCCCTCTGTACATCCAGGACGTCACGTTGCGGGACGGTATGCACGCGATCCGGCACCGACTGGCCCCGGACAGGGTGCGCGCGATCGCGGCCGCGTTGGAGTCCGCGGGCGTCGACGCCATCGAGGTGGCCCACGGCGACGGCTTGGCCGGCGGGAGCGTCACCTATGGCCCCGGGAGCAACACGGACTGGGAGTGGATCTCCGCCGCGGCGGAGGTCGTCAACCGGGCGGTGCTGACCACGTTGCTGCTGCCGGGAATCGGGACCGTCAAGGAACTCGAACGCGCCCACGAGCTCGGCGTGCGCTCGGTGCGGGTGGCCACGCACGCCACCGAAGCGGACATCGCCGCCCAGCACATCGGCAAGGCCCGCGATCTCGGCATGGACGTGTCCGGCTTCCTCATGATGTCGCACATGGCCTCGCCGACAGAGCTGGCGAAGCAGGCCGTGCAGCTGGAGTCCGCGGGCGCGCGCTGCGTGTACGTCACCGACTCCGGTGGTCGACTGACGATGCGGGACGTGCGGGAACGGATTCGCGCGTACCGCGACGTGCTCGACGACGCCACCGAGATCGGCATCCACGCTCACGAAAACCTGTCGTTGTCCGTGGCCAATTCGGTGGTGGCGGTGGAAGAGGGCGTGACCCGGGTGGACGCCTCGCTGGCGGGGCACGGCGCCGGCGCGGGCAACTGTCCGCTCGAAGCGTTCGTGGCGGTTGCCGACCTGCACGGCTGGCAGCACGGCTGCGACCTGTTCGCCTTGCAGGACGCCGCCGACGACATCGTCCGCCCGTTGCAGGACCGCGCAGTGCGGGTAGACCGGGAGACGCTGACTCTCGGGTACGCGGGGGTGTATTCGAGCTTCCTGCGCCACGCTGAGCGCGCCGCTGCCGAGCACGGGCTGGACACCCGACAGATCCTGGTGGAGGTCGGTCGGCGAGGTCTGGTCGGCGGCCAGGAGGACATGATCGCGGACATCGCCCTGGAACTGACCGCCGACTCGCCGCGCTAGAACACCACGCTGCCGCGCTCGAGCACGTCCTTGGCGATGATCCGCTTCTGGATCTCGGCGGTCCCGTCCGCGACCAGGTACGCCATGACGTCGCGGTAGCGCTGCTGCAACGGGAACTCGGTGGAGTAGCCGAGGTTGCCGTGGATCTTCATGGCGGCCTCCACGGCGTCCTTCGCGGCGACCGGGGGCCACCACTTGCTCATGGAGGCCAGCGACGTGTGCGGCTGCTCTTGCTCGCGCATCCACAGGGCGTGGTAGCACATCCATCGCGCGGCTTCGAGGTACGTCGCGTGCTCCGCGAGGGGGAACGAGACTCCCTGGTTTTCGGCGATGGGTTTGCCGAATGCGTGGCGCTGGGTCGCGTAGGCGGCCGCTTCGTCCAGGCTCACCTGCGCGGCCCCCAGGCACATCAGGCCCAGCGCTGCGCGGCTGAAGTCGAAGTGGCTCATCACCGCCTGGAAACCCGTGCCCGGCTCGCCGACGAGGTGGCTCGCCGGCACGAAAACGTCGTCGAGGTGGATGGAACCCCACCCGAGCGGCAGACAGCCCATGCCCGGCATGTGGTGCACGGCGGCGCCCGCGGAATCGAGCGGGACCAGGTAGCAGCTCACTCCGGACGAACGTGTGCTGCCGGGATCGCGCGCGTAGATCAGCGCGGCGGAAGCGTTGCAGGCCCAGGAAATGGCGGTCTTCTCACCGCTGAGGCGCCACCCGCCGGAGACCGGACGGGCCACTGTGGACATCGCAGCGGCATCCGAACCGGAACCGGGCTCGGTGAGCGCGATCGCGACCGTCTCCCGCCCTTCGATCATGGGCGGCAGGTAGCGTTCCTGCACCGCCTCGTCCGCGTGCAGGAGCTGGGAGGCGATGAGGCCGGTCTGCACCGGCGCCGAAGCCAGGTTCACATCGCCGTAGGCCAGCGTTTCGGTCGCCAAGCCCAGCATGATCGGGTCTTCCTGACCGGTGCCCCCGAACTTTTCGGGCAGCCCGATGCCCAGCACGCCGAGCTCGCCGAGCCGGCGCAGGACGTCGAACGGGAACGTCGTGGACGCGGCGCGGTCGCGGTAGCCCGGCAGCAGGTTCCTGCGGGTGAAGTCGGCGAGCGTCCGCTGGAAGTCTTGCTGTTCTTCGGTGAAAGCGAACGAAACCATGCGAGTCTGCCTCTCGGTCGGGGTTCCGGGCTGTGCGGCGGAATTCGCGGTCAGATGACTTCGCGCCGCCGGAGGTCGGCGATGGCGGCCACGGAGTAGCCGAGCTCGCCGAGGAGCGCGTCGGTGTGGGCGCCGAGTTCGGGCACCGGACCGGCCGGGTACTGCTTGCCCCGCTCCTGGATCACCTGTCGCAAGGTGTTCACGGGCCCGACCGGAGAGTCCACCTCGACCCACCTGTCGCGGGCGGTGAACTGCGGGTGGTCGGCCGCTTCGGCGAGGCCGTTCACCCGTGCGTTGGCAATCTGGGCTTCGTCGAGCAGTTGCAGCAACGTCGCGGTGCCGAGTCGGGACGTCGCGTCATTCACCAGCGCGTCCACCCGGGCGCGATGCTGCGCCCGCGCGATCGTGGTCGCGGTGCTCGGATCGTCCACCAGTGCGGGTGATTGCAGCACGGTGCGCGCGAACCGCGCCCACTCGCGGTCGTTCTGCACGCCGATCACGACTTGATCCCCGTCCGCGGTCTCGAAAGCCCCGTACGGGACCAAGGAGGGGTGACCGATGTTGACGCGCTCGGGCGGTGCCCCGTTGTGCTGGGTGTAGTAAATGTGGTTGGCGATCCAGTCGGTGAGCGCGTCGAGCATCGCGACCTCGACGACCGTTCCCTGCCCGGTGCGTTCGCGCTGGTACAGCGCCATGAGCACGGCGGAGTACATGTGCATGCCGCTGGCGACGTCGGCGGCCGAGAAGCCGGGTTTGACCATCGTGTCTTCGGTTCCGGTCGCGGCCACGACTCCGGACTCGCACTGCACCAGCGCGTCGTAGGCCCGCCGTCCGGAGTAGGGGCCGGGGTCGCCGTAGCCGGAGTTCGACACGACGATCAGCCGCGGGTGCAGGGTCCGAAGGTCTTCGTCTCCGAAGCCCATGCGGTCGACCGCGCCCGGGCTGAGGTTTTGGATGAACACATCGGCCTCGGCGAGCAGCGCGTGCAGCACCTCGCGCCCCTCGGGCTGCTTGAGATCGGCGGTGATCGATTCCTTGCCCCGGCCGGTCCACAGGAACACGCTCGATAGCCCGCCGCGGACCACGTCGTCGTAGTGCCGCGCGAAATCCCCGCCGTCGCGGCGTTCGACCTTGATGACGCGCGCGCCCAGATCGGCGAGCTGCCGCGTGGCTATCGGGACGGCGACGGCGTGCTCGAGCGCCACGACCATCACGCCGTGCAGCGGACCGGGTTCGGAACTCGCGCTGTGGGTGTCTCGACGATCAGCCATCGATCGGGGCCTTCCTGTTCGCTGGTGCTGCGTTTCCCGCGCCGAAAACCTGCGAGTTCCGGCCGCTGGTTCCGGCATAGCAGCGGCAGTAGCGACGATGCCGAGCGGAGTTCGCGGTGCGCCGCGAACTCCGGTGAGGACGCGCAGCCTGAACCCCGCGAGAGGTGGTGCTTAGTCGCCGATGGCGTCAGCGCAGGTCAAGGCTGTGCGCGGAGCGGGCGACACCGCGCGCAGTGACCTCGAACCGCACGCCGTTCTCATATCGGATCGACAGCCCTATATGGGGTCGGTCGGACCATAAGACCA
The DNA here is from genome assembly GCF_037023755.1 of Saccharopolyspora sp. SCSIO 74807. Taxonomy (NCBI): domain Bacteria; kingdom Bacillati; phylum Actinomycetota; class Actinomycetes; order Pseudonocardiales; family Pseudonocardiaceae; genus Saccharopolyspora; species Saccharopolyspora sp. SCSIO 74807. Next base: position 5,228,852 of record NZ_CP146100.1, on the reverse strand, counting down.
TAGTCGATCGCCCGTCAAGATTCAGGCCGACTGAGCCTGCCGTCCGGCGCGCGATCCACGCCTGACCTGCGACGGCTTTTCCGCAGGTGCTGGGGAAGTCCGGGGTCAGGTGAGGTGTTGCGAGATCTCTGCGGCGGCTTCCGACAGCGCCGCGGCGATCTCGTCGAGCAGCGGGTTGACGCGAGGGCTCGGCCCGCCGACCGCGATGCACGCCACCAATTTGCCCCGCTCGGTCAACCCGATCGCCGCGGCGCTGAGGTCGGGGAACGTGTCACCGCGGTTGAAGGCCACTCCGCGCTCGCGCACGGCTGCCAGCTCCGCGGACAACTCCTTGCGGCGCTGGGGAACCGAGATGCGTGCGAGCAGGTAGTCGTCGAGCTGCTCCGGAGTCCGTTCGGCGAGGTGCAGCTTCATCATCGACGACGGGTTCTCGAAGTGCCGCCGCACCTTCGGCGGCGAATACCGGATGGCCTGGGTCGACTCGATGGTGTCGAGGTAGACCAGCGTCTCGCCGGTCATCGACCCGAGCATGACCGTTTCGTCGAACTGGCGGTGCAGCTTCTCCATCGGGGCGCGGGCCATGTCGACCACGGTCGGGCGCGCTGCGGCAGCCACGGTCGTCATCGCAGGCCCCAAGGTGTACCGGCCGTCCCGTTCGGCGAGGTAACCGACCGCGACCAGCCCTTTTACCAGGCCGTGGACGGACGACTTCGGCGCGTTGAGAAGTTCGCGCAGCGTCCCGAGGCGCAGGCCGTCAGGGGCGGCGGCCGCGGCCTCCAGGATGGCCGCGACCCGGGTCACGGTCCGGTGCTCGGGGCTTCGCGTTCCGGGAGGGTCGGCGCGGTGTGCGCGTGTGGGCGGCACGTGAGCCTCCGTCGTCCGTCTCATGTCCGCGGTTGTCCGCGGTTGCTGGTTCACATTATCGGACAACCGATCATATTGAGGACCCTAAGCAACACCAAGCACTTGTGTTTTGGTCAGTCCTTTATTACTTTTAGGCTTATTGGTAGGCGGGTGCCGGGCACACCTGGTCCGAGCGGAGGTACGAGCCCCGCGACTCGACCCGAGCCCGGACTCTCGACGAGTTAGGGCGTGGGACTGTTGAACGTTGTCGTGCTGGTCAAGCAGGTTCCGGACACCTACTCCGAACGCAGGTTGACCGAGACGGATCACGCACTGGACCGCGAGTCGGTCGACGCGGTCCTGGACGAGATCAACGAGCGCGCCGTGGAAGCGGCGCTGCAGATCGTCGAATCGCACGGGGGAGAGGTCACCGCGGTCTGCATGGGGCCCGACCGCGCGACCGATGCGATCCGCAAGGCGCTGTCCATGGGCGCACACAAGGCGGTCCACCTCTCCGACGAGGCGTTGCGGGGAACCGACGCACCGGCGACCGCTCGGGCGTTGGCGAAGGTGATTGGCACGCTGGAGGCGGTCGACCTGATCATCGCAGGCAACGAGGCCACCGACGGCCGGAGTGGGGCGGTGCCAGCGATGCTCGCGGAGCTGCTGGGGTGGCCACAGCTCACCCATGCCCGCAGCGTCGAACTCGACGGGTCAACCGTGCGCGCTGCCCGCGAGACCGACGCCGGGGTGCTGCAACTGGAAGCGGAACTGCCGGCGGTGCTCTCGGTGACGGAGAAGATCAACGAGCCGCGCTACCCGTCGTTCAAGGGGATCATGGCGGCGAAGAAGAAGCCGTTGTCCGTGCTGGCGCTGGCGGATGCGGGCATCGACGCCGCTGAGGTGGGTACCGCTCACGCCGGCTCCCGGGTCCTCGCCGCCGCACCCCGCCCGCCGAAGCCGGCCGGGCAGAAGCTCGACGACGCCGGTGATGGCGGCACTCGGATCGCGGAGTACCTGGCAGCGCAGAAGCTGGTCTGAAATCCGGGCCGCACGAGGAGGAGCGCAGTAATGTCCGAAGTTCTAGTCCTCGTCGACCACGTCGACGGCGAGGTCAAGAAGGTCACGGCCGAGTTGCTGACCGCGGCTCGCCGGCTCGGCGAGCCATCCGCGGTAGTCGTCGGCGAACCCGGGGTGGCGGCGAAGGTAGCTGATGCGCTCACCGCGCACGGAACCGCGAAGATCTACGCGGCCGAATCGCCCGAGGCAGCACGGTTGTTGCTGGTTCCGGAGGTCGACGTCCTCGCGGAGTTGGTCGCCACGCGCGAGCCGTCGGCGGTGCTCGTCCCCGCGTCGGTCGACGGCAAGGAGATCGCGGGCCGCTTGGCCGTGCGTCTGGGTTCCGGGCTGCTGTCGGAAGTCGTGGACCTCGGACCCGAGGGCGTCGCGTCGCATTCGCTGTTCGGCGGCGCGTACCTGGCCGAGGCCGAGGTGACCGCGGGAGTGTCCGTGCTCTCGGTGCTGCCGGGCAGCATCGAGCCCGTGGACGAACCATCCAGTCCGATCACGGAAGAGGTGGCCATCGGCGTTGCCGGCAAGGCGGCGCGGATCACGGGGCGCCAACCCGCGGAGGCGGGGGAGCGCCCGGACCTGGCCGAGGCGCCGGTGGTCGTCTCCGGCGGCCGGGGCGTCGGTTCGGCGGAGTCGTTCGAGGTGGTCGAGCAGCTGGCGGATTCGCTGGGTGCCGCTGTCGGGGCCTCGCGCGCGGCCGTGGATTCCGGGTACTACCCGGCGCAGTTCCAGGTCGGGCAGACCGGCAAGACCGTCTCGCCGAACCTATACGTCGCGCTGGGCATTTCCGGGGCGATCCAGCACCGGGCCGGGATGCAGACCTCGAAGACGATCGTGGCCGTGAACAAGGATCCGGAGGCGCCGATTTTCGAGATCGCCGACTTCGGGATCGTGGGTGACCTCTTCCAGGTCGCTCCACAACTGACGGGCGCGGTCGCCGAGCTGAAGAGCTGAACGGTGGTGCGTGATGACGTGGCGGCTGTGCGCATGCCTGTGCAACGAGGTCGGGCACCACGGAATCTGTCAGGAGATGGCCGATTCCCAGTGCATCCAGTCCAACTCGGCGTGGCAGCTGTTCGTTCCGGGGGAGCTCTGCCGCGCCTGCTACGCGGATGTGCGTCGGCGGCTGAACGCCTCTGCCATCCGCAACCGCGGGATCGTCTCCCCGGTGGTACGCCGATGATGTGAACCTGCACCCGAGGCGGGGGAAGGGCTTGTAGCCCTTCCCCCGTTTCGCGTCCGAGGACGTGCGAAGCACGAAACTGGGCGCCACCGCGACGGTGGCGCCCAGTTCGGAATCGAGGCGCGCCTTTAGACGACCCCGCCGTCCTGGAGCTTTTGCTTGATGTCGTCGCGCAGCACGTGCTTCTGCACCTTGCCGGTCGCCGTCAGCGGAAGTTCCTCGACCAGCTCGAGGCGTTCCGGAAGCTTCGGGGTCGCGACTCTCCGCCCGCGCAGGTAGGACACGATCGACTCCAACGACGGCCGGTCCGCCGGCTCGGCCGGCACGACGTACACGCAGACCTTTTCGCCCAGCCGGGCATCGGGCATCGCCACCACGGCGACGTTGGCGACCAACGGGTGCTCCGCGAGGAGCTCTTCCAGCTCGCGGGCGCTGATGTTCAACCCGCCCCGGATGACGATGTCCTTCGAGCGACCGGTGACCCGGACGTACCCGTCCTGGTCCATGTACCCGAGGTCCCCGGAGCGGGAGTATCCGTCCGGTGTGAACAGGGCCGCGGTCTGCTCGGGGTCGCGGAAGTACTCGATCATGTGGCTGGGGCCCTTGTAGGCGATGTCGCCCTCCGTGCCGCGGGGAACCTCCTCCCCGCGGTCGTCGACGACCTGCACGCTCGCCCCGGCGGATTTCACGGCCGCCCCGTCCGAGGTCGCAGATCGCTCCGGCGCGTCGTCGACAGTGCACATGGTCGTCAGGAAGTTCTCGGAACGGCCGTAGAGGCTCAGGATCCGGCAGCCGCCGAGCATCTCCTCAGCGCGGTGCACGACCGATGCCGGTACCGGAGCGCCCGCGCACACCCACATGCGCATGCTGCTCGGATCGTGCTGGTCGGGGTTATAGACGTTCAGCAGCATCTCCAGGAACGCGGTCGCGGTGACCGCGGAGGTGCAGCCGTACTCAGCGATTCGCCGCATCGCCGCATTCGGTTCCCAGGCGTCCATCAGGTGCGATGCGGCACCGCTCTGCAGTGGGAGCAACATGCTGGTGACCAGGCCGGTCGAGTGCGTGATCGGCGACGGTCCGAATTGGACGTCGGATTCGCGGTAATCCAGGCTGCGCGCGATGGCCGCACTGCTGGCGCGAACCGTGTTGAGGGTGTGAAAGCAGCCCTTCGGGCGCGAAGTCGTCCCCGAGGTGTAGACGATCAGGAATCCGTCGTCGGGCGAGGGGTGCGGGCCGAGTTCCGGATCCTCGCCGGCGACCTGATCGGAGACGACCAGCTCCTCGAGCGGAATGCACCGGCCGTCCGTGCCGGTGCTGCGCACCGAGATGATCTCCTGGAGTTCCGGGCACCTCGAGCGGAGCCGGGAGTACATCTCCACGTATCCGAAGTTCTTGAACTGCTCGCAGGTGATCGCCGCTTTCGCGCCGGAGTGGGTGAGCAGGTACTCGACCTCGTCCTCGCGGAAGATCGGCATGATCGGCACGAGGATGCCGCCGATGCGGCCCAGCGCCGTGGCGATCAGCGTGAACTCGCTCCAGTTGGGCAGTTGGACGGCCACCCGGTCGCCCGGGCGGATCCCGAGGCGGCGGAGGCCGAGCGCCAGCCGCGCGCCGCGGTCGCGGAGGTCGCGGAAGGTCAGGTTCGTCGTCCCGTCGGACGCGAAGATCTTGTCCGGGCGCACTTGCGCCTGCGCTTCGACGAGGTCGAACAGGTTCGCGTCCTGCCAGAAACCGGCTCGGTAGAAGCGTTTCGCGTCTTCGTCGGTGTACCGGTCCTGAACTGTCGCCGTTGGCAGCATGGGAACACTCTTTCGGACTTGACAGCACCCTGCGGAAAGCTCGAACAAGCTAAAAATAATATGGTCAGACCAAAATTTCAATCGGTCGGCTCGGCCAACCTGCTGCGTGCGCAGCAGGGGTCTGCCGTCGTACCCGCGGCGAGCTTCGCTGAACGTGCCGTCGGATCCCAGGTCGCGGGCACAACAACACCCCTTGGGAAGGCGAAAAATCTCTCGCAGGGGTGAGGCGCGGCACCCCCTGCGCGATCAGACTTGGGCCAGCGGGGCGGAAGAACGGCATCCAGGGCGGAACGGCCAAGGCCTAACTGCAGACGCATGCCGGGGAAAGCGGCTCTGGCCGCAGCGCGGCACCGCGAGACCGAACGCCGCAAGATCCCGTGCGGCTACCGCCATTCGGGCCTTCGGCCGGTCCGGCCGTTCGTTGCGGATGCGGTCCGCAGCATCCGCGTACTGGACCCGCTGTGCACAAAACGACAGGCGCAAGGAGTGCGGATGGACAAGCTGGTCTACGACAAGCTGTACATCGGCGGCGAGTGGGTAGCACCGCAGTCGACCGACACGATCGAACCGGTCTCGGCCAGCACCGAGGAGCTCCTCGGGAAGGTGCCGCACGCCGGTGAGGCCGACGTCGACCGTGCGGTGACGTCCGCCCGAGCGGCGTTCGACGACCCCTCAGGGTGGGCGCACTGGCCAGCCTCGCGCCGGGCGGAGGTCATGCGCCGCTTCGCGGCATCGCTGGAGAGTCGTGCCGAGGAGATGGTGCGCCGCATCAGCGGCCAGAACGGGATGCCGGTGGCGATCGGGCAACAGCTGGAGGCTGTTTTCCCCGCCATGCTGCTGCGGTACTACGCCGACCTCGCCGAGGGCACGGAGGTGGAAGAGCGTCGTCCCGGCCTCCTCGGCGGCACCACGCTGGTGCGGCGCGAGCCGATCGGGGTGGTCGGCGCGATCGTGCCGTGGAACTTCCCGCAGTCGCTGGCCTTCTTCAAGATCGCCCCGGCGATGGCCGCCGGGTGCACGGTGGTCATGAAGCCGTCCCCGGAGACGGTGTTGGACAGCTACCTGATGGCGGAGGCAGCCGAGGAAGCCGGCGTGCCGCCGGGTGTGCTCAGCATCGTGCCCGGTGGCCGGGAGATCGGTGCATACATAGTCGAGCACCCGAAGGTCGACAAGATCGGGTTCACCGGGTCTACCGTGGCGGGGCGCGCCATCGCGCAGCGCTGCGGGGAGTTGCTGCGGCCCGTCACGCTGGAGCTGGGCGGCAAGTCGGCGGCGATCGTCCTGGAGGACGCGGACCTGGCGTCCAATGTGGAGAATCTGTTCAGCGCGTGTCTGATGAACAACGGGCAGACTTGCTACGCGGGCACTCGGATCCTCGCGCCGCGCAAGCGATACGACGAGGTCGTGGACATCTTCACCCAGCTGGCCTCGTCGTTGAGCGTGGGCGATGCGCTCGACCCGGCGACCCAGATCGGTCCGATGGCCACCGCCAAGCAGCGCGAGCGGGTCGAGGGCTACATCGCCAAGGGCAAGCACGAGGGCGCGCGGATCACCACTGGCGGCGGGCGGCCGAACGATCTCGGCAAGGGCTGGTTCGTCGAACCGACCATCCTGGCCGACGTGGACAATCGGACCACCGTCGCCCAGGAGGAGATCTTCGGCCCGGTGCTGAGCGTGATCCCGTACGACGATGTCGACGGTGCCGTGCAACTGGCCAACGAGGTCGATTACGGGCTCGGTGGCTCGGTGTTCACCGGCGACCCGGCGAAGGGGCTCGACGTCGCCCGCCGGGTGCAGACCGGGACCATCGGCATCAACGCCTACCTGCCCGACCCCACGGCGCCGTTCGGCGGGATCAAGGGCAGCGGGATGGGGCGCGAGCTCGGTCCGGAAGGGCTGGCGGCCTATCATCGGATCCAATCGGTGTACCTGGATAGCTCGCAGTAGTTCGAGCGCGCGAGGAGCGCTCGGCCGGTTCGCCGGTCGGGCGCTCCTTCGTGTCTGGGACGAAATGTCCCGCACTGCCGGGGAAATGCACGGGCGGGTCGTGCTGCCTGCGGCGAACTCGTTGGGAACGAGGGATTCTGGCGCGCGCCGTCATGACGCCTTCGCCGAACACGGCCTCGTTCGAAGACCGCGCACATGGCGCTGCGACACAGGCTTGTTTGCTCCGTCACCGCGCTGGCACGCGACTGATGCACCCGGTGAGTCACGCATGTTTTCGCGCGCGTGCGCCGAAAACGCCCCAAACCAAGTCCTACGCGGACAGATTCGTTGGGCCGGGACGTCTGCGTCGCGGCGTTGCACGCCATGTCGTCGCGCGTCGCCGGGATGGATTCGGGGTGCGCTACCGGCAGGAGTGAATTCTGTTCGGAGGCGCGAAAAACGGAGGCGCCGACCGGTGTGCCCCCACCGGTCGGCGCCTCCGCCTCCCTTTTCCCGCCAGCTGGTCAGTCGTGCACGAGCACGATCTTGATCGCCTCGCCCTCGTGCTGTGCCGCCACCGCCTCGTTGATCGCGGAGAACGGCTTCTTGGTGATGAGCTTGTCGAACGGGAACCGGCCCGCCGCGTGCAGTTCCAGCAACAGCGGGATGAACGTGTCCGGATCGCTGTCGCCCTCGACGATTCCGACCACCCGGGTGCCGGTCACCTGCGTCTGAATGAGGCTCAGCGGCAGTGCCGCGGCCGGGTCGGCCGGTACGCCCAGCAGCCCGATCGCGCCGCGCTGTCCCAGCGATAGCACGGCCTGCTCGATCACGGGCACTTGTGCCGTGGTGTCCACCGCGTACTCCACGCCTTCGGGGGCGACGGCCCGCACCATTTCGGACAACGTGCCCTCAGCCGGGTCGATCACATGCGTGGCACCGAGTTCGCGCGCCAGCTCGCGCCGTTGCCCCATGGGTTCGGCGACGATGATCGTGCGCAGACCGCGGGCCGCCGCACCCAGGACGGCCGACAGCCCGACCGAACCCCCGCCGAGCACCAGCACCGACGAGCCGGGCTCGCAGTCCAGCGAGTTCATCACCGCACCGGCGCCCGTCTGGACCCCGCACCCGAGCGGACCGACGAGTTCCAGCGGCGCGCTGTCGGGCACCTTCACAACGTTTCGTTCGTGGGCGATGGCGTGGGTGGCCAACGAGGACTGCCCGAAGAAGTTGCTGCCGATCTGCTCCTGACCGCGGCTCAGCGCGCTGCTGCCGTCGAAGCGCTGACCACCGAAGTTGGCGGCCATGAACTGCTCGCAGTAGGCGGGCGCGTCCTTCTTGCACTGGACACAGGCACCGCAGCTGTTGAAGCTGACCGCGACCTTGTCGCCCTTGCCGACCTTCGTGACCGACGAGCCGACCTCGACCACCACACCGCTCGCCTCGTGCCCCAGCACGCCGGGGAACGGGAACGGCAGGTGCCCCTCCTTCACCGCGATGTCGGTGTGGCACAGGCCGGCACCGACGACCTCGACGAGGACCTCATCGCCCGCGGGTTCTCCCAGCGACACCTCTTGCGGGGTGAAATCGCCACCCGCCTGGTCCACCACTGCCGCAGTGATCTGCATCGTGCACTCCTTGATCTGTTCGGCTGCGGGTCAGCCGTCGTTGTCGAGGGCTGTGACCTGGACTCCGTCGCAGGCGTCGCTGACGATGAGCTGGCAGGAGAGCCGGGAGTTGGACTGCGCTCCCTCGGCGAACTCCAGCAACTCGTTCTCCTCGTCGGAGGGTTCGTCGAAGAAGTCCCACCACTGCTCGTCGAGATGGACGTGGCAGGTCGCGCATGAGCAGCTGCCGCCGCATTCGGCGACGATGCCGGGAAGGTTGTTGCGGACCGACCCGTCCATCACGCTCTGCCCGACGGGTACGTCGACCTCGTTCGTGCTGCCGTCCGGCAGGACGTAGACGACCTTGGGCACGGTTTTCCTCCTGTCATTGCGAAACGGCGCTCCGGAGCGGGACCTCCGGGTCCGCGAGCTTGGCGGGGTCGATACGGGCGCCGTTGGCGATGAGCTTGCGCGCCGCCATGAATTCGGCCGCCGCGTTGGCCGACTCGACGCAGGACACGACCCCGCCTTCGTGGTGGAAGAGTGCGAACTTGCCGGCCGTGGGATCGCCTCGGCACAGCACGTCCGCCGAGCCGGGCAGGCCGGCGATCTTGAGTTTCAGATCGAACTGGTCCGACCAGAACCACGGCACCTCGGGTCTGGGCTGCCGCGTGTTCAAGATGATCGATGCGGCCTGCTTCGCCTGCTCCACGGCGCTCGGGATGCTCTCCATCCGGACCGGATCGGGGCGGCCGGGCAACGGCCTGCGGGTCACGTCGCCGATCGCCAGCACTGCCGGATCGCTGGTGCGCGTCATCGAGTCGACCAGGATGCCGCCGGCGCAGACCAGCCCGGCCTCTTCTGCGAGCCGATCCCGCGGAACCGCCCCGACCCCGACGAGCACGGACCCACACGGAATTTCGGTGCCGTCGGAGAGGACCACCCCGCGGACGCTGCCGTGCTTCTCGGCCAGTTCGATCACTTGGGCGCCGGTGCGAACGTCCGTGCCGTTCCGCTGGTGGTACTCGGTCAGGATCTCCGACAGAGACGTGCTCGCGACCCGCGCGAGGATCCGGGATTCGCGTTCCACAACGGTGGCTTCGTCGCCGCGGGCGCGCGCCGCAGCGGCGACCTCCAGACCGACGTAGCCGCCGCCGACGACGACGATTCCGCCGTCGCGCTGCACTGCCGCGCGCAGTTGCCGCGCATCCGCGAGGGTGCGCAGCTCGAGCACGCCTTCGAGGTCGCCACCCGGTACCGGGATCGCTCGCGGCGCCGCGCCAGTGGCGAGCACGAGCACGTCGTAGTCGACGGACCGCCCGGAGGAGGTGACCACTCGCCGTGCGTCGCGATCCAGCGAGACGACCTCCTCACCGAGGCGGAGGTCGATGTCCTGCTCCCCGTAGAAGGCGAAATCCCGCAGCCACTGCTCCAACCCGTCGTCGTCGAAGCTCTTCGACAACGGCGGCCGGTGGTACGGCGGGTCGGGTTCCTCGCCGATCAGTACGACCTCGCCGGTGAAGCCCCCTTGGCGCAACAGCCCGGTGAGGGTGCCACCTGCGTGGCCACCTCCGACGATCACCACACGGCGATCGTCGGAGGTGCTGCCGGTCCCTTGGCTCATCGCAGGACGAGGTTGACGGGCAGGTTCTTCAGGCCACCGACGAAGTTGGTCTGCACGAGCTTGCGCTCGCCGGTGACCTCGACGCGCTCGATGCGCGGTAGCAGCTCCTCGAACATGATGCGCAGCTCCTGCTTGGCGAGGTGCTGGCCGACGCACATGTGCGGGCCGTAGCCGAAGGCGATGTGCTTGTTCGGCCGACGGTCGATGTTGAAGGTCTCCGGGTCGTTGAAGATGTCGGCGTCCTGGTTGGCCGACTGGTACAGCAGTGCGAACCGGTCGCCCGGTTTGATCTGCCGACCGCGCAGCTCGTACTCCTGGGTGGCCTGACGGGTGAACTGCTTGACCGGCGAGGCCCAGCGGAGCGACTCGTTGACCAGGTGTGGGATCAGCTTCGGGTCCTCCTGCACACGCCGGAGCTGGTCCGGGTGGTGCGCGAGCGCTTCGATCGCGCTGGACAGGGTGCTCGACGTCGTGTCGTGCCCTGCCGTGGCGATGGCGATGAACCAGCCGTAGGCGATTTCCTTGGCGAAGAACTCGCCGTCCTCCTGCCGCGCGTTCGCGATGATGGTCGCCAGGTCGTCCTCCGGCGTGGCCCGCCGGTCTTCGACGAGCCGGTCGAAGTAGGCGTAGAAGTCCTGGATGGCCGCGGCGAACTGCTGCGCCGCGGCTTCCGGCGTCGTCGGGGCCACGTCCTGACGAGCCGCGTCAGGGTCTGCTGCGCCGAAGAAGTCCTGGGTGAGGCCCATCATCCGAGGCTCGTCCTCAACCGGGACGCCGAACAGGCTCATGATGACGTGCAGCGGGAAGTACAGCGCGAAGTCCTTGACGAAATCGATTTCGTTGGTACCGGACCGCAACCCCTTCGCGATCGCCTCCTGGGCTAGCGTGCGGATGGTGTCTTCCCACTTCTTCAACGTCGCAGGGCGGAACCATTCTGCGGCGATGTCGCGGACGAGCGTGTGTTCCGGCGGGTCGAGGAAGGTGACGGTCTCGAGGACTCGCAGACTGCCGTTGTTGATGGACTTCGTGAACTCGTCGCCCGCCTGATTGGTCAGGATGGGGTTGTGCGAGCCCGGCTCTTCACCACCGCCGCTGGTGAAGATGTCCGGCTGGCGCTCGATCTCCATGATGTCGGCGTGCTTGGTCACCAGGTAGACCGGGTCGAAGCCCTCCACGGTGACTTTGGCGAGCGGGTTGTTCTCCCGCAGCCACCGGTACGCCTCGAAGAGGCGAGTCTCGTCGCGGTGGCCTTCGGGCAGTACGACCTGGTTAGCGATTTCGTCCGGAATAGGAGTGAGGTTCGTTTCCTCGGTGGTGGTCATACGTGCTCCCGGATTATGCGTGCGCTGGGGGAAATCGTTCGGGGTATCCGGCACCGCCGGATCGGAATGCAGTCTCCTGTCGCCAGGACGTGTGCTGCATCACCCCTGGGTGAGAGATTCCTACCCCGCTCGGGTCCTCTGGGAGAGCTCAACCGTGCACACCGAGTCCGCGGAGCGGCGGCATCGCGGCCAGCGCACCCGGGCGCCGATTTTCGGGCGACAGCACCGTGGTTCGCTGCGGCGGTGCTCCAAGCCGGTCAGTGGCTCATGGCGTGGTAGCGCGCCACGGCCTGCGCTCTGTTCTCCGCGCCGAGCTTGCGGAGGATGCTCTTCACGTGCGTCTTGACGGTGCCTTCGGAGACGAACAGCTGGGTGGCGATCTCGGCATTGCGCTCGCCGGTCGCGAGGCGCGCGAGCACCTCCAGTTCGCGTCGCGTCAGCTCCGGCAGCGGTGGCGTTGAATCTGATTTCCCCGCCGAGCCCGCCACGTCGGGAGAGCCCTGACGCGCAACCAGAGGAGCGCCAGAGTCGGATTCGGCGAATACGTCGACCGCATCGGCGGCTGCGCGCGTCTCCACACGCAACCGGTGCTGCAAGGCGTTGAGCCGCTCGTAGCACGACGTCCGCTCGAACACGAAGCCCAGCCCTTCCGCGAACAGGCCCAGCACTTCGCGGGCGAGTTCGTCGACGCCGCCCGGGCTCGCGCTGTCATCGGCGTGCAGGAGTCCGATGACCCGGTTGTTCACCACTACCGGTGCCGAGACGTAGGCCCTGGTCTGTATGAGGGTTTTGAGTTCGCGATGCACCTCGGGACGCGCCTGCGCGTCCCGGACGAGCACTGGCACGCGTCTGCGGAAGACGTGGCCTTCCGGGACGTTGCGATCCAGGATGCCCGGTGCGGCGGTACCTACCTCGATCATCGATTCCGCCAGGACGGCGTCGGCGTCCGCGTGGGCGGACTGCGCGATCCACCTGTCCCCTTCGATGTGGGAGAGCAGGGTCCGGTCGTAGCCGAGCTGACCGACGATCTTGGGCACGATCTGGACCAGCTGCTGCACCGAGGCGGCCGAATGCATCTGCCGCAGCGCGTCGTTGACGTCGGTCACCGCCGTGGCGCGGTTGGCCAGGTGCGCCTCGCTGATCGCGTCGCGCACCGCGCTGATCTGGACCAGCAGGTCGATCAGTTGCTGCCGCTGCGCGGCGTCGTCCGGCTGCGCGGCGATCCGCTTGGTCACAATCCGGTCCGCGGCGTTGATCGCGTGGACCGCGTTGTGCATGTCGAGGCCACCGTCGGGGATGAGCCCGGGAGCGCGGGTCAGGTCGCCGGCTGCGGACAGCACCTCGCGTGCCTGCCGCAGGGGTTCTTCTAGTGCTGCGGAGATCCTGCGTTCTTGCGCACTCCCGCGGTCATAGCGTTGAACAGCGCTGTTCACGGCCGGCTCCTCTCTATCGGGCGGCTGCTCGGGGCGGGCTCGACGCGTGCTCCGGGCAGCTCGGACCGGGTCGGTGGCGGACGGATTGTGACCTACGACGCCACGAATGGGTGGCGATCGCGTCGAAGTTCTCCATTCCGGGAGAGGAAGCCACCCCCAGCGGGGGATGGCGGTCGCTGGACCGCTCGCCATAGCGGTGGAGAATGGCCCAGCCGCGGTTCGGTATTGCTCGTGCATCGACGTCCTTGTCGTCGGGCAGTTATGGACCTACCCTTTTAAAGGTCTGACCGAGAGGGGTTTCGAGTGTATGCAGCGGTCCTGCGCGAGTTCGGTCCCGCGCGCAATCTCCGGTGCGAAGACGTCGACGAGCCGACGGCCCGGCCCGGCTGGGTGACTGTCCGTCTGCGGGCCGGTGCGCTCAACTGGCACGACGTGCTCGTCCGCCAGGGCAAGTACGGATCGAAGCTGCCGCACGTCCCCGGTGCGGACGGGGCGGGCACCAGGCTCGACACCGGCGAGGAAGTCGTCGTCCTCCCGTCCTTGTGGTGGGGCGACGACGAGAGCGCTCCGGCTCCGGGATGGGAGATCCTCGGTGATCACCACGCCGGTACCTACGCGGAGCTGGTCACCGTGCCTGTTGATTGCGTGCGTCCCAAACCGCAGGGGCTGAACTGGCGCGAGGCGGCTGCGCTGCCGTTGGTGGGGCTCACGACCCATCGCGCGCTGTTCGCCCGTGGCCGCCTCTGCAAGGACGAATCCCTCCTGGTCCTCGGTGCCGGTGGCGGTGTCGCGACGATGGCCGTGCAACTCGCAGCGGCGACCGGTGCGAAGGTCGTGGTCACGTCCTCCTCGCGGGACAAGGTCGACAATGCGCGCGAGCTCGGCGCAGAAGGCGGCGTGCGCTACACCGACGACGACTGGTGGGAACAGGCCAAGCAGCTGTCGCCAGGTGGGCTCGGTTTTGACGTGGTACTGGATCCCGTGGGCAGTTGGCAGGAGGCCGTGCACGCGCTACGGCCGGGTGGACGGCTCGTGGTGTTGGGCGCATCGCGGCGCTCGGACGCGGTGCTCGACGTGCGGCACTTCTACTTCGGCCAGTACGACCTGCTCGGCACGACCATGGGAAGCCCGCGGGACTTCGACGGACTTCTGTCCCTTGTGGATGGTGGTGTGGTAGGGGCGCCGGTGGTCGATCGGGCGTTTCCGCTCGACCAGGCCGCTGAGGCGCATGAATACCTGGAGCGCGGCGGCGGGTTCGGCAAGATCGTCCTCGACTACGAGTGACCTCGCCGAGGCGGACGTCGGAAGTGTGGCATCCGGTTTTATTTTGGTCAGTCCTTTAGTAAGATTGATCCAAACCCTCAACGGGGCGAGTGGGAGATCTGCTGTGGACTTTGAGTTGACCGAGGATCAAGCGACGATCCGCAACGCGGTCGCCGAGCTGGCCGGCAAGTTCAGCGACCAGTACTGGCTGGAGAAGGACGCGGCGCACGAGTTCCCGACCGAGTTCTACGACGCGTTCGCCCGCGGCGGGTGGCTGGGCATCACCACGCCCGAGGAGTACGGCGGGCACGGATACGGGATCACCGAGGCGTCGCTGTTGCTGGAAGAGGTCTCCGCGTCCGGCGGCGGGATGAACGCGGCCAGCTCGATGCATCTGTCCATCTTCGGGCTGCACCCGGTGATCGTGCACGGTTCGGAGGACCTGAAGCGCCGCAACCTCCCGCGCATCGTCAACGGGGAGCTGCATGCGTGCTTCGGCGTCACCGAGCCGGAGGCCGGACTGGACACCACCAAGATCACCACGTTCGCGCGCCGCGACGGCGACCACTACGTGGTCAACGGCCGCAAGGTGTGGATCTCCAAGGCCCGCGAGTCCGAGAAGGTCCTGCTGCTGACGCGCACGACCAAGTTCGAGGACGCGGAGAAGAAGACCGACGGCCTCACGCTGTTCTTCACCGACCTCGACCGTGACCGCGTGGACATCCGGCCGATCGACAAGATGGGACGCAACGCGGTCAGCTCCAACGAGCTGTTCATCGACGAACTCCGCATCCCGGTCGAAGATCGCGTCGGAGAAGAGGGCAAGGGCTTCAAGTACATCTTGGACGGTCTGAACCCGGAGCGGATGCTGGTCGCCGCCGAAGCGCTCGGACTCGGCCGGGCGGCGCTGCGCAAGGCCGCGCAGTACGGCAACGAGCGGGAGGTGTTCGGGCGCCCGATCGGCATGAACCAGGGGCTCCAGTTCCCGCTGGCCGACTCGCTGGCCCGACTGGACGCCGCGGAACTGGCGCTGCGCAAGGCGACCTGGCTCTACGACAACGGAAAACCCTGCGGCCGCGAGGCGAACACCGCGAAGTACCTCTGCGCCGACGCGGGTTACCAGGCGGCCGACCGGGCATTGCAGACGCACGGCGGCATGGGGTACTCGGAGGAGTACCACGTCTCCCGGTACTTCCGGGAGGCTCGCCTGCTGCGGATCGCTCCGCTCAGCCAGGAGATGGTCCTGAACTACCTCGGTTCGCACGTCCTCGGCCTTCCCAGGAGTTACTGATGTTCGATCTCAACGACCGGGCCGCCCTGGTCACCGGCGCGGGCGGCGGCATCGGCGCCGCGGTGGCGGAGGCGTTCGCGCACGCGGGTGCGCGCGTGCTCGTCTCCGACGTCGACGAGCAGGCGGCCAAGGACGTCGCGGAACGGATCGGCGAATCAGGCGGTATCGCGGAATACGCCGCGCTGGACGTCCGCGACGCGGCGGCAGCCGCCGAAGTCGCCGAGCGCGCGGCAGGGTTGGGCGGCGGCACGCTGCACATACTGGTCAACAACGCCGGTGCGATTTCCCCGGCGATGTTCCCGGACCTGGAGGAAGAGGCGTTCCGCCGCATCGTCGACATCCACCTGATGGGCAGCTACACCTGTAGCAAAGCGGCGCTGCCGCATCTGGCCGAGGACGGGCGGGGACGGATCATCAACGTCACTTCCGCCGCCGGGTTGCAGGGAACCATCGGCCAGGCCAACTACGGTGCGGCCAAGGCCGGGATCATCGGGCTGACCAAGTCGCTCGCGCGGGAGCTCGCGCGCAGGCAGGTCACGGTGAATGCGCTCGCCCCGCTGGCCGCCACGGCGATGACCGAGAACATCCGCAGCAACGAGAAGCTCGCGGCCAAGACCCTCGCGCGGATCCCTCTCGGCCGCTGGGCGGAGCCCGCCGAAATCGCGGGGTCCTTCGTGTTCATGGCCTCGGACGCGGCCGGGTACATCACGGGCCAGGTGCTGCCCGTCGACGGCGGGACGGTGATCTGATGAGCCGTCCGCGCACGGGCCCGATGCAGAGCGCAGGCCGGGAGGTCGTGCTCGCCGAAGCCGTCCGGACGCCGATGGGCAAGGGCCACCCGGAGAAGGGCTGGTATCGCGACACGCATCCGAACGAGATGCTCGCGGCCTGCTATGACGAACTGCTCGCCCGCGCTGACCTGCGTGCCACCGAGGTCGAGGACCTGGTCATCGGCTGCACCGCCCCGTTCGGCGAACAATCCCGCAACATCGGCCGCAACGCATGGCTGCAAGCCGGCCATCCGCCGGAGGTCCCCGCGGTCACCCTCGACCGCCGTTGCGGTTCGGCGCAGACCGCGGCCGAGATGGGCGCCGGGCTCGTCGGGTCCGGTACCCACGACATCGTGATCGCCGGCGGGGTCGAGCACATGGGGCGGGTGCCGATCAACTCGCCGGGCGAGATCTCCAAGCTCTACGGCGATCCCTGGCCGGCCGAGCTGCGCGAGCAGTATTCCTTCGTGCACCAGGGCGAAAGCGCGGAACTCATCGCCGAGCAGTGGGCGATCGAACGCGCCGAGATGGATGAGTTCGCGGTGCGTTCCCATCGGCTGGCCGCGCAGGCGAACTCCGAAGGCCGATTCGACGCCGAGATAGTCCCGATGGAGCTGGTCGGCGAGACACGCCGCAATGATCAGGGAATCCGCCCGGATACCGAACTCGCTGCGCTGGCACAGCTGAAAACCCCGTTCCGCGCGGAGAACGGGCGGATCACGGCCGGAACCTCCTCACAGATCTCGGACGGCGCTGCCGCGGTCCTGCTGACCTCCCGGACGGCCGCGAACGAGTTCGAGCTCGACGCACGCGCCCGGGTGCTCGACCAGACCACGGTCGGCGTCGACCCGATCATCATGCTCACCGGCCCGATCCCAGCCACCCGCAAGCTGCTCGACCGCAACGGCTTGAGCATCGACGACATCGACCTGATCGAGATCAACGAGGCGTTCGCCTCGGTGGTGCTGGCCTGGGAGCGGGAGTTCAAGCCGGACATGGACCGCGTCAACGTCAACGGCGGCGCGATCGCCCTCGGCCATCCGGTGGGCGCTACCGGGGCGCGGTTGATGGCCACGCTCGTCGCCGAGATGGAACGGCGCGACGTCGAACTCGGGCTGGTCACCATGTGCTGCGGTGGCGGCCTCGGAACCGCGACGCTGATCGAGCGCGCCGGCTGACTCTCCGACTTCGACAAGCGACCAGAAGGGAGCGGCAGCGATGAGCCACCGCCCGTCCGCCGTGCACATCCGGGAAGTCGGTCCCCGCGACGGCTTCCAGAACGAACCGGAGCACATCCCCACCGAGGACAAGGTCCGGCTGATCAACGAATTGGGCCACACCGGGCTGGAGCGCATCGAAGTGGCGAGCTTCGTGCGCCCGGACCTCATCCCGCAGCTGTCCGACGGTGCCGAGGTGTTGCGCCGCGTGGACGTGCCCGACGACGTCAAGCTCATGGTCCTCATCCCCAACAACAAGGGGCTCGACAACGCGCTGAAGGTGCGCGAGACGTTCCACGAGGCGGCGATCTTCGTCAGCGCCTCGGAAACGCACAACAAGAAGAACGTCAACCGCACCGTGCGCGAGTCTATGGACGAAAACACCGTCGTGGCGCGGCGAATCCGAGAGGAAGGGCTTGGTTGCGCCGCGGTCATCGCCACCTCGTTCGGCTGCCCCTACGAGGGCGAGGTGAACATGGATGCGGTCCTCGAGCTCGCGGAACGCTTCGCGGAAGCCGGCGCGACCGAGATCGGGTTCGGCGACACGACCGGCATGGCCAATCCCGGGTATGCCAACGAATTCTTCACCGCCGCGTTGCAACGGTTGCGGGATGTCGAGGTCACCGCGCACTTCCACAACACCCGCGGGCAGGGTCTGGCCAACGCCTTCGCCGCGCTGGAGGCGGGGTGCAACAGCTTCGAGTCGAGCTTCGGGGAACTCGGCGGCTGCCCGGTCCCGCCGGGATCCACCGGCAACATTGCGACCGAGGACCTGGTGAGCATGTTCCACGAGATGGGCGTGGACACCGGGGTGTCGCTGCCCACGGCCATCGAGGCTGCGCGCTCGGCGCAGTCGGTACTCGGTCGCAAGCTCACGAGCCATTCGATCGTCGCCGGGCCGGTGGAGTGGGCCTCCAACACCGGTTGATCGCGCTGGGGATCGAAAACCACCGATCCGATTCATCACCCGCGGGATAGCAGCAGCACTGCTCGTGGCCTTCCGTCGAGCCGGAACAATTCCGACAGCGTGCCTGAAACCGCTCGGCGACCGAATCGATCTGCCATCGGCGATGGTCGGGTAGGTGCGGCCGGAACGGTTCTGCTCGATCGCGATATTGAATCTCATCCGGTTCGCCCGGACGATCCGAATCTTCTTCTTGGGCCGGCGCCCCGCTTTCCGCGGGGCGCCGGCCCTTTTCGCGTCGTCCCGGCGGCGGCAGCGGGAGCTGCTACAACCAGCTGCAACGCACCGGAGATCCGTGTCCGAAGGGGGGACGACTCCACCCCTTGGGGAGGACGTTGTGCGGCGGTGCGGTCGGTAATTTCTCCCGGGTGAACAGCGCCACTCCCGGAAAATCGGGGGTATGCGCCGGGAAACGGCCGTCTCGTGCCTTGGGGTGAGGACATGTCTCTCGTGATGGAGTCAGCGATCCCCGAAGAATCGTCGGCAGACCGCGAATATCGGCTGGCGACCGGCGAATTCCGGGATCAGCCGGGATCCACGGAGCGGTCGTTCGCGTTGGTCCGTGCCGTGCAGCGCGGGGACACCGAGGCCTTCGGAACGCTATACGCCTGGCACTACGACGACGTGCGCTGCTACCTGCAGCGCCTGCTCGGTGACCTGGACGTGGCCGAGGACTTCGCCAGCGAAACGTTCGTCCGCGCGCTGGCCTCGATCGACCGGTTCGGGTATGCAGGCAGCGGATTTCCGGCGTGGTTGACCACGATCGCGCGCAACGTGGCAGTCGACTTCTTGCGCTCCCGGAGATCCCGGGAGGTGTGCCTGGACCCGCTGCCCGAACCACCGGAAAGCGGTGGCGCGGAGCGGGAAGCGATCTACTCGCTCGGTGCCGCGCACGTGCGCAGCGGTGTCGAACGGCTTCCCGCCAACCAGCGGGAGTGCGTCCGCTTGCGCTTCCTGCAAGGCAGGACGGTCGCCGAGACCGCGGAAACGTTGGGGCGCAGTCCTGCCGCGATCCGCCAGCTGCAACGCCGCGCGATCCGCGGCCTGGCGAACCTGTTGGACGCGGAATGGCTGCGGTCGTGAACGGGGAAAGGCGCGGAGCCGCTGAGCACCTCGGTGTGGCCGGAGCCGTGCGAAGTCGGACGAGACCGTGGATACAGCGCGGTCGTCGCAGACATTCCAGGGAGCGCAAGTGAGCGAAACCGCGCAGTCGAAGGCGGCGCCGGACAAGACGGCGGCGGCGCGCCGGCCGCAGCGGAAGTGGCTGCGCGGCGCCGAGAAACCACTGGTGCAGGCGGGGGAAATCGTCCAACTGCTGATCGCCGTGGTGTGGTCGGCGATTCGGCATCCCGTCGGTTACTGGGGTGCCGTCCGAGATCAGATGTTCAGCCTGCTGAAGCTGTGCTGGGTGCCGATGGCGGTGTCCACAACGGCCTTCGGGCTGGCGGCGCCGGGTTTGCAGGGCGGCAACATCTTCCTGATCTTCGGGATCCCGGAACGGCTCGGCGCGTTCTTCATCATGGCCAGCGTCCGGGAGTTCGCCCCGTGGATCAACGCGATGGTGGTCGCCGGTGTGGTGGGCACCGCCATGACCGCGGATCTCGGGGCGCGGCGCATCCGCGAAGAGATCGACGCGATGGAAGTGCTGGGCGTCGACCCCGTCCGGGACCTGATCGTGCCGCGAGTGCTCGCCGTGGCGATCATGACCGGCTTCATGGATCTGGTGGCCTTGGTGTTCGGCATCGTCGGCGGTTACATCGCCGCGATCTTCGTGCTGGGTGCGGACAATGCGGCCTTCTTCGCCAGCTTCTTCGACAACGCCACCACGCCCGACATCTGGGGCAGCGTGGCCAAGACGACGATCTTCGGCGTCATCATCGGCGTGGTCTGCTGCTACAAGGGCCTGCACGTCCAGGGCGGTCCGATCGGCGTCGGCCGCGCCGTCAACCAGGCCGTGGTCTCCGCGTTCGCGGCGATCTGGGTCGTCAATTACCTGTTCACGACCATTCTGCTCGGGCTCCACCCCGAGATGCAGGTGTACCGCTGAGGAGTTGGGCATGTCGACCAGGGATGGCCAGGACCGGCCGGCGGAATCGGGCTCGCGGGCGCCGAAATCGCAACCCGTGCACGTTACGCCTGCCGCCGTGCGGGCCAAGATTCGCGACGCGGTCAGCACCGGTGGGGAGATCGCGCGGTTCAGCGGTAAGACTGTCCGGACGTTGCCCGACGTACGCCACTACTTCACCGAGATCTTTCACCAAGCAGGCATTCTGATCCTATCCAGCGGTCTGATCATTTGGTTCATGCAGTTCGTGATGGGGTCGGTATGCGGGCTGGAAGCCAGCTACACGCTCAAGCAGATCGGTGCTCCGCTCTACAGTGGAGTGTTCAACACCTATTGCGGCACAAGGGAAATGGCCCCCTACATGTGGGGCTACATCTTCGCCGCGAAGGTCGGCTGCGGTCTGGTGGCCGAGATCGGCTCGATGCGCATCGCCGAAGAGGTAGACGCGATGGAGGTCATGGGCGTCCGATCCCGCAGTTATCTGGTGGGAACCCGGATCCTGGCCACCTGGATCGCGATGCCGCTGCTGTTCATCGTCGGTCTCGGTTTGATGTACCTGTCGATGTACCTGGTCACCGTGCTGCAGCTCGGCGGTGTCTCGCCGGGCGGTTACCTGTACACCTTCTGGCTCTACCAGAACCCCGTCGATTTCCTGGGATCGCTGTCGAAGGCGGTCGCGATGGGGACCGTGGTGGTCTTCGTCGGTTGCTACTACGGCTACACGGCGCGCGGCGGCCCTGTCGGGGTCGGGAACAACACCGCCAAATCGATGATGCTGTCCATGGTGCTCATCCATGTCGTGGGGCTGCTGGGAACACAGCTGTTCTGGGGCCTCAACCCGAACGCTCCGATCGCGAACTGACGCACGCCCGACGATGTCGAAGGAGATCGCGTGAACACGCCGACCGACCTCAGCATGCTCCCGACCGAGCGCATCCCGCCTGATCAGTCCATGCCTGCGGATCCAGAGGCGCCGATGCACCCCATGGTGGTGCGCGGGCTTCGCAAGTCCTTCGGCGAGTCGCACATCCTGCGCAACCTGACGCTGGAGTTCGCCGACAACGCCATCACCACCGTGCTCGGCCCATCAGGTACCGGCAAGAGCGTGCTGATCAAGCACTTGGTCGGGCTGCTGGAACCGGACGACGGCGAAGTGCTCATCTTCGGCAAGAACATCTGGAACATCAGCGAGTCCGAGCGCTACGAGCTGCGCAGGAACTTCGGCGTGCTGTTCCAGGACGGCGCGCTGTTCGGCTCCATGAACATCTACGACAACGTGGCCTTCCCGTTGCGCAAGCACACCGACCTCTCGGAGAAAGAGGTCGAGGACATCGTCATGGAACGGATCGTCGAGGTCGGCTTGGAAGCGGCGCTGGCGAAGACACCCAGCGAGATTTCCGGTGGCATGAAAAAGCGCGCTGGGTTCGCCCGCGCGCTGGTGATGGAGCCGAAGATCGTACTGTTCGACGAGCCCGACTCCGGTCTCGACCCGGTGCGTACCAGCCTGCTGTGCGACCTGATCCTCAAAATGCACGCCAGGCACCAGGGGACCTACCTGGTGGTCACGCACGACATCCGCAGCGCCCGCAAGGTCAGCGACTACGTGGGACTGATCTGGAAAGGCGAGGTGGTGCATTACGGGGCGGCCGACGAGGCGTTCGCCTCGCAGGACCCGTTCGTGCGGCAGTTCCTCGCCGGCGAGTCGGCCGGCCCGTTGGGAATGGACTGATCGCGATGAAGCGGTTGCTGCTCGTAGGGGCCGCGGTGGTCCTCGTCGCCGCAGTGGGCGGCGTGGCACTGCTGACCGCCGGCCGCGATCACCACGTGAGCGTGGTGCTCGGCTCGGCCAGCAAGGTGGTCCCGGGCGGGACGGTGATGATCGGCGGCTTCGAGGGCGGCCAGGTCGCCGACATCCAGGTGCGCGACGGCAAGGCCGTGCTCGACCTCGCGCTGGACGACGACCACGCCCCGCTGCACTCCGGCGCGCAAGTCCTGGTCGAGTGGAAGGCGACGCTCGGTGAGCGCCGCGTGGAGATCCAGGACGGGCCCGAGACGAACCCGGAGATCCCCGAAGGCGGGATGATCCCGGGCAAGCAGGCCAAGCCGGTTGAGCTGGACGAGGTCCTGAACGCGCTCGATGTTCCCACCCGCGAGCACTTGGCTTCCCTGGTCGGCCAGCTGGACAAGACGGTCAGCGGGAACGAGGCCGATGCCAACGCGACGCTGCGGACGGCGGGGCCCGCGCTGGAGTCGCTCGGGCAAGTGATGCAGGGCCTGGGCAGCGACGGTGAGTCGATCAAGGGGCTGGTGACCCAGCTCAACGGCATGGTCGGGACGCTGTCCGAACGCGACGCCGACGTCCGCCAGATCGTCGACAAGCTCAACCGGACCACGAACGCGGTGGCCGGGCAGCGCGAGCACCTCGGCGAAGCGGTGCGCGCGCTACCGCACACATTGGACACCGCGAAGGGGACGCTCGACGACGTGCCCGAGGTCGCGGACAAGACCATTCCGTTGCTGCACGACCTCCGGCCGGCCACGCAGCAGTTGCCGGCGGTGGCTGACCACCTCAACCCGGTCCTGCGGGACCTGCGGCCGACGGTCGACCGGCTCGGCCCGACGTTGACCGCAGCGGATTCGCTGCTCGACCGCACACCGGGCTTGCTGGACACCGCGCACGCCACCGTTCCGGCGCTGACCGGGACGGCGGATTACCTCACGCCCGCGTTGAACCACCTGCGGCCCTACACGCCCGAACTCGCGGGATGGCTCTCGTCGTGGACGTCGAACTCGGCCAACTACGACTCCAATGGACACTTCGTGCGCTTCCTGCTTCAAGAGGGCGCGACCACGTTGGGCGACAGCCCCGGCATCGTGCCACCTGGCGTCCAGGACAACCGGTATCCGCTGCCCGGTGAGAACGGCGGCCAGCCGTGGAAGGACGCGTGGGGAGGTGGGCTTCGATGAGCCGCACGAACCCGGCTCGGAAGACCCCGGTACTGCGGATCACCGCCGTCGCCCTCGTCGCGATGGTGAGCCTGGGGGCCAGCGCCTGGGGCATGGCCAACGAACCTGAGCGCCCTCGGTCCGTGATCGCCGAGTTCGCCGACGCGAGCCCGCTGCTACCGGGCAACGACGTCAAGCTCAACGGGGTCAAGGTCGGCGAGGTCTCCTCGATATCCGTCCACAACGGACACGCCGATGTCTCCATGACCCTGCAGCCGGAGGCATTCCCGATGCACTCGGACGCGAGTGCGTCGGTCCGACCGGTGAGCTTGCTCGGCGAGCGCTTCGTCGAGTTGAAGCGCGGTTCCACGTCGGCCCCGGCTCTCGGCGCGGGCGACGTGATCCCCGTGTCCCGAACGGGGCAGAACACCGACCTGGACCAGGTCCTCAACGTCCTCGACGACGGCACAGGCGAATCCCTCGCCGCGCTGGTGACGGTGCTGGGGCAGGGGATGCAGGGCAACGGGCGCAACACCGCCGACACCATCAAGGCGCTCGCCCCGGCGATGACCGACGCCGAGGGAATGGCCCGGGTGCTCAACGAGCAGAACGCCACGCTCAACCACCTGGTGGACACCGTGACTCCGGTGGCCCAGTCGCTGGCGGCGGACAACGGGCGCACCCTCGACGGACTGGTCGACTCCGCGAACGAGACCCTCGGCACGACGACCGCGCGGCAGGAGGCGCTACGCGCCACGGTCGCCGAACTGCCCGACACGCTGGAGCAGGCCCGGTCCACGTTCGCGACCTTGGCAGGCACGGCCCGCACGACCACCCCGACGCTGCGGGAGATCCGGCCCGCTACGGACAATCTCGCCGAGATCAGCCAGGAGATCACCCGCTTCTCCGACGCCGCCGACCCGGCGCTCGCGCGCGCCCAGCCGGTGCTGGACCGGGCCCAGTCGCTGCTCGACGAAGCACGTCCGGTCGCCGAACAGCTGCACGCCGCCGGGCCCCCGCTGCGCGCGGTCGCCGGCTCGGCCCGGCCGCTGGCCGAGCAGCTGGGCGGGAATTTCAACAACGTCATGAATTTCGTCCGTGGCTGGGCCTTGTCGACCAACGGGTCGGACGGCATCGCACACTACTTCCGCGCGCTCACGATCGTCACCCCCGAGATCGCGACCGGATCGGTGCCGGCACCCGTCGCACAGGCCGTTCCGCACCTACCGGACATTCCGCCACCACCGGGCTTGGGCGGCCCGCCGAACCCGGGGGGCGGCCCGCCGCCGAACCTGGGCGGACTGCTGTCGCCCGAGACTCAGCCCGGCAGCGGAGTCACCGGACTGACACCTGATCAAGAGGGCGGCGCACTCGACTTTCTGCTGGGAGGCAACTGATGGCGCAGAGCAGCAGCAGGTCGCGCCGAAGGCGCTCGATGCTGGCCGGGACGGCGCTGCTGGCGGTGTTGGCCTGCGCGGTCCTGATCGCGCTGACCGCCAGCACCGGCCTGCCATGGCAGCAGGTCACCAGGGTCAAGGCATCGTTCGCCGACGTCGGTTCGCTGCGGGCGGGCGACGACGTCCGGCTCGGGAACGTTCGCGCCGGGCAGGTGGCCTCGGTCGAACTAGCCGGCGACCGTCCGGTGGTGACCATGCTCCTGGAAGGAGATCGGAAGGTCTTCCGGGACGCGAGCTCCGCTGTGGTCGCCAGGTCGGCGCTCGGGCAGAAGTTCGTCGAGCTGAACCCCGGCACCGCCGGTTCCGGACCGCTCCCGCCGGGTGCGGTCATCGCGAGCGGGCCCGGGGACGGCGCGCAGGACATCTCCGATCTGCTCGAGGTGCTGGACGAGCCGACCAGGAACGCGCTCGGGTCGACCCTGCGCGAGACCGGTGGCGGGGCCATCGGTCACTCCCAGGACATGCACGATTCGCTCTCGACGCTGCCGGGGACGTTGGGTGGCCTCGGGGAGGTGTCCCGGGCGCTGAACGCGAACTCCGGCACCGACCTGACCCGGCTGCTGCACACCGCCGACGACGTGGCCACCTCTTTCCAGGGCAGGCAGCAGCAACTCGGCGAACTGGCCGGACACGCGGACAACACCCTGCAAGCGGCCAATGTGGATGGTGGCAAGCCGCTGGCCGACTCGTTGGAGCGGGCGCCGGGAACCCTCGGCCAGGTGCGTACAGCACTGCACGACCTCCGCGGCCCGCTGCACGACACGGGCGTGGCAGCCGCACAGCTGCGTCCCGGCGCCGAAGCGATCGGCGAGGCGACGCCCGACGTCCGCGGGGTGCTCCGCGAGGGCACGCAGCCGCTGGAGAAGGTGCCCGGGATCGCGGCCCCGGCCGAGTCCGCGGTGCGGGCGCTGACCGGCACGCTGCACGACGCGCGTCCGCTGGCTCCGCGGCTGACCAAGGCGCTCACGTCGGCGCAACAACCGCTGCGCGATATCGCGCCGTATTCCAGCGACATCAACATGTTCTTCAGCAACTTCGCGAGCGCGATGCAGTACGGCGACGCCGCCGGGCACTACCTGCGGATCTACCCTCCGGTGGGGCCCGAGACGGCGACCGGTCTGGCTCCGGTGGAGGACCCGACGGTCTCGCGCGACGCCTACCCGGCCCCGGGCGAGATCACCCATCAGCGGGAGGCCGGTGTGCTCGGTGAACGGAAGGGGCGCTGATCGTGGTGGCGAAAATCCGTCTGTTCGGCCGCAAGGACGGTCGCCGGAGCCGGATGTCCGCGGTGCGGCTGGGAACCGTGCTCATCGTGTGCACATTGCTGGCCGGCGCGGCGCTGTTCAACAAGGACGCGATCATCACGACGCTGCGCCCCGGGGAGACCGTCCAGATCCACTTCGCCCGCAACTACCGGCTCCAGCCGTACTTCAGCAAGGTAAAGGTGTCGTTCGTGCCGGTCGGGGTCGTCAGCGATGTCGAGGAGCAGCCCGACGGTTCCGCGATGGTCAGCGTCAAGATCTACCCGGGCGTGGATCGCAAGCTGAAATCCCGGCCGAGCGCGCAGATCCGGCCCACGACCCTGCTGGGCGGAAACTACTTCATCGACCTCGTCCCCGGCGGGCCACCGGGAACCTTCTCCGGGACGATCCCCACCGAGCGGACCGGAACGCCGGTGGAACTCGACAAGATCACCAGGACGTTGCAGCCGCCCGCACTGGACGGATTGCGGCATTCCGTCGGGAACCTGGACGAGACGCTGCGCAACGGCGGCCGGGACTCGATCGACCGGTTGCTGGTCGACGCTCCCGGCACGCTCGGCCCGGCCGGTGAGGTGCTGGACGCCGCGCGCGGTCACAACCCGCGGACGGACCTGACCGGACTGGTGCAGGGACTGGAGACGTCCGCGGCCGAGCTGAACCGCAGGGAAGGCCAACTCGGGTCCATCGTGGACGGAGCGCGTGACACGGGGAAGGTGCTCGGCGATCACAGCGAAGACCTGTCGACCGCGGTCGCCGGCCTGCCCGAGACGTTGCACTCCGCCGACAACGGGCTGCGCCGCCTGGACACCAGCCTCGGCAAGCTGCGGGACACCGCCGACGTCGCGCGGCCCGTGGCCGGCGAGTTGGACGACGCCTTGCAGGAGCTGGACCCGGTGTTGGTGAAGGCCGAGCCGTTCGTGAGCGGGCTCAACGAGGTACTCGTCGACGCGCAGCCGGCGGTGCAAGGGCTGGTGCCTGCCAGTTCGGGGCTCGACGCGACGCTGTCGGACCTGAAGGGGCCCGTCCTCGACCGGATCAACGGGCCGGTGAAGCAGTTCCTGCTCAACGACTACAAGGGCGAAGGTCCGTACGCGAACTCCAACACGGACCGGCCGATGTACGAGGAGGTCGCCGGTGCGGTGACGAACCTGAACAAGGTCTCCTCCCACGTTGACGAGAACGGCCACACGGTGGCGATCCAGGTCGGCGTCGGCGCGGGCAGCGTGGGCCGGGCGCCGGTCAACGTCGAGGCGGTGCTGGACGGATTGTTCCAGCGACTCAAGCAGTACGAGCAGGGGGGACGATGAGCCAGCGAGCCGGCCGTCTGCGGCGCGGTTGGGAACGGGTTCGTACCGAGCCGGGGCTGTGGCGCAACGTCGCGGTGCTGACAGCTCTGATCCTCGTGGCCACCCTCACCGGTGGCTACGTGCTGAGCCAGCAGCGGGTCGAGTGGCCGTGGGAATCCCGGTTCGTGTTCCAGGCGACCTTCCAGGACACGCCGGGGGTGAGTCCCGGCAACGGGCAGGAGGTCCGCGTCGCCGGCGCCACGGTCGGGACCATCGACGCGGCGGACGTCGACGAGCGGGGGCTGGCGCGGCTGACCTTGTCGATCTCCCCGAACATCGAGGTCCACCGCAACGCGACGGTGGTGCTGCGGCCGAAGAGCCCGCTCAACGAGATGTACGTGGAGCTCAATCCAGGCGGACCGCCGGCCGCGCGCCTCCCAGAGGACGGGGTGCTCCCGCCCGGGAACTCGCAGCGCCCGATCCAGATCGACGAGGCGCTCGGGCACCTGGACTCCGGTGCCCGCGACTCGTTGGGGGCGCTGCTGTCGGAGTCCGATGTGGCCCTCGCCGGGGCGCCGCAGAACCTCCCAGGCGGTCTCGCGGCGACCGACAAGGTCGTGCAACGGCTCAAGCCGGTCGTCGAGGCGTTGCGCGCTCGACGCGAATCGTTGCGCGAACTGGTCACGGCGCTTTCGCAGATCTCGCAGGCGGTCGGCAAGGACGGTGCCCGGCTCGGCGAGCTCGCCGGGTCGCTGGACGCGACGTTGAACGCGCTGGGCGACCAGGACGACGACCTGCGCAACGCGGTGGCGCAGCTGCCGGACTTCTCCCGGCAGCTGCGGGACGCCACGACCGAGGTGCAGGCGCTCAGCGGCCAGCTCGACCCGGCGCTGGACAACCTCAAGAACGCCGCGGGGACATTGCCCGGAGCGCTGAACCGGCTCTCCGGCACCGTCGATCAGGTCGGAGAGACGGTCGATTCCGGCATGCCGGTGGTCGAGAAGGCGGCCCCGGTGGTGCGTGACCTGCGCCCGTTCGTGCGGGATCTCAATCCGGCGCTGCCGGACTTGAAGGCGGTCACAGGCCAACTGGACCGGGTCACCCGGATGCTCGTTCCGAGCCTGACCGACCTCGGCGCATTCATGATCAACACGCGCTCGCTGACCAGCTTGGAGGACGCCAACGGCGGCATCCTGCGCGGCTTCCTGGTGGTCGCTCCGCAGATGGTCCCCGGCGACCCGCTCCGATCCCTGTCCACACCGGCCGAGCAGTACCGGTTCCCGCAGTAGGTGGCATCGATGAAGATCTCCCACTCGGCGCTGCCGAGAATCCGGCTGTCGATCCTGATCACCTTCATGCTCTTGTGCGCGGTGATCTTCGGGTTCCTGTGGGTCAACTCCGGTGGTCGCCTGCCACTGGTGACCCGTGACGGTTACCGGGTCGGCCTCACCGTGCCGAAGGCATCGAACCTGGTGCAGAACTCCGACGTCATGATCGCCGGCGTGCGGGTCGGCAAGGTGGCCGGCGTCCACCCGCAGGGCGGAGGGGCGCACGTGACCATGCAGCTGGTTGAGAAAGCCCCGTTGCACAAGGGCGCTTCGGTCCAGGTGCGGGAAAAGACGCTGATCAACGAAACGTACCTGGAGATCGCCGACGGGCATGGACCGCCGTTGTCCACCGGGAGCGAGCTGCCGCCCGGCGCGGGCAAGCCGCCGGTCGAGCTCGACGACGTGCTGCGCACGCTCGACCCTGGAACCCGGCAGGCGCTCGCCTCCAGCGTGCGGTCGCTGGGCATGGCCACCGCCGACAACCGGTCCTCAGTGGACCGTACGTTGAGCGGGCTCGGCGACCTCGGACGCAACGGTCATGACGCGGTCACCGCGCTGGCGGCGCAGTCCGGGGATCTGCGCCAGCTGACCGCCAACACAACGACGCTGCTGGTCGCGCTCGACTCCCGGCAGGGACAGATCGCCGACCTGGTGGACAACACCAACCGGCTCGCGGCCGTGACCGACAGCAACTCCGCGCAGATCGAGCAGGTCGTGCGCGACCTGCCGGGGGTGCTCGACTCGGCGCAGGCGGCGACGAAGAGCCTGCGTCCGCTGTCCGGTGCGTTGCAGCCGATCGCCGCGGACCTGCGCACCGCGGCGCCGGGCCTCAGCCAGGCGGTGCGCGAACTGCCGCAGACTTCTGCGTCGTTGCGCGGACTGCTGCCCACGCTCGACAGCGCCCTCGGCAAAGCGAACCCGACACTGAAGCGGGTTCCGCCGGTGGCCGCGGACGCCAGCGGGCTGGTGCCGCCGCTGCAGGCGGACCTCAACCACCTCAACCCGATGCTGGCCTACCTGGAGCCCTACGGGCCGGACATCGCGCACATGCTTGTCAACTGGGGCGCCTCGATGAACGGAGGCAACACCGAAGGCAAGGCGCTGCGCCTGCTTCCAGTGCTGAGTCCCCAGACCGTCACCGGGAACCCCGTGGACACCAACGTGGGGCCGCTCAAGCGCCGCAATCCGTACACGGCTCCCGGCCAGGCCAACGACCCGGGTGTCTGGGAGGGCACGTACCCCCGCGTTGAGGAGGAACAGCCGCCCCGATGATGGAACGGCACGAAAGCCAGGACCGTCCCGCAGCGGACGAGGGCTCGTCCCGTGAGCTCCGAGCGCGCTTGCGACGCGGCATCTCCCCGCGGCGATGGACCAGACGGGGCGTGCTGACCGCGATCGCGGCTGGACTCGTCGCGGTCTTCGCCGCCACCGGACTCGCCCAGGTCAGCATCCAGACCTCGGTGACGTCCTTCCTGCCGACCCAGGATCCCGCCGTGTCCACTATGGACAAGAAGGCCGGATCTTTCGGCGGGGACCCGATCGTGGTGCACCTGCGGTCCCAACATCCCGGGGAACTGCTGGGGCCCGGGCACCTGAACAAACTCGTGCGGCTGGAGGGCGAGTTGTCCGGGCTGCCGGACGTGTCGAGCGTCTACGGACCCGGCACGACGCTCAATCAGCTCGCCGGGCGCGCCCAGGACTTCCTCGCTGAGCTGACCGGCCGCAGGGATGCCGAACGCGCCAAGGCCATGGCGGTCGCTCGGGACAGCGGAGCCGACCGGCAGGAGGCCGCTGCGGAGGGGGAGCGCGCCGTCGCCGAGTTCGACCGGCGCTACGGCCCGCTGCTGGTCCAGGGGATGCCGGCGGGACTTCCGACACTGCAGAACCCGAACTTCGTGAACTCGGTGATCTTCGCCGAGAACGGGGTGCGTCCGCAGTGGCAGTTCATCGTGCCGTCCCCGGATTCCGCCGCGGTGCTCGTCCGGCCGCGCGAAGGGATGGATGCCGACGCGACCCAGCGGCTCGTCGACAACGTCCACCGGGCGGTCTCACAGGTCGACGTCGGTGCGCGTGAGACGACGGTCTCGGGGGTGCCGGTGCTGGCTTCCGCGCTGAGCTCCCAGGTCGCTCGGGAAGTGCCGCTGATCGGCGGGCTCGCGGTGCTCGCCGTCGGCGCGTGCTTCCTGCTGGTGCCCTGGACCCGGTGGCGGCGCAGATTACTGCCGGTGATCACGACGCTCATCGCGATCGCCCTGACGCTGGCGGTGTTCGGCTGGGCGGGGCGGCCGTTGTCGCTCGGCGTCGTGGCGTTCCTATCGGTGCTGCTGGGTGTCGGTTCCTACTACCCGACGTACTTCGCCCAGCACGCGCGCAGCCGGGTAGTACTCGTGGTGGCCGGTGGCAGTGCGGCCAGCTTCGCCACATTGCTGCTGTCGCCGCTGCCGTTCGTACGCGACCTGGGCATGACCTTGGCCGTGGGTGTGTTCTTCTCGGCAGGGGTGGGGATGCTGCTCGTGCGCCGGTTCTTCCCGGATTCCGGAGCCCGAGATTCCGGTGCTGGGACCGGAAAGTCGCCACCGCGGTCCGGAGCCCGTCCGGCGCGGAGCTGGGTGGTGACCGGCGTGGCATCCGTGTGCGTGGCCGGCGTCGGGTGGACCGCGCTGCCGAGCATGCCGCTGGAAGCCAACATCGAGCACTTCGCCGCCGGACTGCCTGCCTACCAGGACGCGCGCCAAGTCGAGCAGGACGTGGGCTCCTCCGGCGAGGTCGACGTCGTGCTGCGCGGGCCGGACGTCACCTCTCCCGAGGCGATGGAATGGATGCAGCGAACCCAGGCACTGATCGTGACCGAGCACGGCGACAGCATGCAGCCGGTGCTCTCCCTGCCCGCCCTGCTGTCGTTCCTGGGCCAAGGGGCCAGCGGCGAGCAGATCGCCTCCGGAATGCGGATGCTGCCGCCCTATCTCGCCGGTGCGGTAGCGCGGGACGACCACCGCGGCGCCGTGATGATCTACGGGGTCCGGATGGACGACCTCGGCGAGCTCAAGGCGCTGCGCGACGACGTTCAGCGCCTGCTGCCTCCGCCGCCGAGCGGATATCAGGCGGAGCTGACCGGACTCCCCGTAGTGGCGGTGCGCGGGCAGGAGCTGGTCTCCGAGGGCCGCGTCGTGGGCAACGTCCTCGGCATCCTCGGCGCAGGCGCCGTGCTGGCGCTCGGACTACGCCGCCGCTCGGACGCGCTGCGCGCGGTAGT
Source organism: Saccharopolyspora sp. SCSIO 74807 (assembly GCF_037023755.1). NCBI lineage: Bacteria > Bacillati > Actinomycetota > Actinomycetes > Pseudonocardiales > Pseudonocardiaceae > Saccharopolyspora > Saccharopolyspora sp. SCSIO 74807. The sequence continues at coordinate 5,196,942 of NZ_CP146100.1, read as the reverse complement.
GGCCGGTGCGATGGCCACCGGCATCGGGTTCTTCGGCCTGTGGGCGCTGGACATCGCACTGAGCCCGATCACGGTCGCGCTCGGGTCGCTGACCGCTGCGGTGGGATGCGAGTTCACGGTGCTGCTCGCCGACTCCGTGCGCACCGGAAATCGCGGTCTGCGCCGGTCGATCGCGCTGGCGACCAGCACGTCGGCCGTCGGGTACGCCGTGCTCGCATTCTCCGATCTCGCCGCCATCCGGGAGTTCGGCCTGCTGCTGGCCGCGGCAGTGCTGATCTCGCTCGGATCCGCGGCGTGCGTGGTGTGGCTGACCACCGGGCGGGAACGTCCGCAACAGCCGGTGGACGGGGACATGCAGCGACATGTTCCAGATCTTGCACGCACAGCACAGGGAGTCGACTGATGGAGTCCAAACAGAACCAGGAGCTCGACGAGGCGGACCCCGGTGCAGAAGACGCTCCGGCGGTCGATTCCTCCGGCGAGGTCTCCGAGAACTCATCCGTCGATGCGGACGGCGAAACCGGGCCGGACATACCGGAGGACTCGCAGGAAGCAGGGTTCGGGCAGCGATGGCGACGGCGGCTGGCTGCCCCCCGCGCCCGCAAGGTGCTTGCCGCGTGCGCGATCCTGCTGCTCGCGCTCGGCGGTGGTGGCTACTTCTGGCTCCGCGCCGGGACGTTGCCGGACGGGGTGGCGTTGCGGGTGAACGATCGTGACGTCACCGTCGAGCAGTTCGAAGGCAAGGTCCGCACGATGAAGGCGCTGTACGGCGTGCAGCAGCCCAGCGATCCGGCCGACCAGGCCGAATTCCGCCGCATGACCGCGAAGAGCTATGCTCTGCAACTGGTGCTAGAACAGGCCGGGCGGGAGCGCAACGTGGTCGTCCCGGACAAGGCCGCGCGCGATGTCCTCGATCGGTACATCACCGAGCAGGCCGGCGAAGGCGCCCAGGCGCGCGCCAAGTTCGTCGAAGCCTTGGGCAACGCCGGTACCTCGGAACCTGACGTGGTGGCCGAGATCAAGCGAATGCTGCAGGTGAACCGGCTGTTCGAGCAGACCACGAAGGGCAGCACCGTCACCGACGAGGATGTGCGCCGCGCGTTCCCGGAGCGGAAGGAATCGCTCGGCACACCGGAAACGCGGGACCTGCGCAACATCGTCGTCCGCGCCCGCGAGGACGCCGACCGGGTGCTGACCCGGTTGCGCGCGGGTGAGCCCTTCGAAGCGGTGGCCGCCGACGTGAGCCTGGACGGGCAGACCAGGGCCGCGGGCGGCCAGCTGGGCAAACTGGAAGCGGCGCAGCTGGAAGACGGCTATGCCAAGGCCGCTTTCCAGACGCCGCAGGGCGTTCCGTTCGGTCCGGTGCAGACTCAGCACGGGTGGAATGTGGGCGAAGTGCTGGGCGTGCACCCGCCGGTTCCGGCCGTGTTCGAGCAGGTGCGCGACCAGCTCAAGCAGCAGCTCACCTACGAGAAGACGATGGACCGCTGGCAGAAGTGGCTCGGCGACCGGCTCCGCGCGGCCGACGTGTCCTACGCCGATGACTACCGGCCGGCCGACCCGGACTCGCCGCCGGAGGTCGCGCCGGGGAAGCCGGACACCGGTCGGCAGCCGCCGGCGCCGAAGTGAGGAGAGCGATATGTGGTGGACCTCGGTGACGCAGCTCGTCCTGGGTGCGGCGGTGTTCCTCATCGGTTGGTGGGGGCGGCGCAATGCCGACGAGCTCGTCGCCAGGTCCCGCGCGGGCGCGAGCAGCACGGAGCCCACCGCGGAATCCCGGCAATGGCGGGTGATTCGACGCGGTGGGCTCGTGTGCCAGATGGTGGGCGCCTTCTTCGCAGCGCTCAGCGCACTGCCGCTGCTATGAGGTGCGAAGCGCCGCGAACGGATCAGACGTCGCTGCGGTAGAACCGCGATACGGCTTCGGCGCGGTTCGCCGCACCCAGCTTGCGCAGGATGTGTTTGACATGGGACTTGACGGTTCCTTCGGAGACGATCAGGTTGCTCGCGATGCGCGCGTTGGTGTGCCCGATCGCCATCAGCCGGAATACGTCCTGTTCGCGGTGGGTGAGCAGGGACCGGACGCTGTCGGTCTCGTCTGCCGGTGGGGAAGCGGTGCGTGGCACCCGCGCGGCGTTGGGGGCGGTGTCGGTTCCGGCGTTCAACCGGATATCGGAGTCGGCGAACTCGTCGACGATGTCGTTGACCCGCGCCGTGTGTTCCTGGAGCTGATTCCGCAGCGTGCGCAGGCGATCGTGCAGCACGGTCCGCTCGACGGCGTAGCCGATGCCTTCCGCGAACATCCCCAGAACTTCGCGGTGGAAGTCTTCCACCCGCATCGAATCGGTGGCTTCGTCGGCGTGCAGCAACCCGATCGCGTCGGTGCCGGACATCACCGGCGCGGCCACGTACGCCTTGGTCCGCGTGACGTCCTTGAGCTCGGGATGGATGCGCGGATTCGACTGCGCATCGGGGATGAGGATCGACTGGCGTCTGCGGAGCATCTCGGCTTCGGGCAGTACGTGCGTCAGCTGCCGCGGGTTGGCGCTGCCGGCTGAGACCATCGCTTCGGCGAGTTTCGGATCCTCTTGCACGAACGCAGCGCGGGCGACCCACCGCGAGTCGTCGATGCGCGAGACAAGCGCCCGTCGGAAGCCGAACCCGTGGATCTCCTCGGGGATGCGATCCACCAGCTGGTCAAGCGTCTGCGCGCTCCGCAAGCGTTGTAGCGCACGCTGGACCTCCATGATCGAACGGGTGCGCTCGTTGAACAGGGAGTCGCGCAGGAACACTTGCATCTGGTGCAGGCGGATCGTCAGCGCCACCAAGCGCTGCGCGGCGTCCGCCGGTCCGGTGGCCAGTTGTGCCAGCCGTTCGGAAGCTGCTCGTTCGGCCCCCGCCAGTGCCCGCAGTGCGGTTCGGTGGTCGAAGTCGGCCCCTGGGCCGGTCGACCCCAAGTCGGTCCCGGTAAGCCTGCTCGCGAGCCGGAGGATCTCGGGAACTCGTTCCAGCTCTTGGCGAGGGTCGACGGGCGTGAGCACGGGTGTCCGCGTCGCCGTCGGCAGCGAGCTGCCGGTGTCCGGCCACGCCGTGGTGGTCTCGTTCATGGCCATCTCCTCGTTGAGTGGCTGTGGTCGTCGGCGGGCCCGCCGGGTGCCGAGGTGGGCGGGGAGTCTAACTCCTGCATCCGCCAGAACGGTTGCTCTGAACGGTCACACCCGGTGAGCCCCGGATGCACGAGGGTCGGCCGTCGCGTGGACTCGGCGCGGGAACGCGGTATCCGGAACGCCCCGCCGCTGTCCGGCGGGCGCACCGAGTCACGCCGGAGCGATGTGGTGCGCTCCGAGATCCGTGCTTGAGCGATGACCGAACTTCGTCCGCAGCGATTGCAAGGGCATCCCTTCCGGCAGGTCGTGCGCGGTTCGCCGCGAGTCGATGCCCGCGCGGTGACAGCTTGCTCCCGCGCGCTTTCTCCTGGTGAGTGGTGGATTTCGGGGCTGGCACCGCTCAGGGCTTCCCCGTTGGAAGGTTTCAGTGTCAGGTTCCGGGTGAACATCGCATGGCGCGGTTCGGCGACCATGCCAGCGAATGCGGCTTCTGGTTAACTTTGGGCTAAATGTAGTAAATAACAGACCAAAATGCAAGGTGCTTGCCGGGTACGGAGAGCACTTAGCGCCTCCTGCGACGAACCCTGGTCGCCGACCGGCGACCATCCGGATCTACCCCTGTTCGGCGGTGCAAACACTCCCCAAGGAAGAGGTGCACGACCGCAGCCCCGCGGAGCATCGGTACCCGAGCGACGACGAGCCGCCATGGCGGCGGAGGGGAGTTGGCGAGATGGACCGTTCCGGTGGGGAGCAGAACCCGGGCAGCCGACGCAGGAACCGTGCTCGGCGCCGGCTGAACGGTCCTGCCCTCGCGCTGGTGGGCGTTCTGGTCGCCAGCGGCAGCGCGGGATCGGCGGTGACCTCAGCAGAGAGGGATCCGGACGGGTCGTCCGCAGACGGGGGAGTGGCCGGCATCCGGACCTCCTCGCGGCCTGCTGCGCCCTGGCACTCGAAGCAGGAGCAGGTGCAACCGCGACCCGTCGCGCAGCGATCCGTCCTGACCCCGCAGGATGCCGCTCCGAAGTACGGTATCCCGGCGACCGCGCTGGACGCCTACCGCCGCGCCGAGGCCGTGAGCGCGCGGACCGCCCCGGGCTGCCATCTCGACTGGGCGGTGCTGGCCGGGATCGGCAAGGTGGAATCGGGCCACGCCAACGATGGCGACCTCGCCGCGAACGGCGACCTCCTAAACGACGTATATGGTCCGGCGCTCGACGGATCGCCGAACCGGGCCGCGATCCGCGACGGTGCCGGTTGGATGCGCGCGGCAGGCCCGATGCAGTTCCTTCCGTCCACTTGGGACAAATGGGAGGCGGACGGGAATGCCGACGGACGCGCCGATCCGCAAAACATGTACGACTCCGCGTTGGCAGCCGGGCGCTACCTCTGCGGTGCCGGACGAAATCTGCATGACGGTGCCGACCTTCAGCAGGCCATTCTCACCTACAACCACTCCGCGGATTACGTCGACCTGGTGCTGTCGTGGGCGCGGTCGTATCACAACGGTGGCGGTCCGATACCGGACAGTCCCGGTTCCGTGGCGGAGAACAGCAGGGCCAGCGGCGGTGTTCCGCAGTCACCGGACATCGCCGCGCCCGAACAGCCACCCGCGTCGGAGCCGCCGCCCGCGCCGACACCGAGTCCTCGGCCGCAACCTCCGGAGGACGGCGGCTCCGACGAGCCGCCCGCACCGGCGCGGCCCGCGCCCGAGCCGCCGAAAAAACCGCTCCTGCCGGAGCCGGTGCACAACGTCTTGCCGCCCCCGGTGCGCGATCAGCTCCGCCCGGTCGAGGACGGGCTGGCGCGCACGATCCACACTCCGCTCTCAGCGCTGACGCCGAAACACGAGCGGTGAACCCGACTTGGTCCTTTGGGACGTTCCTGCGCCTCGTTCTCCGGAAACCCGCCCGCACCGATCAGGGAGCAACATGGGAAATCTCGACGAGGACGTCCTCGCCGGTCTCGAGGAATTCGTCTACCGCGCCGACCTCGATCAGCCGCTCGACATCGGCACGGGCCCGTTCGGGAACAGAATGTTCTTCGGCCTGGTAGGTGGCCGCGTCGACGGTGCGGATCTGCATGCCGATGTTCTCGGAGGAGGCGACTGGGTCCTCATCGGGCCGGACGGTTTCGGGCGGATCGACGTGCGCGGACAGTGGCGCACCGACGATGGTGCGGCCGTCTACGTCCAGTACACCGGCCTGATCGAGATGAACGAAGCCGTGGCAGCAGCGCTCCAGAGCAGTGCGGCGACCGACTACGACTCCCAGTACTTCTGGGTCACGCTCCGGTTCGAGACCGGCGACCAGCGCTATTCCTGGCTGCACCGGTACGTGCACGTGGCGCGCGGCCGACTGGCCGGTGGAGCGATCGAATTTACCGTGTTCCGCCTTGGGTGACGACCACTTCGGCTCTCAAGGCGGCCGAGGCTCGCGTTCCGTTTGTCGCCCGCGTACTCGACGGCGCGCCAGCTCCTGACATCGACCTTCCAGGGGATCGACGAGGCGCGCAATTACGACTTGGCGTTACTGGTGAACTGAGCCGCTCGATTCCTCTCTGCTCGGATTGCTCGTCGAATTAGGCGTTGGGTGAGAGTTCGGGCGCGGGTGGAACCGATGGCGAAGTTTGCGTCGGAGGGCGTCGGCAGAGATCGATCGGCGTTTCAGGTTCTATTTTAGGCATCGAGGAGGTTTGCTTTTCCGAAATGCATCATTGGTTTTGCTTCCGCTAGGGTGGAATTCTTTCTTTTCGTGCGTTGCCGTGGTGAGTAGGCCGTCGACGACGACGCCAAAGGTGGCGCGATGGTGTAGTCGGCGCCGAACCGCACAGCGAACTCGCGGCCGTGTCGGTAGGAAACATATGCGCCCGTGGCAACGAGGAGTGCAGCCACGTAGCGACCGGGTGGGGAGGCTTTGCGGTAGTTGGCGCAGTGTTCACTGGTCTTCACCCGCGTTGTGGCGACGTCCGTGCGGTCGGCCGCGGAGTGTGATGCCGCGTTCGTGGAGGCGTTGGCGCACGGTTGCGCGGGCGACATCCATGCGTTCGGCAATCCGGTTCGTCGACCACCCTTGGTTGTACAGCCTGACGGCGTTGTCGACCTGCTCGACGGACAGGCCGCGCCTGCGCATGGCGACGCCGTGGCGATGCAGGATGGCACTGACGGTGCGGCGTTCGATGCCGAACTGGTCGCCTAGCTCGTAGACGGTGGCGCCTGACCGGTAGCCGTTGATCAGCCGCTGTACTTCGTCGTCATCGAGCTGCCGAGCACGGCCCGGTCTGCGCCTGTTCGGTGGCGGTTCGGTGGGTGCGTCCAGTCCCGGCAGCTTCCTCTGCAGCGATTCCAGCGCTGTGACCTGATGTTTCGGGTTGTAATAAGTTCCCTCAACCTCGACATCGCTTTGGGCGCGGACACGCGCAGCATCCGTTGCAATGCTTCGCGTTTGGTCATCTCGGTGGCTGAGCGTCCGGGTTCGACGTACTCGTCGACGACGGTGACGCCCAAGTCCTGGTAGAATGTTATGACGCTGGGGATGCGACGTTTCGGTTTTCTCGCTTTTCGGTCAGGCGGCTTCTCGTGTGTTCCTGGGTGGTTTGCTGAGCAGACGGTGTCTGAAGATGTCGTGGTAATCCGGACGCAAGTCGATTCCTTGGAAAAATCGGCCCAACTGTCGAGCGGCGAGTCCGGTGGTCCCGGCGCCGGAGAACGGGTCGAGGACGATTCCTCCTTCGGGGCATCCGGCTGCAATGCAGCGTAGTGGCACATCAATGGGAAAGGGTGCGCAGTGCGCTTCCCGGAGTGGCCTGGTAGACATCGACCACACGTCGCCTGGGTTTTTCCCTTTGGCTCGTGGGGTCCAGTGCATTTTTATCGTGTTGTCCTTGTTGCCTCCGTAGCGTTGTTTACGGCTGAGTGGACGATCAGATGTGTACGGTTCCCGTATCGCGTCGAGGTCGAAGTAGTAGTGCTGTTGCTTCGTTAGCAGGAAAATCATTTCGTAGCGGCACGACATTCGATCTTGCACGGATTCGGGCATTGCGTTGGGTTTGTGCCATGCGATCGCGTTGCGAATGATCCATCCCTCCTGTTGGAGAGCGAAAGCGACTCGCCAAGGGATTCCGACCAGGCTCTTGTGTGCGATGCCCGAGGTGGGGCGATAAGCTGGTTGTCGGAAATTGGCTGGACTGGAACGGATATAGCCGTCGCTGTTCGAGCTGTAGCCGTCGCCAAGGTTGAGCCACGCAGTGCCCGTGGGAGAGAGAGCTCGCCATACTTCGGAGAATGTGTGCAGAAGTCGGTCCACGTACTCGTCCGGAGTCGGTTCGTGTCCGTATTGCTGGTCGTGACAGACGGCGCCGCAACGTCGACACCGTTTGATCTCTGTTCGTGCCGAGTCGGTGGGGCAGGTTGCTTTCGGTGATCGGCGCTGATGTGGGGTGCTGCCGAGCGTGTGCTGGCAGTGCGGGTTTCCCCCAGCCCACATGCCGGTGCCATAGTCGCGAAGACCCCAGTAGGGCGGGGAGGTCACCACACAGTCCACCGAAGCGCTCGGCATCGATGCCATGACTTCAAGCGTGTCGCCGACGTACAGTTCGGTGGTCTCGTCGTTGTAGTAAAGACTGGTCACGCGATACCTCGCTCTGGAATTTCTTCGCGGTGGGCGGCTGCGGGGAGTTGGAAAACGAGCACGTCAAGATGAGCCGAGATGGCGGTGATGCGGCCGTGAATATCAATACTTTCTGGGAGGTGTCCCACGCGGCTGCCGATTCTCGGGTGCACTCGGTTTCCTCGAATGGGCGCGGTCAGGGCGATGCAGTGCTCGGCGGGGATGAGCCCGATCGTGTCGGCGGCGTCGTGGATCTTGCCGGGCAGGTCGAGCAGCCGGCCATGACGGTGCCAGGGGCGGCAGGGGATGACGAGGTGGTGCCCGCCGGGGCAGACCCAGTCGGCAATCCGGCCAGCGCTGCGGCCCGCGACAACAGCCCCGAGTGGGCGGCTCGCGCCTTGTGCTGATCGCTACTGTGCGTGAGTACGACGATGGTTCCGGCCGGGGTGAGCAGCGGTGTCCAGTCGGCCATCGCGAAGGGGGGCCGCCGAGCGGTCGGGCCAGCCCGCGATGATCAACTCGAAGCTGTCGGAACCCGGACCGGGCGACTTGTCGAGCGGGTGCTGGTCGGTCGGGTTGGTGACCGGCTCGGCTAGGTGTATTGCCCTGTGAGGTTGTGAATGCGTTGGGCTGGTGTGTGGCCGTTGAGGGAGGTGTGGGCGCGGTGGTGGTTGTAGGTGTGTAGCCAGGGGTCGAAGGCGTTGCGGCGTTGGGTTTCGGAGGTGTAGGGCCTGGCGTAGGCCCATTCGTCGAGCAGGGTGCGGTGGAAGCGTTCGACTTTGCCGTTGGTCTGGGGCCGGTAGGGGCGGGTGCGCTTGTGGCTGATTCCGGCCGTGGCCAGGGTGTTGCGCCAGAGGTGGGACCGGTAGCAGGAGCCGTTGTCGGTCAGGACTCGGTGCACGGTGATACCGGCGGTGATGAAGAAGGCGTGGGCGCGGTGCCAGAACGCGGTGGCGGTCTCGCGAGTCTCGTCGGGCCGGATCTCGGTGTAGGCCAGGCGGGAATGGTCGTCGAGCGCGGTGTGCAGGTAGGAGTGCCCGATCGCGGGTTTTTTCCCGCCGGCTCGGCGGGTCGGGGTGTTGGTGCGCTGACTGTTGCGTTTCCCGGTTCTCAGGCCGTGCACTCTGCTGCCGCCGCCGTCGGGGATGTTGCCCAGTTTTTTGATGTCGACGTGGATCAAGTCTCCGGGCGTGGTGTGTTCGTAGCGGCGGATCACCCTGCCGGTGGCCCGGTCCAGCTGAGCGAGCCGGGCGATGCGGTAGCGCCGCAGCACGCGGTGCACCGTGGCCGGGTTGAACCCGAGTAGGTAACCGATCCGGGCTGGCCCCCACCGGCGCAGCACACGAACTTTGATGATCCGCCGCTCGGCCCGGACCGAAAGACGCCGGGGGCTGCGTCGCGGCCGCGACGACCGATCCGCCATGCCCTCCTGTCCCCGGACGCGGTACCGATCGGCCCAGCGCTTGGCCGTGCCCACCGCGACCTGAAACCGCTCGGCCGCTCGCGCCAACGGCCAGCCCTCGTCGACAACACACCGAGCCAGCCGCAACCGGCCCGTCTCAGTCAGTGGCGCGTTACGGTGACACACAAGGACCTCCATCGTTCGGTGCGTGATGTGGTGATCCACACCGAACCTGGGGGTCCTTCCTATTCCAAGATCATCCAACCGCATGTTCCAAATTCACAACCTCCCGAGGCACTACAGCTAGGTCGCCGGGTCCGGATCCGGACCCCCGGGCGCCTGGCAGACTCCCGCGCGCCGTGGCGGGCTCATGATTGCCGTGATCGCCGTGATCGCCGTGATCGCGGTGGTCGCGGTGGTCGGGTGTGGCGGTCGTGCCGCGGCCGAGTCGGAGGACGGACTCCACGAGCCGGTCCCGGCGTCTCCGGTTCGAACCCGTCGCGGGGGCCTCGCCGTCGGCGAGCATGATCCGGTCGCCGGGCGCGGTGTAGGTCCTGGTGATCATCGAGACCGTAGCGGTGACGATCTCGTCGGCGTCCGCGACGGGGCCGACGAGGCACAGCCGCACCGTCGCCGGCACCGGTGGGCCGCCGGGTTCACGGCGTGGTGCGCGAACCGACCCGACGAAGGGGTCCGGTCCGTGGCCATCGGGGGTGTCAAGAGACGGTAGCTCCAGGATCGGGAGGGCAGGCATCGCGTGCTCCGGTGATCGGTCGGTCGTGCCAAGGACACCCCTGAAGTCCGCGAAAACGGCCCCGATCGGTCACCGCCGGGCCAAGCGTTTTCTCGCCATCCCTCAACCGGAACCGAGACCCGGTGTTACTGGCGTCTTTGGTTTCCCCACGACGTTTGTCGATCTCGCCATGGGCCGATGAAGATCGACAGTCGCGGCGGTTGGAAGGGTGTCAACGGTCCCGTGTGACCGTGTTCAAGATCGCTCCGGAAAACTCTCAAGATCCTTTCTCTTGCTTTATCTATCCGCCCGGTTGAGGCGCCAGCAACGGAACAGTTTCTGACTAACGTCGCAGCGCACAGGGTTGCTGTTCATCTCAAGCGTGGTCTCGAGGTTGATCTGAAGATGATCTTTCGTTCTGAAACAAGAAGATCAGTTTAGTGTCTTCTTAGTGCGGAGCCGTGCGCTGCGCTGTTCTGCGCCTGGCCCTCTCGGCGGCGTCATTGACCGCCGTTCGAGAGGAGTCGAGCCATGGCTGCCCCTACTCCCTGCGAGCACGAAGAGTGGCCACGCAATCCGCTGGATGCTGCCCGGAATGCCTTCGGGTGGCTGACTGCGGGGGATCACCCGGTGGCTGTGGATGGCCACGGGTTCGACCACCTTCCGGACCGGATCATCCCGGTCGACGAACTCCGGAACCTGCTGCTGTCCCGCGGCTGCCCCCGCCGGGTGTGGGACCAGGTCTGGACGCATGTGATCAGCCGTGCCCGCGTCGAGGGCAGTACCTGGACGATCACCGCGGTCGGTTTGGCGCTGCCGATGTTGACCTCCCTGGCGGCGCGGTTGACCGAGCGCTACGCCGACGACCCCAGCGACATCCATGCCGAGGTGCTGCGTGGGTTCCTCGACGGGCTGCAGGCGCTGGATCTCACCGAGGGGCGGATCACCATCCGGCTGCGGTGGGCCGCTTACCGTGCCGGGCATCGGGCGCTGCTGGACGGGATGGATGGGCCGACGCCGAAGCCGCCGGGGGTCGGATTCAGCGAGCCCAAGCCCCCATCCGGGCATCCCGATCTGGTCTTGGCTCGCGCGGTCGAAGCCGGAGTCCTGACTCGGACCGAGGCCGACCTGATCACCGCGACCCGTCTGGAAGCCGTAGAGCTAGCTGACTGGCCGCACCGCCCCGGGCTGACCTACGAGGGACTGCGCAGCATCCGCCGACGGGCCGAGAACCGACTCGTCTCCTGGCTCGGGGAGTCCGCAGTGAGCCCTGGCGACAGTGACCCGACTGGCGATACCGCCGCGGCGCGAGTACCTCCCGGCGAGCGGATCGAGCACTCAGCGCAGTCGCGGAGCGTAGCGAAAAAAGTCGGCGGCACTGCGACCGATCAGGCCCCGAATTCCGGACTTCAGGGACGCGGATGAGCCCTAGCCGTTACGCGCTCCCGCTGCCTCGCACGCGCCGTCTGGAGGTCTCTCTGATGCGCTGTTCGTTTACGACCTGCCTGCGTCGACACGGTGCTCGACGGGTGCTGGTGGTCGCCGGGCTGGCCGCGGCCGGTCTGCTGGCGATCTCGATGCCCGCGGTGGCCGAGACCACCCACGTGCTCGCGCTGGCCCGCACGATCGACGACGTCTTGAACAACATCCGCAACTGGCTCATGGGCATCCTCGCCCTGCTGGCCACGGTTTTTCTCACCATCGGCGGCGTCCGCTATGTGCTGGCGGGCGGTGATCCCGGCGAGGTCGAGAAAGCGAAGCAGTCGTTCAAGTCCGCCGGGTTCGGCTACGGGCTGGCGGCGCTGGCTCCGCTGGTCGTGGAGATCCTGCGCGGCATCGTGGGGGCCTGACAATGCAGGCCACCGCACCCTGCACCCCAGGGGCGGGCCGTCTGGGCCGCATCGCGACCGCGGTGGCTGCCCTGCTCGTACTCGTCGTGACGGCGGGGTTGGCCTTGCCCGGTGCCGCTAGCGCCCAGCACGATCCGCCATTGCCGGCGCCGTCCCTCCCCGTTCCCGCACCATCTCCGGTGCCGTGCCAGGGGCCGAATTGCCTTCCCCAACCCGTTCCGGTGCCTCCGGCGAACCAGCAGCCCGGAAATCAATCGAACCCCGACCAAGCCCCGGCCCCGGAGTCCTCGTGCGGGATCACCGATATTCCGGCGTGCGTGTCGGATGCGATTGAGTCGTTCTTCCGCGATTTGGTGACTCCGGGGTTGAACAGTTTGCTGGACTTGCTGGCGGAGTCGTTCCTGGTGACGCCGCAGCTGGACCAGATACCGGTGATGGGGCAGATCTGGGCGAACTCGCAGCAGATCGTCCTCGCGGTGTATGCGACGCTCATTGTGGTGGCGGGCATCGTTGTCATGGCCCATGAAACGCTGCAGACCCGGCATTCGATCAAGGAAATTCTGCCTCGTGTGATCGTCGGGTTTATTGCTGCGAACCTGTCGCTGTTCGCGGGTGGCAAGGTGATCGAGATCGGCAATGCGCTGTCGCGGTCGATTCTCGGTGACCAGGTGAGTCCGGACGTGGCGGGCCGGGCGATGCGCGACACATTGATGAATGATCTGGATGGCGGGGGGTTGCTCGTCCTTTTTATCGCGCTGGCGTTGGTCATCATGCTTGTCGTGGTGTTGCTGACCTACATCGTGCGCATCACGCTGACCATCATTTTGCTGGCGGCTGCGCCCATCCTGCTCATGTGTCACGCGCTACCGCACACCGAAGGGATCGCTTTCTGGTGGTGGAAAGCTTTCGCCGGAGTCATGGTCATTCAAGTTGCTCAATCACTCGCGCTGGTCGCGGCGATCAAGTTGTTCTTCTGGCCCGGCGGCATCGCGCTTTTCGGTTAACAGCAAGGGAGATGTGCTGTGATCCAGTTCCTCGTCGCACTCGCCTTGTGCTATGTCCTCATCAAGATCCCGTTCTGGGTTCTCGGGTCGATCCGAAGCGGCGGTGGTCGTTCCTTCATCGGCGGTCTTGTGCGGGGGTTTCTTGCCTATAAGACGTTCGGCCTGCTCGGTGGCAAGGGCGGTGGCGGCGGAAAAGCCTCGCGTTCCCGCGGCGGTGAGAAATCAGCGGTCCCGCCGGACCCGTATGCCAAGACGCGGGCCAACGCCGACGGGCAGTACATGTTGCCGCTGAACGTTAAACGGGTCCGCAAACCCCGCGGGCCGAAACCGCCTCCCGAGCGGCCGCAGAAGCAGACGAAGGACCCCGACCAGTTGGAGTTGCCGCTGGATGGGGAGTGGCCGGAGAACAAGCCCCGTCGTGGTCGTGATGGTCAGTACGAGCTTCCGTTCGATCTGCCGCGACGGCCTAAACCGAAGCGGCAGAAGCCGGTGCCGGACGAGCCTCGTGAGCCGAAGAACGACCCGAACCAGACGAAGTTGCCCCGCGACGGGGAGTGGCCCGAGAACAAACCTCGCCGTGGTCGTGATGGTCAGTACGAGCTTCCGTTCGATCTGCCGCGACGGCCTAAACCGAAGCGGCAGAAGCCGGTGCCGGACGAGCCTCGTGAGCCGAAGAACGACCCGAACCAGACGACGTTGCCGCGGGACGGCCAGTGGCCGGAGAACCGGCCGAAGCGAGGTCGGGACGGGCAGTACCAGCTTCCGCTGAACGTGCACCGCACGCGCAAGCCCACCCGCAGTCGGCAGAGCCAACCGCCGCCGCAGCCGCGGCGGCGGCAACCGCGGTCCCGGCAACAGGAATTGCCCATGGACCTACCGCAGGACGACCCGAACGGAGGTGAGCATCGATGAGCGTGCGGATCCCCGCCGACGTCGACCGCGAGGACCGGATCTTGGCGGGCTTCACCGCCCGGCAAGTCGCGGTGATGGCGGTGACCGGCTTGGTGCTCTACGGCGGTTGGCACGCCACCCGCGCGGTGGTGCCGGTGATCGCCTACGTCGCCGTTGCGATCCCGGTCGGAGTCGCGGTCACGGCACTGGTGGTGGTGCGCCGCGACGGAGTGGCTCTGGACCGGCTGCTGCTGGCCGCTGTGCGACAGCGGCTGCAGCCGCGGCGCCGGGTCGCGGCCGGGCAGCCTGTCGCCGAGGTGCCGGAGTGGCTGGCGCAGGTGTCCCACGGGCACGACGACGTCGCCGCGGGCGAGTTCGACCTGCCCGCCCAGGGAGTCGGCGAGGCCGGTCTGGTCGATCTCGGCGACGACGGCGTCGCTGTGGTGGCGGCGTGCTCGACGGTGAACTTCGCGCTGCGGACCCCGGCCGAGCAAGACGCGCTGACCGCGGCCTTCGGCCGGTGGCTGCACAGTCTCGGCGCGGGTGTGCAGATCCTCGTGCGCGCCCAGCGTCTCGATCTGTCCGGCCAGATCGGCGAGCTTCGCGAGCGTGCGGCCGGGTTGCCGCATCCGGCGTTGGAAGCCGCGGCGCTGGATCACGCCGAGTACCTGGCCCAGCTCGGCGAGCAGGCGGACCTGCTGCGCCGTCAGATCCTGCTCGTGGTCCGCGACCCGGTCCGCGCGGCCGGTCAGGACTCGCTGATCCGCTCCCGTCGCGGCGCCCGCTCGCGCAACGAGGCTCAGCCCTCGGACACGGCTCGGAAAGCCGCGGCGGCCCGGCTGGTGCGGCGGATGAGCGAGGCCACCGACCTGCTCGCACCCGCGGGCATCGCCGTGACCCCGCTGGACGCCGCCCAGGCCACGGCGGTGCTGGCCACCGCCACTAATCCCGACAGTCCGCTGCCGCCGTGGGCGGGGATGGCCGGTGCCGACGAGGTCATCACCAACCCCGCCGGCCCGGACCCGGGCCTCGATACCGAGGAGGACTTCGCGTGATCACCAAAAGGCGTCGCGAGCGACCCGCGTCGGCGAGTGCGTTCGCGCCGGAGGCAATCGAGGTGCATCCGCGGCATCTGCAGGTCGGCGGTGACTGGGTCGCCTCGTTCGCCGCGGCCGGCTATCCCCGCGAGGTGCATCCCGGGTGGCTGCAACCGTTGTTGACCTACCCGGGCCGGTTGGACGTGTCGCTGCACATCGACCCGATCGACCCGCGCATCGCCGCGGACCGGCTACGCAAGCAGCTCGGCAAACTCGAATCCGGCCGGCGGCACTCCGCGGCGCACGGCCGGTTGCAGGACCCGGAGGTCGAGGCGGCCACCGAGGACGCCTACGACCTGTCCGACCGGCTCGCCCGCGGCGAAGGACGCCTGTTCCGGCTCGGGCTGTACCTGACGGTGCACGCCGCCTCGGAAGAGGAACTGATCGAGGAGGTCGACGCGTTGCGCGCGGTGACCGCGTCGCTGCTCATCGACGCCAAACCCACCACCTACCGGTCCCTGCAGGGCTGGATCACCGCGTTGCCGATGGGCCTGGACCAGATCGGCATGACCCGCACCTTCGACACCGCGGCGTTGAGCGCGGCGTTCCCGTTCACCAGCCCGGACCTGCCACCGCCGGATCCGACGTCGGCGTCGACCGCGGCCGGGGTGCTCTACGGCTGGAACCTCGGCTCCCAAGGGCTGGTGCACTGGGATCGGTTCGCCTGCGAGAACTACAACTCGGTCATCCTCGGCCGCTCCGGAGCGGGCAAGTCCTACCTGGTCAAACTCGAAGCGCTGCGCAGCCTGTACCGGGACGTCGAGATCGCGATCATCGACCCCGAAGACGAATACGCCCGGATGGCCGGCGCGGTCGGCGGCACCTACTTCCCCCTCGGTGCGGAGGGCATCCACCTCAACCCCCTCGACGTGCCGATCCACACCCGCCCGGATGGGCGCCGCTCCGCACCCGCCGATGCGCTCACCCGCCGCAGCCTGTTCCTGCACACCCTGCTGCCTGTCCTGTTCGGACAATCCCTGTCCGCCGATGAACGGGCCGTGCTGGACCGCGCGGTCACTACGACCTACCAGCAGGCCGGGATCACCGACGATGCCCGCACCTGGAGCCGGCCCGCACCGCTGCTGGGCGACCTGCGCGCCACGCTCGCGCACCTCGGCGGTGACACCGCGAGCGAGCTGGCGAGTCGGTTGCAGCCGTTCACCGACGGGGCCTTCCGCGGGCTGTTCGACGGGCCCACGACCGCACCACCACAGGGGCACCTGCTGGTGTTCTCCTTGCGACACCTGCCCGACGAACTCAAACCCGCCGGCACCCTGCTGACCCTGGACGTGGTGTGGCGCCAAGTGTCCAACCCCGCTATCCGGCGCCCCCGGTTGTGCGTGGTCGATGAGGCCTGGCTGCTCATGCAGCAACAGGCCGGGGCCGAGTTCCTGTGGCGCATGGCCAAATCCGCCCGCAAACACTGGACCGGGCTGACCGTGGCGACCCAGGACGTCGGCGACGTGCTGGGCACTGATCTCGGCAAAGCCATCATCGCCAACGCCGCCACCCAAATCCTGCTACGCCAAGCACCCCAAGCCATCGACGACATCGTGCGCACCTTCGCTCTGTCCGAAGGCGAACGGCAATTCCTGCTCTCGGCCGATACGGGCCAAGGCTTGCTGGCGGCCGGGACGCAGCGGGTCGCCCTGCACGCCATCGCCTCCGACAGGGAACACGACCTGATCACGACCGATCCGGCCGAACTCGCCTCTTTCACCGATGCCACCGCAGAGACCGGAGCGGGCGCTGATCCCGCCGGTTCCCACGACCTTCTGCTCGACTGACCACCCCGGGAGGAACCTTCGTGCTTGTCCCGCCCCTCGAACCCGGCCACGAGCCCAGCGCCGACCTCGTCGGGCCGCTGCTGCAGGACCTTCCGCCGGTCGTCGGCCTCCTGCTCGGCGCCCTCGCCGCGATCTGCATCGGCTGCGCGGTGATCATGGCCCTCGGCTCCCTGCTCGCGACCACCCTCGTACTCGGCGTGCGCACCCTCGGCCGTGCCTGCGCGCGGTACCTCCGGCGCAGGCGCCCCGCCGCATCGGCCGAACACCACACGCACGAGGACCAAGCCTCGGTCGCCGACCTGGACCGCTACCGACACGACCGCCACAGCACGCCCGACACGGCGGCCAACCGGCCGGACGAACCCGCGTAACACCGGACACACCCCTCTTCGCGAGTCCTCAATGGACAGGTCGCTTCTCTGATCGTTCTCTTTCTTGGTGAAGGACACGTATGTCTTCGTCTGCTCACGTGCCCACCGGTTCTTCTCCCGGCGGGCGCCCGCGTCGGTTGCTGACGCAGAACCGGGAAATGCGCGCGATCGGCGTGCACAACTGGTCGCTGCCCGCCTGGGCCGGACGCTTGCCCGATGGGCGCACCTACAACACCTGCCCGGCGGCGGGGATCTGCCGCCACGTCTGCTACGCCCGATTCGGCACCTACACATGGCCTGCGGTGCGGGCCAAGCACGAGTCGAACCTGCGGTTCGTGCTCGACGACCTGGCCGGGTGGGAACAGGCCGTACTCGCCGAGCTAGCCGCACCGAAATTCCGCGGCGGCTGGATCCGCATCCACGACGCCGGCGACTTCTTCAGCGACGACTACCTCCGCGCCTGGCTACGGATCATGCGCACACGCCCGGACACCAACTTCTACGCCTACACCAAGGAAATCCGGAGATTCAAAGCGCTCGTGGAGCCGGACCCGCCGGAGAACTTCCTCTGGGTCTACTCCTACGGCGGCACTCAGGACGCACTGCTGGACCCCGCGGTGGACCGGGTGGCCGATGTCTTCCCCGGTGAGGACGCCATTCACGAGGCGGGCTGGTCATCGCAGGACGCCTCGGACCTGCTCGCGGTCCTCGGGCCCCACTTGGTGGGCATCCCGGCGAACAACATCCCGCACTTCCTGAAACGGCTGGCCGGGCGGCGGTTTTCCGAGTGGCAGGCCGACCTCGACGCGCACCGCCGCACGGGCGGCCAGGCCACGGTCCGCTCGATCACCAACGCCCCATCAGCCCGCACTCGCCGTGGCCCGGACTCCGAGGACCACGCGGCTTGAACACACCGAGCCCGACCGCTTCTGCCCGGCCAGCAAGGAGATTTCCGCACGATGAACATCGCAGAGTCGTCTCTCGTGAACAGTCCACTGAGGAGAGTGCTGACCGATCCGTGGGGTGCGATTCAGCACGTGCTGGACCAGGCGTGGTCCTGGCTGCAGACCTGGGGACTGATCGCGCTGCCCACGGTAGTACTCGGAGCCGCAGGCTTGGTTCTCCTGCGGCGCTGGTGGTTCCTGCGTTGCCAGGATGCGTTGCACGAACGGTCACGGGTGATCACCGTTCTGGCACCGCCCACGGTCGACCCAGGTGGAGCCGAGGCGGTGTGGTCGAACCTGATCGGACTGGTGCGCCCCAGGGTGCAGCGCCTGATGACCGGGCAGCCGCATCTGGCGTGGGAGTACGTCTTCGGCCATGACGGAGTGCAGCTGCGGCTATGGGTGCCGGGCACGGTCCCGCCCGGGATGGTGGAACGTGCCATCGAAGCGGCCTGGCCCGGATCCCACACCCGCACCGCCGAGGCCGACCCGCCGGTGCCCACGGCGCCAAGTGCGGGACGCCGTCAGCTGGTGACCGGCGGCACGCTGCGGTTGGCCAGGTCGGAGGCGCTGCCGATTCGCACCGGCTTCGACGCCGACCCGATCCGTGCCCTGTTGGGCGCTCCAGTGGGACTCGGCATCAACGACACCGTGGCCGTGCAGGTCCTCGCCCGCCCGGTCACCGGGCGCCGGGTCAAACAGGCCCGACGCGCCGCCCGCCACCTCAACGCCGGGCGCTCCGCCCGCCTGGTGGGTCGCCTGCTCGACCTGGTCACCCCGGGCCCATCGGGCACGAAGCCGTCGAGCAGCCAGCCGACGCTGGACCCGCAAACGTCGTTGGAGTTCCAGGCGCAGAACCGCGCCATCGTCGCCAAACAACGCGGCCCGCAGTGGGACACGCTGATCCGGTACGCGGTCACGACCACGGTGCCGATCGAGACCCCCAAGGAGCAGACCACGCGGGTGCGCGAGCAAGCACGCGGCCGTGCCCACGCCATCGCCGGCACGTTCTCCGGATTCACCGAGCACAACCACTACCGCCGCCAACGCCTGCGCCACCCCGTGCGCGCCTTGTCTCGTCGGCGCCTGCGACGGGGTGACTTGCTATCCGTGCCGGAACTGGCGGGCATCGCCCACCTGCCGACCGATGAGGGATTGCCAGGCGTGGCCCGCGCCGGGGCGCGGGCGGTCCCGCCTCCGCCGAACACGCCCACCGAAGGCGCGCTGATCCGCCCGGTCGGCGTCTCGGATACCGGCCACGCCCGCCCGGTCGGGCTGCAGGTCTCCGATTCCCGGCACCACCTGCACATCCTCGGCGCCACCGGGTCGGGGAAGTCCACGATGCTCGCGCGGATGATCCTCGCCGACGCCGAACACGGCCGCGGCGCGGTGGTCATCGACCCCAAAGGCGATCTGATCACCGACCTGCTGCAACGCATGCCCGAGCACGCCGCGCACAAGGTCGTGCTGTTCGACTCCGACTCCCGCGGACCAACCCCGTGCCTGAATCCCCTGGAAGGGCCGAAAGAATCCGCAGTGGACAACCTCGTGTCGGTGTTCTCCCGCGTTTTCTCCTCAGCCTGGGGCCCACGCACCGAGGACATCCTCCGCGCCGGGTGCCTGACCCTGCGAGCCGTCTCCGACACACCCACCCTGGCGACGTTGCCGCAGCTGCTCACCGACCCCGCAACCCGGGCGCGGCACCGCGACCGGGTAGCGGCTGATCCGACCCTGCGCGGGTTCTGGGAATGGTATGAGCAACTCTCCGATGCCTCGCGGTCCCAGGCGACCGCGCCGCTGCTGAACAAGCTCCGCGCGTTCCTGCTGCGCCCGTTCGTGGTCAAGGCCATCACCGCCGGGCCATCCACAGTGGACCTAACCAGCACGCTGGACGGCGGACTGTGCCTGGTGCGCATCCCCAAAGGCAGCCTCGGCGAAGACACTACCCGACTGCTCGGATCACTGATCGTCGCCCGCGTCTGGCAAGCCACCACCGCCCGCGCAGCCCTGCCGCAGCGGGAACGCCGCGACGCCGGGCTCTACGTCGACGAGGCGCACAACTTCCTGAATCTGCCCTACGCGATGGAGGACATGCTCGCCGAAGCCCGCGGCTACCGGCTGAGTATGGCCTTGGCCCACCAGCACTTGGGACAACTTCCCAAAGATCTCAAGGAAGGTATCTCCACCAACGCCCGCAGCAAGATCTTCTTCAGCGCCTCGCCAGAAGATGCTCGCGAGCTGTCCCGCCACACCACACCACGCATCTCCGAGCACGACCTCGCACACCTCGACGTCTACCACGCCGCCGCGCGCCTGGTCGTCGGCGGCGCGGAAACCCAGCCGTGCACGGTAACCACCCAACCACTGCCGACGGCCATCCCCGGGCGTTCCCGGACGGTGCGCGAAGCCGCCGCCGCCCACACCCGTCCGCTGGACGCCCGCAGCGACGACACCGGCGAGCAGCCGGAAACCACCGGCACAGACCCGCGCCGCGCGGTCTGACCCCGCACCCGAGTGCGGTCCTTCCTCGACAGGAGATCGCCGTCGCTTCCTCCCGTCCACTGAGGAAAGAGGAACGAGTTTGTTCGCGAATCATCAGCAGCGCGATATGCGCACCCCGATCCCGCAGCGACCGAGCCTGCGCTTCGCGGCCTCCGCCGAGCACCAAACCCAGGTCGCCGCCCACCTCACCAGCCGCGACCGGTGGCTGGCCCGCATCGTGGCCGAACACCGCGTGCTGCCCTCGCCGCAGATCGCCGCGATCGCCTTCGGCTCGCGCCGCTCGGCCAACCACCGGCTGCAGAAGCTGTATGCCTGGCGGGTGCTGGACCGCTTCCAGCCCTACATCGGCCGCGGCCGCGCCCCCATGTACTACGTCCTCGACACCACCGGAGCCCACCTACTCGCCCACGAAGACGGCCTCGACCCCACAGACCTGAAATTCCGCCCCGAACGCTCCGTCGGCATCGCCAACAGCCTGCGGCTGGCCCACCTGCAGGGCGTCAACAACTTCTTCACCGCCCTGCTAGCCGAGGCTGTGGCCGAGGCCAGCACCGAGCGCGCGCTGACCGCGTGGTGGTCCGAAACCCGCTGTGCCCGCCACTTCGGCGACCACGTCCGCCCCGACGGCTACGGACGCTGGCACGAAGCAGGCCGTGACATCGAATGGTTCCTCGAATGGGACACCGGCAGCTACCAACTGGCCCGCTTCGTCGCGAAACTCCCCGGCTACACCAAGCTATCCACCGCGACTCACATCATCACCCCGCTGCTCGCGGTCTTCGCCACCGCCGCCCGCGAAACCCACGCGCGAGCACACCTCGCCGAACATAGGCGCACTGATGCCCGGCAGCGCGACCTGCCGATCGCCACCACCACCGCCGAACATCTCCGCGCCGCAGGGAGCCCCACCGAAGCGGTGTGGCTGCCTCTGCATCACACCGAGCCCGGTCGCCACCGGCTGATCAGCCTGCTCTCGGCCTGGCCCCAGCTCGAAGCACCGACCAGCTCCACCGACACCACCAGCTCCACCACCGAGCCGAGTCCCGTGGCCCGCTTGAGCCCGCCGGCACCGATGCCGCCGTGGCAGACCAACGACCTGACCTGGAACCCGAGGTGATCCCGGCACGGTCAAACTCGCAGCCACCGTGATCGGCGCGATCACCGCTTTGACCGTCATCATCACCGCTGCTGTGGCCGGAGTCGTCTCCGCGCTCATCGGCGGCAACTCCGCAGTTGGCGGTGCACCCAGCCCGTCGCACTCTCCGACATCCCCGCCGACTACCTCACCCTGTATCAGCAGGCAGCCGGAGAATGCCCCATGTTGGACTGGGCGGTGCTTGCGGCCATTGGCAAGGTCGAAACCAACCACGGCCGCCTCAACGCACCAGGCGTCCACAGTGGAGCCAATTCCGCAGGCGCGCAGGTTATCTCTAGGTCGCTGGCGGTATGAGGCATGTGGGGTTTCTGGGCGACGCGCGCTGCTTGCCAGTGGCGTATCCGCAAGCTGTTAGGCACGTGTCCGTGCGGTTTCGGCGTCTCTCGAACCGCACCATCTCGTGTCTGACACATGGCTCGCTCTCCCGCGAGGTCTCGCAGCGTCCGCGACGCGCGTCAACGCCCGCTTTCCGCCCACGGGCATCCAATGCCCAGCATCGCGGTGCACGGGTCGGCAGTCATCGTCCTGCTCTCGTTGTCCCCGGAGTGCGTCATGTTCGCAAAGATCGGCATCGCCGTCGGCGTGTGCTTGTCGTTATTCGTCGTCGTGATTGCTGCTGCAGTCGGCGCCGTTGTCTCGATGTTTGCCGGTGGAGCTGGCTCGGCGACGTGCGCTCCGGCTGAGGCTGAGTTTGGAGTGATGGCTGGCTACGAGCGTGAGCAACTCAGCAGCGCCGCCACGATCGTCGCGGTCGGACAGCAGATGAACGTCCCGCAGCAAGGCTGGGTCGTGGCCCTGGCCACCGCGATCCAGGAGTCCGGGCTGCGCAACCTCGACCACGGTGACCGCGACAGCCTCGGACTGTTCCAGCAACGCCCGTCACAAGGCTGGGGCAGCTCGGAACAGATCATGAACCCTGCCTACAGCGCCTCGCAGTTCTACCGGCACCTGCTGGCCGTGCCCGGCTGGCGACAGATGAGCCTCAACGAGGCCGCACAGACCGTCCAGCACTCCGGTGTCCCTGATGCCTACGGACGCCACGAGCCCGCAGCACGCCAACTCCTCGGACTTGTCCACGGCGTTGCCTGCACAGGTTCACCGACCGGAACCTGGACCGTCCCCGCCGAAGGAACATGCACCTCGGGCTTTGGCGCGCGAGCGGGAGCATTCCACCGTGGACAGGACATCGCCGCGCCCAGCGGGACTCCCATCCGCGCAGCCAATAGCGGCACAGTGATCGACTCCGGCCCTGCCACCGGCTACGGACTCTGGGTACGCATCCAACACCCCGGCGGCGTCATCACCACCTACGGGCACAACCACCACAACCACGTCCACATTGGCCAGTCGGTACAGCCGCAGGAGATCATCGCGGAGGTCGGCAACCGCGGCGAGTCCACCGGCCCCCACCTGCATTTCCAGATCGAAGCCAACGGACAGGCCATCGATCCTGTCGCGTTCTACCGGCAGCAGTCAGCACCACAGCTGTGTGGCCCGTCTCAGTAAGGGGTCCGTAATCGGCCGGGCACTCCCTGGCTTCTGGTGACGAGGCGATGTTCGCTGATGGCGATGCCGTCTCGACAAAGTTCCCGCACCTAGGCAGCGTGGCATTCGTGAATGATGAGCCGCGCTTCTGAGGTAGATAACGTGTTCAACGTACCCGGCTGCGGCCGAGCAAGGGAGAGTTCGTGACCAGGGGAGAGATCAACGCGTTAGAGCCGACGATGCTGCCGTTGGGCGAGGTCAACCTCGTCGATCGCGGTGCCGGTCCTGCGCTGTTGCTCCTGCACGGCAACGGCCGCACGTGGCAGGACTGGCGGCCTCAATTCCAGACGCTGACCGATCGGTTGCGGCTCATCGCCTACGACCAGCGTGGGTTCGGCCAGTCGACTCTCAACGAGGACCTACTCTCGCTCGTCCAGCTCGCTGACGACGCCGCCGAGGTTCTCAATCAGCTGGGCGTCGAGCACGCGTACGTCGCAGGGATCTCGATGGGCGCCCAGGTCGCGCAGATCCTGGCACGCCGCTACCCCCACCGTGTCGACGGGATCATCCTCGGAGGATCGCCGTACCTGGCCGAGGACTTCGAGCCCCCGCAGGACAACGAGGCGATCGCCGATCTCGAGTCCATGAGCGACGAGCAACTGCTGGACTACGTCGAGGTGTCGCTCTCCCGGCTCAAGCAAGGCAGTTCGACGTCAGAGGCTGAACGGAACGCCCTATTCGAGCAGTTCAAGGAGATGCGGGGTGACCCGATCGTGAAACGTCTGTCGCAACGTCGATTCTGCCCGGAAGACCTGACCATCCTGCAGGAGTACGAGAAAGTCAAAGCCCCTGCCCTGATCCTGCACGGCGAGGCAGACACGCTTCCCGCTGAGGGAGCCACCCGAATGAGCGAGCGCATCCCCACAGCGCAACTCGTCGTGATTCCGGGTGGCCAGCACATCTCCAACATGGAACCGACATCCGCACTCTTCGACGAGGCGGTCGCAAGCTTCGTCGCGACGCGTCCGTGACGGTGTGCGGCACGTCCTCACGGATCTCAGTAACCGAACCCCCACCGCACATCCTTCACCGTGGTGTCCACTGGCCGCCGCGGCCACGACCAGCGGTGTCTCACATAGGTGGTGCGGAAAGATTCTCAGTGAGGGGTGGCTGACCGTTGCACTCCTGGACCTGTCGGCTAGCCGTGGCACCACGGAGCCCAGGTCGACCGTGGGTGCTCAATCCACGTACCTCACGTGACTGAATCAGGTACAAGTCTGTCGCCAGCCGCTTTCGCGCACACCTCTAGATAACGGCGGGGCCGATGCAGTTCCTGCCGGCGACCTTCGCGGGCTACACCGAGCCCGTGCCACCGGACGGGAGCCACCCGCCGAGCCCGTATGACCCGGTCAACGCGATCTACGCCGCTTCCCGCTATCTGTGCGATTCCGGCGCGCGGGACGGGCACGATGCCTACGGCGCGATCTTCGCCTACAACAGGGCGGACTGGTACGTCCGCAAAGTCCTTGACCAAGCCCAGGCATACCGGGCCGCGGCACCCCCGGCGGGAGGCTGGGTCGTGCCCGTCGAGGGGCGATGCAGTTCAGGATTCGGTTCCCGGGGCGGGGAGTTCCATGCAGGCCAGGATCTCGCCGCCGCCATCGGGACACCCATCGTGGCGGCCAGCGGCGGCACCGTGCTGGATGCCGGGCCCGCCAGCGGGTACGGGCTCTGGGTCCGGGTCCAGCACCCTGACGGGGTGGTGAGCACCTACGGGCACAACCACCGCAACCTCGTCCACCCCGGCCAGCCCATACATGCGGGACAGCCGATCGCCGAGGTCGGCAACCGTGGTCAATCCAGCGGTCCCCACGTGCACTTTCAACTCGAGCAGACCGGCGAAGCGATCGACCCTGCCGCCTTCTATCGGGGCGGAGGGCTGATGTTGTGCCGCTGACCCGATGTGCCGAGATCTTGTCCCTGCGCGGGCAAAATCGTTGGTCGGCGGGCTGTGGTTGCGTGACACTGCCCGGGTGGCGGAACACGAGATCGTCGGGCGCGGCTCGATGGGCAGGCTGTGGATCGTCGACGACACGGTGCGTCGCGAGCGCGGCCCGCACAGCGACGCGGTCGCGGCGTTGCTCCGGCACCTGGAGCGTCGCGAATATCCCTATTCGCCGCGGTACCTCGGCATCGACGACCAAGGGCGCGATGTGCTGACCCGGGTGCCCGGTGTGCCGGTACCGACGTTGCGAGGCGATTCCCAGCTCATCGAGGTCGGACAAGCCATTGCCAGCCTCGCCGAGGCCGTCCGTGATTTCCGCACTCCACCCGGTGCGACCTGGCGCAATCCGGAAGGCTGGCCGCTACACGGGGACACGGTGATCCACAACGACATCGCTCCCTGGAACATGCTCGAAGTCGACCAGCGGCTGTCCGGGCTGGTCGACTTCGACTCCGCCCGTCCGGGCCGCGCGATCGAGGACGTGGCCTACGCCGCCTGGCACATGGTCCCGCTGCACGACGAACCGATGGGCGACGGCGCTGCCCCACCATCGTCGTCGGAGCGTCCCCGGCGGTTGAAAATCTTCGCCGAGGCATGTCGAATCGAGCAGGCGCAGCGAGTCGGTTTGCTCGACGAGGTGGCTCGAGTCCAAGTCAACCAAGCCGCCCGGGTCGCCGCTGGCGCACTCGGCCACAATCCGGAAACCGCGCGTCACTGGAACAGCGGGCGGTTCACCGTCAACATCGCCCGCTCACTGCTCTGGCTCGACCAGCACCGCAACGCCCTGGAACAAGCACTGAGCTGAACAAGAGCTGGTCTCAGCTTGACCAGCATGCGAAGCATCAACCACGCCGACTGATACGTCGACAAGGTGCTCGTCCAAGCGGAGCGTTACCGCGCTGCGGTCAGCACGCCACCGGCCTCGGCGGGCGGTTGGGCGGTTCCCGCGGCGGGCCGGTGCACTTCCGGGTTCGGCCCGCGAGACGGGGACTTCCACCAGGGGCAAGACCTCGCCGCCGATCGGCACACCGATCATGGCCGCGGCCGACGGCACCGTGCTCGACGCAGGACCCGCCAGCGGCTACGACCTCTGGGACCGCGTGCAGCACCCAAACGGCACGATCACGACCTACGGGCACAACCACACCAACCACGTCACCCCGGGCCAACCGGTCCGCGCCGGGCAGCCGATCGCCGAGGTCGGCAACCGCGGCCAGTCCACCGGCCCGCACCTGCACTTCCAGATCGACACCGGCGGTGGTCCGGTCGATCCGGTGGCCTTCTATGAGCAGCGCGGGCTGCGGTTTTGTCGTTGACAAGGGGCCGCGCTGCTAAGCAGTTGGGCGGTCACGGAATGCCGCCGATATCGGGTTTTGACTCAGCAGGGTTACAGCCCCAGACCCGACTCACCCACCGTTCCTTCCCAGTACAGGAATCTCAAGTGGACTGGTTGTCGCCGGTTGACTCGGTGATTTGGGTATCGCGGTACCACTGTCCCCATTGGTCGAGTTGGTCGGCGATGGTTTCGAGGCTGCGGCCGGTAGTGGTCAGTGAGTATTCGACCTTGGGCGGTACCTCGCGGTAGACGGTTCGGACGAGCAAACCGTCGGCCTCGAGTTCGCGCAGCTGCCGGGTCAGCATGCGCTGGGTAATGCTGGGCAGGAGACGCCTCAGTTCTCCGAAGCGGCGTGGCTCGGCGAAGAGGTAGTTGAGGATGACTAGCTTCCACTTACCACCGAGCACGGTCATGGCCACCTCGATGGTGCAGTAGTCCGGCATCTGCTCGATGTCTTCACGCATGGCCTCTTTCCTTCCCCGTACCGTCGTGCCCTGCATAGGTATATGAAATGGCACTACGTCACAGAAAAGACCGTACTTGTTACAGATGAGGGTGGCTGGCGAGTCTTGCCTCTGTGAGTACTGAACCCACGTCTCAAACGAGCAGTACGCCCGCGCCCGGAGTTGTCGCGTCGCTACGACGGTGGGCGGTTCTGGGGGTGTTGTGTGCCAGCCTGCTGTTGGTCGGCATCGACCTGACCGTGCTCCACGTCGCGGTGCCCACGATCAGTCGCCAGCTGCTGCCGGGTACGGCTCAGCTGTTGTGGATCGTCGATATCTATCCGTTGACGGTGGCGGCTCTGCTCGTCACGTTCGGCACCCTCGCGGACCGGTGGGGCCGCAAGCGCCTGGTACTGGGCGGGTTTGTCGTGTTCGGGCTCGCCTCGGTTGGCGCGGCGGCCTCGGCCACTGCGGTACAGCTCATCCTGGCGCGGGCGGCGCTGGGCATCGGGGCGGCCATGATGATGGCCGCGACCGTGGCCATCATCCGCAACGTGTTCGTCGACCAGCGTGAACGCGCCCTCGCGCTCGGGTTGTGGACCTCGGCCAACAGTGTCGGTGCCGCTCTCGGTCCGGTGCTGGGAGGGCTGCTGTTGAAGTGTTCCCGCTTGAGCGGACACTGGATTATGCCGCGGTCAGGGTGAGCTTGGCAAATTCGTCTTTTACTCGCCCGGATCCGAGCCGGTACGCCACGCGGCTCAGCACGCCTTCACGGAAGGCATGGCGACCGCATCAATCGCAGCCGCCACCGTATTGATCACCACTGCTGTCGTATCCGCAGTACGTCTCTCCAGCACAGCGAGCTGAGCCGTAGAGGTCCCAACGCCCGTTAAAAAGTCTCGAATACAAGCTCAGGATTCGGTTTCCGGGGCGGGGGATTCCGTGCAGGCCAGGATCTCGCCGCCGCCATCGGGACACCCATAGTGGCGGCCAGCGGCGGCACCGTGCTGGATGCCGGGCTCGCCAGCGGGTACGGGCTGTGGGTACGCATCCAGCATCCCGATGGGCTGGTGAGCACCTACGGGCCCAACCACCGCAACCTCGTCCACCCCGTACATGCGGGACAGTCGATCGCTGAGGTCGGCAACCGCGGCAAATCCACCGGCCCACATCTGCACTTCCAGCTCGACGAAACCAGTGAACCGATCGACCCCGCCGCGTTTTACCAGCAGCAAGACTTGGCGCTGTGCAACTGATCCGAGCAGAACCGACGCGGTCTGCCTGCGCACCACTCGCTATCGGTTCAGACGTCGTGCTGATGAGGTTCCATGCCTGGTGTTGAACGCCCAGTCGTGGACCGTTGAGCAGCCGTGCCGGACCATCGCGCATCTCCGCTAGAGTGCCGAACCGATGGTCACTGACGGGGAGGCAGCATGGCACGTAAAGTGATCATGGACGTGGACACCGGAACCGACGATGCCGTGGCGATCATGTTCGCAGCGCTGCATCCCGAGCTCGACCTCCTGGGTGTGACCACAGTCAACGGCAACGTGCCGCTCACCAACACGACGGACAACACCCTGCGGGTCCTCGACTGGATCGGACACCTTGAGATCCCAGTCTTCGCGGGGCTAGCGCGCCCCATCGCACGGACCGGTTTCCCCGCATCACAGCACTTCGAGTCGGACGGCGACGATGATCCACACGGTAGCGCCCTGGACATCCCTGCGCCGCACAGCAAAGCCCAGGACAGAGGCGCAGTGGAGTACCTGATTGACACCCTGCGGACGGAGGACGAACCCATCACGTTGGTCGCGGTCGGACCACTCAGCAACATCGCCACCGCACTCGCGCTCGACCCGGCGCTGACCGGCCGTGTGGAAGAGATCGTCATCATGGGCGGCGGCCACACATCCACGAACGTGACGGCGTCGGCAGAGTTCAACATCTGGGCCGATCCCGAAGCCGCCGCGATGGTCTTCGCGGCCGGATTCCCACGGCTGACCCTCGTCACCCTTGACGCGACACATCGCGCCGTGATCACACGCGACGCCTGCCGCAAGCTCGACGCGCTCGGCAGTCCTGCTGGAACCGCCGCCGCGCGGTTCATCGACCGGCGGATCGACGCCTACGCCGGTACTGGTGTCGACGGGGCGGCACCGGTGCACGACGTGGTCTGCACTGCATACCTGGTCCAGCCCAACGTGGTTACGACGCGCTCCGTACCCGTTGCCGTCGAGACCACGGGCCCGCTAACCGTGGGGCGAACCGTTCTGGACACCCGATCCGACACTGCCGCGGTCCGGAACGCCCACGTCGCCCTCAACGCAGACCCGACCATCCTGACAGCCCTACTGACCAAGACCTTCGCTTGAAGCCGCGAGCTTCGCGCACAACCACCCGCCGATCCCGCCCGGGCCATCGGGACGTTGAACGCCCATCCCACAGTGACTACGACCCGAGCACCTTTGGCAGCGATCGGCCAGGTCGATGGCCGGAACCATTACCCGGAACGTCCCCGCGAACGCGAACTTTGTGCTCAGTTCCTATTTTCATTCAGAAGGTCGGCTTTGGGTCACATGTTTGGGAACGTATGCATGTGGCCGTTTACATGTGATCACCACGTTCGCGTAGTCTCATATGGCTCCTTGAGAGTGCTCGTTCGTGTTAGCAGAAGGCTTCTTCATCCAACGCGCTGACAATCTTAACTAGCTGTCGCGCTTGCACGTAGACTGCGTCGAATACGTCGTACCCGAGGCTTGAACGAGCAGCGCTCGGGGGTGGGCACAGTAGTGCTTATTGGATCACCCCGCACTCCTGGGCGATCCAGGGACGCCGAGTCAACAAAGCGGTCAACTCGTTGCGAGACCACAGAACAATGTCCGGACGCTTGGCCATGTCGTTGTGGTCGTTGACCCAACGCACTGCGTCTTGGGTGAAATGGCCGGTGGTGGCAACGATAAGCCCACGAACCGGCACCCCTTCCCACAATGGGATTTTCGCGTGCACCAAATCTGCGATGTCCGAAGCGTTGACCCCGCGCTTCGGGCGGTGCCTTCCCTGGACGATTACCCGCTCGCGTCTCGGCTCAGTCAATTCGTCGCGAATGACGCGGTAGGCTTCCACATCCAATCCGCTATCAGGTGCATTCACGGACATCAAACGTCTGACATGTTCATACGAACCGGACTCCTCCAACAGGCGGGTGAGCAGGTATTCGAAACTGTCCGGGTCGAGCTGTGACCAATCGAACTGGACACGGGTTATGGTATCCACCGGCTCGGGCGTTAAGCCGACCAATTGGGGATCGGATGCTGTGATGCCAAGCCCTCTCGGTGCTTCGGCGAGGACATCGGCACCACCAGGGGCGCCGTGGCGGTTGCGGGTACCGCTGTGGCTGCCGTGGCGCCTGTGCCACCACCACCGTCGCAGCTGCAAACGAATCCAGGCTGGCACGACTCCGAACACCAGCGCGAAAGTCAGCGGGAGCATCACAAGTTCGCCCCATCCCGCCGGCGGCTGCGGCTCTGGAGGATCGAGCAGTGTTCCGATCCCTGCGACAACCCACACGGCTGCTAGCCAGACGATCCAGTCACGCCACAAGGGCGCGTCGAACAAACGGAGCACGGCATTCCGCCGCTTGGGGCGCGGTGGCGGCGGTCCCGCATACCCGGTGTTCGTGTCATCGGCCATGTATTCATGATGCATCGGTCGCCCGCACGGCGACACCACCCCAGCCGGGGAGCAGCAGAAACACTGCGCTGTTTCGGCGGTAAACAGCTAGGACGGATGGGCCTAGCGAGTCAGAGCCAGCTGGACGAGAAGCGCGATTCTGCCCTCCGCCTGAGAACAGAAGTAGCGCCTATCTCAGTGTCCTAGCAGAGGTGATCAAGCGTTTCAGGATTCCCGCGAGGACGGCGTCGAAAATTGGTAAGTCCAAATCGTCAACCTTGTCAACGAGGCGATCGCGCATAGCTGCTTTGACAACGACTCCGGGCCGACTGCTGCGCGCCTTTTTGATTCAGTCCCATTCAGCAGTCACGGGTCGCTAGTGCTGCTCCGCGCGTTACCCGGACGCCTCGGCGAGTCGGCGGCGCTGAATGGTCTCGCACCGGTCAGGCCTGGTCCTCATTGTTCGAGCGGTCGTCGTCGACAAACTCGGTGAGGCGTTGGGCGTTGCGGACGGCGTTGATCATTAGCTTGTCCCGGCGGATCGTCTCGGACAGTTGCAGGCTTTCGGCGCGTTGTGCTTCGGCGCGGTGCGCCCAGTCGCCTTCGGTCAGCGTGTTGGCCACGCACAGCACGATGCGGGGGCCGAGTTGCCACAGCAGGCTGTTGATCGCGCAGGCGGCGATGGCCAGGTCGTCGATGTCGGCGCCGTACCACGTCACGGTCGCGGGGTCTCGGCCGTGTTCGCGCATCGCTTGGGCGGCGGCTCGGAGGAGTCCGCCGGTGCCCACGGCGGGATCGCAGACCGAGCTGCCCTCGTCGGGCACGGTCATCCGCGCCAGCATGTCCGCGACCGGCGCGGGGGTGTAGATCTGGGCGTTGGCTTTGCCGGCCGTGTCGGATTTGAGCAGGCTGAGCACGACGCCTAAATGATGTCTCGTAACTGATCTTGTGGTTGGTGTGGTGCGGGGTTGCTTCAGCCGGTGAGGGCGAGGTTGCGGAGATGGGCGATTCCGGAGGCGGTGTCGGCGAGGGTGGCCGCGGCGCGTCGGTAGTCGCGGAGGATTTTCCAGGTCTTCATGCCTGCCAGGGCGTGCTCGACGCGGGCGCGGATCTGGCGGTGCTCGCCGTTGATTTTTTCCTGCCATGGCGGCAAATCGTGGTCGCCAGGGTGATTCCGGTAGGGCATGATCACCCCATGGTTGCCGCGGTAGCCGCCGTCGGCCATCACCGGGCGAGCAGCCAATTTCTGGTCCATGCCGGATTCCCGGTAGGCGGTGGTGTCGTTGCGGTTGCCGGGTTGCGGCTCGCTGGTGGCGATGACCAGGCGACTGTCAGCATCGATCGCGACCTGCAGGTTCGTGGAGTACCGGTAGTTCTTCGACGGCGCGGCCACTCGCCGGTCGCGGGTGGGTACCAGGGTGCCGTCCACGATCGCGACCTGATCGGTGCGGCGCTTGCGCACCGGGGCCAGCGCCAGCAACGGGCCGAGGGAGTCGATCACACGGTGGGCAGCCGCGTGCGAGATTCCGAACAGCGGGCCGATCTGGCGCATCGTCAGGTTCGTGCGCCAGTACACCGCCACCAGCAACACCCGGTCCTCCAGCCGCAGCCTCCACTGCCGACCCGGACGTCCATCCGCGATCGCCTCCCCACCACGGGCAGCGACCGTGCCCACCAGCTTCCGGAACTGCCGTGGTTCCAACCCCGTGAACGGGGCAATCCACTCCGACCCAGCCGCCGAGATCACCTGCATCCACCCATGATCAACGATCAGCACACGACCACAACCACCGGGTTACGAGACAACGTTTAGCAGGTCGGTGTCGAAACGGCGGTCGGTGCCTGTGAGTTCGAGCTGCCCTTCGTGCAGGGCGGCATCGCCGGTGCGCTTCGCGGCCTGCTGCAACGCGGGTTGAGGGTCTTCGAAAACCCACTGCATGAGCGGATAGACCAGGTGCATTATGTCCGGACGGGCATTGACCAGCGCGGTGTAGATGTCCCGCAGAGTGCCGGTGAAGTCCCGGGGCTTTGCGCGTGCAGCTGTTCGGCGAGGTCGGGGCCGTCCGCGTTGCGTTGGCCGACGAGGGACAACGCGGCCACGACTGACAAAGCCACATCGCGGCGGCCCGAGTGGTTGGCCTTGCTGAATGCCGTGTCGACGGCTTCAGCGATGGCGACGGCGTGCTGAGCGGGGTCGCGAGGCGCGCGCCGGTGTCTGGTGGATTGGCTCACGTGTCTGCCCTCGTGGTTGTGCGGCGGTGGTGCCCGGCGCTTTTCTGCATCGGGCACAGGTGTGCCCGATGAGGAATGCGCCCGAGATGAAGGAAGGAGAATTCAGAAACGAATGCGTAGGTGTGTTACGTCCCGTTTCGGGCGAGTTCTTTATTCGTTGTACAGTTGATCGGTGACGATGAACATGTCGCCTGGGTGCATGGCGCCTGTCTTGTGGGTGCACGGTGTGCACCAGTCGAATCGCCGGTCTTCTGGATCGCAGGGGTTGGACCAGTTGCAGGACTGGGCGATCGATTCCAGCTCGGCCGAGATCGCGTCCAGTTCGTCTGGCTGTCCGTGATGGACCTTGAGATGGATGATCGGTTCTGCCGTCGTCTCGCCCGTGTCGACGTCGGCGGAGAAGGCCGCATCGGGGCGGTTTAGTCGCGTCGTGGCCGCGCCCATGATCCAAGCTGCAAGACAGGGCATGTCGAGCCCGTGCGTACGGGCGTAGTCGGTGCCATAGACACGATTCACCGGCTGCTCGGTCACGACGCCGCCGGCGAGGGTCAACCAATACCACTGGGGGTAGTCCGTGGCGATCCAGTGGAACCACTGGCCGTCGTCGAAAGCGTAGACGTTGCAGCGATCTTCGTGCGGTATCCAGTCGGCGCGACCAGCCGTGGCCTCGGGGACCGCAGCTTTTCCGAATGTCGGAGCGAACGTGTCGAATCCAGCCACGTCCCAGGCCAGAGCGAACCGTGTGAAGAGGTCGCGAACGTCGGCCGCTGCGGTGGATGCCAGCAGTTGCCGTCCGATGGGAAAGCGCGCCATGTCGTCGGGGACGACGAAACCGCCGAACGCGCCCAGCGGTTGGGCGTCTGCGCCGCGGCCGAGGGCGAACAGTGTGTTTGGGCGTGTGATGTCGGTGTGCATGGGTATCGACCCTTTCTTCGGGAATCGGCAACGGGCAGCCAAGAGACGACCGCAGCGCCGCGATCCGAGACCGCGGAGTCGGAGCGGCTTGCCTGGGAGTTCGGTCGCAGTGGCGACGCGAGCGTCACGAGAAGGCCGAACATACGAGGGCCGACGGACCCACCCGAAGGGTGTTCGCACGGTCCGCCGGCCTGCCGCAACCCTGTGAAAGGGCTGCCATCCCCGAGGGGAGGCGCGGCTAGGGTAGCTCACTGAGCCACCGCGGAGGCCTGTACCGCTCGCGCTGTGTCGTTCGTTGTGGTTCTGGTCAGCAGGGGTGCGGCCGAGACCGGGCAACCGCTTTTCCGGCCCCGTCGTCGGCGGCCGGTGTCGTTGTTGCGGGTAAGCAAGCCCGGACGGGGCGCCCGGGTAGGCCGCGAGCGCCCCTGCAGGCTCAGCCGACCCAGTAGGTTCCGGTGTGGTCGGTGGTCAGCTCGGCGTGCGGCAGGGGTTCACCCGGGTACGGGGTGTGCATGATCAGTCGGCCGCCGTTGGCGGGTGCGTCGTCGGGGATGCGGCGCACGGTGAAGGCGAATGCGCCGCGCGGGTCGCCGACGCTGATGGTGACCGTGATCGAGTCCTCGTCGGGCTCGGTGCGGATCGTGGCGCCGTTGGCCCACCACAGCGTCACACGCTGCGGACGGTGCGGCCCTTCACCGGTCTCCGGCTCGGTGCCGTCGTCGTCAGAATCCGCATCGGGGATGTAGGCCGTGCACACCGCCGAGCCGGATTCGTCGGTGTAGCCGCACGCATCCTCGTACAGAGCTTCGCCGCATGTTTCGCAGCGCCATTCGGTGTCCTCGGCGTTGTCGAACGTGATCACGGAGGAGTCACCGTCGTAGTCGGTGGAGACCATCTCGCCGTTGGCAGACAGCACGAACACAGCACACCTCGCAGAAACAAAGATCAACAGTGATGGAGGGGTGCGCGACCGGCCGCCGCGGCAGCAGCCCGAAAGGCTGGCGCGGCCGGCCGCGCGGCGAGTTCAGAAGCGGCAGGAGAACCGCACGGACTTCCCGCAGGACGGGCACGCGACGTAGGCGCGCGCCTGGTCACCGAACGGCACCCGGATCAGGGTCAGCACGCGGTAGGTGTCCACGTCCGCGCTATCCCACGGATGTAGATGCACGGTGTCGTTCGTGCTCCATCGGTGCCCGTTGATGCACTCGCCCTCGGCGTTCGAGTAGTCCGCCCAATCGGTGGTGTCGTCCACAGTGGAGCGGTACACCGTCGGTGCTTCGTAGCGGCCCCCTTCGCCGCTGACGGTGATCATCAGGTCTCCGAGCTGCATGGCCGCGAGCACGACGAACCCGAGATCATCGACCAGATGATCGGCGAAGTTGAACAAGTTGTGATGCCACATCTCGCCATCACCGTGCAGCCCGGCGGGAGGTGTGCCGGTGCGGTCGGTGATCCATTCGGTGAGCACCTCGTCAGTCGGCCACCGGTGGTCACCGGCGTCCATCCACTCCCGCAGGTCCTCGGTCAAATCCGCGGCGTACTCGCCGCGATCGTTAATCCATTCCTGCGTGTCCACGGTCAGATACCCGTCACCGTGTGACCACGCTTCGACAGACACATGAGTCATGAGAATGCCTTTCACTGATTGCGGATGCGGACGTAGCGGGGTGCGAATCCCTGCCCGCGATTTTCTTCCTGCTCGGACGTTCATAGGGTTCTTTCCCTGTGTTCGGATATCTCTACTTTAACGCCGGCGCCAAGCGGGCACAACCTCAAGTCAAGATTTTCCCGAGTTCGTTGTGAATGGTGCGATCTGTTCTTTGTGGGAGTGTGACCAGCGCGGATGTTCATGCCCAAGGGGAAGTGCGAAGTCGCGAAGAGCTTACGATTCTGTGTTGTGGTGAAGCATCCCATTTCAGGGCAAAGAGTTGGATTTGGAAATGGAATAAAAAGCGACATGGAAAGTGGTATTGCACGCCCTGTCCTCCCTTCGGTTGCTGGCGATGCCTTTTCCCTTCAGTCGTCAGCAAGTTCCCGTGGGGTACCGAGGCTGGGGAGGTTCGGGAAGGGCCAGCGGCGCGCTGACCTGCAACAAGGTGGCGCGAGGGGGCTTCCTGCTTAACGGGTCGATGAGCGAGCGCATGAGTGGGCGCATGAGCAGGTCGATGACCGAGCACGCGGCGCCAGGGGCCGACGCAGCGGTGGCACGCGAGGGTGCGAGGCGGAACCGCAGTTCGATGGGGCCGTGTCCGCGTTGGCGGGGCCCGGCGGCAACAGCGTCCGTCGGTGCGGGCGGTGGGAGAGCGTGGGCCGCACGAGAACGCAGGTTTTCTGCGGGTTAGTGTGCGACTGTCAGGTTACCAGTAATGCGCGGTTGCCAGGCATTGTCAGGCGTCTCTCGGTTTCTCCCGTCGAGGGACGCTGTTGTCTGCTCGACCCTTCGCACCGAGGGTGGCACGGCCTATTGGGCCGGTGGAATCGTGGCGGTTGTCGGTGGGTTCTGGAGCGTCCGGGCGAGGGTGAGGGTCGTGGGGTCCGGGCGCAATCCGAGGTCGGCGAGCGCGGTGGTGAGCAGCTGGAGGGTGCGGGGGATGGCGTCGGTGAGGCCGAGGTCGGCCTGGGTGCGGATGATGGCGCGGTAGAGATTTTCGTTGTCGGGGTCCAGATGGCGGGCGTGTTCGAGGAATTGAAGGCCTCGGTGAGGGTCGTGGTCGCGGTAATGGGCGGCGAGGTTGGTCAGAGCATCGACGGTGGTGCGGTGGGCGGCTTCGCGGGGCGCGTCGAGCCAGAGCGCTGAGAATCCGGCGGCGAGTTCGCCGCGGTAGACGCTGCTGATGCGGGACCAGGCCGTGAGTCGTTGCTGGTGGCTGGTGGCGCGGTGTTGGTCGTGTTCGGCCTGGGCGTGGTCCCAGTAGTCGACGGCGACGAATTCGGGGTTGAGGGTGATGTGTTCGCCGTGCTGATGGATCAGCTCGGTGGCTTGGTTGTGGGTAGCGGCGGTGAGGCTGGCGCGGATTTGGGACAGCGCGGCGTAGAAGGCGTTGTAGGGGCGGCGTCCCCGCGCGTCGGGCCAGAGGGCGTCGCGCACTGCGTCGCGGGAGGTGCCGCGGGGGTGCAGGGCGAGGAACACCAGCAGTGCGTGGTGTTTCGGTGCGAGCACGGTGGTGAGGTCCTCAGTGGTGCCGTGTGGGTTGTGCCAGCTCAGGGTGGGCGGGCCGAACACGGTGAGCTGTAAGGGGCTGGTCCGGGCATCGGTGTCGTCGCGGGTGGAATCCGCGGGGTTCTGCGGAAGTGCGCCCGCGGCGGGCTCGTCGTGCGCGTCGCGGGCCGGCGTCGTATCGGACAACAGCGTGAAGCGCGCGGAGCCGGTTCCGGGCTCGTGCTGTTCGGGAATGCCCTCCTGCTGTTCGCGGTCTGCGGGATCGCCGCTCGTGGCTTCAACGGAAAGGGTGGTGTCGGGACTGCTGGACTCGGTGCTGGTCGAGTCGTTCCCGTCATCGGTGCTCGCGGCTGGTGCGGTGTCGGTGAGGACGTGGAGCAGGTCGCGGGTGTCGGTGGCACCGAGGTGGAACAGCTGGGCGCCGCGGAGCTCGGCGAAGGCCGGATCGCTGGCGGTGACAATCCCGTCGGCGCGCACCCGCACGGTGTGCCCCGACGGCCAGTCGCCGAGTAGAAGGCCCGCGACACCGGCATCGGCGGCGAGCAGATCGGCAAGGTCGTCGTCGGGGTGATCGAGACGGGTGACGAGCACGACCTCGCAGCCGGCGCCGGCGGGAGCGTTGCGGTGCGCGAGCGTGGCGTGCGCCTCGGAAAGGTCGGTGGTGATGTGCAGCCGAGGTGCGGTGGCGGGTTCCTCGCCGAGCAGGGCCAGTGCGTCGAGGCGGGGTAGGACCACGGTGATGGTGGTGGTGGCCAGCAGGTGCACCAACAGGGCGCGGACGGCGGCTTCGGCGCCGGGGCCGGTCACGCCGAGCCCCCGCAGGGTGGCGAGATCGAGCGCGTGTGCGCGCCCGTCGCGAACACCGATCTGCACTGCGGTCTCCGCCGTGGGGCAGGTAGCGGGATCGGTGCCGTCTTCGGTCGCGGTCCTGTCCGGGTCGGTCGTGGTGGGAAGGAGGACGGGTTCGGTGGTGGCAGGTTCGTCGTCGCTGCCGCGGGCGTGGTCGTCGGCCAGGCGCAGCGCGCGGACCGCCGGACCTGGCTCGGCGGGTGGGGTGCGGTCGCCGCTGCCGGGCGTGTAGGTGCGGCGCCGACCTCGGCGGTGCAGGTACATGCCGACCGCGACGGCGGCGGCCAAGCCGGTGGCGACCAGCCCGCTGGTCGGAAGCATGATCGCCGGGCCGGACGCATCCTGCGGTGCGCGAGCGGTGTCCTGCCCTGACGGTGCTGCCGGCGGGGGCATGGGCTCGGGTGTGGCCGGTACGGCGGCGGGTGGTTGTTGGGGCGACATCGGTTCCCACTCGAGCGATCCCAGGACGGCGCCTTCGGTGACGCCGTCGGCGTCGAGGTTGCGGGGCTCGGTGGGTGGGATTGCGAGGCGCCAGCCGGGCATGAGGAAGCCGGGTCTGCGCAGGGTGCGGTCGGTGTCTTGGGTGCGGCCGCGGTTGAGCTCGAAGATCTCCTGCCAGCGGTCGGGGTCGTCGAGGTGGTGGTGGGCGAGGCGGGAGAGGGTGTCGCCGTCGGCGACGGTGATCCACCGGACTCCGTCCGGCAGCGGTGCGGGGTCGACGTTCACCGCGTCGTCGGGCAGGCGGAGCCAGTCGCCGGCGCGGAGGACGTGGGGTTCGGGGGACAGGTATGGGTTGAGGTCGGTGATCTCGCGCCACCGGGTGCCGTCGCCGAGGTGGATTGTCGCGATTTCCCACAGCGAATCGCCGCGGTGAGTCCGCAGCCAGAGCCCGGAGGCGGACGGGCCGGAGTCGAACCCGTCCGCCTCCGGGACGGCCCGCACCGGAGCATGGTGCGCGCCGCTGGGGTGGCGAGGAGCACTGGCCGCCACCGGACTGTGGGGAAGAGCCGAGGCGATGCTGGGGCTGGCGGTGCCGACGAGGACGGTGCTGGTGACCAGGGCGGTGATCCAGCCGCGGACGCCGTCGGGTCCGTTGGCGCGCAGGCGGTGGGCGCCGTAGCGCAGCAGGCGCAGGGTGTCGGCGGCCAGGCAGCAGAGCATCACCGTCCACGTGATCCACAGGGCCAGGAGGCAGGTCGCCAGCAGGAGTCCGTTGGTGCCGAGGCTGAGGCGGATTTCGTGGTAGGTCGCTACTGCCCACGTGCGGAGGTCGGCGGGTTCGACAGCGCCGAGGAATCCGGAGTGCAGGGGTGGCCAGGTCACGTGGGGCCAGTCGGTCCACCGTGTCCAGAGCACCAGCACGGCGGGCATGACGGTGACCAGTAGGAGGATGCCGAGCACGGCGGGCAGGCGGCGCAGCACGGCGCGGATCATGGGGCGAGTCCTGGGTTGCTGGTGCCGATGCCGAGTGCGGCGGTGGCGTGGCCGGTGACCTGGTGGCTGGTGCCGAGCAGGCCGATGGCGGCGGGTTCGGAGTGCTGCACCGAAACCCGCACGGTGCGGCCCTCGAGGGTGATCTCGCCGCGGTGCTTGCTGGCGGCCAGTGTGGACTGTGCGGCGCGGCGGGCGTGGCGGGTATCGACGGTGATGCTCGTGGCACGGGTGTCCAGCGCGGTCAGCGCGGCGCGGGCGGCTTCGGCGGCGACCGCGTCGGCGCGGGCCAGCGCGCGCATCCGGTCGGCGCCGTCGACGACGAGCGCGAGCACCAGCAGCAGACAGGGCAGCAGCACGGCCACCAGCAGGCTGATCGAGCCGCGGTCGCGTGGGTGCGGCGTGGTGGTCATGTGCGCTCCCGGTACGGGTCCAGGGGACTGGCGAAGCTGCTCGAGAGCGGCACACGACCCGGTAGGCCGGGTAGCGCGAGATCAGCCAGTGGTACGGTGCAGGAGGCGGTCACGGTCACGGTGCCCGGTTGTCCCGGCGCGGTCGCGAAGCCACTGGTGTCCACAGTGGTCTGTCGCTGGGCGCAGCGCAGGCCGTTCTGGCCGAGAGTGTGGTCGGCGGCGCGCTGCGCGGCGGTCTGTGCGGCGGGGGCGGTGCGGGTCAGGGTGGCGGCGCGGGCGGCTGCGGCGGTGGCGGTGTCCAGCGCCGCGTGTGCGGTCACGATCCGTGCTCCGGCGATGACCAGGGCCAGCACCAGCAGCACGACCGGCGTCAGCACGGCTAGTTCGAGACTGGCCGATCCCTGTTCGCGCGCGTGGGTGTTCATGGGGTGCCTCCGGGTGTGGTGAAGGCTTCGCGGGTGGCGCTGGCGGTCTGGGACAGCCGGAACTCCAGGCCCGGGATCGGCAGCAGGTGCGGCGCGGTCGCGGAGACCTCGACGACGACGTTGCCGCTGGTGGTCGACACGGTGGCGACGGGGTCGGTGGCGGCGTTCGGTGCGCGGGTGAGGAATGCGGAAGCGGCCTGTTGTCCGGCTTCGGGGGTGGCGTGCAGGGTGCGGGCGGCTTGCAGGCCGGTGGCGGCGGCGTGCAGGCACAGGGTGCGGGTGTGCCACCACAATCCGGCCTGCACGACCGAGACCAGCAGCGCGAGCGCGAGACCGATGAGCACAGCGGTTTCCACGGTCTCCGAACCTCGCTCCGCAGTGAGGTGTCTGGTGTGGACAGTCATAGGTCGTGTCCTTAGTGGATTTGGCCTTGGAATTTGTGCACGACGGCGGCGATCACCCCGGCCAGGCCGAGGGCGAGACCGAGCACCAACGCGGTCATCACGGCTTTTTCCACGGTTTCGGAACCGCGGTCATCGACCATGAGGCGTCGCTCCCGGTTCTGGACGTGGTCGATGGCGTCGGTGAGTGCCCAGGCCAGGGGAAGCAGCAGGGTCCAGGCGGTGCGGGCGAGACGTGCGGAGGTGGTGCGCAAGGTGTGCATGCCGGGTTCCTTTCGGAGTTAGCTGTTCAGGAGTGCGGCGGTGGTCGGGTACAGCAGCAGGCCGAGGAAGGCGAGCATCAGCAACGCGACCGGGATGGTGAGTTGCTCGCTGCGTGCGTTCGCTGTGGTGGTGTCGTCGGCCAGGGCGGCGTGGCGCAGCGAGGTGGCTTTGGTGTGCAGGCTGGTGGCGATGGCGGCGCCGTCGGCGGCGGTGTCGGCGAGGTCGGCGACGTCGACCAGTTCCGGCACTCGCAGCCGGGTGCCGAGCTCGCGGAGTGCGTCCCAGGGGGTGTGGCCGAGCCGGTGCGCCTGCAGCACCGTGGTGCGGATGCGGAGGAGTAGCGGGTGGTCGCTGGTTTCGGCGGCTTCGCGCAGCGCTGGGGTGGCGGCACGTCCGGCGCGGCGTTCTTGGGCGACGAGGTCGAGATAGACCGCCAGCACCCGCCGATACGCATCCCTGCGCTGGGCGGCGGCCTCGCGGAGTTGGAAGTACGGCAGCATCCCGCCCGCCGCGGCGCCGACGAGGCCGCACGCGAGCGCTACCGCAGCGGGAAGCATCTCGGCAGCCAGCCCGAGTGCGCCGAGCACGGCTCCGGTCGCGAGGCCGAGTGCGGCCGCGCGCAGGCGGCGGGTGAGGTAGTGCTCGGGTGCGAGTTCCAGCAGGTCCAGGTCCGGCTCGGGGAGCCCGAGCCACGGGTGCCGCGCTCGGCGGGCATGGGCGGCGAGCCGGGCGGCGGCGACGCCGCCCGGACCCGTAGCGGCCCGCGGTGCGGCGCGGGTGGTGCGGTGCAGCGCGGCGGCGAGATCGAGCCGGCCGACAGGAACGGTAGCGACGAGTCCGGCGGCGAGCCCGGTGCCTGCCAGCACGCCGAGCATGGTTCCGAGCGCGATCATGCGGTTTCCCTTCGCCGGGTGATGAGGTAGCGCTGAGCAGGCGGCGGGGTCGTGAGGCGGTGCATCCACGTGATCGCTCCGGCTGCGAGCAGCGCGATCACGGCGAGCGCGCCTTGCCCGGCCGCGGTGGCGAACGGGGCGAGGTAGTGCCCGGCGAAGGCCACGAGCCCGGCGAGCATCACCAGGGTGATGCCGATCAGGCAGCGCACGGTGGTGCGGGGTTTGGCCCGGTCGGCTTCGACTTGGCGCCGGGCGGTGATTTCCCGGGCTTGGGCGTCGGCGTGGTGGTGCAGGAGGTCGGCGAGGCCGCGGCCGCCGGCGCGTAGCCGTAGCAGCAGGGCGAGCACGACCGCGTCGACGGCGGGGTCGGCGAGGTCGTCGGCGAAGGCGCGCAGCGCTGTTTCGGTGCCGTGGGTGCGCAGCCGGTGCGCGAGGCGCTGCACGGGTGTGGTCAACGGTTCCGGCGCGGTGGCGGCCGAGCGGGTGATCGCCTGCGAGAGGCCTCCGGCGCCGGAGGCGAGCAGGTCACCGAGTCGTCGGGTCCAGGTCGCGAGTGCTTCGGCGCGGGCGATGGCCTCGGTCGCCGCGCTCGGCGCGAGCACGCGCGGCAGGCCCACGGCCGCGGCGGCGACGATCAACATGGCCACCGGCCACCCGGTCGCCCACCACGCACCGGCACCCAGTAGAAGCCCGGCAGTGCCGAGGCGCAGCCCTCGGTGGGACCACGTCCTCGGCGAGGTCGCTCGACGCTGCGGCACTCCGGTGCGGCCGGCGAGCACGAGCAGGATCGCGACGGCGAGTGCGAGCCCGCACGCTCCGGCGGTGAGCAGATCGGGGCTCATCGGTGCTCACCGCCCCAGGCGCGTGCGGGCAGGTCGAACACCCCGGCATCGAGCCCGGTCGCGACGAGCCGCTCCAGCAGCTCAGGGCTCGGCGGGCCGACCGGGATCGGGTGCCGTTGACCGGGGGCGGTGGCGAACAGCGGAGTGAGATCGGGGGCTTCGGCGTCGCCGACGGGGCCGACTTCCACGATCTCCCCGACGGTGCGGTGTCGGCCGTCAGGTTGGTCGTGGCGGGTGACGTGCACGATCACATCCAGCGCCGAGGCGGTCCACCGGTGCGCCGCGGCGATCGGCAAGGGCGGGTCGGCCAGCTGGCCGAGCGCGGCGATGCGATCCGGCACGGCCCGGGCGGAGGTGGCGTGCAGGGTGCCCATCCCGCCGGCGGCCCCGTTGCCCAAGGCCCGCATCATGGCGGTGATCTCCCCGGCACGGACCTCACCGACGATCACTCGCGATGGCGAGTGCCGCAGGGCTTGTTTGAGCAGATCGTCGAGGGTGATCTCTCCGGTGCCTTCGGCGCCGGCGGTGCGCGATTCCAACGCGGTGACCAGCGGGTGCCGCCCGTGGTCGAGGTGCAGGCCGAGTTCGTAGTCGTCCTCGACGGTGACCACATGCTCCGGCGCG
This sequence comes from Saccharopolyspora sp. SCSIO 74807, assembly GCF_037023755.1. Taxonomy (NCBI): domain Bacteria; kingdom Bacillati; phylum Actinomycetota; class Actinomycetes; order Pseudonocardiales; family Pseudonocardiaceae; genus Saccharopolyspora; species Saccharopolyspora sp. SCSIO 74807. The sequence goes on along the minus strand of NZ_CP146100.1, from coordinate 5,154,104 downwards.
GGGATCTCCTGGCACAACGCTCGCAACAGCGTGGTTTTCCCGGCATACGGCCCGCCGGTGACCAGCAGGTTCAGTCCCGCGGCCACGGCCGCGGACAAGAACTGCTGCAGCCGGGCGTCGAGGGTGCCGTTCGCGCGCAGATCCTCCAGGGCGGCGTGGGCGAGCCGGTGGCGCCGGATCGCCACCCGTGGCCGGTCGCAGAGTTCGCGCACCGCCGCGATCCGCGCGCCGAGCGGGCCTCCGGCGGGGATGCGGATGTTCGCGATCGGATGGGCCGGGGAGAACTCCCGCGACGTGCGCCCGGCGCGGGCGAACAGTTCCCCGAGCAGATCCAGCAGCGCTTCGTCGGAGTCGGCCACCGGGTGCGGCCAGCGGGCGGTGGTGCCGTCTGCGGTGTTCACCAGCACGTGGTCGTGGCCGTGGACGTGGATGTTCTCGATGGCGTCACGGTCCAGCACCGCGGCGAGTCCGCCGAGCCCGGCCAGCCCGCCATGCACAGCCCGGATGAGGCGCCGTTCGACAGCTTCGGGCATGGGTGGCCGTCCGGCGGCGGCGCGGTCGGCGGCCCAGGCGAACACTTCATCGGACACGACCGCGTGCTGGTCGGGTTCGTGGTTGTCGAGCCGGGCCGCGGCACGGGTACGAAGAGTGTCCACAGTGGCCGGATCGGGGATGGGGTCGCCGTCGTCGAACCACGGCAGCATCGTGGGAGTCATTCGACACCTGCCTGCGTTGTCTCGAGCCCGCGGTGGAAGCCGACGGGCCTGTGCGCTTGGGCGTGCAGCACGCGGGCGGTGCGGCGGGTCGCTTTCCACAACGGACGCCGTGCGAGATGAAGCGGCTCGGTCGCGCCGTCGGCGAACACGCGGGCGCTGGGTGTGTCATCGGGCAGCGTCAGCCCGCGAGGCGCGTCCACGGCGCGGGCGGTATCGGAGGCACCGCGGGAGTCCGCGGCCAGCACCGCCAGCTCGACGCGCTCGAACCGGTCGGCCAAGTGGCGGGCGAGGTCCGTGCTGCCCGAGCAGGACCGCAGGTTCGGCCGTACCGCTAGCAGCACGCGGTCGGCCGCGTTCAGCAGCGGCCACGGTGTTTGCGGGCACCACCGGCCCGCATCCACCAGCACATCCGGACCCGTCTCGGACAGGTCCCGCAGGGCGCTGGCCAGCCGCGACCAGCCGTCCGCGCCGATCGCGACCGCCTGCTCGGCGTGCACCACTCCGGGCAGCACCCGGATGTGGCGCGCGTTCGGCACTTCCGCGGTGTGCCCCACCAGTCCTTCGGCCGGCACCGAGGTCATCCGCCGGGTACTGGCGGCGAAGGTCACCACCCCGGCCTCGGTCGTGATGCGCCCGTCGACCCACCAGCGCGAGAGCCAGCCCGGCACCAGCGACCCGCGCACCGGATCGGCATCCACGGCCAGCACCGGGCCGGGCCAGGCGGTGGCCAACGCCGCCACCGTCGTGGACACGCCCGGCGCACCGAGCGCACTGATCACCGTCGTGATCGCCATGCCACAACTCCTTTCACTCATGGGCAATTCAGTGCGGTGGGCCGAGCAGGCTCACCTGGGCACCAGTGACTGCTGCTTGTGCGGCCGCCGACGCGGTGTCCTCGGCAACGAGCAGGTCGACCGTGATCGCCCCGTCGGCATCGGGTGGGGAACTGCGCACGACGCGAGCGGTGAACTCGGTGCCCTGCGGGCTGATCTGTGCGCCGGAATCCGCCGCGGTGCTGGAGTTCTCAGGCGCAGGCCGCACGACGACCGGATCGTTCGGTGCCAGCCCGCGGGCGGGAAACCGGCCGGGTTCGAGCCGCAGCCCGACCACTTGCTGCCCAGGACCAGGGACCGCTTGGCGAATCAGGTCGCTGTGGGCCAGCAGGCTCCCGGCCTTGAGGTTGTGCCCGGCGACCAACCCCACGACCTGGCCGCGTTCGGTGTCCGGGACGGCGAAGTCCCCGACCGGGGCGGGAAGGTCTGCTTGCCGCACATCGGCGCCGGAAATGCGCTCGCCCCACGGAACATCGCGGGCCAGCACCAGCATCGGCTCCCGATCCGCGACCTGAGCGATCAGCGCGGCATTGCCCCCGGCGGCACCGAGCACGAGCACGAGGGCGGTGCCCCACATCCACCAGCGTCGCTTGCGCGGTACGCGTGGGGTCGTCGGTTCTCGTGCCGCAGAGCTGCTGGCGCGTGCTGTGTCTGTTGTGGACATAGGTATCCCCAAGGAAGAAAGGAAAATCGACGAGAAAAACGAGTTGCGTTAGTCGGTGGTGAGGGCTTGGGCCTCGGCCACGGCCAACTCGGCTTCGGCGCGGGAGGTCATCGGCGCTAAGGTGCCGCCGACCGGGGCGGTGCCGTCGAACCCTCGCCAGGACACCTGCCAGGTGATCGCCCACCGAGCCGGGACCTGCTCGCCAGGACGGCCCGCTGAGGAGTGCGCGAACACCACATCGCAATCCGGGGAAGCGGCGTGCAATCCGAACGACCGGTTGTAGGGAGTCCCTGGCCCGGTGCAGGAGGACGCTGGTTGTCCGGTCCCGGGATCCAGGCTCAACGTGCGGGGTGTGGCGGTGACCTCGACCCACACCGGCCCGGCCTGGGTCCGCCGCGATACCGGCCGCCACGCGCCGGGTTCGGTCCAGAACCAGGTGTGCTCGCCGACCACCGTGGCCGCGCGCCCGTCCGGCAACCGCAGATCCGGCGAATGCCGCGGCGTCGGCAACGGCAACCGCAACTGCCCGGCGGCCTGTCCCGCCAGCACATCCGGCGAGGGCGCGACCGCGGGGTCACTGAAGTCCGGGAACCGGAACTCCGGTGCCACGGTGAACCATTCCGGCACCCCGCTTCCCGGTGCCGACCAACTCAACCCCAACGGCGGCCCCGCCACCCCGGCACCGGCTTCCGCCCTACCCGAGGGCGCCGAGCCGGACTGGCCCGGAGACGACGGCGTCCCGCCCGCCACGGCGCCGAGGTCGACCGATGGGGCACCGTAGAGCCCGTCCGCATCCCCGGGCGTGACCACCACGTCGCCGTCGGCCACCGCGGGCACTGGCAGCAGCGTGCCCGCTCCGAGGCAGGTCAGGACTGCGAGAACACCGCGGCGCGGGCGCATCAGCAGCCTCCGTGCGGGTAGTCGATGCGCACGACCCGCCAGGTCCCGTCTCGGCCGCGTTCGAGCGTGCCGGAGGTGAGGTTGCGGGCGACGCCGACCGTGCGGGGCTTACCGGTGCCGGCCTCGGCCTGCCCGGACTGGCTGGTGTCCTGGCAATCGGTCACCACCGCACGAGTGCCCTCGAAGCGAACTCCGGTGATGCGGGGGTGAATCTCCCCGTACAAGCCGATTCCGGCCGCGCGCTGTTGTGCCAGGTTGGCCAGGATCGTCTCGGCCATCGGTCCGGCCGCGACCCGTTCCAACTCCGGGCGCCAGCGCTCGACCGGACGCTGCGGCAACGACCGCGACACCTGCCAAAACCGCTCATACGCACGCTCGACGTCCCCGTCGGGACCAGAATGCCCGGCCTGCGCTTGTGGAGGCGCTGCGATCGCCGGTTCCTCTGGCGGTGCCGGAGGCGTCGCACTCGCGCAGGAGGCCAGCAGCCCGGCTGCTAGCACGACGCCAGCCGCCGCGAAGCAGCGTCGGATCCGGCTCACAGCAACGGAATCCACGCCCCCAACAGCAGCCCCGGTCCGGCCGCGATTCGCGTGCTTGGCTCGCGGAGCCTGGACAACCATGCCAGCCCCGCGAAAGCCCCGAGCATCAGGTGCGCCGTGGTCAGTCCGGTGAGCACGGTCGTCCAGCCGTGCCAGGCCCAGAACGGTGCCAGCGCGGCGAGCAGGAGTGTGTCGCCGAATCCGACCTCGCTCGGCATCAGCCACTGCACCAGCAGCCCGAGCGCCAGTACCAGCAGGCTCGCGCCGATCAACCATCCGATCAGCTCGGGGCGCACTGCTCCGAGCATGGTTACGCCGCCGATCGCCAGGATCGTCAGCCACGGGTACGGCAGCCGGTGATGCTTGGTGTCGATCAGGCCGAGCACCGTGCCGATCACCGCGAGCCACCACCACGCCGCCCACGCCGGATCCGCCGCGAACCGCGCGTGCACCGCCGCCGACAGCACCGCCATTCCCGCCCCGATCAAGGTCGGCGTCCACACCGGCCAGCTGGGAAACCACGGCATCAACCCGAGGGTCACCAGCGGGGCGGCGACGAGCCCGCACAGCATCGTGGTCACGTCCGAGATCCTGTTCCGTGTGCGCGTTGGTGTGTTCGCGGTTCATCGCGCCGCTCCCAGCACCGCATCGGCCGAGGCCCGCGCGCGGCCACGCGGGCCAGGTGTGCAGCGGACCTCGGCGGCCGTGTCGGGCTTGTGCGCGTAGACGCCCGCATCGGCGCGCCGCAACAGCTCGTCCCGGCCCGCTCCACAGGGCAGCTCGGCGGCGTGGGCGTATCCGACCGAGGCGGACACGTGCACCGACCGTCCAGCGGGGAGCGGGACCGGTTCGAGCATCAACGTGGCGAACCGCGCGAGATCCGTGTTCTCGTCGAGGTCGCTGACGACGACGCCGAACTCGTCCCCGCCCAGCCGCGTCACCACCGGTGAGCGCACGGCGAAGGCGTCCTGCAGACGGCGCGCGACCTCGCGCAGCACCGCGTCGCCGACGAGGTGCCCGTGCCGGTCGTTGACCTGCTTGAAGTGGTCGAGATCGGCCCAGACCACCGCGGTACGGCCGGGTTCACCGGCCAGGCGGGCGTCCACGATGGACTCCCACACCGCGCGGATCGGTACTTCGGCCACGGTGTCCCAGGCCTGCGCGCTGGCCCGCGCCAGTTCTCGTTCCAGTTCACCGGTGTAATCACGCCAGAACTCGATCTGCCTGCGCAGTTCGCCGTTCTCGGCCTCCAGCCTCGTGCTACGGGTGCACACGTAATGGATCAGCGCGGCGTTGCCGACGACTTCCGGTGCGGTCGCCGTCCATCCCACGGTGTCGCTCATAACCTGCTCCTTCTCGAATGATGTTGAATTGCTGCTTCAGGGGAGCGAGATTTCGTTTTCTTGCCTGAGCTGAACCGTGGGTGGCGTGGTGGTGGTTCCGGTAGTGGTTCCGTGGTGCCAAACTTTGGAACCTCACGCTTGGCACCACGGAATCACTCGGACGAGTGAGCATCTGGGTTCGTTCGTCCCTGGCGTGTTATCACCGAGGCGGGAGCGAGGCTGTTTCCGGAGGTGCGCGTGGACGATCACCGTGTGGGCGCGCTGGTGAAGGAGTGGCGACGCAAGCGCGATCTGTCGGTGCGGGAACTCGCCAAACAGATCAGCATCAGCCACGGCCAGCTCTCCCGGCTCGAGGCAGGACACCGCCGATTGCGGCGCGAGTTGGCCGAGATTCTTGATCGCGAGCTGGAAACCAGCGGTCACTTCGTCGACGCCGTGTCGCGGTTGCCGGTCAACGGCGACGACCCCGCAGGCAACGCCCACGGGCGCGCTGCCGCCGTAGTGGCCCAGGTTCCCCCGGTCGAAGAACTCGTCGATCGCGTCGCCTTGCTGGAAACGATCACCCGGGAGGCCACCTCACCGACAAGCCCCGGTACGTCGTCGCCGATGACGCTGGTGCTGACCGGCCCGGGAGGCATCGGCAAAACCGCGGTCGCGGCCACGGCCGCTGCGCAGCTACGGCAGCGTTTCGACGGGGTGTTGTGGGCCGACATGCGCGGGTGGGACACCAACACCGGGCCTCGCATCCCGGCCACGGTGCTGCGCTCATGGTGCGCGTTGACCACCCAGACCCCGGTGACCGAACTCCCGTCCGACCTCGACGAACTCGTCGGACTGTGGCGCAGCAGCCTGCTGGACAAGCGCTACATCATCGGTGTGGACAACGCTCGATCCGATCAGATCTCTGCCCTGATCCCGGCCTCGCCCGGTAGCGTGGTGCTGATAACCAGTCGTGATCGAGTGCCCGACGTGCCCGGACGGGTCCGGTGGGTATCGGTGCCACCACTGAACATCGACGACGCCACCGCCCTGATCGCCGCCCGCGCCCACCAACCGCACCACCGGGTAGCCGGTCTCGCCGCCCGCGGCGCGGGGCTGCCGCTGGCATTGCGAGCACTCGGGGACTACATCGCCGCGCATGATGCCGACGAGGAGATGATCGCCGAAATGTCCGCCGACACCGTCCCTCCCGATGCCGTGCGCGGCGCCGCCCGCGCCTCCTACGAGCACCTCACCGACGAACAGGCCCGGGCCTGGCGGCTGTGCGCCTACCTGCCGGACGTGACCCCGGAGTCGGCGGCAGCGATCACCGGTCTCGACACCCCGCAAGTCCGCGAGCTACTCAACGCCGTCGCCGATGTGTCGCTTTTGACCAAGCACGGCCGCGAATGGAAATACCACGAGCTGCACCGGGCTTTCGCGCTCGAAGAATCACACCGTGTCGACTCGCGCGCGGTCCGCGACAACGCCGCCGAACGCACCCTCGGCTACATGCTGCACGGCTGGGCCAACGCCGGCGTCATGCTCGCCCCCGACCGCGCCGCCGGTCCTCCGCTGGAACCGCCACCGGCCGGGGTCCGCCCACCGCATTTCGACTCCTACGAAGCCGCCCTTGCCTGGTCGGAATCCCGCTGGGAATACCTCCCCGCTGCCGTCCGCACCGCCATCGACAAAGGATGGAACCGGCTCGCCTGGCAACTCGTCGCCAGCGCCTTCAGCTACATCATCCTCGTGAAAAGCTATGACCAGGCGTATCGACTGACGCAGCAGGTCTTGGAGGTCACCGAGCGATCCGACTCGGTCGAAGGTCACGCCTGGATGCTCAACATCCTCGGCTACATCGACACCGAACGACACCACCTTGACGACGCCGTGGAGCATCTCGAGCAAGCCCTGCAACTCCGCCGCCGGCGCGGCGACCTGCGCGATATCGGCTGGGCCGCCCAAGGACTCGGACGAGCCCAACTACTCCGCGGAGACTCGCCCGACACCGTCACCGCAACGCTGACCGAGGCGATCGACGCCCTCGACAGCATCGGCGGCACCTCCGCGTCCGCGAGCGCACGTTCCCTTCGAGGAACCCTGAACCTCGCCGCCCGCGACCTCGACACGGCCGCCGCCGACTTGACCCGCGCGGTCGAACAACTCCCCGTCGGCGGCGACCCGCTGCTGCACTGCTACGCCTACACCCGCCTCGCCGAAACCCGCCTGCACCAACACGAACTCGCCGACGCGGCCGAGCTCGCCCAGCACGCCGCCGACTACGCCCACGAACACACCGCCCAGTTCAGCGAAGTCGACGCCCTCGACATCCTCGGCCAAACCCGCAAAGCCCAACACCACCCCGACGACGCCGCACAGGCATGGCGCCGCGCACTCCAGATCGCCGACAACATCGGCGACCCCGAAGCCGACCGCATCCAAGACCAGCTGGACTCGCTTGATCTCGCCGACTGACAGGCCAGAACAGCCTGGATGCCCTCTGCCGATAGATGCCCGCGACGGCTCGGCTGTGTGCTTCTGGAGGACGGGATTCTTCGTTCGGCCACTACGGGACAAGCCGGTGTCGTAAACTGCCAGCGGTCTGTCGTGATCATGGATAGTGGTCGCGCTTGAGTGCTCGTCGCGGTGTCGCCCGTGCAGAGGTGTCGGCGCACACCACCGCGGACATGAGCCCTGGTGATTTGGGGGTCGCGATGGCGGATTTTCCGGAGCACTTGTTCTCGCTGGGTGGATCACCGGAAGCGATCGCGGGTTCGGCGCGCCGGTATGACCGCTTCGGCGGGTCCGCGTCGCACGCAGCCGAGCGGATCACCGGCATGGATACCGGCCAGTTTCAGGGGCCGGAGGCTGAGCAGTTCCGGGAGAAGGTCGATTCGGAGCTGCCGCCGAACCTGCGGGTGACCGGGACGGCGTTCAGCCAGGTCGGGACGGCGTTGGACACCTTCTCGTCGCGATTGTCGGAGCTGCAGGGCAAGATGCGACCGCTGGCGCATCAGGCGCCCGGCCTGTGGGAGCAGCTCAAGGCCAGTGAGGGACGTGTGGAGCGCGCTCAGTCGGCCGACCGCGCTCATGCTCGGTCTGAGCAAGATCGCGCCGCTCATGCCCCGGCCGGGCATGCTCCGCCACCGCCTGGAACCCCGTACGAATCGGATACCGGGGACGCCTCGGCGGCGTTGTCGTCAGCGCGCGTGGCCTGGCAGGACTGTGTGGACAAGGCCAATGGTCTGCGCACGGAGATGACCGCAGCCGCGCGGGAGTGCACGAACCGCATCAACGAGGCCAAGGAGATGCGGTTCCAGGAGCCTCCAGCCAGCTATGACCTCATCGGGCAGGGCCGGGACTTCATCCGCGAGAACAAGGACGTGCTCAAGAGCATTTCGGAAGCGCTCAAGGTGGTGTCGGGTGCGCTCGCGGTCGTCGGCCTAGTGCTGCAGGCGATCCCGGTGGTCGGCAACGCCGTCGGCGGAGCGTTCCTGATCGCCGCGGGCATCACCGGTGGTGCGGCGCTGGCCATTGACGCCGGTATCTACGCCGCCACCGGCGAAGGCAGCCTCACCTCGATCCTCGTGGACACGGCATTAACGGTCATCCCGTTCGGCAAGGTCGCCAAACTCGGCAGCAAAGTGGTCGGGGGCCTGTCCAAGGTTGCCAAGAACGCCCGAGGCACCAAGCACGGCGGCGACCTCGCCAGCCACACCGACGAGACGAAATCCCTGACCACGGGCGGAGACCCGATCGACGTCAACAGCGGGCGCATGCTGCAGACGCAGACCGATGTCGAGCTCGACGGCGTTCTTCCGTTGGTGCTACGCCGGACTCATCTGTCGTCGTATCGGATCGGGCAGGCGTTCGGGTCGAGTTGGGCATCCACATTGGACCAGCGCTTGGAAGTCGACGGCGATGGCGCGTATTTCGCCTCGGACGACGCCCTCGCGCTGGCCTACCCGGACCCGATGCCCGGGGTCACGGTCCTTCCACGCGTCGGGCCGCAATGGCCGCTGACCCGTACCGAGGACGGCGAGTATGTGCTCACCGACGTGGAGCAGGGACGGTTCCTGCACTTCACGCAGCACGACACGCACTGGCCGCTCACGGCGATCACCGACCGCAACGGCCACCGCATCGACTTCGTCCACGACGACACCGGTCTGCCCACCGAGGTCCGCCACAGCGGTGGCTACCGGATCCGGATCGAGACCACCGACCGCCTCGTGACGGCGCTGTACCTGTGCGGCGCTGACAACGGCGCGGACGTGCCGCTGATGCGCTACCGGTACCGGGGAGACCGGCTCACCGAGGTCATCAACGCCTCCGGACAACCGATGCGGTTCGACTACGACGACGCCGGTCGCATCACCGGTTGGCAAGACCGCGTCGGCAGCTCGTACCGCTTCACCTACGACGGCGAAGGCCGCTGCATCCGCGGGGAAGGCGCAGACGGGTTCCTCAGCTGCACGCTGGCGTACGACAGCGACAACTCGATCACCTACCTCACCGATTCCCTCGGCAATCAGACTGAATACCACCTCAACGATGACGGCAAAATCATCCGCGAGGTCGGCCCGTTGGGCAGCGAGACATTGTCCGAATGGGACGAGCACCGGCGGCTTTCCTCGCGCACCGACCCCCTCGGGCGCACCACGCGGTACTGGTATGACGACAACGGGAACGTCACGACCGTGCTTAGGCCGGACGGCAACCGGATTTCCGTGGAGTACAACGAGCTACGGCAGCCGGTTACCATGATCGCGCCCGACGGCACGCTCAAGCGTCATGAGTACGACGACGCGGGCAACCTCACCCGGGTCATCGACCCGATGGGCGCGGTAACCGCCTACGGCTACAACGAGCGCGGCCATCTCACTGCTGTCACCGACACGTTGGGGCATGCCAGTACGGTCGAAACGAACGCGGCGGGACTTCCGACGGCGATTACCGGGCCGACCGGCGGGACGACCCGGTACGAGCGGGACGGCTTCGGCCGCGTCGTCGCCAACATCGATCCGGTTGGCGGCGTGACCCGGCTCGGCTATACCGTCGACGGCAAACCCGCATGGCGGATCCTACCCAGTGGTGCCACCGAACGGTGGCTCTACGACGGCGAGGGCAACCTCCGCACTCACATCGACCCGCTCGGTCAGACCACCCGTTCCGAAGCCACGCACTTCGAACTGCCCTCGGCCGAAGTCCGTCCCGACGGCACGCGACTGGAATTCGGCTACGACACCGAACTCCGACTCGTCAGCGTCACGAACCAGCGCGGCTTGGTGTGGAGCTACGAATACGACGCTGCGGGCAACCTCACCGCCGAGCACGACTTCGACGGACGAACCCTCACTTACCAGCACGACGCCGCAGGTGAACTCGTTGCACGCACCAACGGAGCGGGCGAGACGACCTCGTTCCTCCGTGATCCGTTGGGCCAGGTCCTCGAACGCCGCAGTGGAGGTTCTGTGGCGTCGTTCCGCTATGACGCCCTCGGAAGGCTGCTGGAAGCAACCAACGACGACGCACAGGTGCGCTTTGAACGTGACTCGCTGGGCCGCGTGCTCACTGAATCCGTCAACGGCCGCACTGTCAGCTCGACCTACGACGCACTGGGACGGCGCACTCGACGACTCACTCCCTCCGGCGCGGAAAGCGTGTGGGACTACGACGAGGGAAGCAACCCGCTCGCGCTGCACACCGCGGGACGCACGGTGCGGTTCAGCCACGATGCAGCCGGGCGAGAAATCCGCAGATCCCTCGGAGCGAATGTGGCGCTGACCCAAGAATGGGACGCCAACCATCAGCTCACGGCACAGGCCGTGATCGGAACGGCCGAAAGGCAGACCCAGCATCGTGCCTACGCCTATCGTCCCGACGGCTACTTGGTCGGCATCGAGGACCAGATCGCGGGGCCTCGTCGCTTCGACCTTGACCACGTCGGACGCGTCACCGCTGTGCACGGTTCCGGGTGGAGTGAACGCTACGCCTACGACACGGCGGGCAACATCACCAGTGCATCGTGGCCTGCGCCGGAGAGCGAGTCCGAGGCGTTGGGCGAGCGCGAATACAGCGGCAGCCTGATCAGGCGAGCCGGCAAGGTCCGCTACGAACACGACGCGCAAGGCCGGTTGGTGTTGCGGCAGCAGAAGCGCCTGTCGCAGAAGCCCGCCACATGGCGATACACCTGGGACGCCGATGACCGGCTTACGCGTGTGGCCACACCGGAGGGATCCCACTGGCGCTATCGATACGACGCCTTGGGGCGACGCACCGCCAAGCAACGTCTCGCCCTGGACGGCTCGATCATCGAGCAGGTCACGTTCGCCTGGGACGGCGCACAGCTCGCGGAGCAATCCCAGACTCATGAAAGCGCGGAAAACCCGGAATCTGCCAATGCGTCGGTGATGGTCTGGGACTACGAACCAGGAACGTTCCGTCCGGTCACCCAACGAGAACGGGGATCTCTCCGCGAGGCGTCCCAAGAAACCATCGACGAGCGCTTCCACCTGATCGTCACTGATCTCGTGGGTTCTCCCGCGGAGCTGGTCGATGATGACGGCGCGGTCGCTTGGCATAGCCGCATGACAATGTGGGGAACCGTGCCCGGTCGACGGGAACACGACGCCGCTACGCCGCTGCGCTTTCCCGGCCAGTACCACGATGAGGAAAGTGAACTCTACTACAACTACCACCGGCATTACTCGCCCGAAACAGGACAGTACGCATCCGCGGACCCGCTTGGACTGGGACCGGCGCCGAATCCGACTTCGTACGTCGACAACCCCTTCCGGTTATCGGACCCGGTAGGGCTCTCGCCCTACCAGGGCGGCCAGGCGGCAGGACGCGACCCCGAATTCCCCTCCATCAGTAAGGACAACTACCGTGGCAGATTCAACGCTTGGCTGAACAAGAATGGCTTCCAGCGACTCCCGAAGGACTGGGACGCCCACCACGCGGTGCCGCAGGAGTACCGGAACCACCCGGAATTCCACGACTTCGACTTCGACGCGCCGTCCAACATGCGCGGGATCCCCGGTAGTAGGATGGGATCTCGCGGGGCCAACGTCCACCAGGAAATCACGAATCAGTGGAAGTGGTTCCACGATCTCAACCCGAACCCTACGCGAGCTGAGATCGAAGACGTAACGAGCCAGATCGATAGGGGCTACGGTGAATATTTCTGGGCAGAGCCTAAATGACTGGGTTCAGTCGATGTCGCAAGACCTCGACGAACTCATGCGCGGATTCGAGGGCATTTTCGGATACCCTCCCGACGACAACGTGGTGACCAGGGCGGAAGCTGGCGGCGAGAGCGAAGCCATCGCCGAACTTTCGTCGATGGGTGCTTCTTCGGACCTGCTTGAGTTCTACTCGGAAGTTCACGAGGTATCACTTCCCGACGTGCAGAACGGCCTGTTTATCGAATCGGCCACAGCGGTTGTCGACGGCGCGAAAGACGGTCAACCCACCCGCGTTACGGGCGCTGTCGAGGACTCGGTCATCGTCATCGGGTCCGACGGCGGTGGAGGGCTGTTCGCCCTGAGTCGTTCAGATGGCAAAATCTACCTCCTCCAAGGCGGCGCCCTCGTCGGATCCACCTACGAGGTCGAGTCCGGTGGCGTCGAAGTAATCGCGAACGAACTCCCAAGCCTCCTAGAGGGCTTTCACCAGAAGGTTCGCGAAGCGCTGCAAGACGCATAGATGTGGGGATCCGAGCTGCGACGAATGCCCGTTGGCCACCACGTACCAGGGAGGCGACGGAGCCGCTCCGGACGACCGATCCACTCGTACCGTTCCCATCGGAGCGAATCGTTCCCAGGGCGGTCTGACGAACGCTAACTACGACCGGTATCGCGTCCTTGATCGCGACTCGTTCTACGTTCAAGCTGTGCTCGCAGACGGAACTCCCGCCTGGTAGAGCAGGAGCACGATTCGTGAGTGAAGCATCGATTCCGCTGGTACTGACCGTCTATTCCAGGGACGGTCAGTACCAGCTGCGTGGACAGCCGGGCGAAGAAAATCCGTGGTCGGATCCCGTCTATGGACTGTTCGTCGGTGGGGACAACTGGGTCACGATTCTGTGCGGGACCGAGTGGGGACCGGTCGCCGTGACCGTGCATGTGCACCGAGCGGCACCTGACCAGGTCGATCGTGCCTGGGATATGGCCGCGGAGTGGACTCTGGACTGCGGGGACGGGCAGCTCGACCTTCGTGAGCTCTACGTCGCCGACACGCCGACCCGCATCATGGTCCCGGCTGGCTGGGTCCGGTTGCGCGTTTCCGTCCGCGGCCGCCACGAAGCGGTCAGTCATGGCGAACCGATAACCGAGGCGATCGAACAGCACCTTTTGGAGGTGTGGCCGGTCGACGACCACTTGGAACCGACCGAGCTGTACGGCCCCGACTCGATGGCGCCACTGCTCGGATAAGTGCCCTTCTGCGGGAGTCGGCTCCAGGGCGAAACACGAGGTGTTGTGGCCGCACCCGCTTGGGGCTGTCGGCATCATTAGGCGCAGGCACGCTTGGGATGATCTCGTTTTCGGTGCCGAGCTCAGGGTGTGGTTTCGAGCGGGAGCAGTGCGCAGGTCGCGGCGTGGGCGAGTGCGTGCTGGGTGTTGGTGTCGAGGCCGAGCCGGTTCCAGTGGAAGATCACGTGGTGGGCGAGGATGTGGCGGATTCCCCTGTGCACCTTGGATTCTCGTGCTGCGCGGGCGAGGTCACGTCCAGCTTCGTGGAAGGCGTGTGCCCAGTCGTGGGCTGCGTGGAGCGAGCCTTCGGGAGCGAAGAGCGGCCCGGTGGGGCGAGCGTCGTAGGTCAGCAGTGTGCGTAGCTGCCGGGTCAAGTCGGTGTGGTGTCCGGTGTCGGTACTGGGGTGTTGCGGGTGCGGACGCAGGTAGGTGACGCGGTGCCAGATGTCGCCGGCCTCGAACTGCTCTTGTCCCGCGGCGCGGAAGAGCTGGGTGCACAACAGCATCGAGAGCTCGACGCGGCCGAGCGGCACGTGGCGGGTGTGAAGGTGAGCGAGGAGGTTGGCGCTGTCGGCGCTGAACAGGGTGTGTGCGATGCGGATTCCGCTGGGGCCTCCGAATGCGAGAGCTTCGGGTTCGTAGTGGCTCGGGCGCCAGCTGGCGAGGTGACCTTGCTGGACGAGTCGGTCGAGCTCGGCGGCGGCGCGGGTGCGTAGAGCATCGTGGTCGGTGTCGGGTTGCAGGCGAAGGCGCCAGCTCGGTGCTTTTCGGATGAACCACCATTGCCGGAGGAGTCCGGTCCGGCACCAAGCGTTCAGGAGTGGTGCGAGGGCTGAGGCTGCGATGAGTTCGGCTTGCTCCCATGCGCTGAATTCGAGATGTGCTTGCCACCAGGTCGTGTCTGCCGTGCGGTCATACACGGCGGCGCGCCCAGCCCGGTCGTACGTGTCGAGTGCGTCAGCGAGCTCGCCGACGTCGAGGTCGTGGGCTGCGGCGGCTTCGGGGAGGGTTTCGCCTGCCATCACGCTGCGGACGGCCGTCGCGATGAGTTCGGCGGGCGCTGCCGAGGTGTTCAGCTGATTAAGAGGCATTGGTCCCATCCGGATATCGGGACGCCCGTCGTGACGGCGTGAAGGGCGAGGGCGACGCCGGTCGCGCTGTCGAGCAAGCCGAGTTCGGGAGGCGGAGTGGCTTCGGCGTGTTGGACGAGTTGCTGTGCGAGTGAAGGCAGAAGTGCGGCGAGGCCCGGGGTGGCTCCATCGTGGGCGGTTCGCGCTGCCGTGAGGTACAGCCCGGCCCATCCGTGACATAGCCCCATGTCGCTGATCAGGTCGGTTTGGCTGTCGTCGTTCAGGCAGGCCAGCAGCGCTGTCTCCGCGGCGTGTTGCCGAGTGGTATCGCCGGTGGCGAGTCCTGCGAGTTGTTGTGCTCGGGCGATCCCTGGGGTGCCGTAGCACCACGATGGCCGTCCCGGCTGGTGGCTGGTGAGGCACCCGCGGGCGTAGTCGTGGTGGTCGATCCAATACGGCCACCAGGGTCCGGCGTTGTCCTGCTGCCAGTGGTCGAGGTGTGCGCAGATCCGGTCTATGGCGTCGTAGTGGCCATCGACGGTGATCGCGCGGCGGGCCGCGTGGGCGAGCACGGCGAGCGGGCCGGTGATGCCGTGGGCAATGCCGAGGTTGCTGTGCCCGCCCGGTGTCGGCAGCAGCTGGTCGGGTGCGTGGTCGACCCACCATCCCGGCAGTGTCTCTCCGTCGACGGTGAGCGGTTTGGTCAGTCGGACGAGGTAGTCCAGGACGCGGGCCAGGGCGTCGGTGCCTGGCTGGTGGTGCAGCAGCAGGTGCCCGATCCCGGTCAGCCCGCGCATCAGGTCGTACTCGGCGAAACCAGCCGGACGGCCGTGCCGGATGCGTTCCAGCGCGACGTCGACCCGGCGGTGGGCGAGCCGTCTCAGGTGCTGGTCGAACTCGGTGATGGCGGGACGGTATTCGGGCAGTACGGGCTCGGCGAGATGCAGCAGGAACGTGATCGCGGGCAGACCTGCGTGCAGGCCCGCGGTTTCGGCGGAACTGATCGGCGAAGCTAGGGCGGCGCGCACCCACTGGTGCAGCAGAGGCCGTGCTTCGGGCACATCGTGGTGGGAGCGTTCGAGATGCCAGAGGGCGATGCCAGCGGCTCCGCGAGACAACGATTGGGCCAGCTCGGCCTGCCCGGTGGCGGGTTCGGTCAGGGGCGTCGCCATGACGCTGAGGAGTTCGGCGTGCTTCGCGTTGCCGGGCGCGGCGAAATGCTGCCGGTTCATCCGACACCTCGTTGGGTCAGCGCGAGCGCCTGCAACGCGACGGCGCGGGCGAGCCGGTTGGTGGTCTCCTCCTGTTCGCGGGAAACCGCGATGGTCCTCCGGAAATGTTCGTGCAACAGCGCTCGGAGTACTGATTCCGGCGGCCGGTCGAGCTGCGCTCGGTACGTTTCGAGCGCTTCGCGGCGCGCGGCCCATGCTGCCTGCACTGCATCGTTGCGGACGTGCGGTTGGTCCTGTTGTAGGTGACGTGCAAGGCCGAGGGCGCGCTCGCGCAGCGCAGTGTCGAGCGGACCGGTCTGCTGCGGGAGGCTGGCGATCACCATCTCCCAGCCCTTCTCCGCGTCCGACGCGAGGGCTGTGGCGAGATCAACCATCGACACCGCAGCCACCGCAGGCCGAGGCAGCTGGAGCTGTTCGGCATAGGAGATCTCGGCAAGTGCGGCTGCGGAATCGGCTGCGAACACCCGCTCGGCGGCGGACAGATCGCCGTACTTGCCGGGTTGTGCCCAGGCGGTCTCGAAGCTGACTTGGGCCAGCAACCCGGACGCGCGCAGGTCTTCGGCCCATCCGGCCAGGCATGTCGTAGCGGACCCGTAGCGGTCGGCGCTGGTCAGCCTCAGCCATAGCTGTAGCGAGTGGTCCGAGTCAGGCCGGGTGGTGTCGTGGTGGCGGCGGAACCACAGGCGTTGGATCTCGTCGCCGAGGTGCTGGCGCAGGTTCGGGAGATGCTCGGTCAGGATGGTGTCGAACCGCTGCGGGGGTCCCTCCAATTTGGACAAGACGAGCGATGAAGTGCCCGGGAAGGCGCCGTCGTTTCGGGCGGGCGAGCCGACGCTGTCATCGCGGACGACGACTTTCCGGCTGACCGGCGGCGCGGACGGGCTCGGGCTAGCGGTGAGCGGCACCAGGAATTCGCACGCGCGTCCCGTCCAGCCGCGTCGTGCAGGATCACCTGCTTCGCGAAGCTCCGCCTTGCCTGCTCGGTGCAACCGTACGCGCAGCAGGCTGCGCTGGGTCGGTTCGTCGAGGTCGAGTGGCAGGCGTTGTTCTCCTTCGACGAGGAGCAGGTGGGCGGGAACCCGCCAGCGCTCGCGCCACCTTTTCAACGCTTGCTCCCATTCAGTGCTCGCGGCGCGTGGGCCGGGGAGGTCGGTGGCGTGCAGCAGCCACCGCGCCGGGGACAGCACGCTGCGGCCGTGTCGGATTCGGGGCAGGAATCGCAGGGTCCGGCTCGCACCGAAGTCGATGGGGCCGAACACCGCCCGCCGCGCGATGGGCAGTTCGGCGAGGAAGCGCGCCAGTGGTGGCGTGTAGATGGTGGTTTCCAAGGCGTGTGGCACGTAAGGGTGCACCGGTTTTCCGCTGGGGCGGTGGATGAGGAAGAACTGGGCGGAGCTGGCAGTCACCGCGAGGTCGTCGAGATGGAGTAACCGAGCTGAGTCGGCGCCGAGCTCTGGCGGGTGTTCGCCGATGGGCAACAGCCATGGCAACAGGTCCGGAGTGCGGGTGACGGCTTCATTGGCGATGCGTCGCGGGGGAAAGGAAAGTTGGGCGACCATCACCTCGTCCCCTGTGGGGTAGGTGCGGGACAGCTGTTGCCGCGCGTGCTCGTCGAGCACGGCGGCGAAGCGCCCGGCCATGCTGGAGGTCGGCACCGGAGCCCCGGTGACCCACAGCCGGAACCGTCCCTGGTCCAGGGCCTCGGTCGAGGTTGTGTGGATCGTGAAGGCCAGCTCGACCCGCTCGGGCGGCGTCAGATCGCGGTGGTCTCCGACGGAGAGTTGCTCGATCAATTCCTCGGACAAGGCGACTTCGGTCCGTCCATCGAGGACGGTCTCCTGCAGCATCGCTTGCAGGGCGGCGTCGCGATCGGTCAGCAAACGAGCCCCTTGTTCGCGGGCCGCGCCGAGGAATCCGGTTGGGAAACCGAGCCCGGAGTCGGATACCAACTCGCGTACCGGTACCAGCGCACCGGAGCCGTACCGTTCTCGGAACCGCAGGTGGTAGTCGCGCCACGGGGCGGTGCCGAACGGGCTCGGAGTCACCTCGAGCAGGACGGAGGCCGCCGACTCGGCTTCGCGCAGCACGGGCTCCGGCAGCGTGACCCGTCCGTCGAGCGAGACGTCCACACTGGACGGAGGTGACGGGCGAGCCGGACTCGCGGCTTCGGACACGGTGGTCTTCGCCTGCGATCCCGAGCTAAAGAAGGAGCGCAGATCCTCGCGAGCATCGCCGACATGATCGTTCTCCTCGCTTTCGCGGCGGGGATCGTCCAGCTGCGCGAGAACATGCTCGGCAGGGTTCGGGCACGCCGATGGAGCCCGGAGGCTGGTCACCAGCACGCGGTGCGCGACAAGTCCGCTGAGCAACGTCGCGACCTGCTCACGCGGAACCGACGGGAATTCACGGTGTAGTTGGTCGAACAGCATTCGTCCCGGGATCGGGACGCGCGCAGCAGCAAGTGCGGCATCGACCGGGCGAGTGCGACGCAGCGCCAGTTCCACCTCATCGAGCCCAGCGGCCACCTGCGCCGAGGGCTTGTCCTCAGCGGTACCGGAGGAATGGTTGGGGACGACGAATCGGTCGCCGCGGACAGTGCCCGCGTTGTTGACCACGAGCGATGCCTTCGCCAGCACCTCGGGATCGGATTCGAGCTCGCTGATCAACTCGTGGAGCCAGCTCGGGTCGATCTGCCGGTGCAGCTCATGCTGCTCGCCGAAGACGACGCGCGTGGAGGCGCCGATCGCCGCGGTGGTCACTCCGGCGAACAGGCCGAAAGGAGTGGGGCGCTGTTGCCAGCGCAGGACGTAAGAGCACGTCGAGACCAGCAGGCTGCGCCAGGAGCGGCGGTTGAGTTTCGCGCCGTCGACTGCGGCGGCGATCTGCTCGCACAGCGCCGGGCTGGCGACACCGAAGGCGGTGCGTACGACATCGCGCCCCCATAACTCGGTGAGCCATTCCCGGCCGGTCGTCTCGGCATCCTCGGCGGTGTGCAGATCCAGCCGCGGCAGGCTCAGCCCTCCCGGGTCGGTGCTCGCTCGAACCAGTACGAAATCGGCGTGACGAAAACGGCGCGGCGTGGCCACGCGCACCTCCTGGATCGGACAGAGCGTTCCCGCCGGGACGCCAGAGGGATCAGCGTCCCGGCGAGGGCAGGGTTCACGACGGGTTGTTGGCCTGGCTGTTGCAAGCGCTGGTGGAGCAGGTCTGCCCGCACCCGTCATCGGTGTCGCAGCTCAACTTCGCGAGCGGATACGCGGACTCGATCACCTGGAAGTCGAGCGTGAAATCGTCGCTGATGTCGACGTCCTCGGTGCGGGACAGCGTGGTCGTGTTGGCCGCCATGCGTTTCCTTCCTCGTTGTTCTGTTCCAAACGAACCTGGCCGTCTCGGCTGCTATGCCGAAGGGCGCGGCCAGGAGATCGTGATGCTGGTGTGCCGCTTCGCGATCACCGTGGTCGCAGCGGCGTCCGGGGACAGCAGTGCGTCGTCCGGGGCGTCGTACGGCCAGACGGCGATGACCGGGTCAGGGCCGTGGCGATAGTCGCGGTCCCACGCGCGGATCTGCTCCACCATCGCCTCGGCGGCCTCTCCGGCGTGCGGGCCGAAGGCGTGGGCGCCGAACTCGAAGAGCCCGTCGTCGAGGCGCCGGGTAGCGAGATAGGCGAACGAGTCCTCGTGCGAGTTCACGTAGGCGTCTGGGAACCAGCGGCCTTCGGGGACGACCATCACCGGACCGCTGTCGATTGCCCGGTCGTAGTCGGGATCGACCGCGAGTCGGCACGAGCCCGGCAGCACGGAGGCCAGCCACAGCCCCAGGCTGTCGAATGGCTCCATCGCTTCCACGGTGATGCCGGACCACACGTCAGCGCGATCAGTACCCAACGCGCCGTCGAGCCGAGACGGATCGGCAGGTGCGGTGTCGTCGTCGAAGCGCAGAGCGATCCGGTCGCCGTGCAGCAGCAGCATCCTTTCCTGGTGCGCGCCAAGACCTTGTGCCTTGACGAACCCGCACACCTCGGCCGAATCCGCCAGCAAGTGGTCACCGGCGCGATGCAACGACAGGGATCGCGTAATTCCCCGCATCCGCAGCGGAACGACGATGCGTCCGCTTTCGGCAAGCTGGTCCGTCAACGCGGCAGGAAGATCCCAGCAGCCGACCGTCACCAGCACCACGTCGAACGGTGCTCGTGCGGGCACGCCATGCTCGGCGTCCGCGCACTCCACGTGCACCTGCGGGTATCCCGCCGCATCCAACAGCTTTCGGGACCGGCCAGTGATCTCCGGATCAATGTCCATTGTGGTCACGTGGCCGGTGTCGCCGACGAGTTCGGCCAGCATCGCGGCGTTGACGCCGCCCGAGCCGACCTCCAACACGCGCATCCCCGGCCGGACATCCGCTTGTTCCAACATGAATGCCTGGATCTGTGGAGCGGAGATCGAGCTGATCGCGCTGCCGTGCTCGTCCCACTTCGTTCGCACCGCGGTCGTAGCGTCGTAGACCTCTGCCACCGGCACACCCGGCGCGAACACGTGCCTGTCGACCGTGGCGAAGACCTCCGCGACACGTTCCGAACGCAGCGCATCGAGCTCCCACAACCGCTGCACCATCGCCGCCCGCGCCCGCTGAATCTGGGTTGCCTCGGCGGCGGGGCTCACGTCCGGCTCCAGCGAGTCGTCCGGAACCTGTTCGGAAGATGTGCTCACCGGGCTTCCTGCCTCTCTTTCGATGGTCTTCCCTCGTTCGCCGCACGCGCGTGTGCTCCCTGTACGTCAGCCGTCCTCGCGCCCTGGTGGGTAGGGAGGGGAAAGCCGCCGACGGACTATCGGGAACGCGACCCGACAACGATCAAGGTTAGAGCGCGGTTAGGTTGAGGTTGTCAGTAAGGTTATGGACAGTCAAGGTCGTTCTAAGCGAAGATCGTGGCGTTCGTGCCCCGACGAGACGGGAGGCCGTCGTGCACCTGCACAAGATCTGCAAGGACCCGGAGTCGAACCCCACCGGCTGCCAGAGTGTCTACCTCGCTGAGAACGGCATGATGGCCGTCCAGGGCCTCGAGATGGACCCGGAGACCTTCGCCAACATGGAAAATCTGCTCCCGGGCGAGTCGGGTGTCCTGATCAAGCCCGAGATCCTCGTCGAGGCCGCCCGCCTCTACCAGGAAAAGACCCCGTGACGCCCGCGCACGACCTACGCGACGGCATCGACCAGCTCCGCGATGAGCTTGCCGCCTTCCGCTATTCGCTTTTTCGGTTGGAGACGCTGCAGAACTACTCCGGCAGCAGCGAGGACGACGCCCTTGCCGAGTGGCGACGCACCGGCCGCATCCCGATTACCGCGGAACTCCAGCAGTGGTGCGAACGCACCCGTCACCGCGTCGGCCAGGGCTGCCGGATCCAGCGCGTGCACGTGGTGACCGAACCGCTGACCGACTACGTACGGTTCGAACTGGCCTCGTACGCCCCCAACGTTCAAGCGGGCGAGGACGTCCGGATCATTCCCGTCCGCGGAGATCGATGGCCGACCGACGTGCAAGCCGCCGATTACTGGCTCATCGACGCACGCAGGCTGTGGATGATGCGCTACTCCGCGGACGGCGCGTGGCTCGGCGCCGAGCCGACCTCCGATCCGCAGTGCATCGCCGATGCGTGCGCCCAGCGCGAGGCCGCGATTGCGCAGTCAATATCGTGGAGCGAGTACGACTCGCGTTAGAAGAAGGGAACGAGCGTGCCAGGCCCGAACACGCCGCAGCGAGCACTGCTCGCTCGACGTCTTCGCGAGCTGCGCGCGACCGCGTTTGCCTCCGGCAGTGCGTTGGCGCGGCATTTGGACTGGCACCAGACCCGGGTGTCGAAGCTCGAGCAAGGTAGCCAGCGTCCCACCGACGACGACCTTCGCCGGTGGGGCGAGGCTGTCGACGCCACCGCCGAGCAACTGGACGAGCTCTTCGAACTCGCCGGTGCCGCCCGCATCGAGTACGCCACCTTCGGCCAGCGCTACCGCCAGCACGGCGGTGCTGTCGCCGAGCAGCAGGCGACCACGAACGAAGATGCCGCCTCGGCGCGCATCGCGGAGTTCCAGCCCGCCATGATGCCTGGACTGCTCCAGACCGCCGCCTACGCGCGTGAAGTTCTCACCCGCCCTTGCGGCCCAGCTTCCGCCGGGGTAGCCGACGAGGAAATCGACCAGATCGTCGGCAAACGCATGGAACGGCAGCAGATCCTCTACCAGCCCCGGCCAGAACCGATCCGGATCATCATGGGCGAGGCCGCCCTGCACACCCATTTCGGAGACCCCCGGACCCTCGCCGGTCAACTGGACCGGCTGCTTGCCCTGCTCGGCTACCCGCAGGTCGACATCGGCGTCGTGCCGTTCACCGCGGCCATGCCCGTGTTTCCGCTGACGAACTTCCTGCTCTACGACGACCACGTCCTCATCGAATCCCTCACCGCCCAGCAACGTCTCGATTCGCCCGACGACGTCCGCGCCTACGAGGACTTCTTCGCGCAGCTCCGCGACGCCGCCATCACTGGCGCACAACTGGAAACCCTGTTGGCCCAGAGCTCCACGGAACTCCGCAAGCAGTCCGGCGTAGCTTCTTCGTAAGGCACCACGCCCTACGGGCCTTGAGCCCGTAGTGGGCGGGTGGTGTCGTACTGCCATCCGTGGCTGCGGTCGCAACCGATGCGGTGCAGCCGGTCGGCTTCGGCGGGATGGAGCAGGCGCAGCGCCTCGTGGTGACCGGACCAGCAGATCTCGGCGACCTCGCCGGCGTCCGGAACCGGGACGCTGGTCCCCACGATGTGCGCCTCGAACACGAAGTGGATCTTGTTGTCACCGGTGGCGGATTCAGCTTCGGACCAGCCGGCCCACACAAGCTTGCCGGGCGTGACCGCCAGCCGAAGTTCTTCGTGGACTTCGCGGGCCATTGCGGTGGGTGGCGAATCGGATCCGATGGCCTCGCACCGGCCGCCAGGCAGCGAAAAGTCTTCGTCGTCGGGACCGCGTACCAGCAAGATGCGTTGTTGGGCATCGCGAATCAGCGCTGCGGCGCGAACCGGCAACGCGGGGCGAGGTTGGCTTTCCGGCATCCACTCACGGAGCTCGCAGATCGCCTCGGCCAGATCGGGAACGGCACGGTAGCGGTCCGGTCCGGCTACCCGCGGAATGCGCGCATGGTCGGGGTGAACCCACAGGGCACGTGCTCCGGCCAACAGCGGTGCCTGCACATCTTCGAGGAGCGTGTCACCGACGTGAACGATCTCGGCGACTTCGACGCCGTGGCTCCGAGCGAGGTGCTCGAACACGGGGGGACCGGTGCCTTTCGCCAGGCCGGTCTCGCAGGAGAAATAGGCCGCATCCAGCAACTGGCCGAGTTCATCGCGCACCGCGTTCGCGTGGGTGTGGTCGGCGGCGGCGAGGTTGGAGCAGACCACGACTCGGATGTCGGGGCATGCGTCGCGGAGCCCCGCGATCAGCGCACGCGCGGTCGGATTCAACAGCAGTGGCCGTGGTGTGTGCAGCAAATCGGCGAGCTGTCGGGGAGGAAGCGCGAGGTCGGCCGCGACTTGGCGGATCAGGTCGTCGCCGATCGCGGTGGCGGTGTGCAGGTGGGTGCGCACGACTGCGGCGACAGTGGCCGGCTCTTTCGGGGATGCCGTGGCCAATGCATCGCCGAGGCTCTGCCCGTACGTGTGCCCTAGCAGTCTGTCGACGCTCAGCGACACCACACTGATTCCGCGGTTCATGCACAACTCTCCTGATAGGACGGTGTGCCGTTGCGTAGGAGCTTCGGCACGGATCGGTAGGCATTCGGCGCGGCAGTCGTAGGCGGTCGAGCCAAGTCAGGATGCTGACAAGGTCGAGACTTCCCGCAATGAGGTTGTAGTGAGGTGCGCGCGGAATACGGGCCCGCGTCTACCTGGGGACTCGATCACCACACGCGGATCTCGCCGCGGCGAGACCCGCTCGGGGCGGGCGTGGTGATCGAGCCCCCGCATTGCCAGCCGGTTCTCGTTCGGGGCGGAGACCGGCTCGGGCGCTGCAGGGGATCTGCACCGGCAGCGATGCGGGGCGCTGCCGATGTCGATTCCTGCTCTGCGCCTTGGGGTTGTGGTCTGTACCGCCGGTGGAGGGGTGTCCTGGCGGCACAGACCACGCCCGGCCGGAGCGCTCGTGTCGGGGAGCACGACACGCTCTTGCCGGGAGTCGGTTATCGCTGCTGGCCCGGGAAAACCCAGACTCGCGCGTTCTCCTGTGGAGCTGTGGCCGAGCCGGGACGCTCAGCCATCGGGCGGGTGGGCGCGTACCGGTCGAAGATCTTGGCGAGGCCGCGCAACCGGGCGCCAAGATCGCCGAGGTCTTCGTAGGTGACGGTGCTGCGGCCCGGAAGTGCGAACAGGACTTCGCCCAACCGGTCGTGGATCTGTTTTCCAAGCTCGACCACGTCACCGGTCTTCGGCGGGGCCGACGTGTGCTGTTGGATCATCAGAACTCCTTGAGTCCGTGCCTGGATGGTGAGTAGTGCTCGTTGAGGCGGTTGGACGGGAACTGGGAGGTTCCTGCGCTTCTTCGTCTCTCGGCGGGAAGTGCGGACCGCGCGGTGCGGAAGCGGGGGGCCTTCATCCGCACCGCACGGCCCTCGACCCGGCGCCCGCGCCACATCAAGCGGGCACCGGACGATCACGAATCCCAGACGACCTCACGGGCCTGGAGTGATTCCGCGACCTTCACGCACGCGCCACATCGCGCCGTGATCGCTCGGCTCTTCGGAACCCGGTCGTTCGGCGTCGGCAACGGCACCGTCGCCGCGTACCCGCACAAGGTCTTGACCGCGGAGTTGACGGGCAGAGCGGAGAGGCTTTCCGGCGTAGCGTGACGTCGCTGCGGATCTCCACGAGCGCAAAACCAGTACAGGCGGGCCGTTCGCTTGGCGGTACGACCACTACGGGAAACTTGTTCCGGTCGAGCTGAGGAAACTGCCACAGCGAGTCGTCCGTGCATTCGAAGGCACCTCCTCGCGTCGTTGGTGCTGGCGTATGTAAAAGCTATGGCCGCGCAACCGGCACGATTGCCCGGATCGCGCATGAAAAATATGCGTACCGCGCATACTGGCTGGCCCTGGCAGATACGATGGCTACCCGAATCGACTGGGAGCGATCTTGATGAGGTCAGAAGCCAGCCGCTCAGAAACATCGCGCCACTGTGCGAGATGCGGCAGCAAACTTGCCCGGGACAACGCCGCGCCCGTCTGCTCGCCGTGTCGGCGCGTTCCGAAGAATCATCAGGAGGCAGGCCCGCGCTTCGGCGACGAGTTCTGGGCCGAAGACCGGCTACGCCAAGCGCTCGCCGGCAAGGACATGGGAGCTGTCGTGCGGGCGTACCGCGTTCATCCCGCGCACGGCCGGAAACCGTTGCCCCAAGCCGATGTGGCCAAGTGGCTGAGCATCACCCAAAGCCAGCTCAGCAGGATCGAGTCCGGGCGGAACCGGGTGCGCGAGCTGGATCAGCTCCGGCATTACGCCCGGCGGCTGCGCATCCCGCCCGAACTGCTGTGGTTCGACGCGGGCGATAGCGCTGACGAACCGGTGCCACCAAAACACGCTGCGGTAGTTCTGCCGGGAGGCCCACCTGTCCCCGCCGCGAATGTGCGCACCGAGCCGGCGTTGGCCGAGTCGTTGCTGATGACGCTCAAGCAGTACATCACCACCGACAACCTCGTTGGTCCCCGCTCGGTGCTTCCGGTCGCCGCTGAGCAAGCAAGCTTCGCCAACGGACTGCTCGCGCAGAGCCAAGGGCATAGCCACCGGTCGCTGTTGTACGTCGCCGCGCGGTTCGCCGAGTTCACGGGATGGCTCGACCAAGACGCGGGCAAGTTGCAGGAAGCGATGGCGTGGTCGAACACGGCGCTCGATCTCGCCCACGAGGCCGAGGACGCACACCTGGCTTCGTACATCCACATGCGCAAGAGCAATATCGCCAGCGACGCGCACAAGCCTGCTTTGACGATCAACTTCGCTCAGGCGGCCCTGCGGTCCTCGGAGACGCTGAGCCCGCGCCTCAAGGCGGTTGCACTGCGTCAGGAAGCGCACGGGCACGCCATGGCCGGAGACTACGAGGGATGTTCGCGCGCCATCGACCGAGCGTTTCGATACGCGGCCGACGAGCCCGACGACGAGAGCGACATCGCGCGGTATTGCACGCCGAGCTATGTCGAGATGGAAGCCGCGCACTGTTGGGTCGAACTCGGCAAGCCGGTCAAAGCGCTGGCCACGCTCCAGCAGGGCATCGCGAACTGGCACGCGGACTTCCGCCGGGACCTCGGACTCGGGCTTGCGCGGTTGGCCGTTGCCCATGCCGTTGCTGACCAGCCGGAAGAAGCGGTCGCCGTGGCGCGGCATTCGCTCACGATCGCGACCGATACGCGGTCCCACCGCACAGCACGGCAGCTCCGTCGAACGTCGCAGCTGTTGGCGGATGCGGGCGCGCACGATCAGGCGTCCCAGTTGAGCCGTACGCTGCGGACGACATTGGCGTGACGCCGAAGCGAGCAAGTTGAGGAGAGTCGTGGACGTGCTCACCACTGCCACTTCCGCCGATGAAGCAGCCCGGAAGGCACGTGTCGCCGTGCTTCCCGTCGGCAGCTTCGAGCAACACGGCGAGCACCTTCCGCTGACCACCGACACCGTCATTGCGTGCTTGATCGCGCAACGGATCGCCGAGGACTACGACCTTTTCCTGCTGCCGCCGATCACCGTTTCGTGCTCGCACGAACACGAATCCTTCCCTGGAACGGTCAGCGTCAGCGCCACAACGCTGGTCGCGATGATCGAGGACATCCGCGTTTCCTTGCGCCGCTCGGACATTACCAAGCTGGTCCTGGTCAACGGGCACGGTGGAAATTACGTCCTCTCCAACATCACCCAGCAAGCCAATACCGACGAACGGTGCGTGGTTCTGTTTCCTGGCGGGGGCGACATGAACCGCGCCCGCGAGCACGTCGGCGCGGTCACCACGTCCCACGAGGACATGCACGCCGGTGAACTCGAGACCTCGCTACTGCTACACGCTCACCCGAACCTCGTCGGCGAGAGCTACCGCCGCGCTGATCACCAGGCCGACGACCGGCCGCACCTGCTGACCCTCGGGATCGAGCACTACAGCCCCAGCGGCGTCATCGGTCGCCCCTCTGAAGCTACCGCGGCCAAAGGGCGAGCCATCCTGGACAGCTTGAGCACATCGTTCGCCGAGCACCTCGCGCTGATCGACGCGCGTTGAAACGCAGCCGATCCGACCCCGGTGGTTAGGGGAGCGGTCCATGGATCACATCCTGCGCAGTCGCGGAACCGTCATAAGTTCCGGCCGCACTAGCTGGTCGTGCTCGGCGCTGTGTTAGCGCGGGCGGACCGCGTCGGCGGTTACGAGCTGGGTCGTGACCAGACTGGCAGTGCCGTTGCGGTTGGTGATTTCGAAGCTGGTCAGGGCGTACCAGTCGCCGGTGTGGGTTTGGTGCCAGGCGTGCAGGATGCCGGGCACGGTGGCGGAGTTGTCCAGTCCGCTGGCCCGAACTCGCAAAGGCACCCTGTGCAATGGCGGACCTGCGTGAGTGGCGACTTAGCGCGTCGAATCGTCGGTTCACATCAGGGGTGAACGTGTGAACGTTTGAATCTCGGGGCTAGATGAGTGATTCCTTGATCTTTAGTGGTCGAATGCTGTGAGTGAGCGTTTGCTGGTCGCGCCGGTGGTCCAGTTGTGCCAGATCGCGGTGGTGAGGGCCAGAAGGCGCTGGGTGATGCGGGTGATCACGTCTGCGGGGGTGCGTCCGCCGTGTCGTTCCAGGTCAAGCTGTCCTTTGAGGGTCTGGTTGACCGACTCGATCCACTGGCGAACGCTGCCGAGTTTGCCGTTGGTGTAGGTCTCGTCCTTGCGGTCCGGTCGCAGCAACCTCAGCCCCATCGCTTCAGTGACCTGTTTGAACTCCTTGCCTGCAAAGCCCTTGTCAGCCAGCAGGATCTGGCCTTGACGGATCAGGTGGTGGTTGTGGTCGAGCAACGCGGCAAGTGCCTCGCGTTCCCCGATTTTCGGGTGGGCCAGGCACCACATGACCGGCATCCCATCACCGGCACAGACCAGGTACAGCTTCAGCCCCCAGTAGAACCGGGAATGCGAGGCGCAGTAGCCATACCCGGCGTGCCCGGCCAGATCGGATCGTCTGACCGTCTCCCGGGAGGACCCGCAGGGCACCGGGGTTGCATCAGTGATCCACATATCGTCGAACCAAGAGGGGCAGCGCTCGGCCAAGACCAAGATTGTCTTGCACAGCAACGGTTCCGCGGCCTTGAGCCGCTTGTGGTAGCCCGGCTGCTCCGGCAGGTACGGAAACATCGCCCGCCAGGCGGGCTGCTGCGAATGTGACGGATCCAGCGACGTTCGGAGTGATACCCCAGCAACACCTGGGCCACCGCCAGCGTGAGCAGCTCGCTATCGGACAGCAGCGGCTGACGGCCCCGCCCCGCTCGGGGCCTGGCGACGTGATCGTCGATCAACACGTAAAGTCCGGTCAGGAGGGTGTTCAGTTCTTTCGTCACACATTGATCTTGAACACCCTCCTCCCACCTCTACGGGCCCGGCCCACCTCACGTGATCTTCACGGAATCAACCATCTAGTGGTGACAACCGTCCGCTTGGGGATCGCATGCGGAAGTGGGACAAGCTCAATGACAAGCAGGTTGCGGTGC
Organism: Saccharopolyspora sp. SCSIO 74807; assembly: GCF_037023755.1. Lineage (NCBI taxonomy): Bacteria > Bacillati > Actinomycetota > Actinomycetes > Pseudonocardiales > Pseudonocardiaceae > Saccharopolyspora > Saccharopolyspora sp. SCSIO 74807. Next base: position 5,125,610 of record NZ_CP146100.1, on the reverse strand, counting down.
TGCGCAGGATCGCTGAGGGGATGATCTCAGTAGCCCGGATGCTGTTGTTCTTCGTCGGTCGGCGAGGGCGCTTGTCGACCGTGGTTTGGTGACGGTGAGTCGACGCGATGGTTGGCGCGCGACGATCACCGATGCCGGTCGTTACTACCTCGAGCACGGTCATCATCCGGACCGACTGGTGAGGGTCGGTACGTCGGTACGTCGGACGAGCGCCGTGGCGAAGCGGGTGACGAGCACGCCAGTAGCGGGAGCGAGACAGCCAACGGCCGGAGGCCGCCGCCCCGCGCCACCGCAGCCATAACGGCCAAGCGGCGGAAGGTCGCTGCGGAGTTGGTGGCCACGTTGCAACGAGACGGAGAGTTGGTCCACGCGGACGCGAGCCGGGAGCAGAGGGACGACACGCGCAAGGTGGTCGACTTCGCGAAGCGCAATGGCCTCGTACCGGCTGGCCAGCGGATCGAGAGGGGGTAGTGGCAGACAGGCGGTATCGTGTGCGGCTGGTGTCCGGGTCTCACTCCAATTCGAAGTCGACCTCGGATGCGGATCGCATCAGCGTGCCGTCTTCTGTGGACGAATGGCATCCACTGCTGGCAGCACTCAGCAAACCCGGCGAAGTCCTCGGTGTCTCGGAGGATGGCCTGCCACGCGCAATGCGGATCATGCACGTGCTGCTCGTGGAGGCTGAGCAACGGGGATACGAAGTCAGCTGGTCGGATGACGCGCGTCCCGCACGGCGTTCCGGCGCTCTTCTCGTTCTTGCCACGCAGCGACGTCTTCCCAGCGGACTTTCAACCGATTCGGCGGTACCCAGTCCTCGCGGTCCTGGTAGTCGTCCTCGACGAAACGCACGCGCACTCGCGCAGGGCGGGCGGAACCACGCCGGAGGACATCGACACAGGTGACAGGGTCGCGCGCACCTTTGCGGTACGCCCACCGCTGGTGAGGTGTGATGGGTTCGCCGTTTGCCGCTTTCATCGTCGGCTGGCCACCGTGGTCTGTTCGAGTCATCACCGGCATCTTCATCTCCCCGCCGGCTGCGTCAACCGTCCTGGTCTTGCGAATCCGTGTCGACATAGCAGGGGAGCATCGCTTCCACCTGCTCGATGACGAGGTGAAGTTGACTCAGGCTGCTTGTCGGGTGGGTACTGGACCACCAACTGCTTGATCGAGGACCGCAGCTTGGCCCGCACGTCGTCGCGGACGGTCCAGTCGGTCTTCACGTCGCGCCGCATGATCCCGACGAGGTCTCGGGCGATCTGCGTCAGCACGTCCTCGTCTTGCAGCTCAAGGTTTCCTGTCGTGCCGCCACGACCGAGGACAGCAGCCAGGTGTTCCTCGACGACGGCGAGCAGCGAAGGTGGTTCAACCCCGTGCACATCGGGGCACATGCCCGAGGAGGTCATTTCACGCCGTGGGAGAATCCCGATGCGGTGGTCGAGGACGTCCGCGCGACGTTCCGGAAGTTGCGGTGACCGTGGTGGTGCCGGACACCGTTGTCCGTGACGAGTATCTGGAGCGACTGTCGACTGTGGATCTGCTGTTGGCTTCAGGGGTGTTCACCACACGATCGGAAGCGTTTCGAGTCCGTAGACGACGTGGTGTGGCGGGAATCGGATGTCGTGCTCGGGGATTCCGAGGGCGAGGTTCGGGAATCTGCGCAGCAGTGCGGGGAAGGCGGTCTGCATCTCCATCCTGGCCAGTGGTGCGCCGAGGCAGTGGTGCACGCCGTGGCCGAACGCGACGTGGGCGCCCGGCTTGCGGGTGAGGTCGAGCCGGTCGGGCTCGCCGATGAACCGGGGGTCGCGGTTGGCGGGGGAGAGGGCGAACAGGACTTGGTCGCCCTTCGGGATGGTTGTCCCGCCGATCTCCACGTCGCGCGTGGTGATCCGCGGGATGCCGGAATGCGCGACGCTGAGGAAGCGCAGCAGTTCTTCCACCGCTTGATCGGTGTGTTCCGGGTGCTGCCGGAACCATTCGAGTTGGTCGGGGTGGGTGAGCAGTGCCAGGGTGCCGACGGCGAGCATGTTCGCGGTCGTCTCGTGGCCCGCGGTCAGCAGCAGACTGGCGATGTTGGTCAGCGCGTCGGCGTCGAGGGTTTCGTCGTGCTCGCGTACGTGCATCCCGAGCATGTCCTCGCCCGGCTCGGCTTGCGCGGCGGCGACCAGCCGCTCCATGTACGCCCGCCCCTCCTGGGCCAGTGCCGCACGTTCTTCCCGCGGCAGCGAGGTGTCCGTCTGCTTCGACGTGCGTTCTTGGAACTCGGCGCGGTCACCGTAGGGAACACCCAGCAGTTCGCAGATGACCAGCGAGGGAACGGGCAGCGCGAAGTGCGTGATCAAGTCGGCGCCCGGCCCGGTGCTGTCGAGCAGATCGAGGTGTTGGTCGACGATTTCGGAGATGCGTGGTTCGAGCCTGGGCCACCAAACTTGCGTGGTGCGGTGTCGGGCATCGCGGGAGCGTGAACGGGGGCCTCGCGGGGACATTCGATGTGGGGCGCCGGTAGCACGTGCCTCGTCGGGGCGACGTGGCAGTCTGGGTGCATGTGCGCAGACGATTCGTCCTCTATGGAAGATCGGGCCCCGGAGCGGGAGCCTCGCGAGCGCAACCCGCGAGGGCAAGGCGAGCGGCTGCGCGATGAAGTGCTGGCGGCGTTGGTTCGTCTGGTTGGTGACGAGGAGCGGATGCGTCCGTTGCCGCTGTCGTTGCGCGAGGTGGCGCGCGAAGCGGGTGTGACCGCGCCCGCGCTCTACCGGCACTTCGCGGACAAGGAAGAGTTGGGCCGCGCTGCCGAGCAGGACGGGTTCGCGCGGTTGGTGGCTGCGATGGACGCTGCTGACGAGGCGGCGGCGGGCGGTGCTCCGAGTGAGCGGTTGATCGCGGTGGCGCAGGCATACTGCCGGTTCGCGCTGGAGAACCTCGGATACTTCCGGATCATGTTCAAGGCAGGGATGGCGGGCTTTGACGAAATGCGCACTGTGCCGAGCTCGGCGGAGCAGCTGGCCGAGCGGTGGCGTGCGGCGGTGGTGCGGCTGCGGGAGCAGGGCATCGAGCTGAGCCAGTCCCCGGAGCAGGCTGCGATGTTCGTGTGGTCGTCGGTGCACGGGCGGTTGACGTTGTCCTCTGCTGTCGAGGCCGTGTGGCCGCTGGGTGATGTGTTCGTGTATGTGGAGAAGCTGGTGGACTCGCTGGTGAAGACCGGTTTGCCGCGCTTGTCGGCTATGTGACTCAGTGCCTTTGTGACGGTCCGGACGGGTGGCGTGCAGTCATTTAACAAGTGTAAACTTACTTGCGTTGACTGACTGCCGGCGTTGTTCGGCCACCCACCACCAGTGAAGGACGGATCTTGAAGATCACTATCGACGAGGCGAAGTGCGTCGGTGCCGGCCAGTGCGTGCTGAGCGCCCCCGAGATCTTCGACCAGCGCGATGAGGACGGCGTCGTGATCCTGCTCGACGAGGCTCCGCCGGAGTCCGAGCACGACAACGCTCGCACCGCCGCGCAGCTGTGCCCGGCTGCCGCGATCGCAGTGCACGAATGACCCTGACGCGCTGCGAGCGGGCGCGGCCCGTCTCCGCACGGCGCGCGGGTTGGGGCTCAACGCACCGGCGCGAGGTGATCGCTCCCGCAGCGTTTCGCGGACCTGTGCGTGAGGGCGATCGACCCGAGCTGACGGTCGGAAGGTCGTCGATCTCGTTGCCGTTGCCCGCCTTTTCTTCACACCAATGTGGACACATCTAGGAGTTCTGGGATGACCAGCACCACAGAGCACCCTGCTTTTCCCGCTTCCCGCAGCTGTCCGTTCGCTCCGCCGGACCTCTACGCCGAGGCCCGGGAGGACGGCAGGCCCCGCCGGGTGACGATCTGGCGCGGCGATTCGCCGTGGCTGCTCACGCGGCATGACCAGGTCCAGCAGATGCTGCTGGATCCGCGGTTCAGCGGGGATGTCACGTTGGCCGGCTTCCCCAACAGCAGCCCGTCGCAACCGGACGTGGAAGGTGGCCTGTTCTTCCGCAAGGAGGGCGACGAACACCTGCCCACCCGCCGCATCCTCAACCCGGACTTCACCGCGAAGCGGGCCCAGTCCTGGCGGCCCCGCATCGCGGAGCTGGTCGAAGCCGCGATCGACGACATGCTTGGACAGCCCCGGCCGCTGGACCTGATCGAGCACTTCGCGTTGGCGGTGCCGACGGCGGTGATCTGCGAGGTGCTGGGGGTCGACCAGTCCGAGACGAGCGTGCTGCACGAGTCGATGAAGCTCGTCACCGACATCGAGGCCCCGTACGACGACAAGATCGCCGCCCATCAGAAGGTGGTCGACCTGCTGACGCGCTACGCGGAGCAGAAGCGGGGTGACTCCGACGAGCGGTTGCTGAGCCGGCTGGTCAACGTGCACGTGCCAAACGGGGACATCACCTTCGACGAGGCCGTCCGGTTGGGCGTGCTCGTGATCGGCGCCGGGCACGAGACGACCTCGAACATGCTCGGACTCGGTGCGCTGGCGCTGATCCGGGAACCCGAGCAGCGCGCCAAATTGCTCGCGGATCCGGACAAGCTGGCCAGCACCTGCACCGAGGAGATGCTGCGGTACTGGACGATCACGCAGACCGAGCCGCGCCGCGTCGCGCTGGAAGATGCCGAGATCGGCGGCCAGCTGATCAAGGCCGGTGAAGGCGTGGTCTGCTCGCTGGGCGCGGCCAACCGCGACCCCGAGGTATTCGAGGACCCGGAGAACCTGGACGTCGCCCGGTCCGAGCGGCGGCACGTGGCCTTCGGGCACGGGGTGCACCAGTGCCTCGGGCAGAACCTGGCGCGGGTGGAGATGCAGGTCGCCTGGCCGAAGCTGTTCGCCCGCATCCCCGACCTGCGACTGGCCGTGCCGGAGTCCGATCTGCGGTTCCTCGACACCCACCTCACCTACGGCTTGCACGAACTGCCCGTCACCTGGTGAAAGGAGCCGTCATGACCAACGATTCGCTCGATGACCGCAGAGAGCGCGGACTGCGACGCATGCTCGAAGTCACCTGCGTCGACGAGAACACCCCGACGCCTCCGATCGAACCGCGTTCGGTCGAGGAGCACGCGGTGAAGGTCGTTTTTGGCGAGCTGTGGTCCAACGATGCGCTCAGCGATCGGGACCGCAGGCTGATCACCCTCGGGATTCTGGGGGCTCTTGGTGCGGAGCGCGAACTTCCCTGGCACATCAGGGGAGCGCTGGACTCCGGGGACCTGAGCCCGGACCAGATGCGGGAGACGGCGCTGCAGATCGCGCACTACGCGGGCGTGCCCCGTGGGGCGAGCGTGTCGACGATCATCCGCGAGACCACCGGTCAGACCGGATCCACCGAGACGGAGGCGTGAGGCTGCGATGACCGGGAAACTTGATGGCCGCGTCGCCGTGGTGGTCGGCGGCGGGCAGACCGCGGGACAGACCGTGGGAAACGGGCGGGCGGCTGCGTTGACCTACGCCCGTGAAGGGGCTGCGGTGCTTGTGGTGGACCGCGAACTCGGGTCGGCGGACGAGACCGCGGCGCTGGTTCGAGACGAAGGGTTCAAGGCCGAGGCGCACCAGGCCGACATCACCCGCGACGAGGACTGCCGCGGCATCGCCGAAGCCGCGATCACCAGCTGGGGCCGCATCGACGTGTTGCACAACAACGTTGGCATCGTCCTGCCCGGCAGCACCGAGGATCTGTCCGAACAGGACTGGAAGCGCGGGTTCGACGTGAACCTCACCGGCATGTGGTCGAGCTGCCGGTACGTGCTGCCGCACATGCGCGAGCAAGGTTCCGGTTCGGTCGTGAACATCACTTCGCTGGCGAGTTTCGCGGCCGGGCCGAGCGCGATCGTCTACACGACGTCGAAGTCGGCGGTGAACTCGATGACCCGATCGCTGGCCTTGGACTACGCACCGCACGGCGTGCGGGTCAACGCGATCGCGCCGGGCATGGTCGACACGCCGATGGGCGTGGATTCGGTGGCGCAAGCCAGTGGCAAACCGCGGGACGAGGTGGCCGAGGGGCGGGCGGCGATGGTCCCGCTGAAGTACCCGGCGACCGGCTGGGACATCGCCAAGGCAGCGCTGTTTTTCGTCTCCGACGACGCCGCGTTCATCACCGGAACGGTCCTGCCCGTCGACGGCGGCAGCGCCCTGCTCACCGCTTCGACCGTCCCACCCGGCTACTGACGGCGACACCCGGCCGGGGGTGGCCCCACCGTCCCCGGGCCGGGGCGTGTCATGCCCGCACGATGAGAGCGTCTGTGAACATGGCTCCATGAGCGATCGGCCGCGTAGTCCCCGTGGGCAGGGCGAACAGCTTCGAGTGGAAGTGCTCGAGGCCGTGAACCGGTTGCTCGCCGAGTGGGGCAGCGACGAGAAGCTGACCATGCGGGCGGTCGCCAAAGAGGTGGGCGTGGCCGCTCCGAGCATCTACCTGCACTTCAGCGACAAGGCGGAGCTGGTGTGGGCGGCGTTGACGGACAAGTACGAGCAGCTGGCCGACCGCATGCGACTGGCCGATGAAGCGGTGGCCGGGGAGGACGTTCGCGCGAGGCTGCTCGCGCAGGTGCACGCCTACTGTCGGTTCGCGATGCGGAACCCGGGTCACTACCGGTTGATGTACGAGATCCGCCAGCCAGCGGTCGATCCGGAGCGGCTCGGCCGGCACCCGTCGCGACTGGTGGCCCGCAGCTTCCGGAGCGGGATTCAGCGGTGCTTGGCAGCGGGGTACGCCGTCGGCCTCCCACCTCGACAAGCCGCGCACACGCTCTGGACCGGACTGCACGGGATGCTCTCGTTGCAGCACAGCCTGTCGCTGGAGCCCGATCGAGACCTGGTCGCGGGGCTCGCCGGGGGCCTGGTGGACGTTCTGGTGAGCGCTGAGCCGCAGCACGGGGCGCAGCCGCCGGACACCGCGATCGAGCAGGTGCTCGCGCGGACCATCACCGACGACGAGGACTGAACCAGGCGCCTTCCGGGCGGTTCGGGCGCGATGCTGTCCGCATCGTGCCGCGGTGCGCGATTTCCACTCGAGTGTGACGGGAGTCACCGTCGCTACTGGCCTCCAGTTCTGTTGGTGCCTCTATACTTGTAAGTGAACTTAGTTAGGTAACTCTTCGTGTCGGGCGGCAGGCGACGCGATTCCCCGGAGCGGTGCTGCGGGCGGGCTTGTCGATCGCGCGGAGGGCTAGGGACTCGCGACAGCGCCCGGCGTGCGCGGTGGCTGCGATTCCGCCAGCCGACCGCGTACGGGGAACGGAGTGGACATGGACGCAGGAGCAGCAGAGGGCCGGTCGTTGCGCGCCGGCGTCGTCGGGCTCGGCATGATCGGCGGGGGAATCGCCATCAGCCTGGCCCGTCGGGGCCGGGTGCCGGTGGTCTACGACGTTCGCCCGGAGGCCGCCGAGCTGCCGGGTGATCCGGAACTGCTGGGCTCCCCGGCGGAGGTGGCCGCGCGCAGCGACGTGGTGCTCATCGCCGTTGTCTCCGCTGAGCAGGCGCGGGAGGTAATCACCGGCGAGTCCGGGTTGCTGGCCGGTGCCCAGCCCGGATCGACGGTCGTGCTGCTGAGCACCGTCGAACTGTCGATCGTGCGGGAACTCGCCGAGGTGTGCGCCGCGTCCGGTGTCGCCTTCCTCGACTCCGGTGTCACTCCGGGTGACAAGGCCGCCGAGAACGGCCTGGTCACCATGGTCGGCGGCGATGCGGAGACGGTCGAGAAGACGCGGCCGGTGCTGGCCGACTTCGCCAAGGAGGTCGTGCACTGCGGTCCGCTCGGGGCGGGGATGGCGACCAAGCTCGCGCGCAACATCGTGACCTACGGCTGCTGGCGCGCGGTCGCTGAGGCGGCAGGGCTGGCGGACGCCGCCGGCGTGCCAGCGGAGACGCTCATGCAGGTCATCATCACGGCCGACCCGAACGGCAGCACGCTGCTGCAGCTGCTGAGGATGCAGCGACTGGACGAGGCCGGCGCTAAGGCGCTGCTCAGCAGCGTGTCGAAGACGGACACGGAACTGGACGGGCCTGCTGCACAGGCAGCGGCCGCCGAGGTCGTGCGCGGGATCTTCCCGTTGATGGACAAGGATCTTGACGCCGCGCAGCGGCTCGGGAGCGCGCTGGAGCTCGACCTGCCGCTGGTCGACGTCACCCGTTCCCAGGCGAAGGCGACCCTCGGAGCGGAGGAGAAATGAACGACCGGTACCAGCGCGGGCGCGCGGTGATGGACGAGGTGTACGGGCCCGGCTTCAGCGCCGCGCTCGACGGGCAGAGCGGGCCGTTTCTGAAGGAGACGGTCGAGCATCTCTTCGGCGAGGTCTGGAACCGGCCCGATCTGTCTACAAGGGACCGGAGGCTGCTCGTGCTCGGCGCGACCGCCGCGTTCGGACGGGCGGACCTGGTGCAGGTGCAGGCCCGCGGCGCCCTCGCCAGTGGCGACTGCACGCCGGACGAACTGCACGAATCAGTGCTGCAGCTGGCGTTCTACGTCGGGTGGGGCAACGCCACCTCGGTTCAGGAGGGAATCGCCCGAGCGGTCGCGGAGACCACCACGGCCGCGGAACCGAACCAGGACTGACCGCAATCCCCACGGGAAGAGGAAGGACGAACATGACTCAGTCGATGCCCACCACGCGCGACGGCGACGCTCCGCTGGATCCGCCGCCCGAGTACCAGACCCTGCAGGAGGAGCAGCCGGTCCATTGGGTGACGTTCCCGAACGGCACCGAGGGCTGGTTGGTGACGCGGTTCGAGGAAGGCAGCGCGGTCTTCTCCGACCCGCGTATGAGTGCCCGTCGGCCGCGCCACGACAACCCTCCGGGCGAGGAGCCTGAAGGTGCCGAGCAGCAGGGCGGCGGTGGGCTGCCTCCGATGTTCGTGATGATGGACGAGCCCGACCACGGCGCTTACCGCAAGCTGCTGGCGGGCAAGTTCACCCCGAAGTCCGTGCAGAACCGTCTGCAGCCGTACATCGACAAGATCGTGGACGAGCACCTGGATGCCATCGCCGCAACCGACGAGCCGGTCGATCTGGTGCAGGCGCTGTGCCTGCCGATCCCGTGTCTGGTGATCTGCGAGCTGCTGGGTGTGCCGTACGAGGACCGGGACGGGTTCCACGGCGCGACCGAGCAGATGATGGACATGAGCAACCCGCGTGAGCAACGGGACGCCGGTGCGCAGTGGTTGCTGCAGTACATCGGGAAGTTGGTCGAGGAGAAGCGTGCGAATCCGGACTCGCCCGGTCTGCTGGCCGAGCTGGTCCGCATCGCCGACGAGGGCGGCACGATCCTGACCAACGAGGATCTGACCGGGGTCGGTGCGCTGCTGCTGTTCGCCGGGCACGACACCACAGCGGCCATGATGGGCCTGTCGATCATGACGCTGCTCAGCCAGCCGGAGAAGTGGCAACAGCTGCGCGATGAGCCCGCCAAGATCGGCACCGCGGTGGAGGAACTGCTGCGCTACCTCACGATCGTCCAATTCGGACTCGGTCGGGTGGCCACGGAAGACCTGGAGCTCGGCGGCGCGCAGATCCGCGAGGGTGATCTGGTCGTGGTGGCGATGCCGGCGGCCAACCGGGACCCGCGGGCGTTCGACAACCCGGACATGGCCGATTTCGACCGCAAGATGAGCCGCCACTTGGCCTTCGGGTACGGGGTGCACCAGTGCCTCGGACAGAACATCGCTCGGGCCGAGCTCAAGACCGTGCTGCCCCGGCTGATCGAGCGTTTCCCGAACCTGCGGCTGGCCGTGGATCCCTCGGATGTCCCGATGGACACCCACGGCACGAACTACGGCGTCCGGGCTCTGCCGGTCACCTGGTAAACCGCACCGCGCGGACGGGTGGTCATCAGCAGCCCGCGTTTCCCGGGGCGGGCCGCAGAAAACACCCGCCGCCATCCACCGAACACTGACTCATCGCCGCAGCGGACCGCTTCGTCGCGCGGCGCATCCCACAGCAGGAGGACCCATCATGAAGATCACCGTGGATGAAGAGAAGTGCTGTGCCGCCGGGCAGTGCGTGCTCGCCGCGCCCGAGGTGTTCGACCAGCGCGACGACGACGGCGTCGTGATCCTGCTCGACGAGGCTCCGCCGGAGTCCGAACACGAGAACGCGCGCACCGCGGCTCAACTGTGCCCGGCTGCGGCGATCGCCGTGGAGGAATGATGGCCGGGCTCGATCGTGTCGTCGTCGTGGGCGCCTCGGCGGCGGGGCTGGCCGTTGTCGAGGGTTTGCGGCGCGGCGGCTTCGACGGTGAGCTGACGCTGGTCGGTGACGAGCCGCGCCTGCCCTACGACCGACCTCCGCTGTCCAAGCAGCTGCTGTCCGGGCAGTGGGAATCTCCGCGGTTGCAACTGCGCGCACCCGAGGCGTACGCCGAGCTGAACGTGGACCATCGACTCGGCTCTCCGGCGGAGAATGTCGACGCCGAGGCGCACGAAGTCCGTCTGGCCGACGGCAGCGAACTGCACTACGATGCCTTGGTCGCGGCTACTGGAGTCCGGCCGAGGCCGATCGCCGGGATGGACGGGATCGAAGGTGCCCACCTGCTGCGCACCGTCGACGATGCGCTGAGCTTGCGTGCCTCGCTGTCCGCCCATCCGCACTTGGTGATCGTCGGCGGCGGGTTCATCGGGGCGGAAGCCGCCGCGGTGGCGCGGGAACTCGGCTGCGCGGTCACTCTGGTGACCGACCAGCACGTGCCGCTGTCCGACGCCGTCGGCACCGAGATCGGCGGAATGCTCACCGCGCTGCACGAGGAGCACGGGGTCCGGGTGGTCACCGAGGCGATGGTCGAGCGCGTGTGCCACGACGGCGAGCGGGCTACCGGCGTGCGGCTGGTCGACGGCCGCAGCGTCGACGGCGACGCGGTGTTGGTCGGCATCGGCACCCGGGCGAACGTCGAATGGCTCGACGGCAGCGGTATCACCGTGGGCAACGGTGTCGAGTGTGATGACACGTTGCACGCCGGCTGCAACATCTGGGCCGCCGGTGACGTCGCGTCCTGGCCCGATTCGCTGACGGGCGAACGGCTGCGCATCGAGCACCGCACGAACGCGGGTGAACAGGGCATGGTCGTGGCCCGGAACATACTCGCCGGCAGGGACGGTGCGCAGCCGTTCCGCACCGTGCCCTATGTCTGGTCCGACCAGTACGACCGCAAGATCCAGGTCTACGGGCTGGTACGCGGTGCGGAGCAGATGCGCGTGGTCGACGGCAGCATCGCCGACCGGAAGCTCACCGCCGTGTTCGGCCGCGACGGGCACGTCACCGGCGCGCTCGGGGTCAACATGGTCCGCCCGCTGCGGGCGCTGCGCGCACTGGTCGCCGAACGCGCCGACTGGGACAACGCCGTGTCGGCGACCACTACCTGACTCCGCTCTTCTTGAATGCCCCACCACGAAAAGGGAGCTCTCCCATGACCTCGACGGAAGAAGCCGTGCCCCCGACTTCCCGCTGCACCGCGAACGCCGTTCGCCCTCCCGGATGCGGTGGGGTCTGTCCGATCAACGGTGTTTCCGGCGGTTCGGTCAGTAGGTTTCAGCGGCCGGCCAGCGGTCGCTGAAGGTGATGGCGAGCGCGTTGATCACGGGCTTCCAGCGTTGCGCCCACCGTGTGCGGCCGGTGCCGGTGGGGTCCAGGCTACGGGTGACGAGGTACAGGCACTTCATCGCGGCCTGCTCGGTGGGGAAATCTCCGTGCTCGCACGGCTCGCCGGTAGCGGGCGTTGAGTGATTCGACCGCGTTCGTCGAACAGATCATCCGTCGTATCTCGACGTCGTAGTCGAGGAACGGGATGAACTCCTGCCAAGCGTTGCGCCACAAACGAACCACCGCCGCATGGCGCGTGCCCCATTTATCGTCGAGTTCGTCGAGTGTGACCGCTGCGGCCTCCGGCGACGACGCGGTGTAGATCGGGATTAGGTCGCGTTTGAGCTCTTCCCAGTATTTCCGCGACACCAGACGGAACGAGTTACGGATCAGGTGAATGATGCAGGTTTGCACGATCGTCTGCGGCCAGACGTTCGCGACGACCTCGGGTAGTCCTTTCAGGCCGTCACAGACGAGGAAGAACACGTCTTTGACTCCGCGGTTTTTCAGGCCGATCAGGAAACTCATCCAGAACTTCGCGCCCTCGCCGCCCCCGGTGCCCATGGACAGGGCCAGGACGTCTTTGCGGCCGTCGAGCGTGACGCCGATGGCGGCGTAGACGGGCCGGCTGGCCACCTGCCCGTCCCGGACCTTCACGTGGATGGCGTCGATGAACACCGCCGCGTAGATCGAGTCCAGGGGCCGGTCGGACCAGTCGTCCATCTCCGCGACGACCTTGTCGGTGATGGTTGAGATCGTGTCCTTGGACACCGAGGTGCCGTAGATGTCGGCGAAATGCGATGCGATCTCGCCGGTGGTGAGCCCTTTCGCATACAGCGACAGCACGATCTCGTCCACACTGCCCAGACGGCGCTGGCGCTTTTTCACGATCTGCGGGGTGAACGTGCCTGAGCGATCCCGCGGGACCGCGATGTCCACATCGCCGGCCGCGTCCGAGAGCACCGTCTTGGCCCGTGTCCCGTTCCGGACATTCTCCGAGTCCCGGTCCGGGTCGGTCTGGTTCTTCTCATGCCCGAGGTGCTCGGTCATTTCCTCGTTCAAGGCTGTTTCCAGCACGTTTTTGGTGAACACCTTCAACAGTCCACCCGGGCCGGTCAGATGCAGCCCTTGCTCACGGGCCTGGGCGATCATTTCCGCCGCTGTGGCCTGCTCCGGCGACAGCTGCCGCCCTGAATTCTTCTCACTTTTCGATGTGCTCACAGCATCGGATGCCATCAGTCACGGCGCCCTTCCCACCGGACCTTCGCCCGGCGCGTCAGGCCGGAAACACCGTTCGACCGACACTCCCCCTGACACACCACTAGTGGTGGGCATGCGGCTACGGCGATGGAGCAGGCGTTGAGTTCGGGGGCGGAGGCGATGTTGGCGCATAGCGAGATCCCGATGCCGAGGCCGAATGCGAGCCATGCTTTCCATTGCCCGGTGGTGCGGTGATGGTGGCTGGTTTTCCATAGTTCGATGGTGGCGATCATCAAGAGGCCGTCGACGATGAGTGGCCAGAGGGTGGCGGTGGTTTCGTCGGCGCTGAAGCGTAGGGCGAACGCGCGGCCGTGTCGGTAGGAGACGTAGGCCGCGTCGGCGGCTACCAGTAGCGTGCACGCGGCTTGCAGATGTAGGGAACGATCACGGGGTTGGGTCGTTCCGGTTGTCGTGCTGTTCATCGGGCGTCACCTGCCCGCGGCTGGCCTTGGGTGTTGCGCATCGTGACGCCGTGCTCGTGCAGCCGTTGGCGCACGGTGCCGGCGGCGACGTCCATGCGGTTGCCGGTCCGGGCCAGCGACCATCCCTGGTTGTAGAGGCGGACGGCGTCGTCGATCTGTTCTTCGGATAGGCCGCGTCGGCGCATCGGGACACCGTGGCGGTGCAGGATCGTGCTGACGGTGCGGCGCTCGATGCCGAACTGCTCACCCGGCTCGTAGATGGTCGCGCCGGACCGGTAGCCCTCGATCAAGTGCTGCACTTGCTCGCCGTCGAGTTGCTTGGCGCGGTTCGGCCGTTGCCGCTTGGGTTTCGGTTGGAGGGGGTCTTCGAGGTCGGGCAGCTGTTGCCGCAGGGTTTCCAGCGCGCTGACCTGGTCTTTTGTGTTCGAGTAAGCTCCCCCAACCTCCACCTTCGGGTGCTAATTGGAACAGCGCCCTGACCGGACGACGGGCAACACGCACACCGGTCCTCCTGCAAGATCATATGGCGATCTGATGGCGACGGGAACGCGGTTCAACGCGTGGCAACCCGTCGGAACGAGGAGGAACGAGGGCCGCTGAACTGCGGCGGGACGCGAACGCGCTGGTCAGGATCAGTGGGCCACTACCTTGACAGGGTAGAGGTCGCTGAGGCGGGGCTGTGGATTGGAGTCTGTGGCTCCCGGTTGGCGGGGCGTGTTTGCGTGTGTTCGGTGCGTGTTTTTTGGTTCGCTGGTGACCGGTTGAGGCCGTTTTTGCGGACTTCAGGGGCGTCGTTGCTTGTTGAGCGGTTCGCCCGGGGTGGCTGATGGTTGTCTGTTGTGAACGGTGGGGATGCGGGGGCTTGCGGCCCGTGCGGGTGCGGTCGCGAATCTCCAGCGGTGTCGGCTTCGCCTGCTCGGGCTTTTGGGGTGCCGGCGTTACGGTTCTGGATCGGCGCTGTTTGTCCTGGGGTTGGCGATGACGGGCCGGTTGAAGACGGAGCGGGAGATCGTCGTGCAGGTGCCGGAGGCTCCGCCGGTGTTGGATCCTGAGGCGGCGAGGGCGTTGTTGCGGCTTATCTTGCGTGCCGCCGAACGGGATCGAGTTGAGCAGGAGATGAGTGGGGAGCGCGCTGCATGAGTGTTCGTTTTGCCTTTTACGGGCGTGTGTCCACTGAGGATCAGCAGGATCCTGAAGCGTCGCGGAACTGGCAGCTGGCTCGTGCTCGGGCGCTGGTGGAGGCGCGTGGGGAGATCGTGGCGGAGTTCTTCGATGTGGGGCGTTCACGGTCGTTGCCGTGGAAGCGGCGTCCGGAGGCTTCGCGGTTGCTGGAGGCGCTGAAGGATCCGGCGCGCGGCTTTGATGCGGTGGTGATCGGGGAGCCGCAGCGGGCGTTTTACGGCAATCAGTACAGCCTGACGTATCCGGTGTTCGAGCACTACGGCGTGGGGTTGTGGGTGCCGGAGGTCGGTGGGGCGATCGATCCGGCTTCGGAGGCCCATGACTTGATCATGGGTGTGTTCGGTGGGATGTCGAAGGGGGAGCGCAACCGGATCAAGGTTCGGGTGCGTACCGCGATGGGGTCGCAGGCCCAGATCGAGGGACGGTATCTGGGCGGTCGCCCTCCGTACGGCTATCGGATCGTGGATGCGGGGCCGCATCCGAATCCGACGAAGGCCGCCGACGGGAAGCGACTGCACAAGCTGGAACCGGACGAGGAAACCGCGCCGGTGGTGCAGCGGTTGTTCCGCGGGTATATGAACGGGGTCGGGATCTTCGCACTGGCCCAAGAGCTGACGGCCGAGGACATCCCATGTCCGTCGGCACGGGACCGTGCGCGGAACCGGCACCGCAGTGGGGTCGCGTGGTCCAAGAGCGCGATCCGGGCGATCTTGACCAACCCCCGTTACACGGGTCGGCAGGTGTGGAACAAGCAGCGCAAGCAGGAGTCGTTGCTCGATGTCGAGGACGTAGCGCTGGGGCATCAGACGCAGATGCGGTGGAACGAACGCAGCGAGTGGATCTACTCGGCCGAGCCGGTGCACCCGGCGCTGGTCGATCCCGAGATGTTCGAGGCGGTCCAGCAGCGACTGGCCTCCCGCGGTCCGCGCTCGAGCAAGCGGGCCACCGAGCGGGTGCGGCATCCCTACGTGTTCAAGGGGTTGCTGCACTGCGGTTTGTGTGGGCGGCGGATGCAGGGCACGTGGAATCACCAGCGGGCGCACTACCGGTGTCGGTTCCCGAAGGAGTACGCGCTGGCGAATGAGATCGAACACCCGCCCTCGGTGTATCTGCGCGAGGACGCCATCACCGCCGATCTGGATGCCTGGCTGGCCCGCGTGTTCGAGCCCGACCGGATCCAGCAGCAGCTGCGGCGACTCGCCGAGATGCAGCCGGACGCCGACACCGCCGAGCAACAAATCGCCCGGCTGCACGAAGAACTGGCGGTGTGTCGGCAGAAGCTCGAGCGACACAAGCAGGCGATCGAAGCCGGCCTCGACCCGCACCTGGTCGCCGGCTGGAGCCGAGAGCCCCAGCAGCGCGCCACGGAGATCGATACAGAGATCACCCGTCTCCGTCAGCGTGCTTCCGCACGCCCCGAACTCACTCCGGCGGAGATCCACGAGATCGTCACCACGCTCGGTGGCCTCCGAGCAGCCCTACACAACGCTGACCCGACCGATAAGGCAGAGGTATACCGCCACCTCGGCCTCACCATGACCTACGATCCCACACACAAAACGGTCCTGGTCGAAACCCGACCAAGACCGCTCGTGGACCAACTGGTTGTGTCCGAGGGGGGACTTGAACCCCCACGCGTAGCGGATTCGCGCAAAGCGCGTCTCCATGCCTGGATTGTAACGTCCGGTTCGCGGTCGTCTTGTAAAACCGTCGGTCCGTTGCGGCGCAGTGTCGTTCCGTTTCGTTCCCGGACGTCGGCGCAGCCGATTCGGCGAGGTCTTGGGATCGGCAGTAGCGGCGAAACCCGTGGATCGAAGTGCGCGGTGAATCCCCGATCGGTCGTTACCGCGGAGCTTTCGGCTACGTGGATGCCTGCGGCCCGGAACCTCCACTGGCGCGCTACGCGGAGGAGGCGTCGGGCCGTGCGTTGTTGTTGACTGGTCGGTTCGGCTCAGCGTTTTTGGGTAGCGGGGACAGCTCCAGCAGTCGCGCCGGACCAGCTGGACGTTTCGAAGGCCGCGATGTCGTCGTGGAAGCGGGGAGGGGTGGTTCGAGGTCGATGAGTTCGTAGATGGTGACGCCGTCGAAGCTGATGGAGCGAAGGGCGTCGGCATAGTGTTGGAAGCCGACTTTGCCGCGGCCAGGAGATATGTGCCCACCGGCAGGGCTTGGTCTAGCCACCCGCGGCATGCTTCGTGCGGTGCCGGGGAAGGACGTGGCGGCGGCCGGGCGTAGCGATCACGGGCCTTGCGCGCCGCGGGGACGCTCGGGCCATTGGTTTGCGCACCGGCGACGACTGCCTCGTCGACGTTGGACGGGCTCAATTCGCCAGCATCCACTGCTGAGAGTCCTTCAGGACGCAGCTGCGTGGACGGACTATCTGCTGTCGTGACGAGTGGACGGACGTTGCGCCCTGTACGACTCAGGGAGGTGGGCTTCCACGCTGAGACCTCTTCCTTGCGGAGCCAAGACGGAAGGACCGTTCGACCCACAGCCTCCAGGCATCCGACGCCGTCGTGAATAGCCGAGTGTGGGGCAGATCCAGCGCCGTCGATGCGATCTTCGTGGGTGGCTCGCGGGAACTCACGGGAACTCAGCCGTCGCTCATGGCCAGCGCCTGTCGCAGCGCCTCCAAGCCGGGCGAGCCTGCCAGGCCGTTGGGCGTCGCGTAGAGCCGGCAGGACAGTCCTAGTGCCTGTTCGGGATCGGCGAACGGGTCGGTGCCGTTGATCAGGATGGTGGGGGATCCGGTGAAGCCGGACTTTTCGGCCTGTTTTTGGTTGGTGATGACGCGGGTCTTGATGGCGATCTCACGAAGGTCGAGAAGGTCGAGTGCTCGCCGAACCTGGGCGACCGTCGGAGCGGCGTTCGGGCAGTCGGGCACGGTGAGGACCTCGATTTCCACCTGTTCAGCATCGCGCACCATCGCTGCGAGCGGTAGGAGCTGTTAGATAGGCGGTCTGGGTGTCGGTGGCGTTTTAGACGTTCCAGCGGGTGGAAGGTGCACGCTTGGCCGGGAGGCATCGGGGCCGATGGGAGCGGAGGGCAGCTGTGCGTATCGGGGAATTGGCCCGCAAGGTCGGTGTGAACCCGAAGACCGTGCGCTACTACGAGATGATCGGGCGGTTGCCGGCGGCCGAGCGGACCGGCGCCGGATACCGGGTGTACGGCCACTGTGACGCCGACCGGGTGGGATTCATCAAGGCTGCTCAGCGGCTAGGAATGCGTTTGGACGAGATCGCGGAGGTGCTTGCTCTGCGCGATGCGAACCGGCGGCCCTGCGGTTATGTGCGTGGCGTACTGCACGAGCACGTTGCGGACATCGATGCCAAGATCGCCGATTTGCAGCGACTGCGCGATCAGTTGGTCGATCTCGATGCCCGTGCCGACCAGCTGGGGCCTGAGCCCGATGCGGCGCACCGGTCTTGCCCGCTGATTGACCACGTTCGGCGCCAGGGGCAGGCGCGGGCTTGACCTTGCACCCGGGTGGAATCTCTAGCGTCCATGGTGGAGGTGATGACGATGGCAAAGAGCCGTGTCGAAGTGTTCACCACCGGCTGCGCGGGTTGTGCGCCTGCGGTAGCGCTGGTGGAGAAGATGGCCGGGCCGGAGTGTGAGGTGATCGTGCGCGATCTGCGCGAAGACGCCGACGCCGCGGCCCAGGCTGTCCAGAACGCGATCAGGCAGGTTCCTGCGGTGGTTGTCGATGGCCGTGTGGCCCCGTGCTGTGAGGACGCTCAGGGTCCTACTCGTGAGGGCTTGACTGCGGCGGGTGTCGGTAGCTGCTCCTGAACCCTGTGGGAGGTGGTCCGCTCGGTGCGGGCTACCTCCCCTACGCAGCTTCGTGCGCAGCGTCTCACTCGCCTGGCCGCCCTGGCGGTGCGACCGCGCCGCTGGCTTCAGCTTAGGCGGCCCGCTCGTGGCCATGGCATCGAGCCTTCTGACTCCCGCTGATCCAGTTCCCTGCGGGCCAGCCCAGCCGGCAGCGCTCACCGCGCCACCCGGCGCTGTGAGCACTGCCATGCACGACGCATCCGAATCTCTACTAACCTACTAAGGAGGTAAGTAGACAGCAGGCGTTGGTGCGAAGCGAGGCAGACATGAGCGAAGACCTGCAGGAGTTGGCAGTGGCGACGTCCTTGGGAGGGAGCCCGGAATGTCGTCCTCTCACCACTGCCTGTGAGCGCAGCTTTTCTCGCCGCAGCCACGTCTGCTTCGGCATCAGCCCGTTCAACAGCTACTTCACCACTGCTCGGATCACTGCGATAGCCCGATGGGGCTTCAGAGAGTTCGACGCGGTGCATTTCTTCGTTCCTGATGTTCCAGCTGTACACACGCTGGAAGCGCTTGGGTATTCGCCCGAGAAGGCGCGTCACAAGGCTCATCGCCAGGGGCGTTACGTCTACAACAAGATCTGTCGGGCGCTCGACGATCTCGGAATCGTCAATCCGGGCGAATTGATCCTCAATTGGCCGATTCTGCGCGACAATGGCCGCTACCTCGAGTTGCTGGGGCAGGCGCACGCGCTGTTTGACGAGGACCCCAACTTTCGCGCCACCTGCGTTGCGGCCTCCGCCTGGGTGCTCGAGGGTCGCCTGCCTGATGGAGCGGAGCCAACCGACCACCAGTTGCACATCGCGGTACGTTACCTGCTGGCAGAGTTCCCGCTGTTCGTAGATACGGCGGGCATCGTCGGAGCCGATGCGTCGGTATTCTGCTACCACCAGGCGCCTGCGTTCTTAGAGCAACTCTACGCCGGTGCGTTGCCGTGGAAGACGGCCGACGAACAGGGTTTCGTTCGATATGTCTCCGAATTGTGACGGCCCGGTCATAGTGTTTGGTCGACCGGCAATGCGCTGAACGATAAGGCAGGGGTGAAGGTGCTGGGTAGCACCTTCACCCCTGCGTATTGAGTCGCAGTAGCGTGCGACTACTTCTGTTCGAGCAGCTTCTTCATGGTGTCGATCTCGGCGTTCTGAGTGCTGATGATCTGTTGGGCGAGCTGCTTGGCCTCGGCGTTTTGCCCGTTGGTGAGTTCGGTCTGTGCCATGGTGACGGCGCCTTGGTGGTGCTTGATCATCATGGTCAGGAATTGCCGGTCGAACTCAGGGCCGGTGGCCTGTTGGAATTGCTGCATTTCCTCAGGCGACATCATGCCTTCGCCCATGTTCATGCTGCCATGGTTCATGCCTCCGTGGTCCATGCCGGGCATGGGTGAGGTGGCTGCGCCCCAAGCGCGCAGCCAGCCGTTCAGGGTCTCGATCTCCGGGCCTTGAGCGGCTTCGATCTGCCGGGCGAGGTTTTTGACCTGGTCGGACTGGGCGCGTTCGAGAGCTGTTCGGGACATCTCGATGGCCTGCTGGTGGTGCGGGACCATGCCTTGGGCGAAGGTGATGTCCGCCTGGTTGTGCGGTGCCTGCGTCGGGGCCTGTTGGGACGGGGCTCCAGCGCTCGGCGGTGCCGGGCTGGGGGCCTGGCTTGTGTCGGTGGCGTTGCTGCATCCGGCGATGACCGCGGCGACGGCGACGGAAGCTGCCGCGGAAGCGATTGCGCGAGTGCGCTTCATGATGTGTTCCTCACTTGTCGACGTGATGTCGTGTGCGCTGATCAGGCAGATGAGACCGTTCCGGCACAAGGGTCGGAACGGGCTTAGCGACCTGTCACAGCCGAAGCACGCACAACACGGCAAGACGGCGGGGAACCGGGAGGGGCGGCCGGAATCGGCTTCGGCTCTTGTACGGGGCGTGTTTTGCCCAGGGCAATCGCACCTGCAGGAGGCCGGTCGCGGCAGTGAGCAGCAGCAGGGCCAGGCCGGTCACGATGGCCAGGCACATGTGGAGCATGGCGTGGGATGAATCCAGTGTGTCGTCGGGATTCGACACCTTCGACAACATGGTCTTCTCAGATGCCTGTTCCATCAACGACGCCGACCCGGCGATGGTGTGCACCTGGGTGCTGTGCACAGCGGCAACCGCTGGGCCTTCGTGTGCTGGCGTATGCAGTGCGGGCGCGTGGTGCATGAGGATCACGCCAAGGGCGAGAACCACCAACATGCCCCATCGAAGCGGCCGGGACCTTCCCTGCACATGACCACCCTACTCAGGTCGTAGAACGTTCTCAGCGAAGTGGTGAACCACTCCCGTTCAGGCCGTGCCGAGCGGCCTGCAGCGGAGCTCGGCACCCGGGCGAATAGTTCCCACGTCGCCGAGATGGCATGGCGTTAGGCAACCTCCGCGTGGGCTGCGGAAGAAGTTGTTGCGTGGCTGCGGAAGTGGCGCAGGCGCAGGCTGTTGCCGACGACGAACACGCTGGAAAAGCCCATAGCAGCGCCTGCGATCATGGGGTTGAGCAGGCCCGCTGCCGCCAGCGGCAACGCGGCGATGTTGTAGGCGAACGCCCAGAACAGGTTGCCTTTGATCGTCGTCAAAGTCCGTCGGGCGAGGCGGATGGCATCAGCGGCCCCGCGCAGGTCGCCGCGCACCAGGGTCAGGTCCGAGGCTTCGATGGCCACGTCGGTGCCGGTGCCCATGGCCAGCCCGAGGTCGGCGGTGGCGAGCGCTGCGGCATCGTTGACCCCGTCGCCGACCATGGCCACAGACCGCCCGTCGCGCTGGAGGCGTTCGATCACGGCGACTTTGTCTTGCGGGAGTACCTCGGCGATGACCTCGTCGATGCCGACGTCGGCGGCGATGGTGCGTGCGACGGCGTCGTTGTCGCCGGTGAGCAGTACCGGTGACAGGCCGAGGTCGCGCAGCTGCGCGACGGCTGCCGCGGAGGTGGGCTTGACGGTGTCGGCGACTTCGAGCACCGCACGGGCCTGCCCGTCCCACGCGACCGCCACAGCCGTGCGCCCGTGGCTTTCCGCGGTGGCTTGGCGGGCGGTGAGATCCTGGGGAAGGGGCTGACTCCAGTGCTGCAGGAGCTGTGGCCGTCCAACGAGCACTGCGTGCCCGTCGACGGTGGCCTGCACGCCCAAGCCTTCGACGTTGCTGAAGTCCTCGGCCGCGGGGAGCTGTCCTGTCCGGTCCATGGCCCCGTCGGCGATGGCCTTGGCGATGGGGTGCTCGGAGCCGTGCTCGGCCGCACCGGCCAGCCGCAGCACCTGCTCGTGGTCCTCTCCTGCGGCGACGTGCACAGCGATCAGCGACATCTGGCCGGTGGTGACGGTGCCGGTCTTGTCGAGCACCACCGTGTCGATCCGGCGGGTCGACTCCAGCACTTCGGGGCCTTTGAGCAGCACGCCCATCTGGGCGCCTCGGCCGGTGCCGACCATCAGCGCGGTGGGCGTGGCCAGTCCGAGCGCGCATGGGCAGGCGATGATCAGAACGGCGACGGCGGCGGTGAACGCCGCGGTGGCGCCAGCACCTGAGACCAGCCAGAAGACCAGTGAGGCGACCGCCAACGCGATTACGATGGGCACGAACACTGCCGAGACGCGGTCGGCGAGTCGCTGCACCGCTGCCTTGCCGCTCTGGGCGTCCTCAACGAGCTTGGCCATCTGGGCCAGTTGCGTGTCGGCGCCGACCCTGCTCGCCCGCACGATCAGGCTGCCACCCGCGTTGACGGTGGCACCGACGACGGTGGTGCCGGGCGCGACCTCGACGGGCACGGACTCGCCGGTGAGCATGCTGGCGTCGACGGCGGAGGTGCCGTCTTCGACGATGCCGTCGGTGGCGATCTTCTCGCCGGGGCGGACGAGGAACCGGTCGCCGACGACGAGCTGGTCGGTGGGGATGCGTTGCTCGCGGCCGTCCCGCAGCACGGCGACGTCTTTCGCTCCGAGTTCGAGCAGTGCGCGAAGTGCTGCGCCGGCACGGCGCTTGGACCGTGCTTCGAAGTAGCGTCCGGCGAGGATGAAGGTGGTTACGCCCGCCGCGACTTCCAGGTAGATCGACCCGGCGCCGGCTCCGTGCTGGATGGTCAGGGCGAACGGGTGTGTCATGCCCGGCGTGCCCGCGGTGCCGAACAGCAGCGCGTGCAGCGACCAGGCGAAGGCCGCCGATGTGCCCATTGAGATGAGGGTGTCCATGGTGACCGCGCCGTGGCGCAGGTTCGTCCACGCGGCCCGGTGGAACGGCCACGCTCCCCAGACCACGACCGGTGCGGCCAACGTCAGCGAGATCCATTGCCAGTAGGTGAACTGGAAGGCAGGGACCATCGCCATCGCGATGACCGGGACGGAGAGCAGGGCCGAGATGACAAGCCGCTCGCGCAGGGCCCGCGCGGGATCGTCGATCTCGGCCGGGGTGACGGCCGGTTCGCCTCGCGCGTCGGATTCGGGCAGCGTGGCCGAGTACCCGGCGGCTTCGACCTGGTCGAGGAGCCGCTGGCGGTCCAGCCCCTCGGGGTAGCGGACGCTGGCCTTCTCGGTGGCGTAGTTGACCGTGGCGGTGACCCCGTCGAGCTTGCTGAGCTTCTTTTCGATGCGGGCCGCGCATGACGCGCAGGTCATCCCGGTGATCGCGAGCTCGACCTCGTGTGCGGGTGTGGCTGTGGGATCGGTGACCGTGCTCATGCTGCTTCTCCTGTGCTCGGTGACGCCGCCTGGCGTCGGTCGGTGCTCCACCGCGTCAACCAACCCCAGAACAAGGGCTGGGACCGCGGTGTGCTGGGGTTAGTCGGAGGTCAGTTCGTAGCCGGCTTCGGACACGGCCGCGCGCACCGCGTCCGTCGGTAGCGTCTCGGCGCTGGTGACGGTCACTGCTCCGGAGCCCAGGTCCACGGCCACGTCCTGCACGCCGGTGATCTCGGAGATCTCTTCGGTGACCGAGCGGGCGCAGTGCTCGCAGGTCATCCCGGCCACGGTGTAGGTCGCCTCGGTCATTGCTGTGTCCCTTCCCTGTGGTTTCGTTGAATCGCGCGTGCCAGTCAGGAGCGAACGAGCCGTGCGATCGCGTCGCTGGCTTCGCGCACCTTCTCGTCGGCGACCTCGCCGCCCTCGGCGGCCGCTTCGGCGACGCAGTGCTTGAGGTGGTCGTCCATCAGGCCCAGCGCAACCGACTGCAGCGCCTTAGTGGTCGCACTGACCTGGGTGAGCACGTCGATGCAGTACTGGTCGTTCTCAATCGCGTTCGCCAGGCCGCGGACCTGTCCCTCGATCCGGCGCAACCGTGCGGCGTACTGGCTCTTGTCCTGGGCGTAACCGTTCATCTCGCCGTCCTCTCTGTTGGAGCTACCTAGAGATATACCCCTAGGGGGTAGTGGTACGCAAACCAGCTGTCGACGAGACGTGGACAGGGGTGGCCGTGCGCGAACGGGCGTGGGTGCGGGGATGGGATCAGACTGGGTGCCTGCGGCGGTGATCTTCGGCCCGGCCACGGCAGGAGGTGGATGTGAGCGGATTCGGGGCGGCCCTGCTCGTGCTAGTGGTGACGGTCGTCTTGGTCGCCGGGGTGTATGGGCTGGCGGCGCTGGCCTCGGGCGCACCGTCGGAGCGGCCGGTCAAGCCGTTCCTGTCCGGTCATGAGCCTTCCGAGCACGCGTTTTCCCGCTTTCACGCGCGGTGGTACGCGCTGACGATGGTCTATCTGGCCTTCGAGATGGAGATGCTGTTCATGTACCCGTGGGCGCTCGTGGTCTCGTCGGTCGGCGCCAGCGCGGTCATCGAAATGTTCCTGTTTTTGGGGATCCTGCTCGCCGGGGTGGTCTATGCCTGGCGCGAAGGGGCACTGCGATGGGCTTGAACGCCGCTTTGCGGCGCTTCGCCGCCGACGTTCCGCATGTGTTGGTCGCGCAGTCCCCCGCCGGTACGGCGGCGCGGCTGGCCGTTGAGAACGTGTTGCGGGTGCGCGGCTGGCCGGAGGCGGCGAGTCCTGCGGATGCGGACCTGCTGGTCGTGACCGGCCCCGAAGATCCTGGGCTGGCGGAGTTCTTCGATCAGGCCTGGGGCCAGGTCCCGGGTCCACGGGCTCGTGTTCATGTGCCGGGCGCCGACGACGCCGTCGGCGCACTCGACGAGGGCAAGAGCGCGCTCGCCGCTGCGGAACCAGCCGCGCAGCACGACTCGCACTCTCGGCCCAGCCGCGGTGGCAGCGACCACCAACACGATCCCAGTGCCGGACACGGCGGTGATGCAGGCGCCCACCACGATCCCGGCTCGGACCATCAACACGGGCATGGTTCGGGCGAGGATTTGCCCGGTGGCTTGGCGATGGCCGAACGCGGTGACGACCGTGACGGGCTCACGCTCGATCAGTTGCACGTACCGCTCGGCCCGGTACTGCCCGCCTGGCCCGCCGGTCTGGTGCTGCGCACGACGGTGCAGGGCGATGTGCTCCAGGACGTGCGCGTCGCCGGGCATCGACGGGCGGGTCCGGCGGATGCCTTCTGGACCGCGCCCTGGCACCGCGCCGACACCGGCCACGCGGTGACGATCGGAGAGGCGACTCGACGACGGGCGGGCGCACATCTGGACAGCCTTGCCCGCGTGTTGACGGTGGTTGGATGGCCGGACGCGGCCTGTCGTGCTCGCCGCGTGCGCGATGCGGTGCTGGCAAGTGCCCCTGCTGCGCAGGTGGCCTCGGCGTGGTTCAAGCTGGCCGGACGGTTGCGTCGCTCGCGGACGTTGCGGTGGCTCACCGATGGCCTCGGCGTGCTCTCTTCGGAGGAAGCTGCACAAGCCGGAGTGACGGGCCCGGCGCTGCGGGCTAGCCGGGCGAGCGGTGATGTCAGCGCCCGTTGGGCGATCTGGCTTGACGAACTCGACGAATTGCTCCCGCACGTCGATGACGTCGGCAGGTTGACCGACGACGTGGAGCCGCCGCGCGGACAGGGCGGCTCAGCACCGCTGCTGGCTGTTCTGCCCGATTTGTTGGAGGGAACCGAGTTCGCCACGGCGCGGCTGATCGTGGCCAGCTTCGACCCTGACCTGGCAGAGCTCACCTCCGAGGAGCTCGCGGCGGGATTCCTGGATGGGTGAGGCGCCGGTGTGGTCGGTCGTGGTTCTTCCCTTCGCGATGGCGGCGGCGGCCTATGCCGCGGTCGCCATCGACGCAGCGCTGCACGCACGCGCCGCGGGGCGTTCTGTGTCGGTCGCGGGTTCGATGGTGCGGCCGTTGCGCTCGGTGGTGCGGTTGGTGATCGGTCAGCGGCGTACGACCACGGCTGCGGATCTCGTGCTGTGGCGGGTAGGTCTGGTCACGGTGCCGGTTGCCGCGGTGTCGGCGGCGGTGGTGCTGCCGTGGGGACACGTGGCCGTGGCCGATCTGCCCGTGGGCGTGGTGTGGTTCAACGGGATGGAGATCCTCGCGTGGGCAGCGGTGTGGATGGCCGGTTGGGGCCCGAACTCCGTGTTCTCGTTGATCGGTGGGTATCGGTTCGTCGCCCAGGGATTGGCCTACGAGCTGCCGCACATGTTCGCGTTGATCACGGCTGCCACCGCGGCGGAAACGTTGCGGGTGGGCGGCATCGTCGAGGCGCAGTCCGGCCTGTGGTTCGTGGTGTGGATGCCGGTGGCGTTCGTGGTGTATCTGCTCAGCGCCGCGGCCATGGCGTTCTGGGGTCCTTTCGAGGCACCGCTGGGGACTGACCTCGCCGGCGGTGCTGCCGCGGAACTGTCCGGTGTGGACCGGCTCGTGTTCGTGGGCGGACGGTGGATGCTGCTGGTGGTCGCCGTGGCGATGTCGGTCCCGTTGTTCCTCGGTGGCGGCAGCGGCCCGGTCCTTCCCGCGTGGGCGTGGACGTTCGTGAAGACGGCCGCCGTGCTGGCGGCGGTGATATGGCTCGGGCGCCGGTTCCCGGCGGTGCGGATGGACCGGTTCGCCGAGTTCGCCTGGATCGTGCTGATCCCGCTGACCATCCTGCAAGCCCTGGTGGTGGCCGTGGTGGTGCTGGCGCGATGAGGAGGGGATGCGGGTGAGCACAGTGCTGTTCTGGATCTTCGCGGTTTTCGCGGTGGTCAGGGGCTTCCTGGTGTTCCGGTTGGACTCGATGGCGCGGGTGACCTTCGCGCTGTTGGCGTCGTTTCTGTGCGTGGCCGCCGAAGTGGTCCTGCTCGGGTTGGACTACCTCGGTGTGGTGATCGTGCTGATGATGGTCATGGAAATGGTCATCATGGCCGTGTTCATGATCATGTACATGATGAACCCCGCCGGGTTGATGCCGATGGCGATGTATCACAACAAGACCGGCGCGATGACCCTGTCGGTGGGGACATTCGCGGTGCTGGCCGCCGGGATCGTGCTTGTCGACTGGCCGCAGCGCACCGGGGAGCCTCCCCGTGATCCCACGTTCGCGCTGGGACAGGCACTGATGGGCCCGCACATGCTGACCATGATGACGCTCGGTCTCGTGCTGTTCGCGACGATCGTGGCCACGGTCGTGCTGGCCACCCACCGCGGCCGGTACGACCGATTCGGCGATGACCTGCGGGATCCGGCGCACGACCCGATTCCGGGAGGTGCCGGACGTTGAGCCTGGAGTGGTTCCTGCTGTTGGCCGCTGGGCTGTTCGCGATCGGGTTGTTCGGCACTCTGTCGCAGCAGTCGATCGTGATGTTGATGATGGGCCTGGAGCTAATGCTCAACGGCCTCATCGTGGCCGCGGCGGCCTTCTGGTACTTCCTCGCACCGGCCGCGACGGCCGGCCAAGTGCTGGTCATCGTGATCATCGCGGCGATGGCGGTGGAGATGGCGGCCGGGTTCGCGGTGGTCACCGCGATCTTCCGCGCACGGGACGTCGACATGACCGATATGGCCGCCGATCTCAAGGAGTAGGCGATGGGCACGCTCGTGTGGCTGCTGATCGCGGTCCCGCTCGGAACCGGGGTTGTGCTGGCGTGCGCTGGTCGACGCGCTGATCGTTTCGCCGTTGCCGCGGGCACGGCGGCCGCGGGAATCACCTCGGCGCTCGCGGTCGCCGTCGCGGTCGGCCGACCGGCAGTGAGCGTGCCGTTGTTCGCCGGGATCGACGCGGGCTTGGCGGTCGACGGGCTCTCGGCGATCCTGGTCGTCACCGTCGCCGCCGTCACCGTGGCCGTGCTGGTCTTCGCTGCGGGGGAGCCCGAACTCGCCGCGGCGCGCGGACGGTTCACCGGGCTGATGCTGGTGTTCTCCGGGGCCATGCTGGTCACCGTCACCGCGACCGGGATGGCGGTGCTGCTCATGGGCTGGGAGCTCATGGGGGCGACGAGCTGGGCTCTGATCGGATTCTGGTGGCGCGACACCCGCAGAATGCGAGCCGCCAACGTCGCCTTCCTCACGACCCGGGCGGCCGATCTCGGCCTCTACCTCGCCTCCGGCGCGGCCCTCGCCGGAGGAATCGGCTCGCTGGCCCTATCCGCGCTCCCGGACGCAGGACCAGGATGGCGGGACGTCGTCACGGCGGGAGTGGTGCTCGCGGCGTTGGGCAAGTCAGCGCAGGTGCCGTTCCACTTCTGGCTGTCCCGGGCGATGGAGGGCCCGAGTCCGGTTTCGGCGCTGCTGCACTCGGCGACCATGGTCGCCGCCGGAGCGTACTTGCTGCTGCGGGTGCACCCGTTGCTCGCCGCGTCCGGTTGGGGCGAGTCGTTGGTGGCCTGGGCCGGCGCGGTGACCGCGCTGCTGCTGGGCCTCGTGGCGGTCGCGCAGACCGACCTCAAGCAGCTGCTCGCGGCATCGACTTCGGCCCAGATCGGTTTCATGGTGCTGGCCGCGGGTGCGGATGGGATCACCGGCGGAGTGCTGCAGCTCGTGGCGCATGCGGCGACCAAGTCGGCCCTGTTCCTCGCCGCTGGGGCGTGGCTGACCGCGTTGGGCACCAAAGCACTGCCCGCGCTGCGCGGCGCGGCGCGGCGGTATCCGTTGGTCGGGGCCACGTTCACCATCGCCACCGCGTCCCTGGCCGGTCTGCCGCCGCTGTCGCTGTGGGTGTCGAAGGACGCCGTGCTCGCCGCCGTGCTGCACCGCAGTCCGGGGCTGTACGCGATCGGGCTGGCAGCGGCGGTGGTCGCGGCCGTCTACAGCGCCAAAGCCGCGTGGTTCGTCTGGCGGCCGGAATCCGGAACGACCGACTGGGACACCGAGCAGATCGGCACGCGCGAAATTCCCGCCGTCACCCCGCCGGTTCTGATCGCCCTTTCGGCTTTCGCCGCCGTGCTGGGCCTTTTCGGCGTTCCCCCGGGGATCCACGCCGTCGTAGCGTTGCTCGGCCAACCGTGGACCCCGGTCCCGGCCGCCTGGGAACTCGGCCTGTCGGTGGTGGTGGCCGTGGCCGCCGCGAGCGCGACGTGGTGGTGGGGAAACCGCCGCACGGCGACACCCGCTGTTGTGCACCAAGGGCTGGCCGAATGGCTGTGGATCGAGCGTGCTGCGCGGCTGCTGGTCGTGCGGCCGACGATGGCGCTAGCACGTGGTTTGGCGGTCTTCGACGACCGGGTGTTGGACCGGGCCGTGCGGGCCGTCCCGGCGGCGGCTTTGGACCTGGCCCGGTTTGCTGCCCGTCGCGCAGAGCATCCGATCGACGGTGCGGTGCAGGCCGTGGCCCACTCGGCCAGGAGGCTCGGGGCGCTCGCCCGTCGACCACAGACCGGACAACTGCACCAGTACTACGCCCAGACCGCCGTCGCGGTGGCGGTGCTCGCCCTGATCATTGTGCTGGTGAGGTGACCCGTGCTCACACTGATCGTCTTCCTGCCGCTGGTAGCCGCCGTGGTGCTGGCTGCGGTCCCGGAATCCGCCGGGCGCCGCCCGTTCCTGGTCGGCTGGATCGGTATCACGGCGATCGACGCGGTGCTGGTCGTGCTCGCCTGGATCGCCTCCGACACCGGCGGTGGCATGAGCTACGAACAGAACGTGCGCTGGATCCCCAGCGCCGGGGTCGCCTACCACGTCGGTGTCGACGGCCTGTCGCTACCGCTGGTGGCGATGACAGCATTGCTGTTTTTGGCGTGTGCGGTGTATTCGCTGCGTCAAACTCATCGGGTCAAGAGCTTCGTGCTGCTGTTCCTGTTCCTCCAGACGGTGAGCCTGGGACTGTTCACGGCACTGGACCTGATCCTGTTCTTCGTCTACTTCGATCTGTCCATTGTGGGCATGTACTTCGTCATCGCGGGGTGGGGACACGGGCAGGCGAAACGCTCGGCGCTGACGTTCTTCCTGTACACCTTCGTCGGATCGTTGGCGCTGTTGCTGGGATTCATCGGTCTCTACCTCGCCGCCGAGCCGCACACGTTCGACATCATCGCGCTCGCCACGGCAAATCCGTTGGCGGGCCGCGGGGCCTACGCGGCCTTGGTGCTGCTGGCCATCGGCATCGGGCTCGCGGTCAAGACACCGACCGTGCCGTTTCACACCTGGCTGCCGCCCGCCCATACCGACGCTCCCGCCGCAGGCTCAGCGATCCTGGCGGGAGTTCTGCTGAAGATGGGCACTTACGGCTTCGTGCGCATCGCCATGCCGCTGCTGCCCGAGACTTGGCGCCAGTACGCCGGTGCCGTGGTGGTGATCGGGGTGGTCTCGGTGCTCTACGGTGCCCTGGTCGCGCTGGCGCAACAGGATTTCAAGCGCATGGTCGCCTACACCTCGGTCAACCACATGGGATACGTCGTACTCGCGGTCGGTGCCACAGGGCTGTGGGCCGGAAGCGACGCGCAGGCTCGTTCGCTGGCCGTGACCGGTGCGGTGACCCAGATGGTCAGCCACGGGTTGATCACCGCCGCGCTGTTCCTGCTGGCCGGAGTGTTCTACGACCGCCGCGGCACCTATGACATGGGCGCGTACTCGGGAGTGGCTGGTCCGGCACCGCTGTTCGCCGCCGCGACCGGGGTCGCCGCGTTCGCCTCGCTCGGGTTGCCCGGCTTTTCCGGGTTCATCGCTGAGTTTCAGATCTTCACCGGCAGCTTGGCCTCTGCCACGATCGGCACTGCGCTGGCCGTGCTGGGCATTCTGATCACCGCCGGGCTGTTCCTGCGAGTCCTGCATCGGGTCTTCCTCGGAACGCTGCGGCTTCCGGACGCGCCCGGCGCCGGACGTGACTTCGCGGACTTGCACCGCAGCGAGGTCGTCTCGGTGCTGCCGTTGCTCGCCCTTGCGGTCGTGATCGGTGTGGTGCCGAGATTCCTGCTCGAGGTGATCGAACCGGCCTCGGCGACGCTGATCGGGCTCGTGGGCCGATGACGGGCATGAACGAGAACCCTGCCGCCCTGATACCCGAACTGACCCTGGTCGCCGGAGCCGTGCTGGGCCTGCTGCTGGGGTCCTGGCTGCCGCGCCGCAGGCAGTGGTGGGTGCGCGTGGTCACGGCCTGTGCCTGCCTGGCGGGGATCGTGGCCACGGGTGCCGCGATGGCCGGCGAGCCGCAGAAGGTCTTCGGCGACAGCTACGCCATCGACACCGCCACGAACGCCGGACGGCTCATCGTGCTGGTCGCGGTCCTGCTCGTGATCTGCCTGTCGAGCGAGGAGATCGGCGCCCACCCTCGGGAGACCGAATTTCACGTGCTGATGCAACTCGGGGCCCTGGGCACGATCATGCTCGCCGGCGCATCGGACGTGCTGCTGCTCGTGGCCGCCTACCTGCTGGCCTCGATTCCGCTGTATGCGCTGGCCGGTTTCGCCAAGGACGCATCGGGAACCGAGGCATCGCTGAAGTACTACCTCATGGGCGCCTTCCTCGGGATCGCCCTGCTCGGCGGTACCACGATCCTCTACGGCAGCGGCGGCGCCACCAATTACGCCGCACTCGCCCGGAACCTGCCGACGGCGCCACCACCGGTGGTCGGGATCGCGTTGGTGGCGGTGCTGGGCGGGCTACTGTTCAAGATCGGCGCGGTGCCCGCGCACTTCTGGGTCCCCGACGTGACCGAAGGCGCCGCCACATCGGTCGCCGCGTTCGTGACCACCGTGCCCAAAATCGGCGGGCTCATCGCCGCCTACCGACTTCTCGTCGACAGCATACCCGCGGTGAGTCTCAATTGGCCGCTGCTGGTGGCCATCCTGGCGGCTGCGTCGATGACGCTGGGCAATCTCGCCGCGTTCTTCCAGGACAATGTACGGCGCCTGCTGGCCTACTCCACGATCAGCCAAGTCGGGTACATCCTCATGGCCATCGCCGTAGCGGGGAAAAGTGCCCTCGCACTGCCCGGAACGCTGTTCTATCTCGGCGCCTACGCCGTCACCAACCTCGGGGCATTCGCCGTAGTCGCCGCAGTACCTCGCACGACCCGGCTCGAGGACTACCGCGGACTTGGTCGCGCGCACCCGATGCTCGCGGGCGGCCTCGTCGTGTGCCTGCTGGGTTTGGTCGGCACGCCACCGACATCGGTATTCCTCGGCAAGCTGGAGGTGTTCACCGCCGCCATCGATGGTGACTTCGTCTGGCTGGCCGTGCTGGCGGTGCTCAACACCGTAGCCAGCCTGTTCTACTACCTGCGTTGGATCCTGCCGGTGTTCTCGCCGGCATCCGAGAGCACCAAGGTCATGGTCCTGAAGGGACGGTGGGCGGCCGCAACCGCCTACCTGGCCGCAGCAGCCTCGCTCCTGCTCGGTATGGCTGGGGGAGCGGTGCTCCCGCTGACCGCGGGCCCGCTCGTCCCGTAGCTGGCCGGAATCGGGGATTCTCCCGGATGCGCAGGTCTGACCAGCGGTGGTGAGCTGTGCCCATGGCGAGGTTGTTGATGCGGTGGCTCGATCCTGCCTTCGGCCATCCCCGCGGCGTCTTGGGGCGGGTCGGCGGCGCGATGATGCTGCGAGGCAACGCCGAGCAGGAACACCGCGCCGTCGAACAGGCAGTATTGCGCCCTGGCGAGCACGTGTTGGTGCTCGGGCACGGCCCCGGCCTCGGGCTCGCTCTGGCCGCGGCGGCCGTCGACCCGGGTGGTCACGTCGTCGGTGTCGATCCGTCCGAGCCGATGCGGCGCATGGCCGCAGCGCGCTGTGCCGACCAGATCGCGCGCGGCGTGGTCGAGGTACGCCCCGGCCGAGCGGAGAACACCGGGTGCAGCGGTGCCAGCATCGACGTCGCGATCTCGGTCAACAACATCATGCTTTGGGACCGCGAGGCGGGGTTCAACGAACTGGCCCGAGTGCTCCGTCGGGGAGGCCGCCTCGTGGCCACCGTGCACCGCCACGTTCTCGACATCTCACCCGACCAGCTCCGAGACGATGCCAGGCACGCTGGCTTCACCGACATCACGGTGACCAGCAGGCCCCGCCGCTTCACCAGCTCAGCGGTGGAACTGCTGGCGAGCCTCCCCAACTGAGCATAGCCTTCCCAATACCCCGTAGGGGTACGCGCGCCAACCGGTGTTCCGACGCGCACGGTCGTGCTGATCGTGCGATTTCCGGGTGTCGATGGTTTCGGCAGGCGATCGGTACCGGGCATGGGCGGAGCCCTACCCGGTACCGCGCGTGCTCCGCTACGAGCGGAGTTGGCTCACTCCGTCACGACGGCGGTCGCTCGTCGTCGTGACAGTGCCGGTGATCGGTGGAAGCGGCGATGTCTGTTCGGCCGGGAGGTCGAGCGTGCCGCTCATCTTTCGCAGCACGGGCGGTTGTCCGCTGTCACAGGCCGATCCCCTGGTCGGCTCGGCGTGCTCATTTTCGGCCCGGGTGGCCCCCAGACAGCACACGAACGCCACGCCGCAGGCGGCACCCATCAGCGCGATCGAGATCGGGCTCGGGAACAGGATGGCCATGGGGCCGGCCAGCAACGGTCCGGCCGACTGCCCGGCGAGCAGGAAGCTGTTGGCCGCACCGACGTAGCCGCTTCGGCGGTCCTCCGGTGCGTGTCGGCTGAAGTGGAAGAACAACGACTGGGCCAAGGCGGCGAAACTCGCTCCCTGCAGCAGCCGCAACACGATCAGTCCGACCGCGCCCAAGGGGAGGGCTTGCGCGGTGATGCTGACGGCGCAGACGCCCGAGGCGAGCGCCAGGGACCGCACCGGGCGTTGGCCCCGGTCGTTGTGCCGACCCCACCAGAAGGAGGTGATCAGGGTCGCTCCCCAGGTCAGCGACTGAAAGATCCCGACCCACAAACCGGCTTGTCCGGCGGGGAAGGTCTGCTGCACCTGTTCGGCGAACACCGGGATCAGCCCGTAGACGCCGAAGTACGCGCCGACCGCGGCCACCGCCAGGGGCGCCGCGCCGGGCACGCGCCAGAAGCCCGAACGCCGACGACCTCCTTGAACCCCGGCGTGCACCGATGCGGGCTCGGAAACAGGGGACGAACGTGGTTCCCGGAGTCCGACAGCGCAGGCTGCGGCGAGCAGGCCCGCCAGGGCGGCGATGCCCACCATGAGGTTGCTCAGGCCCCCGGCTCCGACGAGCACGCCGCCGGCGATGGGACCGGCCAGCGAGCCTGCGGCGGTGGCGCTGAAGGACTTGCCCAACGCTGAGCCGCGCTTGTTCCCGGGCCCGGCGGCGCCGGCGAAGGCTTGTGCGGCTTCGACGACGCCGCCGAGGCTTCCTTGCAGCAATCGCCCGAGCACCAGCATGATCGGGTTGCCCGCCACGGCCATGACCAGCATCGACAAGGCCAATCCGACCAGTGCGCGCACGACCATCCAGTGCCGTCCGACCCGGTCGCCGAGGCGACCCCACAACGGGGTCGCCACGGTCAGGGCCAGCGCCGGGGCCGCGATCGCCACCCCGGCCCAGGTCTGGATCGCGGCTGTGCCGGTGATGCCCATGCCTTCGACGTAGAACGGCATGATCGGCACCAGCATCATCAGCCCCGCGGTGTTGATGAACTGGCTCGCCCACAGCAAGACGAGGTTGCGCCGCTGGGTGCTCACGGAGCCTCCGCCAGATCGTCTTGGCTCGCGTGTTCCTTCAAGCTCTCAGCCCAGTCATCGTCGAAGACCGTGTCGAGGTAGCGCTCCCCGCGGTCGGGCAGCCACGTGACCATTCGGGCGGGGCCGGAGATGCGCTCGAGCAGCTCGTCCAGCGCGGCGATCACGGCGCCCGACGAACCGCCGGCCAGCACGCCCTCGGTCTCGACCAGTCGACGACAGCCGGCCGTGGAACCGGGATCGGCGACGTGGACGACTTCGTCGATCTCGTGCGGGCTGAAGATCTCCGGGACGCGGCTGGCACCGAAGCCCGGGATGCGGCGCTTCGCGGGCGGCCCGCCGAAGATCACCGACCCCACTGCGTCGACGGCCACCACCTTCAGATTCGGATTCTCCTCACGCAGTCGTCGTGCCGTGCCCTGCAACGAGCCTGTCGTGGACACCGGGGCGACCAGGTAGTCGATCGGCCCGCCGGCCTGCTGCAAGATCTCCGCGCCGAGCGTGTCGTAGTAGGCCCGCCAGTTGCGCTGGTTCGCGTACTGGTTGATCCAGACCACCCCAGGATCGGCCTCGGCGTAGGACTGCGCGCGCCGCACTCGCGTGTGCAAGTAGCCACCCGCCTCGTCCGGCTCGGTGACCATGTCCACATCGGCGCCGAACAGTTCCAGCAGCCGCAGGTTCGTCGGCGAGGTGTTGGGATCGACCACCGCGGTGAACGACAACCCGTGCATCCGGGCGGCGGCCGCCAAGGCCACACCGAGGTTTCCCGAGGTGCTTTCGACCAGGCGCATCCCCGGGTACAGGGATCCCTCGCGAATGCCCTGCTCCACGATGTAGCGCGCGGGGCGGTCCTTCATGCTCCCGCACGGGTTGAGCATCTCCAGCTTGGCCAGGACCTCGATCTCGGGGTAGGGGAAGCAGCGCCGCAACCGCACCAGCGGCGTCGAGCCGACACAATCCAGAACAGAGTCGTACGTCATTGCGAACCTCCTGGCAGCCCACCGCAGCGTGAGTGGGCACAGCCGTGTGCGCGGGTATGAGACCGGCCGCCACCCACGGCGGGCCGGTGAACGACAAGAGACCCCTGACGGAAAAGGGTGCGCGAGAACACGCCGACGCGTTCCGCGGCGAAGTCAGAGGAAAATGAGAACGAACAGTAATGCCTCTCAGGAAATGTTCACCTGATGTTCAGTGAGGCATCAGTGCGCGCGTATACCCGAATCAGGTTCGCGAAATTCCGAGTGAGATCAGTAGCGGAACCCCGGCGAGCGGCCGTGACGGTCGCGTCGCCCACCATTGAGCACGGACCTGCGTCCCCAAACGCAAGCCGCCCAGGCACGCGACCAGCAGCACTGCGACAAGTCCGAGGACGTCGCCTGGAGAGGACGGCACGAAGCGGTTCACGACGTCCATGACGTGCGAGTTCACGACGTGACAGTGGGGGGCGGAGTCCGAGTCGTGGCCGTGCCCGCCGTGCGACTGAGCGCCGACGGCGTCCGCACCCGGTGGTGTTCCTGGCACCGAGGAACCCGCGTCCGTGCCCGTCGCCGAGGTCGCAGCAACGGCCGACTTCGCACTGCCGGACGCGGCCGCCATCTCGGCTTTGGCATGGTGTGCCGGCAACGTGCACAGAAGAAAAGCTGAAAGGGCGAACAGCGCGAGAAGCACGCGGCTGCCGCGCGCACGCTTGAGCACCTTCAGCATGTCGGCCACTCTACTGAAAGCTGCTGGCTTTCATCGACCGAGGCGTTCCTCGTCATCCCGACAGGCGCTTCTCAGGTTTTGTCGATCGTGGCGCGTGCCGTGAACAGCGCTGATCTGTTGTTCCTGGATGTGCAGGGACTAAGCGCTCGGTCGTGTCCCTCGAACGCAACGCCGCAGTCGGTCGCAGACAGACGTCCTGACGACGAAACCTGCCGTCCAAGTGAGCATCCCCACACCTTGTTGGTGCTCGGGGAGCGAGTACTGGTGGCGCCCTACTGGCCGCGGAGCGTGCTGCGCCGGCGCTGGTATTCCTCTTCGTCGATCTCGCCTGCGGCGTAGCGGCGGCGGAGAACCTCTTCGGCGTGGTCCTGATGCTCGGCCGTGCGAGCGTTGGGGCGGGTCATCGCGCGGACCAACCAGATAATGGCGAGCACGATGAGGATCAGCATCGCCACGGAAATCAGGCCCCACAAGGCCATCCACAGACCCATCGCGGGGTACATGTCACTCATCATCGTCATCACCTCCCGCTCGGTGCTCCGTTAGGACTACCCAGGTGTGGGCCGTGTCAGGGGCATATGAAGCCGATGACTGAGGGGGCAGGGGCCGGGGGCAGGCAGCTCCGAGTGCGTGCTCACGAAGCTGCGCCTGCTCGACAGCACCAAACACGGCCGCGGTGTCATGCCCGTCGTTCTCACAGAGATATCGGCCGACCAGGTCTCGCCTCGGACTGCTGTGGCCGCTCCGGTGGGAACAACCGCGAGCCCGCTCTCGCGTGCAGTGAGTGTCCTTGAGGCCAGACGTCCTGCCGGGGTCGACACCCAAGGCTTCAACCCCACTACGGCTTCCCTGGCGGTTCTCCCAGGTCAAACCGACTTGGAGGTAATACTATGTGACATAGTACTTGCCTGTATAGTACTCGCTATGCGCTCGTTCGAGCTACGAACGTGAGGGGCGGGCAGGGTGTTTCAGCGTCGTCGACCTGGCAGTGGTGTGTGTGGAGTAGCAGCGGCGACGGCCGTGGCCGCAGCCGTGGGGATGCCCTCCGGGATGGCTGTGGCGGACCCGCGGGTGCCAGACACCGCCTCGGATGCGGCCAAGCAGTTCCGGGACCTGTCCCACCAGGCCGAGGTGCTCACCGAAGACTTCAAGAAGGCCGAAGACGACCACGCGGCGCGGCAAGCCGACCTTGCCCGGGCGACCGGCGAGAGCGCGCAGGCCGAACAGGTCGCCGGACTGGCTCGGCAGGACGAAGAGACGTTTCGGCAGCAGGTCGATCAGTTCACGGGTGCCTCCTACAAGGGTGCGCGGATGAACAAGCTGTCGGCATTGCTGGTCAGCGAGTCGCCGAATGATTTCTTGGACCGTTCCTCTGCGCTTGACGTGCTCGCGAAGGACAACAACGAGGCGATTCGCTCGCTGGCGAACGCGACCGATCAGGCCGAGCGTGCAGAGCGTCGGGCGCAGGAGGCGCGGGATCGGGCGGCGAAGGCCGAGTCCGATGCGGCCCGGTTGAAGGACGAGATCGCGGCAAAGAAGTCGGCGATGGACAAGCAGGTCGCGGCCGTCAAGCAGCAGTACGGCCGACTCAGCTCCGAAGAACAGGGGTCGTTGTCGGGCGGCAGTACGAATGTCGGTCAGCTCGCGGGCTCCGGTGTGGCCATCCAAGCGGTCAATGCGGCGTTGGGCAAACAGGGTTCCCCTTACGTCTACGGCGCGAAAGGCCCCAGCCAGTTCGACTGCTCGGGGTTGGTGCAGTGGTCGTACAAGCAGGCAGGTCTGTCGTTGCCCGCTTCGACGAAGACCCAAGCAACCGAGGGTCAGAGCGTTTCGGAAAGCGAGCTCAAGCCGGGCGACGTGATCTTCTTCTACAGCCCGATCAGCCACAACGGGATCTACATCGGTGGCGGCAACGTCGTGCATGCCCCCACGGAGGGGCAAGACGTGAAGGTCGAGTCGTACAAGGAAATCGGCGACGTGAACACGATCCGCCGCTTCGCGGGTTGATCGCGGACCGGCTGGTTCTTTGAGTGCGGGGTCGGCCGAGGCGGTGCCCCCTCGGGGTATCTACTAAGTAGTTTAGTACTAAGAGTGGCGTTGAGCGGAGCAGCATGGCCGGAAAGCAGAGACCGTCGTCCCGGAAGACGCAGAACACCCTGGCCGGGAGCGGTGTTCCCTGGATCACGGTCGTAGCCGTCGCGGCCGTGGTGGTGTTCGCGGGTGGCATCTTCGGCTACGTTTTCGTGCTGTATAGCGACAAAACTGAGCGTGCTGCTGCCGTCGCGCCGTGGACGCCGTCCGAGACGAACCGCGATCCCTCGCGAGCTATCCCCGGCGTCGTGGTCAAAAACTACGAGGCCGGTCAGCATGTTCAAGGTGCTCAACGCGTGGCCTACGAGGCTCGTCCCGGGTTTGGCGGTCCGCACGACGGCGTGTGGGCAGCGTGCAACGGGCAGGTATATGAGACCGCAGTGCGCACGGAGAATCTCGTTCATTCCCTCGAGCACGGCGCGGTGTGGATCGCCTACAACCCGGATCGACTCGACGATGCG
This sequence comes from Saccharopolyspora sp. SCSIO 74807, assembly GCF_037023755.1. Taxonomy (NCBI): domain Bacteria; kingdom Bacillati; phylum Actinomycetota; class Actinomycetes; order Pseudonocardiales; family Pseudonocardiaceae; genus Saccharopolyspora; species Saccharopolyspora sp. SCSIO 74807. Next base: position 5,087,201 of record NZ_CP146100.1, on the reverse strand, counting down.
GGTGTTGCGGTGTTGCGCAAGCGGGTCGATGGTCAGCAGTACATGACCATGTCGCCGTATCCGGGGCTCGACGGCGCGATCTCGCTGCAGTCCTGGGGGCATCAACTCAAGCTCAACGATCCGAATGACCCGCGAATCGATCAGTTCATCCGTGCACTGCGGACCAACCAGTACACGTATCCGGAAGTCGGCGCGTCGTGCGAGGCACTTGGGCCTGGCACCTTCGACCCGGCCGCGCCGCCACCGTTCAATCCCAGCCCGCCCGGTCCGGGTGCAGTGCCCGCGTCTGCCGCGAACGCGGGTGGTGGCGACGCGCCCTCGAGCGATCGACAGGGAGCATGAGGATGTCTATGAGCGAACGGCACCAGCCGGCGTGGCTGCGATGGGTGCTCGCGTTCGCGGTGCTCGTAGCCGTCGCCTTGCTCGCATCCGCGGCCACACTGTTCTTGGTTTCCCGGGACATGTCGGAGTCGACCTCTCCGGATGCCGTGGACATCGGATTCTCGCAGGACATGAGCACCCACCACCTACAGGCTGTCGAGATGGCCAATGTGGCCCGCGAACGCAGCCGAGATCCGTTGATTCGACAGCTCGGTTTCGACATCGAGACGGGACAACTGGAACAGGTCGGACGGATGAAGGGCTGGCTGAGCATGTGGAATCAGCCTCCGATCCCCGCCGGGACGCCCATGGGGTGGATGGGCACTTCCGGCGGGCACGCCGCTCATGGGCAGCGCATGACGATGCCCGGGATGGCCTCGGACCAAGACCTCGATCGTTTGCGGTCGCTGTCCGGGGTCGAGTTCGACAAGTTCTTCCTGCAGCTGATGATCCGGCATCATCAAGGCGGTGCGGCTATGGCGGCGGAGGCCGCCGAGCGGGCGACATTACCGCCGGTACGCAACCTGGCCCAGCAGATCTTGCGCGCGCAGCGAGCCGAAACCGAGACCATGACCCGGTTGCTGGTCGACCGAGGAGGGCACTTGCTTCCAGCGCACAACTGATTTGATCGGCGTGCTATCGCCAGGTTGAAGGCTGCTCATTCATCCGTCCACTAAGCGCATCAGCACAGGGCACAACGCGAGAGTGCCGAGAAGGAACACGGCCGCGCTGAAGGCCAGCGGGGTCACCGTCGCGGTCACGGCGGCAAGCGAGGTGTTGAGTCCGCGCGTGACTCGGCCACGGTGGCGTTTCTGTTGGGCGAGGCGTTGCACGCGCAGCTGCACATGGCCGCTTGCGACGCCGAGCGCGAGTGGAGGGGGTGAGGGTGCGCCCTCGCTGAGCGCGGCCAACGCGGACAGCACGGTCCGAGGGCCATGCCGCCGTGCGGCATGCTCGTCGGCCGCGATTTCCACCATGGTGCTGACAAAGTGGGGTGAGCACTGGGTCAGTGGGATCCAGGGCAGTGCTGTGGCGAGGACCTTGGCCAGTCCGACCAGCGCGTGATGCCTGCCTCGGAGGTGTGCGCGTTCGTGTTCGAGCACGGACGCGAGTTCCGTATCCGGCAGCCTCTCCCGGAGTCCCCGAGTCGCGACGATGGCCGGGTTCGTTCCGCCGATGCTGTAGGCGAACGGTTGTGGATGGTCGAGCCACATCGTCGTATACGCGCCAGCTTCGGGGTGTGCCGCGACCCGCAGCAGGTTGGTCTGGCGGCGGTGACTGCGTCGTTGATGACGCGTATGGCGAGCGTAGGTATGGATCAGCCGACCTGCGATCAGCATCCCGGTCGCCATGCTGGCGACGCTGATGATCTCGTGAAGCTGCGGAACGGAACCGTCCTTGAGCATGAGCCAGCACTCATGCAGCAAGTCGACGATCTGCGGGGCGAGGCCATGGCCTGGGAGGAAGGCGAAGGCCAGTCCGGTGGCGCCGGTCAGCAGGCAACCGATCACCAGCATGGTCCAACCGGCCAGAGCGGCGGTCGGGTCGACACGGCGCTCAAGCATGGCGTGGAGCAACCTCGGGCTCAGCCAGCCCACGAGAACGGCGCCCAGCAGCAACGACAGCGCGACCGTCATGTGTCCCGGCGCTCCCGCAGAGCCTTGCGGAGCAAGGCCGACTCATGATCAGACGTCGAACGCGCGAAGTGCAGCAAAACCGCGTCAGGGTCACTGGTCGAGCCGAGCAGTTCGCGCAATGCATGCGTCGCTGCTTCCTCGTGGCTCATGCAGGGCCGATAGCAGTAGGCGCGTCCCACCATCTCGCGCTCCACCCACCCCTTGCGGTGCAAATTATCCAACACGGTCATCACCGTGGTGTACGCGAGCTTCCGGTCGGCGCTGAGCGCGTCCAACGCAGCGCGCACGGTCATCGGCTCGTCGGTCTGCCACAGCACGTCCATCACTGCGGATTCCAGATCACCCAGACCTTGCATGAGACCTCCCTGTGACGAGCATAATGCCCAACCCGGCGAGCGGCGTGTGCGCCTGGCCCTCGTTCCGCCGCCGTCATCGGCAACGCATGTGCACGTCGTGATGTCGAGGATCGCCGATGCGGTAGGTAAGGCGCCGACGGAGGCGTCCCATTACGGACGATCCGGACCATTTACGATCAATCACGAAAATGCGATGATCGCTGCTCGCGGACCGCCACCATCCGACCGGATATTCGTGGTTCGGATGCTCGAAGTAAACCCTATTTCCGTCGTGCAGAGGTCAGGTATTGATCTTGCCGTTGAGCAGAGCGCTATGTGCAACAAGGGACGCGGGCTCGAACTTGAATTACGTGCCCGCGTCATCCTCATCGTATAACGATTCGCAAGTTTCGGCGTGTAGGTAATTTAAAAGAAAATGGCTGCTGTTTCAATGACTGTGACGCGAACCCGGGCACGGCCGGGCTGGGGCGTACAAGCTGTGTGGGTGCATCATATAGTGTCGTCCGCGGTTAGTACTGCAACGGCACTCGCCTGAGCCGTAGTGGATCATGGTGGGCGTGGTTGTGGAGCTGGTGGCGGCGGAGCTGGAGCGGGTGCACGAGCGAATCGCTGGGCGGTTCGTGCGTTCAGAGCCACGTGCGCGGGTGCGTGAATACGTGTCGGGCCTGGTCGCGGGCTTGGAACGCAAGAACGGGTGGACGATCGCTGAGCAGGCCGGTGAGGTCAGTCCGGATGGGATGCAGCGGCTGCTGCGGCGGGCGGACTGGGACATCGCCGGGGTCCGCGACGACGTGCGTGACTACGTCATCGAGCACCTCGGTGACCGCGAGGGTGTGTTGATCGTCGATGAGACCGGGTTTTTGAAGAAGGGGACTCGCTCGGCCGGGGTGCAGCGCCAGTACTCCGGCACGGCCGGTCGCACGGAAAACTGCCAGATCGGGACCTTCCTGGCGTATGCGTCCTCGGCTGGGCACGCGCTGATCGACCGGGAGCTGTATTTACCGACCAGCTGGACCGATGATCGGGACCGCTGCCGAGCGGCCGGGGTGCCCGACGAGGTCGACTTTGCCACCAAACCTGCGCAGGCCCAAGCGATGCTGGCTCGGGCGTTCGAAGCCGGGGTGCCGTTCTCGTGGGTCACCGCCGATGAGGCCTACGGGCAGGCCCACTACCTGCGGGACTGGCTCGAAGCCCAGGACGCGGCCTACGTGCTGGCCACCAAACGCAACGACACCCTGACCACCCTCTCCAGTGACACGAGCCGGGCCGACGAGCTCATCGCCGGGCTGTCCGAGCAATCGTGGCGACGACTGTCGGTCGGCGCCGGTGCCCACGGCCCGCGCATCTATGACTGGGCCCGCATCCCGCTCGGCGCCGATTGGCCGCCCGGGCGGGGACGCTGGCTGCTGGCGCGGCGCTCGACGAGCAATCCCAGCGAGATCGCCTACTACGTCGCCTACGGACCCCGCCGATCCCGACTGCTCGATCTCGCCTGGACCGCCGGATCTCGCTGGCATGTCGAGGAGTGCTTCCAACAGGCCAAGAACGAGGCCGGGCTCGACCACTACCAAGCACGCTCCTGGCGAGCCTGGTACGCCCACACCACCCTGTCGCTGCTCGCCCTCGCGTGGCTAGCCGTGGCGAAAACCCAGGCCACACAAGCAAATTCAACGCCCGAGAACCGGGTATGATCGACTACACCTTAGCAGAGCTCCGCCGACTGTTGATCAACCTCATCACCCGGACACCACACCCCGCCAAGCACGTCTGGTCCTGGTCACGCTGGCGCCGACGACGCCAACACCAAGCCCGCCACTGCCACTACCGACAACGCGGACACCCACTCTGAGTGCCGTTGCAGTATTAGAAGTGCGGCGTCCGATGCAGTTGGCCACTGGCGCAGGTGAAAGACGCACGGAATCAGCTTGTCCGTAGAGCAGCTCTCACCCGCAGTGGCCTGGGGCGCCACCATGCGGATGAGAGCCGCTTCAGCAATGCAGAATAATTCTTAGACTGACCTAGGTGCTGTTAGGTAAAGGAAGCACGAGGCTTATTTGCCCCACCTTCCCCAGCCCCAGCCGCCTCCGCGGCCCCAGCCCCAGCCGCCGCCGTGGCCCCAGCCCCAGCCTCCGTGGCCCCAGCCCCAGCCACCGGAGCCGAAGCGGAAAATGCTCTTGACGCGCATGATCTTCCTCTTTCGCGCGGATACTCGAACACGGCATCTGTCATGCCCGTAACGCTCATGCTCAACAAGGCGTGAGAGAACGATGCGGACTGGTAGTCGGCTCGGTGACCTGCCCATACGCGCTCGGCGGATGCCCCTTCAGCTCTCGCGCTGCACGAGTACTGCCCACGGTAGGAGGCTCATGGCGGGGCAGCTAAGGAACTTCGTCCTGGCCACGCACTGCGGCGACCGCTTAATCGATGGCAAGTCGAGCTAACGGTTGCTGATCACGATATTGGTGCGGCTCCAGCTGCTCTGTCGGCGGGGTGGTCCTGACATGGATCATCCTGCGGGCTTCGCTCGGCTGTGCAGGCCGGACCGTCGGAGACCGGACGATCCCGTCGCCGACCGCTCGCGGGTGGGCAGCAGTGCGTTGCTGCGCCACCCTAACCGGGTGGGGCCGCCGCGCCACGGGGAAAGGAGTACGTGCATGAGCGACTACGAACATCTCCAGGTCGCCAGCGATGCCGACACTGTCCGGATCACCATGAACCGCCCGGCCCGACGCAATTCGCTGACCGGGGACCACCTGCGCGAACTCGTGGAGGCGTTCGAGGCGGCTGGTCGGTCGGGGGCCTCCGGGATCGTGTTGGCGGGCAACGGCAAGGCATTCTCGGCGGGGCACGATTTCGGCGATGTCGCCGAGCGCGACCTCGCCGAGGTGCGTGAGCTGCTGCAGCTGTGCCAGCGGCTGATGCGCACCGTGCAGGAGGTTCCGCAGGTCGTGATCGCTCGCGTGCACGCGATCGCCACCGCGGCGGGATGCCAGTTGGTCGCGTCCTGCGACTTGGCCGTGGCCGCGGCTTCGGCGGCGTTCGCGCTGCCCGGTGGCAATGGCGGTTGGTTCTGCCACACACCGGCGGTGCCGGTGGCCCGCAGCGTCGGCCGCAAGCGCTTGATGGAGCTGGCGCTGACCGGCGATCCGATCGACGCGGTCACCGCCGCCGAATGGGGGCTGGTGAACTACGCGGTGCCCGACGAGCGGCTGGATGCCGCGGTCGATGACCTGCTCGCTCGGGCCACCCGTGGAAGCAGTTTCTCCAAAGGGATCGGCAAGCAGACGCTCTACGCCCAACTCGACCGCCCCGAGACCGACGCCTACGCGATAGCCACCGAGGTCATGACCGCGACGTCGCAGAGTCCCCCGGCCCGAGAGGGAATGGCCTCGTTCCTGGAGAAACGCGCTCCGGAATGGACCGACTAGCGTGTCCCGGACGGCTTCGGGCCGTGGAGTTGAGCACGGACTGCTGAGAGCGGTCTCGCTCGCTGCATCCCAGCGTTACCGCGGCGCGTAGCTGAGCGAAGATGGGCATGTTCCGCCACAGCTCGACCGGTGTGGTGAGGAAGCTTTACCAAGCGGTCGGAGCGATCGGGCAGTGATCGGCGCCGGCTGCTGCGACTGCGGGGCCTGCGGCTACGGCGAGTGGCAGTAGGAGTGCGAGTACGACCGCGGCGACGCCGGCGAGTGCAGCGAAGCGCCGCGGGGGAGCGGGCGTGTTGAGTAGTCGTCGCACCCGGACGGCGGAGGCGGTGGTGCCGGCCGCGAGCGTTGTCGCAGGGCTCCGGTTCTCGGCCAGGGTGAGTAGCGCTTCAGCGAGTTCGAGGTGGTCGGTGTGGCCGGCTGCCGCATCGTCGGCGGCCAGTTCGACCAGCCTGGTGGTTTCGGCGTGGGCGGTGCGCATGGACGGGAGGGGAAGCGCGGCTGCGATGGCAGCGCTGCTGAGCAGTAGCAGGTGGTGCCTGCGGCGGAGATGGGCGTGCTCGTGTGCGAGCACGGCGCCGAGTTGGTGCGCGTCGAGCGCGGTGAGGGCGGCGCTGGTGGCGACGATGCGCGCGTGACGGCCGGGCAGGCAGTAAACGACCGGCGTAGCGGCCTCCAGCACGGTGATGCCGGCCGGACCGGTATGCCCGGTCAACTCCAACCTCTGCCGATGATCACGGCGGTGCCGATGCGTGTTCAGGCTGATGCGAGCGAGGTGGACAGCTGTGCGGGCGAGCAATGTCAGTGCGAGGGCGAGGCTGGTACCGGCCACGATGGCGCCGCCGGGTGTGGCGTACTGCTGGCGGATGACCATCACGCAGGTGTGCACGAATTCGGCGATGCTCGAACTGACCGGCACCGTCGGGATCACCAGGACGAGCCCGGCGAGCACCAACGACAGCACGGTGGATACCTGCAGCACTTGCCAGGCGAGGATGCCGAGGTTGGGTGCGCGGTCGAACAGGCTGCAGCGGCGCATCAGCGGCGCGGCGACCATGGTGAGCAGGCTCGTGTAGACGAGCAGCGCGAACGTGATCATTGCGACCGGTTCTTGGCGGTCTTGGCGGAGTTCAGCGCGGCGCGTAGCTCGGCGACTTCGCCGGGGTCGAGGTGATCGAACAGCCTCACTAGCGCCGCGGCGCGGTCCGGCGTTGCGGATAGGGCCTCGGCGACGAGACCGGCGGTGTAGTCCGCACGACTCCTGGTGGGCCAGTACTGGTAGGCGCGCCGGACCTTGGAGCGTTGCAGCCAACCTTTGCGGAACAAGATTTCGGCGACGGTCTGCACGGTGGTGTATGCGACCGCGCGCTGCTCGTTGAGCCGGTCGACGACGTGGCGCACGGTCACCGGCTCATCCGTCGACCAGACCACGTCCATGATCTCGGCTTCCAAGTCCCCGAACGCGGGCATCGTGCCTCCTCCGAACGCGGGCGCCGCGCCCGACGTCATGGTAATCGAGGTGCCGGGGGCCTTTGCGATCACAGGGGCAACGTGAACCCGCTGATCGGGCCGCGCATCCAGGAAATCCATTCTGCCCACAGGCCGGTGACGAGTGCGAGACCGATGGCGATCAGCAGTGCTCCGCCGAGCTGCTGGATGCGCCGGGTGTGGCGACGCAGCCACGCGGTGACCCGCACCGTGCGCCGAGCGCCCAGCGCGATCGCGACGAAGGGCAGCCCGAGTCCCAGACAGTAGGCGATCACCAGCAGCAGCCCGCGAAAAGTCGCCGGGCCGATGTCGGTGGCGCTGGCAAGGGCGATCACCCCGGTCAACGTGGGACCCAGGCATGGAGTCCAGCCGAGGCCATAGACCGCGCCGAGCAGTGGAGCGGCCCATAGCCCGTCCCGGCGGGGTGTGTGCCGAATTCGCTTGGTGAACTGCAGCGACGGTACGAACCCGACGAACACCAGGCCCATGGCGACGGTGACGACGCCGCCGATGCGCTGCAACAGCTGCTCGTTCGCGAGGACCGCGTCGGACACGCCGAGCACGGCGACCGTCGCCGCGGCGAACACGGCCGTGAATCCGGCGACGAACAACAGCGCCGCTCCGGCGACGCGCCACCTGTCACCGAAGGTTGAGGCGGGCGCTGATGTGACGTCGGAGGACTCGACCGGTGGCGGTGGGGCACCAACGAGTCCGCCGAGGTACCCGAGATAGCCGGGGACCAGCGGCAAGCAGCACGGCGAGGCGAAGGAGACCGCTCCCGCCGCCACGGCGAGCAGCATTGCCACCAGGAGCGGACCGGAGATGGCTACTTCGGTCAGGTTCACGCAGGTCCTTGATCAGGTTCGGCGGCGATTCGTCGCACTACGGGCAGGAGTTGGCTGTCGTCGACTTGGGTCAGAAAGATGGCCGCAACGCGGTGGCGCCGGTCGAGCACGACGGTCGATGGCACGACGCTGCGCGGGTAGCCCTTCAGCGCCAGCAGCGCTCGGCCCGATGGGTCGTAGATCGACGGGTAGGTGATTCCGATGTCGCGGACGAAATCCACCGGGGCGCTGCGCGCACCGTCGCGCACGTCGACCCCCAGCACCTGAACACCGGAGCGCGCGGTCTGCTCCTGAACTCGCTGCAGGTGAGGCATTTCTTCACGACAGGGTCCGCACCATGAACCCCACACGTTGAGCACGACGACGGCGTTCCGGAAGTCGGCCAGAGAGATCTTGCGGCCAGGGCGGAGCAGATCGTCTCCGGCGAGTGCGGTGATTCTGCCGCGGGTGTGGGGCGGGTCGTAGAAGATCCGGGTCTGCCCGCCCGGGGAGACGAAGGTGAACTCGTCGCCGGCGGAGCTATTCGTGCCCACCGTGCAGGCCGACACGAGCAGCGCGGCCACGATCGGCAGGGTGCTCCAGAGCCGTTTGCTTCTCATGACGTTGCCTTGCCGTGCGGGGAGTCGAGGACCATCAGCGGCGATCTCCGTCGGCCGGGGGTGTTCGGCAGCTAAAAAACTAAGTTACTTAGGAGGGTAGGTTATGCTGCCGGTGGGGCTCCGTTTCGGTGCTCCCGTTGGCCGATCCGATGTCGAGGGAGTTGGTGCGTGTGCGACGCCACGGTGTTTTTTCGCTGGTCATCTCGGGTCTCGCGGTGGGGGCCGGGATGCTCGTCGCGCCGGTTGCCGTGGCCGAGGGTGGTCCGGCGGCACCAAGTCCGGTAGTGCAAGGCATGTCGGACAAGTGCCCGGAGTGCATGCACGGCAAGTGTCAGCAGTGCATGAAGGGCAAATGCAAGCAGTGTGCCAAGCAGTGTGTGCAGGGAAAATGTCGGCAGTGCATGTCCGCGATGGCGGGAATGCCTGATCAGATGGGGGACACGCTGCACATGCAGGCCCGATAACCGACTCCTGCGGTGATTGCCGAGGGCGCTGCGAGGCTGGTGCCCTCGGCAATCCTATGTCCACTCGGCGACACCGCTTGCTCACCGCGAAGCGGTTGGTGGTGGAAAGCGAGTTTCGCTCAGGCTGCCGGCGACGTGCGGGCTGCGGGGTTGCCGATGCGTGTCAGCAGGCGTCGCAGCATCCGCTGCTGTCCGGGCGGCCGGTGGGTTTGCCGGTGACGGAAGGTTCTCGCTTGCCCGGCGCCGCGACCGGCGCGGTGTCGGGAAGGGGTCGGGCGCGGGCTGCTCGGACGGCGTTGCCGATGACGAGGACCTCGGCGAGTTCGTGCACGAACACCACGGTGGCCAGTCCCAGGACGCCGAAGGCGGCCAGGGGGATCAGCACGATGATGATCGCTAGCGAGAGGCCGATGTTCTGCAGCATCACGGTGCGGGCGTGCCGGGCGTGTTCGAGGACTTGCGGGAGGTGTCGGAGGTCTTCGCCCATCAGCGCGACGTCGGCTGTTTCGATCGCGACGTCGGTGCCCATCGCGCCCATGGCGATGCCAACGTCGGCGGTGGCGAGGGCGGGGGCGTCGTTGATGCCGTCGCCGACCATGGCGATCTTGCGTCCGTTGCGCAGCTCGTCGAGGCGGCGGGCCTTGTCCTCGGGGCGCAGCTCGGCGTGCACGGTGCCGATCCCGGCCTGCTGGGCCAGTTCCGTGGCGGTGCGGGTGTTGTCGCCGGTGAGCATCGCCGCGTCGATGCCCTGCCCGCGCAGCCGTCGGATCGTTTCGGGGGCTTCGGCGCGGAGGTCGTCGCGGACCCCGACCGCCCCGAGCAGGGCGCCGTCGCGTTCGACGAGCACGACGGTTGCGCCGTCGTGTTGCAACCGCGCCACGTCGTCGGCGATCGCGTCGGCGTTGATCCATCCGGGTTTGCCCAGGCGGAGTGGGATTCCGTCGAGGTGCCCGTGCAGGCCGTGCCCGGGTGTCGCGGTGACCTCGTCGGCAGCGGTGGGCGCCTCGACGGCCGACAGGATCGCCCGGGCGAGCGGATGTTCGCTGCGGGCCTCGAGTGCGGCGGCGGTCGTGAGCACGTCGTGCTCGGTGGCGCCGCCGGTCGTGACAACTTCGACGACCCGCGGCTCGTTGCGGGTGAGGGTGCCGGTCTTGTCGACCGCCACGGTCTTGATGCGCCCGAGTTCCTCCAGCGCGGCGCCCCCTTTGACGAGTGCGCCCGTGCGGCTGGCGGCGCCGACCGCCGCGACGACCGTCAACGGCACGGAGATTGCCAACGCGCAGGGGGAAGCGGCCACGAGTACGACCAAGGCGCGTTCGATCCACACCAGTGGCTCGCCCAGGACGAGTCCCAGTGCGGCGATCACCGCGGCGAGGGCCATGATGCCGGGTACCAGCGGCCTGGCGATGCGGTCGGCGAGCCGTTGCCCGCGGCCCTTGCGATCTTGGGCCTGCTCGACGATGTGCACGATGCGTGCCAGTGAGGAGTCCGAAGCCGGGGCGCTCACTTCGATTTCGACGGCGCCGCCACCGTTGATCGCTCCAGCGTGGGCGATGTCGCCGGGACCGGCTTCGACCGGTACGGATTCGCCGGTGATCGCCGAGAGGTCCAGGCTGGTGCGGCCGGAGCTGATCACGCCGTCGGTGGCCGCACGCTCGCCGGGGCGCAGCAGCAGCCGATCACCAACGACGAGGTCATCGGGGGAGACTCGGTTTTCCACGCCGTTGCGCAGGACGGTGGCGGTGGGCGGCACCAGGCCCAGCAGCGATCGCAATCCGCGGCGGGTGCGGGCGATCGCGTAGTGCTCCAGCCCTTCGGCGATCGAGAACAGCACCCCGAGCAGGGCGGCTTCGGCGAATTGCCCGAGTGCCACTGCACCGACGGCGGCGATGGTCATCAACGTGCCGACACCGACCCGGCGGCGCAGCACGTTGCGCACCGCTTCCGGCGCGAACGTGGCCGCTCCGACGACGGCGGCAGCGAGTTCGACCCCGAGCCCGACCTGCTTGGCCCCCGTTAGTCCGATCAACCATCCCGCGGCCAGTAACAGGGCGGCCGCGGCAGCCAACTGCAGTTCGCGCACCTGCCAGAGCCGTTCGGCGCTGTGCCGGTCGTGGCCCGGTTCGTGCGAGGAACCGGATTCGTCGGGTCCGCAGCACTCGGCGCTCATCGTCGGTCTTCCAATGCCCGTCCTGTCGTCACCGCGCTCGTGGGGGCGGATGTGCCGAGGACGGCGTAGGTCAGCGTGCGACCTTGTTCGGTCAGCCCGTACATCACGAGCTTGCCGTCCCGGCGCGAAGTCACCAGCCCCGCGACCTTGAGCTGGCGCAGGTGGTGCGACACGAGATTCTTGGCATGGCCGGCCACCCACGAGACATCGCACACGCACAGCTCTCCGCCGGTGTGCAGCGCTGCGGCGATGGTCAGCCGCGTCGGATCCCCCAATGCTCGCGCCGCTGCCGCAGCGGGTTCCACGTCCGAGAGCTCGGGCAGGCCGGCCCTGATCTCTTCGGCGTGCGGGAGGTCCAGGCACAGCAGGCCGCAGCTGTCATCGCGTTCCACGGTCATATCAACATACTAACGTGTATTGAACTGAAAGGATGGCGTCGGTGTACGACAGCTGCGGCGGGGTGAGCGAGCTCTGGCCTGCGGTGGGGACCCCGGCGTAGCTCGACGGTTGCGTGGGCTGGACATGGTCCTCGTCGTCATGCCGTTCCACCGGGTGTTCGCCGTAATCGTGCTGAGCATGAACGCAGCGACCGCCGGGCTCTGTTACCGAGCTATCGACCTGCAGTGATTCACCGACGTGCTCGCCGATCAGCGGCTGGGCGGTTGGTTTCCTCGGTTGCTGGTGAGCGGGTCCTGGTGGCTCGGACGACTTCCCGGGCAACGCCCTCGACGGCGCGGTCGCACATCGTGCGATGCTCGACAAGCTCAAGCAGCACCGCGGCGGCGCCGGGACTGCCTGAAGAGTCGGCGGATCCGGACCGGCCGGACAACGGGCCCGACGACAGCCGGTTGGGGAGGAGCGGTTGCGATGAGTTCGCGAAGCATGGCGTTGTTCTTGGTCAGAACGCTGGCGTTCCTCGCGGTGGCGTTGGTCGTCGGCGTGATCTTCGGCTGGTCGTGGCCGGCCGTGCTGATGGTCGGGCTCATCGGCGCTGCCGCAGCCGTGCAGTTGGGGCTGGTGCTGCGGCAACGGCGGAAAGAACGGGCGGCTCGTCCCAGTGGCGAGGGAACATCCCAGCGCTGAGGTCGTGGCGACTTCCGCTGTGTGCAAAGTGGACGCGGCCGGACCATCGGTGGTGTGGGCGCGTGTCCCGAGATTTGCGATGCGGGAAACCGAGGTCCAGGCTCGGCGCGGCCCGGATCTCGTCGTGGTGAACATGGTTACCCGCGAGCCCGTACTCCACTGTGGACGGATGTGGAGGAGGGGCTCGCCAGGTGCAGTTCCTTCCTGGTGCGCTTACCGAGCGTGCGCCGATGCCCCGGTTCTGACGGTGCCTGCGGGCACCGGGGGAATGGGCTGCGTTCGTTCTGCACGTAGGTGAAGCGATCCAGTTCGTCGATCTCGAAACCCGTCGCCTGCAAGGCCGACGCCGTGTCGCGGTTGAGGCGGCACCCTCCGGCCGCGCGGGACCACACGGGCGTGATGACGTCCTGCACGCGGCCGGTCCAAGGGTTCGCCGACCGCACGTGCTCGTAGAACCGCAGATCGCCGCCAGGCCGAAGCACCCGTCGGAGTTCGGCCAAGGTCCCCGCGAGGTTCGGTACCGAACACAGGACGAGAGAAGCGACCGCGGCGTCGCACGAGCCGTCCTCGGCAGGCAGGGCTTCGGCATGCCCGTTGGTCACCCGGATCGGTACGGCAGCGGATTCGGCTGCCTTATCGGCCAAAGCGCGCAGGCGGTCCTCCGGCTCGACCGCGATGACTTCGGTGACGGTATGCGGGTAGTGCCGGAAGTTCAGCCCATTTCCCGCGCCGACCTCGATCACCCGCCCGGACAGCTCCGCCAGCACCCGCTCGCGGTGCTGCGCACCGCCGCGCCGCTCGGACTCAGCGCTGATCCGCTCGTACATCCGCGCGAACCGCGGGTGCTGGAACGTCGACTCGTCCGGCATCGCTTGCCCTCCTGGGATCGGGATCTCATACAGCGTGCTCCGGAGCGGGCGAGTCCACCACACCAATGCTGTGTCGCTTCGTTGGCCAGCTGCCACCGGTTGCCGTCAGCGTTCCGGGAACGATTCGGTGAACCATGCGCTGCAGCGCGGAGGCCACCTGCTGTCTGCCGCAGTGGGGTTGCGCGCTCGTCGACCGATCGTTCTAACAATAGCTCGTGGCCAGGCGGTCTCCGAAAAGCGAGCTCAAGCCCCGACGCTTCGTCCGCAGCCCGATGCCACAACGGTGAGTCAACCCGGCGGATAGCCGCCGACTGTTCTGGACACTACTTCCGTCCGGTACGTCGCTACGTCTGTGTGATCTACTATGGCCGATAGTTCGTACCATCCCTCGAGGAGCCGTTCAATGCACCTGTCTCGCCGCAGTCTCGCCGTGGGTATCGGGACCTTGGCCTCCACCTCTGTGGTCGGCTCTGCTCGGGCGGACACCCGCGCGCCGCGCTTCCCGGGCGGCAGCGCCCCTGACGACGTCGCTCGGGACGAATCGTATTGGCGTCGGGTCGCGCGGCAGTACCGTGTCAGCGGGGACTTCCTCAACTTGGAGAACGGCTACTACGGAATCATGTCGGACCCGGTTCGGCGCACTTATCACGACAACGTTGACCGGCTCAACGAGCTGAACTCATATCTTCTGCGCACTACCTACAAGCCGGACGCGGACAAGATCCGAGCACGGATCGCTGCCATGCTAGGTGCGCGCGACGAAGAGATCGCGTTGACTCAAAGTGGAACCGAAGCGCTGCAGAACCTCATCAGCGGCTACAACGATCTCCGCGCCGGTGACACGGTGATGTACGCCGACCTCGACTACCCGGACATGCAAGACGCCATGGACTGGCTGAAGCAGCGCCGCGGCGTCGAGGTGGCGACTTTCGCGCTCCCCGAGCCGCCCACCCGGCAAGCCGTCCTGGATGCCTACGATGCGGCTTTGCGCAAGAACCCGAAAACCAAGTTGCTGTTGCTAAGCCACGTGAACAACCGCACGGGCCTTGCGACGCCGGTTCGCGAGATCGTGAGCATGGCACGTGCCCACGGTGTCGATGTCATCGTCGATGCCGCTCATTCGTGGGGACAACTGGACTTCCGCGTCGAGGACCTCGGCGCCGACTTCGTTGGATTTTCGCTGCACAAGTGGATTGGTGCGCCTCTCGGCACCGGCTTCCTCTACATTCGCAAAGAACGTCTGGGCTCGATCGATGTCCTTTTCGAAGACGAGTCCAACCCGGCCGACGACATCAAGTCCCGCGTGGTTTCCGGAACCCGCGACGTGGCGTCGATGCTCTCGGTCCCGGCTGCCCTGGACTACCACGACGACCTCGGCGGTGCCGCTGTCAAGCAAGCACGACTCCAGTACCTGCGGGACTGCTGGGTCGAGGCGGCCGCTGACCTCTCCAACGTGGAAGTTCTGACCCCCGCAGACGCGAAGATGCACGGTGGAATCACGAGCTTCCGCATCACCGGGCGCACCTCCACCGAAGACAATGAAAAGATCGCGAAGTACCTCTTCGACAGGTACCAGATCTTCGTCGTGGACAAGGACGGCCCGGCCCGGGGCGGATGCGTCCGAGTCACGCCCGGTCTGTACACATTGCGCGAGCACGTGGACCGCTTTGGTGCCGCGTTGCGTGACGTTGCGGAGGCGTTTCGCCGCTGACCTCGTGAAAGAACGACTAGGTATGCCGCACTCGCCGAGCAGCGTGCTGACATTGCCCATCACGCCGGCCGGTCCGGGTGCTCCAGCAGCAGCACGTTGCCCTCGGCGCGTAGGTCGAAGTTCCTGCCGTTGGCCTCGACCATCTCCCGAAGGTTCAGATCAGTGAGCGCACTTGGGCACGCCTCGCTGTGACGGCCGCAATGCCGAATTCGACCTGTCCTGGGCCGAGAAGTTGGCTGCTTGAGCCTGTTCACCAAGACTGGGGCGCCACCAGAGAACCATGAGCCGCGAAGCGCCATGCTCCCGGCCGCAAGCAGTAAGCGCGACTACTGGTTGAGAGCACAAGTAGCGTGCCGGACTAGTGTTCAAATTTCCTGCAAGTGTCTGGGTCGTGGGCGACACAGTCAGTGTGATCTTGTCCGCGCTGGTGGGTCAGTTGATGGGTGAGCGGCGTTCGAGGAAGACGGTGTCGTGCCAGGTGCCGTCGCGTTGGGCGATGCGTTCGCGGAGGCCGACGGTGCGGTAGCCGGCGGCGTGGTGCAGGGCGATGCTGGCGCGGTTTTCGGTGAAGATCGAGGTTTGCAAGGTCCAGAGTCCGGCGGTGTCGGCTTCGGTGACCTGCTTGTACAGCAACGCTTTGCCCACGCCGCGTCCGCGGTACTTTTCGGCGACGTAGACGGCTGTTTCGGCGACTCCGGCGTAGCACTTGCGCGGAGACACGGGGCTGGCTGCGGTCCAGCCGACGACGTCGCCGTCGATGTCGGCGACCCAGCGGTGCTCGGGGAGCCATGTGGCGTCGAGGCTGGTCTTGCTGGGCACGGTGGTCTCGAAGGTGGCGATGTCGGTGTTGATGCCTTCGCCGTAGATGCGGCGGACGGCTGGCCAGTCGTCGGAGTGGAGAGCGCGCACGGTCACGTCGGCGGGCAGGTTGTCGGGGCAGCAGGGTTGGGGGCCGAGGAGTCCCATGACGGCGTCGGCGGCGTGCGGGAGGCCGGTGCAGCACGCTTCGTTGATCGTGACGATCGTGGCGGTGCCTTCCTTGTGTGTGCGCACGAAGCCGACCTCGGCGAGCTTGCGCAGGTGGAAGGAGCATGTCGACTGGCTGGTGCCCAGGATGTCGGTGAGTGCGCCCACGGTGATGCCCTTGGGGCTGGTCGCGACCGCGTGCAGCAGCCGTACTCGGACCGGTTCAGCGAGGCAGGCGAACCAGTCGGCGTAGGTGGCCGCATCAGCGGTGGGCAGGATCTGGGCTTGCCGGAGCGCGATCGCCATGCCGCCAGTGTATCGACGGGAATCGATGGTTGCGAGCATCGAGCGCGGTCGATACATTCAAGTTAGCTCGATCGAGCTGAGTCGATGGAGGGGATGGGGTGACGATGCGCGAGCTTCCGGTGGTTGTGGTGGGCGCCGGGCCGGTGGGTCTGGCCGCGGCGGCCGAGCTTGTCGAGCGGGGAGTGGAACCGCTGGTCCTGGAGCGTGCCGAGCGGGCGGGCGCGGCGGTGGTGCAGTGGCACCATGTGCGGCTGTTCTCCCGGTGGGCCGAGCTGGTCGATCCGGCGGCCAGGCGGTTGCTGGACGGGCAAGGTTGGCGGCATCCGGATGAGGATGCCTACCCGACCGGTCGGGAATGGGCCGAGCACTACTTGGTGCCCTTGGCTGAGGCTCTGGGCCGGCGGGTGCGGTTCGGCACGGAGGTGATCGGCGTCGCTCGCCGGGGCCGGGACCGGGTTGTCGACGCGGGCCGCGACAGCGAGCCGTTGACCGTGCACCTGCGCACCTCCTCGGGTGCCGAGGAGCGTGTGACGGCCAGGGCTGTGATCGATGCCTCGGGTACTTGGGGCAACCCGAACCCGCTCGGTGGAAACGGGTTGCCTGCGGCGGGCGAGCAGGCCGTCGCTGAGCAGGTCACTTACCAGGTGCCCGATCTGGCTGATGCGGCTGTCCGGGACCGATATGCGGGTCGGCACGTGGTCGTGGTGGGCAGCGGGCATTCGGCGTTGACGGCCCTGGTCGCCTTCGACGAGCTGGCCGCCCAGCAGCCGGGAACGGAGATCACGTGGTTGCTGCGGCGCGGAGAGGTAGGGGACACCTTCGGTGGTGGCCAAGCCGATCAGTTGCCCGCGCGGGGCGCTCTCGGGCAGCGGGCCGAGGCCGCGGTCGAGGCTGGACGGATCGCGGTCGTCACGGGGTTCCGCACCGAGCAGGTGGACCGCGACGCGCGGCACCGGCTGGCGCTGATCTCTGACGCTGGTGAACGGGTCGAGGCAGTCGATGAGGTCGTAGTGCTCACCGGGTTCCGCCCGGACATGTCGTGGTTGTCGGAGGTCCGGCTTGGCCTGGATGCGACATTGCAGGCTCCGGTCGCGCTGGCGCCGTTGATCGACCCGAACGTGCACTCCTGCGGCACGGTCTACCCGCATGGAGCCCGCGAGTTGTCCCATCCGGAGCCTGGCGTGTTCCTGGCCGGGATGAAGAGCTATGGCCGCGCGCCGACCTTCCTGGCCATGACCGGCTACGAGCAGGTCCGTTCGATCGCCGCGGCATTGGCCGGTGACCATGAATCCGCCGAGCGGGTCGAGCTGGTGTTGCCGGAGACGGGCGTGTGCGGTGGTGCCGGGGTGTTCGACGCATCCGCCGAGGAGCAGGCGGACGGCTGTTGCGGCGCTTCGGGAGAGCCAGCAGCTACCGCGTCCGCGTCTTCCGCGCATTAAGCGGGCTACGGGGTGACCTTCGGTGCGCTCGCGCACTCGGGTGTGGTGAGCCAGGCAGGGTTGCGGCGGGTGTTGGTGACCTTGTGCGTCACCGAGATCACCAGTTGGGGCGTGCTCTACTACGCCTTTCCCGTCTTGGCCGGCGACATCACCGCCACGACGGGCTGGCCGACCGCAGCGATCACCGCGGCGTTGTCGGCCAGCCAACTCGTCGCCGCACTGGTCGGCATCCCGGTCGGCCGGTGGCTGGATCGACATGGTCCGCGCGGGGTCATGACGGCGGGCTCGGCGCTGGCGGCGCCCGCCATGATCGCGGTGGCCACGGCGCCGAACCTGGCGTGGTTTCTCGCCGCATGGCTGCTTGCCGGCGTGGCGATGGGCGCGGTGCTGTATCCGCCCGCATTCGCCGCCCTGACCCGCTGGCACGGACCCGACCGCGTCCGCGCGCTGACCATCCTGACGCTGGCCGCCGGACTGGCCAGCACCGTGTTCGCCCCGCTGACCGCCGCGCTTGCCGCGATTCTGGACTGGCGGGGCACCTACCTCGTGCTGGCCGCCATCCTCGCGCTGATCACGATCCCCGGGCACTGGTTCGGACTCGCGCTCCCGTGGCCAGCACACCCGGAGACCGAAAACGAGCAGGACAAGGTCGATCCCGGGGCGGTGGCGAGAAGTCGCTCGTTTCTCACGCTCATCGTTGCGTTGAGCCTGGCCGCGTTCGCCACCTTCGCTGTTGTGATCAACCTGGTGCCGCTGCTAGCCGAACGGGGCATCGGAACCGGCACCGCCGCGGTCGCGCTCGGCCTGGGCGGCGCCGGCCAGGTCCTCGGCAGGCTCGGCTACACCACCCTGACCCGGCGCACCACCGTGCGGGCACGCACCGCGTTGATCCTGCTGGCGATGGCGGTCACCACCGCGCTGCTCGGGGTGCTCACCTCGGTGGCCGCGTTGACCGTCGCGGCGATCCTGGCGGGCACGGCCCGCGGGGTGTTCACGCTGCTGCAGGCCACCGCCGTCACCGACCGATGGGGACCCCGGTACTACGGGCAGCTGACCGGGCTGCTGTCCGCGCCGTTGACGATCACGATGGCGCTCGCTCCGTTCGCCGGTGCCGGCTTGGCCGGCCTGCTCGGCGGCTACGCCACCACATTCCTCGTCCTGGGCGCGGTCGCCGTCGCCGCGGCCCTGCTCTCCCTCGCCACGAAGCCTGGAAGGAACGTCCCGTAACTGATGTCGCTGTCCAGGTGATCGGCGGTGGGCAGTCCGGAACTCACTGCCGCCCCCGGCCTTCGACCCTTCGGGAGGCAATGCCGCCCTCGTCAACCACCATCACCGGCTGCCGCCGTCGGCGGTGTGGGGCGGCGGCACTATGTCCACATCGGATGGTCAGCGGTTCCCGATGCGCGGTAAATCCCTAATCGCACGAGCCATGAGCAGGTACTTCGTCGACGAAGACGTGGCGTCCTACATGCACGTGTCCGACCGTCACTCCACCTACGGCATTAAGGTCATCCCGGTCACCGACGGCGAAGCCGTCTACGTGCTCGATGACATCCCTCGGCGTTTCCCGGGGCGCTGGTGGGGCCGCTCGTGGCGGAATACCGGTACGGCGAAGGCAGCGGCGAGCAGGGCTCCGGCTCCGAACACGCTCAAGGCCACACCGAAGCCGGTGGGTAGCAGGAGGGCTTGGAAGACGAGGCTGCCCAGGCCCATGCCGGTGAACAGGGTGAACACGTTCAGTCCCATGGCCAGTCCGCCGTGGCCGTGGAGGTTGGTGACGATGCCGCCCAGGGGTGGTTGGGTCATGTCGTAGCCGAGGGACAGGGCGACGATGCTGGCTTGCACGGCCACCAGCGGCAGTGGGCTGGCCAACAGCAGCGCGCACACTCCGCCGAGGGCGATGCCGGCGGGGATGATGCGGGCGCGGCCGTAGCGATCGGCTAGCCGCCCGATGACCGGGCCCAGCAGTAGCCCGGGGATGCCGTAGCCGAGCAGGGTCAGTCCGATGCCGAATTCACCCAGGCCGAACTGTTGGTGCAGGTACACCCCGAGCCAGGTGTAGACCCCGGAATGCAGCACGGCGTTGAGCAAGACGTAGCCGTAGGTGCGCCGCCCGCGGGCCTGGCGGAGCAGGGCCGTATAGCCGGCCGCGACGGTGCGCAGCCTGGGTGGGGTTGCTACCCGCGGGGTTTGGGGCAACAGGCCCAGGGCGGCGATCAGCAACACCAGCCCGGCAGCAGCCGCGGCCAGGAACAGCCCGGACCAGCCGATCAGCGGCTCGCCTAGCGCTCCGGCGGTGGCGCCCATGGCCATACCGCCGGCCATGCCTCCGAACAGCCAGCCCAGCGCGTACCCGCGCCCCTGGTACGGGTACAGGTCGCCGATCAGGGCCAGCGAGATCGGCACGACGCCGCTGGCACCGATCGCGGTGGCCAGCCGCATCCCGATGAACGTCCCGGAGCTGCCGGTCAGCGCGGTCACGCCGACCAAGACGGTGAACGCGGCCAGCGAGGCGAGGATCACCGGCCGGCGTCCGAGGTGTTCGGAGGCCGGCCCCCACACCAGGACCATCGCCCCGTAGGGGATCAGGTAAGCGGGCACGGCCAATCCGACCAAGCCCGGCTCGGCACGGAAGACCTCGGCCAGCCGCGGCAAGATCGGCGCGACCATGAAAATCTGCGCGAAGATCACGAACGCGGCGGCGGTCAGCAGTGCCAGCAGGCCGCGTGGGGCAGCCGGGGGCGATTGCTCAGACACGTCAACTTCCTTGTGCGGCGGTTTCAGGACGAGTTCGCGGAGTGGCGCGACTTGATGTCGGCGCTACAGAGCTTCCGGCCGAGGTGGCGACCGATTGGTGCTCGGTGATCGGTCAGGTGGCGGTCGGCTCAGGGAGTTGGTGGCCCGCTGCGCTGCGTGCGCGGCCGACGCTGGCGATGGCGTTGATCAGCAGCGCCGGTCGAGTGCCGAAGGAGTTGATGAAAATCGTGGTCACCGAGGCGGCCATGGCCACCATCGCCCACGCTGGGGAGATCAGTCCGGTGGTGGCCAGGGGGATGCCGAGGCCGTTGAAGGCGAACGCCAGGCCCACGTTGGTGCGGGTGCGCCGGTAGGCCCGGGTGCTGATCTCGCAGGCGTCGAGCACCGCGGCGATGTCCTCGCGTAGCAGCACGATGTCGGCGGATTCCACGGCGACGTCGGTTCCGCCACCGGCGGCGATGCCCACATCGGCCTGCATCAGCGCGGGGGCGTCGTTGATGCCGTCGCCGACCATGGCCACCCGGGTGTCATCGGCCTGCTGCTCACGCACGATCGTGGCCTTGCCGTCCGGGCGGACGCCGGCATGCACTTGATCGATGCCGAGTTCGTCGGCGACGTGGGCGGCGGCGCGCTGGTTGTCGCCGGTGACCAGCACTGGGTCCATCCCCGCCTCGCGCATGGCCGCGACCGCGGTCGTGGCGTCGGGGCGCAGCTGGTCGCCGAGGGCTATCGCACCTCGCAGCATCTCGCCGGCGGCCACGGCGACGACGGTGTGCCCGGTAGCCTCCTGAGCCTCGATCCACTCCGCGAGTTCAGCCACGTCGATGCCGGCGTCGGTGAGCAGTCCTGGCCGTCCGATGAGGACTCGGTGTCCGTCGAGGATCGCGCGCACGCCCGAGCCGGTCATCGACTCGAATTCGTCCACTGTGTCCACTGCCAGCCCCTTCTCCTGGGCGGCGGCCACGATGGCACCGGCCAGGGGGTGCTCGGAGTGGTTCTCGGCCGCGGCGGCCAAGGCCAGCAGCTCGGCGGTGTCGCCGTCGACGGCTTCGACGGCCCGCACAGCGGGGCGGCCTTCGGTGAGCGTGCCGGTCTTGTCCAGCACGATGCGGCGCACCAGCCGGAAGGTTTGGAATGCCTCGCCGGTGCGCATGACGATGCCGGCATCGGCGGCGTGGCCGGTGCCGCGCACGATCGCCAGGGGCGCGGCGATGCCCACGGCGCAGGGATAGCCCATCACCAGCACGCCCAGGGAGGCGAACACCGCTCGGTGCACGTCTGGCTGGCCGGTGGCCAGCCAACTGCCGGTCAACCAGGCGAGCAGCGCTAGCGCCGAGACGCTGAGCACGGTGGGGGTATAGACCCGCAGCACCTTATCGACCAAGTGCAGGATGCCGGGCTTGAGTGCGCGGGCGTCCTCGACGTGGCGCACGACCTGGGCGAGGAACCCTTCGGCGCCGGTGGCGGTGACCTCCACCAGCAGGCTGCCGGTGCCGTTGATCGCCCCGCCGACGACCTCCTCGCCCGGTCCGCGCTCGGCCGGTACGGGCTCGCCGGTGACCAGCGCGACGTCAATGGCCGAGGAGCCGTCGCGGATGCGCCCATCCAGCGGGATGCGTTCACCGGGGCGTACCCGCACGTGCTGGCCCACCGCGATGTCCTCGACCGGCACCTCGAACGCACCGGTCTCGGTCACGAGCCGGGCTAGGTCGGGCTGGAGGTTCAGCAGTTTCTTGATCGACTGGCCCGAGCGGGTCTTGACCAGCAGTGAGAGCCACTCCGAGAAGATGTGGTACGTAGCCACGATCGCGGCGACCGCGAAGAACTCCGCCGTAGGGTAGTTCTCCAGCAGCCCGGTCAGGCCGATGATGCCGCCGGTGATGCCGGCGAACGCGCCGGTCTCCAGCAGCACGTGCTGGTTGAGGATCCCGCGCCGGGCGGACTGATAGGCCATGCGCAGGATGTGCGGGGCCACGGCGAAGACCATCACCCCGGCCAGCACCGCAGCGATCCAGCCATTGATCGGAGGTGTCAGCCACCCGGCGAAGCGGGCGGCCAACGCGACCGCACCCGGTGCGGCCACCGCCGCGGCCCACCCGGCCGCGCGCCATTGACCGGTGGGGCGCAGGATGCCGAAGATCAACCCGAGTGCCGCCATGAGCAGGGTGGCGCACAGCAGCGTCCACCAGCCTTCGGCGATCTGGACCATGGCGGTCAAGCTGAGCCCGATCGCGGTGAACAACCGCTTACCTTCGGCCAGCAGGTCGGCTTCTTCGTCCTCGAAGCTGCGCAGCTTGCGCGGGTCGTAGAGCTCGTAGCCGATATCGCGCAGCGTGGACAGGATCCGCTCGGGCTCGACAATCTTGGGGTCGTAGTCGACCAGGGCCTGCTCGTGGGTCAGGCTCACCGACACCGTGCCCACCCCGTCCAGCCGACCCAGGGCCTTCTCGATCGTGCCCGTGCACAGCGAGCAGTGCAGCCCCGCGATACGCGCCCGGATCCGCTGCTGGCCTTCAGTCGTGCCCGGCTCCGAAGCCCACAGTTGCGAACTTTCGTCAACAGCGGTAGTCACCGACTCGCTCCTTCGACGACCTCGAAGCCCGCCGCCTCGATACGCTCAGCCAGCACGGCACGGTCGGCCAGCGCCGGACCGACACGTACCCGCACGTGGCCGGTACTGTGATCGGCACTCACGTCTCGCACGCCCTCCACACGGCCCAACACCGTGGCGATGCGCTGCTCACACCCCGCACACGACATGCCCTGCACCTGCAACTCCAGCGTGTCCACTTCTGACTCCTCATGTCCCTCTGACCTGCTTGTCCACCGCTGAACGACACGCTAGAACCTTGCCCCTGGGGTAAGGTCAAGGGTGAAGGTTCGGCCACCACAGGAGGATCTGATGGGCATGACCGTCGGAACGGCGGCCACCACCGCCGGAGTCAGCGCCAAGGCGGTACGACTCTGGGAGTCCAAGGGGCTACTACCCCCAGCTGAGCGCACCGAGGCCGGCTACCGCGTCTTCACCGACGACGATCTCGACGTGCTGCGCTTCATCCGTCAGGCCAAGACCCTGGGCCTGACCCTGCCCGAGATCAAAAACATCATCGACCTGCAACGCGACGGCGTCACCCCGTGTGGGCGGGTCACCGAACTACTCGATACCCACATCGCCGAGATCGACCGCACCCTGGCCGACCTGCGAACACTCCGCCGCTCACTGGCCTCCGCCCGGCGAGCAGCCCGCGAGGGCCAACGCCGCGGCGAAGGCGCCGTGGTCTGCCGCATCATCGAAAACCACACCGGCCGCGACCACAGTGCGCACACCGAGGGGTAGGTCACGGCGGACCTTCCCCCTCTGCGGCCCCGGTGATGCGGTCTCAGGCGGAGACCGTAGCCATCGCCCGGCACTTGCAGAGGCTCACTGGCTTCACTCTGCCCGCTCGTGAGAGCGCAAGCGATCGGCAATGTCGGCGACCGTGGACTTCGCGGTGCGGCCCGCACCGATCAGGGTGGCCGAGGCGGCACCGGTCCAGTCTCCGTAGCCGAGCAGGTACAGGCGCGGTTCGTCGACCGATCGCGCGCCCACCGTCTTCGACACACCGTTCTGGTACCCCAACCCGAGGGGGTCGAGGTGGTGCAGGCTCGGGCGGAACCCGGTGCACCAGATGATCGCGTCACAGCGTTGCTCGGTTCCGTCGTTCCAGGCGACGCCGTCGCGAGTGAGGCGATCGAACATGGGTTGGGCGTGCAGCACGCCGCGGTCGCGGGCCTCGCGGACGCTGGGAACCATGACGATGTCGCCCAACCCCGAGACGCCCTCGGCGTCCGTACCTTCCCTGCGGGCGGCTTCGCGCTGGGTGGCGACGTCGAACAGGACGCGGCCATCGACGTCGTCGGGCATGAACCGCGGCGGGCGCTGCGTGACCCAGGTGGTGTCGGCGACGGTGGAGACTTCGGCCAGGATCTGGGCCGCGGAGTTACCTCCGCCCACGATCACCACGCTCCGGCCGCGGAACCGTTCGGGACAGCGGTAGGAGACAGTGTGCAGGTGCTGTCCCGCGAACTCGTCGCTGCCAGGGGAGTCCGGCAGGTACGGCGAATCCCACGTGCCGGTCGCGCTGATGACCATTTGAGCGCGCCAGGCACCGTGGTCGGTGTCGACGGCCAGCCAGGCGCCCGCGTCGTGGACGCCGTGCACGCGGACGGGCCGGTGGACCGGAAGTTCGTAGCGCTGCTCGTAGTCGCGGAGGTAGCCGACGACGTGGTCGGCGGTAGGGAAGGTCTCGCCGTCCTGGCGCGGCATCCACCAGCCAGGAAGCGGGCTGTACTCGGCTGGGGAGAACAGCCGCAGCGATTCCCACCCGTGCCGCCACGCGGCGCCCGGCTGGTCTTGGGCGTCCAGGATGACGAAACTTTGCCGGGCTCGGCGGAGGAAGTAGCCGGCGGCCAAGCCGGCTTGACCGCCGCCGATCACAACTACGTCCGTGGTGGTGGCCATGTCCTACCTTCGTTGTCGCACCGTGCCGTCGACGTTCCGCGGCATCACTAGCAGTCCCGGCCGCCCTGTGTTTCGCAGGCGGCGACCGCGGCGCGAACCTGGGTACAGGAGGGGCAGCGGAGGATACGGGCTGGCAGTCGGGTCGGATGCTCGACGACCGTCAGACCGACCATTCGACACGTGACGGGGCGGTGGTCGGCGTGGGCGTGCTGAGCGCACACGCCCGCGCCGCAATCCATACAGGCCCCCACCGCAGGCTGCTCTACGTTTCGTCCGGCGCAGTCGAAGCAGTGCATGACGGTCTCCTTCCGTGCCCGCCCGGGCGGCGCAAGCGTCGTCCCGGGACCTGGTTTAGGTGCCGATGACGGTGAGCCACCCGGCCAACGCGGCGAGCGTGACCAGCAGGACCGGGATGGTCAGCACGATGCCGGTGCGGAAGTAGCGGCCCCACCCGATGTGCATCCCCTTGCGGTCGAGCACGTGCAGCCACAGCAGGGTCGCCAGACTCCCGATCGGGGTGATCTTGGGTCCGAGATCGGAGCCGATGACGTTGGCGTAGACCATCGCCTCGTGGGTGAGCCCGGTCGCGCCGACGGCGCCGACGGCCAGGGCGGCAATGAGCACCGTGGGCATGTTGTTCATGATCGACGACAGCACCGCCACCACCACGCCGACGCCGAGGGCCGCGGCGAGGACCCCGTGGTCGGCGAAGAACCCGAACAGCTTGGCCAGTTCGCCGGTCAATCCCTGGTTGCGCAGGCCGTAGACGACGAGATACATGCCGATGGAAAACAGCACGATCTGCCAGGGCGCTTCGCGGATGACCTTGCCGACCGGGATCTGCCGCGGGCCTCCCGCGCGGTCGTCGTCGTGCGTGACCGGGGTGGTGGCGAGATCGGTCGCGGTGGCGGTGTTGTGCGGAGGGTCCACCGGGTGCTGTGCCTCGGTGTCCGTGCTGCTTGCACCCACGGGCGCCGGCAGTGGTTGCCGGGCTGACCGCGGAAAGGCGAAGGCGGGCTTGCGTGCGGCGACGGCGATCAGGATGAGGGCTCCGGCACCGGCCACGACCGACAGCGGCACGCCCGTCGGGTCGGCACCGAAGTAGCCCACCAGCAACAGGGCGAGCACGACCCACCCGGCCCGGAAGGTCACCTGGTCGCTGATGGCCTCAGCGGGCTGCCGCAGCGCGCTCACGTCGTAGGTCTTCGGGATCGAGCGGCGGAAGTACAGCAGTAGCATCCCGAGGCTGGCGGCGACCGAGACGATGCCGACCGGGACCATGACCGCGGCGAAGCGGGCGAAGTCGATGCCGAAGAAGTCGGCGGAGACGATGTTGACCAAATTGGACACGACCAGCGGCAGACTGCCGGTGTCGGCGATGAACCCGGTCGCCATGACGAACCCGAGCGACGCCTTCGGGGAGAACCGCAGCGCGAGCATGATCTGCATGACGATCGGGGTCAGGATCAGCGCGGCGCCGTCGTTCGCGAACACCGCGGCGATCGCGGCCCCGAGCAGCACGATCAACACGAACAACGCGCGGCCGTGGCCGCGTCCCCACCGGGCCACATGCAGCGCGGCCCACTCGAAGAACCCGCACTCGTCGAGGATCAGCGAAATGATGATCACGGCGACGAAGGCCAGGGTCGCGTTCCACACGATGCCCACCACGGTCGGCACGTCGGAGAGATGGACGACCGTGGTGGCCAGGGCGACGACGGCGCCGCCGAGCGCGCTCCAGCCGATGCCGAGCCCTTTGGGCTGCCAGATCACCAAGGTGAGCGTGGCGAGGAAGATCAGGATTGCGGCCACTGTCATGGCGTCGTCGTTTCTCCTGTGCTGGTGAGTCGGAACGGAACCGGTGGCCAGGTCCTAACCTGGCCACCGGTCGGGCTAGTGATCGCCGTGCGCGAGCCGCGCCAGCCGGTCGGCGCCGATCGGTGCTGCGGCGTGCCAGGGCAGCACGGCGGTGCGTTCGGCGTGTTCGGTGGCGACCTCGGCGAGGTAGCGGTGCTCGGACGCGGCTCGAGCGAGCAGCAGCGGCTCGGTCGGGCAAGCGGCTGCCAGGCTCTGGTTGATCACCCATGCGAAGGGCTTGATGCCCGCCCGCGCGAGATCGTTCTGCAACGCGGCGGCCTCGTGCACCGGTGTCGCCTCCGGCAGGCTCACCAGCATGATCCGGGTGTAATCCGGGTTGGTCAGGCGGTCAAGGAGTTCCACCGCCTCCGCGGGCGGGGCCTGGCCGGTCTGCTGGGACAACTGGCGCTGGTAGCTGCGCGAGGCATCAAGCAGCAACAACGTGTGCCCGGTCGGCGCGGTGTCGACCACCACGATTCGGTCACTTGCCGCCGCCACGGTGCGCGCGAAGGCGTGGAAGACCGCGATCTCCTCGGTGCACGGCGAGCGCAGGTCCTCGACCAGCAACGCTCGGCCCTGCTCATCGAGGTTCGCCCCGGCCTCGGCGAGCACCGACTCGGTGTAGGCGGCCGTCTCGGCGACGGGATCGATGCGCGTGACCTCCAGATCACCGACGCCCTCACCGAGGGTGGTGTCGAGGTGCGCGGCCGGGTCGGTCGTGGTCAACGTGACCGCAAGTCCCCGACGCGCCAGCGCCACGGCCACGGCCGAGGCGACCGTGGTCTTGCCGACGCCGCCCTTGCCCAGCGCCATCACCAGCCCGCGGCCGCTGGCGGCGACCTCGTCGACCAGCGCCCGCAAGTCGGTGGCAGCACCGACGGGCAGCGGCACCGGCACCGTCGAGGCGGACTGCGTCACGGGTTCGGGATGGAGCATGGCGCGCAGCCCCTGCACCCCCAGCGGCAGCTCCGGCAGCAGGGGCACTGTCTCGATCTCGGTCACCTCCGCCAGCGACTCGGGCATGGCCTCCAGCGCGTCCTGCGCGCGCTGCTGCCAGGCCCGCGCGAGCGGGTCGTCGTCGCAGGTGGGCGTGAACATCCCGTTGACGATCAGACGCTGGTTGCGGATGCCGAGGTCGCGCAGTTCGGCCGACGCCCGTCCGGCCTCGACCAGCGCTCCGTGCTCCGGGCGGCTCACCAGGGCCAGCGTGGTCTGCTCCGGGTCGGCCAGCGCCTGCATCGCCGCGGCGTAGCGTTCCTGTTGCGCGCCCATCTCCGCCAGCGGTCCGATGCAGGAGGCGCCGCCGGGGTTGGTGGCCAGGAAATCCGACCACGCGCTGGGCAGGCTCAGCAGCCGCAGCGTGTGCCCGGTCGGCGCGGTATCGAACACGACGTAGGCGAACCGCTCACGGATTTCCGGATCGGTCAGCAACGCGACGAACTCGTTGAACGCGGCGATCTCGACCGTGCACGCCCCGGAGAGCTGTTCTTCGATCTGCTCGACCGCGGAGGCGGGCAGGGCATCCCGATAGGGCCCGAGGACCTTGTCGCGATACTGGGATGCCGCCTGGTTCGGATCGATGTTCATCACGAACAATCCGGGCACACCGCTCACCGGCTGCGGGTCCCGGCCCGCGCGGGTCTCCAGGACTTCATCGAGGTTCGAGGCAGGGTCGGTGCTGACCACCAGCACCCGGTGCCCAGCCTCGGCCAGACCGATCGCGGTCGCCGAGGCCGTCGAGGTCTTGCCCACACCGCCCTTGCCGGTGAAGAACACGAACGGCGTGCTCACCCGGAGCAGACCGCCGAGAACCTGCTCGCCTGGCGCGGTCCCCACGCTCAGCACTCCCCGCCGCCGCAACACCCACCGCCGGACTCGGCCTGTTCGACCACCGGCAGGCCGGGGCGCTCGGTGGGCACCCCCGTCCACTGGGCCAGCTCCAACCGCGTCGGGTACCGCCCCGTCGTGCGCAGCGCTCCGTCCACGAACACGGCAGGCAGCGCGTGCTCACCCTGGTCCTTCAGCAGCGCGCCCACCTCGGCGTTGGCCACGAACTTGCCCGGCTCCGAGGACAACCCGAACCGGTGGACCTCCACGCCCGCAGCGCCCAGCCAGTCCACGTCAGCAGCGAACTGAGCCAACGCCGGCTCCACCGATGGCCCACACACCCCGGTCGAACAGCACATCGCCGGGTCATAAATCTCGACAGAAGCCATCACAGACCCCTTCCCTCCGGGAGCAGCACTCAGTCGACGTTACATCGACCCAAGCTGATGAATCAACCGAAGCTGATGCAACCAGTCGTCGCGGCAAGGTTGACCAAGTGGTTCCGATCCGTCGAAATCGCAGTTCATCTGTATCCTGCGCCACCAGCTACACCGCTTGACGGAGCCCTCAAGCCGGTGCTTTCATCGACTCATGTTGATGTCACCCGTTGCTGGGGCTGACGAAGACGCTCCCGGGCAGGCTGCGGACGCGCAACCAGACCTCGCCGAGGCTGCGGTGAAGCTGTTCGGTGATCCGTTGCGCGCGGAGATCGTGCGCCTGCTCGCACGTGAGCAGATGTGCACCTGCCACCTGGTCGACGACACCGGAGCACGGCAATCGACCATCAGTCACCACCTGCGGGTTCTCCGCGAAGCAGGCTTCGTCGCCGCCGAGCCGCGCGGCCGGTACACCTACTACCGGCTGCGCCCGGAAGCGCTGAGCCTGCTCACGGTCGGGATCGCGAACCTCACCGCACAGGCACACCACGCCCAGGCCATCCGCCGCCCCTGCGCCTAAACCCGTCGCGACATCCCATCAACATCACTCGATCGGAGACCTGGCCCCGCCAAAGCAAGCCCGCAAGGCTCGCCCTACCGAACTCCAGGCGGCCGACATGTCCACGCCACCCCACCACCATCACGACGCCGAGGAATACCGGCTGACCGACCCCCACGTCACCGAACTCCTCGACCACGCCACCACCGACCTGCAACCCCAGTTCCGCGGGATCTTTGGCCCAGAAACCATCCGCGCGGTCGTCAACGAGACCTACGCACAGCTCAACGCCACCGCCCGGATACACACCCACCTGGCCACCCTCGCGACGCGGTTCGCCCGCGAACGCCTCACCTCGACCGCCAAGAACCAAGGAGCCCTCGTGTCCTCGACCCCCGAAGTGCTGTTCGTCTGCGTGCACAACGCAGGCCGCTCCCAGATGGCCGCCGCGCTGCTGCACCACCGCGCCCAAGGTCGGGTCACCGTCCGCTCCGCCGGCTCCGCCCCGGCCGAGACCATCAACCCGGCGGTCGTACGCGCGATGGCCGAACTCGACCTCGACCTGTCCCAAGAGTTCCCCAAGCCCTTGACCACCGAGGCGGTCGAGGCCGCAGACGTCGTGATCACCATGGGGTGCGGAGACGCCTGCCCGGTCTTCCCCGGCAAGCGCTACCTCGACTGGGAACTCGACGACCCCGCCGGAAAGTCCGTCGACGAAGTCCGCGCGATCCGGGACGAGATCGACCGCCGCGTCACCGGGCTGCTGGGCGAGCTGGCACCGGAGGCCGCGCGGTGACCGGCGAGGTCCACAACCTGATCATCGTGGGTTCCGGCCCAGCCGGATACACCGCCGCGGTGTATGCCGCTCGCGCTGAACTCGAACCGCTCATCTTCGAAGGCACCCAGTTCGGCGGTGCGCTGATGACCACCACCGAGGTCGAAAACTACCCCGGCTTCCGCGACGGCATCATGGGTCCCGACCTCATGGCGCAGATGCGCACCCAAGCCCAACGCTTCGGTGCCGACCTCCGAACCGCAGACGTCGAGAAGATCGACCTCGCCGGAGACACGAAGACCGTCGTGGCCAACGGCGTCGAGTACCGGGCCAAGACCATCATCCTCGCGATGGGCGCCGCCGCCCGCTACGTGGGCGTGCCCGGCGAGGAACGCCTACTCGGACGCGGCGTTTCCTCCTGCGCTACCTGCGACGGATTCTTCTTCCGCGACCAGGACATCGCCGTCATCGGCGGTGGGGACTCGGCGATGGAAGAAGCGACCTTCCTCACCCGGTTCGCCAACTCGGTCACGATCATCCACCGCCGCGACGAGTTCCGCGCCTCCAAGATCATGCTGGAACGCGCCCGCGCCAACGAGAAGATCAAATGGCGAACCAATGCCGTTGTCACCGAGGTCGTCGGTGACAACGCCGTCACTGGGTTGAAGCTGCAGGACACGGTCAATGGTGCCGCCTCCGAGCTGCCGGTCAGCGGCATGTTCGTCGCGATCGGGCACGACCCCCGCAGCGAACTGGTCCGCGACCAACTCGACGTCGACGACGAGAAATACGTTCTCGTGCAACAACCCACCACGCACACCGCCATCCCCGGCGTCTTCGCCGCAGGCGACCTGGTGGACAAGACCTACCGACAGGCCGTCACCGCGGCCGGATCCGGCTGCGCGACAGCCATCGACGCTGAACGCTGGCTCGCCGAACACGAAGCGACCACCACCGCGCACGTCACACCCGAACACGCAGGCGGTGGATACGCCGCCGAGGTCGGAGCCTCCGGGCACTGACCCCACACCCGGGACCGTGGCCCTTGACGATGTCCCTTCACCGCTCTTCGACCCGGTCCCCATTGCGGCGCGTGCGACCAGTCCAGAGCGACGCGTTCGCCGCCGCAGGCTGTCACCGGCTCTCCGATCCGGTTCCGGTCTAATCTCGCTGACTGACAGCCAGACCACCTTGGCTGTCTGTGGCGTCGATAAGGCGTCCGGGACGGCGCGGCTGTGGGGCCCAGAGGGTGGGATTCTCCGTCCGTGGAGACGTTGCTATGCAGCCGCGCAGGAGCCTCCGTGTCGAGCGGAAACGACTTGGGCGGCACGGAGGCTCGTTACGCCGCGTATCAGTCGTTCTGCTCTGCCTTCGCGAGAAGCGCACGAACCTCAGTGCTCACCGGGTATTCGCTGGCGGTGGAGGCCCACTCGTAGGCGTCGTGCTCGGTCAGCCTCACTCCTTCGGAACTGGTGACGGTGACCATCCAGGTGTGTTGGCGGGTGTGCTTGCCGCTGCCCGAGAGGTAGTCGAACGCTCCCAGATAGCCGGATACTCGCTCGATGGTTAGGCCGGTTTCCTCGGTCACCTCGCGGTGCAGCGCGTCGAGCAGGTCTTCCCCCGCCTCGACCTTGCCGGACGGCAGCTCCCAGGTTCCTCCGCGGAAGTCGTCGGCGGGTCGTTTCAACACCAGGAAGGCCCCGCTGTCGTTGATCACCGCGCCGACTACCTGCTGTTGGATCCCGTCGCGGGAGTCCTGTGCGGTCAAGAAATCGGTGCCAGGTTCGGTCATTGGGTGCAAGCCTCCGTGAGGTGGTGTCGATGGTGGATCACTTTGCCGAACGCATCCGGGTAGAGGTTCAGGGCGGTGCCGTCATCGTGTGGAACGGGCATCTTCACGGTGCTTCGGTAAAGGCTCACCGCACGAGGAAAGTCGCCCCAAGGTTGACGCCTCGACGGGACAGGCAACAACGACGAGGCGTCCGTACTGAACAGCGCGTGTTCGTGCAGGGGGCGCGTGGAACCTGGTTGATCCACCTCGAGGCAGCCTTCCGCGTGTAGCGCACTGACCAGCGCGGCGATCGACAGGCCGTCCGCTTCCTCCGGTCGGAACACCAACGGCAGCGCGTACCAGGACGGTTCGATACTTGCGGGAATCTCCGGCACGACGACTCCAGGCAAGTCACGTAACCGGTGGATCATCTGCTTGGCGCTGCTGCGGCGGTGCTCCAGCCACGTGTCCAGCGAGTGCAACTGATCGATAGCGATCGCTGCGGCCAGCGGGTGAATGCGCAGTTTCAGTCCTGTTCCGGTGATCGCGAAACGGCGCAACGGATGGCCAACCGGGATCTCGGTGCGGCACCGTTTGTTGTACTGGCCGTGCAGGAGGACTCGGTAGTAGATCTCGTCATCGTCGGTCAGGACGAACCCGCCCTCTCCAGCTGACAGAGACTTGGGGCCGTTCATGCTGAACGCCGAGACCTGGCCGAAGGTGCCCACCTTGCGGCCGTTGACGCTGGCGCCGTGGGCGTGTGAGCCGTCCTCGATGAGGTGGAGGCCGTGATTCCCCGCGATGGTCTCGAGCAGTTCGATCTGTGCGGGCAGACCCCACATGTGCGTGACCGCAATCGCCTTGGTCGCGCTGGTGATCGCTGCTTCCACCTGGTCCGGGTCGAGGTTGCCCTCCGCGTCGCAATCAACGAGTACCGGAACAACCCCGAGGTGCAACAGCGGTGACGCGGTTGCGTGGAACGTGTAGGCAGGCACGATGACCTCGTCCCCGGCGCCGAGTCGAACTCCCGCATAGGCAGAGTGCAGAGCCGCAGTGCCCGAGCTGGTTAGTACGGCGTGCCGCACGCCGAAGTAGTCCGCGAGCCGGTCTTCCAACTCGGCGATCACCCCGGACCTGTCGGGAATTGACACGGCGCGATGAAGCTGCTCCATGACTGCTGCGGTCGTGGCCTCTGTGATGGGCGGCCAGTGAAGGTGCGGAGCGGGCTGGTCGATGAGTGGGGTACCGCCGTGGATCGCCAGTGGACTGCTCATGCCATCAGCTCCTTGGGGTCGACGAAGCATCCCCGCTCGGCGGATGCGTAAGCGGCCTCGATGAACGCCGCGTGGGCGAGGTGAGTTTCCGGCGTAGCGAGGTTGGCGCGCTCACCGCGGATCACGCGGCAGAAGTGGTCCACCTGCACCGTGGCCGCCGACGGCCACGACTGTTCCCTAGACAACGACTCGATCACTTGACCGTCCGGGTGGATGCGCTGAATCCGGCCGCGCTGGAGCTCGACCACGCCACGCGTACCCATGACGCGGATGCTCTCGGTCTTCGGCGCGATGCAACGTGACAGCAGGACGCTGCCGAATAGGCCCGAGTCGTAGCTGAGACTGATACAGGCGGTGTCTTCCGCGTCGTAGTCGAGATCAGGGCGGGCGGTGGCCGAGCACTGCGCGAACACGCGCGTGGGAAGCCCGAAGTACCACAGCAGCATGTCGATGACGTGGTAGCCCATGTCGATGATGCAGCCACCACCTGCCAACCTCAGTTGGCCACGCCACCCGGCAGCCGGGTCGACGTGCATGGTGTAGCGGGCGTCGACGAGGAAGGGTTCGCCAATTTGGTCGTAGAGCTGATGGAAGGTGGTGTAGATCGGGTTGAACCGCCGCTGCATCGTGATCATCAGCTCGACTCCGGCGTCGGCACACACCTTCGCCAGATCACGCGCCTCATCAAGCGATGTGGCGAACGGCTTCTCTTTGAGGACGTGGACGCCGTGCTGGGCCGCCACGCTGACCACGGCAGCTCCGGCGTGGTGCGGCACGGCGATCACCACGAAGTCAAGCGACTCGGCTGCGATCATGTCCGCAAAACTGCGGTAGGCGTTGACCCCGTACTGCGCACCGATCTCGTGGGCGCTGTCCTCGTCGACGTCGCAGACGGCCACCAGGTCGGCGTACTCGCTCGCGGACACGGCCGGAATGTGGTCATTACGGGCCTGCCTGCCCAAACCGACTATGCCGCAGCGCAAGTGCATCCGTGACCCGCTGTTGTGTGGGTGCGTCCAGCATGCGGTGTATAAGCGGGAGGGCGTTTCCGATGCAATCTTGGATGGCATTTTCCTCAACCTTCGTGCGTGTCGGACAATCTCTCCAGGCCAGCGAGGACAGCTCGGAGTAGGTCCGCCGTCGGCGCAGCCCACTGGGTATCGCTGAAATCCAGCACAGGAGCGTGCTTGTTGTCGGTCGGCTCCTCGCCCTCGATCTGGCCAGTTAGGACGGTCACGTAGCCCGTGTTCATGCTGAACGCGGGACGTCTAGTGCTCGGATGAATAGGTACGGCTCCGTTGGTTTTGGATGGAACCGGCCCGCCGCCTCTGCGTCGGGGAAGGCAGTGGGCAGCGGGCCGGAGCTACTGGCGCGAGAACGCGCCAAGGTCAATTGGCCGCGGGGCACTGGGGGCAACGTGCATAGCGCTCGGGCGGGGTGCCGAACACCAGGAAGGCGATGCAGCCGCACTCCGTGATGACCACTTCGCGGCCCTGGTAGAGCTGCATGACGGGGTGTTCAGGTACGTCGTGCCAGACGAACTCGCCACGTAAGCCCACGGCGTAGGTGTGTGCGCTGTCCTCGTCATCGCTCGGGAGCACTTCGGCCGCGACTGCCTCCCGCGTTGGCCTCAGCTGGTCGTCTGGCGCGTCGCGGATGCACAGCTCGCACGGCAGGACACCGCTGAGATTCTGCAACTGCACGAGTTCGCCAGCGCCACACGCGAACCCGCATAGTGCCTTGCGGTCGTCGCCGTTCTGCTGCTCGACATCGAAAAAGTGAGCGGCCGAACCGGCTCGATGCCTCGCGATGATCAACGGCATGGCGCGCCCCCTCGGCCCCCGACGACCTCTCCCACCGGCATCCGTGTCGTCGGGGGCATGGCCCACCCGCAGCGCCCGGAGGACAGCGCGGCGGGTGGGTGTTCGTACGCGGGCACCGGTCGCGTTTCGGGGTGTCGCGCCCAGGTGGCTCGTGTAGTGCGCCGCGTCCAGCGCCTAGCACGCCATTCACGTACGAACGGAAGCTTCACAACTAACCAGGTCGCGAGCGGACTCAACGTTGCGGCAAGCAACGCAACCAGTGCGGGTGTCTGCATGGCCCCCGACCTCTCTGCCTCGTTCCCAGTGACATGACGAGCTTCTGCCGATGCGGCTCGGAATGGGAGGGAGTCGAGTCGGGAGCGCAAGGGGAGAGTTTCGGGAGAGTTTGATTTCTCTGCCGGTAGTCAGTCCGTTACTG
Organism: Saccharopolyspora sp. SCSIO 74807; assembly: GCF_037023755.1. Lineage (NCBI taxonomy): Bacteria > Bacillati > Actinomycetota > Actinomycetes > Pseudonocardiales > Pseudonocardiaceae > Saccharopolyspora > Saccharopolyspora sp. SCSIO 74807. The sequence continues at coordinate 5,051,523 of NZ_CP146100.1, read as the reverse complement.
TCGGGCCGAACTGATCAGAGGAGCAGGTGTGCCGGAGCCCAACGACGCCCTACGCGCTGCCCGACAGCGCCTGGGCTCACCCTCATCACCAGGGCAGCCGATGACACGCCAGGAACTCGCCGAGGCTGTGAACGCGCAGGTCTATCGCCTGACGGAGAAGCTCACCGAGATCGACGCCAACCACATCGGCAAATGGGAGCGTGGCGACTTCCGTTGGCCGGCGGCCCATTACCGGCAGGCGCTGCGGCACGTTCTGAACGTCGACTCGGACCTCGAACTCGGGTTTAAGCGTCGCGGCGACGGGTGTACCACTGAGAATGTGGATCGAAGGACCTACCTTGGAACGACCCTCGGGCTTGGGGTCGGCGTCGCGCTGGCACGGAGTCGCCGCGCAGAGGCAGCGGGAGAGCACGTTGACGAACTCGTCGCGTCGATCGCCGCACCGACCGAGTCCTACCGGCGCATGGAGGCGTCGGTCTCCTCGCAATACCTCGCACCCGCCGCCGAAGGACACCTCCGCTTGGTCAAGCAGGTCGTCCGGGACAAGCTTCACGACGCGCGGGGCTTCGCCGCCCTGAGCGAGATCGCCGGCTTCTCCGCATGGCTCGCGGCGGACAGAGGCGACACCGCCGCAGCCCGTGCTCGGTACCAGGAGAGCATTCGCTTCGCGGAGTCGGCTCGGAACCCGTTGCTGGTCTCGTACATGATCGGCAGTCTTGGACACTTCGCCGTGGAGATTGGTGATCCTCACCAGGGCGCGCTGCTGCTCGACAAGGCAGCGCGTCAGCTCGACAACAGGAGCCCGGCCGCAGCCCGAGCATGGCTGGCCTCGCTGCGCGCGGTCGCCTTCGGCGCCTTGCGCGATCGGCGAGCGATGACCGAGTCGCTGGCCACCGCGGAACGCCTCGCTGACCGGCGTCCGGGTGAGGCGCAGTGGCCGTGGGTGTTCACGTTCACCTCGGCGAAGGTAGCCCGCTATCAGTCCAGCGCCCTGGTGAAGTTCGGCGACCTTGCAGCGGCGAGGAACGTCTACGCGACCGCCATCCCAGCCATGACCGCGCCGAAGCAGCAGTCGCTAGCGAAGATCGAATATGCTCTGCTGCTGGCGGGCACGGGTCACCAGGACGAAGCGGCCAAGCTCGGCGTGGAAGCGTTGCGGGTCGGCAAGCAGTACGGCTCCGAGCGGATCGTCTCGAACGTCCGCACGTTGCGCGCCAAGCTGCCGCAGCACAGCCGCGAGGTGGAGGACCTCGATCACATGTTGATCACGCTTTACGATGAGGACCAGCGGTGACGAGGCTAGCGATCACCGGACACCGAGGACTTCCTCGCGAGACCGAACAGCTCGTGGACACCGCCCTTCGAGAGGAGATCGCTGGTACGCCCGCCGTCGTCGGGTTGAGCTGCCTCGCTGACGGCGCCGACAGTCTGTTCGCTCAGGCGGTTCTCGACCAGCGCGGAGAGCTCGTCGTCATCGTGCCGGCAGCTCGCTACCGAGAGGGGCTTCCCGAGGAACACCATCCGGTCTACGACGCCCTCTTGGCACGTGCGTCCGACGTTGTGCGGCTCGACCACGTCGAGTCCACGTCGCAGTCTCATATGGACGCCAGCATCGACATGATCGAGCGAGCCGATCGCCTCGTCGCGGTATGGGACGGAAAACCGGCACGAGGCTACGGCGGCACAGCCGACATCGTGGACGCGGCGAGAGACCGCGGTCTTCCGGTCACCGTGATCTGGCCGGAAGGCGCCCGGCGCGACTAATGGCTGCAACCTGCGGACGTCCTCACGGTTGGCGACGCGAGTTGCCTGGTTGAAGCCGTGGCGAGCGGCAGAGTGATGGCAATCGGGTGCTTATGACCCATGGTGTCGTGCCTGATCGTTATGGTGCTCGCGAGGTGTGTTGTTCTCGCGTTGGAGGGTGGGCGTCGATGAAGTTCGATATGGGGTCGTCGACGTTGTCGGCGTTGACGAAGCAGACGCAGGGTTCCAGCGATGACCTGGGCGCGTTGATCCGCCAGCTCATCGCCGCCGCGGAACCCCTGGAAGGCAGGTTCAACGGGGCCGGGCGGGGCGCGTTCGACTCGTTCAAGGCACGCGCCGATGAGATCACCGGCGAGCTCAACGGGTCGTTGTCGGCGATCTTGGGCGGGCAATCCGGCATGGACCAGTCGTTCGGCCAAGGCGATACCGAAATGGCCGACAACGCCTCGGCGAACCAGGGCTCGGCCAACTTCGACGCGGCCCGCTTCGGCGCCCGCTGACCACCGGGGGAAATTGTCATGAGCATGGACCGGCGCAGCTTCGACACCGGCATTTCGCAGTCGGTGCAGGGCGACATCCAGGGCATCATCGGACGGCTGGAGTCGGTGATCTCCCAGCGCGACCAGGCCGTGGCCGCCGCGATGGCCGACTTCCAGGCCGACGGCGTCTCGGACGACTACCACCACGTCGAACAACGCTGGAAGTCCGCGGCCACCGAAGTCCGCCAGATCATCAACCTGCTCAAGCAGACCATGACCCAAAACGACGACTCCGCCAACACCGCCATCTCGCGAGCGCGTTCGTCGGTGCAAGGCATCGGCTGAGTCGTCGGTTCTCGCCGGTTCGGCCGGTGGGGTTGGTTGTGTCGTAGGGGGATTGCAGGCGTGGAGTGGGACATTCACCCGGAGCAGGTGCGCGGTGTGCTGGCGCGCACCGCGAGTACCGCGTCGGAGTTCGAGGGGCACGTGACCGCGATGCGCTCCGAGATCGAGGGCGCGGCCGGGCAGGCGTCGTCCGGAATCATCGGCCAAGCGTTGGCCGGGTTCGCCGAGGCCCGCGGGCCGGACATGCAGTTCGTGTTCTCCCGCATCCAATCCGCGATCGGCGGCGCCTCGAGCGCGGTCGGCGCGTATCTGCAGGGTGATCACGAGATGGTCCTCAACGCCCAGCGCGGCGTCGCCTCGGCGCCGGACCCGCGTGACCACATGCCGGGAGGCCGCCGGTGATCAATCCGGGTGCGATCCCGCAGATCCCCGGCAACATGGACACCCTCGCGGCACACGCGCAGGGACTGCGTACGGCCGGGACGGGTTTCGCCGATACCGGCGCGGACGTGCACTCCACCTGGCAAGGCTTGGCACCCGCCTACCTGGCACCAGAATCCGAGCAGTTGTTGCAGGCGACCCGCCCGGTCACCGAGACCGCCGACAACGTCGGCCGCGATGTCGAAGCCGTCGCGGGCGCGTTGCAGCACTACGCCGACGAAGTCCGCCCCCTCCAGCAACGGCTGCGTGATTTGAGGTCGCAGGCCGAGCAGCTCGTCGCCGACATCCACTCCTACGAAAACCAAAAACCGTCGACCTCGGAGATGGCCGCCTCGGCCAAGACCGGGATCGTGCCGGACAAGGACTGGACCGACGACTCCGGTCTCACCGACCGCGACGCCCAGTTGATGTCCGCGGTCAACCAGGCCATCGCCGACTGGATGGCCGCCCAACGCCGCTGCGCCAACACCATCACCGGGCTCTACGGCGGCCAGCACTACACCGCCGACAACGCCGACGGGAACCGCTCCGCGGGCGAGTACGGCTACTCGGCCGACCAACTCACCGCCGCCGCAGGCAGCGACCAAGGACTGCCCTGGGGACGCACCGAGGACACCAGCAACCCACTGGCCGACATCGGCCACGCCGCACTCGACCTCGGCGGCCTCATCCCCGGCGTCGGCGAATTCGCCGACGGCGCCAACGCCGCCTGGTACGCCGCCGAAGGCGACCACCTCAACGCCGGACTCTCCGCCGCCGCCATGATCCCCTTCGCCGGATGGGGCGCCACCGGCGGCAAATTCCTCGGCAAAGGCACCAAAGCCGCCACCGAAGGCGGCGAAGAAGCCGCCGAAACCACCGCCAAGAACCTCGACGAGGCTGATGGTCCTGTGGTGTTCCGCGGGCGCACCAACTGGACCGCTGAAGAGCACGAGCAACTGCGTCGCTATGTTGAATCCAGCGAGCAAGCTCGGCAAAATGGGCATCTGGCCGAGACCGGCCGCGTCTCCACACAGGGCGAGTTGCGGCGCGAGGCCAACCGGGCGGCGATGGCAGAACGCCTGCGTGCGAAGAATGCTGGTGAGCCGTACCAGGGCCAGGTGGGGCATGTTCCGGACACGACCTGGACCGGCCGTCCGGACGGGTACGAGTGGCATGACCAGACGAGCAGGGTAAACGCGTCGTTGGGCTCGCAGGCGCGACAATATCCGGAGGGACACCGTCCAAGTGAATTCCGATTAGGTGAACCGCGTGATTAACGTTGAAGCGTCTGCCACAATGGAGCAATGTCGATGAACCCGCCAGAAAACGAGTTGCCTGCGGACTGGGCTGAGCTGATCGGCTACTCAGCGACGCTGCGCAGCCGCCTGGCCGAGGTCGACCCGCAACTGAGCCCGATGACCATGCCACGGCTGGCAGCCAGCGAGGAACAGCTCGCCAAGGCCGAACAACGGCTCGGCACGCAGCTGGATGCCCAACACCGCGCCCTGCTCCGGCACGGCAACGGATGGCCACTGTTTTTCACCTACACCGATCTGCTTAGCACCGACGAACTCGGAGCAGGACCGCTGTGGGACAAAGCGCAAGAACTGCTTGACCTGTTCTTCTCCGAAGCGCCGACGCCCGCAGATTTTCCCGCCCGCGAGACACTACTCCCGGTCGCCGCGGGCGAAGACGTCACCGACGTATTCGCACTCTGGACCACCGGCCCGCAGACACGTCACGGCCGCCCCATCCTGTGGCTCGCAGGAGAAGAAGTCGACCGCTGGCCCAACATGCGTGAATGGCTACTCTCCATCAACCAATACCTCAACAACGACCTGGCCAAGCTCGCACGCTAAACGAGCGACCGCTGAGTCGTCGCCCCAACGCGAAAGTTCAGTGGTCGGCTCAGGGGCCGTGTTGCCGTCGGGCTAGCGTCGGTACTGCTTGGCGAGGTGGTCGCGGAGCTGCGCGTGACGGAACTGGTAAACGGCACCCGTCCTGCGCAGCACGCCGCGCTCGTAGGCGTCCTCGAGGAACATCTTCGGTCGCCACGGCAACCGTCGGGTCAGCGGCAACCATAGCCGCGCGAACAGCACCCATTGCCCCCATGCTGACAGCGCAAACCGAACAACCCCGATGACAAGCCCTACGAAAATCCCCGAGAAGATCTGAGCGCTCTCGGTCACGAAGCGGGTAACGGCTCGCAACTCGTCTATGGTCAGCACTAAATCGCCCAAGACAACCCTAACGCACAGACTCTGGTCATTGCTCTGAACCATCCTCGTTGGGATGTTACTGAGACTGTCGGATCCGCGTGCGAGAATTTTTGGTGAGCAGCTCCGGCTCTTGTTCCTCCGGGCTCAGCGGCTGGTGCCGTCTTGGTTCTGCTCGAACTCGATGTAGCGGAGGACCCGGCTCAGTGCCTCGGGGCTCAAGCCGCGGGCGCGGTGGGCGATTTGGCGTACGTTGTTCGCGCCAAGGTCGGCCAGCATCGCGTACTGCTCATCTAGCCGCTGGCCACGCTCGGAGTCAGAGAAGTACTCGACCTCCACGTCGAAGTGCTTGGCGAGTGCGACGACCACGGCGTGGCTTGGCTCGTTCTTGCCGGCGAGGAGGTCGTAGAGGTAGCCGCGGGAGACCCCGACCGCTGCGGCCACATCGGGCTTGCGGTGTTGGGTGCCGTCTTCGCGGAGGACGGTCGTGAACAGCTGTTGCAGCTTGGCGCCGAACGACGTGCCCGCGTCAGCTTCCGCTGCGTCGTCGGCCACGATCGCTACCTCCATGCGTCTTCTTCAGCGGACTCTCGATGTCGATTGTCTGGGTAAGTTGACAGCTGGCCTACTATGCGTAGTCCAGTATATCGGACAGCTCCTACAGTTGATACCGGCGGAGACGGGATCGACCGGAACTTCGGGCTGTTCGGGATCGAAGCCTGCTGCTCAGATAGCGCTCATGTGAGCAGCCGGCGCCCGGGCCACAGGGTGATCGCCAACTGCGGCATCCGGCTTGGGGGTCATATGTCCGGGTGGTCGGTGTCGGCGTCGTCCCTGGTCGTTCGCACGAAATCCACGTACTGCAGGACGCTGCGCAGCTGGTCGGGGGAGAGGTCGCGAGCGCGTTGGGCGATCTGGCGTACGTCCGCATCCGCCAGGGCTGCGACCGTCTCGTACTGGCGGTTGAGGTCGCGGCCGCGCTCGTCGTCGGCGAAGTAGTCGAGATTGACCTCGAAGAACTCCGCGAGGGCTTGCACGAGCGTCAGACTCGGCGAGGTCTTCTGCCCCTTGAGTAGCTCGTAGAGGTAGCTCTTCGAGACTTGCACCCGTCCGCGGTAGGAGATCTCGTCGGCGACCTCCTTGGCGGTGTACCGCTTGCCGTCCTCCCTGCGGTAGCTGTCGAAAAGCCGCTGGAGCTGCGCGGCGAAGCTCATGTCGATGTTGTTGTCGGCCATCTCGGCCACCCACTTCCTTGGTCCACTAAAGCGGACCTCGGAACCGACTGTCCGCTATAGTTGACACCCCAGTGTGCTCCGGCTTACCTTGGAGTCATCCGGTCCACTATAGCGGAACAAGGGGCGGGGTGGAGATCCACCACTCGGGCGAGTAAGCAATCTTCGCGCCGAGCTCTCGGAGCCAGTGGGGCGCCCGGGTGCCCCGACGCAGCCACATCGGACGGGGCGATCTTCGGTCGGTCGTCATCGACGGCGAAAAGATCTCGGCAAAAGGAGCTTCACATGAATCGTTTTGCACCACAGAGCTGATTCCGCGCTTCCGGGCCGCCATTCAGTGGCCCATCGTCCGCGGCACGCTGTTTAGTTTCGTGTCGGGCGTCTGCGTTTTCACGAAAATTCCCGTGCTTCCCCGCCAGCAGCGCTGAGCGTTGCTCGGCCGATGCCGCGCGTCGGTTGGCAGCGGCAGGAACACCGCATCCATTCCGTCAAAAAGTGCCCGGATCTCCAGGTCTCGGGCGATGGGGCCGCGCGTCCGAAGTCGCGCGTGTTTCCGCAGATCACGTCAAGACTGTCCTATCTGGAGAGCACTCATGTCTCATCTGCCGCACACAAAACCGACAACGGGCAGCACGCCCTCCTCGCCGCGCCAGGACGGAGCAACGGCTTCCTGCGCTATGCGGCCGTGCGTGTCGCCATCGGCCGTGCACAAGTCCCATGCGTCGGTTGAAGTAGCGGATGCCGCCGCAGATCTCGACCAGCGCGACCGCCGGTTGGCAGGCGCTGCCACTGCTCTGCGCGGAAACCTTCCCAGCCCAGATGTTGTCGGTGCGGTCGAAGCCGGTCGGCTCGCTGCGGCGGCCTCTACTGGCTCGGCCGGTGTCGACGGAGACGACGTCGCGCACCGCACCGCTGCGGCCACCGGACAAGCCGCCGCCGCAGTGCAACATCAGGGGTTCGCGCCGGCGGCTCTTGGAGCTGCTGACTGGGCCGGTTTCGGGGCGGTGGTCCCGGTACTGGCGGCCTCGCCAGGTGCGGGCGCGTCGGTGGTGTCCACTGTGCTCGCTGACGCCTTGCAGGTTGCTGGACACCGCGTCCTGATGGTGGACACCGCCGACCCGGCTCGCTCGGGTCTGGCTACTGCGTCCCGTTCGGACGGACCGGTCTTCGACGGCCCGCATCCGGCAGTGCGTATTCGAGCCTCGTGGCGGGCTCAGGCGGTCGTGGCGCGTATCGAAACCACGTTGCCGGTCATCACCCCCGGCATGGTGCCGTCGCCCCGGTTTTTCAAACCGGCCGCCCATTCGGTGCAGGCCACTGTGATCGACATCGGGCACGACCCGTGGCGGGTGGCCGCTCACCCGCTAGCCGGGGCAGGTGCCTGGTTGCGCACCGGGACTCCGGCGCCCGTGCCGCTACTGGTGTGCCGGCCGACTCGACCGTCGCTGCTGCACGCCGAGCAGGTCCTGGCGCGGTTGGCCGCATGGGATCAGACCGGTACCACCACGCGCCCGGCCCAGCTGGTTGTGCTCGGTGCGAAGAAATGGCCTGTAGGGGTCCCGGGCGCGGCAGGACGGCGCACGGCGGCGCTGCTCGAGAGCGCGCTTTTCCTGCCCCACGACAACGAGTTGGCCCGAAGCGGAATCACCGCGGAAATCACTCCAGCACGTCTGCGAGGGGCCATGAATCCACTGCTGCAGCACCTGTCGCTGCAGCCCAACACCCGCTCCGCCGTCCCCGCTGCACCCCGAAAGGCGGCCCGCTGATGATCCAGCACGTAACCGACTTCGCATTGCCGATCCTGTCTCAGATCCCCAACCCAGCCCCCGTAGCACCTCCCGGTGCCGACAAGGTCACCGAAGTCGCCGGCACGTTCAAATGGGGCGCAGGAATCGCCTTGGTGGTGGGCTTTTTCGCCGGGCTGGCCGTGTGGGCCGGTGGCCGGTGGGTCGATCACCACCGCGCGGGCAAGGTCGGCGTGGTCATGATGCTCTGCGGTGTCGCGGGCGGCTTGCTGTACGCCGTCGGCTACCCGCTGATCAACCACTTCGCCGGGGGCGGCGCATGAGGCCCCCGGATTTCGACAAGCGCCGTTACCGCCTCAGTCCGGAGCTTTGCGAGGCCGCGATCACCCTTGGAGTGCTGGCGCTGCTGGCTGTGGTGGTCGCCGTTCTGATCTCCCGGATAACCCCCGACGACGTTCCGGCGCCACCGCCCAGCCCGCAGCCTCTGATCGGAGCCATCCCCGAAGACCCCGACCGGGACAGCTTGGAGCTGGTGCGTCGGCCGATGTTGCAGCTCCCGCCGCAAGCAGTGCAGCCGCAACCACTGAGCACTGACTCGGCCGGACCCGTGATCACGATCCCCCGGACTCAGCAGCAGGCAGGGCGGTGGATTCCTTCGAGCACGCCCGGGACACCAGAGGGAGCGCTCGCGCAACTGGCGTCCCTGGACGAAACAGCTCTGCGCGGTGCGGACCCCGCCACCTACACGCGCGGATTCACCGAGCAGTCCGAATCGGGAGCACCACCGGCCGACGACACCGGGCTGCATGCGCTGCTGCGATCACTGCGCACGTCGGCGGGACTGAACCCGGCCGGGATGGTTCCTGGACTGACCGCTGATTACGACGTGGTCCAAGGGCAGATCAAAGGTACCGCCGAACGCGGAAACGTGGTGGTGGCCTGCGTCCTAGGGCAGTACTCGGTCGACTACCGCGGGCAGACGGTCACCGCCGGGATCGGAGATTGCCAAGCGCTGCGCTGGAACGGCCGCGAATGGCGCATCGCCGCAACACCGCTGGCCGCACCGGCACCGAACGCGTGGCCAGGCAGCGCTGACGCCGTGGCCGCGGGCTACCGCGAACTGCGGGAGGGCTGAACCATGTGGCCCTTCGACGACATCGGCAGCGCTCTCGGCGGCAGACTTGCCGAACTCGCGGCATCTGCGTTCGAGGGGGCCATGCGGATGCTGTGGGACGGCAGCCTGGCGTTGCTTCGCGCCGCGTTCTCCCTCGCCGACAGGTTCTCGGTGTTCGTAGTCGACGTCCACAGTGGACCAGTCGGGGTGCTGTGGCCGATGATGCTGTGGATCTCCGGCGTCCTGGCGCTGGGGCTCTTCTTCTGGCAGCTGACCATGACTTCATTGCGCGGAGGCCGCGGGTTCCTACGGCTCGCGACCGGCCCGATGCAGTACGGCATCGCGCTCGCGGTGACCACCGGCCTGGTCGGCACGTTCCTCGTAGCCGCCGATGGGCTCACGGAAGGCATCCTCAACCACGGGTTGCAATCGGCGAACTTCCAAGAAGCGCTGCACCACACCGGATTCGCTGATGGAGCGGCGGACGGGGTCAAAGCCGTCGTGCTCGGGATCTGTGCCGTCATCGGCGTCGTTCCCGCGGCTATCGGCTACTGCCTGGAGATGCTCTTCCGCGAAGCGGCCGTGTACCTGCTGGTCGCCACGATCCCGATCACTGCCGCCGGTCTGCTGGCCAACGTCAGCAAGTCGTGGTTTTGGAAGACCGCGCGATGGCTGCTGGCCTGCATCGCTATGAAGCCGGTTCTGGCGCTGGCACTGGCGTTGGGCGTCGCTCTCGTCGGCGGTTCGCAGGGGTTGTCGGGGTTGCTCGCCGGAATCGGGGTCCTGGTGGTGAGCGTGTTCACCCCGTTCGTGCTGTTCCGGCTGTTTGCGTTCGTCGACCCCAACACCGACGCGGGTGGTGCATTCCGCGACGCGCTCTCCAGCGCTGGGATGGACAGCTACGGCTCCGGAAACCCCGCCATGCAAGCTGCCGATGCCCTCACCGGCATCGGAGGCGGGTCTGGTGGCGGCTCCGATGGCGGCGGTGGCTCGACGCAGGAGGACGTGCATTCCGGCCGCTTCGATGCGGCAGCGGCCGACTACGGCAACCAGGAGATGGACACCTACGGAATCGGCAACGGTTCTGGCTCGTCCTTCGGCGACTCCTCCTCGGACGACTCGTCCCAGCCAGGGGAGGGCGAGCAGAACTCCGATGAGGCCGATGCCGAGGACACCCAACCCCCGGCGGCCAACCGCGGTTCGGTAACCAGCAGCGACGGGGTCGGTCCGCAGCACAGCGACGGCAGCGGCAGTTCCGGTGGAGACGAACCACCTCCCCCCGAACCTCCCGACCACGGCGGTCAGGAACCGCCCGACGACAGCGGCGGCCCTCGCGGTGGCGGCGGCGGATCCGGCCCCAAGACCAGTGGCGGAGGCGGCGCTGGCGCCTCCAGCAGTGAAGCAGCGGAAGCAGCGGTGATTGTCTGATGAGCCATCACGTTCGGATCTATCGAGGCTTGTCCCGGCGCGAACGTGCCGGATGGATCATGGGCCTTACCCCGGTGCAGGCGGTGACCTGCCTGGTGTTGGCAGTGCCGGTGTTGTGGACCGTGTCGGCTGGCCAGTTCACCGACGCACTACTTCTGCTCGTCGTCTGTGGCGGGATCGCCACTCTGGTCGTGGTGCCGATACGCGGACGACCGGCGCTGCGGTGGCTGGCGCACCTGCTGCTGCACCAGCTCGGTGCTGCCACCGGCTGGTCGCGGTGGCAATCCGCGGCCGCGGCTGGAAATCCAATTACCCCTGACGAGCCTGACCTACCTGGCGTCCTGCAACGGATCGCGCTGCCGGATGGCCCACCGCTGCGGGACCGGGGGCGGGTGTGCCTTATCCACGACACCGGCGACGGCCGGTGGGGCGCGACCGCGCGGCTTACTCACTCCGGAGTCGGGCTGCTGTCCGCGGAACAGTGCGAACGACTGGCTTCCCGGTTGGGAACCCTGCTGCTGTCCATTGGGCACCGCGACGTCGTCGACCGGCTCAGCTTGCTCGTACGCACCGTGCCCGACGACGGCACCGAGCACGACATCTGGCGTCGCGAACACGAAGTTCACAACGCTCCCGATCTCGCACGCCGGGCAGCCGACGAACTCGACCACACCATCGGCAACGCGAGCGTCCGGCACGAGGTGTTCGTAACCATTGCCGGGTCCGAGGACGCGCTGCGAAAACCAGCGGCGGCCGCGGGCGGCGGCATCGAAGGCCGAGCTCGGGTTCTCTACCGGGTGATCGACGGCTTGGAAGATCCACTCAAATCGCTGGGAGCGACCTCGGTGGAATGGCTGTCCGGCAGCGCGCTCGCCGAGGCCATCCGCACTGGGTTCAACCCTGACTCCAGCGCAGTGCTGCGGGCCGGGCACATCAGCGGGGAACCCGAAGACGGGCTGCCGAAGGCTGCCGCCGGACCGGTCGCCGCACCGCCGTCGTCGATGCGCCGCTACGACCACGATGCTTACTCGACGGTGTCGTACTCGGTGCTGATGCCCGAAGCGGGCACCGTGTTCGGTTCGTTGTCGCCGCTGCTGGCAGTGCGCACAGCCGGCGAGCGGCGAACGCTGGCAATCCATTACGAGGTCTTGGACTCTCGCAAGGCTTCGCGCGAAGTGCAGAGCCTGCGGTTCCGCACCGGGGTGCTGCGCGACTACAAGTCCGCGAAGGGGTTTTCCGCCTCCGCATCGGAGGATCGCGAGGCCAGCGGTGCGCAGGCGCAAGAGCGCGCGGTCGCAGCAGGCCACAGCCTGGTCAGGTTCTCCGCCGTGTCCTCGGTGACCGTCCCCGCGAACTGGACGGTCGAGGACCACGCGGCACGCCTGGAAAACGACAGCGCTGGCCGGTTCCGCCTGCTGCGGCTCGATCTCGCGCAGGACTCGGCGTTCGTCGCCGCCTGCCTCCCGCTGGGCATCGGCCTGCCCCGCTCCCGAGGAGGTCTGCTTTGACGCGAAACTCGGCACGCGACACCGCACAGCTGCTAAGCCAGTTCGGCGCTCCGCCCCCGACACGGGCTCGGCCGACAGCACCGCCAACTCGCCGTGACCAGCGGGGGCAGCGCATCAATCGGCTGCAAGCTCCGCGCCGCGGACGTACCGCGGTCGGATACGGCTGGGCTCCAGTGGAAGCGCCGTTGCCGACCTTCTTGGCGGCCACGCATGAGATCGGCGGGTTGTTCCCACTGCTGGCGGCGAACGCGAATCCCGCGATGGGTGCCCGCATCGGCTACGACACCTTGAGCGGCGGCGCCTTCTACTGCTCGCCGATCGACTGGGTGCTCAACGGGCTGGTGACCAACCCGAACCTGGTCGTGTTCGGCGAGCCCGGCCGCGGCAAGTCGTCCACAGTGGTCGCACTTCTGCTGCGGATGATGCTGTTCGGCACCCGCACCCTGATTTCCGGTGACGTCAAGGGCGAATACTCGCCCCTGCTGCGAGCGCTGGGAATCGAACCCATCGCGCTCGGGCGAGGCTCACCGGCTCGACTCAACGCGCTGGACCTGGGGCCGTTGGCCACCAGATGGGATTCCTGGTCAGTCGGGCGTCAGCGTGACGAACTCGATGGCGTGCTCGGGCGGTGGACGAAACTGCTGGTCGCTCTCGCCGAAGCACAGGGCTACCCGGCCACCGTCAGCGATGAAGCCGTGCTCTCGCAGGTACTGCGGCGTCTGGTCGGGGCTGCCGACGGCAACGACCGGGTACGTCCGGTGACCATCCCCGAGGTTCACCGCGCGCTGGCCGACCCTGCACCGGAGCTGGTGGAGATCGCACGCTTCGCCGACCGGCGTCAGTTCCTCGACACATTGCGTCCGATCACTGATGCGCTCGGCAATCTCATCTCCGGACCGCTCAGTGGCTTGTTCGACGAGCCCACCAACTTCGAACTGGATTGGAACGCGCCGATCCAGTCGATGGACCTGTCCCTGTTGCGTTCTCGCGGGGATCAGGCCGTTGCGGTGGCGCTGACCGTTCTGGGCTCCTGGGCCAGCTTGATCACCGATCTGCAAGAGGACGGCGAAATCCGGATCGTCGTACGCGACGAGGTTTGGCGGCAGATGAGGCTGGGCGTCAAGACCGTCCAAGCCGTCGACTCAGACCTGCGGCTCTCACGCACCGAACGCAAGATCCAAGTCCTGGTCGGACACAAGCCGTCGGACTTCCTCTCCGTCGGGAGTGCCGGCTCGCAAGAAGTGGCGATCGCCAAGGATCTGCTCGCGTTGTGCAGCACGAGAATCCTGTTCGGACAGTCCACAAGGGTCGCTGACGAACTCGCCGACGATCTCGGGCTCGGTGAACCCGAGCAGGATGTCACCACGGGCTGGTGCATGGAACGCCAAGGTCGGGCGCTGTGGAAGTTGGAGAACCAGCCCGGCTACAAGGTCCAAACCGTGCTCTCCAGCTGCGAGAAAGCCGTGTTCGACACCAACGCGCAGCTGCGTGCGGACGGAGGCCGGTGATGCCGAACTCCTCGCGCACTCTTCTGGCATTCGCCGCCGCCACAGCAGTTCTCGTCGTGCTGCCACTGCTCTTGGTCGGTATCGCAGTCATGGCCGTGGCCACAGCAACGGGTGCCGCGCTCAACTGCGGCGCCGGTAGCGGGCCTGGCGGTGGCGGTCAGCAGGTCGGCGACCGGCAGTGGAACGGCGAGCAGATGACCAACGCACAGACCATCACCGCGATCACGCAGCAACGGCGGCTGCCGCAACGTGCCGCGGTCATCGCCATCTCTACTGCGATCGTTGAGTCGGACCTGACCAACGTCAGTCACGGCGACCGCGACAGCCTCGGGCTTTTCCAACAGCGGCCGTCGATGGGATGGGGAACTCCGGAACAGGTGACCAACCCGGTCTACGCGACTGGCACGTTCCTGGACCACCTAACGGCCCTTGATGGGTGGTGGGACATGCCGCCCGGCGTGGCCCAGCAGACGGTGCAGGCATCCGCTTACCCGGACCGCTACGCCCCGCAGGAAGCCGCCGCTAGCGCTTTGATGAGCAAGTTCTGGACCGGGCTGGACAATCCGCTTCCGCCCGGAGGCGGGTCTCAAGCCGACTTGGCGCAGCAGGCCACGGCGAGCTGCCCAGACCAGGGGCAGGGCGGCCCGAATACACCGCTCGATCCGCAAAGTTTGCCGCCTGGTTTCCAGCTGCCGGCCGACCCTGCTCAACGAGCCGCCGTCGAATACGCGCTGGCACAGCGCGGAAAGCCGTACGTCTATGGAGCCAAGGGGCCGGATGCCTTCGACTGTTCCGGGCTAATGCAAGCCGCCTGGGCGCACGCTGGGGTACCTGTCTCCGCGGGCACCGTCAGCCAGGTCCATGACGGCCGGGCCGTCAGCTCCCTCGACCAGATCCAACCAGGTGACCTGGTGTTCATCCCCGGATCTCTCGGATCACCCAGCAACCCGCGGCACGTCGGGATGTACGTCGGCTACGGGCACATCGTCAACGCCTACGACGAGAAAACCGGGGTAGTGGTCGCAAAACTCGACGACTGGGCTGGGCAAGTCGTCGCCATCCGGCGCGTCGCCGAACCCCGAGGAGAACGGGCATGAGCCGAGCACCGACCTTCTCACCGACCGCTGATCGCGACATGGTCCTGATGGGGCTCCTTATCGCCGTGCTGTCGTTGACACTGGCCGTAGCCGGTCTGTTCATGCTCGGTGCGGCGGCCGCAACCGTGCTCGAAGGCGGGCCGTGGCGGATGCCCGCGTTCGAGTCCTGGATTCCTGGCGTGCTCTCCGTGCTAGGTCATCCCGCAGAGCCAGCCGCGGACCTGGGCGACCCATGGACTGCCGCGTTGGCCGAGAAACCGAGGTCGTACTGGTCGATCACCGGCGCTTTTCTGGGGACCTGTGCTGCCGTCGTAGCCGTCGTGGGAATGGCTGCATGGTCCCGCTTCGGACCCACCCAGCCGGGACATGCCAGCCGCCGCGATATCCGCGGTGAGCTGTCGCTGGAGGCGGCACGGCGAGCTGCCGAATGGACTCGACCGAGCTTGACTCCGCGAGAGCGCCGCCGCGCGCCGCTTGAGCAGGTCGCCGCGCCGTTGCACCGATGTCCTCATCGGCAAATCCTGGGCACACCTTTGGAAAACCCGACAGGTGCGTTCGCGCCGACTCAGTCCGGCAAGTCCCGCACCGATGTCGTGCACAAAGCTCTGGCAGCGCCCGGCGCGTTGTTGTGCAGCACGACGAAACCGGACTTGGTCGAGTTCGCGGCCCTGGCCCGTTCGCGTCGGCCCGGGGCGGGCCCGGTGATGGTGTTCGACACCACCGGCAAAGTGCAGTGGCCGGCCCAGATCCGGCCTTCACCGATCCCCGGATGCAAGGACTTCGCCGTGGCGAGGCGGCGTGCCGAAACCCTCGTCGACGCCTCCGCTGTTGGCCTGTCCGAGGTCGGCGGCAACGACAAGATCTTCCGCGAGAGAGCGAAGACCGTCGTGCAGGCGTACCTGCTGGCCGCCGCCCACGACGGCAGGGGAGTCGGCGACCTGGTCAGCTGGTCGATCACAAAGCCACCGGACCAGGAACCCGTCGAGTTGCTGCGTCGACGCGGGTTCGTCGAGCTGGCCGACAACCTGGCCGCCGAGATCGGCATGGTCGCGGAGACCTCCGATGCCGTGTGGTTGAGCGTACGGCGCGTGATCGAGCCATGGCTGGACCCGCACCTCCGAGAACTCTGCTCACCGAAAGCAGGGGAGGAGTTCGACGCCCACGCCTTCGTGGCTAACCAGGGCTCGTTGTTCCTCGTCGCCGACAAGCACCAAGCCGCGCAGGTTCGTCCGGTGCTCACAGCGCTGGTCGAGGACATCCTCACCACCGAGCAGGAGATGGCGCTGTCGTACCCGTCCCGGCGTCTCGATCCGCCTGCGACCAACGACCTTGACGAGCTCTACGACGCCACGCCGATTCCGAAGCTGCCCGAAATCCTCGCCGACTCGGCAGGACGAGGCGTGATCATCCACTGGGCAGCCCAATCCATGGCACACCTGGAAGATCTCTACGGGGAATCGGGAAGACGCCAGCTGCTCGACAACACCACGACGCTGACGTTCTGGGGCGGCATCAAGGACACCAAGACCCTCGAACTGGTCTCGACGCTGTCCTCGTACCACGAACGGCGCCGATACCAGCAGCAGAGCGACGGACTGCTCGGGATCGGTCGCACCAGCGTCGGTACCGAGGACGTGCCTACCTATCGCGCTGGTGCGGTTCGCACCTTGCCCCGCGGTCGTGTGCTCGTCTTCCACCGCCACCTGCGGCCGATTCTGGCCCGGACTGTTGACGTTTCCCGTCGTGGCGACTGGCCGCAGCTGCGCACAGACCAAGCAGCGGTGCGCGACGGAACCGCCGCGATCACTCCGGACGGCTACACCACTACGACCCAACCGACACCGCGAGCACCGGAGGTGGATGCCCGGTGAGCGATGAGGAAATAACGCCGCGACGCTCCCAGAACTCTGCTGAACCGAGTGACGGCGGCACCTCGCCGCTGGAGGCACAGGTCGAGGCACTCACCGAGATCGTCGGCGGCCTCACTTCCAAACTCACTGCTCTGCGGGGGCGGATCGAGACCCTGGAGAACGGGGATCCCGACGAACCCGACGGTGCCGAGGACGAACCCGCCGACCGACCCGCTCCGTGGGTGTTGTTCGCGCCCCCGGCCGCGGCCGAGGATCGGCTACACCGTTCCGACAACCACACACCACTGTGGACTGTGCAGAACTTCGTCGGTTGGTACAACACCACGTTCCTAGGCATCGCGGGATCTCAGGCGAGAGCGATCCCTGTTTGCTGGGCAGAGCATCCCGGTTTGGCTCAAGAGGTCGCAGTCCTGGCCTACTCGTGGCGTCGCGCCCACATAGGAACGACAGCGAACGTGCGCGACGCCCAGCTCTGGCTCCAGCAAACCCGGCCCGGATTCGCGGCACGCCTGGCCGAGTGGGTCCACCCGCACTGCCTCGACGGGCGCCACCGCGAGGTCGGCGCGGTCTACCGCGCGAACCGCTTCGCTGCCGCCGAATCCGAGCAGCGCTCCGATGCCACACCGTCTCGAAAGGAATCTCAATGAGCAGCATTCGGTTTCACCAGACCTGTGCGGCCGCCGCGGGCGCCGGAGCTGTAGCTGCCGGCGTTGGCTGGGCCAGTACGGCTCGCCGCCTGCACCACCGCACACGCGAACTCCGCCACGCCCGCCGCGACCCCGCCACCGGACTGCTCACTCGCGCCGGGTGGGAGATCACTGCGCCTGCGCTACTCCGCCGGACCGATTTGTGCGGAATGGTGGATCTCGACGAATTCAAGCACGTGAACGACACCTTCGGCCATTCCACCGGCGATCGGGTGCTCCGTGCGATAGCCACGCGCCTGCGTGCCGCGCTGCCCGCGGACGCGTTGCTGGCACGGCTTGGGGGAGACGAGTTCGTGTTTCTCGCAAAACTTCCGGTGGAGACGCTCGCCAGCGCGGCCGACACGTTGCTGGATGGCTTGACAGCCCGTTTGCGGATTCGGGGCCATGCCATGCACATCGGGGCGTCGATTGGACTCGCAGTCCTGACCGACTTGCCCACGGCTCAGCTTCGCGAAGCTGTCGCCGCAGCGGACGACGCCATGTATGACGCGAAGGTCTTCCGTACGGGCTGGTGCCGCTACGATCCCGATCTGCACTCCACTCCGCCTGTGCGCCCGGTTCGGAGTCCGTCAGCTCCGTGCGTGGACGATCACGGAAGCGTCCAAGTCGGGACGGCCCCATGACTCTCCACGACTACCGCGCCCCCTGGGAACGCCACGCTGCATGTGCAGGAACCGACCCACATCTCTGGTACGGACGCGACGACGTATACGAACCTGGCTGGCAAGCACACCAACGTCGTCAGAGCGCAAAGGCGGTTTGCCGGAGCTGCCCGGTGCAGACCGAGTGTCTCCTGGACGAACTCACTCGCCCGCGCAGCGAACAGCACGGCATTCGCGGAGCCACCACGGCCGGAGAAAGGGCACGCCTGCTGGCCCACTGGCGCGCGATCGGGTCCATTCCACAGCACACCCCGCCTTCAGATACGGACATTATGCGCAACTTGCTCGAAGGGGAAGCGCAAGAACGAGCTGCGTCATGAACTTGCGATGACGACACGCGCGTACACCCGGATGGGTTACTTCTGTCGCTGTACTCGCCCCACCGCGGGATCTATTGGCTCATCCCGACGCGTTATCGGTCTTGCGATGCGACGATGCGACCGGATGGAACAGGACAAACAGGGGGCACACCGTGAGCACGAATCGGAGGCAGAACGCGCTTCGCCGCTACCGGAGTGAACAAGCCCTACGGCGGCGTCTGCGCGGCGAACTCGCTGCACTGCACATCACCCGCCCGGTCAGCATGGAAGAAGTGTGCGAGCGGCTTGCGGAACGCCGCGGGAAACCCATCCAGCTGCTGTCCTACCCGCTCGAGGTGCCCGGCCCGTTCGGACTGTGGTTGTCCACCACGTCGGCGGAAATCATCCTCTACCAGTCGGAGACGACCCGGCTCCACCAGCAGCACATCATCGCGCACGAGTTGGGCCACGTACTGGCCAACCATAATTCGGACGACGGCGAGGACGCGGTGTGGCATGAGCTGATGCCCGACATCCCACCCGATGTCATCCGTCGAGCATTGCGGCGCACCAGCTACGACCGGGACGAGGAACGCCAGGCCGAGATCGTCGCGACGATGCTAGAGGAGAAAGCGGCCGTCGACGAGGCGATCGCACGTCCGGCGGCCACCGGGCGTGCGAATCGCGTGCAGCACGCTTTGGGCGACCAGCAGGAATCCTGGCTATGAGCCTCACATCCTTCCTTGCGTTCATCGTTGCTCCTGCCTGGTTCATCTACCGGCTGGCGCGCAATCCGGGCAGCGCGGCGTTGCGTGCGGTGGTCGCTTGCTTGATCCTGCGAGCCGCAGACAGTCCTGCGGTTATGGCCGCGATCCGCAACACGTTCAACCTCGGCCCCACGGCCGAAAACCTGGTCAAGAACTATGCGCTGGCAAGCAGCTGGTGCTGCTTGATGCTGTTCTTCCTGTTCGCCGCCGGTGCCGGTGCGCGCAGGGCGTGGCGGGAAGCGGCGATTCTCGCCAGCGTGCTGGTGATCATGACGGTGGCCGTAGCGCTAACCCCGAACCCGGACGCCTTGCTTCAAAGCAGCGCGACTGTGGCTTCTGAACGCTACCCAACGGTGTTGGTGTTCTACGTGCTCGGCAACGCCTACTTCGCTTACGCGACCGGGGCAGCGGCACTGTGGGCGGTGCGCTATGCCCGCGAGTCCACGCGCCGGACCCGGTTCGGGTTGCTGGTGGCGTCGGTGGGCTTGGCTGGCTTCGCTGGGCTCTCGGCTGTACGTACTGTGCTGATGGTGCTTCCGCATTCGCCGGCGTTGTCCGGCCTGGTGAACGACTTGATCGGCCCATTCCTGTTGCTGTTCGTGATCGGGGTATGCATGGTCGGTGCTGTGGAGCGCGTAGTCGCCGCCTGCGTGTGGTGGCGGCACCGCCGCGTCTACTCCGAGCTGCGGCCCTTGTGGCAAGCACTGCACGACGTTTTCCCGTCCAACGCGCTCGAACGTCGACGTCCTCTTATCCCGTGGCTTGACCGCCTCGTGCCGGTGCGGCTGCACCGTCGCTACTGGCGGCGGCTGATCGAATG
The DNA here is from genome assembly GCF_037023755.1 of Saccharopolyspora sp. SCSIO 74807. NCBI lineage: Bacteria > Bacillati > Actinomycetota > Actinomycetes > Pseudonocardiales > Pseudonocardiaceae > Saccharopolyspora > Saccharopolyspora sp. SCSIO 74807. The sequence goes on along the minus strand of NZ_CP146100.1, from coordinate 5,031,538 downwards.
CCGGGACGGGCTCGTGAAGCTTTCTCCGCACCTCGTCGACATCGGACTCGATTCGCAGCGGCCGGACCGCATCACGGCCGAGCAGTTCCGCGAAGCGCTACGACGCGAGAAGGCCGGGGTCGTGCCCGGCTCGCGGCACGCAACACTGGTCGCAGCTCCTCCGGAGGACGACGGCGCCGACGCCGACGCCGACGAGTTGCGCCGCCTGTCCCGGTCTCTCGAATACTGAACGTCCGCGGACTTCGAGGCTTTAAGCTGCGACGTATACCCACCGCCCGCACCTTGTTGTGCACACCAATCGATGCGCAGTTAGCCGATGTACCAGGCGAGCCGTGTTCCGAGCCAGCATGAGACCGCTTGAGAGTGCGCGACCAGCAATTACGGGTTATTAGAGCCCGTCGTGGTCGAGTTCGTCGTCGAGTGCAAGCTGCTCGTATCCAGCGGGTTCGCCGTGCGGATGGTCCAGGTCGCGGATGAACCCGTGGGGGTCCTTGAACTGGATCAGCGTGTCGAACCCGCTGCGGACGGCGGTGGGGATGTTGTTGTCCACGATGACGAGCTGAAAGGTCTCGTACCTCCCGCCAAGTGCCTCGCGGCGGACTTCGAAGTAGTCGATGATCCATCGATAGATCCGGGTTGCCAGATCCTGATCATGATCATTGCGCCCGAGGTTCTTCTGCGGAGAGTCGAGGATCAGCATTTGTGGAAGCTGAAACCTTGTCGGATCCTCCAACGCATACATCATCAAGGTGAGGCTGTAAGCCACTGAGACCGCAGTGCGCGAGCCGCCACCTCGCTGGTCAAAGTCCTGATCGTCGACCATCGGCAAAAGCGTGTCCCGATCCAACCGAGCGCGGCCGGTAGCCCAAGGAAGCCTGAACTCGGACACGACCCGCCCGAAGAGGTTGTTGAGTCGCTGAAGCACGTCGTCCGGCTCGTTCAACTCCGCGCCGACCCGGACTTGCTGTTCACGAGCCTGGTCTAGTTCCTCGGAGAGACGGTTGATCTCCTCCTGCCGCTCGGAGAGTCGACGGTGCGGTTCCTTAAGGCGCTCAAGCGTGGTGATCTCGCTCCTCAGCGCTTCCAGCTCGGTCGCCGCGGCAGTGATCGCGTCGACGTAAGGGGTAACGGCATCAGCGGTGTCCTCGTCCACGGCACGGCGTGCGAGGGCGAGCTGCTCGCGAGCAAGATCTGCTGCGTGGCGGGCCCTGGTGACATTCTGCTCGAGCTCTGCGACCTCGGGCACCAGACGTTCGCGAGCCCGCTGAAGCTGTTGCTTCTCCTTGTGTTGTGCCGCTCCCGGAAGTGTTTCGGTGCACAGACTGCACCGCCCGGTCGGAACCGCACGGCTGCTGAGGTCTGTTTCGCAGGCAGGGCACGCGTCGTACAGCAAAGCCAGGCGTTCACGGTCTTCCGACGAGGCAGCAGCGACTTCACCAAGTTCGGCAAGCGAAGCGTCGATCTGGGCTAACGCGGTGGCCTTCTCGCGATGTCGGCGCAACGCCCAATCGACACCGTCTTCCGCCGTGGCGAGACGTTGACGTGCCCGATCCACCTGCTGCTGACGCTGTTCGGCGAACTGTGTGGCGGCGCGGGCCCGGTCGCGCAGACTCTTGAGCCTCTGGGCGGCCTGAGTCTCGTCGTCTCGTAGCCGGTCCAGGTCGGCATCGAGCGTGCCGGAGTTGGTTTCCGGTGAGGCGTTGAGGAAGTCTCGGACCTGGTCAGCTTTGCGCTGCTTGTTGCGGATTTCGTTGTTCAGGTCGTGTATCCGGGCTCCCAGCCGCTCCGATGCCGGGTTGATCAACTCCAATAGCAGTTTGGCCACCGCCAAGCGGGCGGCGTCATCCGCGGAGGTCTGCGGCCGGATCACGAACCGGTCGATGTCTTCCTGCCGGACATGCAGGTAGGGCAGCAGGTCGGAGGCGAACGAGAGCCGCCTGTCATGGGGCAACCGAACCGACGCGAATGCATCGTCGAGACCGAGCCGCGCCAACAGCCAGTCCGACAGCTCTTGCTGGTCCCCGCTGGCGTTGATGGGCACGGTTGCGATCTCGTCGCCAGCCAAGTCTTCGACCCGGACGACTCCAAGCCGGCGACGGGAGCGGTGCAGGAACACTTCCTCGTCACCGATCTGCATCCCTGCTTTGACGGCAACCAGCTGGTCGTCGACGGCGCCCTTGAACCGCACGCTGCGTCCGAGGACAAAGTCGATGCAGTCGACCATCGAGCTCTTGCCGCGATCGATCGGTCCGATGATCCCGACCAATCGACCAGTCAGCTCGTACGGCTTCTGCCATCCTCGCCGATCTTGGATCGCGAGCGAGTTGACCCGCAGAGTTCCACCCACCTGGCCACTCCCGTCGTGCGGTTCTCCGCGCAGGAGCTTGGCGCAGGCGGTGCAGGAAGTGGGTCAAGATGTCCGGAGATCACTCCGTCGCGCCAGCAAGATCACTCGGCGAGAGCAGTCAGGCCACATCGAGTCCTCGCTCGCCTCCCGGCGCCAGTGTTTAACCGTCGCTAAAGACCCAGGCCGTTTCCGGTGCTGTGGCTGTGCGAACGGTCCTGGTCTTCTTGTTCGGCTCGGCGGCGGTCCAGTTCATGATCTTCGGCGTCCGTGCGGTGCTCGATGTGGTCGTCGCCGAGGTCTTGCCGGGCGTCGACTACCTCGTCGCGGAGCGAGTCGAGCCGGTATTGCGTGCGGGCGCGCTGTTCGGGGCTCATTGGCGGTTTCCAATCCTGAATGATCGTGCGCCAGGCGTCGGCGCGGGCGGTGTTGCCGGTGGGTTCTGGGCCCAGCGGGACTTCCGGGTTTGTGGTGCGGACGTTGTAGGTCTCGCGCCAGGCTGCGGCCAGCGCGGCGAGTTCGTCCCAGCGTCGCGCCGCGGTCGGGTCGTGTTCGGGGCGTTCGCCGAGTCCACCGGTCCATTGTGGCGGGTCAGTGGCGACATCGGTACGAAGCTCGTGTAGCCGGGTTCGGGCGGCGTCGTTGTGCTGATGCAGTTGCTCGGTGATCTCGGGGTATTGGCGGCGTAGCTGCACCGGCGGCAGGGTCATCCACGGTAGTGCTGGTTGGTCGCCGGATCCGGCATCGCGTTGTGCGGCAAGCTGATCGACCAAGTGCTGCGCGACTTCGCCCGGGTCGAGCTGGGCGTGCTGATCGAGGGTTGCGGCGGTGCGGGTGAGCGCGGTTTCGACGTTGAGGCCGTCGAGTTCGGCGGCTGCGGCGTGGCGCCATACCACTGGCCAGTCTGTCCAGCTCGGTTCGGCTCGTTCGGTGGTTGTGGTGATGAGCTGTTGCCATCGAGCGAGCTGTTCGTCGGTGGGGGCAGCGGTTGGTGCGGGTGGTTCGTGGGCGGCGAGGTGGCGTTGCAGCTGCCAGGTCAGCAGTGCTGCGGGGTCGCGGGCTCCGTGGAGGTCGGCAACCTGCGGGATCAGCCGGTCCATTTGCCATCCCGCGCGCACCGCGCCGCGAAGGGTGGTCAGTAGTGCTTCTTCTGCTGGTGCGCCAAGCGTTTGGGGCACGTGCTCGGTGAGCACGGTGTGAGCCGCGCTGTCGAGGAGTTGGCGAGCGAGGTCTTCCTGGGCATGCACGGTTTCCGACAACGGCCGTTCGGTGCGGGTCTCGGTGAGTGGATCGGTGTCGTTAAGCCCGGCGAATAGGGGTTCGCCGAATTCTGTCCGGAGACGTTCGGTGCCTGCGTTTTCGGGACTGGCGGTAGGCGCGGGGAGATCGGGGTTCCATCGGTCGATCAGCTCGTGCCAAGCACGCGCGCGCAAGCTCTGGCCGTCGGGCGGAGCGCCGAGCGGGTGGGCGGGATCGGCAGTGTCGATGCCGTAGGTTTCGCGGAACGCCGCGCCCAAACCTGCGAGTTCGTCCCACCGTGCGGCGGCCTCGTTGTCCTCGCGGGGGCGGTCGCCGAGTCCAGCGGTCCAGTGTGGAGGATCAGCGGCCACTGCGGCGCGCAGTTCGATAGTTCGGCTTTGGATCGCGGTTTGCAAGCGGTGCAGGTAGCCGATCTCATCGGCGGTGAGGCTGCTGTGGTCGGGGCGTGCGAGCCATGGCAGCGGCGGATGCCAACCGCCTCCGGCGGCATGTTGGTCGTCGCAGCCGGCGGTAACCGCGTCGTTGACGAAGGCCGCGGCAGACATCGGGTCGGCGTCCGGGCGGGTGGCCAACCCGTGTGCGGCGCGGCGCACTGCGGCGTCGGCATCGAGACCGTCGAGGGCGGCTGCGGCGGCGCGTTCCCATACCGGCATCCACTCGGGATCTTCTGGCGCAGCGGTTGAATCGTGTCGCTCGATGATGCTGCGCCAGCGGTTCAGCTGCGTGTAGGTGGGGGAGGCGGTGCGCGCGGGCGGTTGCTCGTGTTCGAGGACGTTGCCGATGCGCCAGGTCAGCAACGCGGCTGGATCGTCGGCGTCGTCGAGCGCCGAAGCCAATGCGGGGACCACCCGCTCGACTTGCCAGCCCAGGTGTTCGGCACTGCGCAGCTGCTGACGCAGAGCTCCGGCGACCGGTAGGTCTCGAAAGTCGGGGACGTGCTCCGCCAGCACCGTTTCGATGCGCTCTTCGGAACCGATGTCGGCGACGTAGGTGTGCCGGGAGACCAGGGTGTGCAGCGACTCCTCGGCACCGAGCGAACCGCGCAGTTCCTCGGTCGCGGAGGTCTCCGCTGACGACCGTTGCAACGCGGTCTCCAGGACGCCGCGCGGGGTGCTCTCCAGCGGCGTCTCTTGATGCGAATCGAGGGTGTGCTCGTGGGTTTCGACGAACAGCCGGTTCTCGCCGCGGGCACGGGTGAGCAGGGTGTAGAGCTGTTCGCGCGACAGCCCGCGGGTAACGATGCCGTGAGCGGTGTACTTGGAGGTCATGCCCTGCACGCGGTTGACCGTGGCGGCGTAGGCGAGTTCGACGTGTTCGCGCACGTACTCTGCGGGCAGCACCAATGTGCCGCCGTTGGCTTGGTGGCGCAGTCTCAGAGCGCCGTCACGGTGCACTCGCTGGACTGTCCAGGTGTCTCCATTCTTCACGAAGTCGGTGCCACGGAACAGGGTTTTCAACCTGTCGTTGTGGCGCGTGACGATCCAGTCGCCTGCGCTGGCGGCGGTGCCGTCGTGCAGCCGCACTGACTGCTGCGGGTCGACATCGCCCCGGGACAGACGCAATTCCCGGGCTTGCAGGTTGAGGTCGACGACGTCCTCGTTGGTCGGCACGATCAGCAGCGACTGGCGTCCGTTGTCCAAGTCGGATCGCCATGCGAGGTGGGCGGCTTCGCGCATCGATTCTCGCGAGCCGCCCTGCACCCAGTCGCGCTCGAAGTAGTAGTCCAACCCGGCCGGATCGGCCGAGTGCAGCAGCAGTGAGGCTTGGGCCTGCCCTCGGTCGTGGAACCGCACGACTTCGCGGAGTCGCAGCACCGAATCGGGGTTCTGGAGCGAAAACCATCGCACCGCCCCGCCTGCCTCGACAGCCGAAAGCTGGCGATCGTCGCCGACCAGGCGCACGTCCGCGCCGCGTTCCAGTGCATAGCGCGTGACCGCGTGGAGCGTGTGCGTTCCAGCCATCGCGGCCTCATCGATGATGAGAACGTCTCCGCGGGCGAAATCGAAGGACCGCTCGACGGTGCCCAGCTGCTGAGCTGTCGTGACCTGGTGCAGGGTATGCGGGCGGGCGTCGATGGCGTGCCCGAGCTCCTGGGCCGCCCGCGCCGACGGGCCGAAGGCGAAGACTCGACCCCCTGCGCTGCGCCAAGAATCGGCGAACACCCGCATCGTCGTGGTCTTGCCGGAGCCCGCTGGAGCGAGTAGTAGCTGCACCCGGCGTCCGGAGGTTGCGAAGCCGGTTACCGCAGCCTGCTGGCCGGTGTTGAGGCGCGCTTTCCGTACCGCGTTCTCGACGGTCTCCGGGGTGATGCGCTGTCCGTCGCGGCGCTGTCCCCAAGCGGCGAGCGCGGCTTCCTCACGCAGCGTCTGGTGCGTGGTCCAGCGTTGCGAGCGGTGCTCGATGAACACGCTCTCCCCGTCGGCGCGGCGCAGCGAGTCCGGTTCTTCAACCAACGCAGGTGCTTGCAGCGGCACCGTTTCCGCCTCGTCGAGCACGGTTTGCACGATTCGATCCACCAGTTGCTCGCGCTCGGCGGTGGGAACGACCAGGCGCGCGGATTGCCGGTGCGCCTCGGCGAGCAAGTTCCACTGGTTGAAGTGCGCGTAGTGCTCGGAGACCTCCGCCAAGGTCGCGGCTGCCAAGGACGGAAGGTCGACTTCGGACTGCTTCTCGCGCTGGGAGCTGAAGACCCGCTTGCCGAGCCCGGATACTGCTGCGTCGCCGATGATTTCCGCGGCTTGGGCCCGCCACCGCGCCACGTGTTGCGACAGCGACTGCGCGGGCTGCTTGGCGTGCCGTGTGGCGTACTGCGCACGGCGGCCGATCTCGAGCAGCTCCTTCGAAGTCGGCTCGCGACCGGTTTCGCGGCGGTGGTCCACGATGCCTCGTGCGCGTTCGCGCTCCACCGCGGCCGCCCGTTGGGAGAACCCGTCCAGCAGCTCCGAAGGCACACCGTCGAGCTCCCAGACGGGGCGTTTCAGGTCGATGCCGTGTTGCGGGCGTTCGCTGAAGTTCGCGCCGTGCTCCCGCATCAGGTCCCGGACGCGGGAGTTGTAGAACTCGCTGAGCGTGACCGAGGCGGCCAGCAGAGTGCGCCCGTCCAGCGATGTCCATTTCCCATCCGGGCTCTGAACCTTGGTGCTGACGGGCACGTGGGTGTGCAGGTGGGGGTCACCGCTGCGGCTGTCCCAGTGCTCGAAGAGCGTCGCGGCGATCCCGCCGGCGTTGAGCTGGGCCAGCCCACCCGCGCCTTTGCGCGTGAACGCCGCGTGCTGTTCCAGATGCTTGAGGGTGTCGCGCACGGCTTGGCGGTGTACGTCGGCGATGCGTTCTCGGGTCGGGGTGTTGCCCAAGGCCCACGCAGTGCTCACCGACTTCGGTGGCGCGAAGACGAGTTCGTACCCGGCGGTGGCCGTCTTGAGCATCCGGCGCTGCTCGGCCAGCCACGCATCCAGCTCTTCGTGGCTGCTTGGAGCTGCGCCGTGAACCTCGGTGAAGGCCCGGCCTTGTACGTCACGCCGGATGCGGGCGCGGTCGATCTCGTTGATCGGCGCGTTGGCCTTGCGCCCCCGTTCGGTGTTGTAGGCGGTGTACGCCTCGCGGATCTTCGTTCGCAGATCGTCGATGTTGCCGAATCGCGGGAACCGGTTGCCGAGCTTCGTTGCCTCCAGCGCCTTCGCGGGACTCATCCCTGCGGCGATGGCACGGGCTTCGATCCCGTCAGCGTCGGGGTGCCTTCCCTCGCCGAACAGCGCCTGCATCTGCGCGGCGGTGACCTCGCCGGTCATGCCCAGATTGGCCGCTGCCGCACCGAACCACTGGCCCGGTGGATAGCCGTGCCGGAAGTAGTAGTCCGCCAGCGTCTCACCGGCGTCCAGGTCCCGGTCACCGCAGGCGACGTTGCCGACGAGGTACTCGTGACCTCCCGGCGTGATCTTGCGGATTCCCATCATGCGAAGCACCCACGCAGGACCTGCTCGGTGACCGATTCCTGTGTTCATGCTCGCTGCAGGCCGCCGTCGCACCCGTGCGACCGCAATCGATACAGAACCGGGGAGCACTCCGAGTGCAAGAGGTGCTGTGGCCGTAGGCGCATGGCGCCGGAGGCCGGCCGACAGGCCGGTGTGGTCGGGGTGTGGTCGGCGAGGGGGGAAGGCGGCGTGCGGTGATGTTCCGGGTTCGGAGCACGGCAGGGATGCGGTGCGCGGCGGCTGAAAGTGCCATGTGTGTGCGCACCCGGCGCGCACACACAAAACGCGGGTGCCCTCCGAACTCGGAGGGCACCCGCGCAGCGAGCGGTGATCAAGCAGCGACGCGCATTGGAGCGACGTCGTCGTAAACCGCACGAGGAGCGGGCAACGCGACGGGCTCAGCAGCAGCGGCGGCACGCCGCTCGACGGGCGGAACGTTGCGACTGACCCAGTCCTCCACGATGAGCTGATCCTCACTGCGGGAGTACCGCGCCCACTCGGTTCGCAGCGCCGCAACCGGGTGCGGCGCGTTGGCGTAGCGGTAGGCGCAAACGGCGCGGATCCGGTCGGCGCGCGAAGCATCTACCGGGAGCACCTGCAAGCCGGGACGGCCGCGCTCTCGGCACTCCTCGCACAACCCGTCACGCTGGCGACGGTCGGTCTCCGACGGCTCCACGTTGCAGGACACGCACCGCCCGCGCGCCGGGTGCTTGGCCGCGTCGTCGTAGTCGAGACCGGATGCGTACACCCTGGGAGAGTCCGGACGGGCACGCGCGGTGTCTACCCGGGCAGGTTCGGCAGGCGCGTCGTCGTCGATTCCCAGTCGCGTAGCGGCGTACTTCTCCATCAGCTCGTGGGCGCGCTTGGCGCGCCTTACCTCGGTGCGGTCAGCACCCAGGCGCCGCAGGGTGCGGCCGGTGGTGAAGTCGCGCGGGGCCTCGTGCCGGTTGGCCGCGTGCCAACGCGGAACACGGTCGGCACCGTTGTGCGTGTCGAGAACCGACGTAGGGCGGTGTTGGTCCCAGTCGGCAGGCGTGCAAGCCGCGATCAGGTCGCCCACGTCGTTAGCGGCACGTTGTTGCAAGGCTTCCAGCTTCGGCCGCGCCACCTTTGCCGGGCGCTGCAGCACCCGCGCGCACTCCAGCAGCGCGGACAGCTCCCGATCGGACGGGCGCATGGAGCCGAACAGCTCTACCGCACCGCGGTAGTCACGCGCATCCAACAGCGCCGATACTTCGGTGAGTACTTCGGAAACGGGACGGAGCAACGCAGAAATATGCATGATGTGAACCCCTGTTTTGTATCCTCCGCCGGGCTTGGCCTTCCCAGCGTCGTTACAACTACCATTTTACCGTTGGGGCGCCCCGAAAGGCAACTCTATAATCCGCTATTATCGTGCTTTTTCTGAAACCTAGAACTATTGGTGTTGGCCTTGTGAGCTGTGGTGACTCGGTGATCAACCGGCGGCCGGATGGCCGGGTGGTCGCCGTTAGGCAGCATGGCTCGGGCCGCTTCTTTTGAGGGCGCAGCCCGCCCCTGCCCTTCTTTTTCCGCTGGCAGCTCAATTCCTGCCCGTAGGCGGGTCGGGTCAAGCCGCGTTAGGAAAAAAGTTTTTGGGTGGGGCTCGGGGTCCCCGCCCAAAAAGTTTTTTCCTGCGGCTTGATGCGGCCCGCCGGAGGGCTATGCTCCGCTGCCCGTCAGCGGAAAAAGACGGGCAGGTCCAGGTGAGACGGCAACACGAGCCGTCGCCGTCAGGCAGCATCACCGGGACCGCCTCAGTAGTCCGGACGTGAGTGGGCGAGGTGAGTCAGGGCCCGTAAACGCTTCCCCGCGCCGATGGTGCCGGTATGCGCGGTAACCTGACCACGCACTGCGTGCGCGGATCGAGGTGAACCCCTTCCGTGCCCGGTGCCTGGGTGGGTGCGTTCTTGGCCGAGCCGTCCTCGCGGCGGTAAGCCTCTCGAGGCTTGCGCGCCCTGCCCGCCGGGGGTGTGTCGGCGCAACGCCGGACACACCCCCGGATCTTCTAGACGCGGCGCGGGAGCATCGCTCCGCGTTCGCGCCAACCCGGCCGCCGTAGAGCATTCGCCGGAGACCGACACCTTGCTCGACAGCGTTCCTAGCCTGGCCACACCAACGCACCGAAACTCCTGTCGAGAAGGGATGACCGAGATGACCGACAACGCGACCAAGAGGATGCACCGACCCCGTCGATCCACCAAGATCAGCCAGCAACTGGAAGCGGCGCGGCGCCGCAACGCTGAGCAACTCGCCGAACAGCGCCGCCGCGAACAGGAAGTCGACGCGGCTCTGGCCGAATACGTCGAGGCCGGCGAGGACATCGCCACCGCGGAGCAGACGGCCGAGAACAAGATCAACACACTGCAGCACAAGATCGACAGTGTGCGCGACGACCTATGTGCTTCCACTGCGGCTGCGCATGATCGACAAGCGCAGGCGGCGCTGCGGATCCACCAGGCCGGCGGCCGTACCGTCGAGCAGATCTCCCAGCTGCTGGAGATCGACTCGGTCAAGGAAACCCGCCGAATCTTGGCCGTAGCTCGCACTGGAGGCGAACCGTCCGAAGACCGCTCGAGTGTGCAGCCTCCGCCGGAGCAGAAGGCGAAACGGCATCTCGACGGCCAGCAGCACGAGCCGACGTTGACCGACGGCGAACCAACTCGCTCGTCCTGGTTGGACCTGCCGTAGCGGTCGTTGCAGAACTCTCGGAAGGACAAAGCCTCTGTTGAACGGAGGCCGTGCAGCGCCTCAGTACAGCTGGCCTGGGCGAAGCTGCTGTCGGAGCAGTTCGGTCTCCCGGCGGTAGCCCCGAATCCACAGCGTCGTGGTGATCGCCGCGCCAGCCAGTACAGCTGGGACAGCTATCCCGAGGTGTGGCTCCGCAGTCGCCAAGCCGTTCGTGGCAAGGGGGACCGCGATCGCGCCGGTGATCGTTCCGAGCAGGCGTCGTCGCCGAGCACTGGGAACTAGCCAAAGCCGGGTGAGAGTCGCGGCGACGAGGCCGACAAGTGCGCCGAGCGCGACCAGTACCGGCGTGGCAAGGAGCCAGTCCCCGGTGACCGGCACCCAGCCGAACAGGAGATGCAGAGCGCCCATGATCGCGCACCCGAGCAGGACGCCGATCCCGGCGGCGCCGCTGATGCGCAGAAATACGACGTAGGACCGGAAACGCATGTCGGGAGGGTAGCGAGACCGTCCGACATCTCCCGAACGGCGATGTGGTTGAGTCGATGCGAAGTGCGAGTGGTGGGGACCTACCTTCACGGGTGCAGCGCTCCTTCGGAGAACCTGGCCCGGGTGGATACCGCGGGGTTCGGGCCGGATACCCGGTTGGGACGCATAAGCAGCAGTGCCACGGACGGAGCGGGGGCGGCGGTCGTTCGACTCGGCCAGATGGTCACGATCTCTCCGGGCCCGGGGCAACTCAGCTATGCGCGCAGTGCAGCGCGCCGTTGGTGGCACGAGTGTCGTGGCGGACAAGCTCGCTGTGCAGGTTGGCGCCATAGACGGCGGCAACGTGCTCGGCCAGCCAATCTTCCACGTCGCCGAGCATCCGACGTAGCCAGCAGGCGGCTCGGAACCAGTACGACGGAGGCGGTGTCGGGATCAGTACGCCATCGTCCCAGGGAAACAGGAGGTCGCCGAGTTTGTCGGCGACCCAGTCTGCGAAACGCGTGCGATACACCGGGTACCGGTTCGCGGTGGCATAGGCGAGAGCCACGAGATCCGTCTCGGGCACGGGCGTTTCGACCTCGTCGACGATGTTGAACCCAGTCAACTCACCGAGGAAGCCACGGGTCGCCTTCCGGATCAGTTCAAGTGCCTGAAACTGATCCACTCCTATATGGATGGTCCGCCATACAACGTCTGGATCAGGGCGGAGCGTGTTCTCGTAGCGGGTGATTGCGACCTGAAAGGGCATCGTTGCCTCCTGGCGGGAAGCGCATGGCGTCGGGCGGAAGCGAGCAAATGCGCTGGTATCGGCCGGGGTAGCTGGGTGAGTGCCTCGCGGTTAGAACGGCGCCTCGTGTGCCTGCTCGCCCGAGCCCTCCGACGCGGGTACGACCCACGGGTCATCGCCGGGTGCGGTGCTCCCGGCGAAGCCGTTCGAGCTGCGGCTGACCTTGTTCACCTTGGCCGTGGCGTACCGCAGGGACGCAGCGACCTCGTCGGCTTCCATCTGGACGACGCTGCGCTTCTCGCCCTCCTTCGTCTCGAACGAGCGCTGCCGCAGCCGGCCCTGGACCATCACCCGCATGCCGCGGGTCAGGGTCTCGGCGACGTTTTCGGCGGCCTGGCGCCAGATGCTGCAGCGCAAGAACAGCGTTTCCTGGTCCTTCCACTCGCCGGTCTGGCGGTCGAACGTCCGCGGCGTGGACGCCACGGTGAAGTTCACGACCGGCGTTCCTGACGAGGTGAAGCGCAGATCGGGATCGGCGGTGAGGTTGCCGACGATGGTGATCACGGTTTCGGCGGACATAGGTGCCTCCTCAAAGGACAGTCAAGAACACGTGGATGCGCCCCGCAGGTCGAATGCGCGAGCAGATTCGCCCGGTATGGCCGAACGTCTCGGGCAACCGGTACGTGGTCGATCGCGTAGATCAGGAAGTTCGTACGGAGCGAGGAAGTAGGGTGCGCGGGCGCTGGATGCCGTAGACCAGCCCGTCTTCGACCGTGCGGTGGATTTCGCGAGCGGGGAAGTCGTCGCCGAGACCCGCTGCTGCGTTGTGCAGTGCGATACGGGCGTGGTCGTAATCGAGAACCTCGGCACCGACCAGGGTGCCGAGCGAGATCGCCGCGTGAAGCAACGTCGTGTGCCGGGTTCCGGACGGGGCGGTGGCCACAGCGCTGGACTCCGCGGTGACGGCAGCCTCGATATAAGCGTCCAGGTGGCCAGCGTCGATTGTGACCGGTGACGGCTCCGGAGCGGGCGGCGGCGTCAGCGCGGCTACGAGCCATTGCGGCAGCGGAGCGATCGGTTGACGGCGTAGCACCCGGTAAGCCCCTCCAGCACGGATAGAGCCGGGTGCGACGACGAAACCGCCGTCGCCGCGGGTGTCGATCCGCCAGCCCAGCCGTCCGACCGAGGACCGCAGTGTGGGAGTTTCCGGCGCCTGGAAGTACAAGTGGTAGCCGGTCGGCGTGGCTACCGTGTAGGTCCCGTCAGGGAATGGCTCTCCGTTCGCGGCGGCGAGACGGGCCAGCACGTCGTAGCCGTGCTTGGCTCCTTCCCACTGCGGCGGCGCACGGTGCCCGTCGGCGTCGTCCAAATCGATCACTAGCAGGCGCGAAGGTCCGCAGGCGATTCCGATGTTGTACGGGGTAGCCGACCATTGGTCGCGGATCCACTGCGAATCGGTCGTAGCGGCCGATTCCCAGCCTTCGAATACGGGCCGCTTCGACCGCGGCCACAGCGGGAACACGGCGTGCCCGGCGGAGGCGGCGGTCAGGGCGGCCCGCATCAAGGGCGGCAAGCTGCCAGGATCGGTGAGCGACGTGTTCGGCATGGGCACACTCATCAGCGCGGCTCCTGGTTCATCTCGACGGTAAGACCGATGTCGCCCGGAATCGGTGCCATGTCGTGTACTTCGGTTGAACCGCTGGTCCCCGCACGATCGTGTGCGGGGACCAGCGAAGGCGTGCTCACGAAGCGAGGTCGTCGTCGAGCCAGGAGTCGGCGTGCGACTCCAAGGCTTCGTTCTCGATCCCGGACTGACCGTCCGAGTGCTCGGTCGGCTTGTCCTCCGTGGTGACCAGCGTTTCGACCGGCGCGGCCTCGTAGCCCCACTTCTGGATCTGCGCGAAGTACTTGCGCTGAAGGTCAGTGGGGTCTTCCCACGTATGGCGCCGGTCGGTGCTGGCCTCGATGGCGGCCATGGCCAGCACTGCCGTGATCACATTCGCCCGGGAGGGAGTGCTCTGCGACGCTGCTTCCGCGATTGATCCGTGTTCGCCGGAAAACCCGAGCATCTCGGCTGCGAGGGCGTGCCCGCTTTCCAGCGCTTTGCGCAGGCAGTGATCGCCACTCGACCAGATCTGTGCAGTCCACACTGGAGTGTCTTTCGGAGCTGACTTCCTTGCGGCGAACTTGCGCAGCCAGTCCCGCCGCACGGTCGTAGCTGAGTCCCATTCCTTCCCTCGGGCGATGACACTACGGCGGTATGCCTTGTCGGCCTCGCTCATCGGGCCGCCGGGACTGCGCTCGCTGGTGAGCGACCCGGTGGTCTGCCCGGTGCCGGCCCAGCGCTCGGCGTGCCCATGGTCGAGATAGGCCGTGCAGACTCCGCTTGCGTTGACGTGGCCGGAATTCCGGTCGTAACTCAAGGACACGGCGTGTCCGGGGCATTCGGCGTGGGCGCCGTCGGTGAGTTCGGTGCCTGGCTCGTCGTCCGGGCTCGGCCGCAGGTTGGTGAGTCGCCGCATGTCACCTTGCCCGAAGTAGGGAAGGTCGACGACGCGGACGCCTTGGCTGGCGAGCGCGTTGGCTTCGGCGGCGACAGCGGCTTCTTCGGCGCGCTGGTCGCGCCAGCGCTGGGCGACGTGCGGAAGCTGTGGCGGGCGCAGGGTGGCGGTATCCCGCAACTCGGCTTGAGCCTCGTCGTCGCCGTCGAACTCGGCGAGGACACCGGCCTGCATCAGGTCGAGCCCCGACTGGCTCACCGCCTCGGACGCTACGGACGAGCGCGCGATCGTGGCGGTGTTCTCCGACCGCTTGCGCGAAATCGATCGTTTCGTCGCGATCTGGCGCGCGGACAGGCCAAGGTCGAGCAGTTCCTGGGTGGCACCGAGCTCGTCACGTTCGCTGAGCGAGTCCCGGTGCTCGTTTTCCCCGAGTTGGTCGACGATCCTGTCAATGGTGGCCTGGTCGTCTTCGTCCGGGTCCTGGGCACCGGTGAGCAGAACGGGGACCACTGCCCGCTGTGCCTCAATGGCGCCGAGGGCGCGCCGCTGGCCCTTGCGAACGACCAACTCACCGTCCGCTCCACGGCGGGCCGTGATGGGCTCCTGCACCCCGCGCCGCCTGATGTCGGCGACGAAATGCCGGTCGAGGTGGACCTCTTTCCGTGCGTTGACTCCGATGATCAAGTCGTGAGGGTCTACCCACAGCAGGCAGAAGTCGGGCTCGGCGGCGTCCGCTGCGTCGTAACCGTCGGTGTCCTCTTCTGCATCAGCCGAAATGTCCTTAATGGACTCATCAGTAGTCAAGGAATTCTCCTTCCTGGAAAGCAAAAAGCCGCACCCCGTCCTGGGATGCGGCGACAGACGGCGCACTACCGGCGCGCGTGCGGATCAGTCCAGCTGCAGGTCAGGCTTACTGGCAACGTCGTCGATGATCCTGCGCAGCTCTTGCGGCGGGAACTGCAGCACCTGGTCCAGCATGATCGCGAGCGGATGCGTGGGCGAGGCGGCGAGCGCTCGCTCCACGGCGATGTTGGCCAAACCACCGTCGCCGCGCAGCTGGGCGCCGGCCGCGGACAGGACGGCTACGTTGGGCACATAAGCGTCCGGAGCCTTCCGCAAGAGGATCGTCCACAGTTGCGCCGACACCGTGTCGTGGATGGTGAACATCAAGTCCCGTACGCGAACATCCCCGTTAAGAGCTCCGAGCGCGGCCACGATCTGGTCGGTCTCGAGCGGCTCGCCGGCCCGCAAGCGCTCCATCGCGTTGAAAACCGGAGCGGCTGCTTCGCGCAGCGATTCGGCGGGCCCAGTTCGGAATAGCCACTCCTCCAGCTGACGCTGCACCTCATCGCGCTCGGCGTCCGAGGCGGGCGCGATCGTCTCCGCGATCTCTTCCCGGCTGCCGTAGGTGTGGAAACCAGCGGCGGCGGTCGCCGCGGCCAGCGGTGACGCACTGGTGTCGTGCACGTAGCCCGCGCAGGCGGCGTCTTGGTAACAGATCCACTTGTTTCCTGCGCGGAGCGCGGGTGTCCACATCGCGTGCAGCTCGATGCCGTGCCAGTGGGAGTCGGCTTCCAGCGCGTCGATGAGCCCGCGCTGTTCTCCCTGGTCGCTACCGACCACCAGCGCGATGACGAACTCGGCCTGAACCTTGCTGAACACCTGCGGCACGAGGTAGGCAACCAACGCCTGGCAGTTCTCGGCAGGCGGCAGATCGGTCCGCACCGTCACTGGCGCCGAGGCTGGGTTTTCCCCGGCGTGCTCGAAGCAGAGGAGTACGAGCGAGTCGGCGGGGACGAACCCGAGCAAGTTGGGGACTTCGCTGATCAGGGAGTCGAGCCCGTAGATCCGGGTCGTGTTGTCGTCGAATGTGGACAAGGCGGATTCCTTCCATGTCGGGCTGGGACGAATTGGGTTTGAAAGCGGTGTGCCCAGCGGTACGAACGCAGAGCCCGTTGACGCTCGGCGGAGTACCTCGAGCCGCAGGGCGTTTTCAGCGCGGGAGAGCGGTTCAGCCCGCCTGCGCCGGTGGGGGAGAAGCCGCCGTGAGCGAAGATGCCCGGACCAGGTCCGTTTCGGCTGGGCAGGAAGGAAACCCGTCTATGTGGACGAAGACGGGCGGTTCTGGGCGGAACTTCGCGATACGCCCACAATGCGGACACGGGCCGGGCGGCGGAGACGGTGCTTCGGGAGCAGCCAACGCTCCTCCTCATGAGATCGCGGTCAATGCCGGGCCGTTGGCGTATGGCCCCAGGACTTCGCTTCGTTCACAGCTCGGAGCCGTGGTGCAGCGGCGTCGTGCCCCGCGTAGCCCGGTGGACCAGCACGGGTGGGTCGATCGACTGCCACCCGGCTTGCTCGACAGCCCAATAGCGCTGATCGACCGCGATCACGTCACCAACCGCCAGCGGCCGGTTGCCGCGACGCCGGTAGTCGGCGACCCGCTGGTGCAACTCCGGCGACACGTCACCGGCGTAAGCGGCGCCGAGAGTGAAAGCCAGGAGCGCTTGCCGAAGAAGCACCTGAGCCTCGGTGATCCCCGGCGAGATGACGCTGTAGTTGTCGACCTCGACCACCTCATCGGAGCCGTCGTAGCTCACACCCGGTGCCGAGCTGACGTTGTGGAAGATCCGGAGGTGATACGTCTGCGACCCGGCATCGACAGGGGCGTCGTCTTGCAACGAGCGCGCGAGCAGGCCGGCCTGAAGGTGAGCGACAGCGGCGACGAGCTTGTTCGCAACCTCGGCGTCGTCGAAGTGATGCGCACGGTTCAAGAACTCCATACCGCGCGCGATGTGATCCTGCGGAGAGCCCAGATCGTCGCGATCGGGAATCAATCCATAGATACTCACCAAAATCTCCTTTGTTCAGCTGATAAACCTCAGTTGCTCGCCTTACCGCTGGCTGGGCGCGTAACGGCACGCGACTTCTTCGCCGTGATGCCATCCCGCGCAGGTGATGTCCGTGAGCGTCCGGTCACCGACTGCGGCTTTGCGGCGCGCAACGGATTCCAGGTCATCAATCCTGGAACCCTCCAGCGCTTCGTGATGAGTGCCTGACTCCCAGAACATGGGCTTGTCCGGAAAGGCCATCGCCCACATACGGCAGTACAGCCCGGAAGCGGCAGAGCTAAGCGGGGCGACCTGGCTGATAGCGCACAGCAAGCAGCACACCTCCGAGGCTGTGCCCAGCCTGGTGTCTCCGTCACCCGCGACTCGCTCCAGTAGCTCGGCGGCGTGGGACCGATACACGAACTCGGTGGACAGCAGCTCGCTGCTCGGCCGGAGCAACGAGAAGCTGTGATACAGCGTGTCCGCCATGCCGGGATTGCTATTCCTGGCGGATTCGATCTCCTCTTCCGCCCAGTCCATGGTTTCGAGTGCCTCGTTGACGCTATTCTTGGTGTCCTGTAGGAGTCTGGAGATGGACCGCTCTGTTTTATGGCGTACTTCTCCGTAAAGCATGTTTCTCTCCCGGATAAAGAGGCGAACGATGAGCGCGCGTCGAATTTGCGTCGAGCGGATAGATGGACTGCGCCGCGGTGTTGCCCTCGGTTGCCCTCAGCGCGGTCAGGAGCGCTGGGGTTTGAGGAAGCCAGCCGGAGACGGTGGGTGGTGGCGGATGTCGTTACGTGGAGGTCGCCCTGCGAGAGGCCCGACGGTCGCCGACATCGGCGGCCTTGCTGGGCGAGAAGAGCCCGGCCGTTGTGTGAAAACGCTGTGCGCGTCGGGGCGCGCGCGAGATGATCAGCGGGTGGTGTCGAACTCGGCGTCCGGGACGTTTCATGCCGCGCTGGTGCAGGCCGGGACCGTGCACGGGGGAGTCCACGTGCACGGGCAGGGGCTTGTGCGCAGCCACTATCGCCATCTTGTCGAGCAGCGCTTCGCGCCGGCCGAGCTCGTCGGCCGGGCGCGGGAGTTAGCTGAACTGGCCGATTTCTGCACCGCTGCGGATGTGTCGAGCCGGTACATGTGGTGGCGCGCTGAGATGTGGGCGGGCAAGACTGCTCTGCTGGCCACGTTCGTACTCGATCCGCCTGCCGGGGTTCGGGTGGTGTCGTTCTTCGTCACCGCCACCAGGGCAGGGCATAGTGATCGGCAAGCGTTCGTGGAGGTCGTGCTAGAGCAGCTGTGGGAGCTGATCGAGCAGCCTGCACCGCCGGATATGGGCTCAGCTAATAGGGAGGGACACCTACTGGGCTTGTGGGAGCAGGCCGAACGTGTCTGCCGACAGCGCGGAGAACGCCTCGTGCTTGTCGTTGATGGGCTTGACGAGGACCGCGGCTGGGACGCTTCCCCGGAAGCGCGCAGCATCGCTGCGATGCTGCCCAATTCAATTCCAGGTTCGATGCGAGTGATCGTCTCCGGTCGACACCACCCGCCCGTACCCAATGATGTGCCCGATGAGCATCCGTTAAAGAGTCCGCAGATCGTACGGTCGCTGGTCCCGTCGCCAGCTGCTAGCGCAGTGAGGAAGGACATGGAACGTGACCTGAAGCGGTTGCTCGGTGGCAGCCCGTTGCAACGGGATCTGCTCGGGTTGCTGACCGCGGCGGGAGGAGAGCTGTCCATATTGGACCTTGCCGAACTGGCCGAGGTCTCTCCCTGGCAAATCGAGGACCGCCTACACAGTGCTGACGGGCGCAACTTCGAGGCTGCCGGCCCGCACCACGATCACTCCAACCGCACCGTGGTGCTTGCGCACTACGGACTTCAAACGCTGGCGCGGTCCATGCTGGAACCGCAGCTGAGCAGCTACCGCGACCGCCTGCACGCCTGGGCCCAGGGTTACGCCGAACAGCGTTGGCCCGCCTCGAGCCCGGACTGGCTGTTCGCTGGCTATTTCAGAATGCTCCTGGAATCCGGCGATCTCGACCGAATCCTCGCCTGTGCGACCGATTCCCGGCGGCATCGCGCGTGGCGGTTCCGTACCGGCGCCGACAGCGCGGCACTGACTGAGATCAGCACGGCCCAGACTGTCGTGCGTCACCATCGGCCTGAGCCCGATCTAGTCGCACTGGCACGGTTGGCGGTCCATCGCGTGCACCTGCGGCGCGCTGTGCACCGCATTCCGCCGACCCTGCCGGCCGGCTGGGCCCGTCTCGGCCAGGTCGACCGTGCTGAGGCCATGCTCGATGCGATCACCGATCCGATCGACCGCATCGACGCCACGCTGAACGTCGCGCGCGTCTGCCACAACGACGAGGACTGGCACCGGGCGTTGGCGTTGCTCGAGCAGGCCGACGCCTACGCGCGAGTTTTCGACCAGTCCGTTAGTGCCCGGCCAGTCGCGTCAGTCGCCCCTTATTGGGCACGCGTTGGCCAGCACGAGCGTGCGCACGGTCTCGTGGCCTGTATTGCAGATCCGCGCGAGAAAACCCAAGCGCTGGCGGCGATGGCACGCCAAGCCGCCAGCACCGGTGACCACGATCGGGCCGCTGTTCTGCTGGCGCAGGCGGAAGAAACGTTCAGCGAGGGCGGCGGCACCCTGCCCGGCCCTGCATTGAGTGCCATCGCCGTAGCCGCGTGGCAAGTCGGCCAACGCGACCGCGCTCACCAGGCGCTCGCGGCCGCCGAGCGAACACTGTTGCGCGAGGACGCCCTTTTCGTCGATGTGCAAGCCGACTCCATCGCGCGGGACGCGGCCCTGATCGACGACACGGACGCGGCGTTGCGGGTCGTGGCGATGATCAGCAAGATCGGGTCTCGTGAGAGCCTGATGCACCAGATCGTGGAGATCATCGCCGCACGGGACGGTGAGAAGGCCGAGGAAATGGCCCGGGCCATCGACGACCCGGCGTCGTTATGCCAGCGGCTGGCTGCCGTCGCTGAACACACCCGCGACCGGGAACGCGCCGACCGGCTGATCGCCGAAGCCGATTCTCTCGTCGCAGAATGCTCACCTTCTGCTCGACCGCGGGCACAGATCGCGGTTGCTCAGGCCGCCGCGGTTGCCGGTGACCTCGACCGTGCGCTGGAACTGGCTCGGGCCTATGCCGAGCACGGCACCGACGCGGACGCGGTGCTGGGCATCGCTCAAGCCGCTGTGGCCGCCGATGCTTTTGAACAGGGCGCTGACATGATCGCCTTGGCCGAGTATGTCGCCCGCGCCGCAACGGCGCCGGACGACGAACGCCGCTTGCTGCTGTGGATCCGAGCGATGGGTGATGCCGACGATCTCGATCGTGCCGAACGCTGGGCCGCCTCGTTCCACGATGACCAGGCCCGTTCGGCGGCATGGGCGTTGATCGCTGAGGCCGCACTGGCGGCAGGACAGCTCAAGCGAGCCGACCAGGCGCTGACGGAGGTGGCCGACCCCGCCCTACAGCGTCGAGCACGTCTTGATGTTATCCGCGGCCTCGTCATCCACGGCCAGAGCACGCGGGCGGTCACCCTCGCACGCGGCGCGGCCGATCCCGCTCACCGCGTCCGTGCGATCCTCGTGATCGCGGAGCACGGCCCCGATTCCAACTTGCTCGATGAAGCCGCCGACAGCGCGGAACTCGTGGATGACCCCGACGAACGGATGCGGGCGTTGCTGGCCATCATCGAGACGTCCGCACGTCTATACCTGCGGGACCGCACCAGCAGACTGCTGGCCAGACTGCGCACGTGGGCTGAAGAGATCGCCGAATCGGAACAGGGACGTCAGGACCCGATGCGCACTCGCGACATTCTGCGGGTGTGCCGGCTCCCGATGCGTACCCTCACCGAGATCGCCGAGGCTGCTGCACTGCTGAAACACAAGCCCGCCAGCCTGTTCCAGGCACACCAGGATCTACTGCTGACCCTCGTGCCCGCCGACCGCAGCAGGTTCGACACCACCGCACCGCCCCGTAATGCCGATCTCGCCGTGCGGCTGTGCCGGCAGGATTGGTGCTATGCCGTCGATGAGCTTCTGACCAGGTTCCCGGAGGCGTACTCGGCGATCACCGCTGAGCTGGATGCACTGACCCAGTAACTGGCCGGAGCATCTCCAGTGAGTCGGTGCTGGGCCCACGAAAGTCTTCGACCTGCTGGGCACGACCTCCAGCCGGCGATAGTGGCCGCCTCTCCCGGGTGTTGCCTGCTCAAGGCGCGGCGAGCGGACTAACAGGCCCTGGCCCCGCGCAGGTACCTGGTGCGAGGAACAACCGACGCGCGGTAACCAGCGACGGTAGGAATGCACTGAAGGGGCCATCTCACCAGGTCGGGAACACCCCACGTGATCGTCTGCGAGGCTCATCGAGTGATCTCTGTGCTGATGTCCCACAGGAGCTTTCGCACCTACTACACAGGATTTGTGCGAGAAGACGAGGCATCCCGGTTCCCGCGCGGCTTTCGTTCCCTGGTGCCTGCCCCGGCTTGGGCGGCGTTGGCGCAACGCGGTGTTCGCAGTCGGCACCGTGGCGGTGAGCAGCTGCTACGCCAGGGGGATTTCGGTGGCTGGGTGTTGTTGTGCTTGTCCGGCCGTCTCAAGGTGGTCTACTCCGAGCCCGACGGGCGCGAAGTCCTGCTCGCGGTTCGCGGGCCTGGTGACGTGCTAGGGGAGTTTTCCGGACGAGACGGGCAACCGCGGTCGGCCACCGTGCAGGCGGTCGAGCCCGGCATCACCTCGAAGCTCTCGGACGAGCGGTTCCGCGAGCTGGTGGCGCAGTTGGGGGTAGGCGAACAGCTCAACGCCTACATCCTGGGCAAGATGCGGGAGAGTGCATCGCACGCTTGGCAGCTCGCGTACCGCACCACCGCTACTCGCCTCGCGGAGCTGATCGGAGACCTCATCGAGGCAGCCGGGCCGGATCATTCGTACCCGCGCACCATCGCGATGTCCCAGGAGGAACTCGCGTCAGCGCTCGGGCTCGCCCGGTCGGCGATCACACCGGTGCTCGCGGCGTGGAAGGCCGCGGGACTCATCCGCACCGGCAGAGGCAAGTTGCAAGTTGTCGATCTCGCGAAGATCAAGACCACCGATGTGTCCAGTACTGGACAGAACAGTGAGTGACCACCCGGCAGCTTGGATCCCGCCAACGCACAACAGCTTTGAGGAGCACTGGTGGATCAAACAGGACTCGGCCAGTACACGGGGATCCTTGCGGTCGACGTGCACGGATTCAGCCGACACAACGACGCGCAGCAGAGAAAGATCGCACAGGGACTGCTGGACGTTCTTCAGCGAGCGTCCGATCGTGCCGATACCGCCCAACTCATGGTGGACAACGTGTTCCGGGCGTACCGCGGCGATGGTTACCTCATCGGCTTCGACCCGGACCTCGTCGTGGACGTGGTGGACAACTTCTTCGACTCGTTGCAGGCAGAACTCCGCCGGCTGCGGCCGCGACTACGACAGGATGCGATCGAGCTGCGCCTGCGCAGCAGCCTGCACCTCGGTCCGTTGCAGTCGTTCGACGCGCTCAAGACGGACTCTCCCGCGGGCACGACCATGGTCGAGACCGGGCGGATGGTCGACGCGGAACCGGTCAAAGCACTGCTCGACCACTCCGACCCGAACGTCACGCTGGTGGCAGTGGTCTTGTCCGACGACGTCATGAAGCACGCTGTCGAAGCGGGTCGTACCGGACGGCAACCGAGCGAATTCGTGGCAGCGCCGTTGCGCGTCGAGTCCAAAGAGTACTCCGGGACCGGATACTTGAGAGTGCCCGTGCCGTCCGGAGAACTACTCGGATCGGGCTTGCTGCACGGCCAGCCGGAAACTCCTGCCGACGGGACCACTACGCAATCACCCGCGCCCGCGGCGATCAACTCCAGCACGGCGGGTGACTCTACGGACAAGGTCACCCAAGCTCATACCGTGCACGGAGGTATTCGGGACCACTCGGTGCGAGCGGACCAAGGTGCGATCGTGACGTCAGGTTCGGGCAACGTGGTCGCACGACACGATGTCGACCAGTCGGTGAACAAGCAGGAGTTTTCCGGGCAGTTCCACACTCAAGGAGATTCCAACTTCGGCCCGTCCAGCGGCCGCCGCTTGGAGAACCACGACGACAGCAGGGATGGGTGAGGCTCTGTGAGTTCTCACGACATCGACGGTTTCGGGCTGATCGACTCGTCCGAAACGGCGGCTGACCCTGTACCAGAGCTGCTCCCGGAACCGCCCGAGGAGCAACCGCATGATCAGCGCGATACGACGGGGGACGTGCACAACACCGGCGGGCCAACCGCCCAGGAGACACCAACCGGCGATGGACTTTCCGCGCACAGCGGTGGAATCGCGACGGATGGCAACGGCAACATCATTGCCGGCGCTGTCGACCAGTCGCACGGCAAGAATGACTTGCGCGGTGCCATCGCCATCTTCACGGGGAACTCCGAGGACGCGACCGATCTCGCGCGCGCAGTTGTGCAAGGACGTAGTGGCCGGGGTACGCAGGATCCGGAGGCGTTGCGCAAGCTGGCGGAGAAGTTCGTGCCACCGGTCGGGCTGCTGGGTCTCGCTGAGGCAGGGGAGCAGGAGACTGCGTATCAGGTTCTCCGTGACTGGCGAGTCGTCCTGTTGAGCGCGCCAGAGCGGGACTGCGGGCAGTTCTCCGCCGGACTGCGCCTCGGCCGCGAGCTGCAACAGCGGCAGGATGGGGAGCTCGTCGTCCGCGAAGAACTCATGGACCCGAACGTCCTGCGACCCGACGAGTTGCTGGTCGCAGACGAGCCTTCTGCGGTGATGATCGACCTCCGCGGTGCAGCTGCGGTGGATCTGGACGTGGTTCGCCGCGGCGTGGTCGACCTGATCAACAAGCTTGAGAAGTTCCGGAGCTATTTGATCCTGATCCTTCCGCCGGGACACGAGAACGAGTTCGAAGACGTCCTCCCGCGTCGGGTCCATCGACTAGGCAAACCCGACTCCGTCGATGTCCTCGCGAGCTACATCGAGGGGGTCGACGTCGACGAGCTCGTCGAGGTCACCGGAACAGCGGATGACCTGCGAGCGCTCTGGCCGCCGAAGGTCAAGGCCGTGGCGGACAGCGTCCGCGGAGCCGACTCCCGTGGAGGGGACCTTCAGCAAGCTCTGCGCAGCGCGCTGCAGAGGGAATCGACAGGGCTGTTGTCCGAACTTCAGACGAAGGTCAGGACCAAGCAGCTGGCTGACGAGCATGAGTGGCTTGCGCTGTTGATTGCGGGTGCGGCGTTGGAAGGTGCTTCTGCCCACCACATCGCGCGGGCTGCCGATCAACTGCTGTCCCACAACGACATCGAAGTGTCGGCCGAACCGGCACCCCTGCTACGGCCGAGCCCGACCATGAGATTGGAGAACCTCTCCGGTGAGCGGGACAGCTGGTTCGATGCCCGCAGCCGGGAGTTTCTCCCCCGCGGGTTCGGAAGCGAGGTGCTCCGGTACTTCTGGCTGGAACATCCAGACTTGCGTGAACCGCTGCTCAAATGGCTCGGTGATCTCCCGGAGAAGAACCGAGACCTGGAACGCGGCGAGCTGGAGCAGATCGCCGACCACGCCGCGGAGCTGGCGGGGGAGAGCAATGCGAAGGTCGCGCTCGTGCTGGCGGCAAGCTGGGCGAAGACCAAGGTCGGCACGGAAACCGGCGGTGCCCGGACCTCGACCGGCGGGACCGCCAGCTACCGCAGGTCAGTTGCGGTGAGGTTGCTTGCCACGGTCGCCACCGACTCGTCTTTGGGCAAGGACGTGCGGAGCAAGCTATGGGAGTGGTCACGCGGCAAGAACGCCGACCTGCAACTGCTGACCGCGCAGGTTTGCGGTGAGATCGGGAGGTCCTTCCCACGAAACGCTCTTACCCGGCTGAAACATCTGGCGAGTACGGATAGTCCGGAAGTGCGGGGTGCAGTGGTGAACGCGGTGCGGCAGCTCGGAAGCGAGCTCAGCGTGTCCCGCTTCTTGAGGTACGCGTCGGAGTGGTTCGACGACGCCACAGCGGCACGCTTGAGCGTGTTGTCGGACAGCATCAGCGAAGTCCTCGAGGCCCGCTCCGAGAACATCGATCCGGACGCGGCGCGCGGGTTCTGGCAGCGTGCGCTCGACGCGATGCCGCCGGATCAGTTGCAGCCACTCGTCGAGAAATGGCTGCGTGCCGCAGCGCGAACGAGCGCCGACCAGCGTGCCGACATGGTCGAGCCGCTCGTGCAAGCAACCGGAAGCGATTCGTACCGGATCGCGCACCTCGAACGGGCCAGCAAGTTCGGTCCTCTCGCACCGGACTTGAGCGCGCTTGGAAACGATCCGGTGGCCGGGGTGCTGGAGCAGTTGCTGACGCGGCTGAACGAAGTCGACCCGATCTTGACTCAGGAGTGAGGCACATGGGGGAGTTGGGACGACGGCACCCACGCTACCGGCGGTATGCACGGGAGATCCGCGAACAGCTGGCGGACGGAGCCAGCGGCGGTCGGCCGCACGTCAATCGTTCATCCGTACAGCTGTCGGTTCCGAGCGCGGACGAGGCCTTGCACTTCGGGGTCAACGTGACCTTCTCCGCACGGTGGGAGGGTGCCGCTCCGGCACCGCCGGCGCTGCTGGAGATCGCCGAAGCGGGCATCGCCCGCCGCGCTGAGCGGATCAGCGCCGGATACCGGCTCACCGCGTCCAACCGGATGAAGGTCGAGCTGAACGCCGCACTGGTCAACTGGGAACCGGTGACCGGAACCCACGCTTCGGCCTGGGGCCACTGTGAGTCGGTCGAGGTCGATCCGGAGCTGTTGACAGCTGTCGAGGAGCACGAGGAAGCGGTGCGTCGGCAGGTCGTGATGTCTTGGGATTCCGAGCGTCGCAGGCAGCAGGCGGAACAGATGTCCTCGGTGATCCTCGACCCGCTCCGGGCAACCGCGTGGTGGATGCTCGACAACCAGAACAAGCCGCTTGAGGCGGTGGAGGCCGCGCAGCAGTTCCAGCGGTTGCGTACCGTCCTGGAACCCGAAGAACAACCGAACTCGGTCGGGACGCTCGTCGATCAGCTGCTCGCTACGGCGGACGGCGCCGTCCGCAACCGCATGATGTCGATTTTGCGGAACAGCTTCCACACGTATCAGCGAGACGATCTGGCAGCTCGGTTGGACAGCCCGGCCCGGTGAAGCCTCGTTAGGGCCGAACTTCGGATGAGCTCGGCCCCGGGCTACCTCTGGCCTTACCAGTTGATCAGGTGCTTACGCGGATGGTGTCGAGGTCGACGACGGACTCTGCAGAGCACTTGTGCGCCCACCCACCGTCGCTGAGCGACGGCGAAATCACCTGACCTGAAGTCGAGTATCCTTGACAGTGCGACCCGGCCGGCTTAGTGTTCTGACCTGTAGTCAGGTATACACGACACCGGTTGAAGCTGAGGCGGCATAGCTGGGCACTGCTGGAGAGCTCCCGCCGACAGCTTATTGCAAGGTTGGTGGGTAGTCCGTTTTGAGTGTTGACGATTCGTTTCGGGATGCTGGCGGCAGGCTGCTCGAGGCCGTGATTCCGACGTCTATTCAGGGGTCCTTGACGGTCGTGGAGCCGCTTCCGATGGTGGGTTTGGGGAACCTGCCTCGTGAATCGTCGTTGGAACATCAAATTGCGGCGGTCGACGGTCGGGGTCGTGTCTCGGGCAAGCATCTTGTGGAGCTGCTCGGGTGGCGTGCGAGTGAGCCGGTATCGATCGAGTTGACGGAAACGTCCGTCGCGGTGGTCCGCCGTTGCGGGGAGTGTCGGTGCAAGCTCACTGCCGAAAGTTACCTCCGTTTGCCGGTTGTTGTTCGACGGCGTCTCGGGATCTCTGCGGGAGATCGGGTCTTCCTTGCGGCTGCGCCAGCATACGATCTTCTCGTCGTGCATCACATGTCCGCTCTTGACGAGATGGTGTTGGCCTACCATTCACCTTCCTCTGAGGAGGGTTGACTGCTCAGCGGGAAACGGAGGTTGAGGCGGTCATGGAAAATACTGAAGTGGAGGCATTGCGTACGCTCATAGCAAAGATGGGAATCTCGTGGGACGAGTTGACCGGAGTCGCGAAGGAACGAAGGTCGACCACCTTTGCTGAGTATGTTCCGAAGGTGGCAGAGGCTGTTTCGGCTGCGACGGCACGTGCCTACGGTCCTTACTGGCGCCGGGTCGTGGCGGAGTGGGGGGATCGGTGCTTGCACGAGCTGAGTGCCTCGGATATCAAGCACTTCGCGTGGTCGATGAAACAGCAAGCGGTCACGCGCCGAAACTCCCGTGCGGGGCGCAGTGCCGTCGAGCATTGCATTTCGGCGCTGCGTTGCGTCTATGCGCACGCGGTGGCCGATGGATTGATAGAGGAAGGGAACAACCCGGCGCGTCGTGTTGCCAAGCCTCGTCGGCAGGTGACGACACGTCGTGCCTTGTCCGACAGTCAGCTGGCTGAATTGAACAGGGTCGCTGCTTCTACGGGGAATGATCCGATGCTGGACACTTTGATTCTGCGGCTGCACACGGAAACCGCGTGTCGAAGGGGTGGTGCGTTGTCGCTTCGGCGGCGTGATCTTGATGTGGAGCAGTCCTTGTTGCTACTTCGGGAGAAAGGGGAGACCGTGCGGTGGCAGCCGGTTTCGCCTACGTTGATGGCGCATTTGCTGGCGCATTCGGAGGAGCGTGGTGATGGTGCCGCGGAGGGGCAGGTGCTTCGCTATGCGAGCGGTGTGCCGATAACGCAGCGGCGTTATGATCATGTGTGGTTTCGGTTGGGGCGCTATTTGTCCTGGGTGCACACTCAGCAGGTGACCACGCATTGGCTTCGCCATACCACGTTGACGTGGGTGGAGCGGCATTTCGGCTATGCCGTGGCTCGGGAGTTTGCCGGGCATTGCAGCGGTAGCGGTGAAACGGGGGCGACGGCTACCTATGTTCGTGCGGGTTTGGGCGAGGTGGCTAGAGCGTTGGCGGCGTTGACGGGCGAGGCGCATCCATTGGCTGCTGGGCGGTGACCGAGGTGTCTCGCGTCTCGGTGGAGTTCTCGGGTCTTCTCATGCGCGGTCGGGTGTGGAGGGCACCGTCCGGAGGGCGACCAGGCCGTGCACACGCTTGAGGTGCGTGTGCACGGCCTGGGTTTGCTCGGCTGGACAGTGATGTGGCTAGTTGCGTTGGGCTCGGCACGTTGCAGGGGCGCGGGCGGCTGTCATGGGTCGTTTCTTTGGCGCCGTGCGAGGGGGTGTGGTTCGCCGGTGAGTGCTGCCAGGGCGGTGGCGATTTCGTCGATGCTGGCGCGGATGTAGGTGGTGGTCGTGCCTCCGTCGCCTCCGGTGCTGTCGGTGTGGCCGGCGTAGGCGCGGGCGACGGCGTAGCCGAAGTGTCGTTCGACCCAGGTCAGGGTGGTGTGGCGGAGCCAGTGGGTGCTGATTTGTTGGGTGGCTGTCCAGGGCAGGTGTTGTCCGATGCGGGTCCAGAGGTGGTCGTAGCGGCGTGTGGTGAGAGGACGTCCGTCTCGATAGCGCAGTAGGTGTCCGCCGGACGTGGCCGCGCCGCGCTCGTGGGCGTGTTCGTGGAGGTGCTGCATCAAGGTCGGCGACACGGGTTGCCATCGGGTCGTGTCGCCCTTTTCTCGCAGCAACACGAGGCATTGGGCCGTGTCGAGGTCCTGCGGCCGCAGTGTGAGTGCACCTCCGCGGCGGCAGGCGGTTTCGGTGTGCAGGCGTAGCAGCAGTGCGTCCAGCGCTGGGTCGTTGCCGGTCGAGGCGGCGATCCGGTTGATTTCGTCGAGTCCGGATTCGGGCAGCCCGCGGCGGGTTGTGGGCAGCCGGCGTGGCTTGGCCACGCGCCGGGCTGGATTGTCCGTTTCGGTGATGAGGCCGTCGTCGATGGCGTGGTTGTAGACGCACCGCAGTGCGGCGATGAGGTGCTCGGCCGCCCCACGGCCGCCGCGGGCGTTGCGGCGTGGCACGACCTGGCTGCGCATGTGTTCGGCGAGGTGTTTGATCTCCGAGGCGGTCGGCTCGTCCAGCGAGCGTTCGCCCCACTGCTGCACGATCCGGTTCCAGTACGAGCCGTACACGCGGCGCGTGCCTGCCGTGACGGCCGCGGCGACTTTCGGGATGTAGTCGGCGAATGTCGGTGCCGGGGCACGTCGGGTTGTTTCGCCGACGAGGTCCTCGGGCGCCACACCCATGCGTTCCAGCACCAGCCGGGCGGCCTCGAGTTCGGCGCTGGTCGCTGACCGAGTGTCATGAGTGGTCATGCGGTCTCACCCCCGAACATCCGGGCGTGGGAGTCGACCAGAAGGGCCTGCAGGGTCGGCATGGTGTGCACCGCCACCGCGTCGCGGGCGGGTTCGGCCGCCACCAGCACTCGATCCCCTGAGGACAAGCCGCACCAGTGCCGCACCGTGGCCGGCAGCCGCAGATACGCCTGCGTGGTAAGTGAGAACACTCCGTCGTCGCGGCGGGCCACCAGCACCGAGCCGCCCACGGCGCGGATCTCCAGGCGCTGACCCGCGCGCCAACCCAGTGATCGCACCACGGACCGATCCGAGACCCGGCCCCGTGCATCCACCGACGCGACCGCACACACCGGCGCCACCGGCCCGGCCGTGGGCGCGAGCTCGGGCAATGGCACCGTGCGGAGCCCGTGATCGTCCACAGCGTATTGCCGGTCGGCGTGCCCGGCCCGCGGCACGACCGCCGCGATCGCCCGCTCAGCCACGGTGACCACCCCCGAGCAGAGCGGTGGTCACACACGACAACGAGGCGGCAGCGCATCCAGCGCTTGCCGCCTCGTCAGCGTCGCAATAAGATCCAGATCCGTGTAGCGAATCCGCCACGTATACGTGTCCGAGGGGGGACTTGAACCCCCACGCCCATTAGTAGGGCACTAGCACCTCAAGCTAGCGCGTCTGCCATTCCGCCACTCGGACGCCTCAGCGCCGCCTGTGTTGCCCGGCGGCCTCTGCTGTGTTGTGCCCATAGATTAGCTGATCGTTTTCAGGGCTCGGAACCCACCCCCCATCGCCGCGACGGGATGGTAGAAAAGCCTGGTGAGTGAGCAGATCGAGAGCGCATCCGGTGGGGCGGACACCGGGCTGCGGCTGGCCGAGGACGAGGTCGTCGGGCTGGCGAGTGAGTTGATCCGGATCGACACGACGAACACCGGTGACCCGGCGACCCTGGCCGGGGAGCGGGCGGGTGCGGAGTACGTCGCCGAGAAGCTCGCCGAGGTCGGGTACGAGACCACCTACGTCGAGTCCGGGGATCACCCTGGCCGGGGCAACGTGGTCGCGCGGTTGCCCGGTGCCGATTCGCAGCGGGGCGGGCTGCTGGTGCACGGGCACTTGGACGTGGTGCCTGCGGATCCCACCGAGTGGTCGGTGCACCCGCTGTCGGGGGCCGTGCAGGACGGTTACCTGTGGGGGCGCGGGGCGGTCGACATGAAGGACATGCTCGCGATGAGCCTCGCGGTGGCGCGGCGGTTCAAGCGGGACGGGATCACGCCGCCGCGGGACATCGTGTTCGCGTTCCTCGCCGACGAGGAAGCCGGCGGGTTGCAGGGCGCGCAGTGGCTGGCCGATCACCGGCCGGAGTTGTTCGAGGGCTGCACCGAGGCGATTAGCGAGGTCGGCGGGTATTCCGTCACCTTCGACGACGGGGTGCGCGCCTATCTCGTGCAGACCGCGGAGAAGGGCATCCGCTGGCTGAAGCTGCGGGCGCGGGCGCGTGCCGGGCACGGGTCGATGGTGCACGACGACAACGCAGTGACCCAGCTCGCCGAGGCCGTGGCCAAGCTCGGCAGGCACCGGTTTCCGCTGGTGCTCAACGATTCCGTGCGGGAGTTCCTGGCGGGGGTCAGCGAGCTGACCGGCTGGGACTTCCCGGCCGACGACCTCGATGGCGCGGTCGCCAAGCTCGGCGGGCTTTCGCGCATCGTGGGCGCGACGCTGCGCGACACCGCGAACCCGACGATGCTCACCGCCGGCTACAAGCACAACGTGATCCCGTCGGTGGCCGAGGCTGCGGTGGACTGCCGGATCCTGCCGGGTCGTGAGGAGGCGTTCGACCGGGAGCTCGCGGACCTGCTGGGGCCGGACGTGGAGCGGGAGTGGGTCGGGCTGCCGCCGGTGGAAACCCGCTTCGAGGGCCGCTTGGTGGACAACATGCAGGCTTCGCTGCTGGCCGAGGACCCGGCCGCGAAGACGCTGCCGTACATGATGTCCGGCGGCACGGACGCGAAGTCGTTCAGCAGGCTCGGCATGAACTGCTACGGGTTCGCCCCGCTGCGACTGCCCGCGGACCTGGACTTCTCGGCGCTGTTCCACGGCGTGGACGAGCGGGTGCCGGTGGATGCGCTGCGCTTCGGGGTCCGGGTGCTGGACCGGTTCCTGCGCACTGCCTGAGCGCGTTGTCGGTGCCTTCTGGTTCCATCGGCGTGGAGATGATCACCCGATGGTCGAGGAGGTGCCTGCGGTGCGGGAGGCCGGTGGTTCGGTGGCGTACTGGACCGAGGTGTACTTGGAGCACCTGCAGGCCCGGAAGCTGGCCGCGAACTCGCTGCGCGCCTACCGCCGCGACCTCGGCTCGGTCGGTGCCGAGCTGGCGGAGCTCAGCGGGCTGGCAGTCGATGCGTTGCCGGTCGCCGAGGTCACCGCCACGGTGCTGCGTTCGGCGTTCGCGCGGCACGCCGCGGCCCGGTCGGCGTCCTCGGTGACTCGCGCGTGGTCCACTTGGAACGGCCTGTTCGGGTTCCTCGTCGTCGAAGGCGCCGTGGGCGGCAACCCGATGCAGGTGGTTCCGAAGCCCCGCACCGCGCCGGCGACCCCGAAACCGCTGCAGGGCGAGGAAACTCCGGAACGGCTGTTGCGCTTGGTCTCCGAGGGCGCGCGCCGGGCGCGCAACCCTTGGCCGGAACGGGACCTCGCGGTGCTGGCGGTGCTGCTGTGCACCGGAGTGCGCTCGGCCGAGCTGCTGGAGCTGACCGTCTCGGCACTGGCCGGACGGCCCGGTGACCGCCGGTTGCACGTGCAGGGCAAGGGCGGCAAGAACCGCTCCATCCCGATCGAGGGCGCACTGGACGAGGTCGTCGGCGACTACCTGCGGACCCGCCGGACCCGGTTCGGCGAACGCCTCCCGGGCGGCGCCGCGCTGTTCGTGGACCACCGCGGTGAGCCGTTGCGCCGCGGCGGGCTGCAGTACCTGGTCCGGCAATCGATGCGCGCGGCAGGCATCTCCGATCGGGTGCAGCCCGGTGCGATGGTGCACGCGCTGCGGCACACCTTCGCGACCCGGCTGGCCGAGGACGGGGCGAACGCCGCCGAGATCGCGAAGCTGCTCGGGCACGCCTCCATCAATTCCAGCCAGACCTACATCGACGTGACCGCCCGGGAGCAGCGGCTGTCGGTTCGCGCGAACCGCACGCACCAGGTGCTGGGGGAGTTGTCCCGGCAGGACGGGCGGTGACGGACCAGCGCGTGATCTTGCGGGACGGTCCGGGAAGGACACTCGGCCGATGCCGTTCCGCCCGGGCGGTCCGGTGACGTAGGTTGGCGTGCGATCGTCGCGTGTCCACAGTGGCACGACGAGCGGGCTCGCCGAACCGGTGTGGGAGGTGCGGACCTTGGACCGGAAGACGCTGATCGTGCTGGCCGTCGTCGCCGTGGCCCTGTTCTTGGTGATCCGCGATCCGGTCGGGGCCGCCGCGAACGTCCAGCGCGGATTCGGGCTCCTGGTCCAGGCCATCCAGGGGCTGTGGGCCGCGTTGAACGAATTCCTGGCCGCGGTTTCGCGGGGCGGCTGAGCGGCCACCGCCGGGAATCCGGGCCGCGTGCACCGGCGTTGGTGCCGGTGTGACCAACCCGCTGCGCTTCTCGGTCCTGGACCGCTCGCTGGTGCGGAGCGGCCGTAGCCCGTCGGAGTCGTTGCCGCGCACCGTCCGGTTCGCCGCGGAAGCCGAAGCGCTCGGCTACCACCGGTTCTGGGTTGCCGAGCACCACGGCGTGCCCGGGGCGGCCGGATCGGCGCCGACCGTGCTGGCCGCGGCCGTCGCCGCGGCGACCTCCCGCATCCGGGTCGGCACCGGCGGGGTGATGCTGCCGAACCACCGGCCGCTGGTGGTGGCCGAGCAGTTCGGCGTGCTCGAATCGCTGCATCCGGGCCGGATCGACATGGGGCTGGGCCGGTCGCTCGGGTTCACCGCGTCGGTTCGCCGCGCGCTGGGCTCCGGCCGGGAGTCCGCGGAGCGCTTCGGCGCGCAGCTGGCCGAACTGCTCGACTACTTCGCGGGCGAGTCGGATCAGCCCGCGATTCCGTCCGCGGGGCTGCGCATCCCGGTGTTCGTGCTGGCCACCGGTTCGGGCGTGGAGCACGCGGCGGAGGCGGGGCTGCCGCTGGTGATCGCCGCCGTGCGGGGTGACGAGGCGCTGCTGCGTTCGGTCGAGCGCTACCGCGAGCTGTTCCGGCCGTCGCTGTGGTCATCGCAGCCGCACGTGGTGCTCTCCCGTTCGGTCGCGGTCGCCGAAACCACCGGACGAGCCCGCGAGCTGC
Organism: Saccharopolyspora sp. SCSIO 74807; assembly: GCF_037023755.1. Classification (NCBI taxonomy): domain Bacteria; kingdom Bacillati; phylum Actinomycetota; class Actinomycetes; order Pseudonocardiales; family Pseudonocardiaceae; genus Saccharopolyspora; species Saccharopolyspora sp. SCSIO 74807. Next base: position 4,998,137 of record NZ_CP146100.1, on the reverse strand, counting down.
TGGTACCGGAAGCGTTCTCGACCGCGTACTCGCGGGTGCACGGCGTCTTCCCGCCGCTGGAAACGGTCGGCGAGATCCGCGCCCGGCGGTTCGGGCGCCGGGAGCAGGAGCAGTTCGAGCGGGCGATGGCGGGCCACGTGTACGGCACCGAGGACGAGGTAGCCGAGCAGTTGCAGTCCCTTGTGGACGACACCGAGGCCGACGAGGTGCTGGTCACCACCAGCGGTCCGGACGAGGACGCGCTGCTCGATTCCTACCGGAGGCTGGCTCGGCTGATCCCCGGCTGAGCGGGACCGGTCACCGTCGCCAGATCTCGATGGGCGGGCCGCACGTGATGTCGACGAGTCGCTCGTGCGTTCCGTCCGCGTTGGATGCGCAAGCCCTTACGCGGATCGAGGTGGTCTCGGCGGGGAAGATGAGCCCGTCCGTGACTGCGCCCCGGTTGCCGCTGATGGGCTCGGCGCTGCCCTTGGAATTGCCGTTGTAGGTGTCCCAGGATTCGGCCGAGCCGTCGGGCCGGTGCGCCTCGACGTAGAGCCTCGCGCCCAGGTAGTTGGCCTTGTCGTCCACGACTTCGCCGGTGAGCTGGATTTCGCCGTGCGCTGCTCGGCTGATCTTTCCGGTGGCCGAGGCGCCTTCGACGCTGGCTCCGGTCGTCCAGCTGCTCTCCGGCCCGCGCTCGGCGAACAGCAGCAGGCTCCCGATGAGCAATCCGCTCGCGATCGCGCCGACCGAGCTCAGCGCCAGCCCGTGCCGCGCAGGCGCCCGTCCTTCACGAGCCAGCTCGGCAACGGTGGAGTGCACGAACAGCGCGGACGCGAACAGCGGCACGCCCCACATGGCGGGGACGCCGAGGTAGTCGACGGTGACCTCGGCGAGCAGCCCGCCGACCGCCAGCAGCGGGAGCATCGTCGCCGCGTTCGCGAGCCGGATCCGCACCAGCGGGATCCCGCGGCGGCGGCGCTCGGCCAGTGCGATGCCTGCCGCGGCGAGCAGGACCGCGGCCATCAGCGACAGGCTCAGGTAGAAGACGGGGTGCGAGTCGAAGACGCCGCCGAAGATCGCCAAGATGATGGCCAGCAGCCAGGCGGCGCTCAGCGGGCCCAAGAGCCGCTGGCGGCGCGATTCCGGGGGCTGCCGGGGCGGTTTCACCGGCTGCGGGTGCTGCTGCTGGGCGAGATCCGCGGAGCTGCCCTCCGCCGGTTGCGGCGTCGGCTCGAAAACGGTCACCGCCGAGCCGCTCGAACCGGGGTCCGGGGACGGGGCCGTGCGGCTGTCGGCCACCTTGGCCCGCGGAGTCCTCGCCGGTTCCAGCGCGGGATCCGCGGTGAGCACCGACTGGTGCAGTTCTTGCAGGTCCTGACCGGGGTCGACGCCGAGTTCGGCGTCCAGCAGTTCCCGCGTCCGCCGGTAGGCCTCCAGCGCGTCGGCTTGCCGCCCGCTGCGGTACAACGCGATCATCAGCTGGGCGCAGAACCGTTCCCGGGTGGGATGTTCGGCGGTCAACGCCTTGAGCTCCGGGACGATCTCGTCGTCGCCGCCGAGTTGCAGTTCGAGGTCGATGCGCCGCTGCACCGCCTGCAGCCGTCGTTCGCTCAGCGCCATGACGGCGTCCCGATGCAGCCATCGGAGTCCACATTGGACAGAACGGGGCCGCGCCACAGCGCGACGGCCTGCCGCAGCACCTGGGCTTCCTCCATCGGGCCCGCCGCGGCGAGCCGGCCCGCCTGGGCCAGCAGATCCTCGAACCGCAGCAGGTCGAGCTCGGCGGGCTCGACCCGGATGCGGTAGCCCTCCGGATGCGTCTCGACGACCACGCCGTCGCCGTCATCGGCACCGAGGGTCCGCCGCAACCGCATGACGTAGGCACGCAGCGTGTTGCGCGCCCCGCGGGGAGGCGCTTCGCCCCATAACCGGTCGGTCAGCTCGTCCAACGGCACGACCTGGTTCGCCCGCAGCAGCAGCGCCGCCAGCAGCACTCGCTGCTGTCCGGAACGCACCGGTATCTCGACCCCGGCACTGCGAACTTCCAGCGGACCCAGGACGAAGAATTCGAGTTCCACAACCGCACATCCTCAACCGCAAGCCCCGGGCCGCCGCGCGCTCCGGCCTCCCCACCTCGCAGGACACCTTGGCAGAACGGCGCAGTCACCGTCGAGTCACCCAGCAGTCACCGCGGGTTGCCAGTGTTCGTCTCACCGCGAGCTCAGTGCTTCGCGGTGCGCGGTCCACTGGGGGAATCTCCGGCATCGTCCACGTGCCGGGGTTGGGCCGGGACCGGCGTGCACGTTCAGGGGGAGCGCGATGGCGCTGCGTGCACGCCGGTCAAAACACTCAGCGTTCGTGCAGCCGGCCGATCAGGTGCGCGAGCAGCGCGATCTGCGCCGGCGACTCGCCCGGCAGCACGTGCTCGTCGCGGGAGTGCGGGCCCGCGCCGACCGCGCCGAGCCCGTCGAGCACCGGGAAGTCCAGCGCGGACACGAAGTTCGCATCGCTCACGCCGCCCACCGAGGTGCCTTCCAGCGTGCGGCCGAGATCGTCCGCAGTGGCGCGGGCCAGCTCGAACAACCGCTCCGAGGCCGGGTTGGGGTTCATCGGTGGCCTGTTCCAGCCGCCCTGCAATTCGACCCCGATCCGCTCGTCGGACACCGCGAGCGCGGCGAGCCCTGCGTCGATCCGCGGCATTTCGGCCGGGTCCTGCACCCGGACGTCGATCTCGCAGCTCGCCCGCCCGGCCACCACGTTGCGGCCGGTGCCGCCGGTGATCGTTCCGACGTTGATGGTGGTTCCCCGGCCGGGCTCGGCGAGCGCGGTGACGGCCGGGATCAGTTCGGCCAGCGCGTGCACGGCGCTGGCCCCGGCGTCCGGATCCAGGCCCGCGTGCGACTCCACGCCGCGCACCACCAGGTCGAACAGGCCGAGCCCCTTGCGGCGCACCTTCACCTTGCCCGCGCGGCTGGGTTCGAGCACCAGCGTCGCGTCGGATGCGCGGCACGCCCGCTCGATGAACTCGCGGGAGGCATGGCTGCCGATCTCCTCATCACCCGTGCAGAGCAACCGCACCGCGGGGTGCGGGATCTCCAGTTCGCGCAGCAACCGCAGCGCCCAGACGCCGTGCACGATGCCGAGCTTCATGTCCAGGCAGCCGGGAGCGGTGATGCGGTCGTCCTCGATGGTGAAGGGCCACTCGGCGAGGGTGCCCACCGGCCAGACCGTGTCGTAGTGGCACAGCAGCAGCACGGTGCCACCGGCGGTGCCGGGGAAGGTGGTGTCCAGGATGTCGCCGTAGGAGCCGCCGTCGTGGCGTTGCCGGGAACCCGGCTCACCGAGGCGTTCGGCGAGCCAGGTTTCGAGGTCGACGAGCCCCGCGTTCAGCGCCTGCTTGTCGTGGCTCGGCGTTTCGGTTTCGACCAACCGGCGCAGGTCGGCCAGCACATCGGGGAGCGCGGTCTCCGCGCGTTCCGCCAGCGCCGCTGCGTCGCTGTCCACTCGCCACCTCCGAGGTCGCACTGCACCAGAACATCTGGGCCCAGCGGCACGCCGCCGATGAACTCCGGTGTCCCAGCTGACCAGATCGGCCGACCGCCCGGCGCAGCGGGCGACGATCACGCGCCAGTGGGCACCCAGTTGCCGTGGAATCCGTTCGGAACCCGGACGGGCAGGTGCACGGCGGCAACGGTCTCCAAGCTCGCCGCGTCGAGGATCATCAGGTCGCTGCGGGCCGCAGCTCTGTCGTAGGCGAAGCCCATGAGCACGCCGTCGTCCTCAGCTGCGTCCGGGGAGCTGGGCTCGAAGACGAACTCACCGACTTCGACGCCCGCCCCGAACCGCCGTTCGGTGGTCCGGCCCTGCTGCAGGTCGTGTTTGAGCAGCGCACCACCTTGCTCGAGACCCCGGCCGACCTCCGGTGCGTAGCCGTAGCGGTGCGCCCGCCCGACGAGGCGCTCGTCGACCCGCGGGAACTCCTGCGCCCGATCGTCGAGCCGTTCCCCGCGCACCCGGCCCGCGGCGAGGTCGACGGTCCAGCGGTCCAGCGTGGGAGTTCCTTCGTTGGGGCCGTGCAGGTCGGTGTCGAACATCTTCGGGTGGCGCACCACGTCGAGCACGACGGTCGCGCCGTCGTCGTAGGCGTTCATCGGGTGGAAGACGTAGCAGGGCTCGACCTCGAACCAGCGCACGTCGGCGTTGCCGCCATCGCGCGGCATGACCCCGATCCGTGCCGGGTAGCGGCGGTTCCAGCGGTACGGGAGGCCGGTGTTGGCGCCGAACCGGCCTGCGGCCATCGCCGCGATCGGGTCGGGCACCCGGACTCTGCCGATCACCGCCGAGAGGACCAGTTTCGCCGGGGTGCGCAACAGCGGTGGCACGGTGGCCCGCGCGACCCGCTCCACGTCGAAGGTGACCGGCAGGTCGTAGAACACCACGTGGTCCCGGGTCAGCGAGAAGTCGTGCATCATCGGCGAACCGGTCACCTCGATGTCCACCGCGCGCCTGCACCGGCCGTCGGTGCCGATCACGGAGTACTGCACGGTGTTGCCGCGGCCGAAGAAGTACGAGACGGCGTGCAGCTCCCCGGTGTCCGGATCCCGCTTGGGGTGCGCGGTGTAGCCGCCGGGCAGGGTGCCGTCGAAGTCGCACGGACCGACGGTGTCCAGCGTGTCGGTGAGCTCGTAGTTGGTCACGCCGCCCTCGATCAGCGCCAGGGTGCGGCCTGCGTGGCCGATCACGTTGGTGTTGGCACCGAGGCTGGGGAGTCCGGCTCGGCGGCTCCGGCCGCCGCGGCGGGGTTCTCCGAGCGCTGCCGCCACGTCGGGAGAGCGGACCCAGCGGTTGCGGTACCACTCCGCGCGGCCTTCCCGGAGCCGGAGTCCGTGCACCATCCCGTCGCCCATGAACCAGTGGTACGCGGCCGGATCGACTTCCCGCATCGGATTGGGGCCGTTGCGCAGATACCGCCCGTCGAGGTGTTGCGGGATCGAGCCGGTGACGGCCGGCTCGGTCAGCGTCCGCTCGTCCTCGACCGGAGCGAAGCTGCCGTTGAGGTAGTCGTTGCTGCTCATGGCGCATCCCCCTGCTGGCTATAACGCGGTTATAGGATTAATGTAACGACGTTATGGGAGGTTGCCAAGGGTGAGCACGACAGGTTCGGCCGGAATGCGTGATCGGCTCGTGCAGGCCGCGGTGGCGCTGCTGGCCGCGGAAGGCCCGGCGGCGTTGCAGGCCCGCCGGTTGGCGCGGGAGGTCGGCGCGTCGACGATGGCGGTCTACCACTACTTCGGCGGCATGCCTCAGCTGCTCAGCACGGTGATCGAGGAAGGGTTCCGGCGGCTGGATGCGCGGCTTGCGGAGGTCGCCGCCACCGACGATCCGGTAGTGGACCTCGGCAGGCTGGCGCTGGCCTACCGCGACGTGGCTCGCGAGAACCCGCACCTCTACGACGTGATGTTCGGGCTGTCGGCCCCCGGCGGTCATCGGCCGGAAGAACACGAGCAGCCGGGGGCGGACGAGCCGAGCGTGTCGCAGCGCGCCTACGGGCACCTCGTCGCCGCGACGGAACGGACGGTCCGCAGCGGCCGCATCCGGGAAGCCGAACCCGCCCACGTCGCCGCGCAGCTCTGGAGTCTGCTGCACGGTTACGTCACGCTCGAGCTGTCCGGGCACTTCGATCAGTTCGACGGACCGGAGCAGGTGTTCATGCCGATGGCGTTCAACCTGCTCGTCGGACTCGGCGACGATCCGGAACGGGCCGCGCGTTCGGGGCGGCGGGCGTTGGCCGCGGCCGGGAGCGTCCGCGCGAACTCCGTCCACTGAGGATGATCGGCCGGCGGCCGATCCCGGCGGATGGATCGCCGGGAATGCACGGGCGCGGTGCGGTGTTGCCCCGCGGCCGGCGGCACTGGCGAGCAGATCATCGGCTCGCTCCAGCGGTTTTGCGAAGCTTCAGCCGTGACCTGGGTGGTGCAGCAGTGAGCGGCCGGTGTTGCGAATTGATTCCCGCCTGAAAGTGCGAGCGCGAAATGCTCTTCCAGTGGCTTGTGCCCGCGCTGGCGCTGGCCATGTGCTTGCTGATCTCGTGGCTGGCGTCGCGCTCGAACCGGACGATGCGCGAGTCCGAACGCGTCCTCGATGATCGCGGTCGGGGCGACCCGGTTTCCGATGAAGACGTGCGTGAACCGCGCGCGGCCGAGCAGCCCGCGCGGGAGGGCGAGCCGGAACGACAACCGGTCGCTTGACCCGAACCGCGGGCCGCGACGGCGAAATTCGCTCGTAGCGGCCGGGTTCTGGTTGCCGCAGCGGTGCGTGTGCACGGCCCGGGGCAGTGGGTAGCCGGTCGGTGTGAGTGCAGATCTCGAGTTCTTCTTCGACCCGCTTTGCCCGTTCTGCTGGGTGACCTCGCGCTGGGTGGTGGAGGTGCAGCGGCAGCGGACGCTCGCAGTGCGCTGGCGTCCGCTGTCGCTGGCGATCCTCAACGAGGACATCAGCTACGAACAGCGCAAGCAGGCCTCACCCGCCTACCCGGACAGCCACGTGCGCGGACTGGAAATGCTGCGGGTGGTGCACGCCGCCCGCGAGCGCGCGGGCCCGGAACGCGTCGGTGATCTCTACACCGCGCTCGGCGAACTGGTTTGGGATTCCGAGGCACCGCAGGGCGACGACTTCGACGCGGTCATGCAGGAGATGGCCCGCCACCGCGATCTGCGCCCGGCGCTCGAACGGGCCGGACTGCCCGCGGACCTCGCCGAGGCGGCCGACGACGCGGACCGCGACGCGGACCTGCGGGCCGAGACGTTCGAAGGCGTGGACCGTTGCGGGGGCGGAGTGGGCACTCCGATCTTGTCCTTCGCGCCGCCCGACGGCCCGGCGCTGTTCGGGCCGGTCGTCGACTCGCCGCCCGCAGGGACGGATGCGCTGCGCCTGTGGTCTGCGGTGGAAACGCTCGCCACCTGGCCCGGCTTCGCCGAGCTCAAGCGGAACCTGCGCAGCTTCCCGGACACCCCGTTGACCGCGAAGCTCGCCCGGACCGGCACCCAGGTGCGGTGAGCCGCGCGGTTTTCGGGTCGCCGAGCGGGGGCATCCGCCGGGTGAGCCGACTCGGGGAGGCACGTCATGACACGGATGAACCAGCCACCGCGAGAGCACAACTCGGACCCGGCCGAAGGGATCCGGCAACCGGAGGTGCTCGCCACACCGGACTCGGATACCGGCGACAAGCAACCGGCTCGCCCGGCCGTTGATCCGGACCGGCGCCCGCACGCGGACACCGCAGCCGAAGGCGAGTAGCCCGCCGATCACGACCGGGGTCCCGCGGATCAGCGCGCCGTCTTCGGCGCGGGCCACCACCCCGCTTCGCGGATGGGTGTGGCAGGCGAGCCGGTGATGCGGGGCACGACGTCGGTCACCTTGTCCAGCTCGCCCCCGGCGATGGCCTGGTACCAGGAGATCCACGCCTCGATCTGGGTGCCGCTGATGCCCAGCCGCCACCGCCGCGCGAACGCCTCCGGCAAGGTCTCCGGCTCGTACCGGTAGGGCTTGCCGGTGGCCTCGGCGATCCGCGGGACGGCTTCGGCGAGGGTGAGCGACTCGGGGCCGGTGACCTCCAGGACGGCGCCGTCGTGCTCGGTGCTCTCGTCGGTGGCCACGCCGGTGATCGTCGCGGCGATGTCGTCGTGGGTGGTGAACGCGACCCTGCCGTCGCCGCCGGGACCGCGGATCGTGAACTCCTCGTCGGCCAGCGCGGCAGGGGTGGAGGCGTAGAAACCGGCGCGGAAGACGGTGTGCCGGACTCCCGCACCCGCCAGGTACTGCTCGGTCAGCCAGTGGTCGCGGGCGTTGCGGTAGGTCGCCGTTGCCGCCGCTCCGATCAGCGACACGTACAGCACCCGGCCGACGCCGACGTCCATCCCGGCCTGCACGGCGGAGGCGTGTTCCTCCAGCCGCTTGCCGGTCGGGTGCGAGGAGATCAGCACGAGCGTGGAGGCGCCGTCGAGCGCGCTGCGCATGGCCGCGGCGTCGTCGTAGGCGGCCGGACCGCGCTTCTCGGCGAAGGGCAGCTCGGGCAGCCGGGACGGATCGCGCCCGATCAGCAGCTGCGGCACCCCGCCGTCGGCGAGCCGTGCGGCGATCCGGCTGCCGAGCGCGCCTGTCGCGCCGGTGACCGCCACGGTGCCGCGGTCCTTCGCTGCGATGGCCAAACCTTGCCTCCAAGCTGCGATGATCGGGAATGCCGCCGCCGACTATAGGAGACGGCGGCGTGCTCGCTGCGTGCACGCGGCGCGGTGGCAAGCCGGACGGCTCGTCGACGCTGGCCAGAGCGTGCGAATCCGCGGAGTGGAAACGATCCTGGTAAGCCGCGGGCGTCGTGCCGGTGCACGTTTGCCGTGCAACGGTCGGCCTTCATACTGCGCCGGTAGCATCGGCGGTGAGCGTTGCGCGTCCGCCGAAAGCGGTACGTGTGTCACCTGCACCTACAGCGACATGGCGACTACGGCACCGGTGCGGTGCCTGCATCGGTCGAACCGGGAGCCTCACGTGAACCAGCAGCCGCCAGCATTCACCGCGGAGTCGGCCGAGCTGTTCCACAGCCTGCCGGTGGCGCTGGCCGCGCTGGATGCGCGGGGGACTGTGCTGGAGGCCAACGCCGCGCTGTGCGCGATCCTGGGCTATACCCGCGCCGAGATCACCGAGCTGACCTGGGCCGACCTGCACGCGCCGCAGGATCCGGACGGTTCCTTCGCCGACTGCGGCGGCCGGGCGGGCCACCTGCACCGCCTGATCGGCAAGCACGGGGAACAAGTGGTCTGCGACATCAGTTCGGCCGCCTCTCCGCAGCAGAACGGCGAGCGGGTGTGGCTGACGACGTTCGTCGATGTCGGTGAGCGGCAGCAGCGGACCGGGCAGTTCGAGCCCGCGGCGCCGCACGCCTCGTTGGAGCAGCAGCTCCGGGAGGCGATCGCGCACGACCAGCTCACCGTGCACTACCAGCCCGTCGTGGACCGGGCGGGGTACATCAGCAGTGCAGAAGCGCTGGTGCGGTGGCCGCACCCGCAGCACGGGCTGCTGTTTCCCAGCAGCATCATGCCCGCCGCACGGCACGCCGGTCTGCTGCCCGAACTCGACGAATGGGTGCTGCGCGCCGCGCTGCAGCAGGCCACGGCCTGGCCTGCGTGCGGGGACCGCCCGGTGGGGATCGCGATCAACCTGGGCAGCCAGCTGCTGCACGACCCGGCGTTCGACGAGCTGCTCGCCGAGATCGTCGCCGCTTGCGGCCTGCCGTGGGACCGCCTGATCCTGGAGATCACCGAGACCGACCTGCTCGACCTCGCCCCGGCCACCCACGGCGCCATCACCGGCCTGGTCGAACGCGGGGTGCGGTTCGCGGTGGACGACTTCGGCACCGGCTACTCCTCGCTGGAGCGGCTCAAGGACCTGCCCGTGCAGGCCATCAAGCTCGACCGCAAGTTCGTCTCCGGCGTCGAGGACGATCCGGTGGACACCGCGATCGCCGGTGCCGCGCTGAGCATCGCCCGCGCCCGCGGCAGCGTCTGCGTCGCCGAAGGGGTGGAAACCGCAGGGCAGCTGCACCGGCTCGCCGGTTTCGGTTACGACAAGTTCCAGGGGTTCCTGTTCTCGCCTGCGGTGCCCGCGCCCGAGTTCCGCGCCCTGATCGGTCGTCCGCTCCCGTCCGGTACGGGCGAGCGGTCGGTCGCCGCTGGATTGGTCAACACCGGCTCCCGCGCGGCTCGTGACTCGCCGCGGCCGACCGGGCACGCCGGGTAAGATCGGCCGCGTCCGGGGCCGGTTCAACGGCCCGCCAGTCGCAGGAGGCCGTGCGGATGACAGCCGATCGCATTCCCGCCGCCGAACCGCCCGGCCTCGGCGGCTTGCTCGCGCGGCTGCGCGCGTCCGGGGTCTCGATGGTCGAACTGTCCTTCGCGGACAACGCCGGAGTGGTCCGGTCGAAGGCGGTTCCGCTGGAGCGGCTCGGCACCGCGTCCCACTACGGGATCGGTGTCTCGCCGTGCTTCGAGACGTTCTGCTTCGACGACGAGATGGTCTACGGCCGTCACCTCGGCGGCCCGGACGGCGACCTGCGGCTGATCCCCGATCTCGGGCGACTGGTGCCGCTGGCCGCGCAGCCCGGCTGGGCATGGGCGCCGGTCGACAAGTTCGTGCAGGAAGGCGGGCGCTTCACCGCCTGCCAGCGGGCGTTCGCCCGGAACCAGGCGGCGGCGCTGCAGAGCTCGGGGCTGTCGGTGCGTGCCGCGGTCGAACACGAGTGGGCGCTCGGTGCGGGCGGAACCGAGGAATTCGTCCCCGCCGTCGTCGGTCCCGCGTACGGCCAGACGCGCCTCGAAGGTGCCGCGGAGTACGCGCGGGAGCTGGTGCACACCCTGCACGCCCAAGGATTGCCGGTAGAGCAGTTCCATCCGGAATACACCTCGGGACAGGTGGAGCTGTCGGTGTCCGCGGCCGATCCGGTGGCCGCGGCCGACGACGCGATCTTGGTGCGGCACACCGCCCGGCAAGTGGCGCGCCGCCACGGCTGGCGGGCGAGCTTCGCGCCGTGCGTGGTGCCGGGGATGCCGGGTTCCGGCGCGCACGTGCACCTGTCCGTCCACGACGACGCGGGCAACCTGTTCACCGGCGGCGACGGGCCGCACGGCCTGCGCCGGGAAGCCGAGGCCTTCCTGGCCGGTGTGCTGGTGGAACTGCCTGCGCTGCTGGCGGTCGGGGCCGGGAACCCGGCGAGCTTCCTGCGGATGGTGCCGTCCCGCTGGGCCGGGGTCTGGCAGGCGTGGGGCCGGGAGGCCAGGGAATCCGCGATCCGCCTCGTCCCCGGTGTGCGCGGAACCGCCGAGTGGGCGGCGAACGCGGAGGTGAAGTGCTTCGACGCCACCGCGAACCCCTACCTGGTGATGGGCAGCGTGCTCGCCGCCGGAGCGGCGGGTGTTCGCCGCGGGTTGCGGCTGCCCGCGGAGACCACCGGTGACCCGGCACTGCTCGAAACGCAAGACGTGCCGCGGCTGCCTGCCACCGGGGCGGACGCGGCCGAGGCGCTGGCGAACTCCGCCGTGCTGGCCGAAGCCATGGGCGAGGTGCTGCACGATGCGGTGGTGACGGTGCGCCGAGCCGAAGCGCGCCGCTTCGGTTCGGCAAGCGCGGACGAGCTGGTGGCCGCCACCCGGTCCCGCTGGTAGGTCGCCGTGCTCACCGACGGGCTCCCGCTGCTCGACCAGCACTGCCACGGCGTGCGCGACGCCGACCTGGACCGGGCCGGCTTCGAACTGCTGCTGACGGAGGCCGACCGGGTGGTGCCGGGCCGCAGCCCGTTCGAGTCGATGCTCGGTGTCACGCTGCGCAGGCTGTGCGCGCCGGTGCTGGACCTGCCGCGGCACGCGCCCGCCGAGGACTACCTGGCCCGGCGGGCCGCGCTGGGCTGGCGCGAGGTCAGCCGTCGCCTGCTGCGCGCCTCGGGAACCACGACCTGGCTGGTCGACACCGGGTTGAACACGCCACCGTTGACCGGCGTCGCCGAGCTCGCCGATCTCGGTGGCGGGCACGCGCGGGAGGTCGTGCGCCTGGAAGCCGTCGCCGAACAGGTCGCGCAACGCGGAGTGTCGGCCGCATGCCTGGCCGCCGAAGTGGAGCGGGAGATCCGCTCGCAGGCGGCGAACGCGATCGGGCTCAAAAGCGTCGTGGCCTACCGCTGCGGCTTGCGGATGCCGGATCGACGCCCGGGCTCCGGGCAGGTGGATTCGCGGGCCGCGGCGTGGTTGTCCGGACCGGACCGCAGGCTGCGGGATCCGGTGCTGCTGGCTTGGCTGGTGCACCTGGGCGCCTCGATCGGGGCCGAGCTGGGTTTGCCGTTGCAGCTGCACACCGGGTTCGGCGACCCGGACTTGCGGTTGCACGAGGCGGATCCGCTGCTGCTGACCGACTTCATTCGATCCACAGTGGATACTGGTCCGACGCTGGTGCTGCTGCACTGCTGGCCGTTTCACCGCAACGCCGCATACCTGGCGCACGCTTACCCGCACGTGCTGGTCGATCTCGGACTGACGATCCCGCACGTGGGTGCGCAGGCCGCCGCGGTGCTGGCCGAAACGCTGGAAATCGCGCCATGGCCCGCAGTCTGCTTCTCATCGGACGGGTTCGGACTGCCCGAGCTGCACCACCTCGGCGCGCTGCTGTGGCGCGAGCGGTTCGGGCGCCTGATCGACCGGTGGCTCGGCGAGGACGTGCTGGCCGCAACCGACGCGGAACGGCTCGTCCGCGGGATCGCCGGCGGCAACGCTGCCCGCGCCTACGGGCTCGGCGGGGAATGGCCGTGAGTTCGTCCACTGTGTCCTGAGAGTTCCGATCCGCGCATTCCGGTTGAGCGCTCTCGCCGAGTTCTGACAGTGTCGATCGCCATGGGCGAAACTGGGGATGACAACGGAAATCCGCTGGACGCCGAGCGCGCGCTGCGGCTGGCGTCGGGGCTGACCGAGCTGGTCGAGGCGGCGCGCTCGCGGGTTCGCGAGCAGCGCTCGTCGGACCTGGTCGACCGGGTGACCGCGCACGTGGGCTGCGAGCTGGGGGAGATGCCGAACGTGTCGTCGTCGTTCGGCGGCTGGGAGCACGCCAACGTGCAGCGCGGTTTCGACGCGCTGCTGGCGCAGCGTTCGCCGCGAGCGGAGTGGTTCGGGATCTCGGCCGGTGTCGGGGTTTCCGGCCATGATCTGCGAAATCTGCTGTCGATGGCCGAGCACCACGGGATGGTGCGACTGGGTGCGGTGGACTACCGGACCGTCGCGATCGGACCGGACGAAGTCACCGAAGCGGTGCAGCTCGGCTTCGTCGCCTCCCGCGCACCGGACGGCTCCCCGGTGGTGTTCGGGCTGCGCGGGCCGCAGGACCACTCGACGTCGTGCCTGGTGCAGGTCTTCGCAGCGAGCCGCGCGGTCGCGACGGCCGCCAGGGACGACCTCGAAGCCAACATCCGGGCGCGGGACGTGCACCGCGGGGCTGTGCTGCAGTTCGACATCGGTGACCACTACGGCAACGAGCTGGTCACCTTCCTGCACCGGCCCCGGCTCGATGCGGCCGACGTGGTGCTTCCGGGCGGAGCGCTGGAGGCGATCGAGCGCCACGTGGTGCGCAGCGCCGGGCACAACGCTCGCCTGGTGGAACTGGGGCAGCACCTCAAGCGCGGGTTGTTGTTGCACGGGCCGCCGGGCACCGGCAAGACCCACACGGTGCGCTACCTGCTGTCCCGCCTGAAGGGAGTCACCGCGGCGGTGTTGTCCGGGCGAGCCCTGACTTCGCTGCTGCCCGCGGCCACCGCGCTGGTGCGCCGGTTGCAGCCAGCGGTGCTGATCATCGAGGACGTGGATCTGATCGCGGAGGACCGCGCGGTGTCGCACGGTGCGACACCGTTGTTGTTCGAGCTGCTCAACCGCATCGACGGCATCGACCCGGACGCCGATGTCACGTTCGTGCTCACCACCAACCGCGTCGACGCGCTGGAGCAGGCGCTGGTCGACCGGCCGGGGCGGGTCGACCTCGCGGTCGAGGTGCCGCGCCCGGACGCCGCCGCCCGCGAGCGGCTGCTGCGCCTGTACGCGGGGCCCACCCGGCTCGACGTGGCCGACCCTGCCGAGTTGATCGCCGCGACCGAGGGCGTGACCGCGTCGTTCGTCCGCGAGTGGGTGCGCCGCACGATCGTCACCCAGCTGTCCGAAGGGGTGGCCGAGCCGGTCCTCGACGAATCCCGCTTGCGCGCCACGCTCGAGGAGCTGACCCGGCAGGGCCACCGGCTCACCGGCCGCCTCCTCGGCGGCACCTGATTCGTCCCTTTAGGACGGAGCGGCTGCTCGGCGGTTTCCCCGCGAGTCGCGGGCGATCCGGGTGACGCCGCCGAGGACGAGCCGGGCGATCAGCGGGTTCGGAACCGGCGCCGAGATCGGGGGACCACGCCGATCGTGCCATGGTCGGCGGCCTCCGGGTTGTTCATGCTGCTCGCATGCGTCGCGTCGTTGCTGTTCACCCGGCCCTGGCCCGCCTGCGGGCGCTGACCGGGCGGCTGGTCGCCAACCTGCGCGAGTTCGGCGCCGTCCAAGCCGAGCTGCACGAGCGGCGGATGCTGGCCGAACAACCGTGGCGGGAGGAGCTGCTGCACTGGTGCCACGACGGCCGTCAGTGGCGGTTGCACGGCGACCGCATACCGGCGACCGCTGTGCGCTCCAGCAGCCGCAGCGGCTGGTGCCCGGTCCGGCATCGCGCCGGGTAGCGCGAGCCGAGTCAGCGGCGGCGAGGTTTGCCGCGCTTGCCGTTCGGCGCGCGAGGACCCGGCCGGGGCTTCGCGGCCGACTTGCGGGCGGCCGGATTGCGGACTGCGGGCTTCTTGCCGTCGCGCTCGGTCTTCTTGCGCTTGGCCGGTGCCTGCTCGTGCTGGCGACCGCGGGTGCTGTTGACCGTGCGGCCGCGGACGATGCCGATGAACTGCTCCATCAGGTCGGTCGTCTCGTCCTCCAGCCAGGACAGCGCCACACCGGACTGCGGAACCTCGGCCAGCGGCCGATAGGTGAGGTCTTTGCGGTGGTGCAGCCGGGCGAGCGACTGCGGCACGACCAGCAGCCCGACACCGGCCGCCACCAGCTGGATCGCGTCCGCGGTCGTGGCCGGGCGCTCGATCGCGGGCCGTCCGGGCGGTTGCTCCCAATCGAGTGTGTCGTCGTGGGGATGCAGCAGGATCTCGTCCGCCAGGTCCGCGGGACCGACCTCGTCGGCCGCGGTCACCACGTGGTCCTTGGGCGTGACCACCACGGTCGTCTCGGTGTAGAGCGGGATCGCGTGCAGGCCGGTCTTGTCGATCGGCAGCCGCAGCAGGACCGCGTCGGCTTCGCGTTCGCGCACCATGCCGTCGGCGCCGGCAGCGGGGACCTGGACGAGGTGCAGCGGCACCCCGGGCACCCGTTCCTGCCACTTGCGCACCCACTTGTCGGGCGTCACGCCCGGAACGTAGGCGAGCGTGAAAGACGCGTCGGCTGCCACACCGCCAGGCTACCGGCCGCCGTCTTCCGGGCGTCGGTGCCGGGGCCGGTCGCCCGGCCGATACCCTGGGGGCATGACGTCGCGCAAGACCAGCCAGACGATGAAGCCCGCCACCGCCGCGAAGAAGCTCAGCGTCTACCTCGAAGCCACGCCCGCGGAGTTCCAGGAGGGCGTGGTCTCGCGCGACGAGCTCAACGCGCTGCAGGCCGACCCGCCCGAGTGGTTGCAGGAACTGCGCCGCGACGGCCCGCACCCGCGGCAGGTCGTGGCGGCGCGGCTGGGCGTTTCGATCGGTGCTCTCGCGCGGGGCGGGATCACCGAGCCGCTGACCACCGAGCAGATCAAGGCGTTGAAGGCGGAAATGCCGGAGTGGCTCGAGCACGAGCGCGCCAACCAGGCCGAGGTCCGCAAGGAAGCCGCCCGCCAGAAGGAGAAGGCCGCCCAGCAGGCGAATCCCGCGCAGCGTCGGCGCTAGCAGTCCTGAGCCGAGCTGATCCCGCGTTGCCGGGCGAAGCGCACTCGCCGCTCGCGGACCACATCGGACGGTCTTGATCAGCAAGCCGCGCGGGTATCAGCGCGCCGCTGCACCGGGGAGTTCCGCCTCCGATTCGCGCGGCGCACCGGGTGCCGGGGCCGCGACCGGCTCCGCGGTGTCCTCGGCGGCCATCGCGTCGGCGCGCTCGGCGGAATTGCGGTCGGCCAGCACGCGCCGCGCGCGATCCAGGTCGAGGTTGCCGTCCCATTTCGCGATGGCCAGCGTCGCGACGGCGTTGCCGTAGAAGTTCACCAGCGCGCGGCACTCGGACATGAACTTGTCGATGCCGAAGATCAGCATGATGCCCGCGGCGGGCACCGTGCCGATGGTGGACAGCGTCGCGGTCAGCGCGATGAAGCCGCCTCCGGCGACGCCCGCGGCGCCTTTGGAGGTCAACAGCATGATCGCGAGCAGGCCGAGCTGCTGGCCGATGCTCAGCGGGGTGTCGGTGGCCTGGGCGATGTAGAGCGTGGCCAGCGACAGGTAGATCGCCGCACCGTCCAGGTTGAAGCTGTACCCGGTGGGCACCACCAGGCCCACGGTCGCGCGTTCGGCGCCCATGAACGTCATCTTGCGCATCAGGCCCGGCAGCGCGGGCTCGGCGGTCGAGGTCCCGAGCACCAGGAAGAACTCGTCCTTGAGGTAGCGCAGCAGCGCGAAGATGTTCAGCCGGACGTAGGCGGCGAGGAACCCGCCGAGCACGACGAGCACGAACACGATCGAAGTTGCGTAGAACAACGCGATCAACGAGCCGAGACTGCTCAAAGTGGACAGTCCGAACGCGCCGACGGCGTAGGCCATCGCGCCGAAAGCGCCCAGCGGCGCGGCTTTCATCACGAAGCTCAGCACCTTGAACACGACTTCGGTGAGCCGGTTGACCCCGGCCACGATCGGCTCGCCGACCGCGCCGACCGCCTTGATCGCGATGCCGAACAGCACCGCCAGGAAGATGATCTGCAGGATGTCGCCCTCGACGAACGCGCCGAAGAAGCTCTCCGGCACGAGCTGGGTGAACACGTCCCACCAGTGCCGGCCTTCGCCCTGCTCGACGTACTGCTGCGCGGTCCCGGAAGCCTGGATCTTGGCGGGATCGGCGTGCACGCCTTCGCCGAGGCGCGCGATGTTGATGGCCACCAGGCCGATCAGCAGCGCGACGATGGTGCCGACCTGGAAGTAGGTGAGCGCTTTCAGACCGGTCATGCCGACCTTGCGCAGATCGGCGACGTTGGCGATGCCGCCGATGATCGTCAGGAACACGATCGGCCCGATGAGCATCTTCATCGCCGCGATGAAGGTGGTGCCGATCGGCTGCATGGCCGAACCGATGTCGGGCCACAGCCAGCCGACCAGGACGCCGATGACGATCGCGGCGAGCACCTGCACGTACAGCTGGCGGTACCAGCGCCTCGGCCCTGGCCGGTGCTGGTCCGTCCGGTGCTGGTCCGGCCGCTGTCGGGCGGGGTCCGGTTCGGCCGGTGCGGTATGCGCCATTGCATTCTCCTGCACGTCGAGGGATCGCGGGTGGCGCGGCGGTTGGCGGCGGGACGACCCCGGGGAAACGTGCGATCACGGTGCAGCCGGGGGCCGCGGCGCGTCCAAGAGTAAGTTGCTAACCGACTCATAGGCTCCGCCGATGAAAGCCGCCGACGAACGCACTGCCAGGGAAAACGGAGGTCGTGCATGGACACCCGGCAGCTGGAGTACTTCCTCGCGGTCGTCGACCACGGCGGATTCGGACGCGCCGCCGAGGCGCTGCACCTGGCGCAACCCTCGCTGTCGCAGGCGATCGCGGGCCTGGAGCGCGAACTCGGCGTGCCGCTGTTCCACCGGGTGGGCCGCGGAGTGGTGATCAGCGACGCCGGGACGGAACTGGTCGGCCCGGCCCGTCAGGTGCTGCGCGACCTGCGCACCGCCCGCTCCGCGGTGGACTCGGTGCGCGGCCTGCTGCGCGGCAGGGTGGAGCTGGCCACCATGCCGTCGCCCGGTGTGGAACCGCTGGGCACGCTGACCCGGTCGTTCTCCCGCGAGCATCCCGGTGTGACCGTCGGCGCCGAGGCCGCGTTCACCCCGGACGAGGTGGTGGCGCAGATCCGCAACGGCGTCTGCGAACTCGGCCTGATCGGCGCGCCCGAGGTGCCGCGGCCGCCCGGGGTGCAGGTGCACGAGCTGGAATCGCAGGAATTCTTCCTCGTCGGTGCCGGTGACGTCGAATTCCCCGAAGGCGACCCGGTTTCGCCGTCCGCGCTGGCCGGCGCGCGCATGATCGTGTCCCCGCCGGGAAGCCTCATGCGGCGGATCGTCGACGACGTGCTCGCCGCGGGCGTGGACCTGCGGATCGCCGCGGAGGTCGCGCACCGCACCTCGGTCCTGCCGCTGGTGCTGCAAGGCGTCGGCCTGGCCGTGCTGCCCGCCGGGTGGGTACCGCTGGCGCGGCGCGCGGGCGCGCGGATCGCCCGCATCGAGCACTCCGCCCAGCTGCACATCGCACTGGTCAGCCGTACGGCTGCGCTGACGCCGACCGCGAGCGCTTTCCTCGCGGTGGCGCGCGGTCATCGCCCGGCGGATTACCTGGCTCAGATCGCCTCGGATAGCCGCTGCCTATGAATCGGATCGCGAACGCGTGTTGGACGCTGCTCGGCTGAGCGGGCTTGACTCGGTGCACCACGAAAACCGGACCCGGGAGCCGCACCGATGTCATCCACCCGCACGTTCCGCATCGCCGCGATCCCCGCCGACGGGGTGGGAGCCGAGGTCGTGGCGGCCGGGCGCACCGTTCTCGACGCGATGGCGCAGGATTCCGGCGGCGCGTTTGCCTTCGATTGGACCGAGTTCGACTGGGGCTGCGAGTACTACACCAGGACCGGCCGGATGATGGCCGAGGACGGTCTGGAGCAGCTGGCCGGCTTTGACGCGATCTACTTCGGCGCGGTCGGCTGGCCGTCGGTGCCGGATCACACCAGTCTGTGGGGGTTGCGGCTGAACATCTGCCAGAACTTCGACCAGTGGGCGAACATCCGTCCGGTCCGGTTCCACCGCGGCATCACGTCGCCGCTGCGCAAGGCCGATGAGTCCGAGTTGGACTGGGTTGTGGTGCGGGAGAACAGCGAGGGCGAGTACGCCGGGCTGGGCGGGCGCAACCTGTCCGGCCGGGGGGCGGGCAACGAGGTTGCGTTGCAGACCGCGTTGTTCACCGAGCGCGGGTGCGAGCGGATCATCCGGTTCGCCTTCGACCTCGCGCGGACCCGTACTCGCAAGAAGGTCTCTTCGGTGACCAAGAGCAATGCCCAGCAGTACGGCATGGTGCTGTGGGACGAGATCTTTGAACGGGTCGCGGGCGATTATCCCGATGTGGAGACCGAGAGCGTGCTGGTCGATGCGATGGCGGCGAAGTTCGTGCTGAATCCGGAAGAACTCTCCGTCGTGGTCGCGTCGAATCTCAACGCGGACATCCTGTCCGACCTCGGTTCGGCGTTGGCGGGCAGTCTCGGTCTGGCCGCGAGCGCGAACCTCAACCCGGACCGCCGGTTCCCGTCGATGTTCGAGCCGGTGCACGGTTCCGCGCCGGACATCGCCGGGCAGGGGCTGGCGAACCCGGCAGGTGCCATCGGCAGCGCCGCGCTCATGCTGGAGCACTTCGGGCTCGCCGCCGAGGCGGCGCGGCTGAACGCGGCGATCGAGGCGACCGCGGCCGCAGGCGTGCGCACGCCCGACGTCGGCGGCACCGCCAAGACCGGCGACGTCACCGGAGCGATCCTGGAACACCTCCGCCGCTGACGGCTGGTTCGAGAAGCCCCCGGCGATTCGGCCGCTTCGTCCGCAATGCCCATATTATGGGAAATCCGCGGGTAACGGCTCGGTGCAAACTCGGTGTGGACCACGCCGCCCGTAGATAGGTTCAGCTCCCGTACAACATCCGAGAGCGGACCGAATGGCGGCAGCATGAAGCCGACGAGTACGGATCACGAACCTTACGTGCCCGCGAGCTCGAGCCCGCGGGAGATCACCGCCAAGGCCGTCGTGCTCGGCATCGTGCTGGCGGCGGTCCTCGCCGGGGCCAACGCCTACCTCGGGCTCAAGGTCGGGCTGACCGTGTCCGCCTCGATCCCGGCGGCGGTGATCTCGATGGCGGTGCTGCGGATGCTGCGCGGCGCCACCGTGGTGGAGAACAACATCGTGCAGACCGCGGCATCGGCCGGTGAGGCGCTGGCCGCGGGAGTGATCTTCACGCTGCCCGCGCTGGTGCTGCTGGGCTACTGGAACGGATTCCCGTTCCTGCCGGTGGCCACGATCGCGTTGTGCGGCGGCGTGCTCGGCGTGCTGTTCACCGTGCCGCTGCGGCGCGCGCTCATCGTCGAGAAACCGTTGCGGTTCCCCGAAGGCGTGGCCACCGCCGAAGTGCTCAAAGCGGGGCAGCGCGGTGGGCGCAGCGCCCGCTACATCACGATCGCCGGTCTCGCGGGCGCGTTGCTGAAGTTCGCGCAGACCGGGCTGGGCATCGCGTCCGGCACCGTCACCGGGGCGGTGAAAGCCGGTGGCGTGGTCATCGGCCTCGGCAGCGAGCTCGGCGTCGCGTTGCTGGGCGTCGGCTACATCGTGGGCCTGAACATCGCCGTTCTCGTCTTCGCGGGCGGTGCGCTGGCCTGGTTCGCGGGAATCCCGCTGTACATGGCGCTGGCGGATCCCGTTGCGCTGCAAGGGGTCGTCGGCGACGCCACCGGTTTCGACGCGGCGGAGGCCGTGTGGGACGAGCAGATCCGGTACCTCGGCGTCGGCGCGATGGCCGTGGGCGGAGTGTGGGCGCTGCTGTCGGTCGTGCGGCCGATGGTGACCAGCATCCGCTCGTCGATCAGCGCGGTCCGCGCCGCGCGCAGCGGCGAAGGCACCGATGTGCCGCGCACCGAACGCGACATCCCGGCGAACTGGCTCGGCTACGGCACGCTCGTGATGGCGGCGCCGGTGCTGCTGGTGTTCCTGTTCGTGGTGGACCGTTCGCGGCTGGAGATCGGCAGCGGCGTGTTCGCCGGGACGCTCGCCTTCGGCCTGGTTTTCGCGCTGCTGGCCGGGTTCGTGTTCTCGTCGGTTTCCGGGTACATGACCGGGCTGGTCGGTTCGTCGAACAATCCAGTGTCCGGCGTGACCGTGCTGACGCTGCTGACGAGTTCGCTGGTGCTGCTGGGCATCCTCGGCACCCAGATCGATTTCGGCGCCGACGAGGCCAAGGCGACCATAGGCGCAGCCACGGCGGTGCTGATCTCCGGCGTGGTCAGCTGCGCGGCGGCGATCGCCGGGGACAACCTGCACGACCTCAAGACCGGGCGGTTGCTCGGCGCGACGCCGTTCAAGCAGCAGATCATGCTGATCGTGGGCGTCGTGGTCTCCGCGCTGTGCATCGCGCCGATCCTGTCGGTGCTCTACGCGGCCTACGGGATGGGCAACTCGTTCCCGCGATCCGGCATGGACCCGTCGCAAGCGTTGCAGGCGCCGCAGGCGGCGCTGATGAGTTCCATCGGCGAGGGCGTTTTCGGCGGCGGGCTGCCCTGGGCGATGATCGCCGGGGGCGGCGTGCTGGCCGTGCTGCTGATCGTGGCCGACCAGGTTCTCCAGCGCCGCGAGGCGTCGTTCCGGATGCCCGTGCTCGCCGTCGCCGTCGGGTTGTACCTGCCGCTGGAGCTGTCGGTGCCGATCTTCGTGGGCGGCGTGATCGCCCATCTCGTCGCTCGCCGCAAGCGTGGCGCGGACAACGGTCCGGGAGTCCTGTTCGCCTCCGGGCTGATCACCGGTGAGGCGCTGGTGGGCATCGTGCTCGCCATTCCGTTCGCCATCGCGCAGAGTTCGGACGTGTTCGCGGTCGCGCCGTCGGCGCTCGGGATGTCCGAGGGTGCGTTCACCGTTCTCACGAACACGTTGGGGATCGCGGCGTTCCTGTTCTTCGTGGTGTGGCTGTACCGCACCGCGCGCAAGGAGGAATAGCCCGCGGGCCCGGCAGAAACCCGCTGTCCATTGAGGACTCGTAGCCCGTGCGCCGGGCTCAGCCCGGCGGAGGCGGGGCAGGACCAGGCCGCGGATCCCGGAAGACGTGGAAGGTGTCGATCACGACGTCTACGGCCTGCGCATCCTGATCGCCGATGACGCCCTCACCCCTGCAGGAACCGCGCGCTGGGCACGGTGAGCTTGGTCGTCGCTGAGCAGGTCGGCTGCCGCAGGGTCCAAGGCACCAGGCGCAACGGTCGCCTCACCGCGCAGAATGCCGGTGAACAAGCGGTGCCCGAGGACCATGTGGTTGACCAAGTCGCGGACCTCCCACTCCGGGCAGGGCGTGGGGTTGTTCCACTCGCCCGGTCCGACGCCGTCGATCAGGTCGGCGACGGTGCCGAGGACGGCTCTGAGGTCTTCGACGGGCACCGCTGTCATCAGAGTCCCTCCACAAGGGCCGGTGAGTCGGGTTGGCCGGACGGTACCGGAACGTCCGCGTGCGTCGGGCGCAGCCGCCGCGCGATCACGGTCCGAATCGGATCGCCCACCGTCGGCACTACCCGGCGCAGTTCGCATTTGGGACATGGGACAGTGGTCGGCATGAAGCCGATGTCCAAAGTGGCCCGGAAGCTCGGCAGGCAACCGTGGTTCGCCGCGCTGGGGAAGAAGCTGGTGCCGCTCGACCTCGCGATGCAGCAGCGCACCGGCGGGCGGGTCAGCCTGGCGAAGCTGGCGGGGCAGTCGTCGCTGGTGCTGAGCACCACCGGCCGCCGCAGCGGGAAGGTCCGGCAGGTGCCGCTGCAGTACGTGCCGCACGGCGACGAGTTCGTGCTGATCGGCTCGAACTGGGGCGGCGAGAAGCACCCCGGCTGGTCGGCGAACCTGCTGGCGAATCCGGAGGCGAGCGTGCGCGTGGACACGCGGGAAATCCCGGTGCGCGCCAGGCTGATCACCGGCGCGGAGCGCGAGCGCCTGTGGCGCGACGTGATCACCGCGGCCTGGCCGGCCTACGACGACTACGCGGCTCGCGCGCCGCACCGCGAGCTGCGGGTGTTCGTGCTCAGCCCGCGCTGACCTTCTTGGCGCCGAGCACGATCGTCCAGCCCAGCTCGCCGCGGTGGCTCAGGTAGTCGTTGCGGAATCGCCGCGAATCGGCCAGCACCGAATCCCGCTCCGGATGCTCCGGGTTGCGCTTCGCCCAGTCGAGCACGTTCTTCCAGTGCTGCGACTCGTAGCGGTCCCAATCGTCGGTGCTGGCCGAGACGAGCCCGGTGACCTCGAAGTCGAGTTCCTCGGCGATGTGCACCAGCTCGGACAGCGAGGGCAACTCGTCGCCGGCGGAGTCGTCCAGCGAATGCAGCTCGCCGATCGCGAGCCTGCCGCCATCGGCCAGCGCGCCCGCCAGCCACTCCAGCGCCTGCCGGTAGCCGCCGAACGCGAAGCTCGCGCCGAGGCAGCTGCCGACCGTGCTCGCGCCCGGCTCCGGCTCGAACTCCGCGGCAGGGCCGAGCACGGTGCGCAGCCGCTGGCGCACCCCGGCGGCCGCCGCGCGCTGTTCGGCGGCCGCGGTGAAATCCGCGTTGATCTCCAGGCCGACGACGTCGGCTCCGAGCTTGGCCAGCTCCACCGCCCAGAAACCGCGCCCGGATCCGACGTCCAGCACCCGGTCGCCCGCGCCGATCTCCAAGTGCTCGGCGACTTCGCCGAGCTTCGCCGGGCTGGTGGGGTTCTGCACCTCGTGCCCGGACTCGGCGATGGCGACGTATTCGGTTTCGTTCATCGGCGATCACTGTAACGGACCGCGCACACCGGTTTTGCGCGATGCCGACCGGATGGCGCCTGGGCGCGGCCGCGCTGCCGCGGAAAAGTTGCGGGCAGCTGTGGTGGACTCGACAGGAGGCCAGATGACCCCTGCGCGCGCACGTCGAAGCGGTGCCGCGAGGAGGTTCCCGCGGACCGGCCGGTTCCGGCCCCCGCCGCGGATGGGCGAATGCCCGCAAGGGGGCGAGCACGTGCTGATGCCGAAGCAAGGCGGCGGGATGGTGTGCATCAAGTGCAACGAAGAATGGGGCTGCGACGGCGAACACGACACCGGCAGGCACGATCCGCCGTGACGGCTTCCGGCGGGAAACAGACCGCGCTGCTCGTTTTTCGCGGACCGATGAGTCGTTCACTCGAATTCCGGGAACCTGATCGGGTTACGAATTCCGCCAAGTGGCGCGAAATCGGTTCGCAACGGCCGACCCCGGTGCGAGCGGGGCGCGGCAGGCCGCCCGAGCACGAGATGACCGAGTTCCCCAGCTCCACACCGGCGGGCACCGCGACCTGATTCCCGAGTCCGCCCGGACTCTGCGAGGCTGCGCGAGGCAACGACGATCCTGCGCCGCCGTAACGACCCTGCGCCGTGCCGACGCGGTAACGGCTCTGGCGGCGATGACATGAAAGGACCCGGGACGTGGCGGACCTGGACTGGGCGGTGTTCGACCTCAACGGCACGCTGCTCGACCCGGCGGCGCTCAGCGCCGCGCTGCCCGCGCCGTGCAACGGCGAACAGGCGGGCCTGGACCTGCTCGACGAGACCGTGCAGCGGGCGATGGTCGACACGCTCGTCGGCCAGTACCTGCCGTTCGCGGACTACCTGCGGTCCGCCGTGACGCGGCGGTTGCAGCTGGCCGGGCTCACCGCCGAATCCGGCGTCGTGCAGGCAGCGGTCGAAACCGCAGGCCGGATGCCGCCCTACCCGGAAGTGCCGGACGCGCTGGCGCTGCTGCGCGAGGCCGGGCTGCGGATCGCCACGGTCACCAACAGCACCACCGCGACCGCCGAAGCCGCGCTGGAAGCCGCCGGGCTGCGCGAGCGCTTCGACGTGGTCACCGGAAGCGACCGGCCGCGTGCCTACAAACCCGCGCCGGAGGTCTACCGAAGCGG
Organism: Saccharopolyspora sp. SCSIO 74807; assembly: GCF_037023755.1. Lineage (NCBI taxonomy): Bacteria > Bacillati > Actinomycetota > Actinomycetes > Pseudonocardiales > Pseudonocardiaceae > Saccharopolyspora > Saccharopolyspora sp. SCSIO 74807. The sequence goes on along the minus strand of NZ_CP146100.1, from coordinate 4,973,665 downwards.
TCTGGAAAGGATCGGGACCGATGCGTCCCGTGCGGTGATGATCGCCTCGCACGGTTGGGACCTGCACGGTGCGAAAGCCTCCGGCATGGCCACCGCATGGGTTGCACGCAAGGAGCGGCTGTTCCTCGGCTCGTTGAGCGAACCGGACTTCACCGGCTCCGACGTGCTCGACGCCTGCCGCGCCATCACCCGCGCCTGAACGCGCGAGGCGGTCACTCGCCCGTACCCGCCGGGCACGGCGCTTCGGGCATCCCCACCAGGCAGCGCAGGCACGGCATCCCCCAAGGCCGGTCGGCGACCTCGGCGACGTCGGCCGGGATCACCTGGCCACACGCGGTCGTCCAATATGCGGCGTCGTCGGTGCCGGGCTCGGTCAGCGCCAGGTGAGCTTGCCTGCGCGATTCACCGACCACTCCGGGCTGGTAGCGGACCGCGATCGGCCGCCCCTCCCGCGCGGGCAGCTCTCCGCTGGAGTGAGCATCCTCCGAATCGTCGGACATGGTTCACCTCCGGGGGCTGCGACGCGGCCGGTGACCGCGAGTGACGTGAAATCCGTGATTCCGCTACCGAGCAGGGTAACGACCGCCGCCACTCGCCCGCGGGTGGTCGGGCCGATCGGCGACTTCCACCGCCGAGCGTGACCGCACGCCGCCGATCGTCCCGAATTCGGCCCGATGACCGGCATCGCGGACGCCGGCGGCACACGGCTGAACGGAGCAGTCGCGGCTAGTCTCACCAGCGGTCACCGGGGTCTAGGGGGTGAATCGTGGCGGAGGATCCGCGCGATTACGACGCACCGCAGCTGCCGCGCCGATCACGTGCCGTGATCGCCGGTCGGGTTGGTTTCGCGTTGCTGTCGGTGCTGGTGCTGGCGGTCACCGGGTACGGATGGGCGAACTACGGCGAACTGCGCTGGGCGCTGAGCACCAGTTCCGCCACCGACGGCGCGGCCGCCGACGGGGCCACCGACATCCTGCTGGTCGGGCTGGACAGCCGCACCGACTCGCAGGGCAGGCCGCTGCCGGACGACGTGCTGCGGCGGCTGCGCGCGGGCGACAACCCGGCGAACCTCACCGACACGCTGATGCTGGTGCACATCCCGTCGAACGGCGCGGGCGCCACCGCCATGTCGCTGCCGCGCGACACCTACACCAGCATTCCCGGCCACGGCGAGCACAAGATCAATTCGGCGTACGGGCGCGGCAAGAGCCAGGCCGCGGAGGCGCTCACCGGTGTCGCCGATCCCGCTGAGCGGGAGCGCCGGGCCGCCGACGCAGGCCGCAGGACCCTCACCGACACCGTGCAGCAGTTGACCGGCGTGCAGGTCGACCACTACGCCGAAGTGAACCTGCTCGGCTTCGCCCAGCTCACCGAGGCGATCGGCGGCGTGCCGGTGTGCCTGCGCGAGGCCGTGCACGACCCGTACTCCGGTGCCGACTTCCGCGCCGGGCACCAGCTGATCTCGGGTGCGCAGGCGCTGTCGTTCGTGCGGCAGCGGCACGGACTGCCTCGTGGTGACCTGGACCGGATGGTGCGCCAGCAGGCGTTCCTCGCCGGGTTCGTGCGCACCGCGACCTCCGGTGGGTTGCTGGCCCAGCCCGCCAAGCTCGGCGGGCTGATCGACTCGGCGCGGCGTTCGATCGTGCTGGACCGGGACTGGGACCTGCTCGCGTTCGCGCAGCGGATGCAAGGGCTCGCGGCCGGGGACGTGGCGTTCTCCACGATCCCGATCCAGGACGCCGCCTACGACACCCCGGACGGGGAGGCGGTGCGGGTGGATCCGCTGGAGGTGAGCCGCGCCGTGCACCACGCGGCGCACGGCAGGCCGGCGCCCGCGCAGGAAACAGGGGAGTCCGGCCAGGAAACGGGAGAGACGGCGCAGGAAACGGGAGAGGCCCCCACCGGCGCCGCCGAGACCACCGGCGAAGGCGCGAGTACTCCCGAAACCGGCGAGGGCAGTGCGCCCACGACCGGTGAGACCGGCGGTCGCGAGACGCAAACCGGCGAGCAGGGCACCGCCGAAACCGGAACCGGATCGCCCGGCACTGGCGCACCGGGCACGGCCGAAACCGGATCGGCCGAGACCGGAACCGGCGAAACCACCGGACGCGCCCCCGCGACCAGCGAGCACCCGGCGAGCACGGCGACCGGCCGGACCACGCCCCAGACGACGCCCCGGACGACGTCGGAGTACTCAGCCGAACCGGAGACGAGCGACTCGCAGCAGTCCACCGGCGAAACCTCCGCGCCGCAGCCGCAGACCGAAGCGACGAGCGCCGGGACCGAGCCGACGAGCCCCGATCCGACCAGCCCCGATCCGACCGGCCCAGCACAGCCGGTCCCGCCCGATGCCCTCAACGCGGGCGGCCTCACCTGCGTGAACTGACCGCCCCGACGCAAGAAGCCGGACCGCGGCACGGCGCAAGACGGCCCCGGCGCGCTTGTGGCGCACCGGGGCCGTCGTACGTTACCTGCCGGATCGGCAGGTGCCTTCAGGAGCGGATCATGTTCCGCAGCACGTACTGCAGGATGCCGCCGTTGCGGTAGTAGTCCGCCTCACCGGGGGTGTCGATGCGCACCGGCGCCTCGAACTCCACGGTGGACCCGTCGGCCTTGGTGGCCACGACGTGCACCGCGGCAGGAGTCTCGCCCTCGTTGAGCTTGGTGATGCCGGAGAGGTCGAAGGTCTCGGTACCGTCCAGGCCCAGCGACTTCGCCGTGGAACCGGCCGGGAACTGCAGCGGGATGACGCCCATGCCGATCAGGTTCGAGCGGTGGATCCGCTCGAAGGACTCGGCGATGACCGCCTGCACGCCCAGCAGCCGGGTGCCCTTGGCGGCCCAGTCGCGGGAGGAACCGGAGCCGTACTCCTTGCCGCCCAGCACGACCAGCGGCGTGCCCTCCGCGGCGTAGTTCTGCGCGGCGTCGTAGATGAACGCCTGCGGCCCGCCGTCCTGCGTGAAGTCGCGGGTGTAGCCGCCCTGCACGTCGTCCAGCAGCAGGTTGCGCAGCCGGATGTTGGCGAAGGTCCCGCGGATCATCACCTCGTGGTTGCCGCGGCGCGAGCCGTAGGAGTTGAAGTCCTTGCGGTCGATGCCGTGCTCGCTGAGGTACTTGCCCGCGGGCGAGTCCGGCTTGATCGCACCGGCCGGGGAGATGTGGTCGGTGGTGACCGAGTCGCCCAGCAGCGCCAGCACGCGCGCACCGGAGATGTCCGAGACCGGCTCCGGCTCCATGCCCATGCCCTCGAAGTACGGGGGCTTGCGCACGTAGGTGGATTCGGTGTCCCACTCGAAGGTCTCGCCCTCGGGCGTGGGCAGCGAGCGCCAGCGCTCGTCCCCGGCGAACACGTCGGAGTAGTCCTTGGTGAACATCTCCTGGGTGATCGCGGAGTCCATGACCTCCTGGATCTCCTTGGGCGAGGGCCAGATGTCGCGCAGGAACACCGGCTTGCCCTCGGTGTCGTGGCCCAGCGGGTCGGTCTCGAAGTCGAAGTCCATCGAGCCCGCCAGCGCGTAGGCGATCACCAGCGGCGGCGAGGCCAGGTAGTTCATCTTGACGTCGGGGTTGATCCGGCCCTCGAAGTTGCGGTTGCCGGACAGCACCGAGGTGACCGCGAGGTCGTTCTGCTGGATCGCCGCGGAGATCTCCTCCGGCAGCGGCCCGGAGTTGCCGATGCAGGTGGTGCAGCCGTAGCCGACCAGGTGGTAGCCCAGCTTCTCCAGGTACGGCCAGAGCCCGGCCTTCTCGTAGTAGTCGGTGACGACCTGCGAGCCCGGGGCCATCGAGGTCTTCACCCACGGCTTGCGGGTCAGGCCCTTGTCCACGGCGTTGCGCGCCAGCAGCGCGGCACCCAGCATCACCGACGGGTTCGAGGTGTTCGTGCAGGAGGTGATCGAGGCGATCACCACGGCACCGTGGTCGAGCTCGAACTCGCCCAGCTCGTCCGAGGACACCTTGATCGGGTTGGTGGAGCGGCCGGAGGCGCCGTCGGCGGCCGAGGCCAGCTTCGGCTTGTCGCCTTCGCCGCGGTGGGTCACCGAGACCGGGTCGCTGGCCGGGAAGGACTCCTCGCCGGCTTCGTCCAGCGCGGCGTCATCGGCGTTCTGGACCTGCACGTAGTCGGTCAGCGACTTGCGGAACGACGGCTTGGCGTCGGAGACCTCGATGCGGTCCTGCGGGCGCTTCGGGCCGGCGATCGAGGGCACGACCGACGAGAGGTCCAGCTCCAGCAGCTCGGAGTACTGCGGCTCGTGGTCCGGATCGTGCCAGAGTCCCTGCTCCTTGGCGTAGGACTCGACCAGGTCGACCTGCTCGGCGGGGCGGCCGGTGAGCTTGAGGTAGCGGATCGTCTCCTCGTCGATCGGGAAGATCGCCGCGGTGGAGCCGAACTCCGGGCTCATGTTGCCGATGGTGGCGCGGTTGGCCAGCGGCACCGAGGCCACGCCGGAGCCGTAGAACTCGACGAACTTGCCCACCACGCCGTGCTCGCGCAGCATCTGCGTGATCGTGAGCACCACGTCGGTGGCGGTCGCACCCGGCGGGATCTCGCCGGTGAGCTTGAAGCCCACCACCTTCGGGATGAGCATCGACACCGGCTGGCCCAGCATCGCGGCCTCGGCCTCGATGCCGCCGACGCCCCAGCCCAGCACGCCCAGGCCGTTGACCATCGTGGTGTGCGAGTCGGTGCCCACGCAGGTGTCCGGGTAGGCCTGGCCGTTGCGGCTCATGATCGAGCGGGCCAGGTGCTCGATGTTCACCTGGTGCACGATGCCGGTGCCGGGCGGGACGACCTTGAACTCGTCGAAGGCGCCCTGGCCCCAGCGCAGGAACTGGTAGCGCTCCTTGTTGCGGCCGTACTCGAACTCGACGTTGCGCTCGAAGGCGTCCGGCTTGCCGAACACGTCGATGATCACCGAGTGGTCGATGACCAGTTCCGCGGGCGCCAGCGGGTTCACCTTCGAGGTGTCGCCGCCCAGCTCGGAGACCGCTTCGCGCATGGTGGCGAGGTCGACCACGCAGGGCACGCCGGTGAAGTCCTGCATGATCACCCGCGCGGGGGTGAACTGGATCTCGGTCGAAGGCTCGGCCTCGGGATCCCAGTCCGCGAGCGCGCGCACGTGCTCGGCGGTGATGTTCGCACCGTCCTCGGTGCGCAGCAGGTTCTCCAGCAGGATCTTGAGGCTGTAGGGCAGCCGTTGCGCACCGGCGACCGCGCTGAGCCGGAACACCTCGTAAGAGGCGTCACCGACGTTCAGCGTGCCGCGGGCGCCGAAGCTGTCCTTGCTCGCAGGTGCAGTCACGTTCAACTCCATGTCGCGACGGGCGCAAGTCAGTTCGGGAACGACCGGGAGTCTCGCGCACGTCGGCCGAGCGTGCGCGCAGCCCCTCGGGTCGCGTGCCAGTAACAGTACGCTTGTCCTGTAAATGGCTTCAAGGCCGGGTCGCGGAAGATCGCGGCGATGTGCCGGGTGCGCAAATACCCGCCGTTTTCGCAGGTGTGACCTGTGGCACCGGGGCCAGCGGTCGGGTGCACCGGAGCCGGCGCGCCGCGCCCACCGCGGGAGGGCGCGGTCCTGATCGCACAACTGTTTCCGAAGTTCGCTCACGGCGAATTCCCGCGGCGCCCGTTCGCGGAACCCGGCGGAGGAATCCGCCGCGACCTACAATCCCGGCGGGACCAGCTGCCGAAAAGATCTGCCCGACCTGCGGATGCCGACGAACTCCGCGCCCGGGCTAGGGGGACGGAATGGCTGAGCGGGCGGACGACTCGGTATCCGAAAGCGGTTCGGAAAGCGGCCGATCGGCGCGCGGCGGTTCGGAAAACCGGCGCCGCGGATACGGTTCCGGGCTCAGCGGCGAATTGCTCGCCGAGTTCCTCGGGACTTTCGTGCTGATCCTGCTGGGGTGCGGCGCGGTGGCGGTGGCCGTTGCCGGGCTGCCCGGCTCCGGCAGGCAAGCGGACGCCTTCGGCGCCGCGAACTGGCTGATCGTCGCGTGGGGCTGGGGTTTCGGCGTGGTCTTCGGCGTCTACGTCGCCGGGGGCGTCAGCGGCGCGCACATCAACCCGGCCGTCACCCTGGCCTTCGCCGCACGGCGCGGCTTCCCCTGGCGCAAGGTGGTTCCGTACTGGGTCGCGCAGCTGGTCGGAGCTTTCCTCGCCGCCGCGCTCGTCTACGCCTCCTACAGCTGGGCCATCGACGCGTTCAACGCCAAGGAGGGCCTGCCGCGTGAGCAGTCGCTGGACACGTTCGCCATTTTCGCGACTTTCCCCGCCGAGTACTTCGGTTCCTCGTGGTGGGGTCCGCTGCTGGACCAGATCATCGGCACGGCGATTCTGGTGGGGTTGATCTTCGCGCTCATCGACAAGCGCAACTCCGCGCCGCTGGGGAACATGGGACCATTCCTGATCGGCATGGTCGTCACCGTCATCGGAATGTCGTTCGGTGTGAACGCCGGCTACGCGATCAACCCCGCCCGCGATTTCGGCCCGCGGTTGTGGACGTTCCTGACCGGCTGGGGCGATCTCGCGCTGCCCGGCAGCTACGAGTCGTTCTCCTGGTACTTCTGGATTCCGATCGCCGGGCCGCTGATCGGCGGCGTCGCCGGGGCGCTGATCTACGACTTCTGCATCGGCCGCGTGCTCGACGCCCGCGAGACCGCGCCCGAACCCGGCCGGGCAGGCGACTGAGGCGGCAGCGAACGCGGAAAACCCCGGAACGGTCCCGGGACCGCGTGTTTGGATGCTCGGATGCGCAGCTTCACCCAGCACGCCGGTTCCGCCGGGCTGCTCGCCGCGGTCGCGTCCGCGTTCTGCTTCGGCGGTTCGGGACCGTTCGCGAAACCGCTGATCACCGCGGGTTTCACCCCGCTGCAAGTGGCCTGGATCAGGCTCGCGGGCGGAGCGCTGCTGATGCTGCCGTTCGCGTTCCGGCACGTGTCCGCGCTGCGGCGCGCACCGTGGCTGCTGCTCGGGTACGGCCTGTTCGCCATCGCCGGGGTGCAGACGAGCTACTTCGCGGCCATCGCCTCGATCCCGGTCGCGGTGGCGCTGCTGGTCGAGTTCCTCGGGCCGGTGCTGGTGCTCGGCTGGATCAGGTTCGTGCGGCGGCGCCCGGTGACCCGGCGGGCCGCGGGCGGTATCGGGCTCGCGCTGGCCGGGCTGGCGTGCGTGGTCGAGATCGGCGCGGGGATGCGGTTCGACGCGCTCGGACTGCTGCTCGCGCTCGTGGCCGCAGGCTGCCAGGCCGCTTATTTCCTGTTGTCGGATTCCTCGGCCGAGATCGACCCGCGGGCACTTGCCTCCTACGGGCTGCTGATCGGCGCGGCGGTGGTCACCGTGCTGGCGCGGCCGTGGGAGATGGATTGGGCGCTGCTGGCCGGGTCGGTCGAACTGGCCGGTGCCGCGCTGCCCGCCGCCTTGGCGGCGGCCTGGATGGTCCTGGTGAGCACCGTGCTGGCGTACCTCACCGGCATCGTCGCGGTGCGGAGGTTGTCCCCGCCGGTGGCAGGCGCCGTGGCGTTCCTGGAACCGGTGGTCGCCACGCTGCTCGCGTGGCTGCTGCTCGGGGAGCGGCTCGGGCCGTGGCAGCTGGCCGGGGGAGCGTTGATCCTGGCCGGCGCGTACGTGGCGCAACGTGCGGCGCCGGCGGAGGCGGAAACCCCGCTGGTGCCCGAGAGCGGTTCATCTGCCCGCTGACGCGCCGGTTTCAGCGCCCGCAGCGGGCTCGGTGCTGATCAGCCGTGACCGGTCGGTGCGGCCGCGCTCAGGCCGCCGCGCGGGAGCGGGCCACGCGCGTGAAGGCGTTCTTGGCCAAGTGGACGATGAGACCTTCCAGGAGGGCCACGGCCACCCCGGTCAGCAGGTTCGCCAGGAAGTTCATGGTCAGCGTGCTTTCTGCCGTGTCCAGCTCGTACGCCCCGACGGTGCCGTTCCGGAGTGAGGACGAGGTGGGTGCCGGGTGACGAGCGGGTAAAACGACCGGGAATATTGTCGTTACCGCAGCTCAGCACGCCCTCACGTGGGTGAAGGTGCGGCCGCAGAGCCCCGCGGCCCTGGCGTTCCGATGACGCCCGCCCGCGCAACGGTTGCACCGAGGTGAAGAACCCCTTCGACCAACCTAGCCGGGCGAAGAGGTCCTTCACTCGCAAGCGGCGCTGCACGATGCTCTTGCACCGAGTGCGCACACCACATCCGGGGTGATCACGAACCACCACCGGCGTGGTGATCACTGGTCCGGGCGGGCCGTCGGCGCGCTCACACCCTCGCCGGTTCGCTCGGTTCCACCACGCCTTCCACGACGCGCGGAGACTCGTCCAGGGAGCCCGGTTGCACCACGGACTCCGACGGCGCACCGGGCAGCGCCGGTGCCTGCGAGGCGCCGTCTGCACCGTCGTCCCCGGGCCAGTGCTGCCAAGCCACCACCCCTGCGGTGCTCGCCATCGCCGCCCCGAGCGCGATCAGCCACTGGTGCGGCAGCAGCGGCCTGCTGCCGAAGAACTGGCTCACCCCCGGCACCTGCACGACCCCGAGCAGGATCAGCAGCGAAACCGCGCCGGAGGCCAGCACCAGCGGTGTGCGGCCGCGCACCGCCAGTGTCTGCGCCAGCTGCGCGGACACCAGCGCCACCAGCCCCGTCGTCTGCGCCTGCCCAGGTGTGGAGACCGGGCGGGCCAGCGCCCACGCCAAGCCGGCCGCGGTCGCCGTACCCACCGCCCGCACGTACACGTCGCGGGTCAACGCCTTGCCCAGGGAAGCCTCCGGTCCCTCGGCGAGCAGCTTCTCCGGCGTCGCGTGCGGCGGCGGGCGCACCGCGATGGCGATCGCGGGCAACACGTCGGTGAGCATGTTGACCACCAGCAGCTGCCGCGCGTTGAGCGCGGCACCGGAGCCGAGGAAACCCGATCCCACCGCGTACCCGATCTCGCCGAGGTTGCCGCCGAGCAGCATCGACAGCGCGTCGTGCACCGAGGCCCACATGCCCCGGCCTTCCACGATGCCGTCGGTGATCGTCTCGATCCGGTCGTCGGCCACCACCAGGTCCGCGGACTCCCGCGCCGCCGGGGTGGCCCGCGAGCCCAGCGCGATGCCGACGTGCGCGAGCTTGATCGCGGGCACGTCGTTGGCCCCGTCCCCGGTCATCGCCACGGTGCGCCCGTCGGCGCGCAGCAGCCGCACGATCCGCGCCTTCTGCGCCGGGCTGACCCGCGCGAACACCGAGACCTGCGGCAGCGCGGCCGCGAGCTGCTCGTCGTCGAGCTCGTCGAGCTGCCCGCCGCCGAGCACCCAGCGCTCGCCCAGCATCCCGAGCTCGGCGGCGATCGCCTCCGCGGTGCTCGGGTGATCGCCGGTGATCATGATGACGCCGACGCCCGCCCGTTGCAGCCTGCCGACCGCCTCGGCCGCGGTCGGGTGCACTGGATCGGCGAGTCCCAGCAGTCCGACCAGTTCCAGATCGTCCACATCGGAATCGTCCAATTCGGACCCGGATTCGTCCTGTTCGGACTTCTCGGCGACCGCGAGCAGCCGGTATCCGCGCAGTGCCAGGCGTTCGATCTCGTCCTCGACTTCGGCGCGCGCGGCCACGTCGAACGGCAGGTCCCCGTCCGCGCAGCGCCACCGCGTGCAGCGCTCGAGCACGACTTCGGGCGCGCCCTTGACGTGCAGCGCGGTGCCGTCCCGGCCGCGCGTGCGAGTGGCGTGGTAGCTGCGGGCGGGCTCGAACGGAAGGTCCGCGAGCACGTCGCGCCCGTTCGGATCGATGCCTGCGTTGACCGCACCCTCCAGCACCGCGCGGTCGGTGGGATGCGGCAGCGGCTGGTCCGGATCGGGCTGCGGATTCGCCCGCACCGCGATCTCGACCACGCGGCGCCGGGTTCCGTCCAGCGCGTCCGGAGCGCTGCTGTGCCTGCCGTCCGAGACCTGGCCGAGGCTGATCCGGCCCTGGGTGAGCGTGCCGGTCTTGTCGAAGCACAGCGCGTCCACCCGCCCGAGCGCTTCGATCGTGGCGGGGCTGCGCACCAGCACCCCGCGCTGGGACAACCGGCGTGCAGCGGCGAGTTCGGCGAGCGTGGCCACGAACGGCAAGCCTTCCGGCACCGCGGCCACGGCCAGGCCGACGGCGCGGCCGATGGTCTGCGCGAGCGGGATTCCGCGCAGCAGGTCGGCCACCAGCAGCACGCCGCCCGCGCCGATCGACAGCGGCAGGATCTGCTGCGTCAGCTCGGCCAGCCGTGCCTCCACGCCGCCTGCGCTGCCGACCTCGCCGCCGTTCTCGTGCGTCGTGCGGCCGATCTCGGTGGTGGTCCCGGTCGCGACCACGACCGCGGTGGCGGTACCGGTGGCCACGGTGGTGCCCTGGTAGACCATGCTGGTGCGATCGCCGAGCGCGGCCGCCGTGGTCGCCTCCGGTGTCTTGACCACCAGGTTGGACTCGCCGGTGAGGCTGGATTCGTCGATCTCCAGGAACTCCGCGGACAGCACCCGGCAGTCGGCGGGCACGCCGTCGCCGGATTGCAGCTCGACCACGTCGCCGGGCACCAGCTGGTCGGCGGGCACGGTGGTCGTCTCGCCGTCGCGGTACACCCGCGCGGGCAGCTGCCCGGCGTCGAGCAGCCGCGCCAGCTCGCGGTCGGTGGCCACCCGCTGCACGCCGTCCACGAGCGCGCTGACGCCGAGCACGCCGGCGATCAGCACCGCGTCGATCACCGATCCGAGCCCGGCGGAGACCACCGCGCCGGCGAACAGCACCGGCGTCATCGGGTTCACCAGCCCTTCCAGCGTCGCCGAGAGCACGCCGGTGTCTTCCGGGCCCGCCTCGCGCGGCTGGCCGCGGCGCAACCGGCGGGCCGCGACGGAGCTGAGCCCGTCGACCGAACTCGACAGCATCCCCAGCACCGCCTTGCCCGGCAGCGCGTGCCACGGGGTGCGCTGCCGTGGCGCCGGCGGTGGCCGGTTGCCCGCCTGCAACCCGGCGAGCGTGCCGGTGCCCAGCGCGAAGATCGTGGCGGCCTGCACCGGCATGGACGCGCGCGCCGGGGCGCCCAGCGACGGGCCGAGCGCGCCGAACAGCACGCCCAGGCAGGATCCGCCGACGGACAACGCGGCTGCGTGCTTGCTGGCGGTGCGCGCCTCGGTGACTGCCGAGAGCAGCGCGTGCGCCTCCGCCCGGTTCGGGCACAGCGCGTCCGCGCCCCACGGCGCGGGCCGTTCGGATTCGGGGACACCGATGCCGACGTCGGCGGCGGCGAGTGCGGTGTGCCCGCGGGCGGACAGCAGCGCCACCACGTGCCCGTCCTGCTGCAACCTGCGCACCGACTCTGCGAGCCGGTTGCCGCCGTGCACGGCGTCGTCGACGGCGAGCCGGTGGTCGAGGCGGCTGCCGATGCCCGCCAGCACCACCGAACCCGCGCAACGCCCCGCTTCCACGAGCGCTTCTGCCAGCGGATCCAGTTCGGTGACGACCACGACGACCGCTACCGGCTCCGATTCGTGGCTCAGCATCAACAAGTTCGCTCCGTGCTCGCGGTGTTCGCGCACCGCGTCCCGCAACCGGTCCGGCAGCGAAGGCCGACCGAGCGGGGCGCAGGACCATGCGCCGCGGGTGTGCCGCGCCTTGGGCTGCTCCGGGTCGACGAGTTCACCGGCGCGGGCGAACAGCCGCGTCTGGTCGGCGTCGGTGTCCAGCGGCAGTACCTCTTCGACCACGTGCCGTCCGGTCAGCAGCGCGGGCGCGTCGAGCACGACGGTGTCCACCCGGTCCATCCGGCGCAGCGCCCGCGGCTCCAGCACGACCGTGCCGCGTTCGGAGATGGCGGTGGTGAGCTGCGCTGCGAACGCCTCCCGGCCGGTTCTGGCCGGTCGCGGCACTCCGGCGAGCATCGTCGCCTGCGCGCGCTGGTCGTTGCGGGTGGCGGCCAGCACCGTGCCGTAGCCGCCGAGGGCGAAGGTGCCGGAGAGGTTCGAGACGTGCTCCACCGGACCGTTCGGCAGTTCGGCCGGGCGCGGTTCGAGTTCCAGCGCCTCCGCCTCGTGCACGCCCGGGAGACCGGCATTGGCCTCTTCCCAACGGCGCCACGCCTGACCGCGCGCGATCGTCTCCCGCGAGGTGCAGAACCGGCCGGCCAGGTCGGTGAACACCGACAGCGGATTCTGCGACAGCCCTTGGGTGAGCGCGCCGCCGACGGTGAGCGCGGTTTCGGTGGCGTCCCGGCCGAGCGCGCGCTCGGCCCCGTTGTGCAACCACGGAACCGAGTCGACCAGCGAGACCGCGGTCGGCACCAGCGGTGACGCGGGCCGCAGCGGCAGCATGCCGGCGACCGCCGAATAGCCCAGCCCGAGCACGCTCATGCCCAGTGCGCCCACGTCGCGAACCAGCGCTCCCGCGTCGCCGGGGTGCGCCATGCCGCCGGGGGCGCGCCCGAGCTCGGTGAGGTCGTGCTCGTCCTCGACCTGCGAGACCACTTCGCCGAGGTCGGCGGGATCGATCTCCGGCTCGTGCTGCACGACCACGCGGCCGAGCACGGCGTTCACCTCGACCCCGCGCACTCCGTCCAAATCGGACAGACGGTTGCGCAGCTCGCGGTTGGCCTGCTCGGTTCCTGGCCGGTGCAGCCCGCGCACCTCGAGGTGCGTGCGGTCGGCACCGGAGTACGTTCGCTGGCTCGCCGGAGCGGTACCGAGGGTGCGCACCGCGTCGACCACCTGCCCGGTGGTTTCGGCGGCCAGCGACAGCAGCTTGCCGAACGGCATCGATTGCCTTCCTGGAATGTCGGGAATGAGCGCGCGGCGGCGAAGAATCGCGCGTGAACGTGCGGGCCGCGGAAGGGGTCGCCGGGCTCGTGCTCGCCGTGTGCGGCGCGGGGTCAGCCGGGGTCGGGTGGCGCCACCCGCGCGAAGCGGCCGAGCAGGGGGATTCGTCCGGCGGGATCGCCGGGGCGGGGCGGCCGTCCTGCCGCCCGCGCCTCGGCCGGAATGCGTCCGGTCAGGACCGCTGGGCGCTGCCCTGACCGCCTTGGCCGCTGGTGACGACCGCGGTGCCGACGCCGATGGCCAGCGCGACGGGCCATTCGAGCAGGCTCAGCGCGGTTCCTGCGGCCAGGCCGCCGTAGAACAGCGCCTGCTTCGGCGTGGGCAGTTGCGAACGGACGGTCTCGGCAGCGGAGGCGAAGTCCTCGCGGCCCGGCAGCTGCACGTCCGGCCGGTGGAACTCCGCGGTGACGAAGGGCAGGTTCACGGTCGCGCCGTGCGACTGCGCCGAGCTCGACGCGCCACCGGATCCGCTGCGCGCGGACGTCGAGGTCTGGGTGCCGGTGCGTCCGCTGCCGGACTGGCTGCGCGCCGACGGCGACGAGGTCTGGGTGCGGGAGCGCCCGCTGCCGGTGGTTTGCCCGCGGGTTCGCGTGCTGGAAGCGCTGGAGCTTGACGTTCGTGAAGCGCCCGAACTCGACGTGCCGGTGCGCCGCCCCTGCGTCCCGCTACGGGACGTGCTCCGGCTCGGTGCCGAACGCCCTCCGGAACTGGCTGCGGTGGTCATGAGCCCTCCAGAACGAAGATGTCGTTGAGAAACGTCCAGCGTACGGGAGGTTGAACAAGGAATGAATCGAACAAGGAGTGAAAAGCACGATCGTGTTCTGCCCGGCCGCGCATTGCTGCGCACGGTCACGGCGACGGCGTGCGCGCCGCGGTCGTCAGGCGGCGAAGGAATCCCGGCACGCCGCGCTGTGCCGCCGCACGACGAGGTCGATGACGCGCGGGTGCGCACCGATGGGTTCGGCAACCGCGTGCACCGGTAGTTCGTTGAGCTTGCGGTGGAACAGTCCGGGCGCCAGCAGGTACGGCGCGATGAAACCCGCGCGTCCGTCCGCGCACAGGTCCGCGGTCAGCGGCGCGGCTGTCGTGACGAAACTCGGGTGCAGCCACTGCCCGCACAGCCGCCCGAGCAGGTTCGCCGCGGTACGCACGTCGGCGAGCGCACCTTCGTCGGAGGAGCCCGCGGCGGACAACAGCACCTGTTCGCCCGGGCGCCAACCGGCTCCGAGGAGCCGGTCGAGCATCGCCTCCGCGAGTTCCGGACTCGGACCCAGCGACGCGGTCACCGCGACATCGCCGGTGCGGCCGACCTCGGCGATCTGCGCGGGCAGATCCGTGCGCACGTGGTAGCCGGACGCCAGGAACGCGGGCAGCACCACCACGGGGCCGTGCAGCGCACCCAGCGCCTCGGCCACGGTGGGGCCGATGACGTCGACGTAGGCGACGTGCACCGGAACGCTCGCGCGGTCGGCGACCGCCGCCGCGATGCGTTCGACGACGACGGGACCGGCGGGGTCGCGGGTTCCGTGCGCGACGAGCAGCAGGGGAGGTGTGGCTTTCATGCTTGCGCGCATCCGTGCGCGTCCTTCATCGGTGCCGGCAACCGGCGGGAACCGATGCCGGTCGTAGCCCGGTGCGTTCGTCCGCGCAGTCACGGGACTGCGATCTCCACCATCTCGTCGCGCAGCCGCACCCGGTAGGTCGGCAGCTTCGCCGCGGGCTCGTCCAGGCATTCGCCGGTGCGCAGCGAGTAGACCTGCTTGAGCAGCGGCGAGGCCACCGTCGGTTCGCCGCCGCGGTCACCGACGATGCCGCGGCTGATCACACCCGCTCCGCAGAGCGGATCGACGCCGCCGACCGCGAACAGCTCGTCGTCGGTGGTGCGGAACACCGCGACCGGATAGCCGCCGAGCAGCGCGGGAACACCGCAGGCGGGCGGCACCGCGCTCAACGGGCAGATGGATTGCCAGCTCATGCGGAGACCTCCTCGGCCCCGGCGCGCGCGGACGGCATCGGCAGCGCCACCGGACCGGGCCGGACCCGGCCGCGTTCCTCGGTGAAGCTGATCGTCGGATCCGGCGTTCCGGGGGCGTTGACGAACGAGACGAAGCGGGACAACTTCGCCGGGTCTTGCAGCACCCCGGCCCATTCGTCGGTGTAGCCGGCGACGTGCTCGGCCATCGCGGCCTCCAGTTCCGCGGCGATGCCCAGGGAGTCGCCGACCACCACCGCGCGGAGGTGCTCGATCCCGCCGTCCATGGCCTCGATCCACGCGGCGGTGCGCTGCAACCGGTCGGCGGTGCGCACGTAGAACATCAGGAACCGGTCGACGAACCGCACCAGCGTCTCGTCGTCGAGGTCGGCGGCCAGCAGTCCGGCGTGCCGCGGGGCGAACCCGCCGTTGCCGCCGACGTAGAGGTTCCAGCCGGTTTCGGTGGCGATGACGCCGAAGTCCTTCGAACGCGCCTCCGCGCACTCCCGCGCGCAGCCGGACACCCCGGCCTTGACCTTGTGCGGCGAGCGCAGCCCGCGGTAGCGCAGCTCCAGCCGGATCGCCATCGCCACCGAGTCCTGCACCCCGTAGCGGCACCAGTCGTCGCCGACGCAGGACTTCACCGTGCGCAGCGCCTTGCCGTAGGCGTGCCCGGACTCGAAACCGGCCTCGACCAGCCGCCGCCAGATCTGCGGCAGCTGCTCCACCCGCGCACCGAACAGGTCGATCCGCTGCCCACCGGTGATCTTGGTGTAGAGCCCGAACGCGCGGGCCACCTCGCCGAGCACGATCAGCTTCTCCGGCGTGATCTCCCCGCCGGGCACCCGCGGAACCACCGAGTAGCTGCCGTTGCGCTGCATGTTCGCCAAGAACCGGTCGTTGGTGTCCTGCAGCCCGGCCTGCTCGCCTTCGAGGATGTGCCCGTTGCCGAGGCTGGCCAGGATCGAGGCCACCGCGGGTTTGCAGATGTCGCAGCCGTGCCCGGTGCCGTGCTTGCCGATCAGCTCGGAGAACGTGCCGATGCCGGTGGCGCGGACGATCTCGAACAGTTCGGCGCGGGATCGCCCGAAGTGCTCGCACAGCGCATCGGAGGTCGCCACGCCGCATTCGGCGAGCAGGTTCTTCAGCATCGGCACGCAGGAGCCGCAGCTGGTGCCCGCCTTGGTGCAGCCCTTGACGCCCGCCACATCGGTCAGCGACTCGCCGGTGATGGCGCCGGTGATGTCCGCTTTGGACACGTTGTTGCAGGAGCAGACGAGCGCATCGCCGGGCAGCGCTGCGGCGTCCGCACCCGAGCCCGCGGGCAGCAGCAGTTGCTCCGGCGGAGCCGGTAGTTCCCGCCCGATCAGCGGACGCAGCGCCGCGTACGCGCTCGCATCGCCCACCAGCACCCCGCCGAGCAGCGTCGAGGCGTCGTCGCTGAGCACCAGCTTCGCGTAGGTGCCCGCGGCGTTGTTGGCGTAGACGACCTCCAGCGCGCCCGCGTTGCTCCCGTGCGCGTCGCCGAAGCTGGCCACGTCGACGCCGAGCAGTTTGAGCTTCGTCGACATGTCGGCGCCGGGGAACGGGTCGTCGCCCAGCTCCAGCAGCTGGGCCACGACGACCTCGGCCATGCTGTAGCCGGGCGCGACCAGGCCGTAGCAACGGCCTTCGACCGCCGCGCACTCGCCGACCGCCCAGATGCGCTCGTCGCTGGTGCGGCAGCGGTCGTCGACGAGCACGCCGCCGCGATGGGCGCGGTCCAGCCCGGCCGGCTCGGCGAGTTCGTCGCGCGGGCGGATCCCGGCGGAGAACACGACCAGGTCCGTCTCCACCGAGGTCCCGTCGGACAGCGTCACCCCGGCTACCCGGCCGTCCGGCCCGGCGTCGATGGACTGCGTGGCGACGTCGCAGTGCAACTCGAGCCCGAGGTCCCCGACGAGCTTGGCGAGCACCTGTCCGCCGCCTTCGTCGACCTGCATCGGCATCAGCCGCGGCGCCATCTCCACCACGTGCGGGCGCATGCCCAGCAGCCGCAAGGCGTTGGCCGCTTCCAGCCCGAGCAGACCGCCGCCGATGACCACGCCGGGCCGGTCGGGGACCGCTTCGTCCCGGATGGCGTCCAGATCGTCGAGCGTGCGGTACACGTGGCAGCCGGCCAGCTGGTGCCCGGGCACCGGCGGCACGAACGGGCGCGAGCCGGTGGCCAGCACCAGCGCGTCGTAGCCGAGCTGTGCACCGCCGGTGGTGGTCACCGTCCGCTCCGCGCGGTCGATGCGCGCGGCGCCGCAGTCCAGTCGCAGCTCGACGGCCGGATCGGTGCGGAAGTCCGGCCCGGCCAGGCTCAGGTCCGCGGCGCTCTTGCCGTCCAAGTAGGACGACAGCGCCACCCGGTCATAAGCGGCGTGCGGCTCCTCGGCCAGCACCACCACCCGCCAGGTACCCGCCGCATCGCGGGCGCGCAGGTCTTGCACGAGGCGGTGGCCGACCATTCCGTGGCCGATCACGACAAGGGTCCGGGTCATGCCGCTCCCTCCTGTTCGGTCGAGGTCTCCAGCAAGGCGCCGCAGAGCCGGCGCACCTCGTCGCCGCAGCCGCCGCAGCCGGTGGTCGCCCTGGTCGCCCGCGCGAGCGCGCCGGCGTCGCGAGCACCGTCGTGGAAGGCCCGCACGAGGCGGTTCTTGGTGACGTTGTTGCAGCGGCAGAGCACCGCGTCGTCGGCGAGTTCGGCGGGTGCGGACCGCTCGGGCGCGCCGCCGCCCAGCAGCAGTCCCAGCCGGTCCGCGGGCACGGGCAGGTCGCGCTCGTGCAGCTGGCCGATCGCGGCACCGGCCTGCGGGAACCCGATCAGCACGGCACCGGCGACCCGGTCCCGGCGCAGCGCGAGCTTCGCGTACCGGCCGCGCGCCGGATCGGCCACGGTCACCAGCTCCACATCGGTCCGCGAACCGTCCAAACTGGACGCCGCGCCGATGGCGGACAGGTCGATGCCGCGAGCCTTCAGCCGGGTCACGCTGCCTGCGGGCGCATAACGCGCGTGCCCGCCGGTGAGCACCTGCGCGAGCACGTCCGCCTGCTCCCAAGCGGGCGCGATCAGCCCCGGCACCAGCCCGTCGTGCTCGGCGCAGTCGCCGATCGCGTGCACGTGCGGGTCGGTGGTGCGCATCCGGTCGTCCACGAGCACGCCGCGCCCGACCGCGAGCCCGGCCGTGCCCGCCGTGTCCGTCTCCGGCTGCACCCCGGTGCACAGCACGAGCGCGTCGGCTCGCAGCACCCGGCCGTCGTCGAGCACGAGTTCGCCGGGCCGGTAGGTCACCGCGCGACGGCCCAGCTCGGTGGCCACGCCCATACCTCGCAGGTGCTCCGCGAGCAGTTCGCCACCGGCGGCATCGAGCTGGCGGTCCATCGGATGCGGCTGCGGGTGCACGAGCGTGACGTCGATGCCGCGGCCTTGGAGCCCGCGCGCGGTCTCGACTCCGAGCACTCCGCCGCCGAGCACGACCGCGCGCTGCGCGTCACCGGCGATCCGTTCGCAATCGGCCAGCGTGCGCAGCGTCGTCACGCCGTCCGCGAGTCCGCCGTTCCTGCTCCGCACCCCGGCAATCCCCGGCACGGTCGCCCGCGCTCCGGTGGCCAGCACGAGCTCGTCGTAGCGGTGCACCACGCCGGTGGTGGTGCGCACCAGCCGCCGCGCCGGATCGATGGCGGTGGCGGTCACGCCCAGCCGCACTTGCGCTTCGGACTCCGGCAGCGTGACCGAGTCCGGACTGAGCGTCCCGTCCAGCACCGAGGCCAGCAGCACCCGGTTGTACGCGGGACGCGGCTCCTGGCCCAGCACGGTGATCGGCCCGTGGTGCCCGTGGTGGCGCAGCCGCTCCACCAGTCGGTGCGCGGCCGGACCGTTCCCGATGACCAGCACGTGGCTCACGCGGGCACCTCCTCGGCAGCCGTGATCCCGGGCGGCGGGTGCGGGCCGATCCGCACCGCGGCGACCTTGAACTCCGGCATCCGGCTGCGCGGGTCCAGCGCCGGGTTGGTGAGCAGGTTCGCGCGGCCATCGCCCGGGAAGTGGAACGGCAGGAACACGGTGTCGGTGCGCATCGACGCGACCAGCCGCACGCGCGCAACCACTTCGCCGCGCGCGGAGGTCACCACCGCCAGAGCGCCCGCGCGCAGCCCGGCGCGTTCTGCGGTGTCCGGATGGACCTCGACGAACGCCTCCGGTGCCGCTGCGTCGAGTTCGGCGACCCGGCGGGTCTGCGCACCGGATTGGTACTGCGCCAGCTCGCGGCCGGTGGTGGCCAGCAGCGGGAACTCCGCGCGCACCGACTCGGCCGCGGCGCGGTGCTCGACCGCTGCGAACCGCGCCCGCCCGTCGGGGTGGGCGAAGCCGTGCAGGAACAGCCGCGGCGTGCCGGGATGAGCGGTCCCGTCCGGGCCTTCCGCCGGGCACGGCCAGTACAGCGCCTCGGTGTCGAGGCGTTCGTAGTCGATACCGGAGTAGTCGGCCTTGCCGCCTGCGGAGGCGCGCCGCAGCTCCTCGAACACTTCGCGCGGTGCAGTGGGGTAGCGCTGCGCCGGTTCGCCCAGCCGCCGCGCCAGCCCGTGCAGCACTTCGAGGTCGGAGCGGACGTGCCCGGGCGGGTTCTGCAACCGGCGGCGGCGCAACACGCGGCCTTCGAGGTTGGTCATGGTGCCGTCCTCCTCGGCCCACTGCGTCACCGGCAGCACCACGTCGGCCATCCGCGCGGTCTCCGACGGCACGAAGTCCGCCACCACCAAGAAGTCCAAACTGGACAGACGTGCGGTGATGTGCGCGGCGTGCGGCGCGGAAACGGCCGGGTTCGAGCCGAACACCAGCATCGCGCGGGGGCCGTGCGGGGTGCCGAGCCCGTTGAGCAGCTCGTAGGCGCTGCTGCCCGGTCCCGGCAGGGTCTCCGGCGGCACGCCCCAGATCCGGGAGACGTGTTCGCGAGCGGCCTCGTCGGTGATCATCCGGTAGCCCGGCAGCTGATCGGCCTTCTGCCCGTGTTCCCGGCCGCCCTGCCCGTTGCCCTGTCCGGTCAGGCAGCCGTAGCCGCTGCCTTCGCGGCCCGGCAGGCCCAGCGCCAGGGACAGGTTGATGAATGCGGCGACGGTGTCGGTGCCCTTGCTGTGCTGCTCGGCGCCGCGGCCGGTGAGCACGTAGGCCCGCTCGGCCCGCGCCAGCATCCGCACCGCCGCGCGTTGCGCGCCCACCGGCACGCCGGTGACCCGTTCGACCCGCTCCGGCCACCACGTCATCGCCCGTTGCCGAGCCGCGTCGAAACCGCTGGTGCGCTCGCGTACGTAGCCGTCGTCGTACCAGCCGTCGACGACCGCGATGTGCAGCAGACCCAGCGCCAGCGCGAGATCCGTGCCCGGTGCGGGTTGCAGGTGCAGCGCGGCGCGCTCGGCCGTGGCGGTGCGCCGCGGGTCGATCACGACCAGGTCCGGCCGGGCGAGGTGCTGCATCAGCGGCGGCATCGTCTCCGCCGGGTTCGCACCGGCCAGCAGCACCGCGTCCGCCGCGCCCAGGTCGGTCACCGGGAACGGCAGCCCGCGGTCCAGCCCGAACGCGGCGTTGCCCGCAGCCGCGGCCGAGGACATGCAGAACCGCCCGTTGTAGTCGATCCGGCTGGTGCCCAGCGCCAGCCGGGCGAACTTCCCGAGCAGGTAAGCCTTCTCGTTGGTCAGCCCGCCGCCGCCGAACACGGCCACCGCGTCCGGGCCGTGTTCGGCGCGCAATCCCAGCAGCCGATCGGCGACGGTTCCCAGCGCCGTGTCCCAGTCCGCGGCTACGAGTTCCCCGCCACGGCGGACCATCGGATGCACCAGGCGGTCCGGAATGTCCAACAGGGACGCCGCGGTCCAGCCCTTCTGGCACAACCCGCCCCGATTCACCGGGAAGTCCGTCGGAACCACGGTCACGCCCGCGCGTTCGCGGGTGAGCCGGGTTCCGCACTGCAAGGCGCAATAGGGGCAGTGGGTGGCGACGGTGCGCGGCTCAGGCACTGGTGACCCCTTCGGCGACCGGTTCCCGGCGCGTCGCCACCCGGCCGGGCGCCGGGCGCAGGTACACCGCCCAGGTCAGGACCAGGCACAGCACGTAGAACGCGAGGAACGTCAGCAGCGCGGCGTTCCCGTTGGCCGCGGACCCGCCGAACGAGGCGCGGAAGGTCAGGTTGATGAACACCCCGCCCAGCGCGCCGACCGCACCGGCCACCCCCATCAACGCGCCCGAAAGCCGCCTGGCCTGCGCGAACGCGTCCGGGGTGGCGGAAAGCGCCGCCCGCGCGGTGAAGATCCCCGGGATCATCTTGTACACCGATCCGTTGCCGACCCCGGTCAGCACGAACAGCGCGATGAACGCGGTCAGGTACAGCGGGAACGAACCCGACCCGGAAGCCACCAGCAGCACCCCGGTCGCGACCGCCATGGCCAGGAAGTTCCAGAACGTCACCCGCGCTCCGCCGAAGCGGTCCGACATCCGCCCGCCCAGCGGTCGCGCCAGCGAACCCAGCAGCGGTCCCAGGAACGTCCAGGTCGCCGCCTGCAGCGGGCTGGAACCGAACTCGTTCTGCAGCACCAGCCCGAACGCGAAGCCGTAGCCGATGAACGACCCGAAGGTGCCGACGTACAGCAGCGAGATCCACCAGGCGTGCCGGTCTCGCACCACTTCCAGCTGCGCGCCGGGCGCGGCCACGACCGCGTCGACGTTGTCCATCCGCACTGCCGCCAGCAGGGCGGCCAGCACGATCAGCGGCAGGTACACCCCGGCCACCAGTGCGGGGGAGGTGTTCCCGGCCAGCGCGACCACCAGCAGCCCGACCAGTTGGACGACCGCGACGCCGATGTTGCCGCCGCCCGCGTTCAACCCCAGCGCCCAGCCCTGCGCGCGCTGCGGGAAGAACGCGGTGATGTTGGTCATCGACGAGGCGAAGTTCCCGCCGCCCACGCCGGTCAGCGCGCCCAGCACCAGGAACACCCACAGCTCGGTGCCCGGCTGCTGCACGAAGTAGGCCGTCGACGCCGTCGGCACCAGCAGCGCGGCGGTCGAGACGACCGTCCAATTGCGACCGCCGAACCGCGTCACCGCGTAGCTGTACGGCAGCCGCAGCAGCGCTCCCACCAGCGTCGGCACCGTGGTCAGCAGGAACTTCTCGGAGGCGGTGAATCCCAGTCCGATGGCCGGCGACATGAACAGCACCATGACCGACCAGATGCTCCACACCGAGAATCCGATGTGCTCGGACAGGATCGACAGCCGCAGGTTCCGGCGGGCCACGCGCCTGCCGGTGCGCTCCCAGAAGACCGCGTCCTCGGGATCCCAGCCGTCGATCCACCGGCCGGGTCGGGTGTGCGGGGCGGCGGGCACATCGGCTCCTCTCGTCGGGCTGGCCAGACGTTAGGAAGCCGGTGTTTCACCGCTGCTCTTCGCGAGTTACCACCGGGAAAACGACCTTCGCAGGCCCGCGCGGCCGCAGTGCGCTGCGAATCCG
Organism: Saccharopolyspora sp. SCSIO 74807; assembly: GCF_037023755.1. Classification (NCBI taxonomy): domain Bacteria; kingdom Bacillati; phylum Actinomycetota; class Actinomycetes; order Pseudonocardiales; family Pseudonocardiaceae; genus Saccharopolyspora; species Saccharopolyspora sp. SCSIO 74807. The sequence goes on along the minus strand of NZ_CP146100.1, from coordinate 4,951,362 downwards.
CCCGGCATACGGGTGAGCTGGGACACGTGGCACGGTGGGGATGTGCCAGCACGCGGAAGTTCCGAAGCCCTCGAGCGCGCCCGCGCCCTGTTCGCCGGGGCGCGGCGGATCACCGCGTTGACCGGGGCCGGGCTTTCCACCGCCTCCGGCATCCCGGACTTCCGCGGTCCGAACGGGGTGTGGACGCGGGACCCGGAGGCGCAGCGGCTCAGCGACATCAACTGCTACGTCGCCGATCCGGAGGTGCGCAGGAAGGCGTGGCGCAGCCGCGCCGAGCATCCGGCGTGGAGCGCGGAGCCGAACGCCGCGCACCGCGCGTTCACCGACCTCGCCGCCCAGCAGCGGTTGCGCACGGTGCTGACCCAGAACATCGACGGGCTGCACCAGAGCGCCGGGCTGGACTCCGGTTCGGTGCTGGAACTGCACGGTTCGGTTTTCGGCGTGGTGTGCCTGGATTGCGGCTCGACCGGCACGATGCGCGCCGCGCTGCAACGGGTCGCCGCGGGCGAGCCGGACCCGCCGTGCAACTCCTGCGGCGGCATCCTGAAGTCCAGCACGATCTCCTTCGGGCAAGCCCTGGACGCGGACGTGATCCGGTCCGCGCAGCGGGCGGCGCTGGACTGCGACCTGTTCCTGACCGCGGGCACCTCGCTGACCGTGCAGCCCGCCGCTGGGCTCGCCGAACTGGCCGTGCGGGCCGGGGCGGACTTGGTGGTCTGCAACGCAGAGCCCACTCCCTATGACGAGCTGGCCGCGGCCGTGCTGCGCGAGCCGCTGGTCGAGGTGCTGCCGGAACTGGTCGCCGTCCCCGCCACCGGCTCCGACGAGCCGCTGAGCACTTGGGGCGACCCCGGCACCTGGAGCTGAGCCCGCTCCGCTGCCCGCCCGGGCGGCTCGCCCGCGAAATTTTTGTTGGCAAGTCACGTGCCGGCGATCCGCGCTGCGCACAAGATCATTACCACCGCCGTGGTGTGCATGTTGTGCCGCAAGAGGTGCAAGTTACGAATTGCGAGCTTTGAGGTCGCATCGCAGAGTTGCTTCCGTCCTGTGCGCCGAATGGCGCAATGCCTGCAAGGCCGAACGGTCCAACGAGCCGTCGGCGACAGGAGGTGACGGCTCGTGCGGCGATCCCGACAGCTTTCCGGCGGGCTCCTGCTGGCTGCGCTGGTGGCGGTGAGCTGCCCTCCGGTCGCGGGCAGCACGCCGCCGCCCCCGCGACCGGACGAAGGCGACCTGCAGGCGCAGCGCGAGCTCGCCGGGGACCGGGCCGGCCAGGTGGGTGCGCTGACCCAGCGGCTCGCCGAAGCCGAGACCCGCCTCGACGAACTCGGGGCCGGCGTCGAAGTCGCGATGGAAGAGGCCAACAAGGCCCGCGTCGACATGACCCGCGCCGAACGCGCGCACAGCCGCGCCGAGCAGCTGGCGCACGGCGCCGGGGATCAAGCCACCGCCGCTGCCACCGAGGTCGAGCGCCAGCGGGAGCGGCTCGACCGTTTCGCCGCGGGCAGCTACCGCCAGGGCAGCCGCATCGGCTCGCTGACCGCCTTCGCGGGCGCGCGTGGTCCGGAAGAGCTGCTCAACCGCGCCGAACTGCTGGACATCGTCAGCCGCGATCAGCTCGACGTCCTCGACGACCTCGAACGCGCCCGCATCGAGCGGGTCAACAAGGACTCGCTGGCCCGCCAGGCGTTGCAGGACGCCGCGGCCAAGCGCGCTGCGGCCGACGCCGCGCGCGGCCGGGCCGAAGCCGCGCAGAGCGCCGCCATCGCCGCGCGCGCTGGGCAGGCCGGTAGCGCACAACGGCTCGCAGCCGAACGCGACGGCGCGCAGGCCGAACTGCGGCAGGCCCGCTCCACGGTGCAGGGCATGGAGGGCCAGAAGGACCGCTACCAGGAATGGCTCGACGCCCGCGAGGCCGAGCAGCAGGCGCAGGCGCAAGCCCAGCAGGCCGCACAGGCCGCGCAGGCGGCGTCCCGGCCGGCGCCCACCGGGGACTCCGGTGGCTCGGATGATTCCGACGACTCCGACGACGCGGCGCCAGCCGGGGTCGAGACCGTCGTGCAGCGGGCGATGTCCCAGCTCGGGATGCCGTACGCATGGGGCGGCGGCGACGAGGACGGACCGACGCAAGGCATCCGGGACGGGGGAGTGGCCGACTCCTACGGCGACTACCGCAAGACCGGCTTCGACTGCTCGGGCCTGATGGTCTACGCATTCGCCGCGGCCGGTGTGGAGCTCGACCACTACAGCGGCTACCAGTACAAGGCGGGCGAGCAGGTTTCGCTGTCGTCGATGCAGCGCGGCGACATGCTGTTCTGGCGCAGCAGCGGCAGCGTCCACCACGTGGCGCTGTACCTGGGCAACGGCAAGATGGTGGAAGCGCCGTACTCCGGCTCGCAGGTGCGTGTCGCGCCTGTGCGCTACGACGGGATCGCGCCTTACGCGGTGCGCATGTTCTGAATCCGGGCCGGCCCGGCGGCGGTGGAACCGGTGCGATAAGGATCGCTGCGTGACGAACGGATTCGCTGCGGTGGTGCTCGCGGGCGGCGAGGCCAAGCGGCTCGGCGGCGTGGACAAACTCGCTCTGCGGGTCGGTGGCTGCACGTTGCTGGATCGCACGCTGGCGGCGGTGGGCGGAGCCGAGCCGATCGTCATCGTCGGACCGGAACGGCCGGTGGCGGTGCCGGTCCGATGGGCTCGGGAGGACCCTCCGCGCAGCGGACCGCTGGCCGGTTTGCACGCGGGTCTGCGGGAAGTCCCGCGCGAGGTCGGGCTGGTGGCCGTCGTGGCCGCCGACCACCCCGGCCTGACCGCCTCGACGATCGACCGGCTGCGCGCGGCCGTGCGCGATGCGGGCGCGGTACTGATCGACTCGGACGATCGTCCACAGTGGCTGCTGGGGGTGTGGCGGGCCGAGGCGCTGCGCGAGCACATGCCGGCGGAAGTGGTGAACCGCCCGGTCCGCGACCTGCTGGCCCAGCTCGAACCGGCCCGCGTGCCCGCCACCGGCACCGAAGCATCCGATGTGGACACCCCGGACGACTACCGCCGCCTCACCTAGATCACCGGTGCGCAAGACCCACAGCGACGGCGGCCTGGCCGACTGCGATTCCTCGCAGAGGGGCCGTTCAACGTTGCTCGGCTCCGCGTCACGCGCGGGCAGTCGCGTCGACGACCGAGCAGGAGACGTTGTCCGGCGCCCCCGCCGAACGCACCAGCTCGACCAATCGGTCCGCGGCTTGCTGGGAAGTGCCGTTGCTGCCGAGCGCGCGGGAGATCTCCTGCTCGTCGAGCACGCTGGTGAGCCCGTCCGAGCAGAGCAGGTAGCGATCGCCCGCCCGGGCTTCGCGCAGGTGCATGTCCGGTTCCGCCGTGCCTTCGTGCTCCAACGCGCGCAGCAACATCGCACGTTGCGGATGTGCCGCGGCCTCTTCCACGGTCAGCTTCCCCTCGTCGACAAGCGACTGCACGAAGCTGTGGTCGTGGGTGAGCCGGGTCAGCTCCGCACCCCGCAGCAGGTACGCCCGCGAGTCCCCGACGTGCGCCAGCGCGAAGCGCACGCCTGACCACAGCATCGCCGTCAAGGTCGTACCCGCGCCCTGCGCGGCGATGTCGGACTTGGTGAACTCGCGCACCGCAGCGCGCGCATTGCGCACCGCGTCGCTGAGCGCGCCCAGAGGATCCTCGGCAGGGCCTTGCCGCTCGAGCCGTTCGAGTGCGTCGAGCGCGGCCGAGCTCGCGGCACGGCCCAAGCCCTGCGCGCCGAAACCATCGGCCACCGCGAACAGGCGGTCGCCCGCGAGCACCGCGTCCTGGTTGCTGTCGCGCACCAGTCCGATGTCGGTGCTCGCGGAGCCGCGCACCTCGAGTTCCCGCACTGCGTCCGTCATGGTCGCGTCCTTCCTGGACAGTTGGTCGATGAGGGATGCGGCTGCTTCGCGGCGGGCCGCAGTGTCGGCTTCGACCTGCCGCCAGTACGAAGCGACCTCCGCCGCGGCGGCTTCCGACGGCAGGGCCAGCACCACCCGGATCCGTTCCAGCGGCATCCCCAGCACGCGCAATCGGACGATGAGCTTCGCCGTGGCGAGCTGGCAGCGGTCGTAGGAGCGGTAGCCGGTCCGCGGATCAACGTCGGCCGGGGCCAGCAGGCCCAGGTCGTCGTAGAGCCGCAGCGCTTTCGGGCTCAAACCCGATTCCTGCGCGAACGCACCGATGCTCAACCTGCGCACGATTCCCCTCCGCATCGCGGGCGATCTGCCCGATGACCTCGACGGTGCTCCCTGCCCCGAGGTCAAGGTCAAACCCCATTCCGGAGCCGCGCGCAGCATTTCGATGACTTTGTAACTTCAGTGCCGAGTGAAATTATGCCGAGCCGGCGAAACCACAACGACGCACCGAGCGCCGAGCGCTTCACAACGCTCATACCGGCTGCGAGGTTGACTGGTCGCCGGTGCGGCGCCCCCTCGCGCGGACGTGGCGGGCGCGTGCCAAGATCGGCCGGCGGGCGACGCGGAAACCGGGCTCCCGGTGCCGGTTGGGGAACCGGTGCGCTGCGCGGCCGGTGCGAGGACAAGCGCGAACGGAAGGTGCCGAAGTGACCGAGGCCGGCGAGGGCGGCGCGACCGAGGCAGGGACGCCCGCGGAGCAGGTGAACACCCCGGCCCGGGACGCGCAGCTGCTGGAACGCACCGTCTTCGAGGTCAAGCGGATCATCGTCGGGCAGGACCGGCTCGTGGAGCGGGTGCTGGTCGGCCTGCTCGCCAAGGGCCACATCCTGCTCGAAGGCGTGCCCGGTGTGGCCAAGACGCTCGCGGTGGAGACCTTCGCCAACGTCGTCGGCGGCTCGTTCTCCCGGTTGCAGTTCACCCCCGACCTGGTGCCCGCCGACATCCTCGGCACCCGGATCTACCGGCAGGGCAGCGAGCGGTTCGACGTCGAACTCGGCCCGGTGCTGGCCAACTTCGTGCTCGCCGACGAGATCAACCGCGCGCCCGCGAAGGTGCAGTCGGCGCTGCTGGAGGTCATGGCGGAGCGGCACGTCTCGATCGGTGGGCAGAGCTTCCCGATGCCGCAGCCGTTCCTGGTGCTGGCCACCCAGAACCCGATCGAGAACGAGGGCGTCTACCCGCTGCCGGAGGCGCAGCGCGACCGGTTCCTGTTCAAGCTCCAGGTCGAGTACCCGACCGCGGAGGAGGAACGCGAGATCGTCTACCGGATGGGCGTCGCTTCTCCGGAGCCGAACCCGGTGCTCGACCCGGCCGCGCTGACCCGGTTGCAGGAGGTCGCCGCGCAGGTGTTCGTGCACCACGCGCTGGTGGACTACGTGGTGCGGCTGGTGCTGGCCACGCGGCAGCCGAACGATCACGGGCTGTCCGACATCGCGGGCTGGGTGTCCTACGGGGCCTCGCCGCGCGCCAGCCTCGGCGTGGTGTCGGCGTCGCGGGCGTTGGCGCTGGTGCGCGGGCGGGATTACGTGCTGCCGCAAGATGTGGTGGACGTGGTGCCGGACGTGTTCCGGCACCGGCTGGTGCTGTCCTACGACGCGCTGGCCGACGGCGTGCCGGTCGACCACATCATCAACCGGGTGTTGCAGACGGTGCCGCTGCCGCAAGTCTCGGCCCGTTCGCAGGCAGGCCAGCCGCAGCCGCAGGCGGGCGGTTACGGGCACGCCGCGGCCGGTTCGCCGCAGTACCCGTGACGGGGCAGGACCCGATGACCGAGCAGCCCGGCGTGCCGCAAGGCGAGCGGCGCCCTTCGCGGGATTCCGGCGACGAGCGCCCCTCGTGGGCTCCGCCCGCGCTGGACGAGCCGCGGATGCAGTCCGCGCTGCGTTCGCTGGAGCTGACCGTGCGCGGCCGCCTGGACGGTCTGCTGCAGGGCAATCACCTCGGCCTGGTGCCCGGTCCGGGAACCGAGCCGGGCGAGGCCCGGACCTACCAGCCCGGCGACGACGTGCGCCGGATGGACTGGGCGGTGACCGCGCGGATGGCCGAGCCGCACATCCGCCAGACCGAGGCCGACCGCGAGCTGGAGACCTGGGTGGCGCTGGACCTCTCGGCCAGCTTGGACTTCGGCTCCGCGGCTTGCGACAAGCGGGAACTCGCGATCGCGGCGCTTGCCGCGGTCACCCATCTGACCAGCGGTGGTGGCAACCGGATCGGCACCGTGCTCGACAACGGTTCCGGGCACGTCCGGCTGCCCGCGCGCGGAGGTCTCGCGCATTCGCGGGCGATGCTGAAGAAGGTCGCCGAGACGCCGCGCGCGCAGGCGGGCACGCGCGGGGATCTGAACGCGTTGCTCGAGTCGTTGCGGCGGCCGCCGCGCAGGCGCGGGCTCGCCGTGGTGATCTCGGATTTCGTCGGTGGCCTCGATTGGCAGCGCGCGCTGCGCGGGTTGAGCGCGCGGCACTCGCTGCTGGCGATCGAGGTGCTGGATCCGCGCGACATCGAGTTGCCGGACGTGGGCACGGTGGTGCTGTCGGACCCGGAGACCGGCAAGCAGCGGGAGGTGCGTACGACTCCGGTGCTGCGCAAGGAATTCGCCGCGGCGGCCGCGGCGCATCGCGAGGAGGTGGCCGCGGCGCTGCGGCGCGCGGGTTGCGCGCACCTGGTGCTGCGGACGGATTCGGATTGGATCGCTGACATCGTTCGGTTCGTGATGGCCCGCAAACGCGGCTGGTCCGGGGGAGCGGCCTGATGAGCTTGTGGGGTTTCGCTTCGCCCTGGTGGTTCTTGCTGCTGCTGGTGCTGGCCGCGCTGGTCGCCGGGTACGTGTGGGTGCAGCGGCGTGCGCGCAAGGAGACGTTGCGGTTCAGCAACCTGGAGCTGTTGGACCGGGTGGCGCCGAAGCGGCAGGGCTGGTTCAAGCACGCGCCGCCCGCGTTGCTGGGCGTGGCGGTGCTGGTGCTGACGATCGCGCTGGCGGGGCCGACTTCGGAGCAGCGCATTCCGCGCAATCGCGCGACGGTGATGCTGACCGTGGACGTGTCGCTGTCGATGATGGCCAAGGACGTCGAGCCGAGCCGCTTGGAGGCGGCGAAGATCGCGGCCAAGGAGTTCGCGGACAAGCTCACCCCCGGCATCAACCTGGGCTTGGTGTCGTTCGCGGGCACCGCGACGGTGATGACGATGCCCACGACCGACCGGACCAGCGTGAAGCAGGCGATCGACAACCTGACGCTGTCCGAGGCCACGGCCACCGGCGACGGGATCAACGCCTCGATGTCGGCGATCGACTCGTTCGGCAAGATGGTCGGCGGCCCGGAGGGTGCGCCGCCTGCGCGGATCGTGCTGATGGCCGATGGCGGGCAGACGATCCCGCGGGACCTGGACGCGCCGCGCGGGGCTTACACCAAGGCGGGCGAGGCGAAGAAGGCGAACATCCCGATCACCACGATCTCGTTCGGCACCCGGCACGGCACCATCGACATCGAGGGCCAGCCGCAGCCGGTGGACGTCGACGACGAGGCGATGGAGGAGATCGCGGGCCTGTCCGGCGGGGAGTTCCACAAGGCCGCCAGCGCCGAGCAGTTGCGCCGGGTCTACGCGACGCTGGGCGAGCAGATCGGCTACGAGATCAAGCACACAGACGCCAGCAAGCCGTGGTTGGTGCTGGGTACGCTCACCGCGATCGTCGCGGCCGCGTTGGCGCTGCTGTTCGGCAGGCGGTTGCCGTGAGCCGCGGCGTGCTCCGCAGGTTCGAGCACGGGAGTGGACGTGAGCGTTGCCGCAGGCGCGGGGGAGTTCCTGCGTGAGTTCGTGAAGTCTCCGACCACCACGGCCGCGGTGGGTCCGAGTTCGCGGTACCTGACCCGCGACATGGTCGCGCCGGTGCCTGCGTCGGGTGATCCGGTGGTGGTGGAGCTCGGGCCGGGCACGGGTGCGTTCACCGAGGCGATCCAGCAGCGGTTGGGCGGCCGGGGCAGGCACCTGGCGGTGGAGCTCAACCAGCGGTGGGCGGACTCGCTGGATGCCCGATTCGGCGATGTGGAGGTCGTGCGCGGGGACGCGCGGCAGCTTCCGGAGTTGCTCTCGGAGCGGGGACTGCGGGCGGATGTGGTGGTCAGCGGCCTGCCGTGGGTGGCGCACACGCCGAAGGACGGGGTTCCGCTGATCCGGCTCGTGGCGGATTCGCTGACCGAGCAGGGCGCGTTCACGCAGTTCGCCTACACGTGGACGCAGTGGGCGGCACCGGCACGGCGCCAGCACGCGGATCTGCGGGCGGTGTTCGAGGAGACCGTGGTCAGCCGGACGGTGTGGCGCAACGTCCCGCCCGCGCTGGTGTACTTGGCGCGGCGGCCGAGGTGAGGTCGCGCGGTGTCGAGTTGAGTCGGTCGATTCGGGGTGCGTCGCGGTAGTCCGCTGTCGTCCCGAATGTCGCTGGTGTCTCGAGCACCACTGCGCTCTCAGCACTCGCTCATCTCCCGGTCGCGGCCGTCTGCGCGGAAGTGCGCTGAGAACGGCATAACCGCTGGTAGTCGATCTCACCAATGCCGGGACGGTCCACTGTGCGCTACGTTCGCGGGGTGGCGGACGAGGTGATCACGGGCTTGCGGGAGCTGCCGCTGCTGGTCGAGCTGGGCTCCGCGCTGGTGCTGTCCAGTTTGGTCGGACTCGAACGCGAGCTGCGCGCGAAAAGCGCCGGGCTGCGCACGCACACCCTGGTCGGGGTGGGGGCGGCGCTGTTCATGCTGGTGTCGAAGTACGGCTTCGGGGACGTGCTGGAGTTCGACAAGGTCTCGTTCGACCCGTCCCGGGTGGCCGCGCAGATCGTCTCCGGCATCGGGTTCATCGGTGCCGGTTTGATCTTCGTGCGCCGCGACGTGGTGCGCGGGCTGACCACGGCGGCGACGGTGTGGCTGGTCGCCGCGATCGGCACGGCCTGCGGCAGCGGGTTGCTGCTGCTGGGGACCGCGACGACGGCGGTGCATTTCCTGGTCGCGGTGGGCTATCCGCGGGTGTTGCGACTGATGCGCAGCGCGTTGCGCGAGCCCCAAGTGGTGCGCATCGGCTACCTGGACGGATACGGGGTGCTGCGCAACGTGCTGACGTTGTGCACCAGTCGCGGCTGGAAGGTGCTGGACCTGCAGGTGGAGCGGGAGGACACCGACGCCGACGAGCAGCGAACGGCGGTCGTGGCGGTGCACCTCCAGGGCAAGCAGCCGGTGGCGGACCTGGTCAACGACCTCACCGAACTGGACGGCGTGCTGCACGCCTCGGCCGCGGATTCGGCGGACAGCGGGATCTAGGCGTCGGTCGCGGCCGGAGGCCAGTCGCGGATGGGTGCGGAGATCAGCCGACGTTTTCGCCGTCGGAGGCGACGATCCGGCTCGGGTGGCGCTGGAACGGCCACCCGAGCCGCGAGATCCCGGGTCAGTCGAGCGCTCGGCGGACCAGGGTCGCCAGGTGGACCGGTTCGGTTTCGGTGGCTTGGCGGATCTGCAGGCGGCAGCTGAACCCGTCGGCGACGACCTCGGTCCCCGGTTCGGCCTGCCGCACGGCGGGCAGCAGTGCTTGTTCGGCGCAAGCCATCGACACGTCGTAGTGCCCGCGCTCGAAGCCGAAGTTGCCCGCGAGCCCGCAGCAGCCGGCGTCGAGCACCTGCGCATCGGTGCCGGTGGCGGCCAGCGCCGAGCGGTCGGCGTCGAAGCCGAGTTCGGAGTACTGGTGGCAGTGCTGCTGCACCAGTGCTTTGCCGTCACCGGAACGTTCCCACCGCGACCGCGTGGGTTCGACGTGCTCGGCGAAGGTTTCGGTGGCTTCCGCCAGCGCCCGCACGTCCGGATCCTCTGGTGCGAGTTCGAGCGCGTCGTTGCGCAGGAATGCGGTGCAGCTGGGTTCGAGGCCGACGACCGGCAGGCCGGAGCGGACCTGCGGGCGCAGCAGCCGCGCGGTGCGGCGCACCACGCGGCGGGCGATGTCGAGCTGGCCGGTGGATGCCCACGTCAGTCCACAGCAGACCTGCGAGCGCGGGATTTCCACGGCCGATCCGAGTTTTTCCAGCGCCAGCACCGCATCCCGGCCGATGTGCGGGTCGAAGTGGTTGGTGAAGGTGTCGGGGAACAGCACGACCCGGTCACCGCCCGCGGGCCGGTGTTCGCGTTGCCGCCACCACGAGCGCAGGGTGCGCCCGGCCAGTGCGGGCATGTCGCGTTCGGCCGCGATGCCGCCGATCCGCTTGATCAGCGACGCGATCGGTCCACTGAGGACGCGGTTGGCCGCGCCGGGCGCGTACTGGCCGAGCGCGAGCCACAGCGGCAGGAAACCCATCGAGTAGTGCGCGGCCGGGCGCACGCGCCCGCGGTAGTGCTGGTGCAGGAACTCGGCCTTGTAGGTGGCCATGTCGACGCCGACGGGGCAGTCGGTCTTGCAGCCCTTGCAGGACAGGCACAGGTCGAGTGCGTCGTGCACTTCTTCGGAGCGCCAGCCGCCTTTGATCAGCGAGCCGTTGAGCATCTCGAACAGCAGGTGCGCGCGCCCGCGGGTGGAGTGCTTCTCCTCCTTGGTGGCCCGGTAGCTCGGACACATCACCCCACCTGTGGTGTTGAGGCATTTGCCCATGCCGACGCAGCGCCGCGACGCCGGGGCGAGGTCGCCGTCGTCGGCGTGCAGCGCCAGCGTGGTGCGGGTGGGGATGTTCGGCGGCGCGACCAGCAGCCGCAGGTCGGAGTCCAGCGGCCGGGGCCGCACGATTTGGCCCGGGTTGAGCAGGTCGTCGGGGTCGAAGGCGAACTTGAACCGCTCGAACGCGCCGATCACCTCCGCCGGGTACATCCGCGCCAGCAACTCGGAGCGGGCCTGCCCGTCGCCGTGTTCGCCGGAGACCGAGCCGCCGTGGGAGACGACGAGGTCAGCGGCGGCCTCCATGAACTCCCGGTAGTTCTGCGCACCGCCGCCGGTGAGCAGATCGAAGTCGATGCGCACGTGGATGCAGCCGTCGCCGTAGTGGCCGTAGGTCACGCCCTTGCGCCCGTGGCGCTCCAGCAGCTGGTCGAACTCGCGCAGGTAGCTGCCGAGGTGTTCGGGCGGCACGGCGGCGTCCTCCCAGCCCGACCAGCGTTCGGACCCGTCGGACATGCGGGTGGAATAGCCCGAGCCCTCCTCGCGGATCTTCCACAGCGCGCCCATCCGGGCCGGGTCGGTGTGCACGACCGACTCGGCCCGCGAGCCCATGGCGCTGCGCACCTTCTCGGCGGCGGCTTCGGCTTCGCCGGGCTCGGCGCCGCCGACTTCGACCAGCAGCCAGCTTCGCCCGCCCGGCAGCAGCCGCAGCGCGGGGGATTCCGGGTTGCGGGCGCGGACCACGTCGACCAGCTCGGCGCTGAGCCCTTCGATCGCCAGCGCGCCCAGCCCGCGCAGCCGGGTCACCTGGTCGGCCGCGGCGTAGCTGTCGTCGAACCCGAGCACGATCATCGTGCGCACCGCGGGAGTTTCGGCGAGGTCGACGGTCGCGCCGAGCACCGTGGCGCAGGAGCCTTCGGTGCCGACCAGCGCGCGGGCGAGGTGGAAACCGTTCTCCGGCAGCAGCTGGTCCAGGTTGTAACCGGAGACCCGGCGGGTCAGGTCCGGGAACGAGCCGCGCACCAGCTCACCGGTTTCGTCGCGCAGGTTCCGCAGCTGCTGGTAGAGCCGCCCGACGCGGTCGCCGCGAGCGCAGAGCGCGTCCAGTTCGGCCGGTGCGGTAGGGCCGACTTGCAGCCGCGTCCCGTCGGAGAGCAGCACGTCCAGCGACCGCACGTTGTCGACGGTCTTGCCCCAGGCGACCGAGTGCGTGCCGCAGGAGTTGTTGCCGATCATCCCGCCGAGCGTGCAGCGGCTGTGCGTCGACGGGTCCGGGCCGAACGCCAGCCCGTGCGGTTTCGCCGCAGCCTGCAGGGTGTCGAGCACGACGCCGGGTTCGACCGTGGCGGTGCGGGCCTGCGGGTCGATCTCGGAGATCCGGTTCATGTGCCGGGCGAAGTCCAGCACCAGGCCGGAGCCGCAGGCGTTGCCCGCGATGCTGGTGCCCGCACCGCGGCCGGTGATCGGCACGCCGTGCTCGCGGGCGAGCGCGACCGTGGCGGCGACGTCGTCGGCGTGGCGCGGGTAGACCACGCCGACCGGCACGCGCCGGTAGTTGGAGGCGTCGGTGGAGTACAGCGCGCGGGTTCCGGGGTCGAACCGTGCCTGCCCGTCGAGCGCGCCGCGCAGTTCGGCGGCGAAGTCCTGCGGAAGGTGAGTGGTGGTGGGCTGGGCGGTCGCCCTGTCCGGGGTGGCGGTCATCGCGGGTGCTCCTGGCCGGCTCGGTGGGAACGCGGGTTCGGGATGTCTCCCACGCACCGTAGGTGTTCGCTGCGGCGTGCAGTGTCCGCTGGGCCGCGCGGCGCGCGGTGGCTATGGGCAGCGTCCCGCGCGGTGTCCGTCCGGCAGCGCTGCGCGCGGTGTCATCGGCGGCGCTGCGCGCGGTGTCCATTGTCGGCGCGGCACGAGGAGACGTTCCGTCTTCTGTGCGGAGTGGATGGAGGGGCGCCGGTGGTGAACCGATAATGTCGCGGCCGTTGAGGCGGGCCGCGGCGCCCGCCGGGCGAGGCTTTTCGGGAGGAGATCCACAGTGGGACGGTCCGTACTGGTGACCGGAGGCAACCGCGGCATCGGGCTGGCGATCGCCCGTGCGTTCCAGGCCGCGGGTGACGAGGTGGCGGTCACCCACCGCGGATCGGGTGCGCCGGAGGGTCTGCGCGGGGTGCAGTGCGACGTCACCGACGCCGAGCAGGTCGCGGCGGCCTTCGACGAGGTCGAGCAGGCCCAGGGCAAGGTCGAGGTGCTGGTTTCCAACGCCGGGATCACCGACGACGGGCTGCTGCTGCGGATGGGCGAGGACCAGTTCGGGCGGGTGCTCGACGCGAACCTCGCTGGCTCGTACCGGGTGGCCAAGCGGGCGGCGAGCAGCATGTTGCGGCTGCGCCGCGGCCGGATGATCTTCGTGTCCTCGGTGGTGGGCCTGTCCGGTGGCGCCGGGCAGGCGAACTACGCGGCGAGCAAAGCGGGCCTGGTGGGCCTGGCGCGGTCGGTGGCGCGCGAGCTCGGTTCGCGCTCGATCACCGCGAACGTGGTCGCTCCCGGGTTCGTGACCACCGACATGACCGACGAGCTCTCCGAGGAGCGCAAGAAGGAGATCTTCGCCCAGATCCCGCTGGCCCGGTTCGCCGCCCCGGAGGAGGTCGCCGGTGCGGTGACCTGGCTGGCTTCGGAGTCCGCGGCCTACGTGACCGGCGCGGTCATCCCGGTCGACGGCGGTGCCGGGATGGGGCACTGACCAACGGCGGATTCTTGCCGCCGCGCCCGGGGCTCGGCGGCCGGTTCCCACCCCGCGCCAGCGGGCCACAACCTTCACCGCCCGCGCCAGCGGGCCACAATCATCGCGGAGGAAGCACGTGAGCGGATTGCTCGAAGGCAAGCGGATCCTGATCACCGGCGTGATCACCGACGCGTCGATCGCGTTCCACGCCGCCAAGACCGCCCAGGAACAGGGCGCCGAGGTGGTGCTGACCGGTTTCGGCCGGTTGAGCCTGGTCGAGCGCATCGCGGGCAGGCTGCCGAAGCCCGCCCCGGTGCTGGAGCTCGACGTCACCAACGCCGAACACCTCGACACCCTGGCCGAGCGGGTGCGCGAGCACCTGCCCGCGTTGGACGGGGTGCTGCACTCGATCGCCTACGCGCCGCCGTCCTGCCTGGGCGGGGATTTCCTGGAGGCGCCGTGGGAGGACGTCGCCACCGGTGTGCAGATCTCGGCGTACTCGCTGAAGTCGCTGACCACCGCGACGCTGCCGCTGCTGACCGCGGGCTCCGGGATCGTGGGCATGGACTTCGACGCGCGCGTGGCGTGGCCCGGCTACGACTGGATGGGCGTGGCCAAGGCGGCGCTGGAGTCGACCAACCGCTACCTGGCCCGCGAGGTCGGTCCGCGCGGGGTGCGGGTGAACCTGGTTTCGGCCGGGCCGGTGCGCACGATGGCGGCCAAGTCCATTCCGGACTTCGCCACGCTGGAGGACAAGTGGGGCGAGCGCGCTCCGCTGGGCTGGGACATGACGGACCCGGAGCCGGTCGCGCGCACGATCTGCGCGGCGCTGTCGGACTGGCTGCCGACCACCACCGGCTCGATGATCATGGCCGACGGTGGTTACCACGCTCTCGGCGGCTGAGCCGGTGCCACGCGCGCGCACGCCCCACCCGCGTGCGCGCGCGTTCCGGCGCCGCGCCATCATGGTCGGGTGAGCTTTGATGCGCTGCTGTTCCTGTCGTTCGGCGGGCCGGAGGGCCCGGAAGAGGTCCGCCCGTTCCTCGAGAACGTCACCAGAGGCAGGGGAGTGCCGCCGGAACGGCTCGACGAGGTCGCCGAGCACTACCACCACTTCGGCGGGGTCTCGCCGATCAACCGGCTCAATCGCGAGATGATGGCCGCGCTGCAGGACGAGCTGCGCGCCGAGGGCCGGGACGTGCCGATCTACTGGGGCAACCGCAACTGGCATCCGATGATCGAGGACACCGTCGCGCAGCTGGCCGACGACGGAGTGCGCAGAGCGCTGGTGTTCGCGACCTCGGCGTGGGGCGGGTACTCGGGCTGCAAGCAGTACCACGAGGACATCGCGCGGGCCCGCGAGTCGGTCGGCCAGCGCGCACCCGATCTGGTCAAGATCCGGCAGTTCTTCGACCACCCGCTGTTCATCGAGGCCAACGCCGACGCGGTCCGCCGGGCGCTGGCCGAGCTGGCCGACCCGGACGCGCGACTGGTGTTCACCGCGCACTCGATCCCGCTGCGCGCCGATCACGCGCCCGGCCCGGACGGGCGCCCGGAGTGGTACTCGCGGCAGGTGCACGAGGCCGCCCGGCTGGTCGCCGAGGCCGCGGAGGTGGACGCCTACGACGTGGTGTGGCAGTCGCGGTCCGGGCCGCCGCAGGTGCCGTGGCTGGAGCCGGACGTGGTCGATCACATCGAGGAGTTGCACGGCAAGGGCGTCGGCTCGGTGGTGCTCAGCCCCATCGGATTCGTCTCCGACCACCTCGAAGTGGTCTGGGATCTCGACAACGAGGCCGCGGAGAAGGCCGCCGAGCTGGGCATGGGTTTCCGCCGCGCTGCTACGGCCGGCGACGATCCGCGGTTCGCGAAGATGATCGTGGAGCTGCTGGCCGAGCACGCCGACGAGGTGCGCCCGCGCAAGCTGTCGCTGATGCCCGCCGCGGGTTGCGGTGTCAACGGCGAAACGTGCGCGCCGGGCTGCTGCGTGCCGGAGCCGGCCTGAGCGTTCACGGCTGCTGGGAGCGCGCTCCCAGGGCGAGGAAGATCTCCGTGCAGTGCTCGACGAGTTCCTCGCGGCTCATCGCCAGGGTGCCGTCCAGCCACGTCGTCAGCGTCTGCGCTAGTCCGCCGACGACGAACTGCGTGGACAGTTCCAGGTCGGGGCTGTCAGCCAGCCCGTAGAAGTCCTTCGCCTGCCCGCCGAGCAGGCCGGCGAACAGCGCGGTGGAGTTCTTGCGCCGCTGGGCGAGCGTGGTGCTGGTCTTGGTGTCGAACAGCAGCCTGCCGCGGCGGGGGTCGTCGGCGATGGTGCGCACGATGGTGCTCAACCCGGCGTGCGTTTTGGCCCGCGCGTCCACCGGTGCCGCTGCGACGGCTTCCAGCGCGCTGTCCGCCAGGTCGCGGATGACCTGGTCGTAGACGGCCTCGGCCAGCGCGTCGCGGTCGCTGAAGCTCTCGTAGAAGTAGCGCGCGGCCAGTCCGGCTTGCTTGCACACGCCGCGCACGGTCAGCGCGCCCTCGGCTCCTGGCGTGCCGAGCAGCTCCAGGCCGGCGGCCATGATCTGCTCGCGGCGCTCGGCCTTGCGGTGGTCGCCTTCGACGCCGCCGTAGACCCGCAGGGGAGAGGGGTTCATGCCCGCCATCTTGGCATCGCGGGCGCAGCGGCGGCGCAACCCTTGACAGCGCGGCGGGAGATCGCTTCCATATCTGCTAACGGGCGTTAGCAGAGTTTGCCGCCCGGTCGTCAAGGAGGGACCGATGACAGCTCCCGTCGAATCCCGGGCGCGCGAGGACGAACTGATCCTCGGCGCCGGGCTGCTCGCAGGCGGCGCGAACGTGATCATGCAGCTCGCCCGTCCCGGTGTCGGCTACGGCGTGGTGGAGAGCAAGGTCGAAAGCGGCAACATCTTCAAGCACCCGGTCAAGCGCACCCGCACCACGCTGACCTACCTCGCCGTCGCCACCATGGGCACCGACGAGGAACGCAAGCAGTTCCGCCGCGCGACGAACCGCTCGCACGCGCAGGTGCGCTCCGGCCCGGACAGCCCGGTGAGCTACAACGCCTTCGACAAGAACCTGCAGCTGTGGGTCGCGGCCTGCCTGTACCGGGGCGTGGAGGACACCTACAACCTGCTCATCGGCGAGCTCGCCGACGACGAGATCGACGAGCTCTACCGGCGCGCCATCACGCTGGGCACCACGCTGCAAGTCACCGAGGACATGTGGCCGCCGAACCGGAAGGCGTTCGAGGAGTACTGGAACGACGCCTTGGACCAGGTGCACGTCGACGACACCGTGCGCGCGTACCTGCACCAGATCGCGGTGCTCGGGTTCATGCCGCGCTGGGTGAGCCTGCCGCTGGGCGGGTTCAACAAGTTCATCACCACCGGTTTCCTGCCGCCGCGGTTCCGGGAGGAGATGCGGCTGCCGTGGACCGACCGCGATCAGCGCCGCTTCGAGCGGATGATGCGCCGCCTCGGCGCGGTGGTGCGCAGGCTGCCGCCGGTGCTGCGGAAGTTCCCGTTCAACTACTACCTGTGGGACGTGCGTCGGCGGATCAAGGCCGGAAAACCCCTGGTGTGATCCGGGGAGGTGGTCTCAGTGCTTGTCCGCGCTCTCGGCCACGACCCGCACCATCTCGGCCACCGACGCGCGGCGCGCAGCCCGCACCGAATCGAACAGCGGCTTGAGCGCCTCGGTCCGGGCGCGCGTCGCCGATGCCGACAACGCTCCGCCGGGCGCGTCGTCGGTGGCCACCCACAGGATCGCCTCGACCTCGGACGCCCGCTGCAGGATCCGCAGCGGGCGTTGCGGGACGGTCTGCGGCCAGGGCGGGCTCGGGCGGTCGGCTACGGTCTCGGCGATCTCCTCGCGCACGCCGGGACGGTGCTTGGCGATGTCCAGGTCGACCAGCGTGCTGGCGGCCTCGCGCATCGCCGAGGACATGCCGTGCTCGGCCTCGCCGATCGGCAGGTGCTCGGCCGGGGGCAGCTCGCCGGTCGAGTGCACGCTCCAGCGCAGAATTCCTTCCGCGATCGTTTCCGGGACCAGCCCGAGCCCGACGTCCGGCAGCACCGCGGCTTCCCCGCGCCGTAACGCGTGCTTCGCGAACGCGCTCGCCCCGCCCAGGCCGCGCACGTCACCGGAGACCGGCAGCGCCAGTTCGCCGCCTGCCGCGCCCGCTCTGCGCAACGCCGCGAGCAGCATCGCCGGGCCTGCCGGGACGTCCTGCGGGCCGGGCAGTTCCAGCTGCGCGGCCAGCTCGTCGTCGGCGGCGCGCACTTCCTGCGACTCGCCCCAGATCTGCAAGGCGTCGAGCACGTCGTCCGAGGCGGCCGCACCGTGCAGCCAGGCGGAAGTCCAGACGACCATCGTTGCGCTTGGGCATGGCACGGTATTCAAGATACGAGACCGCGCGGGTTCTCGTGCGGCCCGGGGGAGGCGAATGTGGGCCGCGTCGCCGACATTCCCGGGCGAGTCCGCAGCACCTCGCAGGACCCGATCAGTACGGTGATCGTCGTGCGTTCGGTCAATTACGGCAAGGATGTGCTCGCCGGCGGGCGGAAGCGGCGCGAAGTCCCGCAGATTCCCGCCGAACCCGGCCTCGTGGTCGAGGACCCGGCCAGCGGGTTCTGCGGCGCGGTCATCCGGGCCGACAAGCGCGAGGTGCTGCTGGAGGACCGGCACGGCGCTCGCCGGGTCTTCCCGATGCGCCCGGCCGCTTTCCTGCACGAAGGCAAACCCGCCACGCTCGTACCGGCCCCTTCCGGGCCCGCCGAGGCCGCACCGGCTCGCTCGGCTTCCGGGTCCAGGCGGGTCGAAGGCCTGCGCGCCCGGCAGGCCCGCGGCAGCCGGATCTGGGTGGAAGGGCTGCACGACGCGGAGCTGGTCGAACGGGTGTGGGGCCACGACCTGCGGGTCGAGGGCGTGGTGGTCGAACCGCTGCACGGCGTCGACGATCTGCCCGGGCTGCTGGCCGAGTTCGAGCCCGCCGCGGGCAGGCGGGTCGGGGTGCTGGTGGACCACCTGGTCCCGGGCAGCAAGGAGTCCCGCCTCGTCGAAGGCATCACCGACCCGAACGTGCTGATCACCGGCCATCCGTACGTGGACGTGTGGGAGGCGGTGCAGCCCGCCGCGCTCGGCATCGCGCAGTGGCCGCAGGTGCCGCGCGGGCAGGACTGGAAGCAGGGCGTGTGCGACGCGCTCGGCTGGGGCGAACCCGCCGAAGGCTGGCGCCGGGTGCTCTCCGGTGTCTCCGGATTCCGGGACCTGCAGGCGCCGCTGCTGGGTGCGGTGGAACAGCTGATCGACTTCGTCACCGCCGAGTGAGGGCCGCGACGCGGCGGATCACGCGTTGATCACTTCGGAGTAATCCTGCCACCAGGGCGGTCCGGTTCTGCCACCATGAACGCATGGTCCCGGTGCTGTGGCTGATCGTCGGATTTCTGCTGATCGCCGCGGAAGTGCTGTCCGGGGACTTCGTCCTGGCGATGCTGGGCGCGGCCGCGCTGGGGACGGCGGGCGCCGCGGCGCTGGGAGCTCCGCTGTGGGTCGACGCGCTGGTGTTCGCCGCGCTGTCGGCCGGACTGGTCGCCGGTGTGCGACCGGCGCTGAAGCGCCGCTTCCAGGTCGAGCAGGAGCTGAAGACGAACGTCGAGGCATTGGTCGGCAAACGCGCCACCGTGCTCGAACCGGTCGATCACCAGGGCGGCCGGGTGCGCATCGACGGCGCCGTGTGGTCGGCCCGCACGGCCGAAGACGAGCAGGTGCTGCAGACCGGCGCGACGGTGCTGGTCGTGGAGATCTCCGGGGCCACCGCGGTGGTTTCGGCACAACCTTGAGCTGGAGGATTCAGGTGGGTCCTGGATTGATCGTGCTGGTGGTCGTCGTACTGCTGGTCATCGTGGTGCTGGTGAAGTCGGTGCTGGTGGTGCCGCAGGCGCAGGCGTCGGTGGTCGAGCGGCTCGGCCGGTTCCGGACCGTGGCCGCGCCGGGGCTGAACTTCCTGATGCCGTTCCTGGACCGGGTGCGGGCCCGGATCGATCTGCGCGAGCAGGTGGTGTCGTTCCCGCCGCAGCCGGTGATCACCCAGGACAACCTGACGGTGTCCATCGACACCGTCGTCTACTTCCAGGTCACCGATTCGCGCGCGGCGGTCTACGAGATCTCCAACTACATCGTCGGCGTGGAGCAGCTGACCACCACGACGCTGCGCAACGTCGTCGGCGGGATGAGCCTGGAGGAGACGCTGACCTCCCGCGACCAGATCAACACCCAGCTGCGCGGGGTGCTCGACGAGGAGACCGGGCGCTGGGGCATCCGGGTCGCGCGGGTGGAGCTCAAGGCCATCGACCCGCCGCCGTCGATCAAGGACTCGATGGAGAAGCAGATGCGCGCCGACCGGGAGAAGCGCGCGATGATCCTCAACGCCGAAGGCGAGCGGGAGTCGGC
This sequence comes from Saccharopolyspora sp. SCSIO 74807, assembly GCF_037023755.1. Classification (NCBI taxonomy): domain Bacteria; kingdom Bacillati; phylum Actinomycetota; class Actinomycetes; order Pseudonocardiales; family Pseudonocardiaceae; genus Saccharopolyspora; species Saccharopolyspora sp. SCSIO 74807. The sequence continues at coordinate 4,931,637 of NZ_CP146100.1, read as the reverse complement.
GATCAAGACCGCCGAAGGCCAGAAGCAGTCCCAGATCCTGGCCGCCGAGGGCGCCAAGCAGGCGTCCATCCTGGATGCCGAGGGGGAGCGGCAGTCCAGCATCCTGCGTGCGCAGGGCGATCGGGCCGGTCGCTACCTGCAGGCCCAGGGCCAGGCGAAGTCGATCGAGAAGGTCTTCGCCGCGGTCAAGCGCGGCAAGCCCACTCCGGAACTGCTGGCTTACCAGTACCTGCAGACCCTGCCGCAGATGGCGCAGGGCGACGCGAACAAGGTGTGGGTGGTGCCCAGCGACTTCAACAAGTCGCTGGAGGGCTTCGCGCGGATGCTCGGCGCGCCCGGCGAGGACGGCACCTTCCGCTACGAGCCGCCGGCCGAGGAACCGCCCGCAGGCGCTCCGGAGGACGAGGAGGAGTCGGTGGCCGGCTGGTTCGACACCTCCACGAATCCGGAGGTCGCCGAAGCGGTCCGGGCGGCCGAGGAAGTGGCCCGCAAGGAGGTGCCCAGCGCCTCGGCGCCGGGCAACACCGGGCAGGGCGGCGCGTTGTCCGGTCCGGAGGCCGCGCGGGCGCTGGGCAGGCCCGGTGGTCTCGACGAGCCGCCCGCGGGCGGCAACCCACCCGCCTGACCGGCGTCTCCGGGCTCGGTGCGCATCGGTGATCGAGGTGCGGTGAGCGGCTGAGCAGATTTCGTGGGGGCGGTGCTCGTTCTCGCACCGCCCCCACGCTTTGCACTTTCCAAGTCGAAACATATAGATGTTTCAGTGCAAGCCGAAATTAACACCAGCAATCAGCTCGCGTCGGCCACCTGGTCCAGACAAACCGCTGCAGACCAACGCGACCTGGTGGAGTCCGCCTAAAGACCCTCGGGAAGGGGCGGAGGTGGGCCGATCAGTTGTGTCGGGTCACTGCGGCGGTTCGAGCATGGGTCCGCCCGCCACGCCGAGGACGCGCACGACGTCCAGCAGGTGCTCGCGCAGCCGGGTCTTCGCGGTCTCGGCGTCGCCGTCCCTGATCGCCTCGGCGACCCCGCTGTGCTGGTGCGTGATCAGCGGACGCCGGTCCTGGGTGCGGGCGGTGGCGGTGATCCGCAGCTGCCGGTCGCGCAGCGCGTTGTAGAGGTCGTCGACCACCGGGTTCGCCGCAGCGGCGACCAGCAGGGCGTGGAAGTCGCGGTCCGCCTCGTGCATCTCGGCATCGCTGAGCCCGCGGGCGTCGCAGGCCGGGTGCGTGGTGAGTTCGCGGCCGACCGTGGCCATCGCGTCGAGACCCTGTGCGGCGAGCTTGTCGATCGCGAAGGTCTCCATGGCCAGCCGGGCTTCCAGGAGTGCACGTGCTTCGGTCGGGGTCACCGGCACCACCAGCGCGCCGCGCTTCGGATACAACCGCAGGAACCCCTCGGTCTGCAAGCGCAGGAACGCCTCGCGCACGGGTGTGCGCGACATCGTCAGCGCGGTGGCCACTTCGCCTTCGGACAGCAGATGCCCGTCCGGATAGGAGCCGTCGAGCAGACCGGCTTTGACGTGCTGGTAGGCGCGATCGGCGGCCGGTGTTTCCGCGGCGCCCGCTGCGGCCTGGGTGGTATGGGGCACGGGCTCCTGTGGTGTTGCGCTCGACACGAGGACATCGTACTGATCCCAACTTGTATCTAACATGCATACGAGATTTGGGGAGGTGCGTTACCAGTGACGGCCGAGGTGGTCGAAGACCGAACCGAGCGCTCAGCCGCACCAGCCACGGCGCCGCGTGGCGCATGGCTGGTGTGGGGCGTGGGCGCTGCGTGCTACTTCGTGGCGTTGTTCCACCGGGCGAGCCTGGGGGTGGCCGCACCGGACGCGCTGGTGCGCTTCTCCGCGGGTCCTGCGGTGCTGGCACTGTTCACCGCGCTGCAGCTCGGGGTGTACCTGGTGCTGCAGGTGCCGTCGGGTCTGCTTGCCGACCGTCTCGGGCCGCGTCGAGTGATCACCGGCGGGGTGGTCGCGCTCGCGGTCGGGTCCGCCGTCTTCGCGATCAGCGGCTCGATCGTCGGCGGGATCGCCGGCCGGGTGCTCATCGGCATCGGCGACGCGTTCATGTTCACCAACGTGCTGCGGTTGGCCGCGCAGTGGTTCCCGGCCAACCGCTACGGGCGGATCGCGGCGCTGACCGGGTTGATCGGCGGGCTCGGCCAGGTGGTCTCCACAGTCCCGCTGACTTCGGCGTTGCACGGGCTGGGCTGGCTGACGACGTTCCTCGGTGCTGCGGGTTTGACCGCGGTGCTGGCGGTGGTGGCGGTCGCGGTTATCCGGGATCGGCCGCGTGGCCTGGTCGAGGAGGACGCCGCCAGGCACGAGCGGATCGCAGGCACGTTGCGCGCGGTCGTGGCCCAGCGCGGCACGCGGAACTCGTTCTTCGCGCACTTCGTGCTCATGGGCCAGTTCTTGACGGTGACCACGTTGTGGGGTGCGCCGTGGCTGACCTCGGCGCAGGGCTTTTCCGGCGGTGCGGCCGGACGTCTGCTGTTGCTGTGCGCGGTCGGGTTCATCGTCGGCTCGCTGGTGGCAGGGCAGTGGGTGGCCGGTCGTGATCAGCGCCGTGAGCGGTACACGCTGGCGGTGTCGCTGCTGGTGGCAGTCGCCTGGGCGCTGGTGATCGGGTGGCCCGGTGCGCTGCCGCTGCCGGTGTTGGTGTGCGTGCTGGCCGTGATGGGCTTCTGCGGTGGTGGGGCGATGCTCGCCTTCGACGGCGCGGGATCGGCCAACGCCGCGCATCGCTCGGGCGCTGCCTCCGGCGTGGTGAACATGGGCGGTTTCCTGGCCGCGGTGCTGACCCAGCTGGTGGTCGGCTGGGTGCTGGAGGCGGTCGGATCGCCTGCTGCGACGGCGTACCGCTGGGCGTTCGTGCCGGTGCTGGTGTTGTTGCTGTTGGGCGCTGCCGGGCAGTGGGTGTACCGCGGGCGGTTCGGCGCGATCTCCCGGCGTTGAACGCGCTGTCTCTGAGCTCCTTCTGCGTAGGCGGCCGCTCGCCGGGTTGCGGCGGAAGCGGCTGACACCGCTTGCAAAGCCGGCACCAGAGCCGTTCGTAGGTCCCGAGGCGGGCACTGACACCCCTGGGGCCGCCGGTGCCGGATAGGGTCGCTGGATCGGCCGGCATCGTCGCCCAGGGGAGGTTTCGTGACCACGACGCTGGAACTGCAGAACTTCGTCGGCGGGGAGCGCGTCGGCACGGTTTCGGGTGCGACGTTGCCGCTGGTCGATCCGAGCTCGGGGGAGGAGTACGGCACTTCCCCGTTGACCCGCTGGACCGACGTCGACGAGGTGATGCGCACCGCCGGCGCGGCCGCGCGGAGCTGGACGCAGACCACGCCCGGGCAGCGGCAGCGGATGTTGCTGCGGATCGCGGAGGCCCTCGAGGAGCGGTCCGAGGAACTGGTGGTGGCCGAGTGCCGCAACACCGGCAAACCGTGGGCGGTGGTCCGCGAGCAGGAGTTGCCGCAGGCGATCGACCTGCTGCGGTTCTACGCGGCGGCCGCGCGGGTTCAGGAGGCCGGTGCGGCCGGGGAGTACGAGCCCGGGCACACCTCGTTCGCCAGGCGCGAGCCGATCGGGGTGTGCGCGCAGGTCACGTCGTGGACGCACCCGTTGCTGCTGGCGGTGGCGCGGATCGCTCCCGCGCTTGCTGCGGGTAACACGGTGGTGCTCAAGCCCGCCGAGACCACGCCGGTCAGCGCGTCGCTGCTGGCCGGGATCGCCGGAGAGGTGCTGCCGCCCGGCGTGTTGAACCTGATCTGCGGCGACCGCGACAGCGGCCGGGCGATGGTGGCCCACGAGGCGCCGGGGATGTTCTCGATCACCGGCACGGTCCGCTCCGGCATGGAGGTCGCGGCCTCCGCGGCCGCCGATCTCAAGCGCGCGCACCTGCAGCTGGGCGGCAAGGCCCCGGCGGTGGTGTTCGACGATGCCGATGTCGAGCGCGCGGCGCGGGGCATTGCGCGGGCCGCGTTCGGCGACGCGGGGCAGAGCTGCACCGCTGCGAGCCGGGTGCTGGCCGGGCCTGGTGTGCACGACGAGCTGGTGGCCGCGCTCGCGGAGCAGGCGGCCGCGTTGCGCCCGGGGCCGCCGCAGGACCTCGATGCCGCGTTCGGCCCGCTGAACAGTTCCGGACAGCTGGACCTGGTCGCCGAGCACGTCGAGCGGTTGCCGGAGCACGCCCGGGTGGTCGCAGGCGGCAGGCGCAAGGGCGGTCGCGGCTACTTCCACGAGGCCACCGTCGTGGCCGGGATGCAGCAGGAGGACGAGCTGGTGCAGCACGAGGTGCTGGGCCCGCTGCTGACGGTGCAGCGCTTCACCGATGAGGCCGAGGCGGTGGCGTTGGCCAACGGAGTGCGCTACGGGCTGGTCGCCAGCGTCTGGACGCGGGAGCACGCGCGGGCGATGCGGATGTCGCAGGCGTTGCAGGCGGGCACGGTGTGGATCAACGCGCACCGGCCGCTGGTCGCCGAGATGCCGCACAGCGGGTTCAAGCATTCCGCGTCGGCGCGCGATTTCGGCCGTTTCGGCCTGGAGGAGTACACCCGCATCAAGCACGTGATGTCCCAAGTGGACGAGTGAGGTCCGGCTCGCGGGCATTCCCCGTTCTGTCCGTGCCGCACCGACGCCGACACGTGGAAGTGCATTGCGGATAGTTCTGCTGGCGTCGCGGAACGGGCGCGGCGGGCTGTCGTGCGAGGCTTGCGGGCGGGTCGCGCGATGCGTGGTGGTGGCGATCGTTGCGGGCATGACTCCACCATGCCGCCGTCGAACGCGAGTTCGCATCACTGGATCGAGTGGATCTCGGTGCTCGTCAGCTCCGGTGCAGCGCGACCGACAGCAGGGCCGCCGCGGGGCCGGTGAGCCGCCGCCCGGCCTGCCAGACCGCGTGCAGCGGCCGCGTCAGATCCAGCCCGGTGACCGGTGCTTCCACGACCAGACCCGCGTCGAGGTCGGTGCCCACCGCCATCATGCTGAGCACGGCAGGCCCGGCTCCGGCCACCACGCTGTTGCGGACCGCGGTGGTCGAGTGCAGTTCCAGCAGCGGCTCGGCGGGTGTGACCGAGGCCGTCGCCAGTGCGCGGTCGAGCGTTTCGCGGGTGCCCGAGCCGGTCTCCCGGACGATCAGCGGCGTGCCCGCGAGCTCCGCGGCGTCCAGTGGCCGCCGCAGCCGCGCCCACGGGTGCGACGTCGGAACCACCACGGCCAGCCGGTCCTGGCTGAGGTAGCGCACCGAAACACCCTCGGGCACTTCGGGTGATTCGAGGAAACCGAGGTCGGCGCGCCCGTGCCGGACGGCGTCGGTGACCGCTGCGGAGTTGGCGCTGTCGAGTTCCATGCGCAGTCCGGTGAAGGCGTTGCGCAGTTCGCCGACCCAGCGCGGTGCGAGGTAGTCGGCGATGGTCATGCTCGCGGCGACCCGAAGCCGTTGCTCGTGCTTCGCGTGCAGGGTCCGCACGCCGGTCAGCAGCGCGTCGACGTCGGTGAGCACGTGCCGGGCCCATCCGGCGACGGTGGCTCCGGCGTGGGTGAGGGTGGCACCTCGTTTGGTGCGTTCCAGCAGGTGCAGGCCGAGGCCGCGTTCCAGGCCGCTGAGCCGTTTGCTCGCGGAAGGCTGGCTGATCCGCAATTCGGTGGCGGCGGCGCCGATGCTGCCGAGCTCGTCGACGAGCACCAGCAGCCGCAAGGACGGCAGGTCGGGTTCGGTCATGGTGCCTTCCTGGGTAGCACGGCGCCGAGTTCGCCTCGGTCATGCATTGCGGCTATGACGACCTCTCCTGCTCACGGCTACAGCTGGGGCGCCGCGGGCGCAAGGCTCGTGCCCATGCAGCTTGCGCGAGAAGATCGAACCGGCCGGCCCTGGCAGCAGTTGCTGCCGGGGCTGGCGTTGACCGCCGCGGCGACCGCGCTGTCCTGGATGCTGGCCTCGGCGGTGTCCTGGGTGAGTCCGCTGACCGCGGCGGTGGTGCTCGGTGTTCTGGTGGGGAACGTTCCGGTGCCTGCGTCGGTGCGTCCCGGTCTGCGCTGGGCTACGCGGGTTCTGCTGCGGGTGGGTGTGGTCCTGCTGGGCGTGCAGCTCGCGGTCGGTCAAGTGCTGCACCTGGGGGCGGCGACCTTGGTCGTTGTGGTGGTGGCCGTGGTCGTCACCTACGTGGGAACGGTGGCGTTCGGTCGGCTGCTCGTGGTCTCGCGCGGATTGTCGGTGCTGGTGGCGACCGGGTTTTCGATCTGCGGCGCTTCGGCGATCATGGCTGTGGAAGGAGTCGTGGACCGCGACGACGAGGACGTTGCCACCAGCGTCGCGATGGTGACCGTGTTCGGTGGGGCCGCGATGGCGCTGTTGCCGTCACTGGCGGCGATGCTCGGGTGGGCCCCGGCCGAGTACGGCCGGATCGCCGGCGGCAGCGTGCACGAGGTCGCGCAGGTCGTGGCCGCGGCGTCGCCGGTGGGCACGGCTGCGGTCGCGGTGGCGGTGGTGGTCAAGCTCAGCCGGGTGGTGCTGCTGGCGCCGCTGGTGGCGTTGCTGAGCCAGACCCGGCGAATCCGCGCCCGATCGGGCGAGCGCCCGCCGGTGCTGCCGTGGTTCGTGACCGGATTCCTGCTCGCGATGCTGGTGCGCAGCACCGGCCTGCTGCCCGCCGCTGCGCTCGCGGGAGCGCAGCAGGTCACGACCGTGTTGATGGCCGGTTCGCTGTTCGCGCTCGGCACTTCGATGCGGCTGGCCGCGCTGGCGCGCACCGGCCCGAAGGCGCTGGTGCTGGGCGCGGCCTCGACCGCACTGATCACCGGCGTGACCATCGCCGGGGTGTTGGTGACGGCCTGAGCTCAGCGTCGCGGGCGGCTCCACGGCCGGGCCTGCTCGAACGCCCGCGACGCGCGCAGCACGCGGCCGTCGCCGTGCCGCGGGCCGACGATCTGCAGCCCGATCGGCAGCCCGTCCGAGGTGAACCCGCACGGCACGCTCGAAGCCGGTTGCTGGGTCATGTTGAACGGGTAGGTGAACGGCGTCCACCCGGTCCAGCGCGGCGAGTCCGAACCTGCCGGTGCCTCCAGCCCGGCCTCGAACGGCGGGATTCCGACCGTGGGGGTCAGCAGCAGGTCGTAGGTCTCGTGGAAGGCGCCCATGCGCTGGCCGAGGGCCATGCGCGTGTTGGTGGCTTCCAGGTAGTCCTGGGCGGAGTAGGTGAGCCCTTGTTCGACGATCTCCCGCAGTCCGGGGTCGAGCAGCTGCCGCTGCCGCTCGTCGAGGTGCTCGACGGACTTGGCCGCACCGGCGAACCACAGCACGTGGAAGTCGGCGACCGGGTCGCTGAAGCCGGGGTCGGCACGTTCGACGGTGGCGCCGAGTTCGGTGAACACCTCGGCGGCCCGCGCGACCGCTTCGGCCACCTCCGGGTCGGCGTGGGCGAACCCCAGATCGGGGCTGAAGGCGATCCGCAGTCCCCGCACGCCGTCGTCGAGCCCGTCGAGGAACGACCCGGCCGGCTGCGCCAGCGCGGACCAGTCGCGGCTGTCCGGCCCGGTCAGCACGTCGAGCATCAGCGCGGTCTCGGTGACGGTGGTGGTCATCGGCCCGGCGTGCGCCAGGGTTCCGAACGGGCTGGCCGGGTAGTGCGGGATGAGCCCGTAGGTGGGTTTGATCGTGAAGATGCCGCAGAACGCCGCCGGGATGCGCACCGAGCCGCCGCCGTCGGTGCCGATCGCCAGCGGCGCCATGCCCAGCGCGACCGCCGCGGCCGCGCCGCCGCTGGAACCTCCCGGCGTGCGCGCGGTGTCCCACGGATTGCGGGTGATGCCGCTCAAGGTGTTGTCGGTGACGCCTTTCCAGGCCAGTTCGGGCGTGGTGGTCTTGCCGACGAACACCGCGTTGTGCTCGCGCAGCCGCGCGACGGTGGGCGCGTCGACGGTCCAGCTCTGCGCGGGCTCGACGGTGCGGGAGCCGCGCAGCGTGGGCCAGTCCTTGGTCAGGAAGATGTCCTTGATCGAGGTGGGCACGCCGTCGAGCGCGCCGTCTGGTTCGCCGCGTGCCCAGCGGGCTTCGGAGGCGCGGGCCTGCTGCAGCGCGCGCTCGCGGTCGACGAGGCAGAAGGCGTTGACGGCCTGGTCGGCTTCGGCGATGCGGGCCAGGGTGGCTTCGGTCGCTTCGACGGGGGACAGCTCGCCGGTGTGGAAGCGGGCGAGTAGCTCGGTGGCGGTCAGATCGGCCGCGGAAACCGGGGTGGCGGTTGTCGCTGATGCCGCTGCTTCGGGGGTCGAGGTCATCGATCGCGCTCCGTTCCGCTGGTCTGGCCGCCGGCATTGCCGGGGCCGCTGACATAACCGCGTTGCTTGTCCACCACGTTGCGCAGCGGGCCACCTGCGGCGTAGCTGCGCAGGTTCTCCCGGAACAGCTGCACGAGTTCCTCGGTCCAGCCGACGGTGTCGCCGGACATGTGCGGTGAGACCAGCACGTTCGGCATCTCCCACAGCGGCGAGTCCTGCGGCAGCGGTTCGGTGTCGAACACGTCGAGCGCAGCGCCACCGAGCCGGCCTGCTTCGAGCGCTTCGACGAGGTCGGGTTGCACGACGAGTTCGCCGCGGCCGACGTTGATCAGCCGCGCGGTGGGTTTGCACCGGGCGAGGGCGTCGGCGTCGATGAGCCCGTGGGTCTGTTCGGTCAGCGGCGCGGCCAGCACCAGGTAGTCGACGTCGCCGAGGGCGAGGTCGGCGGAGGCTTGCACGGTGCCGAAGTCGGGGTCGTCGTCGCGGGCCACGCGGCCCGCTCCGGACACGCGCAGCCCCGCGGCGGAGAGCTGGGTGGCGATGGCGCGGCCGATCGGCCCGGTGCCCACGACCAGCGCGTGCTTGCCCGCGATGCGTTCGGTTTCGCGGTGCCGCCATTGCTTGCGGTCTTGCAGCCGGACGCTGGTGTGCAGGTCTTTGGCGAACGACAGCACCGTGGCCAGCACGTATTCGGCCATCGGCTGGTCGAACACGCCGCGGGAGTTGGTCACCGCGACCGCGGACTCCAGCATCTGCGGGAACAGCAGCCGGTCCACTCCGGCGCTGGCGGCGTGCACCCAGCGCAGCGCGTCGGCGCGGGCGAAGGATTCGGCGACCGCGTCGGAGCGGAAGTCCCACACGAACAGCACATCGGCGCCCGGCAGAGCGGCGGGCAGTTCGGGCTCGGTGGCGTAGCGGACCGAGGCGATCTGTTCGATCCGGTCCATCACCGGGGGCGGGGTGCCCCCGTGCAGTACGACGACGGTCGGCGGGTGCTGGGTCATGAGCTGCCTTCGGAGTGGGCGGGGAGTGGGCGGCGCGTCGTCGCAGGCCGGGCCGTGCGGTACCGGGGATTGACACGCTAGAAAGCACTCGTAGGATTGTCAACAATCCGCAGGTACCCCGCCGGGCGGCGCCCGGCTGCGGTGGCACGTCTCCGGCCCGATGCAGGGCACGGCGTGGTCCCCATCGGCGGTGAGCCGAGTCAGGTGGGCGCGAGCCGAGACATGCGGAGACCCATGCACTCGCACCCTCACCGAAACGGAATTTCACCGATGCCCAGGTACCTGTCGATCACGCTGGAAAAGCGTGGCGTGTCCTGCGTCGCGGAGCTGCTGGACAAGGACGCACCCCGCACCTGCGAGGCCGTGTGGCAGGCGTTGCCGCAGGCCGGGCCGGTGCACCACGCGAAGTACGCGCGCAACGAGATCTACACGATGGTCCCGCGCTTCGCCGAGCGGGAGCCGGGCCAGGAGAACCCGACGGTCACGCCGATCCCTGGTGACCTGGTGTACTTCTCCTTCGACAGCGGGATGCTCGACCGCGAGTTCAAGCAGGAGAAGGACATCGACGAGCTGCCCGGCGTGATCGACCTGGCGATCTTCTACGGCCGCAACAACCTGCTGCTCAACGGCGATGTCGGCTGGGTGCCGGGCAACGTCTACGGCGCCATCGTGGAGAACCTGGGGCCGTTCGCGGAGGCGTGCAACGACGTGTGGCGTTCGGGCAGCGTCGGTGAGCGCCTGCGCTACGAACGCCACTCGGCCTGAGGCGGGCGGCCACATGCCGGACGACTTCCTCGGGGCGGTGTCCGGTCCGGCGCCGCAGCGCGGCGTGGGCGTGGTCGCCCCGTTCGACCTGGCGATGGATCGCGAGCTGTGGCGCTGGGTGCCGGACGAGGTCACGTTGTACCTGACGCGCACGGCGTTCGTGCCGGTGCCGATGACGGTGGAGATGGCTTCGCTGATCTCCGACGAGGCAGCGGTGCATTCGGCCACCCGCGACCTGCTCTCACCGGAGCCGGAGGTGGTGGCCTACGCATGTGCATCGGGCAGCTTCGTCGACGGCGCGGCCGGGGAGCGCAATCTGATCACGGTGATGCGTGAGGCCGGTGCGCCCGCCGCGGTGACCACCTCCGGTGCGCTGGTGCAGGCGCTGCACGCGCTGGGCACCCGGCGCATCGCCATCGCCACCCCGTACGTGGAGAACGTGACCGAGCGGCTGGTGGGTTTCCTCGGCGAGCACGACATCGAGGTGGTCACCAGCGTCGGTCTGGGGCTGCTGGGCCAGATCTGGAAGGTCAACTACCGCCAGGTGGTCGACATCGTGCGCTCGGCGGACCGCCCGGAGGCCGATGCGATGTTCATCAGCTGCACGAACCTGCCGACCTACGACATCATCGGGCCCTTGGAGCAGGAGCTGGGCAAGCCGGTGCTCACGGCCAACCAAGTCACGATGTGGGGCGCGTTGCGCGCGATCGGGATGCCCGCGGTCGCTCCGCAGCAGCGCCTGGTGCAGGCCCTGGACGAGTCCGCGGCCTGAAACCGGTTACGAAAGCATTTCCGCTATTGGGAGCGGCATCGGACCGTGCGGTAACATTGTCGACAATCGACCGCAGGTCCGGTGCCGTTTCGGCGGAGGCGGTGCTCGCCGTCCCCGCCGGACGAGTCAAGGAGGGAGCTGCCGGTGCCGATCACCGCAGGGATTCTCTACCCCGGATACAGCGCCGAAGACGACTACCCCGCACTGGAGCGGATCTTCGGTGACCAGGTCCGGTTGCCGCTGGTGCACACGCTGATGCGGGAGGACGCTCACCGGGTGGACGCGCTGCTGGACGTGGGTTCGTCCGAGGTGCTCGCCGAGGGAGCCCGGGAGTTGCTGGCGCACGGGGTGGACGCGGTGATCTGGGCCTGCACCAGCGGCAGTTTCGTCTTCGGCTGGGACGGTGCGCGCGACCAGGTCGAGAAGTTGCAAGCCGTGACCGGCTTGCCGACCTCCAGCACCTCGTTCGCGTTCGTGCACGCCGCGGCGCGGCTCGGGCTGGGGCGGGTCGCGGTCGCGGCGACCTATCCGTCGGATGTCGCCGACCGGTTCGCCGATTTCCTGGCGCACGGCGGCGTCGAGGTGACCCGGCTGTCCAGCCGCGGCATCGTCACCGCCGCCGAGGTGGGCACGCTGGGCCGCGAGCAGGTGCTGGAGTTCGCCGCGGCCAACGACGACCCGACGGCGCAGGCGCTGCTGATGCCGGACACCGCGCTGCACACCGCGGCGTGGCTGGACGAGCTCGAGCAGCGCATCGGCAAGCCGGTGCTGACCGCCAACCAGGTCAGCGCGTGGGAGGTCTTGCGGTTGGCCGGGGACAAAGGACCGCACGAGGGCCTGGGCACCCTGTTCCGGCAGTCCGGGACGACGGCGCAGCAGTGGGGAGCCGGCCCGGTTTCGAGCTGATGCGAGGAGATGATGTGAGGTGCTCGGTGTCGACGAGCAGAACCAGCACGGCGAGTTAGAGCCGGTGCAGCGCAAATCCACTGCCGCGATCGTGGCCGACCAGCTGCGCTCGGCGATCATGTACGGCTCGCTGCCGCCGGGCACGCAGATGGGCGAAGCGGAGCTGTCCTCGCGGCTGGGTGTGAGCCGCGGCCCGCTGCGCGAGGCGATGCAGCGCCTGGTGCAGGAAGGCCTGCTGCACAGCGAGCCGCACCGGGGATTGTTCGTCACGACGTTGGACGCCGACGACGTGGCCGACATCTACCTGGGGCGGCTGGCCGTGGAGCGGGCGGCCTGCGAGCGGATCATCCGCAAGCACCGGGTGGAGGCGGTCGCGGAGCTGACCGCGGCGCAGGCGCGGATCGTCTCGGCCGCCGGGCGCGGCGACGCGATCGAGCTCAGCGACGCCGACCAGGAGTTCCACGAGACGCTGGTGCGCGTGTCCGGCAGCCCGCGGCTGCAGCGGATGGCGCAGACGCTGCTGGTGGAAAAGCGGATGTGCCTGACCGCGCTGCAGGACAAGTACACCGCCGACGCCCAGACCCTGGTCGACGAGCACAAGGGGCTCGTCGACGCGATCGAGGACGGGGACGAGGTGCTGCTGCTGCAGCGGCTGGAGGCGCACATGAACGACGCGCTGGAACGCCTCAACGCCTACACCCCGCACCTGTCCGACGCCGCGCACTGATCCCGCGCGGCCAGGGCCCGACGAGCGGTCGCCGCCCGTCGGCGACCGCTGGCCGCGCGCGGTCGGTCAGTGCTGGTGTGCGACCGGCTCGGGCAGTCCCTTGTCGGCGCGCACGGCGCGGCCGGTGACCTCGACGGCCTTGAGCGCGTCCACGACCTCGGTGACGGTGACCGGGAACGGCAGGTTGTGGATCGTCTCGGCCGGGTCGGTGGCGGCTTCCGCGACGGTGCGCAGCACCGAGTCCTCCGCACCCGCCAGGCCGACCTCGGTCAGCGTCGTCGGCAGGCCCACCCGGGTGGTGAACTCGACGAAGTCGTTGATCTCCGCGGTCGGGCGGCCTTCCAGGATCAGCTGGGTGATCGAGCCGATGTTGACCTTCTGGCCGTGCGCGAGGCCGTGGGTGTGCTCGACGGCGGTGAGCCCGTCGTGCACCGCGTGCGCCGCGGCCAGCCCGCCGGATTCGAACCCGAGCCCGGACAGCAGCGTGTTGGCTTCCACGACCGCCTCCACGGCCGGGGTGACGAGGTTGCTCTGCACCGCGTGCACCGCGGGCAGCGCCGATTCCCACAGGATGTCCCAGGACAGCTTCGCCAGTGCCCGCCCGGCGCCGGTGGCCTGCCCACCGGCCATCGTCGCGGCGTTGGACTGCTCGACCGCGCGCGCCTCGATCCAGGTGGCCAGCGCGTCGCCGATGCCTGCGACGAGGAACCGCGCCGGGGCGTTCGCGGCCAGCTGGGTGTCGACCAGCACCAGCGCGGGGTTGCGGTCGTAGAAGCGGTAGGCCTCGAACGCGCCCTCGGCGGTGTAGACGACCGACAGCGCCGAGCACGGAGCGTCGGTGGAGGCGACCGTGGGCACGCTGACCGTGGGCAGGCCGGTGTCGTCGCCCGCGGCCTTGGCGGTGTCGATCGGTGCGCCGCCGCCGACCCCGACGATCGCGTCGGCGCCCTGCTCGCGCAGCACCTCGGCAACGCGGCGGCTCTCCGCGGCGGTGGGCACACCGTTGAAGCGCTCGAAGACCACCGGCAGCCCGGCCTCGCCGAAGGACTTGGTGATCGTGGTCTCGGTCAGCTCGCGGACGATGTCATCGGCCAGCACCACGGGCCGGTTGCCGAGCTTGGCCACGTTGGCTCCCAGCGATTGCAGTGCGCCGCGGCCTTGCACGTAGCGGCCTGGGGAGATCATCGTGCGCAGCGCCGCCGGTGTCTCGGTCATCGGATCGTCCCTCCTGCGTGGACGCCCCGGGCGGGACCGCGGGGTCCGTCGCGGGGCGGGTGCGCGCCGGGCGGCGGACGAGCCGTCGCGGCCGGGCGCACCTGTATCGGTTGACCCGTCAATTTTGATCGCGCACGCCCATTCGGAGCAATCAGGACTCCACATGCTGACAACGACGGTTGCGCGCACCGCTGTTCGGCCCTCACGACGGTGCCCCGCACGTCGCAACGTGCGGGGCACCGGTTTCTGCGCGGGAAGCGGCGGTCACAGACCGCCGATGGCGATGTACTTGGTCTCCAGGAACTCGTCGATGCCGACCTTGCCGCCTTCGCGGCCCAGCCCGGACGCCTTGACCCCGCCGAACGGTGCCGCCGGGTTGCTGACCATGCCCTGGTTGAGCCCGACCATGCCGGTCTCCAGCTGCTCCGACACGCGCAGCGCGCGCTGGATGTCGCGGGTGTAGAGGTAGGCGACCAGGCCGTACTCGGTGTTGTTGGCCTCGCGCAGCGCGGTCTGCTCGTCGGTGAAGGTGCTGATCGGCGCGACCGGGCCGAAGATCTCCTCGGAGGTCATCCGCGCCTGCAACGGCACGTTCTTGAGCACCGTGGGCTGGTAGAAGTAGCCCTCGCCGTCGCCGCGGGAGGCGCCGAGCTCGACCTGCGCACCGCGGCCGACCGCGTCGCTGACCAGCTCGTCGACCTTGTCCAGCTGGGCGGAGTCGATCAGCGGGCCGACCTCGACGTCGTCGGTGACCCCGCGCCCGATCCGCAGCGCGGCCATCCGGTCGGTGAGCTTGCGGGCGAACTCGTCGGCGACGTCGGCGTGCACGTAGAACCGGTTGGCCGCGGTGCACGCCTCGCCGATGTTGCGCATCTTCGCCAGCATCGCCCCGTCGACCGCGGCGTCGATGTCGGCGTCGTCGAACACCAGGAACGGGGCGTTGCCGCCGAGTTCCATGGACACCTTCAGCACCTGCTCGGCGGACTGCTCGATGAGCTTGCGGCCCACCGAGGTGGAGCCGGTGAACGAGAGCTTGCGGGCGCGGCCGTCGCGGATCATCGGCTCCATCACCGAGCCGGCGCCGCGGGCGGTGACCACGTTGAGCACGCCCTCGGGCAGCCCGGCCTCGTTGAGGATGTCGGCCAGCGCCAGCATCGACAGCGGCGTCTGGTGCGCGGGTTTGATCACCGAGGTGCAGCCGGCCGCGATCGCCGGGCCGATCTTGCGGGTGCCCATCGCCATCGGGAAGTTCCAGGGGGTGATCAGCAGCGCCGGGCCGACCGGCTGGCGGGTGACCAGGAACCGGCCCTTGCCGTTCGGGGCCACCGCGTAGTCGCCGTCGATGCGCACGGCCTCTTCGGCGAACCAGCGGAAGAACTCCGCGGCGTAGGTGATCTCGGCGCGGGACTCGATCAGCGGCTTGCCCATCTCCAGGGTCATCAGCAGCGAGAGGTCCTCGTGCCGCTCGGTGATCAGTTCCCACGCGCGGCGCAGGATCTCGCCGCGTTCGCGCGGCGGGTGGGCGGCCCAGCCGGACTGGGCGTCGTGCGCGGCCGCGAGCGCGGCCAGCCCGTCCTCGGGGGTGGCGTCGGCGACCGAGCACAGCGCCCGGCCGGTGGAGGGATCTTCGACCTCGTAGCTGCGGTCACCGCTGGCCCCGCGCCACTTGCCGCCGATGAGCAGCTGTTTCGGAGCGGCCTCGACGACGCGGGCCTCTCGGGTCTCGGTGCTGGCAGGCGTGCTGCTGGTGGTGCTCATCGCTTCAGCGGACCTTCCATTTCGGCGGGTGGACAGGACGCAGCCGTGATGGTTGCATGTCGAGCTAGATTGTCAACAATCCTACAGTCGGGACATCACAGCCGACACGACAGCTTTGGAGTCGATCATGGCTGAGCTCTCGCCGGTGTTGCAGCAGGCGACACCCGTGCTGGCCGCCCGCGGGGAGGGCGTCTACCTCTACGACGAGGACGACCGCCGCTACCTCGACTTCACCGCGGGGATCGGGGTGACCAGCACCGGGCACTGCCACCCGCGCGTGGTGGAAGCTGCGCAGCGCCAGGTGGGAACCCTGATCCACGGCCAGTACACGACAGTCATGCATCGGCCGCTACTCCAGCTGACCGAGCGGCTCGGCGAGGTGCTGCCCGCCGGGCTGGACCGGATGTTCTACCTCAACTCCGGCAGCGAGGCCGTCGAAGCCTCGGTGCGGCTGGCCCGGCAGGCCACCGGGCGGCAGAACATCATCGCCTTCGAAGGCGGCTTCCACGGCCGCACCATGGGCGCGGGTTCGCTGACCAGCTCCGGGGTGAAGGTGCGCGCCGGGATCGGCCCGATGATGCCGGGCGTGGCGTTCACCCCGTTCCCGGAGACCTACCGGCACGGCTGGTCCGAGTCGGAGGCGGTGGCCTTCGCGCTGCGCGAGCTGGACCAGCTGCTGGTCACCGTGACCTCCCCGAAGGACACCGCCGCGATCATCATCGAGCCGGTGCTCGGCGAAGGCGGTTACATCCCGGCGCCCGCGGAGTTCCTCGAAGGGCTGCGCGAACGCGCCGACCGGCACGGGATCCTGCTGATCGCCGACGAGGTGCAGACCGGGGTGGGCCGCACCGGGAAGTTCTGGGGACACCAGCACTCCACCATCGAACCCGACGTGCTGATCACCGCCAAGGGGTTGGCCAGCGGTTTCCCGCTCTCGGGCATCGCGGCCTCCGCGGAGCTGATGAGCAAGGCGTGGCCGGGTTCGCAGGGCGGCACCTACGGCGGCAACGCGGTGGCCGCGGCCGCGGCGATCGCCACCCTCGACGTGGTGCGCGAGAACGACCTCGTCGGCAACGCCGCCGAGCAGGGCGCCCGGTTGCAGGAAGGGCTGCGCAAGGTCGCCGCCGAGCACCCGGTGATCGGCGAGGTGCGCGGGCGCGGGCTCATGGTCGGCAACGAGTTCACCACCTCCGACGGGGCCCCGGACACCGCGACCGCCACGCGGGCGCACGCCGCCGCGGCCGAGCGCGGGCTGCTGTTGCTGACCTGCGGCCCGCGCGGCAACGTCGTGCGGATGATCCCGCCGCTGATCGTCAATTCCGAACAGGTCGACGAGGCGGTGCGACTGTGGTCGGAGGCGGTCTCGGCGGCGGTTTCCGGCTGAACGGACCGGTTGCGAACGGGGTGCGGCAGTCTCGCCGCACCCCGTTTTCGCGTCCCGGCGCCGCTGTTGGAGCGGGAAAACCCGACCATCGGCTGGCCGCCGTGCGTGTCGGCTCGGTAACTGCGCCGGTGCGCAGCAGAGTGGTTTCCATACCGTTCCGATAGCGGTGTGCCACGCCCGTGCGGGCTTCTGGGATGCTGCACGGCGAAGGTCGGCACCGAGCGTGCCGGTGAGTCGACTCCGCAGGTGTGAAGGTCATGAGTGATTGGTCGGCGAATCCAGGCCGGCGACCGCAGCAAGGCGGTTACGACTACTACCGGGGTGCCCGCAACCGGCAGGGCGGTGCCGCGCCTCCGCAGCCGCCGCGGCCTCCCGAAGGCGGGCGTCCGGCCGGTCCGCCACCGCCGCGGCGCAAACGGGCGAACTGGCCCCGGCGCATCGGCATCACGCTGCTGGTGCTGGTGCTGATCGTGGTCGGCTTCGGCATCTACGTCGACAGCGTGCTGCAGCGCACGCCCGCGCTGGACTATCCGAACCGGATCGCCGACACGCCCGGCACGAACTGGCTGCTGGTGGGCTCGGACAGCCGCGAAGGGCTCGACGAATCGCAGCGCGAGGAACTCTCGGCCGGTGACGCGGCCGGGCGCCGCACCGACTCGATGATGCTGGTGCACATCCCCTCCGGCGGCGGCAAACCGGCGCTGATCAGCCTGCCCCGCGACTCCTACGTGTCGATCCCCGGGCACGGCAAGGACAAGCTCAACGCCGCGTTCTCCGAGGGCGGGCCGAAGCTGCTGGCCCAGACCGTGGAGACGGCCACCGACGTGCACATCGACCACTACGCCGAGATCGGTTTCGGCGGGTTCTCCGAGCTGGTCGACGCCGTCGGCGGGGTCGACATGAACCTGGAAAAGCCGATGGACGACGAGAAGGCCAACGCGCACCTTCCCGCCGGGCCGCAGGAACTCAACGGTGCGCAGGCGCTGGCGTTCGTGCGGGCCCGCTACTCGCTGTCCGGTGGTGACCTGGAACGCGCGGAGAACCAGCGCAAGCTGCTG
Organism: Saccharopolyspora sp. SCSIO 74807; assembly: GCF_037023755.1. Lineage (NCBI taxonomy): Bacteria > Bacillati > Actinomycetota > Actinomycetes > Pseudonocardiales > Pseudonocardiaceae > Saccharopolyspora > Saccharopolyspora sp. SCSIO 74807. The sequence goes on along the minus strand of NZ_CP146100.1, from coordinate 4,913,782 downwards.
GGCGCGCTGGTGGACAAGGCGATGGGGCCGGGCACGCTGCTCAACCCGTTCCGGTTGGTGCCGCTGGCCAACGCCGCGGGCACCACGTTCCTGCTCGACGAGGGCGGCCACGTCTGGCACCTGTTCTGGCTGACCAAGGCGCTCGGCGACGTCAGCAGCGGTGAGGGCATCACCACGAGCGTGCCCTTCGGTGACTTCGGCAGGTCCTCCAGCGGCCAGTCGGTGATCAAGTGGGACTCCGAGGACGCCTCGCGGATGTTCGAGGCCATCGCCAAGAGCGAACCGATCCCGCCGGACCTCATCGAGAAGTGAGCCGAACATGCGACGGGGGGACCGGTTTTCCGGTCCCCCCGTTCGTCGTTGCGCTGCTGTCAGAGGGTGAAGCGCTCCAGCTGGGCCGCGTCACCGTTGAACGAGTTCTGATCGCCGGGGAAGATCCCGGAGTTGGCGAACTGCCAGATCGCCTGGAAGTCCCAACCGGCCGGCAGCGGTCCCATCTCCGGGGCGAACCGCGCGAGCCACAGCGGGTTGTTCGCGCCGAAGTCCGGGTTCGCGCCGGTGCAGCGGTCCCACCAGCGGGTCGTGGTGTAGATCGCGGGGTAGCGGCCGGTGCGCAGCTTGTAGGTGTTGCTGAACTCGGCGATCCAGTCCGACATCTGCTGCGGCGCCATGCCGTAGCAGATCTCGCCGTAGGGGTTGTCCTCGATGTCCAGCGCGCCGGGCAGGGTGCGCCCGTCGGGCAGCCACCCGCCGCCGTGGTCGATGAAGTAGTTCGCCTGCGCCGCGCCGCTGGCGCGGTCCGGCAGCGCGAAGTGGTAGGCGCCGCGGTCCATGCCCACCGACGCCGCACCGTCGTACTGCTGACTGAAGGAGTCGCTGATGAACCCGGTTCCTTCGGTCGCTTTGACGTAGCTGAACCGGGCGCCGTCGGCCCACGCCTTCGCCCAGTCCACCGCGCCCTGGTGCCCGCTGACGTCCATCCCGGCCACGCCTCCGGCACGGGGCGCTGCGCTGCGCGGCACGCCTTCGGTGGCCGAGCGGCCGATGCTGTAGCCGGCCCACGCGCCTTCGCGGCCGGGGTCGGGGTGGTTCGCCGGGCGAGCCGCGGCGGTTCCGGGGACAGTGGTCAACACGGCTGCGCTGAGCAGAGTCACCAGGCCGTGGGAGAGCAGTGCCGTGGTTCGGGGCCGGCGGCTGCGGGGGACTGGCACGACGGTTCGCCTCCTTGACACTGGCGGCTTTGCACCTTCGGTGGTCGTGTGCACATAGCGTGCGAGATCATGCGCGCAGGGAGAATAACCGCGTGATCGGTTGCATGCCCGAGCGCGATTGCACATCGATGTGCACGGCTCGCATCGCGGCCCCGAGTTGGATAATCCCGATGCCTTCGGGTACGTCTCGGGACATGGCACAACGAACGAGCGGACCGGGCGGGCCGCGGCGCCGCCCCGATCAAGCCCCGGGCAGGAGGGGCGAGCAAGGCCCGAAACGCGGCGGTCCCGCTGGGCACAAGGGACCGCGCGATGCCGGTGGGCTCCGCTCGGCGTTGCGGGACATGCACGGCGCCAGCTACGGGCGGTACAAATCGCTGTCCGGGCAGTGGCGCTTCGACGGGTTCACCCTGGAGATCCAGAAGGTCCAGCCGGACCCGTACGCGCCGGCCAGCCGCTGCGAAGTGCGAGTGGACGCCGAGACCGCGGAGCTTCCCAAGGAGCTGTGGCGCACGCCGGTGCGCGCCCGCGCGCTGGCCGGTTTCCTGGTGCGCGCGGCGCACCGCAGGCTGCGCGACAGCGGCCTGCGCGTCGACGCCGGTCGCCAGCAGGTCCTCGATCGCAGCTCCTGCCAGGTCGTCGACGGTGCGGTGCGGCTGCGCCTGGGCATCGACCTGCCCGGCAAGGGCCGCAGCATCGACGGCCGCGCTGCGGAGAAGTCGCTGTGCGAGGACCTGCCGGACATGGTCGAGCACGCGCTGCGCCATGCCACCGCCGATCGGGCGCGGATGACCGAGTTCGTCGAGTCGGTCGAGGACACCGACGCGCTGCGGGAGGCACTGCCCGCGCGCGGACTGGTCGCCTTCGTCGCCGACGGCGCGATCCTGCCGCGGCGCAGCGGCGTCGACGAGCGCCCGCTGTCGGATGCCGTGGCCTTCGAGTCACCGGCGTCGATGCGGGTCGACATCGAGGTCCCCAACCGCGGTGTCGTGTCCGGCATGGGCATCCCGGACGGGATCACGCTCATCGTCGGCGGCGGGTTCCACGGCAAGTCGACGCTGTTGCGGGCGCTGGAGAACGGCATCTACGACCACGTGCCCGGTGACGGTCGCGAGCTCGTGGTCTGCCGGGAGGACACGGTCAAGGTCCGCGCCGAGGACGGTCGCCGGGTGCACCGGGTGGATGTGAGCCCGTTCGTCAGCCACTTGCCCACCGGCGCCGACACCACGGACTTCTCCACCGACAACGCCTCGGGATCGACCTCGCAGGCGGCGTCGATCGTGGAATCGGTGGAGGCCGGTGCCGGGGTGCTGCTGCTGGACGAGGACACCGCGGCGACGAACCTGATGATCCGCGATGCGCGGATGCAGGCGCTGGTGGCCAAGGAGTCCGAGCCGCTGACGCCGTTCCTGGATTTGATCCGGCCGCTCTCGCGCGAGCGGGGTGTGTCGACGGTGCTGGTCATGGGCGGTTCCGGGGACTACATGGACGTCGCCGACCAGGTGTTGATGATGGACGCCTACCGGGCTCGGGAGGTCACCGGCCAGGCCAAGGCGCTGGCGGCGAATCCGACCGGCCGCAACCGGGAGGCCGAGGGGTTCCCGGCGGTGCGCCGGCGCGTGCCGGATCCGCGGTCGATCCCGGTGGACCGGCCGAAGGTGCGCTCCCGCGGCACCGATGCGCTCACGCTGGGCGATTCCACTGTGGAGCTGCGCGCGGTGGAGCAGATCGTCGACCCCGCGCAGGTCACCGGGATCGGGTTGGCGCTGGTGACCTGCGCGCGTTCCGGATTGCTGGACGGCTCGCGCACGGTGGCCGAGGTGCTCGACGGTTACAGCGCCGAGGTCGTCGAGCGGGGCGTGGCCGCCGTCGACGAGCGCTACGTCGGCGACTTCGCGGTGCCGCGGCGCTTCGAACTCGCCGCGGCGTTGAACCGGCTGCGCGCGCTGCGGGTGGGCGCGTTCCGCGACTGATCCGCCAGGTTTGTCCCGGCCCGGCTCGGGGGCACCTTGTGGGTGAGCGGAGTCTCGTCGCGAGGAGGCCCACGATGCCGGGCATCGGCGCGCGGACCGAGAGCTACCGGGACCGCAGGCACGCCGGCCGGGTGCTGGCCGGGAAGGTGACCGAGCGGAACCTGGCCGATCCGGTGGTGCTGGGGCTGGCCCGCGGCGGCGTACCGGTCGCCGCTGAAGTGGCGCGTGCGCTGGCGGCACCGCTGCGGGTCACCGTGGCCCGCAAGATCGGCGCGCCGGGCCAGCCGGAGCTGGCGCTGGGCGCGGTGACCGCGCACGGCCCGGCCACCTACGACGAGCGGTTGCTGCGCACCTTCCACCTGGAGCAGGCCGAGCTGGCGCAGGACCGCGAGCGGGAGCGCGCCGAGGCCCGAAGCCGCGAGGAACGGTTCGGCCAAGGTGCGCCACCGCGGCTGACCGGCCGGGACGTGGTGCTGGTCGACGACGGTCTGGCCACCGGCGCGACCGCCCGTGCGGCGCTGCGCATGATCCGGGAGTCGGACCCGCGCAGCATCCTGCTGGCCGTGCCGGTCGGCGCCCCGGACGCGGTCAAGGCGTTGCGCCAGGAGGCCGACGAGGTGCTGTGCGTGCTGCAGCCGGTGGATTTCGCCGCGGTGGGGCAGTGGTACGGCACTTTCCGGGAGACCACTGACGAGGAGATCCTGCGGATCCTCGGCGAGGTGGATGCCGGGCGGGGAACGTCCGGCGGCTAGGCCGCTGAAGAACCCGAGGGACAAGTTCGTCGACTCGCGTTTCTAACTGTTAATTGCCTCGCTGATTTCAGTGTCGCCCGAAATCAAGCCTCCGGCATCACGCCCGACTTCGAACCTCACGAGAAAAAGCAACGAAGCGAGAGTGCGCAATGCGCAACGGAGTGGGGAGGTTGTGCGGGAATCGGGTGTTCTTGACCACCGCTCGGCGATCTTCTACCTCGATCGTGTGGCCCACACCGCCCGAGTCGGGTTGGCTGAGCGGTTATGAGCCGCTCCGATGACGCCGCTGCGCAGTCCGCTCCACCGCGGCCTTCCACGGCCGATCGATCACGCGGCACCGATGGCGGTGCCTACACCGCGGAGGTGGCCGAGCAAGTGGGGCAAGCGGCGCTGCAACTCGGCGCGCGGCTGCGCGATCCGGGCGTACCGCACTCCGTCTCCGAGATCGAACAGGTCACCCGCGGCTTCGCCACCACCGTCGACGGGATGGCCGAAGGACTGGCGGGCGTCAACGACTGGCTGCGAGCGGCCGGGCACGCGGGTGCGCTGACCGGGCACGCCGGCGCGGTCGGCGACCGCCTGGCGCACGTCGGCCGGGAACTGGCTCGGCTGGCCGAAGCGGTCGCCGCCGCTGAGCGGTGAGCCGGCGAAAAATCGATCGCGGCGCAGCGGCGGGTGCACTACACAGTGCCCGGTGCGCGAACCGTATCCGCTGCGCCCGGTGACCGAGGCCGAATTCGCCCCGTGAACGCGCATGATCGCCGACACCTACGGCGCCGACCGCTGCGAGCAGGAGATCACCGGCCAGCGCGCCGCCACCGAACTGGACCGCACGCTGGCCGCGTTCGACTCCGGGACGCCGATCGCGGGTGCCTCGATCTACCGGCGCGCGCTGACCGGGCCCGGTGCGGTGCTGCCGGTGGCCGGGATCGCCTCGGTCGGTGTGGCACCCACTCATCGTCGTCGGGGCATTCTGACCTCGATCATGCGGAGGCAGTTCACTGAACTGCACGAGCAGCGGCGGGAGCCGGTCGCCGTGCTGCGGCCGTCCGAAGCCGGCATCTACGGGCGCTACGGCTACGGGCCCGCGACGCGCGGCGATCAGATCCGTTGCCTGCGGCGTTCGATGGTGTTCCGGGACGGGGTGGATTCCGGGTGCGGTCAGGTCCGGTTGTGCCATCGCGAGCAGGCCCGAGCCCGGATCGAAGAGGTCTACGAGCGGGCGAGCGCCGCTACGGTCGGCTGGCCGCGAAGGACCCGGGCGCATTGGGACGTCCGGCTCTTCGACCAGCCGCAGGCCCGCGCCGCTGCGAGCACCCTTCGGTTCGCGCTGCATCACGAGCCGGACGGCGAGGTCAGCGGATATGTCCTCTACCGGCACGCCGTTGATCCGGACGCATCCGCGGTGGTGCAGGTGGTGGAGCTCGCGGCGGTCTCGCGGCAGGCGCACGCCGCGTTGTGGCGATTCCTCGCCGGGATCGATCTGGTGCGCTGGATCGACTGCGAGGTCGCGGTGGACGACCCGCTGCCGCACCTGCTGGTGGATCCGCGGGCCGTGGTTTCCGCGCCGGTCGATCGGTTGTGGGTCCGGCTCGTCGACGTCGATCGCGCTCTCGGCGCGCGCCGGTATGCGGTGCCGCTGGATGTGGTGCTGGAGGTGACCGACCGGTTCTGCCCGTGGAACGAGGGGCGGTACCGGCTGCGGGCCGGGACGGACGGGGTCGCGTGCACGCGCACCGAAGATCCGGCCGACCTGCGGATGAGCAGCGCCGAGCTGGCCGCGGCGTTCCTTGGTGGCACCAGACTGGTTTCGCTCGGTGCCGCCGGACTGGTCGAAGAGCGCAGCCCTGGTGCGTTGCGGCTCACCTCGGCTGCTTTCGCCTGGGACCGGGAGCCGTTCTATCCGGGCGGTTGGGCCTTCCCGCTGTACTGAGGCCGTCTGCTGCGATCTCGTTCCGGAAAGGCACCGGGATCGCGCCCACCCGCGTGGATGGGCGCGATCCCGGCTCTCTCAGCCCGGTTCGTCGCCGGGTTCGGGTGGTTCGGGGCGCAGCGACTCCCGATCGTCGTCGGCGGGCGGTTCGGCGTCGAGCGCCTCTTCGGCACGAGTGGGGTGATCCCCCTGCAGCAGGCCCTGCATCTCCTTCTCCAAGGCGTCGTCCTGCCCGGGCCCGTGCTTGTCGCTGCCGCGTTGCATCGGTCCTCCTTTCCGGGGGTGTGCCCGGCCCCTACCCGCACGAGGCTGCGTTGAATCACGGGCGGCCGTGGTCCGCGATCCCGAGCGATTTTGAAGTTAGCGAATCTAACGAACTAGGCTGAGCGGATGTGACCTCCGTCCGCAGCTCCACCACCCAGCGCCTGCCCCGGGCGTTCGTGTTCACCATCGCGTTCGGTTCGGTGCTGCAGGCGCTCAACGCCTCCACGATGGCCGTGGCGATGGTCGACATCCGCGACGACTTCGACGCCGGAGCGGCGGCTTCCTGGCTGATCTCCGGGTTGTACCTGGCCACCGCGGTCGGCTCGCCCACGGCTGGCCGGCTGGCCGACCGGGCCGGGCCGCGGCGGGTTTTCCTGGTGTCGCTGGCGATCACCGTGCTCACCTCGCTGCTGGCGCCGCTGGCGCCGGACCTGGGCTGGCTGATCGCGTTCCGGATGCTGCTGGGGCTGGGCACGTGCGCGGCGTTCCCGTCCGGGGTGGCGATGCTGCGGGCCGAGGCGGATCGCCGCGGCATGGCGCTGCCCGCCGATGCGCTCAGCGCGCTGGCCATCGCCGGGCAGGTGATGATCGCGTTCGGACCGGTGTTCGGCGGGGTGCTGGTGTCGTGGTGGGGCTGGCAGGCGATCTTCCTGGTGAACGTGCCGCTGGGGCTCGCGGTGGCCGTGCTGGCGTGGATTCACCTGCCCGCCGACCAGCCGCGGGAGGCCACCGCGGAATCTCCGCGCGCGGTGCTGCGCAGCTTGGACCTGCCGGGGGCGGGGCTGTTCATCGGCTGCATCGCGGTGCTGATGGTGTTCTTGCTGTCGCTGGCCGGCAGCCCCACCTGGTGGTTGCTGGGAGTGCTGGCGGTGCTGGCGACCGGGTTCGCGGTGCTGGAGTCGCGCGTGGCGCGGCCGTTCGTGGACGTGCGGATGCTGGCGCGGAATCGCCCGTTGACCCGCACCTATCTGCGCACGGCGCTGACCTATGTCGCGTTCTACGTGGTCTTCTACGGCTATCCGATGTGGTTGCAGGGCGCGCGGGGGTTCAGCGCGGATCAGGCCGGGCTGGTGGTGCTGCCGATCGCGCTGGTGGCGATGGCCTCGGTCGCACTGGCCGGACGGATGATCGGCGGCTCCGGCTATCGGCCGGTGCTGGTGATCGGTTCGGTGGCGCTGGCGGCAGGCGGGGCGGGCCTGGCCGTGACGCAGTCGAGCAGCGGTCTGGTGCTGCTGCTGGCGGTCGCGGCGGTGCTGGGGGTGCCGAACGGGTTCAACAACATCGGCAACCAGGCCGCGATGTACCGCCAGGCCGAGGCCGGGGACGCGGGCATGGCCTCCGGGCTGTACCGCACGTCGCAGTACGTGGGGGCGAACATCGCCGCGGCCGTGATCGAACTCGGCTTCGCCGGGCCTGCGGCTGATGCCGGGCTGCACCGGCTGGGTACGGTCGTGGTCGTGATCAGCGCGGCGCTGCTGGTGGGCGCGCTGCTGGAATGGCTGGCCGGTCGTCGCCGCGGCGGGCGCATGCCGCATGCTGGAGAGTGTTGATCACAATGACGGTTTGACGCGGGCACGGCCGATGCCCGCCGGTGTGGAGGTGAGCCGGTGGACCGGGGCAGTGTCGGTGATTCCTCCGCCGCCTTCGATTCGCTGCTCAACAGCCTGGTCGAGGGCGGTGGGGCGCAGCGGCAGGCCGGTGCGGGCTCGCCGGGGCTGGGCCTGTCGAACCTGCTGGATCCCGAGGCGCACGACGTGGTCTCGAAGGCGATCCGGGCGACGGTGGACTGGGGCAGCCGCGAGCTCGACAGCACGCACCTGCTGTGGGCGGTCACGCAGGTGCGCCCGACCGCGGAGATGCTGGCGGATTCGGGCGTGCGGGTCGAGGACCTGGCGACCGGGGTGCGCACGGTGGCGGGCACCGTCGACGCCGTCGCCGGCGGGTCGCGCCGGTCGCCGGTGCTGTCGTCGTCGGCGCGGCGGGCGCTGCTGGGGGCGCACCAGGCCGCGCTGGGGGAGGGCGTGGAGGTCGTCGGTGCCCGGCACGTGCTGCTGGGGCTGGCGAAGGAACCGGAGTCGGTGGCCGGGCGCGCGCTGGCGCGGGCGATGGAGCAGGGCGAGCGGCCGCGGGGCCGCGCGCCGGTGCTGGGCGCGACGCCGAAGCTCGACGAGTTCGGGCTGGACATGACCGAACTGGCCCGCGACGGCAGGCTCGACCCGGTCATCGGCCGCGGCGAGGAGATCGACCAGGCCGTGGAGGTGCTGGGGCGGCGCTCGAAGAACAATCCGGTGTTCGTCGGCGACCCGGGCGTGGGCAAGACGGCGCTGGTGGAGGGCCTGGCGCAGCGCATCGTGGATCGGCAGGTGCCGTGGCCGCTGGCGGGCAAGCGGCTGGTGTCGCTGGATCTGGCGGGCATGGTCGCGGGCGCGAAGTTCCGCGGGGAGTTCGAGCAGCGGTTCCGCGACGTGCTCACCGAGCTGCGCACGCACCGCGACGAGGTCGTGGTGTTCATCGACGAGCTGCACAGCATCGTCGGCGCCGGTGCCGGTGAGGGTTCGATGGACGCGGGCACCATGCTCAAGCCCGCGCTGGCCCGCGGTGAGCTGCACCTGATCGGTGCGACCACGGTGGAGGAGTACCGCAAGCACGTGGACAAGGACCCGGCGCTGGAGCGCCGGTTCCAGCCGATCGCGGTGCCGGAGCCGTCGGTGCCGGAGACGGTCGCGGTGCTGCGCGGTGTCTCGCGCAAGTACCAGCACCATCACCGGGTGCGGGTCGCAGAGGAGGCGCTGGAGGCGGCCGCGCAGCTTTCGGACCGCTACCTGACCGAGCGGTTCCTGCCGGACAAGGCGGTGGATCTGCTGGATCAGGCGTGCTCGCGGGTGCGGATGCAGCGTGGCACGCACAAGGGGGCGGACTCGCACAAAGGGGCGGGCGCAGGCAAGGCGACGGGCTGGTCACCGGAGCCGCTGGTGGCTGCCGCCGACGTGGCCGAGGTGGTCGCGCGGCGCACCGGCATCCCGGTCGCGGACGTGTCGGTGGCCGACCGGCGCAGGCTGCTGGATCTGGAGCAGCGGCTGCGGGAGCGGGTCGTCGGCCAGGACGCGGCGGTGCGGTCGGTGGCCGAGGCGGTGCGCCGCGCCCGCGCGGGACTGGCCGACCCGGAGCGGCCGATCGGGAGCTTCCTGTTCCTGGGCCCGACCGGGGTGGGCAAGACCGAGTTGGCGCGGGCGCTGGCGCGGGCGTTGTTCGGCGATGCCGAGCGGATGGTGCGCTTCGACATGGGGGAGTTCCAGGACAAGCACACCGTCTCGCGGCTGATCGGCGCGCCGCCCGGTTATGTCGGCTACGGCGAGGCGGGGCAGTTGACCGAGCGGGTTCGGCGCCAGCCGTATTCGGTGGTGCTGCTCGACGAGGTGGAAAAGGCCCATCCGGACGTGTTCAACACGTTGCTGCAGGTGCTGGATGCGGGCCGGTTGACCGATTCACAGGGCCGCGCGGTGGATTTCCGGCACACCGTGCTCATCATGACCTCGAACCTGGGTTCCGAGCGGGTGCTCGACGCGGGCGGGGACGCCGCGGAGGTCGCTGCTGCGTTGCAGGAGGAGTTGCGCGGGTTCTTCCGCCCGGAGTTCCTCAACCGGGTCGACGAGGTGACGGTGTTCCGCGGGCTGGGCGAGGCGGAGTTGTCCGAGATCGCCTCGTTGCTGCTGGAGCGCACTTCGGCGCAGCTGGCCGCGCAAGGGGTGCGGCTGGAGGTGAGCCCGTCGGCGGTGTCGTGGCTGTGCGAGCGCGGTTCGGCGCGGGAGTTCGGGGCGCGGCCGCTGCGGCGGGTGATCCAGCGCGAACTCGACACCCGGCTGGCCTCGCTGCTGCTGGAGGGCTCGCTCTCGGAGGGCAGCGAGGTGCTGGTGGAGGTCCTCGGCGGCGAGTTGTCGCTGCACGTGTCCTCGGCGCGGGACGGCGCGGCCGGCGGCCGCCACGCCGCACCTGCGCAGCGCACCCCGGGGTGACCGCCTGAACGGGTGAGAGGGGTGCTGCAACCCCTTGCAACCCTTCCTTCGCGACCGCCCGCGGCCGGACAGTGGTTCGCGTCACGCCGTGCGGTTCGAGGAGGAACGCGGTGGCCGACGCGGTCGCAGGCATCGTCGCCAACCCGCTGTCCGGGCGGGATGTTCGCCGGTTGGTGGCGCGCGCGTCGGTGTTCCCGACCGCGGAGAAGGCGAACATGGTGCAGCGCTTGCTCTCGGCGTTGCATTCGGCCGGGGTGGATCGTGCGCTGGTTTCGACCGATCTCGGCGGTATTTCCGCTGAGGTGCTGCGCGCGGGGCGCCGGTTGCGGCCGGGCCGGGACGCGCCGTGGCCGGATGTGCGGTTCTGCGAGCAGGATCGGCTCACCGAGACCGCCGCGGACACCGTCACCGCCGTGCGGGCGATGGTCGAGGCCGGTGCCGGGGTCGTGATCTGCCTGGGCGGGGACGGTACGGCGCGGGTCGCCGCCGGGGCGTGCGGGCAGGTTCCGCTGCTGGCGTTGTCGACCGGCACCAACAACGTGTTCCCGCAGTTGCGCGAGGCGACGGTCGCGGGCTTGGCGGCGGGACTGGTCGCCACCGGCGCGGTCGATGCCGAGGCGGTGACCCGAAGGGCGAGTGTGCTGCGGGTGCGGGCCGGGAACCGTTGTGAGCCTGCGCTGGTGGATGTGGCGGTCTCGCAGGCCGGGCGGGTGGGGGCTCGTGCGGTGTGGGATCCCGCGGAGCTCTCGGAGTTGTTCTGCACCTTCGCCGAACCGGACGCGGTGGGTCTGTCCAGTGTGGCCGGGTTGCTGGCGCCGAGCGCCCGCTCGGATCCGGACGGGGTGGCGTTGCGGCTGGATCCCGCGGCCGAGTGCGTGGTGCGGGCGCCGCTGGCGCCGGGCCTGGTGCGCGAGGTCGGCGTGGCCTCCTGCCGTCGGCTGGCCGAGGGCGAGACGGTGCCGATCACCGCCTCGCGCGGGGTGATCGCGGTGGACGGGGAACGGGAAGTGGAGTTCGGCCCGCGCACCGCGCCGACGGTGACGTTGAGCGCGGACGGGCCGCGGTGCGTGGACGTGCGCGCGGTGCTGGCGCGCGCGTCGGCCGAGGGGTTGCTGCGCGGTGGCGCGGCCAAGGATTCCGGGACGCGCCCGGTCGCGGGCGCGCACGAGTTGTGAAGGAGATGCGGCGATGACCGACACCATGGCCGAACCCGCTCCGGACGCGTTGGACGAAGCGGGGCTGCTGCGGGCGTATCGCACGATGCGCACCATCCGCGCGTTCGAGGATCGGGTGCACGACGAGTTCGCGACCGGCGACATCCCGGGTTTCGTGCACCTCTACGCCGGTGAGGAGGCTTCGGCGACCGGGGTGTGCAGCCACCTCGACGACCGGGACTCGATCGCCAGCACGCACCGCGGGCACGGGCACTGCATCGCCAAGGGCGTGGACCCGAAGTCGATGATGGCCGAGATCTTCGGCCGCTCCACCGGCACGTGCAACGGCAAGGGCGGCTCGATGCACATCGCGGACCTGAGCAAGGGAATGCTCGGGGCCAACGGCATCGTCGGCGGCGGCCCGCCGCTGATCTGCGGCACCGCGCTGGCGGGCAAGCTGGCCGGCAACGGCGCGGTCAGCGTCGCGTTCTTCGGTGACGGCGCCAGCAACCAGGGCACCACGCTGGAGGCGATGAACCTCGCGTCGGTGTGGAACCTGCCCGCGCTGTTCGTGGCCGAGAACAACGGCTACGCCGAGGCGACCGCCAGTGGCTGGTCGGTGTCCTCGGACAACATCGCCGATCGCGCCGCCGGGTTCGGGATGCCCGGGGTGATCGTGGACGGGTTCGACTTCTTCGCGGTGCACGAGGCCGCCGCCGAGGCCGTGGCGCGGGCGCGCGAGGGCGGCGGGCCGACGCTGCTGGAAGTGAAGTTCACCCGCTACTACGGGCACTTCGAAGGCGACGGGCAGGCGTACCGGGCCGGTGAGGTCGCCGAGGCGAAGAAGCACTCCGACTGCCTGCTGCGGTTCCGCGAGCACGTGCTCGGCCAGGCCCTGCTGGCCGGATCGGAACTTGACGCGGTGGATTCCGAGGTGGCGGCCCTGATCGAGGACTCGGTCACCGCGGCCCGCTCGGCGCCGAAACCGACCGCGGCGGAGCTGACCACCGACGTCTACGTCTCGTTCTGAAGGAGGCCCGGGCATGGCACGCACGATCAACTACCGCGAAGCGATCAGCGAGGCGTTGCTGCAGGAGATGCGCCGCGACGAGCGGGTCGTGGTGATGGGCGAGGACAACGCAGGTGGCGCGGGCGCGCCGGGCGCCGACGACGCCTGGGGCGGAGTGATGGGGGTGACCAAGGGGCTGTTCGACCAGTTCCCCGGCCGGGTGCTGGACACCCCGATCACCGAGTCGGCGTTCGTCGGTGCCGCGATCGGCGCGGCCACCCGCGGGCTGCGGCCGGTGGCGGAGCTGATGTTCATCGACTTCCTGGGCGTGTGCTTCGACCAGATCTACAACCAGGCGGCGAAGTTCCGCTACATGTTCGGCGGCAAGGCGGTCACGCCGGTGACCATCCGCACCATGTACGGCGCCGGGCTGCGCGCGGCGGCGCAGCACTCCCAGGCGCTGTACTCGATCTTCACCCACATCCCGGGGTTGAAGGTGGCGGTGCCGTCCTCGCCGTACGACGCCAAGGGGTTGATGACCGCGGCGATCCGCGACGACGACCCGGTGATCTTCTGCGAGCACAAGGCGATGTACGAGGTCTCCGGTGAGGTGCCGGAGGACAGCTACGCGCTGCCGTTCGGCGAAGCGAACGTCGTGCGCGAGGGCGAGGACGTCACGGTGGTGGCGATCGGGCGGATGGTGCAGGTCGCCGAGCAGGCCGCCGACCAGCTCGCGGGCGACGGCATCTCCTGCGACGTGCTGGATCCGCGCACGATCAGCCCGCTGGACACCGACACGATCTTAGAGAGCGTGGAGTCCACCGGCCGGCTGGTGGTGGTCGACGAGGCCACGCCGCGCTGCAGCGTGGCCGCCGACATCTCCGCGACGGTGGCCAAGGAGGCGTTCGGGGCGTTGCGGGCGCCGATCGAGATGGTCACCGCCCCGCACACGCCGGTGCCGTTCAGCGACGCGCTGGAAGACCTCTACGTCCCGGACGCGCAGCGGGTCGCCAACGCCGTCAAAACCACCGCGAGCTACGAGGGGAGCCGTGCATGAGCGAGATCCAGCGGGTGGTCATGCCCAAGTGGGGCCTGTCGATGAGCCAGGGCAAGATCACCGAGTGGCTGGTGGCCGAGGGCGATTCGGTCCGCGACGGCATGGACCTCGCCGAGATCGAAACCGACAAGATCGCAGGCACTTTGGAGTCCACTCAGGACGGTGTGCTGCGCGCGATCGTGGCCGAGGCCGGCCAGGACGTGCCGGTCAGCGGCACGATCGCGATCGTGGCCCCGGCCGAGGTCGGCGCCGAGGAGATCGACGCGGCGGTCACCGAGGCGCGTGAGCAGCTGGCGTCCGGGGAGGTCGCCGAGGAGACCGGGCCGCGCATCGACACCGTCGAGGTCGGCGGCCGCAAGATCGCCGCGGCCGTGCTCGGGGACGCACCCGAGCCGGTGGTGCTGGTGCACGGCTACGGCGGCGACAAGAACTCGTGGCTGTTCGTGCAGGAGCCGCTCTCGGCGCGGGCCACGGTGCACGCGATCGACCTGCCCGGGCACGGCGAGTCGGTCAAGGACGTCGGCGATGCCGGGCTGTCCACGCTGGCCGATGTGGTGCTGGGCTACCTGGACGCGCGCGGCATCGGCAGTGCGCACGTGGTCGGGCATTCGCTCGGCGGGGCGGTGGCCGCGCAGCTCGCGGCCACCGCGGGGCAGCGGGTCAGTTCGCTGACACTGGTCGCCCCGGCCGGGTTCACCGCCGGCATCGACGCGGAGTTCCTGCGCTCGTTCGCGGCGGCCAACTCGCGGCGCGAGCTCAAACCGCAGGTGGCGAAGCTGTTCGCGGACCCGGAGCAGGTCACCCGGCGGCTGGTCGACGACCTGCTGAAGTACAAGCGCCTCGACGGGGTCACCGCGGCGCTGGAGGCGCTGCAGGCCACGCTGCTCGACGGTGACAGCCAGGCCATCGACACCGCCGGGCTGCTGGCTTCGGTGCAGGCACCGGTCACGGTGCTGTGGGGCCGCGACGACGCGATCCTGCCGGTGCCGCAACAGGATTCGGTGCGGGTGGTCGACGCGGCCGGGCACATGCTGCACATGGAAAACCCGGGCGAAGTCCGCGACGCCGTGCTGGCGCACCTGCCGGGCTGAGCAATCCGCACTCGGGGCCCGGCCGCTTCCCCGCGGCCGGGCCCCGCTGCTGCGCGGCCGGGAACACGTCGACAACGCGAAACACCAGCCGACGCGCTCAAGGCCACGCGCACCGGCTGGTTCGGTGCGTAGCCGGGCGACCGGGCACCGAAGTGAAAGCCCGCGCACGGTTTACCGCCGCGGTGTGGCGCAGCACACTGGGGCGAATGCGTGAGGAGCGAACCCGTGCGCACTGACGAGAGCACCGACGCCTTGGAAACCGCCGTCCCGGCAGGTGCCGACCCCCGGGGCTATGCCCGCGAACTAGCTCGGATGCACGCCGACGCGTTCTCCGGCAGCCGCCCGCGACGCCGCCCCCGCCGGGTGATCGGCAATTCCTGGAAGCGGCTGCTGGGCGCGGGCATGGACCCCGACCGTGCGCGGCAGGTGCGGCTGCTCGACGAAGGCGAGCTGACCCTGCGCCGCGAACGGTTCCGGCTGCCGGAGCTGCTGGAAACGCTGCGGGCGAGTCTGGCCGCGATCGCCGAGCAGTCGGCCACGATCATGGTGCTGGCCGACGGCGACGGGCGGGTGCTGTGGCGCGAGGGCAGCCCGCAGGTGCGCAAGCAGGCCGACCGGCTCGGCTTCGTGCCCGGCTCGGACTGGGCCGAGCGCACCGTGGGCACCAACGCGATCGGCACCGCGCTGGTGGTGCGCCACCCGGTGCAGGTGTATTCGGCCGAGCACTTCCTGCGCAGCCACCACCCGTGGACGTGTGCGGCCGCGCCGGTGCGCGATCCGCGCGACGGCGGTGTGCTGGGGGTGGTGGACCTGAGCGGCCCGATCCGCACGGTGCACCCGAGCACGCTGGCGCTGGCCACGACGGCGGCGAAGCTGGCCGAGTCCGAACTCGGCCGGGCCCACCGCGCCGAGCTGGAGCGGTTGCGCGCGGTGGCGGTGCCCGCGCTGGCCGGGGCGGGCGGTAAAGCTCTGGTCACCGACCCGCACGGGTGGGTCGCGGCCGCCGGCGGCGTCGCCCCGGTGGAGCGGGTGCTGCTGCCGAACGACCCGGGGCAGCGCACCTGGCTGCCCGCGTTCGGCGCGTGCGCGTGCGAACCGGTGCCCGGTGGCTGGCTGATCCGCCTGGAACCGGACGCCGCGGCCGGCCCCGCGGAGGCGAAGCTTGATCTGCGCGCACCGCACCGGCCGCTGCTGCGGCTCGACGGCCCGAGCGGCAGCTGGGACCAGCCGCTGACGCCGCGCCACGCCGAGATCCTCTACCTGCTGGCGCGGCATCCGCGGGGCCGGTCGGCGGCCGAGCTGGCCGCGGACCTGTTCGGCGACGCCGAGCGCACCGTGACGATCCGCGCGGAGATGTCCCGGCTGCGGCGGCACTTCGCGGGCGTGCTGGCGCACCGGCCGTACCGGTTCACCGTCGAGGTGCAGGTGCTGCTGCCCGATGACGGGGTGGCGCTGCCTGGGTCGGTGGCACCGGGATTGCGCTGAGGCGCTCTGCGGCAGGATCCGGGCCACATGACTCGGGGGCGCAAGGGCTCGGCGGTAGTGGGGTGGGCGCTGCAAATCCGTTCTGCGGGGAACTCGGTCGCGCGCCGGTTCGTTGTCGCCCAGTCCGGCCGTCCACGGAGGTGTGCCCAGTGCCCGAAGTGTACCCAGTGCCCGAGCTGCCCGATCTCGCCCGCCAAGCCGACCGGTTGATCGACTTCGGCGTGCACGAACTCGCCGGCGTGTCCGCAGCACGACTACGCGCAGCCGCCGCGCCCGAAGTGCCCGGTTCGCTGCTGGTGCTGCCCGCCGCACCGATCTCCAAGCTGGCGCCGCTGGTGGAACTCGGCGGCAAGCACGGCTTCGTGGTCACCGACATGTCCGATGTGGACGAATTCGCCCCGATCCCCTCGGTGCGGCTGCCCGACTCGCCCGCCTACCGCATCGAAACCCCCGACCGCGGCGACGACCTGGCCGAATACAGCCCGAACGAGGCGTTGCCGATGATCGAAGCCGCGGGCCGCACACCACTCACGCTGGCGGAAGGCCTGCACTGGCTGCTGCAGTGCCCGGACGTGCTCGAACGCAACCACTGCTTCATGACCATCGCCTCGCGCAAGCACCGACTCCGCGGTTCGCCGGACGCGCGGACCCCGGCGATCTGGATCAGCAACGGCACTGGCCGCGACGGTGCGGCCAACCGCGACGCGCCGAAGGTCGGGTGGTGCTGGGCCGGCAACCGGCACACCTGGCTCGGCTTCGCCAGCGCCGCGGGCCGCAGCGGCTGACCCGCCGCCGCGGCACAGATCGTTTCGAGCCACCACGGCCGGGGTAGGCCGCAGGCGACCGCCGGTTAGGGAAACGCACCCGGTCGTGAAGGAGGTCCGGCGATGCCGCGGACGCTGGCGCACAAGCTGATCGCCTCGCACCTGCTCGACGGCGAGATGACCCCGGGTTCGGAGATCGCGCTGCGCATCGATCAGACGCTGACCCAGGACGCCACGGGCACGCTGGTGATGCAGGAGCTGGAGTCGCTCGGGCTCACGCGGGCGCGAACCGAGGTCAGCGTCCAGTACGTCGATCACAACCTGCTCCAAGCCGACGAGAAGAACGCCGAGGACCACGAGTTCCTGCGCTCGGCTTGCCGCCGCTACGGGTTGTGGTTCTCGAAACCGGGCAACGGGGTGTCGCACCCGACGCACATGCAGCGCTTCGGCGAACCCGGCAAGACGATGGTCGGGTCCGATTCGCACACGTGCGCGGCCGGGTCGCTGGGGATGCTAGCGATCGGTGTGGGCGGTCTGGAGGTGGCGATGGCCATCGCCGGTGAGCCGCTGCGGGTGCGGATGCCCGAGGTCTGGGGTGTGCGGCTGACCGGCGAACTGCCGCCGTGGGTTTCGGCCAAGGACGTGGTGCTGGAGATGCTGCGGCGGCACTCGGTCTCCGGCGGCGCGGGCCGCATCATCGAGTACCACGGTCCCGGCCTCGCGGATCTTTCGGCGATGGACCGGCACGTCATCGCGAACATGGGCGCCGAGCTGGGTGCCACGACCACGGTGTTCCCGGCCGATGAGGCGGTGCGGAAGTTCCTGCGCGGCGAGGACCGCGAGCACGCCTTCACCGAGTGGCGGGCCGACGAGGGCGCGGACTACGACGTCACCGACGAGATCGACCTCTCGGCGCTGGAACCGCTGATCGCGCGCCCGTCCGCGCCGGACAACGTGGTGCCGGTGCGCGAGGTCGCGGGCACCGACGTGCGCCAGGTGGTGATCGGCTCGTCGGCGAATCCGGGGCTGCGGGACTTCGCGATCGCCGCGCGCATGGTGCAGGGGCGCCAGACCCGCCCGGAGGTCAGCTTCGACGTGAATCCGACTTCGCGGGAGATCCTGGAGGATCTGACCCGCATCGGCGGCACCTTCGAGTTGATCTCCTCGGGCGCGCGGATCCACCAGTCCGGGTGCATGGGTTGCATCGGCATGGGCCAGGCCCCGGCGGTGGGGCAGAACTCGCTGCGCACGTTCCCGCGCAACTTCCCCGGCCGATCCGGCACGCGGGAGGATTCGGTGTGGTTGTGCTCGCCGGAGACCGCGGCCGCGGCCGCGCTGGAGGGGGCGATCACCGATCCGCGGGAGCTGGCCGCGCGGCTCGGGCTGGACCCGAAGGTCGAGTTGCCCGAGCACGCGTCGGTGAACACCTCGATGCTGGTGGAACCGCCGCCGCAGCAGGAGGCCGAGCAGGTCGAGCCGGTGAAGGGCCCGAACATCTCCGCGCTGCCGCAACTGGATCCGCTGCCGCAGCGGATCGCGGCGCCGGTGCTGCTGGTGGCCGGGGACAACGTCTCCACCGACGAGATCTCCCCGGCCGGGGCGCGGGCGCTGCCGTTGCGCTCGAACATCCCGGCGCTTTCGGAGTTCACCTTCACCCGCCTCGACGAGACCTATCCGCAGCGGGCCGCCGAGACGGGCACGCACGTGGTGGTCGGCGGCGACAACTACGGGCAGGGTTCTTCGCGCGAGCACGCCGCGATCACGCCGCGCCATCTCGGGCTGCGGGTGGTGCTGGCGAAGTCGTTCGCGCGGATCCACTGGCAGAACCTGATCAATTTCGGGATCTTGCCGCTGCGGTTCGCCGACCCCGGCGACTACGACTCGATCTGCGCAGGCGACGTGCTGGTGCTCGAGGACCTGCCGGGGCAGCTGCGCGGCGGCGGCGACATCACCATCGGTAACGACACTCGCGGTAACACGATCACCGCACGTCATAGCCTGTCCGAGCGACAAGTGCAGGCCGTACTTGCCGGGGGAGTCATCTCCATGCTCGCCGACTCGCCCTCCGTCGTCACACGTTAGTGGCAACGCTTGTAGCGCTCGGACTAGCGCTCCTACGGTAGGTACCGCGGCCCGGCAGCCGGCCGCGGACGCACCCGTGACCAGCATCGACGGTCTCGAGCAGGGTTGCTTCCGCGCCCACGGCCGACCGCCCTCACGGCTTCGTCCAGGCCCATCCGGCCCGGTCACCCGGTGCTGCCCGGGTGAGCGCGCCGCGACGGCACAAGCGCCCAGGGAGGCAACGTTGATGCGCACTGACAGCGGCAACAGCGAGCTTGCCGGCGACCAGCGGCGCGTTCGGTCCACGGCCGCCCAGCGAGGCGCCATCGTCGCACCGCGGGAAGCGAGCGAGCCGATCACCGGGTCTCCCGCGCACACCCGGGCGCTGCGGCTGAGCGTGCTGCGCCCCGACCCGGGAGTGGTGGTCGTGCGGATGCGCGGGGAGATCGACCTGGCCGCCGTGCCGCGCCTGACCGAGCTGATCCGGCAACGGCTGACCGCGGCGGTGCTGCGGGCGATCGTGCTGGACCTCTCGGAGGTGACCTTCTTCAACACCGCCGGGCTGGACATGCTGCTGCACGCCCAGCGCCGCACCGAATGCAAGCAGATCCCGATGTTCGTGGTCCCGGGCACCGGCCCGGTGGCGCGGATGATGCGCCTGACCGGCCTGACCGACCGGTTCATCTCCCGCGAGACCACCGCCGAAGCCGTCACCGAACTCCGCCGCAGGTGCTGAACCAGCCCTCGCGGCTGAACCTGAACTTTCGGTTCGATCGTGCACGTGGCGTGGCCGAGTTCACGATGACCGCGCCGGGGTCCCGAGTAGGTTCGTCAGCATGGACGACGAGGGGCCCAGCCGGACAGCGCTCGCGACCGCTTACGCCCGTGCTTTTCACCAGATCGCCGACCGGCCCCGCATCCTCACCGACCCGCTCGCGGCGCGTCTGCTCGGCGTGACCGCCGATGAGCTGGCCGAGCTGCCCGAGCCCACCGAGGATCGCCCCGGTAGCGGCGCGATCTACCGGCCGCGCCGCTTGTTCTTCGCCGCTCGCGCCCGCTTCGCCGAAGACCGGGTGGCCGCGGCCGTGGCTGCGGGCGTGCGGCAGGTCGTGATCCTCGGCGCCGGCCTGGACACCTTCGCCTACCGCAATCCGCACCCGGGCCTGCGCGTGTTCGAGGTGGACCACCCGGCCACCCAAGCGTGGAAACGCCAACGCCTCGCGGCGGCCGGCATCGACCACCCCGGGACGTTGACCTTCGCGCCGGTCGACTTCGAAACCCAAGCGCTGGCAACGGAATTGGACGCCGCCGGATTCAGCCGGTCCGATGCGGCCGTGTTCGTGTGGCTCGGTGTGGTCTTCTACCTGACCCCGGAGACCGCTCGCGCCACCCTCGAATACATCGCCGGGCAGGCCCGTCCGGCCGAGGTGGTTTTCGATTACCTGCAGCCGGCAAGCACCGACGAGGACGGCGCGCAGCTGCGGGAGCGGGCGAATCGATCGGCCGCTGCCGGCGAACCCTGGTTCAGCTACTTCACACCAGACGGCATCGCCGCGCAGTTGCGTTCCCTCGGCCTCACCGAGGTCCATGATCACTCCGCCGCAGAACTCATCACCGGTTACCTCGATGGCTCCGCGGAATTCGTGGGCGAACCGCCCCAGGCGCTGCGCGCCAGCCGCATACTGCGGGCGAGCCACTGAGACTTCCCCAGCGGCACACCTGGGTTGGGCAGCGCGCTGGCCTTCGCATCGCCGCGGAGGCGCGAACGATTCCGCCGTGCTGCTTTCCGGTCGGCGCATCAGTGCAACGCACGACGCATCGCCACCCGCCGCTCCGCGGCGAGTCCGCGCCGCGCCTCCTCCCGCGTCAGCTCGGCGAGACCGGCGGTGCACCGCGATGCGGGCAGCTCCCGGAATCCCAGCCGTGCGTAGTACGGCGCGTTCCACGGGACGTCCCCGAACGTCGTCAAGGTCAGCGCGGCTGCGCCTTGGGCGCGGGCTGCTTCGGCGACGTGCTCGATCAGCGCCGCGCCGATGCGCCGCCGCGCGTGCGCGGGGTGCACGCTGATCTGCTCGATGTGCACGGCGTCGTCGAGCGGCGCGGTCACCACGAACGCCACCGGTGCCGCGGCGGCGGCCACCCGCACATCGCCGCGGTGGTGTGCGGCCGTCAACCGGGGCAGCGGCAGCGGGTCGTCGTCGGCGACCCAGGCCATGCCGATCTCGCGGAAGCACTCCCCGGAAGCGATCTCGATACCCGGCAGCAGCGCCAGCTCGTCGGCGTGTGCCCGGCGGATGTCGATGTCCACGGTGCCAGTGTCGCTGATCGCGCCGGGGCAGGTCTTCAGGATTTCTCGCAGGCACCGCGAAGTTCGCGGTCACCCGCGGGAGCAGCTGGGCTCGCGCACCGGCGGTGGCGATCTTCGCTGCGCGTGCGGATACGGTGCTGCGGGAAACGACCGGCGCGGGTGTCCGCGCCAGCTTGGGAGGTGCCGTGAACCCGCCAGCATCCACCGGCGACGCCGCCGGCGAGGTCCGCATCGTCGCCATGGAGGGCCATCGGCCCGAGATCGCCGAGGACGCGTGGGCCGCGCCGGGCAGCACGCTGATCGGCCGCGTGCGGCTGCACGCCGGAGCGAACGTCTGGTACGGCGCGGTGCTGCGCGGTGACAACGAGGACATCACCGTCGGCGATGGCAGCAACGTCCAGGACGGCTGCGTCGTGCACGCCGATCCGGGCTTTCCGGCCACGGTCGGTGCGGGCGTGACGGTCGGGCATCGCGCGGTGCTGCACGGCTGCACGGTCGGTGATCACAGCCTGGTCGGCATGGGTTCGGTGGTGCTCAACGGCGCCGTGATCGGCGAGAACAGCCTGATCGCGGCGGGGGCGGTGGTGCTGGAAGGCACCGAGGTTCCGCCGGGCTCGCTAGTGGCGGGCACGCCGGGCAAGGTGCGCCGGGAGCTGACCGATGACGAGAAGGCGGGGCTGCGCCTGTCGGCCGAGCACTACCTCGGCAACGCCGCGCGACACCGCGAGGCGCTGGAAGGCTGAGCGCGGCGAACGCGGGCCTGTGCGGCAAGGCTCTGTGAAAACCGAAGTGCCGTGGCCCCGCTGCGGGGACCACGGCACATTCAGCAAGCCCGTTGTAATGGAGCCCGGGTCTTACTTGGGGTGGCGTCAGACCGTGCTCGCCGGCGCTCGAACCGCCGCAAGCGGTCGGTGGCCGGTCCGCGACCCGGTTTGTTGCGCCACGTTCAGTCGTTGTGGACTGACGAACAGAGCCTTCAGCTCTGACCGCGACGGGCGGCCGAGCTCATGCTCGCGGAGTGCGGGTGCCGCATCACGGTGCGGGCCCGACCCATCTCGCGATTCATGCCACCCAGCCAACGAACCAGACCTGCCATTTCGGCATCCCTTCACTACGTAGTGGTCCAGCCGCCACACCTGCCGATCCCCTTGCGGACCGGCGTGTCCAAGGGGTCAACGAGGTGTGCCACTTGGGTAATCGCCACTGGTCGGGGCGTTATTTCACCGACTACGTCACACCTCGATAACGAACACGGTCTGCGGTTTGATCCGGCGGCGAAACCACGGGTGAAACGATGCAATCTAGACAGCGGGTAGTTCCGTCATGACACTGGGTGCGCACCGACGGCGTCCCGGATTTCGCTGACCATCGACATGCCCGACTCCCGCGCGCAGTGCGCGCAGCAGAAGAACCGGCCGTTGACCTCCGCACCGTGTCCGAGGATCCGGCACCCGCAGTGCTCGCATTGCGGCGCCAACCGCTGCGCGGCGCACTCGAACGAGTCGAAGGTGTGCACGCCGCCGCCGACGGTGTGCACCTCGAAGCTCATCCAGTAGTCGTTACCGCAGGTCTCGCAGGTCGCCATTGCTTCCTCCGCATGTCGTTCACCTCTGGGGAAGGCACCAGGATGCGGGCGCGCCCATCCCCCGGCAACCCGGCGCAGAACGTCGTGACCTGCACTGACGGGCCGGTTGCGCGATCGGTGGATCCCGCGAGCACCGGCGCTGTGCGAGGCTGATCGACACTGCCGACCGGAGGGGATCGCATGTACGACGATCGCGCCGTGGTGCAACGACGCTTCGAGCGGGTGCTGGTCGAGCGGCTGCGCCCGGCGATCCACCCCCGTTCGGTGCCGCTGGATGCCGCGGTCTGGCACGTGCCGGGGGAGCCGGTGGCGGTCGAGGAGGCGTTGCGCGCCGATTACGCCCCCGCCGCGGTCGGGCAGCCGTGGGGACCGCCGTGGAGCACGACGTGGTTTCGGTTGTCCGGCACCGTCCCGCAGGCCTGGGCCGGTGCCGCGGTCGAGGCGGTGGTCGACCTCGGTTTCGACATCGACCGGCCCGGTTTCCAGTGCGAAGGGCTCGTGCACACCGCCGAGGGCGTGCCGATCAAGGGTCTCAACCCGCGCAACGCCCACATCCCGCTGCGCGGCGAGCAGGCCGGGCACCGGCAGGTGTGGTTCGTCGAGGCCGCCGCGAACCCGCTGATCCTCGGCGATCACGACTTCCGCCCGACCGGGCTCGGTGATCCGCCGCCGTGGCTGGGCGGGCGCGCGGACGGTGCCGCGCTGTACCGGCTGGCGCGGGCGGACCTGGCGGTGCGCGACGAGGCGGTGGCCGGGCTGGTGGCCGATGCGGAAGTGCTCGATCAGCTCATGCGGCAGTTGCCCGCGGATTCCCCGCGGCGCGGCGAGATACTGCGCGCCTTGGAGCGGATGCTCGACCGGCTCGACCTGCACGACGTCGCCGCTACCGCACCGGCCGCGCGCGGCGAGCTCGCCGAGGTGCTGGCCCGGCCCGCGCACGCCAGCGCGCACGTGATCTCCGCGGTCGGGCACGCCCACATCGACTCGGCGTGGCTGTGGCCGTTGCGGGAAACGGTCCGCAAGATCGCCCGCACCGTCGCCAACGTCACCGACCTGATGCGCGAGCACCCGCAGTTGCGCTTCGCCATGTCGCAGGCCCAGCAGCTGGCGTGGCTGGAAACCCATCAGCCCGCGCTGTTCGAGCGGGTGCGCGAGCAGGTGCGGGCCGGACGGTTCGTGCCGGTCGGCGGCATGTGGGTGGAGTCGGACACCAACATGCCCGGCGGGGAGGCGCTGGCGCGGCAGTTCGCCCACGGCAAGCGGTTCTTCCTGGAGAAGTTCGGGGTGGAGACCGAGGAGGTGTGGCTGCCGGATTCGTTCGGCTACAGCGCGGCGCTGCCGCAGCTGGTGCGGCTGTCGGGCTCGCGGTGGTTTCTGACCCAGAAGATCTCCTGGAACCAGACCAACAAGTTCCCGCACCACACCTTCTGGTGGGAAGGCATCGACGGCACGCGGGTGTTCACCCACTTCCCGCCCGCCGACACCTACAACGCCGAGCTTTCCGGCGCCGAACTCGCCCACGCCAGCAGCAACTTCGCCGAGCACGGTTTCGCCACCCGCTCGCTGGTGCCGTTCGGGCACGGTGACGGCGGGGGCGGGCCGACCCGGGAGATGATCGAGCGCGCCTACCGCACCGCCGAGCTGGAAGGTTCCCCGAAGGTGCGGCTGGAATCCCCTGCGGAGTTCTTCACCGCCGCCGAAGCCGACCACCGCGGCCCCGCGGTGTGGTCCGGCGAGCTGTACCTGGAGCTGCACCGCGGCACCTACACCTCGCAGGCCCGCACCAAGCAGGGCAACCGGCGCTGCGAGCACCTGCTGCGCGAGGCCGAGCTGTGGTGCGCGACCGCGGCGATCCGCCTGGGCAGCGACCACCCGTACGAACGGCTCGACGAGTTGTGGAAGACGGTGCTGCTGCACCAGTTCCACGACATCCTGCCGGGCTCGTCGATCGCGTGGGTGCACCGCGAGGCCGAGGCGACCTATCAGCGGGTGATCGGCGAGCTGACCGAGCTGATCACCGCCGCGCAGCGGGAACTGGCCGCGGGCGGCGGGGGAGAAGTGGTGTTCAACGCCGCCCCGCACGAACGCGACGGGGTGCCCGCGCTCGGCGCAGGCCCGGTCGACGGGCGCGCGGCCAGCACCGCCACCGAACGACCGGACGGTGCGCTGGTGCTGGACAACGGTCTGCTGCGGGTCACGCTCGACGAGCGCGGACTGCTGAGCTCGGTGCTGGATCTGGAATCCGGCCGGGAAGCGCTGGCCGCGGGCGCGGCAGGCAACCTGCTGCAGCTGCACCCGGATCACCCCAATGCCTGGGACGCGTGGGACGTCGACGAGTTCTACCGGCACCGGGTCCGCGACCTCACCGAGGTCGACCGCGTCGAACTCGACGGCACCACGGCAGTGGTGGCCCGCAGTTTCGGGGACTCCGCGGTGATCCAGCGGGTGAGCCTGCGGGGACGCACCGTCGAGGTGGACACCGACGTGGACTGGCACGAATCCGAGAAGCTGCTCAAAGCGGCCTTCCCGCTGGACGTGCACGCCGATCGCTCGGCCGCCGAGACGCAGTTCGGGCACGTGCACCGGCCCACGCACGCCAACACCTCGTGGGACGCGGCGAAGTTCGAGATCTGCGCGCACCGGTGGCTGCACGTCGGCGAAACCGGCTACGGGCACGCCGTGGTCAACGACTCCACCTACGGCCACGAAGCCACCCGATCGACCGGGCCGGAGGCAGCCACGACGACCACGGTGCGGCTGTCACTGCTGCGGGCGCCGCGGTTCCCGGACCCGGAAACCGACCACGGACGGCATCGGCTGCGCTACGGGCTCGTGGTGGGCGCGGACATCGCCGAGGCGGTGCGGGAGGGCTACCGCATCAACCTGCCCGCGCGGGCCGTGGCGGGCGGGAACAGCGTGCCACCGCTGGTGACGGTGGACTCCGCGGCAGTGGTGATCGAATCGGTGAAGCTGGCCGATGACCGCTCCGGCGACGTGCTGGTGCGGATGTACGAGTCCCTGGGCGGGCGCGCGGCGGCCACGGTGCGCCCGTCGTTCCCGGTGGCTTCGGCAACGCGCACCGACCTGCTGGAACGACCGCTGCAGGACGCCGGCCCGGAAGACCTGCTGTCCGGCCCGCTGCGGCTGCGGCCGTTCGAGATCGTCACCGTGCGGCTCACCCCGGCCGCCGACCGGCGAGAACGCTAGCCGCGCACGAGCACCCCGTGCTGCACGACGGTGCGGATGTTGTCCGGGTCGGCCAGCACCCCGATGTCGGCCAATGGGTCACCGTCGAGCACCACCAGATCGGCCAGCGCTCCCGCGCGCAGCGTCCCGAGCCGCCCGGGCATGCCGATCAGCTCGGCGGCGGTGCTGGTGGCCGAACGGATGATCTCCAGCGGCGGCTGGACCTCGCCGCGAATCCGGAATTCCTGGTTCTGGTGCCGGTGCATCCCGCCGAGCAGATCGGTCCCGTAGGCGATCCGCACGCCACCGCGGTGCGCCAGCTCCAGCGCCGCCAGACCGGCGTCGAGGACCTCGTCGACTTTCCGCCAGCTCTGCTGCGGCAGGCCGAAATCGCGGCCTTCGGCCTGCAACGCCCAGTAGGTCACCAGGGTCGGCACCAGGAACGCCTCGTGCTCGAGGAATTCGGCGATGTTGTCCGCACCGATGAGGTTGCCGTGCTCGATGGAACGGATGCCCGCTTGCAGGGCGCGGCTGACCGACCGGCCGGTGTAGGCGTGCGCTGCGACGTAGCGGTTCGCGGCTGCGGCTTCCTCGGCGATGGCGCGCAGCTCGCCGGTCGAATACTGGGTGGAGTCGATGCGGTCGGTCGGCGAGGCCACTCCGCCGCCCGCCATCACTTTGATGTGGTGCGCGCCCTTGCGCAGCTCGTCGCGGGCCGCGGCGCGCACCGCGTCCACGCCGTCGGCGATCCGCCCGAGCCCGGCGCAGCACGAGTGCCCGTCGTGCACCCGGGTGCCGCGCGGGCGGGTGTCGCCGTGCCCGCCGGTCTGGCTCAGCGCCTTGCCGCAGAACATCAGCCGCGGCCCGCGGACCAGACCTTCTGCCTGCGCATCGGCCAGCCCGAAATCGGCGCCCGAAGCGTCCCGGACGGTGGTGAAGCCGCGGTCGAGCATCCGCCCCATGATCTGCGCGGCGTGCGCGGCGGCGTAGGACGGCGACCATGACGGCAGCGCACCGAGATCGGCGGTGGCGGCGGTGACGTGCACGTGTGCGTCGATCAGCCCGGGCAGGACGGTCGCGCCGGCCAGGTCCACGACCCGCGCGCCCTCCGGCGCGGTCAGGCCGCGGCCGGTTTCGGCGATGCGGCCGTCCGCGCACAGCAGGTCGCCTTCGGTGTAGTCGCCGGATTCGACGTCGAGCAGGTTGCCGCAGCGCAGGAGCAGGTCGGTCACGGGTTCGCATCCCTCCGGAGGTCTCGAGATGCCGGGGGAGTCCGGCCCGGTGCGTCCGCATCGTGGTGCGACGCCGTCCGACCATGCCCGATCGCGCCCTGCCGCGTCCAAGCAGCCGCATAGCTGATCGGGCAGCGCCGCGAGAACGGAATGCGCAATTCCGCCTTTCCGGCTTTTCGCGGTAGCCCCGGTTTCAGCCCGAAGAGCTATTGTCGCGGTCCGATTCCGGAATGAATGATGGGTCCCGTTCTTGGGGGGCGCTGAAACACCTGGGGATGCGGTTCAAGGACACCCACTACGGTTTCGTCCGCGACGACCTGCTCTCGGACCGGGGGAGCTACACCCCCTGCTGAGGCGCTGGAACGCACCGCGCGGTGCTGCCCGGGCCGACTCGCCCGGGCGGCACCGCCGCGTGCGATCACTGCAACAACCGCAGCCACGTCGCCTCATCGAGCACTCCATCGGCCGGGAGCCCGTGCGCGGCCTGCACATCCCGCACCGTTGCGCGCGTGCGAGCACCGAACCGCGTTTCCTGCCCGGTGTGGTGACCTTGCGCGGTCAGCAGCACCTGCGCGGCACGCACCGCCTGCCCAGAACTGTCGACCGCCAACACCGGCGCCAGCGCCGCCCAAGCCGTGCCACCGAACACACCGTGCTCGGCCACACGGGTGCCCGAGCACGCAGCACCGGTCAAACCGCGGTCGCGCAGGAACCGCGCGGCGGCCTGCTGAGTCGCAGCGCCGAACACCCCGTCCACCGGAACGTCCCCGGCACCGCGAGCGCGCAGCAGCAGTTGCGCGGCGGTGACTCGCGGCCCGGCCGCGCCAGGTTGCAGCAACGGCCACACCAGCGGCGCCACCGCGGGACGCCCCGTGCGCGCGGCCACGGCGCTGCGCAGCTCGGGCAGTTTGGCGTAGAGCTCGTCACCGGGGCAGTCGGTGGACATGAAGTCCCGGTGCCCGTAGATCTCACCGGCCTCGATGCCGTACTGCGCGACCATGTAGGCGCACAGCTCGGTCAACGATTCGAACAACGCACCCGGCACCGACGCGCTGGTGTAGGTGCCCTCGTTCTCGATGCCCAGCGCCACCGAATTCTGCTCACCGGCGTGCGCACCCACCACGTGCTGATCACCGGCCTGCAGCGCCGCGAGGCTCTTGTGCCTGCCCTCGAGCCGATGACCGCCGCGGGTGTTGGTGAAGTTCTGCCCGGTGTCGCTCCACCCGTTGGAATCCATGTGGAAGTCCTGGATCTGGCGGGCCAGCTCGAAAGCGTGCGACTGCGAGGTGTCGGAACTGTTGGCGGTCGCGGTGTGATGCACGATGATCTTGTTCGGCTTGCTGTCGAGGACCTCGATGCTCCCGTCGGCCGAGCGGGCGTCCCAATCCGACGTTCCCGAGATCGACGGAGCCGCCACCGGCAACCCCGCCCCAGCAGCAGGCGGCTCGTTAGCGGACAGCGCGGTAGCGGGCAGGGCAGTGCTAGCGGTAACGGCCAACGTCCCGGTCAGCAGGGTGCGCCGGGGCACAGCGGGGATGCGTGGCATGGTGTTCCCTCCCAGTGGACGCCGCGATCGGCGAAGATCGCGGCTGAACCTAGGAAGCAGAGCCTGCCCGCCAGAACCCCGCCCACGTGAATTCCTGGCTAAAACCCGCCAGCTCCAAATTGCGACATCACCGGGGAAGCACCTGCGGAGGAACCCATGCTCATCGCGATCACCGGAGCGAACGGAGTGGTGGGCCGCGCGGTCACCCGCGAACTCGCCCACGCCGGCCACCACGTGCGCGCCATCGACAAAACCCCCGGCACCGCCACCGTGCTCGCCGACGCCTGCGACCACGACGACCTGTCCGCGGCCGTGGACGGCGCCGACGCCATCGTGCACCTGGCCGGCCTGCGCTCCCCGCACGTCGCCGACCCGGCCACCGTGCACCACACCAACGTCGTGGCCAGCTACAACGCCCTGACCATCGCGGCCGAACACGGCATCACCAAGATCTGCACCGCCTCCAGCATCAACGCCGTCGGCGGCGCCTACAGCCGCCGCGCCCACTACGACTACTTCCCGGTCGACGAGCGGCACCCGACCTACAACGAAGACCCCTACAGCCTGTCGAAATGGATCGCCGAAGCCCAAGCCGACAGCCTCGCCCGCCGCCACCCCGAACTGAGCATCGCCAGCCTGCGCCTGCACGGCGTGACCACCGACCGCCGCAGCGCCATCGCCGACCGCCCCGGCCCCGACATGGTCATCAACCACCTCTGGGGCTACGTCCGCGGCGACGCCGTCGGACAAGCCGTCCTCGCCGCACTGCACCCCGACTGGCACGGCCACGAGATCATCAACATCGTCGCCGCCGACACCATCTCCGAAACACCCTCGGCACAACTGGCCGCCCAGCACTGGCCACACGTACCGCTGCGCACCGACCTGCCCGGCAACCGCGGCTTCTACGACTGCGGCAAAGCCCACCGGCTGCTCGGCTGGAGCCACCCCGAACCGTGAACCCGAACCGTGCGCACCGCGTCACGAACCGAGCACACAGCGGTCCCAGCCAGGACAGGCCGCAACACCGCGGCACCGGCGAAAAGCACCGTGGCGGGGGCAGGATGAACCGCTTCGCCGAATTCCTCCGGCGACAGATCAACATCGATCTGGAACTGCTGCGCTGGAAGCGCGAAGACGAGGAATCCGGAACCGCGAAACGCTGCGACCTCAGCGTCCACCGCGGCTTCCGCGAATGCGAACTCAAAACCCGCCTGCTGCGGGTGCACCAGCAATGCGGCTCCGGCGACGGACCCTGCGACCAACTCGGACAGGTCTACCCGCCCGAAGACGAACGCGGCTGCGCCACCCGCGCCCTGCTCGGCCTGCCCTACGCCGACCGCCCCGGATACCGCCCCCGCTGGCGCCCGTGAACCGCACTCACGCCACCAGCCGCCACCCGCGCAAACTCAGCAACAACGCCGCCAACACCCCGGTGAGCAGGAAACCCGCCACCTCACCGAGCAACATGCACAACACCGCGAGCACCGCCGAAACGATCCCCAGCACCAGCCGAACCCGCGACCGCCCAGGCAGCTCCGCCTGCCGCAACCGATCCGCGAATTCGGGGTCCTGCATGCTCAACCCCTTCTCGATCTGCTCGATGCGGCGACGCTCGTCCCTGGGCAGCATCGCTTACCTCCTCACCTCGTTTCGGCCGCACCACGGCTACCCGGCCGCCGCAGATCCCTACACCGCAAAAACCACTCGCGCCGCCGGATAGCGTGCAGCCATGAGCGACGAATCCGTGCTCGTCAACTTCGTCTACTGCCACCCGGTCGGCCACGCCGTCGAAGCACTCCAGTACTGCCTCGGCTACCGCCGGGCCGACCCGCAACGCCGCATCGGCCTCGTACTCAGCGCCGACACCGCCGTCGACCTCGCACACCGGTGCAGCCACATCGACGAGCTGTACACAGTGGACCTCGACGTGTTCACCCCACCCGCAGCCGGAATCGCCGCACACATCCCGCGCGACTGGGACTGGGTCATCGACGACCCCCGCGGACACCAAACCTGGCAGCACGAACTGTTCCCCGGCCTGCGCGAGTACTACCGGCAAAGCAGCGAGCACTTCCGCGCCCGCAACGCGCACACCGTCATCGGCGCACCACAACCGGCCTACCAACCCGGAAACCGGCTGCACCTCAACCCGTCCGCCGACGCGCACGACTGGGCCCGCCACCAACTCCCCGAAATCGACGAACCCACCATCGCCGTACTGCCCGGCGGCAGCGCCCAACGCTGGCGCTACCCAACGACGACCGCATGGCGACGCATCCTGCGCACCCTCACCGACAGGTGGCCACACGCCCGCATCTGCCTACTGGGCAAACACACCGAAGACGGCCGCAGCACCACCGGATTCAGCACCGCCGAATACGACGCCCTCGCCGCCGAAGCACCCAGCACCACCTGGGCCGTCGACGTCGGACTCGACCGGCAACTGGCCGCACTGCAACGCTGCGACCTGCTGCTGTCGCCGCACACCGGATTCGGATTCGCCGCCATGGCCGCCGGAACACCCTGGCTCGTCCTGGCAGGCAACGACTGGGCCGAGTACTACTTCAACCCCGGCGTCCCGTTCTACTCCGTACTACCCGACATCGACCGCTACCCCTGCTACCTCATGCTCGGCAACCAGCCCGACCCCGTCGACGACGAAGGACCCCGCGCACCCTCGATGTGCGCCGACCGCATCACCGAAGACCTACCCGAACTGCTCCGCGGCGCCGAATGGCTCTGCAGCGGCCACGCCGACTTCGACACCGCCATGCGCCACCACGTCACCCGCGCCGCCGAACTGTTCGGACACCGCCACGAACTCATGTTCTCCGTCGACGACCTGCACGTGCCCTACCTGCCCTGAACACCCACCGCACACAAAAGGGGCCGCGTCCCCGCAAGGACACGGCCCCTCCTGGAGCGAAAACCGCGAACTCAGACCAAACCGAGACCGCGCACCGTCTCGCGCTCCTCGGACAGCTCCGCCACCGAAGCGTCGATCCGCTCGCGGGAGAACTCGTCGATCTCCAAGCCCTGCACGATCTCGAACCGGCCACCCCGCGCGGTCACCGGGAACGACGAGATCAACCCCTCCGGCACGCCATAAGACCCGTCGGAGACCACACCCGCCGACGTCCAGTCACCCTCGGCGGTCCCGTTGACCCACGTGTGCACGTGATCGATCGCCGCGTTCGCCGCCGACGCCGCCGACGACGCACCCCGCGCCTCGATGATCGCCGCACCCCGCTTGGCCACCGTCGGAATGAACTCGTCCGCCAACCACGCGCGCTCCACCTGCTCAGCGGCGATCTTGCCGCCCACCTCGGCGTGGAACAGATCCGGGTACTGCGTCGCGGAGTGGTTGCCCCACACCGCCAGCCTGCGGATATCGGTCACCGACGTGCCCAGCTTCTTCGCCAGCTGCGTCAACGCCCGGTTGTGATCCAGCCGCATCATCGCCGTGAACCGCTCGGCGGGCACGTCCGGCGCGTGCGACTGCGCGATCAGCGCATTGGTGTTGGCCGGGTTGCCCACCACCAGCACCTTCACGTCATCAGCGGCACCCGCGTTGATCGCCTCGCCCTGCGGCTTGAAGATGCCGCCGTTGGCCTCCAGCAGGTCACCGCGCTCCATGCCCTTCGTGCGCGGCCGCGCACCGACCAGCAGGCCCACGTTCGTGCCCTGGAACGCGGCCTTGGCGTCATCGAAGACGTCCACGCTCTGCAGCAGCGGGAACGCGCAGTCGTCGAGTTCCATCGCGGTGCCCTCGGCGGCCTGCACCGCCTGCGGGATCTCCAGCAAGCGCAGCTTGATCGGGGTGTCGGACCCGATGAGCTGCCCCGAAGCGATCCGGAACAGCAGCGCGTAGCCGATCTGGCCAGCGGCACCGGTGACGGTGACGGTGACGGGCGCGTTGGTCATAGGAGGTGTCTTTCCTGCTCGCCGGACGATTACCGACCGCGATGCTATCCGGCACCCGAGCCACCGCACGCGAGCCCGCCACGGATCACAACCCGCACCCCGCCGGACCGATTCAGCCCAGCCCCCGCGACCACCGGCCCCGAGCACGCCCGGCCGAGCCGTCCGCGACCGGAAGCGCATCGAGACCGCCTCTCCGGAAACTGCGCACCCGGCACCCGCTCGCACGCACGCGCCAACGTCTCCGACGAACCACCCGCCGCGCGCACCCGACCCAGCCCCCGAAGCCAAGCGGGCCGAGCGGAGGCGAGCCACCGAATTTCAGGCGACCTCGGGAACCGACGAAAAAGCGACTGCACCGGCCGCCTGCGCCGATCTACCGTGAACCGCCACGGCAACAACGCACCTGCTCCGGGAAGGCACCGACGATGTCCGACACGTTGCAAGAACGCTCCGGTGCCCAGGTGCTCGTCTGCGACCCGGCCGGACCACCGGTGACCACCGAACAAGACGCGCTCGACCTCATCGGCGCGACCTACTTCGGCGGCGACACCGTGGCCGTGCCCGCCCAGCGCCTCGACGAACGCTTTCTTCACCCTGGAAACCGGCCTCGCCGGCGCCATCATGCAGAAGTTCACCAGCTACGGAGTGCGCCTGGCGATCATCGGCGACATCACCCCGCACCTGGCGGCCAGCTCCGCCCTGCGCGCCCTCGTCCGCGAATCCAACCGCGCCAGGCACGTGTGGTTCCTCCCGGACCTCGACGCGCTCGACGAGCGCCTGCAGGCGAACTGAACCCGGGCAGGGGGAGTGCGGTCCCGTCTCGACCTCAAAGTCCACTATGGACTTGCCGTGCAGCAGCGCCGAAGCACCGAGCTGCACACCGACGACGTTGGCAGACATGCTCCCAGCGCTCACCAGACCAACAGCACGGGAACTCGCGGCGGACCCAGCGGCACGCGCGGCGATCACAGACGGCAGAACCCACCAACCAGCCTCGCTGAGCCGTTCCCAGCAGCTCGCAGATCACCCGCCCGCCGCGATGTCAGCGCTCCCGCCCGGCCAAATACGCCGCGCCATGCTCGGACAACCGATACGACTGACCCGAGCGCTGCACCAACCCCAACTCCGCCAGCCCCCAGGCCTGCGACTTCACGCGCGAGACCGGACGACCCACCTCACGCGCCAGCTCGGCGGCCCGCACCCCGGGACGGTCACGCACCGACTCCAGCAGCCACCGCGTCCACGGCCCGCGCGCCGAATCCACGTCCCAACTCGCCAACTGCCGGTCGATCCGCACCCGTTCCCGCTGCTGCACACGCCCACGCTAACCCCGCCCGCAGCACCCGAGGACGCTTTACCGCCCGGCACCACGTACCGAGGCGCCGGTCAAAAGGCTCTCCGCCAACCGCTCGGCCACCGTCCGGTCCAACGGGGAATGCCCGATCAGAAGCCGATACCACAACATCCCGTACGCCTGATCAACGACAAGATCCAGGTCCGCGTCTGCGACGAGCTCGCCGCGCCGCCTGCCCCGCTCCAGCAACGTCCCTAACTCGGCACGCCGCCTCGCCGTGAACTCCGCAACCGCCACTTCGAGGTGCGGATCATCCTGCGCATCGGCCATGACCCGCTGCAACACGCGCCGGTTCGGCGGCTCGGCCGCTGCCTGGAAAGTGTCAGCCAGGAACACCGCCAGGTCCGCACGGACGGAGCCGGTGTCGGGAATGTGTGCCAGGGATTCCGCCTGCTGCGCCAGCGCCTCGGCCAACACCGCCCCCCTGGACGGCCACCAGCGGTAGATCGTCTGCTTACCAACCCCCGCAGCCTGCGCGATCGCGCCCATGCCGAACTGCTCACCACGCTCAACAAGGGCAAGAGCCGCGCGCAAGATCGCGGCGCGGGCCGCCTCATTGCGTCGACGCCCCGTGTGCGGGCGAGCGCGCTGATCCTCCACCGTCCAACCATAAGACATTGACGAGACTACTCGTCTCGATATGCTCAACCGCACGGCTCGACATCGACGGGGAGAGGAACACCGGATGGCGAACTGGTCGCACAACGTGGACGATATCTTCGCCGGTGACCAAGCCACCGCACTCGCATACGCGACGCCCGCAGGCGGTGTCGTATGCACGCCGGTGACGAACTTCGGCCAACGCGACCGCAGCACGGCAACGATCATCGTCAATAGCTCGATCGGCATGCCGGGCAAACTCGAACGAATCCGGCGGAACCCGAAGGTCGCCCTCGCCTTCCACACCCGGGCCCACGGATTCAGCGACCGCGTGGAATACGTGCTCGTGCAGGGGACCGCCTCGCTGTCACCTCCCATACCCGACTATCCGTCCACACTGGACAGCTGGGAGGACTTCGACGGACCACGGCCCACCGCACCACTCTGGAAGCACTGGCTGCGCGTGTACTACACACGAGTGGAAATCCGGATCGCCGTGGAACGCATCGCGGTGTGGCCGGACCTCAATTGCACCGGCGAGCCCCAGATTCACGGCACACCCACGCCAGCCGAACGACCACCCGCGCAACGACCGCCCGCCAACGGGACCCGGCCCTGAGTCGACCACCGGAAAACCGCCCGGAACGCCGCTGGACTACCCAACGTTTTACTGGGCTGGATCGACGCGGACGAGTACCCCTTCGTCGTCCCCGCGGGCATCACAGGCACCGATCACGCAGGAATCCTGCTGACCACCCCGGAAGGCACGGTCCCGCCAGGAGGACGCCGCGCCGGACTCACCGCGCACTCCTTCACCCGCCACGTCCTCGGTCAGCACCAGCAGATCAACACCGGCTGGCTCCAAACCGAACACGACACGGTCCGCTACGCACCGCACACCCGATCCGGACATCGGATTCCGCCCTCGCCGCTGCTGTACCGCCTCGCAGTCGGATACGGGACTCGACGCGGACTGCGCGCACAGAAGAAGCAACAACCCACCGACCGGCAGCGATGATCACGACACGCCACCGGCACGGCAACGACCCGGCGCACCGAATACCCCGCACCGACCGATCACGCCACAATCGGGACATGCTGCAGGCCTGCCTCAACGGCGCCCGATCCCCGCGCGAGCACCACCACCTGCCGGTGCGCCCCGAACAACTCGCCACCGCCGCGGCGGCCTCCATCGGCGCCGGAGCCACCGACCTGCACCTGCATCCCAAACACCCGGACGGCACCGACACCGTCGAACCGCACATCGTCGCCGCAGCCCTGCGCGCCGTCCGCGCCGCGGTGCCCGGCACCACGCTGGGCGTGCCCACCGGCGCTTGGACCGCGCCCGACCCGCGCGACCGGATCGCCGCCATCAACGGCTGGACCGTGCTTCCCGACCACGCCTCGGTCAACTGGCACGAAGCCGGTGCCGACGACATCGCCCGCGCGCTGCTCGATCGCGGAATCGCCGTCGAAGCGGGCATCTTCTCCGGCACCGACGCGCACGAGAACTTCAACCGCTCACCACTGCGCGATCGCGTGCTGCGCGTGCTGGCCATCGTCACCGACCCCACCCACCGCGGCGCCCGCAAGACCGCCACCGCACTGCTCGAACGCATCGGGAACCCGCAGGCGCCGGTCCTGCTGCACGGCTCGGCGGCAGGCACCTGGCCGGTGCTCAACCTCGCCGTCGAACGTGGTCTCGACACCCGCATCGGCCTCGAAGACACGCTGCAACTTCCGGACGGCGAGATCACTTCGGACAACGCGGCACTGGTCACCGCTGCGGTCGCGCTGCGCAACGCCCGCCGACGCTGAACCAGTCATCCGCTGCCTGGACCCGACTGGATCCCACCCGGTTCGCGGGCAGGGGAGAGGGCGTTGAAAACGCGCTCGCGGAGCAGCTCGTAGTGCTCGTTCATCCGTTTCAGCGGACCGCGGGTGATCGTCGTACCGGGGCCGACGATCTCGTGCGCCGCGAACTGCTCGCGGGTCAGGTCGAGTTCGACGCCGCCGGGCAGCAAGTTCCACCAGTGGTAGTCGACCCATTCGCCGTTGATGCGCACCTCACCACGCATGAGATGACCGCTGAACAAGTCGTGCAACACCAGTGCGGTCACGCCGCATTGGCCGCGCGCGGGGTTGGCGGGGGACCAATGCGGCAGGTCTTCGGGAGCGCAGGTGTCCGCACCCCATGCCGCTCGGACCCGCTGTTCCACGTCGATCAACGTCCACGTCATGTGCCATGTGTACTCCGGCTCACCGACAGCGGTGCCGGCAGCGAGCGGTAGTGGCAGCCGGGGAAGCGGGTGCGGCGACCCGCGATAACTCTTACTTAACATAATGTAGATTATCGGCGTTTTGCCGACCTGCGAGAACATGGCGAGAGGGGCTGCGAACGGCCGTTCGGGACGGGCTGAACGTTCGCGTGCGCGGCGGGCCGGTGCACCGAGCGGCGCGCGAGCACGAGCGCTCGTGCGGATGGGCTCGGTCGGCGCAGCGGCCGCACGCCGTGCGGCGGCCGGTGAGCATGTCCGCGGCAGGCCCGCTCCATGCGGCCTGCGACGCTTCCGGCGTTCGAGCGGTCGGCGCTCTCCTTGCGGCGAGGCCGCCACCTCTCCCTAATAACGTCACCGTGACGGTATTACGAAGACGGAGACTCGCAGCTCAACGAGGCGATGGACACCCACAGCTCGAAGTCGATCTTGCCGGCCGGACGATGCCGGCTTCGAGCACGAGCTGCGCACCGGGCCGCAACTGCCGCGGGACGAGCGCCGACGAGCCGATCCGGGCGAACCGATGCCGCCGACGCGCCATCCCCTGGCACTGAGGCGCCGGCAACCGGAACCGTTTCCCCATTTGATGGATAATGAACGTTATCCATCAAACTGAGCTCTTCCGCGCGGCCGCGGCGATCAGCGGCACTGCCCGGAACGTCGCTACGACGGACCGAGGCCGAGGCCGCTCAACCGCGCACCTATACCTCGCACTGCCAGGCGCCCGGCGTGGCTTCGACCACTACCCCGCTACCAGCGTCGACGCCCCGGCTCGACGATGACAAATTTGCCGAATGAGTCAGGACGACCCGGTCGCCGAGTTCTCCGCGCACCGCGCACGCCTGTTCGGCCTGGCGTACCGGTTGCTCGGTTCGGCGGCCGATGCCGAGGACATCGTGCAGGAGGCGTTCCTGCGCTGGTCAGGCGCCGATCGCGCGGTGATCGCGGCACCTGGCGCGTGGTTGGCCAAGGCGGTGACGAACCTGTGCCTGAACCAGCTGAGCTCGGCGCGGGTCCGGCGCGAGCAGTACGTGGGCCCGTGGTTGCCGGAGCCGGTGAGCGTCGCCGATGGTTCGCTCGGCCCGATGGAGTCGGTGCAGCAGCGCGAGTCCGTGTCGATGGCGTTCTTGGCGCTGCTCGAACAGCTCACGCCGATGGAGCGGGCGGTGTTCGTGCTGCGCGAAGCGTTCGGTTACGACCACCGCTCGATCGCGGAGACGTTGGAGTGTTCGCAGGCCAATTCGCGGCAGGTGCATCGCAGAGCCGCGCTGCGGCTGCAGGACTCACGTGCGCGTTTCGAGCCGGACCGCGCCGCGCAGCAGCGGTTGGTCGAACGGTTCTTGGCGGCGGCGCGGGACGGTGACCTCGCGAGGTTGGAGCGGTTGCTCGCCGCGGACGTGGTGTCCTGGTCCGATGGTGGCGGCAAGGCCAGTGCCGCGCGGCATCCGGTCGCCGGTGGCGCGCGGGTCGCGAGGCTGATTGCCGGGCTGTTGCGGAAAGCGCCCGACGAGGTCGCGGTCCGGGTGCGCGAGGTCAACGGCGGGCCCGCGTTGGTGGTGTGCTCCGGCGCCGATCTGCTGCTGGTGATGCTGCCGCAGGTGACCGGTGGGCGGATCAGCGCGCTGCGGAGCATCACCAATCCCGACAAGCTCCGGTTCCTCGACCGCCAGCTCGCGGCCGCGGTGTCACACCACGGCGGCCTGTCCGGTCTGAGCGGGTGAGGACCCCATCGACCGGGAAGGAGCACCATGAGCGCGAAGGTGGTCATCATCGGAGCCGGCTACGCGGGGGTGAGCGCGGCCAAGCGGCTGGCTCGCAGCAGTGCGCAGGTCACGATCGTCAATCCCCGTGCGGAGTTCGTCGAGCGGATCCGCCTGCACCAGCTGCTGGCGGGTAACCGGGCCGCGACGCTGCCGTTGGCGCGGTTGCTGCCCGGTTCGACGACGTTCGTGCGGGATTCGGCGGAGTCGATCGACGCCGAGCAGCGCACGGTGACGCTCGGCAGCGGGCGGGTGCTCGATTTCGACTACCTCGTCCACGCGGTCGGCAGCCGCAGTCCGCTCGAGGTCATTCCCGGGGCGGCGGAGCACGCGGTGGGCGTGGGCGAGCTGGAGGACGTGGTCGACGCGCGGCGGCGGTTGCAGGCGTTGTCCGGCGGTTCGTCGATCAGCGTCGTCGGTGGCGGGTTGACCGGTGTCGAGGTGGCGGCCGAGCTCGCCGAGTCCGGTGCGCACGCGGTGCGGCTGATCACTGACGAACCGCTCGCGGCGAGCGTCAGCGGCAAGGGGCGCGATTACCTCCGCGCGCACCTCGGGCGGCTCGGCGTCGAGGTCGTGGAGAACACGGCGGTGAACGCGGTTCGCGCGTCGGAGGTGGAGCTGGCGGGAGGTCGCGTCCTCGGCAGCGATCTGACGGTGGTCGCGGCGATGTTCGTTGCTCCCCCGCTTGCTCGGGACAGCGGCCTGGACACCGATCACGACGGCGCGCTACGGGTGGACCGGTCGTTGGTCAGCACCGGCAGCCGCGCTGTGGTGGGTGCCGGTGACGCATCCCGGATCACTGCTGCGCCGCTGCGGATGAGCTGCCAGGCGGCGATTCCGCTCGGCGTACATGCCGCGGAAACGGTGCTGCATTCGATCCACGGGACGGTGCCGAGGCCGGTGCGCCCCAAGTTCACCGGGCAGTGCATCAGCTTGGGGCGGCACGCGGCGTTGTGGCAGCAGGCGAGCCTGTCGGACGTTCCGGTGCCGACGATCGTGACGGGGAAGGCGGCTGCGGTCGTCAAGGAGAGGATTTGCGCGTCCACGGTGCGGCTCGGGTTGAATCCGCGGATCAAGCCCACCTACAGCTGGTCGTGGTGAGGATCGGGGTTTCCGGTCGTTACGGCCGGCCGCGACGTGCGGGGCTGTGATCGAGGGTTCCGGTCATCGCCGAGTCCGAGTTTGGGGCTGGGTTACCGAGTTTGGGGCTGGGTTACGAAGCCTGCGGTCGCGGCCAGTTCACGATCGGGGTGCGGTCGCGGTGGCTGCTTCGGAGCGCTTCGACGAACCGGTCCCGGCTGACCGGTCCGTCGAAGCCGGAGCGGATGTCGGTGACCTGGACCTGGTGGCGGTCGGCTTCGGTCGCGCCGAGCACGGCCATGACGCTGTCGCGGCGTTGCCTGCTGGCGCGGATGCGCGCTCCTAGTGATCCTTCGGGTTCCAGGCGGGGGCGGAGTCCGGCCGCGGTGAGGGCGTCGACCAGTTCTCGGGCGGCGCTGTCCTGGGCGGGTCCTACCGGCATG
This sequence comes from Saccharopolyspora sp. SCSIO 74807, assembly GCF_037023755.1. Lineage (NCBI taxonomy): Bacteria > Bacillati > Actinomycetota > Actinomycetes > Pseudonocardiales > Pseudonocardiaceae > Saccharopolyspora > Saccharopolyspora sp. SCSIO 74807. Next base: position 4,873,718 of record NZ_CP146100.1, on the reverse strand, counting down.
ACGCATGCCTGCACCGGAGCCAGCCACAGCGGCAGCCGGCCCTGGTGGCGTTCCAGCAGTGCGGCGACCACGCGTTCCATGGAGCCGACGGTGCCGCGGTGGATCATCAGGACTGGTTGTCGCGATCCGTCTGCGGCGTCGTAGGTGAGGTCGAAGCGGCCGGGCTGGTTGAAGTCGAGCTGCACGGTGGCGATGGTGTCGTCGTGTCCGTGTCCGTTGCGGACTTGCAGGTCGAGTTTCGGGCCGTAGAAGGCCGCTTCGCCTTCGACCTCGATCAGGTCGAGGCCGTGGCTGGGGAGGTCGACCGCGTGGGCGGCTTCGCGCAGCGATTGCTCGGCGTGCTGCCATTGCTCGGTTTCGCCGAGGAACGCCGGGGTGGCGTCTCGCCGGGACAGGCGCACGTAGTCGACTCGCAGTCCCATGATTTCTTGGGCGCGCAGCGCGGATCGCAGCGCGCGGGCTGCTTCGGCCGCGACTTGGTCGGGGCGGCAGAAGACGTGGGTGTCGTCGAGGTTGATCTGGCGCACCCGGCCGAGTCCGGACAGCACGCCGGTTCGTTCGGCGCGGAACATCGGGGCGAGTTCGTTGTACCGGATCGGTAGCTGCCGGTAGGAGTGCCGGGAGGCGGCGTAGATGAGCGCGTGGTGGGGGCAGTTCGCCGGTCGCAGCACGAGTTCGTCGCCGCCGACGCGCATCGGCGGGAACATGTCGTCGGCGAACTTTCCCCAGTGTCCGGACCTCTCGAACAAGGAGCGTTTGGCCAGGACCGGTGAGTGGACGCCTTGGCATCCGTCCGCTTGTGCGATGTCGCGGGCGAGGCGTTCGAGTTCGTCCCGGATGGCCGAGCCGTTGGGAAGCCACAACGGGAGTCCGGCGCCGATTTCCGGGTCGGTGGTGAAGATGTCCAGGTGCCGGTTGAGGTCGCGGTGATCCGGTGCGGCGTCTTGCTGGTTCACGGAGGTCTCCTGGTTCGGAGTACCCGGAGTCGTGAACCGGGATATGACGGAGCCCCGGAGCACAGCTCCGGGGCTCGTTGTCGTTGTCGATGCGACTCGTCAGCGCCGGAGTGGATCCGGCGTGGTCGTGTGCTGGGCAAGTCGCATGTGGGCAGTGTAGAGCATGTTGTGCGCGGGCTGGTGGCGCTCGGCAGTGCGTGGAGGGTCGGTGATCAGTGGTTTCGGCCTGTTACCGGCCAAGGGCCGTTCTTGCTCAGGCGCCCACGCGCCCGTCCACGCCCTCGCGCAGAAGATCCGCGTGGCCGTTGTGGCGGCCGTACTCCAGGAGCACGTGCACCAGCACCATCCGCAGCGAGACGTTCTCGCCCCATCTCGGCTGATATCCGGCATCGTCCAGGGACGCCGCCTCGCGCTCGATGCGGCGTGAGTTCTCGACCTCGGCTTCCCAGGCCGAGAACGCCTCGTGCCTGGTCGACTCACTGGCGTCGTAGGCCGCCTGGAAGTCGATCTCGGTGCTCCAAACCATCGGCGCGTTGTTGTCGTCGAACACTCGGCGGAACCACGCGCGCTCGACCTCCGCCATGTGGCGCACCAAGCTGAGCAGCGAAAGCGTCGATGGTGGCATCGACTGCTGCCGCAGTTCCTCATCGGTGAGCCCGTCGCACTTCATCCCGAGGGTGGCACGGTGGTAGTCGAGGAACGCCCGCAGCGTGTCGCGTTCACTGCCTGTCTTGGGCGGCCCGATGCGGTTGTCGCTGGTCACTTGCCCGTACTCCTCGTCTGTGCCTGGTGAACGGCCAGTATCAGCTTCGGTGGCGAAGATATCCAGGTGCCGGTTGTGGTCACGGTGATCCGGTCCAGAGCATGGCGTGCGCGGGCTGGTGCGATTCGGCCGAGCAGTGCGGGCGAGCTCGGTGATCAGCAGCTTCTGCTTGTTACCGGGCCGGTAGCAAGCAGAACTCGTTGCCAGACGGGTCGGTGTGGATGCGCCACGGTAGTTCTCCCCGAGCGGGGCGGAATTCGCGGCCGCCGCGTTCGGCGATTTCTGCCGCGAGTTCGTCGGGGTCGTCTGCGGTTTCGAGTCGGATGTCGATGTGCAGCCGGGGCGGCTGCATGGCGGTTCGGGGACGCGCTGGAAGCACAGGTCGAGCACCGGCCCGTCCTCGACGGCGAGCTGGGTTTCGAAGCAGTCGGGCTCGTCGGTGAGCCGCTGACCGCCGATCACCGCCTCCCAGAACCGGCCGAGCCGCTGCGGATCGACGGCGTCGGTGACCAGGTTTTCCAGGTACATGGCCACACCGTAGGTCTCGGCAGAGGGCAGTCACACTTCCTTTTTGTTGCTTTGCGGCCGGTCGTGGCGAATCGCGGTCGCCGGTTCGGTTCAGCGGTTGAGGCGGGGTATGCGCTGTTGGGCGGCGTGCACGGCGGCCGGGTAGCGCGGGTCGGGCCGCAGTGCGTGTTCGCGGGCGGCGGCTTCGGTGAACTTGATGACGTGGTCGTCGCCGTGCTCGACGGCGCGGGCGATGAGTTCGTCCAAGGGTGGTGGATCGCTGTCGATGGCGGTGTTCAGCGCGGTGTCCTCGCCGCGCCGGTCGATGGTGAAGGCGAGGAGCATGGCGACGTTGGCCTGCCACAGCGCTTCGACGGTGGCCGGGTGGTGGTCGGCGGGAAGGTGCGGCAGGACGAGCCGCACGGCGGCGGGCGCGGTCACGGCGTGCACCAGCGGGATAGGCATGACTTCTGGGTGGGCTTGGTAGATCCCGGCGAATTCGGTGGTCATTTCGGTGATCAGCCGGTGCGGGTCGCCGGTGTGCAGTGCGCTCAGCGCGGGCAGGTAGCCGGGTAGTGCGTCGGGGTGTTGCAGCCGGTCGCGGGTGGCGTCGGTCCAGGGTGTCCGGTCGTCGGGTTCGAGCCAGGTGCGCGGTAGTGCGGCGACGGCGGTGGCGACGTCGGAGTGGCCGCCCAGCCGGGCGGTGCCGGGCAGTGCGGTGAACCGGGATGCCCACATGGCCAGTGCGCGGGCCAGTTCGGTCAGCTGGGTCTGGCCGGTTCCGGTGGTGCTGGCCAGGCTGCGCACTGCGTGGGCGGTGCGGATGAGTCCGTGGGTGACGCGGGTGAACAGGCCGGGAAGGAGTCGGGGCCACCAGCGTGCGAGCACGTCCTGCCAGGGTGCTTCGGTGAGTTCGCGGTGGAACAGCCCTTCCCAGTCCCCCAGCTTGTTGCGGTCGCCGAGTGCGGGGCGCCAGGAGGTTTCGTCGTTGCCGTCGAGGTCGAAGGTGACCGGGGGTGCTTGGTGGAAGGGTCGCGATGCGCGCCAGGTCTGCACCCAGGTGCCGACTTCGGCGCCGTGGCCGAGTGCGGCCAGGGCTTCGGCGGCCATCGGGCCGTGATTGACCAGTTCGGCTTCGCCGATCTCGGGGCCGAGGCCGTCGAGGCGGTCGAGCGCTTCGTGCATCGCGTCGGTGTAGGGGATCATTCGCGCACCTCGGGGTGGTGTCGGGAGGTCGGGCTGGGTTCATGTTCGGATTTCGAGTGCGCTTGAAGTCAATGTCCGGTGCCGGCGGTTGCGGCGGGGCCGGTGGCGGGCTCCCCCTGCGGTCGGCGTGATCGCGGGGCTGGCAAGATCGCCGGGTGCGTTTTCATGCCGACCTGCACATCCATTCCAAATACTCCCGCGCGTGCAGCAAGGACTGCGACATCGAGCATTTGACGTGGTGGGCCAGGCGCAAGGGCATCACGTTGGCGGGTACCGGGGATTTCACGCACCCGGCGTGGTTCGCGCATCTGCGGGAGGTGCTCGAGGAGGCCGAGCCGGGGTTGCTGCGGTTGCGTCCGGAGCGCGATCGGGAGATGTCGGCTGGGATGCCGCCGAACTGCACCGGTGAGGTGCGGTTCATGCTGTCGGTGGAGATCTCGACGATCTACAAGTACGGCGAGCGCACGCGCAAGGTGCACCACCTGTGCTACGTGCCGGACTTCGCGGCGGCGGAGGAGTTCACGCGCCGGTTGGGCAGGATCGGGAACCTGGCTTCGGACGGGCGGCCGATCCTGGGGCTGGATTCGCGGGACTTGCTGGAGATCACGCTGGAAAGCGGCGGTTATCTGGTTCCTGCGCACGTGTGGACGCCGTGGTTCGCGGTGCTGGGGTCGAAGGCGGGGTTCGATTCGATCGAGGAGGCTTACCGGGATCTGTCGGGGCACATCTTCGCGTTGGAGACGGGGCTTTCCAGCGATCCGGAGATGAACTGGCGGGTGTCCGGTTTGGACGGTTACACGCTGGTGAGCCATTCGGATGCGCATTCGCCGCCGATGCTGGGGCGGGAGGCGACGGCCTTCGACACCGAGCTGGACTACTTCGCGGTCAAGCGCGCGCTGGAGACGCGTCGTGGTTTCGAGGGCACGGTGGAGTTCTTCCCGGAGGAGGGCAAGTACCACCTGGACGGGCATCGGAAGTGTTCGGTGCGGATGGATCCGTCCGACACCCGTGCTCATGACGGCCGGTGCCCGGGGTGCGGGAAGCCGTTGACGGTCGGGGTGCTGCACCGGGTGGATGCGCTGGCGGATCGGGATGCGGGTGTGCGCCCGGATGGTGCGGCGGGTTTTCGCAGTTTGATCCCGTTGCCGGAGATCGTCGGCGAGGTCCGGGGCGTGGGGCCGAAGAGCAAGAAGGTCTTCGATGCGGTGAGTGCGTTGACGGCCGCGCACGGCCCGGAGTTGTCGATCTTGCAGGATGTGCCGGTCGAGGAGCTGCGGCGCAGTGATCCCGCGGTTGCCGAGGCGGTCGAGCGGTTGCGGCGCGGCGCGGTGGTGCGCGAGGCGGGTTTCGACGGCGAGTACGGCACGATCCGGGTGTTCGATCCGGCGGAGTTGTCTCGGGTGCGGAATGCGGGTGCGTTCGCGTTGTTCGACGACGAGTCGCTCTCCCCTGCCCCACCGGCTGATTCCGAACGTTCCGCGGTGCCGGGGCCTGCTGCGGTGCCGGAGTCTCCGGCTGGTGATGCCGCGGTTGAGCGGGTTTCGCCGCGCGAGGTGTCGGTGCCGGTCGAGGATGTCGCGGATTCGGGTGTGCTGGCCGGGCTGGATCCGGATCAGCGGGCGGCTGCGGCGGTGCCGTCGGGTCCGTTGTTGATCGTGGCGGGGCCGGGTACGGGCAAGACGCGCACGGTGACGCACCGGCTGGCGCACCTGGTGCTGGAGCGGGAGGTGCCTGCCAGGGAGTGCTTGGCGATCACGTTCACGCGGCGCGCGGCGCAGGAGCTGAGTGAGCGGCTGCACGGCCTGATCGGTGCCGCTGCGGGTGAGATGACCGTGGGCACGTTCCATTCGTTCGGTTTGCAGGTGTTGCGGGAGCAGCACGAGCGGGTCGGGTTGCCGGCGGAGTTCTCGGTGGCCGATGCCGATCGGCGGGTGGCGGTGCTGGCCGAGGTCACCGGTGATGAGCGTGGCGCGCGGGCGAAGTTGGCGAAGTTGTCGCGGCTGCGCCGCTGCGGCGAGGCGGACTCGGCGCAGGCTGAGGACTACGAGCAGGCTGGGGCTTCCGAGCAGCTCGGGAGCTCCGAACTCGTCGCGGTCGCCGAGCGGTATCGGCGGCGGCTGCGGGAGCTGGACCTGGTGGATTTCGACGATCTGGTGGCGCTTCCGGTGTGGCTGCTGGAGCAGGATCCGGACCTGGCCGAGTCGTACCGCGAGCGGTTCCGCTGGATCACGGTCGACGAGTACCAGGACGTCGACGATGCGCAGTACCGGTTGTTGCAGGCGTTGGCCCCGGCGGAGGCGAATCTGACCGCGATCGGTGATCCGGATCAGGCGATCTATTCGTTCCGGGGCGCGGACGTGGGGTTCTTCCTGCGTTTCGAGCAGGATCATCCGGCCGCTCCGGTGTTGTCGTTGACGCGGAATTACCGCTCCGGGGCGCACATCGTGGATGCGGCGTTGCGCGGTATCGGGCCTTCGACGCTGGTTCCGGGCCGCGAGTTGCACGCGGCCGGGCAGCGGGCGGCGCATCGGGTGGTGCGGCACGAGGCTGCGGATGAGCGTGCGGAGGCGGCGTTCGTGGCGCGCGCGGTCGATGAGTTGCTGGGTGGTTCGTCGTTCCATTCGCTCGACAGCGGCCGGGTCGCCGGTGATGGGCATGGTGGTGTGGGCTTCGGTGACATCGCGGTGCTGTATCGCACGGATGCGCAGTCGCGGGTGTTGATCGAGGAGTTCGCGCGCTGCGGGTTGCCGGTGCAGAAGCGTTCGCACGATCTGCTTTCGGCCCGTCCGGGCGTGGAGTTGCTGATGCGGGAGCTGGCGCATGTCGCCGACCGGGAGGGGTCGGTGCTGGAGCGGTTGCGCGCGGCGGCGACGGCGGTGGTGTTCAGCGTTCCGGACGATGTGCAGGACGAGGTGCACAGCGGTCTGGAGGTGCTCACGCCGCTGGCGCTGCGATGCGGCGATGATCTGGAGCGGTTCCGCTCGGAGGTGCGGCTCGGTGCGGAGGTCGACACGTTGGATCCGCGCGCGGAGGCGGTGTCGCTGTTGTCGTTGCACGCGGCGAAGGGCTTGGAGTTCCCGGTGGTGTTCCTGGTCGGCTGCGAGGACGGGTTGTTGCCGTTGCGCTGGCCGGGTTCGGAGTCCGCACGGGACGAAGTGGCCGAGGAGCGGCGGTTGTTCTTCGTGGGGATGACGCGCGCGCAGGATCAGTTGTGGTTGACCCACGCCGCGCGGCGCAGCAGGCACGGTCAGGTGCGGGAACGGGTGGCCTCGCCGTTCTTGTCCGGGCTCGGCGATGGTGTGGTGCGCAGTGAACCGGCTGCGCCGCGCAAACCTCGGGCGACGCAGTTGAGTTTGCTGTGAGCGGTCCCGACTCGTGCGTCCGGTTCGGGGCGGTGTGTCGGTCGGGGCGCTGACTCGAGCTCGTTCGACACTCGCATCGAACCGGCCGCTCCCCTCGTCCCGCTGCGGAAGGACTCATGATGATCGACGTGACCCGGCCGGGCCACCCTCGGCTGCAAGAAGTCGCCGACGGCGTGTACGCCTACATCCAGCCCGACGGCACGTGGTGGATCAACAACACCGGCTTCGCGGTCGGACCGCAGGGCGTCGTCGCGATCGACTCCTGTTCCACCGAGCAGCGCACCCGCGCGTTCCTCGACGCGATCGCCTCGGTGACCGCGGCGCCGGTGCGCACGCTGGTGAACACCCACCACCACGGCGACCACACCTTCGGCAACGCCCTGTTCCCCGGCGCTACGATCGTGGCGCACGAGCGGACCCGCACCGAGGCGATCGCGTTCGGTCCCGCGCGCGAGCTGCCGTGGTGGCAGAACCCGCAGTGGGGCGAGTTGCCGCTGGACCCGCCGTTTCTGACCTTCACCGACCGCATCGGGCTGTGGGTCGGCGAGCAGCGCGCCGAGGTGCGCCACGTCGGCTTCCCCGCGCACACCACGAACGATTCGCTGGTGTGGTTCCCGGACTCGGCGACGGTGTTCTGCGGCGACCTGGTCTTCAACGGCGGCACGCCGTTCTTGCTGATGGGTTCGGTGACCGGCTGCGCCGGGGTGCTGGCGAACGTGCTACGCCCGCTGCAGGCGGCGACCGTGGTTCCCGGGCACGGTCCGGTTTTCCACGACGATGAACCGGTGGCCGCGAACCTGGACTACCTGCGGTTCGTGGCCGAGCTCGCCGAACGCGGCCACGCCGAGGGAATCACTCCGCTGCAGGCGGCACGGGACACCGACCTCGGGCGCTTCGCCGACTGGCCCGACGCCGAACGGATCGTCGGGAACCTGCACCGCGCCTACGCCGAACTCGACGGCACCCCGCCCGGTGGCCCCATCGACACCGCTGCCGCGCTCGCCGACATGGTCACCTACAACGGCGGCGAACCACTGACCTGCCTGGCCTGAACGGTCGGATCCGGTAGGCGGGGCGAACCGCGCCCAACCTCGCGCGACGCAGCGGAGTTCGCTGTGCGGATCAGCGTGCTTGTGCCGCGCGGTAGCGCCCCGGGGTGGTGCCGAGCAGGCGCCGGTAGTGGCGGGTGAGGTGGGGCTGATCGTGGAACCCGGCCGCGGACGCGGCTTCGGCGATGGGCATACCGTCGAGCAGCAGGTGGCGTGCCCGTTCGACGCGCCGTCCGGTCAGGTACCGGTGCGGCGGCAGCCCGTAGGCGCGGGTGAACGCGCGCACCAGGTGGGCCGGGTGCGTCGAGAGCAGCGCTGCGGCGTGCTCGAGAGTGATTCCCTCGACGAGGTGCGCATCGAGCAGATCGCGGAGTCGGCGAGCGGGCGCGGGATCGGTCCGCTCGGTGCCGGCCCGCCCGGCGAGGTGGGTGCGGAGCCGCTGGGTCACCAGGACGAGCCGGGTCTCGGCGGCCAGTTCTTCTCCTGGCTGGGCGAGCAGATCGTGCAGTCCCGCGATGCTGGAGCACAGGGCGGGATCGTTCAGGCCGGGGTGGTCGACCGCTTTGTCCGCCAGCTGCGAACCGACGGTGTGCTCGTCGAGGTAGAGCACCCTTTTGCGGAACCCACCGGAGGTGGCGGGGCGCCCATCGTGCGGGATCCGGGGCGGCAGGAGCGTGACCTGGCCGCTCAGCGCGTGCCTGGCGTGGCGGTCGATCTCGTAGGACACCGCGCCTTCGTCGAGGATCAGCAGGGTCCACGTCTGGTGCGTGTGCAGCGGGTAGGCGTGGGTGGTGAAGCGCGCGTGGAACACCTCGGAGACCCCCGGTACCCGCGGCCGCCACGCCGCGACGCCGGTGCGCTCCGCGGCCTGGCCCGTCATGCGAAAAACGTACAAGACCGTGCGGGGATCAGCGGTGAGGGTGGTGGTCATGCGCTTCGACACGAAACGCCGTACTGCTGCGGGAGGATCTGGCGACCTGGCAGCGGCTCAACGTGACCGCGTTCCTGACCGGCGGTATCACCGCCGGTGATCCGGAGTTGGTCGGCGAGCCCTACCTCGACGCCGACGACACCCGGTATCTGCCGATGCTGCGCCAGCCGGTGCTGGTGTTCGAAGCGGGCAAAGAGCTGTTGACCACTGCGCACGCCAAGGCCGTCGCGCGCGAGCTGCCCACGGCGATCTTCACCGCCGATCTGTTCTCCACCGGCCATGACGAAGCCAACCGCGCCGCGGTCCGCGCCGTGCCCCGCGATGCTCTCGACCTCGTGGGCCTGGCGCTGCGCGGCCCGCGAAACGCCGTCGACAAGATCGTCAAGGGTGCGCACATGCATCCCTGATCGGTTCACCGTCCGCCTGCGATCAGGTGTCGTGCGGCGACCGTGGTGCCGTCGGTGCGGATCGCGGGGGCGAGCGCGCGGGCGCGGGTGGTGACCGCGGAGGTCGTGGCCTTGTCGAGCGCGGCGGTCAGCGAGTCGGCGCTGGGCATTCCCGGCGGGTGCGCGACTCCGATCCCGAGGTGGTCGACGCGTTCGGCCCAGTAGTGCTGATCGTAGACCTGCGGGATCAGCACTTGGGGCGTTCCTGCCCGCGCCGCGGTAGTAATGGTTCCCGCGCCGCCGTGGTGCACGACGGCGGCGACCCGCTCGAACAGCGCTTGGTGGTTGGTCTCGCCGATCACGAGGCATTCCGAGTCGCTGTCGGCGGCCGTCAAGCCCGCCCATCCGGCGGTAATGATCGTCCGCCGCCCGAGTGCGCGGGCGGCCGTGGTCAGGACCTGGCCGAGGTCGTGCCCGGGTGCGGGCATACTGCCCAGACCGAAATGGACCGGGGCTGCGCCGGCGGCCAGGAACGATTCCAGCTCGTCCGGCAGCGGTCGCTGATCGGGCAGCATCCACGCGCCGGTCTGGAACACGGTGGGGTCCGCCGCATCGAGCCAGGGGCCGAGCGCGGGGTCGGCGGCCAGCCACGGCCGGTCGGTGACGACGTGGCTGCGCACGTTCTCGACCGGGGCGAGTCCGGCGGTGGTGCGGTGCTCGTTGAGCGGGCTCGCCCAGGTGTCGTTCCAGCGCTGCGTTTCCCGTTGCCACAGCTGGTCGTTGGTGCCGGTGTCGTGCTGCGGCCAGCCCGGCCAGGGGGCCGGCGGGTGGTGCGCGGAAGCCAGGGTGGCCGGGCAGTAGTGGGCGTGCAGGTAGTCGATGCCCACCATTTCGGCAGCTGACCGGGCCGCGACCATGACGGTCCCGGTCGCTAGCAGGACGTCGCATCCTTCGGCGGCTTCCGGGAGCGTGGTGAACTGCGCGGCCACGGCGTCCTTGGCCGCTCGCCGCCGGCCTTCGGGTGTGGACAGGTCCCACGTCGCGGAGCCGGGCGCGGGGCGCATCGATGGCCCGAGGGGCGACACCGGGATCCCGAGTTCCTCGATCCAGGTGGCGAAGTCTGGGGGGCGCGCACACCCGGACTTCCTGCGCGAGCTCTTGCAATCGCCGAGCCAGGGCCACGACCGGTTGCACTTCGCCGCGCGATCCGATGGTCGCCAGCAGTGCCCGCATTCCGCCCTCCACAGTGGTTCGAATCGTCGTCTTGCCGTCAGCTGAGGTGGTTGTGAGTGCGTCGACCCCGGGCCGGGCCGTCGCAGCGTTGCAGTGCCGTGCTGCAGGTGGCGGCGCTTGCGCGGATGTCGTCGTCGGCGGCGACCGCCTCCACGGTCTCGCGCAGCAGCTTCGGGGTCAGGTCGGTCCGCGCCAGTCTGCGCCCGGCGGCGAGTTCTTCGACTCGTGCGGCGAGGGCTTCCTTCTCGGGATCTCGAGCGACGGCCACCAGCGGCACACCGTGATACAGCGACTCCGTGCGTTGACGAACACGAAGTGTCGGTTCATGAATCCTCGATCAGCAGGCTCGGGGACGCGGTCGACGGATCATCGCACCCGCGAGCTCCGAACTTGCGCTGAACGTCGGCTTTTCCCACCTGTGCTGGGCGACAAGGCCGGAAGTGTCAGATCCGGTAGGCGCGGAGTTTCGCGTACAGGGTCGGCCGGGACAGTCCCAGCCGGCGCGCCGCTGCGGCCTTGTTGCCGCCGGAGGCGGCGAGCACCTCGGTGATGACGTCGGCCTCGGCTTGTTCGAGCAGGCTCAGCCGCCGGTCGCCCGCGGCGGCGCGCACCGAGCCGGGCAGGTGCTCGAGGCCGATGACGCTGCCGGTGGCCGACGCGGCGGCGGTGCGCACCGCGAGTTTCAGCTCGGCGATGTTGCCCGGCCAGGTGTGTTCGTGCAAGGCGGCCATGGCCCGCTCCGACCAGCGGATACCGGCCGGTGTCACAGCGGTGACCAGCTGGTCGAGTTCGTCGCCGCGCAGTTGCAGCGGCGGCAGTTCCAGCACCGTGGCTTCGAGCGCGTCGAGCAGGCGGGTCAGGTGTGCGGTGTCGTCGGCGCGTTCGGCGGTGATGGTGCCGAGCACCGGCGCGGCCGAGCCGGCCAGCGCGGCGGTGAGCGCGTCGGCCTGTTCCGCCGAGAGCGCTTGCAGGTGGGTCAGCACCAGTGCACGTCCGGTCTCGGCCGCCCGGCGCACACCGGCGGGCAGTTCCCGGAAGGTGGCGGTTGCGCAGTCGAGCACGTCGTACGGGTGCCCGGCGGTGATCAGCCGGCCGGTGAGCACGTACTGCTTGCCGGTCCCGGCCGCGCCGCGCACGACCACGGCGCCGGGTTCACAGAGCAGCCGTCCTACCGCGGCGGCAACGCGCTGCTGCGCGGTCGCGGCGGCCGATGGCCGGTGCTTGTGCTGGTCGAGCACCAGCACCGCACCGGAGATCCGCGAGCCTTCGGCGATCGTTTTGAGCTGGGCGGTGCGGGCGTCGAGTTCGGGGATGTGCAGCGGGCCGCCCTGCTCGGCCGCGTCCAGGACGCGCTGCCACAGCCGGTGGTGGTCGACGTCGATGCCGGCTGCGGCGTCGTTCTTGATGAGCATCTCCGGGCCGAGGGTGATCACCGGTGTGGTTGCCCGTGCGTGCTGCAGGAACGCGTCGAACAGTGCGCGCTCGCGGTTGCCCGCGGCGTGCAGGAGCGCTTGCTGCACTTCGCGGGCGAGTGCGAGCAGCGCCGGTTGCAGCCGTTCGTTGGCGTCGGCGGCGCGGCAGGTGATGTTGACCCCGCCGACGACGCGGCGGGTCAGCGGGTGCGTGACCGGTGCGGCGACGCAGGTGAAGCGGTGGAACGGTGCCTTGAAGTGCTCCCCGCCGCGCACGGTGGTGACCCGGCGGCTTTCCAGCGAGGTGCCCAGGCCGTTGGTGCCGGCGTGTTCCTCGCCGAAGCTGAAACCTTCGACGATGGCCATCTCGTCGAGTTCGCGCCGCAACGCGCGGTCGGAGACGCAGCGCCACAGCACTTGGCCACCCGAGTCGGTGATCACCAGTGAGGTGCCGGTGCCGACGAGCAGATCGGCCAGGCGGGTCAGCACCGGAATGGCCGACCGGGCGAAGCGGGTGTCCACGGCCGGTTGCTGCCACGGCAGATCCACGTGCTCGGGGTCGACGCCGGACAGCTGTGATCGTCGCCAGGAGGTGAGGATTTCCGGGCGGACCCCTGCCGACTCCTCCCCCTGCTGGAACTGCTCCCAGGCGGTGCGCATCGGGCGATGTCCTTCCGTCCGGCGCCGTTGCCGACCGGCCCGGGCGCACCGGCCACACCAGGTAGCCGTCAAATTTTTGAACACCGGGGCCGGGCGTGACGCAGCTTACGTTCGCAGGTGGCTCGGACACCACAGCCTGATTGAGGAGGCACGACATGGACCGGCTGCGCTTCGGCACTTTCCTGGCCCCGTTCCACCCGGCCGGGCAGAACCCGACGCTGGCGCTGCAGCGGGATCTGGAACTCATCGAGCACCTCGACCGGTGCGGCTACGACGAGGCGTGGATCGGTGAGCACCATTCGGCGGGCACCGAGCTGATCGCCTCGCCGGAGATCTTCATCGCCGCGGCGGCCGAACGCACCCGGCGGATCAAGCTCGGCACCGGCGTCACGTCGATCTCGTACCACAACCCGCTGTGGGTGGCCGAGCGGATGGTGCTGCTGGACCACCTCACCCGGGGCCGCACGATGCTCGGCTGCGGGCCGGGATCGCTGCCGACCGACTCGATGATGCTCGGGCTGACCCCGACCGACACGCGCGAACTGCTCGAAGTCGACCTGGACATCATCATGCGGCTGCTGCGCGGCGAAACGGTCACCGAACGCACCCGCACCCACGAGCTGGTCGATGCGAAGCTGCACCTGCGGCCCTACACCGAACCGTGCTTCGACGTGGCCGTGGCCGGAGTCGCCTCCCCCACCGGGCCGCGCATGGCCGGCAGCCACGGCGTGGGGCTGCTCTCGATCGGGGCGACGCTGAGCAAGGACGGGTTCGACGCGCTGGCGCACCACTGGAACGTCGTCGAAGAACGCGCCGCGCACTACGGGCAGCAGGTCTCGCGGCAGGACTGGCGGCTGGTCGGGCTGATGCACATCGCCGAAACTCGCGAGCAGGCCTACAAAGACGTCGAGTACGGCATCGAGAGCTGGTTCCACTACTTCCAGAAGACCGCCGCGTTCCCGCAGATGGCCGCGGAAGGCGGCGACCTGCGGGAGATGATCGACTTCATCAACGAGGCCGGTGTCGGCGCCATCGGCACCGTCGAAGACGCCCGCGCGCAGGTGCAGCGGTTGTGGGACCAGTCCGGCGGTTTCGGCTGCATGCTGCTGCTCGGGCACGAGTGGGCCAACCCCGAGGCCACCAAGCGTTCCTGGGAGCTGATCGCGCAGCACGTCATGCCGCACTTCCAAGGCGGAGCGCGCTCGCACGCGCAGCAGACGCTCGACGCGAAGGAACGCGCCCGCGACAAGCGCGAGGACTACGCGGCCGCGCAGATGCAGGCGGTGGCGACCATGACCGAACGCTACGAGCAGGAGAAGACCGGCCAGCAGTGACCGGGACCGCCCGGCCGGGAAGGAGACCGCCATGCGTGCCGCCGTGTACCGCGGAAGCCACGACATCGCCGTGCTCGACGTGCCCGAACCGCCCTGCCCGCCGGGGGCGGTGAAGATCCAGGTCGCGCACAACGGCATCTGCGGCAGCGACCTGCACGAGTACTTCGCCGGGCCGATCTTCTGCCCGGTCGAGCCGCACCCGCTGACCGGGGCGCAGCTGCCGCTCACGCTCGGCCACGAGTTCGCGGGCCGCGTCGTCGAGGTCGGCGACGGCGTGCGGGCGGCGTCGGTGGGCGACCGGGTCGCGGTCGAAGCGCTCTACCGCTGCGACGAGTGCCCCGCCTGCCGGATGGGCAACTACAACACCTGCCGGCAGATCGGTTTCCACGGGCTGATGTCCGATGGCGGCATGGCCGAGCGCACCGTGGTGCCCGAGCGGATGGTGCACGTGCTGCCCGATTCGGTCAGCGACGAGCTGGGCGCGCTGGTCGAGCCGATGGCGGTGGCGTACCACGCGGCCAAGCTCGGTGAGGTCCCGCCGGGTGGCTCCGCGGTCGTGTTCGGCGCGGGCCCGGTCGGCATCGGATTGTGGTTCGCGCTGCGCGGACTCGGCATCGACGACATCACCGTCGTGGAACCGGCACCGGCCCGGCGTGCGGCGCTGCGCGGACTCGGCGCGCAGCACGTGATCGACCCGGCCGAGACCGATCCCGCCGAGCACGTCCAGCAGCACACCGGCGGCCGCGGCGCCGACGCCGTCTACGACGCGGCGGGCGCGCAAGCCGCGGTGGAGTCCGGGTTGTCGTGCTTGGGCACGCGCAAGCCGATGGTGTCGGTGGCGATCTACGAGCACCCGTTCCCCGTCACGCTGCTCAAGCTCGTCATGAGCGAGGCTCTCGTGCGCGGATCGCTGGCCTACACCGCCGAGGACTACCGCGCGGTGATCGACCTGATGGCCCGCGGGCACTACGACACCACCGGCTGGGTCTCGCACATCCCTATCGGGCAAGTCGTCGATGAGGGCTTCGACGCGCTGCGGGCGGGCCGGAAGATGAAGGTGCTGGTGGACCCGGCGGGCTAGCAGGCGAGTCAGGCGGTGGTCGCGGTGCGCCGGAACTCGCTCGGGTTGAGGCCCTGGACCCGTTTGAACGCGGCGCTGAAACCGAACGGGTCGGAGTAGCCCACGGTGCGGGCGATGTCCGCGATGGTCGCGGCCTCCCGCTCGGCCAGCAGGTCCGCGGCGAGCGTCATGCGCCAGCGGGTGAGGTAGGTCAGCGGCGGTTCACCGACCAGCTCGGTGAACCGCTTGGCCAGCGTGGAGCGCGACACCCCGGTGCGTTCGGCCAGCGCGGCGACCGTCCACGACGCCGCCGGCTCGGCGTGCAGCAGGCGCAGCGCGTCGCCGACCACCGGGTCGCGCTGCGCGGTCCACCAGGCCGGAGGTTCGCCGCCGGGACGGTCGAACCACTCGCGCAGCGTGCAGACCAGCATCCAGTCCAGCAGCCGGTCGAGCACCACCTGCTGGCCCGGTTTGTCGACGGCGACCTCGGCGGCGAGGTGCTCCAGCACGGGGTCGCCCGTGTCCCCGGAGTCCACGCGCAGCACCGCCGGCAGTGCCTCCAGCAGCCGGTCGCTGGTAGCACCCCGCACCGGATATGCGCCGACGATCAGTGTCGTCGCACCGTCGTCGACGTCGTGGCCGCGGTCGTTCCAGCCGCGCCGGTGCCTGGTCCCGCCCTGCTCCGGAGTCGCGCAGTGCGCGCCGCACGCTATCGGTTCGGCCCGGGTGCCGACCTCGTCGACGAAGGTGAACGTCGCAGGGCCGCGCACCACGATCGTCTCACCGGCGGACAGCGGTTCGGGTGGATGCTTCTCCGGCACGATCCAGCCCCCGCCGGTCAGCACGGTGCACAAGGTCAGCGGGGCGCCGTCGGCGAAGTGCAGCGCCCAAGGCGGGGAAAGGGTCGAACTGCCGAACAACGAGCCGTGAGCCCGTATGCCGCGGAACAGGTCACCGAACGCATCCACCGCACCGAGTCTAGACGAATGCACAGGTAACCCGGTTCCTCACCCATGTGCTCGTCCGAGCAGGCGGTGTTGAATCGGACTCATGAGCACCAGCACAAGTCCCCTGACCACCCAGGACCTCGAATTTCTCGGACGCCCCCTGCACGGGTTGCTGTCCACGGCCGCGGGGCCACTGCCGCCGCAGCCGCGGCCGGTGTGGTTCGAGGCCACCGCCGAGGGCACGATCGAGCTGTTCACCGAGTCGGACTCGCTGAAAGTACGGCGTCTGCACCGCGACCCGCGCGCCTTGATCACCGTTGTCGCCCCGGTCGGTGAACGCGAGCAATGGGTGTCGGTCGTCGGCCGCACCACGATCGAATCCGGCGGAGCCAACGACCTGTGCAGCCGCCTGGCCCCGCGCTACTGGGACCTCGAGGACCCGGTCCGTGCCGAGGACCTCGCCGGGATGCTGGCCATGGACCTGGTGCGCGTCGTCATTCACCCGGAAACCGTCCGCCGCTTCACGTACTGATCCGCAGCACCGCTGCTTACTCCGGGCTAGGCAAGCTACGACGCCGCAGGCAAGGCAACGGTCACTGCCCTGATCTTGACCGGAGGACCCATCGTGCGGCGCCTCGCGCAGCGGGTTCACCGGCTCGTCGGCTCCCGGTGCGTTGAACCGCGAGCGGGCGACCACGAGGATCGTCGTTGATGAGCGATGACGTGATCCGCAGCGACCGCCTCGACCTGACCGTGCTCACCCCGAAGCTGCTGCAGCTGGTCCTGCGCGGCGATGCCGCCGAGCTGCAGCGTGCGCTGGGCGTGCACGTGCCTGCCGGGTGGTGCTCGGGAGTTCCGGCGCGGCGGCGGCTGGCGCAACTGGCCGACGACCGGAATGAACAACCATGGCTCGTGCGGGCCGTGGTGCACCGCGACCAGCAGGAAGTCGTCGGCCACATCGGATTCCACGCGCCACCGCGCGGCGGGCGGGTCGAGATCGGCTACGAGATCATGCCCGGTCATCGGCGCAAGGGCTATGCCATCGAAGCAGCGCGGGCACTGACCGGCTGGGCGCACGGCACCGGCCGAGCCATGATCTGCGTGGCCTGCATCCGCCCCGACAACACCGCATCGCTCGCACTGGCCGCCGCACTCGGCTTCCACCGGGTCGGCGCCCGCAACGACGCCGCCGACGGCCTCGAACTGATCCACGAACGCACGCTGCCGGTGGCCTGACCGCCACGCCCTTGGCGAATCACCACTGCCGCGATCGAAGCGGGGCTCACCGGTCCGATGCGCCACCGGGCACATCGGCGACGCCGAGCACGCTCATGTCACTGCTCATCTCGGCCGGGCAGGCGGGTCGTGCAGTAGTCGCTGTGGGCGGCGAACCAGTCGTCGGCTTCCGCAGGCAGCGCGCGCAGGTGGCGCTCGGCGAGTTCGCGGCCGGTGACCAGCGCGGGAGTCTGCCAGCCGTGGGCCGGGAACCAAGTCGCCACCTGCGGGCGTGCGGACTCGACGTGCCGCAGCGCGCTCGGGTCGAGCCCGAAATGCGCGAAGAAGCGCTGCAACTGCGGATGCCACGACTCGTCCCGGGTCTCGTTCACACCCAACCGGCTGCCCGGCGCGGACAATTCGGTGATGCGGGCGAACAGTTCCCGCACAGCCGCCCCGGGCAGATACCGCAGGAGGCCTTCGGCCAGCCACGCCGTCGGGGCGGCCGGGTCGAACCCGGCCGCGCGCAGGGCGGCAGGCCAGTCTTCGCGCAGATCGACCGGCACGGTGATCCGCTCGCAGCCGGGCTGCGCCCGCAGCACGTGATCCTTGAACTCCAGCACGCGCGGCTGGTCGAGACCGCAGCATTTCGGGGTTCAAGAGCTCAACCGGCGTCGATGTTCTGCAGGCGGACCTGGCCGCGGGCGACGAGCTTGCCGTCGTCCTGCCGTCGCATCTCGACCTGCCAGAGCTGCTGGCTGCGCCCCTGGTTGATCGCGGTGGCCACCACGTCGAGCCGCCCGCTGCGGTGCGGGCGCAGGAAATCGGTCATGTTCGACACGCCGACCGCTTGCCGGCCCTGGTCCTTGACCGCCTCGTAGGCACCGGTCGTCGCGAACGACTCGATCACCGTGGTGTAGAGCCCGCCGTGCACGAGCCCCCAGGGCTGGTGGTGGCGCTCGTCGGCGGCCACCGACCCGCGCACCGTGCTCGCGGTGGTCTCGTCGAACGAGATGCCCAGCAGTTCCATGAACGCGGACGGGGCGGCGAGTTCCGGCATCGAATGCTCCTCGGACGCAGAGAGTTCCAAGACGGAACCGACCCTATGCAGATTGCGTTCCATGACGCAACTGACTACGGTCGCCCGGGATGCAGCACAAAAGCTTCTCCGAGATGCACTGCTCGATCGCGCAGTGCCTGGAGATCGTGGGGGAACGCTGGTCGCTGCTGATCGTGCGCGACGTGTTCCTCGGCGCCACCCGCTTCGACGAGATCCAGCAGCGCCTCGGGATCTCCCGCAACATCCTCAACCAGCGCCTCGCCCGGCTCGTCGAGCACGGTGTAGTCGAAAAGGCCCCCTACTCGCAGCACCCGCCGCGGTTCGACTACCGGCTCACCGCCAAAGGCCGCGATCTGTGGCCGATCATCACCGCCATGCGGCAATGGGGCGACGAGTACGCCGCACCCGACGGGCCACCCCTGCAACTGATCCACCGCGACTGCGGCGAGATCGCCGACGCGCACCTGATCTGCTCGGCCTGCGGCGAAGCGATCGGCGCGGGCAACGTCAAGTCGGTTCCCGGCCCCGGAGCGGCCGATGCCCGCACCGGGTCGGCGTGAACGCCGAGTTCACCGACATCTTCGACGACCGCGACTTCGCCGCCGCGATGGCGGCGGGGTGGCACACGGGATTGCAGCGACTCGAAGACTTCCTGGACGGTCGGACTGCGACCCGAGGAGCACCGACACACGACGAAGCCGCATGGCAGTTGCGAAACACCTACACGGAGGCGTTCGGCTGAGTGCCGGACCCGGGCCTTCCCAACGCCCGCCAAACCGCGGCGCTGCCGGATCGATGCTTCGAGGCTCGCTCCGCCTCACCGGCTCCGCGCGGCTGAGCTGCGGCGGAGTTTGAGGGTGGTGTCCTGCCGCGCCCCGATGTAGCCGTCCGGTCCGTGTTGGGCGCGTTCGTGCTCGCCGCAGACCAGCACCTCCCACTCCTCGCCGAGGCCCAAGGTTTCCAGCAGTTCCCGCGAACTCGGCAGGTGCACATCATGATCGTGGTACTGCGGCGGGGCCCAATCGGGAATGTTGGCGTGGCCTTCGATCAGCAGCACCCCGCCCGGTACGACCGCGGCCGCTGCGGTGCGCAGGATCTCCTCGCGCGGCAGCTCCACCTCGGAGTGCAGGAACTGCGCGGAGATCAGGTCGAACTCGCCGCGCGGGAACTCACTCGCCAGATCCATTCGGCGCCAGTCGATGCGCCCGGCCGCTCCCGCGTCCTCGGCCGCCTGCCGCAACGCCTCACCGGAGACATCCACGGCGGTGACCTGCCAGCCCCGCTCGGTCAGCCAGATCGCATCGGCCCCCTCGCCGCAGCCGAGGTCGAGCGCGCGTCCCGGGGGGAGCTGCGCGACGTGTTCGACCAGGGCGGTGTTCGGGTTCCCGCTCCAGAACTGCTCGTGCTCGCCGTAACGCGCGTCCCAGTGCTCGGCGGTGCCGTTCGCGTCGGTCATCGCGGTCCCTTCCTCGCCGATTCCCATACCCGACACCGTCCACTCCCGGCGCCGGAAACGACAAACATCGTTGCCGGTTCCGCAAAAACCTTCGCGACGAGGACCGGCGGCGCGGCTCGCGCGAGGTCGCCGATCGTGCGCAACAGGACGAGGTCGTCGCGGCCGCGCCGGCGCGTGCGATTCGCGCTCAGCATTCGCTGTGCGGGCACAAGGCCCCCGGCCGGTCAGTATCCTGCGGTAGTGGATTTCGACGTGCAGGTACGGTCGGCCGGACCCGAGGAACACGCCGTTCTCTTGGGCATCTGGCGGCGTTCGGTTGAAGCGACGCATCATTTCCTGACCGGGGAAGACATCGACTTCTACGAGTCGGCCGTCTCCGGATACCTGCCCGCCATGGGGGACTTGCGCGTGGCCGACCAGCAGGGACACGGGCCGCTGGGGTTCATCGCGCACAAAGACGGCGAGATTCACATGCTGTTCGTCGATCCGGCGGCGCAGGGCCGCGGAATCGGAACTCGGCTGCTCGACGACATCGGGCGGCGATTCGACGTGCTTCATGTCGATGTCAACGAGGCCAACGACAGCGGCCGCCACTTCTACGAAGCAAAAGGGTTCGAGCGAATCGACCGATCGGAACTCGACGGCGAGGGCAGGCCGTTCCCGCTGCTGCACCTGCGCCGGACCGGTTCGCACTAGCCGCTGCCGCGCCGGGCGTCTCCGGAGCCGGTTTAAGTGATCGCGCTCGGGCCTGCGGACGCAGCGGTGGTGTTACGGTCAGCGCCGCTCGCGCTACCCCATCAGGAGGACGACCGCGGTCATGGCCGGACTTTCCACACCTGTGCTGGTGCTGCTGGGCCTGTTCGGCTTGGTCGGCGGTGTCGGCATCACCGCCCTCGGGCCTGGCGGCGTGCTGCCGACCATCGGGCTGTTCGCGCTGACCGGGCTGAGCTCGGCCGAGGTCGCAGGCACCGCGATCGTCACGCACGTGGCCACGGGCGCGCTGGCCACCGCCGCCTACACCCGCTCCGGGCAGCTGCGCGATCCCGAGACGCGGCGCAGCGCGCTGATCCTGTGCGCGACCGCGCTGGCCGGGACCCCGCTGGGCGTGCTGATCAACACGGTGGTGTCCAAGCGGGTGTTCGGGCTGGTGCTGGCGGTGTTCGTGACGCTGGTGGCGGTGCTGGTGTGGCTGCGCGAGCACCGCGAACCCGCCGGAACCGCCGCGCACCCTCTGATGGCGCTGGTCGGTGGCACCGGGTTCGCGGTGGCCGTGGCCTCGGGCATCGTCGGCATCGGCGGTCCGATGCTGACCGTGCCGCTGCTGATCGCCTTCGGCGTGCCGGTGCTGGAGTCGCTGGCGGCCGCGCAAGCGCAGTCCATCGTGATCGCCGCGGTCGGCACCGTCGGCTACCTCGCCCACGGCGCGATCAACTGGCCGCTGGCCGCGCTGGTGGGCATCCCCGAACTCGCCGGGGTGCTGCTGGGCTGGAAGATCGCGCACGCCGTGCCGACCCGCGGGCTCAAGTACGCGCTGGTGGCGGCATTGCTGGCCGTGGCGCCCTACCTGGCGCTGCACGGCTGACGAAATCGTCACCGTGACCGAAACCGCTGCCGTTCCCGGACGCGGCTGATCATCCGTTTCGGGTCGACAGCCAGCCCCGGTGCAGCGCCGGGGCGAGCTCGTGGGCGGCGGACTGGGCCAGCTCCTCGGCGTCGTGCAGATAGCCCTCGGTCGTCGACAACGCGGCATGACCGAGGTCGTGCTGAACCTGCCGGGGCTCGGCGCCGCGCGTGATCGCGTGCGTGGCGTAGGAATGCCGCGCCGAGTGCGGATGGATGGTCTCCCGCAACGGACCCAGGTGCTGCGCGATCACCGCGGCCTGCTCGGTGGCCAGCAGGTCCCTGAGCCACCGCGCCCGCGGCGCAGGCGCGTCCGGTGCGGGCGCGAACGTCGCGCACAACCTCCGCAGCACCGCCTGCACGTGCGTGACGTGCACCCGGGCTCCGGTGCGGGTCACGAACAACGGCTGCGCGACCCGGTTGCCGACCTGCCCGGCAACGGCGGGCACCGCCGGAGTGCTGCGCACCGCCAGGTAGTCCTCGATCGCATCGGCCACCGGCGCGGCCAACGCCACCCGGCGATCTTTCCCGCCTTTGCCGTGCACCCGCAGCGCGGCAGGCCCGCCCGGTGCGGGCCGCTGATAGCCGTCCAGATCGACCCCGACCAGTTCCTCCGCGCGGACTCCGGTGCCGATGAGCACCTCGACCATCGCCCGGTCGCGAAGTCCGTCCCGGCGACCGGGCGCGAGCAGGTGCGCGGCGTGCAGCAGCGCCCGGCACGCCTCGAACGACCACATCGCCGTGGTCGACGGGGTTGCTGCGGAGCGGTTGAGGTGCTGGTTTGAGCGGTCGACCAGCGCGGCCGGGTTGTGCTCGGCCAAGCCCTCCCGCAGCAGGTACTTGCGGTAGAACGCCGAGACCGCCGAGAGCATCCGCGCCCGCGTGGCGTCGCGGTAACCGGCGTCGGCGAGTTCTTCCAGCCACTGCTCGACGTGCTGCACCCGCACGTCGGCGAAAGAGCCGAACCCGCTGCGCACACACCAGTTGAGCCATTCCAGCCCGGTCGGCTCGGTCCGCCGCGCCCGGCCGCGGCGGCGCTGCGGATCCGGCGGTTGGTAGCCGGGCACCCATTCCAGCGGGATGCCCAGGTCGGTGGCGTAGGCGATGCGGGTGTTCAACGAGGTGTAGATCCGCAGGAACTCCGCGAATCGCTCCCGGCTGGTCTTGCCGCCCGGCTCCTCGATCGCGGCCACGGCGTGGGTCATCGCTGTGCGGCCCTCCCCTTCTCGCCTCGCGGTGGCCCCCGCTCGCCGCGGCGGGCCGCCTCCGAACCTCACCACGAGATCATATCCATAATCCTGGTTATCCATATGACGCTGGTCCGACATCTTCGCTGTGTCAGTTATCGATTAGAACTCGATCAACCATGTTAAAGTTCTTGAACTAGAACTCGACGATGATCGTTCACGCAGGCATGCGGGCTACCGGGAGGGCACAAGAACCGTGGCGGGCCAGGACACGACCCAGGACGAGCAGGACGACGGGACGCACCGAAAGCCGCCCGCTCCGGCGCGGCGGGCGAGCCGCGAGCAGCGCCGCGAAACCACGCTGCAGAAGCTGACCGCGGGCGAGCAGGCCCACTGCGCCTACTGCGGTGAGCCGCTACCGCCACTGCCCTCGCGTGGCGGACGGCCCACCCCGTACTGCCCGGCCGACGCGGACCGCTACGGCCAGTGGGGCGCGAAGACGATCAGCTGCGCGATGCTCGACGAGCACCGCGAGATCTGGGTCCAGGTCTACGGCGAACAGCAGCCCATGACCCCGTTCGACCTCACAGCGCTGCAACAGCACCTCGACCGGCTCAACGCGGCGGTCGATCCCGTGCGCACCGAGGTCGCCGCGCTGCACTCGCACGCCTCCGATCAGCTCGAAGCCGCGCTCGCCGCGCGTGAGACCGCCGAACGCGAACGCGACGAGGCGCTGGAAGCGGCCCGCACCGCCACCGCCGAACGCGACCAGGCCACCGACGACGCCGAGCAGGCCCGCGAACAGGCCCAAGCCGCACGTGCCGGGCAACAGGACGCCGAGCGGACCGCGGCCCGAGCCACCGAGGACGCCGAAAGCGCCCGGGACGAGGCAGCGAAGGCCACCGACGACCGGGCGCACGCCCTCGAACAACTCAACACCGCCAACCAGCGGCTGGCCGAAACCCAGCAGACCCTCGCCGACGAGCGCGCCTCGGCGCTGGAACAGCTCGACCAGGCGCGGCAGAGCCTGCGCACGGCGCTGCGCGAGGAGCACGACCAGCAGATCCGCGCCCAGAGCGAGGATTTCGAGGCTCGCCTCAAAGCCAGCCAGGACCACGCCGATGAGCGCATCGCCGCGCTGACCCAGCAGCTGACCGACGCCACCCGCGGCTACGCGGACAGCCTCGTCCCGCTGCACGACAAGATCGAGGAGTTGCGCGGGCAGTTGGACGGGCAGACCAGCGCGGCTGCGGCCGAACGGGCACGTTTCGAGCAGCTGCACGAGACACTCGCCCGATCCCTCGACCGGATCCCCGACGACGGGCAGCCCGACCACGACCTGCGGCGCGACCTGCGTACCGCGCTGGACGGCGCGAGCCCGCACGGCCCGGACTCGGCGGCGGCAACTGATGCCTCGCGGTCAAGCCCCGCAGACGGGGCGGCCTCAACGCGAACGCAGGAGTCCGGGTTCGAGTAGCAGCGGTCAGCGCTGAACCGGTGGAGCGGTTCAGCACGGGGCAACGCCGCTGGTCGAGATCGGCCGCTCGGCGCCTCGGGTTGATCATGTGCGGTCGGGGTTCCCCGGAGCCACGGCGGGCCGGGAGTCGTGCAGAACCGGCACCGCGGCAACGGCCGGGACGGCGGCGTTGCCCGCCCCGACCGCGAGCCGGCCGAGGTTTCGCATCCGGACTGCCGTCACAGACACCGGGCGAGTGCCCAGGTGCGTGCGCGTGCGCGTTCGCCGAGCAGCTCGGTATGGCTGATCATGATCTCGGTGGCCCCGGCGTCGACGTAGCGGCGCAGGCCGGCGGCGACGGTGTCCTCGTCTCCGGCGAGCAGCAGGTCGGCCGCGCTCGACAGGCCCTCAGCAGCGATGACCTTCCGGTAGGAGGGGATGTCGTCGTAGAAGCCGAGGACCTCCGCCGCGTGGGCGCGGGCGGCGGCGACGTCGTCGGTGACCACCGCGGGCACGCCGGCCACGATCTGCGGTGCCTGCCGCCCGGCCGCGGCGGCGGCTTCGGTGATGCCCGGGACGATCCGCTCGTCGAGCGCGCGCGGCCCCGCGAGGTACGTCGCCGTTCCGTCGGTGAGCTCACCGGCAGCCGCGAGCGCGCGTGGCCCCATCGCGGCGGCCAGGATCGGGATCGCCGGTGCGGCTCCGGCGACCGCGGTCGGCGTGACCGGGCGCGACGCGAGGGTCGCGCCCTCGAACGCGGAGTCGTCCCCGTCGAGCAGCGGACGCAGCGCGGCGAGGTACTCGCGCAGGTGCCGGATCTGCGGCGGGTACGGCAGGCCGAACTGCGGCTCGAGCAGGTTCCGCGCGCCGAGCCCGACGCCGAGCCGGAACCGCCCGCTGGTGGCGGCCTGCGCGGTCTTCGCCGCCGCGGCGACGAGCAGGGGATGACGCGGGTACATCGGCACCGTCGACGTGCCGACGTGGATCCCGGGCTCGGCCCGGCCCACGTGCGCGGCCAACTGGATCGCATCGAAGTCCACCGCCTGCCCGAACCAGAGCGTGTGCACACCCGCGTCCGCCGCCTCGCGGGCCAGCTCGACGGCCCGGTCGACGATGTTGCCCATGCCCGGCTCTTGCGCGAACGTTCCGCCCAGGAACACTCCGATCCGGGTTCCCGCGTAGGTCATCTCGGACCCCTTCAGCTGATTGCAGAGACTGCACTCAGCCTACGCGTTGATTGCAGTCTCTGTAATCGCCTAGGCTGGTGTGATGGGACGATGGCCGGGCGGGGCGCAGGAACGGCTGCAGAGCGCTGCGATCGAGTTGTTCTCCGAACGCGGCTACGAGCGCACCACCGTCGCCGAGATCGCGAAGAACGCCGGACTGACCGAGCGCACCTTCTACAACCACTTCGCCGACAAGCGCGACGTGCTCTTCCCCGCTCAGGACCGGTTCATCGCCGAGGTCGTCGAAGCGGTGGGCGCCGCACCCGCGGACCGGTCGCCGCTCGACGCGGTCGCCGCGGCCCTCACCGTCGACACCGAGTGGTTCGACCAGCGCCGGGACGCCGCACAGCGCCGCAAGCGGATTCTCGACACGCGTGCCGAACTGCGAGAGCGCGAACTGGCCAAGATGGCCGCGCTCGACACGGCGATCAGCGCAGCTCTGCGCGCGCGGGGAGGCTCCGCCACCTCGGCAGCCGTGACCGCTGCCGCCGCGGTGGCCGCCTACCGGCTCGGCACGGACAACTGGCTGGCCGACTCCCGCCGACGCACGTTGCGGCACCACCTGCGCTCGACCTTCGAAGAGCTGCGCAGGACGGCGGAGGACTGGTGACGCGCCAGGCGGCGCAGCGGCCGCCGTGGGCATGGGCGGGCGATACCGCGCACACGGCCCCGGTGAACGGCCGCGCTCGCCGCGGCTTCACCGACGCAGGCCGCTACAGCCGCAGGCCGCTGTCGGCGTAGTAGCCCTTGATGTGTTCGGTGACGCGAGTGCGGGCGAGCTCGGCCGCGCCGTCCCGAACCGCCTGCACCAGCGCCCGGTGCTCGGCGCGGAGTCGTTGCGCGGTGCCGCTCCAGGACTCCAGCCGCGGGACGGCTTCGCGGGTGTAGGTCTCGATGGAGTCCCGCAGGCCGGACATCATCGCCGCGACCACCTCGTTGCCCGCGGCTTGGGCCAGGCCCAGGTGCAGCTGGGCGTCCAGGGCCAGGAACGTCTCCGGGTCGAGATCGGGCGCGTCCATCGCGTCGAGCAGCTCGTCGGTCTCGGTCAGGTCGACCGCTCCCGGGCGCGCGGCGAGTTCGGCGACCGCAGAACCTTCCAGCACCAGGCGGGTCCGCACCACGTCGGCGACCGGAAAACCCTGCCCGGCGACCTGCAGCCGCATCAGCGCGCTCATCCCGCCGGTCGGCCGCGCGAGGATGACCGCTCCCGCGTCCGGGCCGGAGCCGGTCTGCGCGCGCAGCAGGCCGAGGGCTTCGAGCACGCGCATCGCCTCGCGCACCGACGAGCGCCCGACGTTGAGCTCGACCGCCAGCGCGCGTTCGCCGGGCAGCCGCTGGCCCGGGGCGAGCCTGCCGCCCAGCAGCTCGGCTTCGACGTGCGAGAGCACCCGTTCCCAGGCGCGCGCAGCAGGAGTCGCCATGCGCCTGAGCCTATCGGCGCCGCACCGGGCGCGGTTGCGCTGCTGCCGCACGTGCGGCGGGGGCACGATGCTCGTGGCCACCGGGGCGGGTTCATACCTGCGCACCGATGACCTACGGTGTGGTCTGACCACAGTTGGGAGGGGTTGGTATGCGGGTCGCGCTGTTCGCCACCTGCCTCGGGGACACCTTGTTCCCCGACGCCGTCAAAGCCACCGCGATCCTGTTGAGCAGGCTCGGCGTGGACGTGGTGTTCCCGCCGGGGCAGACCTGCTGCGGGCAGATGCACGTCAACACCGGCTACCAGCCCGATTCGCTGCCGCTGGTGGGCAACTACGCGGAAGAGTTCGCCGACGAGTCCATCGACGCCGTGGTCGCACCGTCGGGTTCGTGCGTGGGCTCGATCCGCCACCAGCACGAGATCGTCGCCGAGCGCTACGGCACGCCCGCGCAGCGCGAGCAGGTCGCCCGCAGCAGCGCGAAGACCTACGAACTCGCCGAATTCCTCGTCGACGTACTCGGCGTCGTCGACGTCGGCGCGTACTTCCCGCACCGGGTGACCTACCACCCCACCTGCCATTCGCTGCGGATGCTGCGGGTCGGCGACAAGCCGCTGCGGCTGCTGCGCGCGGTGCGCGCGATCGACCTGGCCGAGCTGCCCGAAGCCGACCAGTGCTGCGGGTTCGGCGGCACGTTCGCGCTGAAGAACGCCGAGACCTCCACCGCGATGCTCGCCGACAAGATGCGCAACATCACCGGCACCGACGCCGAGTTCTGCAGCGCAGGCGACTCCTCGTGCCTGATGCACATCGGCGGCGGGCTCTCGCGGCTGCGCACCGGCATCGGCACCGTGCACCTGGCCGAGATCCTGGCCTCCACCGAGAAGTCCGTCCGACCCAAACAGGGGGCACCGGCATGAGCCGCACGTTCCTGGGCCTGCCCGCAGCGCCGCCGCGCGCGCCGCGCAGCACCGGCAACCTGCGCGGCAGCGAACCGTTCCCGGCCGCCGCGCACACCGAGCTGGGCAACACCCAGCTGCGCCGCAACGTCGGCAAGGCCACTCGCACGATCCGCGACAAGCGCCTGGCGGTGACCGGCGAACTGCCCGACTGGGAAGAACTGCGCTCGGCCGGAGCCGCGGTCAAAGCCGACGTGCTCGCCCGGCTGCCCGAGCTGCTGGAGCAGTTCGAAGCAGCCGTGACCGCCCGCGGCGGCACGGTGCACTGGGCCCGCGATGCCGCCGAGGCCAACGAAATCGTCACCGGACTGGTCCGCGCGACCGGCTCCGACGAGGCGTTGAAGGTCAAATCGATGGCCACCCAGGAGATCGGGCTCAACGAGCACCTGGAGTCCGAGGGCATCGCCGCGGTCGAGACCGACCTCGCCGAGCTGATCGTCCAATTGGGACACGACCGGCCCTCGCACATCCTGGTGCCCGCGATCCACCGCAACCGCGCCGAGATCCGCGAGATCTTCCAGCGCGAGATGCCGGGCGTCGACCCGGACCTCGACGACGACCCCGAGCAGCTCGCCGCCGCGGCGCGCACGTTCCTGCGCGAGAAGTTCATGCGCTGCCCGGTGGCGATCTCGGGTGCGAACTTCGGCGTCGCCGAGACCGGCACGCTCTCGGTCGTCGAATCCGAAGGCAACGGCCGGATGTGCCTGACCATGCCGGAAACGCTGATCAGCGTGATGGGCATCGAGAAGCTCATCCCCGCCTTCGCCGACCTGGAGGTGTTCCTGCAGCTGCTGCCGCGCTCGTCCACCGGGGAGCGGATGAACCCCTACACCTCGATGTGGACCGGGGTCACCGACGGCGACGGGCCGCAGGAGTTCCACCTGGTGCTGCTGGACAACGGCCGCACCGCCGCGCTGGCCGACAAGGTGGGCCGCGAGGCGCTGCACTGCATCCGCTGCTCGGCTTGCCTGAACGTGTGCCCGGTGTACGAACGCACCGGCGGGCACGCCTACGGCTCGACCTATCCCGGGCCGATCGGGGCGGTGCTGACCCCGCAGCTGGCCGGGATGCACGAGCAGTCGCACGACCCGAACGCTTCCCTGCCGTACGCCTCGAGCCTGTGCGGGGCGTGCTACGACGCCTGCCCGGTCAAGATCGACATTCCGTCGCTGCTGGTGGAACTGCGCCACCAGCACGTCGAGCAGGCCCCGCCGCGCGGGGAGGCTGCGGTGATGAAGGCCGCGTCGCTGGCGATGTCCTCGGCGAAGCGGTTCACCACCGCGCAACGCGCCGCCCGGCTGGGACGGGTGCTCGGCGGTGCGGACGGGCGGATCAGCAGCCTGCCGCCGCCGTTGAACGCCTGGACCGGTTCGCGCGATCTGCCCGCCCCGCCGCGGCAGACCTTCCGCGAGTGGTGGGACTCCGCCGAGGGCCGCGGCACGATCGACGAGGCCCGCCGCGAGTCGCGGGGAGGTGCCCAGTGAATTCCCGCGAAACCGTGCTCAGCCGGATCCGCGGCGCGCTCGAGCTGGCGCCGGCCGAACCGGTCGAGGTCCCCCGCGACTACCGGCGCGGCCGCAGCTTGCCCGTCGAGCAGCGGCTGGAGCTGCTCGAGGACCGGCTCGTCGACTACAAGGCCGCGGTGCACCGCTGCACCGCGGACGAGACAGCCGCGACCATCGCGGCCGCACTGCACGCGCGCGGTGCCGGTCGCGTCGGAATCCCGGCCGGGCTGGCGCGTTCGTGGCTGGCCGAGTTCGCCGGCGAGGTCGAAGTCGACACCTCCGGGCCTGCGGCGCAGCTCAACCGGTTCGACGGGGTCGTGACGTCCTCGGCGGTGACCTGCGCGGAAACCGGCACGATCTTCCTGGACGGCACGGCCGAGCAGGGGCGCCGCGCGCTGAGCCTCGTGCCGGACCTGCACGTGTGCGTCGTCGACGCGTCCTCGGTGGTGGCCGGGGTGCCCGAAGCGGTCGCGCTGCTGGTGCCGGAACGTCCGACGACGCTGATCAGCGGCCCGTCGGCCACCTCGGACATCGAACTCGACCGGGTCGAAGGCGTGCACGGCCCGCGCACCCTGGAGGTCGTGATCCGCACCGACGTCTGAGGAGTTCTCCCGCTCGACCTGCCTCTCGCGGACCGCCTGGCGCGAGCCCACCGGCGGTGCGGAAAATCGGCTCGGCCGGTCGGCTCCGGCCGAGCCGACTCCGGGTCCACCGGTTTCGACGTCGATCATCGAGTGGCGAACTTCGCCGGGTCGAATGCGAACACCCGGTAGTCGCTGCCGCGGTGGTCGAACCGCCCGATCTCGCTCATGCCGTAGTGGCGGTGCACCGCGAGCGACTTCTCGTTCGCCGCCTGTACGAACGCCACACCTCGATCGAACCGGCCGGAGAGTTCCCGGCTGAGCCCGGCCAGCAGCATCGTCAGCACCCCGCGCCCCTGGAAACGCCGGTCCACCGCGGCCGGACCGTACAGGAAGAACCGCGTCGAGGCCGCCAGGTTCTGCCGGGCCGTGGCCACGGTCGGCACCGGCGGGCCACCGGTGACCACGTCCGGTTCGGTGGTCATGGCGAAACCGGCGAGCACGCCGCCGTCCTCGGCGACGAACACGCCGAGATCGGCCTGGAACCGGGCGAGCAGCTGCTCGTCCAAGGTGCCCTGCACGAAACCGCGCTCGGCCCGCTGCGCTGCAGACAGCTCGTCGCCGCGGGCGGCGTCCAGCAGCGAAAGGATCGCCGGGCGGTCGGCAGGGCCGGATCGGCGGACCGTGATCGTCATGGCGTTGCCCCTCCCGACGCTGATTCTGGACTTGTCCGGTGGAGCCGACCGGAAAGGGGTGGGTGCTCAGGTCGCACGCTGACGCATCCACCGCCGGACGGTCACCACGTGTCCACGCACGACCGGGTGCCGCCGTGTCCGCGCTCGGCGGTGAGCAGCGCGGTGATCCAGCGGCGCGACTCGGCCGGGTCGATGACGTCGTCGATCTCGAACGCGGACGCCACGTTGGTGGCCTTGCCGCGCTCGTACTCGGCGGCGACCATCTCGGCGAACCGCTGCTTGCGCGCCTCGGGATCGGTGATCGCGTCCAGTTCCTTGCGGTAGCCGAGCCGGACCGCGCCTTCCAGCCCCATCGGGCCGAACTCGCCGGTCGGCCACGCCACGATGAACCGCGGCCGCCCGAATCCGCCCGCGGCCATCGCCTGCGCGCCGAGCCCGTAGCCCTTGCGCAGCACGATGGTCCCGAACGGCACCGCCAGGTTCGCGGCGTTGACGAAGATCCGGCTGACGTGGCGCACCGCGGCGGTCTTCTCGACTTCCGGGCCGACCATGAAACCCGGCGTGTCGCACAGCGACAGCACCGGCAACCCGTAGGCGTCGCACAGCTGCAGGAACCGGGCGATCTTGTCCGCGGCCGGGGAGTCGATCGCGCCGCC
Source organism: Saccharopolyspora sp. SCSIO 74807 (assembly GCF_037023755.1). Classification (NCBI taxonomy): domain Bacteria; kingdom Bacillati; phylum Actinomycetota; class Actinomycetes; order Pseudonocardiales; family Pseudonocardiaceae; genus Saccharopolyspora; species Saccharopolyspora sp. SCSIO 74807. The sequence continues at coordinate 4,842,878 of NZ_CP146100.1, read as the reverse complement.
GAGGTGGGCGGGGTTGCTGGCGATCACGCCCAGCGGGCGCCCCTCGACCCGGGCCAGCGCGGTGATCGCGCCGTGGCCGAAGTCGCCGCGCAGCTCCAGCACCGAGTCCACATCGGCCAGCCCGTGCACGACCTGACGCATGTCGTAGACCCGCAGCCGGTTCTGCGGTATCGCGTGGCGCAGCGCGCGCTGGTCCGGCGCCTCCCAGTCGGCGAGGTCGCCTTGGAAGTAGGACAGGTATGTGCGTGCCAGCGCGACCGCGTCCGCGTCGTCGGCGGCCGCAACGTCGATCACTCCGTTGGCGCGCTGCACCTCGGCCGGGCCGACCTCGTCCGGGGAGAACTCGCCGAGCCCGCCGCCTTCGATCATCGCCGGGCCGCCCATCCCGATCGAGGATTCCGGTGTCGCGATCACCACGTCGCAGCAGCCCAGCAGCGCGGCGTTGCCCGCGAAGCAGCGGCCCGAGGCGATGCCCACCAGCGGAACCGTGCCGCTGAGCTGCGCGTACAGCGCGAACGCCGAGCTGTCGAGCCCGGTCACCCCGGCGCCGTCGGTGTCGCCGGGACGGCCACCGCCGCCTTCGGCGAACAGCACCACCGGCAGCCGCGAGCGCTCGGCCAGCTCGAACAGCCGGTCCTTCTTGGCGTGCCCGCGCTGGCCCTGGGTTCCGGCCAGCACCAGGTAGTCGTAGGACATCGCCACGACGCGGGAGCTCTCGCCGAACTCGTTGCCGCCGACCCTGCCCACTCCGGCGATCAGCCCGTCGGCCGGGGTGCGCTGCACCAGGTCCTCAACCGGGCGGCGAGTGCGTTGCGCGGCGATCGCCAACGCGCCGTACTCGACGAAACTGCCTTCGTCGCAGAGGTCGTCGATGTTCTCGCGGGCGGTGCGGCGCCCGGCCGCGTGCCGCCGCGCGACGGCTTCCGGGCGCGCGGCGTCCGCGGTGAACGCGCGGCGCTGCTGCAGTTCGGCGAGGTCCGGGCGCGGCCGGTCGAGATCCACCTCCGGCCCGGCGGTGTCCGGCCCGGTTTTCACCGCGCCCGGTGACAGCAGTGCCACCAATCGGCCCGCAGCGACCACGTCGCCGACCGCGACCAGCACGTCGGCCACGGTCCCGTCGGCGGTCGCGGGCACCGGGTGCTGCATCTTCATCGCTTCCAGTACCAGCAGCACCGTTCCTTCGGTGACCTGCTCGCCGGGTGCGCGGGTGAGCTCGGCGACCGTGCCCGAGATCGGCGCCGCCACCTCGAGTCCTTGCGCGGCAACGGTTCCCGGGCCCCGCCGCACACCGTCCAATTCGGACAGGACTTCGTCGACGAACGTGGTGTGCACCGGTCCCGCCAGGACCTCCTCGCGGGAGAGCAGGCTGCGCAGCAGCGCCCGGTTGGTGGCCACGCCGTCGATGTGGAACTCCCCCAGCGCCCGGTGCGCCTTGCGCATCGCCGCGGCCGGGTCGGTGTCGGAGGCGATGACCTTGGCCAGCGTCGAGTCGTAGCGCGGACCGATGCGGGCACCGGTGCAGCCGCAGCCGTCCACCCGCAAGCCCGGCCCGCCGGGCGGCTCGTAAGCGGTGAGCGTGCCGGTCGCGGGCAAGGCCTCGCCTCCCGCGGTGAGTTCTTCGGTGTTGACCCGCGCCTGCACGGCGCAGCCCCGCGGTTCGGGAGTGCGCACCAGCCCGACCTCGGCCAGCCGCGCACCGGCCGCGATGCGCAGCGCCACCTTGACCAGGTCGGTGCCGGTGACCTGCTCGGTGACGGTGTGCTCGACCTGCAGCCGCGGGTTGGCCTCCATGAAGTGCCAAGACCCGTCCGCGGCGATGAGGAACTCGAAGGTGCCCAGCCCGCGGTATCCGGCCTCGGCGGCCAGCGTCGCGGCGGCCTCGGAGAGCTCGTCGCGGACCCGTTCGGGCAGGTCGGGCGCCGGAGCGATCTCCACGAGCTTCTGCCTGCGCCGCTGCAGGCTGCAGTCGCGATCTCCGAGCACCACGACCGCACCGTCGCAGTCGGCGAGCACCTGCACCTCGACGTGCCGGGCGCGCGGCAGCAGCCTCTCGACGAACACCTCGCCGTCGCCGAACGCGGCGAGGGCCTCCGCACCGGCCTGCTCGAGCGCCGCGGCAAGGTCCTCGCCCGGTTCGACGACCCGCATCCCGCGCCCGCCGCCACCGGCGACGGCCTTGACCAGGACCGCCGAACCGGCGGGCAGGCCCGCGCGGAACCGTTCGGCTTCGCCTGCCGGGCAGCCGGGCGGCACCGGGATGCCGAGCGTCTCGGCGAGCCGCCTGGCGCGGGTCTTGTCGCCGAGCAGCTCCAGCGTCTCCGGTGCAGGACCGACCCAGGTCAGGCCCGCCCGCAGGCAGGCGCGGGCGAAATCGGCGTTCTCGGCGAGGAATCCGTAACCGGGGTGCACCGCGTCGCAGCCGGTGCGCCGCGCCGCCTCGAGCACCGCCGCGGCATCGAGGTACCCGGGCGGGCCGCTTCCCGGCAGCGGCACCGAGCGGGCTGCCATGCGCACGTGCAACGCCTCGGCATCGTCGGCGGCGTGCACGGCGACCGTGTCGAGCCCCGCCTCATCGGCCGCGCGCAGCACGCGCACGGCGACCTCACCGCGATTGGCGACCAGCAACCTGTCCATCGACACCTTCCCACCACCCTGTGAGACCGACTGGTCGGTATGCGCGCGACGTTATGATCCGCGCCCCGCAAGGTCAACAGCCGCGCCGCAGTGCCCCACGGGGTTCGGTTCCATGCCGAACCGTCCGCCGCAGCCGCCTCAGCTGATCAGCCCGGCGCAGGTAAGCCAGATGTGTTCGCACGTCTCGGATGCCTTTTGCAGTTCCTCGCGGGATTCCTGCGAGGCGTGGTAAAAGGTCCGCTCGATCATCCAGCACAGGGCGCGCGCCATCGCTGAGGCTTGTTCGGGTTCGCTGCCGGCCTGGACGCCGGCCCGTTCCAGTGCGGCGGTGATGGCCGTGATGAACAAGTCTGCCGTGTGGCTCCACAGCTCGCCGATCTCCGGCACGGTCAACGACAGGTCGATCGCCGTGCGCATGACCAGGCCGTGCTCGTTCCACAGCTCGACGGTGCGCTGCATGGCCGCTGCGATGGCCTGGCGCGGGTCGTCGGCTTCGGCGGTGGCCCGGGACCGCTCCCACAGGTGCGCAACGGTCCGGACCACGAGTGCCGTGACCACTTCTGGCTTGGAGCCGAAGTAGAAGTACAGGGCGCCGCGTGTGATGCCGGCGCCCTGGGCGATATCGCCGACGGTCATGGCGTCGTAGCCCTTTTGCGCCAGCAGAGCTTCGCAGGTGTCCAGAATGGCCCGCTCCCGGACATCGCCCTTGCGTTCGGTGCTGCGCCGACTCCGCGCGGGGTGCTGGCCGGGCATCAGAGCGCAGCGCCCTCGGCGAAGTCGGTCGTACGGGAGAGCGTCTCCCATGCGCGGATGTCCTCATCCACGGCCGTGCGCGCGTCGGCGACCAGCCGCAGCGCGTCCGAGCCCAGGACCAGGTGGGCCGGCGGCTGCTCGACCGAAGCGATGTGCACGACGGCGTCCCCGGCTTTGGCCGGGTTGCCCAGCTGCTTCCCGCTCGCCTTCCGCCGCGCTTGCCGGATGGGGGTGAACAGCTCGTCGTAGTCGTCGACGGACTGCGCGGCGCGTGTCATGGACCGTCCGGCCCAGTCGGTGCGGAAGGAGCCGGGCTCGATCGCCGTCACCTGGATCCCGAACTGCGCGACCTCCTTGCCCAGTGCCTCGATGATGCCTTCCAGGGCGAACTTGCTGCCGCAGTAAGCGGACATGCCGGGCACTGCCATGAGCCCGCCCATGGAGGTGACGGCCATCAGGTGTCCACGGCGTCGCCGGCGCATGTGGGGCAGTGCCGCCTGCAGGGTCGCCACCGCCCCGAAGACGTTGACCTCGAACTGCCGCCGCACCTCGGCCAGTGGGGTTTCCTCGAAAACGCCCTCCAGGCCGTAGCCGGCGTTGGCGACGACGACATCCAACGGGCCGACGCTCTGCTCCACCTCCGCGACCAGGCTCGAGACGGCGTCGCCGTCGGTCACGTCCAGGATCCGGCCGTGCGCGCACCCGGGTTCGAGCCCTTCGAAAGCCTGCAGGTCCTGCTCGGAGCGGACCGTTCCGACGACGATGTGACCGGCGGCCAAGGCGGCCTCGGCGAACGCGCGCCCCAGGCCGGTGCTCACGCCGGTGATGAGCCACTTCTGCTTCTGCATCACTTCTCCACGGATGAGTCGGAAGGAACCGGACCGCTCCCTCACCGCAAACTCTACACCGCGTCGATTTTTATCGTCGCCATGCAGATTATGGTGGTCGGCACGGGCTGCTGCGGCCGGTTCTCCGGAGCCGCGTGGTTGCCGCCCGCGTCGGGGTGGGAACAGTGGTGGTGCAGGTCGGCGGCCTGCCGACGCGGACACGACGCAGACGAGGTGGCGCGATGAGCGAAACGATCGCGGGCGTGCAGATCCCGGACAGCGACTTGGCGCGGGAAGCGACCGAGCTGGTGCGCGAGTCCGCTGCGCCGCTGCTGTTCGACCACTCCCGGCGCGTGTTCCTGTGGGGATCGCTGCGCGGCGAGCAGCAGGGCCTGGGCTACGACCCGGAGCTGCTCTACGTCGGGGCGATGTTCCACGACCTCGGGCTGACCGAGCGGTTCCGGCGCACCGACCAGCGCTTCGAGATCGACGGCGCCGACCAGGCGCACCGTTTCCTGCGGGCGCACGGCATCGCCGACGAGCGGGCCGACCGGGTCTGGACCGGCATCGCCCTGCACACCACACCGGAGATACCGCTGCACATGGCCGCCGAGATCGCGCTGGTGACCCAAGGCGTGGAACTGGACGTGCTGGGCGTGGGCTACCACGCGGTCTCCGAGCAGCAACGCGAAGCCGTCGTGGCGGCTCACCCGCGCCCGGACTTCAAAAACCGCATCCTGGCCGCGTTCACCGAAGGCATCAAGGACCGCCCGGACACGACCTTCGGCAACGTCAAGGCCGACGTGCTCGAGCATTGCCTGCCCGGGTTCGAGCGCGGTGATTTCGTCGAAGTCATCAAAGGCTCCGACTGGCCGGAGTGACCGCGGCGATCATCCGGCTCAGCGCAGGGCGCCCACGCTGACTCGCAGCGGCCAGAAGTCGGCCTCGGCGCGGATCCCGGCCGCGCGGGTGCGCAACTGCTCGGCCTCGGCGGCGTCGGTGGCGCGTCCGGCCAGCCGCTCCAGGTAGCCGGCGAAGTCCTGCTGCTGGTCGCGGTACCAGCCGATCTGCTGCTCGTGCAGCACGTCCGGGGCCAGCGTGCCGATGCGCTCCGGGTAGCTCTTGGCCAGCCGCCACGCCAACCGCGCGGCCCCGAGCGCGTCCCCGGCCGAGTCGTGCGCCTGCTCCAGTCGCACCTGGTAGTGCTCGCACAACGCCGCCAGCGTGCGCTTGCCCTTGCGGTACCGGTCGAGGTGCTTGTCCAGGCACATCGGGTCGACCACCGGGCCGGGCAGGGCGAACTCGCGGCCGTGGTGCCGCAACAGCTCGGCCGCCAGCAGCGACAGGTCGAACGAGGCGTTGAACGCGCACAGCGGCGTGCCCGCCGACCACACCTCGTCGAGGTGCTCGGCGATCTCGGCGACCACCTGCTCGGCCGGAACCCCCTTGTCGCGGGCGTGTTCGGTGCTGATGCCGTGCACCTCGGTCGCCGCAGGCGGGATCTCGACGCCGGGATCGGCCAGCCAGTCGCGCGACACCGGTTTCCGGCCGGGCGTGATCGTCACGACCGTGGCGGTCACGATCCGGTCGTTGGCGATGTCGGTGCCGGTGGTTTCCAGGTCGTAGGCCAGCAGCGGCCCGTCGGCCCACGACGGCGCAGGAGCGATCATCCGCGCACGGTATCGATCACGACCGTCGAAGTGGTGCGCGACCGGCCGGGATCAGCCCACTCGGCGCAGTGCCGGGGGCCTGGTTCGGGTGCGAATCCCCCGGTGGCGCAGCGCTATTCGGTGCGCGGAAGCGGTGGCAATGGCAGCGGCAATCCCGGCAGACCGTCGATGCTGGTTGCGATGTGCTCCTTCTTCTGGAAGTAGGTGTCGAGTGACTCGTCGTCGTCGCGCGCGAAGCGCGACGAGTGCAGCGTGCGGTCCTGGTCATAGGTCATGAACGGGACGGCGAACCCGCAGGTGTCGCGGATCTTCTCTGCGGTCACGACGATGATCGCGCGCAGGCCGTGCACGGTGGCGTCGATGTCCGGGAAATACCCCATCAGTTCCGCCCATCGCACGTCATCGCGGAATACCGGCTCTCCGCGGCCGTGCACGCGCACGATGTTGGGCGGACCGTCGAAGGCGCACCACATCAGGGTGATGCGGCCGTTCTCGCGCAGGTGGGCGATCGTCTCGGCGTTGCTGCCTGCGAAATCGAGGTAGGCGATGGTGCGTTCGTCGAGCACGGCGAACGAGCCGCTCAAACCTTTCGGAGAGATGTTGACGGTGCCGTTGCCGTCCAGGGGCGCAGTCGCGGTGAAGAAGATGTGCTGGGCCTCGATGAAGGTACGAACTTTACCGTCTATTCGCTCGTAGCTTTTTCCCATGGCTCGATTATCACGAGTCTTCGGTCCCGCTCCAATGCGATACGAGGCGGCGATCGCGCACCGAGGCGCCCGCGATGAGTTTCGCCCGCGACCGCGGTCCTTCCCGTGGGCCTGCAGGGAGGAGAACACGATGAGACAGATCGTTGCCGCCGAGCAGTGGCGCGCCGCGCACGAACGGCTGCTGACCGAGGAGAAGGCCGCCACCCGCGCCCGGGACGCGCTGGCCGCCCGGCGCCGCCGGATGCCGATGCTCGAGGTGACCAAGCAGTACCGGCTGCGCGGCCCGGCGGGCATCGTGGGGCTGCCGGAGCTGTTCGACGGGCGGCGGCAGCTGATCGTCTACCGGCACATGCTGCAACCGGGCGATCCCGACCCGTGCTCGGGCTGCTCGATGTTCGCCGACAACATCGGCCACCTCGCGCACCTGCACGCCCGGGACACCTCGCTGGTGCTGGTCTCGGCCGCACCGTTCGACGAGATCGAGCGGTTCCGGACGCGGATGGGCTGGGAGCTGCCGTGGTATTCGGCCGCCGGCAGCGACTTCGAAGCCGATTTCGACGTCGCCGACGGGTTCGGGCTCAACGTGTTCCTGCGCGAGGGCGAGCGGATCTTCCGCACCTACTTCACCAGCGGCCGCGGGGTGGAGGCGGTCGGCAGCACCTGGACGTTGCTGGATCTGACCCCGCTGGGCAGGCAGGAGACCTGGGAGGACGCCCCGGAAGGGACGCCGCAGACGCCGCCGTACGAGTGGTGGCGGCTGCACGACGAATACGAGTGATCAGCGCTTTCCGCTCAACAGGCGGGTGAATCGGCGCCACCGGCTCATCGGGCGCGCGGGAGCGGGCTCGGTGGCCGGGGGCGGCGGGGTGCTGCGCTCGCCGCGCCAGCGCTCGACGACGTCGTCGACGCGGACCGTGCTCAGCGGCACCCGCGGCCCGGACGGGCTGCGCAGCCACTCCACGATGCGCCGGTTGAGGTCGCTGACCGTCTCGCGCACGGCCTGTTCGGTGGGCAGCTGCTGCACGGTCTCCGGCAACCGTTCGATCTCCTTGCGCAGCTGCAGCGGCGTCGGCAGCAGCGCCTCGCCGGAGAGCCCTTCGCGGTCGATGTAGCCCTTGACCCACCACTGCTCCTCGAGCGGTTTGCCCGCGCCGGGCAGCGGTTCACCCGCGCCGTCGAGGTCGTCGAACTCGCCGCGCTCGTGTGCGACGCGGATCTGCCGGTCGATCCACGACTCGAAGGTCATGCCGAGCGGTTTGCGTTCGGTCACAGCACGCTCCCCCCGGGCGAGGCGGTGCGGCCCGTCGCGAGCAAGGCGCGGGCCCGGGCACTCCGAGGATAGCCGCCCGCCTGGTTCCGCGGACCCGGTGCGCGCCGTGTTTCGAGCCGGCCGCGCTCGGCCCGCGGGCAGCGCCTCGGTGCTGTTTCGCCAAGCGGCGGAGCCGCTCGCTGGTGGGCACCTGAGCGACCGGCTCCGCAACGCTTCCTGCCGGCCGCTCAGCCGCGGGTGCTTGCCAGCAGCTCGATGACCTCGGCGGTGGTGCCGGTTTCGCCGAGCTTCGGGAAGATCCGCCCGACGCTGTTGTCGTGCGCATCCGCGGCGAAGTCGGACATGGCGTCGGTGGCCAGCGTGACGTGGTAGCCGTGCTCGTGCGCGGCGCGGGCGGTGGATTCCACGCCCATGCTGGTGGCGATCCCGCCCAGCACGATCTGGGTGACGCCGCGGCGGCGCAGCTGCACGTCGAGGTCGGTGCCGTGGAACGCGCCCCAGTTGTGCTTGGTCACCACGATGTCCTCGGGGTTGCCCGCCACCTCATCGACGAGCACGTCCCAGCCCTCCGGCGCCGGGTGGGCGGCTCCTTCGGTGCGGCCCGGGGGCGCGTCGGCCCCGTCGGCGGCGAAGCTGACCCGCACCAGCACGACGGGCAGCCGGTTGGCGCGGAAGGCATCGGCGAGTTCGACGGAGCGGGCCACCACCTGCGCCGAGGTGTGCGGCTCGGCGGATCCGCCGACGATGCCGTGCTGCAGGTCGATCAGCACCAGCGCGGTGCGCTGGTCGAGCGTGCTCAAAGCCATGGATATCGCCTTTCTCGCCGGATCGCCGGTGATCGTGCACCCGCGGGGTGCCGCCCGGCGCCGCGGGGGGCACGTTGCGGGTCTGCCCTGCGGCGCCGGACGCGCGCACGGTTCGGCGGCCGGAACTGCGAAAGTGATCTCCGCCCGGTACTACGGGTGATCGCGGGCGGGCCGCGCGGCCGGTGATCCGCGCCTGTTGATCGTCACCGTCGGCGACCGGGCTCCGGGTGTGTCCGGGAACGCATCCCGCTTCCGGAGGCTTCCCAAGCGGTGATCGTCCCTGTTGAGGGCGCTGATGGTGACGGTGCGCGGTGAGTCGGCCACGTGCCAGGCCCAGCAGGGTGGTGCTTTACCGGTCCGTTACCGGTAGGGTCTGCTCCGCTGGTGGGGTCACCCACTGGTGAAAGTGGCCGTTTGCTCCCCGCAGAGTCGATACGGATGACGATTCAAGACGATCTTGTTCGCCCTTGGTTCCAGCCGGCGGTGCCGCCCGAGCAGCAGCCGGGCCGTCCGCGCCCCGACGCCGGGCCGGTGACCACTCGCTTCGCCGGTGAGCTGCCCCTGGACGCGGCACCGCGCCCGGACACCGGACTCGGGCGAGCCGGTCCGCCCGCACCTGCCGATCGGGTGGAAGTGACCCAGCCCTACATCCCCGCGATCCGCGAGGAACGGCCCGAGTTCGCCAAGCGGCTCAACCCGGACCCGTCCCCCGCACCGGCGCCCGGCGGCACCCCGCCCGCCCCGCACCGGCCCGAGGCCCCGGCCACCGGCGGCACCCCGGCCGCCGGTGGCACCGTCGCCGACCTGGCCCCGGTCTCCCCGCCGCAGCAGCCGGTGCGCCCGGAACAGCCCGCCATGCCCGCACCGGCTCCCCAGCAGGGGCCGTCCACGCAGCGTGATCCGTCCACGCAGCGGGCTCCGGCGAAGCGCCGCAGCTTGGCCCGCCGCGTGGTGCGCCGCATCATCGGCCCGGACCTGCTGCGCAAGGACCCGCCGAAGAAGAAGGGCTGACCCGGCCCGGATACCGTCTTCGCGTGCCGAACCCCGACGCCGGGCGGCCCGCGGACGGCGTGCTGCCGCGCTCCGAGGTCGTCTCCCGCCTGCGCGCGGCCGGGTGCGTCTTCGCCGAGCAGGAGGCGGAGCTGTTGTGCTCCGCGGCAGGCGGCGCAGCCGAGCTCGCCGACCTGCTGCAGCGCCGCGTGGCCGGATTGCCGCTGGAGCACCTGCTGGGCCATGCGCACTTCGCCGGGCGGCGGGTGGTGGTGCGCCCCGGGGTGTTCGTGCCGCGGCGGCGCACCGAGCTGCCTGCCACCCGCGCGCTGGAATTGGCCGGGCAGGCCGGGCAGCACCCGGTCGTGGTCGAGTTGTGCTGCGGCGCCGCGGCGGTGGCGGCCGTGGTCGCGGCGGGCGCACCGCACGCGCTGGTGCACGCGGCCGACATCGACGATGCCGCCGTGCGCTGTGCGCGGGAGAACCTCCCGGGCGGTCACGTGCACCGCGGCGACCTCTACGCCGCACTGCCCGACGGTTTGCGCGGCCGGATCGACGTGCTGGTGGCCAACGCGCCCTACGTGCCGACCGAGCGGATCGCGACCATGCCGCCCGAGGCCCGCGAGCACGAGCCGCGGGGGGCTCTCGACGGCGGCGCCGACGGGCTGTCGGTGCAGCGCCGCGTGGTGGCCGGCGCGCCGGAATGGTTGGCGCCCGGCGGGCACCTGCTCATCGAGACCAGCAGGCACCAGGCACCGCGCACCGCCGAATGCTGCACCGCGCACGGCCTGCACCCCAGCATCGAACAGTGCGACGAGCTCGACGCCACCATGGTGCTCGGCCGCGCCCAGGCAGCGTCCGCGCGCTCCCACCGGACCCGCCTACGCTGGCCCTGACAGGCGAAAACATGCGCATATCCGGGTCTCGCGATCTGGAAGGTGTTGCGGCAACGCAGGCGATGGCGCCTAGCCTGGCCGCAGCGCGAATCCGATCTTGGCGCGGGCCTGTCCCGCGCCGCCCGAACCATCCCTTTGCCGAAGGACACCGATGCCGCTGACCACCCGATCTCCCGCAGCCCCGCTGCTGGCCGACAGCGTGCGACCGGCCGAGGACGGGGTACACCTGCTGGACCGGCGGGTGTTCCCGTTCGAGCACCGGTGGGTGCACGCCCGCGACCTCGAGCAGGTCGCCTGCGCGATCGAGCAAATGGTCACCCAGTCCAGCGGCCCGTACTTCGCCGCGCTGTGGGGCATGGTGCTGGCCGCCCGCGACGCCGCCGAGCACCGTCCCGGCGAGTTCTCCCAGCGCCTGTCCGCCGCAGCCGACCGGCTCATCGCCACCCGGCCCACCAACGACCACCAGCGGCTGGCGGTGGCGTGGGTGCTCGGCGAGGTCGACGCGGCCCGCGCCAGGGGCGAGGACTCGCCTGCCGAGCTGGCCGCGGCCGCGCTCGCCGGGGCGCGGGCCGGTGACGCCGACTACCGCGACCGCAGCCGCGCGATGGGCGAGGCGGCCGCGGCGCTGCTGCCCGACGACGGCGCGGTGCTCACGCACTGCTGGGGCGATCTGTACTTGACCGAGACGGTCGCCGCGGCTCAGCGGGCGGGCAAGCAGCTGCGGTTCTTCTGCACCGAAACCCGCCCGTACCTGCAGGGCGCGCGGCTGACCGCCGAGACGCTGGCCGAGATGGGCGTGGCGGCCACGCTGGTCACCGACGGGATGGGCGCGGCGCTGTTCAGCCAGGGCGAGGTCGATGCGCTGGTGACCGCCAGCGACCGGATCACCCTGGACGGCCACGTGATCAACAAGGTGGGTACGTTGCAGCTGGCGGTGGCCGCGCACGCCTTCGGGGTGCCGTTCCACGCGCTGTGCCACGGCCCGGACCCCGCGGCGGCCACGGCCGCCGACGTGCCGATCGAGCACCGCGACGGCGACGAGGTGCTGCACACCCTCGGGCAGCGCACGGCGAGCCGGCGGGTGCGCGGGCACTACCCGGCGTTCGACGTGACGCCGCCGCGGTTCGTGTCCACCGTGGTCACCGACCGCGGCCCGTTCGCCCCCGGTGAGCTGGCCGCCTACGCCGCGCAGGATCGACAGGAGGTTGTGTGAGCTCGCCGGTACCGGCCCGCTGGGTTGTGCTCGACATCGAAGGCACGCTGACCGCGACCAGCCAGGTCCACGAGGTGCTCTACGACTACGCCCGGCCGCGGCTGGGGCCGTGGATCGACGCGCACCCGCAGGACCCGCAGGTGTCCTCGGCGGTGGCCCAGGTGCGCGACGAGGCCGGGCTCGCCGCCGACGCGGGCACGTCGCAGGTCGTGGCGGTGCTGCACGAGTGGATGGACGCCGACCGCAAAGCCACCCCGCTGAAGACGCTGCAAGGGCTGATCTGGCAGCGCGGCTACGCCGACAAGGAACTGCGCACCGAGCTGTTCGCGGACGTGCCGGGGGCGCTGCTGCACTACCGCGAGCAGGGCGCGGGCCTGGCGGTGTTCTCGTCGGGTTCGGTGGCCGCGCAGGTCGCGTCGTTCTCCAACACCGATCACGGGGATCTGCGGGAGTTGTTCACCCACCACTTCGACACCGCCAACGCGGGCCCGAAACGCGAAGCCGCCTCGTACCGGGCGATGAGCGACGTGCTCGGCGAGCCGAAGCAGGTGCTGTTCGCCTCCGACGTGCCCGCCGAACTGGACGCGGCCGCCGAAGCCGGGTGGCGCACGGTCGGCCTGGCACGGCCCGGCGAGCCCTACGCCGCGGCCGATTTCGGCACGCATCCGGCGGTGGCGACGTTCGGCGACATCAGCATCGAGGTGCCCGCATGAGCCAGGCGACCGCTGCCTCGCAGGTGAGCGCGGCCGAGCTGCACCGCGCCGGGCAGGCGCTGGCCGCCGAGTCGGCCAGGTTCGCCGCGCTGGGCTGGATGCGCGGCACCTCCGGGAACCTGTCGGTGCGGCTGCGCGACGACCCGCTTCGGCTGGCGGTGACGACCAGCGGCCGGGACAAGGGCGAGCTCGGCGCCGAGGACGTGGTCGTGGTCGATCAGGCCGGTGCGGCCGTGCCGGACCAGCCGCGCCCGGACGTGCGCCCCTCGGCCGAAGCCGGGCTGCACGCGCGCATCGCGGCGCGTTCCGGCGCGGGCGCGGTGGTGCACGTGCACGTGCTGGCGCCGGTGCTGGCGGCCGAGCGCTGGCCGGACGGGGTGGTGCTGCGGGACCTGGAGATGCTCAAAGGACTCGGCCGCGCCGCCCACGACGACGAAATGCGGGTGCCGGTGGTGCCCAACAGCCAGGACATGGGCGTATTGGGCGCGGCGTTCGAGGCCGGTTTCGACGCGGCGACCCCGGCGTTGATCGTGGCCCGCCACGGGCTGTACGTGTGGGGCGGCGACCTCGCCGAGGCGCGGCACCGCACCGAATGCCTGGAATGGCTGGTCTCGTTCGCGCTGGCCGCGGATCGTTGAGCGGCGACGAACGCCGAGCAGACCGGACCGATCGAAGGGAGAGCCGCGATGACGTTGCTGACCGTCTGGAACGACACCGACCCGCAGCAGGAGACCTTGCGCACCGAGGACGCCGGTGAGATCGCCGATGTGCTCAAGCAGCTCGGCGTGCGGTTCAACCGCTGGCAGCTGCAGGACCTGCCCGAACTGCCGTCCTCCGAACAGGTCCTGGACGCCTACCGCGCCGAGGTGGACCGGGTCATCGACGCGGAGGGCTACATCAAGGTCGACGCGATCTCGATGAAACCCGAAGACACCCAGGAATGGCGGGACAAGGCCCGCGCCGCGCGGGAGAAGTTCCTGTCCGAGCACACCCACGACGATGACGAGGACCGGTTCTTCGCCCGCGGAGCAGGGGTCTTCTACCTGCACGTCGAGGGCAAGGTCTACGCGGTGCTGTGCGAGGCGGGCGATCTGCTCAGCGTGCCCGCGTACACCACGCACTGGTTCGACATGGGCACCAGCCCGGACTTCGTCTCGATCCGGTTCTTCCACGACGACGACGGCTGGATCGGCGAATTCCTCAACACCGACACCGCCGAGAAGTTCCCCAGCTTCGACGAGCTGATGGCCTCCCGCGGCTGACACCCCGGGTTCGCCGGTGGCCGCACCCGCGGGTGCGGCCACCTTTTCGCGGGTGTTCGCGTCGCCCGCTACGCCATCGGCAGCCGGTCGCTGCTGGCCGAACCGTCGCGCGCAGCTCGGGATACGGGCAGGGCGGGCTGTGATCGACCGCGCCACCCGGAGACGATCCGGGGCGTACGACGGGTCAGCGTGCTGATTCGTCGAGGGCGAGCAGGGATTCCGCGTCGAGTTCCCAGTCCTCGACGTCGGCGAGCCCGCCGTCGAGTGGGACGAAGCGGTCGTCGAGCGGTGCGCCGGCGCGCACCCGCTCCGGCCAGTTGCGGTTGGCCAGCCCCGACTGTCCGAGCGCGACGAGGTCGGCCGGGCCCTGCTCGAGCAGGACGCCCGCTTCGTCGGGGGTGTCGATGTGGCCGTTGGCGATGACGGTGGCGTCGGTGAACTGGCCGGCCAGCGCCGCCAGCGGCCGCGGATCGTCGGCGAACGCCGGTGCCGAGGCGATGTGCTCGGTGGTGTGGACGTAGTCGAGCCCGGCCCCGTCCAGCTCGGTGAAGATCGCCTCGGCCTCGTCGGCTCCGCCGGCCCACTTGTGCGCGGAGTCGCTGACCTTGCCCTGCGAGATGCGCACGCCGACGACGAAGTCCGCGCCCACGGCCTCGCGGACGGCCCGGCAGACCTCGGCGGTGAGCCGCACCCGGTTGCGCGGCGAGCCGCCGTACTCGTCGTCGCGGTCGTTGAGGTAGTCGGTGAGGAACGCGTCCAGGAGGTAGCCGTTGGCGCCGTGCAGCTCCACGCCGTCGAAGCCGGCCTCGCGGGCGCGCAGCGCCGAGTCGACGAAGGCCTGGCGGACCTCGCCGATGTCGGCGATGGTCATCGCGGACGGGACGGGGAAAGGCCCGGATCCGCGGTAGAACGGCAGCTGTTCGCCGCGCGCGGGCTTGTCGGTGGGGCCGAGCGGCCCCAGTCCGAATGCGTTGCCCTGGACCTGCGGTCCGGCATGCATGAGCTGGGCGATGATGGTCGACCCCTCGCCGCGCACGGCCTCGGTGACCGGGCGCCACGACTGCACGTGCGCGTCGGTGGCGATGCCGGGCTGGCCGAAGTAGCCGGCGCTGTGCGCGGTGTCGATGTAGAGCCCCTCGGTGATCAGCGCGGCGAACCCGCCGGCCGCGAAGATGCGGTAGTACTCCCGGATGCGGTCGGAGACCGTGCCGTCCGGTGCTGCGCTCACCCGCGTCATGGGGGCCAGCGCGGTGCGGTTGCGCAGTTCGACGCTGCCGAGCTGGTAAGGCTCGAACAGCCGCGCACGGGTGCTGGTCGACATACCGCCTGCTGTCTCCTTCCCGGGAGGTTCGGGGCCGTCCTGCGGAGCAGGCGCGGACTGGGCATCGTTCGCTTCAGTTCGGCAAAACGCGCCAGCCGCGCCGAGTTGTACGATCGCTGTCGTACCAACCGCGCAACGACGGGACGGCTTGTACGAATTCCGTCGTACAATGTGGGCATGGTCACCACGCGGCACCAGCGCGGCGCTCGAAAGATGCTGCCCCGTCCGGATCTGGGCGAGGTTCGGGTGGATCAGGTGCTGCGCGCGCTCGGCGAACCGGTCCGGTTGGAGATCGTCCGCGCGCTGGCGCGCGCGGAGCAGCCGATGAGCTGCGGGGCTTTCGGGCTCACCGTGTCCAAGTCGACCTCGACGCACCACTTCAAAGTGCTGCGCGACAGCGGCATCATCGCCCAGTACGACGAGGGCACGGCGCGCTACAGCGAACTGCGCACCGCCGAGCTGCAACGACACTTCCCCGGCCTGCTGACTGCCGTGCTCGCGGCCGAGTAGCGCTGCCGGGCGCCGAGACGCCCCGGCAGGCTGCCGCGAACGCACGACCTCGGCTCAGCAACAGACGAGTTCACACGCGCGATGACCGGCATCAACGATCTCGCTGATCCGTTCTCGATCGGCAGCGCCGAGGGCCCACCGGATCGCGCCATGTTCGACGCCGCGAACGCGGCGAACCGGCCGACCGGCGCAGTCGTGCTCGCTGTCGGCCGGCACCGGGCGCCTGCGTCGCCGGTAACCTCGCCCGGGCAGGTCGCGGCGGGACCTGCTGCCGACAAGACCCTCGGTCAGGCGGCTTGGTTCTCGATGATGTCGGCGCCTGCGATGGGGCCGCCCGCGCCGCGCACGTGTTCGCGCATCTCGGCGAGGTTGTCGCGGACCTGCTCGTCGGCGGCGATCTGCTCGACGGCCGCGCGCAGCCGGTCGGCGTCGAGCTGATTCTCGTCCAGGCGCTTGCCGAGGCCGAGTTCGGCGACGCGGTCGGCGTTGGCCTCCTGCTCGGGCATTTGCGGCAGCCCGAGCTGCGGCACCCCGTAGTACAGCGCCTCCATCGTCGAGCCCATCCCGTTGTGCGTGATGAACGCCGAAGCGCGCCGCAGCACCCCGGGCTGCGGGAACGACGGGCGGATGTCGATGTTGCCGGGGATGGTGCCCAGCTCGGAGACATCGACGGTGCCGCCGATGGACATCGCCACCTGCCAGCGGCTGTCGGCGAACGCCTCCAGGCACAGCCGGTAGAAGTCCGGCCGGTGGTTGAACGCGGTGCCCAGCGAGACGAACAGCAGCGGGGCCTGCTCGTCGGCCGGGTGGTAGTCCTGCTCGGCGCGGCGGCCCAGGCAGGGGCCGATGAAGTGGTAGCGCTCGTCGAAGGTTTCGGCGGCCGGTTGCAGGCGGTTCGGCAGGAACACCAGGTTCACCGGCGCGGGCTCGCTGCGCATCGACATCAGCTCGGTGCGGACCCCGAAGCGCTCGCCCAGCGCGGCGAACTCCTGCTGGCTCTGCTGCATCCGCGGATCGGTGAAGTCGACGTGCTGGGCCATCCGGTCGTGCAAGTCGAAGTGCTCGTTGGCGGCGAAGCTGGGCAGCAGCGCCACGTCGCGGGTGCCGAGCTTGTCGGCGAGCATCCGCCCGACCACGCTCATCATGTCGGTGCAGATCACCTCCGGCGGGTCGGCGCGGAAGTGCTCCTGAAGCACCGGGAACGCGTCGGTGACCTGGTCGCGCATGAAGCTCATCATCGACAGCAGCGTCTCGATCGACATCGCGCGGTTCTGCACCAGCGAGACGTCCGGCATCTGCGAAGGCATCCGCACCGGCGCGGCACCGGCGGCCTCGACGGTCTCCAGCATGCTCTCGCCGGTGGCGTAGCTGACCCGGTGCCCGCGCCGGGTGAGTTCGTCGACCAGCGGCAGCGTCGGGTTGATGTGCCCGTGGGCCGGGACCGAGACCATGGCGATGTGCTTTTTCACGACTCCCCTTCGCGCTGTCGATGCGGGACTGCCCTGCCGTGATTCTGCCCGCCGCGCGGGACGCGGTGTGTCCGCGACCCGGTTTTGCGGCGATGCTCACGATCGCGCTGCGGCACTCGACGCACGCGCGGAGCTGCCCTCTCGACGACGCCCTGATCGCAGCGACGGCACCAGTTCGGGCACAAAGTCCCGAGTCACCACCCGGCCGGGGCGGGAACGCCCGGTGGCGCAGGCGAGACGTTCGCCTGCGGACGCCCGAGGCAGGAAGGACTCCGACCATGCCGATGATCACCACCCGCGACGGAACCGGCATCTTCTACAAGGACTGGGGAGCCGGCCCGCCGGTCGTGTTCAGCCACGGCTGGCCGCTCAACGCCGACGCGTGGGACGAGCAGCTGAACCTGGTCGCCTCGCACGGATTCCGCGCCATCGCGCACGACCGGCGCGGGCACGGGCGTTCCGGGCAGCCGTGGCGCGGCCACGACATGGACACCTACGCCGACGATCTCTCCGCGCTGCTGGACTCGCTGGATCTGCGGGAAGCGGTGCTGGTCGGGCATTCCACCGGCGGCGGCGAGATCGCCCGCTACATCGGCAGGCACGGCGGTTCCCGGGTGGCCAAGGCGGTGCTGCTGGGTGCGGTGCCGCCGCTGATGCTGCGCACGCCGAACAACCCGGAGGGCACGCCGATGGAGGTCTTCGACGACATCCGCAAGAGCGTGCGCGGGGACCGTTCGCAGTTCCTCTGGGACTTCTCCGCGTCCTTCTACGGCGCCGACCGGGCGGGTTCGACGATCACCCACGGGGCGCGCAGCGCGTTCTGGCTGATGGGGATGCAGGTCGCGATCAACGCGGCGCTGGAGTGCGTGGCGGCGTTCTCCGAGACCGACTTCACCGACGATCTGCGCCGCTTCGAGATGCCCACGCTGGTCGCGCACGGCGACGACGACCAGATCGTGCCGATCCAGGCCGCGGCGAACAAGTCCGCCCAGTTGATCCCGCATGCGACGTTGCAGGTGTATTCCGGGGCGCCGCACGGGCTGGCGGGGTCGTACCGGGACGCGTTCGAGCGGGACCTGCTGAGCTTTCTGACCTCCCGCGTCGCGGAACCGGCCACCACCGGCTGAGCCCGTTGTGCCGTCGGTGAACGCCCACCGGTGCCGCGCGCGTGCCGTGGCAGGGTCGGTTCCATGCGAGTTCTGGTGCTGGGCGGCACGCGGTTCCTCGGCCGCCGGGTGACCGAGCGGCTGCACGCGCGGGGGGACGAGGTGCTGCTGGTGCACCGCGGCAGGCACGAACCGCACCCGTGGCTACCGGTGGCGCACTTGCGCACCGATCGCCGCGAGCTGGCCGGGCACGCCGAGCGGGTGCGCGAGTTCGCCCCACAGGCCGTGGTGGACACCAGCGCGCTGACCGGGTCCGATGTGGACGCGGTGCTGCCGGTGCTGCCGCGGGTTCCGGCGGTGGTGCTCTCCAGCCAGGACGTCTACGAAGCGTTCGCGGCGTTGCGGGCCGGTCGCCACCACAGCGACGGGCCGTTGACCGAGGACTCGCCGGTGCGCGCCGAGCGCTACCCGTACCGCGGTCTCGGGTACGACTCGGTGCCCGAGGACTACGAGAAGCTGGATGTGGAACAGCGGTGGCTGGCCCGCGGCGCGGTGGTGCTGCGGTTGCCGTTGAGCTACGGCCCGCACGATTGGCAGCGCCGCGAGGACGCCGTGCTGCGGCGGCTGCGGGCCGGTCGCCGCAGCATTCCGGTGGGTCCGGGTGAGTTGCTGTGGACGCGAGGTCACGTCGAGGACCTGGCGACCGGTGTGCTCGCGGCGCTGGATCGGCGCGCCGCGGACGGGATGGTGCTCAACCTCGGCGAGACCGGCACGCCGCCGCTGCGGCAGTGGTTCGAGCAGATCGTGGCCGCGGCAGGCTCGGACGCCCGGCTGGTGCGCGTCGCCGACGAGGTGTTGCCGCCGGATGTGGCGCTGACCGCGCAGCAGCCGCAACACCTGCTCGTCTCGGTCGAACGCGCCCGCGCCGTGCTGGGCTGGAACCCGGGTGAACCGGCGACGCGGGTCGCCGAGTCGGTGCGCTGGCACCTGGCGCACCCGCCCGACACGACCTGGACCGACGCCGACACCGCTGCCGACGAGGCCGCGCTGGCGCACCGCTGATCCCGGTTCGGCCCGGAGACGCCAACTCATTAGAAACGCCCCGAGGCGCGGATCAAGATCGTCTCAAATCGAAATCCCCGATGGGCGCTTCGGGCGACGCCGGGCGGCCTGTCGGTCGAGGTGCTCGGCGTCGACGATCCTCGGCGATTTCCTGCAGCAGCTGCACGAGCTGTCCCTGCCCGGTGCCGCCGGAGCGCCACCGGTCGTGCCGGTTCCGCCCGCCTCGCGGGACTGGGGAGGTTCCCTGGGCGAGGAGCAGCGGATCAGCGTGCAGTGCAACGACAGCAGCAACCCCCGCGACCCGTGGGCGTGTCGGACTACGCGCGGCGGGCCGACGGGGTCGGGCACGGCGCTCGCGGTCACAGCGCCTGCATCGACGGGGCGTTGAACGTCTACTCCAGCGACGGCGCACTGCCCGCCGAGGGCACGGTCTGCGAGCCGGACCGGGGCCCGTTCGACCCGATGCCCTAGGCGGATTGCCGTTCGCCGCCGGTGTTTTCGGCGTCGCTGGTCCGCTTCATCGACCGGGTCAACGCACTGGTCAACGCCTGGTACCCGACCGGGCTCAGCCGGGCGAGCGCGTCGCCGAGGTAGGCGTCGGCTCCGACCAGCACCCTGCCGCGGTCCTTGCGGACCGCGCGCACGACCTTGTCGGCGACCTGCTCCGGGGTGGTGCGCACCCACCGGTCGACGACGTCGCCGAGCGCGGCCGCGTCACCGTCCCCGGCGGCCTGGCCGGAGCGCACGAAGTCGGTGCGCACGAATCCGGGGTGGACCACGGTCGCACCGACGCGGTGCCCGGCCACGCGCATCTCCTGGCGGACCGATTCGGTCAGCGCGCGCACGTAAGCCTTGCCCGCGCAGTAGGCCGATTGGGCCGGTACTCCCAGCAGTCCGAACAGGCTGGAGATGTTGACCAGGTGCCCGTCGCCGGAGTCGACCAGTTCCGGCAGGAACGCCCGGGTGCCGTGCAGCACCCCGTTGACGTTGATGCCGTGGATCCAGTCCAGCTGCTGCCACGACAGGTCGACGAGGTCGCCGATCGCGGCCACCCCGGCATTGTTGATCATGACGTTGGCCGGGCCCAGGTCGGACCGCACCTGCCGCGCGTGCTCGGCGACCGCGTCGCGGTCGGTCACGTCCAGCGCGTAGCAGCGCGCGCCGTCCTCGCCGCACGCCTGCCGGGCGGTCTCCCGGGCGGCCGCGGGGTCCACATCGGACAGCGCGAGCACCGCGCCCGCCGCGGCGAACCGCTGCGCCAGCGCGCGGCCGATGCCGCCGCCCGCTCCGGTGATCACGACTACTTTGCCGGTCAGTTGCCGCACGATTCTCGTCGCCTCCTGGTCAGTGGGATGGGTGGGAAAGATCGGGGAGGTCAGGCCGGGGTGCTCGCGCGCTCGCGGCGGCGCAGCGCGACCGGTGCGCCGTCGGTCGGGAACGGCAGCGAGTTGTAGTTCAGCGGCATCTCGTAGGCGGGGTCCA
This sequence comes from Saccharopolyspora sp. SCSIO 74807, assembly GCF_037023755.1. Lineage (NCBI taxonomy): Bacteria > Bacillati > Actinomycetota > Actinomycetes > Pseudonocardiales > Pseudonocardiaceae > Saccharopolyspora > Saccharopolyspora sp. SCSIO 74807. Next base: position 4,822,187 of record NZ_CP146100.1, on the reverse strand, counting down.
CGGTCCAGCTGAACCGGCGCAGCAGCTGCGTCATGATCGCCTTGACCTCCATGGTCCCGAAGTGCATGCCGATGCACTTGTGCACGCCGCCGCCGAAGGGCTGCCAGGCGAAGCGGTGGTTGCGGTCCTCCCGCCGCGGTTCGGCGAACCGGTCCGGGTCGAACCGCTCCGGGTCGGTCCAGACCTGCGGATCGTGGTGGACCTGGTGGGAGGCGACCGCGACCGGAGTCCCCGCGGGCAGGTGGTGCCCGCAGACCTCGGTGTCGGCCACGGTCTGGCGCATCAGCGACGGGACCGGCGTCACCAGCCGCAGCGACTCCTTCATCACCAGGTCCAGCGCTTCGAGCCCGTCGAGTTCCTCGCGGCTGGGCTTTTCCGCGCTCAGCGCGTCGGCCTCGGCGCGGCAGCGCTGCTGCCACTCCGGGTTCCTGCCGAGGAAGCTGACCATGCTGGTCGCGGTGATCGTGGAGGTGTCGTGCGCGGCCATCAGCAGGAACACCATGTGGTCGACGACCTCGTCGTCGGTGAACCGCGCCCCGTCGTCGTCGGAGGCGGTGCACAGCTGCGAGAACAGGTCCTCGCCCGCCGAGTCCTCGGCGCGGCGCCGGGCGACCTGCGGGCGCAGCACCTGTTCCAGCAGCGCCCGCCCGCGCAGGCCGCGCCGCCACCGGGTGCCCGGCAGCGGCAGGCGCACCAGCGAGGTAGCGGCCTGCACGCAGCCGATGAACGCCTGGTTGACCTCCTGCTTGCGCCGTCCGAAGTCGACTCCGCCCATGAAGATGTCGCTGGCGAGGTCGAGCGTGAGCGCTTTCAGCGCGGTGTAGACGGGGAAGTCCGCGCGCGGTGACCACTGCTCGATCCCGCAGGCGATGGCGCCGTGCAGTTCGGCGAGGTAGCTGCGCAGCCGGTCGTTGGTGAACGCCTGCTGCAGGATGCGCCGGTGCGCGAGGTGGTCGTCGAAGTCGCGCAGCATCAGCCCGCCGTCGAAGAACGGCCCGATCAGCCGGCGCCAGCCGGGACCGTTGGCGAAGGCCTTGTCCCGGTTCTGCAGCGCGGTGCCGGTCGCCTCCGGACCGAGCAGCAGCACCGTGCGGGTGCCGAACGCGCTGAACCAGGACACCGGGCCGTACTGCTCGTAGCGCTTGCGGTGGAACGCCAACGGGTCGCTGGTCGCCTGGAGCGCGTAGCCGAGCACGGGTGGTCCCGCATCACCGCGCACGGGTCGCAACCCGGCATCCGCGCGGTCCGCGGGCACCGTGTCGAGCACGCTGCTTCGTCGCTGCATGGCGAGCACCTCTCGTCGTCTTTGACAAGGTGGCTGACAACGTACGTTGTCAAAAATGGGTGCGGCAAGAGCGATCGTTCGGCCGGAGCAGTCCCGGCCCGTCTCCCGGCGGCGGTCGCGATGTTCGTACCCGGAACCCGCGGAACCGTTGCGCCTGCCGGCTCGCAGCTTCCGGCCGCGGCGGCGACCTTTCCCTCGAATATGTCGCGCAGTGCGCCCGAAAAAGGTCGCATTCATGGTCCTGCACGACATGCCCGTCATTCCGCAAGCGATCCGCGAAATGGCGCGCGCACTCGAATGCGGTTCGCCGCCGCGAGGCGGAGCCCGTTGTTCCTGCACCTGCGCTGCCGCCTCGCCGGGCAACGATAGCGATCAGCGAAGCTCCGGGTCGCTGACGCGAGGGATCACTCCGCAGATCCGTTTTTCCGGCCGGTGACGAGCGCGAAGGTCAGCAGTTCGCCACGGTCGGTGTCGAGCATGGGGATCTCCGCGCGGGAGTGCTGCCTGACGAGCTCGTCGGGAGAGTGTTCGGCACAGACCTCGCACCACAGCTTCCAGTCGAGCCAACCATCGGATTGCGCCCGGCTTGCAATGACCTCGACAAGTCCGGTCTGCTCCCACTCGAAGCGCCACCACTCGGGTGTGTGAAAGGCCAGGACCTCCCAGCCCACCCCGGTTCGCAGATGCGCCGGGGCGCCACCGAGTTCGCGCAATTCGCGGTGCAGTGACGGCACGGCGATCGACAGCTGACCGCCCGGCTTGAGGAACCGGCTGAGGTAGCCGAGGTAGAGATCATCGGTGCCGAAGTAGTGGTAGCTGTCCACGGACAGGACCGCATCGAACTGTTCCGGTTCGAACGGCAGGTCGTGCGCTTCGGCACGCACGGCGTGGACCTGGTCGCCGACGCCTGCCCGAGCGAATCGCGCGGCGTTGTCCTCGGCCGGGAGCCACAGTTCCGAGGCCCACACTTCGACGCCGTACTCGCGCGCCAGGAAGATCGAGGTCATGCCCGTTCCGCACCCGAGATCGAGGACCTTCATCCCGGGCCGGAAGGTGCAGTCCCGGCTGAGGTCCTCGAGCAGCCACAGCGGATTCGGACCCATGCAGTTGTCGACCATCCACTGCGGATCGTAGGTCGCCGCACGCGGGTACTTGTCAGGCATGACGAGTGCATCCAGCGAAGTCACCGCGTCTTCGTAGCAGCCCGCCGAACGACCCGACAACGGAATTTCCCGGGCAGGACACGGCAACGCGTTCGGCTGGGCGAGATGGGGTGTGCGGCCGCGACTCGTTCACCGCCTGCAGCGAATGGCAAGCTGCGCGGCTTTCACCGAACTGTTCTCCCGCTGTCGGGCGGGCAGTTTCTCACGACTTTTCCCCAGCCCGACGAGGAATTCGTTCTTCCTGCACCCGCGCTGCCGGTTGGCGGTCGATGCTCGCCGACCGTGCAGCCGAGCGCCGTTTCGATCCGCGCCGGTGCACCGCCACCTCGCGCTCGCCGCCCCCGGGCGGTCACGCCGCTGCGGCCGCTGTCGGGGAGACTCTGCCCATGAGCACCCAGCGGGTTTGGAAAGGTGAAAGCGTTGCGCAGCGGCGCGCCGACCGGCGCAGCCGCCTGCTGGCCGCGGGTACCAGACTGCTCGGTTCCGGCGGCGGATCGGCCGTGACCGTGCGGGCGGTGTGCCGGGAAGCGGGCCTGACCGAGCGCTACTTCTACGAGGCCTTCACCGACCGCGACGAACTCGTCGTCACCGTCTACGACCGGGTCGCCGCGCAAACCCGCGAAGTCGTCGCCCGAGCCGTCGCCGACGAACGCGGCGACCTCGAAACCCGCGCCCGCGCCACGGTCCAGGCGCTGGTGGACTTCCTGGCCGAGGACCCGCACCGCGCCCGGATCCTGGTGGCCGAAGCCCTCGTCGACCCGGTGCTGACCCGCGAAGGCATCCGGGTCGCACCCGAGCTGTTCGGCCTGCTCGTCGACGAAGTGCTGCCCGCGCGGACCGCGGACGCGCGCGACCGCACGCTGCTGGCCACCTCGCTGGCCGGTGGCATCGGCGCCACGATCCTGGCCTGGTGCGCCGGCGAACTCGACATCGGCCGCGACCGCATAGTCGAGCACGCCGTGACGTTGATCAGCACGATGGTCCGCGGCTCCGCGGCCGGCGAGCCTTCCTGACCGGCCCCCTGGCCGTACCGGGTCCCCGGCGGTGCGGCCGGGACCGCGGGCAGTGCTCACGCGGCCGTGAGCACCACCGGCCCGTCCGCGGTGATCGCCACGGTGTGCTCGACGTGCGCGGCGCGGCTGCCGTCACCGGTGCGCACGGTCCAACCGTCGTCTCCGGTGTCGATGTCGTCGCGCCCACCGGCCAGCAGCATCGGTTCCAGCGCCAGCACCAGCCCGGGCCGCAGCGGCACACCACGCCCCGGTTTGCCTTCGTTGGGCACGAACGGCGCCTCGTGCATGTCCCGCCCCACGCCGTGACCGCCGAGCGGGCCGGGCAGCCCATACCCGCCGCCGCGGCCGAGCACGCCGATGGCCGCCGAGACGTCCCCGAGCCGCCCGCCCGGCTGAGCAGCGGCGATCCCGTCCTCCAAGGCCGCCGTCGTGTCCCGCACCAACTGCTCATCCGCCGGGTCGGCCTCGCCGACCGGGAAGGTGATCGCCGCGTCCCCGCACCAGCCGTCCAGGCGCGCCCCGCAGTCCACGCTGAGCAAATCCCCGCGCGCGAGGCGCTGATCACCCGGGATGCCATGCACGATGGCGTCGTTGACCGACGCGCAGATCGCACCGGGGAACGGGCTCGGCGCCCAGTTCGGGTGATAGCCGTCGAACACCGGCGCGGCGCCGCACTCGGCGATGACCGCGCGGGCGACCTCGTCGAGCTCACGCAGCCGCACCCCGACCGCGGCGTGCTCGCGCACCGCGCTCAACGCTGCGGCGGTGATGCGTCCGGCTTCCCGCATCACGTCGAGTTCGCCGCGGGACTTCAACTCGATCACGTCGACCTCTCCGCTGCCCGCTCCAGCAGCCATCAGCCCTTCACGCACACCACCTGCTTGAGGTGCGCGACGACCTCGACCAGGTCCGACTGGGCGCGCAGCACCGCGTCGAGATCCTTGTAGGCCGCCGGGATCTCGTCGACCACCCCGGCGTCCTTGCGGCACTCGACCCCTGCGGTCTGCGCGGCCAGGTCCGCCGCGGTGAACGCCTTGCGGGCCTTGTTCCGCGACATCCGCCGACCGGCCCCGTGCGAGGCGGAGGTGAACGATTCCTCGTTACCGAGCCCGCGCACGATGAACGAGCCGGTGCCCATGCTGCCCGGGATGATCCCCAGCTCGCCGCTGCCCGCGCGGATCGCGCCCTTGCGGGTCACCAGCACCTCCACCCCGCCGTAGGACTCCTCGGCGACGTAGTTGTGGTGGCACGAGATCGGCTCGTCGAACCGCGTTCCCGGCACCACCGACGACAACGCCCGCCGCACCAGCCCGACCATCACCGCCCGGTTGCGGCGGGCGTACTCCTGCGCCCAGAACAGGTCGTGGCGGTAGGCGGCCATCTGCGGCGTGCCGGAGACGAACACGGCCAGGTCCCGATCGGGCAGATCAGCGTTGTGCGGCAACGACTTCGCCACCTCGATGTGCCGCTCGGCGAGCTCCTTGCCGATGTTGCGCGAACCGGAGTGCAGCATCAGCCACACCCGGCCCGCGTCCGCACCGCCCTGCTCCAGGCACACCTCGATGAAGTGGTTCCCGCCGCCGAGGCTGCCCAGCTGCCGCAGCGCCCGATCGCGCCTGTCCCGCACCCCCTCGTGCAGCTCGTCGAAGCGCCGCCAGAACCGGTCGAAACCGGGTTCACCGGCGACCGAGGTGTCCACCGGGTCGCCGTGCATCGCGAAACCCACCGGCACCGCCTGCTCGATCCGCCGCCGCAACCGGCCCAGATCGTCCGGCAGGTCCGCCGCCGACAGCGACGTGCGCACCGCGCTCATCCCGCAGCCGATGTCCACGCCCACCGCCGAAGGCGAAACCGCATCCCGCATCGCGATCACGCTGCCGACCGTCGCGCCCTTGCCCAGGTGCACGTCCGGCATCACCGCCAGCCCGTGCACCCACGGCAGGTCCGCGATGTTGCGCAGCTGCGCCATCGCGGCGTCCTCGACCTCGCGCGGGTCCGCCCACATCCGGATGGGCACACCGGCGCCCTCGAGAAGCCGCTGCATGGGGACCACCTCCTCACCACGCGGCGCAGGCCCCCAACCGTGCACCGCGCGACGGCGAAACGCCCGCACCGGCAAACCAGCCTGCACGCACGGGCGTTCATCGACGAGTCCGGCACGTCAGCGCACCGGACGGGACGGGCCGTCATCACCGGTGGCGCGGCGCACCCGCCCGCGACCCTCGGCGCTCCCCCGAGCGCGGCCCGACCCAACGATCATGACCGGCGCCCGGCCACCCGGGCAACGGGATTTCCGCGGCTACGGCGATCGCCGGAACCGGGTGGTCAACGTGTGCGCCTTCGCAGGACCCGAGACCCGCCAGCACTGCCACCACCGATCCGGACCCTCGACGCCGAACTCGCCGCGGTAGAGGTCGTCCCGGCAAGGATGGCTCGCCTGCCAACGACCCGTGCGCAGATCCAGGTCGTGGAAGAAATCGCCGTAGTCGAACCACACCTGCGCCTGCCCCGGCCCGATCACCTGGTAGTGCAGCGTGCGCTGCGCAGGCCCGCGATGCGCACCCAGTTCGAGCACCCCGTCCTCGCGGTAGACCAGCAGATCGCCGGGCTCCGCGGTGAACTCCGCCCGGCCGCTGAACTCCCCCAGCCGCCCACCGGCATCATCGGTGATCTCCCGGTGCAGCTCCCACCGGCCACCGAAGTAGGCGGCCACATCGGTGACCGCGAACCCCGGCTCGGTCACGCCGCACCGCCCGGGGCGCCCGTGGAACCGCCGACCACGGCATCCGAGGACTGCTGCTCGGACTCCTTCGGCGGCAGCAACGCCGACACGTCCGAACCGGTGTCGTTGATCTTCACCACGAACGGCCGCGTCTCGGTGTAGCGCACGACGCTCAACGAGCACGGATCCACCACGATCCGCTGGAAACCGTCCAGGTGCAGCCCCAACGCATCGGCCAGCACCGCCTTGATCACGTCCCCGTGCGAGCACGCCACCCACACCGCGTTCGGCCCGTGCTCGGCCGAGACCCGCGCGTCGTGCTCGCGCACCGCGGCCACCGCGCGGGCCTGCACCTGCGCGAGCCCCTCACCGCCCGGGAACACCGCCGCCGACGGGTGCTGCTGCACCACCGACCACAACTTCTCCTGGGTCAGCTCGGAAACCTTCCGGTTCGTCCAATCCCCGTAGTCCACTTCGGACAAGCCAGGTTCGGCGACCGGCGTCAATTCGCGCTCGCCCGCCAGCGCCCGCACGGTGTCCTGGCAGCGCTGCAAGGGCGAAGCCACGATCGACGAGATCGGCACCTCGGCCAACCGCTTCGACAGCCCCGCGACCTGCGCGCTGCCCGCATCGTCCAAACCGACCCCGGGACTGCGCCCGGCCAGGATCCCGGAACCGTTCGCCGCCGACCGCGCGTGCCTGAGCAGGATGAGAGTCGCCACGAACGCCGAGGGTAAGCCCCGCCGCACCGACCCCGGCACGACGGCCCCGGCAGCAGAACGGCCCGGCGCCGAAAAGGCACCGGGCCGTTCTGCAGGAGACCGCGATCAGGGCTGCATCACGCCGAACCCCAGCAGCGCGAACACCGCCAGCCCCAGCACGATCCGGTACCACACGAACAAGTACACGCTGTGCCGCTCCACGAACCGCAGCAGCCACGCGATGCAGGCGTAACCGATCACACCCGCCACCAGCGTCGCCACGATCATCTGCGCACCCGTGGGCTGCAACCCCGGACCGCCGCTTTCGAACACCTCCGGGATCTCCGAGAGCCCCGCCGCGAACACCGCCGGAATCGCCAGCAGGAACGAGAACCGCACCGCGGTCGGCCGGGTCAACCCCAGCGCCAGCCCCGCAGTGATCGTCCCTCCGGAACGCGACACCCCGGGCACCAGCGCCAACGACTGCGCCAAGCCCATCAGCGCACCATCCCGCAACGTCAACCGGTCCTGCGCGCGCTGCTGGCGCCCGAGCCACTCGGCCAGCCCCAGCAAAATCCCGAACAGCACCAGCGTCGCCCCGGTCACCCACAGGCTCCGCAACGCGCCCCGGATGTAGTCCTGGAACAGCACCCCGAGCACCCCGATCGGAAGGCTGCCCACGATCACGTACCAAGCCAGCCGGTAATCCTGCGTCCGGCGCACCTCGGCATCGACCAGACCGCGGAACCACGTCGCGATCAACCGCACGATGTCGGTGAAGAAATAGATCACCACGGCCAGCTCGGTACCGATCTGGGTCACCGCGGTGAACGACGCACCAGCGTCATCCCCGAAGAACAACTGCGACACGATCCGCAGATGCCCGGACGACGAAATCGGCAGGAACTCCGTGAGCCCCTGCACAACGGCCAACACCATGGCCTGCAACCACGACAACGAAATCCACTCCAGCACGTCGAGAGGTGATCCGGTGCAGCGGCGGCACCGGCGCCTGGCTCCCCCTGTGACCGGAGATCTTGCAGCATCGCCAACCCCCGAACGGTGGCCCCCCGCGCAGTCGCCCCGCGTTCACCACGACGCCGCCGAATCGTGATCAACATCCGCCGCGGAACCGCTCACACCTCCGGATCGGACCGCCGATGCGGACCCCTCGGCGGCTCCGGCGCGTTGAGCCCATAACGCACACCGAGCATCCGGATCGCGAAGCACACCGCCGCAGCCCCCAACGCCACACCGATCCCATAAACACCGGTGCGCACCGCCAGCACCGTCAACCCCGCCGCCACCATCGCCGGAATCGCATACAACTCACTGCGCAGCACACTCGGAATCCGGCGGATCAGCACATCCCGGATCGTGCCGCCCCCGACCGCCGTGATCACCCCAAGCAGCACCGCCTGCACACCACCGAACCCCAACTGCAGCGCCTTGCTCGCCCCCAGCACCGCGAACACGCTCAACCCCACCGCATCCAACACCGTGATCAACGGCAACAACCGGTGCAGCGGCTTGCTCAACCCGAACGCCAACAACCCGCCGCACGCCGCCACCAGCAGGTACCAGCCATCGACGAACGTGGCCGGCGGCAACGAATCCAGGAACACGTCGCGCACCGTCCCGCCACCCATCCCGGTGATCATCCCCAGCGTGACCACCCCGACGATGTCCAGCCGAGTCGCCCGCACCGCCGTCAACGCCCCATTCACCGCGAACGCGAACGTGCCGGTCAGGTCCAACGCGAGCAACAGCGGCGATTCGGCGGCCATGCCCCATGCATACACAACGACCACCGGGCCGCACGGAGCCGGGACGCACCCGCGTCACCAGCATGATCACCACCGGCCGCGGCGCCGAAGGGAAACGACGCGCACCGCCACCCTGGCCCGCCCCCACCGACCGGTGACATGCTGGACGTTTCCCCATTCCACCAGGGGTGGCCGGTCCGGCAGCCGGAGACATCAGGAATCCTGGAGCGGTCACCGCCCGACAGCGGGCGCACGCACAAGGAGGTCCTCGTTGCGCCGACTGGTCGCCGTCTGCATCGCCGCCACCGCCGCGCTCACCGGCTGCGGCTCGGTCGGCACCGGCGACCCGCTGCAAGTCACCGACAAACTCGTCGCGGCAGGCCCCGCCGACTCACCACCGCCGACGACCGCACCGGCAGGCACCGTGCTGCCCGCACCCGCCGGCACCCACACCACCTTCGTGCCCGGCACGCTGGCCACCGTCCACGAGCGCACCGTGGAACTGCGCGACGCGCGCCAACCCGACCGGCCGCCCCGCACCGTCGAACTGCCCGCGCCGCCCGCCTCCCTGCAACCCACGCCCGACGGCAAACTGCTGGCCGCCGTACCCGACGCGGACCTCGTCGCACGCATCGACCCGGCCACCGCCACCGCCGAACGGCTGCACTACCCCGGCGGCCCCATCGACGCCACCACCGCACCCGGCGGCGGACTCGCCGTGGCCCTGCGCAACAGCGTCCTGCTACCCGGCGGAGCCCGCGCCGACGGCTTCCAATCCCCCGCCCAACTGGTCACCACCGGCGGCCAACTCCACGTGCTCGACACCCTCAGCACCTCGCTGACCCCGCTCGACCCCGCCACCGGCGAAAAACAACCCGCCCTGCGCGCAGGAACCGGCGCCACCCGCGCCGTCGCCGACCGCTACGGGCGAGTGCTCTCGCTGGACACCCGCGGCCAAGAACTGCTGGCCTTCTCCACCAGCCCGCTGATCCTCAAACAGCGCTACCCCGTGCCCGGCGCCCCCTACGGCCTGGCCTACGACCCGCACCGCGACCTGGCCTGGGTCACCCTGACCGCCACCAACGAACTCGTCGGCTACGACATCGCAGGCGGCGAACCGCAAGAGAAGCTGCGCCTGCCCACCGTCGACCAACCCGACTCCGTAGCCGTCGACCCCACCAGCGGAAACGTCTTCGTCGCCTCGGCGACCGGAGCAGGAATACAGGTGGTGAAGCCATGATCGAAAGCACCGACCCGGAAAGCGATCCCCGCCGCGCCCGGGCGCGGCAAGTGGCCACCGAAGGCGAATGGCACCGCGAAGGCGACTGGGAATACCGCCCGCTGCGCCTGCCGCCCGGGATCACCCGCCCGAGCGCGACCACCCAGCTGAGCATCCACGCCGAATTCGCCGGATGGGAACTGTCCCGCGTGCTGCTCTACTCCGACGGCACCCGCAAGGTCTGGCTGCGCCGCCGCACCACCACCCCCGGCGTGCCAGGCCTGCTGACCTGACCCGGCACGCCGCCGAAACGCCCGCGCCCGCTCACGGCACCCGGTGCGTCCAGCCCGGAGTGGCGAACTTCGACTCGATCAACCGCTGCGCCGCCGCCTCCTCGTCCTCGGTCACCGCACCGCCGGACAACCCGAACCGGCGCCGGAACCCGCCGGACAACCGCTCGATCACCGTCTCCCGCGCCAGCCCCGTCTGCCTGCGCAGCGGATCCACTCGCCGCACCGCACTGGTGATCCCCTTGTCCGAAAGCTTCTCCTGCCCCGTGCGCAGCACCTCGCCCAACTTCGCCGCATCGACGTCGTAGGACATCGTCACGTGGTGCAGCACCGCACCGGCAACCCGCTTCTGCGCCGCACCACCGATCTTCCCGCCATCCGAGGCGATGTCGTTCAACGGCTCGTACCACACGTTCAAGCCCAACTCGCCCAGCACACCCAGCACCCAGTCGTCCAAGAAGGCGTAGGAATCCGCGAACGACATCCCAGCCACCAACGACTCCGGCACGTACAGCGAATACGTCACGGTGTTGCCCGGCTCCACGAACATCGCCCCACCGCCGGTGATCCGCCGCACCACCTGCACCCCGTGCCGATCCGCCCCGGCCAGATCCACCTCGTTGCGCACCGACTGGAAACTCCCGATGATCACCGCCGGATCCGACCACTCCCAGAACCGCAGCGTCGGCGACCGCCTGCCCGCAGCGACCTCCCCGGCCAACACCTCGTCCAACGCCATGTGCTGCAACGGCGTACGCGGACCGTCCCGCACCAGCCACCACTCGTGATCGAGCCAATCGCTCGCCCGAGTCACCGCCCGGCGCACCGCGACACCCACCGCCTCCGGCCCGAAACCGACCATCCGAGCCTCCGCGGGCAAACCGGCGCGCACCGCCACCGCCAGCTGCTCGGCATCGGCCTCCGCGGGCATCCCGGTCAGCGCAGCGTTGATCTCCTCCAACGCCTCATCCGGCTCCAGGAAGAAATCCCCGCTGATCCGGACCTTCACCAACCGTCCGGCCGCAACGTCCACATCGGCCACGACCAGCTTCCCGCCGGGGACCTTGTACTCACCGTGCACCGCGCACTCCCTTCCACACCCGTGCGAACACCGGCCGCCACGACCTATTCCCACCAGCAGGGGCATCGCCGCCACACCCCCGCACCGGGCAGGATGATCCCCGGACACCCGACACCGGGAGACCCCGTGACCCCCAACAGCCAGCTGCTCACCGGAGCGCAGCTCGCCGACGGCACCGGCAGCGCCCTGCGCCGAGCCGACGTCCTGATCAGCGACGGCACCATCGCCGCCGTCGAACCACCCGGCACACTGTCGCACCGCCTCGGACGCGACCTCACCGGCCTCGTGCTCGCCCCCGGATTCATCGACGCGCACTCGCACGCCGACAACGCCCCGCTGCTCGACGAACCCGACACCACCAAGATCCGGCAAGGCGTCACCACCGAAGTCGTCGGCAACTGCGGCTTCAGCCTCGCCCCGCGCAGCACCGAACACGCCGACACCCTGCCCGCTTTCCTGGAACGGCTGTTCCCGCCGATCAGCTACACCTGGACGAACTTCCACGAGCTGTTCGCCCGCACCGACGCCGCAGGACACGTCACCAACCACTGCCCGCTGGTCGGCCACGGCACGCTGCGCATCGCCGCGATGGGCATGGCCGGGCGAACCGCCGACGACACCGCGCTCGCCGCGATGCGCGCCGCCCTCGACGAAGGCATGGCGGCAGGCGCCTTCGGCCTCTCCAGCGGGCTGATCTACCCGCCCGCGCTGTTCGCCGGCACCGCCGAACTGCGCTCGCTGGCCGAAGTCCTCGGCGGCGACGGCATCTACGCCACGCACCTGCGCGACGAAGGCGACCACCTGCTCGAATCCATCGACGAGGCACTGCGCATCGGCCAGGTCGCCGGCCGCACGCACGTCTCGCACCTGAAAGCCGCAGGCGTTGCCAACTGGGGCAAGATCGGCGACGCGTTGACCCGCATCGCCCGGGCGCGACACCTCGGAACGCCCGCTGCGCAGGACGTCTACCCCTACACCGCCTCCTCGACCATGCTGACCTCGGTGCTGCCCGCCGACTTCCTCGGCGCGGGCGCCGAAACCCTGATCGCGCGGCTGGGCAGCCCCGCGGGCCGCGCCGAGCTGCGCGCCGAGCTCGGCGGCCGGGACGACTGGGACGACATCCGCATCGCCACCACCGCGAGCCACCGGCACGAAGGCAGCACGCTGCACGAGATCGCCGAGTGCACCGGCAGCGAACCGGTCGACGCGCTCGCCGACGTCCTCGTGCAAGAACGCCTGCGGGTGGCGATGGTGCACTTCTCGATGCGCGAAGCCGACCTGGAACTGGCGCTGGCCGACGACCACACGATGATCGGCTCCGACGGGTTGCCTCCCGGAACCGGCGGCAAGCCGCACCCGCGGCTGTACGGGACGTTCCCGCGAGTGCTCGGCCGCTACACCCGCGAACGCGGCCTGCTGCACCTGCCCGACGCGGTCCGCCGGATGACTGCACTGCCCGCCCGTACCTTCCGCATCCCCGGACGCGGCGTGATCGCCCCCGGAAACGCGGCCGACCTGGTCGCGTTCGACCCGGCCGGAGTGCGCGACGTGGGCGACTACGAATCCCCGGCCCGGCGCCCGGAAGGCGTGCGATGGGTCTGCCTCGCCGGACGGACCGTCGTCGAAGACGGCAACTACCTCGGCGGCAAGCACGGTCGGCGGCTCACCCCTTCTCCTTGAGTTCTTGGGTGCCGTACGAGCTTGTGCGGGACTGAACGGTTAATTTCGGTCAACACTGAACACTTCGAGGTAATTGACTGATGACCTGGGCGGACGCGCTCGTTCCGGGTGACTGGATGTATCAACCGGGTGGCGCGAGTGCGATCTAAGCCACTCCCCAGCATCATCGGCCGTACCCTCCCGACACCCGATACGACAAAGGAGATGACTTTGGAACGCGCAGACCACGATCCGGACGAGGGCCAGTCCGCGACGGTCAGCACCCTGTCCCCCGATGCGGAGATCCCCGCGCAGCACCGCTACCCGCGCAGCATCGCGCCCGGGTTCGACGGATTCGACATGGACGACGAAAGCCACCTGATTCGCGGCTACGACTGACCCGTCGCCCGCAACCGCAAGAACTCCGGACGCGGTAGCTCCGGAAACGCCGTTTCGATGCAGCACATCCCAGCTCGTCGCCCGCGACAGCACGGGGTCGCCGCGGAACTCGGCCCATCGGCCGAACTGCCGTCCGCGTGCCCGGAAGCCCAGCCGGACCTGATCGGTCCCGCAGCGGCCGTCGCGGGCATCGGTGCCCCCACCGCGCGCCCTCGACGCAGTCGGTGAACGCCGCGGCTTCCCCTATCGGGCCGCACGCCCTTCCGCCAGGCAAGCTCCACTCGCATCCGAGCGAGATCTGTGCAGCGAGTGTCGGAACCGCGATGGGTTCGAGAAATTTCGCTCGTCGCTGAAACGGCGAATATTTTTAAAACGGCAGTTCGGCACCGGTTCGGTGACACTCAGTGCCGCAGAAGGTGCGTTCAGGCGTGCGGAGATTCGCCCGGAAGATCGCGCAGTGCGGTTTCGAGCTGCTTGAACACGGTCGCCGCGGGCGCCCCGGTGCGCACCACGCCGACGACCACGTCCTCCTGCTCGCCCGCACCACCGGCCCACGACTCGGACAGGCCCCGGCGCACCACGCGCAGCGCCGCGCGCAGGCGGTGCATGGCGTCGATCTCGGCACCGCTGCGCAGCCAGTCCCGCAGCACGTGGTTGTGCGCGGCCACGACCGCCGCGGCCGCCACCGCCGCCTGCAGGCCGCCCTCGTCCTGCTCCCGGTAGCGCTCGCGCAGGTAGCGGGCGAACACCCGCTGGTAGCCGTCGATGCTGGCGATCTCCTTGTCCCGCAGCGAGGAAACCTGCCTGGTCAGGGCGAACCGCTGCAGCGAGACCGCGGGCTCGGCCAGGTACGCCGACAGCACGGTTTCGGCGACCCGGCACACCACCAGCAGCGGATCCTCGGCCGGATCGGCTTCCTCCAGCCGTTCGACCACGTCGGCCAGCCGTTCCTCGTGATCGCCGAACACGGCGTCCTCCTTGGACCGGAAGTACCGGAAGAAGGTGCGCCTGCCGACTCCGGCGGCCTCGGCGATCTGATCCACCGTCGTCGCCTCGAAACCCTGCGCGGCGAACAGGTCCAGCGCCGCCAACGACACGGTCCCGCGGACCCTGCGGCGACCCTGCGCGGTGCGGCCTTCGCGCGGCCTCGGCTGCTCGGGCATGGCCGAAATATACCCGGCCGATTGCCGGTGGCACTCCGTGCCGTTAGGATTCTCCGCGACGTGCGCAGCCGGGTCCGTCCGCGGCCGCACCTACCTGGCGATCACGACGAGAAACGGGAGGCACGCGGTGAACCCGGACTTCGACACCTACCGGCTGGCCGACGAGCACGACGCGCTGCGGGAAGCCGTCCGCGCGCTGGCCGAGAAGGAAATCGCACCGCACGCCGCCGAGGTCGACGAGCAGGAGCGCTACCCGCGAGAAGCGCTCGATGCGCTGGTGAAGTCCGGCTTCGCCGCGGTGCACGTGCCCGAGCAGTACGGCGGCGAAGGGGCCGACTCGGTCGCCACCTGCATCGTGATCGAAGAGGTCGCGCGGGTGTGCGCCTCGTCCTCGCTGATCCCGGCGGTGAACAAGCTCGGCACCATGCCGATCCTGCTGTCCGGCTCGGAGGACCTCAAGAGCAAGGTGCTCGGTTCGATCGCCTCCGGCGAGACCACCGCCTCCTACGCGCTGTCCGAACGCGAAGCCGGCTCCGACGCGGGCTCGATGAAGACCCGCGCGCACCGCGACGGCGACGACTGGGTGCTCAACGGCACCAAGTGCTGGATCACCAACGGCGGCGAGTCGAGCTGGTACACCGTCATGGCCGTCACCGACCCGGACCAGGGCGCCAACGGCATCAGCGCGTTCGTGGTGCACAAGGACGACCCGGGATTCGTGGTCGGGCCGAAGGAGAAGAAGCTCGGGATCAAGGGCTCGCCCACGGTGGAGCTGTACTTCGAGGACTGCACCATCCCCGGCGACCGGATCATCGGCGAGCCCGGCACCGGGTTCAAGACCGCGCTCGCCACGCTGGACCACACCCGCCCGACGATCGGCGCGCAGGCCGTGGGCATCGCGCAGGGCGCGCTGGACTCCGCGATCGACTACGTCAAGGAACGCAAGCAGTTCGGCAAGGCCATCTCGGACTTCCAGGGCGTGCAGTTCATGCTCGCCGACATGGCCATGAAGATCGAGGCCGCCAGGCACATGGTCTACGTGTCCGCGGCGCGCGCCGAGCGCGGTGAGGGCAAGCTCGGGTTCATCTCGGCGGCCGCCAAGTGCTACGCCTCCGACGTGGCCATGGAGGTCACCACCGACGCGGTGCAGCTGTTCGGCGGCGCCGGCTACACCAGGGACTTCCCGGTCGAGCGGATGATGCGCGACGCCAAGATCACCCAGATCTACGAGGGCACCAACCAGATCCAGCGCATGGTGATGGCCCGCGCGCTGCTCAAGGGCTAAAAGCCCGCACGCAGCTCCGGCCCGTGGGCCCCCGGTCGCGCGCACCGGGGGCCCACGGCGTTCCGGCCGGGATGCCCCGCACCGGCCGCGCCCGCACACTGGCCGCACCTCCCCCGACGCCGCAACAGCCGCCGCGAACACCGGGAGAGCGACATGCGTCACCTGCGGGACCTGCTCACCTTCATCGCCCGCCTCGCGATCGGCATCGTGCTGATCGCGCACGGTGCGCAGAAGGTCTTCGGGATCGGCATGCCCACCGTCGTGGACGCTTTCCGGCAGATCGGCATCCCGCTGCCCTCGGTGGCCGCCTGGTTCACCGCGATGGTCGAGCTCGTCGGCGGCTTGCTGCTGATCCTCGGGTTGCTGCTGCCGCTGGTGGGCATCTGCATCGCGATCGTGATGGCCGGAGCGATCTTCTTCGTGCACGCTCCCTACGGGCTGTTCTCCCCGCAGGGGTACGAACTCGTGCTGGTCATCGGGGTTTCCGCGCTGATGCTCGGCTTCAACGGCGGGCGCTGGGCGATCGACCACGGCCTGTTCTCGCAGTACCGCAAGCGCAAGGTCCGCGTGGCCGAGCAGCCGACCACGTCGGAATGACCGCCGAGCGCCCGAGTCGCTCGCTGCGCCGCCGCGCCCGGAGCCGGGTGGTCAGTCTTCGACGGCGTCGCCGGACCGCTCCCCCTGCCGGGCCAGGTGGTTGCCCGCTTCGGCGTACAGGCTGGTCAGCAACCACGCGCCGACCCCGATGTCGTCGGTGAAGCCCAGCAGCGGCAACAGGTCAGGTACGAAATCGACCGGCCACACGATGTAGATCAACGCCAGCAGCCACAGCACCGTCTGATATCGCGGGACCGCCGCACCGGACCCGCGCCACGGCGCGGCGACCATCGCCGGGACCGCCCGCGCGCGGCTGATCGGGCCACCGCTTCCGGGCGCCGACGTCGCCGCTTTCTTCGCCGCCCGCAGCGGTGCCAGCCTGCGGCGCACGGCCGCGACGACTCCGGCGATCAGCACGCCGATGCCCGCCGCGATCAGACCGCTCGGCAGCAACCACTGCGAGCCGGTCCAGTCCCCGGACACGGCGGTGATCACTCCGGCCACCACGAGCAGCACACCGACGACGAGCACGAACGCCTCCTCCGCTGAGCACGACCAGCCTGCCACGGTCCGGTTTCGGCAACGCAACCCCCGGCCATCCGTGACACAGTCGCCGAGGACGGCGCACGAGGGGGCATTGAGTTGGTCGAACAGGCCGAACCGACAGCACACCGGCCCTCACTTGCCCGCGCCAGCGGCACGATGGCCGTGGCCACCATCGTCAGCCGCATCACCGGCCTGGGGGCCAAGGTGCTGCTGGTCGGCGTGCTCGGGCTCGGCATGGTCAACGACTCCTACACCGTCGCCAACACGCTGCCCACGGTCATCAACGAGCTGCTGCTCGGCGGGGTGCTCACCAGTGTCGCGGTGCCGCTGCTGGTTCGGGCGCAACAGGAGAGCCATCGCAACGGCGAGTCCTACGCGCAGTGGCTCATCACCACAGGCGGGGTGCTCATGGCCGCGGCCATGCTGGTGTCGGTCGCCTCCGCCCCGCTGCTGACCAACCTCTACCTGGGCTCCAACAGCAGGGCAAACACCGAGCTGACCACCGCGTTCGCCTACCTGCTGCTGCCCGCGATCCTGTTCTACGGCCTCTCGGCGCTGCTCTCGGCAGTGCTCAACGCGCGGCACGTGTTCGGTCCGCCTGCATGGGCTCCGGTGGTGAACAACCTCGTGGTCATCGCCACCACAGGTGTGTTCGCGCTGCTGCCCGGGACGATCTCGCTCGACCCGGTCCGGATGGGCCAGCCGAAGCTGCTGGTGCTCGGCATCGGCACCGCCCTCGGCATCGTGGCGCAAAGCCTCGTGGTCGCGGTGGCGTTGCGCCGCGTGGGTTTCCGGTTCCGCTGGCGGTGGGGCTGGGACCGCAACCTCGGCGAGTTCGCCGCACTCGCGGGCTGGGTCGTGCTCTACACCGGGATCAGCCAGACCGGCATGATCGTCACCACCCGGGTCAGCGCGCAAGGCACCGAAGGCAGCGTCGCCACCTTCACCTACGCCTGGCTGCTGTCCCAGGTGCCCTACGGCGTGCTCGGGGTCTCCCTGCTGACCGCGCTGATGCCGCGGATCAGCCGCGCCGCCACCGAGCACGACTCAGCGAACTTCGTCGCGGACCTGTCGCTCGGCACCCGGATGAGCGCGGTGCTGCTGCTGCCGATCAGCGCGCTGATGCTGGTCGCGGGCGGTTCGCTGGGTGTCGCGTTCTTCTCGCTGGGCAACAACGGGGTCGCCGCCGCCGACCGGCTCGGCGCCACCATCGGGGTCTGCGCGGCGGGAATCGTGCCGTTCGCGATCACCATGCTGCAGCTTCGCGCGTTCTACGCGATGAAGGACGCGCGCACGCCGACGGTGATCAACGTCGTGATGGTCGGGGTGCGGGCCACGTTGTGCTACCTGTTCCTGGCCACCGCCGACCCGCGCGACCTGGTGGTCGGTGTCGCGCTGGCGATGTCGCTGAGCTTCGTGGTCGGCGCGCTGCTCGGGCAGGTGTGGTTGCGCGCCCGCGTCGGCGGGATGCGCAGCGGGCGCATCGGAGTGAGCCTGCTGCGCGCCGTCGTGGTCACCGCGCTCGCCTGCGGTGTCGCGCTCGCCGCGGACGCGGTGCTCAGCGGTGTGTTCGCCGCGGTCGGCGTGGTGGCCGGGGCGTGGCTGCGACTGGCCGTGGACGGACTGCTGATCCTGCTGATCAGCTTCGGCGGTCTGCTGCTGGCCCGCGCTCCCGAGCTCGACCCGGTGCGCGCGGTGCTGCGGCGGCGGTTCGCCCGGCGCTGAGCGCCGGGCTGGTCACTTCGCCGCGCGGCTCCGGCTGGTGCGCAGCTGCTCCAGCTCCGGCGGCTCGGCGACCCGCGGCAGCTCGGCACCGATCGCCCACTCCAGCAACAAGTCCGCCAGCCGCGGGTTGCGCGCCAAGATCGGCCCGTGCAGGTAGGTGCACACGACGTGCCCGTGCACCGCGCCTTCGGCCCGGTCGTGCCCGTTGCCGGTGCCGCGGGACACCCGGCCGAGCGGCCGGCCCGTCGCGCCGAGCCGGGTCCGGCCGAGGTGGTTCTCGAAGCCCGTCAGCATCCCCACTCCGGGCAGTGCGGCATCCGCGACGACCTCGCCGATCGCCCGCTCAGCACCCGGCTCGGTGACCGCGTCGACCAACCCCAGTCCCTCGTGGCGCACCCCGTCCCCGGTGGTGAAAGCGGTGCCCAGCAGTTGCAGGCCGCCGCAGATGCCCAGCACCGCAGCGCCGCGCGCAGCCGCCCGCTGCAACCCCGGTGAACGGGCCAACACGCGCATCGCCGCGGTCTGGGCGACGTCCTCTCCCCCGCCGAGCAGGTACACGTCGCAGGACTCCGGCACCGCGGCCGAGGACGACAGCACTGTGACCGACTCGCACGCGATGTCGCGCCAGCGCAGCCGCTGCTCCAAGACCAGCATGTTCCCGCGGTCCCCGTAGGTGCCCAGCAGGTCCGGCAGCAGCAGCGCGATCCGCACGGCGCTCATCGCGGCACGCTCCGGACCAGCAGGTCCCGGAACGCCGTGTAGTTGGCGATCACGTCGGGCTCCTCCCCCGCGTTCGGCAGTGCGTCGCGGACCGTGGGCACGACCTCGCAGCCCACGTCCGCGTAGCGCAGCCGCACCGCCAGGTCCAGACCGCGCTCACCGGTGACGGTGACCGCGCGGCCGCGCAACGACTCGAAGTCCACGTCCCACAGCCAGGACACGTCGTGGCCGTCGGGCTCCCTGCTGTTCACCGCCAGCACCAGGTGCCGGTCGTGCGCAGCGACGAGGTCCAGCATTTCCAGCCAGCTCGCCGGGTTCTTCGCCAGCAGCAACCGCACGGCCCACCCGTCCAGCCGAACCGCGGAGTAGCGGCCGCTGGCGTGGCGCATCGCGGAGATCCGGCGCAGCACCGCGTCCGCGTCGCAGCCGAGTTCGGTGGCCGCGGCCACCGCGAACGCGGCGTTGATGCGGTTGACCTGGCCCGGCAACTGCACGGCGAGCCGGCGGTCCAGCCCGTCCGGGCCGGTGAGCCCGGCACCGGTGACGGTCCAATCAGCCGGTGGGCGGGCCAGCCCGCACCCGCAACGCCACTCCCCCTCGACGTCGTCCAGGAAGGAACCGCAGCGCGGGCAGTTGAGCGCGTCCCTGGTCCAGCGCGCGCCACCGGAAACCCAGGTCACCGCGGGGTGATCGGCGGCGACGGACACGACGTTCGGATCGTCGCGGTTGGCCACGACGCGGGTCTGCGGCGCGCGCGCCAGCGCCCGGCGCAAGCTCTGCTGCACGGTGCGGACCTCGCCGACCCGGTCGAGCTGGTCGCGGCTGAGGTTCAGCAGCACCACCACGGCCGGGGTGAACTCCGTGACGACCCGGTCCAGGTGCAGCTCATCGACCTCCAACGCCGCGAACGGCGCGGACAGGTCGGTCATCAGCGCCGCGACGTGCCCGTCGAGCATGTTCGCGCCGGTGACGTTGCTGGTGGCAGCGCCGCGGCTGCGCAGCGCCTCGGCAACCAGCGCGGTCGTGGTGGTCTTTCCGTTGGTGCCGGTGATCAGCACGATCCGGCGGCCGGTGGCGAGGGTGCCCAGCAGGCCCGGCTGCAGGCTCTGCGCCAACCTGCCGCCGATCATCCCGCCGCTGCCGAGCCGCAACCGGCGGGACATGCCGGCCACCGCGCGGCCGGCACCGACCGCGAACGAGGTGCGCAGCGGACGTCGGGCGGGTTCGACCGGCGGAGCCACGACGCGCCACGGCGCGGTCACCGGGTTCCCGCGCGCCACCGCGCTCGTCTCGTCGGACCGGGCATCGGGTTCGTGCTCGGCGCCCGGCCGCGGCTGCGCCGCGTCGTCGATCTCAGTACCGTCCCGGCCGTCCGGGCGCGCGGCCCGGTCGCCGTCTTTCCTGGTGCCGGTCATTCGCCACTCCCCCTGGACGAATCACGGTGTGCCGCCTGTCCGCCCGGCGGGCGCTACTGCCGCGGGAACAGCGCGCTGATCTGCGGTCCGCTGCGCATCGGCCGCGCCCGCCGCCGCTTCGCCAGTGTGGCCCGGGCACGGCGATACAGCGCGACGAACCCGAGCAGGCCACCGGCCGCCAAGGTCGTCACACCGACCCACCCCTGAGTGGTCGCCGCCTCCGCCAGCACGGCGTGCTGCACGAGGAACATGGCTGCGCACCACCTCCTTCCTGCTGCCTGCGAAGACGCCAGGGAGATCCGGCCATGGTCGGGGCCGCAGCGGCGCACGGGAGAACGGACATGCCGACGCATCACCCGGCAGGGCGGCGTCGCCGAGCGGCACCGGAGATCACGAAGCAATCGCGCCGCCCGGCGATCAGCGCTCGCGGCACTAGGCTTCGAGGAGTCCGTTCCGGTACCGAGCCGGCGCCGACACCGGACCGTGCGCAACGCGGGAGCCCTGCCATGACCGAATCCGTCGTCCTGTTGCTGCTGGGCGTGCTCGCCATCGGCGGTGTCGCTTGGACGTTGTGGGACATCGGCACGGAACTGCGCCGTCGGAAGCTGAAGTAGCCACTCGCCTTCGCGATCTTCGCCCGCACGTGATCGCTAAGGTTGATTTCGATCGACGCTGAAGTGATCGTGACAACGATAATGCAGAGGTGCGAGCGGGCCGCCCCGACGATCGAGGCGGGAGTTCAGCCCGTGCGCAGCTCCTCCGGGCGCAGGACCCGGGAGATCGTGGACGCCGTCAACGCGGTGACCACCAGCACCAGCACCACGGCCACGCCGATCACCAGCCCCATCCCGGGCAGGTCGATCGCGAGGTCACCGCCCATCGCCCCCGAGGTGATCCAGCCGAGCACCAGGCCGGACGGGACCGCCAATCCGATCGCCAGTGCCAGCGGCACCGCGTTCTGCAGGAACGCCGACCACATCAAGGTGCTGCGCGGTGCACCGACCGCCCCCAGCACAGCCATCGGCCGGGCACCGTCCTGGATCTGCTCGACCGCGCTGACCAGCAGACTGCTGCCGACCAGCAGGACGGTGAGCAGCCCGCCCAGCAAGCTCGCGTAGCGGACGAGGTTCTGGGCCAGCTCTTCGCCGGAAACGCTGCCGTAGGTGTGATAAGCGGTGCTCTCGTCGAACCAGGCCGCGGCGATGGTGCGCACCTGCTCGATCACCTGCGGTGGCGCGTCGGCGGCGACGTCGACGTCGATGTTCGCACTGCGCGAGTGCTGCGGTACGTCGGCCGCGGCCGCCGGAGTGGCCAGCAGCGCCGAGCCCGAGGCCAAATTGCGATCCGCGCCGTCCGGCAGCTCGCGCATCGGCCCGAGCGTCCACCTGCCCTCCGGTGCACCCACCGCCGAGTCGCTGACGTCCCAGCTGGTGCCCGGGGCAAGCGCGGCGTCGCGCTCGCCCCGGACGACGAACAGGTCACCGTCACGGCAGTCCCGTACCGGGCTGAGCCGCTCGATCCGCGCGCAATCGGCCACGCTCACCGACACGTTGTCGCCGCCGCGCAGCAGGAAGGACTGCCCGCCGCCCGCGGATTCGACACCGGGCAACGAGGTGATCTCGCCGATCGCGGCCGCCATCGCGGACGGTCCCGATTCCCGCTGCTGCCCGCTGACGCTGAGATCCCGGCGATCGCCGTCGCGCGTCGCAAACCCGCTCACCCCGGGAGCCAGCATTGTCTGCAGTGCGACGACCCCGGTGACCACGACCGCGACCGTGCTGACCGAACGCGCCGCGGCGCCGCCGTTGGCCTGGAGCCTGCGCAGCGCCAGTTGCCACGCGACCGGCCCGCCGGTGGCCTTGCCGCCGGTGATCTCCACCAGCCACGGCAACAGCAGCGGGACCGTCAACAAGGACAGCGCCATGGAACAGCCCAGCAGCACCGTGTAATACACCGAGTCCACCGAGGTGCTGCTGAGCGCACCGGACGCGATGATCCCGGCCACGCCGACGACCGGTGGGACCAAGCGCCACCACAGTCGCCTGCGCTTCGACGGACGGCCGCGCACCACTCCGAGCGGGTCCATGACCGTGCTCCGCAGCGACAGCAGCACGATGCCCACCGTCACCACCGGCACCCCGAGCGTGACCAGCAGCGCGCTCCACCACACCGGTTGCAGGTCGGACGGGAAGTACGTCCCGGTGATCGGCGTGTACCGCACGAGCATGTCGCGGGCGAGCAGGTAGGTCGTCCAGCCGAACAGCACACCCATGACCGCGCCGACCAGGTTCTCGCCGGCCGCGATGCGGCGGACCTGCCGCTTTCCCGCCCCGATCAACCGCAGCGCGGCGAGCCTGCGCTGCCGGGCGACCTCGGCCAGCCGTGCGGTGCTCAGCACGAACACCACGACCGGCAGCAGCAGCACGCAAACGCCAAGCGATATCAGTACCCAGGTGGCATGGGACGCGTCACTGCGGTCCGGCTGCTCGCCGAAGTGGTCGGTGATCGCCTTGACCGAGCCGTTCGGGCTGATCCGGTCGGTCCCGGAGTAGTAGAGCAGCTCCTGCTCGCCGCCCAGTCCCTCCGGGCCGATCACGCCGACCACGTGTCCCGGCATCCGCGCTCGCAGCGAGGCACCTTCGGGGCTTTCCAGGATGTGCCGCAGTGCCGGGGACACGACCAGCTCGCCGGGCGCCGGGATCCGGTCCACGCCGGGTGGCGCCGGAGCGTCCGGGCGCAGCTGTTGCAGCTTCGTGCCGGTGACCGATTCGTCGTAGAAGTTCTCCTGGACGGTCTCCCCCAGCATCGAGACCGACCCCGGCGAACGGTCCCCCAACGCGGGCATCTGCCTGCCCGAGACGCGTTCGTGCAAGGTGGACACCGCATTGGGCACCGTGATGCCTCCCAGCAGCACCGCGGTCCCGAGGGCGATCCCCACCGCCATCAGCACCAGCCGGCCCCACGGCGCGTCGCGGTCGCCGAGGACCAGGCGGACCCCCAGCACGAAATCGGCTGCCCGGTTGCGCAGCCCGCTCATCAGCACGTCCCCTCGACGTCGCCGCTTCCGCTGCTTCCGGGCGGCTCGTTGTCACCTGCCGTTGTCCGGCCGCCGGTCACCTTAGCGATCTGCGGTGCGCCGCGGGGCGCGGGCGGGCGGCTCATCCGTCGACGGCGGTGCTGCCGTCGTGGATGGTGACCTCGCGGTCGGCGTAGGCGGCCACCGCCGACTGGTGGGTGACCAGCAGCACCGCGCTGCCCGATTCGCGTGCCGCGGCGGTGAGCAGGCTCATCACGTGCTTGCCGCCGGCGGAGTCCAGCGCGCCGGTCGGCTCGTCGGCGAAGATCACCGCGGGGTCGGCGACCAGCGCGCGGGCCAGCGCCGCCCGCTGGCTCTGGCCGCCGGAGATCTCCCCGGGCCGCTTCTGCCGCTCGCCCGCGACCTCCAGCCGGTCGATCCACTCCAGCGCGCGGGCGTGCGCGCGGCGCCGGGAGACGCCGTTGAGCCGCAGCGGCAGCGCCACGTTCTCCAGCACGCTCAGCTCCGGGACCAGCTGGCCGAACTGGAACACGAACCCGAACTCGGTGCGCCGCAGCGCGCTGCGCTCGTCGTCGGACATCGCGGTGAGCTCGTTGCCGCGGTAGCGCACCTGCCCGGACTCCGGCAGCACGACCCCGGCCAGGCAGTGCAGCAACGTGGACTTCCCGGAGCCGGAAGCGCCGACAACGGCGACCAGCTCGCCGGAATCGACGGTCAGCTCCGCGCCGCGCAACGCCGGGGTCGGGCCGAACGAGCAGACCAGCTCGGTTCCGCTGAGCAACGCTTCGGTGCCGGATCGCGGCGCGGTCATGCGGGCAAACCTCCACTTCGAGCACGTCGCCGGGCGACCGTGCGGCGTGCTCCCGCCGGTCTTGCCCGGGCTCGGCCGTGCGCGGGTCGCCCCTGCGGCCGATCGGCACGCGGGAACCATACCCAGCGCGATCATGGAAAGTTCGACGGGGACCGCGGTCGCGCCCGGATCACCGCGCGGCGGGCGGTTGCGGACGACGTCCGGTCGCGAGCCGCTGCGCACCGGAAACCACCTCGTGCAAGGACGAGGTGTCGATGTCGGCGAGCACCGGGCTCAGTGCGAGCTCGCTCGCCAGCGCGCGGCCGATGCCGCCGGCCGCTCCCGTCACGACCGCCGTGGTGCCGTTCACGGGCATGTACCGCCTCAACCGCGAAGAAACCTCCGCACATTTGGCACGGGCGGCCCGCGTGATCAGCCGGAATTCTGCGCGTCCTGTTCCTTTTCGGCGAGCCGTTGCCGTTGCGGGACGACCGTGTAGCGGGGGTCGCGCGCCGAGACGCGGCCGGCCTCGAAGATGCCGTAGCGGGTGGCCGCGCTCGCCGCGCTCAGGCACAGCCCGGCGACGGCGCCGATCGCCCGGTGCCGCCCGGCGAAGACCGACGCCGCGGCTCCGGCCCAGGTCAGCGCTCGTGCGGCGCGCAGCACCCGGCCGGGGCGGCCGGTGCGGTAGACCTCGCCGATCATGCCCGCGGTGTGCTCCATGCGGCGTTCGGCGGCCAGTTCCAGTGCCGAACCCGCGATCGCCATCCGCCGCGCCGGGGCGGTCTGCCCGGTCGGAGTCGTCAGCATCGCCACCGCGCCCGCGCTGGAGACCGCGCTGCCCGCGAACACGAACGGCAGCTCGCGGTACACCTCGTGCCAGCCCGGAACGGCGGTGTCGGCCAGCAGCACGGCGGTGTAGGTCGTCATCGCCGGGGCGAGGACCCCGGCCGCGCCCGCGCTGAGCCTGCCCAGCAGCGGGTACCAGCCGGTGAGCGCGCTCGCCGCGGACGCACCGGTCAGACCCGAGAACGGGGCGAGGATCCAGGAACCCACGCTCAGCGGCGAAGTCGGCTTGAACACCCGCAGCATGTTCAGGAACCGCATCGGGCGGCCGAGGTCGTGGATCAGTGCTACCACGCTGGCGGTGGACCCGGCCGCGGCGGCGATCCGGCCGTTGCGGGCGAGCTCCGGGCGATCGGTCAGCTCCGCCAGCACCGCCATCGTGGCCGAGGCGCCCGCCATGCCGCCGAGGTAGAGGTAAGCGGGGACGTCCGGGACCTTCCAGGTCGGTTCCTTGATCACCGGTTGGCCGTAGTAGGAGCGGAACTCCTCCGGCGCCTGCCCGTTCGGCGCCTGCTCGTTCGACACTGCGCCGGCGCTCACCGCGACCTCCTGCCCGCGAAGCAGGCCGCGATCACCGCTGCGGCGGTGCCCGCCGCGGCCGCAGCGTGCTTCCACATGGACGGCAGGTCGCGGGTGGTCACCACCGGGTCCGGCGGCAGGCCGTAGACCTCGGGCTCGTCCAGCAGCAGAAAGAACGCGCCGTCGCCGCCGACCCCGTCGTCGGGTTCGTGGCCGTAGAGCCGGGCCTCCGGCACGCCCTGGGCGTGCAGTTCGTCGACCCGCATGGCGGCCCGCTCGCGCAGTTCGTCGAGCGGGCCGTACTGGATGGACTCGGTCGGGCAAGCCGTGGCGCAGGCGGGTGCGAGCCCGGAGCCGAGCCGGTCCTGGCACAGCGTGCACTTGAACGCCCGCCCGTCCCCGGGCCGGATGTCGATCACCCCGTACGGGCAGGCGGGCACGCAGTAGCCGCAGCCGTTGCACACGTCGTCCTGCACCAGCACCGTGCCGTGCTCGGTGCGGATCAGCGCGCCGGTCGGGCACACGTCGAGGCAGGCGGCGTGGGTGCAGTGCTTGCACACGTCCGAGGACATCAGCCAGCGCACGGTGCCGTCGCTGGTCGGCGTGCTCTGCCCGCCGGGCGGTGCCATGCCGGGCATTCCGAGGTCGACCTCGGCGGCGCTGCGTTCCACGTGCTGCTCGATGAACGCCACGTGCCGCCAGGTGCTCGCGCCGAGGTCGCCGGTGTTGTCGTAGGACATGCCGGTCAGTTCCAGGCCGTCCTCGGGCAGCAGGTTCCATTCCTTGCAGGCGACCTCGCACGCCTTGCAGCCGATGCACACGCTGGTGTCGGTGAAGAACCCGACCCGCTCGGGGTGCTCGGCGTAACCCGCTTCGCCCGCCGGGTCGGCCAGCGGGCCGCTGAGCCGGTTGGCCGGTTCGTCGGCCACGGGTGTCACTCCCCTCGTCCTTGCTCGTCGCCCCTGCTTTCCTGGTCCGGGCTGCTTTCCTGGTCCGGGCTGCGTTCCTCGTCCCCGCTGCGCCGCGGATCGTCGGCGTGCTCGGTGCCGGTGAGCTCGGTGATGCCCGCCCGCCGCCGGTACTCGGCCACGTAGACGGCCAGCGAAGGGCCGCGCGGGCGCCTGCCGGGATTGATGTCGCAGGTCCCGGCCTTGGTCTCCATGATGTGCACGTTCGGGTCCAGCGCGACGCCGATCAGCTCGTTGGCCGCGTCGCCGGTGCTGAGCCCGTTCGGCCCCCAATGCCACGGGAGGCCGATCTGGTGGATCGTGCGGTCGCCGGACCGCAGCGGCCGCATCCGGCCGGTCACCAGCACGCGGGCCTCGATGGCGTTGCGGGCGGTGACGATGGTGGCCCAGCCGAGGTGCTCCAGCTTCCGCTCGGCGGCCAGTTCCGGCGAGACCTCCACGAACATCGCGGGTGCGAGTTCGGACAGGTGGTGCAGCCAGCGGCTCATGCCGCCCGCGGTGTGGTGCTCGGTGAGCCGGAACGTGGTGAACACGTACGGATAGACCTCGGCGCCGCTCTCGTAGCCGCTGGGCTGGTAGCGGTTCTCCGGGCGCGCGAAGACCTGCCGCGCCGGATTGCGCTGCTGATGGTCGTGCAGCGCGTTGGCCAGCGGCGATTCCTGCGGCTCGTAGTGCGCGGGCAGCGGCCCGTCCACCAGCCCGGCCGGGACGTAGAGCCAGCCGCGGCCGTCGCTTTGCATGATGAACGGGTCGGTGCCCGCGATGCCCGCGGGCCCGGTCGCGTCCGGGTGCGGTTCGTAGTCGGGCCGCTTCGCCTTGTCGAAGTCCGGGATGTCGTGGCCGGTCCACTCGGCCGCGTCCGCGTCCCACCACACGTAAGCCTTGCGCTCGCTCCACGGGCGGCCCTGCGGGTCGGCCGATGCGCGGTTGTAGAGGGTGCGCCGGTTCATCGGCCAGGCCCAGCCCCATTCCGGCGCTACCCAGGTCTGCTCGCTGCCGGGTTTGCGGCGGGCGGCCTGGTTGATCTCCTCGGCGTAGACGCCGCAGTAGATCCAGCAGCCGCACGAGGTGGAACCGTCGGAGCGGAGCTTCGAGTAGCCGGGCAGCGCGGCGCCGTGCTCGTCGCTGCCGTTGATCTCGCGAAGCACGGCGTCCGCGCTGGGCTCAGCGATCTCGCCATGGGTCGGGTAGTCCCAGGTCAGCTCGAGCAGGGCGCGGTCGTTCTCGCGCTGCTGCGCCGTGCGTTCGGTTTGCCGCGCGGCGAGCTTCTCCCGCAGCTTGCGGCCCAGGTGGTAGTAGAACCACAGGTCGCTGCGCTGGTCCTCGCGCGGTTCGACGGCCTTGTGGTGCCACTGCAGCAGCCGCTGGGTGTTGGTGAAGGTGCCGTCCTTCTCGGTGTGCGCGGCGGCGGGCAGGAAGAAGACCTCGGTGCCGATGTCCTCGGTGGCCAGCTCGCCGCTTTCGATCTCGGGGCCGTCCTTCCAGAAGGTGGCCGTCTCGATCATGTTGAGGTCGCGGACCACGAGCCAGTCCAGGTTCGCCAGCCCCATCCGCTGCTGGCGGGCGTTGGCGGTACCAACCGCGGGGTTCTCGCCGACCACGAAGTAGCCCTTCACCAGCCCGTCGATCTGGTCGGCGACGGTCTGGAAGCTGCCGTGATCGCCGGTGAGCCGCGGCAGTCGCCCGAAGCCGTAGTCGTTGTCGGCGGTGGCGTGCTCGCCCCACCACGACTTGAGCAGGCTGACGATGTAGGAGCGCATGTTGCCCCAGTAGCCGCGGGCGTACTCGTCCTGGGCGACGAACGAGTCCAAGTCGGCGTCGGTGTGCGCGTGCGGCATCGGAATGTAGCCGGGCAGCAGGTTGAACAGCGTCGGGATGTCGGTCGAGCCCTGGATGCTGGCGTGCCCGCGCAACGCCAGGATGCCC
Source organism: Saccharopolyspora sp. SCSIO 74807 (assembly GCF_037023755.1). NCBI lineage: Bacteria > Bacillati > Actinomycetota > Actinomycetes > Pseudonocardiales > Pseudonocardiaceae > Saccharopolyspora > Saccharopolyspora sp. SCSIO 74807. Next base: position 4,793,352 of record NZ_CP146100.1, on the reverse strand, counting down.
GCGCCCGGCCTGCCCACGTTGCCCAGCAGCAACTGCAAGATCGATGCCGCGCGGATGTACTGCACGCCGACGGTGTGGTGAGTCCAGCCCACGGCGTAGGCGATCGTGCTGGTGCGTTCCCGGCCGGAGTTGGCGACCAGCGCGTCGGCTACCCGCCGGAAGTCCTCCTGCGGCACACCGCAGACCTGCTCGACCATCTCGGGGGTGTAGCGGGCGTAGTGCCGTTTGAGGATCTGGAACACGCAGCGCGGGTGCTGCAACGTCGGGTCGGTCTCGGCCTTGCCGTGGTACACGGGACCGCCGGAACCGCTGCGTTCGGGTTTGCTCGCCGCGCGCTCGCGGCCGTGCCTGGTCGAGTTCCCGTCGACGTCGGAGTTGTCCTCCGGGCCGCCCACGTGGTCGCTGGTGGCATCTTCCGGGCCGTGCCCGCCGACCGACGGCACCGCTTCGGTGCCCTCGTACTGCCACGTGCTCGTGTCGTAGCTGCCCTCTTCGGGATCGAATCCGGAGAAGATGCCCGCCAGATCCTCGGTGTCGGCGAACTCCTCGCCCACGATCATCGCGGCGTTCGTGTAGTTGACCACGTAGTCGTGGAAGTAAGCGTCGTTGGCCAGCACGTGGTGGATCAGCCCGCCCAGGAATCCGATGTCCGAACCCGCGCGCAGCGCCACGTGCTGGTCGGCCATCGCCGAGGTGCGGGTGAACCGCGGGTCCGCGTGGATCACCGTGGCGCCGCGGCGCTTGGCCTCCATCACCCACTGGAATCCGACCGGATGCGCCTCGGCCATGTTCGAGCCCTGGATGAGGATGCAGTCGGCGTTCGCCAGATCCTGCTGGAAGGTCGTGGCCCCTCCGCGCCCGAAGGAGGTCCCCAGACCGGGAACCGTGGAGGAGTGTCAAATGCGGGCCTGGTTCTCCACCTGGATCGCGCCCATGGCGGTGTAGAGCTTCTTCATGAGGTAGTTCTCCTCGTTGTCGAGGGTCGCTCCTCCGAGGCTCGCGATGCCCATGGTGCGGTGCAGCAGCCTGCCCTGATCGTCGGACTGCTGCCAGGTGGTGTCGCGCGTGTCCAGCACGCGCTCGGTGATCATGTCGAGTGCGGTCTCGAGGTCGAGGTCCTCCCACTCGGTGCCGTGCGGGCGGCGGTAGCGGACCTTGCGCTGACGTCCGTCGGAGGTCACCAGCTCCCTGCTGGCCGAGCCCTTCGGGCACAACCGCCCGCGGCTGATCGGTGAGTCCGGGTCGCCTTCGATCTGGGTGACCTCGCCGTCGCGGACGAAGACCTGCTGCCCGCAGCCGACCGCGCAGTACGGGCAGATCGAGCGCACCACCTCGTCGGCCTGCTCGGTGCGGGCCTGGATGGCGTCGGTGCCCCGCGAGCGCGCGGCCGCGCCGCGGCCCAGCGGATCGCGGCCGGTGAGCTGCCGCAGGACGGGCCAGCTGAGCCATTGGGGCATCGCAGACCTCCTCGTGCGGCGGGCTTCGGCTCCCACCCGGTACCCGCGATGCGATCACTTGAAACGGGGCGGGGCAAATCTTTCGCCCCGCCCCGGATCCGCGAACTCGCGATCAGGTGTTCTGCGCCTGCGCCTCCTGCTGCTCGGGCTGCGCCTGCGGCTCGGCCGAGGCGGTCGTGCGCGGCAGCCACACCCAGGCGACCACCGCGGCCAGCAGGATCAGCCCGGCACCGGCGAGGTTCGCCACGTGCATGCCACTCATCCACGAGGTCAGCACCTGCTGGGCGAACCCGGCGCCCTGCGGGCCGAGCTGGGCGGCGGCCATCAGCCCACCGGGCAGCGACTCCTTGGCCATCCCGGCCAGCTGCTCCGGCAGCTGCTGCACCGCCGGGTCCAGGTAGCCCGCGTAGGCGCTGCCCAGCACGCTGCCGAGCACCGCGACGCCGAGCGAAGCACCGACCTCGCGGGTGACGTCGTTGGTGGCCGAGCCCATCCCGGCCCGCTCACGCGGCACGTTGGCCATCAGCTGGTCGGTGGCCGGTGCCATCGCCAGCGACATGCCGCCCGAGGTCAGCGCCAGCGGGAGCAGGAAGTGCAGGTAGCCGGAGTCGGCGGTCAGCGTGCTCAGACCGGCCATGCCCGCCGCGGCCAGCACCAGCCCGGACGCGATGGTCGCGCGCGGCCCGAACCGCCCGACGATGCCCGCGACCTGCGGTGCGATCAGCACCATCATCACCGACATCGGCAGCATCGCCACCGACGAGCCCAGCGGCGAGTAGCCGAATACCAGGATCAGCGTCTGGCTCAGCGAGAAGAACACGCCGATCATCGCGAAGAACACCAGCGTCAGCGCGACCGCCGAGGCCGCGAACCCGCGGTTGCGGAACAGGCCCACGTCCAGCATCGGGTCCTTCGCGCGCCGCTCCCAGAGCACGAACAGCGCCACCACGACCAGCCCGATCGCCACCAGGATCCAGGTGCGTGCCGCGGTCCAGCCGACGTGCTGGGCGTCGATCAGCGCGTAGACGACCAGGGTGATACCGACGGTGGACAGCACCGCGCCGAGGATGTCGATGCCGCCGTGACCGCCTTCGCCGGTGTCGGCGGCGGAAGCCTGCTGCGGCACGTACCGGATGCTCGCCAGCACGCCGACGATCACGACCGGGATGTTGATCGCGAACACCGCGTGCCAGGAGAAGTACTCCAGCAGCAGTCCGGCCAGCACCGGCCCGAGCGAAGTGCCCGCGCCGGAGACCGCGGCCCAGATGCCGACCGCCCTGGTCCGCTCGGCGCTGGGGAACACGCTGGTCAGGATGGACAGCGTCACCGGCATGATCATGGCGCCGCCGAGGCCGAGCAGTCCGCGCGCGGCGATCAGCTCCGCGTTCGAGTCCACCAGCACCCACACGTAGGCCGAGACCACCCCGAACAGCACCAGCCCGGCCTGCAGCATCGCCTTGCGCCCGTAGCGGTCGGCGATCGTCGAGGTGGTGAACAGCAAGCCCGCGAACACCAGCGCGTAGGCGTTGCTGAACCACTGCTGGTCCGACAGCGAGGAACCGAGTTCCTGCGACAGGAACGGCAGCGCGACGCCGAGCGAGGTGTTGGCCAGCATCGTCGCCGACAGCGCCAGGCACAGCACCACCAGCGTCGCCCAGCGGCGGCGGTAGACCGGTAGCGCGATGCCCTCGGCCGCGGCGCGGCGTTCACCTTCCGTGCGGGTTTGGCCGTCAGCGTGCGGCAGGCCGCCACCCGCAGCTTTCCCGGTGTCCGACACCGCGTCTCCTCACTTCCCCGTCGTGCGCATCCACCCACCAGGTTATGTCAGCACTGCCAATTGTCACTCGTGACACCTGCCACCGTTGACGTTCCGGTGCGCTGCGACGAACCTGGAGCGCATGACCGCCGCTACCGTGCGTGGGGACTCCGGGTCCCGGGGAACCGGGACCGCTTCCGGCGGCCGTCCGGGTGAGCCGGCGGACCGCAGGCGCCGGCGCACCGCGCGGACCCGGGCGAGCATCGAGGAAGCCGCGTTGAAGCTGTTCACCGAGCAGGGCTTCGACGCCACCACGGTCGAGCAGATCGCCGAGGCCGCCGACGTCGCGCCGCGCACGTTCTTCCGCCACTTCCCCAGCAAGGACGCCGTGCTGTTCGGCGACACCACGCACGAGACCGAACGGATGCGGCAGGTGCTGCATTCCCGGCCGGTCGGCGAGCATCCGATGCGATCGCTGACCGCGGTGCTGCTGGACACCGCAGAGCGGGTGGAGCTGGACCGCCAGCAGCACCTGCTGCGCGCGCGGCTGCTGGAGTCGCTGGAAGCGACCGGGGACTACGAGTTCCACATGCTGCACCGGCGGTGGGTGCACGACGTCGTCGACGAGCTGATCCAGCACTGCGATGCGGCGGACGGAGCCGATCCGCGGCTCTACACCTGGGCGATCGTGCTGATGAGCTGCTTCGGCTCGGCGATGCGGACGTGGCTGGCGTGCACCGACGGCACGCCGCTGCGCGAGGTGTTCACCACGCTGCTCGACGAAACCGCGTCCGGGCTGGGCGGGGCGGCCGAACTCGCGGGCGGATGAGTGCGCGGGAGCCGCAAGAGCGCGGCGGCTGAGCCCGGCGGCCGCCGGGTCGCTTCCCGCCGGGATGGTCGCCGACCGGGACTGGTGTGCCGGGAATGTGGCCGAGATGCCGGGGCCGGGCCGTCGGCGGCCGAAGCGGCGGGAGAGCGCCAGCCGCCGGCTCGATCCGCCGCTCAGCGCACGGTGATGAGGTGTTCCTCGCGCGGGGCGAGCTCGCCGATGACCGGTGCGCCCGGGACCTCTCCGGCCAGCAGCAAGCCCCCGGAGGTCTGCGCGTCGGCCAGCAGCAGCGCCTCGTCCTCGGAGATCGCCGAGAGGTCGGCGTGCGGCCGCACCCAGTCCAGGTTGCGCTTGGTGCCGCCGCTGACGAAGCCGTCCCGCAACGCCTCCCTCGATCCGTCCAAATAGGACACCGCTGCCGGGTCGAGGTGCGCGGAGACTCCGCTCGCGCGGACCAGCTTGAGCAGGTGACCGAGCAGGCCGAAACCGGTCACGTCGGTGGCGCACCCGATCCCGGCCCGCACCGCAGCGTCGGCGGCGCCCGCGTTGAGCTCGGTCATCGCCGCCACCGCCTGCGGGAAGACCTCGCCGGTGGCCTTGTGCCGGGTGTTGAGCACCCCGATGCCCAGCGGCTTGGTCAGCGACAGCGGCAGGCCGGCGCGCCCGGAGTCGTTGCGCAGCAAGGTATCCGGCGAGCCGACGCCGGTGACGGCCATGCCGTACTTCGGTTCCGGGTCGTCCACGCTGTGCCCGCCCGCGACCGGGCAGGCCGCCTGCCTGCCGACGTCCATTCCGCCGCGCAGCACCTCGCCGGCCAGTTCCACCGGCAGCAGCTCGCGCGGCCAGCACAGCAGATTCACCGCCACGACCGGCCGTCCACCCATTGCGTACACATCGGACAGTGCGTTGGCCGCGGCGATCCGGCCCCAGTCGTAGGCGTCGTCCACGACCGGGGTGAAGAAGTCCGCCGTGCTGATCACCGCACTGCCGCCGTCCAGGCGCACCGCGGCCGCGTCGTCGCCGTCGTCGAGCCCGACGATCAGCTCGCCGCCGGTGCTGCCGTGCAGGCCCGCGACCATGGATTCCAGTTCGCCCGGCGGGATTTTGCACGCGCAGCCCCCTCCGTGCGCGTACTGGGTCAGGCGGTGGGCGGAATTCGTCCGAAGCTCGGTCACCCCTGCGAGCGTAGGTCACCGAGCAATGACCGGCCGCCCGCGCGGCGCGGCATCCCCGGTGCGTAATGTTGTTCCGCGCCGTGCGGCGAGGGAGGCGTATGGGTGCCTGGTGGCCCCCGCGGTCTTCAAAACCGACGTGGCCGAGCACCTCGGCCAGGCGGGTTCGATTCCCGTCCGCCTCCGCCGGCCGGTCAAGGCGCCCGGCCGCACTGCTCGCGGTTCATCGGTGACGTGCGAAGTTCCCGAGCACGAGTTCGGTGAACTCGTTGGTCGTCGCGTTCCCACCGAGGTCCGGGGTGCGCGCGTCGTTCGTGGCCAGCGCGCTGGTGAAGGCGTCCGACACTTCCGCAGCCGCTTCCGGATGGCCGAGGTGGTCGAGCATCATCGCGGCCGACCAGATGGCGCCGAGCGGATTGGCGATGCCCCGCCCGGCGATGTCGGGGGCGGAACCGTGCACCGGCTCGAACATGGACGGGAAGTTGCGGTCGGGGTCGAGGTTCGCGGCGGGAGCGATGCCGATGCTGCCCGACACCGCGGCGGCGAGGTCGCTGAGGATGTCCCCGAACAGGTTCGATCCGACGATGACGTCGAACCGGGCCGGGTCGAGCACCACCTTGGCGACGAGGGCGTCGATGTGCTCCTGCCGCCACGTCACGCCCGGATACCGGGCGCCGACTTCCTCGGCGATCTCGTCCCAGAACGGCATCGTGTGCACGATGCCGTTCGACTTCGTCGCCGAGACCAGGTGTCCGCGCCGCTGCTGAGCGGCGTCGAAGGCGTACTGCAGGATGCGCTCGGTGCCCGCTCGGGTGAAGACCGCTTCCTGCACGGCCATCTCCTCGGGGAAGCCCCGGTTGAGCCGGCCTCCGATCTCGGAGTACTCGCCCTCGACGTTCTCCCGGACGACGACGAAGTCGATGTCGCTCGTCGCCTTGGCGACGGGGCTCGGCACGCCGTCTAGGACCTTGATCGGTCGCAAGTTCACGTACTGCCGGAACCGGCGCCGGATGGGGATGAGAAGTCCCCACAGCGACACGTGGTCCGGCACCCCCGTCCAGCCGACGGCGCCGAGAAGGATCGCGTCGTGGTCGCGGATGCGGTCCAACCCGTCGGGCGGCATCATCGCGCCTTCGTCCAGGTACCGGCGGCAGGACCAGTCGAAGACGTCGTAGCCGAAGGCGAGGCCGTGCCGGCGGCCGACCGCGTCGAGAACGGCGCAGGCGGGCGGCAGCACCTCGGTGCCGATGCCGTCGCCGGGGATGAGTGCGATGCGGTAGCTGGTCGTCATGCCGTTAATGGAACGAGGCGACGACCGTTAGCGTCCAAGACGAGTTTGCAGGCCGGTCGATAGGCGTTGCTTATCTGGGAGCGGCGGACGTCCCGCTCGCCGGCCCGTCCGTTCCACCGGCCACCGCTACGAATGCCGCAGGCGCCGGGCCGAGCCGGTGGCGCTGCCACACGAGCGCAACGTCGAGCCGGTCCTCCACCGCCAGGCGGCGCGCCTGCAGACCGACGGCATCGGCCAGCGGGCGCCACGAGTCGGCGACGACCGCGACTCCGACTCCGCTCAGCACCAGCGGGAGCAGCCCCTCGCGGTGCTCGATCTCCACGGCGATGCGGCAGTCGGTGGCGGCCACGATCGCGTCGGCGACCCGCCGCATGCCGGTGCCCGGCTGACCTGCGATCAGCGGCAGCCCCCGCAGATCGCTCATGCGCAGATCGTCAGGACCGGGAGGGAGCAGGGCGTCGTCGCGGGCGACCAGCACGAAGGACTGGACCTCCAGCGGCAGCCGGTCGAGGTCGGCCAGCGCTTCCGCCGTCCCGCCCGTAGCGACGACGCCGATCTCGGCATCCCCGCGGCGCAGGGCCTCCCGCACGTCATCCGGGCGGGCCGCGGCGCGGACACCGACCTGCACACCGGGATACCGGTCCACGAACGCCGCCAGGAGCCCGGTCAGCGGGCTGACCACCTGCGACGGCATGGACGCGATGCTCAATCTGCCGCCTCGCAGCCCGTCGACGGCGACGACGGTCTCCCGTGCCACGTCGAGGGATCGCAGGACCTCCCGAGCCGGCCCGACCAGCGCCGTCCCCGAGGAGCTCAGCACGAGCCCGCGTCCTCGCCGGAGGAAAAGCTCCGTGCCCAGCTCGGCTTCGAGCCTGCGGATGGTCTGGGTCACCGACGGTTGAGCCACGAACAGGCACTCGGCCGCCCGATGAACGCTGCCGTGGTCCACCACCGCCAGAAAGTGGCGCAGCTGCCGGACATCCACGAAGACCCCGCTTTCCGCGACGATCGGCGCACGGTGCCCCTTTCCGAATAGCGCAGACCGCGTGCACCGACGCGAAGAAGATAGCTGAAGCCTATCGATCAGCCTGCAAACACATCTTGGACACAGCAGGGGTGATCGACGTCACGATGAGTCGGTACGAGCACCGGGTGGCCGCCCCGGGCTACCGCCTCTCATCTGGAGCCGCCGTGAGCGACCAAGTCCTCCTGCTAGCCAACACCGCGGTCGCCATCGCGGGCATCGTCCTGGCGATCGTCCGGCTGAAGTTCCCCCCGGTCTTCGCGCTGCTGTTCGGCACCCTCTACCTCGGACTCACCACCAAGGTCGGCGCCGCGGGCACCGTTGAGGCGGTGTCCGACGGGTTCGCGGACGTGATGGGCGACATCGGCATCCTCGTTGCGCTGGGCGTCATCCTCGGTTCGCTGCTGACCGTCACCGACACGATGCAGCGCCTGGTCGAAGCCACGCTGAAGCTGTTCGGCGAACGCAGCGTCCCGTACGTGTTCGCCGCAGCGCTGAGCTCGCTGTTCACGTCGATCTACTCCGATGTGCTGCTGGTCCTATCGGCGCCACTGGCCCGGCGCCTCGGACCCCGGCTGGGACCTCGCGGACGCGCGGTCATGGGCGGCGCGCTCACCGCAGGCATCGAGGTCGGTCTGGTCTTCGTGGCTCCCGGAGTGGCCGCCGTCGCCATCGCGGGCATCCTCCGAGTTCCGCTGGGCCAGATGTTCCTGCTGGGCCTCACCGTCGGCCTGCCCACCGCGCTGCTCACGATGTTCGCCTACGCCGGTCTCCTGCGTGTCATGAAGTGGACCCCCGAGCTCGACGAGCTGGCCGACGACGAGCCGGTCGACAGCGGAACCCTCGCTCACGACGACCCGTCCGAACAGCCCAGCACCGGGTCCGCCGCTTCCCGCAGCCCGAACCGCGAGCCGGTCACCGGTGAGTCCGGCGCGAGCGGGACTCGAACCAGCACGCAGCAAGCGGTGCGGCAGGAGGCCGGTGCCACGCGGCGCGAACCAGCGCTGTTCGTGTCGGTCACTCCCGTCCTGGTCAGCCTGCTGCTCATCGCCGCAGGGGCTGCCGCCGAGGCGCTGTCGATCAAGTCCGCCACCGTGACCTTGCTGACCGACCCGGTCATCGCGCTGTTCCTGGGCGCCGGCCTCGCCTATGCCCTGGCCAGCCGGGTCCGCCCGCGCGAGGAGATCAGCGCCGCCGTCGGCACCGCGCTGAGCCAGTGCGGCCCCATCCTGGTGCTCAGCGGCATCAGCGGCTCGCTCGGATCCATCATCGAGGGCTCCGGGATGGCCGACGTCCTCGGCAAGGCGTTCTCCACCGGCTTCCTGCCACCGCTGCTGCTCGTCTGGCTCGTCGCAGCCGTGCTGCACATCGCACTGGGATCCATCTCCGTCGCGGGCATCACCGCGGCCGGAATCCTGGCACCCATCGCCGGCAGCCTCGACACGCCCGTGGTGCTCGTCGCGCTCGCGGCAGGCTCCGGTGCGCTTTTCGTTCCACACGTGAGCAGCAACTTCTTCTGGATGTTCCAGTCGCTGCTCGGCTTCACCACCCGGGGAACGGTCAAGACGCACGCCATCCCGATGACCCTCGCCTCGGTGATCTCGCTGCCGATCATCCTCGTGATGTCGCTGTTCGCGTGACGAGGTCGCTCGATCAGCACCGAGCCGGCTCGACGAGTTCGACCACAGTGGACAGACCACGTTCGTCTCGCGTGGTCTCGCGCGCAGGTGGAGCACTGCCGTTGGTGTCAGGACCAGGTCACGGCCGGGCGGTCGCCGTGCGCGGTCACCCGGTTCCGTCCCTCGTCAACGTCGCCGGTGGCTCGCCGCTACTGGTCGTCGGACACCGTGGCAGCGGTGGGTTCAGCTGCACCACGCGGACTCCCAGGTTCTGGTTATAGAGACCGAAAGATGAGCGCCGGCCCTCATTCGATCGAGCCGGACAGGAAGGGTTCGAAACTCCGATAAGCCTGGTAATCGCGGAAGTGCCGGGAATGCAGGTCCGCGTCCACGCCCAGGTCGGCCTCGAGCGCGGAAGTGACGTCGATGATGTGCTTGAGCTTCCACGTGATGGTCTCACCGGCGCGGTTGCGATAGCTGGTCTCGGCCAGCTCGCCCCGCTGCTCGGCTCGCCGCGTCGCCGCTTCCGGATTCGCCGCCCACAGCAGGACGACGTCCTCCCGGTAGAGCGGCACGTAGTCACTCGCGTCGCTCGCGGACTCGTAGAGCAGAATCGCGATGTACGGTTCGTTCCTCGCTTCTTCGTCCGGCGCCATTGCGACCCTTCTTCGGAGACGAGCAGCCATTTCCGGAGTTCGACCACTTCCGGGGCAGGACGTGCGCGGGATCGACTCCGCCGTCCCCGCGCACGTCGCGTGCGAGCGTGATGCTACTTCATGAAACGGCCGTCGTTCAGCAGCTTCCAGGCCGTCTTGTCGGCCTTCGACTGGCCGCGCTGGATGTCGCCGAGGCGCTGGGAGTAATGCGTACCGGGGAACTCCCGGTGAATGCTGCCCTTGCGGCACCGCTCGATGAAGCTCATGGCGATGTCCTCCGGGTTGTTCTTCGCCACGCAGTCCTTCGCGATCCCGGGCGCGGAAAGCGGTGCGGCTTCCACGCGCTCGATCGCGCCGGCCGCCGGAGCTGCACCGCCGAGCGCGAGCAGCACGATCATGGTCGACACGATCCAGTTGACTGGCTTCTGCATTCGAAACTCCAATGTGGAAAGCGACGGCATTGCCGACCGCTCACGCTAAGAGTCCGGAAGCAGCCGCGGAATCTTTCCGCCGGGCCTTGGCAGTCACCCGTCAGTGCTGGCAGTCGATCTGACAAAGGCTGAATGCAGTCTCGGCACGTCCGTGACGCTCGACGGCCGGCCCAGCACGGCTGGTGGGGCCGGGTCCGCGCGGCCGAGCTCCTGCCGCTGCTGCTTGGACAAGCCAACCGCCCGGTCTTCCTCGGCCACCGCATCACCACCTGACCGGTGACCGCACTCGCCGACACCCCATGCCCCATGCCGATCCCCGACGACGCCCCATGACCGGCTGGAGCTGCCCGCCGGGACCCGCTGATCCCCTTGGCCCGGCGGGGCTGCCACGTTCGACGCGGGCCCGTCGAGCAGCGCGGGCAGTTGCACATGGAGAACGGAGTCCGGGCGTGGAGAACCAGGAGGGCGGCAGGACCGCCGTCGGCGCAACGACGTGCGGCCCTGCCCGAGTTCCTGCACCACTACGAGCACCACCGACACCCACGGGCCGCCGGCCGCGTACCGGACATCGCAGGCCGACAACCAATTGCCGGACTTGATGGCGCTCCTCGTGGCCCCACGGGTGCGTCTACTTCTTGGTCGTGGAAGTCCGGCGCAGCCGGGTGTTGACGAACTCGCCCATTCCCCAGCGGCCGAGCTCGCGCCCGAAGCCGGACCGCTTCACACCACCGAAGGGCAGGCCGGGAAGGGTGGTGCCGTGCTCGTTGATGTAGGCCATGCCCACCTCGAGCCGGTCGGCGATCTCCTGGGCGCGCTCGATGTCGCTGCCCCACACCGAACCGCTGAGCCCGAAGCCCACGTCATTGGCCAACGCGACGGCCTCGTCGGACGAATCGACGCCGTGGATCACGGCCACCGGTCCGAAGATCTCCTCGGAGTAGGCGTCCACGTCCTTGGTGACGCCGGTCAGGACGGCCGGACGCACCGCCGCCTGCATCGCCTTGCCCATCTCGGTCGAGATGAGCTTGGCCAGCTCCTCCCGGCGAGCGTCGTAGGCATCGGCAACCCGAATCAGCAGCCGCGCACGCTCGCTCGCCGGTGTCGCACGCCAACCGGCGAACGCGGCGTCCGTATCGGACACCCCACCGCGTGATCAGAAAACATCATTGGTGTCACTGCGGTGTCCGCCCTCGCGCGAGCACCAGCCGGCGGTGCCGGAGTGCGTCCAGGGATTCCGTCGGGTCGCCGTCGACGATGAGCAGGTCGGCGGCCAGGCCGGGAACGAGCGCGCCGGTGACCTCGCCGAGGCCGATGGCGGCGGCGCTGCGGACCGTGGCCATGTTCAGCACATGAGCCGGTGACATGCCGATCCGGTGGGTGTAGAGCTCAAGCGCGTCCGCGGGTTCGGCCCCGGCGGGTGAACGGATCACCCCGGTGTCGGTCCCGGCGATGAGTTCAACCCCGAACTCCGCGGTACGCGCGATGTTGCCCGTGGAGCGGGCCGCGATGTCCGGGCCGAGCGCCTGCACCAGCGCGGGCCAGTCCGAGGGCCAGGCCGGGCAGGCGCGGATGCCGCGAGCGGCCATGCGCTCGGCGATGTCCGGGTGCTCGTCGAGACCGCCTTGGCCGTCCAGGCGCATCCAAGTGCAGTGCTCGACCGTGTCGACCCCGGCGTCCACCGCCGAGCGGATGATCGCGGTGCCGTGCGCGTGCGCGGCTACCGGAAGCCCGCGCCGGTGGGCCTCGTCGACGATGAACCGCAGGTCCTCGTCGCTGAACTGGGCCTCCCACGGCTTGGGCGAATCGGGCGTGACGTGCCCGCCGGAAGCCATCACCTTGATCAGGTCGACGCCCTGCTCGGCCTGGCGGCGAATGTGCTCGCGGATCTCCGCGCGCCCCGCGACCGCGCCCCCGAGGAACCAGCAATGCCCTCCCGGAGTCGTCAACGGGGCACCGGCGGACAGGATGCGCGGACCGAACCGGTCGCCGCCGGCGATGGCCGAGCGCAGCCGCAGCGCCAACCCCGACCGGTCCCCGAGGTCGCGCACGGTGGTCGTACCGGTCGCTGCGATGCGGCGCGCGCGATCGGCCATCTCGGCCAGCAGCTGCTCGTCACCGACCTGCTGCAACGACTCGACGACCTCGGCCGTCCCGTCGAAGGCGAGGTGGACGTGCGCGTCGATGAGGCCCGGCAGGATCGTGCCGTCCGGGAAGTCCTCGCGGTCGATTCCGGGCCCGGCTCGCCGGGCCACCTCGTCCGTCGGCCCGGCGGCGACCACGGTGTCCCCGTCGATCAGCACGGCACCTTCGTCGATGCGGTCCTCGACTGGTCCGCGCAGCAGGGTTCGGGCGGTGAGCAGGCGTTGCAAGGAAGGGAACCTCGGAGTCGGGGACGTCAGCGGGCGAGGGACAGCGACAGTTGGCGCAGTTGTTCGGCGTCGGCTTCGGCGTCCTCGCCTTCCGCCGGCGCGGCGACGAGGACCGCGCTCGTCGAGCTCGGCACCACACCGTCCTTGCGCAGTTGGAGAGCCTCCAGCAGCTGCTCGGACGTGATGCGGCCCGGCTGCTGCGGATCCAACCCGACATCGACCAGGTGCGGGGAGAGCTGCACCAGCCCGTCCCGGCATTCGATCAGCCGCCGCCAGTAACGACGATGCAAGCCGGCGGGCGAGATCCGGTCGAACCACGGCGCCGGGCGCCGGTGCGTGTCGAGCGCGTCCGCCGGAAACGCCTCGTGCAAGACCTGCCACAACGGCTGCAGATCGTTGTAGACCCGGCGGTGCCGCCACCACACCCAGGCGGCGGCGAGCCGGGCCACCGCACCGGCCACGCACACCCCGAGCACGAACAGCCACAGCGACGGGCCGATCAGCTTGTTCACGACACCGGACGACGCAGGCGCGTGCGGGAACACGATCAGCACGGCCCGCAACCCGGACAGCGCTGCGAAAGCGGCCAGACCTGCCGAAGCCAGTCGCAATCCGAAACGGGTCCTGCGGGTGGATTCGCGGGCATAACGCACCGCCCACATCGCCGCCGCGCCGGTGGCATAGGCGAAGTAGGCGTTGCCGAGCACGTAGAAGACCAGCACCGTCGGATAGCGGGCGGAGGCCAGCGCAGGGCCGGTCGGGTAAACCGCATCCGGGTTCGGAGTGAGCACCACCGCCAGCGTCAGCACGCCCAGTACGGCCGCGAGGATCGCCGCCTCCCGCGCTGCCCTGCGCGCACCGGCACCGGCGGCGAACAGGAAGAACAGCAGCAAGCAACACCAGCTGCCGGCCAGCGCGTAATTCTTGATCAGCTTCTCGACCGCGGGAGCGAGGTGGAAGGCGTCGCGGAGGGCGGCCATGACCGCGGGGCTGTCCGCGGCCCGCAGGATCAGGCAGGCCACCACCGCTCGCAGCGCCGCACTGCCCGGGTCGCGCACCAGCCGGTAGATGAACCAGGCGGGCACCAGGACGAATGCGAACAACGAAGTCAGGCTCATACCCAGGTTTCCCGCTGGTCTCCCGAAAGGTGCTGCACACGGCCTGCAGCCGGTGGTGCTGGTGATGGGGCGACGGCTGCTTCGCGTCAGGGTAGTCATGACGATCTCGGTCCCGCACCGGTTTCGCGCGAAGCGTCCGGCTGGTCACCGGTGACGGCTGGACAGCAGCAGCGGCACCGCGGGGGCGGACTGCACCGACCGCTGCCTGCGCCCGCCCGATTCCCGACCGCGGATCCGCGGAATAACGGCGGCTCCGCGGTTGTTGATCTCCCACATGTCGAACGAGACCGTGGAGTTCAACCCCACCGACTGGGTGCGAGAACAGACGAAGAAGATCGTCGAAACCGGGACCACCGAGGGCCTCGACGTCCAAGGGTCACCGATCGTGCTGCTCACCCTGCGCGGCGCGAAGAGCGGCAAGCTGCGCTACACCCCCGTGATGCGGGTCGAGCACAACGGCAGCTACGCGGTGATCGCGTCCAAGGGCGGCGCTCCCGAGCACCCCAGCTGGTACTACAACATCAAGGCACACCCCGAGTTCCCGCTGCAGGACGGCACCGTGACCAAGGACTACGTGGCACGCGAGGTCGAAGGCGCGGAACGAGCCGAGTGGTGGGACCGGGCCGTCGCGGCCTACCCGTCCTACGCCGACTACCAGGAAAAGACCGACCGGCACATCCCGGTGTTCGTGCTCGACCCGAAATGACGAGCGTGCCGGCGGCATCCGTGCCGCCGGCTTCGCTGCGCCGACCACAGCGGACCTCCCGGCGCCGCGGGGAGAACGCCCGGACTGCGAGGCACGACCAGCACTTCGCAGCTACCGGCACGCCCCTCGCGGGAGTCACCTCAGCGCGGCGATCGCGCGCTCCAGCTCGGCACGTCCCTCGGCGTCGACCGAGTCGAGCGCCATCCGGCTCGTTCCGGCGGCGACGCCCTGCAATGCCAAGCCGGCCTTCATCCGCTCCGGATCACCGCGCACGGCATCGACGGCGATGTCCACCGCCGCCTGCAACCGGGATGCCGCCTCGTCGTCGTGCGCGCCCGCGGCGGCCTCGACGAACGGCTTGGGGAACACCGAGGCCACCCCGGACACGACACCGTCGACACCATGCGCTGCCGCCCTGGCGACGTCCCGGTCGCCACCGGTGAACAGCTGGAAGCCGGGCGGAACCGCCTCCCGGTACGCGGCGACCGCCTCGATCGTCTCGCCGCTGATCTTGGCGCCGACGACGTTCGGCAACGCCGCGATCCGGGTGAGCAGCTCGGGTCCGACGGTGTTCCCGGTGCGTGCGGTGAACAGGTAGGCGTAGACCTCGAGGTCGTCGGCCGCGGCGGTCACCGACCGGTAGAACTCCACGATCGCGTCGTCCCCGGCGGGCAGGTAGTACGGGGTGATCACCGCGACCGCGCTCGCGCCCAGCTCGCGCACGTCCGCGATCAGCGAGCGGACCTGGAAAGCGCTTGGCGCGCCGACGTGCACCACTACCCGCTTGCCGCGCAGCACCTGGAGGCTGAGCTTCGCGAGTTCGTGCCGCTCCTGCCTGCTCAGGCTCGGGAACTCGCCGGTGGTGCCGAGCACGAACGCCCCGTCGGTGCCGGAATCCGCGATGAACTCGAGGATGCGGCGCGAGGCCGCCAGGTCGACGGAGCCGTCCGGGGCGAAGCCGACGGGTGCGGCGGTCAGGACGATGGGCGCGGTCATCTCGTTCCTTCCGGGCCGATTTCGTCGGCGTGCGGCCGCGGCCGGCGAACCCCGCGGCTCGGGTGCCGACTCGGCGAGTCCGATCGAACCGGCGGCTTCCAGCGGCCGCCAGCCGCGGCTGGAAGAACGCGGCGTTCAGCGCACCCACGACCGCCCGCACTGGCGACGCGTTTCGGCGACCGTAGACGGTGCACGAAGTCGACCACAAGAGAGCCCCGCGCCGGGGACGGTCGAGCGCGGCTGAGCCGGTAGGGCGACGGCGCATCCACTCCTGCCGCGGCGGCTATCCCGACTCCCGCTCGCCTTCCACGATCGACAGCGGTGTGGATGTGGGGATCACGCGCGTCACGGACAGCCCGGCACCTGCGAACACCGCTTCGAACTCCGCCTTGGTCCGCTCCTTGCCCGACAGCGACGTCATGAGCAGCATGTCCAGCGCTTTTCCCGGATGCGGCTCATTTCCCGCCGGGATGACCGCATCGATCACGAGGACGCGGGCGTCCGGGTCCATCGCCTCGCGGCACCGCGCGAGAATGCGCGTGCTTTCCTCGTCGTCCCAGTCGTGCAGGATTCGCTTGAGGACGTAGGCATCGGCACCGGATGGCACCGCGCTGAAGAAGTCACCGATGACCGCTTCGCAGCCGCCGGAATGTCGGACTTCGCCGAGTCGATGTTGCGCGAGGACGTGCTCCTCATCGAAGAGCACGCCGTGCAGGTTCGGCGACTTCCGGAGGACTTCCACCAGGAAACCGCCCTGGCCACCACCGACGTCGACCAGCTTCGAGCAGCCGGAGAAATCATAGTCCGCCGCGATCCGCCGGTTCTCCGAATCGGACATCGCAGCCATGCCGAAGTGGAAAGCATCGCCCGCTTGCTCGTCCTGGGCCAGCCAGTCGAAGAACGGCGCGGGAAAGACCTCCTCGAACCGCGTGGCGCCCGCGCGCACCGTCTCGTCGAGCAGTTCTGCGGGCTTCCAGAAAACCTGGTCGGTCAGCATCAGCACGGCCGAGCGCATCGAACGCGGCGCGTCGGTGCGCAGCAACTCCGCCGATGGAGTCAGGTGGAACCTGCCCGCGTCGTCTTCGGCGAACACGTCCCGGGTGGCCAGGAAGCGAAGGAGCCGATGCAGGTACGGCCCGTGCACCCCCGCCGATTCGGCCAGTTCGTCCGGCTTTTTGGCCGATCCCGCGAGGTGGTCCGCGATGTTCAGCAGCGCGGCGGCGCGCAGCGCGGCCGAGTAGAAGTAGCCGACGCTCTGCTCGAGCAGCTGGAATTCCGGAGGTTGGGCACCGGACATACATTCTCCTCAGCGCCGACGAACACGACCGTCCATTTCCCGCGTTCATCTTCGCGAGCATCCGGACTGCACGTCAATGACACCTTGCACGACCGGACGGCGTCAGCAGCACCTTCTCGCACGCCAAAACCATCCACCAACTGCTCGGTATAATCCAAAACAAATATTCCCATCCGAAAATCCGCACAACTGCGCGCAGCGAACACATCGGTGGCGAAAGCCGGCTGCATCGCACGGAGTGGGCGGCGGCGAGTTCGCGGATGAGCGCACCCGCTCCGCGCAGCTCGGCGAACGAACCGACGACCTCGCCGCATGGTTCCCTCCGTTGCTGGGCCGGGTCCGGTGCCGGAGCACGAGCGATCAGCGGTTGCGCCAGCGAGGACGGCGCTTCTCGGCGAACGCGGTGACGCCTTCGACGCTGTCCTCGCTGACCATCAGCTCGTCCAACGCGGGTGACGGGTGCGCGACCGCGTCGACGGTGTCGGCGATGCCCGCGGTCTCGTTCATGATCTGCAACGAGACGCGGACCGAGGTGGGTGAGCCGTCCAGGATCTCGGCGGCCAGCGCGCGAGCGCCCTCCAGCGCGGCGCCCGGGCCGACGACGCGATTGACCAAGCCGTGCTGCTGAGCTTCGGCCGCGGTGAGCCGCTTGCCGGTCAGGATCATCTCGTTGGCCAGCTTCGGCGGCACCGCGCGCGGCAGCCTGACGAGACCGCCGGATCCCGCGACGAGTCCGACCTTGACCTCGGACAGCGCGAAGTGCGCGGTCTCGTCGGCCACCACCAGCTGGCAGGCCAGCGCGATCTCGCAGCCGCCGCCCATCGCGTATCCGTTGACCGCGGCGATCACCGGTTTGGTCATGTCCCGGCGGCCGGTCAGCCCCGCGAATCCGTTCTTGGGCACCCACATCGGCTTGCCGGATGCGGAGTAGTGCAGGTCGTTGCCCGCGGAGAACGCCTTGTCCCCGGCGCCGGTCAGGATCGCCACCCACAGCTCGGGGTCGGCGAAGAAGGCGTCGAAGACCTCGTCCAGTTCCTCGTTGGCCTGCGGGTGCAGGCTGTTGCGCGCCTCCGGGCGGTTGATCGTGACCTCGAGCAGGTGCCCGTCGCGGCGCACCAGCACGTGTTCGTAGTCCTCGCGCAGCACCTTCGGGCGCGGCGGGAACAGCGCGTCCATCCGCTGCTCGGTGGTGGTGACGCGGTTGCCGAAACCGAACGAGCGCGCGTAGACGCGGGCGCCGATGGGCTCACCGGTCGAGAGCAGGTCGAGGGTTTCGGCGTCTTCGGTCGTGGCGATGAACCGCCGGTCGTCGCCTTCCAGCCGTCCGATCACGATGCCGGTGCGGTGGCCGTCCTTGCCGTGCTTGACGGTGCAGGTCTCGACGGTGGCCCACCCGTCGGCCTGCAGCTCCTCCTCCGGCGCGGGCCAGGCGTCGATCTCGGCCTGCAACTGCGCGCTGCGGTCGCCGCGCCAGCCGGCGGGCGTGGTCGAGTACACCCCGGCCGAGTACTTGCTCAGCGACCCGCCGTTCGCCCCGACGAGCGCGTACGTGCCGGGCTCGGCGCGCAGGCGGGCGACTGCTTCGGCTATCGCGTGCATCGAGTAGTTGTTGCCCGCACCGCCGAAGAACGGCAGCCCACCGGTGAGCGTGAGCCCGCGCGCATCGCCCGGGTCCAGCCCCAGCCCGTCACAGATGTTGAACACCGCGATCGGGAAGCAGCTGTAGAGGTCCAAAGTGGACACGTCAGCGATGCCGATCCCCGCGACATCCAGCGCGTGCCGCACCGCGAGCACCGAAGCGGGGCTGCTCGACAGATCGGCCCGCTCCATGAGCTCCCGCTCGCGCAGATCCGCGGTGCCGTGCAAGAACACCCACTTGTCTTCCGGTACGCCGAGCCGCCGGGCGGCGGCGATCGACATCAGCAGCACGGCAGCGCCTTGGTTCACCTGGTCGCGCGCGACCAGGAACCTCGGGTACGGATCCGCGATCACGCGGTTGCGCTCGCTGGGCGTGGCCAGCTCGGCCGCGTCGCGTTCGACCGGCGCGGCCGCGTGCGGGTTCGCCGCGGCGACCTTCGTGAACGGGGCGAACAGTTCGCCCATCGCGCGGGCGTACTCGTCGCGAGATTCCTTCCGCCGCGCGCGGCGGGCGTTGTCGAACAACGCGTACTGGCTCGGTGCGTCGGTGAGCCCGTGGGCGGCAAGGTGCCGGGTCATCAGCCCTTTCAGGCCGTAACCGCGGTCTTCGAGGTCACCGTCGACGTGCTCGGTGAAGTCCGGCTTGTCCTCGGCTCGGGCCAGGTGGCGGCTCGTGGAGATCGCCTCCGAGCCGAACACGAGCGCGACCTCGGACTCCCCCGCCGCGATCGTCCCGGCCAGCTCCGTGACCAGGTGCTGCGGCGACTGCCCGCCCACCACTTCGAGGATCGCGCGGCGCGGGGCGGCACCGATGCGGCCCGCCACCGAGCGCGGATAGTTGTCGGACTTGCCCAGCGGCACGGGCGCGCCCGGCGTGGAGATCTCGAACTGGCGCACCCCGGCGACCGTGTCGACCGCCGCGGCCAGGCCGTCCGCTTGCGCGTCGCCCAGCGCCGCAGCGGCAGCCTCCGCAGCAAGCTCTACCGGCGACATGCCCCGGTAGCCGGGCTCGTCGACGCGCTCCGAAGCTTGCCCTGCGCCGACGAGCACCGGAGTGCGTGGATCGAGTTCCCTCATGGATTCTCCTTGTTCCGCAGGCGAATTCGGTGCCCGCTCCGGCCGCTGCACGCTGCCACGTGACCACGACATCCTGCCTCGACGGTCTCACCGGCCACCTCGTCGACTTCTTGCTCGCCCGCAGCCGCGGGTGAGCACCGCGACTACAAAACGGATTTGACCATGTGTATAGAGTGATCAACCGAGGAAACCTGGCAGAGGGGGACGGTTTGACCTATCCGCAAGCACCGCAGCAGTACCCGCCCGCGCAGGCACCGGCGCAGGAGAAGTTCCGAGGCTTGGCCTGGGCGGGACTGATCCTCGGCATCGTCGGGGTCTGCGGCTCGATCCTGCCGATCTTCAACAACCTGACGGCCGTGGCCGCGTTCGTCGGCTTGATCCTGGCCGTCATCGCCGTTTTCGGGACCAAGAAGGTCGTCGCCGCGATCGGCGCGGCGCTGTGCGTGCTGGCCATCGTGCTGACCGTGGTCGTGCAAGCGGTGCTGGTCCAGCAGCTGGACAAGACGATCAACGGAGCCGGGACCGGCGCACCGAACCCGATCGACACCGAACCCGCGGCACAAGGCGCTTCGGGGACGGTTCGGTACGAAGTCACCGGGAGCGGCGACGCGATGAGCCTCTCGTACGGCGCCGGCAGCGGGCGGTCCGAGGAGAGTTCGCCCGAGTTGCCGTGGTTCAAGGAGCAGGCCGCGTCGGACGGCTTCGACGTCTACATGTTGACCGTGCAGAACGGCAGCGGCGGCGGGGACATCAAGTGCAGGCTCACCATCGACGGCGAGGTCGTCGCGGAGAACACCAGCACCGGCCCCTTCACGTTCGCGTCCTGCACGGGCAACTCGGGGCTCTGACACCGGGGACCGGCGAGATCAGGCCCGTTTCTCCGGCGGTGAAATCGGCGAATTCCGACGCAACAGCGAGTCCCGCGCCGATCGGCCTCCGGTGCGACTGCGCGGTTCCGGCGAGCAGCCGGCACACCCCGTCCCGGATCGTCGACCGGGCAGCCGATCGACCAAGCTGTGCGCCGGACACGGGAGGTGGACATGGCAGCACCGTTAGAGGTCTGACCAGGACCCGCGCGGCCGGAGTACGGCTGGTGATCCTGTCCAACACCGACCGGGACCTCATCTCGCACAGCCTTCGGCACCTGCGGGTGCCGTTCGACGACGTGATAACCGCCGAGGACTGCGGCACCTACAAGCCCGACCCCGAGTTCTTCCGGCAAGCGCTCGAACGCATCGGGGTGACCCCGGAGCGGATCCGGCACGTGGCGTTCGGCTTCAAGTACGACAACGCGCCCGCCAAGCGGTTCGGGATGCGCACCGCCTGGATCAACCGGCACGACGAGCCGCAGCAGGCCGGTGAACCCGCCGATCACACCTGGCGCGACCTGTGGGGACTGGCCGGACTGGCGGACGGGTGGCCGGTGCCGGACTGAGCTCGCTTAACATGTCGTGGTGGCGATCGACCGTCCGAATCCGCTGCTGTGGCTGTACTACCAGTACGGCGGCACGCTGCCGGAGCGCTACCGCGACTGGGTCCTGCACGACGCCACCTGCCGCACGTGGGTGCTGCGGGTGTGCGTGCGCGGGATGTTGTTCATCGCTCCCCTGGCCGCGGTCCTGCTGATCGCGCTGTACTGGATGAGCGGGTCGTGGGCGCTGGCGCTGGGTCCGGTGCTGCTGGGACTGCTCGTGGTGCTGCGCATCGTGCTGACGAGTTCGGTGGAGAGCGTGGACGCGCGGTTGAACAGGCACGGCTTTCCGCCCGGGCACGGCTCGGCGGTCCGCGGCCGGATGGATGAGCAGGCCGCCGAGCGCTACCGGGCGATCTACCGCGCCGATCCCGGCTCCGGCACCGATTCGCGGTAGCAGCCGCCGCGCTCCGCGTCCTGCCAGCCGCGAACCGGTGTCCACTGAGGACTCAGGTCACCGGCCCGGGACCGCTCCACCGCGGCGCGCGCTTCTCCGCGAACGCCGCCAGGCCTTCCTGGTAGTCCGGCCCGGACTCGATGCGCTCCTGCGCCCGCGCGGTCGCCGCCCAGCCGGTGTCGTCCGCCTCGGCCCACTGCTCCTCGAGCGCTTGCAGGGTCGCGCGGACGGCGGCCGGTGAGGCCGCGCAGATCTCCTCGGCCATCGCGAGCGCGGACTCCACCGCCGCGCCCTGGTCGGCGAGCCGGTTGACGAACCCGATGTCGTAGGCACGGCGGGCATCCAGTCGCGCACCGGTGATCAGCAGTTCCCGCGCGACGTTCAGCGGCAGGCAACGCATCGCGCGCAGCAGCGCGCCGGAGGTGGCGACCAAGCCGCGCATCGTCTCCGGCAGCCCGAAGGACGCCGCATCCGAGGCGACCACCAGATCGCACGCCATCGCGACCTCGAAACCGCCTCCGAGCGCGAGCCCCTCGACCGCCGCGATCAGCGGTTTCGTCCGGCTGCGGCGGACGAGGCCGTACTTCCCGCCGCGTTCGGTGGGCCCACCTGAGCCGGAAACTATGTCCGTGCCCGCGCAGAACAACTCCGGCGTGCCGGTCAGCACGCCCACCCAGATCTCGTCGTCGTCCTCGAACCGGTTCAGCGCTTCGTCGAGTTCGCGGGTGGTCACGGCGTCGATGGCGTTGCGCTTCTCGGGCCGGTCGATGCGGATCACCGCGACCCGGCCGCGGGTTTCGGTGCGCACGTTCATCGGCCGGACTCGTTCAGCAGCGCTTTCTGCGACACGTTCTGCTCCTTGCTCGAGAGGTGGGTCGGGACACGCGGAGCTGCGCAACCCCAATCAGACACCGCGCAACCCCAATCAAACACCGGGCAACCCCATCAGACACCGGCTGTCGGCAGAAGACCGCGGTCCTGCCGAACAGCCCGCATGCGCACGCGTGCCACGATCAGAACCCGAACACGGGAGGCGCAGCCGATGACCACAGGTGACGGGGCTCAGGCCGTTGGCGGCGGCCGCAGCCTCAGCACGCTTCCTTCGCCGTTGGCCGCGACGAGCACCGAGCCGTCCGGCGCGACCGCGAGATCGGCGAACGCGGGCGGCCGGTAGGTCATCCCGCCGCCGTCGGGCGGTTCGGCCCCGCCGAGTGGCAGGCCCACCGCCAAGTCCTCGGCCTCGATCGTGCTCGCGCCCGTGCGCAGGCAGATCCGGCGCAACCACCGATGCTCGACCTCGATCACCAGCAGTTCGTCGCCGAGCACGGCGATCCCCTGCGGCTCGCCCAGCCCGTCGGCCACGACGACCGGCTCGTCGTCGAGGCGCAGCACCTGCCCGCGGCGGTCGTCGCCGACGTAGCAGGCACCGGCATCGTCGACGGCCACGCCCACGGGATGATCGAGCCCGTCGGCGAGCACCTGCACCTCGTCCGACTCGTCGAGGCGCAGGACCCGGCCGGAGCCCGATGCGGCCACGACGACCTCGCCGCCCGGCCCGACCGCGATCCCCGTGAGCTCGCCCAGACCCGAGGCCCTCCGCCGCGTGGACCTGCGCTGCGGGTCGTAGGCGTGCACCTCGCCCGTCACCGTGCTCAGCGCGAGCCCGTCGCCGTCCGCGGCGGCACAACGCGCGAACGTGGGCATTCCGCCGCCGACGACGTCCACCGAAGCGACGGCGCCGGAATCGGTCGTGCGCGCCAAGCTGAAGTGGTCGACCGCGTAAACGGTGCCGCCGCGGCCCGCGGCGATCCCGTACGGGCCGTTCAGGCCGCGCCGGACGATCTCCCGGCTGCGCCCGTCCTGCTGCACCTGCATGACTCCGCCGTGCGCGAAGCTGGACACGAACATCCGGTTCTCGTCGTCGAACGCGGCGTTGTCCAGCCCGCCGATCCCGGTCACGACCTCGGTCCGGTTCCCGGAAGCCAGGTCGATGCGGGTGATCAGCCCGGCCGGTCCGGTGGAGAGCACCACCAGCGTGCCCGCGCGGTCGAACCGCACCGCGACCGGTGAACCGACCTCCGCGGCCAGTTCGGGAACGCCGCCGTCCGGAGCGATCCGCCAGACCTGGCCGGTGCGCATGTGCGGGTAGTACAGCTTCCCGTCCGGGCCGATCTGCATCGCGTTGCCCATCGCCAGGCCGCCGGTCAGCAGCGCGGGTTCGGCACCGGATCCGAACAGCTCGACCAGCTCTCCGTCCGGGCGCATCTCGTTGACGAACAGCCGGTCGCCGAGGCAGGTGATGCCGTTGGGCAACCGGACCGAACTCGCCACGAGATCCAGCTCGCCCGCCGCGTCGCGCCGCCACACCCTGCCCGGCGCGATGTCGGCGATGTACATCTCGCCGCCCGCGCCGAACGCGACGTCGTCGGGCGTGCGAACCGGGCCGTCCTGCCCGACCACGACCTCCACATCGCCCGAAGTCGTGTCCACCGCGCTGATCTGTCCACCCAGGACCTGCGCCACGTGCAACCGCCCGTCGGGGCCGAATGCGATGCCGTTGGCGCCCCAGAGCCGGTTCGGCTCGGTCAGCCTGGCCACGTCCCAGCGGGTACTGCGCGGTGTCGAACTTCCGGCAGTGCCGAAGCGGGAAACTGTGCCGAAGCGGGCAGCGGGACCGGAGCGGGAAGTGGCGCCGAATCCTGCGGCGGCACCGGAATCGGTCGCCGGGGTGAACTCGCTCGTCATTCCGGCAGCACCTCCGCCAGGCCGGAACCCGCTCGCCAACTCCGCATCAACTCCGCGAACTCGAGGGCGTCGCCGGTGTACGACTCGCGCACCGGCGGCGGTTTGCCTTCGTTGTTGTAGTAGCCCGGGGTGCACTCCGCCTGCACCTTGTTCGGGCGCGCGGACCGCCGGATCGACTCGGTCCACTCGCGCTCCGCCGCCGCGCTGGGCTCGACGTAGGGCGCCTGACGCCTTTCCGCCTCCGCGATCATCGCGCCGATGTGCGCGGCCTGGTCGTCCAGGACGTGCGCGAAGTTCACCGCCACCGCGTTGTGCGAGAGCCCCATGCAGAACAGGTTCGGGAAGCCGTGGCTGGTGAAGCCGTGCAGCGTGCGAATCCCACCGCGGAAGTGCTCGGCGAGCGTGCGCCCGCCCCGCCCGCGGATCGGCGGACCGGAGAACGCCGGGTGCGCGCGGCCGATCTCGAAGCCCGTCGCGAAGATCAAGCAGTCCAGCTCGTACTCGACACCGCCGCTGACCGCGCCGTTCGCGGTGATGCGTTCGACACCACGCCCCTCGGTGTCCACGAGGGTCACATTGGGCCGGTTGAACGCGGGCAGGTACTCGTCGCTGTAGGTAGGCCGTTTGCAGTCGTGCCGGTACCACGGCTGCAGCGCCCGCGCGGTCGCATCGTCGTCCACGATGGACTCCACGCGGGCGCGGATGTCGTTCATCTTGCGGAAATCGGCGATCTCCCTGGCGAGCTCGCGCCGCTGCGGATCGTCGATCTCCCGGTCGTCCAGCTTGGCCAGCTCGGCCTGGAAGTGCCGGGTGAGATCGCCCCACCGGTCGCCCACCAGGTCCGCGTCCGCCCGGCCCGCGACGACGGCGAGGAAGTTGTCCCGGCGCCGCCGGTGCCATCCCGGGCGCAGCGCGCCGGCCCACTCCGGATCGGTGGGACGGTTGCCGCGCTCGTCCACAACGGACGGTGTGCGTTGGAAGACGTACAGCCGCTCGGCGTCGGTCGCCAGGTGGGGCACGCACTGGATGGCCGTGGCACCGGTGCCGATGACCGCGACCCGCTTGTCCGCGAGCCGGTGCATCCCGCCGGTCTGGTCGCCGCCGGTGTAGGCGTAGTCCCAGCGGCTGGTGTGGAAGGTGTGCCCGCGGAAGCCGTCGATGCCGGGAATCCCGGGCAGCTTCGGGCGGCCGAAGACTCCGCAGGCGAACACGACGTAGCGGGCCGTCATGCGGTCGCCGCGGTCGGTGGTGACCGTCCAGCGACCCCGTTCGGAGTCCCACTCCGCACCGGTGACCTCGGTCTGCAAGCAGGCTTCGCGGTAGAGGTCGAAGGTCTCCGCGATGGCTTGGGCGTGCCGGTGGATCTCCGCGCCGCAGGTGTACTTCTCGGTCGGCACATAGCCGACCTCCTCCAGCAGCGGCAGGTAGATGTAGGACTCGATGTCGCAGCGAACGCCCGGGTAGCGGTTCCAGTACCAGGTGCCGCCCACGTCGCTGCCGCGCTCCACGATCCGGATCGAGCCGAGCCCGGCCTGGCGCAGCCGCGCGCCCGCGATCAGGCCGCCGAATCCGCCGCCGACCACCACCGCGTCCACGTCGTCGACACAGGGCTGCCTGGTGAACTCCACCGCGTGCGGATCGTCGACGTAGTAGCCGAAGTCGCCGGTCGGCTCGATGTACTGCGCCGAGCCGTCCGGGCGCAGCCGCCGGTCGCGTTCGGCGCGGTACCGCGCGCGCAGCTCCTCCGGGTCGAAGCCGAGCCCGGTGCAGGCGTCCGGCTGGTCGGTCATGCGACTGCCTCTTCTCTCCTCGATCCGCCACACCGGCCGGGCCGCGCTGGATGGCGCAGGACGCGTCCGCTGGTGCTCGCCGCCCATTCCAGACCTACCGGACAACAGGTTTTAAGTCAACCGACTGATTTAATATTTCGAAACGTGTCGATTCGTGCACGCAATGCGATAAACTGCCGGCGGCAGCCGGCCGCGGCGAAACTTCCGCGCGAACGGCGGGAGAACATTTCCGCCGTTCGCGCCTGAATCCCACCGGCGCAAGAAACGGCAAGCGGGCCGGCCGCGGCCCGCGAATGCGGCAAGTTCGGGCAAGGCCGCCGACGTGAAATCTGTCATGTTTCCCAGCGCCGCCGTAACGTGGCATTCTCGGCACCCGATGAGCGCGAACCGACCCAGCCGCCGAACGTTGTTGGCCGGCACTCTCGGCGCATTCGCCATGACTGGCTGTGCCACCTCGCTGGGCAGCACCCGAAGCGGCACGGTTCCGCGCACCGAGGGCATCGAGCAACCGGAACTGCTGGTGGGGGCGCTGCCGATCGTGGGCGCAGCGCCGCTGCACCTCGCCGCCCAGGAAGGCCTTTTCCAGCAAGCCGGACTGAACGTCCGGCTGCAACAAGTCGCCAGCGGCGCATTCGCGGTCCCCGAGCTGCTGTCCGGGAAACTCGATATCACGTTCAGCAACTACCCGTCGCTGATCCAGAATTTCGCGGGCGGCGGCCCCGCCCGGATCATCGCCGAAGGCAGCCGGGCCGCGCCGGACAACTTCGCGGTGGTGGCCGAATCCGATTCCGGGCTGAACGAGGCGGCGGATCTTGCGGGCAAGACCGTGGGCGTCAACGCATTCGACAACGTCGCCACGCTGACCACGAATGCCCAGCTGCAAACCGCGGGAATACGCCCGGATCAGGTCCGCTACGTGCAGCGCGGGTTCCCGAAGATGACCGACGCCCTGCTGTCCGGCGACGTCGACGCGGCGTTCCTTCCCGAACCGTTCCTGTCCGCGGCCGAAGTGCAGCACGGCGTGAAACGCCTGGTCGACCCCACCGCGGGCGCCGCTGCGCAGATCCCGATCGACGGATACGGCGCGCTGGCGCCGCTGATCGAGAAGTGCCCGAACACGCTGCGCGCGTTCCGCTCCGCCCTGCGCGAGGCGCAACGCCGCTGCCAGAACCCGTCGACGCTGCGCACCGTGCTGCAACGGGACCTGAAGATCGACGAGCGGATCTCCGCCGTGCTCTCCCCCAGCCGATACCCCCTCAGCACCGACGTCACGAGCCTGCAGCGCGTGGCGACGCTGATGGAGCTGTTCGGCAACCTGCAAGCACCCCTCGACATCGGACCCATGGTGATAGCCGCATGACCGCCGGATTCGACCTGCACACCGGATTCCGCGCGCCCGAGCGGGGCAGCGCCGACACGCTCGCGCAGTTCCTGCACACCGTCGACCGGCTGCCCGGGATCCAGCGGATCCACCGGGCGATGCGCGAGGCGATGGACCTGCGTGACGGCGAGGTCCTGGTCGACTCCGGCTGCGGGCTGGGCATCGAGACCGGCAGGCTGGCCACCGACCACCCGGACGTCGCGGTGCGCGGCACGGACCGCAACGAGAAGCTGCTGACGCAGGCGCAGGAGCGGTTGTCGACGCGGAACCTGAGCTGGCACGTGCACGACCTCACCGAACCCGGCGAGCTCGCAGGCTCCGCGGACGTGGTGCGCACCGAGCGGGTGCTGATCTACCAGGACGATCTCGGGGCGGCGGCCGAGAAGCTGCTGCGGCTGCTGCGCCCGGGCGGGCGCTTGGTCAGCTTCGAGCTCGACTACGGCGCCATGCTGCTCCCGACGGGACCGTTCCGCCCGAGCCTGGTGGACGAGATCGTCGAGATCATGCGGGACTCGCTGCCCCAGGCGTGGGCGGGCCGCCGGTTGCCCGCGCTGCTGGCCGAGCGCGGTCTCGCGGTCACCTCCGAGCCGTTCAGCTTCGGGGTCAACCAGCAGGTGTGGCAGCGCATCGTCGGGGACACGTTGCGCACCCACGCCGCGGACCGGCCGGAGATCAAGGAGTGGCTGCACCACCACGAGACCTCCGGCGAGGTGGAGCTCTCGGCCGCGTTCACCGGCGTGCTCACCAGCGCCCGGCTCGAAACCCGCTGACGCTGGGCGACTGCGTTGATCGCTCCGGGCCCCTGAAGAGCTGTCCGGGCCTCTGAAAAAGCTGTCCGGGTCTTTTGAAAAGCTGACGGGCGCCACGACGAGACGTCCGCCGGAGGGGATCCGATGCCAGCCGCAGACCAGGTGCGCGCGCACGACGGAACCGCACTTGCCCACCAACGCCAGGGCACCGGTTACCCACTGGTCCTGCTGGCCGGTCAGGCGAACGACCACCGCTGGTGGGACGGCGTCCGCGAGGACTTCCACCCCGCGCACAGCACGATCACGGTCGACTACCGCGGAACCGGCGGCAGCGGGAAACCGGACGAGCCTTATTCCACGCGGGGCTTCGCCGCGGACGTGGTCGCGGTGCTCGACGAGCTCGGCGTCGAACGCGCCGACGTCTACGGCACGTCGATGGGCGGGCGCGTCGCGCAATGGCTCGCCGCGCTGCATCCCGGGCGGGTGCGGCGGCTGGTGCTGGGCTGCACCTCGCCCGGCGGTCCACACGCGACGGAGCGGGACGCGGACGTGCGGCGCGCGCTGGCCCAGCCGGATCCCGGTGCCGCGCGGCAGGCCTTGGTGGAGTTGATGTTCACGCCGTCCTGGCCCGCCGAAGATCCCCGCACGGACCAGGTTCTCGGCGACCCGGACATGCCCGCGCACGCCAAGCGCAGGCACCTGGTGGCCAGCAACGAGCACGACGCCTGGGAGGTGCTGCCGCGGATCACCGCGCCGACGCTGGTCCTGCACGGCGAACAGGACCGGCTCACCCCGCCGGACAACGCCCCGCTGCTGGCCGAACGCATCCCGGACGCCCGGCTGCACCTGCTGCCGGACGCGCGCCACGCCTACTTCCTGCAGCGCCGCCCGTCGGCGACCGACCTGGTGCGGGATTTCCTGGCCGAATAGGGAATGCCGGGCGCCGCAACGGAAATCCCGCGGGAGATCGGCTCACTCGATGAGCGCGTACTGGTGCTCCGGACGACCGCTGGCGCCGTAGCGCAAGGTCATGTCCACCTTGCCGTCCTGGGCGAGCCCCGCGAGGTAGCGCTGCGCCGTCGCGCGCGCCACGCCGAGCTGCTCGGCCACCTCGGCGGCCGAACACGGGCCTTCGGCGCCGCGCAACGCATCCACGATCAGCCGGGTGGTGATCGTCGAGCGGCCCTTCGGCGTGCCGGGCTGGTCGCCCTCGTGCAGCAGCCGCATCGCGCGGTCGATCTCGGCCTGGTCGACCTTGCCGCCTTCGGCGGGCAGCCGCGCGTGGTAGTGCGCGTAGGCGGTCAAGCGCTGCTGCAACTGGTCCGCGGTGAACGGTTTGACCAGGTAGTTCAACGCCCCGGCGGCCAGCGCCGCGCGCACCGACGCCGGGTCGGCCGCCGCGGTGAGCATGATCGCGTCCACGTCCAGCTCGCCGAGCAGCGCTATCCCGGAGCGGTCCGGCAGGTAGTTGTCCAGCAGCAGCAGGTCCGGGTACCGCTCGTCGACGAGCTCGCGGGCCTGCGCGGCGGAATGCGCGATGCCGACGGTGCGAAAGCCAGCCACCTGGTCGGTGAACTCGGCGTGCACCCGGGCGACGCGGAAGTCGTCCTCGACGACGAGGACCCGGATCATCGGTTCGCCTCCTGCTCCTCGGGAGGTTCGGCGTCGGCCGCGCCGCCTTCGTCCCTCGTGGCATTGCTGTCCATTGTGGACTCCGAGTCCTCGGGGGCTGCACCGGCCCGCCGCGGCTCCAACGCGCCCGGCAGCCGTGCGACGAACACCGCCCCGTGCTCGGCTCCGCCGGGATCGGTCAGCCGCACTTCGCCGCCGAGGCTGCCCGCCGCCTGCCGGGTGAGCGCGAGGCCGAGACCGCGCCCCTGACCCTCCTTGGTGGACACACCTTCGGCGAAGACGCCGTCGCGCGCCTCGGCAGGAATCCCGTCGCCGGTGTCGGCGACCGACACGTGCAAGGTCGTGCCGTCGGAGAGCAGGTCCACCTCCACGCGCGCGGGCCGCCGCGCTCCGGCGCGCGCGGCCTCGCCCGCGTTGTCGACCAGGTTGCCGACGACCGTGGTGACCTCCACCGGCGCGGCGACACCGGTCGCGACCCAGCTGGTCTCCCCGAGTTCCAACGACACGCCCTTCTCCCCCAGCGCGGCCTTCTTCGCCGACAGCAGCGAGACCAGGTAGGAATCGCGCACCGCGGCGGCGGCCGGGCCGAGTCCGGCGACCGAGCCCGCGGACAGCACTTGCAGGTACTCCACCGCGTCCTCGTGATGCCCGGTCTGCAGCAGCCCCGACAGCGCGTGCAGCCGGTTGGTGAACTCGTGGCGTTGCGCGCGCAGCACGTCGGCCGTGCCGCGCACCGCCTCCAGCTCCCGGGTCAGCTTCTCCAGATCCGTGCGGTCGCGCAGCGTCACCACACCGCCGAGGTCGGTGCCGCCGCGGCGCACCGGCCGGTACCGGGCGAGCAGCACGCGATCCTCGGTGACGGTGAGCAGATCCTCGGCCCGCTGCTCCAGCAGCGCCGCGCGCAGCCGCGGCGGCAGGTCGAGCGCCCGGACCGGGGTGCCCGGCTCGACGCTGATCCGCAGCAGGCGCTGGGCCTCGGCGTTGACCACCGAAACCCGGCCGGCGGCGTCGACCGCGAGCACGCCCTCCCCGATGCCGTAGAGCACCGCTTCGCGCTGGCGCAGCAGGCCGGTCAGCTCGTGCGGCTCCAATCCCAGCGTGCGCCGCTTGAGCAGCCGCGTCAGCAACGTCGAACCGGCCACGCCGACGACCAGCGCCCCACCGGTCAGCAGCGCCGAGGTGCTCATCAGCCGCAGGAAGGTGCTGTCGATCTCCTGGGCGTCGAAGCCGACGCTGACCTGGCCGAGCACCCGCCCCGACGGGTCCCGCAGCGGCACCTTCCCGCGCGCCGAGGGGCCGAGCGTGCCGCGCCGCACGTTGACGACTTCCCCGCCGGCGAGCACCCGCGACGGGTCGGTGCTCACCGGCCGGCCGATCCGGACCGGATCCGGGTGCGAGAGCCGGATGCCGCGTTCGTCGGTGACCACGATGAACAGCGCGCCGGTCGCTCGCCGGGCACGCTCGGCCCGCTCGGCGACCAGCGGTCGCGAAGCGGGGTCGGCGACGTTCGCCGCCAGCTCGGCGTCGGCGGCGACCGCGCGAGCCACGCCCAGCGCGCGCTGCCCGTACTGGTGCACCAGGCTGCGCTCGAGCAACGAGCCGGCGAGTGCGAAACCGACGCCTGCGACGAGCACGATCAGCCCGATCTGCAGCGCGAGCACCTGCCGGGCGAACCGCATGGGTCGGCGGCGGGACATGGCACCCGACCCTACCGAGGGAGCAAAACGCGCAGAACGCCGTGAACGCGGAATAGGCGGACAACGTCGGCAACACTCCCCCGCCCCGGCATCGAGCCCCTACGGTTCCGCCGGTTGGAACAACGGTGTTGCCCGGGCCACGTCGTGGTTACCCCCGGCCACGCCGAGGTCACGGAAAGGGGGTAGTGCGTTGATCGCATTGCTCGGCTTGGCGATGGTGGGGATCTTCCTCTACCTGGTGATGAGCAAGCGGCTCGCGCCGATGGTCGCGCTGATCGTGGTCCCGGCCGCGTTCGCGGTGCTCGCCGGGTTCGCGCCCGACCTCGGCGACATGGTCACCGAGGGGATCACCTCGCTGGCCCCCACGGCGGCGATGCTGATGTTCGCCATCCTCTACTTCGGCATCATGATCGACGCCGGGCTGTTCGACCCGATCGCCCGCGTGGTGGTCAAGCTGACCGGCGACGACCCCCTGAAGCTGATCATGGGCACGGTCGCGCTGGTCGCGGTGGTCTCGCTGGACGGTGACGGCACCACCACGTTCATGATCACCGTTTCGGCGCTGCTGCCGATCTACCGCAAGCTCGGTGTGAGCCCGGTGCTGATGACCGGCCTGGCCTGCATGACCAACGCGATCCTGAACATCGTGCCCTGGGGCGGCCCGGCCGCGCGGGCGGCGAGCGTGCTGCAGCTGGACCCGCAGGAGATGTTCGTGCCGATGATCCCGGCGCTGGGCGCCGGACTGGTGACGGTGTTCGGCATCGCCTACGTGCTCGGCGTGCGGGAGCGGGCGAAGTCGCGGACCCGGTCGGCGGAGCTGGTCACCGCCGGTGGCGGCGGTGTCGCCACCGGCCCAGCGGCCGGCGCCGGATCTTCGGCGGACACCGGCGCTTCGGCAGATTCGGGCACTCCGGCGGACTCGGGCGAATTCGACGTGCTGGCGCCGGAACGCGACAGCCTGCGCCCGAAGCTGATCTGGTTCAACGCGGCGCTGACCGCCGCACTGCTGGTCGCGCTGATCACCGGTGTGCTGCCGATCGCGGTGCTGTTCATGATCGGTACCGGCGTGGCGCTGATCGTGAACTACCCGACGGTCAAGCAGCAGCGCGAGCGGCTCGCTGCGCACGCCGACAGCGTCGTCGCGGTGGTTTCGATGGTCTTCGCCGCCGCGGTGTTCACCGGTGTGCTCTCCGGCACCGGGATGATCGAGCAGATGGCGCAGTACCTGCTGCACGGGATGCCGGATGCGCTGTTCCCGTACTTCAGCATCGTGGTCGCGGTGCTGAGCGTGCCGTTCACCTTCTTCATGAGCAACGACGCGTTCTACTTCGGCGTCGTGCCGATCCTGGCCGAGACCGCCGCGCAGCACGGCATCCCCGCGATGGAGATCGCCCGCGCGTCGCTGCTGGGCCAGCCGATCCACATGCTCAGCCCGCTGGTGCCCGCGATGTACGTGCTGATCGGGCTGTCCAGGGTGGATCTCGGTGACCAGCACCGGTTCGCGATCAAGTGGGCGCTGCTGGTCTCCGCGGTGGTCATCGCGGCCGGCTTCGCGCTCGGGCTGGTCTCGGTGCATTGATGCGGGTGCGTTGAATTCGGGCTGATGCGGAGGTGGGCCGGTCGCGCGACCGGCCCACCTCGCAGCTCCCGGCGCCGGTCACCAGACGTTGCCACCGCCCGGGCCGCCCACACCAGGGGCGCCGATGCCGTTGCCGCCGATGCCATTGCCGCCGAATCCGCCCGGCCCGCCGCTGACGCCGCCGTTGCCGTCGCCACCATCGCCACCGTCACCGCCGCCGTTGCCGCCGCCGCCACTGCTGCCGTCGCCGCCGTCGCCGCCGTTGACGACCCCCGGTCCGCCTCCCCGCGCGAGCGGCAAGGTCGTCATGACCGTGCGTGCGGGCAGGAACTCCACGCGCTCGTCTTCCAGCTCGGCGTAGCTGAGCGGTTCAGTCGCATAGAACACTTGGTCCTCCTTCGTCGAAGGGGTTGGCGGAATTCCCCGGAGATCGATGCCCGGCCCGGATCCCCCATCCCAACGCCCCAGTTCGTTGGTAGCAGCTCGAAGGTAGGGGTTCGGCCACTCCCGCGCACTGCGGAATGCGGCTGCGGCCGAGCGTTCCACGGAACAATCGACCGACTCCCACCGGAACCGGTCCGCTGTGACGCTGCTGTGACGGAACATGGCAATAATGCTGCTAGCAGCCATGATCACCTTCGGAAATGACCTTGCAGGCCAATCCGGAGCGCCGCTCCGGCGAACTAACGTGATCGACCAGGAAAGCGCGCCTCGGATCCCTTCTGAGATATTGATAATGCGTGCCTGAATTTCTTTGAAAGTGCCGTTTCCACACTTCGGACGCGTTCTCCAATCGTCGTGCGGCGACAATCCACCGCGCCGCCGAGGCACCCCACCGATCAGGTGAAAGCGGCCGGGAGTGATCCGACACCACTCTTTCGATTCCGGCGGGCCCAGGCCCGTTCAGCCTAAGATCTTCGACTGTTCGGCCCAAAAAGATCACGTTGAGTGAGGAGTTGTGTCGATGACCCATCGACGGCATCCGGAACTCTCGCCCCAAGACCCGGCCCCGCCTGCCGCGCACCCGGGCACCGGAACTTCCCTCCGGAACCTGTGGGCGCTGCCCGGCGCGAGCGTGCTCGCCGTGGCCTTCGGCCTCGCCTCCGTGCCTGCCGCGCACGCCGACCCGGCATCGTGCACCCGCACCTCCAACGGCTCCGGCGACGACATCGTCTGCGACCGCGGGGTACCCGAAGGCGAGACCCTCCGAGGCACCCCCGGCAACGACCGGATCGTGCTGCGCGGAGCCGTCGCGGGCACGGTCGAAGCCGGTGACGGCGACGACGAGATCATCGTCACCGGCCGCAGCGGCGGCAACGGCGGCGACGGCGGCAACGGCTTCCTCGGCCCCGACGGCGACTACGGCAAGGCCCGCAACGGCAAGAACGGCAAGAACGCCGACGGAACCCCCGCAGCCACGCGCGCCACCCCGCGCGACGGCGGCAGCGCGGGCGCGGGCGGCAGCGGCGGCAACGGCGGCGCCGGAGTCACCGAGTCCGGCGTCATCGACGCGGGCACCGGCGACGACACGGTCGACGTGACCGGCGGTCCGGGCGGCAACGGCGGCCAAGGCGGCAAGGGCGGCCCGGGCAGCACCGATCCCGCCGACTCGCGCGGCGGTGACGGCGGCAACGCGGGTAGCGGCGGCGCGGGCAACCTGGGCCGGATCTACAGCGGCGACGGAACCGACGAGATCACCGTCACCGGCGGCGACAGCGGAACCGGCGGTGTCGGCGGCACGGGCGGCGACGGAACCGCCTCCACCCGCAGCGGCAACGGCGGCAACGGCGGAGGCGGCACGGACGCCGACAATGGTCGCGCCGGACCCGGCAACGGTCCGAGCGGCACCATCATCAGCACCGGGCCGGACGTCGTCGACCTCCGCGGCGGCGCGGGCGGCGCGGGTGGCATCGGTGGCGTGGGCGGCGACGCCGGTACCGAGAACGCCCGCGCGCAGGACCTGCCCCGCGGTTACGAGCGGGAAGGCGACGGCGGAACCGGAGGCACCGGCGGACACGGCGGCCTGCCGAACGCGGGCACCCTCTCGCATCAGGGCGGCAGCACGATCAAGGTGACCAACGGCGCCGGCGGCAACGGCGGCGACGGCGGAACCGGTGGTGACGGCGAAGGGATCGGCAGCACCGGAGGGCTGCAGGGCCTGCGCGGGCTGGACGGCGTCCAGGACTTCGGCGGCGCCGGTGGCCAAGGCGGTGCGGGCGGTGTCGCCGGGCTCGCCGACATCGCGCAGCGGAATCACTGAGCACGGTGAGGCCGTGGCCGCCGGGACGAGCGCTTCCCGGCGGCCACGACACAGCGGAACCGATCTCCGAGGATTGCGCGCATCCGCCACGGCCGGTTTTGCGCGAGTTGCGGCGTACCAGCCGTCCCACTCGAGCATTGGCAAACTTGCCAAGGTTGATCGGCGGGTGAGTACCACGCGCGGACCCGCTCCGCGAACGGGCGTCGGCGGCCGCCCGCCGGGGGAGTGAGTCGGCCTGCGCGGCCGTTCCGGCGCTTCTAACGTTCGGCCCGATTCACCAGAACGGACCGCCGGCGAGGAATCAGGGGCATCCTCGGTCCGCAATTCCCGGAGTTCGTTGTGTTTCACGCGAAAGGAGTTTTCTGATGTCTGAAACCTTTCCGCTGCTGAGCTCCGTGGAATTGGAAGATCAGCGCGTGGAGTTGCTGCCCGCCCGCTCGGTCATGACGACGCTCGCCTTCCCCACGCCCGGAGGCAGCGACGTGACCGTGGTGCACACCCCGCCGCACGGCACCGAAGGGGTGGACGCGGACGTCTCGCAGGAGCACTCCGGCGACCCCACGACGGGTGATGTCACCGGCGGCGACGGCGGCCAGGGCGGCGGCAACGGCGGTGGCCAGGGTGGCGGCAACGGCGGCGCCGGTGGTGACGGCGGTGCCGGTGGCGATGGCGGCGACGGCGGCGACGGCGGCGACGGCGTCGGCGGCGACGGAATCGGTGGCGACGGTGTCGGCGGTGACGGCGGCGGCAACGTCGGCTGATCGCGCGCCCTGAACCCCGCGGCGGGCCGGCGACCAGGTTGCCGGCCCGCCGCGGTCGTTCAATATTCGACGCGGCAGCACCGAACCGGCCGGTCTCCGGAGCCGCCGGGGCCACGCGGAACTTTTCCAACGCCTGGGGGCGAATTGGACACCACGCCAGCGCCGGGTGATCCCGCCGCCGAATCGGACGTCGCGGATCACGCGGTACCCGCGCTCATGCCCGGCACCGAGTTGATCGGCGAGTACCAGGGATCCGGGCACCGCGAACCGCCGTACCTCGTCCGCCGCCCCGACGGCCAGGTCCTGCAGGTGTCCCGGCTGCTGTACCTGCTCGCGGCGCAGCTCGACGGGCACCGCAGCTTCTCGCAGGTCGCTACCGACCTCGGCGACACGGTGGGCCGCGAGATCACCGCCGAGCAGGTCTCCTTCCTCATCGACAACAGGCTGCACAAGGCCGGGATGGTCGCGGCGGGCGCGGACCGTCCTGAGCAGCCGCTGCCGAAGGGGCGGGACCGGCTGCTGGCACTCCGGTTCCGGGTCGCGCTGCTGCCCGAGCGCGTCGTGTCGGCCATCGCCGGCGTGTTCATGCCCCTGTTCTGGCCACCCGTCGTGGTGCTCGTCGTGGCGGGGTTCGCGGCCGCCGACATCTGGCTGGCCACCAACGGTGCGGCGGGACGGCTCGTCGCAGGCGCGCAATCACTGATCGAGCGGCCGGAGCAGATCCTGCTGGTGCTGGGGCTGCTGACCGGCGCCGGGTTGTTCCACGAGTTCGGCCATGTCGCGGCCTGCCGCTACGGCGGCGCCCGGCCCGGCACCATGGGTGTGGGCATCTACCTGGTCTGGCCGGCGATGTACAGCACCGTGACCGACTCCTACCGGCTCAGCCGCGGTGGCAGGCTGCGCACCGACCTCGGCGGGATCTACTTCAACGCGCTCGCCATCCTGATCATGATCGCCTGTTACGCCCGCACGGACTCGGCGTGGCTGCTGGCCGCGCTGGTGGCCTGGCAAGCGACGACGGTCTGGCAGTTCCTGCCGTCGATCCGGCTCGACGGGTACTACATCCTGAGCGATCTCGTCGGCGTGCCCGACCTGTTCGACCGGATGGGGCCGACGCTGCGCAGCATGGTGCCCGGCCGGGAGCCGCATCCGCGGGTGCGCGAGCTCAAGCCGTGGACTCGGCGGGTGATCGCGGTGTGGGTCGTGCTGGTGATCCCGTGCCTGGCTTACTGGATCATCGGATTCCTGGCGCTCGCGCCCTACGTGCTGCCCGGGCTGTGGCAAGCATTGCTCGACCAGGCCCGCGGCGTCGGCGAGTTCGCGCGAGCCGGGGGCATCGCCGGAACCGCGGTCGGCCTCGTCCGGATCTTCATGCTGCTGCTGCCGTGGGCAGGAATGACGTTGGTCCTGGTGAACTTGACCCGGTCATTCCTGCGTTTCCTGCGCAACCGGCGCGCGGCCAGGTAGGCGATGCACCGGTGCGGGCACCGGTCATCCCGCCACGACTCCTCCGGTCAGCGACGGCTGAGTTTCCGCCACCGGACCGGCGTCCATCTCATCCGGGCCGGATAGCAGAAGCCGCCGCACCGGAAGGTTCCGGTGCGGCGGCGGTCATCGGTTCTGCGGCGTCAGCCGGCGGAGCCGGCCAAGTCGGCCGGTGCGACGTCCGGCGCCGGCGACGGCTTGGTCTCGCCGCGGAAGGTGAACTGCGCCTGGTCGTCGGAGCCTTCGCCGTCCCAGCCTTCGACGTCCACGATCACGATCTGGCCGGCCTCGACCTCGCCGAACAGGATCTTCTCGGACAGCCGGTCCTCCACCTCGCGCTGGATCGTGCGGCGCAGCGGCCGCGCACCCAGCACCGGGTCGAACCCGCGCTTGGCCAGCAGCTTCTTCGCCGTCGAGGTCAGCTCCAAGGACATGTCCTTGCCCTTGAGCGCCTTCTCCACCCGGCCGGTGAGCAGGTCCACCATCTGCACGATCTCGTTCTCGGTCAGCTGGTGGAACACGATCACGTCGTCGATGCGGTTCAGGAACTCCGGCCGGAAGTGCTTCTTCATCTCCTCGTTGACCTTGGACTTCATCCGCTCGTAGTTGGACTCCGCCGAGTTCCCCGCGGAGAAGCCCAGGCCCACGGCCTTGGAGATGTCGCCCGTGCCCAAGTTCGAGGTGAAGATCAGCACGGTGTTCTTGAAGTCCACCGTGCGGCCCTGACCGTCGGTCAGGCGACCGTCCTCCAACACCTGCAGCAGCGTGTTGTAGATCTCCTGATCCGCCTTCTCGATCTCGTCGAACAGCACCACCGAGAACGGCTTGCGCCGCACCTTCTCGGTCAGCTGCCCGCCTTCCTCGTGGCCCACGTAGCCGGGAGGAGCACCGGTCAGCCGCGACGCGGTAGCGCGGTCGTGGTACTCGCCCATGTCGATCTGCACGAGCGCGTCGTCGTCGCCGAACAGGAACTCCGCCAGTGCCTTGGACAGCTCGGTCTTACCCACACCGGACGGGCCGGCGAAGATGAACGAACCGGCCGGACGCTTCGGGTCCTTCAACCCGGCACGAGTGCGGCGGATCGCCTGCGACACGGCCTTGACCGCGTCCTCCTGGCCGATCACGCGCTTGTGCAGCTCGTCCTCCATGCTCAGCAGCCGAGTCGTCTCCTCCTCGGTCAGCTTGAACACCGGGATGCCGGTCCAGTTCGCCAGCACCTCGGCGATCTGCTCGTCACCGACCTGCGCTTCGGTCTCCGCGTCGTCCTCACCGGCGATCACCCGGTTGATCCGGGTGCGCGCACCGGCCTCGTCGATCAGGTCGATCGCCTTGTCCGGCAGGTAGCGGTCGCTGATGTAGCGGTCCGCCAGGCTGGCCGCGGTGGTCAGCGCGGAGTCGGTGAACGTCACGCGGTGGTGCGCCTCGTACCGGTCGCGCAGGCCCCGCAGGATCTGCACCGAGGTGTCCAGCGACGGCTCGCCCACCTGGACCGGCTGGAAGCGGCGTTCCAGCGCCGGGTCCTTCTCGATGTGCTTGCGGTACTCGTCCAGCGTGGTCGCGCCGATGACCTGCAGCTCGCCGCGGGCCAGCACCGGCTTGAACAGGTTGGCCGCGTCGATCGCGCCCTCGGTGGCCCCGGCGCCGACGAGGGTGTGGATCTCGTCGATGAACAGGATGATGTCGCCACGGCTGTCGATCTCCTTGAGCACCTTCTTCAGGCGCTCCTCGAAGTCACCGCGGTAGCGCGCACCGGCGACCAGCGAGCTCATGTCCAGCGTGTAGAGCTGCTTGTCCCGCAGCGTCTCCGGCACGTCGCCTGCCGCGATCCGCTGCGCCAGGCCCTCGGCGACGGCGGTCTTGCCGACACCGGCCTCGCCGAGCAGCACCGGGTTGTTCTTGGTGCGCCGGGCGAGCACCTG
Source organism: Saccharopolyspora sp. SCSIO 74807 (assembly GCF_037023755.1). Taxonomy (NCBI): domain Bacteria; kingdom Bacillati; phylum Actinomycetota; class Actinomycetes; order Pseudonocardiales; family Pseudonocardiaceae; genus Saccharopolyspora; species Saccharopolyspora sp. SCSIO 74807. Next base: position 4,754,050 of record NZ_CP146100.1, on the reverse strand, counting down.
CATGATGCGCTCGGTCTCCTGCTCCCGGCCGATCACCGGGTCCAGGTCGTTGTCGGTGGCGCGCTTGGTCAGATTCGAGCCGAACTGGTCGAGCGTCGTAGCGGAGGACGGCTGGCCGCCGCCCCGCGCGCCGGCGCCGGAGGGCTCCGCGCCACCGCCGGTCGAATCCGACAGCAGCTGCAGCACCTCCTCGCGCAGCCGGTCGAGGTCGGCGCCGAGCTTGATCAGGACCTGGGCCGCGATGCCCTCGCCCTCGCGGAGCAGGCCGAGCAGGATGTGCTCGGTGCCGATGTGCTCGTGGCCGAGTTGCAGCGCCTCGCGCAGCGACAGCTCCAGCACCTTCTTGGCACCGGGGGTGAACGGCAGGTTCTCGGCCGGTGAGCGCTCGCCCCGGCCGATCGTCTCCTCGACTTCCCGGCGCACATCTGCGCGGTCCAGCCCCGACGACTCGAGCGCCTTGGCGGCGACACCCCCGCCCTCCTGGATCAAGCCCAGCAGGACGTGCTCGGTGCCGATGTAGCTGTGGCCGAGCTCCCGGGCCTCTTCCTGGGCCAGGACGACCACCCGCCTAGCGCGGTCGGTGAACCTCTCGAACATTCGCACTCCCCTGACCGCCGTGGCGGTCGACGTGACTCCGGCCGCTGGCCGGCCAGTGCAACTGGTGGCCGCTCGCGCGGCCGGTCTTGCTGGTCTAACTCGGGACCGCTGGTGCGGTCGGGCTTTCTTGTCGTCGACTCCCCTGGTTAACGGACGGGCCCGTCCGACCATTCCAGATGAAGCGATCTACGGGGGCGTGTTCGTCCCTGGCGAACAGGCCCCGGGCGGCCGCTCGCGGCCCGCCTGCCGCTCCGGCAGCGGCCGCACCGCCGCAGAGCGGCAGGTCAGGCCGGGTCATCGGGTCCGCGCGCCGGGAGGCCAGGGCTCCGGAACCTCGGCGCCGTGGTGTCTCAATGACCGGAACGGAAAGCGCCGGAGCACTTGGTGGTTCGGCGCACGGCCAGCTGGGGAACGGCGCCCACCGCGCGGACAACGCACCCGGACTCCTTGCGCATTCCCGCGCCGACGTCGCTGCCTGCGAGAGTGACAGTCCTCCCAGCGAGGCTGGGTTCCTGCCCGCCACGAGTGGTATGTGGCACGGCAGGGCCGTCCGGCCACCGCGCTCGCAGCGCCGATGTTCCGGCCGCCGGACCGCCCTGTGATAGTCCTGCACTCGTTGGAAATTGCCCGGATGCAGGACCAGCCGGTGAACCGGCCCGCACCCGGCCCGATCCGGCGAAGGTGGAGCGCATGGCGCAGCAGGTCGCGGTGATCATCGGTAGCGGCGGGATTGGATCGGCCATCGCCCGGCGCCTGGGCCCCGAAGCGCACCTGCTGATCGCCGACCACGACCGGCAAACCCTGCACTCGGCGGCGACCGAACTGGACGGCGCGCGATGCATTACGACCACCGCGCACGTCGACGTCGGCTCGCCGGAATCGGTCACCGCGCTCGCCAGGCAGGCGGCTTCGCTCGGCGAGGTCGGCTCCGTGGTGCACACCGCCGGGCTCTCGCCGGTGCAGGCCGATGTGTCCGCGGTGCTGACCGTGGACCTGCTCGGCGTCGCGCTGGTGATCGAGGAGTTCGCCGAGGTCATCGCGCCCGGTGGTGCGGGCGTGGTGATCGCCAGCATGGCCGCGCACGGCCATCCCGGGTTCGCGCCCGAGCTCGCCGGGCAGCTGGCCACCGCACCCGCAGCCGAGTTGCTGTCGCTGCCGGTCACCGACCCCGCGGGCTTCGCCGACGCCGGGCACGCCTATTCCTTCGCCAAGCGGGCCAACCTGCTGCGCGTGCAGGCCGCCAGCCGCACGTGGGGCGCGAACGGAGCCCGGATCAACTCGATCAGCCCCGGCATCATCGAGACCCCGATGGGACGGGCCGAGCTGGCCGGGCGAAGCGGCCCGGACATGCGCGCCATGATCGCCGCGTCGAACGCGGGCCGTCCCGGAACCGCCACGGAGATCGCCGAGGCGGCGGCGTTCCTGCTCGGCCCCGCGGCGAGCTTCATCTCCGGAACCGACCTGCTGGTGGACGGCGGCGCCGTCGCCGCGTTCAGCTGACGCAGCTCAGTCCGGCACCGACCGAGAGGTTGCGCGCATGACGCCTCAGCACCCCTACCAGGACGCCGCGCTCGACGTGGATCAGCGGGTGGCCGATCTGCTGTCCCGGATGGACCTGGCGGACAAGGCCGGGCTGCTGTTCCAGCCCATGGCCGACGTGGGCGACTTCGACCGGCCCGGAACGTTCGGCACGCCTTCCGTGCACACCCTGCTGCAGCGGCGCATCACGCAGATGAACGTGCTCGAGGTGTCCTCGGCGCGCGAGACGGCCGAGTGGCACAACGCCCTGCAGCGCGCCGCCCGCGAGCACCCGCTCGGCATCCCGGTGACGATCTCCAGCGACCCGCGGCACTCGTTCACCGACAACCCGGCCGCGGCGTTCCTGGCGGGCCCGTTCTCGCAGTGGCCGGAGCCGCTGGGGTTCGCCGCGCTCGGGTCCGCCGAGCTCGTCGAGCGCTTCGCGGAGGTCACCCGCCGGGAATACCTGGCGGTCGGCATCCGCACCGCGCTGCACCCGCAGCTCGACCTCGCCACCGAACCGCGGTGGGCGCGCCAGAACGGCACCTTCGGCGAGGACGCCGACACGGTCGCCCGCTTGGGCGCCGCCTACGTGCGGGGTCTGCAAGGGCCGGCCGGCGCCGGTGTGTCGGCCATGGTCAAGCACTTCCCCGGCGGCGGACCGCAGCGGGACGGCGAGGATCCGCACTTCCCCTACGGCCGTGAGCAGGTCTATCCGGGCGGGTGCTTCGATCAGCACCTGGAGCCGTTCCGCGCGGTCATCGACGCGGGTGCCGCGCAGGTCATGCCGTACTACGGGATGCCGGTCGGCACCGAGCTCGAGGAAGTCGGGTTCGGTTTCAGCAGGCAGGTGCTGACCGGCCTGCTGCGCGAGGAGCTCGGCTTCGACGGAATCGTGTGCTCCGACTGGGGAATCCTCAGCGACATGTGCTGGGGCGTCGAGCATCTCTCGCACGCCGAGCGGATGCGCAAGGCCCTGGAGGCCGGGATCGACCAGTTCGGCGGGGAGTCGAGCACGGACGTACTGATCTCCCTGGTCGAGTCCGGCGCGGTCAGCGAGCGTCGCTTGGACTCCTCGGCGCGCCGGGTGCTGCGCGAGAAGTTCCGCCTCGGCTTGTTCGACGACCCGTTCGTCGACGCCGGACGCGCCGCGGCGGTCGTCGGTGCCGCCGACGCCCGCGAGCAGGGGCTGGAAGCGCAGGCCGCCGCGCACGCGTTGGTGCAGAACACCGCAGGCTCGGCCGCCGGTCTACCGCTGCGTTCCGGGATCAAGGTCTACGCCGAGAACGTCGATCCGGCCGCGCTGCGCGGCCGCGCCCAGGCGGTCGGAAGCCCGGAGGAGGCCGACGTCGCGATCTTGCGGCTGACCGCGCCGTGGGAGCAGCGCGGCACGCCGGGTGACCTGGAGAGCTTCTTCCGCGCCGGTTCCCTCGCGTGGTCCGCCGAAGAGCTCGACCGCATCGGCCGGATCGCCGCCGCGGTGCCGACCGCGGCCGTCGTGCACCTCGACCGGCCCGCGCTGCTCGGCCCCCTCGCCGAGGCCGTGTCCGCGCTGGTGGTGGAGTTCGGCGCCTGCGACGAAGCGGTCGCGCGGGTGCTGTTCGGGGAGGCCGAACCGCGCGGCCGACTGCCCTTCGACATCCCTTCGTCGGCCGAGGCGGTCGCGGCGAGCAGGCCCGACGTCGCGTTCGACACCGCCGAACCCGCGTACCGGTTCGGGCACGGCCTGCGCTACGGCTGATCGGCCGCGCCGACACGCCCGCGCGCCGCTCGATCAGTGCCGTTCGGTCAGCCGCTGCTGCCAGCCGATGCGCGATAGGTCCAGGTGAAGGCGTCGACGCCGCGTCGCGCGGCTCCGGACGTCCCCGGCGGAGCCTGTTGTTCGCCACCGCCGATGCGCATACTTGATCGGCCAAGGACACCGCAGTCCGCGGCCCGGCACCGGGCGCGGCAGCGAGGAGGAACATGACGGGCAACGACGGCCGCCGGCTGCGCTCGCAGGACTGGTTCGACATCCCGGGCGATCCGGGCACGAGCGTGCTGATGCTCGAACGGTTCCTCAACTACGGCCTGTCGCGGGCCGAGCTGCAGGCGGGCAAGCCGGTGATCGGGATCGCGCAGACCGGTTCCGACCTGTCCCCCTGCAACCGCCACCACCTGGAGCTGGCGCAGCGGCTGCGGGAGGGCATCCGGGAAGCGGGCGGTGTCGCGATGGAGTTCCCGGTGCACCCGATCCAGGAGACGGCGCGGCGCCCGACCGCGGCGCTGGACCGCAACCTGGCCTACCTGGGGCTGGTCGAGGTGCTGCACGGCTACCCGCTCGACGGGGTGGTGCTCACCACCGGCTGCGACAAGACGACACCGGCGGCGCTGATGGCGGCCGCGACCGCCGACCTGCCCGCGATCGTGCTCTCCGGCGGTCCGATGCTCAACGGCTGGGTGGACGGCGGGCGCTGCGGTTCCGGCACCGTGCTGTGGGCCGCGCGCAAGAAGTTCGCCGCCGGCGAGATCGACGAGGACGGCTACTGGAACCTCGTGTCGGCCGGCACTCCCTCGGCCGGGCACTGCAACACCATGGGCACGGCTTCGACGATGAACGCGCTGGCCGAGGCGCTCGGCATGAGCCTGCCCGGCAACGCCGCGATCCCCGCGCCGCACCGGGAACGCGCCGAGATGGCCTACCGGACGGGGCTGCAGGCCGTCGAGCTGGTCCGTGCCGATCGCAAGCCGTCGCAGGTGCTGACCAGGGACGCCTTCCACAACGCGATCGTGGTCAACTCCGCGCTGGGCGGGTCGTCGAACGCACCGATCCACCTCAACGCGATCGCCCAGCACGCAGGGGTCGGACTCACGCTCGACGACTGGGAGCGGATCGGGCAGGAGGTCCCGCTGCTGCTGAACATGCAGCCGGGCGGCACCTACCTCGGCGAGGACTTCCACCGCGCCGGAGGCGTGCCCGCGGTGCTGGCCGAACTCGCCGACGGCGGCCTGCTGCGCACGGACGCGGTGACGGTCAACGGCTCCACCATCGCCGAGAACCTTCCCCGCAGCGGCACCGCGGACCCCGACGTGATCCACCCGTTCGCTTCGGTGGCGGGCTCGCCGGGCGCGGGTTTCCGGGTGCTGCGCGGCAACCTGTTCGACTCGGCGATCATGAAGACCAGCGTGATCTCCGCGGAGTTCCGCGCCCGCTACCTGTCCGACCCCGAGTCGCCGAACGCCTTCACCGCGCGCGCGATCGTCTTCGACGGGCCGGAGGACTACCACGAGCGCATCGAAGATCCCGGCTTGCGGATCGACGCGGATTGCATCCTGGTGATGCGCGGGTCCGGCCCGCTCGGGCACCCCGGATCGGCGGAGGTCGTCAACATGCAGCCACCTGCCGCGCTGCTCGGCGCGGGCGTCGAGGAACTCCCGTGCATGGGCGACGGCAGGCAGTCCGGCACCTCCGGATCGCCGTCAATCCTCAACGCGGCGCCGGAGGCCGCGGCCGGTGGACGGCTGGCGATCCTGCGCACCGGCGATGCCGTCCGGGTCGACCTGAACGCCGGGCGGGTCGACGTGCTGATCGGCGAGGACGAGATCACGCAGCGTGAACGAGAACTCGCCGACGCCGGTGGTTACCCGGTGCGACCGCACCAGACGCCGTGGCAGCAGATCTACCGCGAATCCGTTTCGCAGCTGGACGACGGCGGTGTGCACACCAGCGCGCTGGCCTACCGCGAAGTCGGGCGGCGGGAGAACCTTCCGCGTTACAACCACTAAACGGCTGAAACAGCGGCTCGGACAGATTCACCCGGCGCAGTTGGATCGCCGGGAGAAAACAGCCTTTTCCGCCGTCCGCGGTAGTTTGCCAGTCCCCATGCGCGAGCGCCGCCACTCCTGCGACGTCTTCGCGGACGCCGCAGGAAATGGCGGAGTTCGACCAGTGCCGGAAGGCGGCCGGAACGGGCTCGCGAATCCGCCCGACGAAATCGCGGAGGTCAGCGCCGTGCGACCTGCCGTTGCAGGTCAGCGTCGTGCGACCTGCCGTTGCAGGTCGTCGAGCACGAGGTTGGCCGCGATCGGCCCGAGCCCGAGGAACCAGGTGCCGTCCGGAACCTCGACCGCGTTGCCCGCACGCACCGCACCCAGCGCAGGCCACTGCGCCGAGCCGATGACGTCGTTCATCTGGCCGCGGGCGTTGTCGCCGTAGGCCGCGTAGAACAACAGGTCGCCGTCGGCCTGACCGACCTGCTCCCGGCTGACCCGGGTGAAGGTCGTGTCCGCCTGCTGGTTCTGCGGCCGGGCGAACCCGGCGTCGGCGAGGATGCTGCCGATGAACGAGCCCTTGCCGTAGAGCCGGATGTCGCCGGGGACGAACCGCAGCATGCTGACCCTGGTGCGCCCCGGATCCCCTGCCTGCGCGCCGATCGCGGCCGCGCGCTGCCGGTACTCGCCGAGGATGCGCTGCGCTTCGGCCGGTTTGCCCAGCGCTTCGGCGTCCAGCAGGAAGTTCTGCTGCCAGGTCTTGCCGGTGGTCTCGGCGAACACGGTCGGCGCGATGGCGCTGAGCTGGTCGTAGCGCTCGCCGTCGCGGACCTTGCTGGACAGGATCAGGTCCGGCTTGAGCGCGGCGATCCGCTCCAGGTTCGGCGAGCCGATCGTGCCCACGATCTCCGGTTTGCCCGCCTGCTGCGCCAGGTACGGCGGTAACGAGCCGCCCGCGTCCGGCTGCACGACACCGACCGGCCGGACGCCGAGCGCGAGGGATGCGTCGAGTTCGCCCGTGTCCAGCACCACCACCCGCCGCGGTTCGCCCTTGATCGTCGTTTGCCCCATGGCGTGCTCGACCACGCGGTCTCCCGGCTGGGGAGACGCCTGATCGGCGGGCTGCGCGCCGCATGCCGCGGCAGCGGTCAGGGTCAGTGTGGCGGTGACCGCGGCCAGCAGGCGTCTTGGTCGGAACATGCTGCTCCTTTTAAGTCTCGAACAAGCTCGGCGAGCCTAACCTAACCATTCATCTTGCATAGTGATCGAGAGCCGAATCACGATCGGAGCAACGGATCGCCGAGCGCACCGGGAGCAGGCGCGGAACTTCGTTGAACGAATCAAATGGAACGCGATTCCCGCCGAGCGCGCGCGATCCGAAAACGTTCCACATCCGGCGAACCGAGTCCGCCGCGCAATCGAATCCCGGCCCGCTTGTCCGCCGCGGGAAAAAATTGTCGATCTTGTTCGGTGAGTTCGCCCCAGGTGATCGCGCTGAGCGCGGACACGACGCGCGGCGCGGAGGAATCCGGGGTGTTGAAAACCGCGGCGACGATGATTACCGTGCGTTCTCGACCAGGGTAGGCAAACCTAACCAGCCCTTTCCTGTCCGGCCGCAGACGACGACGCACGGCCGTGGCTCAACACAGCGAGACAGCACACCGCCGCCGGTGCGACGCCGCGCGCGGTGCGTTGCCGCACGACCCGAGCACGAGGAGACCCCGACGTGACGATCCGCACCGAGCTCGCGGGCGGCGGCAGCGGGCCGGCGAACCTGCGCCCGCTGCTGGCGACCGCGCTCGACGCCCTGGCCAAAGGCGTGGTCGAACGCGCCGGGCCGCTGCCTGCGGGCGGCCCCGGCGCCGTCGACGCGCTGCTGGCGGCCGATCCGCTTCCCGAGGACGGCATCGGCGCCGAACCCGCGCTGGCCGGTGTGCTGCAGGACTTCGCCGCGGGCGCGGCCGACCCGGCCGATCCCGCCTGCGCCGCGCACCTGCACACCCCGCCGCTGGCGGTCGCGGTCGCCGCCGAGGTCGTCGCCGCGGCGCTGAACTCCTCGCTGGACTCCTGGGACCAGGCGCCTTCGGGCAACCGCGCCGAGTCCGCAGTGGTGCGCGCGATGGCCGCGTGCACCGGCTACGACCCCGACACCGCGGGCGGCGCGGTCACCACCGGCGGCACCGAGTCCAACCTCACCGGCCTGTTGCTGGCCAGGGAACACGCGTTGGCCGCCGAGTTCGGCGCGCACCCCGTCGCGTCCGGATTCCCCCCGCAAGCGCACGGGCGGCTGCGGCTGCTGTGCTCGGAGACCACGCACTTCTCCGTCGCGCGCAGCGCGGGCGTGCTGGGTCTCGGCGAGGACAGCGTGGTGGGGGTCCCGGTCGACGACGAGTACCGGATGGATCCGCGGGCACTGCATTCGACCCTCACCGACCTGCGGGAACGCGGCGACGTCCCGGTCGCGGTGATCGCCACCGCGGGTACCACCGACCTGGGCGTGCTCGATCCGCTCGCGGAGATCGCGCGCATCGCCGGTGAACACGGCACTTGGCTGCACGTGGATGCCGCCTACGGCGGCGGTGCGCTGTTCTCGCAGCGCCTCGCCCCGCTGCTGGAGGGCGTCGAGCTGGCCGACTCGGTGAGCATCGACCTGCACAAGCTGGGCTGGCAGCCGGTCGCCGCGGGGGTGTTCCTGACCCGGCGAGCCGCATCGTTCGAGCCGGTGGAACGGCGGGTGGCCTATTTGAACACCGCCGATGACGAGGACGCCGGGTTCCGCAGCCTGCTCGGCCGTTCGCTGCGCACGACTCGGCGGCCGGACGCGGTCAAGATCCTCACGACCTTCCGCGCTCTCGGCCGCCGCGGGCTCGGCGAGCTGGTGGACAGCTGCCACGACCAGGCTCGGCACGCCGCCGCGGCGGTGCGCGCGCACCCCCGGATGCAGCTGTACCGGGATCCGGTGCTGACCACGGTCGTCTTCCGGTACCTGCCGGAGTCCGGTGATCCGGATCCGGTCAACGCGCGGCTGCGCCGGAGGCTGCTGGACGAGGGCACCGCCGTGGTCGGCCGCACCGAACTGGACGGCTCGGTGTGGCTGAAGCTCACCCTGCTGAACCCGAACACGACCGGTGGCGACATCGACGCCCTGCTGGCCGACGTGCTGGCCGCCGGCAACAAGGAGGTCCGATGACCGGCCGCTGGGCGGACCACGAGGCTTCGCCGGACACAGCCGCGCCGGACGCAGCCCTGCCGGACGCAGCTCAGTCGGATGCGGCGATTGCGGACGCGGCGACCACCGGCGGCTTGTTGCGGTGCTGGTTCCGCGAGACGGGCGTGCCGGTGCCGGACACCGGCGAGGTGCGGATCCCGCTGCCTGCCAGCGGCACCGCGCTGGTGGCCGAGGTGCTGCACCGGTCCCCGACCGGGCACCACCGCTTCGGTTCCGTGCGCTTGCCCGGGGGTGCGAGCCCGAACGCCGTGACCGTCGCCGCGCTGCTGTCGCTGGAAGGCTCGGCCGGGAACGCCGCCGAGGTCACCGAGCTGCTCGCGCGGGTCGCCGATTCGCAGCAGCGGACCACCCGGCACCTGCGGGAACGCCGGGACTCGCCGGAGGGCGCGAGCACCCCGTTCCTCGCCGCCGAGCAGGCGCTGGTGCTCGGGCACCCGATGCACCCGACGCCGAACAGCCGCAACGGCTGGAGCGAGCAGGAGGCGGCCGCCTACTCGCCGGAACTGCGCGGGAGCTTCGCGCTGCACTGGTTCGCCGCCGACCGGTCGGTGGTCTCCTCCGACGGCGGGCCGCAAGCGCGCCTCGAAGGCTTCGCGCCGGAGGTTCCGGAAGGCACGGTGCCGGTGCCGGTGCACCCGTGGCAGGCGCGGTCGCTGCTCGGGACCAAGGGCGTGCGAGCTCTGCTGGATGCGGGGCTGTTGCACGACCTCGGCGTGCAGGGTCCGCGCTGGTTTCCCACCTCGTCGATCCGCACGGTCTACCACCCCGATGCGCCGGTGATGCTCAAGTTCTCGCTGGGCCTGCCGATCACCAACTCGAAGCGGGAGAACCTGCGCAAGGAACTGCACCGCGGCGTGGAGATCGACCGGCTGCTGGACGCGGGCCTGGCCGGTGAGCTCGCCGCGGCGCATCCGGACTTCTCGATCGTGCGGGATCCGGCGTGGCTCACCGTGGACGTGCCCAGCGATTCGCCCGATGGCGCGGAAAGCGGTTGGGAAGTCCTGCTGCGGGACAACCCGTTCGGCGCGCAGCAGCGCGCGGCCTGCGTCGCCGGGCTGCTCGCGGAACGCCCGGAACTGGGCGGATCCGCGCTGCAGCAGGTGATCGGCGGGCTGGTCGAGCGCACCGGTGAGTCCCGTCAGCAGGTCGCCGAGCAGTGGTGCGCGCGCTACTTCGACCACCTGGTGGCTCCGGTGCTGTGGCTCTACCGCGAGCACGGCGTGGGGCTGGAGGCGCACCAGCAGAACTCCCTGATCGGACTCGACGGCGACGGCTGGCCAAACGGCGGCTGGTACCGGGACAACCAGGGCTACTACCTGTCCGAAACCCGGGTGGCAGAGCTGGAGCGGTTCCTGCCCGGCGTCGGCATCGCCGGGGAGAACCGGGTGGACGACGCGGTCATCGACGAGCGGCTGGGCTACTACATCGGCATCAACAACCTGATCGGCCTGGTCGGCGCGTTCGGCTCGCAAGGCCTCGCCGACGAGCGGCGGTTGCTCGCGCTGCTGCGGGCGAGGCTGCGCGAGTTCTCCGATCTCCCGCTCGCGGCGGGACTCGCCGAGTCGTCCTCGTTGCGGTGCAAGGCGAACCTGCTGACCCGGCTCGGCGGGATGGACGAGCTGGTGGGCCCGCTGGAGACCCAGTCGGTCTACGTGGACATCGCGAACCCGTTCGCAGAAGGGGAATCAGCCGCATGAGCCGCAGCTACGACCTGCTCGGGGTCGGTCTCGGCCCGTTCAACCTGTCGCTGGCCGCGCTCGCCGCGGAGGTACCCGGTGTTTCGGCGGCGTTCCTGGACGAGAAGCCGGAGTTCAGCTGGCATCCCGGGCTGCTCATCGAAGGCACCACGCTGCAGGTGCCGTTCCTGGCGGATCTGGTCACGATGGCCGACCCGACCAGCCGGTGGTCGTTCCTGTCCTACCTGCGCGAGCACGACCGGCTGTTCCCCTTCTACTTCGCGGAGAAGTTCCACATCTCGCGCCGCGAGTACGAGCACTACTGCCGGTGGGTCGCCGACTCGCTGGACTCCTGCCGGTTCGGGCGCCGGGTGACCGCGGTGCGGTGGGACTCCGAGCAGGAGCTGTTCCTGGTCCGCGCCGAGGACGTCGAAACCGGGCAGCACCAGGACTTCGCGGCGCGCAACGTCGTGCTGGGCGTCGGGACCGGGCCCGTGGTGCCCGAAGCGTTCCGCGACGTGCTCGGCGACGACGTCTTCCACGCCGCCGAATACCTGGACCGCCGGGAGTCGTTGCGCGCGGCCGGGGACGTGACCGTGATCGGCTCCGGGCAGTCCGGCGCGGAGGTCGCGCTGGACCTGCTCAGCGAGCGCGAAGGGACCGGGCGGCGGACGCGGTGGCTGACGCGCTCCCCCGCGTTCGCGCCGATGGAGTACTCGAAGCTCGGGCTGGAGCACTTCACCCCGGACTACACCGGCTACTTCCGCACGCTGCCGCAGGAAACCCGGGACCAGGTGGTGCCGTCGCAGTGGCAGCTCTACAAGGCGGGCAGTGCCGGGACGCTCGGTGCGATCCACGACGTGCTCTACGAACGTTGCGTGGGCGGCCGCGAGCCGGACTCGACGCTGATGCCGAACGTGGCCGTCACCGGCGCCCAGCGCGCCGCGGGACGGGTCGAGCTGCGTTGCCATCACACCGAGCAGGACCGCGAGTTCGATGTCCGCACCGACAAGGTCGTGCTCGCCACTGGCTACACCGCACGGCGACCGTCCTTTCTGGACACCATGAGCGACTTGGTGGACTGGGACGGCAAGGGTCGGTACAAAGTGGACGACGACTACCGGGTGGCGCTGTCCGCAGAGGTCACCGGTGGGCTATACGTGCAGAACGCCGAGATGCACAGCCACGGCGTCGGCGCCCCGGACCTCGGGCTGGGTGCGCACCGGGCGGCGTCGATCGTCAACTCCGCATCCGGGCGGAAGGTCTACCGGCTGCCGGAGCGCAACTCGTTCACGACCTTCGGCGTCACCTGATGCATTCGCGCACGGTTCTGCTGGCAGCGGCCGGAATGCACATGGTGACCGAGACGGCGCTGGCCCCGTTCTACCCGGCGTTGTTCCGGGCGGCGTTCGGGGTGCAGGACTTCGCCGCCACCGGTTGGTTCATCACCTTCACCCGGGTCGCCGCCGTGCTGGCGCTGCCGCTGTGGGGCTTGGCCACCCGGCGCTGGCGGCTGCACTCACTGGTCCTGTTCGGACAGTCCGCGGCGGTGCTGCTGACCATCGCGCTCGCGCTCGCACCGACGTTCGCGGCGTTCACCGCGATCGGTGTGGCGCTGGTCGCGGTGAAGTCGGTGGTGCTCGTGGCGCACCCGAGCACCGCGGGGACGCACCCGGACGGACTGCTGCCGGGGGTGCGCCAATACGTCGCGGTGCTGCAAGGCGCGATCGTGCTGGCCGCCGCGCTCGGCACGACGATCGTGACCGTTCCCGACCCGATGCGGGCGCTGCCCGCTCTCGCGGTCGCCGAAGTGGCACTGCTGCTCGCCTGCATCACGGCGTTCCGCCGAACCGGCGTTCCGCAGGCGCCGGACACCGCAACACCCGCGTACCGGGCGCCGCGGCTCGCGCTGCCACCGCTGGCGGTCGCGGTGTTGTTGTTCGCACTGGCCGGTGCGGTGGTGCGCCCCTTCTTCACCGAATTCGCCGCGGCGCGGGGAGCGTCCGAAGTGGGCGGTGCCCTGCTGTTCGCGCTCGCGCACGCTGCTGCCGTGTTCGCGGCGATCCGAGCGCGCACGGCCCCCGGTCTGACCGGGCCGGTGGCGCTGGCCGCGGTCGGCCTGGCGGTGCAGGCGGTCGCGACCGAACCGTTGTTGCTCGCGCTCGGCCGGGTGGTGTTCGGAGTCGGCCTCGGGCTCGCCCAGGTCGGACTCGACTTGCGGGTGCTGGGCGCCGCCCGCGGATCCGGCACCGGCTACGGCCTGGTGGCCGCCGCGCAGCACGCGGGACTGCTGGTGGCGCCGATGATCGCCGCGTCCGGGGCCGACGCGGACCTGGCAGCGCCACTGGCGATGGGTGCCGCCTTGTTCGCCGTGCTGGCCGTGGCCGCCATCCCGCTGCTGCGCACCGCCGTGCCCGACCGACCGCTGTCTCCGGAGGTATCTGATGTTCTTGTCCGTACCCGCTGAACTCGACGCCGGCCGCTGGAACCGCGCCGGGCGCGACATGCTGGCCAAGTCGCTGGCCGAGTTCTCCTACGAGCTGCTGCTGCAACCGGAGGAGGTGGAACCGGGCCGGTACCGGCTCGACCTGCCGGACGGCATCTCCTACGGCTTTTCCGCCCGCCGCGGAGCGTTCGGGCACTGGACGGTGCGCCCGGACTCGATCGTGCGCCGCACCGCGGACGGCGAGCAGCCCGCTTCGGACCCGCTGCGGTTCCTGCTCGACGCGCGCTCGACGCTGGGCATCACCGGCGACACCGCCGGGCATCTCGCGCGGGAGCTCAGCGCGACGCTGGCCGCGGACACCCGGTTGCTCGGATCGGGCCGCAGCTCGGCCGAACTCGCCGACCTGTCCTATGTGGACTTGGAGGGGCACCAGACCGGGCACCCGTGGATCGTGCCGAACAAGGGCCGCGTCGGCTTTTCCGCCTCGGACACGTCCCGCTACGCGCCGGAGGCGCGATCGGCGATGCGGCTGCCGTGGATCGCGGTGCACACCTCGCTGGCCGCGTACCGCGGAGTCGACTGGCTGCCCAGCGAGCGGTTGATCGAGGACGAGCTCGACGAGCCGACGCGGCAGCGATTCCGCGACCAGCTCGGCGAACGCGGCCTCGACCCGGCCGATTACAGCTGGCTGCCGGTGCATCCCTGGCAGTGGGACGAGATCGTGCTGCCCACCTTCGCCGCGGACATCGCGGCGGGCCGAATCGTGGCGCTCGGCGAAGGACCGGACCACTACCGCCCGCAGCAGTCCATCCGCACCTTCACCAACGTCGACGACCCGCAGCGCCACCACGTGAAGCTGCCGGTGTCCATTCTGAACACTTTGGTCTGGCGCGGGCTGCCGACCGAGCGCACCGTCGCCGCGCCAGCGCTGACCGCGTGGGTGCTCGGGCTCGCGGACAACGACCCGTACCTGCGGGACGAAGCCCGCGTGGTGCTGCTCGGCGAGGTCGCCTCGGTCACCGTGCGGCACCCGGTGCTGGAGGAGATCCCGGACGTCCCCTACCAATACCGGGAACTGCTCGGCGCGATCTGGCGCCAACCGATCAGCGGCAAGCTCGACGAGTCCGAACGCGCCCGCACGCTCGCTTCGCTGCTGCACGTCGACGACGACGGCCGCGCGTTCGTGCGCGAGCTCGTCGACCGGTCCGGATTGGACGCGGAAACCTGGCTGCAGCGGCTGTTCAGCGCGCTGCTGCCGCCGCTGCTGCACTTCCTGTACCGCTACGGGCTGGTGTTCTCCCCGCACGGGGAGAACGTGATCGTCGTGTTCGACGAAGCCGACGTGCCCAGCAGGCTGGCCGTGAAGGACTTCGTCGACGACGTCAACGTCGCCGACGCGCCGCTGCCCGAACTGGCGGGCATTCCCGATGAGGTCTCCGAAGTGCTGCTGCGCGAGCAGCCGCAGTTCCTGTGCCAGTTCATCCAAAGTGGACTGTTCGTCGGGCATTTCCGCTACCTCGCCCCGCTGGTGGAGGATCACCTCGGGCTCGCCCAGCAGCGGTTCTGGGAGATGGTGCGCGACGAGGTGCTGAACTACCAGGCGAAGGCCCCCGAACTCGCCGACCGGTTCGCGATGTTCGACCTGCTGACCCCGGAGATCGAGCGGCTGTGCCTGAACCGCAACCGGCTGCTGCTGGACTCCTACCGGGACCGCCCGGAGCGGCCGCACGCGGCGGTGCACGGCCACGTCGTGAACCCGCTGCACGATCCCGGGGCGCGGTGAGTTCCCGATAGCCGGCGCGCCCGGGCCGCGACTCGGGCGCGGCCCGGGCTCCGCCGTCGAGGACCTATCCGCGCCGGCGGAGCCTGGCGTTCGGCAACGCCGGTGCGGGCAGCGTCTGGGCCCATTGCTGCGGGAACGGCCCGAACCGGCCCGTTCCCGCACCGTCGCGTTCGGCCTGCCACTGCTCGCGGAACTCGACGATCTCCTCGTGCGAGCGCCCGACGAAGTTCCACCACATCACGATCTGCTCGCCCAGCGGCGGCCCGCCGAGCAGCAACACCCGCGCGCCGTCCGCGGACCGCAGCGACAGCTCGCCCGCTCCGGGCGGCTGGTACACGAGCCCGCCCGCGGTCGCCTCGACTCCGGACGCGGCCACCGCGCCGGTGTCCACGAGCACGCCGTGCTCGAACGCCGGATCCACTTCGATCCGCACTTCCCGCTCCGCGGGCAACGTGATCTCCGCGCCCAGCAACGGGGTGTGCGTGCGCACCGGTGCGGTGCACCCCAGCAGCGAACCGATGAACACCAGTGCACGAGCGCCTTCGTGCTCGACCACCGGCGGTGCGAAGTGCTCGAAACCCGGTGCGGTGAAACGACTTCGCTCCGGCAACGCCACCCACAGCTGAACACCGTGCAGCACGGTCGTGTCCGCAGTGGAGTACTCGGAGTGGGCGATTCCCGCACCGGCGGTCATCAGCTTGACCTCGCCGGGTCGCACGCGCGCGTGCGCACCGGTGGTGTCGCGGTGCTCGATCTCGCCGCTGAACAGCCACGACACCGTCTGCAGCCCGGTGTGCGGATGCCCCGCGACGCGCATCCCACCGGTCGCCGCGACGTCTTCGGGACCGTAGTGGTCCACGAAGCACCAAGCACCGATCAACGACCGCGCGCGCCGCGGCAACGTGCGCCGAACCTGCATTCCGCGCGGGCCGCCCAGCGGCACCTCGCGCGGTTCGATCAGCTGGCCGCGCACCCGATCGTCCGCTGCCGAGCCGCACTCGAACTCCGCGGGCGCTGCCTCGATGTTGCTCATGACACCTCTCCACTCCCCGACGAAGCCGGACTGCGCTCGGGCAGCGGCCCCTGCCGGACCGACAGTACCCACTTGAACCGGCCGGTCCGACGCGGCGCGAGCCGCGGGAACGCTCCATGCGCGGTGCCGCCGCACGGCTTAGCCTGACTTTCGTCACGCGCAACGACCGAACGGGATTTCTCGACGACCCGCGCCACGACTCGCCCGCAGCGGCACACCGCTAGGAGAAACAATGGCGAAGGAAATCAAGGTCTGCATCGGAACCGACATCGACGCCGTTTCCGGATGGCTCGGATCCTACGGTGGCGAGGATTCGCCCGCGGACATCCAGCGCGGCATGTTCGCCGGTGAAGTCGGCGTCCCGCGGTTGCTGCAGCTTTTCCGCGAATACGGCCTGACCACTACCTGGTTCGCGCCCGGGCATTCCATCGAGACCTTCCCACACCGGATCGAGCAGATCGTCGCGGCAGGCCACGAGATCGGCGCGCACGGGTACTCGCACGAAAATCCGATCAAGCTGAGCCCGCAGCAGGAGGAGGACGTGCTGAACCGCTCGATCGAGCTGATCGAGCGGTTCACCGGAGCCAAGCCGCGCGGCTACATCGCACCGTGGTGCGAGCTCTCGCCGGTCACCGCGGACCTGCTGCTGAAGAACGGGTTCCGCTACGACCACAGCCAAGCGCTGCACGACTTCCAGCCGTTCTACGCCCGGACCGGGGACAGCTGGACCAAGATCGATCTGAACCTGCCCGCCTCGTCCTGGATGCGACCGTTGCAGCGCGGCCGGGAGATCGACCTGGTGGAGATCAATTTCAACTGGTTCGTCGACGACCTGCCGCCTATGCTGTTCATCAAGGGCAGCCCGAACAGCCACGGATTCGTCAACCCGCGGGATGTCGAGCAGATCTGGCGGGACCAGTTCGACTGGGTGCACCGCGAATACGAGTACGCGATTTTCCCCATCACGATTCACCCGGACGTTTCCGGACGCCCGCAAGTGCTGCTCATGCTGGAACGGCTCATCGAGCACATCCTCGGCCACGAAGGCGTGGCATTCGACACGTTCGCGAACATCGCCGAGGATTTCCGCGAGCGCTTCCCGTTCGACACGAACCAACGCTATCCTTTCGACCGCGAACTGCCCTGAAGCGACGAGGTGGCGATCGATGCCGAAACCGCGCGTTCTCGTGCTGGCGCTGGGTGGAACCATCGCGTCGGTGCCGGAGTCCGGCCGGAGCGCAGCCGTCCCCCGGCTCGGCCCGGAGGAACTCCTCGCGGCCGTGCCCGGCATCGGCGAATCCGCCCGGATCGAAGCGGAGTCGTTGCGCACGTCCCCGTCCGGCGACCTGACGGTCCGCGACGTGACCGAGCTCGCCGAGGTGATCCGCACCCGGCCCGCCGACGGGTTCGTGATCACGCAGGGCACCGACACGCTGGAAGAGACGTCCTACCTGCTCGACCTGCTGCTCGGCGCGGGCGGCCCGCCGGTCGTGCTCACCGGGGCGATGCGCAACCCTTCCCTGCCGGGAGCGGACGGCCCGGCCAACCTGCTGGCCGCGGTCCGCGTGGCCGCCGCGCCGCAAGCCGAGGGGCTCGGGCCGCTGGTCGTGTTGGCCGACGAGATCCACTTGGCGCGCTACGTGCGGAAATCCCACAGCTCCAGCGTCACCGCGTTCGACTCGCCGAACGCCGGGCCCGTCGGCCGGGTGCACGAAGGCAAGGTGCGGATCCCGCTGGCGCCGCGCCACCACCCGCCGCCGCTGCAGGTCCTGGGCGAGCGGGTGCCGTCGGTGGGGATCGTCAAGTTCGGGCTGGGGTCCGGCCCGCTGTTGCCGCAGCACGCCGCCGGGCACGACGGGATGGTGCTCGAAGTGTTCGGCGGTGGGCACGTGCCGAGCTTCGCCGTGGACTCGCTCGCGGAGCTGAACGAGCGGATCCCGGTCGTGTTCGCCGGCCGGACCGGTGGCGGTGAACTCTACGAGGCGACCTACGGATTCCCCGGTTCCGAGCAGGACCTGCTCGGCCGCGGATTGATCAGCGGCGTCGCCTTCGACGGGGTCAAAGCGCGGCTGCTGCTGACCGTCCTGCTCGCGGCGGACGCCGATCGCCCGGCCATCAAGGCGCGGTTCGCAGCGGAACCGTGAACGCGCGCTAGCGCGGCCGGACCAGCAGGGTTTGGCTGCTGTTGGCCACCTGGCCCTGCTCGTCGTGGATCACCGAGACGGCCGTGCCCGTGCCGTTCGGCCCCAGAACGGTGCGCGCGTCCAGGCCGATCCACTCGCCGACCGGTTCGCGCTGGACGTGCACGGTGAGTTCGGTGTTGATGAACAGGAATCGGGTGGGGTCGAGCCAGGTGGACACGCCGCTGGCGGAGTCGGCGATCGTCATCAGCCGTTGCAGCGGCGTCGGCTCTTCCCCGGACACGAGCGGAATCCGTTGCCTGGCCCAGACGGTCGCCGGGCCGGGCTCTTGGAACGAACCGGACAGGGCGCACCATTCGACCGCGTCGATGTAGCCGGGCGACCAGCCCTCCGGACGCCCGAACGGCACGCCGTCCTGCGGCGGCGCCAAAGCCGGTGCCGCTCCGCTGGCCTGCGCCGAGGTGTCGGTGCTCGCCAACCGCCACGCCGAAGCCCTCGCCACCGCCCGGTCGGCGGTGCGCAGCTCGGCGGACAGCAGTTGCACCGACTTGCCGGGCCGGTCCACCTGCGCGCCGGTCCGCAGTTCAGCGATCGGGACCGGGCCGAGGATCTCGACGGTGATGCGCGCCAGCGCCCCACCGTCGTCGCCGCAGCCTTCCAGTTCCCTGGTCAGCAGCGCCGCCGGTGGTCCGAAGTGCTGCGCGTCCGGCGCCCACGGCCCGGCCGTGCTGTCGGTCGAGCTGAAGCCGTCGCCACTGGGCACGTAGAACGCGTCTGCCACTGCTGAACCTTTCGCGCGGATGCTTGCCGGCACCTTCCTACCCGATCGCGCACCGTGTCTTCGAGGGACGCGGTGTTTTGGTGGGCCTCGGCATCATTGGGGGCTGCGCCGTCATCGAGGGCTCCGGCATTCGACGGCCCCGGCACTTGACCGTGGCGGGCACCGAGGAGCAGAACTGGACGCTTCACCCGGCACGTTGTGGAGGCACCGTGGGACAGCCTCGTGTTGCGGACGAAGCCGACGTCCGCTGGATCACCTTCGACCGCCCGGAAAGCGGCAACGCCCTGCACCTGGACGATCTGGAGCAGGTCGCCGAAGCCGTCCGCGGCGTGCACGGCCGGGCGCGGGCGATCGCGTTCACCGGCAGCGGGCACGTGTTCTCCGGCGGGATGCACGTGGACACCTTCGCCGAAGCAGGCCCGGACGACGGGCGAGCGGTGATCTCGCGGGTGCGCGACTGCCTCGCCGAAGTCCGGCACTGCGCGGTGCCGACCGTCGCGGTGCTCAACGGCCACTGCGTGGGCGCGGCGTTCGAGCTGGCGCTGGCCTGCGATCTGCGGGTCGCCCACCACGGGGTGCGCGTCGGGTTGCCCGAGGTCAAGCTCGGCATCCCGTCGGTGGTCGAGGCCGCGCTGCTGCACCAGTACATCGGCCTGTCCAAGGCCAAAGAACTCGTTCTGACCGGCGAGCTCTACCCGCTGGGCACCTTCGCGGGCCACGACCTCGCCAACCGCACGGTGGAACCGGGACGGTTGCGGACGGTGGCGCTGGAACTGCTGGCATCGGTCACCGCGCACACGGCCGAGGTGATCGCCGCGCAGAAGTCGCTGTTCGAGACCTGGCTCAACGACGGCTTGCAGCGCAGCGTCGACACCAGCGTCGACGTGTTCGCCGAGGTCTTCCGCGAGCCCGCGACCGCCGAAGCCGTCGCGGCTTACCGCAGCAGCCGCCGGCCGAGTCGACCCGCTCCGGAAGCAGGCTGAGCGCACGCGCCCCGGCTCACGAGAAGCGGCCGACGAACCGCTTCTGCCAAGGCGTCTCCACGGCGCGCTTCGAGTAGTTCTCGCGCACGTAGGAGATCGGATCGTGCTCGGACGGCCCGTCCATCGCCACCAAGCAGGCCAGCGCCGTACCGGTGCGGCCGAACCCGGCGCCGCAGGCGATCTCGACCCGCTCGGTCTCCGAACGCTCCAGCGCCTCCCGCAGCGCCGCGCCGAAAACGGCGCGGTCGGTCGGCAACCAGAAGTCCGGCCAGCGCAGCCAGCGGCTCTCCCACTCCGTCTCCGGCGGCCTGCGCCCGCGCAGGTACAGCGCGA
Source organism: Saccharopolyspora sp. SCSIO 74807 (assembly GCF_037023755.1). NCBI lineage: Bacteria > Bacillati > Actinomycetota > Actinomycetes > Pseudonocardiales > Pseudonocardiaceae > Saccharopolyspora > Saccharopolyspora sp. SCSIO 74807. The sequence continues at coordinate 4,733,780 of NZ_CP146100.1, read as the reverse complement.
AGTCGGGTTTCGGTCCGGCGGGCAACCCATTTCGCAGCCCGCGGCCGCGCACCAGCCGTCCGGACGGCAAGCGCAGCACACCGGTCGCCGCAGGGTCCCAGGTCGTGTCCATCAGCCCAGCGTATTCCGCCGAACACCACTGCGAATGATCGGATGCTCGCGAAGCGCGACCGACCTTTATCCACAATGGATCGAATCGGAATCCGAACCCACCGCGGCGGAGCCGCCCAGCAGAGCTTTCAGGCAACGAGCAAGGACCGGGCCTCACATCTTCGCCACCGCGGCGTGCAGCGTCTCCGCGGCCATCCCGAGCCCGTCGAGCTGGGAGTAGTCGGCGTCCTCGTGCTCGATGTTGACGGCCATGTCGGGGTCCACTTCGGACAGAGCGGTCAGGAATCCGCTCCAGTACGCGACGTCGTGCCCGACGCCCACTGCGACGAACTTCCAGGCCGGGTCCTGCGGCCAAGCGTTGGCCCAGTGCCCGATACCGGTCGGGACCTTGCCGGGCGCATCGGCCGGCACCCGGGAGAACGACGTGTCCAGCACGCCGCGCACATCGGCCCCAGGGCAGATCTCGGCGTCCTTGGCCGCAGCGTGGAACACCAGCGGCCCGAGGTGGCGGATGCAGGCCGCGACGTCCATGCCCTGCCACATCAGGTGCGAAGGGTCCATCTCGGCACCGACGTTGGTCGCACCGGTCAGCTCGACCAGCCTGGTCAGCGTCACCGGGGAGAACACCAGGTTGTGCGGGTGCATCTCGACCGCGACCCGCACGTCGCGGGCCCGCGCCAGCCCGTCGATCTCCGTCCAGAACTCGGCGGCCACGCCCCACTGGTAGTCCAGCACGTCCAGGTAGACGCCGTCCCACGGGTTCACCACCCACGACGGGTATTTCGCCGCCGGGTCGGAGCCGGGAGTGCCGGACATGGTCACCACGTTGCGCACCCCGAGCAGCCCGGCGAGTTCGATGGTGCGGCGCAGGTCGTTCGCGTGCTTCGGGCCGACGCCGGGTAGCGGGTTGAGCGGGTTTCCGTTGCAGTTGAGCCCGGTCAGCTCCATGCCTCGCGCGGCGAAGCCCGCCAGGTAGTCCCGCCTGGCGGCCTCCGAGGACAGCAGCAGGTCCACCGGGCAGTGCGGCGCTGGCAGGAAACCACCGGTGTTGACCTCGACCGAGCTCAACCCGTTGGCCGCGAGCACGTCGAGGACGTCTCCGAGCGGGCGGTCGTGCAGACAGGCGGTGTAAGCACCGAGTTTCAGCGGCATCGCGGTACCTCCGGTTCAGGCGACCTCGACCGCGGCGCCGCCGTCCTCGGCGGAACGCACGACGGCGCGGATCACGTTCATGGTGTGCAGGGCGTCGGCGAAGGTGGCGCACGCGGGCAGCGGGTCGGCGATGCCCGCGATCTGATCGAGGAACGCGCGGCACTGGTAAACGAACATCTCCGCGTTGCCGCCGCCGTTGCCCGGCGCCTGCATCGGGTAGCCGCCCGCGAAGTAGGGCAGCTGCGGCCCGGCGATGACCTGCCGGGCACCGCGGGTGCGCGCTTCGGGCTGCGCGTCGTCGAAGGTGTACTCCGCCGGGCGGTGCCAGTCGAACGACGCCCGCCCGGACACCCCGCAGGCATCGACGGCCAGCCCGTTGGGCATTCCGAACGCGGTGCGCGAAACGGAGAACGAGCCGGTGATCCCGGAGCCGAACCGCGCGGTGAACGCCGCGGTGTCCTCGTTGCCGACCTCTCCCAGCTCGGCACCGACCGGAGCCGGTTCGTGCCCGACCACCGGGCCGAGCGGAACCGGCCGCTGCGGGATCTGCGTGGACAGCAGCCCGCCGGTGACCGACGAGATCGGGCCGCAGACGTGCTCGGCGACGTCGATGAGGTGCGCCCCGAGGTCGCCGAGCGCGCCGCTGCCGGGGCCGCCCTTGAACCGCCAGCTAAGCGGACCGCGCGGGTCGGCGGCGTAGTCGGCCCAGTAGCGGCCGTTGAACAGGCTCAGCTCGCCCAGTTCGCCGTCGCGCACGTGCCCGCGGATCGCGGCGAGCGCCGGTGAGCGGCGGTAGGTGTAGCCGACCGAGGTCACCACGTCGCCGGCTCGTTCGGCGGCCACCATCGCCTCCGCGTCGGCGATCGAACCGGCCAGCGGCTTCTCGCACAGCACGTGCTTGCCCGCGCGGATCAGCTCTTCGGCGATCGGCCGGTGCAGGTCGTTGCCGACGACGATGCTGACCGCGTCGATCGACGGGTCCGCGGCGATCGTCTCCCAGCCGGAGACCGCCCGCTCGTAGCCGTAGCGGCGGGCAGCGTCGGCGGCGAGATCGGGGTCGGCGTCGGCGATCGCGGCCAGCCGCACCGGCGGCAGCCCCGCGCCGAAAACCGTGTTGACCTGCCGATAACCGGCCGCGTGGCTGCGCCCGGCCATGCCGGCGCCGATCACGGCGACCGACAGCGGTTGCTCGGACATCGGGTGGAGTCCTCTCGTCGCCCGAGGCCGGGCCCGGAGGGGCGACCGGAGTCGGGGAGGTGCGGGAGCGGGAAGAGTTCTACCGAAACGTTTCGGTAACCTGCGACGGCGGGCATTAGGCAGCTATGGTCCTTATGTCAATACATACTCAGCGGGGCTCCGGGGGCTCCGCACACAGGAGGTCAGCCAAGTGCCCACCAACTCCGGCCGGGCGACGATCGTGGACGTCGCCCGCGCCGCCGGGACCTCGGTCTCCTCGGCCTCGGTCGCGCTGCGCGGCGCTTCCGGCGTCTCGGAGCCGACCAGGGAACGCATCCTGGAAGCCGCGCGACGGCTCGGCTTCCGCGCCGACCGGCAAGCCAGCCTGCTGCGCAGGCAGCAGCCGCGGGTGCTGGGCGTGACCTTCGCCCTGGACCAGCCCTTCCACACCGACGTGGTGGACAACCTCTACCGCGCCGCGGACGGCTGCGAGCACGACCTCGTGCTCAGCGCGGCGACCGCGACCCGCTCGGAGACCGACGCCGCCGAGAGCCTGTTGCGGGACCGGGCCCGCACGCTGCTGCTGATCAGCCCGGCGCTGTCCGAGCGGCAGCTGGCCGAGCTGACCACTCGGGCATCAGTGGTCACCATCGGCTCGCAACTGCGGGCGGGCCGGGCGGATTCGGTGCGCGCCGACGATCAGCAGGGCATCACCGACGCCGTCGAGCACCTCGTCTCGCTGGGCCATCGCGACATCGCCTACGCCGACGGCGGGGACTGCGCCATGAGCGCGGTCCGCCGCGCGGCGTACGCCGAGGCGATGCGAACGCGCGGACTCGAGCCCCGGGTCATCGGCGGTGCACCCACCGAGGAATCCGGGATCGGGATCGCGGAGCACCTGCTCGCGCAGGGCGGCCCGCCCACGGCGGTGCTCGCGCACAACGACATGATCGCGCTCGGCCTGCTGCTGACCCTGCGTTCGCGGGGAATCGCGGTGCCCGGCGAGGTTTCCGTCGTCGGCTACGACGACACCCGGACCGCCGCGCTGGCGACGGTCCGGCTCACTTCGGTGAGCCAGGACGCGGCCCGGCTGGCCCGGACCGCGGTCGAACTCGCGACCACCGAGGGAGAGGAACCGTCCGGGCAGGACGTGGTGGTGCCGACGCGCCTGGTCGTGCGGGACACCACGGGACCGCCGCGGGAGTGAAGGTCCTTCGTGGACGGAATCTCCGGGTCACGGCTGCACCGTCACCTCCCGCAGGCCCGCGTTGCCCTCGCCTTCCGGGTTGGTGAGCTCGACGCGGACGAACCGCGCCGTGCGGCCTTCCGGCATTTCCGGCGCGGCTTCCCGGAAGTGCACACCGTCCACAGAGGTCAGCAGGCGCGACGACACCGGCTTCGTGTCCGTCCACTGTGGCGTTATGCGGGAGATCTGCTGCGGTGCGCCGAGATCGACGGTCAGCGATCCCGGGCCGGTGGCGTCCAGTTCCCACGTCGTGGCGGGGCTGCCGTCGACCGCGGCTTCGGCGTACTTGCCCGCGTCCTCGGACGTGGCGGTCGCGGTCTTGCAGCGGGCGAGGTCGTCGGTCGGAGCACGGTCCGGGCGGCGGGTCTTGAGGCTCAGCGGCGCCGCCTCGCTCACGACGTGCGCACCGTCGGGCGCGTGCACCGTGAACGGCTCTCCCCCGCGGAGTTCGACGGTGCTCGTCTCCGGGCCGACGCGGACGTCGAAAGTCCTGCCCTGCCAATGCAATTCGGTCAGCTCGACGCCTCGCGGCAGCTGCGGCGGCAGCATCGGGTCGAGCGCGACGCCGTCCGCGCGCCAGCGCAGGCCGGTCAGCCCGAAGGTGAACACCTGCGAATACCCGCCGCCTCCGGTCAGGAAGTTCAGCGCGGGCGCACCGGCGCCCTCCCCCGCCTGATCCCCGCGCGCCTCGGAGAACTGCGCGAACGGTTCCCGCACGAACGGCCGGATCGAGCGGTTCAGGTAGGTGTTGGTGGCGCAGCCGGGTTCGCCTGCCGCGGCGGCGTCGATCGCGTGCACCGCGTCGGTCATCGCCGGGCCGTCCGGATCGGTGCGCGGCGCGTAGTAGTCCAGCGTGTTCGCCGCCGCCTCCGGCGACATCGGCCATTCCAGCGGGTATTGCAGCAGCACCGTGTCGGCCTGCTTGATCTTGCCCCCCTGGTAGCCGTCGTACTGCTGGAACACCTGCTGCTGCGGGTCGAACGGGATGCGCAGCTTGTCGGCGATCTCGGTCCACTGCGGGGGTGCCTGCCCGCCCAGCACGCGAGCGGCTTCCGCCGCCTGGCGCAGCGCGGTGGCCGCTCCGGCGTTGGTGAAAACCCCGTCGTTGACGCCGTTGCTGTATTCGTCGGGCCCGGCGACGTTGTTGATCGAGTAGCTGCCGTCCGGGTTCGGGGTGACCCGGCCGGTCCAGTACTCCGCGATGCTCTGCAGCACCGGCCACCCGTGCTCGCGCAGCCACTGCCGGTCACCGGTGGCCAGGTAGTACTGCCACGCCGCCAGCGCCACGTCGCTTTGCAGGTGGTTCTGCGTCCGGCAGTGCGGCGGATCCCAGCTGTGGCAGTCCTTCTCCAGATCACCGGTGTCCGCGCTGGTCCACGGGTAGAAGGCGCCGCGCTGGCCGAGAGCGGCCGCGTTGGCGCGCGCGGCGGGCAGCGTCTTCTCGCGGTACTCGACCACCGATTTGGCCAGTTCCGGGTGTTGCAGCAGCAGGCTCGGGTACATCCACAGCTCGGTGTCCCAGAAGATCAGGCCCGCGTAGTTGTCGCTGCTGAGCCCGGCGGGCGGGATGCTGGTGTCCTGCCCTTCGCGCACGCTCGACAGCAGCGCGTACTGCGTCGAGCGCAACGAGTTCTGCAGGTCCGGGCGCCCCGGGACGCGGATGTCGCTGTCCCACAGCCGCAGCCACCGCTGGACGTGCTCGCTGAACAGGTCCTGCCAGCCGCGGCGGGCGGCGTCGTGCGAGGCCGACACGGCCGAAGTGGCGTGCTGCGGCGAGGTGTCGACTCCGACGAACTTGCCGAGCTCGTAGGTTTCGCCCTGTTCGACGGGGAAATCCACGGTGTGCTCGGCGGTCAGCCCGTCGACGCTGCGCCGGTGCTCGGTGACGTCGACGCCCGAGCCCGGCCGCAGCGTCGACGCCACGGTCCCCTTGGCGCCGACACCGTCGGTGGAGAACCCGACCCGGACCGTGTCGCCGTTCGCGTCACCACCGGTCGGCTGCATCCGGCGCGCGCCTGCGCCGTCGATCGCGTCGGTGACCCGCGCCTGGCCGTCCCAGCGCGGGGTCATCCGGACCCGCACCGCGCCCACGCGCTCGTGCGCGCGGTCGGCCACCACCTCGTAGACCAGGTCGGTGGCCCGGCCGTCCGGGGCGGTCCAGGTCAGCTCGGTGCGCAGCAGTCCACATCGGACGTTGAGGGTCTGCCGGTAGTGCGAGATCTGCTCCGGCGGCGTGTATGCGCCGTATTCCTGGTCGCCGACGCCGACACCGAGCGTCGACCAGGTCGGGATCGCCGCGATCGAGTGCCGGTCCTTCGGCGTCTGGTCCGTCGGCGCGAGCCCGTAGAGCCCGGCGACGAAAGCACCGTCGAGCCGCGGCGTCTTCAGCGGATACCCGGTCTCCTCGCCGGTGGCCATGTAGCCCATCCCGGCGGGCGGAACCCGCTGCCCGAGGTAGCCGTTGCCGACGAAGGCGTGCCGGGTGTAGGTGTTGTCGAACTCGCCGGTGGACAGCTCCCACCCCGGCCCGGCGGCGCAATCGGCGGGCGGCTGGGCCGGAACGGCTTGCATCGGAGTGGGGGCCACCGTGGTCGCGATCGCCAGCACGGTGCCGCCGAACACTCCCCCGAAGCGCGTCAGTCGCATGGAGACACCTTTGTCCTGGGCCGGCACGAACAGCCGGAGAGCCAACACTCTGTCACGGGTTCAGTCAATACCGGGTTCGCGGCGCAGTTCCCGGTTCGGCGGGCGCCGGGCGGCGAAACCGTCTCGTCAAGCGAGTTCGTGCACTTCCAGCGAGATGACCTCGACCCGGCCTCCATCGGAGAACAAGCACAGGCGGTCCGCACCCGCATCCGGCAGCACCAGGTCGGTGAGCACCGCCTGCCCCCGGTCCCCGAACACCTCCACGCAGCAGCGGTCCGCGAGCAACCGGATCCGCAGCACCTCGCCCGCCGGGTCCAGCGGCGTGCCGTGCCGTGCCGGGAACGTGGGGCCGACCGGTGCCGATCCGGACTGCGTGCGATCGACGAAGAGCTCGCCCGCATCCGCGTCGTAGCCCACTCGGGTGCGCCGTCCACCGCCGGCGAACACGTCGAACCCGAACGCGCTCGCCGTCCCGAGCCGGAACTCGGCGACGACGTCGAGCGCGGTTCCGGTGAACTCCGGCGCCGATTCGCCGAGGACGCCTCGCCATCGCCGCACCCCCGCACGCCGGGACTCCAGCTCGGCGACCGGCTGCTGGGTCAGCAGCACCCCGGAAGCGGTCGCGGTGAGGCCGACCTGCCGCGGCACGGTCATCGCTCCGCGCCAGGGATCCGTGGGCACCTGCTCGGCGTAGTCCCAGTTGCTCAGCCAGCCGATCAACAGCCGCCTGCCATCCGCGGCTGGAACGTCCGAAAAGGACTGCGGAGCGTAAAAGTCGGCTCCCCGCTCCGCCCAGCGCACCCCGTCGGCCGGGCCCTGCGCGGAAAAGGTCGTCCCGTCGAAGTCGCCGAGGAAGTACTGCGTCGCCGAACCGCCGGCGGGACCGCCGGGGTTGATGCTGACGATCAGCACCCACCGCGTGTCCGCCGGATCACCGTCCATTGGCAGCTCGAACAGGTCCGGGCACTCCCACACGCCGCCGTGCGCGCCTTCTGCGGCGCCGAACTCGCTGAGCCGGTGCCATTCCCGGAGGTTCGGCGAGCCGTAGAACACGATGCGGTCCCCGGCCGCGAGCAGCAGGATCCACTGCGCGGACCGCTCGTGCCAGAAGACCTTCGGGTCGCGGAAGTCTTCGACGCCCGGGTTCGGGATGACCGGGTTGCCCTCGTACTTGGTCCAGGTGCGCCCGCGGTCGGCGCTGTGCGCGATGCTCTGCTGCTGGGTTTCGCCCGCGCTGGTGTAGATGGCGACCAGTCCCGCGCCGCCGTCGAAGAACCCGCTGGTGTCGTGGTGGTCGACCACGGCGCTGCCCGAGTAGACCTCGCCGAGCTCGTCCGGCCGCAGCGCGACGTCCAGCTCCTGCCAGCGGACCAGGTCGGTGCTGACCGCGTGCCCCCAGCTCAGGTTCGCGTGCGCCGTGCTTTCCGGGTTGTGCTGGAAGAAGAGGTGGTACTCGCCGTCGTGGTGCACCAGGCCGTTCGGGTCGTTCATCCAGTTGCGCGCCGGGGTGAAGTGCACCGCCGGTCGCCAATGCGGCGTCGCCGCGGCGCGAGCCGGTGCCGGGGCGAGGCCCAGGCCGAGCAGGGCTCCGGTGCCGACGAGGAAACCGCGGCGGTTCAGCGCCCGGCCACCGGGTGTCGTTGCGGCCCTGAAAGCGTCCGATCGCTGCTGCCATGCGGGTTGGTCGCGCACTCGATCCTCCTTGATCAAGCCTTCCGATCAGAGCGTTGTGCTGCGGTTGGGACTCGGCCGACATCACCGCGCGTTCTCGGAACCTGCGTTCGCTGAGGAGCATCAGCTGCTTGACGCAGGAACTCGGATTCCTGGGGAGGCCTAGGTGGCCGCGGGTTCCTCGTCGAGGTCCCGTTCGAGCAGCGCGACCAGCTCGTCGAGCGCTTCGGCGCTTTCCGAGCTCAGCTCCACCTGCTCGCCCTGCCGGGCGCCGAGCGTCATCAAGCCGAGCACGCTGCTCGCGTCGACCGGGTCGCCGGGACGATCATCGGTGACCTTCGCGATGGTCACCGCGGCGGGCTGCCCGGCAGCGGCCGAAGCCAGCAGGGCGGCGGGCCGGGCGTGCAGGCCGACCGCGGCGGCGATCGTGGCGCGACGATTCATGGAAATGCCTCTCAGTCCGTCGGTGCGAAAACCCTCGAGCTGCTTCCCGCGCAGCGAATTCAGGCTGCGACGGCGGTTTCGGCGGCGCCGGTCCGCTCGGTCCGCCGGAGCCGCTTGGCCAGCAGCACCGCCCCCGCCGCGACCACGACGCCCGCGACGATCGCACCCAGGTACGGCAACAGGTGCCCGGCGAGCGGCAGCACGAACACCCCGCCGTGCGGGGCGCGCAACGTGGCACCTGCGGCCATCGACAGCGCACCCGTGGTGGCCGAGCCGAGCACGACCGGCGGGATCACGCGCAGCGGGTCGCCCGCCGCGAACGGGATCGCGCCTTCGGTGATGAACGATGCGCCCAGCAACCACGCCGTTCGACCGGCGTTGCGCTCGGCCGCGGTGAACAGCTTCGCGCGCACCGCAGAGGCCAGCGCCAGCGCCAACGGCGGCACCATCCCCGCAGCCATCGCCGCGGCCATGACCTCCAGCGAGGTCTCGCTGGCGATGCTCAGCCCGCCGACGGCGAAGGTGTAGGCGACCTTGTTGACCGGTCCGCCCATGTCGAACGCGATCATCGCGCCCAGCAGCGCCCCGAACAGCGCGGCGTTGGTTCCGGACAGGCCGCTGAGCCAGCCGGTCAGCCCGCTCATCGCCGCGGCGATCGGCTTGCCGACCAGCACGAACATGATCGCGCCGACCAGCAGCGAGCCCAGCAGCGGCAGCACCACCACCGGCATGATCCCGGCGACCGCCCGCGGCACCGGAATCCGCACCAGCGCGGCGACCACGGCACCGGCCAGCAGGCCCGCGACGAGCCCGCCGAGGAACCCGGCGCCGACGGTCACCGCGACCGCGCCGCCGACGAACCCGGGCGCGATCGCCGGGCGCTCGGCCATCGCGAACGCGATGAAGCCGGCGAGCACCGGCACCAGGAAGTCGAACGCCTGCTGACCGATCTGGTTGGCCAGTGCCGCCCAGCTCTGCGCGCTCGCCGCGTCGAAGTGCTCGGTGACCGGTGGTGCCTCGGTGATCTGGTAGCCGCCGAGCGCGTAGCTCAGCGCGATGAGCAGTCCGCCCGCGGCCACGAACGGCAGCATGTAGCTCACGCCGGTCATCAGCCATTGGCGCAGCCGTGCGGCCGGACCTGCGCCCGCCTGCACCTTGCTGCCCAGTTCGGCTGCTCCGGAATCGTCCGGCGCCGCCGCTTCGGCGGCTTCGGGCTTGTGCTCGGCTGCCGTGTCTGCGCGTTCGAGCAGACCCGCGGCGTCGTTGATGGCCTGCTTGACGCCGGCTTCGACGATCGGTTTTCCCGCGAAACGCTCGCGGTCCCGCACGCCGACGTCAGCAGCGAAGATCACCGCGTCCGCCGCCCGCACGTCGGCCTCGGAAAGCGGGCTCGACCCGGCCGAGCCTTGCGTCTCCACCCGGATCTCGGCGCCTGCGTCCTTCGCCGCCTGCTCCAGGGCTTCGGCCGCCATGTAGGTGTGCGCGATTCCGGTGGGGCAGGCGGTGACGGCCACGAACTTCACGGCGAGACCTCCTGGCGCACGTACTGCGCCAGCGCCGCCGGATCGTCGGCCCGGCGCAGCGCCGTGGTGAACTCCTCGCGCACCAGCCGCCGGGCGAGCGCGGCGAGCACGGTCATGTGCTCCTCCCCGCCACCTTCCGGCGCGGCGATGAGGAAGATCAGCGTCGCCGGGCCGTCGTCGGCGCCGAAATCGACCCCCGCGGTGCTGCGGGCGAACACCAGCGTCGGCTCGGTCACCGCGGCCGAGCGGCAGTGCGGGATGCCGATGCCGCCTTCCAGCCCGGTCGCCATCTGCTCCTCCCGGGCCCGCACATCGGCCAGGAACCGTTCGAGGTCGGTGATCCGCCCGGCGTCGACGGCCCGCTGCGCCATCGAGCGCACGGCCGCGCGCCGGTCGTCGGCCGCGAGGTCGAGGTCGACCAGGCCGGGCGTGATCAGTTCGGTGGGGGTCATGCCGCCGCTCCAGTGAGGCTCAACGTCTCGTCCACTTCGTGCACCCGCACCCGTGCCGTGCGCACCTGGTGCGGGGCGGGCATCCGGGAGCCCGCCAGCCCGACCGCGGCGGTGCCGTAGGCGACCGCCGCGCGCAGGGCCGCGGGCCCGGATCCCCCCGCTCGCAGGAAACCCGCGAGCGTCGCGTCTCCCGCTCCGACGGTGCTGAGCACCGCCGGAACCGCCCGGCTCGTCGCGTGCCAGGCTCCGCCGCACTCCGCCAGGAGCGCCCCGTGCTCGCCGAGGCTGACCAGGACCGCCCGCACCCCGCACGACCGGATCTCGCCAGCGGCGTCGAGCACGTCGCCGAGCCGCGGCAGCGGTCTGCCGACGTGCCCGGACAGTTCCTGCAGGTTCGGCTTGATCAGGTCCGGCCCGGCCGCGCAGGCAGCGGTCAGCGCCGCGCCGGAAGCGTCGACCGCCACGCGCGTGCCCGCGGCGCGCCCGGCGGCCACAAGCCGCGCGTGCAGGTCGTCCGCGCCGCCCGCGGGCAGGCTCCCGCAGGTGACCAGCCAATCCGCCGTTTCGGCGAGTTCGGCGGAACGCGCTTCGAGCGCGGCTTGTTCGGTCCCGGTCAGTTCCGGGCCGGGCTCGTTGAACTTGCTCGTGGTCCCGTCGGCTTCGACGACGGCGAGGTTGCTGCGGATCGACCGCGCGATCGGCACCTCGGCCACCGGGACGCCTTCGGACGTGAGCAGTTCGGCCAGCTCGGCGCCCTCGGCACCGCCGGTGGGCAGCACGGCCACGGTGCGGCTGCCCGCCGCCGCCAGCGCCCGGGCCACGTTCACGCCCTTGCCGCCCGGGTCCAGGCGCGCGGCACCGGCGTGGTGGATCGTGCCCGGAACCAGCCGGTCCACCGCGACGGTGCGGTCCAGGCTCGGGTTCGGGGTGACCGTGACGATCATGCCGGGACCACTTCGGTCTCCGCGGCGAGTTCGGCGCGGGCCTCGGCGTCCAACGCCTCATCGCTCACCACGGCGTCCATCTCGCAGATCCGGGCGAAGCGGCTGAACTGGTCGTCGCCGTACTTGCTGTGGTCGGCCAGCAGCACGCGCCTGCGGCTGGCCGCGACCATCGCCGCCTTCACCGCCGCTTCCGCGGTGTCCGGCGTGGTGCATCCGCGGTGAGCGGAGAAGCCGTTGGTGCCGAAGAACCCGACGTCCACGGTCAGCCCCGCCAGCACGTCCAGCGCCCACGACTCGACCGAGGCCAACGTGGTGCCTCGGATGCGCCCGCCGAGCATGTGCAGCGTGCAGTTGGTCCGGTTGGCGAGCTGGGTGGCCACCGGCAGCGAGTTCGTCACGACGGTGTATTCGCGATCGCTGGGCAGCAGCCCGGCCAGCCTGCCGGTGGTGGTGCCCGCGTCGAGCAGCAGCGTGCCGCGCTGCGGCAGCAGGTCGACCGCGGCGCGGGCGATGCGTTCCTTCTCCGCGGCGTTGGTCTTGTCGCGCTGGGTCACGCCCGGTTCGAAGTCGATGCGGCCCACCGGGATGGCTCCGCCGTAGACGCGGCGCACCAGCCCCTGCCGTTCGAGCGCGCCGAGATCGCGCCGGATCGTCTCCGGTGCGACCTCGAGCTCGGCCGCCGCGGCCATGACGTCGATGCGCCCGTCGCGCCGCGCCCGCTGCGCCAGCAGCTGCTGCCGCTCGGCCCCGTACATGCCCGTTTTCCTCCGCTTCAAGATTTGTTGTTGCCTGATTGTGCCCTGTGTCGACATGTTGTCAAGGCTGCGCGGATGATCGACCACTCGGAGGCGGCACCTCGCGGCCGGCATCGGTTCGGCTACGTCGCTGCGGTCGTGGATCGCGGGATTTCCGTTCGGCCTCGGCGGGTCCGGGTGGTGTCGTAGACTCGCGATGATCTGTCGTGATCACGGGTGCAGTCGCGTGCGAGCGCTTGCTCAATGCGCTTTGTTCGTGCCTGTTGCCGTTGGCCGGATCGTCTGTGCGCGCCGTCTCGGCGTGGGTTCGTGTGGTGGGGGTTGCGATGGCGGATTTTCCGGAGCATTTGTTCTCGCTGGGCGGGTCGCCGGAGGCGATCGCGGGTTCGGCCCGCCGGTATGACCGTTTCGGCGAGTCCGCGGCGCACGCGGCCGAGCGGATCACCAGCATGGACACGGGTCAGTTCCAGGGTCCGGAGGCGGAGCAGTTCCGGGAGAAGATCGATTCGGAGTTGCCGCCGGACCTGCGGGTGACCGGCACGGCGTTCAGCCAGGTCGGCACGGCGCTGAACACCTTCTCGTCGCGGTTGTCGGAGCTGCAGGGCAAGATGCGACCGCTAGCGCATCAGGCGCCTGGCTTGTGGGAGCAGCTCAAGGCCAGCGAGGGTCGTGTGGAGCGGGCGGAGTCGGCCGACCGTGCTCATGCCCAGGCGGAGCGGGAGAAGGCGGCTCATGCTCCGGCCGGGCAGGCTCCGCCGCCGGGCCCTGCGTATGAGTCGGATACCGGGGACGCCTCGGCGGCGTTGTCGTCGGCGCGGGCGGCGTGGCAGGACTGCGTGGACAAGGCCAACGGCCTGCGCACGGAGATGACCGCTGCGGCCCGTGAGTGCACGAATCGCATCCACGAGGCCAAGGGGATGCGGTTCAAAGAGCCCCCGGCCAGCTACGACCTCATCGGGCAGGGGCAGGACTTCATCCGCGAGAACAAGGATGTGCTCAAGGAGATCTCCTCGGCGCTGAAGGTCGTCTCGGGCGCGCTCGCGGTCGTCGGTCTGGTCCTGCAGGCGATCCCGGTCGTCGGCAACGCCGTCGGCGGCGCCTTCCTCATCGCCGCCGGCATCACCGGCGGCGCCGCGCTGGCCATCGACGCCGGTATCTACGCCGCCACCGGCGAAGGCAGCCTCACCTCGATACTCGTCGACACCGCATTAACCGTCATACCGTTCGGACGAGTCGCGAAACTCGGCAGCAAAGCCATCGGGGGCTTGTCGAAGGCCGCCAAGGGCCTGCGCGGCACCAAACACGCGGGTGATGCGGCGGGGTTGTCGAAGACGACCCGGGAGATGCCGCTGTGCAAGGACCCGATCGACATCGACAGCGGCCGCATGGTGATGACCCAGACCGATGTCGAACTCGGCGGGCTGCTGCCGCTGATCCTGCGCCGCACCCATCTGTCGTCGTATCGGATCGGGCTCGCGTTCGGCCCCAGCTGGGCGTCCACTTTGGACCAGCGGCTCGAGGTCGACGCCGAGGGCGTGTACTTCGCTTCCGAAGACGGGCTCGCCCTGTGCTACCCGGACCCGATGCCCGGTGTGGAGGTCTACCCGGCCGAGGGCCCGCGCTGGCCGCTGACCCGCACCGACGACGGCGGCTACACGATCACCGACGTGCCCCTGGGCCAGCAGCTGCACTTCACCCAGCACGACACCCACTGGCCGCTCACGGCGATCACCGACCGCAACGGCCACCGCATCGACTTTCACCACGACGACACCGGATTACCCACCGAGATCGAGCACAGTGGTGGCTACCGCATCCGGATCGAGACCACCAACCGCCTGGTGACCGCGCTGTACCTGTGCGACGCCGACAACGGTGCGGACGTGGCCCTGATGCGCTACCGCTACCACGGCGAGCGGCTCACCGAAGTCATCAACGCCTCCGGCCAACCGTTGACGCTCGACTACGACGACGCCGGGCGCATCACGGGTTGGACCGACCGCAACGACTGCTGGTACCGCTACACCTACGACGCCGAGGGCAGGTGCGTGCGCACCGAAGGCTCCGGCGGCTCGCTGTCGGCCACCTTCGACTACGACCTCGACAACGCGATCACCCACGTCACCGACTCCCTCGGCCACACCACCGCCTACCACCTCGACAACGACGGCCAAGTCACCCGCGAAATCGACCCACACGGCGCCGAAACCCACTCCGAATGGGACGAACACCGCCGCCTCCTCGCCCGCACCGACCCGCTGGGCCGCACCACCAACTACGAGTACGACGAGGACGGCAACGTCGCCTCCGTCATCCGCCCGGACGGAAGCCGCATCCGAGCCGAATACAACGACCTCCGACTCCCGATCACGCTTATCGCTCCGGACGGTGCGATTACGCGTAACGAATACGACGAACGCGGGAACCTGACCCGGTCTGTCGATCCGGCGGATGCGGCCACTACCTGTGAATACGATCGGAATGGCCATCTCGTCAACGTCACCGACGCACTGGGGAACACCACTCGCGTTGAGATAGATGCTACGGGCTTGGCGACCGCGATCACTGACCCGCTCGGCGCCACGACCTGGTACGAACGTGACGCATTCGGTCGCGTCGTCGTGATCACCGACCCGGTCGGCGGGGCGACCCGCTTGGGCTGGACCGTCGACGGCAAACCCGCGTGGCGCATCCTGCCTGATGGCGCCACTGAGCGGTGGCTCTACGACGGGGAGGGCAATCTCCGCACCCATGTCGACGCGCTCGGGCAGTGCACGTCCACAGACGTAACTCATTTCGACCTGCCCTCAGCGGAGGTGCGCCCGGACGGCACGCGGCTCGAATTTCGCTATGACACCGAACTCCGCCTCGTAAACGTGACCAACGAGCAGGGCCTCGTCTGGCGCTACGACTACGACGCCACGGGTTGTCTGGTCTCCGAGACGGACTTCAACGACCGCACTCTCACCTACCGTCACGACGCTGCGGGCCAACTCGTCGAACGAACCAATGGGGCGGGCGAGACGACGACGTTCAACCACAACTTGCTCGGCGACGTCGTCGAACGCCGTGGGGGCGACACGAGTGCCACGTTCACGTATGACGAAGCCGGAAGGCTCCGCCATGCGATCAACTCGGATGCGTACGTGACCTTTGAACGCGATCCGGCAGGACGTGTGCTGAGCGAAACCATCAACGGGCGCACCCTGACTTCGGCCTATGACATGTTGGGGCGTCGAACCCGGCGCGTCACCCCGTCCGGGGCGGAAACCGACTGGGAATACGACGCGAACAGCAACCCGGTCGCGCTGCACACCGCAGGCCGCACGATTCGGTTCGACCACGACGCGGCGGGTCGCGAGATCCACCGCTCCATCGGCGGCGAGGCGGTCCTTACCCAGGCATGGGATGCGAACCATCAGCTCAAGTCACAAACGTTGATCGGTCAAGGCGGTAAACGAACCCAGCACCGCGCCTACCAATACCGCGCCGACGGCTACCTCACCGGCATCGAAGACCGACTCACCGGCGACCGCACCTTCACCCTCGACCGAGCTGGGCGAGTGACGGCAGTACAGGGCCGGGGTTGGACCGAGCGCTACGCATACGACTCTGCGGGCAATGTCACGAACGCGGCGTGGCCGAGCCCGGAGCAGTCCTACGACTCCGAAGCCCACGGAGAACGCGAGTACACGGGAACCTTGATCCGCCGAGCGGGCAAGGTCCGTTACGAACACGACGACCAAGGACGGATGGTGCTCCGTCAGCAGAAGCGTCTGTCGCGAAAGCCGGCCACTTGGCAGTACTTCTGGGACACCGACGACCGATTGACCGCCGTAGTAACTCCCGACGGACAACGATGGCGATATCGATACGATGCCCTGGGACGGCGAGTGGCGAAGGAACGTTTTGATCCAGAAGGCCCCGAAGTCGTCGAGCAGATCAAATTCAGTTGGGACGGCACGGTTCTGGCAGAGCAAGAGCACACTGAATTCGATCCTGGCGGGACCGTTCTTACGGATGCGAAGGCGACCGCATGGGACTATCAACCTGGAACGTTTCGGCCATTGACCCAGAATGGACGCACCGCCGCGCACGACGCGCCTCAGCAGTGGGTGGACGAGAATTTCTTTTCCATTGTCGCCGATCTCTCCGGAAGCCCGTCGGAAACAGTCGATGGCCGCGGTAGCATTGACTGGATCGATCGGACGGCATTGTGGGGCGGAACCGTCCTGCAAAATTCTGTCGCAACGCGCGTGCCGCTGCGGTTTCCCGGCCAGTATTTCGACCCCGAAACAGGATTTAATTACAACTTTTACCGCCATTATGATTCTTCCATCGGAAGATATTCGAGCGCTGATCCGGTGGGTCTTGCTGGTGGCCCTGACGCACACCGGTACGTGATCAACCCGCAAGTGTGGATCGATCCGCTCGGTCTCGCCCCCAAGGAATGCATAGAAAATGCAGTCCGACACACAGGGCCAGCTAGCCCTGCGGGGAAGCTCAGTCCAGCGCAGCAGAAAGATCTCGCCAAGTTCGTAGGGCTCAAGCCACTCGAATCGAAGCCCAACAAGAGTCACGGCCAGCCCGTGTTCACCGACGGCAAGAAATACTACAGTTATGATGTGGACGGCCACAGTGGTGGCCTTTTCAAGGTTGCCAAGAGTGTGCGGGCGCTCGGCTCGAAGCAAACTCGTGACGGAACCCTCGGTCTGGGGCGACCACGGGGGACGGACGAGCCATGGGAACTCTACCAGGTCGGGGATTGACAGATGCACCAATACAAGATCACCAAGTACGACCCCGAACTATACGGTGCGGGTGGCGCTTACGAGGGCGACGACTGGACTTCGATGTCCGAGATAGGAAAGGAGTTCGACGGTGCGATCCTGACACATTCGGATTATCGCCGCACCGAGTCCGCTTACCTGGAAGCGATTCGCTTGCTGGCTTCCTCATCTGGGGTTAGCTCACTAGAAGTCCGGGACCTGGAGGTCGACGAGGACAGCGGAGTCTCCGTGCGGGAGGGGGGACTCGTCACCATTGATCAGGGCTTGGAGCTCTGCAGGATGATGCTTCGCGAAGGGCCGGTTTGGTGCAAGCTGGAGAACGGAGAGCGGTTCTACGTACATGTCGGATATGATTACTACATGTACATCGGCTCCAGCGGAAACGATGCAAGCGAAATCTCAGAAATAAGAGAATCCGGTCTTTTTGTGACGGAAAACTTTCCCTCTCCGTATATCGACTAAGCAGATTCCCACTCGTCGAACACGCTGAATCCCGGCAGCAAGCGACGTGCGGGATGTCCCTCAGCGCTAGGTCGGAACCTTCCCACCCGGGCGTACCGAGGGCCGCTCAGGGTTTCCGGCCGATGGCGCCGATGTGCAGGGCGTGTGCCGGGTTCTGCGGGTCCGGGAAGTCCTCGTCCGGTCGCCATTGGTTGTTCGGCACCAGGCCGGGTTCGATCAGTTCGAGGCCGTCGAAGTAGTGCAACTGCTGCTCGCGGGTGCGGAAGCAGTTCGAGCCCATGCCGCCTTCGGCGAACGCGCGGGCGAGGTCGCGGGCGTGCGGCTCGCCGGTGTCGCAGGTGTTCGAGGCCATCAGGTAGCCGCCCGAGGGCAGCCGGTCGCGGATGCGGGCGGCGACGCCGTCCGGGTCCTCCTCGGCTTCGAGGTGCATGAGGATTCCGCCGAGCAGCACTGCGAACGGCTGGTCGGGGTCGATCAGCCGATGAGTCTCGGGGTCGTCGAAGATCGCGTCCGGGTCGCGCAGGTCCGCGTGGATGAGTCCGGTGGTCTCGTCGGCGGGCAGCAACGCGCGCCCGTGCGCGAGCACGATCGGGTCGTTGTCGGTGTAGAGCACCCGGACTTCCGGATCGATGCGCTGCGCGACCTCGTGCACGTTGCCCGCGGTGGGCAGGCCGGAGCCGATGTCGACGAGCTGGCGCACGCCGGCCTCACCGACCAGGTACCGCACCGCCCGGCGCAGGAACGCGCGGTTGGCCTTCGCCAGCAGCGGTGTCTCCGGGACCGCCTCGATCATCGTCCGGCACGACTGCCGATCCGCCTCGTAGTGGTCCTTCCCGCCGAGCAGGTAGTCGTAGACCCGCGCGATCGAAGGAACGCTCGTGTCGATCTGCGACGGGACCGGCGCCCGCCCGCTGGAAAGCCGGGAAAAGACCGGGTCGCTCACGTCCACCACCTGTTGCTCGTACCGCGGGCAGAGTGTCGATCATAGAACGGATCACCGCGCCGTCTCGACACTGCGTGCCACATCGCCCGAAATGCCGAGAACGACCGCCGGCGAGCAATTCGCTACCGCTCGCAGCCGGTACCCCGGGTCGCGAGCCACCTATCCTTGGACCAGCCGCGACGCGGGGGGTCGACAGGTGAGCAGCTGCCAGGACGAACCCGAGGATCCGCTGCTGGCAGGGGTCGTTCCCGCAGCGGAGCGGCGGATCTGGCTGTTGCTGGACGCCGGCCGCTTCGAGGAGGCCGAAGCCGCGTTCGACCGCATACCGGCCGCGCCGGACGAGGCCGGATACGCCCGGGCCGTGGTCCTGGTGAACCGGGCGCTGCTGGCCGCGCGGCTGGACCGCATCCCGCGGACGATCCAGCTGGCCGCCGAAGGGTGGTCCCGGCTCGACCTGGAAAGCGCAGACGACGCGAGCTCGGCGCACGCGGTCGGGATGCTCGGTTATCTGCTGGGGTCGGTGGGCAGCCACGATTCCGCGGTGGCGATGGGCACCTCGGCGGTGCGGCTGGCGCGCCGTTGCGGTGATCCCGACACCTTGGCGCACTGCCTGCTGCGCGAGGCGGGCACGCGGCTGGCCGGGCTGATCGACGACCCCGACGCCACCCGCGCCGATTTCACCGCGGTGCAGGCGCTCTGCGAGGAATCGCTGTCGCTGGCCTCGCCGAGCCAGACCCGCCGCCGGGCGCTGACCGCGAGCGCGCGGGTGCTGGCCAGCTTGGACTCCCTGGAGGAGGCCGAGAGCCGCGCCACGCGAGCACTCGAGCTCAGCCGCCGGACGGAGGACTGCTACACGCTGTCGTTCGCGAACCGCGTCCTCGTGGAGGTCCGCAAGCGCCAGGGGCGCCTGCACGAAGCCAGGGCCTTCGCCGACCGGGCGGTGGACGCGGTGCAGCGCACTCGCGAATACCGGCTGTTCCGGCGGTTCTCGTGGCAGCTGGCGACGCTGTGCCGGGAGCTGGACGACCCGGCAGGCGAGGCCGCCGCGCTGCACCGCATGATCGGGGCCGGGCGCACGACCGTGCGCGCCTTGCACGAGGGTCTCGGGCAGGCGCTGGAACAGCGCCACCTGTCCATGCGGGAGCAGCGGCGCGAAGAGGCCGCGCGGAAGGCGGCCGACCGCGACCCGCTGACCGGCCTGCTCAACCGCCGGGGCCTGGAGCACCGCGCGACGGTGCTGTTCGACCGGGCCGGGGGAACCGTCGTGCCGTGGCTGGTGCTGATCGACGTCGACCACTTCAAGGACATCAACGACCGCGCGGGACACGCCGCGGGCGATCGGACGCTGCAGGAGATGAGCAGGCTGCTGCGGCGCGAATGCCGCGATCAGGACCTGGTGTGCAGGTGGTCGGGTGACGAGTTCGTCGTGCTGGCCGTCGACAGCCGCGCGGCGGGCTGCCCACCGGCAGGTGCGGCCGCGGCGGAACGGATCCGGCGCCGCGTCGGCGAACACGACTGGCGCGGTGTTCTCGGCGACAGCGCGGCCGGTGCGGAGGTGACCGTGAGCATCGGCGTGGCTTCCGCGGCAGGCGCGCTGCCAGACCTCGTGCAAGCTGCCGACAACGCGCTGTACCGGGCGAAGCGGGAAGGCCGGAACCGCATCGGCACCGCCGCGCGATCCGCGAGCTGACGCCGCGGTTTGCCGCCCTCGGCGGCGTGGGTAGCGTCGGCGCGGAACCTGCGGGAAGGAGGTCCGGGCCGTGTCCGCAACCCCGACGATCGCGCTGCCCTCCGGCGAGGTGATCCCGGCGCTGGGCCAGGGCACCTGGGGCTGGGCCGAGCGCCCCGAGCGCCGCGAAGGCGAGATCGATGCGCTGCACGCCGGAATCGACCTGGGCATGACGCTGGTCGACACCGCGGAGATGTACGGCGACGGCGCGGCCGAGGAACTGCTCGGTTCGGCACTCGGCGGCCGCCGCGACGAGGTCTTCCTCGTCGACAAGGTGCTGCCGCAGCACGCCACGAAGCAGGGCGTGATCGACGCCTGCGAGCGGAGCCTGCGGCGGCTGCGAACCGACCGCATCGACCTGTACCTGCTGCACTGGCGCGGCCGGACACCGCTGGAAGAAACGCTGGAGGCGTTCGCCGAGCTGGTGCGGTCCGGCCGGATCCGGTATTGGGGCGTGAGCAACTTCGACCCCGAGGACATGTCCGAGCTCGCCCGCACCCGCGGCGGCGAAGGCGTCGGCACCGACCAGGTGCTCTACAACCTCACCCGCCGCGGCGTCGAGTACGACCTGCTGCCGTGGTGCAGGCAGCGCGAGTTGCCGGTGATGGCCTACTCCCCGATCGAACAGGGCCGGATGCTGGATTCGCCCGCGCTGCGGCAGGTGGCCGAGCGCCACGACGCGAGCCCCGCGCAGATCGGACTGGCCTGGCTGCTGCGCAACGAGGGCGTCTGCGCCATCCCGCGCGCGAGCAGCCGGGCGCACGTGCAGGAGAACCACGCGGCGCTGCGGTTGCGGCTGTCCGAACAGGACTTCGCCGAACTCGACGAGGCGTTCCCGCCGCCGACGAGCCCGCAGCCGCTCGAAGTGCTCTGAGAACCCGAACCGGCTCTCCGCGACGGGTTTGCACCACCCGGCGCTGGGGAATGCTCGCGCGCGGAAAGCACTCGCCGATCAGTACCGGCGAGGCGACGACCGAACTTGAACGAGGACTCCAACATGGCCAACACCAACCGGGTACTGATCATCGTCACGAGCGTCGGCGAGTACGAGAAGGCCGGATTCCGCACCGGGCTGTGGCTCGGCGAGCTGACCCACTTCTACGACGTGGTCGAACAGGCCGGATACGAACCCGTCATCGCCAGCATCGCGGGCGGACATGTGCCCATCGACCCGGAAAGCCTGTCCCACGACGTGCTCGGCGAGCTGGGCACCGACCGGCGCTACGCCGACCGGCAGTTCATGGACCAGCTGCGCGAGACCAGGTCCGTGGCCGAGGTCGACCCGGCCCACTACGACGCGATCTATCTCACCGGCGGCCACGGCGTGATGTTCGACTTCGCCCAGAGCGACCGGCTGGCCGGGCTGCTGCGGGAGTTCCACGAGTCCGGGAAGGTCGTCTCCGCGGTCTGCCACGGCCCGTGCGGGCTGCTCGGCGCGCAGCTTTCCGACGGGCGGTACCTGGTCGACGGCAAGGACGTCACCGGCTTCTCATGGCCGGAGGAAGAACTGGCGCAACGCGACCGGGCCGTGCCCTACAGCCTGCAGGACGAGCTCAAGCAGCGGGGCGCCGAGTATTCGACGGCCGAGCAGCCCTTCGCCACGTACGTTCGCGAGGACGACCGGTTGATCACCGGCCAGAACCCCGGTAGCGCCAAGGCCGTCGCCGAGGCAGTGGTCGCCAAGCTGCGCTGACCGCGGTCGCATCGACGCCGCGCGAGTTAGTCGATCCCCGCCGCGGGACACCCTCGGCACGGGAGCGGCCGTGCTGCCCGGCCGCCGCCGGAAGGAGGGGGATGGGCGGGTTCAGCGAACGCCGGCGACGCTTCCGGCGGTGCGGGGTGCGTCCGTGAGCGCGGCGGAGGCCGTGAGCGCGGCGGTGCCGGGCACCCCGGCGCAGGCCGCGGTCCTCGCGGTGGCGCACTCCCCCGCCGATCTGGCCGCGGCCCGCACGCAGATGGGGTTCTCGCTCGGCTGGCACATCGTGATCGCCTGCTTCGGGGTGGGGATGCCCGCGATCACGCTCATCGCCGAATGGCGCGGCCACCGCTACGACGACCCCACCTACCGCCTGCTCGCGCACCGGTGGGCCAGGGCGATGGGTGTGCTGTTCGCCGTGGGAGCGGTCTCCGGCACCATCCTGAGCTTCGAGATGGGGCTGCTGTGGCCGGGGATGATGTACACCTACGGCGAAGTCATCGGGCTGCCGTTCACCCTCGAGGGGTTCGCGTTCTTCATCGAGGCGATCTTCCTCGGGATCTACCTGTACGCGTGGGACCGGTTGCCGCCCCGCGTGCACATGCTCACCGCCGTCCCGATCTGCATCGCCGGGGTCGCCTCGGCGTTCTTCGTGGTCACCGCGAACGCCTGGATGAACCAGCCGCGCGGGTTCGACGTCGACGACGGCCGGGTCGTGCAGGTCGACCCGTGGGCGGCGATGTTCAACCCGGCCGCCTGGCCGCAGACCGTGCACATGATCATCGCCGCGTTCATGGTGGCGGGTTTCGGCATGGCCGCCGTCTACGCGGTGGCGATCCTGCGCGGCCGAAACGACCGCTACCACCGGCTGGGTTTCCGGCTGCCGTTCACCGTGGGCGCCGTGCTCGCCCCGGTGCAGATCGGAGTCGGTGACTGGGCGGCGAAGTTCCTCGCGACGAACCAGCCCGCGAAGCTCGCCGCGATCGAGGGCGTGTACCGCACGGCCAGCGGAGTCCCGCTGCACGTCGGCGGGGTCTACCGCGACGGCGAGATGCACTACGCGCTGGAGATCCCCGACGGGCTGTCGCTGCTGGCGCACTGGGATCCGGGCGCCACGATCATCGGGCTCGCGGAGTTCCCAGCGGCCGACCGCCCGCCGGTCAACATCGTGCACTGGTCATTCCAGATCATGGTGGCGATCGGGTTCGCGCTGCTGGCGCTCGGGGTCTGGTTCGCGATCACCTGGTGGCGGCGCCGGAACCTGCCGCGTTCGAGCTGGTTCTTCGCGGGCGCGGCCCTCGCCGGGGTGGCCGCCCCGATCGCGGTGGAATCCGGGTGGATCACCACCGAGGTCGGCAGGCAGCCGTGGATCGTGTGGGGCCACATGCGCACCGAGGACGCCGTTTCGCCGGTGCCGGGTCTCGTGGTGGGGCTGCTGGCGGTGCTGGCGGTCTACCTGGTGCTCACGATCACCAGCGTGTACGTGCTGCGCAGGCTGGCGAAGGTGCCGCTGGCGCAGGACGAGGACGTGCCGTGATCCTCGCGAACCTGCTGATCGGGACGATGTGGGTGGCGCTGACCGCCTACGTCCTGCTCGGTGGCGCCGACTTCGGCGCGGGCTGGTGGGCGCTGCTGACCGGCCGGAGCCGGTACGGCTCCCGGCAGCGGGAGCTGATCGACCACTCGATCGGCCCGGTGTGGGAGGCCAACCACGTATGGCTGATCTTCGTGATCGTGCTCTGCTGGAGCGGGTTCCCCGCCGTGTTCGCCTCCGTCTCGTCCACCATGTACATCCCGTTGACGCTGGTGGCGCTGGGCATCATCGCGCGCGGTTCCGCCTTCGCGTTCCGCAAGGCCAGCACCGCGACCGCCCAGCGGCACGCCTACGGCTCCGTGTTCGCGCTCTCGTCGGTGCTCACGCCGTTCTTCCTGGGCACCGTCGCCGGCGGGATCGCGTCCGGGCGCGCGTCGCTGGGCATCGCGCAGGGCGACATCATCACCAGCTGGATCAACCCGACCTCGATGCTGGGCGGGGTGCTGGCCGTCGCGGCCGCCGCGTACCTGGCCGCGGTCTACCTGTGCGCGGACGCGGTGCGCGAAGGCGCCGACGACCTCGCCACCGCGTTCCGCGCGAAGGCGCTGGTGACCGCGGCGGTCACCGGAGTCGTAGCGCTCGCGGGCATCGCCGTGCTGCACGCCGACGCGCCGGTGCTCTACCGGGGACTGATCGGGCCCGGTCTGCCGATCATCATCGTCTCGGTCGTGACCGGGGTGGCCTCCTTGGCGCTGCTGCTGATCCGGCGCTACGTGGCCTGCCGGGTCGCGGCCGCGCTCGCGGTCACCGCACTGCTGTGGGGATGGGCGGTCGCGCAATATCCGCTGGTGCTGCTGCCGGACACCACGATCCGGATGGCCGCGGCGAACCCGTCGGTGCTGCTGGCGGCGCTGATCTCCTCGGCGGTGGGAGCGGTTCTGCTGGTGCCTTCGCTGCTGTGGATGTTCGTGCTGTTCCAGCGATCCCCGCGGCGGTCCCGGACCTGAGCGCTCAGGCCCGCGGAGTCAGCAGGTCCTGCAGCAAGGCGCCGTACCGGGACACCAGCTCACCGCGGTCGGCGGCCAGCAGCCGCTCGTCACCGACCACCAGCAGCCCGTACAGCAGCCCCGCCAGCAGCGATCCCGCGAGCCGGGCGCGCAGGTCCGCGTCCGGCCCGGACAACCGGGCGCGCAGCGGTTCGACGAACGTGCCTTCGTGGGTGGCCTTGAGCCGGTCGGCGATGTGCGGTTCGTTGCTGCCGCGCAGCAGCGCCACGAACACGCCGCCGGACTCGTGCTGCAGGTCCAGCAGCAGCTCGACGAACTTCTCCCCGAGCTGTTCCAGCGGCACGTCCAGCAGCGGCTCGTCGTCCAGCGTCAGGTGCATGGTCTCCAGGAACAGCAGTTCCTTGCTGCCGAAGTGGCGGATCACCAGCGCCGGGTCGGCACCGGCCGCGGCCGCGATCTCCCGCACGGTGGTCCCGGCGAATCCGCGTTCCTGGAACAACCGGGTCGCGGCCGCGTGGATCGCCGCTGGCAGCGCGGTACCGGGTCGGGGCATGTCCGCCAGGCTAGGCGATCACCGGCCGCGCACGGCCGGGAGCCGCCGCGCCCCGCATGTTGCCGAGACGAACGTCGCCGGGCCCGGACGTCGCCGCACCCGAGCGTCCGCACCCGAACGTCACTGCGCCGACCAGCCGCCGTCGGACGGCACCACCGCCCCGGAGATGTTCACCCCGTCATCGCTGAGCAGGAAGCTGATCGAGGCGGCGAGCTGCTGCGCGGTGGCGACCGACGGCATCAGCGCCACGAAATCGCGGACGCGCCCCCGCCCGAACTCGGACATCTCGCCGCTGCCGATGCCGCCGCCGATGCCGGTGGCGACGCCACCGGGCGCGACCGCGTTGACCCGCACACCCTGTGGCCCGTACATGAACGCCGCACTGCGCGTGATGCCGACGACGGCGTGCTTCGAGGCGGTGTAGGCGACGCCCGCGGCCGATCCGCGCAGCGCGGCTTCGGAGGCGACGTTGACGATCGAACCGCTCCCGGCCGCGAGCATCGCGGGCACGACCGCGCGGGTCAGCCGGAACACCCCGTCCACGTTGATCGCGAAGATCCGCTCCCAGACCTCGTCGGAGACTTCGTGGATCGGGCTGAAGTCGTCGACCACGCCCGCGACGTTGGCCAGCCCGTCGATCCGCTCGCCGGCGGCTTCCAGGATCCGCTCGGTGTGGCCGGGGTCGGTGAGGTCGGCCTGCACGGTCACCACGTCCGGCAGCTCGGCGATCTCGGCCAGCCGGTCGGCGGAGATGTCCACCGCGACCACTCGCCCGCCTTCCCTGGCCACCCGGGACGTGGTGGCCCTGCCGATGCCGGAACCGGCACCGGTGACGATCACGGTCCGGCCCTCGAAGCGGCCCGGCGTGATCCGTTCCTGCCAGGCGGGCCGGTCGTCCGGAACGTCCTCGTCCGGGATCGTGCCGCCGTTCGCACGCCGCACCAGGTCGTCGACGACGTCCTCGGGCAGGGCGCCCTGGCTGAGCTCGGCCAGCTGCCGCAACGAGAGCTGCCGGACCGGCGCCAGCGCCTGCTCGTCGAAGCCCGCCTGCGCGAGCATCTCGCGCAGCAGCACGCCGCCCTCGGGGTGGGTGAGCCACTCGTCGACCGTGCTGGCCGCCCGCACCGGCCGGGGTTCCTGCGCCGTCCCGGGTTCCTGCGCCATGTCGTCTCCTCGAGAAGTCCGGCTGCGACTGCCCCGGGCAGGTTATTGTCAACTTAGTTGACACCGGCAACCGGGGTCGGCGTGCGGGCCGCGGACGTGCCGGAACCGGCGGGCCGCTGCCCGCGATTCCCCTGGTCCGGCGGGAGGCGGCGCCTGCGGTTCCCGATCACCTGCGCAGAACGACGTGCAAAGCGAGGAACTCAGAGGTCGGCGAGCGCGGAAACGGGCGACTCGACGGCATCGGCCACGAACCGCAGGAAGCCGGCGGCGGTCCCGCCGTCGCACACGCGGTGGTCGAACACCAGCGACAGCTGAGTGATCCGCCGCGGCTCCAGCCGCCCGTCCACGACCCACGGCCGCGGCAGGATGCGCCCCATGCCGAGGATCGCCACCTCGGGGTGGTTGATGATCGCCGCGCTGCCGTCGACGCCGAACGACCCGTAGTTGTTGAGCGTGAACGACCCGCCGGTGAGCCCGGCCGAGCCGTCCTTCGCCGCGGCGGTCGCGCTGCGGATCTCCGCGTCGAGCCCGCGGGCGCTGAGCCGGTGCGCGTCGCGCACCACGGGCACCACCAGTCCGCGATCGGTGTGCGTGGCGATGCCGAGGTTGATCCCGTCGAGCACCTGGATCTCCCCGCCCGCGACCCGCGCGTTGAGCACCGGGAAGCGGGCCAGGCCGGCGAGCGCGAACCGCGCGACGAGGGCCAGCAGGCCGGGTCCGCCCGCGTCGGCGGCGCGGTGCGCCACCAGTTCGGTCGCGTCCACGTCCACCCAGGTCGTTGCTTCCGGGATCTCCTGCCTGCTGCGGGAGAGCGCGGCGGCGATGGCTCCGCGCGTGCCGGTCAGGGGGATGCGTTCACGGATCGGCAAGCCGGTACGCGCGTCGGCTCCCGCGTCCGCCGATGCCACAGCTCCCGTGTCCGCCGGTGCCACGGCGCCCGCGTCCACCGGTGCCGCAGTGCCCATGTCCGCCGATGTCGCGGCGGACTCCACATCGGACCTCGTGATCAGGCCGTTCGCACCGCTCCCGCGGATCGCGGTGAGATCGACACTGCGATCCTTGGCGAGCTTGCGCACCAGCGGGGACACGACCGCGGGCCGCTCCCCCGCCGCCCGCTCGGGCGCCGGAGCGGATCGGCGGCGACGACGCGGCGGAGCATCAGCGGCAGGTCCGGTCCCGTACCCGATGAGGACGTTCCCGGAACCGCCGCGCTGCTCGTCCCCACCGGAGGGCGCGCCGTCGGCTTCGGCCCGCGCGGTTTCCACCGTGATCAGCGGTGCGCCCACGGCGATCGTGGCGCCTTCTGCACCGTGCAGTTCGGCGACAACCCCGGCGTAGGGCGATGGCACCTCGACCATCGCCTTGGCGGTCTCCACCTCGGCCACCGGCGCGTCGATCGCGACCGCGCCGCCGGGTTCGACCAGCCAGCGGACCAGCTGCGCTTCGGTGAGCCCTTCCCCGAGGTCGGGCAGGGCGAAGGTGCGGGTGCTCATCGGTGATCCCATTGCAGTTCGTCGACGGTGTCCAGGACGCGCTCGGCGCCGGGCAGGTAGTGCCGTTCGAGCTTCGGCGGCGGGTACGGCACGTCGAACCCGGTGACCCGCCGGACCGGCGCTTCGAGGTGGTGGAAGCACCCCTCGGCGACCCGCGCGGCGATCTCGGAGGCCACCGAGGCGAACCCGGGCGCTTCGGCCACCACGACCGCGCGCCCGGTCCGGCGCACCTCGGCAAGCACGGTCGCGTCGTCGAACGGCACGATCGAGCGCAGGTCGACCACGCCCAGGTCGCGCCCTTCCGCGGCGGCCATCTCGGCGGCGCCGAGCGCGACCGGCACGGACGGGCCGTAGGCGATCAGCGTGGCGTCCGCGCCGGGCCTGCGCACCACCGCCCGGCCGATCGGCGGCACTTCGCGCGTGGTGTCGACCTGCTCGGCGCTGAAGTAGTGCTTCTTCGGCTCGAGGAAGATGACCGGGTCCGGATGCTCGATCGCCGCCCGCAGCAGCCCGTAAGCGTCCGCGTTGGACGAAGGCGCCACCACGGTGAGTCCCGGAGTGTGCGCGTAGTACGCCTCGGACGAGTCGCAGTGGTGCTCGACCCCGCCGATGCCTCCGGCGTAGGGCACGCGCACCACCACGGGCAGCCGGACGCGTCCGCGCGTGCGGTTGGCCATCTTCGCCAAGTGGCTGGTGATCTGCTCGAACGCGGGGTAGGCGAACGCGTCGAACTGCATCTCCACGACCGGGCGCAGCCCGTTCATCGCCATCCCGATCGCGAGCCCGGCGATGCCCGCCTCGGCCAGCGGCGTGTCGAAGCAGCGCTGTTCGCCGAACGTCGCGGTCAGCCCGTCGGTCACCCGGAAGACCCCGCCGAGCGGGCCGACGTCCTCGCCGAACACGACCACCGAATCGTCGGCGGTCATCGCGTCGCGCAGTGCCGTGTTGAGCGCTCCGGCCATGGACAGTTGTGTCTCCACGCCCGGGATCGCAGTCGTCGCGGTCACCGGATCTCCTCCTGTGCAGCCAATTCCGCTTGCAACAACGCGGCCTGCGCGGCCACGTCCGGTGTCGGCCTCGCGTGCACGTGGGCGAACAGCTCGGCCGGGTCGACCGGGGAGTCCGCCGCCAGTGCGGTGCGGACGCGCTCTGCCTCGGCCTCGGCCGCCTCAGCGATTTCGGCGTCGGCCCGGTCGTCGAGCACCCCTTCGGCGCGCAAGTGCGCGCGCAGCCGGATCAGCGGGTCCCGCGGTTGCCATTCCGAGACCTCCGCGTCGGCGCGGTACCGCGCCGCGTCGTCGGCGTTGGTGTGCGCTTCAAGTCGGTAGGTGTCGGCCTCGACGAGCGTCGGGCCCGCACCGGCCGCGGCTCGCTCGACCGCCTCCTGCAGCACCACCGAAAGCGCCGCGGCGTCGTTGCCGTCGACCAGCACACCCGGCATCCCGTAGCCGACGCCCTTGTCCGCCAGCGAAGGCGCCACCGACTGCCGCGCCAGCGGAACTGAGATCGCGTACTTGTTGTTCTGCACCAGGAACACGACCGGCGCCCGCAGCACCGCGGCGAAGTTGAGCGCCTCGTGGAAATCGCCCTCGCTGGTCGCCCCGTCCCCGCACAACGCCATGACCACGGTGTCCTCGCCCTTGAGCCGCGCGGCGTGCGCCACGCCGACCGCGTGCGGCAGCTGCGTGGCCAACGGTGTCGCCTGCGGAGCCACCCGGTGCCGCAGCGGGTCGTAACCGCAATGCCAGTCGCCCGCCAGCAGCGTCAGGACTTCGACCGCGTCCACACCGCGGGCGGCGGCCGCGACCGAGTCGCGGTAGGTCGGGAACAACCAGTCGCCCGGGCGCAGCGCACCGGCCGCGACGACCTGGCAGGCTTCCTGGCCGCGCGAAGACGGGTAAACCGCGAGCCTGCCCTGGCGGACCAAGGCACCGGCCAGTTCGTTGAGCCGCCTGCCCAGCACCATCGTGCGGTAGTGCGCCAGCAGCGATTCCGCCGGTGGCAACGAATGGCGCTGGTCCTCGACCACTGCTCCGTCCGCCGCCAGCAGCCGGATCGGCCCATCCCGCGTCATGCGCACCTCCGCGTCGAACAGATCTCCCGGGATTGTGCGCAGCACTGCTATGTTCTGCCCACAAGTGCGGCGATTTCGCAGACACAGTGCCGAAAAAGCACTTCGGGAGGAGTCAGATGTCCAGCAACGGCGGCACTCCGGAAGGCGCGGGCGGACAGATTGCTCCGGGCCTGGACGAACTCGATCAGAACATCCTGCGCGAGCTCAGCCGCGACGGCCGGATGGCGGTGCGGATGCTGGCCCAGCGGTTGAACATCTCGCGCGCGAACGCCTACACCCGACTGGAACGGCTCAAGCGATCCGGCGTGCTGACCGGTTTCACCGCGGTGATCGACCCCGCGCGAGCGGGACTGTCCACATCGGCCTACGTCACCCTCACCGTGCGGCAGAACTCCTGGCGCGACCTGACGCAGCACCTGCGGCGCATCCCGGAGGTCCGGCACATGGCGCTGGTCGGCGGGGAATTCGACGTGATGCTGCTGGTGCACACGACCGACAACGAACACCTCCGGCGCGTGGTGCTCGAACAGCTGCCGAGCCTGCCCGGTGTGCGCGGCACCCGCACCCACTTGATCTTCGACGACATCCGCAACGATCCCGCCGACAGCGGTGGCTGAGGTGCCCGGCCGACTCTTGACCTGACACCGCGCGCACCGCACGCTTCCGGACACCGGCCGCGCCTGCGCCGGAGTGCGGAGGTTCGCATGGGCTGGGATCTGATCGTCGTCGGCGCCGGTTCTTCGGGCGCACCGCTCGCGACGCGTTCCGCGCAGCGGGGCAAGCGGGTGCTGCTGCTGGAAGCGGGATCGGACTACCGCTCGGCCGAGATGCCCGAGGCCTGGCGCTCCCCCAACCCGGGCCGGGCGTTGCTGGATCCCGCGGCGGCCGCGCACCTGCTGTGGGCGGGTCTCGACGCGACTCGCACGGACGAGCAGCCGCCTGCGCCGTACTGGCGCGGCAAGGGCGCGGGCGGGAGTTCCGCGGTCAACGGCCAGATCGCGATCCGCCCGCCGCTGGAGGACTTCGACGACTGGGCCCTCGCGGGCTGGTCGCGCGACGACGTGCTGCCGTACTTCGTGAAGCTGGAGGACGACGAGTCCTACGGCCACCTCCCCTACCACGGCCGTGGTGGCCCGACGCCCATCTACCGGACGCCGGACCACGAGTGGGGTGCGGTCGACGCCGCGCTGTGCCGATCGGCGCTGGACGCCGGGTACCCGTGGTCCGGGAACGTCAACGCGCCGGGCGCCACCGGGGTCTCGCCCTACCCGATCAATTCGCGTTCCGGGCGACGGGTTTCGGTCAACGACGCATATCTGGAAGCGAACCGGGACGGTGGCGGGCTCACGGTGCGCGGCGATGCTCTGGTCGAGCGCGTCGTCTTCGCCGGGGAACGGGCGACTGGGGTCGACGTGCGCGTTGGCGGGAAGACCGTCACCGAGTACGCCGACGAGATCGTGCTCAGCGCCGGAGCGATCCACTCGCCCGCGATCCTGCTGCGTTCCGGGATCGGTCCCGGTGCCGAGCTGCGGGCGCTGGGCGTCGAGGTGCGCGCGGACCTGCCGGTCGGGCGCGGGCTGCAGGACCATCCGCTGGCGCTCGTCGAGATCCCGCTGACCGCCGAAGCCACCGCCACGGACCCGGACGCCCGGCACACCAACGTCTGCGTGCGCTACGCCAGCTCGCCGACGGCGAGCAACGACATGCTGCTGACCGCCATGAACCGCAACGTGCTGTCGATGGCCGGAGCCGACACCGGCGCCGGAGCGGGCGCGTTCGGAGTGTGGGTCAACCAGTGCCACTCCCGCGGCTTGCTGCGGCTGACCTCGCTCGATCCGGAGGCGCAGCCGCGGGTGCAGGAGCGGATGCTCTCCGACGAGCGGGACCTCGCGCGGATGCGCGACGGGCTGCGCGAGCTGGTCGAGCTGGCGCGCGCCCCGGCCACCGCGAAGATCACCGAGGACTCGCCGGATTCGCACAACAGCGCCTTGTTCGCCGCGCTCGACGACGACCGCGCGCTGGATCGGTACCTGCTGAGCGCGGTCGCCGACGCGCAGCACGCCACGAGCACCTGCAGGATGGGCGGCGCCGGTGACCGCGACGCGGTGGTCGACCCGGACTGCCGCGTGCTCGGGTTCGATGGCTTGCGGGTGATCGACGCGTCGATCTTCCCGTCGGTGCCGCGGGCCAACACGAACCTGGCCGCGATCATGGCCGGTGAACTCATGGCCGACCGCCTGCGCTGAGCCGGATCTTCGCAGCGGCCACGTCGATTACCGTCGTGCGCCGGGTCGCTCAGCCCGGAGACCCGATGCCGGACTCCGATGGCGGCCCGGCAAGATCGGCCGCGTCTCGCCGGACGCGATAGGAGGCTGCGTGCAGTACTCGGAGTACCGCGAACACGACGGGCTCGGCCTGGCGGAGTTGATCCGTACCGGTGCGGTGCCCGCCGCCGAGGTGCTGGAAGCCGCGGTGGCGCGCGCCGAGGACGTCGGCCCGCGACTCGGGGCGCTGACGCAACGGCTCTACGACCAAGCCCGCGAGCGCGTCCGCGGCGGCGCACCCGAAGGTCCGTTCGCAGGAGTCCCGTTCCTGCTCAAAGACCTGCACCAGGAAGTGGCCGGGCTGCCGTCCAGCGGCGGATCACGCGCGCTGCGCACGGTTCCCGCCGCGGAGACCGCCGAGGTGGTGCGCCGCTGGACCGACGCCGGGCTCGTCGTGTTCGGCCGCACGAACACCCCTGAGTTCGGCGCGAAACCCATCACCGAGCCGACCGCGTTCGGCCCGGCGCGCAACCCGTGGCAGCTCGACCGCACGCCCGGCGGCTCGTCCGGTGGCGCCGCTGCCGCGGTCGCCGCGGGGATCGTCCCGCTGGCCGGTGCCAGCGACGGCGGTGGCTCGATCCGCATCCCGGCCGCCTGCTGCGGGGTGTTCGGGCTCAAGGCCGGGCGGGGCTTGGTGCCCGCCGGGCCGATGCGCGGCGAGAACTTCCACGGCGCCGCGCTGGACGGCGTGGTCTCGCGCAGCGTCCGGGACAGCGCGGCGGCGCTGGACTGCCTCGCCGGTCCCGACCCCGCGGGCCCGTTCGCGGCGGCGGCGCCGGAGCGCAGCTTCGCCGAGGAGGTCACGCGGGAGCCTGCGCCCCTGCGGATCGGCTTCAGCGCCGCCTCGGCGCTGGGTGATCCGCATCCGGAAGCGGTCCGGGCGATGACCGACGCGGCGGAACTGCTCACCTCCCTGGGCCACCACGTCGAAGAAGTCCCGCCGCCGGTGGACCTCTCCGCACTCGCCGTGGACTTCCTGCAGGCGTGGTCGGTGCGGCTGGCCGCAGCGCTCGACGAAGCCGCCCGCCACGCGCCGCGCAGCTCCTTCGAGCTGGACACCCGGCTGCTCGCCGCGGCGGGCCGCAGCACCGGCGCTGCGCAGTACGTGTCCACGTTGGATCGCTGGCACCAGCACACCCGGCGGCTGGCGGAGTTCCACCGGCACCACGACCTGCTGTTGACGCCCAGCCTGGCCGGTCCGCCGCTGCGCATCGGCGAGCTGGACACCCCGAAGGCGTTGCAGGTCCTCGGCAGAGCCGCGCTGGCGATGCGCGGCGGCGGACTGCTGCGCCGCTCCGGCGTGGTCGACCGGGTCGCGCGCGGCAACCTGCGGCACGTGCCCTACACGCAGCTGGCCAACCTCACCGGCCGCCCGGCGATGTCCGTGCCGCTGCACTGGACGCCCGAGGGCTTGCCGCTCGGCGTGCAGTTCGTCGCCCCGCTCGCGGGCGAAGGAACGCTGTTCCAGCTGGCAGGACAGCTGGAACAGGCTCGGCCCTGGGCCGGTCACGAGCCACCGCTGCGCGCCGCCGCGCACGGCTGAACCGACCCTGGCGAGGAATGCGCTCGCAACTCACACCCAGCCTGGATTCCGGGCGAAACGCGCATTTCCCCGCACCGCGGGCGCACGTTCGTCCATAGTGGAGGAAAACCCCGGAGTCGTGCGTCCGGGCGCCGGATTCCGCGCACGGTTCGGCAAAATTGCCACCGAATCGGAAAGTGCTATGCGCAAGGTGGTGGCGTGCAGTATTCGGAGTACCGCGAGCACGACGGGCTCGGGCTGGCAGAGTTGATCCGTTCCGGCGTGGTGCCCGCCGAAGAGGTGCTGGAAGCCGCGGTGGCGCGCGCCGAGGAGGTCGGCCCGCGGCTGGGCGCCCTCACGCAGCGCCTCTACGACCAGGCCCGCGAGCGCGTGCGCGGCGGATCCGACGGCCCCGCTGCTAGCGGAGGCCCTTTTGCCGGAGTCCCGTTCCTGCTCAAGGACCTGTACCAGGAGATGGCAGGAATGTCCTCCAGCGCCGGATCACGCGCACTGGCCAACGTTCCCGCCGCCGAGACCGCCGAGGTGGTGCGCCGCTGGACCGACGCCGGACTCGTCGTGTTCGGCCGGACGAACACCCCGGAGTTCGGCACGAGTGCCGTTACCGAGCCGGCCGCGTTCGGCCCGGCGCGCAACCCGTGGCGGCTCGACCGCACCCCCGGCGGCTCCTCCGGTGGTGCCGCGGCCGCGGTGGCAGCAGGGATCGTCCCGCTGGCCGGTGCGAACGACGGCGGCGGCTCGATGCGCAACCCGGCCGCGTGCTGCGGAGTGTTCGGGTTCAAGGCGGGCCGGGGCGTGGTGCCCGCCGGGCCGGCGCGCGCGGAGGGCTTTCACGGTGGACTGGTGGACGGTGTGCTCTCGCGCACCGTGCGGGACAGCGCGGCGGGCCTGGACTGCCTCACCGGCTTCGATCCCGCGGGGCCGTTCGCGGCAGCGGCGCCGGACCGCAGCTTCACCGAGCAGGTCACCCGGGAGCCCGGGACCTTGCGGATCGGGTTCAACGCCTCCGCGGCGCTGGGAGAACCCCATCCGGAAGCGGTCCGGGCCATGACCGACGCGGCGGAACTGCTCACCTCCCTGGGCCACCAGGTCGAGGAGGTTCCGCCGCCGGTGGACTTCGCCGAGATATCCGTGGATTTCCTGCGTGCCTGGTCGGTGCACCTGGCTTCCGAGGTCGAAGCCGCCTCCGCCCACGCACCGCAGAGCTCCTTCGAGCTCGAGACCCGGTTGCTCGCTGCGGTCGGCCGCAGCACCAGCGCCCCGCAGCTGCTGTCCGCACTCCAGAACTGGCACGGGCACGCCCGGCGGCTGGCGCGGTTTCACGAGCACTACGACCTGCTGTTGACGCCGAGCGTTGCCAGCCCGCCGTGGCGAGTCGGCGAGCTCGAGACCCCGCGGGCATCGCGGGTGCTCGGGAAGGCCGTGCTGGCGCTGCGCGCGGGAGGGCTGGTGCGCCGCTCGGGCATTCTCGACAAGCTCGCGCAGGACAGCATGTCGCGGGTGCCCTACACGCAATTGGCCAACATCACCGGCCGCCCGGCGATGTCCGTCCCGCTGCACTGGACGCCCGAGGGCTTGCCGCTCGGCGTGCAGTTCGTCGCCCCGCTCGCGGGCGAGAGCACGCTGTTCCAGCTGGCAGGACAGCTGGAGCGGGCCCGGCCGTGGGCCGGCCACGAGCCACCGCTGGCCCCCGGGGACGACTGACCCGACGGCAAGGCGTTCCCGGCCGTGGCGGCAAACGGCCGCGCGCCGGGAACGCGCTTGCCGCGGAACACCGGCCCTGGGCCGGTTCCCTCACGAGCGGACGCCGAAGACCCCGCGGCGACGCCTGCCGAGGGCTGCGGCTGACGCCTGCCGAGTCCCGGCCCGCAAACGACTCCGCCGCTCGTTCGGCAGCGCCGCACCGCGCACTCGGCGAGCTCCACTCCCCCGGCCGGATTCGCCGTCCTGACCATGGCGCCACCTGCTGTTCCGCGCGCACTCTTGCCACGCCCGCAGTATGTGTTACGTTTGGTAACAGGTTACCGCTGGTAACGGTAATGGGTGTCACGCGACCTCTCGAGGAGTACCCATGAGCAGCAACATCACCGGCACGGACACGCGACCGGCGCAGTCCGAAGACCACGATGCCGCGCCCGCGGACGCCGAGCGGGACAGCACCGCGCGCCGGTTGCTGGACTCCTCGGAGCAGCTCTCCTACGACCCCGCCCAGGAAGTCGACTGGGAAACCCCGCTGGACACCGATTTCCACGGCGCCAGCCCGGAGTGGAGCACGCTGTACGGGACGTCCTACTGGGACGAGCTGACCCCGGCCCAGCAGCGCGAGCTGACCCGCCAGGAAGCCGCATCGGTGGCCAGCACCGGGATCTGGTTCGAGATGATCCTGCAGCAGATGATGCTGCGGGACTTCTACGCGAAGGACCCGACCGACCCGGCGTTCCAGTGGGCGCTGACCGAGATCGCCGACGAGTGCAGGCACTCGATCATGTTCGCCCGCGGTGCGGCGAAGCTGGGCGCACCCGCGTACCGGCCGAAGCGCTCGGTGGTCGAACTCGGCCGCGTGTTCAAGACGCTGGCCGGAGGTGAAGCCGCCTACGCCGCGATCCTGGTCGCCGAGGAGGTCCTCGACGTCATGCAGCGCGACTGGATGCGCGACCAGCGGGTGGTGCCGTTCGTGCGGACCATCAACAACATCCACGTGGTCGAGGAATCGCGGCACATGAAGTTCGCCCGCGAGGAGACCAAGGAGCGGCTCAAGTCCGCCGGGTGGCTGCGGCGGCAGATCAACGCCGTGGTGGTGGCCGGTTCCGCCTACTTCATCGTCACCAGCATGGTCAACGACGAGGTCTACGCCAACGCCGGGCTGGATCCCGAGCGCGCCAAGCGCGAGGCGAAGGCCAACCAGCAGCACAAGTCGATGCTGCGCTCCAGCTGCTCCGGGCTGATGGAGTTCCTGCACTCGGCCGGGCTGCTCACCAAGCCCGCCACCTGGTTCTACAAGCGCGCCAGCCTGCTCTGAGCCGCGGCTCGGCAGAGCCGGACGTCGAGCCTGCTGCGGGAGCGAGCGGCCCGCTTTCGCCACCTGACCACCTGCCCGACCGGACTCGAAGACAGGCATTGCACCGATGGCCTTCGCGATCACCCAGACCTGCTGCAACGACGCCTCCTGCGTGAAGGTGTGCCCGGTCAACTGCATCCACCCGACGCCGGACGAACCGGACTTCGGCAGCACCGAGATGCTCTACATCGACCCGGCCACCTGCATCGACTGCGGGGCGTGCGCCGATGCCTGCCCGGTGGAGGCGATCTTCCCGGTGGACCGGCTCACCGGGCCGCTGAAGGCGTACGCCGAAGTCAACGCGGACTACTTCGCGGACAAGGCACCGGTGGCGGAGGCCCCGGGACGGGCCGCGGCGGAAGCTCCGGCCGCAGCAGCGGATACGCAGCCCTCGCCGAACTTCCACTCCTGGCAGCAACCGGTCTTCGACCGCAACATCCCCAGCGACCTCGCGCCGCTGGATGTCGCCGTGGTCGGGACCGGGCCCGCGGGGATGTACGCCGTCGAGGACCTGCTGCTGCACACCAACGCCAAGGTCACGCTGATCGACCGGCTGCCGGTCGCCGGGGGCCTGCTGCGCTACGGCGT
This sequence comes from Saccharopolyspora sp. SCSIO 74807, assembly GCF_037023755.1. Taxonomy (NCBI): domain Bacteria; kingdom Bacillati; phylum Actinomycetota; class Actinomycetes; order Pseudonocardiales; family Pseudonocardiaceae; genus Saccharopolyspora; species Saccharopolyspora sp. SCSIO 74807. The sequence continues at coordinate 4,696,705 of NZ_CP146100.1, read as the reverse complement.
GGCTCCGGACCACCCGTCGACGAAGAAGATCGGTGAGACGTTCGCGCGCTTCCACGACCACCCGCGGCTGCGGTTGCGCCTCGGCGTCGAGGTCGGCCGCGACGTCACCGCAGAGGAACTCGGCGCCCAGCACCACGCGGTGATCTACGCGGTCGGCGCCTCCTCCGCGCGGCGGATGGGCATCGCGGGTGAGGACCTGGCAGGCAGCATCACCGCCACGAGCGCGGTGGCCTGGTACAACGGCCACCCGGACGTGCCCGCGGACGCGGTCGGCCTCTCCAATGAGCGGGTGGCGATCGTGGGCAACGGCAACGTCGCGCTGGACGTGGCACGGATCCTCACCAGCGACCCGGATGCGCTGCAGGGCACCTCGATCTCCCCGGAAGCCTTGGAACGGCTGCGTTCCAGCAAGGTCCGCGAGGTCGTGCTGCTCGGCAGGCGAGGCCCGGAATCGGCCGCCTACACCAGGCCGGAGATGCTGGCGCTGACCCAGCAGCAGGGCGCATCCCTGGTGGTCGACGACCACGATCCGCGCATCGCGGCGGCCATCGATTCCGCCGCGTCCGATGACAAGGCGGCTCTGCTGCGGACCGTGCCGCGGGAGCAGGTGGACTGGGCCGCCACCCCCTCGCAGCGCAGGATCGTGCTGCGGTTCCATTCCGCGCCGGAGGAACTCCTCGGCGACACCGAGGTACGCGGGCTGCGAGTCACCGGTGGCGTGGAGATCCCGGCCGGGCAGGTGGTGCGGGCGATCGGCTATCGCGGGACCGCGCTGCCGGGCCTGCCCTTCGACGAGCAGACCGGCACGATCCCGCATTCCGGCGGGCGCGTCGAGGGGCGAGCCGGCACCTACGTCGTCGGGTGGATCAAGCGCGGCCCGTCCGGCGGCATCGGCGCGAACCGGGAATGCGCGCGGGAAACGGTCGGCACGCTACTCGACGACGCGGTTTCGGGCGCACTCCCCGAGCCGCAGCGACGCTCGTCGATGCTGGCCGGGCTGACCTCCCGGCTGCGGGAGCGGCTGATCGGCGCCGGGCGGTGAGGCCGGGAGCCGTGCGGTGAAGCCGCGTCGAGCGGACCTGAGTCACCGCACAACAATCCGGAAGGGCTGAAGAGCGCGGGCGGGCTTGCTAGCGTAAGTCACGTGACTGAATCACCAGTCGGCCACGCCGCACCGACGGGAGCCTTCCGCCGATGACCCGCACGCTCAGCTCGCCGCCCGTTGCCGACCCGGCGCAACCGGCGCACCCGCGCGTCGTCGTCCCGGTGCTGGCCTTCAGCGGAATCGTGGTCTCGCTGATGCAGACCCTGGTGATCCCGCTGGTGCCGCAATTGCCCGCGCTGCTGGGCGCACCCGCGGCCGACACCGCGTGGGCGATCACCGCCACCCTGCTGGCCGCCGCCGTGGCGGTGCCGACGGTGGGGCGGCTCGGCGACATGTACGGCAAGCGCCGGATGCTGCTGTTCAGCCTCGCGATGCTGGTGCTCGGTTCGGCGCTGTGCGCGCTGTCGGCCGGGCTGGGGATGATGATCGTCGGCCGGACGCTGCAAGGGTTGTCCTCGGCCGTGATCCCGCTGGGCATCAGCATCATGCGCGACGAGCTGCCGCCGGAGCGGCTCGGCGGGGCGACCGCGCTGATGAGCGCCTCGCTCGGCGTCGGCGGCGCGCTCGGCCTGCCCGCGGCGGCGTTCATCGCCGAGACGGCCGACTGGCACGTCTTGTTCTGGGTCGCCGCCGGGCTCGGCACCATCGCGGCGGCCGGCGTGCTCGGTCTCGTGCCGGAGTCCAGGGTCCGCACCGGAGGCCGGTTCGACCTGCCCGGCGCAGTGGGCTTGTCGATCGCGCTGCTGTGCCTGCTGCTGGCGATCTCGAAAGGCGCGGACTGGGGTTTCGGCAGCGGCATGACCTTGGGCCTGCTGGCTACCGCGCTGGTCGTGCTGCTGGTGTGGGGCTGGTGGGAGCTGCGCAGCCCGCGGCCGCTGGTGGACCTGCGCACCTCGGCCCGGCGGCAAGTGCTGCTGACCAACATCGCATCGGTGGTGTTCGGGTTCGCGATGTTCGCGATGTCCCTGGTGCTGCCGCAGCTGCTGCAGCTGCCGGAAGCGACCGGTTACGGGCTCGGCCAGACGGTGCTCGCCGCCGGCCTGGTGATGGCCCCGAACGGGCTGGTGATGATGGCGATGGCGCCGATCTCGGCGTGGATCTCCCGGACCATGGGCCCAAAGGTGACGTTGATGACCGGCGCGGTCGTGGTCGCCGCCGGCTACGGCCTGAACCTGGTGCTGATGTCGGCCATCTGGGAGCTGATGCTGGCCTCCAGCATCATCGGTGCCGGGGTCGGGCTCGCCTACGGCGCGATGCCCGCGCTGGTGATGGCGGCGGTGCCGGTCTCGGAGACCGCCGCGGCCAACAGCCTCAACACCCTGATGCGCTCGATCGGCACGTCCACCTCCAGCGCGGTGGCCGGTGTGATCCTCGCGCACATGACCGTCGACCTCGGCCCGGTCGCCGTGCCCGCGCAGAACGGGTTCCGCGTCGTGCTGGGCATCGGTTCGCTCGCGGCGCTGGTCGCCCTCGCGATCGCGGCGTTCTTGCCCGCCCAGCGCCGATCCGGCGACGACGCGCAGGACGCCGCCGCTGAGCCGGGCGGCATCGCGGGCACGCTGCGGACCGCGTCCGGCAGCGCCGTCGCCGGGGTGGTCACGGTGACCGAGCCCGGTGGCCGCCAGGTCGGCCGAGTTCGCAGCGACGCCGAGGGCAATTACGCGGTGCCCGCGTTGCAACCGGGTCAGTACACGATCATCGCCACCGCGGACGAGTGCCGCCCGGAAGCGGAGTCGGTCCAGATAGACGGTTCCGGTGCCGTTCAGGACTTCACGCTCGCCGGACTCGGTGCCATCGCCGGAACCGTGACCGCGCCCGGCGGACGTGTTCTGCCGGAGGTGACCGTGGCCGTGACCGACAGCGGCGGCAACGTCATCGGCAGTACCAGCACCGACGCCGACGGCCGCTACGAACTCGGCGGACTCGCGCCGGGCGACTACGTGGTGGTGGCGAGCCTCTACACGCCCGCGGTTCGGGAAATCCGCTTCAGCGGGGGAAAACCGCTCACGGCGGACCTCGCTTTGCACGGCGCCGGCCACGGGCGGAGCACCGCTTGACGCCCTTCGTCCATAGTGGATGGTTCATCCGTGCTGCGGCGTCGGCTTGCCCCCGTCGTATACGAGCAGGCCGTCGTCGCGCAGCCGGACACCGGAAATGGGCCGGTTCTCGGCCAGCGAGCTGTCGTGCATCAGGTGCCGCACTTCGACCCCCCGCGCGAGTTGCAGGAAATCGGCGATCATCCGCCGGTGACAACGCCACCACACCGTTTCGCCGCACATGATCGCGGTCACCTGGCCAACGGCCTGGTCGACGAGTCCGTCCACTGCGGACTGAAACTCCGAAGTCCGCATGTGCGCCGCATAGGCCCGGAACGCGTCGTTGTTCCACACCGGGTCCGGGGAATCCGGCGGCAGCTTCCGGAATCCGCCCAGGCGCCGGTCCCAGCGGTAGGAAATGCCCTGCTGCGGCAACCAGCTCTCGAGCTCGCCCCTCGCCACGTGCGGGTGGCGCCTGCTGCCCGGCGCGGAACGCACGTCGACCACTCCGGCCACGCCAGCTCCGCCGAGCAGCCGGATGATCTCGTCCTGCGTGGCGGTGCCGTGCCCGAACGTCAGTACCTGCACCATCTCCGGCGGTCCTCACGTCGCGAGACCGCGCCGATCACCTCGGCCGCGCCCCGTCCGGTCATCCTGCCCGTCGAGTTCCCGCACCGGGCGGTAACCATGCCTCGCAGACAGTGAACGGCCTGTTGGTCCCACTAGATTGGTCAAACGGTCCGTTCGCTCAGAGACGGCCCGGCGGCAACGGCTGCCTCCGGCCGTCACGAAGGCATGTACTCCCCGCCGTTGACGTCCAGGGTCGCGCCGGTGATCTCGCTGGCGTAGCGGGACAGCAGGAACAGGATTCCGCCGGTGCACGCGTCGTCGGTCGGGATCCGGCCGAGCGGGTTGCGCGCCGCGATCTCGTCGTAGACCTGCTGTTCGTCCACCCCGCGCTGCTGCGCGGTCATCTCCAGGTAGAACCGCACGCCCGGCCCGTCCAGCCAGCCCAGCACGGCCTGGTTGACGCGGATGGCGGACTCGCCGAGCTCCAGCGCGAGGAACCGGGTCGCCGCGGCCATCGCCTCCTTCGCGACCGAATAACCGCCTTCACCGCGGAGGGGCTTGCGAGTGGCCATGGTGCCGATGTTGACGATCGAGCCGCGGCCGGCGGCGCGCATGTGCGGCACGACCTCGCGCGCCATGTTCAGCGCCCCGAACAGGATGATGTCCATCGACCGGCGCAGCTTCTTCTCCGGCGTATCCAGCAGATCGGTGAACCCGGGGTGCCCGTAGGCGGAGTTGACCAGCCCGGTGATCGGGCCGAACCTCTCGGTCGCGGTGCGCACCACCCTGCTCACGTCGTCGGGATCGCGGACATCGCAGCGCACTCCCAGCGCTTCCCCTCCCGCTGCAGCAACGTCCTGCTCCACCTGTGCGAGCACGTCGCCGGAACGGGCCGCGGCGACCACTTTCGCCCCCTCGGCCGCAGCGCGGGTGGCGAGCTTCGCGCCGAGCCCCGCGCCGACTCCGGAGATCAGCACCACTTCATCGGAGAGCATCACAGGTAAGCCTCCCGGTAGAACGCGAAGTCCCGTTCCAGCCGGGACTCGGACAATCCGAACTCCTCCGGGGAGTACCGGTGCGCAGCGGTGCGACTCGCGCGGTCGCGCTCCACATAGGACTCGAACGCGGCTCGGTCGCTCTCCCCCGGTGACAGGCCCAGCGCGCGCAGCACCCGCAGCGCTTCGGCGACCGGATCGTCGAGCAAGGCGTCGAACCGCACGTCGACGAACCGGTCCGGGCGCGCCTCGCGAACCGCGCAGAACTCCCGCAACGACGCGACGAACCGGTCGCTCCAATACCGCCCGAGCCCGGCGTCGTCCACGTTTTCGCTGTACTGCGCGGAAAGATTGCTGACCATCGAGGCGTAGGAGGGCACCGCCCGCACCGGCGAGCGGTGCGTCATCACGATCGAGCAGTCCTCGAAAGCGTCCAGCACGGTGCCCACCGCGGTCAGGTGGTGCGGCGACTTGAGGATCCAGCGCAGCCCGGAACGCGCGGGCTGCTGCCACTGCAGCACCTGCAACCACTGGCGCAGCTCGTCGTACGCCTTGGTCTGATCGGTGGTGCGCAGCCAGTCGCCGTAGCCGGGCACCCAGTGGAACGACTCGAAACTCATCGACGTGAACGACCGGTCGACGAGGATCACGTCCTCCTCCGGCTCGTCCCAGGCCACGGTGTGGATGTCGCCGAAATCCGGGGAAAGCTCCAGGAACGCCCGCATCCGTTCCTGCGCGCGGCGTTTGCGCTCGGCCGCGTCCGGGCCTTCGCCGGGGAACGGCAGCGGGTAGGTCGTCTCCCAGGACATCGTGGAAGTCAGCTGCGGCGAGGTGGCCAGCAGCCGGTGCAGCAAGGTCGACCCGGTCCGCGGCAGTCCGCAGATCTCGGCGGCGACCACCGGCCGCACCTCCAGGATCTCCGGGTGCGCCCGCTGCACGGCGCGCAGCCGCAGGCGGTCGGCCAGCAGCGCGGTGAGCCTGCGGCGGGTCAGTTCCAGACCGGTCGCGGACAGCTGGGCCTCGTCGTTGAGCGAGGTGACCAGTACGCCGAGCGGTTCGAGGAACCAGTCGTCGCCGAACTCCGTCAACCCGGTCTTGTCCCGTGCGGCCGCGAGCAGGTCGTCCACGCGTAGTTCGGTACCCGTCACCGGTCCCCCTCGGAGCTCAGCGACGCCAGCGGCACGACCCGGCATTCCGGGATCGGGTGCTCATCGGCTCCGAGCCAGCGCAGCAGCGCGGTGCCGCGATCGTGCCCGCAGGTGTCGATCCAGTTGCCCACGCCCGGGTCCCGGTCGGCCACGACAATCCGCAGCCTGCCGTCCGGGCCGAGCCGGGCGGTGTGCTTGTTCACGGTGGTGCGCCGCCGGTTGTCCAGCGACTCCATCCACCAGTTGTCCAGCTGGAAGTTCCAGTACGGGCATTCGGGCACGTCGGTCTCGATCAGCCACGCCTCGCCGGGCCGCAACGTCCAGTAGCCGTGCAGGTAGTGGATCTCCGGGTCACCGCCTGCGCGCTGGAACATCTCCTGGCCGAAGTCGGGCAGCTCGTTCGGCTTGGTCGCGAACAGCTCCGCCCACCCGGCGAAGGTCGCCGCCGTGCCGTGCACCGCCAGCGCGGTGCGGCGCAGCGCCGCGGCGAGGAAGTCCGGCGCCAACTCGGCGGGTTCGCCCGGACCGTCGAGCCGCTCGATGTGCCATCGGCCGGGTGCTTCGGCGGCGCGGTCGAGGTAGGTCTGGCGAACCACGAGCCCGGTCGAGTCCGGCGCCAGCGGCAGCCAGTTGCGGCCCCGACGGGTCGCACTCGCGATGATCTCGATCGTGCCGTCCGGTTCGGCGACGAGATCGGCGTCGGTCAGCTCGCCGGTGGAGGCCATGGTGCCGTCCTTGGCGTAGCGGTTGGCCTTCGACCCGATGCTGAAGTAGCTGATCGTGCCGCGCTCGCCGGTGATCCGGTATTCGCGGTCACCGCGGATGTTGGCCGACAGGTAGACGTTGTCCGGGTTGTCCGCGCCGATCTTGACCAGGTCCAGCTCGTGCAGCCGCGGGAAGTCGGGATCGGCGTTGTCGACGCACGAATACAGCATCTCGCGGGTGAGCCGGGTCAGGTAGCGGAAGCCTTCGGCGCGGTCGAACGCGGTGTCCGGGGCGCTGCCGGACAGCACCACCTCGCCCGCCCGTTCCAGCGCGCGGCAGAACTCCGACCACGCCTGGCCGGAACGCACCGCATCCTCGGAGCCGCTCACCGGAACCTCCCTCGCTAGAACAGGTTCTAGCGAGGACTCTAAGGTCATCCCCGGCGAGGTTCAATACCGCGTCCGCAGTGATCGCCGCCCCGAGCGCTTGCTCGGTCCGGGCGATACCGGGTGCATCCGGGGTCTGGTGCGCGCGCCGGTGGTGCTCCAGGCTGAGAGCATGGACCTGATCGCGCTGGAAGAGATCCGTGCCCTCAAACACCGCTACCTGCGCAGCATCGACCTCAAGCAGTGGGACGAGCTCGCAGCCACCCTCGCCGAAGACGCGACCACCGACTACGGGTCGCCGTCCGGCGGGCGCCCGCTGGCGTTCACCGGCCGCGACGAGATCGTGTCCTACATGCGCGAGCAGCTCGGCTCCGGGATGACCACCGTGCACCACTGCACCGGCCCGGAGATCACCGTCGACGGCGAGCACGCGAGCGGGAGCTGGTGCCTGAGCGACACCGTTCTGGTGCCGCGCTACGAGGTCGCGATCATCGGTTCCGCCTACTACGAGGACCGGTACCGCCGCGTGGACGGCGCGTGGAAGATCGCGCACACCGGCTACGTCCGCCTCTACGAGGCGAAGATGTCGTTCGCCGACCTGCCGAGCTTCCGGCTCACCGCCGACATGTGGGCGAGCACCGGCTGAACGCCTTCGCCCGATCCGGTTTCGCGGAGCCCGCCGGGCAGCGGGAACCTCCAGGATCGCCGCGGATCTCCGAGATTCCCGACCGCCTTTCCATCCACAGTGGATCGAACTCGTGCCGGTGAGTCAGCGGGACCCGGCCATCGCCCCTGCGGTCAGCTCGACCGAGAGCACCCGCTCGGCGGTGCCGATGGCCTGGTGGGCGAGCATCAGCTCGTCGGCCCCGCTGGATTCGGCGAAACCTTCCAGGTATTCGCGGACCTCGTCGGCCGTCCCGGCCGCGGTGTACTTGGTCATCGAAGCCAGCGGGCGCCCGCTCGGCGAGGCGAGGAACGCGTCGATCTCGGCATCGGTCAGGTTCACCCCCGGCCGCCCGGACTTGATCATCATGCGCGCCCGCGCGCGGTAGGCGGTGGTCTTCTGCTCCACCGCGACGTCGTGGTCCTCGGCGGCGAAGACGTTGGCCCCCGCCACCACGTACGGCTCGGTCAGCTGCTCGGACGGCGTGAATTCCGCGCGGTAGACCGACACCGCCTCGTGCAGCGCGTCCGGCGCGAAGTGCGAGGCGAACGCGTACGGCAGGCCCAGCTGCGCGGCCAGCCGCGCGCCGAACAGCGACGAGCCCAGGATGTACAGCGGTGGCGCGGTTTCCGCGTGCGGCACGGCGCGGACGCCGCGAACCGATTTTCCGCCCAGGTACGCCTGCAGTTCGAGGACGTCCTGCGGGAACGCGTCGGCCTGGGCGGGGTCGCGGCGCAGCGCCAGCACGGTGTTCTGGTCGCTGCCGGGGGCCCTGCCGAGGCCGAGGTCGATGCGCCCGGGGAACAGCGTCTCCAACGTGCCGAACTGCTCGGCGATCACCAGCGGCGCGTGGTTGGGCAGCATGATTCCGCCCGCGCCCAGCCGGATGGACTCGGTGCGCGCCGCGATGTGTCCGATGAGGACACTCGTGGCGCTGGAGGCGATGGAGCCCATGTTGTGGTGTTCGGCGTACCACACGCGCCGGTATCCGGTGCGTTCGGCGGCCTGCGCCAGCTCGATCGAGGCGTCGAAGCTTTCCCGGGCGGTACCGCCACGGGCGATCGGCGCGAGGTCCAAAAGGGACAGTGCAGTGGGCATGAGAGGTCTCCTCCGTACTCCGTGGTTGCCGGCGGCCGCGTCAGCCGAGCGCTTCGTCGAGGGCGACGCGCCCGCGCCCGCCCGCGTCCAAATAGCCGAAGGTGCCGTGCTCGCGCAGTTCCCGCGCCGCGTCGGCCAGTGCCGCGTGCGCGGCGAACGCCAGCGCACCGCCGGTCGAAACGCGGCGCACGCCCAGCTCCGCGAGCTCGGCCACCGGCGGCACGCCGGGCACGGCCAGCACGCTGACCGGAACATCTACGTTGCGCACCACCGCGCCGATCTGCTCGGCCGTGTTCAACCCCGGGGCGAACACGACATCGGCGCCGGCTTCCACATAGGACTGCAACCGGGCGATGGTGTCGTCCAGATCGGACACTCCGCGCAGGTGGTTCTCCGCCCGCGCGGTGATCACGAGTTCACCCGCCGCGGCCGAGGCGGCCGCGCGCACCCGGTCCGCGGCGTGTTCGGGCTCGTAGAGCGCGGTGCCGTCCCAGTCCTCGACCGAGGCGCCCGCCAGCCCGCACTCGACCGCGAGCCGGATCGTGTCGGCGACCCCGGCCGGTTCCGCGGCGAACCCGTTCTCCAGGTCCGCCGAGACCGGCACGTCGACCGCTGCCGCGATCTCGGCGGCGGCGTGCAACGCCGACTCGCGGTTCAAGCCGCCGTCCGGCAGTCCCCGGGCGGCGGCCGCACCGCTGCTGGTCGTCGCAAGCGCCGAGAACCCGAGCGACTGCATGATCTTCGCCGCGCCCGCGTCCGGCGGGTTCGGCATGAGCAGCACGTCACCGCGGTGGTGCAGCGCTCTGAAGGTGTCCACGAGGGCCATGCCCGCAGCATACGTTTCCCGGTGACGGCACCGAGCTTCGCAGGCTCAAGCCTTGGGACCGCCGGCGACGTAGAGGATCTGCCCGGACACGAAGCCGGACCGCTCGTCGGCGAAGAACGACACCGCGTTGGCGATGTCGTCCACCTCACCCGCTCTGCGCACCGGGATCGCCTCGGCGCGGTCGGCCGCGTACTGCTCCCACGGCACGCCGATGCGCTGCGCGGTCGCTTTGGTCATGTCGCTGGCGATGAAGCCGGGCGCGACGCAGTTCGCGGTCACGCCGAACTTGCCGAGTTCCACGGCGAGCGTCTTGGTGAAGCCTTGCAGCCCGGCCTTCGCGGTCGAGTAGTTCGCCTGACCGCGGTTGCCCAGCGCAGCCGTCGACGAGAGGTTCACGATCCGCCCGTACCCGGCCGCGACCATGTGCTGCTGCACGGCCCTGCTCATCAGGAACGAACCCTTCAGGTGCACGCACATGACCGCGTCCCAGTCCGGCTCGGTCATCTTGAACAGCAGGTTGTCCCTGGTGATCCCGGCGTTGTTGACCAGCACGGAAGGCGAGCCGAGCGCCTCTGCGGTCCGCGCGACGGCGGCATCGACGGCTGCGGCGTCGGAGACGTCGGCACCCACCGCGAGCGAGGTGCCGCCTGCTGCGGCGATCGCAGCGGCGGTGCCCTCGGCCGCCGCTTCCTCCAGATCGAGCGCGGCGACCGCGAACCCGTCCGCGGCCAGGCGCAGCGCCGTGGCCGCGCCGATTCCCCTGGCCGCGCCGGTCACGATCGCCACGCGCTGCGCGGACAGCTGCTCAGCCATCAACGTCCCCTCCGCCGTCGGGTTGATCATCGAGTTCCAGTTCGGCGAGGATCGCCGCGTTGTGCTCGCCGAGCGCCGGGATCCGCCCCATCGGCAGTTCGGCGTCGCGGAACGTCATCGGCGGCAGCACCCCGCGGATCTCGCCCGCTTCGGTCGGCACCGTGCGCCACCGGTCCCGCTCGGCGAGCTGGGGATGCTCGGCCAGTTCCGCGGTGCCGTTGATCTGAGCGGCGGGGATGCCCGCGGCCGCGAGCCGCTCGTCGAGTTCGGCCGTGGCGAACCGCGCGGTGCACGCAGCCACCAAGGCGTCGCACTCGGCCCGGTTGCGCACCCGGTCGACGTTGGTGGCGAACCGCGGATCTTCCGCATGTTCGGGGGCGCCGAAGACTTCCGTCACCAGCCGGCGCCATCCGCGGTCGTTCTGCACCCCGATGAGGATCTGCCCGTCCGCGGTCGGATAGGCGTCGTACGGCGCGATCGCCGCGTGGCTCAGTCCCATCCGCGGGATCTGCGCGCCGCCGTAGAGCTGCATGTAGAGCGGATGGCCCATCCACTCGACGGCCGCGTCGAACATCGACACGTCGACCACGCCGCCTGCACCGGTGCGTTCGCGCCGCAGCAACGCGCTCATCGCGGACATCGCCGCGTAGAGACCGGCGCCGATATCGGCGTTGGGCACTCCGGTCTTGGACGGCGTCTCCGGTGTGCCGGTCACCGCGACCATCCCGGTCTCGGCCTGCACGAGCATGTCGTAGGCCTTCCGGTCGCGGCGCGGTCCGCCGGTCCCGTAGCCGGAGATGTTGACCACGACCAGCCGCGGGTGCGCGGCCCGCAAGGTCTCGCCGTCCAGCCCGAGCCGTTCGAGCGCTCCCGGCGCGGTGTTGTGCAGGAACACATCGGCCCGGGCGATGAGTTCGCGGGCAGCGCGCAGCCCGCCGTCCGACTTCAGGTCGATCGCCAGCGATTCCTTACCGCGGTTGAGCCAGGCGAAGTGGGTGGACAAACCGTGCACCGCGGCGTCGTAGTCGCGGGCGAAGTCGCCCTGCCCCGGCCGCTCGATCTTGATCACGCGGGCGCCGAGGTCGGCGAGGTGGCGGCTGGCCAGCGGCCCCGCGACGGCCTGCTCCAGCGCGACGACGGTGGTTCCGGCCAGCGGCAGCTCTCCGGTGGTCACGAGCCGCGCACCGCCTGGCGCACCAGTCCCCCGCCGACGATGAGCCGCTGGATCTCGCTGGTGCCTTCGTAGAGCCGCAGCAACCGCACATCGCGGTAGATCCGCTCGACCGGGATCTCGCGCATGTAGCCGGCGCCGCCGTGCACCTGCACGGCCGAGTCGGCGACCCTGCCCGCCATCTCGGTGCAGAACAGCTTCGCCGCGGAAGGGCCGATGCGGCGGTCCTCGCCGCTGACGTGCGCGCGCGCCGTTTCGCGGACCATGGCGCGACCGGCGAGGACATCGGTCTGCTGATCGGCCAGCATCGCCTGCACCAGCTGGAATTCGCCGATGCGCCGACCGCCTTGGGTGTTCGTGGCGGCGTGGGACACGGACTCGTCGAGGGCGCGCTGGGCGGCGCCGACCGCGAGCGCGGCGATGTGCACCCTCCCGCGCGCCAGCGAGGTCATCGCCGCGCGGTACCCGGCGGCCTCGTCGCCGCCCACGAGCGCGTCGGCGGGCACCCGGACCTGGTCGAAGCCGACCTCCGCGGTCCAGGCGCCTTCCTGCCCCATCTTCGCGTCCTTCGGGCCGACGGTGATTCCCGGCGTGCCCGCGGGCACCAGGAACACCGCGATGCCCGGGTTCTCCGGCTGCGGCTCGGCGGTGCGGGCGAACACGACGAACAGGTCCGCGATCGGCGCGTTGGTGATGAACTGCTTGCTGCCGTCGATCACCCACTCGTCGCCGTCCCGGTGCGCGCGGGTGCGCAGGCCCGCCGGGTCCGAGCCGGCGCCCGGCTCGGTCAGCGCGAACGAGGTCACCACGTCCCCGGAGGCGATGCGTTCGAGCCACCGCTGCTTCTGCGCATCGGTGCCGAATCCGACGAGCACCTGCCCCGCGATGCCGTTGTTCGTGCCGAACAGCGAACGCAGCGCCGGCGTGGTGTAGCCGAACTCCATCGCGAGTTCGACGTCCTGGGCCAGGTCGAGCCCGAGCCCGCCCCATTCCGCGGGGATCGCGTAGCCGAACAGGCCCATCTGCGCGGCGGCCGAGCGCAGGTCGTCCGGAACCCGGTCGGCGTTCATGATCTCGGTCTCGCGCGGCAGCACCGCGGAGCGGACGAACTCGCGCACCTGCCGCCTGATGGCCTCGAAGTCCTCTGCTGCCACCTCGCTCATGGTGTTGATGATGAGCGTCCGGCGGGTGCGAGTCCAACATCGGAGCACCCGCTCGGGTCCGCCCGCGGCGACGGATGAGTCACTTGGCTGTCTTAGGATTTGGCGGCCGGGTTCGCCGAACGCCGCTGCCCGGGCGATCCGATCCGCTGGCGAAGATCCGGAGCCGAAAGGCGGGCATGTCCACTTACGTCCTGGTGCACGGCGCGGCGCACGGCGGGTGGTGCTACCGACGGGTCGCGCGGATCCTGCGCGCGGCCGGGCACGACGTGCACGCACCGACGCTGACCGGACTCGGCGAACGCGCGCATCTGCTCGGTCCCGATGTCGATCTCGACCTGCACGTCCAGGACGTCCTGGCGGTGCTGCGGACCGAGGACCTGTTCGACGTCGTCCTGGCCGGGCACAGCTACGGCGGAATGGTCGTCACCGGCGTCGCCGACCGGGCGCCCGAGCGCATCCGGCACCTCGTCTACCTGGACGCCGCGACCCCGGTGCACGGGGAGGCGATCATCGATCTCGCACCCGTCGCGATCCGCGAGCACACCCAGGTGGTCGACGGGGTCGAACTCGTCCACTTCCCGGACACCGGGTCGTCCCCGATCTTCGGCGTGACCGACCCGGAGGACGCCGCATGGGTGCGCAGCAAACTCACACCGCACCCGTATCGGTGCTTCGAACAGCCGCTGCTGCTGACGAACGAGGCGGCGCTGAATGCGATCCCGCAGACCCAGATCGTGTGCTCCTCGGCGCTGCACGGTCGCGACCCCGCTCGGCTGGCCACCGCCCGCGCGGCGGGCCGGTTGTGGGAGATCGACACCGGGCACGACCTCATGATCACCGAGCCGGAGCTGGTCGCCGACATGCTGATGCGCGCCCCGGCCGAGATCTCCCCGCCGTCCTGATCCGGCTCGCGGGACTGCGCACCGCGGAGAATTCTTCGGCCGAAGTTCACGCCGTGCCCAGGCGATTGCATTCAGTCAGGCAACTGAATTAACTTGGCCCGGGGATGCCGCGACGAGCACCGACCACGCAGGAGCGCCAGTGACCCAGCCGTCCACCACCGGCCGAGAGCCCACGCCGATCAGCACCCGCCGCAGCGGGTTCGGCCCCGCCCCGGAGGTGGCGGCGGTGCGCGCGGCGGAAGGGATCGTCCGGGTGCCGACCCCGTTCGGCCCGCCGGCGTGGCTGCTCACCCGGCACGCCGATGTGCGGCGGATGCTCGGCGACGCCGACTCCTTCATCAACGGCTGGGGGCCCGCCGACCTCGACGCCGGGCAGCGGCCCGCCCGGGATCCGCGGCAGCTGTCCGGGCACCGCAGCGGGAACATCCTCTCGCTCGACCCGCCCGACCACACCCGGCTGCGGCGGTTGCTCACACCGGAGTTCACGGTGCGGCGGATGCGGCGGCTGCAACCCCGGATCGCCGAGATCGTCGACGAGCACCTGGACGCCCTCGAACGGCACGGACCGCCCGCCGACCTCGTCGCCGAGTACGCGCTGCCGATCCCGTCGCTGGTCATCTGCGAACTGCTCGGGGTGCCCACCACCGACCGCGCGGAGTTCCAGGAGCGCACCCGGCGCCAGCTGGACACCACAGCGCCCGAAGCCGACCGGATCGAGCTCTCCGAGGAATCCATCGCCTACATGACCGGTCTGGTCGACCGGGCTCGCGAGCGTCCCGGCGAGGACCTGATCGGGATGCTGATCCGCGACCACGCCGACGCGCTGAGCAACGGCGAACTCATCGGCATCGCCAACCTGCTGCTGGTCGCGGGGCACGAGACGACGTCGAACATGCTCGGTCTCGGCACCTTGGCGCTGCTGCGCCACCCCGAGCAGCTCGCGATCGTCCGCGACGATCCGGCCGCGGTGCCCGGCGCGGTCGAGGAACTGATGCGCTGGCTCAGCGTGGTCAACGGCGGTTCTCCGCGGATGGCCGTGCGCGACGTCGAACTCGACGGGGTCACGATCCGCCGCGGCGATCTGGTGAACGTGAACCTGCCCGCGGCGAACCGGGACGCCGGCCTGCTGGAGCAACCGGAGCGGTTCGACGTGACCCGCTCCGCCGCGCCGCACGTCGGATTCGGGCACGGCATCCACCACTGCCTCGGCGCTCCGCTGGCCCGCATGGAGATGCGGATCGCGTTTCCCGCGCTGCTGCAGCGATTCCCGGGTCTGCACGTGGTCGACGAGGAGATCGCCTACGCCGCCGACCAAGCCATCTACGGGCTGCAGCACCTCAACGTCGGGTGGTGATCCGCCACCGGCTAGCGCTGGATGCCGAACGGCCCACCGGAATCGAAGGCCAGTCCGGTGAAGCGCTCGCCGATGCGGCGGTGGGCGGCCGTGTCCGGGTGGAGCTCGTCGGGCAGCGGCAGCTCGGCGAAGTCCGCTTCGCCGTACAGCTCGCGGCCGTCCAGGTGGTGCAGGTTCGGGTCCTCGGCGGTACGCTCGCGCACGATCCTGGCCAGCTCGTCCCGGATGACGCCCAGCGTCAACTTGCCCGCGGCGCGCTCCGCCGGGTCGCCGGTGGCCCGGAACCGCACTTGCCCGGCGCTGAGCGCGCTGAGGTCGAAAGCGCCGGGTCCGGGCGTGTCCTCGTGGATCGGGCAGTGGATCGGTGAGATGACCAGCAGCGGCGTGGCGGGGTGCCCGTCGCGGATGGTGTCGAGGAACCCGTGCACCGCCGGGGTGAACCCGCGCAGCCGCATCAGGTCCGAGTTGACCAGGTTGATCCCGATCTTCGCGCTGATCAGGTCCGCGGGCGTGTCGCGCATGGCACGGGCGGTGAACGGGTCGAGCAGCGCGTTGCCGCCCAGCCCGAGGTTGATCAGCTCCACATCGCCTCGCACGGCCGCCGTCGCGGGCCAGGTCGTGCTGGGACTCGCTGCGTTGGAGCCGTGGCTGATCGAACTGCCGTGGTGCAGCCACACCCGCCGGCCCCGATCCGGCGCCGGCTCCACGGGAGCGTCGGTGCGCAGCGCGACGAGTTCGGTGATCTCGTTGTGCGGCAACCAGATCTCGACGTCCTTGCGGCCTTCGGCCAGACCGGTGAACCGCGCCGTGCCGGGCGGTCCGGGCCGGTACTCGGCGGCGCCGGTGCGCATGTCGATGCTCCGGGTGTTCCCGCCGGTCACGGTGGCCTGCCCGGTCAGCCGACCGTCCACGAGCAGGTCGTACACGCCGTCCGGGCGAGGTGGTGCGCCCGCGTAGACCAGCTTGGTGGGCAGCGTGTCCAGTTCGAGCGCGGTCGCCGAGGTGCGCAGTACCAGCCGCACGCCGGCGGGCTGGGACTCCATCATGGCCAGCCGCTCGTCCGCGCTCTGCGCGCGGGCGCGGGCGGGCAGGCGGTGCGGTAACAGGCCGTGCTCGGTGCGTTCGAGTTCGAGCGCACCGCGCAGGAGTTCCGCGGTGACCGGGGTGTTGATCCAGTCCGCTCGGCGGGTGGGATCGGGGTGATCGTTCACGGGCTCATCCTGCCAACCGGATTCCTCGTCGGCACGCGACTTTTCGCCGCAGGCGCCGTCACCTCTCCCACCGCACGGGCAGCTCGTCCGGGCCGCGCAACGCGGTGCCGACCTGGCTGGTGATGCGGACGGCGCACCCGGCGCGCAGCCGCAGCCCCGGCAGGCGCCGCAGCAGCACCTTCAAGCCCGCTTGCAGCTCGGCCACGGCGAACCACGTGCCGAGGCAGGTGTGCGGCCCCTGCCCGAACGCCAGCAGGTCGGCCGAGCGTCGGGTGACGTCGAAGCGGTGCGGATCGGCGTGCGCGGCCGGGTCGCGCAGCGCCGCGTTGATCGAAAAGATCATCGGTGTCCCCGTGGGTATCTCGATTCCTTGCCACGTGGTGGTTTCCGGGCAGATGCGCGGCAGCAGGCCCACCGGCGGCTCCCAGCGCAACCCCTCCCAGATCGCCCACGGCACGTGCTCGTCCGGGTCGCAGCGCACCAGCTCCAGCTGATCGGGATGGCTCAGCAGCGCGGCCAGCGTGTTGGCCAGCGCGAAGACCGTGGTGTCCGCACCGGCCGGAAACAGCAGGCGAAGGAACGCCAGCACCTGTTCGTCGTCGAGGTGCTCGTCTTCGGCGGTTTCGGTGACCAGCATCGAGATCAGGTCCGCACCGGGTTCGCGGCGGCGCCGGTCGAGGATCGGGCGGACGTGTTCGGTGAACTCCGCGGACGCCGCCATGGCCGCATCGGGATCGAGCGGGTAGTTGAACAGGTCTTGCGCCCAACGCCGCACGGTTCCCTCGCTCTCCGCGGGCAACCCGAGCATGCGGCTGATGAGCAGCACCGGGTAGCGGCTGGTGAACTCCGCGACCAGGTCGGCTTCCCCGCGCGCGGCGAACCGGTCGATCAGCTCGTGCGCGAGCGGTTCCAGCAGCGGTTCGACGTACTCGGCGACCTTGCTGCGGCGGAACGGTGGTGCGGCGACGGCCCGGTTGATGCGGTGTTCCCGGCCGGACATGCACTGCAGCGTCCGGCCGAGCACCGGTTGCGTGGTCAGCGGGTAGATCGCCGCGGCCGGGAACGTGCCCTCGTCCTTGAACGCGGCGCTGACCAGCTCCCGGGTCAGCAGCAGCACCGCGCGCGTGCCGGCGAACGGCACGCTCGCATAGGGCTTTTCCGCGCGCAGGCGGGCCAGCACTTCGTGCAGTTCGGGGATGTCGTCGAAGGCGAAGTCGATGCCTTCCGGGTCGGCGGGTCCGGGTGGCTTCATCGCGAACCTCCTGGCACGACTATTCGTGCTACGGTCACCGATATTCGGTTCGATCGAGATTAGGGGGCGCTGTGCCGGAGGGCAACGACCGGTCGGCGTCGCCGCCCACGCGACGAGTGGTCCGCGTCGTCGAACTGATCGCGGGCGACACCGGTCCGGCGAAGGGCGCGGAGATCGCCGACGAGCTGGAGCTCAGCAGGTCGACCGTCGCGGCGATCCTCGACACCCTCGATGAGCGCGGCTGGGTGCGCCGCGCACCGGACCGCACCTACCGGCCGGGACCGCGACTCCGCACGCTCGCAGGTGCGTCGGCCGCCGCTGCGGCGATGCCCACCGGCACGGAAGACGTGCTCGCCGAACTCGCCGAGCGGGTTGGCTGCGGAGCGTCGCTGAGCCTGGTCACCCGCACCGAGTCGGAGTTCGTGGCGGTGACCGCAGGGCCGGGCAGGTTGCCCGCGGGCATCACGACCGGCACCAGACTGCCGCTGCGCGCTCCCGCGGGCGCGGCCGTGGTGGCCTTCGCCGACGAGCGGCGGCAGCGCGCTTGGCTGGACACCGCAGAACCCGGGCAGCGGCCCGGCCTCGCCGACGCGCTCGAACACATCCGCACGACCGGGGCGGCGTTGTGGGGCATCGACGCCGCAGACCCGGCGATGCTGGACGTGCTCTCGGAAGTCGTCGAACACCTCACGAACGATCCGGCCGCGCAGCTGCGCGAACGCGTGCTGTCGCTGCTGGCGCGGATCAGCGGCGAACCCTACGGTTCCGCGCAGCTGCGCTCGCGGAAACGGCAGCCGCTGACGCATCTGGCGGCTCCGGTGTTCGACGGCACCGGGCGAGCCACCTGGGAGCTCCACATCGGCCCGTTGCGGCAGGACGTCGACCTCGGGGAACGACGCCACTACATCGACGAGCTGGTGCGAGCGGCGGCCTCGCTCGGGCCACCACCTGCCGGCGGCTGAGCGCCCGTTCCGGCGCCCGGACGGTTCCGCGCTACCGCTTGGAGAACGTCCGGTCCGAGGGCTCCTGGCGACCGTCGCCGATGGTCGCGCCCGCAGCCGCGGTGCCCCCGCGCCCGCGCACGAACAGCGCGGTGACGAACGCGAGCACCCCGACACCTCCAGCCACCACGAACGCGGTCCGCAACCCGGCGGCGTCGGGCGCTCCGGTCGCGGCCGAGCTGCCAGCGGCCGCGACGGTGACGAACACCGCGGTGCCGAACGCGCCCGCGACCTGTTGCAGCGTGGACAGGATCGCGCTGCCGTGCGAGTAGAGGTGGTCCGGCAGCACGCTCAGCGACTCGGTCATCAGCGGCGTCATCATCAGCCCGAGCCCGGTCATCAGCAGGATGTGGATCCCGATGACCGCGCCCAGCGCCGAGTCCGGCCCGAGCGTGGCGAACAGACACAGCGACACCGCCATCGCCAGCGCCCCCGGGATCACCAGCGGCCGCGCGCCGAAGCGGTCGAACAACCGCCCCACCGGGCGCCCGAGCACTCCCAGCACCAGCCCGCCCGGCAGCACCGCCAGGCCGCTGACGAACGTGCTGGTTCCCAGCACCGTCTGCAGGTACAGCGGCAGCAGGATCGCCCCGGCACCCAGCAGGCACATGAACAGCAGCGCGGCGAGCACCAGCGCGACGACGAACGGGCGGTAGGTCAGCGGGCGCAGGTCGAGCAGCGCGCGGTCGTCGCGTTGCAGCCGCACCTGGCGCGCTGCGAACACCACCAGCGCGACCGCGCCGACGGCGATCGCCGCCCACGGTGGCACCGGCTGGTGCCCGCCCGCGGACTCCCCCATCGCGGAAAGCCCGTAGAGGACACCGCCGAATCCGAGCGCGGACAGCAGCACCGAGCCGACGTCCAGCGGCACCCGCCGGGTCGCGGCGTCCAGCCGCATCCAGACCGCACCGATCACCAGCGCCAGCAACGACAACGGCAGCACGAGCCAGAACATCCACCGCCAGCCCAGCCAGGCCAGCACCGCTCCGCCGATCGTCGGACCGATCGCGGGGGCCACCGCGATGACGATGGTGATCGTGCCCATCGTCGCGCCGCGGTTGGCGGGCGAGACCAGCCGCATCACCGAGGTCATCAGCAGCGGCAGCATCACCGCGGTGCCGAACGCCTGCACCACGCGCCCGGCGAGCAGGACTCCGAATCCAGGTGCGAGCCCGCTGAGCAACGTGCCTGCGCTGAACAGCGTCAGCGAGGCCAAGAAGACCTGCCGCGGGGTGAACCGCTCCAGCAGGAATCCGGTGATCGGGATGACCACCGCCATGGTCAGCAGGAACCCGCTGGTCAGCCATTGCACGGTGGTGGTGGACACGCCCAGGTCCTCGGTCAGATCGCGCAACGCGACGCTCAGGATCGTCTCGTTGAGGATCATCACGAAGGCCGAGACGACCAGCACGGCGATCAGCACCGCCGCCCGCGGTGCTGCGACGTCCCGGCCGGAGTCCGCTGTCGCGGTGCTCGCGGAGTCGGTCATGGGTGGGCACACCTCGCAGCGGTAGTTCCGGTTCGCCGTCCGGCGCTGTTCGCAGCGCGCGGGCGGCCGGTCGTGCAAGAGCGGCGATCCGCTCCGCATCGCCTGCGAGCGGGGATCGGACGGCGTTGCACGGCACGGTCAGCTTTGCACTCCCGATGCCGCTGATCGTCCCCAGCTCCCCGGTCGCAAGGAAAATCACAGTCGGCGAAACGACGCCCCCAGCGCCGCGACCCCCGATGCCGCAGCCCGCAATGCCGTGATCCGCAGTGCTGGAAACCCCAGCGCCAGAACCCCAGTGCTAGAACCCCGGTGCGGCTCGCGCCCCCAGCGCCGACTCGTTTCAGCCTACCGCAGCAGAACTTCCGTTCCGGCGGGGAGAGCGAATTACACGTCCCTCCCGGTGCGGCCGGAAATCGGCGCCGAGCGGTCTCGGGTCCGAGCCCGGTGGCACCAGCGCACGAGCGAACCCCGGCCCGCGCTCGGGCCGTCGCCCGCTGCCGGTGACCGAAGCGGGGCAATCGTGTGATGATGTCCCGCCCGAGGAAGGAACCGATGCCGAACAAGATCTCCCTGGCCGCCGTCTCGCGGGCGCGGCAACTGCCGAAGTGGTCGCAGCTGCGCGAGGTCGTGCAGTTCAGCAAGCCGGCGTTCGGCCGCACCGCCCGCCGCCTGGAGAACGCCCGCACCATCGGCGAGCTGCGCGCCGCGGCCCGGCGCACCACTCCCCGCGCGGTGTTCGACTACGTCGACGGCTCGGCCGAGGAGGAGATCACCGCCGCCCGCAACATCGCCGCCTTCCGGCGCGTGACGCTGCGTCCGGAACCACTGCGCCCGGTGACGGATCCGGACACCGCGATCGAGCTCGCGGGCGAACGCAGTGCGCTGCCGCTGGTGTTCGCGCCGACCGGTTACACGCGGATGATGCACCACCACGGCGAGGCGGCGGTGGCCCGCGTCGCCGAGCACTTCGGCGTCCCGTACTCGCTGTCGACCATGGCCACCACGTCCGTCGCGGACGTCCGGGAGGCCGCGCCCGGCGTCGCGCTGTGGTTCCAGCTCTACTACACGCAGGACGCCGAGCTGAACGAACTGCTCATCTCGCGGGCCGAAGCCGCGGGCTGCTCGACGCTGCTGCTGACCGTGGACACCTCGGTGCCGGGCAAGCGCCTCAAGGACGTGGCCAACGGGCTGACCATCCCGCCTGCGCTGACGGCCAGGACGTTCCTGAACATGTCGATGTTCCCGGCGTGGTGGTTGCACAAGCTGACCACCCCGGGCATCGGCTTCGCCTGCCTCGACGGGGTGCGCGGCAACTACACCTCGGAGGACCTGGCGCGCACGTTGTTCGACCCCGGTCTGGACTTCGCCGCGCTGGAGCGGCTGCGGCAGCGCTGGCCCGGCAGGCTCATCGTCAAGGGGATCAACACCGCCGAGGCCGCGCGCGAGGTCGTGCGTCGCGGCGCCGACGGCGTGGTCGTGTCCAACCACGGCGGCAGGCAGCTCGACCGCTCGGCCGCGACGCTGGAGGTGCTGCCCGCCGTCCGCGCCGCCGTCGGCGAGCGGGCGACCGTGCTCATCGACGGCGGTGTCCGGCACGGCGCGGACATCGCGGTCGCGCGGGCGCTGGGCGCGGACGCGGCGATGATCGGGCGCGCTTACCTGTACGGGATCATGGCCGGGGGCCAGGACGGCGTCGTGCGCGCCTACGAACTCCTCGCCGAGGAGTACCAGCGCTGCATGCAACTGCTCGGAGTGCGTCGCAGCGCCGACCTCGCCGCACGGCACGTGGCGCTTCCGGGGAACGGCAGCGACGACCACTGATCCGGCGCGTCCGGCGGGCAGCACGACTGTCCATTGAAGACGGTCGAATCGCGGGGTGCGCACCGCGAGCCGCCGCCGTGCTGACCATCGCGGTGCCCCTGCAACTGCTCGCGGGCGTTTTCGGTTTCCTGAACAGGGACCCCGGTCCTGGCGATCGGGATGAGCACGCTCAGCGCCACCTGGCTGACGACGAGCGTGCTGACGCTGCGCAGCGCACCCGGCGGGCACAGCCCGGTGCTGGGCGTGGCCGGTGCTGTTCCTCGCCGCGGCGGTGTTGCTGTGCGCGGTCGTGACCGCCGCCGGGAAACCGCTGGTGGCGATCGTGCTCACGCTCGCCGGGTGCCGGTTCGCGTTGACCGGCGTGGTCGAGTACCGGCAGCTACCGATCGCACGGCTCTGCGATGGCTGGCTGGGCCTGGCGGTGTGCGTGGTCGCGCTCTACGCGGCCGCGGCCTTCGCACTGCAGGACGTGCACCAGCGGACGATCCCGCCGACCCTCAGCCGCGCTGGCCGGTCGTGAGCACTGCCCAGTCGTGAGCACTGCCCGGTCCTGAGCGCTGCGAGCCGCGCGGGCGGGCAGTCGCGCCGGGCGCCGCATGGGACCATCCCGATGTGGTGGATGCGGATTCGTGGGTTTACTTGATGGACCTCAACGGCGTGCTGATGCGCGACGAGGAGAACGCCGTGCCGGGCGCCGAGGAGTTCCTGGCCGCCCTGCGATCGGCGGGAATTCCGTTCCTGGTGTTCACCAACGAGTCCGTGCACACGCCGCGGGACATGCGCGCGCGGCTGCTCGAACGGGGCCTGGACGTCCCCGAGCACACGATCTGGACCTCGGCGCTGGCCACCGCCCGGTTCCTGCGCGAACAGCGTCCCGGCGGGTCGGCTTACGTCCTCGGTGAGGCCGGGCTGTCCGCGGCGCTGTTGGACGCCGGTTACGTGCTCACCGGCGACGATCCGGATTACGTCGTGCTCGGTGAGACGCGCACCTACAGCTTCGAGGCGATCACGCACGCCATCCGGCTGATCGAAGGCGGCGCCCGGTTCATCGCGACCAACCCGGACGAGAAGGGGCCGGGTGCGGAAGGGCCGCTGCCCGCCACCGGGGCCGTCGCCGCGCTCGTGCAACGGGTGACCGAGCACGAGCCCTACTACATCGGCAAGCCGAACCCGCTGATGATGCGCTCCGCGCTGCGGGCGGTGGGCGCGCGCTCGGCGAACGCGATCGTGCTCGGCGACCGGATGGACACCGACGTGCGCTGCGGCATCGAGGCCGGGATGCGGACGATCCTGGTGCTGTCCGGGCTCTCCGGCCCCGATGCCGTGGCGGGGCACCCGTATCAGCCGACTGCGATCGTCGATTCGGTCGCGGACATCATCGAGCACGTCCGCGATCCGTTCGGGTCCGGTTCGGCCTAGCAGCCTCCTGGCAGTCCCCGGCTACTTTTCGCCGAGGACGTAGCGGTCCATCCACTCCAGCAGCGCCTCGTTCTGCGCGCGCCGGTGGGTGACCGGCCCGAGCACCGAACCGACGTGCGAGGTTCCGGGAAACCGCAGCATTTCCGCCGTGACGCCGCGGCTTTTGAGGACCGTGTAGAACTGTTCGGTCTGCCCCGGCGGCGCGCGGTGGTCGCTCTCGTGCTGGAAGAACAAGGTCGGCGTGCTGGACCTGTGCGCGTAGGTAACAGGTGAGCAGCGCCGGTAGAGCTCGGCGCGTTCGTGCGGGTCGCCGCCCATGAACGAGCGGCCCGCCCAGATTCCGATGTCGCTGGTGCCGTACATGCTGGAGAAGTCGAACAACGGGTCCTCGGGGCACGCCGCCCGGAACCGGTCGGTCTGGGTGGTGAGCCAGCCGCTGAGCGTGCCGCCGGCGGAAGCGCCGAACACGCCGAGGCGGTCGGAATCGGCCAGGCCGATCGCGATCGCGTGATCGACACCGGCCATCAGGTCGGCGCAGTCGAGGTTGCCCCAATCCGAGGTGATCGCGGTACCGAAGTCGTCGCCGTAACCGGTGGAACCGCGGTGGTTCACGAACAGCACGCCATATCCCGCACCGGCCAGCATCAGGAAGTCGAAGACGAAGGTGTGGCCCCATCCGGCGTGCGGTCCACCATGGATTCCCAGCAGTGTCGGCAACGGGCGCTTCGCGCGCGCGGGTTCGAGGTACCAGCCCTCGACGGCCGTGCCGTCGGTGCTGGTGAACTCCAGGTGGTGCACGGCGGGCCACTCGAGCCGGGCCAGCAGCTCGGCGTTGAGTTCGGTCAGCCGACTCTCGGTCCCGGTGGCGGTGTCGAGCACGTGCAGGTCACCGGGGTCGCGGATGCCGAAGGCGGCGAACAGCAGCCGGTTCCCGCGCAACCGCACCGGTGCGCACCCGCGCTCACCCCCCGCCACGGGTTCGTGCGACTCGGCCCCGGACAATCCCACGCGCAGCACCCGCACTTCACCTCCGCGTTGCGCGGGCAGGTAAGCGTGCCGGGAGTCCGCGGAGATCAGGACGCCCGCCATCGTGAAGGCGAACGCGGGCATGTCCGGGACGAGCCGTCCGCCGACATCGTCCACAAGCCCCGTCGTGCGCCGCTGGTGAACCCCGGTTTCCGGGTCGTAGACCCACAGGTCGGCTTTCGATCCCGCGCGCCGACCGTCCTCATTGGTCAGCACGTACGCGATGCGCCCGTCCGGGCACACCGCGTGGCTCGCGATGGCCCCGCCACTGGCCACATCGGACACCGAACCGTCGAGGTCGACCCTTCGCAGCCGGTTGAGCATCCCCATCGATTCCGGGTCGAAGCTCGCGTTGAACACGAGCGCCGCACCGTCCGGTGTCCACTGCGGCGCGGTGTTCAGCGAGCGGTCTTCGGTCAACCGCACGGGTTCGCCGCCTTCGGCCGCGACCACGTAGACGTCCTGCAGCGCGTCCTCGATGACGCCCACACCGTCGGCCCGCCAGGCCGCGCGGTCGACTCGGTACGGCAGGGCGGGGTCGCGCCGCGTTCCGGGTGGCACGGCGGTGAAGGCGATGCGCGTCCCGTCCGGCGAGAACACCGGCCCGCCACCGACCCCGTCCGGGAAGGCGGTGAGCTGGCGCGCTTCGCCGCCGTCGAGGGGCAGCGCGAAGATCTGCGGCACGCCGGTGCGGGTGGACAGGAACGCGATTTCGCGCCCGTCCGGCGCGAACGCGGGGTACGCGTGCACCGCGTCGACGCTGGTGAGTTGCCGTTGACCGCCCGAGGAGACCGCCACCTGCACCAGGTCGGTGTGGTCGGTGTTCGCCTCAACGTCGGTGCGGGACAGGGCGAACACGACCGACTCGCCGTCCGGCGACAGGTCCGCCGAGGTCGCGAACCGGAGGCGGAACAGGTCGTCCGGTTCGATCGGCCGAAGCGCCTCATCCGAGTCCGGGCGCTCGGCACCTGCACCGGCCGCGCGATCGTCTTCCGGCATCTGCACCAAACCCCCGCAATTCCGCCAACACCTGCACACAACAACGAGCCCGCCCGGTTCGCCGAGCGCGGCCCGCTCTCCAGGAATACCTGCATCAGCTCCCGGAGTCGACGCAGATCGCTAACGGTGAACAACGGCGAGCCGCCGGCTTCGCGTTCAGAGCCGCGGAACAGAGGGCCACCCGACCTAGCGGAAACCCCCGAACGGCGGCTCACCGCCACGAGCGCGCGCGTTGAACACGACATGTACCGGTCGGTACGCTCGGCTGGTGAGTTCCAGGTCCGACAAGCGCGCCGAACTGCTGCGGCAGGTGGTGGACCAGCTGGCCGAGCACGGCATCGCCGACATGTCGTTGAGCCCGCTGGCCGCGCAGCTGGGCACCAGCAAACGCATGTTGCTGTACTACTTCGGCAGCCGGGACAACCTGATCGCCGAGGCGATCGCCGCCAGCAGGCCGGACGTCGCCGGGCTGTTCAGCGGTGTGCACGACGCCGCGAGCCTGCGCGAGGCGGCGTGGGCGCTGTGGACGGCGATCACCGAAGGCCACCAGCAGCGGCCGATCCGCATCCTGTTCCAAGTGCTGAGCCTGGCGCCGACACAACCGGACCGGTACGGCGCGGTGGCTTCCGAAGCCGTCACCGCCATGGTCGATCCGCTGGTCCCGGTACACCGCGATCTCGGTTTCGACGAGACGGAGGCGCGCGCCCGGGCGAGCCTGCTCATCTCCGGGCTGCGCGGGCTGTGCCTGGACCGGATCGTCACCGGCGACGTCCCCAGGATCGAAGCCGCCGCCAGGACGCTGATCGCGACCGCGACCACGCTGCCCGAGTCGCGCTGAACGCGGCGAACTCGAAGCAACTCCTCACCCGCAGGAAGTCGACGAGCCCGGACTCACGGCCGTGCGCGAGGGCCGACCGCGAAGGGCTCAACCGTCCAAGTTGCGGTCCCACGAGGCCATCACGATCAGCGTCTTGGTGCCCGCCACCTTCCCGGTGCGCCGGATGGCGTTGACGACCCGTTGCAGGTCGTCGACGTTGCGCACCCGGAAGCGCACCAGCGCGTCCGGGTCGCCGGAGGTGGTGAAGTACTGCTGGACCTCGGGCACCTGCTTGGCGATCTGCTCGATCTCGGCGGTGTCGGTGGCGCCGGTCAGGCGGATCTCGGTGAAGGCGTCCAACTCCCCCACCGCGGCGTCGTCGGTGATCGCCACGTAGCCCTTCAGCACGCCGTCGCGTTCGAGGCGTTCGATCCGGCGGGACACCGGCGCGCTGGAGAGTCCGACCTGCCTGCCGATCTCGCTGACGGGCGTGCGCGCCCGGGTTCGCAGGATCTCGACGATCCGCCGGTCCGTGTCGTCCATGGAGCACCTCGCACGTATCTTGCGCCGCCAGCCGAGATCTTGCGTCCGGGACGGCTCGGCAGGCTTGTTCCGCTGCGTTTCGTGCGCTGATTGAACCAAACAGTTGTCGCTGTCGGCGCGGCGCTGAAACGGTGCGCACCGCGTGCCCGCTGATCCGCCCGTCCCCTTGGAGCGCCATGGACCCCTCGCCGTCCCCGCCCGAGCCGTGGTCCGCGCTCGACGCCGAAGGCCGGTTGACCGCGCACGAGCTGCTGCCGAGCGGTGACGATGCGCTCGACCTGCACCGCGCCCACCGCGACATGGTGCTGGCGCGGCGGCTGGACACCGAGGCGATCGCCTTGCAGCGCCAGGGCGAGCTCGGGCTCTGGCCGTCGCTGCTGGGACAGGAGGCCGCGCAGGTCGGCGCCGCCTCGGCGTTGCACGAACGGGACGTGGTGTTCCCGACCTACCGCGAGCACGCGGCCGCCTGGTGCCGCGGCGTGGACCCGGTGGACCTGCTGGGGCTCTTCCGCGGCACGACCCTCGGCGGCTGGGATCCGCACGAGCGCGGCTTCAACCTGTACACGCTGGTGATCGGCGCGCACACGTTGCACGGGGTCGGCTACGCGATGGGCATCGTGCGCGACGGCGACGTGGGCACCGGAGACCCGGGGCGGGACCGCGCGGTGCTGGTGTTCCTGGGCGACGGCGCGCTCAGCGAAGGCGAGACGAACGAGGCGTTCGTCTGGGCGGCGGCGCAGAACCTGCCGGTGGTGTTCTTCTGCCAGAACAACCAGTGGGCGATCTCCGCGCCCTATTCAGTGCAGAGCCGGGTTCCCGCCGCGCAGCGTTCGCAGGGATTCGGCTTCCCGGGCGTGCGGGTCGACGGCAACGATGTGGTGGCCTGCCACGCGGCCGCGCACGAGGCGCTCAGCACCGCCCGGCGCGGCGGCGGACCGACGCTGATCGAGGCGGTCACCTACCGCCGCAACCCGCACACCACCTCCGACGACGACTCGCGCTACCGCGCCGCGGCGGAGAACGACGACTGGGCGCAGCGGGACCCGATCGAACGGCTGCGGTCGCACCTCGGCGAATCCAGCGAATCGCTGCGGGCCGAAGAGGACCGGCTGGCCGACCGGCTGCGCCGCGGTTGCCGCGAACTTCCCGTGCCTGCCCCGGATTCGCCGTTCCGGCACACCTTCGCCGAGCTGCCGCGGGAACTGGCCAAGCAGCTCGAGGAGCACCTCGCGTTCGTGCAAGGGCAGCAGGCATGACGGGCACCGCGATCGCCCACGCCTTGAACCGCGGTCTGCGCGACGCGCTGGCCGCGGACAACAAGGTGTTGCTGCTCGGCGAGGACATCGGGCGTCTCGGCGGCGTTTTCCGCGTCACTGCCGAGTTGCAGAAGGACTTCGGCGAGTCGCGGGTGGTCGACGCGCCGCTCGGTGAAGCGGGGATCGTCGGCAGCGCGATCGGGTTGGCGATGGCCGGGTACCGGCCGGTCTGCGAGATCCAGTTCGACGGCTTCACCTTCCCGGCGATGAACCAGATCGTGACTCAGCTGGCGAAGTACCGGCACCGGTCCGGGGGTCTGGTGTCGCTGCCGGTGGTGATCCGGATTCCCGTCGGCGGCGGTATCGGGGCGATCGAGCACCACGGCGAGTCGCCCGAGGCGTACTTCGCGCACACGGCCGGATTGCGGGTGCTGAGCCCGTCCACCGCGCAGGACGCCTACGACCTGATCGGGCAGGCCGTCCGCTGCGACGATCCGGTCGTGTTCCTGGAGCCGAAGCGCTCCTACTGGCGCAAGGGCGAACTCGACACCGCGACACAACCGTCCGCAATGGATAGTGCGCGGGTGGTTCGGCGCGGCGGCGACCTGACCTTGGTGGCGTACGGAGCGCTGGTGCCGATCGCGCTGGAAGCGGCCGAAGCGCTGGCCGAAGAAGGCCGCGACGTCGAGGTCGTCGACCTGCGGTCGCTCTCGCCCGTGGACGACGAGACGGTGGTGGAGTCGGTGCGGCGCACCGGACGGCTGGTCATCGCGCACGAGGCTTCGCGGACCGCCGGACTCGGCGGCGAACTCGCAGCCCGGGTGCAGGCCGCCGCGTTCTACTCGCTGGAGGCACCGATCGTGCGCGTCACCGGGCACGACACCCCGTACCCGGCTGCGCGGCTGGAAGCGGACTGGTTGCCGAACCTCGATCGCATCCTGGAGGGCTGCGACGAGTCCTACGCGCATTGACCCGAGGTCGCGAGCAGGAGTCCGCGTGAACAGCACCGCCCAGGAGTTCCACCTTCCCGATGTCGGCGAGGGCCTGACCGAAGCCGAGATCGTGACGTGGCACGTCGCCGAAGGCGACCCCGTCGCGGTCAACCAGGCCGTCGTCGACATCGAGACCGCGAAGTCCGTGGTGGCACTGCCCGCACCGCACGGCGGTGAAGTGCTCGAAGTGCTCGCCGCCGAAGGGGAAACGGTCCAGGTCGGCACACCGATCCTGCGCATCGGCTCGCCCGCCGGACCGGAGCAGCCTGCCGGCGATGCCTCGTCGTCCAAAGCGGACGCTGCAGAGTCCGCTGAGGACGAACCGAAGCTTCTCGTCGGATACGGCAACACCGGTGCGAATTCTCGGCGGAGTCGCCGGCAGCGTCGGGATTCGCAACCGCAGCAACAAGAATCGGCCACGGCCCGGCACCGCCCCCTGGCCAAGCCGCCCGTGCGCAAGCTCGCCAAGGAACTCGGTGTCGACCTCGGGGAAATCCGGCCGAGCGGGCAGCACGGCATCGTGGCGCGCCAAGACGTGCTCGCACACGCCGAGAAGAACGAGGCCCCGATCGAGACCGGGCGAACCGAGACCCGGGGAACCGGGGCCGGGCGAACCGAGACCCGGGTGCCGATCAAGGGCGTGCGCAAGCGCACCGCGGAGGCGGTGGTCGCGTCGGCTTTCACCGCACCGCACGTCACCGAGTTCAGCACGATCGACGTCACCCGCACGATGCAGCTGCGCGAGCAGATCCAGCAGCGGCGCGAGTTCCGCGACGTCAAACTCACCCCGCTCGCGTTCGCGGCGCGCGCCTACCTGGCCGCGATCGCCCGGACTCCGATCGCCAACGCCCGGTGGGACGAGGACGCCCAGGAGATCGTGCTGCGCGAACAGGTCGACCTCGGCATCGCCGCCGCAACGCCGCGCGGGCTGGTCGTGCCCAACGTCGAAGCGGCGCAACGGCTCTCCCTCCGGGAATTGGCCTCCTCGATCAACGAGCTCGCCGAAACCGCCCGCGCGGGCGCGACCACTCCCGGGCAGCTGGCGGGCGGCACCACGACGATCACCAACATCGGCGTTTTCGGCGTGGATTCCGGCACGCCGATCCTCAATCCCGGACAGACCGCGATACTCGCGGTCGGGGCGGTGCGCCGGATGCCGTGGGTGGTGCACGACGAGCAGGGCGAACGCATCGAACCGCGCTCGGTGCTGCAACTCGCGCTGTCGTTCGATCACCGGGTGATGGACGGCCAGCAGGGCTCCGAACTGCTGGCGGACACCGCCGCGGTCCTGGCCGATCCCGGAATGGCGTTGCTTTGAATCCTCCCGCCTGAAGGCGGGAGATTCCTGACTCAGGCAGCCTGACCGCGTTGCACGCGGTCAGGACTCACGCCCTCAACATCAGCCGGGTTGAAACCGAACTAGCATCACGCGTGCGGAGTTCTTGTCCCTCGGGGACCAGGCTCCGCACGCAGTGCAGGTGTAGGTACGTTCCGACAGCGGCAGGCGGTGCTTGGCTCTCGCGCCGCACTGTCCGCAGTCCATCGTGGTGTGCTTCGGGTCGACCAGCCGCAGCACGCGGTCGTGCTTGCGGGCCTGCTCGACCAGCGCAGTCTTGGTAGCGCCGATCGCAGCGTCAGCGGCCTTACGGGCCATCGTGGTCTTCGCGAGAAACCTTGGTCGGAAGGACACGCACCTGCGGCGGATGGAAGAGGTCATGCGGGCGGTGTGTGAGGACTTTGAAACCGAATTGGCCGAGTTCAACGGCGAGTCGAACCACGTGCACCTGCTCGTACACTTCCCACCCAAGGTCGCCGTGTCCAAGCTGGTCAACAGCCTGAAGGGTGTGTCCTCGCGGATGCTGCGGAAGGAGTTCGAGGACCTGCGGTTCTCGTACTGGAAGGGCGTCCGACTGTGGTCCGGCAGCTACTTCGCCGGTTCCGTGGGTGGCGCGCCGCTATCGGTAGTGCGGCAGTACATCGAGCAACAACAGCGTCCGCCTGTGTAGGTCACCGCTGGGCACGTCGCCCACGGACTGGACGCGCTTACTCCCCGCCCTGACGGGCGAGGCATCCGCGCTACGTTCGTTTGGTGAACGACATCGTCACTGCTGGCTCAGCTGCCAGGTGACCTCGTCGGTGTGCACCGATCCGTGCACTTCGGCCTGTGCGGTGAGCACGTTCGAGCCCGGCCGCAAGCGCACCGGCCAACTGAACACCCGGCCGTCGCGCGTGCCGTCGCCGAGCGGCGCGCCGTTGAGGGTCAGTGCCACCGATTCGGCGTTGGAGTACACCCGCACGGTCGTGTCCGGCTCCGTTCGGTGCGTCCACCGCCTGCTGGTGATGTGCAGAACCGCTTCGTCGCTCCAATGTGCTTTGTAGCAGTGGAAGGCGTCTTTGCGGACGGCACGGTCGTGGGTGACCAGACCCTTGTCGTTGATGCCGGGCGCAGCGCCCTCATCGCGGCTGTCGGAGGCGAAGTCGAACATGTTCCACAAGAACGTTCCCCACAGGTACGGGCGCTCGTCGATCTGGGCGATGAAGGATTCGTGCAGCAACGCCTGGTATTCCTCGGGATGCCACTGCCCGTCCGGAACCGGTGGCGCGGCCAGTGATGCGGGGCCGTGCTGGTCGATGTTGGCTCCGGCGCCGTACTCGGTAACCGCGATCTTGCGCATCGGATCGGCGGCGTGCAGGGAATCGGCCCACTGTCCGAACTGGTCTGCCGTGCCCTCGTACCAGCCCTCGTAGCGGTTGTAGCCGGACAGCTCGGCGTGCTCGGTGAACGGGTCGTCGTCGGCGCGTTTGAGCACGTTGGCGTAGGCGGAGGCGCGTTCCAGGTCCTCGGTGCGGACCAGCTCGGCGAGTTCTGCCAGCAGCGCGTTGATCTGCGGGTCCTTGTCCGTCTGGTGGAAGCCCAGCTCGTTGCCGATGCCCCAGAACAGCACCGAAGGGTGGTTGTAGTGCTGCCGGATCAGCTCGCGCAGCTGCTGCTTGACGTTGTCCCGGAAGGCCGCTGAGTCGGTGATCTCGTTGACCCACGGAACCTCGGTGTAAACCGCGAAACCCGCGGAGTCGGCGAGATCGTAGACCAGCGGGTCCTGCGGATAGTGCGCGGTGCGCAGCGCGTTGACGCCCATCTCGCGCATCAGCGCGAAATCCTGCTCGTGGTCGCCGTCGTGGACGGCGAATCCCTTGCCCCGCCGGTCTTGGTGCCGGTTGACACCGTGCAGCCGCAGGGGTTCGCCGTTGAGCGAGAACCCGTCGGACGGCGAGACGGCGAACGTCCGCAACCCCAACGGTTCCGTCACGGCGTCGAGCGGCCTGCCGGTTTCCGCTTCCCGCAGCTGCACCTGCACGCGGTGCACATGCGGGTCGGCGCGCCCGTTCCACAGCCGCGGTGATCCGATGTGGACCGGGAAGGTGCACTGTCGCCGCCCGCCAGCGGCAAGGGACACGGCAGGCGCGGATTCCTCCGCCACCACGCGACCGTCGTCGTCGATGATCGTGGCGCGCACATCCACGTGTTGGGCCTGCTCGGAATCGTTGGCCAGTTTCGCCGTGACCTCCACCGTGGCCGCATCCGCGCGAACCTCGCGCTGCCGCAGGTAGACGCCCGGCCCGCCGTGATCGAGCAAGTCCAGGTGCACCGGGTCGGTCAGCTGCAGGCGAACACCTCGGTACAGCCCGCCGAAGAACGTGAAGTCCGCCGAAAGTGGCGCCACATCCGGATTTTCCCCGTTGTCCACGCGAACTAGCAAGTCGTTCGCACCGGGGCGCAGCACCTCGGTCACGTCGAACCGGAACCGCGTGTAGCCGCCGCTGTGCTGTCCCGAGTGAACACCGTTGAGCCACACGTCGGTGGTCGTGTTCGCACCGTCGAATTCCAGAAAGGCGCGCCTGCCGGCCGATTCCGCGCTCAACGGCAACTCGCGCCGATACCAACCGGCACCGCGCCGGTAATCGTCACCGCCGTCCTGACCGTCGCGGGCGTTCCAGCTGTGCGGCAACCGAATGCGCTGCCAATCGCCCCGCTCGCCGAAGCGGAACGACCAACCGGTGTCCAGCTCGACCTGTTCCCGCATAGGGGACGGTGCCGCGGAGACCGCGCGCGGCAAGACGGACCATGCCAGTGGTACCGCAGCGGCGCCGAGGACGACCTGACGCCGGGAGAACCGCGCGTTGACCATGCTGCTCCTCCATCCGGACGGGCGCGCACGCCCAGCTGGCGCACGCCGCCTGAGCACCTCCACGGGCCGATCGGCCGGACGCCGCGACCCGGCGGTCGTGTGATCGTCAGCGCGGAAACCGCCGGGAGCCAAGGAGTTGCCGCGAGTTGCCGACACCGGCCGGCGCCGGATCCGCGCAGCCCACGTCCCGGCCGGAGCAAGGCAACTGTTGGCAACCGATTGCCGCGCGGTTGCGCGCTTGCCTAGCTTGTACGCGCTCGAAGTCGGCCTGCGGGCCGAGTCGCGCGGCGATCCCGCACAACGAGGTGGAAGCCGGAGAACGGAGCGAACCGTACCGGCGCCGGGAGAGGAATCGACATGCATCCGCTGGACTGGGCGGTCGTGGCAGGCTACCTGCTGGTCATGCTGGGCATCGGGATCTGGGCGCACCGCCAGGTCGCAGACACCGCGGACTTCTTCACCGCAGGCGGGCGGATGCCGTGGTGGCTGGCCGGGATCTCGCACCACATGTCCGGCTACAGCGCGGTCGTGTTCGTCGCCTACGCTGGAGTGGCCTACGAGCAGGGCATCGTGTCCTACGTCGTGTTCATGTTCCCGCTCGCGATCGCCACCGGCATCGGCGCCTTCCTGTTCGCGCCGAAGTGGAACAGGCTGCGCCTGCACTACGGCATCGCCTCCCCGCTGGAGTACCTCGCGCGCCGGTTCAACGTCACCACGCAGCAGGTGCTGGCGTGGAGCGGGTCGCTGCTGAAGGTCTTCGACGTGGCGGCGAAGTGGTCGGCGATCGCCCTGCTGCTGCAGGAGTTCGTCGGCGTGCCGCTGGTGTGGGGCATCGTCATCACCGCCGTGGTCACGCTCGTGTACTGCACCGCCGGGGGCCTTTGGGCGGACGCGCTGACCGAGCTCGGGCAGTTCGTCATCCAGGGCGTCGCGGCGTTCGCGATGATCGCGGCGGTCGGTATCGCGTTGGCGGACAAGGGGTTGAACTACGCGACGTTCTGGAGCGCGCTGCCGTCCGGGCACACCGACCCGACCACGAGCGACTACCCCGCCTACTTCCTGCTGGTGTACGTGATCGTGAAGACCTTCGAGTACAACGGCGGCATGTGGAACCTGGCGCAGCGCTACATCGCCACCCCCGATGCCCGCGCCGCCCGCCGCACCGCGCTGCTGTCCAGCGGCTTGTACCTGCTGTGGCCGGTCGTGCTGATGCTGCCGATGTTCGCCGGGCCGCTGCTGGTGCAGGTGTCCGACCCGGAGGACGTCTACGCCGAGATGGCCCTGCAATTCCTGCCCGCGGGCCTGCTCGGACTGGTGCTCGTCGGCGTCTTCTCGCACACGATGGCCATGGCCGCCTCCGACGCCACCGCCATCTCCGCGGTGATGACCCGCGACGTGCTGCCGAAGATCTGGCGCCGCGCCAAGGGATTCACCGACAAGCAGTTCCTGGCGGCGGGCCGGGTGCTGACCGTGGCGTTCGTGTTCCTCAGCGTCGTGATCGCCATCAACGCCGAAAACCTCGGCGGGGTGTTGGGCATCATCGTCGCATGGGTCGGTGCGCTGATCGGGCCGATCTCGATCCCGATGATGCTGGGGATGCTGCGCCCGTTCCGGCGCATCGGGCCGGCCGCGGCGCTGTCCTCGTGGGCAGGCGGGCTGATCACGTTCGCGGTCACCAAGTACGTGCTGCAACTGCAGGAAGCGATCACCGTGGTCTCGCCGGTGCTCGTGTCGCTGGCGCTGTTCGGACTCGTAGGAACGCTGCACCGGGACGCTCCCCCGGCTGCCGAGGAGATCACCGCCGCCCTTGCCGAGGACGAGCGCGAATCCGCGGCCCAGCCGACGGCTCCGTAACGCACCCTGTTCCCACCCGAACTCGGGCACTAGCGTGGCAACCGGTTGCTGCACGGTTGCAGGGAGACTGCAAGCTCCGGGAACTTCAAGCCTCATCAGCGGCGGAGCCGCTGAGCAGCGACCGTGCAAGCAACCGGCACCGCCACGCAAATCCTGCCGAAAGGACTACTCAGGTGGGCAGGCCGACGATCTACGACGTGGCGAAGCACTGCGGCCTGGCCGCCTCGACGGTCTCCCGCACCTACTCCCACCCGAGCCGGGTGAATCCGGCGACCAGGGAGAAGGTGCACTCCGCCGCGCAGCAGCTCGGCTACACCCCGCGCCCGCTGGCGCGCGCCGAAGCGCCAGGGCGGGCCAGGACGCTGACCCTGGTCGTCACCGACATCTCCAACCCGTACTACGCGAGCCTGATCAAGTCGGCCCAGCAGCAGGCGCTGGCGAACAACTACACGCTCGCGCTGGCCGACAGCGACGAGTCGCCGCGCGTCGAGGTGCGCAACCTGCGGCAACTGCTGGCGACAGCCAGCGGCGCCATCCTGGCCACCTCCAGGCTCTCCGACGAGGCCATCCGCCGGCTCGCCCGGTACCGGGCGCTGGTCATGGTCAACCGGGCCGTCGACGGCGTGCCCAGCCTGGTCGTGGACACCGCGGACGGGATGCGCAAGGCGGTGCGCCACCTCGCCGCCATCGGGCACCGCCGCATCGCCTACCTGTCGGGGCCGCACAACTCCTGGATCAACAGCGCCCGCTGGCGCGCGGTGCAGGAGGAAACCGGTGCGCTGGGTGTGGAAGCGGAGTTCCTCGGGCCGTACGCGCCGAACCGGCAGGGCGGTCAGGAAGCCGCCGACGCGCTGATGCTGCGGAACCCGACCGCTGCGCTGGCCTACAACGACCTCATCGCGATCGGGGCGCTGCAGCGCTTGCAAGCCGCCGGGGTGCGGGTTCCGGCCGAGTTCAGCCTCGTCGGCTGCGACGACATCTTCGGCGCCGACCTGATCGCACCGGCCCTGACCACGATCTCCGGGCCGACCGAGCGGGTCGGCAAGTACGCGGTGGACATCCTCGACGCGCAGCTGGGCAAGCCGTTGTCCGCACCGGAGTCGATGGTGTTCGAGGCGCACTTGGTCACCCGCGGTTCCACCGCGCCGCCCCGCCCGGCAACTGCTGGCAACTAGTTGTCGCGGCGATCGACCGGCGGCGAAGCTGTGCGGCATGGACGGCGGCAGCACCTCGAGCACCGGATCCGACCTCGCCGCCCGCTACGGCGGTCGCGCGCCCCTGCAGCCGCATCCCGATCGGCTGCTACCGCCCGATCCCGGGCAGCGCGGCATCGCCCGCCGCCTCTACGACAGCGTGCGGGAGCTTCCGCTGCTGAGCCCGCACGGGCACGTCGATCCGGAGTTGCTGGCCGCGGACCGCCCGTTCGGCGATCCCGCCGCCCTGCTGGTGACACCCGATCACTACGTGACCCGCCTGCTGCACGCGCACGGCGTGCCGATGCGGCGGCTCGGGCTGGCCGACCGCGACGGTTCCGCCCCCGCCGAGCCGCGCGAGGTGTGGCGGACGTTCTGCGCGCATTGGCCGCTGTTGCTGGGCACGGCCTCCCGGCAATGGCTGGAGGCGGAGCTGCACGACGTGCTGGGAGCGAGGCTGCAGCCCTCGGCCGAAACCGCCGACGAGCTGTTCGACGAACTGTCCGCCCGACTCCGCGAACCGGAGTTCCGCCCCCGCGCACTGTTCGAGTCCTTCGGCATCGAGGTGCTGGCCACCACCGACGATCCCGCCGACGAGCTGCGCCACCACCGCGCACTGGCCGCCGATCCCAGCTGGTCCGGGCGGGTGGTGCCGACGTTCCGCCCGGACGCCTATCTCGACGCCACCCGGGCGGACTGGCCGCAGTCCCTCGACCGCCTCGCTGCTGCCAGCGGCATCGACACCGGTGACTACGCGGGATTGATCCGCGCACTGGAAGAACGCCGGGAGTTCTTCCGGGCCAACGGCGCGACGGCCACCGACCACAGCGCGCCAGACGCGGGAATGGAGTTCCTGGACACCGACGAGGCATCCGGGTTGTTCCGCCGAGTCCGCGCCGGACGGGCCGATCCCGGCGAAGCGCGGCGGCTTTCCCGCCAACTGCTCGGCGAAATGGCCCGGATGTCCACTGAGGACGGTTTGGTGATGGCGCTGCACACCGGCAGCATGCGCAATCACCACCCGGAGACGTTCCGCCGGTTCGGCGCCGACACCGGCCACGACATCCCGATGCGCGCCGAGTACACCGAAGCGCTGCGACCGATGCTGTCCCGGTTCGGCACCCACCCCCGGTTCCGAACCGTGCTGTGCACCCTCGACGAGACCGTCTTCTCCCGCGAACTCGCGCCGCTGGCCGGCTTCTACCCATCGGTGTACCTGGGTGCACCGTGGTGGTTCCTGGACGCGCCGCGGGCGATGCGGCGGTTCCGCGACGCCGTCACCGAAACGGCCGGGTTCCACCGCAACGCCGGGTTCATCGACGACACCCGCGGGTTCTGCTCCATCCCGGCCCGGCACGACACCGCACGGCGGGTCGACGCCGCGCACCTGGCCGGGCTCGTGGCCGAACACGTGCTCAGCGAGCAGGATGCGGCCCGGATCATCCACGACCTCAACGACCGCCAGCCGCGCATCGCGTTCCGGCTCTGACCGCACCCGCTCGGCGAGCATGCCCGGCCGCCTCGACGGGTACAGCAGTTCCAGGACCGACTGCACGGGGTGAGCGACGATGGCGAACAACGCGCATTTCAACAACACCGGACCGACGCCGACGGTGACCGTCCGGGACGACCGGGGAAGCCCGGTCGTCGAGCTCGAGCTGTCCGCCGGGCAGCCCGGACCGGAACAGGCGGACGAACGGCTCCGCACCGCAGGGTGGACCCGCAGTGCCGACTGGACCGCGGCCTCGGACGGTTACGTGGCACCGGTCGTGCCTTCCTGACCCGATCGTCTACTGTGGATACACCTGGTGGCGCGGGTAGGTAGCGCGGTCGAAGTTCAACGCGGCAATGCGGTGCCTTCTCCGGCCGCGAACCGGTTCGCCGGGCGGGCCAGGCCGTAGTGCTCACGCAGGGTGCTTCCGCCGTAGTCGGAACGGAACAGGCCGCGCGCCCGCAGGATCGGCACGACGTGGTCCACGAACTCGTCCAATCCGGACGGCAGCACCGCGGGCATGATGTTGAACCCGTCGGCGGCGCCCGCGGTGAACCAGTGCTCGATGGTGTCCGCGACCTGCTCCGGCGTGCCGGTGAACGTGCGGTGCCCGCGCCCGCCGCCGAGGCGGTGGATGATCTGGCGCACGGTCAACTTCTCCCGGCGTGCCAGGTCGACGACGAGCGCGTAGCGGCTCTTGGCGGTCTCGATCCGCTCCTCGCCCGGCAGGTCGTCCGGCAGCGGCCGGTCCAGGTCCCGCTCACCGAGTTCGATCCCCAGCGTGTCGGCCAGCCGTGCGAGGGCGTAGCCGTGCACGATGCGCTCGGTCAGCTCGGAATCCTTGCGCTGCGCCTCCGACTCGGTCGAACCGATCACCGGGACGATGCCGGGCAGGATCTTGATCTCGTCCGGTTCCCGGCCGCGCTCGGCGGCGCGTTGCTTCAAGTCCGCGTAGAAGGCCTTGCCGTCGTTCAACGTCTGCTGTGCGGTGAACACCGCCTCGGCGTAGCGGGCAGCGAGGTCCTTGCCGTCCTCCGACGATCCTGCCTGCACCAGCAGCGGACGGCCCTGCGGCGATCTCGGTGCGTTCAACGGTCCGTCGACGCCGAAGAACTCGCCGCGATGCCGGATCGGGTGCACCTTCGCGGCGTCCGCCCACACACCGTCCTTGTCCCCGACCTGCGCGTCGTCCTCCCAGCTGTCCCAGAGCTTGCTCGCGACCTCGACGAACTCCGCCGCGCGGCGGTAGCGCAGGTCGTGCGCGGGCAAGTCGTCGAAGCTGAAGTTCCGCGCCGCCTCGACCGTCGCGTTCGTGACGATGTTCCAGCCCGCGCGGCCACCGCTGAGGTGGTCCAGCGCCGAGAACCTCCGCGCGAGGTTGTACGGCTGTTCGTAGGTCGTCGACGCGGTGGCGATGAGCCCGATCCGGCTGGTGGCCGAGGCGAGCGCGGTCAGCAGCAGGGTCGGTTCCAGCGCGACCGCCGGGCGCTGGCCCACGTCGGCGCGCAGCACCGGGCTGTCGGCGAGGAACAGCGAGTCGAACGTGCCGCGCTCGGCGGCCTGCGCCAGGTGCACGTAATGGTCCAGGCGGGTCGCCGCGAACGGGTCGCTCTCCGGCAGGCGCCAGGCGGCTTCGTGGTGACCTGCGTTCATCAGGAAGGCGTTCAGGTGCAACGGCGTTGCGACATCGGGATCCTTCGCGTCTCGCGGACCAGGACCGGTCCTCAGTGGACTAAGGGAAGCCGGCGCGCTACGCCGCGCTGCCCGCGGAGTAGGCCGCGGCGTCGCCGCGGCGCGCCACGCTGCGCCCGCCCTCGACGTCCACCGGCACATCACCGGCGACGGTGACCCGGCTGACCTTGCGCGCCAGCTCGCCGTAGTCGTCGACCGCGTAGTGCTGGGTGGCGCGGTTGTCCCAGATCGCCACGTCGCCGGGAGCCCACCGCCACCGGACGGTGTTCTCCAGCTGGGTCACGTGCGATTGCAGCAGGTCGAACAGCCGCGCCGTGTCCGACTTGCCGAATCCGAGGAACCGCTGCACGAAATGCCCGAGCAGCAGCGAACGTTCTCCCGTTTCGGGGTGCACCCGCACCACCGGATGCTCGGTGTCGTAGACCGTCGAGACGAACTGCTTGTGCCGCTCCTGCTCGGCGTCGGTCGGGTTGGGGCGTTTCGCCGCGTAGTCGTAGGCGTTCGAGTGCAACGCCCGGAGCCGCCCCGCGAGCTCTTGCAACTCGGGGGTGAGCCCTTCGTAGGCCGCCACGGTGTTCGCCCACACCGTGTCGCCGCCGTAAACGTTGTCTCGTAACCCGGTGGTTGTGGTCGTGTGCTGATCGTTGATCATGGGTGGATGCAGGTGATCTCGGCGGCTGGGTCGGAGTGGATTGCCCCGTTCACGGGGTTGGAACCACGGCAGTTCCGGAAGCTGGTGGGCACGGTCGCTGCCCGTGGTGGGGAGGCGATCGCGGATGGACGTCCGGGTCGGCAGTGGAGGCTGCGGCTGGAGGACCGGGTGTTGCTGGTGGCGGTGTACTGGCGCACGAACCTGACGATGCGCCAGATCGGCCCGCTGTTCGGAATCTCGCACGCGGCTGCCCACCGTGTGATCGACTCCCTCGGCCCGTTGCTGGCGCTGGCCCCGGTGCGCAAGCGCCGCACCGATCAGGTCGCGATCGTGGACGGCACCCTGGTACCCACCCGCGACCGGCGAGTGGCCGCGCCGTCGAAGAACTACCGGTACTCCACGAACCTGCAGGTCGCGATCGATGCTGACAGTCGCCTGGTCATCGCCACCAGCGAGCCGCAACCCGGCAACCGCAACGACACCACCGCCTACCGGGAATCCGGCATGGACCAGAAATTGGCTGCTCGCCCGGTGATGGCCGACGGCGGCTACCGCGGCAACCATGGGGTGATCATGCCCTACCGGAATCACCCTGGCGACCACGATTTGCCGCCATGGCAGGAAAAAATCAACGGCGAGCACCGCCAGATCCGCGCCCGCGTCGAGCACGCCCTGGCAGGCATGAAGACCTGGAAAATCCTCCGCGACTACCGACGCGCCGCGGCCACCCTCGCCGACACCGCCTCCGGAATCGCCCATCTCCGCAACCTCGCCCTCACCGGCTGAAGCAACCCCGCACCACACCAACCACAAGATCAGTTACGAGACATCATTTAGGGAGGCACGGTCACGGCCCGCAACACGGAGAACGCGGGCGGATTCTCGACGAACGTGACGTCGGTGTGCCAGGAATTCGCCCGCGCGCCGCGGTCGGCGTCCAGCGGGAGCACGTGCGCGGCGTGCTCTTCGCCCGGGACCGTGGGGTGAGCGGTGGTCACGGTGCCGAGCCGCGCGGCGAACTCGACCTGCTCGTCGTCGGTGAGCCCGTGCTGCCCCCGGAAGAAGACGACTTTGTGCTGCAGCAGGGCGTTCCGGATGTGCGCGACGGTCTCTTCGGAAAGCCGGTCGGCCAGCTGCACACCGGTGATCTCGGCTCCGATGCGTCCTGCGACGCGCAGCACGTCCGACTTCAAGTTCTCGTTTGTCATGTTCCGCCTCCTGGCTGGAGATGTGTCTTGAAAGGCGATCGCGTCCCGCGGAGGCGACTCGCGCAGGGCGCAGGTTGGGAAATCCACAAAGGACTGAAAGCGTGCACGCACGGCACTGTCGGCTCGTGCGGCGAAGGTTCAGGCGAGCGGGCTCAGCCGCGGTGACAGACCGCGGACGCGACGCGCACCAGGTCGATGTGCTCGCGGAACACCAGCAACGGCCGCATGAGCTGGATGCAAGCACGTCCGCAACGACCGGTCAATCACGCCCGGCGTCGTCCCGGCATTCGGAAACCTCCGGGTGGATTCGATCGCGAGCTTGACGCCCGCCGGGCGGAGCGGATTGCATCTCCGCCATGTCAGCAGGGCTCGTTCTGGTGCGGCGCCGTTGCGTGGACTGCTGCCGCGCGAACAGCGCCCGGTGTCGCCACGGGAGCAGCGCGCCGTGTCACCGCGCCAACAGCGCCCAGTGTCACCGCGCGAGCAGCGCCTCGTGTCACCGCACGCGCGTCAGCTGCCGCTGACCACCACCGCTGCCCCGCACTGACCGCCGTCCCGGCGGTCGTCTTCAGCTCGCTGCGGCCTGCGCCGTCCGCAGCACCTCCGCCCCGCACCGCGCCCTGCCGCGAAGTGCCCGCGAAAGCGAGTTCACCGTGTCCAGCACGATCGATCGACGAGCCGTCCTGCGCGGCTTGTCCGGCCTCGCCACCACCTCCGTCCTCAGTGGATGCGCGCACAGCAGCGCTTCCCCGCGGACGAACGTGATCCGCTACCAAGGCTGGAGCGGCGAAGTCCTCTACCCGGAACTGGCCGAAGATCTCGGACTGCTCGGGGACGTCCGGCTGGAGTGGATCGGCAACACCACCAGCGGTCCGCAGGACATCCAGGCCACCGTCACCGGCGACACCGACATCGGCGGTGCCTTCAACGGAGCCATCGTGCGGCTCGCCGCCGCGGGGGCACCCATCACCGCGGTCGTGGGTTACTACGGTGCCGACGCCCTCAGCTACGGCGGCTACTACGCCATGCAGCGCAGCCCGATCCGCGGGCCGCGCGATTTCATCGACAAGAAGGTCGGCGTGAACACGCTCGGAGCGCACTACGAGGACGTGCTCGCGATCTACCTGGAGCGCGGCGGCCTCACCCAGGACGAGGTCGACTCGGTGCAGCTGGTGGTGGTTCCGCCGGTGAGTGCCGAGCAGGCGTTGCGGTCCGGCCAGCTCGACGTTTCGTCGCTGTCCGACGTCAAGCGCGAGAAGGCGCTCGCGCACGGCGGCCTGCGGTCGGTGTTCAGCGACTTCGGCATGTTGGGCGCGTTCACGGCCGGTTGCTACGTCCTGCGGGACGAGTTCATCGAGCGGAACCCGGAAACCACTCGCCAACTGGTCACGGGCACCGCGAACGCGGTCCACTGGGCGCAGACCCGGCCGCGCGACGAGGTCGTGGCCCGCTACTCCGACATCATCCGCAGACGCGGCCGGAACGAGGACCTCAGCACCGTGTCCTACTGGCGTTCCACTGGAATTCCCAGCCCCGGCGGGCTGATCCAGGACCGCGAGTTCACCACGTGGCTGGATCGGCTGACCACCAGCGGGCGAGTCGCCCCGGGCGCGGTCGACGTCCGCGGGCTCTACACCAACGAATTCAACCCGTTCCGCGCGAGCGCGCAGAACTGAGGAGACCATGGCCGAGATCAGTTTCGAGGGCGTGTCCCGCACTTTCCCCGTGCGCGGGGGCAGAGGTGCGCCGGACGGCGAGCTCACCGCGCTGCAGGACGTGAACCTGCGGATCCGCTCCGGCGAACTAGCCGTGATCGTCGGGCCGAGCGGGTCCGGCAAATCGACGTTGCTGGACCTGCTGGGCGGGCTGGACGCACCGACTACCGGGCGGATCCTGCTGGACGGCACGCCGATCACCGGGCCGGGGCTCAACCGAGGTGTCGTGTTCCAGCAGTACGCGCTGCTGCCGTGGCGCACCGCCCAGTCCAATGTGGAATTCGGGTTGGAGGCGAAGAAGGTGCCCGCCGCGCAGCGCCGCGAACGCGCGCGGGAACACCTGGACCTGGTCGGCCTGTCCGGGTTCGCCGACCGCTACCCGCACGAGCTCTCCGGCGGGATGAAGCAGCGCGTCGCGATCGCGCGCAGCCTCGCCTTCGACCCGGACGTGCTGCTGATGGACGAGCCGTTCGCCGCCCTCGACGCGCAGACGCGGGAAACCCTGCAGGACGAGCTGCTGCGGCTGTGGCAACGCACCGGCAAGACCATCGTGTTCATCACGCACGGCATCGACGAGGCGGTGCACCTCGGGCAGCGGGTGGCGGTGCTGACCTCGCGGCCGGGAACGGTCAAGGACGTCGTCGACATCGACCTCGGCGAGCGCACCGAACGGGCGGACATCCGCTCCTCGCCCGAGTTCGCGCACTACCGGCATCACGTGTGGAGTCTGCTTAGGTCCGAAGTGGACCGCGCGCAGCAAGCCGAGCGCGCGGCCGCGCGGGAATCGCAGGACGCGCCGTCGAACGACCAAGACCCCGAGGTGATCTC
The DNA here is from genome assembly GCF_037023755.1 of Saccharopolyspora sp. SCSIO 74807. Classification (NCBI taxonomy): domain Bacteria; kingdom Bacillati; phylum Actinomycetota; class Actinomycetes; order Pseudonocardiales; family Pseudonocardiaceae; genus Saccharopolyspora; species Saccharopolyspora sp. SCSIO 74807. The sequence continues at coordinate 4,653,122 of NZ_CP146100.1, read as the reverse complement.
GATTGGCTAGCATCGCACCGCCCGCCACTTCCGGTGCCACGTCGGCGATTCCGGCGCGGCACGTCGCCGAGCGCGTGCTGAAGTCCTCGGCGGCGATCGTGGTTTTCCTGCTGGTGTGGGAACTCGCGCCGCGCATCGGGCTGGCCGACAGCATCTTCCTGCCCCCGTTCAGCGAAGTACTGGGACAGTGGGTGCAGCTCGCGGCGAACGGGCAGCTGTGGGAGAACCTCGGGGCGAGTCTGGGCCGTTCCGTCGCGGGCTTCGGCATCGCCATCGTCGTCGCGGTGCCGCTGGGCGTCGTGATCGGCTGGTACCGGCTGGTCGGCGAACTGCTCAACCCGCTGCTCGAACTGTTCCGCAACACCGCGGCACTCGCGCTGCTACCGGTGTTCGTGCTGCTGCTCGGCCTGGGCGAGTCCTCGAAGATCGCGCTGATCGTGTTCGCCTGCACCTGGCCGATCCTGCTCAACACCATCAGCGCGGTCCGCACGGTGGACCCGCTGCTGATCAAATCGGCGCGGTCGCTGGGATTCGGCTCGACGGCGGTGTTCACCAAGGTCGTACTGCCCGCCGCGGTCCCGATGGTGTTCACCGGGATCCGGCTCGCCGCGGCGAACTCGATCCTCGTGCTGGTCGCGGCCGAAATGGTCGGCGCCAAGGCGGGTATCGGGTACCTGATCAACACCTCGCAATACAACTTCCAGGTCCCGCAGATGTACGCGGGCATCATCACGATCTCGCTGCTCGGCCTGGCGTTCAACCAGACCCTGGTGACCCTGGAACGCCGCCTGTCCCGGTGGCGGTCCTGAGCGGCGCTGGCTCAATCGGACGTGCCGTGGGCTGGCGTGATCTGCCGGACGTGGATGACGGCGTCGAAGGCTTGCCGCGGATCGATGTCGACCAGGAGGTTCTCCCCGGCCATGCAGGTGACCCCGGTGAACAGCTCCGCGGGTGCGCGCCGCAGGTCCACCAGGTGGTGCGGGAGGCCCGCGGTGTCCAGGATCGCGTCCAGCGAATGCGGTGGTGGAGTGATCCGTCCGGCCGGTGTGGCGAAGCGCTGCGACGGCTCGGCGTCGAGATCGACGTCCGGCACGATGCCCGGGCCGCGGGTCGTGCCGATCACGACCAGGTCCTCGCCGAGCTCGGCAGCCAGCAGGCCGCCGATGGCCGCGGTGCCGTCGAAGGCGGGCGTGCGTTGCAGGTGCACGTTGTGCGCTGCAACGACGATGCGCTCCTCGCGTTGCAGGATGCACCGCAGGTTCTCGGCCATCACCTCGTTGCGCAGGTTGCGCCCGGGCACGGGATAAAGACCGCCACGGCGGAACTCGAGCACGCTGCGGGCGCCGCGGGCGCAGTGCAGCGCAAGTTGGTCGGCTGCCGACTCGGCACGTTCGACGAGTTCGTCGATCCGCTGCTCCAGCCCGTCCGGGACTGTCGCCGTATCAGGTCCCGGCGCATCCGGGGCCGGTGCTTTACCGGGTGCACCCAGGTCGGCAGTGGCCAGCAGCTCGCCGTCGCCTGCTCGCGCGGGGATCCGCGCGAGACAACCGGCGACGCCGGGCGCGGGATTCAGGCACCAACCGGGCACGTCCATGCCGTAGAAGCGCACTGGGCATGCGGCTCGGTTGCGCACGCGCATCCAGCGCAACTGGTCGTGCATCTCGCTGCAACGGCCGAGCGACCAGGTGATCCCGGTGCGGGCGATCTCCGCGACGTCCCCGGCTCCGCCGCGCACCCAGTCGTCCACGGCCAAGCCTTCCGGCAGCCCGGATTCCAGCACGAACGCGGAGAAACCGAGTTCGCGGACCAGGAACCGCAGCACCCGGTCGTGCAGCAGGGCGAACTCGGAGGTGAAGTGCGCGCTCTCCCCGAGGCAGACGACGCGGGCGTCGCCGACCACCTCGCGCAACGCCTCGAGATCGGACTCATCGGGGGCGTCCGGATCGAGCGTGTGCAACGGTGCAGCAACATCGCGAATGGTGCGCACGCGCAGTCTCCTTCATCGGGATCCATGGGAGCGAAGGACTCGCTCGACCGAAGAGGTGGGGCGAACGGTCCCTCACTCACTTCGTAGCAGTTCTCCCGCCGTCAGCTCATCGCCCGCGCCGGGTGGCTGAGCACGTGTTCGCGGAACCGCTCCGAGGCGGGCGGCAGCGCGCGGCCCGCGAGCCAGGCCAACCCGATGTCGCGGCTGCTTTCCACGTCGGTGACCTCCAAGTGCGGCGTCGGCGGCTCGGTCGTGGACGGCGGGTCCGTGGCCGTCTGCGGCAGCGGCAGCAGCGAAACGCCCAGACCGGCGGTGACCAGGCCGCGCAGGGTGTCGACCTCCTCGCCCTCGAAGCCGATGCCGGGGGTGAAACCGACCTGCCCGCACAGGTCCTCGGTCCGCGCGCGCAGCCCGTACCCCTGGCGCAGCAGGATGAACGTCTCCCCGGCGGCTTCGGCGAGCCGCACCCGCCTGCGCCGGGCCAGCCGGTGCTGCGGCGGGACGGCCAGCCGCAGCGGTTCCACCAGCAACCGCTGCCAGCGGATCAGCGGATCGCCCGGATCACCGCTGGTGATCACCAGGTCGGCGGTGCCGTCCAGCAGCTCGCGGCGCAGCGCCTCCTCGCCGTGCTGGCGCAGCTGGAAGCGGGTGCGCGGGTACTGCTCGCGGAAACCGCTCAGCAGCGGCGGAACCAGCCAGGTCCCCAAGGTGTGCAGGAACGCCAGCGGGATCACGCCCGCCTCGGGGTCGACGGTTTCGGCGACGGCTCGTCCGGCGCGGTCGTACTGCTCCAAGATGGTGTCCGCGTACTCCTTGAACACCCGGCCCGCGGTGGTCAGCCGCAGCGACCGGCCGACCCGCTGGAACAACGCCGCGCCGAGGTCGTGCTCCAGCCGGCCCAGCGCGCGGGACAACGCCGACTGCGTGAGGTGCGCGCGGGATGCGGTGCCGGTCACCGTCGCCCCGTCGGCGACCTCCTGGAAGTAGCGCAAGACCTGCAGTTCCATGGCACTCATGCTCCCACCGCATGAGGCTCAGGACATCCAGGCATTGGACGCATCAGGAGTACTGCGGCAGCCTGGAAGTGCAACCGGAAACGAGGGAGGTCGAACGTGACCACAGTGGCCGAGCAGCTGGTGCACACCTTGCGCAACGCAGGTGTCCGCCGGATCTACGGCATCGTCGGCGACAGCCTCAATCCGATCGTGGACGCGGTGCGCCGCACCGACGGGATCGAGTGGGTCCACGTTCGGCACGAGGAGACCGCGGCGTTCGCGGCCGCCGCCGAGGCCCAGGTCACCGGCGAGCTGGCGGTGTGCGCGGGCAGTTGCGGCCCGGGCAACCTGCACCTGATCAACGGCTTGTACGACGCGCACCGCAGCGGCGCCCCGGTGCTGGCCATCGCCTCGCACATCCCGTCCGCGCAGATCGGCACCGGGTTCTTCCAGGAGACCCACCCCGACCGGTTGTTCCAGGAGTGCAGCCACTTCAGCGAGCTGGTGTCGCAGTCCGGGCAGATGCCGCGGCTGCTGCGCACCGCGATGCGGACCGCGCTGGGGCGCGGTGGCGTGTCGGTGCTGACGCTGCCCGGCGACGTCTCCGAGCAGAAGGCCGCACACCCCGGTCAGGAGCAGGTCACGCTTCCCCCGTCGGCGCCCGTCGTTCCGCGCGAGGAGCAGCTCGACGAACTCGCCGGACTGCTCGACGACAGCAAGAAGGTCATGCTGTTCTGCGGCGCGGGCTGCGCCCACGCGCACGACGAGGTAATGCAGCTGGCCGGGCGGCTGAACGCCCCGGTCGGGCACTCGCTCGGCGGCAAGGAGTGGATCCAGCACGACAATCCTTACGACGTCGGCATGAGCGGGCTGCTCGGTTACGGCGCCTGCCACGACGCGATGCACGAAGCCGACCGGGTCGTGCTGCTGGGCACCGACTTCCCCTACGACGACTTCCTGCCGCAGGCCAGGACCGTGCAGGTGGACATCGATCCGGAGCGGCTGGGTCGGCGCACCACGCTGGACCTCGGCGTGCACGGCGACGTCAAGGCGACGATCGACGGCCTGCTGCCGAAGCTGGCGCAGCGCACCGACCGCGAGTTCCTGGACCGGACGCTGCACGAGCACGCCCGCGCCCTGGAGAAGGTCGTCGACGCCTACACCACCAGGATCGAGGACCACAAACCGATCCACCCGGAGTACGCGGCGTCCATATTGGACGACGTCGCCGCCGACGACACCGTGTTCACAGTGGACACCGGGATGGGCAACGTGTGGGCGTCCCGGTACTTCACTCCGAACGGCAAGCGCCGCGTCGTCGGTTCGTTCCGGCACGGCAGCATGGCCAACGCGCTGCCGCACGCGATCGGGGCGCAGCTGGCCGAGCCCGGCAGGCAGGTCGTCTCGGTCTCCGGCGACGGCGGGCTGGCCATGCTGATGGGCGATCTGCTCACGCTCGCCGCCTACGATCTGCCGGTGAAGGTGGTGCTGTTCAACAACGCCAGCCTCGGCATGGTCAAGCTGGAGATGATGGTCGACGGGCTGCCGGACTACGAGACCGACCACGCGCCGGTCGACTTCAGCGCCATCGCCGAAGCCTGCGGGATCCGCTCGCGGCGGGTGACCGAGCCCGGCGACGTCCGCGGGGCGCTGAGCAAGTCGCTGGCCGAGCCGGGGCCCGCGGTGGTCGAGCTGGTCACCGACCCGAACGCGCTGTCCATCCCGCCCAAGATCAGCCGCGAGATGGTGCGCGGATTCGCGCTGGCCGCGGGCAAAACCGTGCTCAGCGGCGGTGTCGGCAAGATGCTCGACCTGGCGCGCAGCAACCTGCGCAACATCCCGCGGCCGTGACCGGATGCGGCGCCCTCGCCCGCGACGCCGGGCGAGGGCGCCGGTTCATCGCCGCCGCACTCATCCGTCCTGTTCGGACAGTGACGCGTAATCGGTGCGCAGCTGCCGTTTCAGGATCTTGCCGCTGGGGTTCTTCGGCAGCGCATCGGTGAACACGACGTACTTCGGCCGCTTGAACCCGGCCAGCCTGCCGGAAAGGTGCGTGCGGACGTCCTCGCCGGTGAGCGCGACGCCGTCCTTGAGCACCACGACCGCGGTGACCGCCTCGACCCAACGCGGGTGGGCGATGCCGAACACCGCGACCTCGGCCACCCCGGCGAGTTCGTAGACGGCCTCCTCCACTTCGCGGCTGGCGACGTTCTCCCCGCCGGTTTTGATCATGTCCTTCTTCCGGTCGACCACCGAGAGGTAGCCGTCCGCGGTCAAGGTGCCGAGGTCGCCGGTGTGGAACCAGCCGTTGCGGAAGACCTCCGCGGTCTTGTCCGGGTCGTCGTAGTAGCCCAGCGCGGCATGGGGGCTGCGGTGCACGATCTCCCCGACCTCGCCCGGTGCGACGGGTTCGTCGCGCTCGTCGACGATCCGAGTCTCCACATTGGTCGCCGCGACACCCGCGCTGCCCGCCTGTTCCAGCTGCTCGTGCGGGCGCAGGATCGTGGCCAGCGGGGCCATCTCGGTCTGCCCGTAGAAGTTCCACAGCGCCACGCCGGGCAACCGCTCCCGCAGCTCCCGCAGGATCTCCACCGGCATCGGCGACGCGCCGTAGTAACCCTTGCGCAGACTGGACAAGTCCGTCTTGTCGAAATCCGGGTGGCGCAGCAGCGAAATCCACGCGGTAGGCGGGCAGAACAGCTTGGTGACCCGCTCCCGCTCGATCGTCGCCAGCAGCGCCGCCGGGTCGGGGCCGGGCAGGATGACGTTGGTCGCGCCGAGGTAGACGTCGGTGGAGAAGAAGCAGTCCAGCTGCGCGCAGTGGAACATCGGCAGCGCGTGCACCTCGACGTCGTCGGCGCTCATGCCGCCGTCGACGATGCAGCTGACGTACTGCGCGATCAGCGAGCGGCTGCTGAGCATCGCGCCCTTCGGCCGCGACTCGGTGCCCGAGGTGTACATCAGCCGCAGCGGGTCGTCATCGGCGATGAGCACGTCGGGGGCGTGCGCCGGGCCGTCCTGCCACCAGGGGTCCACGCTTTCCCACCCGGGCGACGGGTCCTGGCCGCCGAGCGGGATCCAGCCGCGGACGCCACCGCGGACATCGGCCTGGTGCAGCGCCTGCTCGGCCGTGGTGCCCAGCGAATCCTCGACGATCACGCCGCCGGCCCCGGAATGGCCGAGGATGTAGGCGATCTCGTCGGCGGTGAGCATGAAGTTGATCGGCACCAGCACCACGCCCAGCTTCGCGGTGGCGAACGCGATCACCGCGAACTGCCACGAATTGCGGCTCAGCAGCGCCAGCCGGTCGCCCTTGACCAGCCCGCGCTCGGCCAGCGCGTGCGCGGTCCGGTTCACCGCGGCGTCGAACTCCGCGTAGCTGAACCGCTGCTCACCGGCCACCACGGCGAGCTTGTGCGGGTTGCGCCGGGCGGTCCGGTGCAGGAGATCGCCGATCGCGTGCTGGCGTGCGCGCGCCACGGACTCGTCTTCGGCCATGCTGTCTCCGGCCATGCTGGGCCCCCGCTTTCCCGCGACGCTGCGGCACCGATCGATGTCGCTGCCACTACATCGGACAGTGCCGCCCGGGGGCAAGGCAGTGGGGGTTCCGGCGTTACCCGGCTCGACAGGCCCTCCCACATCCCCGCCCGCACCTGTTGCATTGCCGGTGCCGCGCGCCGGGACCGGCGGCCGCGCTCCGCAGGGATCGAGCCTGCCGGGACACCGCGCCGGGCCGGTAATGACCGGACCGCGCAGCGGGTATGCCGCGCGGAAGGACTCTCGTTGGATTGGAAGAGCTGCAATGCGAGCGACTGTGATTCACGGTGCCGGTGACGTGCGAGTGGAACACGTGCCGGACCCGAAGCTGCACGAGCCCACCGACGCCGTCGTGCGGGTGCTGCGCTCCTGCATCTGCGGCAGCGACCTGTGGCCGTACGGGTCGATGGGACCTTCGCAGCAGGGCGAGCGCATCGGGCACGAATTCCTCGGCGTCGTCGAAGAGACCGGCTCGGACGTAACCGGGCTCAAGGCTGGAGACGTGGTCGTATCGCCGTTCGTATGGGCGGACAACACCTGCGACTTCTGCGCCGAGGGCCTGCAAACCTCCTGCCGCCACGGCGGAATGTGGGGCGTGGGCGATGTGGACGGTTGCCAGGGCGAGGCCGTGCGCGTCCCGCAAGCTCAAGGCACGTTGGTGAAGCTGCCGGTCGGTGAGGATTCGGAGCTGCTGCCCTCGCTGCTGACGCTGTCCGATGTGTTCCCCACCGGCCACCACAGCGCCGTGACCGCGGGAGTCGGGCCGCGCACGTCGGTGACCGTGATCGGCGACGGCGCGGTCGGGCTCTGCGCGGTGCTGGCGGCCAAGCGGCTCGGCGCCGAGCGGATCGTGCTGATGGGCAGGCACACCGACCGCACCGACCTCGGCCGCGAGTTCGGCGCCACCGACGTCGTCGCGGAGCGGGGCGCGGAGGGCGCCGCGCGGGTGCGCGACCTGACCGGCGGCGACGGCACGCACACCGTGCTGGAATGCGTGGGCTTGGAACCGGCGCTGGAGACCGCGCTCGAGGTGGTCCGGGACGGCGGTGCGGTCAGCCGGGTCGGTGCGCCGCAGTACGAGCAGGTGCCGATGGGCGCGGGCACGTTCTTCCGCAACATCACGCTCACCGGCGGTGTCGCGCCGGCCCGCGCCTACGTGGAGGACCTGCTGCCCGACGTGCTCATCGGCAGGGTCCAGCCCGGCAAGGTGTTCGACCGGACCGTCGGTCTCGACGACGTCCCCGCGGGCTACCGGGCGATGGCCGACCGGGAGGCGCTGAAGGTCCTCGTGCAGCCCTGATCCGCCCGCGGCGCGGTGCCCGCTGCCACGTGGACATCGCGCCGCGAGAACGCTCGCCGTAGCGGCGGGGTCCACATCGGACTGCGGTAGAGCGGTCCGTGTTCTCAGCGCTTGCCCGAATTCGGCTCTGCCGCCGGTTGTCTGCGCTGAACGAGCTCAACCACAGGCGCTCAGCCGTCTTTGATCTTCTTCATGGTCAGGTGCGACGTGATCCGCAGGACGCCGGACAGACCGCTGAGCTTGCCGGTCTGGAACGCCTCGTAGGCGGCGTGATCGGCCACCGCGACGCGGAGGAAGTAGTCGGGGCGGCCGAACAACTTGCGGAATTCGATGACCTCTTCGTAGCCGGACACGGTGTCCTCGAAAGCCTCGATGGTCTTCAGGTCGGTGGCGTAGACCTCGACCTCGATCAGCACTTCCAAGCCGCGACCGAGGGCGTCCGGGTCGATGACCGCCCGGTACCCGCTGATCACCCCGGATTCTTCCAGCCGCTTGACCCGGCGCAGGCACGGCGGCGGGGTCAGCCCCACCCGCTTGGCCAGTTCGACGTTGGTCAGCCGACCGTCCTGACGCAGGTGGAACAAAATTTCACGGTCGGTCGGGTCCAGGTCGATAGCATTGCTCACAGGGCGAGTGTAGCGGCATATCAGGAAACCATATGACGCGGGTTTTCTCCTAAAATTCCCCGCATGAGCACTCCGGTCGTCATCAGGGACCCCGACCGCCCGTCGAGAACACCGGAAGCCTTGGCCGCGCTCAAGGATTCCGGCTCGGTCGGGCTCGGGCTCGTGCCGATCGGGCTCGCGTTCGGCGTGCTGCTGAGCCATTCGGGGCTGGCGTGGTGGTGGGCCACCGCGTGCGCCGCGCTCATCTACGCCGGATCGTTCGAGTTCCTGCTCGTCGGCCTGGTCACGGCCGCGGCGCCGCTGTCGTCGATCGCGCTGACCGCGTTGCTGGTCAACCTCCGGCACGTGTTCTACGCGTTGTCGTTCCCGCTGCACCGGGTCCGGGGCAGCCTCGGCAAGACCTACAGCACCTTCGCGCTGACCGACGAGGCGTATGCGCTGACCACGACCGAACACGCCCGCGACTGGACCGGTGCGCACATCCTGTGGCTGCAGGGGTTCACGCACCTGTATTGGGTGGGCGCAGCGACCGCGGGCGCGCTGCTCGGCTCGTTCATCCCCGACGGCGTCACCGGGATGGACTTCGCGATGACCGCGCTGTTCGCCGTGCTCGCGATCGACGGCGTGCGCTCCAGCCGGAACGACCTGCCGACTCCGCTGCTGGCCGTGCTCAGCGCACTCGTGGCCCGGCTGGTCACGCCCGGCCAGCTGCTGCCGGTCGCGTTCACCCTGTTCACCGCCGGGCTCGTGGCCCGCTACCTCGCCAGGACCCGCCATGCCTGAAACCGGTTATCTGCTCGCCGCCGTGGCCGTTTCCGCCGCGGTCACCTGGGGTCTGCGCGCGCTGCCGTTCGCGGCGCTGTCCCAGCTGCGTGCCAGCCCGGTCGTGCACTTCCTGAGCACCAGGATGCCCGCCGGGGTCATGCTGATCCTGCTCGTCTACTCGCTGCCCGACCTCGCTCCGTCCGAGCCGTCTTCGCTGATCCCGCTGGTGGCGCTGGCGGTCACCATCGGCCTGCACCTGTGGCGCCGCAATCCGCTGCTGAGCATCCTCGCCGGAACCGTGGTGCACGTCGTCCTGGCCAGCACCCTCGGCTGATCACGCGCAGCCTCGATCACGGAGCGATCGGGCGGAAGCGGTAGGTCTCGCCGTGGCTGAGGTAGCGGAATTCCGCCGCTGTCGCGGATTCCGCCGCGGCTGCCTTGATGTCGTCCAGTCCGGACTGGAACACGGAGAAGTCGTTGTAATGGATGGGCACGGCGACCCGGGGTTCTACGATCTCCACGGCCCGGACGGCTTGTTCGCCGGTCATGGTGACCACGATGCCCAGCAGTGTGGTCCCGCCCGCGTGCACCAGCGCCAGGTCGATCCCGGGAAACCGCTGCGGGATGTCGTGCAGCCGATCGTGCAGCAACGTGTCCCCGCTGATGTAGAGCCGGAAATCCGCCGCGTCGCCGCGCCCGAAGTCCAGCACGCTGCCCATCGTGGGCGGCAGCATCCCGGCCACCGCATCCGGATCGTGCTTGGCGGGCATCGCGGTGACGCGCACTTGCGCATCCCCCTTCGTCACCAGCTGGGATTGCCAGGTGTCCAGCGCGTGGCCCGCGGTGAAGCCCTGCTCGGAAAGCAGGCCGACCGCGTGTCCGGTGCTGATGATGGGCGTGCCCGGGTCCAGTTCGGCAGCGGCCACATCGTCGAAATGATCGCCGTGGTGGTGCGAGAGCACGATGAAGTCCAGCTCCGGAAGATCGGCGATCTGGCAGGACGGTTCGACTTCGCGCCGGGCGTACATGCCGTGGCCGAGGTGCACGTGATCGCCTTGGTGCAGGAAGGCCGGGTCGGTGAGGATCGTGAACCCGCCGTAGCGGATCAGCGTGGTGGCGTTCCCGATGAAGTGGACGCTGCCCTCGCTGAAGTCGGCGGAACCTCCCACCGGCAACGCCAACGGTGCGTGCACGACTACACCCCTCACTCCGCCGAACCCTGCTGACTCGGCTCGGCCTACCCGGCCGGAACCGTCCCGCAAACAGCGCGCCGACGCCGCTGGTCGGATACGGAGTGAACGGGCCGGTCGCCGCTTCCTGCCGGGCCGGCGGCACGCTCGCTCAGGCCGATCCGCGCCGACGAACCCGGGTGGCGATGCGGCACGCGATGTTGGCGCAACCGGCCCACGGCGCACTGCCTGATCGTTATGGTGTTCGCGAGGTGTGTCGTTGGCGGATCTCGCCGTGGAGATCGACCACCGCGATCTCGCGGGAGCGGTCGTCGGTGCAGGGCATCGGCTGACTGCGTCTCGCTGCGGGGTTGGTTGGTCGTAGGGGGTTTGCAGGCGTGGAGTGGGACATTCACCCGGAGCAGGTCCGGGGTGTGCTGGCGCGCACGGCGAACGTGGCCGGGGAGTTCGACCCGCATGTGACCGCGATGCGCTCGGAGATCGAGGGCGCGGCCGGGCAGGCCTCGTCCGGGATCATCGGGCAAGCCCTGGCCGGGTTCGCCGAAGCGCGTGGGCCGGACATGCAGTTCGTGTTCTCCCGCATCCAGTCCGCGATCGGCGGCGCCTCGACCGCGGTCGGGGCGTATCTGCAGGGTGACCACGACATGGTCCTCAACGCCCAACGCGGCGTCGCCTCGGCTCCCGATCCACGGGCACACATGCCGGGAGGACGGCGGTGATCAACCCCGGCGCGATTCCACAGATCCCCGGCGACATGGACACCCTCGCCGCCCACGCGGCCGGATTACGGACTGCTGGCACGGGTTTCGCTGACACCGGCGCGGACGTGCATGCCACCTGGCAAGGCCTCGCACCCGCCTACCTGGCGCCGGAATCCGAGCAGTTGTTGCAGGCCACCCGGCCGGTCACCGAGACCGCCGGCAACGTCGGCCGCGACGTCGAGCAGGTCGCCGGGGCGTTGCAGCGCTACGCCGACGAAGTCCGCCCCATCCAACAACGCCTCCGGGACTTGAAGGCGCAGGCCGAGCAGCTGGTCGCCGACATCCACGCCTACGAAAACCAGAAACCGTCCACCTCAGAGATGGCCGCCTCGGCCAAAACCGGCATCGTCCCCGACAAAGACTGGACCGACGACAGCGACCTCACCGACCGCGACGCCCAGTTGATGTCCGCGGTCAACCAAGCCATCGCCGACTGGACCGCCGCCCAACGCCGCTGCGCCAACACCATCACCGGGTTGTACGGCGGCCAGCACTACACCACCGACAACGCTGACGGACAGCACACCCGCAGTGAGTACGGCTACTCGGCCGACCAACTCACCGCCGCCGCCGGTAGCGACCAAGGCTTGCCCTGGGGCCACACCGAAGACACCAGCAACCCCCTCGCCGACCTCGGCCACACCGCACTCGACCTCGGCGGCCTCATCCCCGGCATCGGCGAACTCGCCGACGGCGCCAACGCCGCCTGGTACGCCGCCGAAGGCGACCACCTCAACGCCAGCCTCTCAGCCGCCGCCATGATCCCCATCGGCGGCTGGGCCGCCACCGGCAGCAAGTTCGCCGGAAAAGGCGTCAAAGCCGTCACCGAAGGCACTGACGAAGCCGCCGAAGCAACCGCGAAGAACCTCGATGAGGCCGATGCGGTGACCGGGGTGCCGCTGCGTGAGGTGGATGGCCGGGCGCAGGAGTTGCAGAACAGCTTGCCGGAGAACACCCGGGGTCGTGTCACGATCGGGTTCGGCGTCGGCCGGGACGCCGACGGCAATGTTCGCAACGTGGTCGGCTCCAGCGAGCGCAACGGCTATCTGCGCAAACCGGTCGCGGAATCCCTCGGGGAGTCCGACGAAGTCGCGAGCGCGCGCGGTAACATGCACGCGGAACAACGAATCGTGTCCCATATGGAGCGAGAAGGCATCACGCCCGGCTCAGTAGGTGCTGGTCGCCCCATTTGCCACCAATGCGAACCGGTCATTCGTGACGCTGGCGCTTCGCCAGCAAGCCCACTCAAGGGAGCGCCGCCTCGTGGTCAATCGCCTTAGCCTCGTAGACGCCACCCTCGCAGACCGGATCAGCGCAGCTGGGCCGGAGGCGCAGCGCGCGGTCGCACGCAACGTGGCGCTCGCTGCGGCCGAGCACGTCGGCCTCGATGACGAGCGGTTGGCCTCGATCTTGGCCATTCTGCGGGCTGACGTGAGTGAGGCGCCCGATCTCACCAGGGCGAACGCAGCTGTGGAAGACCTCGACAACGCGGCCTTCGACGCACAAGACCGGGTCGACGACGGCACTGGTTCCGACGACGACTATGCCCGCGCATTCGCCAAGGCTCGCGCCGCAACCGCGCTGGTCGCTGCCTTCGCTGACGATCCGGCAGAAGGTGCCGAAGACGCCATCTACGAGGCATACCACGCCACAGACGAGGACATGGGACCTCTTCGCGACACGATCGAGCAAGTACTTTCATAGATCGAAATTGCCGACCCCATCCCATAGAACAGGTTTCGAGCTGACCTGAACTTGTCGCTCGCACAACTACGAGCGGTGTGATCACGTGATCCGACGTTTTTCAGCCGAAGAGTTGGGCCAGGTGTTCGGTGCATATCTGAACCAGTACTTTATAGATGAATACGACGGTCCATGGGACGCGGTTCAGGACTTTTGCGCCGGGCACCCGCCCGAGTCGGTGGCGCACGCCGACGAACAGGTCCGGACACTTCTCGAAAGAGATAGCGCTGAGCACCGACCCGAAGCTGCTACGGAAGTTGGAGCTGGAGTACCACCCTCCCGCGGACGGCTGGAGCTACCGTGGGTGGCGGACCGAGCTAAGTGTCTTCCTGCGCGCACAGGCTTCCATACCGCGTGCATGAGCAGAACGCGCGCGCCTTGTCGCGTATCTCAGCTCCGATCGCTCGATCTTGGGAACCTGCGAATTTCGACTCCTGGCATCAGCAGATCTGGCAGCGGCTAGCCGGCAGGACCGACAGTCCGCCTATTTCAGCTTTCCTGACGGCCGACGAACGGAGGTGGCGGTGCGCAATATTGGAAGGACCAGGAAGTGCGTCATGCAGTCGCTAGCAGCGACGAACACGTGCTGGATTCCATGACCTCGACGAAGGCATCCGCCGTGTGCACGGCACGGCTGAGCGGGGCAACACCGGCCCGCGCACGGAGCAGCAGGATGCTGCGCGGGGTCGCGTGCGAACCCTCGCTTGGTGCAAGATCTCACCTCCCAGCCGTGGTCCGCGGCCGGTGCTCGCATGTCCCGGGAGGTGCTGCCCATGACCCAGCGGTGCAAGCTCGCGCTCGCGAACAGTCCGCTGGTCACCGGCGCGTTGCGGCAGCTCACGACCGCCACCGGCCTGCCCGTCGTGTTCGGCGGGCCCGTGGGCGGTGACCGCGCGTTGCTGATCGACCAGCTCGGCGGCACCCGGACCCGCTCCTTGCAGCACCTGCGCGTGGACACGGGTGCGGGGCTGGGTGGCAAAGCCGTCGCGCTGGAGCGCCCGTCGACCGTCGTCGACTACCTGCACGCGCGCGGGATCACGCACAAGTACGACCGCGCCGTCGAGCCCGAGCAGCTGCGGGCGATGCTCGCCATCCCGGTCCGCGTCGATGCCGCCACGCGCGCGGTGCTCTACGCGGCGACCCGGGAGCAGACCTCGCTCGGTGACCGCACGCTGCGGGCCGCCGCCGGGGTGGCCGCGCGGCTGGAGCGGGACATCGAGGTGGAGGAAGAGGTCCGCCGCCGCGTCGCGGCTCCGCAGCAGGTCGCGGGCTCGGGACGGGGCACGGCTGCGCGGCAGGTGCCCGGCGACTCCGACGACCTGCACGCCGAACTGCTCGACATCGCGGGCCGGACCAGCGACGAGGATTCCCGCAACCGCCTGCTGGAACTGTGCGATCGATGGCGCGGGCAGCACGCCGAGCCCGGCGTCGAGCTGACACCGCGCGAGGTCGACGTGCTGCGCTGCGTCGCCGACGGCCACACCAACGACGAAGCCGCGGCGCACCTGGAGCTGCTGCCCAACACGGTCAAGTCCTACCTCAAGCACGCGATGCGCAAGCTCGGCGTCACCAACCGCATCCAGGCCGTGAACCGGGCGCGGTCGGCCGGCCTGCTGTGACGCCCACCCCCGTTGTGGGGTGGTACCGGAACCGGTCCCGGAGCACGATGCGCGCGTCGGGCAGAGCAGCCCGTGCTGACGAAGGGGCCAACATGTTCTACGACCTCGGCATCCGCGATTTCCTGGACCGCGCGGAGACGGTGTACCCGGACCGGGTCGCGGTGGTCGACGAACCCGACCAGCCCGCGCACTCGTGGGGATCGCTGACCTACCGCGAACTCGCCCGCCGGGCCAGGGCGCAGGCGGCGAACTTGGACGCGCTGGAGGTCCCCGCCGGTGGCCGCGTCGCGATCGTCTCGCACAACGCCGCCCGGCTGCTGACGTCGTTCTTCGGGGTCTCCGGCTGGGGCCGGGTGCTGGTGCCGGTGAACTTCCGGCTGGCCGCCGCCGAGGTGCAGTACATCGTGGAGCACTCCGGGGCGGAAGTGCTGCTGGTCGATCCCGAGCTCAGGCCGCTGCTGGAGGAGGTCACCGCGAAGCACGTGTTCGTGCTCGGCGAGGACGACGAGCACGTGTTCGGCGGTGATCGCCGGCCGCTTCCGTGGGCGGGCGACGAGAACGCGACCGCGACGCTGAACTACACCTCCGGCACCACCGCACGACCCAAGGGCGTGCAGCTGACCCACCGCAACCTTTGGCTCAACGCCACCGTTTTCGGCCTGCACACCACATTGGACGACAACGACGTGCTGCTGCACACGCTGCCGATGTTCCACGCCAACGGCTGGGGGATGCCCTACGCCGTCACCGGTCTCGGCGGGCAGCACGTGGTGCTGCGCAAGGTCGACGGGCACGAGATCCTGCGCCGCATCGAGCAGCACGGCGTGACGATCATGTGCGCGGCTCCCGCCGTCGTTTCCGCGGCGCTCGACGCCGCGCAGAGCTGGGACGGCGAGGTGCCCGGGCGCGACAGGGTGCGGATCGTGGTCGCCGGTGCGCCGCCGCCGACGCGCACCATCGAGCGGATCCGCGCCGAGCTGGGCTGGGAGTTCATCCAGATCTACGGGCTCACCGAGACCTCTCCCCTGCTGACGGTCAATCGGATGCGCAGCGAGTGGGCCGAGCTGACGCCGAACGAGCAGGCCGCGCGGCTCGGCCGCGCCGGGACTCCGGCGCTGGGCGTGCGGGTCGGCATCGACTCCGAAGGCGAGGTGCTGACCCAATCGAACACGAACCTCGACGGCTACTGGGAGAACCCGGAGGAAACCGCCAGGGTGCAGGCCGGGGGCTGGTTCCACACCGGCGACGGCGGGACGTTCACCGAGGGCTACCTCACCATTTCCGACCGGAAGAAGGACGTGATCATCTCCGGTGGCGAGAACGTGTCGTCCATCGAGGTCGAGGACGCGCTGAACTCGCATCCGGGCGTCCGCGAAGCGGCGGTGATCGGGATCCCGGACGAGAAGTGGGGCGAGCTGGTCACCGCGCTGGTGGTGCGCTCGACGGACGCAGCGGACACGGCCACGGCCGAGGAGCTCATCGCGCACTGCCGAAAGCACCTCGCCGGGTACAAGTGCCCGAAGCGGGTCGACTTCCTCGGCGAGCTGCCGCGCACGGCGACCGGCAAGGTGCAGAAGTTCAAGCTACGCGAACCGTTCTGGCGCGACGCGGACCGGCAGATCAACTGATCCGGCCCGGGCGGCGGGAGCCCGGGCGGCCGGGCGCGGGAGGGCGGTGCCCGGCACGCCCGGCCGCTCGGCGGGAACCGGTCAGTTGCCGGACCAGCGCGGTCGCCGCTTCTCGGCGAACGCCCGCGGGCCCTCCGCTGCGTCCTGTGAGGACAGCATCCGCTGGTAGCCCGGCAGTCCGCGCATCCGGGCGAAACCGGCCTCGACCCCGCAGTCCTCGGTGGCCGCGGTGATCTCCGCAACGGCGGCCACCGCCAGCGGAGCCGACGCCGCGACCCGCTCGCCCCACGCGCGCGCCTCGTCGAGCAGCTCGGAAGCCGGGACCGCGCGGTTCACCAGGCCCCAGTGCTCGGCTTCCCGGGCGCCCATCCGCCGCCCGGTCAGCAACATGTCCATGGCCACCGGCCGCGGCAGCCGCCGGGGCAGCCGCAACACCCCGCCGGAATCCGGCACGATTCCCAAGCCCGTCTCCGGCAGCGCGAATTCCGCGTGCTCCGCGGCGACGATCAGGTCGGCCGCCAGCGCCAGTTCGAAACCGCCGCCCACCGCGAGGCCGTTCACCGCCGCGATCACTGGTTTGCCGACGTCGAAGAACTCGGTGAGCCCGGCGAATCCGCCCGGCCCGTGATCCGCGTCCACCGCTTCCCCGCCCGCGGCGGCCTTCAGGTCCCACCCGGCCGAGAAGAACCGGTCCCCGCCGCCAGTGATCACCGCGGCGCGCAGCTCGTCGTCGCGCCGAAGCCGGTCGAACGCGGCGTGCAGCTCGCGGCTGGTGGTCACGTCGATCGCGTTGGCCTTGGGCCGGTCCAGGGTCACCACCAGCACGGGGCCGGTCACGGCCACCCGGACCGGCGGTTCGTCGGTCTTTCCGCTCATCGCGCACCTTCCGTCGCGGTTCCGCCCAGCCTGACCAGCGCGTCCGCCGCCACCGCGCCACGGCCTGCGGGCAGCACCAGCAGGGGGTTGACGTCCATTTCCAGCAGCCGGTCGGCCTGCTCAGCGGCGAACCGGGCGATCGCGGCGACGGCCGAGACGACCGCGGGCACGTCGGCCGCCGGTGCGCCCCGGAATCCCGCCAGCAGCGGCCACACCCGCAGCGACCGCAGCGCGGTCTCGATGCGCTGCTCGGTCACCGGCGTCAGCAGCGTGACCGAGTCGCGCAGCACCTCCACCAGCACGCCGCCGGTGCCGATGGTCAGCACCTGGCCGAACCAGCGGTCCTGGTGCACTCCGACGATCAGTTCCGCCACCGCATCCGGCACCACGCGCTCGATCAGGAACGTCCCGGACAGCTGCGCCATGTCGCGCACCGCCCCGACGACCTGCTCGCGCTCGCGCAACCCGAGCCGGACGCCGCCGGCTTCGCTCTTGTGCGCCAGGGTCGGCGAAAGCGCCTTCGCGACCACCGGAAATCCGAGTTCCGCGGCGGCATCCCCGGCTGCTTCCGGGGAGTCGACGACCCGGCCCGCCGGGATGGAGAGGCCGTGCTCCGCGAGCGCTCGCTTGCCCGAACGCTCGTCCAGCTGTCGCTGCGGTTCGTCCGGCGGAGGATTACCGGGCTGCAACGGCGCGACATCACCTGTCGACTCGTGCGCCTTCCGCAGTGCCCCGGCCGCGGTGATCGCCGTGACAGCGGCGCGCAGGCCCTGCATCGGTGCGATGCCCTCGGTGAGCAACCGCCGGCCCAATGGCTCCGGAATCCCTTCCGGTAATGAGCTGACCACGCAGGTGACGGCGGGAACCGCGCGGTGCGCCGCGATCAGAGCGTCCACAGTGGTCTCCCACTGCTCCGGTTCGCACCGGTCCTGCCGCGGAATGTCCAGCAACAGCAGGTGCGCGTCGTATCCGCCGCCGAGGAATGCGGTGAAGCACTCGGTCTGCTCCTCGGACCGGCCCCAGATGTAGGCGTTGTAGTCGAGCGGGTTGCGCACCGACACCCGGGAACCGAGCACTTCGCGCAGCCGCTGCGCCGATTCCTCCGGCAGCGGCGGCATTTCCGCCCCGCCCGACTCGGCCAGGTCCGCCGCCAACGCGGCCTCACCGCCGGAACAGCTCGCCGAAGCGATCCGCACACCCGGCAACGTGCCGTGCACGTGCAGGAACTTCAGGGTTTCCACGAGTTCGCCCGGATCGCGCACGCGTGCCATCCCGTAGCGCTCGAAGAAGGCGTCGCAGAGCACGTCCGGCCCGGCCAGCGAACCGGTGTGGCTCAGCGCCGCGGCCGCACCGAGCTCGGAACCGCCGGTTTTGAGCACCACGATCGGAATTCCGCGCCGCGCGGCCGCGCACGCGGCCCGGGAGAGCCCGGCAGCGTCCGAGATGTCCTCCAGGTGCAGCCCTATCGCGGTGATCCGCGGATCGTCCAATGCGGACTCGATCAGCTCGGCCACACCGATCACCGCGCTGTTGCCCACGGTGATCAGTTGCGCGATCGGCAGCGAGCGCCGGTGCATGGAGATGTTCTGCGCGATGTTGCCGCTCTGGGTGATCAGCGCGACGCCGTCCTGCACCTGGGCTCCACCGTGCTGGTCCGGCCACATCGCCACGCCGTCCAAGTAGTTCAGCACGCCGATGCAGTTCGGTCCGATGACCGGCATTTCCCCTGCTGCGGCGACGAATTCGCGCTGCAGCCGGGCACCGTCCGCGTCGTGTTCGCCGAATCCGGCGGCATGGCACACGGCGCCACCCGCTCCCAGCTCGGCGAGTTCGCCGAGCAGCGACACCGTGATTTCCGGCCGCACGGCGAGGAAAGCCGCATCCGGTGCCGCGGGCAACGCTGCGATGTCCGGGTAGGACGGTATGCCTTCGATGCTGGTTCTCGTCGGGTGCACCGGCCAGATCCGCCCGGTGTAACCGACCCGGCGGCACTGCCGGACGCACTCGGCGGCCGCTTGCCCACCGAAGACCGCAAGGTGCCGCGGCGCCAGCAGCCGCCGCAGGTCCCGCCGCCTCATCACGACCCCAGCGGGCGCAGCATGGAGCGCGAAATGATGTGCCGCTGGATCTCGCTGGTGCCGTCCCAGATCCGCTCCACCCGGGCGTCCCGCCAGAAGCGCTCGATGGGCAGCTCGTCCATCAGCCCCATGCCGCCGAAGATCTGCACCGCCCGATCGGTGATCCGGGCCAGCGCCTCGCTCGCGTACAGCTTCGCCATCGCGGCATCGCGTTCGCTCATCCCGCCGTTGTCGAGGTTCGCCGCGGCGCGCAGCGTCAACAGCTCGGCCGCGTCCAGCTCGGTCGCCATGTCGGCGAGCTGGAAGCCCACCCCCTGCTTGCGTCCGATCGGCTCGCCGAACTGGTTGCGCTGCGCCGCCCACTCGGTGGCCAGCTCCAGCACCCGCCTGCCGCGTCCGACGCTCGTCGCCGCGACGCTCAGCCTGCTGGCGCCGAGCCACTCGTTCATCAGCTCGAAGCCACGCCCCTCGGCGCCGAGCCGCTGCGCCACCGGTACCCGGCAGTCCACGAAGGACAGTTCGCACTGGTGGTACCCGCGGTGCGACACGCACGAAGACCCGCGCCGCACTTCGACTCCAGGCGCGTCCAGATCTACCAGGAAAGCGGTGATCAGGTTGCGGCCGGGACGCTCGACTCCGGTTGCGGCGAACAGGATCACGAAATCCGCGGCGTCGGCGTGGCTGATGAAGTGCTTGGTGCCGTCGATGACGTAGTCGTCCCCGTCGCGCACCGCCTTGGTGGACATGGACCGCACGTCGGAACCGGCGCCGGGCTCGGTCATCGCCAGGCAGTCGTGGCGCTGCCCACGGATCGCGGGCAGCAGGTAGCGCTCGCGCTGCTCGCCTTCGCAAGCCTCCAAGATGTTGCTCGGGCGGGCGACCAGCGACTGCAACGCGTAGCTGGTCTTGCCGAGCTCGCGCTCGACCAGCGTCATGCTCACCGCGTCCAAGCCTGCGCCGCCCAGCTCCTCCGGCATGTTCGCGGCGTACAGACCGGCCTGCAAGGCTCGGTCGCGGATCCGCTCGGCCACCCCGTCCGGCACTCGGTCCAGGCGCTCCACCTGCTCCTCGTAGGGCTCCAACTCCGCGGCGGTGAACGAACGCACCGTGTCCACGATCATTCGTTGCTCGTCGGTGAGGCCGAAGTCCACGGCTACTCCTTAATCGTCCAGGGGATGCCGGATCAGTCCGGGGATTGCGGGTTCTTCCGGGGAATCCCGATCGGCCTTCCGGCGAGTTCGGGAACGGCGAGCGCCTGGTGCGCGCGGTGCACCGCGGCGAGGTGCTGCTGCAGGAACTCCGGCATGGCCCGGGATCGCCCGAGCGTCGCGTCCACATGCACCAGCAGCTGCTCCGCGGTCGCCAGCAGGGCGCCGTCGCCGCCGTGGCGCATCTCGTGGAACAGGTGCACGCGCTTGGCGTCGTGGTCGAGCAGCTGCACCGACAGCGCCAGCGGCTCGCCCTCGGCGACCTCTCGCAGGTTGTGCAGGTGGGATTGCACCGTGTACAGCGAGCGGCCCTGCTCCCGGTACTGCTCGTCGATGCCGATGTAGCGGAAGAAGGCATCCGAGTGATCACCGAACACGAGCAGGTAGCAGGACTCGCTCATGTGGCCGTTGTAGTCGACCCACCGCGGGCTGACCGGGGTCTCGTGCAGCCGCAGCGGAGCGGGGATCTCCGCATCGTCGTCCCACGGGCGGTGTCCCGTGCCTTCGTACGGGGTCACCACCCGTTGTCGGTGTTCGGTCATGCTCGCTCCGCATCGCGCGCCACTCGCGGTCGCTTCGGTTCCGGATCAGCCTTCAAGCTAGCGAAGCATTGCGATAATCGCAATAGCTGGTCATCCGTTGCGATCCACCGACCGCTCGATCGCGCCTACCCGGACGCGATGTTCGAACTTTTCCGCACCGTTACTTGACCGCGTTGCACACTTCGGCGAAGGTGTCCACTCGTCCGAATGACTGACGTATCAACCGGATCGCAACGGTTGATCATGGTGCGTGCGCGCCGGACGACCGTCCGGGGCGCGGACCGGCGAAGGGTGGAGGTGCTTCCGTCATCGACGTGCCGAACACGAAAGTGCGGCTGGATAAACGGGTTTTCGGGTTCTCCCTGCTGCTGACCGCGGTGATCGTGGTTCCGGTCGCGGTCGCCCCGGAACGCGGCAAAGCGGCCCTGGACGGGGTGCTGGGCCTGCTCACCGGGCAGTTCGGTTGGTTGTACCTGTGGTTTGCCGCGGCGGTCGCCGCGATGCTGATCTGGCTGGCGGCCGGCCGCTACGGCCGGGTCACCTTCGGCGACCCCGGCGACAGGCCGGAGTTCTCCACGCTGAGCTGGATCTCGATGATCTTCACCGCGGGCATCGGCGGCGGGATCATGTACTGGGGCGTGATCGAGTGGGCGTACTACTACAACGAGCCGCCGATGGGCATGGCCCCGCGCAGCACCGAAGCCGCCGAGTGGTCGGCCGCTTACCCGATGTTCCACTGGGGCATCACCGCGTGGGCGCTGTTCTGCCTCCCGGCGCTGGCCCTCGCTTACGCCTACCACGTGCGCAAGCAGCGCACGTTGCGGTTGTCCGACGCGTGCCGCGGGGTGATCGGCGACCGGGCCGACGGCTGGCTCGGCGGGCTCATCGACGTGCTGTTCATCTTCGGGCTGGTCGGCGCGGCCGGAACCTCGCTCGGGCTCGAAGTCCCGATCGTCTCCGACGCGATCAGCTCGATCACGCCGCTGCGGCCGGGGCCGCTGCTCGACGTCGGGGTGATCGTGCTGTGGACCGCCATGTTCGGGGCGAGCGTTTTCCTCGGGCTGCGCAAGGGGCTCAAGCGGCTGGCCGACTTCAACGTGTGGCTCGCGGGCGCGCTCGGCGCGTTCATCCTGATCGCCGGACCGACCGTGTTCCTGATCGACACGTTCACCAACAGCATCGGGCTGATGGTGCAGAACGTGCTGCGGATGAGCTTCTACACCGACCCGGTCGGCGGGTCCGGGTTCGAGGAGCAGTGGACGATCTTCTACTGGGGCTGGTGGATCTCCTACGCCCCGTTCGTCGGGCTGTTCACCGCGAAGATCTCCAAGGGCCGCACCGTCCGCGGGATGATCGGCGCCATGTGCCTGGCAGGCAGCGCGGGCTGCTGGCTCGCGTTCGCGCTGCTGGGCAACACCGGGCTGTACTACCAGATCAAGAACCTGGTTCCGATCGCCGACCTGGTCGCGCAGCAGGGCGACACCGCCGGGATCATGGCCACCCTCCGGCAGTTGCCGCTCGGCGACCTCGTGCTCGGGGTGTTCGTGCTGCTGCTGGTGGTCTTCCTGGCCACGACGCTGGACTCCGCGGCTTACACGATGGCCACGGTCGCCTCGAAGGAACTGCCCAGGGACGCGGACCCGGCGCGCTGGCACCGGGTTTTCTGGGCCGTGGTGCTCGCGGTCGTCTCGATCGTGCTGATGTACGCGGGCGGGCTGGACACGTTGCAGACGCTGTCGGTCATCACCGCGTTCCCGCTGATCTTCGTGCTGGGCACGGTGATGCTGTCGTTCTACCGATGGCTCAGCACCGATCAGCAGGTGCGCGAACAGCTCAGCCGCACGACCTCGACCGCGGACGATTCCGCGCCCTCGAACGGGGATTCGCCGGAAGTCCCGGCGTCCGCCGCACCCGTCGCGGCGCAGTCGGAAAGCGGTGCACCGCAGGCAGGCACCTGACCTCGCGGGTTCTTCCGCGGGCGGTCGGCGTCCATTCCGGACTCAAGTCCGAATGCGCCGGCCGCCGGCCCAGCCTTGACCCGCCAGGGCGCGGCAGGTCAGGACGTGGCAGCTGAGCGGGCCGCGTCGAGCCTGCGCTTGATCTCGGCGAAGTGCTCGGCCATCGCCGACGAAAGCCGCACCACCCGAGGCATCGCCGGGACCATCCCGGAAACCGGCGCAGCAGCCCGGTTTCCGGGGGCCGGAGCGGTTCCGGCCGAATCAGCTCGCTTCGGCGAACCCGCCCGGCTCGCCCGCGGCCTCCGGACGCGACCCGGCGGGCAGCCGCCGCCGCTCCTGGGCGGTGGTGCCGCCGAAGACACCGAAGTCGAGGCCGTTCTCCACGGCGTGGTTCAAGCATTCGGCGCGCACCGGGCAGCGAGCGCACACCGACTTGGCGCGGCGCACCTGCTCGGCACCGGGCCCCATTTCGGAGATCGGGAAGAACAGTTCCGGATCCTCGTCCAGGCAAGCGGCCCGGTCCCGCCAATCCATCTGCGCCATCGTCATCGCACCTCCTTCCAGAGCTGGCTCGCGCATTCGACGCCCCGCGGGGAACCCGCTCGGCGGGTCGGCGAAACGCGGAGCGCGTGGAATCCGCAGTGCCAACGCGTCGCGGCCCGATCGATGTTCCTGATTGGATCGTGGTTCCCGTCATAACCGCGCGTGACGCGCGGAATCGCGATCAGGACTTCTGCGGCCCCCAAGCCGCCACGAGCACTTGCACGCACACCAGCGCGACCACCGGCGAGAGCAGCAGCCACGGCGCGGTGGAGAGGTGTTCGACCGACTCGGCGATCATCGCTCCCCACTCGGGGTTCGGCGGCGGCGGTCCCAATCCCAGGAAGCCGAGCGCGGCAACGGTGTTGACCATCGCGGGCAGCCGCACACCGGCCAGCGCGCCGGTCGCTGGAGCCAGGAACGGCAGCATCGACCCCCGCCAGATCCGCACCCGGCCCGCCCCGAGCGCCCGGTGCGCGAGCACCCAGTTGCGGGTCCGCAGCTCGGCGACCAACGCGTCGGCCTGGCGGGCGAACGGCAGCCATCCCACCGCGATCAGCGCGAGCAGCAGCGCCGCGGTGCTCGGCCCGGCGACCAGCACGGTCACCAACGCGACGATCAACGGCGGCACCGCTACGGCCACGTCGACCAACGAGCGCACCAGCAGCGCCGCGCGACCCGCGCTCCACCCGGTGGCGATGCCGATGAGCACGCCGAGCAGCGCCGAGACCACCAGCGCGACACCCGCCGTCGCGAGCGTGCTCACCGCGCCGTGCGCGAGCCGCGCCAGCACGTCCCGGCCCAGGTCGTCGGTGCCCAGCGGATGCGCGGGCGATGGCGCCAGCAGCACCGAGCTCAGGTCGGTGCGCAACGGATCTCGGGTGAGCCCGGTGCCGCAGGTCACGGCCAGCACGCAGCCCGCGGTCCAACCGCCGACCCGGCGCAGCGCGCTCATCCGCGCACCGCCCGGCGCGAACGCGGCTCCGCGAGCGTGCCCAGCAGGTCACCGGCCGCGCCCACGAACAACGCCCCGACCGCGGCGAAGACCAGCCCGGCGCCCACCACCGGAACGTCCTGCGAGCGCACCGCTTCGACCACGGTGCTGCCCAGGCCGGGGATGTCGAAGACCACCTCGATCGCGGCGGTGCCGGAGATCGCTCCGGCGGCGTTGTAGCTCAGCAGCGACAGCGCGGCGGGCAGCGCCGGTCTGGACAGGTGCACCGACCACACGCGCAACTCGCGCAACCCGCGGGCGCGCGCCGCGGTCGCGAAGTTCTCGCCGCGCAGCGCGATCGCCTGCTCGCGGGTGACCGCGGCGATCGGCGCGGCCAGCGGTGGTACCAGCGCCAGCAGCGGCAGCACCGCGTACGCCGGTCCGCTCCACCCGGAACTCGGCAGCATCCGCAGCCCGACCGCGAAAAGCAGCACCAGCAGCGGAGCCAGTGCGAACTCCGGGACCGCCGAGAACACCCGCACCAGCGCGGAGATGACGCGGTCGGCCACCGATCCGGGTCGCCGCGCGGCGAACAGCCCGGCGACGTAGCCGACCGCGAACGAGCCCGCGCAGGCGCCGGCCATGATGCTCAGCGAGATCTGCAGCGCGGGCCCGACCACCGACAGCACCGGCGCCCCCGAGACCCAGGAAGTGCCGAGGTCGCCCTGCACCCAGCCGCCGAGCCGTTCGGCGATCCGCTGCGGCCACGGCAGGTTGGTGCCCAGCTCGGCGCGCGTCGCGGCCAGCACCACCGGGTCGGGATCGCCGTCGGCGTAGCGGGTGGCGAGCACGGTGCGTGCTGCGTCTACTCCGGACAGTTCCGGCAGCGCCACCGCGAGCACCGCGAACGCGGCCACGACGACCGGTGCCAGCGCGAGCCGCAGCAGCAGCGCCCGTCCGGCCGTCAACGCCGCGGGGCGCGCGCGGTTAGCACGAAGAACCCGGGCGCGCTGGGGTACGGAACGTCGTCGAACACGGAGGTTCGGTCGGCGATGTCGACCAGCCCGGCCCGCGCCACGAGTTCCCTGCACGCCGCGAAGTCGTAACCCATCGGCAACTGCTCCGCGGTGTCCGAATAGGACTCGCGGAACCGCTCCTCGGCGGCGGCGTCGCTGCTGGCGGTCGAGTCCCACCGGGCATCGGTCAACAGCAGCAGCCCGCCGGGCCGCAGCACCCGCGCCCACGCGCTGACCGCCTGCCGGGCATCGGGCAGCGTCCACAGCACGTTTCGGCTGACCACGGCGTCGAACGGACCGCGCGGCGGCCGGTCCGATTGGCCCAGTTCCCACCGGATGCCGAGCCCTTCGGCCGCGCCGCGCTCGGCCGCGACCGCGAGCATCCCGGCCGAAACGTCCTGCCCGGTGAGCCGGTGCCCGTCCGCGGCGAACAGCCGCGCCAGGAATCCGGTCCCGCATCCGGAATCGAGCACTTCGGCACCGCGTCCGACCACATCGGACACCAGCGGTCCGACGCGTTCGGCCCACAGCGCGCGGGCCGGGTCCTGTCCGGGCTGGCTGTCGTAGCCGAGCCGCGCGCGGGCGTCCCAGTACTCGACGACCGCTTCTGGTGCCTCGGTCATCCCAGCGTGACCTCCCGGGTCAGGAACTCGTGCTCCAGCGGGTCGGCGGGGATGCCGCGCACTTCGGCGCGGTGCGCGAAGCGCTGCTGCTCGTGCACCAGCGGGATCCCCGCCACCTTCTCGGCCAGCAGGTCGTCGGCTCGGCGGAACACCTCGGCCCGGCGGGCCGGGTCGGTGAGCCGCGGCAGCTCGGCGAGCAGCGCCTCGAACTCCGGCGCGCAGAAGTGATCCAGGTTGAACCCGCCCCGGCAGCTGAAGTCGCTGGTCAGGTGCGTCGCGGCGTCCGGGGTGTCGACGAGCTGGTTGCGCGAGTACACGACGGCGTCCAACTCGCCCGACAACGCGCGGGCCTCGATCCGGTCGGGTGGCTGCTGCACGATCCGCACCTGGAAACCGGCTCGGCCCAGTTCGTCGGCCACCGCCGTGGCCAGCGCGGGCAGCTCCGGCCGGTCCGGGTAGGTGCCGATGGTGATCGGCACCGGCCGCCCGCCGGTCGCCGCGGCCAACGCCTGCCGCGCAGCGGGAACATCGCCCGGCGGTGGGGGTTTCTCGGCGCTGAACGGGACCGCGGGACCGAAGTAGCGGCTCGCGGGCTTGCCTTGTCCTCGGAGGACACCGGAGACGAGTTCGGCGCGGTCGATCGCCTCGGCCGCGGCGCCGCGTACCCGCGGATCGTCGAACGGCGGCCGCGCGGTGTTGAGATGCAACGCGGTCGTGCGCGGCAGGTCCACGGTGGACAGCGCGAGCGATTCGTCGCCGCGCAGCGCGTCCAGCTGCGTGATCGGAACCTTGTCGATCAGGTCGAACTCGCCGCTGCGCAACCCGCTGACCCGCGCAGCGGAATCCTCCACGAAACGCACCTGCGCCTGCGCGACCTTGGCCGGGCCTGCCCGGTGACCGTCGAAGCGGCGCAGCGACACGCTTTGCGCACCGTCCGCTCCGGTGATCTCGAACGGCCCGGTGCCCGGCCCCTTGAGCGGGTCGACCGAACCGTCCGGGCGGATCGCGGAGGGCGCCAGCACCGCCGTGTTCGCCGTGCTCATCCGCTGCGGCAGGATCGGATCGGGCGCAACCGTGCGGACCGAGAGGGTCCGGTCGTCCAGCGCGGCGGCCTGCTCGATCGTGCCGCGCAGCGCACGCGGCGGTGCGGGCGCGTGCACGACCCGGTTCACCGAGTCCGCGGCGGCCTGCGCGGTCAGCGGCTCACCGGACTGGAACCGGACGCCCTCGGCGAGCGTGAAACGCCACTCGGTCGGGCCGGTGCGCTGCCAGGACTCCGCCAAGCCCGGGCGGACCGTGCCGTCCGGTGAGCCGTCGAGCAGCGTCTCGGTGACGCCGAGCCGCATCAGCAGCAGCGCGTCGTCCGAAGCCGGGGACCAGTTCGCCCGCGGCGGGATCGCCATGGCGACCCGCAGCGCCGCCGGGTCCGCGGCACCACCGGTGAAGCCGCAGCCGGCTACGGCCAGCACCAGTCCGAAGACCAGCCAAGTGCACCTGATGCGCAACGACCAACTCCTTGCAAGAACAAACCCCGGAATCCTTGCACGGACAACGTGGCCGGGGCCAGGAATGGCCGTCGAATGTGGGCGCGATCGCTGGTTGTTACCGGTTCAGCGGGTGCGGCCCGGAGCGCGTGCGGCATCGAGCCGCGCCTGCGCGCAGGACTCCGGCGCGCTGCGCGGCCTCGGGCAAGCCGCGAGCGGGCCAGCGGCACGGCTGCTCACTGCGCCACCAAGCCGCTGCCCGGAAGCTTCGCCCCGGACGCGTAGTTCACGGCGCAATACACCACGTGCCGGTACTCGGATTGCCGCTCGTCCCACCGCTCCCTGGCGGGCGCCAACGCCGTGACCTCGACTTCGCGCTCCTGCAGCCACGGGTTGTTGCGGTAGGAGCCGAACCTGTCGCGGCACAGCGTCGCCGCCTCCGCCGGCGGCGGGTAGGCCTCGTCCTTGGCCAGCTGGATGCCGGCGAACACCTCCATGTCGTGCGCCGCATCGCAGCCGACCGGGTCCATCCGCCCGCCGGGCCGCGCGTCCCCGTCGGCGCACCAGGTGTTGCCGTAGGTGGTCTCGGTCAGATCCACGTCTTCCGGGTTCGGGGTGCCGTCGTGGATCTGGCTGTTCCAGGTCGTCGCAGACGTGCCGACGACCCGCGCGGGGATGGCGACGCCGGTATCGCCGGTGGCGGTGGCTCCGCCGATGGCGATGCCTCCCACCAGCGCGGCCGCGATCGCCAGCGCCGTCCCGGCGACGACCAGCGCCATCCGCCGCCGCGGTGCGCACCGCCGCCTGACGGAGGTCGTGCGGTCCTGCGACCCGCTCCGCCCGTCGGGCGCGTACTGCTCCAGGACGCCCCGCACGTCGTCGGCATCCGGGCGCCGCTCGGCGCGCTTGTCCAGCAGCCCGGCCACGGTGGAGGCGAGCGGGTCGCCGCAGTCCAGCTTCGGCGGCGAATAGCTGACCACCGCGTACAACCCCGCCTGCTGTTCGGTGCGGCCGAACGGGGAATGCCCGGACAACATGCTGTAGAGCGTGACGCCGAGCTGCCACATGTCGGTCGCGGTGCTCACCGGGTCGCCGTTGACCTGTTCCGGGCTCAGGTAGGCGGGCGAACCCATGATCATGTCGGACCGGGTGAGCCGGGTGTCCTCCTGCATCCAGGCGAGCCCGAAATCCGCGAGTTTCGCGCGCGAACGGGCCGACGGCAGCAGGACGTTGCTGGGTTTGACATCGCGGTGCACGATTCCGATGCGGTGCGCGCTCTGCAGCGCGTCGAGCACTTCCAGCGCGATCGCCGCGGCCCATTCCGGCCGCATCGGCCCGAATCGGTCCAGCACTTCGGCGAGCGAAGAACCCTCGACGAATTCCATCACGATGTGCACGACACCGGCATCGCTGTCCCAGAGCACATCGTGGACGGTGACCGCGGCCGGATCGTTGATCCGCCCGGCCCCGCGGATTTCCCGCAGCAGCCGCCGGATGGACGAGTCCCGGTCCTGCGCGGTGAGATTGCGCGGCACCGAGATCTCCTTGATCGCGACCGGCCGCTGGATGAGCCGGTCCTCCCCGTGCCAGACGACCCCCATTCCGCCTCTGCCGACCTCTTCCAGCAGCGCATAGCGCCCGTCCCCGATCGTTCGTACTTCGGCCTGCGAACCCGGTCCACTCACCCGCGACACCCCTCCACCGTCATCATCGATCAGCCACGCGGCGACGGATACGTGATCCGGAATTTACCGCAGCACGGCGGCGGATCCGGAAATAGGTGGATTCATGGTCCGCGGTGCGCGACAACCGACCATCCCGGTTATCACGGGAATCAATAAACGAACTCCGCACCGGTGCGGAAACCGACGCCCCTTCGGAATGAATCGCGCAACAGGAGGGCCTCCGAAACCCGCGGCCGACGCGCTCGTCGATTGTGCACAGCACCGGCGCACAGCGGTTCTCGCTGATCGGCGCCGTCGAACGCGAATTCGGTCAGGTCGCGCAGGCGATGCACGTCGCCGCGGCGGGCAGCGCCTCCAGCCGCTCGGCCCCGATGGCCGCCCCGCACCGCTCGCACACGCCGTAGCTGCCCGCGTCCACGCGGGCGGCCGCGCGGTCCAGCGCTTCCAGCTCTCGGCGAGCATCGTCGAACAGCCCGCGCACCTGGGCGCGCTCGTACGCGATCGTCGCGCCTTCGGGGTCGTGCTCGTCGTCGGTGCCGGTCCAGGTCGAGGTCTCCCGGATCGCGGCGAGATCGCGCCGCAGCGACTCGATCCGGGCCAGCGCACCGGCGCGCGCCTCGGCCAGCCGCGCGCGGGTCTCCTCCTGCGGCTGCTGCATGGCGGGTGAACACCTGCTGTGCGCGCACCATTCCGTTCGTGCGACGACGTCCCGGCGGTTCGCCGACACCAAGGACAGCTGGGGCGCACCGGAAGGATTTATTTCATTCGAGACTGATCATAACGAGCCGCCCGATATACGGTCCGCTCCGCAGTCCGGCCGCGACGATCAGCACCGGACCGCCTCCTGCCCGGTCACGAAACGGCAGCCGCCACCGCCGCGACGGTTGCCCCGACACCCCGGGCGCGAGTACTGATGACGTCCGCCGATTGATCACCGAACGAACTCCGCCCGAACACCAGGTTCCGCCCGCGGGTCACCGCAGCACCGCCCCGCTACCGGCGAAACGCACGAAAAGGATCGCGCATGTCCCGTACC
This sequence comes from Saccharopolyspora sp. SCSIO 74807, assembly GCF_037023755.1. NCBI lineage: Bacteria > Bacillati > Actinomycetota > Actinomycetes > Pseudonocardiales > Pseudonocardiaceae > Saccharopolyspora > Saccharopolyspora sp. SCSIO 74807. The sequence continues at coordinate 4,622,991 of NZ_CP146100.1, read as the reverse complement.
CGCGGGTTACCACCACTCGCCGCCCACCCGTCGCCAGCGAGCAACGCAGGCAGGCACTCGTGAACCGGCCGGGGTGGCAGCAACTGCTGCGGCGCAAGCCGGTTCGCACGCTGCTCGCCGAGAGCGGCACCGAAGACGGCCGCGGCGAACTCAGCCGGTCGATCGGCGTGGTGCGGCTGACCATGATCGGAGTCGGCTCCACGGTCGGAACCGGGATCTTCATCGTGCTCAACGAGGCCGTGCCGGAGGCAGGGCCCGCGGTGATCCTCTCGTTCGTGATCGCCGGGATCACCGCCGCGCTGACCGCCCTGTGCTACGCCGAACTCGCCTCGACGATCCCGGTTTCCGGGGCTTCCTACACCTACGCCTACGCGACCCTCGGCGAGATCGTCGCCTACGCGGTCGGCGCCTGCCTGCTGTTGGAATACGGAGTGGCCGCGTCGGCCGTCGCGGTGGGCTGGGGCGAGTACCTCAACGCGTTCCTCGCCGATACCGCCGGGTGGCAGATACCGGCCGCGTTGAGCGCGCCGCCCGGTGAGGGCGGGATCATCAACGTGCCCGCGGCCGTGCTCGTCGCGATGTGCGGCGTGCTGCTGATGCGCGGCACTCGCGAGTCCGCGACGATCAACGCCGTCACCGTGGGCATCAAGCTGGCGGTGCTGCTGCTGTTCAGCGCGATCGCGCTCACCGCGTTCTCCACGCAGAACGCGGCTCCGTTCGCACCGTTCGGCGTCGCGGGCATCGGCACGGCGGCGTCCACGGTGTTCTTCTCCTACATCGGCATGGACACCGTCTCCACCGGCGGCGAAGAGGTGCGCAATCCGCGCCGGACGCTGCCGCTGGCGATCTTCTGGACGGTCGTGATCGTCACGGTGATCTACGTGCTGGTGGCCGTGGCGGGGGTCGGCGCCCAGGCGTGGCAGCGGTTCGAGGGCCAGGACGCCGGACTCGTCGTGATCCTCGGCGACGTCACGGGGGCGGGCTGGCCCGCGATCGTGCTGGCGCTGGGCGGCGTGGTGTCGATCTTCGGCGTCACCCTCACCACGCTGTACGGGCAGACCCGCGTGCTGTTCTCGATGGGCCGCGACGGTCTGCTGCCCGAGGCGTTCCACAGGGTGCACCCGCGCACCGGCACGCCCACCCGCAACACGCTGATCGTTTCCGGGTGCGTCGGAGTGCTGGCCGCCGTGGTCCCGCTGAGCACCCTCGCGGATCTGACCAGCATGGGGACGCTGGTCGCCTTCACCGTGGTCTCCGCAGGGGTGATCGTGCTGCGGCGCAGCAGGCCCGACCTGACCCGCGGCTTCCGCGTTCCCGGTTATCCGGTCACGCCCGCGCTGAGCATCGCGGCCTGCCTGTACCTGATCTACAGCCTTCCCGCGGTGACCTACCTGCTGTTCCTGGTGTGGATCACGCTCGCGTTGATCTTCTACTTCAGCTACAGCGTGCGGCATTCGCGGCTGGCGGGGTCCAAGGACGCCCCCGGCTGAGGCCGGTTCACCCGAGCACGAGCGGGAGTTTCCCGGCCAGCTCCGCCAGCTCCGCATCCTCCGCAGCCGTCGGGGCGCGCCGCCCGGTCCCCACGAGCAGCGCATCGGCGTCCGAGAACGACGCGGGAAACGCCGCCCCGGCGATCTTTTCCAGCATCCGGCGGGAACGGGCCAGGCCTTCGGCGGGCGGTCCGTCCGCGGCCGGGAGGTGCGCGACGAGGTCCAGGTGGTGCAACGTCCATTCGAGGACGTAGGCGGTGAGGTAGTCGCCCGCGGTGAGCACCTCGTCGCGCGTGCTCACCCGGGCCGCCGGGTCGGCGAGTCCAGCGGCGCGACCGGCGGCGGAACCGACGTCGTCGAGGTGGAAGCGCAGCAGCCACGGCTGCTCGTACGCGGCGGCCAGCCTAACGGTGAGCGCGTCCAGCGGATCGTCGCCGGCCGGTGGCGTCGCGGCGACGTGCCAATAGCTCAGCGCGTCGCGGGTCGGTTCCGTGTCGGCGGGTGTGACCAGGGTGATCAGGACGTCCTGCGCGTCGATGATCAGGTGGCACACCAGGTCCCGGACGAGCCATCCGGTACAGCCGGACGGTCGTGCGAAATCCTCGTCCGGCAGCTCGGCGACCGCGGTGCGCAGCGCTGCCCAAGAGCGCGAGAACAGGTCCACATCAGCAAGGTAGCCCGCCGCCCGCGCGGGCACGCCCGCCTCGCCCGAATCGTGCAGCACGCGACGGGCTCGCGGAGCATCTGCCGCTGCGGATTCAGCGCGCTTCGCAGGACGCGTGCTGCGAAACGTGCAGGGCGCTGCCGACGAGAAGCATCCGCAAGGCGCGGGCGGTGGCGCCGGCGATGAGCTCGGGAGCTTCGGCGATCGCCTCCCGGAGCAACACCGGTCCGGTCAGGATGCCGGTGAAAGCGTCGATTCCGGTGTCGTAGCTGCGCTCGGCGCCGGGCCCGATGGTGCCGCACACCGCGATCACTGGTTTGCCCCGGCGCTTGGCGCGGCGCGCGACCTCAGCGGGCATCTTGCCGAGCGCGGTGGACGCGTCGATCGCGCCCTCCGCGGTGATCACCAGGTCGGCGGCCTGCAACCGCGCGTCCAGATCCGCGTCGTCGAGGAACACGTCGAACCGGGACACGAGCCGGGCGCCGAGCACGCCGGCCAGCCCGGCGCCGAGCCCGCCCGAGGCACCCCCGCCGGGCCGGTCGCCCAGCTGCGCGCCGCCGTGTTCGCGCAACAGCTCCGCCCAGTGCTCCATGGCCGCGGCAAGCCGCTCGATCCGGGCGGGTGCTGCGCCCTTCTGCGGGCCGTAGACGCGGGCGACGCCGTTCGGCCCGCACAACACGTTCTTCGGGTTCACCGCCACCACGAGCTCCACTGCGGACAGTCGCGGATCCAGGGCACCGGCGTCGATTCGCACCGCGTCGGCCAACCGGCCGCCGCCCGGGCCGATCTCCCGTCCCGCACCGTCGAGCACTCGAACCCCGAGCGCTTGCAACGCGCCGGCCGCACCGTCGCCGACTCCGGAGTCCCCGCAGCCGATGACGATCTTGGCGGGGCCGGTGTCCAAGGCCGCGGCGATCAGCTCGCCGACACCGCGGCTGGACGTGCGCGCCGGGTCGCGTTGTGCGTGCGGCACCAGCGAAAGTCCGGCGGCGGCGGCCACCTCCACGAACGCGGTGCGCGGACCGGCTCCGCCGAGCAGTGCGAAGCAGGCGTCCACCGGCTCACCCACCGGGCCGGTCACCCGAGCCGGGACCAGCTCGCCACCGGTCGACGCGGCCAGCTGCCGCGTCGATCCTTCACCGCCGTCGATCAGCCCGACGGTGTCGACGACGGCACCGGGAACCACCCGGCGGATGCCGGTGCCGATCCCCGCGGCGACGTCTTCGGCATCGAGACATTCCTTGAACCCGGCCGGGGCGACGAGGATTCGGAGCACGATGACCTCCATAGTGGACTGATCAGGTTAGGGGCAGGCCGAGCACCGGCCAGACGTACCGGGCGAACAGCAGGACCAGCGCGCCCAGCGCCGGCCCGAGCAGCGCCGAGAGCTTCAGCAGGTCGCGCGGCGCGAAGGTGGGCGCCTGCTCGATCCCGGCGAACATCGCGACCGGTTTCGCCGAGGAAGTCAGGGTGTGGCAGAAACCAGCCGCGGCCGTGGACGCGAACGCCAGCGCCACCGGGTTCAGCCCCGCGGCCGCTGCCGCGGGCACGACCACGGGAATCAGCACCGAGGACCGTGCCGAGCGGGATTGCACCAGCAAGTGCGCGGCGACGCTGAGCACGACGATGCCGAGCAGCACGTGCTCCGGACGGCTCCTGCCGAGCAACTCGCCCACCACCCACGCCGCCGCGCCCGATTCGGTCAATGCCGTACCGAGCCCGCTCGTGGCGGCCATGAACAGCAGCAGCGACCAGGGAATCCCCGCGAGTGCGGCGTTGATGCCCACCGTGCCGACGTGGGGTGAGGTGATCACCAACGCCCCGACCAGCGCGACCAGTGCGGGCGACAGACCGTGCACCGGCTCAGTGCTCCACAGCAGCACCACGCAGCCGAGCAACACCGCCGCGCGGACTTCGTTGCGCTGCAACCGTTCTGGAACATCGAGCTGTCGGCGCAACGTCCCCGCGTCGATCCGCAACGGCTCGCTGCGATCGCAGTGGCGGGTGAACAGCAGCAACACGATCTCGGCGGCCAGGTGCGAACTGACCGCCGCGAACGGCAATCCCCACAGCAACCAGCGCGCGAAGCCGATCTCCGCGTCGATGGTGCTGTCCAGGATTTCGCTGGTGATCAAGTGAGCACCGGCGCCGAGCAGGCTCGCGATGGCCGACAGCAGCACCACCGCCGGGAAAAGGACTGCGAGCGCCCGCACCATCCGCTGCCTGGACGCGAACGTCGCGGCCAGCGCGAGGTAGAGCGGCAGCACGAGCGCGGCCCGGCCGCTGGTGCTGGGCACCAGCAGCGCGGTGCCCACGAGCGCGAGCGTGATCAGGTGGAACAAGCCTCGCGGCCGGCGGGCGCGCGTCGCGAGCGCGACCGCCGAGCGGGCAGGCAGCCCGGTCCGCTCGATCCCGGCGGCCAGCACGAACGCCGCCACCAGCAGCCAGATCTGGTCCTGCCCCAACGACTCGAAAACGTCCTCGGACGGCATGACGCCGCAGACGACGAGCACCACGGCCGCGGCAAGCGCGACGAACGTGTCGTCCGAACGGCGGCTCATCCAGCCGGCTACGGCTGCGATGAACACCAGGATCGTGAGCGCCCCGTCCCGGCCGAGCTCTCCCGGCCCGGCCGGATCCGGCACGTTGTGCAGAAATGCGGCCACCACGCCGAAAACGGCGATAGCCCCGACAACAGCGGCACCGATCCGCACCCGGCGGGAACGCACCGGTCCGATGCGAACCGTCTCCGCTTCCCGCTGGGCGTCCATGGCGTAGACGATCTGCCACGTTGCTGAGCGTTGCGTGAACCTTCGATGAGGACAACCTCATGCACAGTGCCGCGCCACCCGGTCTCGGCGGCGCGGAACGTCAGGCCATGAACGACGCCAGTTCTTCGTTGAACCGGTCAGGTTCCTCGATGAACGGGCAGTGCGCGCTGTCGTCGAAGACCGTCAGCCGCGCATCGCCGATCGTCTCGGCGAGGTACGGGCCGTTGCCCGCTGGGATGACCCGGTCGTGGGCACCGGTGAGCACCAGCGTCGGCACCTGCACCTTGGCCAGCACGTCGGTGTAGTCCTGGTTGAGCACGTTCCAGCACATCGCGGCGGAACCGGCCGGGTTCATGCTCGTGATTTCGGTGCGCAGCCACGCGAGCTGCTCGGCAGGACGCTCGTCGCGGAAGAACTGCGGCAGCACGAAATCCGCTGCTTCTTCCATGCTTTTGCGTTGCAGCGCAACCCAATCGAGAGCTTGCGGCACATCGACGAAGCCGAGCTCCCACTCCCCCGAGTTGATCAGCCGCGGACCACCGCAGACGAGCGCGATCCTGCGCAGCACGCCGCAGCCGAACACGTCCACATAGGACAGGACGGTCGAAACGCCGAGCGACCATCCGAGCAGCGTGATCTCGCGCAGGTCCAGCGCGGTGATCAGGTCGTGCAGGTCCTTCGCGACCCGTTCCATCCGCTGCCCGGCGTCGGTGCGCTCCGACTCCCCCTGCCCGCGCGGGTCGAAGCAGACCACCCTGAAGCGCCCGGAAAGCCCGCTGATCTGCTGCTCGAACCAGCGCGCCGAACCGCTCCAGCCGGGGACGATCAACAACACCGGGGCATCCCGAGGCCCCTCGTCGACGTAGTGCAGGCGGAGGTCGTCGCTGGTCGTCAGAACGGGCATCGCGAGAAGCGCTCCTCGGGATCTCGGGGCAACGCGGCGAAACGCTGCGGGCCGCAGCGCCACTACCGGCACCCGCGAAACCGCTTTTCCGCTCGACGGGAGCAATTCGCGCGCACTGCCGGCTGTCGGCACGGCCGCGGTCGGCGTCACGAAGACTTTGCACGCGCCGCACCGGCGGAGTCAACGACTCCGATCAAATTGATGCTAATGATTACTCCGGACGGCAGGCGTCTCGAGAACAGGCCCGCGAGTGGTCGCCGGGGTGCCCGACGCCCATCAAACGCTCAGCGGACGCTGTCGGCACTGGGCGTAGGCGGGCTGCCACGGCTGGATCCGCTCCAGCGCGGCCGCCGCCGCCAGCACGCTGCGGTCGCCGTAGCGCGGTCCGATGATCTGCAGTCCGACCGGCAGCGACTCCGACATGCCCGCCGGTACCGAGATCGCCGGATGCCCGGAGAAGTTCAGCGGGTAGGTCAAGCACCAGCCGATGAGCGGATTCACCTGCACGCCATCGACCCGCTGCGGGCCGAGGGTGTTCCCGTCAGCGGCGTTCGGCACCGGCGGGCAAGCCACGGTGGGCGTGACGAGCAGGTCGTGGTCGGCGAACACGGCCTGGATCGCGTCGTAGACCTCGGTGCGCTGCTGCTCGTCGTGGACCGCGTCGAGCGCGCTGCGCCCGAGCGAGGCGTCGAGGTAGCCGCGGAATTCCGCGGGGAAGTCCTCCGCGTGCTCGCCGAACACGTCGACCCCGAGGTTCGCGAAGGTCTCCACGACCTCCTGCCCGGACATCATCCGGCACCAAAGTTCGGCGAGATCCCGCTGATCGCACGGCATTCGCGGCGCCACTTCGTCCACAGTGGCCCCTGCTTGCCCGAACAGCGCGGCGGCCGCCGCGGCCACTCCTGCCACTGCCGGTTCCACGGGGTACATGCCGAAGTCGGGCGCATACGCCACGCGCATCCCCGACAGCGAAATCTCCGTCGCCTGCAGATAATCCACCTGCTGGTCGAGGGCGAACGGGTCACGCGAGTCGTATCCGGTGAGCACCGTGGCGGCGAGGGCGACATCGGCGACGGTGCGCGCGATCGGCCCCTCGAACAAGAACGGGTGCGCACCGCCGAACGCGTTCGGCCGCGTCACGCACGGGACCCGGCCGAACGATGGTTTGTAGCCGACGACTCCGCACCAGGCAGCCGGAATCCGGATCGATCCACCGCCGTCGGCACCTTCGGCCAACGGCAGCAGCCCGTCGGCCACCGCGGCGGCCGATCCTCCTGAAGAGCCACCGGAATTGCGGGTGGTGTCGAAGGGATTCCGAGTGGGACCGAACAACGGGTTGTCGCACGTCCCGCGGAACCCCATGACCGGTGAATTGGTCTTGCCGAGCAGGATCGCCCCGGCCGCCCGCATCCGCTCGGCATAGATGCAGTAACGATCGAGCACCTTGTCACGCAGGGCGCGGACGCCGCCGAAGGTCGACGGCCAGCCGGGGTGGAAATCCAGCAGGTCCTTCAACGCGGTCGGGACACCGTGCAGCGGGCCCAGCCGGTCTCCGTCCAGCACCGCCCGTTCAGCGCGTCGTGCCTGTTCCACGGCTTCATCGGCGAGGTATACGAAACTGTTGAGGCTGCCGTCGCGGTGCTCGATGCGCCGCAGGAAGAATTCGACGATCTCGACGGGCGAGAGGTCGCGATCGCGGACCGCCGCGGCAAGGTCGGCCGCCGACGCGTAAGCCAGTTCGTCGTTGCGCACAGCTCCTCCTCCGGCCGGTACGTCCGTGCACCTGCGCACCACGTCCTCGGCAGCTCCCGGAGTGTGCGGACGGCCTCGCCGGATCATGGACCGAAGTGCGTCGCGGTTCAAACACGAGCCGCGGCACCGGGCTCGATCTCATCAACTCAGCGCAACGGCACTACCCCATACGGTGCGAGCGACCGGACGTTCGGTCACCGTGCACCGAAAAGCCGCTGCCGCGCGCAAAAAGCACCGCCGCACGCTGGGCGCCGGAAGAATCGGCTCAGCGTGCGGCGGTGCTTCAGCGTCCGCTCGGTCTAGCTGCGCGCGCTCACTGGGGCGCGAGCGGGCCGACCGGGAGCAGGGTGCGCTTCCAGGTGGCATTGGCCACGGCCGCGAACGAGCCGTACCAGGCCAGCACCGCGGTGATCAGCCCGAGGTAGCCGCCGGCGTGCACCACGGTCTTCGCACCGGTGAAGTCGCCGTAGGCCAGCACCAGGAACGTCAGCGTCAGCGCGACGAACACCGCCAGCACCGAGACGTTCACCCGCAGCGCGGCGACGGTCATGTACGCGGTGAAGATGCCCCAAGCGAGCAGGAACAGCGCGGTGGCCTTGTCCCCGTCCGGGCCGAGACCCTCGGAGACGAACTTGACGTAGGCCGCGAACGAGAGCCAGAACGCGCCGTAGGAGGTGAACGCGACCGCGCCGAACGTGTTGGCCTTGCGGAACTCCCACATCCCGGCCAGCAGCTGCGCCAGCCCGCCGTAGAACAGGGCCAGCGGCAGCACCACCGGTTCGAGGTCCTCGCTGAGCAGACCCGCGTTGAACACGCTGAGCACGAACGTGGTCAGCGCGAAAGCGGCCAGCCCGAGGGGGCCGGGGTCGGCGATCGACGAGGCGGCGTCTTGCGAGCTGTCCGCGCGCGGATCGGTTTCCTGCGCTTCGGTCCCGGTTGCCATTGCCGTACTTCCTTTTGCGGTTCGTGGATGCGGAGTGCGCCGATTCCGCCGGCCAGACGGGCGGCCCCGCATTACCGATGTGGATGAAGCTGAATCGACTACACGCTGCCAGAAGTCCGAAGTGGACGGGAATTCGCCACCGCTTGCGCCGATCCGGGAGTTTGCCCGGTTTTTCCGGCCCGCGACGGCCAGGTTCCCATTCGATCCCTTTCGGACTCGGCGTTGAGTGTGTCACACCCTCTGACAGCACCCTGCGAACGGTCAAGGACGCCGTGTGACCTGGCCCCCTCAGTTGAGGGGTTGGATACCGCGGACGCACCGCCTAGGCTTCGGCTCCGGATGCGGTGGGGAACGAAGGCGACGCGGGCGAACCGTCCGGATCCGCCTGCGGAGCGGGCGCTGCGGTTCGGCGAGCTGCTCGGTTCGCACGCGCAGGTGCTCGACCTGCTGGACCGGGCGGCGGCGCTGCGCGGGCTGGCGAAGCGGGTGCGCGAGGAGTGCGGTGTGCACATCGGACTCGCCGGGCTCGCGGAGTCCGAGGAACTGCTCGTGCTGCGGCAGTGGGACGGGCTGTGGCAGGGCGACGCAACGCCCGGCTCGACCCTGCACGACCTGCACGTGCCGATCGGCCTCGGGCTCGGCGGCCGGGTCTACGAGCGGCTCGAACCGGTCTGGGTCGACGATTACCGGCGCTCCGATCTGATCACGCACGACTTCGACGTCCCCATCTCGGCCGACGACGTCCGCAGCATGATGGCGGTGCCGATGATGCTCGACGGCCGCACGCAGGGCGTGCTGTACGCGGCGATGCGCGAGCCCGTCGGGTTCAGCGACCGGCAGCTGGACACCGCCTTGGAGATCGCGGGAACCGGCGCGCTGGCGCTGCAGACGGCGTCGGCGGCCGAGCGGCAGCGGCAGAGCGCGGTTTCCGCGGAGCGCCGGAGAATGGCATCCGAGCTGCACGACTCGGTAGGTGCCCAGCTGTTCCGGATGGGCGCGGAATTGCGGGATCTGCGCAATTCGGTCGGCGGTGAGGCGGCGGATCTGCTCGCCCGCCTGGATTCGCTGCAGGACCAGCTGGCCGAAACGGCTTCCACGTTCCGCGAATCCGTGCACGCCCTGGACCACGACGAGCCGCCGGCGGGAAGGCTGGCCGCGGCGCTCACCCGCGATTGCGCGGAGTTCGGCAAGCGAACCGGAATCTCGGCGCAATCCGTCGAGATCGGACCGGTAACCGAATGTGACCCGCAACGGGGCAGCGTGCTGCTCGCGGTCGCGCGCGAAGCACTGCTGAACGTGGAAAAGCACTCCAGCGCGTCCTCGGTGCTGATCAGTTCGGTGGCGCTGGACGGCGGCATGGCGGTGTCGGTGGCGGATGACGGCGACGGTGCGGGCGTGCGGGATTCCGGCGGCATCGGCTTGCGTTCGGCCGCCGACCGGGTCGGTGCGCTCGGCGGTACGTTGTCCACTGTGGTCAACGAGGATGGCGGGTTGACGGTGCGGGTATGGATGCCGACGCCGTGACCGCGAACACCGTCCGGGTCGCGGTCGTCGACGATCACCCCGTCGTGCTCGACGGAGTCCGCCTGCTGCTGCGCGACGACCCGGCGATCCGGGTGGTCGGCAGCGCGCCGGACGCCGCGGGCGGGCTCGCGCTCGCCGAACGCGAGCAGCCCGACATCGTGCTGCTGGACTTGCGGCTGCCGGACGCGCTGGCCAGCGAAGTCGTCGGCCGGTTCCGGAAAGTCGCCGCCGCCACCCGGATTCTGCTGTTCACCGCCTACCGCGAGCACGCGGCGCTGCAGGCGACGCTCGACGCGGGCGTCGACGGCTGCCTGCTCAAGGACGCCGGTGGCACCGATCTCGTCACGGCCGTGCGCAAAGCGGTGCACGGTGTCGGGATCTTCGATCCGCGGGTGGGCGAGCGGGCCTCATCGCATCTGAAGGCCCGGCTCTACGACACCGGCCTGACCCGCCGCGAGTACGACGTGGTGCGCCAGGCCGCGGCCGGGCTGACCACCCCGGAGATCGCCGCGCAACTCGGCCTGACCCGGCACACCACCGCCGGTTACCTGCGCAACGCGATGCGCAAACTGGGCGCGCGCAACAGGATCCAGCTCATCACCAAGGCTTCGCAGTCGGGTTTGCTGTGATGCGGAGCCGACACCGCGGCTAGCGGACCGCTGAGGGTCTCGTCGCGGGGCACCGCTATCGTCCCGAATGGACTCCTCACACCAACCGGACGTCCTCGATCAGCCAGCGGTCCGCGGGACGGCTCAGCGTCATCTGCATCCGGGTGCGGTCCACCCGCGGCTGCGGGTTGTTGGTGTTGGTGATGCTCTGGTCGACGAACAGCACGAGCACTGCGCGGTCCTCGTCCGCCTCGACCACGCCCTGGTTGAGCACGTTGCCGCGAGATGTCGCCTGGTACTGCTGGATGAGCTGGGTGAGCCCGTCGCTGACCTGCTTGTACTGGCGCGCGAAGGCCGGCGACGAATTGTCCGTGACGGTGCGGAAATTCCCCTCCAGGTCGCGGTGATCGTAGCTGGTCAGCGCCAGCGCGTACTGCCGCGCGGAAGCGATCGCGCTCTCCCGCGCCGAGTCCTGCGCGTCGCGCTGCCACAGTTGCGTTCCGGTGTAGGCGAGCCCGGCGGCCAGCAGCAGGACGACCAGCGTCGTCGCCAAGACCGGCGGTCTGCGCAGTGCCGAGAACAACCGGCGGAAACGGCCTTCGGTGGCTCGCGAGTCCACACTGGACCCCGCTACGCTTTCCGCGCTGCTCGACCGTTCTTCCGCTGCGGAGCTTGCGGCGGGCGCCGTTGCGACCTCCGATCCGGGATCGGACTCATCCACAGTGGTCACATCATCCGCCGCCGCGACGTGCACGGCCCCGCCTTCGGCAGCGTCCGCACGCGTCTCCGGCACCGATGGCCGTTGACCCGAAGCCGCCTCGTCCGGCTCGGAATCGTCCGCCGCGCGGCGCTTGCCATCGAGGTCCGCTCGGTCGCTGAGCATCATCGAACTCCTTGGGTGAACATCGAAGACCACGGTCGTGGCCCCAGAACTTGCCGTTGACCCGCGCCTGCCGGGGCGGGCTCCGGTGCGGGTGCGGAAGGCGATACCGCCGAGGTGGTCCCGCCCGTCGCCGAACCCGGACGCGGTGCGCTGTCGGCGCCGCGTTGTTGCAGTCCCGGCCCGGACGGGCAGTTCCAGCCGAGCTGCGGCTCGCGCGGGCCGGTCTCGGTCGGCATCCGGCGTTCGGTGCCGTAGTAGCAAACCGGGCCTTGTGCGGCCACGAGGTAGAAGTCCGCGACATCGCCGTGCACGATGCTGCCCAAGTCGCCGAGTCCCCGCGGCAGCGCGGTCATCGTCTCCTTCAGCGCCGGGACGTGTGCACCGAGGACTTGCGAAGTGCCGAGCAGGTTGCCGAGCAGCGCAGAACCCGCCTGCTGGTTCTGCGCCAGCAGCTTCGTCACTTCGGTGGCGGTGCCGGGCGCGGTATCGAGCAGCTGCCGGATCCGCGGCTCCTGCGCGCCCGCTTGATCGGCGAGGTCGCGCATGGACGCGGCGAGTTCGGGCAGGTCCTCAGCGGGACCGAGCGCTTGCGGCCCGTGCTCGATCAGGTTCGTGATCTTCGGTTCCTGCCGCGCGGCCAGCTGCGTGAGATCGCGAGTTCCGTCCAGGACGCGCTGCAGCTGCGGAGCAGTGCCGTTCAGCCCGGTGGAGGCAGCTTCGGAGAGGACTTGCACGTCGTGCGGATCGATGCTGTCGGCGAGCCGCATGGTGTGCACCAGCAGCGTCTCCAACGGCATCGGTGCACTGGTGCGTTCCGCGCGGATCTCGCCACCGTCCGAAAGGTACGGTGGGCCGTCGGTTTCCGGTTGCAGGTCGAGGTGCTGCACCGCCATCGGGGTGTCCATGCTGATCCGCGCGGTGGAATCGGCCGGAACGCGACTACCGGGATCCAGCAGCAGATCCAGCGTCACGCCCGCCCCTGCCCGGTCGATCCGAACGTCCCCGACCGTTCCGGTGCGCACACCCCGATAGGTCACCTGCGAGGTCGGAGCGAGCCCTGCCGCGTCGGGCAGGCGCACGGCCACCCGGATCGGCGCGCGCACGGCCTGCGGACCGAGGACGGTGTTGAACACGAAACCCGCGCACACCAAGGCGATCACCACGAACATCGACAGCTGGACCAGCACCGCGCGGTTCATCGGGTACCTCCGCTCAACAGTCCGGTGGCATCACCGGGCGGTGTCGGTGCGGCGGGCGATCCGGGCGGCAACGGCGGATTCCGCCCCGTCAGCAACGGAACCAAGGTTCCTGCCACGTCGAGGGTGCCGTCCAGGTTCAGGTAGTCGCCGGGGATCGCTCCGCCGAGGCGCTGCTGGAACAGCCGCAACTGGTCCAGCGTGCCCGCGACGTCGCCGTTGAACCCGGCCAGCGAATCCAGCACCGGACGCAACTGGTCGAGTTGCCTGGTGAACGCGGGCCCGGCTTCGCGGACCACAGCGTCGCTGCTGCGCCCGAGTTCGGTGACCTTGCTCAGCAGCTGCTCGAATTGCCCGCGCTGGCTCAGCAAGGTCTGCACGGCCGGGTCGAGGTCGCGCAGCGCGGACTCCAGCAGCGGGGTGTTGGCCGCGGTCTCGGCGGAGAGCCGGTGCAGCGAGTCGATCGTGGTGTCGAACTCGGCGCGATGCGAGTCCACTTCGGTCAACAGCTCGTCGAGCCGGTGCAGCAGGTCGCGCACCTTCCGCTCCCGGCCGCCGATGGCGGTGTTGAGCTCGGTGACCACGGTGCGGGCCTGGTCGAGGCCGCTGCCGCCGAGCACGGTGCCCAGCGCGGCCAAGGTGTTCTCCAAGTCCGGGCCGCGCGAGGTCTCGGTCAACCGGTCGCCTTCGCCGAGCGGGTGCGGATCCGGTCCCGGTTCCAGCGCGACGAATTGCTCACCGAGCGCGGAAGTCAGCTCCAGGCGCGCCGCGGTGTCGCGGGGCAGCGGGACGTTCTTGTCCAGATCCAGCACCACGAACGCCTTGAAGTCCCTTGTGGACAACTGGTTGACCTTGCCCACCGTGGCTTGGCCGACCCGGACCGCTCCCCCGATCGGAAGGTTCGACACGTCGTCGAACACCGCCGTCACGCGGTAGGAATCTCCCCCGGCTGCACGGCCGAGCGGCAGATTGTGCAGGCTCAGGCCGCACGAGCTCGTCAGCAGCACCGCGATCAGCACGGCGGAGGCCTTGACCGCCTTGCTCATCCGCCACCTCCCTGCTTGCCGGCCAGCGCGCGCAGCGGATCGAGGTCGGGCGGGAACGGAATCGGGTTCACGATGCCCGGTCCCGAGCACAACGGCACCGGAATCCGGTCGCAGAGCCGTGCCGTGGCGGGGAACTGCGAAAGGTTGCTGGAGATGTTCAGCCGGATCCGGAGCCGTTCGTCCTCGGTGACCGCACGGCTGAAGTTGCCGAACACCAGCGGCAGCATCGTCATCACCTCGCCGAGCGCCTCCCGCTGCGCGGCGACCTGACCGGTGGTGCCCGCCAGGTCGTGCACGCTGCCGGTGATCTCATCGCCGTGCTCCCGGACCAGCTCGTCCACTTCGGTCAACGCCCTGGAAAGCCGTCCGATGGTGCGGTTGAGGTCGAGCCGTTGCGCGCCGTAGTCCTGGCCGGCCTGCTGCACGTTCGCGGACAACGAGTCCACTGTGGCGCGATGCTCGGTCAGGGTGCGCACCAGCACGTCCAAATCGCCGATCAGCCCGGCCAGCTCTTCCCGGTTCCCGGCGACCACGTCGGTCGCGCGGGCGAGCCGATCGATCGCTTCGCGCACCTGCGGGCCTTTGCCGTCCACCGCGGTGGCCGCCTGGTGCAGCGTCGAACCGAGGTCGCCACCCTTGTTGAGCCCGTCCGGGCCGAACGCGCCGACCACGGTGTCCAGTGAGGACATCAATTGGTCCCAGCGGATCGGCGAGTGCGTTCGCTCGGCCGGGATCACCGCGGCTTCGGGCAGCTTCGGCCCGCCGGTGTAGCCGGGACCGAGTTCCACGAACCGGTCGCTGATCAAAGCCGGACTCAGGATGTACGCCTGCGCGCCCGCCGGGATGCTGACTTCCGGCTCCACCTGCATGGTCACCCGGACGACCGGCCCGCGCGGCTGCAGCGATCTCACCACTCCGACCGGAACACCGAGCACCTGGACCTTGTTGCCCGGGTAGATTCCGTCCACAGTAGCGAAATCCGCCGATACGGTGTGCACCCGCTGCGGCCGCAGCAGCGTGTACCAGCCACCGGCGATCAGCAGTGCCACCGCGCACGCCACGGCCACGATTCGCGATTTCCGGCTCATCGGCACCCCTCGACAAGTCCGGCCACGCACAACAGGTTGTCCGGCAACGGTCCCGCGGGCCCGGAGACGTCGCCCCAAGATCCGTTGCCGGTCGCGTTCGCCAGCGACTTCCCGGCGGGGGCGAGCTTCGCGATGGTCTCCCCGATCGCCCGCTCATCGCGGCGCAGCGCCGCGGTGATCGCGTGCAGGTCGGTCAGCAGCGGGCCGAGCTTCGCGGAGTTGTCCGCCAGAAAACCATCCAGCTGGGAGGTCAGCGACTCCACGTCGGTGATCAGCTGTCGGATCGTGTCGCGTCGTTCGCTGAGCGTCCGCGTGATCACGTCCGCGTCACCGAGCAGCTGCACGAGCGTGTCCTGTTGGGACACCAGCGCCGATGTGGTCGACCGGGCGCCGTGCAGCAGCTGGTCGAGCTGCTGATCGTGCCGGCCCACCAGCTCGGCAGCGCCGCTGATGCCGGTGAGCGCCCGGCCGAGCAGTTCCGGATCCTCCGGAGTCGTCTGCTGCAACGTGCGCATCATTCCGCGCAGCGCACCGAGGTCGAGTTCTTCGGTGGTGCCGGTAGCGTCCGAGCCGAGCTCGTCCAAACTGTACGGAACTCGCGTCCTGTCACGCGGAATCACCGCCCCGGCGGGCAATTCGCCCATCCCCGCCGGCTCGATCGCCAAGTAGCGGGTGCCCATCACCGTGGCGAGCCGGACCGAGGCCGAGGTCGCCTCGCCGAGACGCTGCGACCGGTCCAGCCGGAACCGCACCCGCACCCGGTCACCGGCGAGCTCCATCGCACTAATCCGTCCCGCCGGGACACCCGCGACATGCACCTGCGCATCGGTGGTGAGCCCGGCCGCGTTCGCGAATTCCGCGGTGTACTCGCGGGTTCGCAGCCGGAACGACAGCTGCGGGACCGCCACCACCGTCCCGAGCAACAGCAGCAGGACGACGATTCCGCCCGTGCCCACCGCCAATGGGTTGTTCCGGAAGCGGTTGCGGCGGCTCATCGGCACACCTCCGAATGCGGCAGCGGCGCCGCACCGAGGTCGACGCGCGCACCACCGACGCTCAACCGCAGGTTGCAGACGTAGATGTTGACCCAGGTGCCGTAATCCATTGTCCGGTTCAGCTTCGTGACCAGTTCGGGAAGTCCCTGCACGGCGGCGTCGAAGCGCTGCTCGTTCGCCACCCACCCGCTCGTCATCTGCCGCAGCGCGTCCACATCGCGGGTCAGGTTCGGAGTGATCTGCTGCAACGATCCGTCCACCGAGTTCGCCAGCGCGCCGCCGGCGTCCAGGGCCTCGGCGATCTGTCCCCGGTCTTGGGCCACCGCGGAACTCAACTGTCCTAACCGGACGATGAGTTGCTCAAGGTCCGCGCGATGTTCGCTGGTCGTGGCGAGCACCGTGTTGAGATTGCCCAGCAACTGCCCGATGACCTGGTCGCGCTCGACCAGCCCGGAAGTCACCGAGATCACCCGCTGCAGCAGGGACGTCAAGGTGCCCGACTCGCCCTGGAACACCGCCACCAGCTCGTGCGCCAGCTGGTTCGCCTGCCCGGGGTCGATGGAATCGAACAGCGGCTTGAAGCCGTTGAGCAACGAGGTCAGCTCCAGCGCGGGCCGGGTGCGCGAGCTCGGAATCGTGCTGCCCTCCCGCAGTTCGCCGCCACCCGCACCCGGATCGAGCGCGATGTACCGGCCGCCGAGCAGGTCGGCGTAGCGGATCACGGCGCTCGACGTGGCGGGCAACGGCTGGTCGTCGAGCACGTCGAAGGTCACCAGCGCCCGGGCATCGCGCAGCCGCACGTCGGTGACCTTCCCGGCGCGCACCCCGGCGATGCGGATCTCGTTGCCCTCCTGCACGCCCTGGGCGTCGGTGAACACCGCCCGGTAGGTGCGCGTGCCGCCTTCGAGCGGATGGTTGAGCGTGTTCACCACGAGCACCGCAGCCAGCACGGAAACGACGACGAACACGGTGAACTTCACTGCGGGACCGGCGATGTTCACGGCGCCACCACCCGGGTTCCGCGCACGACCGGCCCGAACAGCAGGCCCGCCACATCGGTGTCGATGTCCGGTGTGGACGGTCCAGCCGTCGCAGGTGGCGGTACCAGATCGGCCAGCGCCCGCTTCTCCTGCTCAGTGCCGATCGGGCCGACGGTGCCGCCGAACCGCGGAGCCGGTGGCGTGGGCTGCGCGCAGTTCGGCCCGTCCAGGCCGGGATAGCGCGGGCAGTCCTGCGGGCCGTACGGCTGCGGGTCTTCGAGCGTGACCGGCGCGCGGATGTGGAAGCGGTCGTCTTTGAAGGTACGGCTGGCGTTGCCCGTGAAATCCCGCAGGTTGTGCAGCGTCGCGGTGAGCTGGTCCGCGTTCGCGCCCAGTACCTCGGAGGAGGGCTCCATGGTGTGCACGACCTCGATGGCCTTGGCGGCGTTGTCGTCGAGGAAGCGCTGCGACTCCGCGGTGAGCGCGGTCCCGGCGCTGAGCAGGTTCGCCAAGTCCTGGCGCTCGTCCACGATCGTGCGCGACAACGTCACGGCATCGTCCAAAGTGGCCAGCAGGTCCGGCGACGCGTCGGCGAGCTGCTTGCTCAGCCCGGCGATTTCGGACATGTTCCCGATCGTGCGCTGCGGATCGTAGCGTCCGGAGAGGTCGTGCAGCGTGTCGATCGTCCGGCCGATCTCCGCACCGCGGCCTCGCAACACGTCGGCCATGGTGGTCAACGCGGTCTGCAACTCCGCGGGCCGCAGCGCGGTCAACAGCCCGTACATCCTGGTGTAGGCCCGGTATATCTGCACCGTGCCGCGGGTGTCGTCGGCCGCCACTACCGACCCCGGTCGCAAACTGCCCTGTCCGGTCGACGAATCTCCCGCCAGATCGACGTATTGATCGCCGAACAGCGTTTTCGGCAGGATCCGCAACCGCACGCCTGCGGGCACGGAATCCAGTTCTGCCGGTTCCATGCGGAGCGTGAGGCGCGAACCGCGAGTCCCGGCCTCCACTTCGGACAGTTCGCCGACCACCACCCCGCGGTAGCGCACCGCGGAGTTCGCCCGCACCGGACCGGCCTCGGCGGGCACGGTCGAGGTCACCGTGGGGGCGCCGTTGAACAGCTCGGCACCGCCGGATGCGGACAGCACCACCGCCCCGAGCACCACGACCACGGCCAGTGCGCCGCGCACCGCCAGCGACCGCCTGCTCACCCCGCCGCGCATGAGGTCCGCCATCACTGCACCCCCAGCGCGGGCAGGCTCGGGCTCAGCCCCCAGAAAAGCAAGGTCAGCAGCATGTCGGTGAACGTGATCGCCACGATGCTGGTGCGCAACGCCCGCCCCGCCGCGCGCCCAACGCCTTCCGGCCCGCCGGTGGCGTAGTAGCCGTAGAAGCAGTGCACCAGCGTCACGACCATGGCGAACACGACGGCTTTCAGCAGCGACAAACCCACATCGGACGGGCTCAGCAGCAATTGGAAGTAGAAGTCGTAGGTGCCGCCCGACTGGCCCTGCAGGTGCACCACCGCCACCCGCGTGGCGATGTAGGACGCGAACAGGCCCACCAGGTACAGCGGCACCACCGAGATGAACGCCGCGGCCATCCGGGTGCTGACCAGGAACGGCAACGACCGCACCGCCATCGACTCCAACGCGTCCACCTCGTCGGCGATGCGCATCGCGCCGAGCTGCGCGGTGAACCCGGTGCCCACCTTGGCCGCCAGCGCGATGCTGGCCACCAGCGGCGCCAGCTCGCGCGTGTTGACCATGGCCGACATCAGCCCGGACATGGGGGTCAGCCCGATCAGGTCGAGCCCGCGGTAGCCCTCCAGGCCGACCTGCGTGCTGGCGACGAAGGACATCGCGAAGATCACGCCGATGGTGCCGCCACCGGCGAACAGCGAGGCCGCCCCGAAGCTGATCTCCGCGACCAGCCTGGCCACGTGCTTGCGGTAGTGCAGCAGCGCGCGCGGCAGCGCGACGATCGCCCGGAGGTAGAACGTGGCCTGCATCCCGAACCCGGCCAGCACGTCCACGAACTTGCGGACCGGTTGGGCGCTGCGCGGTTGCGGAGCGGCCATCAGTAATCGCCCTTCGGCGGCAGCAGCAGCGGATGCAGTTCGGTGAGCACCACGTTGGCCACGAACACCATCACGAACGCCATCACCACGGCTTCGTTGACCGCATCGCCGAGACCGCTCGGACCGCCCTTCGCCGTCAAGCCCTTGAACGCGGACACCAGCGCGGCCAGCACGCCGAACGCCGCGGCCTTGACCTCGGCCACCAGGAACGCGCCCGGATCGGAGTAGGCGGTCAGCGTCGCCAGGAACCCGCCCGCCGAACCACCCATCAGCACGTGCACGAACAACGTCGCGCTGATCCCGATCGCCATCACCACGCCGTCGAGCAGCACGGTCACCACGACCGCCGCCAGCACCCGGGGCACCACCAGACGCTCCACAGTGGATATACCCATGACCTCCATGGCGTCGGTCTCCTCGCGCAGCTTGCGCGCCCCGAGGTCGGCGCAGATCGCCGAGCCGCCGACACCGGAGATCATCAGCGCGCACACCAGCGGCGAAGCCTGCCCCACCACGACGAAGGCCACGACCGCGCCCGCATAGCCCTCGGCGCCGAGCTGCCCGGCCAGCGCCCCGATGTTGACCGCCACCAGCACGCCCAGCGGGATGGTCATCAGCACCGCGGGCAGCGTGCTCACCGAAGCCAGGAACCACCCCTGAGCCAGGCATTCCCGCCAGGACAGGCGACCGCGGACCAGCGCTCGCAGCCCTGCGAACAGGGTTGTGACAGCGAACTCCACCAGCAGCCCCGCCTGGGTCGCCGCGTCCGCGAACGCGCCCCGCGACGGCGGGATCTCCAGAGCCATCGGTGGCTCCCTTCGGCGGGCGGCGTTGCACCGGCTAGAACGAGTGTTGCGTAGCATGAGTTACGCAACAGTTGTTACGCGTGTTTCCCCGGGTCCCGCACCCTGTTGTGCAGTGGGTTCGCGAAGCGCGACCGCGTACCGGGGTTGCGCGACCGACACCCGCGCGAGGCGAGGACGAGAGGTGCGCCAGTGGCCAAGCGGATCCGCGATCCCCGATCGCGCCAGCACCTCGTGGAGACCACCCGGCGCCTGGTCGCCGCCCGCGGCGCGGCGGCCACCACGATGCGCGCGGTGGCCGCCGAGGCAGGGGTGACCACCGGTTCGGTCACGCACTACTTCGACGACAAGGCGGAGCTGATGACCGCGGTGCTCCGGCACAACGGCGAGGTCGCGGCGCAACGGGTCGTCGACTCCGTCGGCAATCGGCGCGGACTGGACGCGGTGCGCCGCGCGGTGCACGGACTGCTGCCGGTGGACGAGCAGCAGCTCACCTGCTGGCAGGTGTGGCTGGCGTTCTGGTCGCACGCACCGGAGGAGCGCGACGGCGGGTTCAGCGACGGCTACGAGGTCTGGCGGGCGCTGCTCAAGCAGCACTTGGCCGAAGCGGTCGAGGACGGCGACCTGCCCACCGGCCTGGACCTGCCGCACGAGGTCCGGGTGCTGGGCGCGCTCGTGGTCGGCACCGGACTGCTGGCGGGTTCGGACCCGGCCGCGCGCCGCCGGTTGCGGCGCCGCGCCCGCCGAGTGTTCAACGAGCACTTCGAGCGGCTCGCTCGTTCCTCCGGGGCGGAGTGAGCCCTACGTCCGAAGTGGACGGACGAAGGTCCGGTGCCGGAACATTCGCACGGTCGCAGGCCGCTTCAGTCACGCGGCAGCAGCGGGCCGAGCGGACCGAGGTCGAGGTTGAGCTCCTCGGGGCTGATGTCGAACCGCTCACGCAGCTCGGTCACCGCCTCTTCCAGCCGCAGCAGCGCCACCCCCAGGTCCTCCACCTGCTCGTCGCCGAGCTCACCGGTGTCCACCCGGCGCAGCGCCTGGCGCTCCATCAGCTGCCGCAGCAACTCGATGATGGTGAGCACGAGTTTGAACAGGTCGCGTTGCACCGACTCGGAATCCGACTCGATCCGGCGCGGCAACTCCCTGGCGTGCGGTTCCTGCTCAGCCATCACCGGACTCCACACGCGGCGCCAGGCCGGTCATGCCCTCGCTCTCCCGGACCGAGGTGATCAACGCCTGCAACGACACCCGCACCAGGTCGACGCCCGCCAGCGACAGCGTGATGTCCCCGGTGAGCACGACCCCACCGGCCAGCAACCGGTCCAGCAGGTCCACCAGCGCGATCTCCCGCGTGGCCCGCACCGGCGAGCCGCCCGCCTCGGCGAGCGCCCCGAGCTGCGGTTCCGGCCCGGTCACCGCGGGCCTCCGGCGTTCTCCTCGTCCTCGAGGGTGGCGAACGAGTACGGCGGCCACGGCCCGGTCAACTCGGCCCGCAGCCCCACCCGGTCGGCCGAGCCGGTCACCGCTCCGGCGAACTCGTCGCCGCGCTCGTCGTCGACCAGGTAAGCGCCGTTGAGCAGCATCCGGCCGGTGTAACCGGCCAGGTCGCGGTCCTGCGGCGGCAACACCCTGCTGGCACGCGCGAAGGCGGCCAAGTCCGCGTGCAACCGCTCGGCACGGTGCACCGCGTCGGCCCACGAGCGTTCGGAGAACTCGCGACGCCGCCGGGCCCGCTGCAGGTACGCCGCGCCCGGCCGTTCGGATTCCGGTTCCTGCGGCGGTGTTTCCTCGGCGGGCGGATCCGCGTACGCCTTAACGCCCCACTCGGTGCGGCCGGCGACGCGATCCAGCACCGCGCGGAAATGCGCACCGCGCTCGCGCAGCACTTCCCGGACGCGGTCATCGGACAGGTAGACCGTCGCCAGGCCCAGCGGCGCGATCGGTGTCCGGGCGGCGTCGACCACGCGGTTGTGGGCGCGCGCGGTCTCCTCCAGCCACCGCACGTCCTCCAGGTGCTCCCGCAGTCCCCGCTCGCCGAAGTCTGCCGCGTCGACCGTGCTCACCAGCGCCGTGATGCCCTCGCCCGGCACGACGCGCACGGGCTCGCCGCCGATGCCGCTGATGCCTTCCGGCGCGGGCGGCTCGCGGCTGATCGCGTAGAGGTAGGTCATCGGTTCAGTCACGGTCGTGCTCCTCGAGCGCGGCGTCCTCCCCGTCTCGCAGCTTGCGCACCTCGTCGCGCAGTTCGCGGTTTTCAGCCGCGAGCTCGCGGTGCTCCGCCGAGAGCGCCGGATCCGACTCCCACCAGTTGATGCCCATCTCCCTGGCCCGTTCCACCGAGGCCACCACCAGCCGCAGCTTGATCGTGAGCAGTTCGATGTCCAGCAGGTTCACCTGCACGTCCCCGGCGATCACGATGCCCTTGTCCAGCACCCGCTCCAGGATGTCGGCGAGGTTCGCGCCGTCCTGCTGCGCGGGCCTGCCGCCGCCGGAGTGCCAGGCCGGGGCACGAGCGCCGCCGCTGTCGGTCATCGCAGCCTCCGCTCACCGCACTTCGTCCGCGCCGCGGCACCTGCCGCCCGCGGTGGAGCCGCTCACCCTTGGCCCCGCGGATACCGGGCGGTGCGCCGATACCCGACCAGCTCGCCGTTCTCGTCCAGTTCCGCCTCGTAGACCGCGAGGATGTCCGCGGTGGCGGGCACCCGCCGGATCTCGACGACCTCGACGCCGACGAGCCAGCCGTGCTCGCCGCGCTGCACCGAGGTCGCGCCTTCGGGTTCCTTGCCGATCAGCTCCCCCAGCTGCGTCAAGGCCAGCCGGGCCGCTTTCGACGCGCGCAACCGTTGCGGCGCGGGGGACTCGTCCTGCGGCGGAGGCCGTCGCGGACGCCCGCCCCGCTGCTCGCCCGTGCCCGCCACCGCGGATCACCGCTGCCCCGCCTGCCTGCGCCGCTGCGCCTGGAACAACCGGGACAGGTAGGCGTCCTGCAGTTCGTCGCGCTCCTGCTCGGTTATCTCTCCGGCGGCCAGCAGCTCGTCGGCCCGCGCCATGCCGCGCTGGATGGCGCCGAGGTCGTAGTACTCGCGCTCGGCCTGTTCGCGGATGCGCTCGGCGATCCACGCCACGCCACGCACCGGGGCGATGGGCGCGGTGAGAATTCCGCTCAACAGACCCATGTCAGTCCTCCGGAAGGAAGTCGTACGGGGCCAACGGCCCCAGCAGCCGCAACCGGACTCGACCGGCGAAGTCCTCGCCGAGTTCGTCGACGGCGCGCTGGAAGTCCTCGATCCGATCGCGGTCGACCAGCAGCGCGACGCTCAGCGCATCGTCCTGCCCGCTGACCTCGCGCACCGAAGTGGCCGCCGAGTGCGGCGACAGCGCCGCCACCGCGGCTCCGACGGTCAGCTCCCGCTTGCGCCCCACCGCGGCGCTGACCAGCTCGCCCAACCGGACGCGCGCGGCGTGCCCGGAATCCTCCGGCACGCCCTGCAATTCCTCGCGCAGGCCGCGGATCTCCGGATCGTCCCCGACGATCTCGCGCAGGTGGATCTGGTCGAGATAGCTGCCGTGCAAGGTGAATTCCACGAGACCGTCGAGTTCGGCGAGGATCGACTCGAAGTCGTCCTGGTTGCCCGCCAGCAGCTCGTTGCGCACCGCCGCCAAGTCCTGCACCACGCCGCCGAAACGCAGCGGCAGCACGGTGGAATCCGCCGCCACCGCATCCAGCACGCCTTCGTGCGCGAGCAGGTCGTCGCGCAGGCCCAGCGGCCGGTCCAAGTCGACCTCGCTGACCAGCGCCGCCAACGGGCCGGAACGCACCAGCCGCAAATCGGTTCCGCCCACGGTCGGCAGGTCGTCCGGCACCGGCACCTCGGCGCGCACGATGCCGTAGACGTAGATGCCCGCGGTGACCGAGGCTCTGCCGGTGTCCGAAGTTCGCTGCGCGGTCATCGCTCGCGCTCCCTGCCCCGTTCGCGCCGCGGCCGGGCCGGCTCGCGCTCCGGTTCCTGTTCGGTGCGGATCTCGTCGTACTTGTCCTTGGCCGCGTCCAGCACGCCCTTGGTCTTGCCCTGCGCGCCGCCCTGGGTCACGCCCTCGGACATGCTCTGCATCAGCTCCGGCAGGTCCTTGCCGCCCTTCTGATCCAGATCGAGGCGGTTGGTCGCCTCCGCGAACCGCAGGTAGGTGTCCACACTGGCCACCACGATCCGGGCGTCCACCGTGAGCAGTTCGATGCCCACCAGTGAGACGCGCACGAAAGCGTCGATCACCAAGCCCTTGTCCAGGATCAGTTCCACGACGTCGGCCAGGTTCCCCGCCGATCCCCGCTCGACGGATCCGCCTTGCGCGTTCGCCACCGTCACTTGTGATCACCTGCTTCGGCGCGTGCGCATCCGGGAACGGCGCGGCGTCGGCGCGGGCTCGTCCTCGTCGTCGCCGTACTCCTCGTCCGAGTAGCGGTCCGCGTAGTCCTCGTCGGTGCGCTCGCGGTACTCGCCGTCCCCGTACTCGCCACGCCGGCCTTCGTCGTCCCCGTACTCGTCGTCGCGGTACGCATCGTCTTCCGGGTATTCGTCCTGATCCCGGTACTCGTCGCGTCCCGCGCCCTCGGATTGCTCGCCTTCGGCCGCCACCGCGTCGTCGTGGCTGCGAACCACCTCGCGGTCGCGGATCTCCCCGCGCCATCCCTCGATCTCGTCCTGTTCGAGGATGGTGCGCGTCATCATGTGCCGCTTGATGTGCTTGAAGTCCGAACGCACCCGGCGTCCCTGCGCACGCCACAGGTTCGCGGTCTTCTCGAAGAATCCCTGCGGGTGGTACTCGAGCACCAGCAGGATCCGGGTCAAGGTGGGCGTGAGCTCGTGGAAGGACACCGTGCCGTCCACCGAACCCTTCGAGCCGGTGGAGGTCCACACGATCCGCGAATCCGGGACCTGCTCCACGATCGTGGACTGCCAGCTGCGGTGCGACAGGAAGATCTGCGCGCGCCAGTTGACCTTCTCGTCGGATTCCTGCTCGACGCTTTCGACTTTGCGGGTGAAGCCGGGGAAATCCTCCAGCAGGGTCCACTGGTCGTAGACCACCCGCAGCGGCAGCCCGACGTCGTTCTGCTCGACGATGTTGACGACCTTGGCGCTGCCGCCCGACGATCCGCCGCCGCCCGCGCCACCGCCGGCGGCCTGCTTCACCGCCTCGGTGCCCGCGCCGAGCGCCGCCTTCAACGGCCCGCTGCCCTCGGCGAGCTTCTTGCCACCGGTCACCGCGGCCATCAGGCCCGGTCCACCGCCGTCGCCCGCGTAGTCGGTGAGCCGATCGGTCAGCTGCTCGACCTGCTTGCCCGCCGAGCCCGCGACTCGCTCCACCAGGGCGGTGAGCAGGTCCTGGGCGGCGCTTTTGAGGTGTTCCAGCGGCTGTGCCTCCGCCCCGGAGCCGGATTCCTGATCGCGCCGGTCAGCCATCATCGCCTCCCCGCCTGCTGCGCGGACGTGCCTCCGAAGGGCTCCGCGGTGCCTGTTCCGGGCGCGGGCGGTCTTGCGCGCGGGAACGCGCCGCCTGCTCCGGCCGCGGGCGCGACGACCGCGCGCGCGGTCGTTCGGTGCCGGAATCGGGCGCCGACTCGGCAGCCGAGGAAGTCGGATCGGACTCGCGACGCCCGGACTCCTCGCCGGATTCTCCGCCACCGGTGCCGCGCAGCTTCGCCGCACGTTCGGTCAGGCTGTCGCCGAGCGAATCGATGCGACCGGACAGCGCCGCAGTGGCCGCTTCCTTCGCCGCGTCGGCCAGCCGGCCCCGCACGGTTTCGGTTACCGAACTCAGCCCCGGCGAGGACGACAGCACCTTCGCCCCCTGCCGCAACAGCTGTTGCGGGTCGGTGCCGAACCGACGCCCGGCCAGTACCCCGCCGATGGTGATGGCGAGCTTCATCTTCTTGGTACGCCCGAGGAAGTAGCCCAGCGCCACCGCTGCGGCGACCTGCGTCCGCATCACCGACCTCCTCCCGAATCACCGATTCCGCGTCGTGCGCGGCAGATCGTTATCATCCATTTTGGACAGTCACGGGGCCGGACCGCTGCGCGGACACCGGGTTCTTCTCGACAGTACTCCCAACGAAGCTCGTCGACATAGGGATCGAGAGCGAATTCCGCCGCACACCAAGCGGATCAGCTTCGGAAATCGATTCCCCCGGCGGCCGGCGAATCTTCGAGCGGGTTTAACGATCCCGCCTCGCGGCCAACGCCTGAACCGCACGCGTCCGATCGCCGAAGACGGGGGGATCCGATGACCCGCCAACAGACCAGCGTCCCCGCACAGCAGCAGCAACCGCCGGGAGCCACCGGCGAGATGACGCCGCGACCGCGCGACGAGATGCGCGACTACGAGGGACGCGGGCTGCTGCAGGACAAGCGCGCCCTGATCACCGGCGGCGACTCCGGGATCGGCCGGGCCGTCGCGGCCGCGTTCGCCAAGGAAGGAGCCGACGTCGCGATCGTCTACTTCGGCGACTCCGAGGACGACGACGCCCGGCACACCGCCGGGCTCGTGACCGCGCAGCAGCGGCGTTGTTCGCTGCACAAAGGAGATCTGGGCTCGCGCTCGGAGTGCGAACATCTGGTGACCGAAGTGGCCGGAGAGCTCGGCGGGATCGATTTGCTGGTCAACCACGCCGGAACGCAAGCCGTGGAAAGCGATTTCACCGAGATCACCGACGAGCAGTTCGACCGCACTTTCAAGGTCAACGTCTACGCGCCGTTCTGGGTGATCCGCGCCGCGCTGCCGCACATGGGCGACGGCGGCTCGATCATCAACACCGGCTCGGTGAACGGACTTCGCGGCAACAAGTCGATGATGGACTACTCGGCCAGCAAGAGCGCGGTGCACACGCTCACCAAGTCGCTGGCGCAATCGTTCGCCGGACGCGGGATCCGGGTGAACTGCGTGGCACCCGGTCCGGTGTGGACACCGCTGATCCCGTCGACGATGCCGGCGGAGAAGGTCGAAGGGTTCGGCGAGCAAGCCCCGATGGGCAGGCGCGGTGAACCGGACGAGATCGCCCCGTCCTACGTGTTCTTCGCCGCGGACCGGCTTTCCAGCTACTACACCGGCGAGGTGTTCGCCCCGGTGGGCGGCGAAACCCACCCCGGCTGACCGGCCGAAAGCGGCGCGCAGCCAGGCATTCGGGGCGGGCGGCACAGCCACCCGCCCCGTGCGCTTCGGCCTCGTCTCACCGGCCGGAGCGGAAGGTGAAGCGGACCTTGCCCACCCAGATCTCGTCACCGTCGGAGAGTTCGGCCCGATCCACCACGTGCCGGTTCAGGTAGGTGCCGTTGAGCGAACCGGCATCGGCGACGACGAACTGGTCGCCAACGCGGTGGATCTCGGTGTGGTAGCGCGAAACCGTGACGTCACCGAGCACGATGTCGCAATCGCGGTGCCTGCCCAGCACGGTGCACGCGCCCGCCAGCGGGAACTCGGAGCCCTTGTCCGCCCCGCGGGCGACGACCAGCGCGGCCACCTCGCTGCGGGGCCCGCCCTGCTGCGCGGGCACCTCGGCGGTGCCCGGCCGATCGGCCCGCGGCGCGGGCACCTGGACCGTTCCCGCGGTGTGCTGCCGCTCAGCTTGGTCGAACGGGGTTTTCGGGGCGCCGTACGGGGTTCGGATCATCGTCGTTCTCCTTGCGCGGACCACTCGGATCGTGCAGTTCCAGAGTGGCCGCTCGAACGGATTATTTCACCGGGTACTTGGTCCTGAGCCGGGTGTCATCGGACACACCAGGTCACTGGTCAAGCACGCAACGAATCCTCAACGGCGCCGACACCGTGCTTTTGAAGGCCGATCCCCAGCCCGTCACTCACATTTCGTGAGCGGTCGGCGCGAGCGGCAGGCCGCAGGCGCCTTGCAGTCCCCCGGATCTCCGCCGCGGACGCGAAAATGGGGGCCGGTCTGCCGCCCCGACCACGGCAGACCGGCCCCCGACCGGCGCTTCCGACTCAACCCCCCTCGTCCGGGCTAAGCCGGATGCGCCTCGCTCACGTGCAGCGGGGTCCCCTGCATGCACGTGGTTGGCGCGCCGGGTTCCGGATGGCCACGCACCACCAGGTGCGCACCAGGTTTGACCACCGCCGGATCCCCTCCGAGCAACAGGTACGGCGAGCGGCCTTGCGCGGGGAGCACCATGCAGCGGGACTCGACCCCGGATTGGACCTTGCCGGTCACCGTGATCTCCCCGCCTGCTCCCGCCGGAGTCGTCGCCCCCAGCATTCCGGCCGTGCACACGAGCAGAAATCCTGTGGCTACCCACCGCGATGTCCTCATGCCGCTCATTGCACAGGCGCTGCGGCCGGTTCGCCACTTGACCAACCCCCGCCCGCGATGAACCGGGCGTCCGCTCGGATAATCGGGTGCATGACGCGCAACTCCGCCCCGGCGCAGCAGACCGCGACGGTGGCCGTCGAGCCGAGCTACCGGCGCTACGGCGCCTGGATCGGGCTGCCGGTGGCCGGCGGGCTGCTCGGCTGCCTGGTGACGTTGCTGGCCGGTTGGGTCGCCGGGCTGCCGTGGGCGCCGTTCCAAGGGCCGTTCGAGCTGGTGGCCTCGCTGCCGCAGCCGCACGGCACGCTCGCGGTGGCCGGTTTCGGGATGGTCGCCGGGCTCGGCTTCGCCTCCTACATGGCCACTGATCGGCTCGCGGTGTCGGTGACGGCCGAGGGCGTGGAGCTGCGCCGCGGGAGGCGGCCCGCGCAGACGATCGACGGGACCTGCGTCCGCACGGCGTTCGCGGGCGGCGGAACGCTGGTGCTGCTGGACGACGACGGGGACGAACTCGCCCACGAAGCCACCGCCATCCCGGTCCACACGCTGCGCGAGGCTTTCCGGGCGCACGGATACCGGTGGAGCCAAGGCGACCCGCACGCCGGTGAGTACCGGTTGTGGGCCGAGGACGATCCGGATGTAGGGGTGCGAGCGAACTCGCTGCTGCGGACCCGCAAGCACGCGCTCGCCAAGCGGCACGGAGCCGAGGCGGCGCAGCTGCGCGCCGAACTCGCCCGCGCCGGATACCTGGTGCACGACCGCAAGAAGCAGCAGTACTGGCGGCCGCGCCCGAACCGCGCGGACGGCTGAGGCGACCCCCGAGCGCTACGCGGCGCGCGAGCGGACCGGCGACTGAGCCGCCGGCCGCTTCGGGCGGGCTCCCGGGATCAGTCCTCGAACAGCGGGCCGCGGTGCACCTTGTGCTGCGCGGCCTGCGCCACCGGACGCAGCACCAGGCGATCAACATTGACGTGCAGCGGCTGCGCCACCGTCATCTGGATCACCCCGGCGACGTCATCGGCGGTCAGCGGCCGGTCCACGTTCTCGTAGACCGCGTCGGCCTTGTCCTGGTCACCGCGGAAGCGGTTCACCGAGAACTCGTCGGTGTGCACCATCCCCGGCTGGATCTCGATCACCCGCACCGGGTCGCCCGCCAGCTCCAGCCGCAGCGTCTCGGTCAGCGCGTGCGCGCCGTGCTTGGCGGCGCTGTAACCGCCGCCGCCCTCGTAGTTCACGTACGCGGCGGTCGAGGTCAGGTTCACGATCGTGCCGCCGCCCCCGGCGCGCAGCAGCGGCAGCAGCGCCTGGGTCACGTGCAGCACGCCGAGCACGTTGACCGAGAACATCCGCTGCCAGTCCTCGGCGTGGCCCTCGGCGACCGACTCCGAACCCCACGCGCCACCGGCGTTGTTGATCAGCACGGCGCAGTCGTCCAACTCGGCGGCGAACGCGGCCACGGAGTCCTTGTCGGTCACGTCCAGCGCCAGCGCGCGTCCGCCGATCTCGGCGGCCAGCGACTCCAGCCGGTCCTGGCGGCGGGCCGCCACCACCACGTCGTAACCATCCGCTGCCAGCCTGCGGGCGGTCGCCGCACCGATCCCACTGCTCGCTCCGGTCACCACGGCGGTCTGTGCCACGTGAACTCCCCTGCTCGACTACCTGCGCGATAACCCTAGGAAACCCGGTCGGCAGTGGGCCAACCTGGGGGCTCGCGGTCTCCGCGCACCGGTCATTTCGGTCCGAATCCTCCGAAACGCCCCACCCGGCACGCCCGATCCGCTAGCTTGATCGCAAGTCCTGACCAACGGCGATCCGCGCACCATCCGCAAACTCTTCCTAGGTGAGGCCCGCTGTGCTCTACGGCATCGACATCTCCCACCACCAAGGCGCGTTCGACCTGGCCCGCACCCGGGCGGAAGGGTTCGACTTCGCGTTCTTCAAGGCCACCGAGGGCAGCTCGTTCGTCGACTCCCGGTTCGGCGCCAACCTCGAAGCAGGACGCGCCGCCGGGCTGCTGGTGGCCGCGTACCACTACCAGCGCGGCGATTCCAGCGCCGAGGCGCAGACCGCGCACATCACCGCGACCGTGCCCGCCGACGTGCCGGTGATCCTCGACGTGGAGGACGGCGGAGGCGGGGCCGACCTGTCCCGCGACATCATCGGGCGGCTGGTGGCCGCCGGGTACCGCTCCCCGCTGCTGTACCTGCCGCGCTGGTACTGGGAGCAGATCGGCTCGCCGGACCTGACCGGGCTGCCCGCGCTGTGGTACTCGCGCTACGCGAGCAACGAAGGCGGCTACGCCAGCGAGATCTACGAGCGCTACCGCGACTTCTACGACGCGCAGTGGGGCGGCTACGGCGGCCTTGGCGTCGCCGTCCTGCAGTTCACCAGCTCCGCGACCGTGGCCGAGCAGTCCCCGGTGGACGCGAACGCCTTCCGCGGCACCCGCGAGGAGCTCGCGGCCCTGCTCGGCTAGGCCGAAGCCCTGGAGTGAACGGACTGTTGGTCCCAATAGACTGGACGAACAGGCCGTTCACTCGGACTGCGCGCGAGCGTCATCCGCCGGGAGCGATCGTCCGTGGAACGAACGGACCGTTCGCCCAATGCGGATGGGCGAACGGTCCTCTAGCTGCGATCAGTCCGCGCCCTCGCGCGCGGCGCTAGTTGTCGCTGCCGGTGCCCGCGTCCAGCGGCCGGATGTCGTTGCGGTCGTCGGAACTGGGCACGTCGCCGGGCAGCGAGACGGTCCGCGGCAGCGGGCCGGGCGTCCAGGTGCCCCAATGGGTTTCCTGGTGCGTGCGCATCGCCGCCTCCGCGGGCAGTGCGCTCGGTTCGTACGGGTCGACCGCGTACAGCGTGCCCCAATCGCGGTTGAGGTCGTCCTTCATGTACGTCGGCAGTTCCCGCATGCTCGCGGTGACGTTCATCCAGCCGAACGGCCCGCCCTTGTCCGGCGACGACCAGCCCTGGCCGATGGCGCGCACGCCCGCACCGCCCGCGACGCGGAACCGCGGCATCTCGGCGATGCCGTTGTTCAGACCGGACAGTTGCAGGCAGGGGTGCACGAACGCGGCCGACCAGTCCACGAACGTCGGGCTGTCGCCGACCACGTCGGTCATGTTCGTCAGCTGCGGCGCGCGGGGTGCGCTGACCGCCTGCCAGCCGCGCGGGGACACCGACTGGTCCACGGCGACGATGCGCATCTTCGTGGTGCCCTCGGCCTTGCCGTCCACGACCAGCCGCTTGTCCCGCCAGTTCGGCCCGCCGGGCTGCAGCAGGTAGCGACGGTCGGTGATCTGGAAGCCCTCCGGGCTGTCCTTGCCGAACTCCACCGCCAGCGAGTTGGCCCCGCCCTCGATGCCGGCCATCGCCAGCACGATCGGCACTTCACCGCTGGCCGCGCGCTGCGGCACGTCGTACCACTGGGTGCGCAGTTCGCCGGTGCCGCGCTGGGTGTAGCTGCCCCACACCGGAGCGTTGTCCCCGCCGAACTGGTACGGCGGCTTCCAGTCCGGTTCTTCGGTGGTGGTGCCGTTGCCGGGCGGCAGGCCGGAGCGGTTGAAGCCGGTGAGCTTCGCGTTCAGGTAGTCCTCGGGCGATTCCTCGCCCTCCAGCCGGTTCGACGGCACCGGCACGTCCGGATCGACCGCCGGAGCCGCCTTCGCCGGCTGCTTGTCGGCGACCTTGAGCATCCCGGCCTGCGGGTTGGTCTCCGCGTAGACGTAGTCGGACAGCCCGCAGCTGCCGCCGGTCATCGCGTTGATGTTGTCCCCGCCGAGGCTGTAGCCACCGGCGCGCTTTTCGACCGCCGCGCCGAACGCGGCCAGCTCGCTGAGGATCAGCAACGCGCACAACAGCGACAACGGCGCGGTACCCAGGCGCAGCGCGCGGCTGCGGTGCTCCACCCCGCCCGGCGGCGCGAGCCGCTTGTCCGCCCGCACGTGCTCGACGAACGCGATGATCGCCGCGATCAGCGCCACCGCAAGCAGCAGCGTGCTGGCCTCGTAACCGCCGATTTTCGGCGTTTCCTCGGACCAGCGCACTCCCCACCCGGACACGTACCACCAGGCGTTCGGCCCGGTGGCCGAGAACGCGCAGATCACCATGAGCCCGGAGAAGAACGCCGCCCGGTTGCGCCGCGAGCGCAACACGGTGGTGCTCGTCGCCAACGCGGTCAGCGCGGCCAGCGCGCCACCGACGGCCGCGAAGATCCCGAAGTGGTGGGTGTGCTTGGTCTGCGTCATCGCCAGCGCCACGAACGACATGCCCGCCACCGCCAGCAGGCGGCGGCTCGGCCCGAGCGCGGCACCGCGGATCCGGTTGCGCCGCAGCAGCACCACCGCGCAGGTCACCAGGCAGAGGATCACCAGCAGCACCGGGAACCGGCGGGTCAGCGAACCGTCCGGGATCGGGCTGAACAGCATGTTGTAGCGGTTCAGCTCCTGGTACCACTTCTCGCTCGGCCCGAGGTCGATCTTCAGCGAGGTCGCCTCGGAGATCGTCTGCCAGGTCTGGTCCCACACCAGCAGGTTCAGCACCACGAACCCGGCCGCCGAGATCGGCGCCAGCACCGGTAGCCAGCCGAACTCCTTCACCCGCCTGCCCAGCAGCTTCAGCAGCGGTTTCAGCGCGGCCACGAACGGCAGCACGGCGACGATCCCGTGCGGCCCGGCACCGACCGCGAGCGCTGCCACGACCAGCCCGAGCGCGGCGGGCATCAACCGGCTGGTGGCCACCGCGCGTTCGACCGCGCAGAGCGCGGCCAGCGAGAACACCACGATGACCGGCTCGGAGCGCAGGCCGTTGTTGTACGGCAGCCAGAACGCGAGGAACACCGCGGCCGCGGCCCAACCGGCGGCCTGGCTGCGGCGGACCTGCTGGCCGAGCCGGGGCAGCACTTCGCGGCTGATCAGCATCCAGCTCACCAGCGCCATCAGCAGCGCGGGCAGCCGCATCCACGGAATGGCCGTGGAGACCTTCACCCACAGCGCGTAGACCTCGTAGAACCAGCCCCACGGCGCTTCCGGGTTGGCGAACCAGCGGTAGTAGTTGCTGATGTAGCCCGCGCTCTCACGCGCTCGTGCGATCGCCATCGTGTAGCCGTCGTCGGAGCTCATCGCCCCGATCAGCCACCAGATCAGCAGCGAGCCGATCACCGCGACGTCCGGCAGCGTCGGTTTCCACCATCCCGGCTGCACCCAGCGCGGTGGTCGCCGCCCGGCGCGGGTGTCCAGCTTGCGCAGGCACACCACCGAAGCGACGAAGGCCACCAGCGCCAGCGCGATCACCGCGAGCTTCAGCGCGGTCGGCGAGCTCTCGAAGCGGTTGTCCACCTGGGCCTCGAACGAGAGCCCGTCGACCTGGTCGGTGCGCGCGTTGAGGTCCGAGTAGATCCCGGTCAACTGTGGACGGTGATCACCGGCGATGTTGGTGAGCACGTTGTCCCCGACGCGGGCTTTGAACCCGACGGCGTCGGAATGCAGGTCCAGCGCGCACCCGCCCGCCGGGATCGGCACCGTGTTGATCTGCTTGCCCTGGGTCAGCAGCGTGATCAGGCCGTTGTCGACCTGCAGCGTCAGCCCGGTGAGCCTGCCGTAGTCGGAGTCCGGCGGGTTGGTGCTCAGCAGCGTCGCCGGACCGTTGGTGCGCGCGTCGAGGTCCTGCGCGCTCGAGCACGGGATCTGGGCGTCCAGCCAGACCGGGGAGAACGTGACCAGCGGAGCCGACACCGGCGTGGTGCCGCTGGCGGTGGGCCAGCGCAGCGTGGTGATCTCGTGGGTCACCGGCAGGAACGGCACGGCCAGCGACAGCACGGTGCCGAGCAGGCCGAACAGCGTCGCCAGCAGCTTCAGCCGCCGCAGCGGCCGGCGCGGGCGGCTCTCGGCGGCGGCCTCCGAGGGCGGCGCGGAATCCGCCGTCGCCTGATCGGTGTCATCTTTCTCCGCATTGAGCACGCCCGGAGAATAGTCGCCGCCGTTGCGGGCTCGGCGGAGCATTGGCCGTCGTGTTGGAGGCGCCACACGGCTCGACGAAGCGGCCGCCGGAATCGACGAACGAACTCAGGTTCTTCTCAGTGTCCTGTGATCAACCGGTGACCGGAATGACGTCGCATCGCAGTTCGATTTCCGGTTTCGCCGGGCTCCGCCCGCGCCGCGGCCAGCCATGATCACCCGGTGTGATGCCGATGCGCGCGATCGGCACCGATATCTTCGCCGCGGCTTGTCGGCGTTGCCGCGGGAAAGTCCTGTTTCGCGGCAACACCGGCGATACCGGGCGCGGGGAAATGCCAGGGCGGCGTTCGTTCAGCCGCTCTCGGGCGTTTCCGCGGCGATCCGGGGTGGCCGGTCGTGGTTCAGCGGCGGTGGTTCTTCCTCGAACGGCTCCACCTGCACGCGGGTCTGCTGCCCGGCGCAGCCCTGCGACAGCGCCGAGGTCGGCCGGTCGGGGGTGAGCACGTTCGGATTGCCGTGCACGCACCAGGAGCCGCCGGGCTGCCCCGGGTGGTCCACGGGGTCGTACCAGGCCCCGGTCGCCAGCACCGCGACGCCGGGCAGCACGTCCTCGGTCAGCAGTGCTCCGGCCAGGCAAGCGCCGCGGTCGTTGAACACGCGCACCACGTCGCCGTCGGCGATGCCGCGGCCGCGCGCGTCCGCCGGGTGCAGGCGCAGCGGCTCGCGGCCCCGGATCTTCGACGAGCGGCTGAGCGCGCCGACGTCCCCTTGCCCGTGCAGCCGGGTACGCGGCTGGTGGGCGATCAGCCGCAGCGGCAGGCGCGCGTCGTGCAGACCGTCTGCCGGTTCGCGCCACACCGGGTGCCCGGGCACGTCCGGCAGGCCGAATCCGGCGATGGTCGCGGAGCGCAGTTCGATCCGGCCGCTGGGCGTGGCCAGCGGATGCGCTGACGGGTCCGCGCGGAACTCGGCCAGCGGGGTGGGCCGGTCGCGTTGCGGCAGCACGTGTTCGCCCGCCGCCCAGAACTCGGCGAACGCCGGCGCCTCGTGGCCCTGCTCCAGCATCCGGTCCCGCCAGTCCGAATAGAGGTGTTCGAGCCATTCCTGCGACGTGCGGCCTTCGGTGAACGCCGCACCGGTACCGAGCCGCTCGGCCAGCGCGGCGAAGATGTCGTGGTCGTCGCGGGCCCGCCCGACCGGATCCAGCACCCGGTGCATGGCGATCAGCCTGGTGTCCCGCCTGCCAGCGCCGATGTCCGCGCGTTCCAGCGTGCTCGTCACCGGCAACACGACGTCGGCGTGCCGCGCGGTGGCCGTCCAGTGCGGTTCGTGCACGATCACCGTGTCCGGCCGCTGGAACGCCCGCCGCAGCCGGTTGAGGTCCTGGTGGTGGTGGAACGGGTTGCCGCCCGCCCAGTACACCGCGCGGATGTCCGGGTAGGTCAGCCGCTGCCCGTCGTAGTCGTAGGTCTCGCCGGGGTGCAGCAGCATGTCGGCGATCCGCGCCACCGGGATGAACGTCTCGACCGGGTTGGTGCCCTGCGCCAACGTCGGCAGCGGCAGCAGCGGGCCGGGGTCGCCGACGTCGCCGCTGGAGCCGTAGCCGTGGCCGAATCCGCCGCCCGGCAGTCCGATTCCACCGAGCATCGCCGCCAGCGCCAGGCCCGCGTGCAGCGGCTGTTCGCCGTGCTCGATGCGCTGCAGCGACCAGCTCACCGTCACCAAGGTGCGCCCTGCGGCCATCCGGCGGGCCAGCGCCCGAATCTCGTCGGCGGGCACGTCGCACAGCCCGGCGGCCCACTCCGCGTCCCGCTCCGGACCGTCCGCGCCGCGCAGGTAGTCGGCGAACCGGTCGAAGCCGACCGTGCAGCGGGCGAGGAACTCCTCGTCGTGCAACCCCTCGGTGAGCAGCGTGTGCGCGATGCCGAGCATGAGCGCGACGTCGGTGGCCGGGCGCACCGGCAGCCACTCGGTCCGCGCCGAGTCCGGCAGGTCGCTGCGCAGCGGGCTGACCACCACCAGCTGCACGCCGCGGGAATCCCAATCGGCCAGCGTCCGCGACGTGCTGTGCTCGGTGACACCGCCCGGGCTGATCTGCACGTTCTTCGGCGGCATACCGCCGAATGCGACGACGAGGTCGGTGTGCTCGCGGATGGTCTGCCAGCTCTCGCCGCGGTGCAGGTACGTGCCCGCGTCTCCGACCAGGCGCGGCAGCAGCACCGATGAAGTCCCGAAGCTGTAGGTGTTCCGGGACGCGGTGTAGCCGCCGATGGTGTTCAGGAAGCGGTGCAGCTGGGACTGCGCGTGGTGGAAGCGCCCGGCGCTCGACCAGCCGTAGGAGCCGCCGTAGATCGCCTCGTTGCCGTGCCGTTCGCGGACCCGGCGCAGCTCGCCCGCGACGAGGTCGAGCGCGGTGTCCCAGCCCACGGAGACGAACTCCTCGCGACCGCGTCGATCCGAGGGACCGGCGCCGCCTTCGAGCCAACCGCGCCGGATCGCCGGGCGCTCGACCCTGGTGGCGTGGTGCACCGCGGTCGCGACGTTGCCGAGCAGCTCGGACGGGGCCGGATCGGCCGGGTGCGGGCCGATCTCCAGCGCGCCGTCCGGGTCGACGCGGGCGCGGTAGGCACCCCAGTGCGAGGTCGTGGACCGCCAGGAACTCATGCCGCCGAATCTAGTTGTGCTCGGTGCGGGGCCGGGCTGGGCCGCGGGTGCCGGTAGGCGCCGGGTCCGCGGCACGGGACCGGAGGAGCTGGTGCAGAGGCGCTGCCTCGGGCGCGCCGATTCCGGAGCGCCGGCTCGGGGCGCGTTCGATCTTCCGGCGGTTGCGGCGAGGCGGTGCGGCGACTTCCGGTGCGGCGCCGCGCGGCGCCGTCGCATCGTCAGCCGGTCACGCGCGGAGCGTCACGCCTGGTAGAGCCCGTCCAGCTGCTCGCGGTGGTGCTCGGTCAGCACCTTGCGGCGGATCTTGCGGGTCGGCGTGAGCTCACCGGCCTCCTCGGTCCACTCGTCCGCGGCCAGGCCCCAGGAGCGGACGTGCTCCACCCTGGCGAGCTTCGCGTTCGCCGCCCGCACGGCACCGGCGAACTCGGCGCGCAACCGCGGATCGGTCAGCAGCTGCTCGCGCCCTGCCGCGGCGAGCCCGCGGGCGCCGGCCCAGCGCGCCAGCTCGTCCGGGTCCGGCATCAGCAGCGCCACCAGGTGCGGGCGGTCGTCGCCGTGCACCATCGCTTGCCCCACCAGCGGGTGCTCCACCAGCAGCGACTCCACCGCGACCGGGCTGATGTTCTTGCCGCCCGCGGTGACGATCACCTCCTTCTTCCGGCCGGTGATCTTGAGCTGGCCGTCCGCGGTGAGTCGCCCGAGGTCGCCGGTGCGCAACCAACCGTCCACTGTGAACAGATCGGCGGTCGCCTCCGGCAGGTTGCGGTAGCCGGACGTGCACAGCGGCCCGCGCAGCAGCACCTCGCCGTCCTCGGCCAGTTCCAGTTCCACGCCCGGCATCGCCGAGCCGACCGTTCCGGACCGGTCGGCGTCCGCCCGGTGCATCACCGCGGCGCCGCAGGTCTCCGAGAGCCCGTAAACCCCGGTCAACCCGAGCCCGATTCCCGCGAAGAACCGCTCCAGTCCCGGCGGCAACGGCGCCGCACCGA
This sequence comes from Saccharopolyspora sp. SCSIO 74807, assembly GCF_037023755.1. Classification (NCBI taxonomy): domain Bacteria; kingdom Bacillati; phylum Actinomycetota; class Actinomycetes; order Pseudonocardiales; family Pseudonocardiaceae; genus Saccharopolyspora; species Saccharopolyspora sp. SCSIO 74807. Next base: position 4,585,343 of record NZ_CP146100.1, on the reverse strand, counting down.
CCGCGCGCACCGCGCACCGGTCCAGCCCCAACGCCGCCGGGATGCGGTGCAGCACCGCGCGATCCGCCAGGCGTGCCAACGCCTTCCGGCCTCGTGTCGCGTCCGGTTCGGCACCGGCGGTTCCTGCGCGCAACGCCCAGCGGCCGAGGCGAGCGCGCAATCCGCCCTGCTCGGCGAGCTTCGACTCGATGCCCGCGCGCAGCTTCTCCCAGACCTGCGGGACGCCGAAGAAGATCGTCGGGCGCACTTGCGGGAGCCGCTGCGGCAGTTCCTTGACGCTGGCGCAGAAGTGCGTACGCCCACCGCAACGCAGCGGCAGGTAGACCGACAGCACCCGCTCGGCCACGTGCGCCAGCGGCAGGTACGACAGGCTCACCACCTGGTCCGGCAATCCGGCCACCCGGGCCAGTGCCTCGACTTCGTAGAGCAGCGCGCGGTGGCTGAGCCGGACGCCCTTCGAGCGGCCGGTCGTGCCGGAGGTGTAGATCAGCACCGCGGTGTCCCCCGGGTCCGGCCGGTCGCCAGGTGCTTCGGGCTCCGCGCCGAGTTCCAGGAAGTCCTGCCAGTCCAGCACCCGGCCGCCGAAACCCGCCGGTGCCGGTGCGCCGGGGACGTCGAGCGCGACGAGCACGTCCAGCTCCGCCGATTCGCCCTGCTCCCCCGACTCGCCCTGCTCCGCCGACTCGTCCCGCTCCGCCGACTCACCCAGCTCGGCAGGCTCGCCCAGCACCGCGCCCCACCGCCGCCAAGCGTCCTCGCCCTCCACGACCGCGAGCTTCGCGCCGGAATCCACCAGCACGTGCCGGATCTGCTCCGGCGCCAGCGTGGAATACAGCGTCGTGGTCGTCGCGCCCGCAGCCGAAGCACCCAGGTCCGCCAGCACGTGTTCCGGCCGGTTGCTCGCCATCAGCGCCACCACGTCACCGGAGCCCACCCCCAGCGAACGCAGCGCCGCTGCCACGCCGAGCACCTGCCCGTGCGCCTGCGACCACGTCCAAGTCTGCGACTCGGAGCAGAAGGCCTGCTCGTCCGGGCGATCGCGCGCCATGTCGGCGAGCAGGTCCGGCACCGTGCGGCCCGCGATCGCCGCCTCGATCTCCGCGCGTTCGGCCTGCACCGGCGTCATCGGCGCCTCCTCGCTCACATCCGATCTGTTCCGATCACGTTAAGCCGATCGGCCGTGCGGGCTATGACACCGGCGGTCAAGTGATTGATACTTCCGGCCATGCCGCAACGAAGCGACACCGCGCAACCCTCCGAGCAGAACACCCGTCCCGCGATCCCGGACCCGGTCGTGCGCGACTGGGACTTCCCGCGCAGCACGACCAGCGCCCAGCTGCTGACCCGGTTCGCCGCCGCCGAAGGGGTGCCGCCGGAGTCGCTGCTGTGCGGCACCGGGCTCACCGAGGTTGAGCTGGAGGACCCGAACGGGTCCGTGGACGCGCACCAGGAGCTGCGGATCGTGCGCAACCTGGTCGCGGCCCTGCCGGACGACCCGGACCTCGGGATGCGGGCGGGGTTGCAGTACCACCTGACCGCCTACGGCATCCTCGGGTTCGCGTTCATCAGCAGCCCGACCGTGCGGGACGGCATCGCGGTGGCGCTGCGCTACCTGGAGCTGAGCTTCGCGTTCTGCATCCCGCGCATCCGGATGCGCGACGGCGCGCTGCGGGTCGAGCTGGACACCGGAGCGATCCCCGCCGATGTGCGCGAGTTCCTGCTCGGGCGGGACCTCTCGGCGATCTACACGATCATCCGGGAGCTGCTGGACCAGCCGATCCCGCTGCGCGGCGTGCAGCTGTCGCTGCCGGAGCCCGCCGACGTCGCGGAGTACGAGCAACTTTTCGGCACCGCCCCGCAGTTCGGCAGCTCCGCCGACGTGGTGCTGCTCGATCCGGCGCTGCTGGACCACCCGCTGCCGCAGGCCAACGCGCACACCTTGGCGATGTGCGAAGCGCAGTGCCGCGACCTGCTCGCCGAGCGCCGCGAGCGCGCCGGGTTCGCCAAGCACGTCCGCGAACAACTGCTCGCACCGGACGGGGTCCGGCTGAGCATGGAGGACGTGGCCCGCAGAATGCACACCACCGCCCGCACGTTGCACCGCCGGTTGCACGCGGAGGGAACGCATTTCCAGGCGGTGCGCGACGAAGTCCGCTCGGCGCTGGCCGAAGGGATGCTGCGGGACGGGACGCTGTCGGTCGACGACATCGCGATCCGGCTCGGCTACGCCGAAGCGGCCAGCTTCATCCACGCCTTCAAGCGGTGGACCGGCAGCACCCCGATGGCCTACGCGCGCCGCCGGTCGTGAACCGGACCTCGCGGATCAGCGGTATTCCACCTCGGCACCGCGCAACACCGGCCCGACCAGCATCGAGCCCCATTGCGGAACCTCGCGCGCGGGCACGCCCATCGACGGCGCCAGCGTGCTCGACACGGCGTTGCGCTCCTGCGGCGAGTTGATCAGACCGAGCCCGGAGTCCGGCGTCCCGCCTGCCGCGGGCGGCGTGGAACCGTCCTCGATCGGGCCGTCCGGCGGGTACTGCGGCCGGGTTCCGGGATAGTCGTAGCAACGCGGCCCGCGCTGGTCGGAGTACTGCGGCTCGTCCTCGCCCGGCTGGTACGCACCGCGGTTCGGCACGACTTCCAGCTTGATGTGCGCACCGGGTTCGTCGGTGCCCGCGCCGAAGACCTCGTTGACCCGCGGAACGATCCCGCTGACGCTCTGCAGCAGGCACGGGTACTGCGGCGAGTACTTGGACAGCACGTCCAGCGTGGGCCGGGAGGTCTCGCCGAACCGGATCAGGTTCTGGCCGTTGGCTTCGAAGAACTTCGTCGCGTCCCCCGACGTCGTGGTCAGCTGCGAGGTCAGCGTCCGCAGGTTCTGCTGCTGATCCACCAGCGTCCGCGCCGTGGTCGAGAGGTTGCCCAACGCCTGCAGCACGTCCGGCGCCGCCTGCTCGTAGGTCTCCGCGACCCCGACCACCTCGCGCAGGTTCGCCTGCAGATCCGGCAACGACGGATTCAACTCGGACACGTAGGAGTTCAACCGCGAAATCGTGTCGCCGATCGACTGGCCCCGGCCCTCCAGCGCGTGGTTCAGCGAGTTCAGCGTCGTCGCCAGCTCGGCCGGATGGATCGCCTCCAGCACCGGCATCGTGTCCGACAGGACCTGCTCCAGCTCCACCGACGCCCGCGTGCGGTCCTGCGAGATCACATCCCCCGCCTGCAACCGGCCCGCCGGATCCTCGGGCGTGTCCAGCGACACGTACCGCTCACCGAACAACGTCCGCGGCAGCAGCCGCGCCGAAACGTTGGCGGGCAACAACTTCGCCTTGTCCGGCTCCAACTCCAGGTGCACCGCCGAGCCGTTGCGCGTCGGCTCCACTTCGGACACCCGGCCCACGATCATGCCGTGCACCTTCACGTCCGAGTCCGGCAACAGCTGGTTCCCGGTCGAAGCCGCCTCCAACACCACGTCCGTGCTGGAGGTGAACGCGCGCTGATACGTCGCCACCGTCAGGACGATGAACAGCGCCCCGCACAGCAGCAGCGCTAACCCCAGGATTCTCCGCCGCACCGTAGCGCGGGTGCTCGTGTTGCTCATCCGGACCGCCGTCAGCTCGTACCCCGTCGTACCGCGGCCCTCGCAGCGGGCGTGCGAACGCCACCGCGCCAAGGGCCGCACCGGTCGTCCGCCTTGTGGAGCACGGCGCGACGCCGGACAGACGAGAACGCTAAGTCGTACGAGTGATCTAGGTCATGACATCGCCGGTCAGTCGATTGAGCTTTCCGGACAGATCAGCGGTCGGCGAATCGTCCGGATGCGATGCCCCCGGCGGCCGGACGGCTCGCGGACGGATGCGAGTCCCTGCCGCGGTCGAGTCTCTGCTGCAGTCGAAGATCTGCCGCGGTCGAGGACCTGCTGTGGTCGAGAGCCTGCCGCGGTCGGGTGCCGGTAGCGGTCGAGCGTCCGGCGACGAACCGCACGCACGGCCGGTCTGCGCTCAGCGCCGCTCGTCGATTTCCGGGTCGCTGGACTCGGAGGTCGGCATCGGGGTGGCCGCCACGCACGTCACGCAGGGCATGCAACCGCCCTCCGGGACATCGGCGATGGATTCGGGCCGTAGCGCGAGCCCGCAAGCGGTCCGCGCCACCCCGGCGTCCCAGTCGACGGTGGTGATCGCGTGCGCCTCGCGCAGCGAGACGCGGACATGCCTGCGCAGCACCCAAACGCGCTGGTCGGACCCGGTAGCAGCGGGCGCGCGGCGAGGACGTGCGGAGCCTTCGGCAACGCTGGGCATCTTTGCTCCCTCCGTTGTTGAGATTAATCCTAGTGAACGATTAATCTTGTTGTCGAGTCGACCCAAGGAGGGCGCGAGGTGCACACCCCGAACGCGACAACGCACACCCCGGACTTCCCCCGGCACGGCTGGATCTCCGCCGGCCGCTGCGGCCCCAACGGCGGCAACTGCGTCGAGGTGAACGATCTCGGCGCCGGTCGCCCGATCGGAGTCCGGGACAGCAAGAACATCGACGACGGAGTCCTGGTCTTCGACGCCCGCCGGTGGCGGGCTTTCCTGTCGGCGGCCCGCACCGGGGCGTTCGACCTGCCGTGATCACCATCGTCCGGTTGCCCCGGGTCGATTATTCCCCTGAAGGGTGAATCTCGGGGCAATTCAGGCACCGGGCCCGGTGGGCGGTCCCGCCCACCGCCCTCGGCTACCATGATCTGCTTGTCGGGTCAGCGAACGAAGATCGGGGAGTCCGAGTGCCGAGCACGGTGACGTCGCGGCGCAGACAGCTCGGCAACGAGATCCGGCGAGCCCGGATCGCTGCGAGCATGACGCAGCAGGAGGTCGCCGAGCTGCTCGGGTGCCGCCAGGGCAAGGTCAACAAGATCGAGTCCGGCACCGTCGCGGTCAAGCAGGCCGAGCTCAAGTCGATGCTGGAAGCGTTCCAGACCAGCGACACCGAAGCCGAAGTGATGCTGGAGCTGGCGCGCAGCAGCGCAGGCCAGCGCGGCCAGTGGTCCGGCTACCGCTCGGCGGTGCCGCACTGGTTCCGCACCTTCACCGACCTCGAACCGGCCGCCGGGGAGATCCTGAGCTGGCACGGCGAGCGCATCCCCGGTCCGCTGCAGTCCGAGCACTACATGCTCACGCAGTTCAGCGAGGACCGGGCCACCGACGTGACATCGCTGGTGCGCAACCGGCAGGACCGCAAGCAGGTCTTCGACCTGGACCGCCCGCCGTACTACCGGTTCGTGCTGGGCGAGGCCGCGTTCCGCCGGATCCCGGGCGGGCCGAACCCGCCGGTGGCGCTGGACCAGGTCGAGCACCTGCTGGAGCTCGGCGAGCGCTATCCGCGGGTGTTCATCCACGTGCTGCCGTTCGACGTGCGGCTGGCGTTCGTGCCGAACGACTTCACGATGATGCGCTTCTCCGACGCCACCAAGGACTTCGTGTTCATCGAGCACGCCGCCGGCGGGATCTACCTGGACGACGAGAGCGACTTCGAGCTGTTCGTCGACTCCTGGGACCGGCTGCGCGGCGCCGCGCTCGAGGTCAACGAGTCGGTGGAGTTCCTGCAGGGACTGGCCGCGGAGTTCCGCTCGAAGATGTCCTTCTGACCGGGAGCATCACGGTTGGGATTAATTCCGCCCGGGCGCCCGTCACAACCGGCGTCCGGAGGACTACTATGCGTCCCAAGATCACCCGGTCGTGAATGAAGGACCATGCGAATGAGCGATGTGGACGACGACCCGTTCCCCCCGCAGCAAGCGGACTTGAGCAAGCCCAGCGTCGCGCGGGTCTACGATTATTACCTCGGCGGCGACGCCAACTGGGCGATCGACCGCGCGTTCGGGGAAAGCGTCCTGGAGAAGTACCCGTTGCTGCGCCCGATCGCCATCAACAACCGGCTCTTCCTGCACCGCGCGGTGCGGCGGCTGGTCTCGCAGGGCGTGCACCAGTTCATCGACATCGGCTCCGGGGTGCCCACGATGGGCAACACGCACTCGGTGGCCGACGAGGTCGAGCCGGGATCGCGGGTCGTCTACGTCGACCACGAGCCGGTGGCCGTCGCGCATTCGCAGGTCCTGCTGGAGACCGACGGCGACACCGACCGGCACGCGGTGATCAACGCCGATTTCCGCAACCCGGACAAGCTCTGGCAGCGCGCCATCGAGACCGGCGTGCTGGACCTGGAGGAGCCGATCGCGGTGCTGCTGATCGCGGTGCTGCACGTCCAGCAACTCGGCCCCGAGGGCACCGACATCTCCCCGCAGGTGATGGCCCGCTACCGCGAGCTGCTGCCGCCCGGTTCCTTCCTGGCGATCTCGCAGGTCACCGATGACGGCGTGCTGCCGGAAATGGACGAGAAGCTGGTCGGCATCAAGAAGATGTACGACCGCTCCACCAGCCCGGTGATCTGGCGTTCGCAGGAGGAGATCCGGTCGTTCTTCGGCGACTTCGAGATGCTGGCGCCGGGCATGACCTGGACCTCGGAGTGGCACCCGGAGGATCGCAGCCCGAACTACACCCCGGACCTGGACCTCGCGGCGCCGGAAGAGGCCGCGATCTGGGCGGGCGTGGGCCGCAAGCCGCTGCGCTGATCCGCACCTGGGCCGGGGTTCGCAGCGCAGCGCCCCGGCCCCTCCGGCGAGCGGAGCGGGCGGGTCAGTAGAGCCCGGTGTCGACGTGTTCGGCGATCGTGAGGTGCTCGCGCAGCACGCCGAACCGCTCGTAGTTGTCGGCGATCTCCTGCAGCTGCCCGACGACCCGGCCGTCGACCGGTCCGCCGACGCGCTGCTGGCGCTGCGCGACGAGCCCGGCTACCTCCGGCCCGCGGTGGCTGACTTCGCCGTAAACCCGCGCGTTCGCCGCGGGATTCGCCCGCGCCCACTCCAGAGCCCGGTTGTAGCGGGCGATGAAATCGCGGATGGCCGCGCGGCGCGCCGGGTCGTCCAGCGCTTCTTGGTAGGCGTTGATGAAGCTGAGCCCGTAGGACAGCCCTCGCGCGTCACGCAGGATGGTGGCGCCCTGCTCCACCTGCGCCGCCGCGGTGTAGGGGTCCCATGTGGACCAAGCGTCGATCGCCCGGGAACTCAGCGCGGCACTGGCGTTGACCGGCTCGAGGAAGCTGATCCGCACGTCCCGCCCGGAAAGCCCGGCCTCGCGCAGCGCGTTGAGCAGCAGGTAGTGCCCGACGCTGCCGGGCGTCGTCGGGGACACGGTCCTGCCGCGCAGGTCGGCGACGGTGCTGATCGGCGAGCCGGGCGGCACCAGGATCGCCTGCCCGAACGAGCGCTGCGCCCGGGTCGCCGAAACGATCTTCAGGTCGGCTCCGGAGCCGAGCGCGTTCAGCGTCGGCGCGTCGCCTGCGAACCCGATGTCGACGGCGCCGCTGCGCAACGCCTCCAGCAGCGGCGAAGCGGCGGCGAACTGGGACCAGCGCAGCTGGTACGGCACGTCGCCCAGCACGCCCGCGGCGTCCACAAGGGACTGCTGGATCCCGGCTTGGTCGCCGACGGTCAGCGTGACCTTGCTGAGGTCGACGCTGCCGTCCGCGCGCACCGCCGGATCGCCGCCGCACGCCGCGAGGAACATCGGGCTCAGCGCGACCGGCGCGGCGGTCAGCGCGGACAGGAACGAGCGTCGCGAGGTGCTCATGCACTCCTCCGGGGATCGGGCGCGCACGCGCGCCGGCCGCGCCCGAACGGCGGAGCGCGGGATGAGGTGAAGCGGGACCGGGGCGTCAGCGCGGACAGCGCGCGGCGCAGACCCGGGAGAGGTCGACGTGCTCCCGAGTGGTGAGCATCGGCCGGTGCGGCATGCGAGGACCGTAGGTGCCGGAGATCCCGGGGTAAACCCGATCCAACGGGTTGGGAATCGGGTGCGCACGCCCGAACGTCCGCTCCCGGCTGGGCGCGGGTGCCGGGACGGCGCATATGGTGGCGCCATGGCTGAAACGATCACCGCTGAGTTCACCAGCGTCGGTTCCTCCCGCGTGTACCTCGCCCGGCCGGACGACGACGGCGGTGCGGGCATGCTGCTGCTGCCGATGGTCACCGGTGTCAGCGAGCAGGTGCGGGAGTTCGCCGCGGACCTGGTCGGCACCGGGGTCACCGCGCTGTCCTGGGACCCGTGGCAGGGCCCGAACGCCGACGACACCGCGCACGAGAAGCTGTTCGAGCTGATGGGCCGGCTCGACGACGAGACGGTGCTTGCCGAGCTGGAACGCCTGCTCACGCACATGTTCGACGAACTCGGCCTGTCCAGGGTCGGTGTCATCGGCTGGTGCATGGGAGGCCGCTTCGCGCTGCTGCTCGGCGGCCGGGACCAGCGGCTGGCGAACGTGGTGGCCTACCACCCGACGGTGCCGATCCCGCCGGCCGCGAACCACGCGCTGGACGCCGCCGAGCACGCCGCCCGGATCCAGGCGCCGGTGATGATGCTGTACCCGGGTGCGGACCACCTCGTGCCGCGGGAGAGCTTCGACGCGCTCGATTCCGCGCTCAACGGCCGGGAAACGGGGGCCAGCATCGTGCACAACTACCCGGGTGCCGACCACGGGTTCAGCGCCCGCGGCAGGCAGGACAAGGAGGTCAACGCGACCGCCTACAAGCTGTCCTGGCCGCAGGCCCTCGATTTCGTGCGCACCACGACGCGTCCCTGACTCGCGCACCGCTGCCGGCAACGCCGTTTCCGAGTGAACGGACCGTTGGTCCCAACAGATTGGGCCACCGGTCCGTTCGCTCGGGAATTCCGGGCGTGTGCGGGAAGAGAGCTCGTCAGCCCAGCAGGACGGCGACCACTCCGATCACGGGGGCGGCCAGGATCGTGGAGAGCAGGACCGACTCGCGGGCCAGCGTCATCGAAGTCTCGTAGCGCGCGGCATAGGTGAACAGGTTCTGCGCGGCCGGCAGCGCAGAGGTCACCACGACGCCGAACAGCACCGCGCCGCTCAGGCCGAACACGAGCGCGCCGAGCAGCCACGCCACGGCGGGCTGGCCGACCGACTTCAACGCCACCGACAGGAACACCACGCCCCGCTCCGGGCTGCGGCCCGGCGGGTTGCTGCCGCGCAGCGAGATCCCGAAGGCCAGCAGCACCGCGGGCACCGCCATCCCGCCGAGCAGCGAGATCGGGTCGAACAGGCCACCGGGCACCTGCCAGCCGGTCGCGGCGACGGCGACCCCGCCGAGCGACCCGATCACCACCGGATTGCGCAGCGGAGCGGTCAGCCGCGACCACCACGGCCCGCGCGCGCCGGGGCGGGACAGGTCCAGCACCGCCAGCGCGATCGGCGTGATGACCAGTTGCTGCAGCAGCAGGACCGGCGCGACCAGCGACGCGTCCCCCAGCACGTACACCGCGATCGGGATGCCGAGGTTGCCGGAGTTGACGTAGCTGGAGCACAGCGCGCCGATCGTGGTCCGGCCGATGTCCCACCGCCGCAGCACGCCGACCGCGATGAACGTGCCCGCGGTGCTGAACGTGCTCAGCGCCGTGATCACCAGCGGCAGCGAGACCAGCACGGACAGGTCGGCGCCGGCCAGCGTGGTGAACAGCAGTGCCGGGGTGGCCACCGAGAAGGCCAGCCTGCTGAGCACCTCTTGGCCCTGCTCGCCCAGCGAGCCGCGCCATCCCAGCGCGTAGCCGACGGCGATGATGGCCGCGATGACGGAGAACCCGGTGATCACTCCTGTCACGCGGGCTCCGATCCTTCCCTCCGCGGCCGCGGCGGAGAACGCCTGAATCGCCACGGGAGGTTAGCCGAGCGAACCAGTCGGGTGGGTCGCTCGATGAGCTATCTCATGCGCGCGGCTTCAAACCGGCCCGTCGTCGATCTCCCGCGCGCCGCCGAGCGGGCTCGCAACCGCACAAAGTCGTGGGACCGGCCGCTCGGACCGGTCCCACTCGAATCGACTTCCCCGCGTGCTCGGCGAAGGCCCTGCTCTTGGTCGTGCCACTGCTGCCAGTCGTGCCGTCGGGTTCTTGGTCGGGTGCCGGGGCGTGCCCGGCACCCGGGAGTCACTTCGCGCGCAGCTTGCTCATGAACGCCAACCCGGCCACGCTGGCACCGGTCAGGATCATGACCGCACCGGCCACCACGTTGCTCCAGATCAACCCGATGCCGGGCCCCATCGAGGGCACCACCCAGGTCGAGATGATCAGCCAGATGCCCAGCGGCACGGCGACCCAGCTCAACCCGCCGCCCCGCTCGGCCATGCCGGTCACGCCGAGCCCGATGGCCGCGACCACCAGCCCGATGATCAGGTCCTGGTTCCGCATCGCCGGGCTGGTCAGGCTGAACCCGAGCACCCACGGCGAGATCGCGGTCCACACCCCGGCCAGCGCCAAGAGCCCGTCCCCGAGCACCGTCTGCGGCGACCCCAGGGATGACCCGAACTGCCGTTGCATGTCCAGGACATCCGGATGTTCCCGCATCGATCCTTCCTGCGAGGTACGTTGCGCCACGGCCGCTCACCTCCTGTCCGGTCCCGTGTCAGACAACCACCGGGTTTCCGTGCACGAGCGAACGAAACGTACTGCAGCCGGGTGGATGCGCAGCGTGCTCAAAGGCCTAGTTCGGCCACTCCGCACCAGGTCTCGGAGTCCGCCGGTCGCTCACCCGGTGCGGGCACCGCGCGCCACTGCGGGGTCCACACCACGCCGGGTTCGAGCAGCCGCCAGCCGGTGAACAGCTCCCGCACCGCACCGCGATCGCGGTGGGTCACCTCGGTTCCCGCGCGTGCGAGCACGTCGCGCAGCGCACCGGCGACCTCGGGCTTGCGGTCCTGCGTGGTGTGCGAGATGACCAGGCGACTGCCCGCTGCGCAGCGCAACCGGTAGGCCGCCAGCAGGTCCGGCAAGCCCTCGTCGTCGCCGATGTAGTGCAGCACGGCGACCATGAGCACCGCGACGGGCCGGGTGAAGTCGAGCAGCCGCCGCACCGGTTCCGCCTCCAGCACCGCGGCCGGGTCGCGGAGATCGGCCCGCACCATCGCGGCCCGGTCGTTGCGCTCCAGCAGGTGGCTGGTGTGCGCGGCGGCCACCGGCTCGTTGTCGACGTAGACGACGCGCGCGCCCGGATTGCGGGCCTGCGCGATCTCGTGGGTGTTTCCGCTGGTGGGGATGCCGGAGCCGAGATCGAGGAACTGGTCGATGCCCGCCTCGGTGCAATGTTCGACAGCACGGCGCAAGAACGCCCGGTTGGCGCGGGCGACCGCGGGGCCGGTGGGCAGCACGGCGAACACCGCGTCCGCCACTTCGCGGTCGATCTTGAAGTTGTGCGAGCCGTCCAGCGCGTAGTCGTACATCCGCGCCGGGTTGGCGTGCGTGACGTCCACGCCTGGGATCGCTTGCAGCGACGGGACATCCGGGGTTCCGCGCCGGTCGTGCACCGCTCTTCGCGCGGCGGGGACGCGGCCGGTTTCCCGGGCCTGCGGCCGCTGCGTTTGCCGTCCGGTGAGTTCGTCCCCCTGTGCCATCGCGCGCTCCCCTCGCCGCCCCCTGCATCGAGGTTCGGTTGCGGCGTACTCGGGCACAACGGCCGAGCGGCCCAACCGGGTGCCTCCCAGCGGGTGGCGTCGCGCGGCCCGGCGCGCTCAGTCCGGGGAGTCGTTGATGTGCAAGGCGAAGTACAGCTCGTACCGGGCCGACGGGCCGTGCAGCAGGGACCGCTCCAGCACTCCCTCGATCCGCAGGAGGCGTTTGCGCGCCGCGGGAACCGACAGGCCGAGCGTCGCTGCGGCCGGCTCCAGCCGGGCGTCGCCGTCCAGCCACGCCCGCAGCGTCGCCAGCAGATGCCCCTCCGCGGCCAGCAGCGGCGCCAGCTGGCGGTGCGCCCAGGCGCGCACTTCCGCCGTCGTGAGCAGTTCGAGCAGCTCGGTGCCGTCGTCGGCGGCGCGCAGCCCGCGCGGCGGTCCGAGCAGTTGCAGTGCCAGGTGCAGCCGCGATTGGGTGCCGATGTCCCGCAGGTCGCTGCCGAGGATGCGTTCGACGTGCCGCATCCGCGCGGTCAGCGTGTTGCGGTGGATCTTGAGCTGGCGGGCGGCGCCGGTGCCGAAGTTCAGCCACGAACCGAGGGTGCTCAGCAGCGCGCCGGAGTCCGGGTCCTGCGCGCGGCGCGGCTCGAAGTCCAGCAGGCCGGACAGGGTGCGTTCGGCCCACGCCCGGGCGGCCGGGCCCAGCAAGCTCACCAGGTCGCGCTGCGCGGTGAAGACCTCGACCGTTCCGGAACCGTTGCGCGCGACCGCGAGCGCGTGGAACGCCTGCGCGTAACCGGTGCCGACGTCGTGCAACGGCACGACCTGGCTGGCCCCGGCGCGCACGCCCGGTTGCTCGGCGGCGAGCCCGCGCACCTGCCGAACCGCGCCGTCCGGCCGGTCGCCCGGTGCGAGCACGATGGTGTGCTCGACGTAGACCGGGCAGCGCACGATCCACGCCCGGTCACCGGTGGCCTCGCTGATCCGCGCCACGACGGCGTCCCGGGCCGAGACGGCGGACTCGATCACGCACACCGTCACCGATTCCGGGAGGCGGGGCCGCAGGGTGTCGGCGACCCGTTGCGCGTCGTCCTGGCGGCCCAGCATCAGCAGGTGCAGCACCACCTCGCGGATCGCCGTCACGGAGTCGTCGACGCGCCGCAGCGCGCCGCGGGCCGAGTCGGTCCGCCAGCGCAGCCACAGCAGCCGGGCGGCGTCGGTGATCAGCTCACCGGCGCTGCGCAGCGCGGTCTCCTCGGCCGCGACCAGCAGGATCGGCGCATCCGGCTGCTCACCGACCAGCTGCGCGGAGACCACCCGGTCGCGCTGGTGCAACGTGATCGAGCGGGCCCCGCCCGCCCGGATGCGACCGAGGTCTTCGCGCACTGCCGCGAACAGGTCCGGGTCCACCGCAGGTGTCTCCGGCACCGAGCGGTCGTCGGGGCCGAGCAGCGCAGCCGGACCGCCGACGAACCTCGAGAGCCGGCGCAGCACCAGCGCCAAGCCGCCGGGGGCTGCGGCGTCGGCCTGCAGCCCGCGCAGCTGCTCGACCTCCGGTCGTGCCGCTTCGGGGGCCTGTTCGGCCGCCGACGCACCCGAATCGCAATTGATCACTTCACGCACCCGCACCTGTCTCCGCCGCGGCAACCTACCGCACACCGGCGTCGTGTTGATCATCGAACCCGCCGGGCGGTGGTCCGTGACGTTTCCGCCTCCGCAGAGCTATGGTCGAACGACCCGCCGCCGAACTAGATCATTTTCCGGCGAACCGCCGCTGAACAGCGCGACCGGGCAATTTCTTACCGCCGCGCGGCCCGATTGGGCAAGAATGAACTTCCCGCGCGCCATCGGCAGCCCTAAGTTGAGCCACCACGTGAGAGCAAGCGGGTTCGGCCGATCTGGGGGTGCGGCCGAAGCCGTTCCAGCCGCACCGCGAACCCGGCGACACCGCGCCGCCGCCGGGCTCGTGACCGCTCCCCGCGGGCGACCTCCGGAAAGCTCATGCGCCCGCGAGTCTGCTACCCCGGAAGCTCGGGCGATCGGCTCAGGCACCGGAGAACTCCCGCGGGGAGGCGGCGGCCGCCTCGGAGAGACGCCTACGTTCGGCTCTGGTGTTGGTCTTTTTTAAGCGGCGCCAGCCGCTTCCGCCACCCACCTACGCAACGCAACCACCGGCGGGTGAGGTTCCGCGAAGCAACTGCCCACGCAAGCCGACCGCTAAGACAGGCATTCAGAAATCCAGGTCGGCCAGCCCGACCGGATCTCCCGGCAGCCCTTCCGGCGGCCCGGTGCGCAGCGCGTCCAGCAGCAACCGCGCCCGCCGCTCGCGCCCGTCGCCACCGAACTCGTGGTTGAGGTTCTCGCGCAGCAGCAGCGAGCACAGCATGGCCACGTCGCCGGTGCCGACATCGCGGCGCAGCGTGCCTTCCCGCTGCGCGTCCCGCACCACCTCGTCGAGCAGGCGAAGCAGTTCCGCACGCGAACGCGCGCTGAGCTCGTCGGAGGTGATGATCCGGTGCACCTTCGGCGACACCAACGCCAAGTGCACGCTCAGCTGCAACGCGCGGACATGGCGCACGATCCGCACCAGCGCCTGCCACGCGGTCGGCTCGTCCTGCTGCGCCAGCCGGGCCTCGTCCAGCGCCTGGCGGTAGTTGTCCTGGCAGACGCCGCGGATCAACGCCTCGCGGTCCGGGAAGCGGCGGTAGAGCGTGCCGATGCCCACCCCGGCCGCGCGGGCGATCTCCTCCATCGCGACGTCGGGGCCGTGCTCGGCGAACATGCGGCCCGCGGCCTCGATGAGCTGGATCCGGTTGCGGCGGGCGTCGGCCCGCAGCGCCGTATCCGGCACTGTCGAATCGGACGTCATGGGATCTTCCTCCTCGTCGCCGCGGATCTTCTCACCCGGACGCAGGTGGATGGAAATCCTCCGCTTCGCTAACCTGGGTGAGAGTAACCGGACTGTTTCCCTCCACATAAGGAGCCGGGATGCCCGACCCCGCCGCCTCCCAAGCACCGTCCTTCCCGATGACCCGCGAGTGCCCGTTCCGCCAGCCCGCCGCCTACCAGCAGCTTCGCGAGCAGGGCCGCCTCGGCAGCGGCCGACTGCCGGACGGCCGCGGGGTCCGGGTGCTGACCAGGCACAAGGACGTCCGGACGATGCTCGCCGATCCGCGGTTCAGCTCGGACCGCCGCAATCCGGGTTTCCCGCTCCAGGTCGAACGGCCCAAGGGCGAGCAGTTCCCGAAATCGATGATCTCGATGGACGGAGCCGAGCACGCCGCCGCGCGCCGGGCGGTGCTCGGCGAATTCACCGTCCGGCGGATCAACGCGCTGCTGCCGCGCGTCCAGCAGATCGTCGACGAGCACGTCGAGGCCATGCTGGCAGGGCCGCCACACGCGGACTTGGTGCGCGAGCTGTCGCTGCCGGTGCCCTCGCTGGTGATCTGCGAACTGCTGGGGGTTCCCTACGCGGACCACGACTTCTTCCAGTCCCGCAGCGCCACGCTGCTCAACCGGGACGCGACCCCGCAGCAGCGCGGTTCCGCGATCGGCGATCTGAAGTCCTATTTGGACACACTCGTCCGCGGCAAGGTCGCCCAGCCCACCGACGATCTGCTGGGCAGGCAGGTCGCCGCCCAGCGCGCGGCCGGCGAAGTCGACGTCGAGGCGCTGGTCGCGACGGCGGTGCTGCTGCTGATCGCGGGCCACGAGACCACCGCCAACATGATCTCGCTGGGCACCTTGATGCTGCTGGAGAACCCGGAACGGCTGGCGGCGATCACCGCGGATCCGGGCAAGACCCCGGGCGCCGTGGAGGAACTGCTGCGCTACTTCACGATCGCGGAGTTCGCGACCTCCCGGGTCGCGCTGGAGGACGTGGAGATCGGCGGCGGACTGATCCAGGCCGGCGAGGGCGTCATCGGCCTGGCGCTGTCCGGCAACCGGGACGCCGAGGTGTTCGACCGGCCCGAGGAGCTCGACGTCGAGCGGGGCGCCCGCAACCACCTGGCGTTCGGTTTCGGGCCGCACCAATGCCTCGGGCAGAACCTGGCCCGCGCGGAACTGCGGATCGTGTTCGACACGCTGTTCCGGCGAATTCCCGGGTTGCGGCTGGACGCCGCGGTGTCCGAGCTACCGTTCAAGAACGATGCGAACATCTTCGGGCTGCACCGGTTGCCGGTGGCCTGGTAGGAGGGAACATGCGGATCATCGCCGACACGGACCGGTGCGTCGGGGCCGGGCAGTGCGTGCTCACCGAGCCCGACGTGTTCGACCAGGACGAGGAAGAGGGCACGGTCCTGCTGCTGACCGAACGCACCACCGAGCAGACCGCGGAGGCGGTGCGCACGGCGGTCGACGTGTGTCCCGCGCAGGCGCTCTCGCTCGAGCAGGACTGAAGCGGCGGAGGCGGGATGCGGTGCGGGATGCGTTCCGCACCGCGATTCACCGCTTCATGAGCCACTGTGGACAGTAATCCGGTTTTGCCGATGTGGCACGGCAAAAACCGGATGAGTCCACTGTGCACGAATCAGCGCCAGGACACCTGCGAGCGCGGCCAGCTGCGGGCGGCCCGCTCGATCGCGTCCCGGACGCGCAGCAGGTGCCGCACGGCTTCGCGCTCGAACTCCGGCGTCACCCGCGCGGTCGGCACCGAGCAACTGATCGCGTCCTGGGCGGGCTCGTCGTAGCGCAGCGCCACCCCGATGCAGTGCACCCCGAGGTTGCTTTCGCCGTCCTCCACCGCGTAGCCGCGCTCGCGGGTCGCGGCCAGGTCCGAGCGCAGTCCGTCGCGGTCCAGCGTGGCCTCGGTGAACATCGGCAGCGGATCCGGTAGCAGCGCGGCCACTTCCGCCGCGTCGCGCTCCGCAAGCAGCGCTTTGCCCAGCGACGTCGCGCTGGCGGGCAGGCGACGGCCGACGCGGCTGAACGGGCGCAGGTGGTGCTTGGACTCCCGGGTGGCCAGGTACACCACGTCCGCGCCGTCCAGCCGGGCGAAGTGCACCGTCTCGCCGAGTTCGGCGACCAGCTCGTCCAGGTACGGCTTGGTCTCGGCCACCAGCCGGTCACCGTCGATGTAGGACGTGCCGACCAGCAGCGCACGCATCCCGATGCCGTAGAGCGAGCCGGTGGCGTCGGTGCGCACCCAGCCGCGCGCCACCAAGGTCTGCAGCAGCGCGTAGAGGCTGCTGCGCGGAACACCGGTGCGCTCGGCGAGTTCGCGCAGGTTCACCGGCTCCCCTTCCAGGGCGCCGAGCACTTCCAGCACTTCCACGGTGCGCGCAGCCGACTTGACGTCGCGCACGCCCTTCTGGCCCTCCGCCATGCTCATCCCGCACTTCCCGGCGACCGCGAAAACGCCGCCACGGCGCCCTTTTCCCAGCGCCCGCTTTCCCGCTGCAACCGTACACATCGCCCGGTCCGGGCGGCGCCGACGGGCGCTGCGGCGGTCACGAACCGGCCGGGACGGCGGCGGCGCGATCGCGTCCCCGGCCGATCAGGGTGGCCGAACCCGCCGCGAGCAACGAAGCGACCGACAGCCCGTACAGCCCGATGGTCGTCGAGCCGGTCGACTGCTCCAGGAATCCGATGACCGTGGGCGCGACGAACCCGCCCAAATTGCCCAGCGAATTCACCAGCGCGATGCCCGGTGCGACGATCCGCCCGTCCAGGCCCTGCTGGGCGATCGGCCAGAAGATCGACGCCGAGCACTTGAACCCGACCGCGGCCACGCACATCGCCGCCACCCCGAACCACGGACTGCCCAGAGTGGTCAGGAACGTGCCGATCGCCGCGATGACCAGCGCCGCCGAGACGTACGGCTTGCGGACGCCGGTGCGGTCGGTGAACCGCCCCATGCCGTACATCGCGGCGATCGCGCACGCCCACGGGATCGCGCTCACCACGCCGACGCCGAAGTCGGGCAGCCCGCGGATGCCGTCGACCAGGCTCGGCAACCAGAACGTGATGGTGTAGCCGGTCAGCGAAATCGCGAAGAAGATGAAGCACAGCAGCAGAACCTGCGGTTCCAGCAGCAACCGCGCCTTGGACGTGCGCGCTCCGGCGGCTTGCCGGTTCGCGTCGTCGGCGGCCACCGCGGCCGACAGCGCCGATCTCTCCTGCGCCGAGAGCCACTTGGCCTCGGGGATCCGGGAGACCAGGAAGAACGCCGCGACGATGCCGATCAGCACCGAAAGCGCGCCCTGGGACAGGAACATCCACTTCCAGCCCGCCAGCCCGGCGACCCCGTCCAGTTCCAGCAGGCCGCCGGTGACCGGCCCGGTGACGACGTAGGCCCCCGCCGAGCCTGCCAGGAAGATCGCCGTCGCCCGCCCGCGGTAGCGGTCCGGCAGCCAGCGGGTGAAGTAGTACATGACGCCGGGGAAGAAGCCGGCTTCGGCCACGCCCAGCAGGAACCGCATGAGGTAGAACGTGGCGGGGTTGGTGATGAACGACATCAGGAACACCACCACGCCCCAGCTGATCATGATCCGGGTCAGCCAGACCCGCGCGCCGAAGCGCTCCATGAGCATGTTGCTGGGCACTTCGAAGATGGCGTAGGCGACGAAGAACAGCCCGGCGCCGAGCCCGTAGGCGGCGGCCCCGATGCCCAGATCGGCCTCCAGGTCCGCGCGCACGAACCCGATGTTCGTGCGGTCCATCTGGTTGATGATCAGCATCAGCACCACGAGCGGGATCATGCGGCGGAAGAACTTGCGCACCGCGCTGCGCAGCGCTGGGTCGTCCGCAGTGGACGAAGGCGGCACCGTCGTCATTGACGTCTCCGATTTTTCTTGTGCGGCGCGGCCAACCGGCCGCTGGCGTTACCAGACGGGGAAGCTCGGCGATGTCCACTCCGGATGGACGCGCCGCATCGCTGCGGCGTCGTCGCGGCCGCGCACGTCGCTGTCCAGCCAGCGCTGGTGCAGCCGCGCTAGCGAATCGCGGTCCAGCGCCACGCCGAGCCCCGGGGTGTCGGTGACCTCGACCGCACCGCCGGTGAAGGTGTGCGGGACGGTGATGACGTCCTCGGTCTGCCAAGGCCGGTGCGTGTCGCAGGCGTAGCCGAGTTCCGGGATCGTCGCGGCCACGTGGGTCATCGCGGCCAGGCTGATGCCGAGGTGCGTGTTGGAGTGCATGGACAGCTCGCGCCCGAAGGTCCGGCACACCGCCGCCAGGTCCTGGGTGGCGCGCAGCCCGCCCCAGTAGTGGTGGTCGGAGAGCACGACCTGCACCGCGTCGCGGGTGAACGCCTCGGCTACCTCTTCGACCGCGGTGACGCACATGTTCGTGGCCAGCGGCAGGCTGGTCCGCTCGGCGACCTCGGCCATCGACGTGGTCCCGGCGGTCGGGTCCTCCAGGTACTCCGCGACGCCTTCCAGCGCGGCGGCCACTTCCAGGCTCGTCGAGACCGACCACGCCCCGTTCGGGTCCAGCCGCAGCGGCGCGTCCGGGAACGCCTCGCGCAGCGCGTGGATCGCGGCGACTTCCTGCTTCGGCTCGAACACGCCGCCTTTGAGCTTGAACGAGCGGAACCCGTAGCGGTCGGCGAAGCGCTGCGCCTGCGCGACAACGCCCGCCGGGTCGAGCGCGGCGCCCCAGTCGTCGGACGGTTCTCCTTCGCCCGGATGCTCGGCCCAGCGGTAGAACAGGTAACCGCTGTATTCCACGCGGTCGCGCACCTTGCCGCCGAGCAGCGCGTGCACCGGCATCCCGGTCTCGTGCCCGAGCGCGTCCAGCATCGCCACCTCGAACGCGGAAACCACGCTGTGCACCAATTTGTGCTGCGTCCGCGAGCCGCGCAGGCCCTCGGCGACGACGGTGTTGTCCAGCTCGGCGGTCCGCACTTGCGCCGCCGCGGCCGAAACCAGCCGGAACAGGTCGTTGCGCGCGGTCAGCGGCGCGCCGACCAGCTCGGGCCCGAATGCCTGGGCGATCTTGAGGTAGTCGGTGTCGCCGTAGGTCTCACCGATGCCGCTCGCTCCGGAGCCGGTGACGACTTCGACGATCGTGCGCGGCGTGTAGGGCTGGTGCACGCCCTGCACGTTCAGCAGCGGTGGGTCGCTGATCAGGATGGGGGTGACGCGGACTTCGGCGATGCGCGCCGGGTTCGACATGCTCGTGGAGTTCGACATGCGGGGCCTCCGGAGTTCAGGACACGAGCGCGAGGCCCGTTTCGATCAGGTCGCCGAGCTCGGCGAGGTCGTCGGTGCCGGGGTCGGCCAGCGGTGCGCGCACCGGACCGACGGACAAGCCGCGCAGCCGCGCGCCCGCCTTGACCAGCGAAACCGCGTATCCGGGCTGGCGGTCCCGCAGCTCCACCAGCGGGTGGTAGAACTCGCGCAGCAGTCGCTCGACGCGCTCGTGCTCACCGGCGTGCAACGCGCTCCAGAACGCTTTGGCGATCTCGGGCGCGAAGGCGTGCACGGCCGACGAGTACGGCCCGACACCGATGGCGGCGTAGGAACGCGCCTGCATCTCGGCGGTGGCCACACCGTTGAAGAACAGGAAGTCCTCCGGCGTGCGCAGCCGGATGCGCTGCAGCCCGTCCAGATCGCCGTGCCCGTCCTTGAGCCCGATCACGGTGGGGATCTCGGCGATCCGGGCCGCGCTGGCGGCGGTGAACCGGACGTAGTCGCGCTGGTATGCGATCAGCGGCAGCGAGGTGTGCTCGGCGACCTTGCGGACCTGCTCGACCAGGCCGTGCTGCGGGGCTTTGACCAGGTAGTGCGGCATCAGCAGGCCGCCGTCGGCGCCCGCGTCGACGGCGCGCTCGGCGAACTGCCGCGCCAGCGCCCAGCCGTAGCCGACACCGGCCAGCACCGGCACCCGGCCGTCGGCGACCTCGACCGCGGTGCGCAGCAGCGCGGAGTACTCGTCGAGGGTCAGCGAGAAGAACTCACCGGTGCCGCAGGCCACGAAGGCCGCTGCGGGGTCGGCTTCGAGCTGGCCCGCGAAGTACTCCCGGAATGCGTCGAGGTCGAGTTCGCCGTCGGCGGTGAAGGGGGTCAGCGGGAAGCAGAGCACCCCGGCGCGCATCCGCGCGTCGAGATGCGCGACGAAGCGGGCGGTGTCGGGAGGCGGATCCGAAGTCGCGGTCATGACCACTCATCTTCATATGTAGATGCCGGTTTCTTATGTAGATGACATTAGAAACCGGCATCCCCCGTGTCAACGCCTCCCGCGGTCGCGCACCGGCGCGGCGCACCGTCTAGTCCTCAGTGGACAGAACGGGCGGTCCGGAACCGCTCAGCGCTTCCGGAAGCGCGCCAGCCATGCCGGGACTTCGATCCGGTCCCCGTCGCGGACACCCATCACGCGGGCCGGTTCCCCGTAGGCGATTCCGGCGTAGCGGCTCGGCTGCACGTAGTCCACATCCCAGCCATCGGCGAACGCATCGCGGATCTCGTCCTGGCGCACGCTCGGACCGAATTCCGCATTGGCCTCGCCCAGCGCGAGCACGTGGACAACACAGCCCGGCAGGCAGACCCGGTGCAGCGAACGCGCGTACCGACGCTGATCCGCCGGCCCGAAAACGTGGAACAGGGCGCTGTCGACGACGGTGTCGAAACGCGGCTCCGGCGGCAGTTCCAGAGCGTTCGCGAGCTCGAAGCGCGGCGTGCAGCCCGCTTCGGCCGCCTTCGCCCGCGCCCGCTCCAGCGCGTTCGCCGCCGTGTCGACGCCGACCACTTCGTAGCCGAGCAGCGCGAGATGTATCGCGTGCTCTCCCGTCCCGCAACCGGCGTCGAGTATGGTGCCGCCGAACGCGCCGGAGCGCGCCAGTTCGGCCACGACGGGCTGCGGTTCGCCGATCACCCAGGGCGGATCGCCCTCGGCGTAGCCGCGATCGAACTGCTCAGGCGGGATAGTTCGCTCCATGTCGCTCCTCGGCCAGGTGCGGAACGGGTGGCCGGCCGGCCGCCCGCCGGTGGGCACCGGACCGCCCGGACAGGGCGGATCGAGTCCGCGGCGACCCGGTGCCCACCGCCTACGACGCTAGAACTTTCAGTTCGCTCGAAGTCAACGACGCGATCCTGCCGCGAAATCCGGATCTCCGCCTGCCGCGCCCAGCTATCGCTGCGAATTTTCCCCTGACAGCAAGAAATACGGAGTACACGTGTGCGCACCACCCACCCGGATCGTCGTCACCGGCGGGCCGGGAGCCGGCAAGACCACGCTGCTCGACGCGCTCGCCGCGGCCGGTCATGCATGCTCGGCCGAGGCCGGTCGCGGCATCATCCGGGACCAGGCCGCTCTCGGCGGCCCCGGACTGCCGTGGCGTGATCGGGAGTTGTTCGCCGAGTTGATGCTGTGCTGGGAAATGCGTTCCCACCGCATGGCAACCGGAATCACGTTCTTCGACCGCGGATTGCCCGACATCATCGGCTACCTGCGCGTCGAAGGACTTGCCGTGCCCGCGCACGTGCACGCCGCGGCGGGAGAATTCCGCTATGCCGCAAGGGTTTTCCTCGCCCCGCCGTGGCCGGCGATATACCGCACCGACGAGGAGCGCAAACAACCGGCCGAACTGGCCGAGCGGACCTGTGAGGCGGTCGCCGATGCCTACGCCGAGCACGGCTACGAGCTGGTGGAACTGCCGCGCCTGCCGGTTGCCGAGCGGGCACGGTTCGTGCTCGACTCGGTCGAGCAGTGACCATTGCAATGGTAATCAGGGTTCTGCTTTGCTGGTCGCAGTCGACCCGCAGGGCGGAGGAGTCCACGATGGCCGAACACCTGATGCTCGTCGTCAGCAACGCCAAACCGGACCGCGAGCAGGAGTTCAACGACTGGTACAGCGGCAAGCACGTGCTCGACGTGCTGGAGAAGCTCGAAGGGTTCGCCACCGCGCAGCGGTTCGTGCTCGCCGACGAACAGGTCGAGGGCGGTTGCCCGCACCGGTACCTGGCGCTGTACCGGATCCCGGAAGGCAGGCTCGCCGAAGCGCAGGAGTGGATCCGCTACCAGCGCACCGAGCGGGCGCAGGCGGAGTCCGAGGGGCGCGATCCGCTGGTCGACGTCGCCGAGGTCTTCGACGGCCCGACGCATTCGTGGTTCTTCACCGCGATCACCGACGAACTCACCAGCAGCCGCACTCCTCGCAGGTGACCAGCTACACTGCCGGATCCGCGAACACCACGGACTTGCACGAGCGGTCTGGCACGCGACGCGGGCCGGGACCGCGCAGGAACCGGGCTCGGGTCGCGGCGATGGTGGCGGACTCGGTGCGCACGGTTCGGATCCAGTGGGGGCACCGGTCCTGGGTTCGGTTCGTCATCGCTGCTCGCAATTCTTGGCGCGGAAACTCTTTCTACAGTGGACGATCAAGCGGCTGATGCGGGCTGTCCGGGCAACATCGCCGCCCGGGCCTCGCGCAAGTCGGCGAAGGTCGGCAGAGTGGCCGCCAGCCCGGCGGCCGCCAGTGCGTGCTCGACCGTTCGGGTGTTGTTGACGATGCCCAAGGCGATCCCCCGGTGCCAGGCATGGGCGTGGGCATCCGAAAGCAGTTCCAGGCCGGCGACGGCGAGGAAAGTCAGGTTGCTGAGATCGATCACGATCGCCGCCAACTTGGTTTGCAGCCGGGGCCAGAGCAACCCGGCCAAGCTCGGCGCCGTCGCGGCGTCCAGCTCTCCGAACGCGCTCAACACCGCCAGGTGCCGGTCCGAAAAATTCATCCGCAGCAGCAACGTCGGTCGTCTCGTGGCCGCTGTCGTCCCGTCGATGTCGACTTCGGGAGTGGTGACTGGAAGGTCGATGGAAGAACTGCGTGTCAGCACGCGCGTCTCCTGTTCGTCGCGATCACGACTTTTCGCGGTCGCCGGGCCGGTGAGGGGCCGAGAACGATCGAGCCGCCGTTCTGAGGGGAAGGGCGGCGGGAGCAAGTAAGCGGCGTCCTCGTTCGGTGTGCCAGCTACTGCTCAACCAGCCACCATCGACGCTACGGGTCACACGTGCCACTGTCGACCCCGCAGTCCACCCGGTGGCGAGCGATATTCACCCAAGAACTGGCCACCGCACTGTCGATGCCGAGTGCGTACTCGCGACCCCGCCGCCGCTCCCGAACGCGGTCCGCGCTGCCGAGCGGATCTCATCGGCCGCCGTCCGCGCCGGGTTCACGGGTGAACGCGGGTGGCCTGATGCTTCGCATGGGCCTGTCGAAGCAGGCTCACCAGTTCCTGATCGTTCCGGAGCTTCTCGCGGTACTTCTCCGGCAGCGCGCTCAGCTGCCGTTCCCTGGCGAGCATCTTGTCGTAGATCTGCCTGCGAACGGCGGGATCGGTTTCGTAGCCCTCGTCGAGGTATTCCGCCGCGTGCCGCCGGGCGCCCGAGATGGCGTTCTGCGCGCGACCCTTTTTGCTGACCAGGGAGGCGACAGTGGTGACCACCAGCACGCCGAGGATCACGCTCAGCGACAACCCCGTGCTGATCTCGACCACGGGAACCGATCGGCCGCTGTTGATGAACGGCACGTTGTTCTCGTGCAACGCGTGCAAGACGAGTTTGACGCCGATGAAGGCGAGGACGGTGGCCAGCCCGTAGGACAGGTAGACCAGCCGGTCCAGCAGACCATCGATCAGGAAGTACAGCTGCCGCAGCCCGAGCAAGGAGAAGGCGGTGGCCGTCAGGACCAGGTAGACGTCCTGGGTCAACCCGAAGATGGCCGGAATGGAGTCCAGTGCGAACAGGACGTCGGTGGCTCCGATGGCGACCATCACCAGCAGCATCGGGGTCAGTACCCGCTTGCCGTCGACGGTGGTCAGCAGCTTGTCGCCGTCGAAGGAATCGGAGGTCCGCAGGAACCGCTTGGCCAGCCGGACCGGGAGGTTGTCGGCAGTGCGCTGCTCGGACGTCTGGGGCTTGACCAGGTTCCCCGCTGTGATCAGCAAGATCAGCCCGAACAGGTAGAACACCCACGCGAAGGTGTTGATCAGTGCGGCGCCGAGGAAGATGAACCCCGTCCGGGCCAGCAGCGAGAACACGATGCCGAACAGCAGGACCTTCTGCTGGTCCGCCCGCGGGACTTGGAAGCTGGCGAGGATGACCAGGAACACGAACAGGTTGTCGACCGACAACGCCTTCTCCGTGACGTAGCCGGCGAAGTACTCGGTGCCCATGACGACACCGCCGAAGATCCACACTCCCAGGCCGAACACGATCGCGATGCCGACGTAGACGGCCGACCACCCGGCGGCTTCCCGCAACGAGGGCGTGTGCGCCTTGCGCACGTGGAAGAAGTAGTCGAACAGCAGCAGCGCGACGATCCCCGCGATCGTCAGCGCCCAGACGTAGCCGGGTACGCCCACGAATCCACCTCGCTTCCTGTCCAGTGGCGGTCAGGTGCTGCGTGCCGTCCGTTTGTGGAGGCGCTGCCGTGTGGCCCACCGAACTTGGTGCGCCCAGCCGAGCTTCTCGAACACCCGGATCGCGCGGGCGGAGACGTCGAGTCGCCCGCGACCGACACCGTGGCGGGCGCAGGTCGGAACGCACGGTGGGTGAAGTGACGATCCAGACCGTTCCCCCAGGCGAAAGGGACCGCAGCGCCCAGCGCGAGCAAGGGGCCGACGGTGAACAACGTGATCAAGACGATGGCTCCTGACGAATGACGGCCCCCGATGGCCGGGGCCGGCGATTCTCCGGCGTGCGAGGAATCTGCGGGGTGCGGTCGTGGTCATGTCGTCCGTCTCGGTCGCTCTAGCGGTGGCTGGCGTGGAATACCCCTCAGCCAGGTGACTCACGCCTGCGGCACCCAGGCCGACGGTGCACGGCAAGGGGCGGGGGCTGAACGCGGGATCGCGAGTGGGCACCGACGTTGCGAGCCCGTCCCGGCGGCACCGGCGCCGGGCGTATCGGTCACCGGGATTCTTCGCTGCCGGACGCCTGTGCTGATGTCGCGGGGACCTGAGCCTCGTCGGTGTCGGTCGGGTCCGCTGCCACCGTTTCGCCGTGTTCCAGTACCAGGGAGCGAATCGCCGCGTTGAGAATGGCGGTGATCGGTACCGCCAGCACCGCGCCGACCGCCCCGGCAAGGATGAATCCGGCCGTGATACCGAGGACGATCGCCAGCGGATGCAGCCGTACGGCGTGACCGAGGATGAGCGGTTGCAGCACGTGCCCTTCGAGCTGCATCACGCCCACCACGATGGCCAGGACGACCAGCGCCGGGAAAGGTCCCGTGGTGACCAAGGCGACGAGGACCGCAACGGTCCCGGTGACCATCGACCCGACATAGGGCACGAAAGCGCCCAGGAACACCAAGGCCGCCAGGACAGCCGACAGGGGGACGCCGACGAACGCGGTGCCGATTCCGACACCGGCCGCATCCATCAGGGCCACGGCCGCGGTCGCTCGGATGTAGGCGACCAAGGACGCGAACGAACGCAATCCCGCGACGTCGACACGAGCCCGGACGGAACCCGGAACCGTCACCCGAAGCACGAAATCCCAGATCTTGCGCCCGTCTCGCAGGAAGAAGAAGAGGGTGAACAGCACGAGCAGCAGTCCGGTGAGGAACCCCAGCAAGGTACTCGCGGTACTGAGTGCGCCCGAGGTCAACGTGGCTTCGCTGTTGCGGATAGTGGTGGTGAGCCGTTCGAGCCCTTGGTCGAGCTGCCCCTGGCTCAGCTGCAGCGGCCCGTGTTGCAGCCATTGATGGGTGGCCTCGACGCTGTGGCCGATCTGTTCCTGCAGGCCCGGCAAGCCACGGATCACGGTGGTGACGACAAGGGTGAGCACACCGCCGACCGCGGCCAGCCCACCGACGAGCACCACCGCTGCTGCCAAGGTGCGCGGCAGGCCCTTACCCACGAGCCATTCCACGCCCGGCGCCAGCAACGCCGCCAGGAGCAACGCAACGGCCGTCGCTGTGACAACCGCGTAGAGCGTGACGGCCAGCCAGCACACCACCGCCACCACCGCGGCGATGGCCAGCAACCGCCAGCACACCGCGCCCGCGACACGTACTCCTCGCGGAACCTCTTCCGCGGCGACGCGCTTCTCGCCGCGCATCTCCATCTCGTTCACATCGCCACTGTCACCGAAACGAGCCGTGGCCAAACATCAACGTCGATGAAATCGTCTCATCCCGCCTCGTGCCCAGCTAACACGCTCGCGGCGCGGATCGCCCGCGCGGTGCGATATCACGAGCCTCTGTTGCCGGTTCCGGTTCGGCGCGGGTGTGCTTTCCAGGCATCCGGATCCGGTGCTCGGTAAGGCGATGCCTGTACTGCCTCCCGGCCGCGGGCTCATTCTTCGGCAGGATCGGCAAGGCGCTGGTTCTGCTGAATTTGCTCTTTGATCTGCCGGATGCGCTTGGCACCTTCGGGCAGTTCGGTCCGGTGCATGGCGTGCTGCATGGCGTTGAAGGCGTGTTCGATCTCGGAGGTGAATACGTGGTCGAGCGCGGTCGGCAGTACCCGTTGAAGGCGGTCGAAGGCGATGCGCTGGTTGCCGGGCTCCAGCTGGGGCAGTGCCCGGGACAGGACGGTGACGACGGCACCGCACGTTTGGTGTTGTCCGGACTGCCCGGAGGCGGCGATGACGCTGGTGAGCCCGTCAAGGATCTTCTCGATGACCGGGTCCTTATAGACCAGCGGCAGCTCGCCTCCGTGCGCACCGGCGGAGTGCCAGCGTTCCTGCTCTTGAAACGTGATGAGCAGGCTGTGCAGCGTCTCGACCGTGATCTGCGCACCTTCCGGGTCCGCGGAAGTGGCCGTGGCCGCCCAGGCCATGTTGGAGAGGTGATCGACGCTGTGGGCCGCGTCGCGGCCTAGGTCGCGCATGCGACCGAGCCACAGCGCATCGAGGACGGTCCCGGCGAGGCGGTTGCGTTCGGCTTGGTCCTCGGCGCGTACCTCGGCCAGCAGGCCGCCGCGCACCACGTGATCGCCCATGGACACTTGTAGCTCGACTTCGGCGGTGTCGCTGACCGGGCGCAGGGCCCGGTCCAAGAGGTCGCCGTTGATGTGCACGACATAGCCGGCCTGTCCCGAGGTGACCTCGGTGGCCGGCATGTCGGTGAGTTTTGCTTGCGCCCGGCAACGAGCGTGCAGTGGTTGCTGGCCTTTCTGTGCTTGCACCGCGAGCTGCTGCAACATCCACACCGTCGCACTCGGACGGATCTGGTCGACGGTGCTGTAGACGAACACCAGCAGGCACACGAGCGTGATCGCGGTCAGCAGCAGGGCCAGTGTTCCCGCCATGATCGCTCCTGCTGGAACCAGGGCCAAGGCCAGCAGGCAGAACACGGTCAGGCCGACGAAGACACCGAAGAAGACCTGGTTGAGTCTGCGCCGCAGGAACTGGTCCAGCACTACCGGACTGTAGGTCGCCGACTGGTGCTGCACCGCCATCAGCAGCACGAAGAAGATGATCGAGATGACTGTGAGCAGACCCGGAGTCACTGTGGACAGCAACGTGGTGGTCGCCTCTGCCGGTACCACCGTCGCCATAGCTTGATACGCCGGCATTGCCCATAGCTGCGCGTTGCGATCGAGCACGCTGGCGATTACCGCCAACAGGATTAACACGCCTGTCACCACTGAGGGCACCACCAAGAACTCACGCAGCGCGTAGGTCACCCGGTTGCGATGACGCGGGCGCGCTCCCGGATTTCCGCCCCGGCCACCGTTGCCAGCCATGTCACTCCCTTCATCATCGTTGGTCACTGCGCCTCACGGGACCGGCACGAGCTTTTTCCCGGGGGCGAGCAGCTCCATAGGCGCCGACACGGTGTATCAAGGCCGCACTCCGCAGGGACATGGCCATCGAATCCATGATCGAGCTGCGCGGCGAAACCAGCGGATCACCGAGTTTGCCGGGTATTCGGCGACATGAAAACGGCAACCGGGCGACCGCTCGGAAGCCGGACTCGCGCGGCTCGGTAGTACCGGCTCGCAAGTGCTCCTCCCAGGTCATCGCCTCACCCGTGGTCGGACCGGACGTGCCCCGACCGAGCACCCACGGGAAGCAGCCCGCCAGGCGCAACGCGGCTGTACGCCCTTGGCCCGTGCGGCGGTGGAACCGCCGCCTGTGCCGCATCTGCGGCAGGGTCCTTCTTCCACGCGTGATCTCTTGACGTCACCCGACTTACCCTCGATCACGGCTGTTCACACACCGCGGCGACGAACGCGGCCGTGCGTTGCGCCGAGTATCAGACGGTGAGCTAGGTAAAGTTCGGTCGCGGGGCCTTCCCGCCCGTCCCTGCTCCGGCGTGTCCTGCCGGAAACGCCGGTTCGTGGGCTCCCGCCCTGTTCGCGTGATCAACGTCGTTCGAGCACGCCGCCGAACTGCGTTGCGTCCCACGGTGCCGGAACACATCGGAAACGACGGCGGGATTCGCGCTCGGCCCGCCAGCTGGGGTCACGGGACCCAAATTGTCCGAAGTGGACTTACCGCGGGCAGTCGCTGTGTTTCGTCACCGGCGACGCCGTTCCAGCACCGCGTCCGGGAAATGCCCCGGCGAAGCCGCGGGCGGGTTCGGAATGGCGTTGGTGATCCGCCGGCTGGCCGCGTACGAACGGCCGCGACCGGGTTCATCGGTGCACGCGGCTTCGCCGGAGCGCGCGAGCGGAAGCCGGGAATCTACTCGGTCTCGAAACCAAGTGGCAGCGAGCCCTGCCGCACCTGGTCGAAGTCAGCGGGGCGGAGCCAGTACAACTGCATGGTCGCCCCGAAGTACTTGCTGGCCTCCCCCACCCATTCCAGCACCGCCGCCAGTGCCGCGGCTGCATCGTCGATTTTCCAGCTTCGCGGCACCGACCGATCCGTCACCAGACGTGCAGCCATACTCAGCAGCCTGGACAGGCTCCCGCACGGCAACAGTTCGTCGGATCGACGCCGAGACCAGCAGCAGCGCCCGGCTCATCGTGCGCCAAGACGGGCGTGCGCACCTCCAGCCGCCTTGCCCGTTTCACTCGACACGGCCGCCGGAAGACGGCCGCGCCTCACCCGAGGACCCCTCGGAGCTCTCGTCCAAGTGCACATCGTTGACCGAAATGTTCACTTCCACCATCTCCATCCCGGTCATCTCCTCGACGCACGAGATGACGTTCCGGCGCACCGACCTCGCCAACTCCACGATCGAGACCCCGTACTCGACGCTGAGATCGAGGTCCACCGCCGCTTGCTTCTCACCGACCTCTACCCGCACACCGGATGTCGACGAGGTCGAACCGCCACCGGGTATGCGCTCGCGCAACGCACCGACGGCGCGTGAGGTTCCACCACCCATGGAATGCACGCCGGACACCTCCCGCGTGGCCATCCCGGCGATCTTCTGGACCACCGACGCCGCGATGGTCGTCCTGCCTCGCTCCGATGCCTGCGCGGGCTGCGCGGACTCGCCGCTGCCGCGGCTCTGCGGAATCCGAGCCTCCTGCTCCTGCACCGACGGCCGAACGTCGGCGCGTCCCGAACTACCTTGCGCCACTGCAAATCACCTCTCTGCACACCTCGGCGACCAGGCACCGAATTGCTCGAACGCTGTTGCCACCGCCGAACCACGCCCACGCCACACCGGGCTCGCGGCACCGGCGCGAGCTATCCGCGGCCGCCGTGCGTGCCCGCGTTCTGGCTGCGCAACGCGAAACGTCGCCCGGCGATAGCAGCGCTTCCAGTCAGGTACCCGGCTCTTGGGCAGAGGATTCCTGGAGGAAACGGCTCGCCTGGACCGCACTGATCCTCCGGAGGGCGAGCTCGGCGGTAGCAGACGCCGGGTGCAGGTCGGAGCACAAGCAGGTCGGCTGCACCGGACAGCGGGCGCAGAGGTGTCTCGCCGGGGTTTGCGCCGCCGTCGGCTCGACCACCTCGACCGGTCGCGGGCGGCGTGGCGACGGCAAGATCGCGAACGAGGTGTAGTGTTCGTGGTGGTCGTTGTTTCTGGGTTCGTGTTCGCGCACGCTCGCAGGATGTTGGTGCGGGCGAGCTGCTGTCTTTGGTGTTGCTGGAGTTGAGCCGCCGTCTGAGATCCCCGGCCCGGGATCGTCGCGCGGTGCGGCGTCCCGTGATACTGCCCATCTCTCGAACGGAGACAGCACATGACGAACGGAACCGTGAAGTGGTTCAACTCGGAGAAGGGCTTCGGCTTCATCGCCCCGGACGAGGGCGGGCCGGACGTGTTCGTGCACTACTCGGCCATCGACGGCACGGGCTTCCGCAGTCTCGAGGAGAACCAGCAGGTGAGCTTCGAGGTGACGCAAGGCCCCAAGGGCGCCCAGGCGGAAGTCGTCCGCGCGATCTGAAATCACGCTCGGTGCCCCGCTTTGCGGGGCACCAGGGCACCCCCGGACACTGCTCCCCGCGTCGCGCGGTCGAGCCGTGTCGATCCCGGGCAGCGCCTTCGCGCCGGAGCGCGCCACTCGTGCCGAACAGTCCACCACCGGCGCACGGCATCCCGGCGAGTTTTCTCGCTCGCACACTTTTCCCGCCCGGTAGAGCCGAGTTCGTGACCGTCGCCGAGGGCCGGCTCCCCGCGGACGTTCCCGAATCCAGCCACCTGCAGCCGCGACCGCTCGCGCCGGGTCGGTTGAGCCCTCTTATTGCATTGGAGTCCAATGCGGACAACAACCCCCGTCCCACTTTCCCAGCCGCTTGCACAGTAGACGGTGACATCACCGGATCCGGAACATCCGCACCGGCCGAGAGGCTGTGGCCGCACCTGTTGACGCGCCGTCGAGGATCCGTCGCGCACGAGCGCGGCGGAACGAGTGGCGGCAGCACAGCCCGCAACCCCCTTGGCAGCAGGCGAGCCTGAAGCCGTCGCCGCCATCGATGACGCGGAAATGGGTGCGGTCCCGGTCGCGGGACTAGCATCGGGGTCATGGCTAAGATCGACTTCAGTTCCCGCGTCGGCGTGTGGTGGACCAGCGACGCCTGGCCGATCCGCGATGTCCAGCCGCACGCCCGCGAGATCGAGCAGCTGGGCTACGGCTCGCTGTTCTACGGCGAAGCGGCGGGCAAGGAATCGCTGACCCAGGCCGCGGCGCTGCTGGGCGCCACCGAACGGCTCGCGGTCGGCACCGGCATCGCCAACGTGCACGCCCGCGATGCGCTGGCGGCCGAGGCAGGCAGCCGGACGCTGAGCGCGCTGCACCCCGGCCGGTTCGTGCTCGGGCTCGGCGTCAGCCACGGCCCGCTGGTGGACAACACCTACGGCCGCTACGCCAAACCGCTGGCGACCATGCGGGACTACCTGCAGAAGATGGACTCGGTTTCGGACAAGATCGAGCCCGGTGCGCCGCGACCGGCGAAGCTGCTGGCCGCGCTCGGGCCGAAGATGATCGAGCTGTCCGGCTCCGCGGCCGACGGCGCCCACCCGTACCTGATCACCCCGGAGCAGACCGCGCGCACCCGCGAACTGCTCGGGCCGGACAAGTGGGTCGTCAGCGAGCAGGCCGTGGCGCTGACCACCGACCGCGAGACCGGGCTGCGGCGCGCGCACAACCACCTGGACATGTACTCGCGGCTGCCGAACTACCGGAATTCCTGGCTGCGGCAAGGCTTCGACGAGTCGGACGTGGTGGTCGGCGGCTCGGACAAGCTGGCCGACGGGGTCGTGGCGATGGGCGACACCGCAGTCATCGCCGAACGGGTGCGGCAGCACTTCGAGGCCGGGGCCGACCACGTGGTGATCCAGGTGCTCGGCGACGGCCTCAGCGACGACCCGTTGCCCGCGCTGCGCGAACTCGCCCCGGCGCTGCTGGGCTGAACGTCGAGCCGTGCCCGGCGCCGATCGCTCGAGCGGCCGGTTCGCCGGCAAGCGCGGGCGCTGCGCCGCAGCGCAGCCCCGTGCCGGATGCGATCGGCGGCGCTGCGGCGGAGACTGCGTGCGCACTCGACCCCGGCGACAGGAAGCCCGTTGCACACCGGTTCCGAACGACACCGGATCGGCCCGCGGGTCCCCCGCGAGTGGTCGGTCTCCGGCAGCGGTGGTCCGCGTCCGTTCACCTCGTGGGTCGCCTACCGGACGCCGGACCGGTCGAGATACCTGTGGGAGTCGCGGCACGGCCGCAAGGGGGCGGGGCCGGTCACCGCGACCGGCCGCGCCGCCCCGCACGTGCCGGTGGGCGCGCCGATCCCGAACCCGTGGCTGCGGTTCTGGGCCCCGCAGCGAATGGCCTGGTGGATCGCCGTCGCGTTCATGATCGGCTCGGTGTTGTTCGTCGCCGGGGCCGCCGGATCGCTGATGCCGGAGGTGTTCGGCGGCCAGCACGCGATGGCCATCTACGCCGAGTCCTGCTACTTCCTGGGCGCGCTGCTCTACACCGTCAGCATCTACGGGCAGCTGTTCGAGAGCCTCAACGCCGACGACGAGGTCGGCATCGACCGCACCACGCACGCCCCGAGCCGCTACCGGTGGTTCGGGTTCGAGCCGCGGCGGTTGTCGTTCTGGACACCGTTCGTGCTGCTGATCGGCTCGCTGGTGTTCAACTACGAGACGGTCTTCGCACTGGGAGCGAAAGCCGAGCTGCTGCCCGCGGCCGGGTTGTGGTGGACGAGCCTGCTCGGCAGCGTGCTGTTCCTGGTGTCCAGCGTGCTGCAGCTCGCCGAGGCCGGGCACGGCTACCTGAGCTTCGAGCCGCGGGACGTGTCCTGGTGGGTCGGTGTGCTGTTCGTGCTCGGTTCCGTCGGGTTCATCGTGGGGTCGCTGCCCGGTTTCCCGGACGTCGGGCTGCCCACCGCGGAAGCGCCGCAAGGCGCGATCATCGTCAAGCTCGGCTTCCTCGCCGGGGGTGCGGCGTTCCTCGCCGGTAGCTACCTGATGCTGCCCGAGCTGTTCCTGCAGTTGCGCTCGCAGGGCCGTTCTCGGTGAAGTGTCGTGAACCTGCGCTGGATCTGCATCCACGTGATCGGTCACTGCGCGCACGCCGACCTCATCCGGGAGCGCATCGACGGCCGCACCGGGGATCACCACGGCACGGAGCTGCCGTCCCAGGAGAAGAACCGGCCCGTGGGGCCGTCCGCCGGCAGCCAAGCCAGCCGAACCGCCTCCGGCGCGACCTCCGCGGGGTCCCCGTCGGAACCGGCCGCCCTGGCGTTCAGGTCGGTCGCCCGCAGTCCCGGGGCGAGCGCGTTGACCTTGAACCCCTCCCCCGCCAGCGCCTGCGCGTAGAAGACGGTCAGCGCGTTGAGCGCGGCCTTCGAGGAGCGGTACGCAGCCCCGCCGCCCCCGCTGACGCTGAACCCGTGATCGGGGTCGGTGCTCCAGGCCAACGATCCGGTCCCGCTGGAGATGTTGACGATGCGCGGCTGCGGCGACCGGCGCAGCGCGGGCAGGAAGGCGTTGGTGACGGCGAGGACGCCGTGCACGTTCGTCTCGTAGGTCCGCCGGAACTCCTCGATCCCGGTCTCCTGCGGCGGCGCGAGCGACGGCGCTATCCCCGCGTTGTTGACCAGCACGTCCAGCCGGTCGAGTTGCGCCGCGGCCCGGCCGATCGCGTCGCCGTCGGTCACGTCCAGCACCAGCGGGCGGGCTCCGCGGCCGATCTCCTCCGCGGCGCGCCGTCCGCGCTCGGCGTCCCGGGAGCCGACGTGCACCGCGCAGCCCTGCTGAGCGAGCAACCGGGCGATTTCCTTGCCGATGCCCTTGTTGGCACCGGTGACGAGTGCTGTGCGATCGTTCATGCCCCGAGGGTTCCCCGGCAGCGAGCAGCCTGCCAGGGACGAGTCGTACCAGGGAGATCAGCTATGCCCCGGCGGGAACTGGCCCGCTTCCTGCGCGCCCGCCGCGAGCGGCTGCGCCCGCAGGAGTTCGGTCTGCCCGCGGTCGCGGACCGGCGGACACCCGGGCTGCGGCGCGAAGAGGTCGCCGAGCTCGCGCACATCTCGGTCGACCACTACGTCCGGCTGGAGCAGGCGCGCGGCTCCCGCCCGTCGGCGCGCGTGCTCGATGCGCTGGCGCATTCGCTGCGGCTGACGCAGGCCGAACGCAGCCACCTGTTCCGGCTCGCCGGTATGAGCGCGCCGCCCGGCAGCAGCGCCGCGCGGCAGGTCCGTCCGCACGTGGCGCAGCTGCTGCGGCGGCTGCCGGAGACCGCCGCGATCGTCACCGACGCCGGTTACGGGGTCGTCAGCTGGAACCCGCTGGCGCGGGAACTGCTCGGCGGAGATCCCGGCGGTGCTGCGAACCTGGCCCGGCGCCGCTTCCTCGGCGGCGGACGGCTGCACGAGAGTTCCGGCTCAGCGGAGTTCGGCGACATCGTGGTCGCCCGGCTGCGCCGGGCGGCGGACCGCTACCCGCACGACCCGTCCCTCGCCGCACTGCTGGCCGAGCTCGACGCGGGAAGCGAGGAGTTCCGGCGCATCTGGGAGACCCGCCCGGTGCACGCTCCCGGGCACCGGACCAAGATCGTCGACCACCCGGTGGCGGGTGAGCTGCGGTTGAACTGCGACGTGCTGCTCGTTCCCGAAGACGATCAGGAAGTCGTGCTGATCACGGCCGATCCCGGTTCGCGTTCGGCGCGGCGGCTGCGCGGTCTGGCATCGCGAGCTGCGTGAACCGCCCTGGGGTGGTTCGCGAGCGGCGACCAGCCGCTCCGCGAAACCGCCTCACCGGCCGGTTCCGGACAGTTCGAGCTCCTCGAGGCTGCGGTTCGTCGTCTCCCGCACGCACAAGACCGTGAACACGATTGCCACTGCCGCGAACCCGGCGAAGATCCCGAACACCGCGCCGGCGCCGAACACCAGCAGCACCGGGAACAGCTGCGAGACCGCGAGGTTCGCGGACCAGTTCACGAACGAACCCGCGCCGACGCCGACCGAGCGCACTCGCAGCGGGAACTGCTCGGGCAGCAGCACCCACATCAACGGGCCCCAGCTCAGCGAGTACGCGACCTTGAACACCGCCAGGCACAGCAGCGCACCGACCGATCCGGCGAGGCTTTCCAGCAGCGCGAAGCCGAACAGCACCGCCAGCACCGCCATGCTCAGCAGCATCACCGCGCCGCCGGCCAGCAGCAGGCGGCGTCGCCCGAACCGGTCCACCACCCGCACCGTCACCAGTGTGGTCACAATGGACAGTGCGCCGAGTCCGACGCTGTTGAGCAGCGAGGCGCTGTCGCCGAAACCGGCCGCGTGCAGGATCGTCGGCGCGTAGTAGACGATCGTGTTGATCCCGATGAGCTGCTGCAACAGCGCGAGCCCGACCGCGATCAGCAGCGGCTTGCGCATCGCGGGTGCGAACAGCTCGCGCCACCGTCCCGCGCGTTGTTCGCTCTTGCCGGATTCGACCGCGCGCTGCACGTCGGCGACGACCTCGTCGGCCTCGGCCGGGCCGAGCTGGCGGGCCAGCACCCTGCGTGCCTCGTCGATGCGGCCGCGCGAGACCAGCCAGCGCGGCGTTTCCGGTGAGCGCCAGACGCCGTAGAGCAGCAGCGCCGAGGGCAGCAGGGCGATGCCGACCATCCAGCGCCAGGCCGCCCACGGCGAGAGCAGGAAGCTCGCCAGGTACGCCGCGAAGATGCCGATCGCGATCATCAGCTGGTTCAGCGTGGCGATGCCGCCGCGGTTGCGCGTCGGCGCCAGTTCCGAGAGGTACGTCGGTACCACCACCGAGGCGATTCCCACCGCCAGTCCGCCCAGCACGCGCGCGCCGACCAGGACACCGACGTTCGGCGCGAAGGCCATGCCGAGCGCGGCGACGCCGAAGACCACCGCCGCCACCTGCAGCACGCCGCGCCGCCCCCAGCGCTCGGCCAAGCTGCCCGCGACGATGCTGCCCGCGATGGCGCCCAGCATCAGCGAGCTGACCACCAGCCCTTGCAGCCAGGGCGACAGATTCATCTCCCGCTTGATGAACAGCAGCGCGCCCGCTGCGATGCCCTGGTCGTACCCGGCGAGGATGCCGCCGAAGGCGCCGAAGAAGAACACCGAGCGCGCCGCGGCGCCGGACGAACTCGCGGAAGTGCTTGGGGAGGCCGACATTCCGTCATCTCCGCTCCGGGCAGGCGGGTGGGTTGCGAGGCAGCTTCGCAGCGGCCCCGAATTCCGTCAATGCTCCGTCAGAACCAGTGCGCATTAATGACGAGCCGTTGTCGTAATTCGCGCCGCCGGAGTAAGCTGCGCTGCCATGAGCGATGCCGCCACCCCGCCCACCGCGCTGCACCGGTTGCGCCAGAGCAACGCGGAGCGGGTGCTGGACTGCCTGCGCAGGCACGGGCGACTGAGCCGGGCGGAGATCGCCGAGCACAGCGGACTTTCCCGCACCACGCTGTCGACCATCCTCAGTGGACTCCTGCGGCGCGGTACCGTCGTGCAGGAGGAAGGGCGACCGCAGAACCGGCGCGGCCGCCCGACCGCGCTGCTGACGCTGAACCCGTCCGCCGGGCAGTACGCCGGAGTGGAACTCGGACGCCACCGGCTGCGCATGGTGATCGCCGACGCCGCGCACCAGGTGCAGGCTCGGGAGGAACTTCCCTACGGTGCGGCGCGCAGCGCGGGCGCGCGGCTGGCGCTGGCCGAACGCTCGCTGCGGGACCTGGCGGCTCGGCACGGCATCACGCTGGAGGCGCTGACCGGCATCGGCGTGGGCTCCACCGGCCCGGGTGAGGCCGTTTCCGCCCCCGCGAGCGGACTCGCGGAAAGCGTCCGGGCCGGACGCGCGCGAGTCGCCGACCGGCTCGCGCGGGCGTTCGGGGTGCGGGTCGACGCGGACAACAACTCCCGGCTCACCGCGCTGGCCGAAGCGACCCGCTCCGGCGCGGGCGGGGATCTGCTCTACGTGCACTTCTCGCACGGCGTCGGGGGCGGCCTGATCATCGGCGGGCAACTGGTGCGCGGAGTCGGTGGCGTGGCCGCCGAGGTCGGGCACCTGTGCGTAGATCCCGGCGGTGCGGCCTGCTGGTGCGGCGGGCACGGCTGCCTGGAGCTGCACGCCTCGGTTCCCGCGCTGCTGCGCACGACCGGGCACCGGAATTGGGCGGTGCTGCGCGACGCGCTCGAACGGGGGCGCGCAGCGGAGCAGGAGGCGGTGCGCGCGGCAGGTGCGCACGCGGGCAATGCGCTCGCCGCGATGTGCACGGCGGTGAACCCGGGTCGCATCGTGCTGGGCGGCGAACTCGCCGATCTCGGCGAGGCTTTTCAGCGCCCGTTGCGGGACGCCCTCG
Source organism: Saccharopolyspora sp. SCSIO 74807 (assembly GCF_037023755.1). Taxonomy (NCBI): domain Bacteria; kingdom Bacillati; phylum Actinomycetota; class Actinomycetes; order Pseudonocardiales; family Pseudonocardiaceae; genus Saccharopolyspora; species Saccharopolyspora sp. SCSIO 74807. Next base: position 4,547,756 of record NZ_CP146100.1, on the reverse strand, counting down.
CCGGTCGCGGCATGCGGGCGCTGCGCCGGATCGACATCAGCACGTCGAGCGTCGCGCCTTGGGGCGGCGCGCTGGGCGGGCTGGCGCTGGCACTGCGCGAATCCCCGCTGCTGGCGCGCTACCCGGTGCCCGCGGACGCCGGCGGCGACCCCGATGCGGCCGCCGGAGCGCAGTGACCATTGCGGACCCATCGACCGTCCACTGCGGACCAACGATCGTCCGGACAGGAACCGATCGTCCGGCAAGGAACCAACGACCGCGAGGAGCCGGCGTGCCGCGCAACATGCTGTTCTTGATGACCGACCAGCACCGCACCGACACCTTGGGCTGCTACGGCAACCCGCGGGCGCACACCCCGAACCTGGACGCGCTGGCAGCCGACGGCACCCGGTTCGGCAACTTCTTCACCCCCACCGCGATCTGCACGCCCGCCCGCGCGAGCCTGCTGACCGGCTACGCGCCGTTCCGGCACAAGCTGCTGGCCAACTACGAGCGCAACGTGGGCTACCTGGAGGACCTCTCCCCCGGCCAGTTCACCTTCGCCGAACGGCTCGCCGAGCGCGGCTACAACCTGGGGCTGCTGGGCAAGTGGCACGGCGGGGTGCAGCGCTCGGCGGCGGACTACGGTTTCCAGGGGCCGGACCTGCAAGGCTGGCACAACCCCGTGGACCACCCGGACTACCTGTCCTATTTGGACGAGCACGGGCTCCCGCTCTACTCGATCCGCGACGAGGTGCGCGGCACCGCGCCCAACGGCAACCCCGGCAACCTGCTGGCCGCGCGGCTGGACCAGCCGGTGGAGGCGACGTTCGAGCACTACCTGGCGACCCGGACGATCGAGATGCTGCAGCGGTTCGCAGCCGCGGAGTCCCACGACGGCACACCGTTCTTCCTGGCCACGCACTTCTTCGGCCCGCACCTGCCGTACCTGCTGCCGGACTCCTACTACGACATGTTCGACCCGGACGAGATCGAACTGCCCGCATCGGTGCAGGAGACCTTCGAGGGCAAGCCGCCGGTGCAGCGCAACTACAGCGACCACTGGGCGTTCGACACGATGCCCGCCGAGGTCAGCCGCAAGCTCATCGCCGTGTACTGGGGCTACGTGACGCTCATCGACGAGCAGATCGGGCGGATCCGGCGGGCGCTGGACGAGCTGGGCCTCGCCGAGGAGACCTCGATCTTCTTCACCGCCGACCACGGCGAGTTCACCGGCTCGCACCGGCTGCACGACAAGGGCCCGGCGATGTACGACGACATCTACCGCATTCCGGGGCTGCTGCGGGTCCCCGGCGAGCCTGCCGGGCAGGTGCGCGACGAGTTCGCCGGGCTCACCGATCTCACCGCCACCATCCTCGACCTCGCCGGCGAGGATCCCGCGCCCGCGGTCGACGGCCGCAGCCTGCTGCCGCTGGTGCGCGGCGAGGACGTGGCGTGGCGGCAGGAGCTGGTGGCCGAGTACCACGGCCACCACTTCCCGTACCCGCAGCGGATGCTGCGGGACGAGCGCTACAAGCTGGTGGTCAACCCGGAATCCCGCAACGAGCTCTACGACCTGCGCACCGATCCGGACGAGCTGCACAACCGCTACGAGCAACCGGAGCTGCGCTCGGTGCGGGACGCGATGCTGCACCGCCTCTACGTGCTGCTGCGCGAGCGCGGCGACAACTTCTACCACTGGATGACCAGCATGTACCCGGTCGGCGAGCTGGACCACGACCCCACGCTGAGTTCGTTCTGACGGGCGTGACCTTCCGCCGGGCCGGGTAAGCGGGCGGCGGGGAGGAGGCGCCGATGGTGATGGCCGAACGGACCGTGGTCGCGGGCGTCGACGGTTCCGAAGCGTCCGCCCGCGCCGCGATGTGGGCGGCCGACGACGCAGCCCGCCAGCCCGCGTCGATGCAGCTGGTGCTGGCCTACCGCGCGGCCGGGCACCAGCGGGATGCCGAGCGGCTGGTGCGCGAGCTGGCCGGTCGCTGCCGGGCCGACCAGCCGGGCCTGCACGTCGGGAACGAGGCGGTGCCGCGCGACCCGGCCGACGAGCTGCTGGAGCGGTCGGCCACGGCTTCGACGGTGGTCGTGGGCTCGCGCGGGCACGGCGCCATCCGGGACGTGCTGCTCGGTTCGGTGAGCGCGGCGGTGGCCACGCAGGCCCGCTGCCCGGTGGTCGTGGTCCGCGGACAAGTGGTATCCGGCGCCGTGGTGGTCGGCATCGGTCCGTTCAGGTCCAGCGCGCCTGCCGTGGAGTTCGCCTTCGCCGCGGCCCAGCGGCACGCGACGGAAGTCCTCGCGGTGCAGGCGATCCCGGACGCCTACCTGCTACCGGGCATCGCGCTCGACGAGCGCCGCCAAGAGGTCCAGGAGCAAGCCGAGACCCGGGTCGCCGAACTGCTCGACGACTGCGCCGGGCGCTATCCGGACGTGCCGGTCCGGCGGGTTACCACCGACCAGCACCCCGTGGAGGCGTTGTGCGAGCAGGCCCAGCACGGCCGGATGGTGGTCGTCGGGCGGCGCGAGCGGAGTTCGGCGGTCACGCGGCTCGGATCGACCGCGCTGGGCACGTTGCACCACTCGCCCTGCCCGGTCGCGGTGGTGCCGCAGGAAGTCGCGCAGTAGCGGGCGGGTGCGGTTCGGGGCGTCAGTCGGTGACGGGCGCAGGCTGCGCGGGCGGTGACTCGACGTACCGGCGAGCCGCGGCGACTGCACCGCCCGCGGCACCGGAGGTGTCCACCTCGACCGCTTCCGGCCAGTCCGCGAACCGGCTGCGCATCTCGTCGGCGACCGCCCCGGTCGCCTCCGACGGGTCGTCCCGGCGTGCGTCGATCCGCTGCCGCGCGAGGTCCGCGGGCGCAGCGCAGCGGATCTCGACGATGTCGGCGAACGTCTCGCGGGCGACCTCCCGCGCGTGCTCGCGCTCGCGTGCGCTGCTCCAGCTCGCGTCCAGCAGCACCAGTTCGCCGCGTTGCAGCAGGAGCTTCGCCCGGTGCGCCATCCGCCGATACGTCTCGTGGACCTGCGAAGGCTCGTAGCGGCCGGTGCCGTAACCGTCCGCAGGCTCTCCAGCGAGCTCGGCCCGGATCTCGTCGGTGCGCAGCAGCGAGGCGCCGAGCCGGTCGCCGAGCCCGCGCGCCAGCGTCGACTTGCCGGTCCCCGGCGGCCCGCCGACCAGCACCAGCCGCGGCCGCGCGGCCAGCAGATGCCGTTGCGCGATGCCCGCTAGCCGCGCCGCCAGCTCGGCCTGATCCGCCACGCCCTGCTCGTGGCGCAGGCACGCGACCTTCGCCCGCACGAACGCCCGGTACGCGACGTAGTGCCGTGCCAGCGAGTCGGGGAACGCCCCGCCTGCGTACTCGCCGTAGCGGGCCAGGAAGAACTCGCCGAGCCCGGCGGCCCCGAGCCGTTCCAGGTCCATCGCCAGGAACGCCGCGTCGTCGAGCCCGTCGACGTGCCGCAGCTCGTCGTCGAACTCCAGGCAGTCCAGGATCCGCGGCCCGTCGTCGAGCAAGTACACGTCGTCGGCCTGCAGGTCGCCGTGACCGTCCACGACGGCACCGCGGCGCGCTCGGTCCGCGAACAGCTCCGCGCGGCCGTCCACGTAGCGCAACGCGAGCCGTTCGATGAGCTCCAGCTGCTCGGCGTCCAGCACGTCACCGGCGAACCGGCGCGCGCCGTCGAGGTTGTCCACCCAGCGCCGCCGCAGCGCATCCTTGCCGCCGGCCGCGGAGATCCGCGGCCCGGTATCGGCGCTGCTGTGGAACGACGCCAGCGCCCTGGCCAGCCGGGTGAGCCCGGGCCGCACCTCGGCACCGGCTGCGACCAGCGAGGACAAGCTGCTGCCCGCGGGCATCCGGCGCATCACGACCATCCAGTCGCAGGTTCGCCCGTCCTCGCCGCTGATCCGCAGCAGGTCCAGGTAGACGTCCGGAGCGAGCCGCCGGTTCAGCTCCACTTCGCGGCGGCAGGCGCGCTCCCGCTCCCGCACCGAGCGGAAGTCCAGGAACCCGAAGTCGACCGGCTTCTTGACCTTGTAGGCGCGGTCGCCGCAGAACACGACCACGGCGGTGTGACTCTCGGCCAGCTCCGCCATGCCCGCTCAGGTCCCGGCCGCGCGGCGCGGACCCGGCGGCTGCGGCGACCGGGGCGGTTCGGGTGGATATGCCGCCATGACACCTCCAACGGACCTTGCCGACCACGAACGGATACCCGCACCCTGGGGATCACATGCGCGGTGGGGCTTTGGCCTCTCACCACGGGATCCGCGCGGCAGGCAGGATGGAACCGGCATCCGGAGGAGGGAGGGACCAGTGCACAGCCACGAACGGCGGGAGCTCGCCGAGATCGAGAACCGGCTCGCCCTCGATGATCCGGAGTGGTTCCGGCAGTTCTCCGGAACACCACCGGTCCGCGGGGCGCAGCGGCTGCGCATCGCGGCCGCCCTGTTCACGAGCGTGCTCGCGGTCGCCGCCGTGCTGGTCGCGGACGCGGTCGGGTTCGCGTTGTGCTCGGTGCTGGCCGCCATGCTGTTCGCCTTCCGGAGTTGGCCGATCCACTCCGATTGAGCCTTCTCCGAGCCTTTTTCCCGGCGGTGTCGGCAGCGGGGCTGCACCGGCGCGCCCGGCTCACCCCTTGCTCGTCGGTCCGCGCCACCGCGGTCCGACCACTTCCCACTCCCGCTCCCAAGCGCGGCGGGCGCGGGCGTCGGTGAGGGCCCGCACCGCCAGCAGCGCCGCCCCGCACAGCACCACACCACCCCCGGCGAGCAGCACCGCGACGCTGATCGCCGAGGCCAGCGCCCGGTCGGTGCTCAACGGCGGTTGTACGGGCCGGGCCGTCTCGTCGATCCACACCGTCACGGAGTCGCCGGCCGCACGGGGCGAGTCGACGTCGATCAGCGCGGTCCGGGTGCCGCCGCCCGGGTCCTGCCAGCCCGCCATCGCCTCGAACCGGATGTCGCGCACCTGCGGGTGGCGGGCGAGCACCCGCATCCGCGGCGGTTCGAGCAGCTGCGCGGTGACCTCCCGCCGGGTCGCGGCCTGCTCGGCGGCGTCGGCGAGCAGCCGCTGGTGCGTTCCGTGACCGATGGCGGCGGCGACCGGCAGCACTGCCAGCGCGAGCACCATGAGCCCGGCCATCAGCGCGGCCGCGCAGCGGTCGCCGCGCCGGCGCAGCGGGTTCGGCTCCCGGCTCAACGCCCGCGCGATCCACCGCAACTGCTCGGTAATCGGCCCGGTCGCCACCATGTTCACCATCTCGGCCCAAGGATCACCGCCCGCCGCGCTCGGGACAAAGAGCAGTTGTTCCCGAGCGCAGGGCTCGACCTTGGCCGCGGGCGCGCGGAAGGGCTAGGTTCCGGCGGTCGGAACACCGCGATCTTGGGGAGTGCACATGTCGTCTCGGGTCGGGATCGTCAAGCTCGCCACCGCCGCCGCGCTCGGCGCGACGCTGGCAGGCGGGGCGGGCGCCCTGGGCGCGCAGCGGACCGCCGCGCCGGAGCCGGACAACCTCGGGCAGGCGAAGCAGGCCGTGCAGGAGTACTACGGCGACCGCGAGGACGCCGCGGGCGAGCACCACGCCTCCCCCGGCAGCGCCTGGGACGTCGACACCGACCGGGAGGTGACCGACGCGCGGGCGTACCTGCAGCGCCGCCTCGCCGAAGGCGTGCCGAACCCGGCGATCGTGCTGGACGTGGACGACACCTCGGAGGTGACCTACGGCTGGGAGGCCGGGCGGGACTTCGGTTTCGACGAGGACGCGCAGCGCGAAGCCATCGAGAAGGGCGTGTTCGAGCCGATCGGGCACACCCGTGAACTGGCGCAGTGGGCCGCGGGGCACGGCGTGCGGGTCTACTTCATCACCGGCCGCGGGGAGAGCCTCCAGGACGCTTCGCTGCGCAACCTCGCCGGGGAAGGGTTCCCGAGCCCGGCCGGGGCGTTCTTCAAACCGGAGACGCACGCCCCGGACTACCTGCCGTGCGGGCTGGACTGCAGCACCGTGGAGTACAAGTCGGGCACCCGCGCGCACCTGGAATCGCAGGGCGCGCACATCTTGCTCAACATCGGCGACCAGCACAGCGACCTGCGGGGCGGGCACGCCGAGAAACCGGTGAAGCTGCCGAACCCGATGTACTACCTGCCCTGAGCGGGCGCGTGCGCGGGGTGCCGGGCCAGGTAGACGACGTCCGGTTCACCCCGCGCGACCGGGGTTTCGTGCACCGCGACCTCCCGGAAGGCGTTGCGCAGCGCCGCCTCGAACGCGGCCGACCGGTTCGCGCTCCAGAACGCGACGGCACCCGGGTCGCCGAGGCGTTCGCCGAGCCGGCCGAGCCGGGATCCGCCGTAGAGCGCGCCGTTCTCGGGCGTGGTGAGCCATTCCGGCCCGTTGTCGGTGTCCAGGCAGACCGCGTCCAGCGGCCCGTCGTCGCGGTCGAGCCATGCCGCGATGTCGCCGTGCACGATCCGGACGCGGGGATCGGCGGTGTTGCGCTCGGTGCGTTCCGGCAGGTAGGTGCGGTTCCACTCGATGACCTGGCGGTGGATCTCCACCACGATGATCTCGGCGGGAACCGGTGAGGCCACCGCCGCCGCCAACGAGAACCCGAAGCCGAGACCGCCGATGACCAAGCGCGCCCCGGGCGGCGCGACCGCGAGCACCCGCTCGACCATCGCCCGTTCCGAGCGGCCGTCGCGGGTGTCCATCAGGAACATGCCGCCGCTGATCAGCTCCAGGTCGGCGCCGCAGCGGCGCAGCACGAGCTCGCCGAGGCCGGTGCGGCTGCGTTCGAGCACCTGCGGTCGATCGTCGGGCTCGTCGTCGGTCATCCGGTCACCTCGTGCGGGTTCGGTCCACCTTCGGTTCGGGTGTGCGCCGGAGCGCGTTCACCACCAGGTTACCGCCGCGCGGGCTCGATGATCACCCGCGAATTCCGCACCGCGATCTTGCGGGCGGTCAGAACGGTCGGAGAATCTGATCACTGTTCGCACCTCCCGCTTCCCGAACTGGGATCACCGGTTCCCCCGATCGGTGTTCCGACACTGCGCGGACCTCCACACATCGCGATTAGTATCGCTTCCGGCTTGCTTTGATCGACCGATCGAATGATCGCAGTGCGCCAGTCGGAGGGATCTCATGCCGATTCCCGCGTCGCCTCGCCGCCGTGCCCGGTTCATGCCGCTGCTCGCGGCGCTGATCGGCGCGCTGGTCCTCGCAGGTTGCAGTGCCACCGCACCGCCGAAGCGGGTTCCCGCGCCTGCGCTCACGATCGAACCGGCGAACGCCGCCACCATCAACCCGCGGACTCCGATCACGGTCCGGGTCGCCGACGGCACGCTCACCGACGTCACCGTGACCAACACCGAAAAGGGCAACGCCGTGCGCGGCGAACTCAGCCCGGACGCGAAGACCTGGCGCAGCACCGAACCGCTCGGTTACGCCGCGCACTACGACGTGCTCGCGCACGCGCGCGGCGCCGACGGCAAACCGGCCGAGCAGCGCAGCGCGGTCGGCACCGTCGAGCCGGCCGAGAAGTTCGAGGCCAACCTGATCCCGTCGCCGGACGCCGTGGGAGACGACGGCATCGGCGTCGGCCAGCCGATCGTCTTCCAGTTCACCAAGCCGGTGCAGGACAAGGCCGCGATCGAGCGGACGCTGGAGGTGCACAGCGATCCGGTCCAGCCGGGAGCCTGGCACTGGATCGACGACGAGAACGTGCACTACCGCCCGAAGGAGTTCTGGAAGCCGGGCACCACGATCCACGCCCGCGCCAACGTCTACGGCGCGGATCTGGGCGGCGGCGTGCTCGGCGGCTCGGACACCGCGCACACCTACCGGGTGCACGACGCGATGATCGCCAGGGCGGACGGGAAGTCCAACCAGATGCAGATCTTCCGCAACGGCGCGCTGATCAACACGATGCCGATCTCGATGGGCAAGAAGTCCTCGCCGACGCACGCGGGCACGCACGTCGTCTCGGAGAAGCGCGAAAGCATGATCATGGACTCGTGCACCTACGGGGTGTGCGACAAGAGCGATCCGGACTACTACCGGATGCGCGAGCGCTGGTCGGTGCGGGTGTCCAACAGCGGCGAGTTCGTGCACGAGAACCCGGCGAGCGTGGGCAGCCAGGGCAGCTCGAACGTCTCGCACGGCTGCATCAACCTCAACGGCGAGAACGCCCGGTGGTTCTTCCGCAACTTCGGGTACGGCGACGTGGTCGAGGTGACCAATTCCGGCGGGCCGGAGCTGCCGGTGTGGGACCGCTACGGCGACTGGTCGATGGACTGGCAGCAGTGGCAGCAGGGCAGCGCGCTGAAGTAGCGCGGAGCCGTGCAGACTTTCCTGCCTTACTCGGACTTCGCGGCGAGCGCGCGGGTGCTCGACCGGCGCAGGCTCGGCAAGCAGCGGGTGGAGGCGTTGCAGGTGCTGCGCGCCTTGACCGTCTCCGGCTACGGCTGGCGACGGCACCCGGCGGTGCTGATGTGGTGCGGCTACGAAGAAGCGCTGACCTGCTACGGGCTCGTGGTGTGCGGGGTGTGGCAGGCCGGCGGCCGCGGTGACACCTGCGAGCCGAGCCTGCGCGCGGACTTCGCGGTCGCCACGGACCGCGATGCGGTCCGCACGCAGGCCGAACTCGGCAAGGCCGGTGAGCTGCCGCCGTGGCTCGGCCGGGCCGAGCTGCATCGCAGTCACCGATCCGCGCTGCTGCGCAAAGATCCCGAGCACTACGGCCGGTACTTCTCCGACGCCGATCCCGAGCTGCCCTACCTGTGGCCGTCCTCGGACCGCCCGGAACGGCCCGAGGAGCAGCGGGTCGCTCGGTGATCCGGGCGCCGTCTCGTCGGTTGGGAAGCTTGGCACCGCGCCCGCCGCACGGCCTACAGTGATCCGATCCGGCGATTTCCTTGGCACGATGGCGTTTTCCCGGGAGGGAGGCTGCGATGCGCGCGGCCGCGGGTTTCCGCGCCGTCCGGCGGCGCCACGTCGACCTGCTGCGGGTGATCAGCGCGCGGTGTCCGGGCGCACCCGACACCGCCACGTTCCCGCAAGCAGGAGAGGAATTCCCATGCCCGGCACACACCTCGCCGTCGCGCTCGACGGCGCGGGCTGGCACCCGGCGGCTTGGCGCGATCCGAGCGCCACGCCGGAAAAGCTGTTCACCGCGCCCTACTGGGCCGCGCTGGCCCGCACCGCGGAGCGCGGGCTGCTCGATTTCGTCTCCGTCGAGGACGGTCTCGGCTTGCAGTCCGAGGACCACCTCGAGCCCGGTGACCGGCGCACCGACCGGGTCCGCGGCAGGCTCGACGCGCAACTGATCGCTTCGTTCCTCGCGCCGCTGACCTCGCGGATCGGGCTGGTTCCGACGGTGACGAGCACGCACACCGAGCCGTTCCACGTGGCCTCGGCGATCTCCACGCTCGATCACGACAGCCTCGGCCGCGGCGGCTGGCGGGTGCAGACCTCGGCCCGCGCCGACGAGGCCGCGCACTTCGGGCGGCGCAGCCTGCCGCCGATCCGCCGCGACGCGCTCGATTCGCCCGCGGTGCAGGAGGCCATTGCGGACCTGTTCGCCGAGGCCGCCGACGCGGTCGAGGTGGTGCGGCGGCTCTGGGACAGCTGGGAGGACGACGCGGAGATCCGCGACGCGGCCACGAACCGCTTCCTGGACCGGGAAAAGCTGCACCACATCGACTTCGCCGGCCGGTTCTTCTCGGTGCGCGGGCCGGGGATCGTGCCGCGGCCGCCGCAGGGCCAGCCGCTGGTGGTCGCGCTCGCGCACCGCGAACTCGCCTACGAGTTCGCCGCGCGCTCGGCCGACGTCGTGTTCGTGACTCCGCAGGAAACCGCCGACATCGCGGGAATCCTGTCCGAAGTGCGCGCGGCGGAGCGAAAGGTCGGCCGCGACGGGGAACCGCTGCGGGTGCTGGCGGACGTGGTGGTCGCGCTCGACGCCGACGCCCCGGCCGCGCGGCGGCGGCTGGCGCGGCTCGACGAACTCGCCGGTGAGCCGTTGCGCTCGGACGCCGCGGTGTTCTCCGGCGATGCTCCGCAACTGGCGGATCTGCTGGAGGAATGGCGAATCGCGGGCATCGAAGGTTTCCGCCTGCGCCCCGCGTTGCTGCCGATCGACCTCGACGCGATCGTCGACCGGCTCGTGCCGGAGCTGCACCGGCGCGGGAGCTTCCGCACCGGCTACGGCGCGGAGACCCTGCGCGAACGCTTCGGCCTGCCCCGGCAGTCCAGCCGCTACGCCGTGGAGGTGGCGTGATGAGCAAGCAGATCATCCTGGGCGCGTACTTCCCGGGCGTCAACCACGACACGGTGTGGAGCGATCCGGCTTCCGGCAGCCACATCGACTTCGAGTCCTACGCGCACTGGGCCGAAACGGCCGAGCGCGGCAAGCTGGACCTGCTGTTCCTGGCCGAGGGGCTGCGGTTGCGCACCCGCGGCGGACAGGTCTTCGACCAGGACGTGGTGGGACGGCCGGACACGTTCACGGTGCTGTCCTCGCTGGCCGCGATCACCGAGCACATCGGACTCGCGGGCACCATCAACTCGACGTTCAACGAGCCCTACGAGCTGGCGCGCAAGTTCGCCACGCTGGACCTGCTCTCCGGCGGCCGGGCCGCGTGGAACGTGGTGACCAGCTTCGACGCCGACACCGGGGAGAACTTCCGGCGCGGCGGGTTCCTGCACCGCTCGCAGCGCTACGAGCGGGCCGGGGAAACGCTCGAAGCGGTGCGCAGGCTGTGGGACTCGTGGGGTCCGGAGGCCGTGGTCGCCGACCGGGACGCGGGGCGGTTCCTGCGCGACGAGCACGTGGGCGACTTCGAGTTCCGCGGCGAGCAGTTCGACATCGCCGGGCGGTTCTCCACTCCCCGCCCGCCGCAGGGTCATCCGGTCATCTTGCAGGCCGGGGAGTCGCCTGCCGGGCGGGATTTCGCCGCCCAGCACTCGGATGCGATCTTCTCGCGGTACCAGGAGTTCGACCAGGCGCGCGAGTTCTACGCCGACGTCAAGGCTCGGGTCGCCAAGGCGGGCCGGGAGCCTTCGCAGGTCAAGATCCTGCCATCGGCGGGCGTCATCCTCGGCGACACCGCAGCCGAAGCCCGCGACCGGCACGCCGATGTGCGCAGCCGCCAGGTCGACCCGTTCACCGCGATCGTGCTGGCCGAGACGATCTGGAACCGGGACCTGTCCGAGTTCGACCCGGACGGCCCGGTGCCGGATGTGGATCCGACGCCGGAAGCTCCCAAGTGGATTCGCGGCCGCGCACCGCTGTCGCAGGATCCGCAGGCCACCGCCGAGTCTTGGCGCGCGCTCGGCAAGGCCGAAGGATTGTCCCTGCGGGAGGTCGTCACGAAGGTCTTCGACCGCGCGGTGTTCGTCGGCACGCCCGATCACGTCGCCACCGAGATCGACCGCTACGTGCAGGCCGACGCGGTGGACGGTTTCATCCTCAGCTCGCACGTCAGCCCGTCCGGGCTGGACGAGGTCGTGGACCGCGTGGTCCCGCTGCTGCAGGAGCGCGGTGTGTTCCGCACCGAATACACCGGCACGACGCTGCGGGAGAACCTGGGCGCCGGCGCCCCCGGTCGGGTGGAGTGAGCGGTTCGCTTGGAGTGAACGGAACTTTCGCCCAATCTATTGGGACCAACGGTCCGTTCACTCCTTGAGTCCGCGCGGGTTCCGGCTAGGGGTGACCGGCCGGTGCCCTTGGGGGAGGGATCGGAGTGCAGGCACCGGCCGGTCGGTCCGCGCGGAGTCGGGGATACCGCCGCGCGGGGTCACCGCCTCCGGGGGTGAGGCGGAGTCGAGGTGGGGCTTCGCGTCGACGTGAATTCGGCCGCGGCAGCGCGCTGATGTTCAGGGCGCTGACGTTCCGGGCGCCACCGTTCCGGGCGTCCCGTTCAGGGCACCGCCGTTCAGGGCGTCCGCGTTCGGCCGGGCCGCGGGTCGCCCGGGTTTTCGCGCGCTAGCTCGGCTTCGGCCGCCGCGCACAGCGAGCGGCCCAGTTCGCCCGCCGCGGGCTCGGTACGCCGAAGATGAACGGGACCGCGCACGTAGTGGCCGCAGAGACATCGCAGGGATCCGAAAGCACACCGGACGACACAATGCCATTCCGCGTCTCGCGGTCCGGTGGCCCAAGCGCGCGGCTCGACGGGTGCGGCGGCACCGGGCCGTGCGAAATCCCCGCCATGGAGCACGATTTCTTCGCCCTCGCACACGTTGCGCACCGCCGTTCCGCAACACCGATCGATCCGCGCATCAACCGTCCACACAGGACTCTTCCGGAGTCGGCGCAGACCTCCCGATCCGCGCTTGCGCCGAACGCGACAGCGGCCCAGTAGTTCACGCACGCATCCCTCCCAGCTCATGCCGCCTGGCGACCTAGACTGTGACCTGACAACCGGTACGTGTGGCACGCTACATCCACTTGTAGCGTGCTTCCATGCCCCGGACGGATGAACGAGGTTGGGTTTCGATGGCGAACGCACGACAACTACGGCTCGCGCAGATCCTTCGTGAGTTTCGCGAAGGCGCTGGATTCGACCAGGTCGAAGTCGCTAAGCGTGCTCGGGTCAGCCGGAGTTCGATCGGCCACTACGAGTCTGCCGAGCGCTGCCCAGGGCGTGACACGCTGGATCGGCTGCTCGATGTGTACGAAGTGGACGAAAAAACGCGAAGCCGAATCCAGCAGCTGCGGGCGGACAGCCACAAGACCGGCTGGTGGACGCTGCATAGCTTGCCGGAGTGGTTCACGCCGTACGTCGGATTCGAAGCTGACGCCGTCGAAGCATTCAACTTCGAGACGACTTTCGTTCCCGGACTGCTGCAAACACGCGATTACGCCCGGGTCGTCCACGAAACGACCAGAACTCCGCTGGATCCGGATACCGTAGAGGATCAAGTGGAAGCGCGCATTCGTCGACAGTCCCGGCTGAGCCAAAAAGATCCTCTGATCCTCCAGGCCGTGGTCGCCGAAGAAGCGCTGATCAGGCCGATGGGAACCGATGCCATCATGGCCGAACAGCTGCAACACCTCCTCGACCTCTCCAACCGGGGCAACATCCACTTGCGAGTTTTGCCGATCAGCGCGGGCGGCAGCGGAGTGATGCAGTGCGGTTTCATGGTGCTCAGGTTCAACGACCACGCCGATATCGCATTCGTTGACACACCCTTGAGCGGCAGCGTCATCGATGCACCACAGCAGACAGCTGAACTCGCGCGGACGTTTTCACATCTGCAATCATTCTCACTATCCGATACCGATAGTCGTTCTGCACTGACTACACTCGCTGCGAAGTATGAACAAGCTTAGCCACAGGAGTTCATCATGGTGTACACGTGGAAGAAATCTTCCCGCAGCGCGCCGTCCTCGCAGTGCATCGAAACCTCCGCTGCCGCGCGGGGAGCAGCCGTCCGCGACAGCAAGCTCGGCGATCGGTCTCCCTTACTGCACCTGAGCACGAGTCAGTACGCGAGCTTCATCGCCGCAGTGCGACGCGACCACTTCACCAGCTAAAAGCGAACTCGGGTCGCCCATCGGGGCGTCCAGGAAGCTCCCCTCGAAGTAGCACGCCACACTATTGTGCGGCGTGCTACTTTAGGTTTTTGGTGATGCGAACCAACCGGTGCGGCAGCGAGGACCGGCCCGGTTACCGAGAGGGGACGAGCATGGCCGGTCGGAACACACCCGCGATGGGAACTCCGACGACACCGCGGGCGTACGGCCTGCCGTGCATCTGGCACCACGAACCCGCGACTGATCTGACGTTCCGCTGGGGCCGCGGCGACGGTTGCATCACCGTACTGACCGGCCGCCACAACGGCCGGGAAACCGCAGCCGACGTGCTCGCCACCTTCCCCGCCCCCGCCTGCTGGCTGGAGCAGAACGAACTCACCACCCGAGCCCGCCACTGGCTCGCCCGCCGCAACGAAAGGCGTTGACACGAAGTAACTTCCGGCGATGAACAGGCTTGCGGGATCTCGTCCAGCATTGACGAGCTGGTACTCGGACGCCCGCTAAGACGCCGGGCGAGCTCATCCCACCTTGACGTAGAGCTGCATCCCGACCTGGCGGTGGTTGCCGATCGGGCACCAGAAGTCGTAGGTGCCGCGCTGCAGGGTCACGGTCAGGTCGGCGAAGCGGCCGGACTGCACCGTCGGGGTGCGGGCGTTGAGCACGCCGGGTCCGTAGATCTGCAGGGAATGCGGCGCGATTCCCGCGTTGTAGGCGCGGAACGTGTAGCGCCCCGGCGGGAGGAATTCCGGTTGCAGCAGCGCGTAGTCGACCATCCGGACCGGCACCAGCCTCGGCGGTGCGTCGGAGTGGTGCGGGTCCGGTGGAGTGGCCGCGGCAGCGCCGGAGCTGATGGTGGCCGTCAGCGCGAGCACGCCGAGCAGCACGCCCAGCGTTCTGCGAACGGTGCCGGCTTTTCCGTTGTGCGGCTTGGACATGGCGCGAACCCCCGTGGCGATCCGCGGGCGGGCGGGCGGCCCGCCCGCTGGTTTCGCGTAGCTGGCCGGTTCACGGTAAACCCGCCCGCGCGCCCGGTTCTTGCCGAATGTTCCTGTTGTGACGGGGGAAAACATACGAGCGCGGGCTGCCGCGAGAGACGCGCGAGCGTCCGTACTCAGTGGACGGAAGTTGCGCTTTCGCCGCTGTTGCGAGGTTTTCCGGAGGCGTTACGCTTCACCGACCCGCTCGAACAGGGCCGCAAGTCCTTGGCCGCCGCCGATGCACATCGTCTCCAGGCCGTAGCGGACCTCGCGGCGCTGCATCTCGCGCAGCAGCGTCGCCAGGATCCGCCCGCCGGTGGCTCCCACCGGATGCCCGAGCGAGATCCCGGAACCGTTGACGTTGACCCGATCCAGGTCCGCGTCGGTGAGCCGCCACTCCCGCAGGCACGCGAGCACCTGCGCGGCGAATGCCTCGTTCAACTCGATCAGGTCGACCTCGGACAGCGCCACCCCGGCCCGGTCCAGCGCGTTGGCGACCGCGGGCACCGGCCCGATGCCCATCGTCGCCGGCGGTACCCCGCCGATCCCCCACGAGACCAGCTTCGCCAGCGGCCGCAGCCCCAGCTGCGCGGCCCTCTGCGGCGTGGTCACCACGCAGATCGCCGCACCGTCGTTCTGCCCGGACGCGTTGCCCGCGGTGACGGTGGCCGCCGAGTCCTGCTTGCCCATGACCGGGCGCAGCTTCGCCAAGACCTCCGGCGTCGAGTCCGGGCGGATGTGCTCGTCCCGCTCGACGACGGTGTCCTGCTTGCGGCCGGGCACGGTGACCGGCACGACCTCGTCGGCGAATCGGCCCGCCTCCCACGCCGCGGCGGCGCGCCGGTGCGAGCGGGCGGCGAGTTCGTCCTGTTCCTCGCGTGCGATGGAGTAGTCGCGGCGCAGGTTCTCGGCCGTCTCCAGCATCCCGCCCGGCACCGGGTGGTTCTCGCCGCCCGCGGTGACCCGGCCCTTGGCCAGCGAGTCGTGCAGCATCACACCCGGCCCGCCCTTCTGCGGGCGGCGCATCGAGGTGGAGTAGTGCGGCGCGTTCGACATCGATTCGGCACCGCCGGCCAGCACCAGTTCGGACGCGCCGCTGCCCACCTGCATCGCGGCGTTGAGCACCGCCTGCAGCCCGGATCCGCAGCGCCGGTCCACCTGCGCGCCCGGCACCGTCACCGGCAGCCCGGCGTCCAACGCGGCGACCCGGCCGATCGCCGGAGCGTCCATCGTCGGGTAGCAGTGGCCCAGCAGGACGTCGTCGATCGAGTCCGCGGGCAGCCCGGTGCGTTCCAGCAGCGCCCGGATCGTGGTGGCGGCGAGGGTGTGCGGCGGGACCTCCGCCAGCGACCCGCCGAAGCCGCCGACCGGGGTGCGCAGCGGTTCGCAGATCACGACATCAGCCATCAGCGTCCTCCTGGTAGTTCTCGGCCCACTCGCGCAGCTGGGCGGCGCGGATCTTGGCCCCGTTGGTGCCCGAGGTCGTGGGCATCTCGTCGATGATGTGCACCCGGGCGGGCACCTTGAACTTCGCCAGCGTCGCCGCGCACCATTCCCGCAGCTCGACCGGAGTGGCCGCGGCGGGCTCGGTGAGCACGACGAAGGCGACGGCCCGCACGCCGTTCCCGGTCCGCGCGCCTACGACCTTGGCGGTGCTGACCGCTTCGTGCGCGGCCAGCCGGTGCTCGATCTCGGCGGGCGCGACGAGGAAACCGCTCAACCGCAGCACGTCACCCATCCGGCAGACGTATTCGATGCCGCCGTCTTCGCTGCGAACCGCGAGGTCGCCGGTGCGGAACCAGCCGTCCGCGGTGCTCGCCCCGGCGTCGCCCCCGCTGAGGTAGGCGTCCACGACGGTCGGCCCGGCGAACTGGAGCTCGCCCTGCTCACCGTCGGCCACCGGCCGGTCGTCGTGCGGGTCGGCGGTGCGCACCCGGATCTGCGGCGAGACCGGCAGTCCGCCGCCGGACCACCGGCGCGGCACGGGAGTCGACTCCGGCCACAGCAGCGCCAGCGCGAACACCTCGGACGAGCCGTAGACGCCGGTGGTGCTCGCCCCGAATTCGGCGGCCCAGGCGGCGACTTCCGCGCTGCGGCCGAGGAAATCGGCCAACCCGAGCCAGCGCAACGCGGGCAACTCCACCGGCCGCTCGCGCCACGCGTCCAGCAGCCGCCCGGCCATGTCGTCGCCGCCGACCAGGTGGGTCGCGCGCTGCTCGGCCATCGCGGCGACGGTCGCGGCCGGGTCGAAGACCGGTTCCAGCAGGCACGCCGCTCCGCCCGCGACCGCGGCCAGCGCGGTGCAGAAACCGAAAACCCCGGACAGCGGGAGCACGCAAGCGGCCACGTCGCCTTCGCCGAGCCCGAGCGCCGCAGCGTCGGCGCGGGCGTGCGCCACCACGGCATCTTCGCGGTGCGCGGCGAGTTTCGGCAGCCCGGTGGATCCGGAGGTGGTGAACGCGACCGCCAGGTCCGAGCCGTCGCGGTCCGCCGATTCCGGACCGTCGCGCTCGACCAGGTCCGTGCCGTCGCCTTCGGCCAGGCCCGTGCCGTCGCGCTCGGCAGGCTGCGCGAGCGGGGCGACCACCGCCGCTCCCCCGCCGAGATCGAACGCGCCCGCGTCCGGCTCGGACTTCCCGGGACCGCTGACCGGGACGACGAACGGTGCCGGGACCTGCGCGGTCCGTACCGCTTCGCCGAGCACGCCGATCAGGTCGAGTCCGTGGAACCCGGCGGCGACGGCCACGACGCGGGGCCGCGCCCGGTTCAGCACGTGGCCGACTTCCTCGACGTTGTAGCGGGTGTTGAGGCCGATGACGTGCGCACCGCGCGCGGCGGCGGCGAATTGCCAGCTCAACGCGTCCGACCAGTTCGGCAGCCACACCGCCACGCAGTCACCCGGACCGACCCCGGCCGCGGCCAGCCGAGCCTGCACCGCGCGCGCCCGCGCGTGCAGCTGCGCGCGGGAGACCGCACGGAATCCGTCCTCGACGCGGTCCAGCGCGATCGGCGCGTCCGGGTCGGCCTCGACGAGGTCGTTGAGCAGGCGGCGCAAGGTGCTCATGCCCGCACCTCCGCGAGCTCGGCGAGCCAGCCGGTCAAGGTCCGCGCGAAGTCCGGCAGCTCCTCCATCGGGTAGTGGCCGACGCCGGGCAGCAGCGTGAATCGGCCGTCCGGCAGCTCGCCCGCGGCCGCGCGGACCGCGTCGGGCTTGATCCAGAGGTCGTCCTCGCCCGCCACGAGGTGCACGGGGCAGCGGATCGAGCCCAGTTCGGCGCGCACGTCGTGCGTGCCCCAGCCGATGAGGTCCGAGTTCGACACCGCCGGGTCCTCGCGCCGGTGCATGGTGGCGATCAGCTCGGCACGTGCCGGATCGACTCCGGAACCGACCACGGCCAGCGTGCCGAGATGGGTGCGGTCGGTGCGGCTCGGTGCGGCGATGTCCTCCAGCTCGCGTTCCAGGCCCGAGACCTTCACCCGCCCGCGCCCGGCTTCGGCGGCCATCGCGACCACGCCGCGCACGTCACCGGACAGCGCCGCGATCTGCAACGCGATCTTGCCGCCGATCGAGCAGCCGACCACCAGCGGATCGGCCAGCCCGAGCCGGTCCAGCAGGTCCAGGCAGAACCGGGCGTACTCGGCGAGGTCGCGGACCGGCCCGTTCGCGGCGGGCTCCGACCTGCCGTGACCCGGCAGGTCGGGGACGACTACGCGGTAGCCCGCAGCGGCCAGCGCGGCCGTGGTGTGCCGCCACTGCACACCGCTCTGCCCGGCGGTGTGCAGGCACAGCACGACCGGGCCGGAACCGGCCAGCTCGGTGAACGCGAGGGTGCCTGCCGCCTCGACGTAGCGGGCCTCGATCATCGCTGCTCCTGACCGGCCCCGCGGGCCGCCTCGGCGATCAGCTGCAGCGCCTTGGTCAACCGCAGGTACTCGTAGGCGTTGCCGGAGACCTGGAAGTCACCGTTCATGGCGCGCTGCATGAAGTCGTTGCGCTGCGCGGTGACCAGCTCGGTCCACACCAGCGGCGATGCCGCGAGGGTGAACGCGGGCCCGTGCGGGGTGCGCGTCGCGGCCTCCAGCACCCGGCCCCGGTAGATCCGCAGCTGCACCTCGTCGTCGCCGCTGCGCAGCCCGATCGCGCCGTCCCAGGTGGCGACCGCGGAGGCGAACCGTTCGTCGAGCCGTTCGGTGAGCGCTTCGGCCCAAGCCACCGTGCCGAACCTGCGACCCGCCGGGTCGGGGCCGGTGCCGCGGGCCGGGACCAGGAACGCGGTGGTCCCTTCCTGCACCGTCTCGTCGTCCTGGTTGAGCAGCCGCACGTGCCGGTCGACCACGCCTCGCGAACCATCTCCGGTGCGGTGGCAGCGGATGATCGTCATCGTCATGCGCAGCGCGTCACCGGGGAAGATCGGGCGCAGGTAGCGCCAGTTCGTGTCCAGCAGCGCGACCTCGGAGCCCGGGACCAGGCCGAGGTCGTGGAACATGCCGAAGAACACCGCGATGCCGAACGGGCCGTGCAGCACCGGTTTCCCGAAGCGCGTGCGCGCGGCGAATTCGGCGTCGTGGTGCAGGGGGTGCTGATCACCGCTGATGGCGGCGAAGGCGGTCAGGTCGTGCTCGGTGACCTCGCGCGGACCTGCTTCGAAGCGGCGGCCGACGGTGAAATCCTCGTAGGCCCCGACGCTCCCGTGCGACCGATCGGCACCGGAGGACGCGGCGGTGCGCACCGGTTCGGATATCATGAACGCCTCCCCGTCCGCCGCACACCGGCGAACGCTTTCACCGAACCACTGCAACGCCCTCGGCGTCAAAGTCCGCTGGTGCGGCGACATCGCGCAGCACGCTCAGTCCACTATGGACTTACGAGCACCAGGTGGCGGCTCGGGGGTTCCCTCCGCCGATCCGCCGAAGTATTGTACGGCCAAATACCATCCGGACGAACTCGACGAACGCTGATCGCCGCCTGTCGCAACGCCGTTCCCGTTCCGCAGCACCGATCTGCGAGCGCTGCCCGACCAGCGCAAACGGTCGCGCAATGGCCGCACCAACCTGGAGGTCCGCCGTGCCGCCTGCCCCCGGCCCGCTGTCCGGTCTGCGCGTCGTCGAGATCTCGTCGTTCGTCGCCGCGCCGCTGGGCGGGATGACGCTGGCGCAGCTGGGCGCGGACGTGATCCGGGTCGATCCGCGCGGCGGGGCCGCCGACCGGCACCGCTGGCCGCTGGCCGATACCGGCACGAGCATCTACTGGGCCGGGCTGAACAAGGGCAAGCGCTCCGTGGTCGCCGACCTACGCTCGGACGCGGGCAGGCAGGTGGTGCGCGACCTCGTCGCCGCGTTCCCCGCGGGCAGCGGAGTCGTGCTCACGAACTCGGCGGGCCGCGACTGGCTCTCGCACGAGAAGCTGTCCGAGGTGTGCCCGGACCTGATCCACGTGCTGATCGAAGGCCGCAGCGACGGATCGTCCGCAGTGGACTACACGGTCAACGCCGAGTCCGGATTCCCGCTCGCCACCGGCGATGGCGACCGGCCGGTGAACCACGTGCTACCCGCCTGGGACATCAGCTGCGGGCTCTACGCCGCCCTCGCGGTGAGTTCGGCGGCTCGCGAGCGCGAACGCACCGGGCAGGGCACCGGAGTGCGGCTCGCGCTCGCGGACATCGCGCTGGCGATGGCGGGCAACCTCGGGTTCCTGGGCGAAGCGGAGCTCAACGGCACCTCGCGGGAACCGATCGGCAACCACATCTACGGCACGTTCGGCAGGGACTTCCGCTGTTCGGACGGCGGCCGGTTCATGGTGGTGGCGCTCACCGGACGGCATTGGCGGGACCTGGTGTCGCTGACCGGCATGTCCGAAGCGGTGTCCGCGCTGGAAGGTGCGCTGGGCGCGAATTTCTCCGCCGAGGCCGAGCGGTACGAGTACCGCGAAGCCCTGGCGGGGTTGTTCCAGCGCTGGTTCGACTCGCGGACGAGCGAGCAGGCACGTGCGGCGCTGGCCGGGACTTCGTTGCTGTGGGCGCCTTATCGCAGCTTCGCCGCTACCGTGGACGCGCTGCGCAGCCCCGGCGGCGCGAATCCGCTGATGTCGACGCTGGACCAGCCCGGAATCGGGCCGCACTTGGCGCCGGGCTCTCCCATGCGGTTCGGCGGAGCGTACGAATCGGCCGAGGCCGCACCGATTCTCGGTCAGCACACCGCCCAGGTGCTCGCCGACGAGCTGGGCATGTCCGCCGAACGGATCGCCGCGCTGCGCACCGAATCCGCCGTCCAGCAAGCCGACGACCTCTGAACTCCCGGCATTCGCACGGTGATCCATTGTGCACGGTGCGTATCGGGCGCCGCCGGACTGCGCCGGAGGGATGGCCGACTCCCCGCCGAGCACTGGCAGCCTGCGAATCCTCCGACTTGCCCCGCGACGACGCGACCTGAACCGCACTCGAAGTCCATTTCGGACTTTCCGGTCCGGCTTCGCCCGAGCACGCGCTGAAAAGGCTTGCCCCGGGCGGGTTTAGCATCCCCACGGCTCGTGGAAGCTCCCCTGGCGGCTCGTCGATCAGCGAGCCCGCCGACCCGGGAAGGAATGTGATCCGAGAGTGACCGCGCACGCGCGCAACGTGGCCGCTTCATGGGTGCTCGCGCTCACCGCACCGCTGGCCGCGTGCGGCGCAACACCCCCTGCACCGCCCGCCGAACCACCGCCCGCACCGGCGCTGCGGCCACCGCCACCGGAGCCGGAACTACCCGGAGGCGGCCGCACCGTGCTGCCCGAGCACCGGATGGTCGGCTTCTCCGGCGCGCCGGGCAGCGCCGCGCTCGGGCCACTGCACGGCGATCTGGACGCGGCCGGTCAGCAGATCGACCGGCAGGCGCAGGATTACACGCAGAACAAGCGGCCGCTGCCGGTCTTCGAGCTGATCGCCACCCGCGCCACGTCCAGCCCCGGCCAGGACGGGCAGTACCGCGCGCGGTCCTCGGACTCCACCATCGACGAGCACCTCGCCGCGGCCCGCAGGCACGGCGCGGTGCTGCTGCTGGGAATCCAGCCCGGTCGCGCGGATTTCCTCGACGAGGTGCGGCACTACGACCGCTGGCTCGCCGAACCGGACGTGGGTCTCGCGCTCGACCCGGAGTGGGCGGTCGGCCCGGACGAAACGCCCGGTGACGTGTTCGGCACGACCACCGGCGGCGAGCTCAACGCGGTGGCCGACCACGTCGCCGCGATCGCGCGGGAGCACTCGCTGCCGCAGAAACCGCTGATCTACCACCAGTTGTCGCCATCGGTGGTGCGCGACGAGCAGGATTTGGCGCCGCACCCGGAGCTCGCGCTGGTCAAGTCGATGGACGGGATCGGCTCGCCGGAGCTGAAGAAGCAGGCGTGGGACAAGCTGGTGACGACGAAACCGCCGCACGTCGCCACCGGGATCAAGCTGTTCTTCCAGGAGGACACCCGCAGCGGGCCGCTCATGACGCCCCCGGAAGTGCTGGGGCTTCAGCCCGCACCGGACTACGTGCTGTACGAGTGAGCGCCTTCCGCCGCGCGTCGAGAGTCCGTTGTGGACGGTTGTCACTGGCGTCCTCCGCTGGTGGAACATCCTTGTCCACACGACTTCCCGCACCACCAGGCGGTCGGCGGCGAGCGCCTCGTCCCAGGCGTTGCCGATCTCCTGCGGACTGTCGCAACGAATTCCGCCGTCCGCGTTCGTCATCAGCTCGTGACTGGCGGTGAGCCCAGCAGCGGATGAAATCGCGGTCCGGCCATGGTGATCGGACTTTCGTCGCCGGCGGCGGTTCCGCTTCAGCGTGCGAGCGCCTTGTGCGTCCTGCAATCGCCACGCTCGTCATCGGTTTTCTCCCGGTGCGGCAGCGGTTTCCGTGCTTCGCGGGACGATCAGCGGGACGCTGCGGTGCCGCCGGTGCGGTACCTGTCCGCATCGGCCCATCGAACCTGCAACCCGAGCCCGCTGCGGCTGCGATCCGGGCGCAGCGCACCACCGGACGGGTCGAGCGTGCCGTCGAACAGAAGTGCCTCGATGCGGGTGTGGTCGTGGAAGTACTCCAGGTGCCGCATCCGCCGCACGGCGCAGAAAGCGTGCGCCGATACCGCCGGGGCGCAGTGCGCGGAGATGTCGACGTGGTGGCTCGCGGCCGCGCCCGCGACTTCCAGCAGCCCGGTGATTCCGCCGCAGCGCGTGACGTCCGCCTGCAGGCAGTCGACGGCCCCCGCTTCGAGCAGGTCAGCGAAATCTCCCAGAACGAACCCGTATTCGCCCGCGGCGACATCCATCCCCGGAGGCCCGAGGTCGCGCACCAACCGCAGTCCTTCGCGGTCGGCGGAACTCACCGGTTCCTCGAACCACGCCACGCCCCACTCCGCGCGGAACCGGTGCGCCCAGTACACCGCCTGCTTGCGGCTCAGCGCGCCGTTCGCGTCGGCGAACAAACCCACGTCGTCGCCCAGCGCGTCGCGAACGGCCGAAAGCCGCTGCGGGTCTCGCTCGGGATCGCGGGATGTTTTCAGCTTGACGCTGCCGATGCCCTGCTCGACCCACCCGGTGAGCTGGTCGACCAGCCGCTCGGTGGAGTAGTTGGTGAACCCGCCGCTGCCGTAGACAGGGATCTCGTCGTGAAAAGCGGGCAACACCAGGAAAAGCGGTGCGTCGAGCAGCCGCGCTTTGAGATCCCACAGCGCGATGTCGACGGCGGCCACCGCCATCGCACCAGCGCCGCTTCGTCCGGCGTTGCGGATCGCCGCGTTCATCCGTTCCCAGGCCGCGGCCGGGGACAGCGCGTCCTGCCCGAGCACGACGTCGGCGAGCTGGGATCGGATGAAGGTCGCGGCGGACACGTCTCCGTAGGTGTAGCCGATGCCGGAGCGCCCACCGCCGTGCGCTTGCACCAGCACCACCGTCGTGGAGCTCCAAACGAGCGTCCCGTCCGATTCCTGCCCGTCCGGCCCGTCGGTGGGAATCCGGAAGGCGTGCACGTCCACGCGATCGACACTCGGCGCCACGACGGCCTCCATATCGGCTTCCGACCGTCCGGCTTTACCCCGCTTGCCCGCGCGGGAAAACGTCTCCGCTACGGCAGAAGGAGTTTTTCCGCCGTGCTGCGGGTAGTCCGCTGTGGCGAGGTCCTGCGTCGGCGAGAGGGAGGACCATGCCAGCGAGCGAAGTGGTCGTGGTGACCGGTGCCAGCGCCGGCGTGGGACGGGCCGTGGCCCGCGCCTACGCGCGGCGGGGAGCCCGGATCGCGTTGTTCGCGCGCGGAGCGGGCGGGCTCGCGGCCGCTGCCGACGAAGTGCGCGAACTGGGCGGGACCGCGTTGCCGCGGCCGGTCGACGTGGCCGAGCACGACCAGCTCGACCGGGCCGCCGGCGAGGCCGAGGCGAACCTCGGTCCGATCGACGTGTGGATCAACGCCGCGTTCAGCACGGTCTTCGGCACTTTCGACGAGCTGAGCCCGGAAGAGTACGCCCGCGCCACGCAGGTCACCTACCTCGGCTTCGTGCACGGCACCATGGCCGCACTGCGCCGGATGCGGCCGCGGGACCGCGGTGTCGTGGTCCAGGTCGGTTCGGCGCTGGCATATCGCGGCGTCCCGCTGCAAACCGTCTACTGTGGAGCCAAGCATGCGATCCAGGGCTTCCACGAGTCGCTGCGCTGCGAGCTGCTGCACGAACGCAGCGGCGTGCAGATGACCATGGTGCAGCTTCCCGGCCTGAACACGCCCCAGTTCTCGTGGGCGCGGTCCAAACTGCCGCACCACCCGCAGCCGGTGCCGCCGATCTACCAGCCCGAACTGGCCGCCGACGCGGTGCTGCGCGCGGCCGACCGGCCACGGCGCCGGGAGTACTGGGTGGGCGGTAGCACCGTCGGTACCCTGCTCGCCAACTCGGTGGCGCCCGGCCTGCTGGACCGCTACCTGGCGCGCACCGGTTTCTCGTCCCAGCAGAACTCCGATGTGGACGATTCCGCAAGAGCCGACAACCTCTTCGAGCCAGCAGACGCCGCGGAAGGACGGGATTTCGGCGCACACGGCGCGTTCGGCGGAACCGCGCACTCCCGAAGTCCACAGTGGTGGGTCGCGCGCAACCAGGCGCTCTTGGCGCTCGGCGGTGCTGTACTGGCCGGTGTCGGTGCCGTGTTGGCGAGGTCCCGGCGTTGAGCGCCGACTGGCACCGCTTTCCCCCGCACGTCCTGCGGGAGTACTCGGTGCTGGCGGACGGGTACCGGGGCGCGCTGTGCGGGCCGCGCGGCGACATCGCCTGGATGTGCGCACCGAAGTGGCACGACAGCGCGGTTTTCTCGGCGTTGCTCGGCGGCGCCGGGGTCTACGCGATCAACCCGGTCGAACCCTGCGTGTGGGGCGGTTCCTACGAGCCCCGGACGTTGATCTGGCGGAACCGCTGGATCACCACGTCGACAGTGGTCGAATGCCGGGAAGCGTTGACATACCCGGGAAATCCCGACCGGGTCGTGTTGCTGCGACGGATCGAGGCGGCCGCGCGGACCGCTCGGGTGCGCGTCGAGCTCGATGTGCGGGCTGGCTTCGGCGAACACGCCATGCGCGAGCTGTCGCAGGACGACAGCGGCCGGTGGTCCGGGCGCAGCGGAGATCTCGCGCTGCGCTGGAGCGGAGCCGCCGAAGCTGTCCCGGACCGGTACGGCGTGCTGCGCTGCGAACTCGAAGTCCCCGCCGGAGAGCACCGGGACATCGTGCTGGAGCTGTGCCGCGGATCGCCCGGCTCCCCGCCGGATCCCGTCGCGGCCTGGCGCACGACCGAAACGGCCTGGCGGGACAGCGTCCCGGATCTCGCCGAGGCGGCCGGAGTTCCGGACGCGACCCACGCCTACGCCGTGCTGCGCGGGCTGACCGCTCCCGGCGGCGGGATGGTCGCCGCCGCCACCACGTCCCTGCCGGAACGGGCCGAAGAAGGACGCAACTACGACTACCGCTTCTCCTGGGTCCGCGACCAGTGCTACGCGGGCATCGCCGCAGCGGCCGCGGGCGGTGCGCCCGTGCTCGATGACGCCACGGCGTTCCTCACCGCGCGCGTGCTCGAAGACGCCGACGCACTGCGCCCCGCCTACACCATCGACGGCGGCCCGGTCCCGGACGAGCGGCGCCTGGACCTGCCGGGATATCCGGGCGGGCAAACCGTGGTCAGCGGCAACCGCGCCACCCGGCAGTTCCAGCTCGACTCCTACGGCGAGGTGCTGCAACTGCTCGCGGCCGCCGAGCAGCACGAGCGCCTGGACGCCGACGGGCGCCGCGCCGTGCGGGTGGCCACGGACGCGATCGGAAAGCACTGGCGCGAACCGGAAGCGGGCGTGTGGGAACTCGACGAACGCTGGTGGACGCACTCGCGACTGGCCTGCGTGGCCGGTTTGCGCGGTGCGTGCCGGGCCGCGCCCAGCGCCCGGGATTCGCGGGACATGCTCGAACTGGCCGACGCGATCATGGCCGAGACCGCGCGGCGCTGCCTGCACCGCCGCGGTCATTGGCAGCGCAGCGCGGATCTGAGCGAACCGGACGCGGCACTGCTGCTGCCGCTCATCCGCGGCGCCCTTCCCGCCGACGATCCGCGCACCGGCGACACGGTCGATGCGGTGCGCGCGACGTTGGCCCGGGACGACTACGTGTACCGGTTCCCGCAGGCACCCGACCCGTTGGGCACCGACGAAGGCGCGTTCCTGATGTGCGGGTTCGTGCTGGCCCTGGCCGAGCGGCGGCAAGGGCACCGCGCTTGGGCGCTGCGCCGCTTCGAACGCAACCGTGCGGCGTGCGGGCCGCCCGGGCTGTTCTCCGAGGAGTACGACGTGCGCCAGCGGCAACTGCGCGGCAACCTGCCGCAGGCGTTCGTGCACGCCCTGATGCTCGAATGCGCGGTGGGGGTCCTGCAGGAGTGATCGCTCGAGCGGGAGGGCCTGCAGCCCCGGTCGGGAGAGGGGCGGGTGCCGGCCCGGGAACCCCCCGACGGTGACCGAGCCGGCACCCGCTTGCACTGCGGTCCAGCAACGCAGCACTACCTACAGTGTGTGCAGAATCAGCCCATTCCATGGGCTGTCGAGCCCTGTTGTTTTCGTCACAATCCGGCACATCGTGCCTGGTCAGAACATCAACAGCAGCCGGCAGAGTCCAGCGCGCCATATCGCGCAGCTCCCGCCCCAGTCGTCACAGCGCGCAGCGCCCTGGCGCGACCTAGACGTCGAGGCCGGCCATCCGCTGCGGTGGTGGGCCGACGACGACGAGGTCGAGGTCGGAGGCGGCGAGTTCCGCCGGGTCGGTCGCCAGCTCGGCCGGGCCGTCCGGGTGCACGTGCAGGTCGGCGGGACGTCCGGTGAGGTCGAAGAAGGCCTCGAAGACGTCCGGGGTGAGGATGCCGAGCATCCGGGTGTTGTGCGCGTCGAAGGCGAACGTGTGGATCGTGCCTGCGGGCGCGTGCACGAAGTCGCCCTCGGTCAGCAGGACCTCGCGTCCGTTGACGTAGAGCCAGATCCGGCCGGACAAGCACACGAAGGACTCGGTGTGCCGCTGGTGGAAGTGCCGGATGAAGTACTGCGACCGCGTGCCGAAGGTGTCCACGGCGAAGTAGTTCCCCGCGGTGTTCGCGCCACGCACGAGGTAGGTGTTGAGGCTGTCACCGGTTTCCCGGCGATCTCCCTCACCGGCGCGCAAGAAGTACGGCTCGACGCCTTGCGGGAGCGCGGCGTCCCAGTGGTCCCGCACCGGCTCCGGGTCGATCGCGGGAAAGGTGATGCCCAGCGGCGCTGCGATTCCTTCGCGCTGCCGCCCGGAAACCCCCGATGTCGACCGTCCGGAGTGGACCCGTCGCCGCACGGGCGTGCCGAGCTTCTCGGCGAACTCCACCGACCCGCCGGGTGCGGCCCAGGTCAGCAGTTTCGTCACGTGCGCGAGCATCCGGTAGGCCACCGGTGTCCCGGCGGGCGCGTGCACCGAGTCGCCCGGCACGAGGATTCGGCTGGATCGCCCCAGCCACACCTGAACGCTGCCGCTGCACACGTAGAACGAGCGGTGCTGGTGTGCATGGGCGTGGAACGGCGCCGCAGAACCACGGCCGCCGGTGATGTAGGCGGCGTCGAAGAGCCCGCCCGTGTCCGCCGCGCGCGCGATGATCGTGTGCAGCAAGTCGTCCAGCTCGTAGCGCCGCCCTTCCCCGTTCGCGAGGTAGTACGGCACCGGCTCGCCGGGAAGCCGGTTGACGACGGGATCCAAATCGTGCATCGCTTCGAGGTCAGTGGTCATGCTTTCCCTTGTCCGTGCAGGTGTTCCGCGAAGAAGTCGCCGATGGCGCCGAACGACACGCGCGCCCGGCCGGAGCGTTCCGGCTGCCCCGGGAGGGCTTGCCGGTAGTTGGCGGGGGCGGGTCCGGCCGCCAGCCGCCCGTCGTCCATCACCTTCGGCCCGTCCAGCTCCACCCGGCCCGCAGGGTTCAGGAATCCGTGCCGGAAACCGTCCAGCAGGTAGAGCGTGCTGGGCACTCCCGCGGCGGCGAGCGCGGCATGCAGCGACTCGCTTTGCGCGTGCGGCACCAGCGCGTCGCCGGTTCCGTGCAGGATCTGGAAGGGCGGCGCGGCGCTGGTGATGTGGCTGAGCGGGCTGGCCAAGGCCGCTAGCGCGGGCCGGTCAGCGCGGCCAGCGCCGCCAAGTGCCCGCCCGCCGAGGAGCCCCACAACCCGATCGCGGCCGGGTCGATCCCGGACCGCCCGGCGTGGCGCCGCAGGAACCGCACCGCAGAGCGCACGTCGAACCACTGCGCCGGGAACGGAGCGGTGCCGCTGAGCCGGTATTCGGCGCTGGCCATCACGAAACCCCTGGCGGCGAAGCGGCCAAGCTCCGGCGCGAGCGTGCGGTCCCCGGTGAACCAGCCACCGCCGTGCAGCCACAGGATCGCCGGGAACGGTCCCGGACCTTCCGGCACGGCCAGGTCCA
The DNA here is from genome assembly GCF_037023755.1 of Saccharopolyspora sp. SCSIO 74807. NCBI lineage: Bacteria > Bacillati > Actinomycetota > Actinomycetes > Pseudonocardiales > Pseudonocardiaceae > Saccharopolyspora > Saccharopolyspora sp. SCSIO 74807. Next base: position 4,519,307 of record NZ_CP146100.1, on the reverse strand, counting down.
TCAGCAACGGCCCCGAGTCCCGCTCGGCGAATTCCACATCCCGCGACCAGCGCACCGGGCGCTCCCCCTGCGCGCCGGCTGCGCAAGACATCGCCGACTCGTCGCGGCCGCGGAAGCGCAATCGATGGCACCTTTCGCTGTGAGCTCCGGGAACCAGTCTCCGCACGCCTCGGACGGCGCACAAACACCTCCGGAACAATCGGCGGTGAGTTGTTCCACCTGGCCGCTCACGGGTGCGAAGGTGGCGCAGTGGACACGGACCGGATCGACCGCGCGCTGCGTCGTGCGCTGATCGAGCTCGCCGCCGGCACGGACGCCGCGCACGTGCCGACGTCGACGCTGGTGCGCAAGGCCGGGATCGGCCGGACCACCTTCTACCGCAGGCACCGCAGCGGTGCCGACTACGTCGAAACCTTGCGCCGGGACGTCCTGGCCGAGCTGGAGCGGGCGTTCCGCGGCGCGCAACGCGAAGCCGGCATCGACGACGGTCTGTACCCGGTGCTGACCCACCGCGTGCATGCCGTTCTCTCGATCGTGCAGCACAACGCCGAACTGCTGCGGCTGTTGTGCCGTGGTGCGACCGGTTCGGTCTTCCGCGTCCGCTGCCGCGCGCTGCTGGCCGACCTGCTCGCCGAGGACTTCACGAAGCTGGGCACCCGCATCGACGCGGCCTACTGCCCGCCGGAATACGTGCTGGCGTTCCTGGCGCACGCCGCCTTCGGAGCCGCGGCGGCGTGGCTGGCCAAGCCGCAGCCGGAACCGATCGACGAGATGACGTTCTACCTGGTTTCGCTGATGAGCGGGAACACCGCGGATTTCCTGGAGTAAGAACATCCAGTGTGGATGATGCCGTTCGCGGCGAGGCGACGTCGGTTCCCGTCCTCATCATGCCGGCGCTTGCACGCCAGTGCCAGGAACGCGGCCAGCATCGGGAGCGCGATCACGGCGTCGCGGGCCAGCGCGTGCACCAGGTCAAGGCCGAAGCTCAGGAACACCCCGGCCACCATGCCCATCACGATCGGCATCGGGATCGCCGCCATCACCCGCTTGACCCAGCCGGTCAAGCCCAGCAGCAGGATCAGCACGCCGGTGGCCAGGAACGCGCACACCACCTCCGGCCACTTCAGGTGGGTCAGCGCCGGCCCGACCAGCACGGTGCCGGGGATCGTCCAGAAGAACGACAGCGGCTGCCGGTACACCCAGCTGGCCAGCACCGTGAGGCTGCCGTTCAGGAAGAACACGCCGAACACCCAGGACGCCAGCTGAGCCTGGGTCAGCCCGCCCTGCTGCCCGACCGCGAGGATCACCGCGGTCGGGCCGGTGGCGGAAAAGACCAGCCCGACGAACCCGTTGATGGCGTAGCGGGGTTTCACGTCCCCGAGGAATTCGCGCGCGTTCGGCAGCGGCCGCGGCGGCCGTTCCACGATGCCGCTTTTCATATTCCGCGAATCGGTTCTCATACGCGTCCCATCTCAATTCACCCCGAACGCGCGAGACCACCGCTGAACGAGCTGTTCAGGGTGGTCTCTCGAGTAGCGCGCGCCGGCCGCACGCCGCCGTTGTCCGGTACCGGCACCGGTCGTAGCGGTGCTGGAGCGTGGTTTTCCCGTTGCCGGTCGGTCTTTCTACCGAGCGCGATTCTCCGGATCCAGGACCGTGTAACCCGGATCACTTCTCGAAGAGGACTGCGCACGCGCTGCTGCACCGAAAAAGTCCCGGATCACGCCGATTCCGGCCGCGCGGGACATTCGGCGACCCGCCCCGGCCAACTACCTTTCACGTGTAGCGGCACCGGGGGCCGGGGCGAGCCGACGAGGCCGCGCCGCGTTCGCGCATCGAGCCGCCACTCCGCCCGGCATCACGGCCTGCGAGCCGGGGCCCGCGAGCCCCGGGAATAATCTTCCATGGAAGACTCTTCCAGGAGACGTAACGGCAGGGCGCGGGCGGCGGCGGTGCCCGCACCGGAGCGAACGGAGGCGCGCGATGCAGTTCGGCATCTTCACGGTCAGCGATGTCACCACCGACCCGACCACGGGCCGGACCCCGGACGACACCGAGCGGGTCCGCTCGATGCTCAAGATCGCCCAGCACGCCGACCAGGCCGGGCTGGACGTGTTCGCGACCGGCGAGCACCACAACCCGCCGTTCGTGGCCTCCTCCCCGACCACCCTGCTCGGCTACCTGGCGGGCACCACCGACAACCTCGTGCTGTCCACCTCGACGACGCTGATCACCACGAACGATCCGGTCAAGATCGCCGAGGACTACGCGATGCTGCAGGTCATCACCGATGGCCGGATGGACCTGATGATGGGGCGCGGCAACACCGGCCCGGTCTACCCGTGGTTCGGCTACGACATCCGGCAAGGCATGTCGCTGGCGCTGGAGCACTACGCGCTGCTGCGGCGGCTGTGGGAGGAAGAGGTCGTCGACTGGCAAGGCAAGTTCCGCACCCCGCTGCAGGGCTTCACCGCCACCCCGCGCCCGCTGGACGGCGTGCCGCCGTTCGTCTGGCACGGCTCCATCCGCAGCCCGGAGATCGCCGAGCAGGCCGCGTACTACGGCGACGGGTTCTTCCACAACAACATCTTCTGGCCCATGCACCACACCAAGCAGATGGTCCAGCACTACCGGCAGCGCTTCGAGCACTACGGGCACGGCGCCGCGGATCAGGCGATCGTCGGGCTCGGCGGGCAGGCGTTCATGCGCAAGAACTCGCAGGACGCCTGGAACGAGTTCCGCCCGTACTTCGACAACGCGCCGGTGTACGGCCACGGGCCGACCATGGAGGACTTCACCACCGCCACCCCGCTGACCGTGGGCAGCCCCCAGCAGGTCATCGAGCGCTACGCGGCCATGCGCGAGGAAGTCGGCGACTACCAGCGCCAGCTGTTCCTGATGGACCACGCCGGACTGCCGCTCAAGACCGTGCTGGAGCAGATCGACCACCTCGCCGAGGACGTGGTTCCGGTGCTGCGCAAGGAAATGGAGTCCAAGCGGCCCGCGCACGTGCCCTCCGACCCGCCGTCGCACGCCGACCGGGTCGCGCGGGCGAAGGCGGAGTCCGCACCGGAGCAGGTTCGGTGACGGACCGGGCCGGGCACCGGACGATCCGCGGTGCCCGGCTCACCGCACCAGCAACCACCCGACCGCCACGACGCCGATCACCACGACCGTCCAGCGCAGCACGGCAGGCGGGAGCCTGCGGCCGATCCTCGCGCCGATCAGCCCGCCGAGCGTGGAGCTGACCGCGAGCAAGCCGACCACCGGCCAGCTGATCGGCGCGACGAAGGCGTAGACCGCGCCCGCCACGATGTTGACCACCGCGGTCAGCGCGTTCTTGATGCCGTTGAGCCGCTGCAGCGAGTCCTCGACCAGCAACCCCATGACGCCGATGAGCATGATTCCCTGAGCCGCGGTGAAGTAGCCGCCGTAGGTCCCGACCAGGAAAATCCACACATACAGCAGCGGGCCTGCGCGGCGCGTGCCGGTGCCTGCGCGAAGATGTTTGGCCAGCAGCGGCTGGATCGCGACGAGCAGGACCGAAAGACCGACCAGCGCCGGTACCACCGTCTCGAAGGCGTCCTGCGGCAGGGAAAGCAGCAGCGCCGTGCCCGCGATGGCGCCGAACAGCGACGCCACGGCGTACCGGACCAGTCTGCGGCGCTGCCCGACCAGCTCGTGCCGGTATCCGTACGCGCCGGTGACGGCACCGGGGATCAGCCCGATCGCGTTGGACGTCGTCGCGGTGACCGGCGGATGCCCGAGCGCGACGAGCACCGGGAACGTCACCAGCGTCCCCGAGCCGACCACCGTGTTGATCGTGCCCGCCCACAAGCCCGCGAAGGCGATCAGCACGCCATGCCACCACGTCATGGCCGCGAGCCTATGTTCCGGGTGGCGCTTTCGGCCGGTCAGCTACCCGATGCGAGCTTCTCGGCCTCGCCGGTGGCGCTGCGCTGCCGCAGCAGCAGCACCGAAACCGCGGCCAGCAACGACGCCACCGCCAGGGCGTGGAGCCCGTAGGTCACCGTGCCGGTCTGGTCCTTGATGAAGCCGAAGCCGAACGGGGCGACGAACCCGCCCAGGTTCCCCAGCGAGTTGATCACCGCGATGGCCGGTGCGACGATCCGCGGGCTCAGGCTGCGCTGCGGGATGGACCAGAACAGCGGACTGGCGCTTTTGAAGCCCATCGCGGCCAGGCACAGGAAGACCAGCGCGGGCCACGGCGCGACCACCGCCGCCAGCCAGGTTCCGACCCCGGCGGTCAGCAGCGCGATCACCAGCAGCGGCCTGCGGTCGCCCGCGCGATCACCGGCCCGGCCCGCCAGGTACATCGCGATGACCGCGCAGATCCACGGCAGCGAGGACAGCAGTCCGACGGTGATGTCGTTGGTGCCGTCGATGCGGCGCACGATCGACGGCAGCCAGAAGGTGTTGGCGTAGATGGAAAGCTGGATGGCGAAGTAGATCCAGCAGAACAGCAGCAGTTTCGGCTGCAGCAGCAGCCGCCACCGCGATCCGGTTCCGCTATCCACTGTGGACTTGGCCGCGTCCTCCGCGGAAATCGCGTTCGTCAGCGCGGATTTCTCCGAGTCCGACAACCAGCGCGCATCGGCGATCTTCGAGTCCAGGAAGAAGAACGCGCCGATGCCGACCACGACCGACAGCGCGCCTTCCGCCCCGAACAACCACTGCCAGCCGTGCGCCCCGGCGACACCGTCCAACGACAGCAGCGGACCGGACAGCGGCCCGGAGATCGCCGCGGCGATGGACGAGCCCGCGACGAACAGCGCCGTCGCCCGGCCGCGGTGCGAATCCGGCAGCCAGCGGGTGAAGTAGAAGATCACCGCGGGGAAGAAGCCCGCTTCGGCCGCACCGAGCAGGAACCGCAGCACGTAGAACATCATCGGGCTGGACACGAACGCCGTCGCAGCCGACACCAGCCCCCAGCTGACCATGATCCGGGTCAGCCAGACCTTGGCGCCGAAGCGCTCCATCAGCACGTTGCTGGGCAACTCGAACAGCGCGTAGGCGATGAAGAACAACCCGGCGCCGAAACCGTAGGCCGTGGCTCCGATCCCGACGTCGGCCTCCAGGTAGGTCTCGGCGTAGCCGATGTTCGAGCGGTTGAGCTGGTTGCAGATCAGCATCAGCACGAACAGCGGCACGACCCGGCGGAAAACCTTGCCGATCGCCGTGGCCAGCGCGAGATCCTGCTGCTGGGAGGGGAACTGCATCGGTCACTCCTCGGCACGCCAAGAATCGGTGCCCTCGCGGGAATCCGTGGATCATGACCGTAGAAGTGCTCGCGGATCCCCGTCCAAACCCGATTCGGCAACGATGCATACCCGTGTTGAATCGGCGGGTGCCTATTCGTCCGCGGAACCCTTCGCGTTCACCTGCGCGCCCACCCGCGCGACGACCTCCCGCAACCACCGGTGCCGCGCGTCCTGGCGGTGCGTGGGGTGCCACCACATCGCTTCTTTGATCGGCACCGCGGCGAACGGGCATTCCAGCAATCGCACCCCGGCGGCCGGCGCGATCTTGCGCGCGAGGCGCTGCTGGATCAGCGCGATCCGGCCGGTGCCCGCCACCAGGAACGGCATCGACTGGAAGTTCTCCACGACCACCTCGATCCGGGGTTCGACACCCAGCATCGTCAGCTGCCGCAACGCGGGGGTGTAATCGGTGGGCCGGTGGTGCAGCACCACCCACGGCAGGCGGGCGAGGTCGTCCTGGCTGAGCCGTTCGCCGACGGTCGCGTTGTCCGCGGCGACCATGCACAGCCAGCGGTCCTCGTAGAGTTCCACGGCCGGGTAGTCCGCGAGGAAACCGTGCGGCATGAACAGGCCGTCGGTTCCTGCCAGCGTCGCCGCGATGTCGTCAACCGCGGGCACGGTGATCTGGTGGAACCGCAAGCGAACGCCGGGGGCTTCGGCGTGGATGGTGCGGGAGAGCGGCTCACCGATCACGGCCAGCGCGTAGTCCGAGGTCGTGAAGGTGAACTCGGTGTCGGCAGCGGCGGGGTCGAAGCGGTTGTGCGTGTCGAACAACCGCTCCAGCACGTCGTGCGCCGAGGACACCCGGTCCAGCAGGGTCGTTCCCAGCGGGGTGAGCCGGTAGCCGTTTCCCGTGCGGGACAGCAGCTCGTCGTCGAAGTGGCGGCGCAGCCTGCTCAGCGCCGCGCTGGTCGCGGGCTGGCTGAGCCCGACACGCCGCCCGGCGCGGGTGACGTTGCGTTCCTCCAGCAGCGCCCGCAGCACGGGCACGAGGTTGAGGTCGAGTGCGTTCAGGTTCACGGGCCGGTGTTCACCTCACGAATGCTGATTCACGGCACGAATGCTGACCATATGGGAAATCGATTTTGTCGATGCCTGCTCGGCCCGTGAGAGTAGAGGGCGCGCCGGGTTCTTCGCGCGCCAGGCCGGATCGACGGCGTTCCCGCGACGACCGCGAGCGCGCGCCCGAACGACCGAGCAAGGAGGAAAGATGACCGAAGTTCTGCTGTCCCAGCTGGCGCACGTCGAAGTGTTCAGCCCGCGCCCGGACGACACGGTGCGGTGGTTCACCGACACCCTCGGGCTGGAGGAGACCACGCGCGACGGTCGTTCCGTCTACCTGCGCGGCTGGGGCGAATGGCTGCACCACAGCGTTCAGGTCACCGAAGGCGACCAGCCCGGGATGGGCCGCGCCGGGTGGCGCACCCAAGGGCCCGACGACGTCGCCACCATCGCCGAGCGAGTCGAGTCCTCCGGGATCCGGGGCGAGTGGTTCGACGACCTCGCGGGGCAGGGCCGCACGTTCCGGTTCCGCGCACCCGGCGGTCACCTGCAGGAGGTGTTCTGGGAGGCCGAGCGCTACCAGGCTCCGCCGCAGCTGCGCACGGACATGCCCGACCGCCCGCAGAAGTACCGGCCGCGCGGCGCCGCGGTGCGCTACATCGACCACGTCACGATCGGCACCGACGGGATCGACCGCGACGTGGAGTTCTACAAGAGCCACCTCGGGCACCGGCACACCGCGCGGGTGGTTCCGGAACTCGGTTCGGACATGACGGTGTTCTCCACGCTGACCACCAACCACAGTGGACACGACCTCGGCCTGGTGCCGGATTTCTCGGGCGTCGGCGGGCGGATCAACCACGTCGCGTTCTGGGTCGATCAGCGCTGCGACGTGCTGCGCGCCGCCGACGTGTTCCTGGGCGACGACACGCTCATCGAGTTCGGTCCGGGCGTGCACGGCATCGGCGAGATCACCTATCTCTACGTGCGCGAGCCCGGCGGGTTGCGCATCGAGCTGAATTCCGGCGGATACCGCAACTTCCTGCCGGACTGGGAGCCGGCCACCTGGACTCCGGACCTCGGTTCGGTCAGCTTCTACCGCAATCTGGGGATGCCGGAGTCCATGATGGAGTCCTTCCCGCCCGCGGCGATCAACATCGACGAGTTGAAGCGCACCAACCAGTTCGCCTGAACCCGATGCGCAGCGAGGACTCGATGCCGCTCCCAGCACCGTTCGCCCTGGGAACCTTTTCCGACCGCCAGCGGGAACCGTTCCCCGGCCTCGTCGTCGATGACCGGGTCCTGGACCTGCGCGGAGCCCTCGACCCGGGCCCGCATTCGGTGCAGGTCCTGTTGGAGCAGTGGCAGCGCGTGCTGCCGGAACTGCGCGAACTCGCGCGCGACGATGCGCGGGCCTGGCGCGCGATCGGAGATCTGCGGGTGCACGCGCCGGTGCAGCCGCGGCAGATCTTCCAAACCGGGGCCAACTACCGCCGGCACGTCATCGATCTGGAGCTCGCGCACCGCTCCCCCGACGATCCGCGCCCGCCGGAGCAGGCCCGCGCGGAGATCGCCGAGGTGATGGACCGGCGTGCGGCCGATGGCGTGCCTTACGTGTTCATCGGCCTGCCCGGCGCGATCACCGGTCCGTACGACGACGTGGTTCTGCCGTCGTGGTGCGCGAAACCGGACTGGGAACTGGAACTGGCCGCGGTGATCGGCGAACCCGCGTACCGGATCGCGCCCGCCCAGAGCCTCGCGCACGTGGCCGGGTACACGATCGCCAACGACCTCACCGACCGGGCGAGCGTGTTCCGCAGCGACATGCCTGCGATCGGCACGGACTGGCTGCGCGCCAAGAACGCTCCCGGTTTCACCCCGGTCGGCCCCTACCTGGTGCCCGCGGAATTCGTCGGCGACCCGTCGGACCTGCGGCTCACGTTGCGGCTCAACGGAGAGATCAAACAGGACGAATCCACATCGGACATGCTGTTCGATCTGGCGCGGGTGATCTCCTACGTCTCGCACACCGCGCGGTTGCTGCCCGGAGACCTGGTGCTGACCGGCTCGCCCGCCGGGAACGGGATGCATTGGGGACGGTTGCTGCGCAGCGGCGATGTCATGGAATCCACCATCAGCGGGCTGGGCGCGCAACGCACCCGCTGCGTCGCGGAGGAGCAGCGGTGAACCGGCAAGATCCCGAGTCCGAAGTGGCCGAAGCGGCCCGCCGCTGCCGCAACTGGGGGCGGTGGGGCCCCGACGACCGGCTGGGCACGCTGAACTTCCTGGACGCGGCGAACCGTCGCGGGGCTGCGCAGCTGGTCCGCCGCGGCGTGAGCCTGTCGCTGTCGCTGCCGTTCGACATGGACGGTCCGCAGAAGGGCTGGCGCCGCCGCACGAACCCGGTGCACACCATGCTGGACACCGGAACCGACGCCGCGATGGGGAAGCAGGGATTCCCGCACGGAATCGGCGGCGCCGACGACGTGATCTCCATGCCGCTGCAGTGCTCCACGCAATGGGACGGGCTGGGCCACATCTTCGATCGCGGCAAGGCGTGGAACGGGCGCGACGCCGCGGAAACCGTCACTTCCGATGGCGACCTGGTAACCGGTGTGCAGCACATGGCCCCGCACGTCGCCGGGCGCGGCGTGCTGCTCGACGTCGGCCGAGTCATCGGCGGCGGCGAACTCCCGGACGGTTTCGCCATCACCGAGCGGCAGCTGACCGACACCGCCGAATCGCACGGCGTGGTGCTCGACCGCGGCGACATCGTGCTGGTCCGCACCGGGCAGCTGGCTCGCGCCAAGCGGGACGGTTGGCACGACTACGCGGGCGGCCCGGCACCAGGTTTGTCGTTCACCACCGCCGATTGGCTGCACCGCAGCGAAATCGCTGCGATCGCCACCGATACGTGGGGATTCGAGGTCCGCCCCAACGAGTTCGAGCACGCTTTCCAACCGTTGCACCAGGTCGCCATCCCGAACATCGGCCTGCTGATCGGCGAGATGTGGGACCTGGAGGCGCTCGCCGCCGACTGCGCCGCGGACGGCGTGCACGAGTTCTGGCTCACCGCGGCTCCCCTGCCGATCACCGGTGCGGTCGGTTCTCCGGTGAACCCGATCGCCGTCAAGTAGTTCGCCGTTCCCACGGCAGGAGTCGTGGAAGGAGTCAGCATGTCCACCAGTCGAGCCGTCCTCGTCGTCGGCGGCGGTACCACGGGCAACGCCTTGGCGGTGCTGCTGCGCCGCGCGGGTGTGGCCGTCGACCTCGTCGAGTCCAAGCAGGACTGGGACGCGACCGCCGGTTCCGGGATCACGTTGCAGGGCAACGCCTTGCGAGTGCTGCGCGAGGTCGGAGTCTGGGGCGATTTGCGCGCGCAGGGCTATTCCTTCGACTCGCTCGGCATCCGGGCACCGGACGGCTCGCTGCTGCACGTCGGCGACGATCTGCGCACCGGCGGGCCGGAGCTGCCCGCGACGCTGGGCACGGATCGCGCGCAGCTGCAACGGCTGCTCATCGACCGGGTGCGCGGCGCGGGCGTCGAAGTGCGGCTGGCGACCACGATCACGTCGCTGCAGCAGCACCCGGATCAGGTCGAAGCCGCCTTCTCCGACGGCACCGGCGGCCACTACGACTTGGTCGTCGGCGCGGACGGACTGCACTCGCGCACCCGGGAACTGATCGGCATACCGGATCGGCCCGCACCGACCGGAATGGACATCTGGCGGGCGGCCGTGCCACGTCCACCGGAGGTGACTCGAACCGAGATCGTCTACGGCGGGCGATGCTGCATCGCCGGGTACTGCCCGACCGGGCAACGCAGCATGTACGCCTACCTGGTCGAGCGCACCCGGGATGGCACGAACCTCCCGCGGAGTTCGTACGCTGCGGAAATGCGCTCGCTCGCGGAGGGCTACGGCGGGCCGTGGCGGGGTATCCGCGCGGCGCTCGCGGACTCGGCGCAGGTCAATCGCACCCGGTTCGACCACATGCTGATCGCCGGTCCCTGGCACCGCGGCCGGGTCGTGCTGGCCGGGGACGCGGCCCACTGCTGCCCGCCCACGCTGGCCCAGGGCGCGGCGATGTCCCTTGAGGACGCTTCCGTGCTGGCCGAACTGCTCACCACGCGAAACGCCTGGGACGAGCCGTTGTTGGCCGAATATCAGCAGCGCCGGTCGCGGCGGGTGCGCCCGGTGGTCGAAGCTTCCGTGCAGATCACCAAGAAATTGCTGGCCGGTGCGGACGGCGCGGCCATCCCGGAGATCATGGAACCCGCGATGTCCGGCCTCCAGGAGGCACCGTGATCATCGACGTGCACGCGCACGTGCTGCTGCCGCGCGTGGAGGAGGCGGTGGCCGGGCAGCCGGGACTCGACGTCGCCCGAGAACTCGACGCCCGCCGCAACGGACCCGAAGCGCTCGCCGTGAACGGGCCGATGGTGCGGGCACGCATTCCGCTGCTGACCGAACCATCACATCGATTGTCCGCAATGGACCAGTCCGGAGTGGATGTTCAACTGGTGAGCCCATCGCCGTCGCACTACCACTACTGGGCGGAGGCGGAACTCGCGCAACGGGCGCATCGGCTGGCCAACGAACTCACCGCCGAGCACTGCGCCGCCGCGCCCGACAGGCTCCGCGGACTCGGGCTCGTACCGCTGCAACACCCCGATTCGGCGCCGGCGATCCTCTCGCACGCGATGGAAGCCGGATTGCTGGGTGTGCAGATCTCCAGCCACGCCCCGGGACGCGAGCTGTCCGATCCGGCGTACGAGCCGTTCTGGGCGCGCGCCGAAGAAACCGGCGCAGTGGTGTTCGTGCACCCGTTCGGCTGCACGCTCGACGAGCGGCTGAACCGCTGGTACCTGTCCAACACGGTCGGGCAGCCGGTCGAGAACGCGGTCGCGCTGTCCCACCTGATCTTCTCCGGTGTGCTGGACCGGCATCCCGGTCTGCGGATCATCGCCGCGCACGGCGGCGGATACCTGCCGACGCACCTCGGCCGCTCGGACCACGCGTGGCGCACTCGTCCCGATGCCGCCGGGTGCGAGCACCCGCCCAGCAGCTATCTGCGCGGGCTCTGGTTCGACTCGCTGGTGCACGATCCGCACGTGCTGCGCGAGCTGGTGCGCGCAGCCGGAGCGGATCGCGTGCTGCTCGGCTCCGACTTCCCGTTCGACATGGGCACTTCCGATCCGGTGGGCGCGCTGCGAGCCGCGGAACTGCCGGAACAGGAATTCCGCGCTGTCGGAGGAGAAAACGCCGCGGCCCTGCTGAGATTATCGTCCTAATAGGAGGATCAACGGATGCGTTTCGCCACGTATGAACACAACGGCCGACGATCTTCCGGCATCGTCGGCGAAGACGGGACGCTGCACCCGCTGCGGGATTCGTTGACCGAGCTGGTGCTCGCCGGAGCCGACCTCGGCACGCCCCCGCGGGAGGCGTCGCCGGGTCCGCACGTCACTGAAGTGCGGCTGCTTCCGCCGCTGGAGCCGCGCAGCATCCGGGATTTCGTCACTTTCGAGGAGCACGTCGAAGGTGTCCGCCGCAGCGTCGACGGCAGCGGCGGAGTGCCCGAAGCCTGGTACGCCGCCCCCACGTTCTACTTCACCAACCCGCATTCGGTGCTCGGCGCGCACGACGAAGTCCCCGTCCCGCCGGGCTGCGCAGCCTTCGACTTCGAGCTCGAAGTGGCCGCTGTCGTGGGCCGCACCGGCACCGATCTGACGGCGGAGCAGGCCCGCGAGCACATCCTCGGCTACACCATCTTCAACGACTTCTCGGCTCGGGACCTGCAATCCGCCGAGATGAAAGTCGGGCTCGGCCCGTGCAAGGGGAAGGACTCGGCGAGCACCCTCGGTCCGTACCTGGTCACCGCGGACGAACTGGAACCGCACCGCGACGACGAGGGCTTCCTCCACCTGCGACTCACCGCGGAGGTCAACGGCGAGGTGGTCGGCTCGGACCTGCTTTCCAACATGAGCTGGACGTTCGAGGAGATGCTCGGCTACGCCTCCCGCGGAACCCGGGTCCTGCCCGGAGACCTGCTCGGCTCGGGCACCTGCGGCAACGGCGGCTGCCTCGCCGAGCTCTGGGGGCGGCACGGGCGTGGAGACCCTCCGCCGTTGCGTCCCGGCGACGAGGTCACGCTCACCGCCGAAGGGATCGGCAGCGTTTCCAACACGGTCGTTCCAGGCGTGCCGGTGAAACCGTTGCCCCGGGCGCGGAAACGCTCCCGCACGCGCCGCTGAGTGCACGCAGCGACTCCTTGCCCGCGGCTGATGACTCCGCGTAACGTCGCCAGCACGCTTGCGTCCCGCGACCGCGAGGTGCCCGATGTCCAACGCGACCCCGATGTCGAACGCGACTTCGCCGCTGCCACCAGGCCCATCGATTCCCCGCTCGCTGCAAACCGCGCGCGCCGTGCTCTCGCCGCGGCTCGGTCTGCCGCGGCTGCGCGCCCGGTACGGGGACACGTTCACCATCCAACTGGCGCTTTACGGCAAGGCGCTGGTCATCAGCGATCCATCCGAGGTCAAGCAGCTGTACCGGACCAGCCCGGAGATCGCCGACAACCTCGATGTGAACCTGGGCCGGGTGCTGGGTTCCGGATCGCTGTTCGCGATCACCGGTGCACAGCACCGCAAGCAGCGCAAGCTGCTCGTTCCGCCGTTCCACGGCCGCCGGCTCGCCCGCTACGAGCAGATCGTCGAGCAGGAGGCGATCGCCGAATTCGCCTCGTGGCCTCAGGATCGGCGGTTCGCGACGCTGCCCTCGATGCGGCGCCTCACGCTCAACATCATCCTGCGCACGGTGTTCGGCGCGCGGGCCGCCGAGTCCGCCCGCCTGCGCGAGCTGCTGCCGCAGCTGGTGACGCTCGGCTCGAAGCTGGCCGTGCTCCCGGTGCCGGACAGCGGTGTCGGACCGTGGAAACCGTGGCAGCGGTTCCGGCGATTGCGGGCCGAATACGACCGGAGCATCGCCGCGATGATCGACCACGCGGAGCAGGACTCCGATGTGGACGGACGCGATGACGTGCTGGCGCTACTGCTGCAAAGCCGCTACGACGACGGTTCCCGGATGGACCGCAGCGAGATCGCCGACCAGCTGCTCACGCTGCTATCGGCCGGGCACGAGACGACCGCGAACACGCTGGCGTGGGCGGTGGAACGGCTGCGCAGGCATCCGGCGGTGCTGCGCGAACTCACCGAGGAGGCCGATTCCGGTGGCAGCGCACTGCGCGCCGCCGCGATCACCGAGGTGCAGCGCACCCGGCCGGTCGTCGTGCTCACCGAGCGCAAGATCAAGGCGAACGGCCTGCAGCTGGGGCGCTGGTGGCTGCCGGCGGGATCCATCGTGTTCACCAGCGTCGACCTGGTGCACCGGGACCCGCAGCTGTTCCCGGACCCGGACACGTTCGATCCGCACCGGTTCCTGGGCGCGAAACCCGATACGTACCAATGGATTCCGTTCGGTGGCGGTAATCGGCGTTGCATCGGTGCGGCGTTCGCGACCATGGAGATGGACGTGGTGCTGCGCACGATGCTGCGCGATTTCACCTTGCTACCGACCACCAAGCCCGGCGAGCGCTGGCGTTCCCGCGGAATCGCGCACGCGCCCGCGAAGGGCGGCCGCGCGGTGGTGCGGCGGCGAACCTCCAGTGGCGAAACCTGCGCAATACTGTGACGACATGCGCAGAACCGAACGGACAGGAGTGCTGATGCCGCGCAGAGTCTGCGAGATCTCCGGACGGCCGGTGGTGATCACGGGCGCCGCGTCCGGAATCGGCCGCAGCCTGGCACGGCGGCTGTCCCGGACCGGCTCGCCGGTGGCCATCGCCGATGTGGACGAAGACGGCCTGAAAGCCACCGCTGAGTCGCTGCGCGCTCCGGTGCTCACCCGCGTGCTCGACGTGCGACACGCAGCCGACCAGCGGAGGTTCGCCGAGGAAGTACGGGGTTGGATTTCGGCGCCGCTGGCGGCGGTGTTCAACAACGCCGGTGTCGCGCTGAGTTCGACCGTGCGGGATGCGTTACCCGAAGACGAAGAGTGGCTGCACGGCATCAACTTCCACGGCGTGGTCAACGGAACCCGAGCGTTCCTGCCACTTCTGTCCGAACAGGACGAAGGCGTCGTGGTGAACACCTCCAGCGTGTTCGGGCTGCTCGGCATGCCGCATCAAAGTGCCTACTGCGCAGCAAAATTCGCCGTCCGGGGCTTCACCGAGTCGCTGCGCCACGAGCTGCGCGGCACCGGCGTGCGAGCGGTGACCGTCCACCCGGGAGGAATCACCACGAACATCGCCCGCAACGGGCGAATCCATCGGGATCCGCTCGGCATGGGCCGGACGCACGACCAGCTCGCCGACCAGTTCGAGTCGCTGACGATGACTTCACCGGACAAAGCCGCGCGGATCATCCACCACGGCGTCGAACGCGGCAAGGCGCGCATCCTGGTCGGCCCGGACGCCTACGCGTTGGACGCGCTCGTGCGGATCGCGCCGACGCAGTACTTGAACATCCTCGACGGACTCCGAGCCCGGCTACCGGAACGACTGAGGAAGGGCACGTGAGCGGTTTTCCAACGTGCTGTCCGCAGTGGACTGACATTGCAACGAGCGGACGACTCGCCGACCGCCTGGCGAGATTCTGCGCGGCGAAGCTCGGTGCGGTCCCGGCCACGCCGCTGTCCGGCCGGTTTCCCGCGCGGTCCGAATCGCCGAGCTCCGTTGTACGGTAAAACCGATCCGGCCCGACATCGAAGGAGCGACGTGCAGCTGCGCGCGGTGGGCAAACGATACCGGCGAGGACCATGGGTGCTCTCCGGTGTCGATGCCGACCTACCGCCCGGTGAGCTCGTCGCATTCCGCGGCGCCAACGGCTCCGGCAAGTCGACACTGCTGCGCATCGTGGCCGGAGCGAGCCGGCCCAGCAGCGGGCGGGTGCTGGGGCGCCCCGGCGAGATCGGGTACGTCCCGGAACGCTTCCCGGCCGACGACCGCATGTCCGCCCGCGGCTACCTCACGCGCATGGGCCGCATCCGCGGACTGCGCGGGGAAACCGCTGGCAGCCGCACCGACGAGCTGCTGACCCGGCTGGCTCTGACCGGCGGTGCGGACCGCTCGCTGAGCACGTTGTCGAAGGGCAACGCACGCAAGGTCGCACTCGCCCAGGCGCTGCTGGTACCGCCCCGGTTGCTGGTGCTGGACGAGCCGTGGTCCGGTCTGGACGCCTCCGCGCAGGCCGAACTGGCCGGGATCATGCGGGAGATCGCCGATTCGGGCGGAGCGGTCGTGTTCACCGACCACCGCGAGTCGGTCGTGCGGACCAACGCCGACATCGTCTACCAGGTGACCGGCGGTCGCGTCGCCCTCGACAGGGATGCTGGGCAGGAGGCTCCGGCCCCGACCCGGCTGGTGCTGCGCGCCCCGAGCGGTCTCGTGCGCAGCGCGGAGTGGGAAGCCCGCGATGGCGTGCTGGACGTACAAGCCGACTCCGACCGCATCGTGGTGCACGTGAGCGCGTCGCACGCCGACCGGATCGTGCTATCGGCGCTGCACGACGGCTGGTCGCTGGTCACCGCAGCTCCGGCCGACCAAGGCGATCGGAGCACGCGATGATCGCGCTGGTCCGCTACATCACCGCCGTCGTGCTGCACTCGCAGCGGTTCCTGCCGCCGCTGATGCTCTTCGCAGGCGTCGCGATCATGTTCATCGCCGGAACCGGGACCAGTCCGGTCGTGGGCACCTACGGTACCGTCGCCGGAGTGCTGTTCGCCTGCTCGACCTGGTTCACCCTCGTGCTGGTGGCCGCCGAGGACCCGGTCCGGCGCGAGATCACCGCGGTCAACGCGGGCGGTTTCCGCCGGGTTCTGATCGCGACCGTGCTGGTGGCACTCGCCGGTTGCCTGCTCGTCTCCGGGGTGCTGCTGGTGTCGGCACCGCTGTTCGCCGCGCATCCCATCGGGGCCGCAGAGCTCGCCGCGGGGTTCCTCGCCCAGTTCACCGCGGCCAGCACGGGTATCGCGGCCGGGCTGGTCAGTTCCCGGCTCGTCCTGCCCCGCGCCGGGCACTCGGTGCTCGCCGCGCTGGCGCTGGTGGCGATCTTCGCGCTCGGCACGGGGTTGCCTCCGGTCAACCCGACCGTCCGGCTGCTGGCGAACACGTCCGACGCGCCCGATGCGCTGGCGGGTACCGCGGCCTACGCCGGTGTCGCACTGCTCCTGCTGATCGGCGGCACGGTTGTCGCGCACCTCGTGTCGACCCGGCGGGACTGAGTCCGCGCCGATCAACCCGCCAGCCATCGCCCCTCGCTGCCCATGGACCACGAGCACCCCGCGCGACCACTAAGGTTCCGCGCATGGACGCGCGGCGCCGGATTCCAGCCACCGACCGCATCCTGAACGACCCGCAGGTCGCGGACGCGGTCGACCGGCTCGGGCACGAGCCGGTCAAGACGATCGTCCACGACGCGCAGGAACGCGCCCGGCTCGGCGAGATCGAACCGGATGCGGTGCTCGACGCGACGCTGGCCGCGCTGCCGGCGGCCGCGACCGGCCTGCGCCGGGTTCGCAACGCCACCGGAGTTCTGCTGCACACCAACCTCGGCCGCGCCGCGCTGTCGGAGGCCGCGCTCGAAGCGGTCGGCGCTGCGGCGGGCACCAGCGACGTCGAGCTGGATCTCGACAGCGGTCGGCGCGGGCCGCGCGGCCGGTCCACGACCTCGGCGCTGACCGAGGCGGTGCCTGCGGCCGGAGCCGCGCACGTGGTCAACAACGGCGCGGCCGCGCTGGCGCTGGTGGCCACCGCGCTCGCGGCCGGGCGCGAGATCGTGCTCGCCCGCGGCGAGATGGTCGAGATCGGCGACGGTTTCCGGATCCCGGAGCTGCTGACCTCGACCGGGGCGCGGCTGCACGAGGTCGGCACCACCAACCGGGTCCGGCTGCGCGACTACGAAGCCGCGATCGGCCCGGACACCGGCTTCGTGCTCAAGATCCACCCGTCGAACTTCCGGGTCACCGGGTTCACCTCCAGCGTGCCGGTGCCGGCGCTGGCGCAGCTGCCGGTGCCGGTGGTCGCCGACATCGGTTCCGGGCTGCTGCGGCCGCATCCGGTGCTGCCGGACGAGCCGGACGCGCAGACCACCCTGGCCGGTGGCGCGGATGTGGTGACCGCGAGCGGGGACAAGCTGCTCGGCGGACCGCAGGCCGGACTGGTCCTGGGTTCCGCGGAGCTGGTGCGGCGGCTGCGCGGGCACCCGCTGGCGCGGGCGCTGCGGGTGGACAAGCTGACGCTGGCCGCGCTGGAAGCCACCGTGCGCGGGCCGCGCACGCCGACCGCGCGCTCGCTGGAACGCGACTCCGCCGAGCTGCTGCGCCGGGCCGAACGCCTCGCCGCCGAGCTGCGGGAACGCGACGTGCCCGCCACCGCGCGGCCCAGCTCGGCGACCGTCGGCGGTGGCGGCGCCCCCGGCGTCGAGTTGCCCAGCGCGGCCGTGGCACTGCCGGAGCACTTCGCCAAGGCGCTGCGCACCGGCCGCGTCCCGGTCCTGGGCAGGCTGGAGCACGGCGAGTGCCTGCTGGACCTGCGCGCCATCGACCCCACCGACGACGCGGTGCTGCTCGAAGCGGTCGCGGCGGTGGCCGGATGAGGGTCATCGCAACGGCCGGACATGTGGATCACGGCAAGTCGACGCTGATCCGGCTGCTGACCGGGATGGAGCCGGACCGCTGGTCGCAGGAACGCAGCCGGGGCATGACGATCGATCTCGGTTTCGCCTGGACCGAACTCGCCGGGCGCACGTTGGCGTTCGTGGACGTGCCCGGGCACGAGCGGTTCGTGCCGAACATGCTCGCCGGGATCGGGCCGGTTCCGGCGGTGCTGTTCGTGGTAGCCGCCGATGAGGGCTGGCAGCAGCAGTCCACCGAACACCTCGACGCGCTGCACGCGCTGGGCGTGCGGCACGGGCTGCTCGCGGTGACCCGCTGCGATCTGGCGGATCCGGCCGAGGCGACCGAGCAGGCGCAGCAACGGCTCGCCGACTCGCGCCTGGGCAAGTTGCCCGTGGTGCACGTCAGCGGGCGCACCGGCGCGGGGCTCGGCGAGCTGGAGCAGGCGCTGGTGGCGTTGGCGGACGGTTTGCCGCAGCCCGATGCCGGAGCGGACGTGCGGCTGTGGGCGGACCGCGCCTTCACGATCAAGGGCGCGGGCACGGTGGTGACCGGAACGCTCGCGGCCGGCACATTGCGCACCGGCGACAAGTTGCTGCTGCATCCGGGCGGGCGGCAGGTGTCGGTGCGGGGATTGCAGGCGCTCGGCACCGATCGCGGCGAAGTGTCCGCGGTCGCGCGGGTGGCGGTGAACCTGCGCGGCGTGCCGTTGGAAGAAGTGCGGCGCGGCAACGCCCTGCTGACTCCGAGCCGGTGGTTGAGCACCGGCGTGCTCGACGTGCGGCTGGGCGATGCGACTGCGGAAGACCTTCCGCGGCATCTCACGCTGCACATCGGCTCGGCCGCGGTGCCTGCTCGGGTGCGGCCGCTGGGCGCGGACACCGCTCGCCTGTCGCTGCGTTCCGAACTGCCGTTGCGGATCGGCGATGTCGCGCTGCTGCGCGATCCGGGTTCGCACCGGATCAGCGCCGGAGTGATCGTGCTGGACGTGCGTCCGCCGCAGCTCCGCCGCCGCGGGGCGGCTCGCGAACGGGCCCGGACGCTGGCGGAGATGAGCGGTCGCGCGGACGGCTCGGCCGAGTTGCGCCGTCGGCGGCTGGTGCGCCGGGACGAACTCGGCGCGATGGGCGCGGTCGTGCCGGACGATGCCGCGGAAGGCGGTGGCTGGCTGCTCGATCCCGCGCATCGCGACGAACTCGCCGCGCGGCTGGTGGATCTGCTCGATCGGCACCGGCAGGAGGAGCCGCTGGCCGACGGGATGCCCGCCGAAGCCGCGCGCCGCGAACTCGGCCTGCCCGCCGCCGCGCTGCTGGAGACGGTGTTGCGGACCGAGACGGCGCGGGCGATCACCACCGGCTCCGGGCGGTTGCGGCTCGGCACGGCTCAGTGGCCGCCCGAGGTCGCAGCGGCGCTGGATCGGTTGCGGCGCAAGCTCGGCGAAGCGCCGTTCGACGCACCCACCGCCGATGAGCTGGCCGAACTCGGCCTCGGCGGCAAGCAGCTCGCCGCGGCCGTGCGCGCCGGTGAGCTGCTGCGGCTCGCACCGAGTCTGGTGCTGCTGCCCGGCGCAGACCGCCGAGCCTTGGACATGCTCGCCGAGCTGCCCGCACCTTTCACGCTCAGCCAAGCCCGCAAAGCGCTGGGCACATCCCGGCGAGTCGCGGTCCCGCTTCTGGAACACCTAGCCGCCCGAAACCACACCGAACACCTGCCCGACGGCACGCACCGCCTCCGCGCCTCCGAGTGAACGGACCGCTCCAAGGTGCGGGTCTGGGACTTTGCCGGTGTGTGTGCTTGGTGCGGTCGATCTGCCGGAGGACGTAGGGCACGTCGTCGACCGCGCTCGTGGGTGTCACGTTCGCGCACCGCGTAGGGGTGCGTTGCTGCACGGCGGCCTCACGAGCCCCCGGAGTCGGCGGGAACAGTCGCTTGACCGGTCAGAACTTGCCGGGCCAGCTCGGACAGCGACAACTCGTGAGTCAGCGCGTGGGCCCGCAACCGCAGGGACGCCTCTTGCAGGCCCACCCCCAGTCGCACCGCCAGCATGCCGACGGCTTGGTGCACCTGGTCGCGCTCCGCGGCCGGGCCCGCAGGCGGGCGGGTTTCCGAGGTCAGCGGTTCGGCCGGGTCGCTGTGCAGCAACTCGACGGCCACCTCGGCGAAGGCGTGCGCCTCAGTCAGCGCCTGCGGGGTCAAACTCTGCGAGCGGAACCGGTGCACGGTCAGCACTCCCGCCAGCATTGAGGCGGTCTGCAACGGAAACGCGAAGACCGAGCCCACGTTCTGTGCCAGCGCGGCCGGCACGAACCCCGGCCAGCGACCCGTGGCATCGGCCAGATCCGGCACCAGAACTGGGCACGCGGAGGCGAACGCCTCGGTACTGGGCCCTTCGCCGACCGTGAGGTGCAATTCCTCCAGTCGCGTGCTGGCTCGGTCGCTGGTCGCCACCGGTTCCTGCAGCACTCCGGGTGATGCCGCCCGGTCGTCGGGTCGTGCGTGGGCCATCACCGTCACGCTGGCCCCGTCCACGTCCAAGTCCGGGCAGGCCATCCGGCACAGCACCCCGTTCGACAGCGGCTCGTGGCCGCGACGCGCTGCGTCGGCCAGTCGCGCATAAACGCGGCCGACGCGATTGCCTGTCATGGCCCCATGCTGACACCCACCGGCAGGCACAGCGCATTCACCGAGGCCGGAGACTCATTAATATGGGAACTGATGCGCACCCACGGCACGGTCCCCACGGCGTCGGGCCACGTCCCTTACGGGCACCTGTGCTGGGCCTACACCGGCCGGTCCGAGTTCCGCACCCGCGCGGTGGAATACCTTTCCGACGGGGCCGCCGTCGGGCAATGGCTCGAATACGTCGGCACCGGCAGCCGGGAGGCGCTGCAGGCCGAACTCGCCGAGACCGATCGCCTCGCCCGGCTGCTCGACGACGGCGCCCTCGTCGTGACGCCCGTCGACGAGTTCTACGCCCTGCAACCCGGCAGCACGACCGTGGACCCGCACGCAGCGGTGACCGCCCGCGTAGGGGCCACCAAACAGGCCCTCGCGGACGGCTACACCGGTTTCCGCGCCGTCGTCGACGCCACCGCCATGGTCGCCACCCCCCATCAACGTGCGGCCTTCGTGCAGTTCGAGCACCTCATTGATCAGATCATGGCCAGCCTGCCGGTCACCGCACTGTGCGGCTACAACCGCACCGAACTCGGCCATGCCGCGGTGGCCGAGCTGGCCTGCCTGCATCCACTGTCCAATACGGACGGTTCCTTCCGGCTCTACGCCCAACCCGACGGCAGCCTCGCCTTGGCCGGGGACATCGATCATCGGTGCGCCGAGCTGTTCATCCACGCCCTGGGCGCCGCCGCCGACCTCGCGCCCGACCAAAACGTCATCCTCGACCTGCAGGCGCTGACCACCATCGCGCCCGACCAGCTGCTCGAACTCGACCGCCTGGCCCGCGAGCACGAACGCGTCATCGAGCTCCGTGCCATCCCGCCGGCAACTACTCGGCTGATCCACGAACTCCGGCTCACCCACCTCAGCACCACATCCGAGACCTCCTGACCCAGACCGCGCGATAGACCGGTCGAAAGCGACCGGCACACCGGACGCTCCCGCTCGCGTGTCACCGACGCGGTGTGTGATTACCCGTTCCGCGGGGAAACCTGGGGCTGCCGTCGTCCCGCCCCGGTGTCGTGCGATCTGCGGGGCGGCGGCGCCTGGTCGTGCTGGGCCGGCGGTGAAGGAGGCAGGTCATGGCGCGCAAGATCTGGACCGGCTCGATCAACTTCGGGCTGGTGACCATCCCGGTCGGCCTCTACGCCGCCACCGAGGACCACGGCATCTCGTTCCACCAGTACGAACGCGGCACCTCGGACCGGGTGCGCTACAAGCGGGTCAACGAGCGCACCGGCGAGGAGGTCGACTACGGCGACATCGTCAAGGGCCGCGAGGTGGACGGGAAGCTGGTGACGGTGGAGCCGAAGGAGCTCGACGAGATCGCCCCCGGCCGCTCCCGCACGATCGACATCACCTCGTTCGTCGACCTCGACGAGATCGACCCGGTGTACTTCCAGCGGACCTATTGGCTCGCGCCGAACGCCAAGGAGAACCAGCGGCCCTACGACCTGCTGCGCCGCGCGATGGAGCAGACCAACCAGGTCGGGATCGCCACGTTCGTGCTGCGCGGCAAGGAATACCTCAGCGCGGTGCGCGCCGACGAGACCGCGCTGGCGCTGAACACGCTGTTCTTCGCCGACGAGATCCGCGATCCCGGCGACATCGTCGGCGAGATCGAGTCCGCGCCTTCGGACAAGGAACTGCAGATGGCCGAGTCGGTGATCGAGTCGATGACCGGCGACTGGCAGCCGGAGGACTACGCGGACACCTACACCGCCCGGGTGGAGGAGCTGGTCGAGGAGAAGGCCCGCGGCATCGAACCCGAGCCCGGCGAGGCGCCGCCGCAGGCGACCAACGTCACCGACCTCACCGAGGCGCTGCGGCGCAGCGTCGATGAGGCGCGCCAAGGGCGCAGCGTCGATCAGGCGCACAAAAAGCGCAGCCGGGGGCGCGGCAAGCGGGCGGAGCGGGACGAGCTCGGCGAGCTCAGCAAGGGCGAACTGGACAGCCGCGCGAAGGAACTCGGCGTGCGCGGGCGGTCGAAGATGAACCGCGCCGACCTGGAGGCCGCGGTGCGCGACGCGCAGAACGCGCCACGCCGCGCCTCCTGATGCCCGGGCGGACGCCATGACCGCGCAGCGGGTGACCGTGCAGGTGCAGGACCAGCGGCTGGAACTGTCCAACCTGGACAAAGTGCTGTACCCGGCCGCGGATTTCCGCAAGCGCGACGTGATCGACTACTACCGGCGGGCGGGCCCGGTGATGCTTCCGCACCTGCGCGACCGGGCCGCCACGCTGATCCGGTTCCCGAACGGGGTGGACGGCGGCTCCTTCTACGAGAAGGACGTCTCCCGGCACGCCCCGGACTGGGTGCCGACCGCCCGGCTGGTCAGCGGCGCGCAAGGCCGCGGCCGCGCGGTGAACCACCACGTGCTGATCGGCGAGCTGCCCACGCTGGTGTGGACGGCGAACCTGGCGGCGCTCGAACTCCACGTACCACAGTGGACGGTCGGGCCGGAGGATTCGCGGAACTGCCCGGATCTGCTGGTGTTCGACCTCGATCCGGGCGATCCCGCCACGATCGTCGAATGCTGCCGGGCCGCGGAGCTGCTGCGGGAGATCCTGACCGCCGAGGGCCTGCGCGCCTATCCGAAGACCAGCGGCTCCAAGGGATTGCAGCTGTACTGCCCGGTGCGCACCACCGGCGCTGAGCGGACTTCGGCCTACGCCAAGGAAATCGCCTTGCGGCTGGAGGCCGAGCACCCGGGCGAGCTGCTCGCGAAGATGAATCGCTCGGCGCGCGCAGGCAAGGTTTTCCTGGACTGGAGCCAGAACAACCCGGCCAAGACCACGGTGGCGCCGTACTCGCTGCGCGCCCGCGCGCAGCCGTCGGTGTCCACTCCGGTCACCTGGGACGAGGTGCGGGCGTGCCGCGAACCGGAGGATCTGAGTTTCACCAGCGATCAGGTGCTGCACCGCCTGGACCGCGACGGCGACCTGCTGGCCGACCTGCACGAGAACCCGCACCCGTTGTGAGCGGTGTGCGCACGACCACACCGATCAGGAATTTCCGGCCGCGGGGGGCGTGTTTGGACGGATGACACCCGCGGGAAACACGGACTACGAGGAGTGCGCGAACGAGAGAGGTGGACATGACCGGCTTCTTCGGACCCGGTGGCGGTTTCGGTTCCAGCCCGTTCGACGATTTCCTGGCCCGCTTCATGGGCGGGGGCGGGGAAGGTCCACAGCAGCCGCAGCAGCCGCAGCGGGTCGACATCACGCGCCTGATGAGCAGGCACGCGCAGGAGATGGTCGCCGATGCGGCCCGGCTGACCGCCGAGCACGGCGGGCGCGATCTGGACTCGCACCACCTGCTGTGGGCGGCGACCCGCTCCGAGACCGCGCGCGGCATGCTCGAGCGAGCCGGGACGGACCCGTCCACGCTGGCCCAACGCATCGAGCAGGAGCTGCCGGAGGGCACCGCCACCGAGCAGCCGCCCGCGCTGACCCCGGCGGCGAAGCGGGCACTGCTGGATTCGCACCAGATCGCCCGCGCCGTCGGCTCGTCCTACATCGGCCCGGACCACCTGCTGCTGGCGCTGGCGGCGAATCCGGACTCGCACGCCGGGCGCCTGCTGTCGGCCTTCCACGTGACGCTGGAGTCGTTGCAGGCCGGACCGGCGGGCACCGCCGGCGGAGGCGGCACCCGGACCGCGGAGTCCGGCGAGGCGGCGAAGACGCCCACGCTGGACCAGTACGGCCAGGACCTCACCGCCCGCGCCCGCGACGGCGAGCTGGACCCGGTGATCGGGCGCGACGACGAGATCGAGCAGACCGTCGAGGTGCTGTCCCGGCGCACCAAGAACAATCCGGTGCTCATCGGCGAGGCCGGGGTCGGCAAGACCTCGGTGGTCGAGGGCCTCGGGCAGCGCATCATCGACGGCACGGTGCCGGACGCGCTCAAGGACAAGCGCGTGGTGCAGCTGGACCTGTCCGGCGTCGTCGCGGGCACCCGCTACCGCGGTGACTTCGAGGAGCGGATGAACAAGCTGCTCGAGGAGATCAGCAAGCACCGCGACGAACTGATCATCTTCATCGACGAGCTGCACACCGTGGTCGGCGCGGGCGGTTCGGAAGGCGCGGTCGACGCGGGCAACATGCTCAAGCCGAAGCTGGCCCGCGGCGAGCTGCACGTGGTCGGCGCGACCACGCTGGAGGAGTACCGCAAGAACATCGAGAAGGACGCGGCGCTGGAACGCCGCTTCCAGCCGATCACCGTGGACGAGCCCAGCGTGGCCGACACCGAGCGCATCCTGTGCGGCCTGCGCGACCGCTACGAGGCGCACCACCAGGTTCGCTTCAGCGATGACGCGATCAACGCGGCCGCGGAACTGGCGGATCGCTACATCACCGACCGCTACCTGCCGGACAAGGCGATCGACCTGATCGACCAGGCGGGCGCGCGCAAGCGGCTGCGCACCGGCACCCCGGGCACCGACCTGCGGGAGCTGGAGAGCCGCGCGGACGCGCTGAACCGGGACAAGGCCCAGGCCGTCTCGGACGAGGACTACGAGCGCGCTTCGTCGCTGCGCGACGAGATCGCCGAGGTGCAGCGCCAGATCGCCGAGCAACGCGAAGGCGGGCCCAACGGCATCCCGGTGGTCGGCCGCGACGACATCGCCGAGGTGGTCTCGCGGGCGACCGGCATCCCGGCAACCCAGCTCACCGAGGAGGAGAAGTCCCGCCTGATGAAGCTGGAGGACCAGCTGCACCAGCGGGTGGTCGGCCAGGACGAGGCGGTGCACGCCATCGCCCGCGCGGTGCGGCGCTCCCGCACCGGCATGGGCGACCCGAACCGCCCGGTCGGCACGTTCCTGTTCCTCGGCCCGACCGGCGTCGGCAAGACCGAGCTGGCCCGGGCGCTGGCGGAATCGCTGTTCGGCGACCAGGACCGGATGGTCCGGCTGGACATGAGCGAGTTCCAGGAGGCGCACACCGCCAGCCGGATGGTCGGCGCCCCGCCCGGCTACGTCGGCTACGGCGAGGCCGGTCAGCTGACCGAGACGGTGCGGCGGCGGCCTTACTCGGTGGTGCTGCTCGACGAGATCGAGAAGGCGCACGCCGACGTGTTCAACACGCTGCTGCAAGTGCTGGAGGACGGGCGGCTGACCGACGGCCAGGGCCGCACGGTGGACTTCACCAACACGGTGATGATCATGACGAGCAACCTGGGCTCGGACATCATCTCGAACCGCTCCGGCGTGCTCGGCTTCTCCAGCCGGGGCGAGGAGCAGGCCGAGGAACCCGCCCGCGAACGGCTGATGAGCCGACTGCGGGATTCCTTCCGGCCGGAGTTCCTCAACCGGATCGACGAGGTCGTGGTGTTCCGCCGCTTGGAGAGCGACCAGCTGCACCGGATCACCGAGCTGCTGCTGGAGGACACCAGGGAACGCCTGCACACCCAGGACATCGAGGTGGACTTCAGCAACGCGGCGGTGGACTGGATCACCGAGCACGGCCACCAGCCGGACTACGGTGCCCGGCCGCTGCGGCGCACCATCCAGCGCGAGGTCGACGACTCGATCTCCGAGCTGCTGCTGGAGGGCCAGCTGGCCGAGGGCCAGCGGGTCGAGGTGGACACCTCCGGTGACCAGTTGACCTTCGCGGTCCGCCCGGCGCTGGAGGCGGGCGCCGGAACGTCCTGATCCCCCTGCGCATCCCACTGCGCACTGCGCCCCGTGCCGGTCCGGCACGGGGCGCAGTCATGCAAAAAAGGACTTGACCGCTCACCGGACCGGACGGTGACGCAGCGGATCTCGTTGGTTATTCTGAGCATGCCGCCGCACCTCCCCCTCGTGCGGCGAAGGACGCCCAGGGCTTGAACCCCCAGCAAGCCCTGGGCGTCGTCCTTTTTCCGCTGTCGTGGGCCAGCCAACGACCGCCCGGGCGACCAGCTCGTGCATGAGGTCATGAGGTTGGTG
This sequence comes from Saccharopolyspora sp. SCSIO 74807, assembly GCF_037023755.1. Classification (NCBI taxonomy): domain Bacteria; kingdom Bacillati; phylum Actinomycetota; class Actinomycetes; order Pseudonocardiales; family Pseudonocardiaceae; genus Saccharopolyspora; species Saccharopolyspora sp. SCSIO 74807. The sequence goes on along the minus strand of NZ_CP146100.1, from coordinate 4,492,748 downwards.
ACGCCTGAGCATGGCCCCTGAGCCCGGGCCCCGCCCTCATGCCTGCACCTCATCCGCCAGAGTTCCGGCAGCGTGCTGTCGAGTTGGCCCGCCTGCGAGAAACCGGTCGCCGAGGTGGCCCAGAGCCTGCGGATCAGCGAGTCCTGCCTGCGGAACTGGATGGCCCAGGCCGACGCAGATGAGCACGAGAACCAGCCCGGCTGAGCAGCGCCGAGAAGAAGGAGTTGGACGAACTGCGGATCACTCTGAAGCCACGCGCGTTCTCGGCTTTGGTCGCTCCGCATCGGCGCCGTTGAGAGCATAAATACTGCTCTATTTGGCTTAGTAACGATGCGCGAATTTGGTGCTTCCGGGCCAACTTTGAGAGTTTTCCGATGTTCGAAGGGTAAGACTCCCTATGATCCGCGCGGAAAAGCACAGATCAGCGTAAGGGTGCGACTGATCCGGCGGGCTCGATCTTCCCGGAAGTAGGGTTCTAGTGGCGCTTTCAGTTTTTGCACCCGCGGAGAAGAAAGGCTCTCGTGGTTCAACGCTACCTGCTTTTTGATTCAACCTGTTCCGTATGCAGTGGGCTTGCTCGCGATGTAGAGAACCATAGTGGCGGTCGACTGGTTGCACAAAGCCTGTATGATTCAAAGATTCAACAGCTGCTCGATAAGGCAACGCCGAACTGGCCGTGGGAACCTACGGTGCTAGAGGTAGAAGATGGTCAACCTAGAGCCTTCACCGGGCTGTTGATGCGTATTCGACTCCTCTACGTTCTCGGACCGCGTAGCTCATATCAAATCGCGCGTTTGATGGCGCGGACTCAAATTGCACAGATATCTGACTCGGACTCTGCGCCAAAGAAGTTCCTCAAGAAAGTGGGTGGAACCTTAGCTGGCGCTACTGGCTTGTCCTTATCGGGTACGAGGCCTGCAGCTGCCAGGGAAACCATCGCGGTCAAGTCGATCGAAGACTTGCCGCAACATGCTCGTCGGGAGGGCGTCAGGGCTATTAGCGACCTCCAGTCGGTAGATGAGGCTGGGGGCGGCTCTCACACGACCGGGAACATTAAGAGTGTCCAGTTTACTCACTCGACTCCTGACAGGTCGGGAAAGATCATCAGTGAGGTATCTGCTGCGCGCGACTCGTTTGAGCTGGTTCGAAACGGCAGCACCGTCTTAAAGGTTGCCATGGACAAGGCTGAGCGCGCGTTTGACATCGAAGATTATTCTGGGCGCAGCACCCACTTCATTTTCACAGCTGATGGAGTTGTTTCTGACGACGGGATTGCATCTGAATCCACTGAGATCGTACAGCGGAACCGTGATGATCTAACTTTGGCTGCGTCGGTGCAAGCGGATTTGGCAATGCTGGATGCGCCATCAAATCACCGCCGAGCAAGCAGGAGGTATCTGATAAGGTAAATTGCCAGTGTCGCCCCTCGCTTAATAGTCGCGGGTCGAGCTACGGGGCGAGCAAAAGTTCTGCATGTCAAGGTGCGCGCGATGATGCGAATACTAAGTGCTCGAACTGCTCCTGCCTCGGTTGCTGTGGCTGGTTGAGTCCTACTTGTGATTGCGCGTGCGGTGTTGGTGATTATATGTGCTCCTGTGGAATCACGGGATTTGCGTGCGACCCACACTGCCTTCCGCAGTGTCGTTGACATGTATCGGGGTCAGGTTTGAGCTTTGAGTGAGACTCTGGCGAGGCGAACTCGTTTTGGAGTCTCGCCTCGCCAGAGCATCGATCCTGGTGAACCATCGGGTGGCGCAGTCGTCTGCAGTGATGAAATCATTTGAAGCCTGTCCCGCGAATATATACACTGCGTGTACTTGATAAAATCTGCTGACCGCTGGGCACCTGTGGCGCTTTTTGGCGAAGTGATCGTATGATATTCAAATGCTTCATACTGGAGAGATTGCTATGAGTTTTGGTTTGAACCCTATGGAGGTCGTTCTACTGGGGGGTGTCGCGCTCGCCGTTGTCGGACTGATCGTCTTGCTGGTTATGGTCTTGGTAAAGTATTTCCGGTAGGTGCATCGGGAGCAGTGAAGGTCTGTGCCGCTTCCACGCGCGCCACGGGATACGGATTGGTTGCAATCTGAACCAAACCGATCCGTTCGGAGACGCAGGCTTCAGCGCTCAGCAAGGGCCGGGTGCCTGACGGGCGGCTCAGTCCTCGGCCAGGCGGGGCGGGAAGCCGCCGGTGGCGATCGGGCCCCAGTCGTCGATGGTGACGCGGATCAGCGATTTGCCCTGCTTGCGCATCGCTTCCCGGTATTCGTCCCAGTCGGGGTGTTCGCCGGAGATGCTGCGGAAGTACTCGACCAGCGGTTCCACGCTCTCCGGCGGATCGATCACCTCGGCGCGGCCGTCGACCTGCACCCAGGCCCCGTTGAACTCGTCGGAGAGCACGCACACCGAAACCTGCTCGGAGCGCTTGGCGTTGCGGGTCTTCGCCCGCTCCGGGTAGGTGGAGATCGCGATGCGGCCCTGCGGATCCACTCCGCAGGTCACCGGCGAGAGCTGCGGCCTGCCGCCGGTGCGCTCGGTGACCAGCACGGCGCGGTGCCTGGGACGCAGGAATTCGAGCAGTTCCGCGCGGTCGACCCGGGTGTTGGTGGCGATGGTGGCCACGGTGTTCCTTCCCGTCGGGGCTGTGCCTGCCGCCGAGTGGCGGCCCGGTGCGGAACTTACCCGAACGCTGCGCCCGCCGGCCGCCCGCAATTCGACGATCAACTGACGAAACAAAGTTCCTTGATCGCTTCGATCAGCAGGAAAAATCACCTGTACCGCACGGTCATGTGAGTGACGAAAGACTCTGCGATCTGACCGCGGCGGCCCGTAGGCTGCGCAGCGGGCCGAGCTGAGGGGCAGCGGAGCGGCTCGCACGGATCTGGGGAAGCCGGCCACGCGCCGCAGCACGCCGGGCGCGCCGGCTCGCAACACCGCATCGGGCGGGACCGGGGAGGCGACGTTGCCGAGGACGGACACGATCGCGCGCGCGTTCCTGAACTACCTCTACGACGAGGACGACTTCCGCCCCGAGGTCGCCGGTTTCCTCGCAAGCGCGCACGCCGGGTCGGTGATCCCCCCGCCGCAGCGCGCGGAACTGGTCGAGGTGGTGCGGTTGCTGCAGACCCGCGAGCTGGTCGCCACCGGGCGGGAAAGCGCCGAAGGGCTGCCGCTGCGGGCCGGGCTCACCGGTTCCGGGTTGATCTGCGTCAGCGACCACGGCGGCGACGTCGCCTCCTGGGACGGTGCCGCGCCGGTGGCGGTCGCCGAACCGCCCGAGGTCGTGCCGCCGCGCTCCCCGGCCGAGCCCCCGACCGTGCCGCGGGAGTCGCTGGAGGGCATCGCGCGAGTCGCCCGGGTCGCGTTGTTGGCGCTGCCGACCGTGCACGCCCGCTACGGCGAAGCCGAAGCGGTGCAGCGCGTCGCGAACGGCCTGTGGGAAGCAACCCGCGCGCCCCGGCCGGATCCGCGCCGGGTGCGCCTGCTGGCGGCGAAGCTGCGCTCGGAGCTGGGCACCGGTTCGATGGCGAACACGCTGGGCGTGGTGCTGATGGACAGCCTGGACGAGGCGCTCCGGGAAGCGCAGCTGCCGTGACTCCTCGACCGGTGCGGCCAGTCCGAATCTCGGGGGCAATCCATCGCGGCCGCGACTACGAATGGAAGATGTGAGACCGGAACGACTTCCCCGTCCCCTGCCCGCAACCGTCGCCGCGCTGTGCGGAGTGCTCGCGGCCGCAGCCGCGATCGGCTCGGGACAGCTCGTGGCCGCGCTGGTCGAGCCGCGTTCCGCGCCGCTGCTGGCGGTCGGCAACACCGCCATCGACCTGACTCCGGAGCCGGTGAAGCAATTCGCCATCCGCGCGTTCGGCGAGTCGGACAAGACCGCGCTGCTGGCCGGGATGGGTGTCGTGCTGCTGGTGTTCGCGGTGCTCGCCGGTCTGGTGTCGCGCCGCGGCCCGCGCCCGGGCTCGGTCTTGGTCGCAGCGTTCGGCATCGTCGGGCTCGCGGCGGTGCTCGCCCGGCCCGATGTGGGGGTGCTGGGCGTGCTGGCACCGGTGGTGGCGACCGCGGCGGGCGTGTGGGTGTTCCGCTGGCTGCACGGTGCGGCGGCAGACGCCGACGCGGAGCGCGATGCCTCCGGCGGCGCGCGATCCGGCGACGAGCCCGGATCCGACCGCGAAACGGAATCCGGCGGCGAGCGCGGACCCGGCAGGCGGCGATTCCTGGTGTCGTCGGTCGCGGTGGCCGCCGGTGCGGGTGTCGCGGGCGGACTCGGCTCGCTGACCACCGGCGGGCGCAGCGGCGGCTCACCGGCCGCGCAACAGGCGATCGGCAGGGCGCTGAACGCGCCACCTGCGCAACCCGTACCGGCCGGAGCGGACTTCCGGGCCGACGGAACACCGACGTTCATCACGCCGAACCGGGACTTCTACCGGGTCGACACCGCGCTGAGCGTGCCGAGCGTCGACCTGGACTCCTGGCGGCTGCGGGTGCACGGCATGGTGGACCGCGAGCTCGACCTCGGTTTCGCCGACCTGGCGCGGTTCCCGCGGGTGACCCGCACGATCACGATGACCTGCGTTTCCAACGAGGTCGGCGGCCCCTACATCTCCACCGCCGAGTTCACCGGCGTACCGATCCGCGACGTGCTGCTGGCCGCCGGGGTCCGGCCCGGTGCCGAGCAGGTGTTCAGCACCAGCGCCGACGGCTTCACCGCGGGCACCCCGACCGATGCGCTGCTGGAGGCCGAACGCGGCGCGCTGCTGGCGTTCGGCATGAACGGCGAACCGCTGCCCGCGCAGCACGGCTACCCGGTGCGCATGGTCACGCCGGGCTTGTACGGCTACGTCTCGGCCACGAAGTGGCTCACCGACCTGGAGCTGACCACCTTCGCCAAACCGGCTTACTGGATCGAGCGCGGCTGGGGGCAGCGCGGGCCGATCAAGTTGCAGTCCCGCATCGACCGGCCGAGCGGTTTCGCCAAGGTGCCCGCCGGCCGCAACGCGGTCGCCGGAATCGCTTGGGCGCAGACCATCGGCATCGACGCGGTCGAGGTCCGCGTCGACGGCGGCCCGTGGCAGCCGGCCCAACTGTCCACAGAGGTCAACGACCAGACCTGGCGGATGTGGCGCGCCGACGTGGACCTGGCTCCCGGCGGGCATACCGTGGAATGCCGCGCCACCGACCGCAACGGGCAGGTGCAGACCCCGCGGCGGGCATCGGTGCTGCCGGACGGTGCCACCGGGTGGCATTCGGTGTTCTGCACCGCCAACTGAAGCGTTTTCCCAACGAGCACGGAGGTCATGAGCTTGCACGTCCTGGTCACCGGAGGCGCGGGCTTCATCGGCTCGCACATCGCCGACCTGCTCGCCGAACGCGGGCACCGGGTCCGGCTGCTGGACGCGCTGCTTCCCGCGGCGCACGGATCGGGCGCGGCACCGGACTACCTCGGCGAGCACGAGCTGCACGTCGGGGACGTGCGCGACGAGCAGGTGCTGCGGCGCGCGCTGGACGGCGTCGACGTGGTCTGCCACCAGGCCGCGATGGTCGGGCTGGAAACCGGAATCGGCGACATGCCGGGATACGTGGCGCACAACGACCTCGGCACCGCGCAACTTCTGTCCACAATGGCCGATGAGAGCATCGGGAAGCTGGTGCTGGCCGGTTCGATGGTGGTCTACGGCGAAGGCCGCTACCGGTGTCCGAGCCACGACCTGGTCCGGCCCGGACCGCGCGCCGCCGAAGACCTCGAAGCCGGGATCTTCGAGCCGCGCTGCCCGGACTGCGGCGGACTTCTGCAACCCGGCACGGTTCCGGAGGATGCGCCGATCGATCCGCGCAACACCTACGCGACGACGAAACTCACCCAGGAACACCTCGCCGCGGTGTGGGCCCGCAACACCGGCGGCACGGCGGTGAGCCTGCGCTACCACAACGTCTACGGGCCGCGGATGCCGCGCAACACGCCCTATGCGGGGGTCGCGTCGCTGTTCCGGTCCGCGCTGGCGCGCGGGGAGGCTCCGCAGATCTTCGAAGACGGCGGCCAGCGGCGCGATTTCGTGCACGTGCACGACATCGCCGCGGCGAACGTCGCCGCGATGCACCGCGATCAGCCCGGCTTCGCCGCGTACAACGTGTGCTCCGGGCAGCCGCACACCATCGGGGACATGGCTCGCGCGCTGGCCGAGGCCGCGGGCGGGCCGGAGCCGGTGCTGACCGGGCGCTACCGGCTCGGCGACGTCCGGCACATCGTGGCCGACCCTTCCAAGGCCGCCGAAGAGCTCGATTTCCGCGCCACCGTGGGCTTTTCCCAAGGCATGAAGGAGTTCGGCACCGCCGGTCTGCGGGCGTGAGCACGGTCGGAACGAGCGGGCGGGCCGATCGGTCCCGCCCGCTTTTCCATGCGCCGACGGGATTCCGGCCGGCTCGGAACACCTGCGGCCGAAGAAATCCGGCAGAAAAGTCTTCATGGGACCAATCCGAAATCCCGGATGCACCGAACACCTGATGAGTCCGGGGATTCGCACCCAGCGAACCCCTCCATCCCCAGGAGGACACGTCCATGAGGATTCGTCGTCAAGCCGCCGCGCTCACCGGTTCCGCCGCAGTGCTCGCACTCGCGCTCTCCGCCTGCGGACAACCCGCGCAGGACAGCGCCGAATCGGCCGCGCCCGGGCAGCCCCCGGCCGGTCAGCCCGCTGCGCAACCGGCCGCGAACGGCGTTACCACCGCCGAGGACGTGTTCGGACCGGGCTGCTCCCAGGTGCCCACCGACCCGAACGACCCGGGCTCGGTGCAGGGCATGGTCGACGACCCGGTCGGCACCGCGGCGAGCAACAACCCGCTGCTGACCAAGCTCACCGCCGCGGTGCAGGCCGCCGGGCTGCTGGACACGCTGAACAAGCCGGACGCGCAGTACACCGTGTTCGCCCCGGCCGACCCGGCGTTCGAGGCGATCCCGCAGGATCAGCTGGAAGCGATGCTGACCGATCCGGCGCAGAAGCAGCAGCTGACCGATGTGCTGACCTACCACGTGGTGCCGCAGCGGATGGACGCCGAAGGACTCGCCGGGGCCGGGACGCTGCCGACCGCGCAGGGCGGGCAGCTGAAGGTGGAAGGCTCCGGCGAGAACTTGAAGGTCAACGGCGCGTCGGTGCTGTGCGGCAACGTGCCCACCGCCAACGCCACGGTGTTCGTCGTGGACAAGGTCCTGATGCCGCAGATGTGAGCCGTCGCCGCGGCACGCCCGGCCGAGCGCTCCGGGCGTGTCCCGGCCCACGGGCGGGCGGCGTTGCCGAGCGCCGCCCGCCCCGCATGTGCTTCGATCTCCTATGTGGACGTTGCGGGCGGATTCCGGCACCGCGGCGAGGATCCCTCGCCCGCGGCGCGGCGCGAACTCGACGCCGCGGGTATCCAGGACCCGGCGTTGCGCGCTGCGCACGCAGCGTGCCGGGCGTTGAACGCCGAGCACGGCCGCACCTACTTCCTCGCCACCAGCCTGCTGCCACCGGCGCGCAGACCCGCGGTGCACGCGCTGTACGGCTTCGCGCGCTGGGTCGACGACATCGTGGACGTCCTCGACGACCCAGCGGGAACCAGCCGCGCGGCCGAGCTCGGCAGGTTGGAGCACGACCTGCGCAGCGCACTGGCCGGGCACCGCGTCGAGCACCCGGTGCTGGCCGCGCTCGGCCACACCGCAGGCCGGTACCGGCTGGATCGCGCGCTGTTCACCGATTTCCTGCGCTCGATGCGGATGGATCTGCGGATCAGCGACTACCCGACGCGCGCCGCGCTGGACGAGTACGTGCACGGCTCGGCCGGTGTGATCGGGCTGCAGGTGCTGCCGGTGCTGGGCACGGTCACCCCGCGGGAGCAGGCCGCGCCGCACGCGGCCGCGCTCGGATTCGCCTTCCAGCTGACCAACTTCCTGCGCGACATCGGCGAGGACCTGGACCGCGGCCGGGTCTACCTGCCCGCCGACGAACTCGCCGCGTTCGGCGTCGACCGGGACCGGCTGCTGTGGTGCCAGCGGCGCGGCAGGCCGGATCGCGCGGTGCGGCGCGCGCTGGCCGACCAGATCTCGCGGACCCGCGCGATCTACCGCGACGCCGAGCCCGGTATCGCCATGCTCGACCCGATCTCCCGCCCGTGCGTGGCCACGGCGCACACGCTCTACGGCGAGATCCTGGACCGGATCGTCGAATCCGGGTATGAGATCTTCGGTGACCGGCTCGCGGTGTCCACCGGCAGGCGGCTCGGCGTCGCGCTGCCCGCGCTGAGTTCTGCCGTGGCGGCCCGCGCGCGGCGCCACCTCGGCCACGTGCTGCATGGGAGTTCCGGATGAGCCCGCAGGACCGGAACAGGGCGATCCCGGCCCTGTTCGACCAGGGCGGCCGCGACTACGACCGCCTGGTCGCCGCGAACCCCGGCTACCACCGCCACCTCGCGCTGTCCGCGCGGCGACTGGCGCTGCGCGGCGGCGGGCGGGGTCTGCGGCTGCTCGACGTCGGTTGCGGCACCGGGGCGTCCACCCGCGCGCTGCTGGACGCCGCGCCGCACGCCTCGATCGTCGCGGTGGACGGCTCGCAGCGGATGCTCGCCGAGGCCCGCGGCAAGGCGTGGCCGCAGTCCGTGCGGTTCGTGCACGCCGACGTGCGGTCGCTGAGCGAGGCCGGAGTGCACGGCCCGTTCGACGGCATCCTCGCCGCCTACCTGCTGCGCAACCTGCCGGACCCGAGCGCGGGCCTGCGGCTGCTGCACGACCTGCTGCGGCCGGGCGCACCGCTGGCCGTGCACGACTACTCGCTGCCGCTGCGCCTCGCCGACCGGCTGCTCTGGCACGCCGTGTGCCGAGCTGTGATCATGCCGCTGGCGCGGCTGAGCACCGGTGAGACCGAGCTGTACCGGCACCTGTGGCGCAGCGTGCTCGAATTCGACCACCCGGAGCGATTGCTGAACAGAATGCGCAAGACCGGTTTCGCCGCGGTGCGCGTCGAGCCCATGAGCGGCTGGCAGCGCACGATCACCCACACCTTCCTCGGCGTGCGCCCGGAGTCCGCCGATGCGTGACCGGCTCGCCGTGCGCCGTCCGGCCCGGCCCGGCGCCGCCCGCGCGAGCGATCCGCGCCCGCGCGCGGTCGTGGCCGGCGGTGGCATCGCCGGGCTCGCCGCCGCCACCTGCCTGGCCGAGCGCGGTGTCGAAGTGGACCTGCTCGAACGCGAGGACCAGCTGGGCGGGCGCGTCGCCGGCTGGACGACCACGCTCGCCGACGGCACGCAGGTGCCGATGAACCGCGGCTTCCACGCCTTCTTCCGGCAGTACTACAACCTCCGCGGCCTGCTGCGCCGCGTCGATCCGGCGCTGGACGGGCTGGTCGAGCTGCCCGAGTATCCGCTGCTGGACCGGCACGGCAGGCTCGACACCTTCGCCGGATTGCCGCGCACCCCGCCGTGGAACGCGCTCGGCTTCGTCGCCCGCAGCCCCACGTTCCGGTGGCGCGACGTGCCGCGGATGTCGATCCGGACGGCGCTGTCGCTGGCCGACGTGCGCGTGCCGCAGACCTACGAGCGGCTCGACGAACTCGACGCCGCGACGTACTTGCAGCGCATCGGTTTTCCCGAAGCGGCCCAGCACTTGGCGTTCGAGGTGTTCTCGCGCAGCTTCTTCGCACCGCCCGCCGAGCTGTCGGCCGCCGAGCTCGCGGTCATGTTCCACCTGTACTTCCTCGGCTCCAGCGAGGGCTTGCTGTTCGACGTCGCCGACTCCTTCCCGGCCCTGTGGAACCCGCTGGGCGAACACGTGGAGGGGCTCGGCGGGCGCGTGCACCTCGGCAGCAGCGTGCAGGGGGTAACGCACGACGGGCCGCGCGAGTACGTCGTGCACCTCGACGGTGGCGAGCGGATTCCGGCCGACGCCGTGGTGCTCGCGGCGGACCTTCGCGGGCTGCAAGGAATCGTGCAGCGGTCCACCGGGCTCGGGAACGCCGACTGGCGCGAGAGCATCGCGCAACGGCGGACCGCTCCCCCGTTCCTGGTGTCGCGGTTCTGGCTGGACCGGCCGGTGCGCCGGGACCGGCACGCCTTCCTCGGCACCAGCGGCTTCGGACCGGTGGACAACATCAGCGTGCTGGAGCGCTACGAGCGCGGCGCCGCGGATTGGGCCCGCAGCAGCGGCGGCTCGGTCGTCGAACTGCACTGCTACGCGCTGCCGGGCGAGTCGACCGTCGAACAGCTGCGGCCGCGGGTGCTCGCCGAGCTGCACCGCGCCTATCCCGAGACCGAGCGCGCGCAGGTGCTCGACGAGCGCCACGAGCTGCGTTCGGACTGCCCGCTGTTCCCGCCGGGCGGGTTCGCGCAACGAGCCGCGATCAGCACGCCCGAGCCCGGCCTGGTCGTCGCCGGCGACCACGTGCGCATCGATATGCCGGTGGCGCTGATGGAACGAGCCGCAACCAGCGGTGTGGTGGCGGCGAACCGGCTGCTGGGGAACTGGGGCGTGCGCGGGCACGACGTGTGGACCGTCCCGGGCAGCGGCCGGAGCGCACTACTGCGCACCGCTGCCCGAATCGCCTGAGCCGCTGCGAACGCGAGCCACCCCGCTTCTCGTCCGCCGCGATCCGTTGTGCGGCATCTCGGCCGCGCCGGCTATCCGAGGAAAAATTTCACTCACCACTGAACTTGCAAAGCCGCTGCAAACTTCACATCGCGCTGGCTGGCGCCGTGCGGGCTCGGCGGAACCGCTCAGCGACCGGCCCTGCGCAGCGCGTACCTGCGCTCGGCGTAAGCGAGGTCGTCGCGCCACAGCCGCAGCGCCGCCCACCGCATCAACGGCCGCACCGCCCCGGCCACCGGCCGTGCCATCCGGAAGCCGGGCCGCGGCGAGTGCGCCACGACCGCCTCGATCACCGCTGTCGTGGGCTCGCCCCGCGAATTCGTGCCCAACGGCGTCGCATGCGTCTCCACCACGCTGCCCACGCCTTCGCCCTCGTCGATGCGCATGAGGATGGTGCGCGGCCCCGGTGCGCTGAAGCTCGCGCGCACCGGCACTCCGACACCGCGGGCCAGCTTGAACGTGACCGCCACGTCGAACGTGTCGTCGGCGTCCGACGAGGCATCGGCCTCCGGCGCCCGCAGCACCGTCAGGTTCGCGAACGAGTAGGGGTGGAACCACGAGCCGTGCCACGGATCGAGCCGATTGGCCACGACGTCCTCCGGTTCGCACACGCCGATCGCCGTGGCCACCGCGTCGATGCTCTCCGGCGGCCGCGGACGGTGCGGCACGACCGGCTCGGGCAGCGGCTCCTCCCCGCCTTGCGCATCGAGCCGGACCCACGCCAGGACTCCGTCGTCGTGCGCGGGGAACGTGCGCCACCACCGGCCCGCGTCCTCGCCCAGCTCGAGCCCGTGCCACCGGCACACCAGCCGCCCGCAGTGCACCCGCGCCTCGCTCAACGGCGCGCCCATGTGCGGACACGCGCCAGGACCGGCGTGCAGCGCGCCGCTTTCGTCCCGCCACGCCACGATTTCCACGCCCGCAACGGTCCGGCCGAACGGGCGCGCGGAACCGATCTCCCTGCTGCCGGCGAGCACGAACCAGTTGCCCGACGGCCGGGACTGGGCGCGTTTGAGCGCAGCATCGATCAGCTCCGGCCGCGCCTCGCGCCACGTGCCGCGCTGCTCGGCCCATCGCGGGACGCGGATGCGGCGCAGCGGCAAACCGTTGCCTGTTCCAGTGCGAAAAGCCACGTCGTTCCCCTTCTCTCGGCTCGCCGCGAGTGAGCGTAGGTGTGCGCGGGCGGGTGCGCGCGATCTCCGTAGCGGCGTGCAGCTGCGAGCTCGCGGGTGGATCAATGGCCAGCATCGCGCCGCAAGCGCGAAGAGCCATGCCTCAGCAGGGCTGGAACCGCAAGCACGAGCGGCAGTACGAGCACCTCGAGAAGCGCCGAGCAGCACGGCTGCGGCGAGGGCCGGGCGACGGAGTCGGACGCCGGCGCGCCAGTGACCGGCACGCCACGCGCTCAGCCGCGGCGGTCGGCCTCCGGTTCGTCGTCTTCGATCGCGTGGGCGGCGGCTTTCGCGCAGTTGCCGAGATCCTCGGCCGCGGCCGCCGCCTGGTCCAGCGCGACGTGCGCGTCCGGCGGCCGTGCCCGGCCGGGAGTCGCGTAGCGGTAGGCGAGGCTGTCGAGCAGGTGCGCCAGCCGGTGTCCCCTCCCGGCGATGTCGAGCAGCGCGTCGCGGGCGGAGGTGATCTCGGATTCCGCGGGCGGTTCTCCCCGTGCGCCGGGGATCTCGGTGGGCGCGGCGGCCTGCGCCGCGCTGTCCGCGGCGATGGTCAGCTCGCGGTTCGCCCGGCGTGCCAGCGCCGCGGCGTCCTCCCGGGCACGTTGCTCACCGGGCCGGCCGGGAGCGGCCGATTGCCTGCCGGTATCGCCTTCCCCGGCGTCGTGTGCGTTCATCCGTAGCCGACCCCCCGAGCGGCCGCGCTCGAGACTCGTCAGCGCGGTCACCTGATGGTGCTCCGCCGGTTCAGCGCACCTGACCGGCCGCCTTCCGACTACCCGATTCGGGGGAACGACACACCTGAACACCCTTGCCACGACGGCAAAACGCGGGCGGACCGGAACCGTCCGGTCCGCCCGCGCCGCACTCCGGGTCAGGGCGCGTGCACGAGCCCCGTGCCCACGTCGGTGGCGGGAAGCGCCAGCCGCCGACCGCGCTGGGTCAACCGCGCCCACAGTCCCCAAGCGCGTTCGGGGAACTGCTGCGCGAACAACGCGGCGACCCCGGCGACGTGCGGGGTGGCCATGCTGGTTCCGCTGAGCTTGCGGTAGCGCTCCTGGCCGGGCCAGCTGGAGTACACGTCCACGCCGGGGCCGGCCAAGTCGACCTGCCCGATCTCGTCGACCGTGCCGGACGAGAAGTCGGCGATCTGGCCCTGCTCGTCGACGGCGCCGATGGCCATCACCGACGGGCAGTTCGCCGGATGCCCCACGGGCGCCACGACACCGGCGGAGCGCTGGCTCTCGTTGCCCGCAGCCGCGATGATCAACGTGCCGCGCTGCATGGCCCGCTGCGCGACCCGCTCGAAGGCGTCCGAGAACGGCTGGCCCGGCTGGGTCGGCGCGCCGAGCGACATGGACACCACCGGGCAGTTGTTGGCGATGGCCCATTGGATCCCGGACAGGATTCCGCCGTCACCGCCGGAACCCTCGTCGCTGAGCACCTTCCCGGCGTAGATCGAAGCTTCCGGGGCGATCCCGTAGCCCGGCCCGGCCTGCAACGTCCGCGGGCCGCACGAAGTGCCGATCACGTGCGTGCCGTGGCCGTGCCCGTCGTGCGCGTCCTGGCCCTCCACGAAGGACGCGGTCACCACGTCGCGGCCGGCGAAATCCGGGTGTTGCTGGTCGAAACCGGTGTCGAGCACCGCCACCCGGACACCGCTGCCGGTGGACGCGGCGCTGTCGGCGCCGACCGCCTTGAGGCCCCAGGTCGTTTCGGTGTCGTCCGGTGGCTGCGGAGAGCCGATCGCGAACACCCGGCGCTCCGGCTCCAGCGCGGCCAGCGCGGTACCGCGCTGCTGCATCGAGTTCCGCAGCGTGGCCACCTGGTCCTGGTCGGCGTCGATCAGCGCCACGCCGAGGTCGTGCAGCACGACGCCGCCCGCGCTGCTGAACAGCTCCCCCGGCGCGGCGCCTGCGGCGTCGGCGGTGCTGGCGGCGCGGATCCCGGCGACCCGGTTGAGCTCGCGGGCGCCGAGCACGGTGGCATCGTCCTGCAGCAGGACGAGGTAGCGGCCCGTGGTCGGGTTCTGCGCTGTGGTCATCGTTGCCCCCTACGCGGTCTGCGACGTATGGCCCCACAAGCAAACTCCTGTCCCGCCCGTACCGGCAAGACACCGGTCGAGTAACGATCACGTGCGGCGAATTCGCCTGGCATCACTGGAAAATCTCAACCCGCCGCTGAGCCGGGTGACCCCTGGACGAATGGTCGGGCACGCACCGTCGACGACTCGCCGCAACATCGTTGCCAGCCGGCGAAGCTCCGGCCGACACTGGAATCCGCTGCCGGAAGGCTACGGAGGTGCGACGTGGACACCGCAACGCAGAACGTCATCGTGGTCGGAGTGGACGGTTCGGAACCCTCCCGGTCCGCATTGCGCTGGGCGCTGGAACAGGCCGAACTCACCAACTCCCAAGTGCGCGCCGTGGTCGCCTGGGAGTACCCCGCCTTCTACAGCTGGGAGGGCGGGCCGATGCCGCCCGATGAGTTCCAGGACACCGCGACCCGCAGCATGAACGAGGCCGTGGACGAGGTCGCCGCGGGCAGTCCGGTGCAGGTCCAGCGCGAGGTCGTGCACGGGCACTCGGCGCAAGCGCTGCTCGACGCCTCCGCCGACGCCCGCCTGCTGGTGGTCGGCAGCCGCGGGCACGGAAGCTTCTACGGTGCGTTGCTGGGTTCGACCAGCCAGCGGTGCGCGGTGCACTCGAGCTGCCCGGTGGTCATCGTTCGGCAGTGATCCGCCGATGACCCCCTCGATGGGCGCCGCCGATCACCTGCCGACGAGTTCGGTCGTGGCGCGCCGGAGCACGTCGTAGCAGTCCTGCGGGCTCAGGCCGCGCCGCTCGACGAGCACGGCGGTGGCGCGTTCGATGGCGACGGAACTGCGCACCGGCTCGGTGATGCCGCGCTGCGCCAGCTCGCCCGCGGTGACCGCATCGGTGGTGCCGAGCGCGGCCGCGACGAAGCAGGCCAGCACGAGCAGCCGGTCGGCCGCGGAGTCGTCGAAGGTGCCCGGACTGGCCGAGTACGCCGTCAACGCACCGCGAACACCGCCGCCCGCCGGGAAAACACCGGCGGCGCCGAGACTGCGCAGACCGCACCGCGCCGCCGCAGCGGCGAACTCCGCCGGTTCGCCGGTCAGGTCCGGGCAGGCGAGCGCGCCGGGCCCGGATTGCCTGCTGACCTCGTGGAACGGCCCTTGGACTGAGCCGCTCTGCACCTCGTCGAGCGCCGCGGCCCGCTCGTCCGGGCCGCCTGCGGCGTTCCGGGTGCCCGCGGTGTGCAGCGGTTCGCCGGCCCGAGTGAGGGTCAGCGCGGCGAACTCCGCACCGGGAACGCTCCGGACGGCCACCGCGAGCACGGCATCGACGACACCGCGCAACGTCCGTTCGGCGAACACGTCGCGGCCGAGGTCGGCGAACCGGCCCGCCAGCGGCGACCAGATCTGCGCCCGCTGGTCGGCGAGTCCGCCGGTCCCGCCCGGCGCGCCGGAGCCGGCGAGTCCCGCGCCGGATCCGACGCGCTCGGCGAAGCGGCGGCGGTCGGTCTCCCAGTCCGGGGTCAGCGCTGCCATCGGTGCCTCCTCTCGCCAGCAGGAGGTTTCCCAGCGCCGCGAACGGCTATTCGGCCCGCCACCGACGGCCGTCCGGCAACGCCAGACGATCGGCTGCACCGGATCCGACGAAACCCGCCCCACAGCCAGGTGATCACCCGGCGTTGACCTTTCCCGGGCGATGGCCTTGCCGTATCGATAAAGAGCAGCTTCACCGCGCGTCCGCCAGTCCGATTGCGAGGAAACCGTGCGTCCGACGATCGGATCGACCGAGGACGGTGACCGGGCGCTGCGCGAACGCGGCCTGATCGACTTCGTCACGCGCGCGGTCAATGCGCTTCCGCTGCTGCGCGCGGGTGCGCTGACCTGGTTGGCCTCCGCGGAGTCGGCGGATCCCGAATGGGCGCAGCGTTTCGGCGTGCGGACCTGCTCGCTGGAACATCAGCAGGGTTCGCGCAGGGATGTGCGGAGTTGCGGGATCAAAGCGATGAAGGCTTCGCTGACCCCGCCGGCGCGGGCGCGCGAGGATGGTCAACCGCCGCTGCTGTCCGCGACCAGGCCCGAGGTCCCGCGACATTGGGCATCGCTGGTCGCCAGGGAACGGGAGCGGCCGGCACCCGCCGACCTCAACGACAAGACCCGGATGCGGGCCTGGTTCGCCGACCGCGGCTTGCCCGTCCCGGCTGGCGAGGTCGTCGCCGCGCACTCGCTCTCGCACCCCGCGCTGGTTCGCGGGCTGGGCTCGCCGTTCGTGGCACAACGCCCGGTCGGCTCGGGCGGCCTGGGCACCTACTTGGTGCGCAGCGATGCGGAACTGCGCGCGGCACGGGCGCGGGAACCGGCGGCGGGCGACTGGCTGATCAGCGAATTCCTCGACGGCACGGCGCTGAACTTCCACGGATTCGTCGGCATGGACGGTTCGGTCGGCGTGACCAGGCCCTCGGTGCAGTTCGCCGGCCTGCCCGCGGCGGGCTTCGAGTTCGGGGCCTACTGCGGCTGCGATTTCCAGGCGCCGCAACGCGTTTCCGCGATCGCCATGGAACGCGCGCGAGATGCGGTCGAACGGGTGGGAGCCGGGTTGGCCGGACGCCACTACCGCGGCGTGTTCGGGGTCGACCTGATCGTGCGCGGCGACTCGGTGGCCGTGCTGGAGCTCAACGCCCGGCCGCAGAGCTCGACGTGGCTGCTGGGTGAGATCGAACGATCCCAAGGGCACATCCCGCTGCTGAACCGGCACGCGCTGGAACGGCAAGGCAGGCGCACCAGCGGCGAGCACGACCCCGCTCCCGCGCCGGGCGTGCAGCTCGCCGTGCGGCACACCGGCCGCACCGCTGAGGTGACCACCGCTCCGCGCAGCGGCGTGTACGCGCTGGACGGGGATCGGCTGGTGTGGCGGCGTGCCGGTGCGGGTCTGCTGGAGTGCGCCGAAGGTGAGTGCGCGGCCGTGGGCTTGCCGACGCGCGGCGCCGAGCTGGAAACCGGCGCATCGCTCGGAATGCTGGTCACCGCCAGCGCGGCGACGGGTCCGGACGGGAAGGTACTCAACGACTACGGCACCCGGCTGACCGCTGCTTTCCGCGAACTGTTCGCCCTCTCCGCCAGGGAAACCGAGGAGGCCGCCGGATGAATCCGCCCACTCTGCACGTGCGTACGGCCACTGTGGACGACATGGACCTGTTGCTGCGGTGGCGGGAGGAGGCCGCCGACTGGCTGCAGGCCGAGCACGGCACCGACCAGTGGAACCGCCCGGCGGACCGGCAGCGCATGGTGGACTGGATCCACGAGGGGTCCACGTTCATGGCGGCACTGCAGCCGGATGGGGAGCCGGTGGCCACGGTCACCAGCACCCCGCACGGATCACCGGTGCTGTGGACCGAAGAGGAGCTGCGCACTCCCGCTCGCTACTTGCACAACCTGGTGGTGCAACGTTCGCACGCGGGACGCGGCATCGGCACCTGCCTCGGGCGCTGGGCGGCTTCGCACGCGGCGCGGACGGGCGTCACGATCGTCCGCTACACCGCCTGGGCCACCAATGCGAAGTTGCTGGACTACTACGACCGGATCCGGGGCCGGTACGTGCGCACGGTTCCGGGGTTCCACAATGGAGCGCTGTTCGAGAATCCGGTCGTGCCGCGGGATGACCTGCCCGTGGTGGAGGCGGCCGACGTGCTGGTGTGAGCTGAGCCGCGGCGAAGCTGAGTCGCCGAAATCGGTTTCCTGGTCGCGCCCGGAGTCCGTAACGTCTGCGGGGTGCGTGCGGAACGGATTCTGGTGACCGGCAGCGCCGGGCACCTCGGGGAAGCATTGGTGCGCAGCGTCCGCGCCGAAGGACGCGACGTGGTCGGGCTCGACCTGGTGGAGTCCCGGTTCACCACGGTCACCGGCTCGATCACCGACCGGGCGTTGCTGCGGCGGTGCCTGCAGGGCGTGACGGGCGTGCTGCACGCGGCCACGCTGCACAAGCCGCACGTCAGCTCGCACGAGCGGCAGGACTTCGTGGACACCAACGTCACCGGCACGTTGGCGCTGCTGGAGGAATCCGCCGCCGCCGGGGTGGAAAGCTTCGTGTTCACCAGCAGCACCAGCGCGTTCGGCCGCGCGTTGACACCGGAGCCGGATCAGCCGGCGGCGTGGATCACCGAGGACGTCG
Source organism: Saccharopolyspora sp. SCSIO 74807 (assembly GCF_037023755.1). Taxonomy (NCBI): domain Bacteria; kingdom Bacillati; phylum Actinomycetota; class Actinomycetes; order Pseudonocardiales; family Pseudonocardiaceae; genus Saccharopolyspora; species Saccharopolyspora sp. SCSIO 74807. The sequence continues at coordinate 4,474,767 of NZ_CP146100.1, read as the reverse complement.
AGCCGGTGCCGCGCAACATCTACGGCGTCACCAAGATCGCCGCCGAGAACGTGGCCGAGCTGGTGCACCGCGAACACGGTCTGCCGGTGGTGGTGCTGCGGACTTCCCGGTTCTTCCCGGAGGACGACGACCGCGACGAGGTGCGGGCCGCCTACGAGGGGATGAACACGAAGGTCAACGAGTACCTGTACCGCCGCGTCGACCTCCAGGACGTCGTCGACGCGCACCGCCTCGCGTTGGCCGAAGCTCCGCGCATCGGCTTCGGGCGCTACATCATCAGCGCCACTCCCCCGTTCAGCCGGGAGGATTCCGCGCAGCTGCGTGCGGATGCGCAGGCCGTGGTGTCCCGGTTGTTCCCGGACCAGCCGGGCGAGTACGCCCGCCGCGGGTGGCGGATGTTCCCCGGGCTGGACCGGGTTTACGACAGTTCCCGCGCCCGCGCGGAACTCGGCTGGCGACCGCGGTACGACTTCCGCCACGTCCTGGATCTGCTGCAGGCCGACGAGGACGTGCGCAGTCCCGTCGCCCGCGCTGTCGGAACCAAGGGGTACCACCCGTATCCGCACGGGATCTACACGACGGGGCCCGAGTGAACCCGCTTCGGGTTCAGAGGCCGTTGAACGGATGTGACGTCAGTACGACCACAATGGACTCGCCGGGTGCGGCGACACCGCGCCCGCGCAACTCCTCCACCGCGGGCAACACGGTGGCGGACGTGCCTTCGCAGAGAATCCCCATGCGTGCCAAGCGGATCCGGGCCTCCTCCACTTCGGAGGAGAGCACCACGGGCGATCCGCCGGTGTCGTCGAGGACTCGCAACGCCTGCACCGTCGTCGAATCCCCGCCGATCGACGGGGTTCCGGCGGCCGAGCCGGTGAAGCTGTCGTGCACGCCGGCTCCCGCGCGGACCGCGGCGAGCCTCGGGAACGGCTCGACCAGATGAACCCGCGGGCACGATTCTCCGTGCCTGCGCGCCATCTGCTGCAAGCCGAGGTACACGCCGTAGGCGAGGTCGCCGCGGGAAACGGGGATCACCACGTGTTCCGGCAGGCGTTGCAGGCCGGAGCGGATCTCCCAACCGATGGCCCGCATCGCGTCGATCCCGAACGGTGAACCGCCCGCTACCGGGCGCGTGTAGTTGGTGACCACGAGCGTGCCCGGATCACCGGTGCGGCCACGCAGGAAGTCCCAGCGCTGCTCGGCACTGTCGAAAACGTGCAGCGTGGCACCGGTGTCCCGGACGGCCCCGGCGAGCACATCGGGGATGTCGGTGGTGACGGCGACCTCGCACGCCAAGCCGTACGCCGCGGAGTAAGCGGCCAGCGACAACGCGGCGTTGCCGGAGGAAGCAGCGGCGATGCCCGCGTACCCGGCAGCGGCGGCGCGGCCGACCGCGCCCCAGCTGAACCGGTCCTTGTGCGAACCGGTCGGGTTGGCCGCCTCGTTCTTCACCCACACGTCGAGACCGGCCACCTCGGCGGGCAGCGGGAACAGCGGCGTGCCGCCTTCGCCGAGGCTGCGCGCGCCCGTCAGCGACAGCCGCGGCCGGTCGTCGTCGTACTCGCAGCGCAGGTTCGCCGCGCTGCCCTGATCCCGGCAGTGCTCGCAGCCCGCCGGATGGTCCGCGACCGGATGCAACCGTCCACACTGGATGCATCGGAGCCCGGTGAGGTGCTCGTTCATCGCAGGCTGCATCGCTTCCCCCTCCGGGTGTCGGATCCGGAGGAAGCCTACTGTCCGAACCGGTCGCGGACACCGTCCGGGCCTCGCGGCCGGCACGAGCCCGCTCGCCGCGCCGTTTCCGCGGAGTGAAGGGACTCCTCGGCGGGAAAAGTCCCTTCACTCCAAGCGATCGGCTCTCAGCCCACCCGGGCAGGCGGCGAGGCGCCGAGCACGGCTCCCCCGGCGTCGAGGGCCTCCACGGACACGAACGGTTGCGCACCCGCGATGTCGACCCGGGTTTCGAACCCGGTCTTCGGCGCGTCCTGCACCGGAGCCAGGTTCGCCTCGTCCGGCCCGGCCAGCACCCGCCAGGTCACCACTTCGGTCGCCCCGTTCCAGCTCGCGTAAACGCTGGTCGAGCCGTTGCCCGGCAGCCCGGCCACAGCCGGGGCGTCCAGCGGCTTGCCCACCCACGCCGAGCGGAACGCGCGGTAGGACGTGATCGACTCGGTGAACCTGCCGTGGAACAGCACCTCGCCGTCCGCGCCGAACTCGGTGAAGTACGGCTCTCCGCCCCAGCCGACGAAGACGTGCCCGTTGGCCAGCACCTGCATGTTGCCCTGGTTCGGCGCCAGCAACCCTTCCGGGCTTTCGTTGCTGCGCACCACGTTCGCGGTGCGGGCGGTCTCGTCCACGGCCAGCGACAGCGCGCGGGAGCGGCCGCGACCTGGTGCGGCTTCGGCGTTGTCGAAGATGGTGATCGTCCCGTCCGGCTGGCGGCGCGCGTCGTGCTGCCAGGCGAACGCCGCGTCCGGACCCATGGCGAAGTCGCTCCGCTTGCCGCCGAGCCGCCACGTCACCTCGCCGCTGGTCCGGTCGATCCGGAACACCGAGTGCGTGCAGCGCGCGGAGACCAGCAGCGCGTCGCCGTCCTCGCAGATCGCGTTGGGGTGGATGTAGTCGAACCACTGCTCCGGGTCCTTGGGCACCGCCAGCAGCGACTCGTCCAGCCCGACGTGTTGCAGGCTGCGCCACTCGAGCAGCAGCTGCCCGGAAGCGATGTCGATTTCCTGCAGGACGCCTTCCAGCACCTTCGAGTTCGGTTGCCCGCCGACCGGCGTGGTGTCCGCGCGCACCTCGGAGTAGATCAGCAGCAGCGCGGTTCCGCGCGGAGTGATCACGAACTCGTGCATGTCGCCTTGCAGGCCGTTGGCCGCGCGCACGGTCGCGATCCGCCGGTAGCTCTCGTCCAGCACGGCGTACTGCCCGTTGCCGAAACCGGGCGGCACCTCGATCGCGCCCTCCCAGAACGTCAGCACCGGCCGGTCCTGGTAGCGCTGCACCTGGAGGTTGGCGATCACGCCCTCGGCGGGCGGGCTGAACCACACCGGCTGACCGAGATCGTCCATGATCAGCGCACCGGGCTGGGTCGCCGCGCGCGGTGCGGCCGCCTCGGCGTTGAGGACGTTTGCTCCGGCCGGGGTCAGCAGCACGTGCCCGGGCTCGGTGTTCGCGGCCGGAGTGCTGATCTCCACCAGCGGCGGTTGCAGGTCGGGACGGGTGATGAGGCTTTGCCCGGCGCGGGCGCCCGGGGACGCGGCGGCGCCGGCGGTGCCTGTGGTGCCGATCAGCGCGGGCACGGCGGGAGCCGCGGCCAGCATTCGCAGCACCGCGCGACGGCCGATCGAGAAGGAGTCAGATGACATGGACATCTCCGGATCAAGCGCTGGTGAACGGGGACGGCACTTCGCCATCGGCGCTGACCTGCGCGGCCAGGTCGCGGATCGAGGCGGAATCGTTGACGTGCGGGAACTCCTCCTGCGGCACCGGCACGTCGAGGAAGTCGCACAGCCGCTGCCAGCCCTCGCCGACGCGGTAGACCAGCAGCCGGTCGGCGGGCACCACGCGCTGCACTTCGGCGTTGTGCCGCTCGAAGACGTCGATGGCGTGCGCGCGGTCGGCGAACCGGCCGTCGAACGTGCCGTTCCAGATCATCCGCTCGACGGTGGGGCGCAGCTTGGCGCTGAAGTCGTCGTCGCCGGGCGGGTCCTGCACGAACTGGTAGATCGTGCCGTAGGTGCTGTCGTACCAGCGCTCCGGGTCGCGCACGGTCAGCAGCACCTTGGCGTCCGGGTAGAAATCCATCAGTTCGCGGTAGAACGCACAACCCGGCCAGTCCACTGTGGACTCGAATCCGCCGAGCACCTGCTGCCAATCGGAGACCCGGCCGTCCATCGCCAGCTCCCAGTCCTGCGCCCGCTCGGGCTGCGCGATCACCTCGAACATGTGGTAGCAGGGGCCGTAGCCGAGGTGTTCCAGCGCCGCCTTCAGCGATGCGGTGCCGGTGCGGCCGAACCCGGCTCCGATGATCTTGACCATTGCGTTCAACTCCTTGTCGTAGCTGCCCGGCAGCACGCGCCGATCAACTGCGCGTACCGGGGTTCGCCTCGGTGATCAGGACGGCACCCGCCGTGGCGTGCGTCGTCTCGTCGATGAGCACTCCGCCGCCGGTGAGCCGGTTGCGCTCGTAGGGGTCGCAGAAGATCGGCTGCGCCAGGCGCAGTCCGACCTCGCCGATGTCGTTGAGCCCGAGCTCGGCGGCCGGCTCCCGACTCAGCGTGGTGACGTCCAGCCGGTGCCGAACCTCGGTGACGACGGCTTTGACGGTGCGCGTGGTGTGCTTGAACAGCAGCCGCGTGCCGGGCCGCAGCGGTGCCGCCGCGGTCATCCAGCACACCGTCGCGGACAGCTCGTCCGCCGGTTCCGGGGCGTTCGCCGCGGCGCACAGCAGATCCCCGCGACCGACGTCGATGTCGTCGGCCAGTCGCAGCGATATCGACAGCGGAGCCTGCGCGCTGACCAGCGCGCCATCCGCGGTGTCCACCGAGGACACTCGGGATCGCATCCCGGAGGGCAGGTGCAGCACCTCATCGCCCGCTGCCACCGAGCCGCCGGAGATCTGGCCCGCATAACCGCGGTAATCGCGCTCGGGCGCCCGGATGACGCACTGCACCGGCATCCGGAAATCCATTGTGGAGTTGTCGTCCGCGATGCGGACCTGCTCGAGGTGCTCCAGCAGCGCCGGTCCCTCGTACCAGGGCATGGCGGCCGAGCGTTCCACCACGTTGTCGCCGTGCAGTGCCGACAGCGGGATCGCGGTGCACCCGTGCCCGACGAACTCGGCGAATTCGGCCGCGACGTCGCGGAAAACCTGCTCGTCGTAGTCGACCAGGTCCATCTTGTTCACCGCGAGCACGACCTCCGGAACCCGCAGCAGCCCGGCCAGCACGGCGTGCCTGCGACTCTGCTCGGTCAAACCGTGCCGTGCGTCGACCAGCACGATCGCCAGGTCCGCAGTGGACGCCCCGGTGACCATGTTCCGGGTGTACTGGGCATGACCCGGGGTGTCGGCGATGATGAACGCGCGACGGGCGGTCTCGAAGTAGCGGTGCGCCACGTCGATGGTGATTCCCTGCTCGCGCTCGGCGCGCAGGCCGTCGGTGAGCATCGCCAGGTCCAGCACGTCGTCGCCGCGTTCCGCGCTGGCCTGCTCCAGCGCTTCGACCTGGTCGGCCAGCAGCGACTTAGAGTCGTGCAGCAACCGGCCGATCAGGGTGCTCTTGCCGTCGTCGACCGCGCCTGCGGTGGCGAACCGCAGCAGGCCGTCGGCCGGGGTGAAACCGTCCGCGTCCGCAGCGGTTCCGGGTAACGCGTCCGCGGGAACGGCCGGTCCGGCCGGAGAACTCGGGCTCATCAGAAGTATCCCTCCCGCTTGCGGTCCTCCATCGCGGCCGCGCTCGTGCGGTCGTCGGCGCGGGTCTGGCCGCGCTCGGTGACCCGGGTCGCGGCGATCTCGGCGAGCACTTCGGACACCGTGGACGCTTCCGAGGGAACCGCGCCGGTGCAGGTCATGTCGCCGACCGTGCGGAACCGCACGGATCGCTCCACCAGCGGCTCGTCCGGGTCGCGGTGCAGGAACGGGTTGTCCGCCAACAACATCCCGTCGCGCTCGAACACCTTGCGGGTGTGCGCGAAGTACAGCGGCGGCAGCTCGACACCATCGCGTTCCACGTAGGTCCACACGTCGCGTTCGGTCCAGTTCGACAGCGGGAACGCGCGCACGCTCTCGCCGGGCCGGATCAGTCCGTTGTAGACGTTCCACAGCTCGGGGCGCTGGTTGCGCGGATCCCACTGCCCGAAGGAGTCCCGGAAGGACAGCATCCGCTCCTTGGCCCGCGCGCGTTCCTCGTCGCGGCGCGCGCCGCCGAACAGGGCGTCGAAGCGGTGCTCGGCGACGGCGTCCAGCAGCGTCACCGTCTGCGCCCGGTTGCGGCTGGGCCAGCGGCCCGTCGGCTCGGCCACCCGACCCGCATCGATCGAGTCCTGCACGCCGGCCACCACCAAGCGCACTCCCAGCTCGGCGACGCGGCGATCCCGGAACTCGAGCACTTCGTCGAAGTTGTGCCCGGTGTCCACGTGCAGCACCGGGAACGGGATCGGAGCGGGTGCGAACGCCTTCTCCGCCAGGCGCAGCAGGACCGCGGAGTCCTTGCCGCCGGAGAACAGCAGCGCGGGGCGGTCGAATTCGGCGGCCACTTCGCGGATCAGGTGCAGCGCCTCGGACTCCAGGACGTCCGATCGGGACGGTCCGGACGGCATCAGCGACTCCCCTCGGTCAGGTTCCCGGGCAGCGCGGCCAGCAGGTCCGCGGCCAGTTCCCGGCGGCACACCAGCAGATCCGGCAACCACGGGTCCGGCAGGTCGTAGTGCAGCGGCGAGCCGTCCACCCGACTGGTGTGCAGTCCGGCCGCCCGGGCCACGCCGACCGGCGCTGCGCTGTCCCATTCGTACTGCCCGCCCGCGTGCACGTAGGCGTCGACCTCGCCGAGCACCACCGCGCTGATCTTCGCGCCCGCGGAGCCCATCGGAACGGTCTCGGCGCCGAGCGATTCGGCGAGCTCGCGCACGAAATCCGGCGGGCGGCTGCGGCTGACCGCCAGCCGCGGGTGGGCGATGCCGTGGCTCGGCTGCTTCGGCGGCGCACCGGTGCCGAGAACCCGGCCGTGCGCGGGCAGCGCTACCGCGGACGCGGTGATCTGATGATCCTCGGCCAGTGCCACGTGCACGGCCCAGTCGGTGCGTCCGGCTTCGGAGAACTCGCGGGTCCCGTCCAGCGGGTCGATGATCCAGACCCGGTCGGCGGATTCCCGCGGTGGCCCGGAAACGCCGTGCTCGGACAGCACCGGATCCTGCGGGCGGGCTTGCGCGAGCGCGGCGACCAGCAGGTCGTGCGCCGTGCGGTCACCCTCCGCGCCGAGGGCTTTCGGGTCCGTTGTGGACGCCGTCCGCTCCCGCAGGTCCAGCAGGCTCTCGCCGGCTTCCCGCGCCAGTCGTGCGGCGAGTTCGTGATCGTCCGCGCTCACCCGGTACCTCCTCGTCCGACGTCAACTCTTCGTTCCGCGCGCCAGGGCGGGCACGGGAGAACACCCGGTGCGCGACCGGGGAGACCGCTGCCGCGAGCACCACCAGCACGCCCGACGACGCGCCGATGATCGCGTTCGCCCCCAGGAGCATCACTGCGGTGGTCGCCAGCATTCCGCCGAGCAGCACGCGGATCGGCCGGTCCGAGACGCGGGCCGAGATCACCGCTCCGACCAGCACTCCGGGCAGCGAGCCCACCAGCAGCGAACCGACGATTCCGAAGTGGACTTCGCCGGTGAACAGGTGCCCGCAGGCGGCGACCAGCACCAGCGGCACGGCCTGCACCAGGTCGGTGCCGACCAGCCGCGCCGAGCTCAGCGAGCGGTTCGTCAGCAGCAGGCACACGATGATGATGGAACCGGAACCGACCGAGGTGGTGCCGACGATGAGCCCGGCCACGGCGCCGAGCAGCGCGGTCGGCAACGGCCGCACCGAGGCGGCGCCGGCCGCGGGGCTGCGTTTCGCCAGCAGCATCCGGGCGAACAGCATGATCGCGGCCAGCAGCACCGCCACGCCCGTCAACGTCTTCAACGACGACTCCGCGCCGTCGCCGAGCGAACCCGCGAACAGCGATCCCACCACCGCGCACGGCAACGAGCCCAAGCACAACCAGCCGACCAGCCGCGCGTCCGCGGTCCTGCGCCGCAGGTGCACCAGCGCCCCGACCGGCTTCATGACCGCGCTGGCGACCAAGTCGGAAGACACCGCTGCCAGCGGCGGCACCCCGAACACCAGCGTGAGCAGGGGCATCGTCAACGCGCCGCCGCCCATCCCGGTCAGTCCCACCAGCAGCCCGGTCAGCAGGCCGGTGACCGCCACTCCCGGGTTCGGTGCGGCGAGCTCGGCTAATGCGGGTTCCACCGGCCCACCCAGCCTCGTCGCCGCAGCAGCGCGACGACCTCGTCGACGGCTTCGTCCTGCGACAGCCCGGAGGTGTCCAGCACCAGGTCCGCATCGGCGGGCACCTCGTACGGCGCGGAGACGCCGGTGAACTCCGGCAGCGTCCCGGCGCGGGCCTTGCGGTAGAGGCCCTTGCGGTCGCGGCGCTCGCACTCGCCCAACGGCGTCGCCACGTACACCAGCACGAATCCGCCCGATTCCTCGACCATGTCGCGCACCGCATCGCGGTCGGCGCGGTACGGCGCGATCGGCGCGCAGATCGCGGCGCCGCCGTGCCGGGTGACTTCGGAGGCCACGAACCCGATCCGGCGCACGTTGCGGCTGCGGTCCTCAGCGGAAAAGCCCAGTCCCGCGCACAACGTGCGGCGCACGACGTCGCCGTCGAGCAGCGTCACGGCCCGGTGGTCGTACTGCGTGAGCTCGTCCCGCAATGCACGCGCCATCGTGGACTTGCCCGCTCCGGAAAGTCCGGTGAACAGCACCGTGAAGCCGCGCCGGGACAGCGGTGGATGCAGCCGTTGCTGCTGCTCGGCGATGGCGGGCGTGGTGAACCAGCTCGGCAGCGGGTCGCCCCGGTCCAGGTGTGCGCGCAGTTCTTCAGCGCTGAGGCCGGGAAGCCGCCTGCTCGGCTCGACCTGCGCGGCCGGGCGCCAGCGGCCGGTGTCCTCGCGCACCACCTCGGGCGGCTCCAAGCCCGGAATCGGCGGCTGTTCCAGCGGATGCTCGCTGATCAGGTGGGTGGCTCCGTAGGCGGCGGCGACGTGCGCGGTCAGCAGCGCGTCCCGCTTCGGATCGGGCCGCTGCGCCAGCGGCACCGGCACGACCGTCGTGTCCGGCGGCAGTTCCGGGCGTGCGGCCAGCACTGCCTGCACCAGGACTTCCGGGCGCGGCCCGATCATCCGGGGCAGCAGCAGCAGGTGCGCCCCGTGCTCGGCGACCAGCTCGCGCAGCTGCGCGATCTCCTTGTGGTGCAAGGGTTTTTCCGGAAGCATCGCCAGAACGGGGCCGTGCGACAGGTTTTCCCGCACACTGGCGGCCGGCGGGCGCATTCTGCGCAGCGCGCCCGTAGGCGCCGCGGCGGCGCGTACCGGTCCGGCGGCATGGCTGCCGTCGGCGTCCGACCAGGCCGCGACGTTGCTGACCACGGCGACAGGTGCGCCTTCGGAGTCCTGCAGTTCGATCTCGTCCGCGGCGGCCACTTCCGCAGGCACGGTCAACGTGATCGGGGCGGGCCAAGGGGTCGCGTCGCACAGGCGTTGCCGGGTGCGCACGGACTCGACGTCGGCGGCATCGAGAAATCCGCTCAGCGCCGGGAAAGCACCGTCCAGCAGGAGTTCCACATCGGACAGTTCGGCGGCGCCGGGCACCCACGTGGCGCGCCGGACCGCACCGCGGCCGCGCGTACCCGGCCCCGGACACTCGGATTCCGCTCCGCTCACACGCACCTCTGTCCGCCCGATGAACTGGATCCATACGGTGACCGACCGCAGCCGCCGCGGAGAACCCCGGTGTCCATTTCTCGCCAGATCTCGTTTTTCCCACCTTGCACGGCGGATCTCGTTGCCACTGAGCGTGATTTCCGGCATTGCACGCGTACCGTACGGATCATTCCGGCTCCAGGTCGGACGTGAAGGTGTGGGTGCCCGGGCCCGCGGAGAAGACCGCACCGGCGGCGCTCTCCTCCGCGACACCTGGCGATCCCCTGCAGGAAACTCGCCCCGGCAGCTGGACCCGCGCCGATGCGTTCGGCGGAATGCGCACGGTGAGCGTGAAATCCGTCCCGTCGCGCCGCCATCGCGTCTCGATGCGCCCCGCGGGCGCGCGGTAGTGGCCTTCGGCCCACCGCAGATCGCCCACGGGCTTCGGCCGGATCAGCAGTCGCCGGAAGCCGACCGAGCCGGGTTCCTGGCGTATCCCGGCGATCCCGGTGTGGAACCACTCGTCGATCTGCGTGAGGATCATGTGGTTCAGCGAGTTCACCATGTCCCACTGCTCCGGGATCGTGGTCAGCCCACCGGGATTCTGCGGGTGATCCCGCAGGAACGCGCCATAACCCGGCACCTCGTCCCGGCGCAGCGCCGCCCACAGCACGTCGTCGCGGTCGGCGTCGCGCAACACCCGCACCACCGGGCCGAGTCCGATGTGGCCGGCGAGCAGCCGCGGACCGTCCCGATGGTGGATTCGGCCGAGCAGCGCATCCAGCACCCGCGGGCGTTCCGCTTCCGGCACCATGCCCGCGTCGAGCGGGAGCGCTTGCGCGGCCTGCGTCGCGCCGGAGGTGGCGCCGTCGCCGGTGTAGCATCCCAGCTCGGCGTCGAAGAAGCGGTCGTGGAACGCGCCCGCGATCGCCTCCGCGAGCGCGCAGAACTCGCGGAAATCCGTTGTGCGGCCGAGGGTTCCGGCCATGTCGGCGAGCCGCCGGGTAGTCAGGTAATAACCCCAGGTCCCGGTAAGCTCACCCGAGGTGTCTTCCGCTCCGACCCAATCGCCGAGCGGCCCGGTCACCAGATGGCCGTTCGCTTTGCGCCGGCTCAGGTAATCCAGGTAAGCCGTCATGGCCGAGTAGTGCTGCGCCATCGTCCGGGTGTCGCCGTAGAGCCGGTGCAGCAGCCACGGCACCAGCACGATCGCGTTGCCCCAGTTGACCTCGTCGCCGAAATCCCCGGTGTAGCCCCAGTCGTAGACCGGGGCCTTCAACGCCACGTTGCCCGCCCGCGGACCGCGCCCCGCCTGACCTTCGACGAGGTGGCGCTGCATCGTGCGCAGGTACGCGGAGAGGTCGAAGTGCCGCGAGAGCACGCCGATCGGATGCGTGTAGTCCGCGCCGTAAGCCAGCTTCTCCCGGCCGGGGCAATCGGTGAGCACGGACATCAGGTTCGCCGCCACCGAGAAGTGCACCATCCGGTGCAGCCGGTTGATCCGGCCGTCCGAAGTGCGCACTGCTCCGGCAGGCGCCGCATCGGCACGCAGTTGCAGTCCGCGCAGTCCGGGCCGGATCCCTTCCGGTGCGGCGACTTCGACGAACCGCATCGCGAAGTACTGGAACGCGGGCCGCCACCGCTCCCCCTCCGGTGAGCCCGCTGCGATGTAGGTGTGCAGCACGTCGGTGCCGCGGGTGGCGTCGCGGATCGAAGTCTGGTCCACGCGGCCGTCCTCGGTCAGCGCCTCCCCCGGCCGCAGGCTGATCGCGGTTCCCGCGGGTACCGGAGGCAGCCGCAACTCCGGCCACCCGGCGATGTTCTGCCCGAGGTCGAACACCTGGATCCCCGGCTCCGGTTCGCGCACCGCCACCGGCTCCCACTCGCGGACCACGCGCACCGGCGGGCCCGCGCGCCGCACCAGCTCGGTGGCCAGGTTCGGCGGCGCCGCGGGCATCGCGTCGATCCAGCCGGTCCTGCTCCCGTCGCGGCGCACGGCTTCGGCGGAGTGGTCGGCGCCCGGCTCGTCCCAGCCGGGCTGTTCCCGGCGGGCGTCGTGATCGGTGCCCGAGAACCAGTTGTCGGTGACCGCCGGGCCGAGCGCGGTGCGCCACTCCGGCCCGCTGACGATCGCCTCCTCGCGGCCGGCGGTGGTGAGCTCCAGCCTCGCCAGCATTCGCGGCGGCACCGCGGCACCGGCGCTCGGGTCGACATCCGCCACCGGGTCGCCGGACCCTGCGACAGGTGTGCCGGCGGGGTGCGCCCGCTCCAGCGGCGGCGCGAAGGTGATCGACTCGTCGCCGAGCGCGGTGATCCACCGGTCTTCCAGCTGCTCGCCCTCGCCGACGTGCACGGAACCGCCCACGAAGTAGCCGCCGGTGCCGGCGGCCCGGACCGAGTCGTCCCCTGCGCGGGCGTCCGCGCTCAGCACCCCCGAGGCGGTGTCGTGACTGGTCCACCACGAATACGCGTCGCGCAGACCGGAGTTCGTGCCCTCCCGGTGCACGTGCGCGGTGCCGTGGCCGAGCCGGACGCCGAGCGTGTTCGGCCCGCACCGCACCGACTCCGTGACGTCGTAGGTCCGGTACTCGGCGGATCGCTGGTAGTTCGAGTTCCCCGGGGCCAGCACCTCGTCGGTGACGGGGCGGCCGTTGAGCGTCACGACCTGCACGCCGAGCCCGCACACGTACAGCCGCGCGCGCCGGACCGGACCGCTCACCCGGAAAGCCCGCGCGAAGATCGGCAGCGGGTCGCCCGGCCCGCGCCGCGGATGCGCGATCCAGCGCGCCCCGCCCCAGTCCGCGCGCGTCAGCAGGCCGGTTTCCCAGCCGGCCCGTTCGCTCCAAGGCGACCAGCGGTCGTCCTGGTCGCGCACCCGGACCCGCCACTCGACCCGGGTGCGCGCGGGCAGCCGCGGGCCGCCGTAGCCGAGTCCGGCGCAGCCGGATTCGACGACCCCGCTGTCCCACAGCTGTTCCCCGCGTTCGTCGAACACCTGGACTCGGCAGGCGCTCTGGTGGCCGGAGTCGCCCAGCAGCCGCCAGCTCAGGTCCGGAGCCGGATCGTCCACGCCGAGCAGTGGACCGTGCCTGCCGGCCCCCAACCCGCCGACCTGCAGCTCACCGACCCGCGGCCCCGCGACCCGGAGTCCGGTCACCGGCCACCCCCGCTCACGATCGCCAACGCCGAGGCTGTTTGTACGCAGCGCACCCCACCCCGTCAACACTCCACAGTGGACAGGTGCCGCGCCCGGGCGCGCACGCTTATCCTCGGCGAGTCGCCCGGAACCCGAACGAGGTACCCAGCGGAAGAGGCCAGCATGGAAGCTCCGTCAGCCCCGCCGACCGTGGCGCTCGGCGGCCGGGCAGGCCGCTGGATCATCGTGGCCACCATCCTCGGCTCCGGGGTCGCGTTCCTGGACGGTTCGGTGGTCAACGTGGCGCTGCCCGCCATCGGCCGGGACACCGGTGGCGGGTTCGCGGTGCTGCAATGGGTGCTGGACGCCTACCTGCTCACGCTCAGCGCGCTGCTGCTGCTCGGCGGGGCGCTGGGCGATCGCTACGGGCGGCGGCTGGTGTTCCAGATCGGGCTGGTGGTGTTCACGCTCGCCTCGCTGGGATGCGGGCTCGCGCCGGACGGCGCGGTGCTGATCATCGCCCGGCTGGTGCAGGGCGTCGGCGGGGCGCTGCTGGTGCCGGGCAGCCTCGCGCTGATCAACTCGACGATCCGGCCCGACGACCGGGGGCGGGCGGTGGGCACCTGGGCCGGGCTGACCGGGGTTTCCTCCGCGCTCGGCCCGTTCGTCGGCGGCTGGCTGGTGGACGCGGTGTCCTGGCGCTGGGTGTTCTTCATCAACCTCCCGATCGCCGCGGTGGCGCTGGTGGTCACCGCCCGGCACGTGCCGGAAACCCGCAGCACCGGCGTCACCGGGGCGCCGGACCTGGCCGGAGCCGCGGCCATCACCCTCGGGCTGGCCGGGGCGATCTACGCGCTGATCGAACTGCCCGTGCACGGCTGGAACGTGCTGACCGCCGTGGCGCTCGCCGCCGGAGTGGCCGGGCTGGTGGCGTTCCCCTTGGTGGAGTCGCGGACGAAGGGGCCGATCATGCCGCCGGCGCTGTTCGCGAACCGGCAGTTCACCGGTGCGAACCTGACCACGTTCACGGTGTACTCGGCGTTGAGCGGCGCGCTGTTCCTGCTGTCGCTGCAACTGCAGCAGACCCTCGGCTACTCGGCGCTGGAGGCCGGGATCGCCACCCTGCCGATCACCGTGATCATGCTGCTGCTGTCCGGCCGGATGGGTGCGCTGGCCCAGCGAACCGGCCCGCGGCTGCCGATGACGATCGGCCCGTTCGGCTGCGCGGCCGGGCTGGCGCTGATGACCTTGGCGGTGCCCGGATCGTCCTACCCGACCGGTGTGCTGCCCGGAGTGCTGGTGTTCGGGCTCGGCCTGGCGGTGACCGTGGCACCGCTGACCTCCGCGGTGCTGGCCGCGGTGGAACCGGCGCGGGCGGGGGTGGCTTCCGGGGTGAACAACGCGATCTCCCGGCTGGCCGGGCTGGTCGCCGTCGCGGTGCTGCCGCTGGTGGCGGGCATGACCGGCCCCGGTGCCACGGTGGGCAGCGGGTTCGGCAGGGCGATGGTGATCTCCGCGGCGGTGTGCGCGCTGGGCGGAGTGCTTTCCTGGTGCACCATCGACCGCCGCTGCCCCGTCGAGTCCGTCGCGGTCCCGGGCCTCAACCACGCCTGCCAGGACCCTTGCACCCAACACGGCTCCATCGAGGAGCGAACGGACCGTTCGTCCCGCTAGATCGGTCGAACGGTCCGTTCGCTCGGAACGACCGCGCTCACTGCGGCGAGCACTTCTCGAACGGCCACTGGTGCGGCGGGCGGGCGCTGAGCTCCTCCGGCGGCTCGGGCAGCCGCACCGGCTCGCCCGCGAAGTGCGCGATGACCACGACCCGGTCGGCCGAGCGGTACACCGCGAGGTCCTCCCCGCCGCTCGCGCGCAACGCGGGCACGCCGTGCGCGCGCACCCAGGCGAGCAGTTCGTCCCGCTTGCCCTCCGGCGCGCGCGCCTCCCACATCAGCGCGTTCATTAGCTCGTCCGGCGCAACGGCGGGATCGCGGGAACCTGCGGCGCCTCGTCGATGTCGGCCTGGGTCATCTTGAACGCGTCGGGATAGGACTCGCGCTTGGTGCGGCGGTCCGGTTCGGTGCTGCGCCAGGTGTAGAGGCAGCGTTCGCACTGCCAGACCTCCCACACCCCGGCGACCGGCGACACGGCCAGCCGCCGCAGTCCTTCAGCGGCGCAACGAGGACACATCGTCGGCTCCTCTCGTCTCACTTGCCCTGCAACGTGCGCAGCCGGGAAATCCACCGCCCGGTCTCCGGCAGGTCCCGCACCGGCTGGCTGTAGTGCCCGCGCGTGTCGGGCGCGACCGGGGTGGTCGCGTCGATCACGAGCTTGTTGCTGATCCCCGGCGGCTGCGAACCCGGGTCCAGCTCCAGCACCGACATGTTCGGCAGGTTCACCAGATCGCTGGCCGGGTTGACCTTGGTCGACAACGCCCACATCACCTGCGGCAGGTCGAACGGGTCCACGTCCTCGTCGACCACGATCACGACCTTGGTGTAGCCGAGCCCGTGCGGCGTGGTCATGGTGCGCAACCCGACCGCGCGGGCGAAACCGCCGTAGCGCTTCTTGGTGGACACGATCGCCAGCAGCCCGTGCGTGTACATCGCGTTGACCGCCTGCACCTCGGGGAAGTCCGCGCGCAGCTGCTGGTACAGCGGCACGCAGGTGGCCGGGCCGATCAGGTAGTCGATCTCGGTCCACGGCTTGCCCAAGTACAGCGACTCGAACAGCGGCTTGCTGCGGTAGGAGATCCGGTCGATGCGCACCACGGTCATGTTCCGGCCGCCGGAGTAGTGCCCGGTGAACTCGCCGAACGGGCCCTCGATCTCCCGCTTGCGGCCCTCCACGACACCTTCCAGCAGGACTTCGCAGCCCCACGGCACGTCGAACCCGGTCAGCGGGGCCGTGGCGATCGGAGCGGGCGCGCCGCGCAGCGCACCGGCCATCTCGTACTCGGACTGCTCGTAGCCGAGCGGGGTACCCGCCACGACCGTGATCAGCGGGTCGTTGCCGAGTGCGATGGCCACCGGCAGGTCCTCGCCCTTCTCCTCGGCTTTGCCCAGGTGCAGCGCGATGTCGTGCATCGGCACCGGCTGCATCCCGAGCCGGTTCGGGCCTTTCACCTCCAGCCGGTAGGTGCCGACGTTCTGCTTGTCGAAGTTGTCCGGGTCGTCCGGGTCGCGCGAGACCACCGCGGCCTTGTCCAGGTAGAAGCCGCCGTCGCCGTCGTTGAGCCGGAACAGCGGCAGCACGTCGAACAGGTCCACGTCGTCGCTGGTGTTGGCCGCGAACGGCGGATCGTCGCGGCGCTGCGGGGCGACCGGGAAGTCTTCCCAGCGGCGGATGAACTCCTCGACCTGCTCCCGCGTGGACGTGGAAGGCGGCAGGCCCATCGCGATGGCGTGGTTGGCCCAGGAACCGTGCGCGTTGAGCACGATCCGGGGGTCGACGAACCCGTTGACGTCGTCGAAGTAAAGCGCGGGCGCGTTCTCGCCGAGCCGTGCGGCGGCGTTCGCGGCCGCGCCCAGGTCCGGTTCCGGTTCGACCCGTTCCGGCACCCGCAGCAGCTGCCCTTCCTTCTCCAATGCGTCCAAATAGGACCGCAGGTCGTCGTAGGCCAAGATCTCCTCCTCACCGCTCGCCGGATGCCCATCGGCGGCTCATTCCCGGACGTACCGGCTCAGCGCTCGTCGTCCCGCCGCGCTTCGGCGAGCCCGTTCCACCGGCGGGCGGCGGGCGCGGGCAGGCCGAACTGGTCGAGCACCCTGGCGACCACGTGGTCGACCACGTCCCCGACCGACGACGGGTTGTTGTAGAAGGCGGGCATCGGCGGAACCATCACCGCGCCCATGCGCGAGAGCGCGAGCATGTTCTCCAGGTGGATCTCGCTGAGCGGCGTTTCCCGCGGCACGACCACGAGCTTGCGGCGTTCCTTGAGCACCACGTCGGCCGCCCGCCCCACCAGGCCGTCGGCGAACCCGGTGCGGATGCCCGCGAGGGTCTTCATGCTGCACGGCACGACGACCATCCCGTCGGTCCGGAAAGAGCCGGACGAGATCGAAGCGCCCTGATCACCCGAGCCGTGCACCACGTCGGCGAGCTTGCCGATCTCGCGGGCGCTGTAACCGGTTTCCAGCTCGATCGTGGTGCGCGCCCAGCGGCTCAGCACGAGGTGCGTTTCCACCTCGGGCTGCTCGTGCAGTTCTTCCAGCAGCCGGACGCCCAGCGGCGCCCCGGTCGCCCCGGTCATCCCGATGATCAGCCGCAACGCCGGACCTCCCGCCCACCGAGAATAATAGTTCGTATGCGAACGTTCGTCTACATACTAACACCTGGTGGCGCGAACTGCCCGCGGCCACCAGGCCACCGGGTACCCGGAACCGCCCGAACCGGACCGGCGTGCGCAACCGCGCAGCGGCCGGGATCTAGAATGGCGGGCCACCGATCAGCCGGGCCCGCGGCCGCCGGGGGGCGAGCGAATACCGGGCAGAGCCAACGACGGGGGGCGGCACACGGCGCCGGCGGGCGTAACGAGGTTCCCCACCCACTACGCAACCGTTCCGAGACACCCTCAGCGGGAGGAGCGCGCCAAGTGCAGCACCTGGAGCACGTCGTCTTCCACCTCATGCGCCGGGTCCTGCAGGACCACGGCGCGCGCTGGCAGTCCGAGCTGCCCCAGCTCACCAAACCGCAGTACGCCGCACTCACCGCCATCGACGAACATCCGGGCATCGAGCAGACCGCGCTGGGCCGCCGCGCGGCCATCGACAAGGCCACCCTCGCGGCCATGCTCGCCCGCCTCGAACAGCGCGCGCTGATCGAGCGCACCGTGGACAGCTACGACCGGCGGCGCCGCGTGCTGCACCTGACCGCGGACGGCAGGCGGGTGCTCGCGGACTCGCACCGGCTCGCCGAGAAGATCAACGGCGGGATGCTGCAGCGGCTCACCGCGACCGAGGCCGATCAGCTGCGCGAACTGCTGGCCAAGCTGGCCGCCGACGAGAGCGGCGAACTCGCCGCACCGCCCGAGAACGCCGCAACCACCGAGAACAGCGCACCCCCGGAAAGCGCCGGGTCGCCGGAGCGCGCACGCCCCCCGGAGGCCCCCGCCGAGAGCTGATCCGACACGCCCGCGCGCACCACCCCGGACCAGCGCGAATGGAGTAGCCGCGGCGCGTCCGGTCGGTCACACTCGCAGCACACGCGCGGCCCCGCGCCCACGCGCCACCGGCGACGGCCCCGGCCGTCACGACGCGCGCCGAGCGCGGCACACCGGAACGCACGCCGAGAGCGATGGACCAGCCGATGCCCGATGCCTCCTCGTCCGACCCGGTGAGCTCCCAGCTGCAGGGAGTCGCCTCCACGCTGGGCGACCTGCGACTCGACGAGCTGCTCGGCGAGTTGCAGGAACGCCTGGCCCGGGTGATCAGCACCCGCGACCGGATGCAGGACCTGCTGGACGCGGTGCTGGCGATCGGCACCGAACTCGAGCTGGACAGCACCCTGCACCGCATCGTCACCACCGCCACCGAGCTGGTGCAGGCCCGCTACGGCGCGCTCGGCGTGCTCGGCCCCGGCGGCGAGTTCACCCAGTTCGTGCACGCGGGCATGGACGCCGGGACCACCACGGCGATCGGCGGCCTGCCGAAGGGGCACGGGATGCTCGGCCAGGTCACCCGCGACCCGCGGCCGCTGCGGCTGGCCGACCTCACCGAACACCCGTCCGCGATCGGATTTCCGGCGCACCATCCGCCGATGCGCAGCTTCCTGGGCATCCCGATCCGGGTGCGCGACGAGGTGTTCGGCAACCTCTACCTGACCGAGAAGCTCGACGGCGGCGAGTTCAGCCAGGACGACGAGGTGGTGCTGCGCGCGCTGGCCGCCGCCGCCGGGGTGAGCGTGGAGAACGCGCAGCTGTTCGACCAGGTCCGGTTGCGGCACCGCTGGCTGCAGGCGTCGAGCGAGATCACCACGGAGCTGCTTTCCGGGGTCAGCACCGCCGACGGCCTGCGGCTGATCGCGCAGCGCGCGATGGAGATCTCCCGCGCGGACTGCGCGCTGATCGTGCTGGCGCGGGAGGGAACCGCGACCGGACTGGCGCGGGTGGAGGCGGTCGCGGGCGAGGCCGACATCGAGGTCGGCATCCCGGTGACCACCGACGGGCCGGTGCTGGCCAGCCTCACCGGGGACACCCCGGTGCTGGAGTCGGACGTGTCGGCCTCCCCGGTCAGCGGCTTGCAGCACGTGCTGCCCGGCTACGGCCCGGCGCTGGCGGTGCCGCTGCACTCCGGCGAGGCCGGGGCGGGCGCCGTGATCGCGTTGCGGCGCAAGGGGAATCCGCCGTTCGGGCCGGGACAGGTGCCGATGCTGGCCTCGTTCGCCGACCAGACCGCGATCGCGCTGGAACTGGCCGCGAAGAACCGCGCGCAGCGCCAGCTGGACGTGTTCGGCGACCGCGAACGCATCGCCCGCGACCTGCACGACCACGTGATCCAGCGGCTGTTCGCCACCGGCCTGAGCCTGCAGGGCACGCTGCGCCGCGCAACCGACGCCGACGTGCGGCGGCGGTTGCAGCAGTCGGTGGAGCAGCTCGACGACACCGTGCGCGAGATCCGCACCGCGATCTTCGACCTGCATTCCGCGCCGGAAACCGACGAGCCGGTGAGCCTGCGCAGGCGGCTGCTGGACACCGTGGCCGACGCCAGCAGCGGCGCCGGCTTCGCACCATCGGTGCGGATGTCCGGGGCCGTCGACACCGCGGTGCCCGCCACCTACTTCGAGCACGCCGAAGCGGTCGTGCGGGAGGCGGTCACCAACGCGCTGCGGCACGGCGAGGCCACCGAGATCACGGTCTCCATCGACACCGGCGCGGAACTGACCATCGAGATCGTCGACAACGGGACCGGCATCGGCGAGAACCCCGCCCGCAGCGGGCTGGCGAACCTGCGCAAGCGCGCCACCCAGTGCTCGGGCGGCCTGGACGTGCAGGCCGCTGCCACCGGCGGCACCCGGCTGTGCTGGCACGCCCCGCTCAACAGCAACGAGCCCTGACCGCGGGGGCCAGGGCTCGTCAGGACCGGGTTCTTCGTCCCACTTGTGTTTGCTGGAATGTTTCGTCTTTCCAAGCGGCGTCAGCCGCTTTCGCCACCTAGGCAACCGGCAACGCCGCGGGTTCTCAGGCGTCTGCTCGCGAGGACAGCGGCCCGGACCTGTAAAGACGCCGCGTAGGGAGCTACGTCAGGATGAGATCCCGCAGCGAGCAGGCGCCTGAGGTTCCGCCAAGCGACCACCTACGCAAAACGAGCTCAATGCAGATCCTGCTTCAGTGCTCGTCGTAGTGGTCCTCGTGCGCGGCGTGCCGGTGGCCGTCGTGCAGGTAGTCGACGTGGTCGCCGTGCGGGACCGCGACGTGCCCGCAACCGTCGCCGTGCCGGTGGGCGTGCTGTTCGTGCACGGTGTGACCGTTAGGCTCGCACTCGTCGTAGTGCCCGTCGTGCGCGGTGTGCAGGTGCCCGTCGTGGACGTAATCCACGTGGTCGCCGTGCGGGACCGCGACGTGCCCGCAACCGTCGCCGTGCCGGTGGGCGTGATCGGTGTGTTCCTGGTGCGCGGTGGTCATCGATCTCCTTCAGCGCTGAACGGGGTCCGGTTTGACCCGTTCAGCCTAGGAACACCGGCAGCCGAACACATGCCGAAGCACGCATGCGAACTCGTTCGAGGCGCCTGATCACTTGTCGTGGTGGCCCTGGCGCAGTTCGGTGGCCAGCACCGCTGCCTGGGTGCGGCGTTGCATCCCGAGCTTGGCCAGCAGCTGGGAGACGTAGTTCTTCACCGTCTTCTCGGCGAGGAACATCCGCTCGGCGATCTGCCGATTGGTCATGCCGACGCCGATCAGCTCCAGCACCGCGCGTTCCTGCTCGGTCAGCCGGTGCAGCGGGTCCTCCTGGGCCTGCTTGCGCCGCTGCCGCTCCAGCACGGCCGCGGTGGTGCGCGAGTCCAGCAGCGACCGGCCCGCGGCGACCTGCCGGATGGCCGAGCGCAGGTCGGAGCCGAGCACCTGCTTGAGCACGTAGCCGGAGGCACCCGCCATGATCGCGTCCAGCAGCGCCTCGTCGTCGGAGAAGGAGGTCAGCACCAGGCACCGCACGCCGGGCAGGATCGTCAGCAGTTCGCGGCACAGCTCGATGCCGTTGCCGTCCGGCAGCCGCACGTCCAGCACGGCCACGTCCGGATTCGCCCGCGGCAGCCGCACGAGGGCTTCGCGCACCGAGCCGACCTCGGCGACGATCTCGAAGTCGGCTTCGTCCTCCAGCAGATCGGCTATGCCGCGGCGCACCACCTCGTGATCGTCCACGAGCGCGATCCGGGTGCCGCGCGCGGCGCCGTCCGGTGCGCCCTCTTCCCGGACGCCGTCACCTGTGTCCATCTCGCAGCCCCGCTTCCACCCGCGGACCGCGGGCGACGCGCCAGATCTCGCCTTCCCCAGGCTAAGCGCAGCTCCCCCGGCCCACAGCAACAGCCGGATGCGCGCGCGGCCGCTTAGCTGATCCGCACTCCGGTTTCGATGTTCCGCCGCATCACGGTTCGTCCCATCTGTTCGCCCGGCCGCCCACCGCGGCCGGATTCCCCTCGCAGTCAAAGGTAGAAATCGGATACGCGGCGTCACACGGCCAAAGGTCCCCACCCACGCGGCCGGATGACGGGCGAGGTGATCGGTTCCGCCGCGTCGCCGGGCGTGGTGTGATCGGTCGTGCGGCTTCGAACACGGGGCGCGGACGCGAGCTGCGGAAGGGGCGGAATGCAGCGAGGACGCAGGGGCCACCCGTGCGAGGTGGACACCACCCGGCTCGGGCCGTACCAGTGCCCGGAGTGCGGGCAGCACTGGGAGGTCAACGGCATCGCCGGTTTCGAGCCGAAGGTGCGCCGGGTCAGCCGGGTGGCGTGGTTCTTCGCCAAGTGGTTCGGCTGAGGCCGATCGAGCGACCGGTCGCATCGGCACGGGCTATCGCAGGATCTTTCCCGCATCGACTCGCCCGACGGCAGCACCCGCGCGAGAGCGCCCGCCCGGCTGGATCGCCGGACGGGCGCTGGTGCCACGGCATCGGGCTCAGGTGTACCAGGTGGGTTCCGGGATTTCGCCGAGCAACGCGTAGCGGCCGACCTCGACCCGCTTGTAGGCCACCGGGTCGTGCAGCGTGTGCGTGCGCAGATTGCGCCAGAAGATGTCCAGGCCCGCCTTGTTCGAGGTGGCCCGCGCACCGGTGACCTCGTAGATCTTGGTCGCGATCTCCAGGCCGGTGTCCACGATCCGCTGCTTCGCCGCCGCGATCAGCACGGCCGCCGAGCCGCGCTGCTGCGCGGTCACCGACTCGCGCTCGGCGTGCAGCAGTTGCTCCAGCTCGCCGCCCGCCCGGTCGATCAGCGCCTCCGCCGCCCACAGCTTGGCCTGCAGGTCGCCGTAGGCGTCGAGGACGTAGAACTCCTCGGTGGCGCTTTCCTTGTTGTCCCCGCCGTAGGGCCAGGCGCGGGTCTTCTCCCGGGTGTAAGAACTCGCCACGTCCAGCGCGCCCTGCGCGATGCCCAGGTAGAAGTTCGCGAACACCAGCTGGATGGTGGGCGTGTTCAGCGTGTTGTAGACCAGCGGCCGGAATTCCTTGTCCACGTAGCCCGCCGCCGATTCCCACGGCACCCGCACGTCGCGGATCTCGACGCTGCCGGACTCGGTGAGCCGCTGGCCCAGGTTGTCCCAGTCGTCGCCGAACACGATGCGGTCCTGGTCGGAGGGCACGATCGCGAAGATGTGCTTGTCGGTGCCCGCCAGCACGCCTTCCAGGACGGTCAGGTCGGAGACCTTGCCGCCGGTGGAGAACGACTTGCGGCCGTTGAACACGATTTCCGCGCCGTCGTCGGTGATCACCACGTCGGCGTCGCGGGGGTTGACCGCCCCGCCGAAGAACAGGACCTCGCCGGTGTAGAGCCGCTCGACCTGCTCGATCTGCTCGTCGGTGCCGACCAGCCGCACCGCCCACGCCCACAGGTAGTGGTAGCCGAGCAGCTGGCCGATGGATCCGTCGCCCTTGGCGACCTCGCGGGTGACCTTGTACGCGGTGGACCAGGTCTGCCCGCCCCCGCCGTGCTCGGCGGGGCCGAGCAGGGTGACCAGCCCGGCGTCCTTGAGCAGCCGGACCTCGGCGTGCGGGGTCTCGCCCGCCCGGTCGCGGGCGACCGCGTCGGTGGCCAGCAGCGCGGCGACGTCCTGCGCCCGCTCGATCCAGCCCTGCGCGGTGCTCGGGCGCTGCTGCCAGCGCGTAGCGGTGTCGTCGGTAACGCTCATTCTGTTGTCTCCAAGTCAGGTCAGGAGGTGTCCGCGCACCGGCCGTTGCGGCTGGCCCGGTGCGCGACCACCTGCGTGCGAAGAGTTCGAGGGCTCAGACAGCGGCGCCGACGGGATCGCCCTTGCGGTCCAGTTCGGCTTCCAGCTCGCGGACGATGGGCAGCACGTGCTGGCCGAAGTGCTCGACGTCTTCGAGGTAGTGCAGGAAACCCAGCAGGATCAGGTTCGCGCCGCGCTTCTTGTACTCGATGATCCGGTGCGCGATCTGCTCCGGGGTGCCGATCAGCCCGGTGCGGAAACCGTCGTTGTACTGCACCAGATCGGCGAACTCGGAGTCCGCCCACATGCCCTTTCCGTCCGATGTGGAGTTACCGGCCTGCTGCACGGACTTGCGGAAGCCCTCCACGGCCTCGGTGTCCGCCTTGTCCACGATCTCCCGCAGCACGGCCTTGGCCTCGGACTCGGTCTCGCGGGCGATCAGGAAGCCGTTGAGTCCGAATCGGACGGTGTGCCGGTTCGCCGCCGCGTGCTCGCGGACGTCGGCGACCTGCTCGGAGAAACCGTCGAAGTCCTTGCCGTTGCTGAAGTACCAGTCCGACACGCGCCCGGCCAGCCGCCGTGCGGCGGTGGAGTTGCCGCCCTGGAAGATCTCCGGGTGCGGCCGCCCGGGCACCTGGTACGGCTGCGGGCGCAGGCTGAAGTCGCGGATCCGGTAGAAGTCGCCTGCCAGCTCGAAGTTCGGCTGCGTCCACAATCCGCGCAGCACGCGGATGAACTCCTCGGTGCGCCGGTAGCGCTCGTCGTGCTCCAGCCACGGCTCGCCGAGGCCGGTGAACTCGCCCTTGAACCAGCCGCTGACGATGTTCACCGCGAACCGGCCCTGCGAGATGATGTCTGCGGTGATCCCGAACTTCGCCAGGATCGCCGGGTGCCACAGCCCGGGGTGCGCGGCCACGATCAGCTTCAGCCGCTCGGTCTCGGTGAGCAGGCCGAGGCTGAACGCCGCCGGATCGTGCTGCTCGGCGGCGCTGTAGCTGGAGGCGTAGCGGACCTGGCTGAGCGCGTACTCGAACCCGCTGCGCTCGGCGAGCACCGCGAGCCGCTTGTTGTAGTCGTAGCTGAACTCGGTGCGCTGTTCGATGGTGCTGGTGACCAGGCCGCCGCTGACGTTGGGCACCCAGTAGGCGAACTTCAGCGGTTCGGCGGGCTTGTCTTCGGACACGGTCGTCTCCCGTTGTGCGGTCGTGCTCGGGCGGCGGCGCGCGGACGCGCTGCACCGCGGTGCGAGAAAGGGATCGACCGGCGGGCCGCCGCGCGATTGACGCGCTGCGCGGCCGTCGCCGGGTACAGCGGAACTGCGCCTGCCTGGGAACTGAGCCGACCTGGAACCGGGCCGGTCTGGGAACCGGGCCGGTCTGGGAACTGAACCGACCCGGGAACCGGGTCTGCCTGGCAACCGGCCTGCCTGGGGAATCGGACCTGCCTGCTACAGGACGCGGAAAACGGCCGGAAGTTCGCGAGCGGCGGCGCTGGAGATCAGAATCGACAACCCTGCGCGCCGACGCGGACGAGGTCCACGTGGCGGCGTTTCGTCAGCTGCGCGGCGAACACGGGCTCATCCGACCAGGGCCGCCGAAGGACTGTCAACAGCGCCGAACGGCGTTCCACGCTGCGGACACCCGGACCATCCACAAAGGACCAATCGGCCCAGTGCGGCCCGCCGGGTGCTGGAGCCGCCCACCGGGCCCCGCGCGCGGCCGCGTTGCTGCGGGATTTCCGGGCGCACCGGCGGTAACCTGATCGGTTCGACAGCGGCCCGGCCGCCGGGGCTCGACGAAGGGATCTTGCGATGGCGAAGTTCTCCTGGCACACCCGCGCCGTGCCTGCCGAGCTGCCGGTCCGGCAGGTCTACGGATTCCTGTTCGCCCCCGACGGCCGCGTGCTCATCCGGGTCGACGGCGGCAAGCACTCGCTGCCCGGCGGACGACCCGAACCGGGCGAGTGCGGCTACGTCGAGGTGCTGCGCAGGGAGACCTTCGAGGAGGTCACGCTGGACATCACCGAGCCGCACTACCTCGGCTACCAGTGCGTGGACGACGGCGTCTCCCCGTACGCGCAGGTGCGCATGGCCGCGCGGATCAGCGGGGTGCACGCCCCGGAGCCGGACCCGGACAACGGGCGGACCTACCTGCGGCTGCTGGTGCACCCGGCGAAAGCCGGTGACCTGCTCAACTGGGGCGAAACCGGGCACCAGCAGGCCGTGGCCGCGGCGAACGCGGCGGTCGCCGTGCTGGGCCTGCCGCAGGACGGCCTGCCCGCCAGCGGATATCTCTAGGGCCTTGCGGAAGCGTCTGCGGAGCGGTTCCGCTCGAACTGCCGCGCGGGACCGGCCACCGGCGTAGCCACAGCCGCGGAAGGCCGCTCCCCGATCCGGCTTCATCGACCGGAAAGGCTCCCCGCCAGGACGCTCACGACAGCCGCGCCAGCTCCGGCAGTCGCCCGGCGAGTTCCTCCGGTGCGGGCATCGCGGCGATCTCGGCCGAGATCCTGCCCGCGACCTGCCGCGTGCGGTCGTCCGCCAGCAGGCCGCGAGCCGCGGCCCCGATCGCGGACGCATCGGCCTCGTCGGGCAGCAGCCGCGCACCGGCGCCGGAGTCGTGCACCGCGGCGGCGTTGACGAACTGGTCGGCACCGCGCGGCAGCACGAGCTGCGGCACACCGGTGCTCAACGCGCCGAGCGTCGTGCCGCTGCCGCCGTGGTGCACCAGCAGGTCGATGTGCGGCATTAGGCGCGCTTGCGGGACCCATCGCTCGACCAGCACGTTGCCCGGCACATCCCCGAGTTGCGCGACGTCCACCGCCGGACCGGCCGCGACCAGCACGTCGGCTTCCAACGGCGCCAGCGCGTCGATCCCCCGGCGCAACGTCTCGGCGGTGCCGAACCCGGTGCCGAACGTCAGGTACACGAGCTGCCTGTTGCGGCCCAACTCCCTGTTCCGGCGCAGCACCGGCTCGGGCAGCTCGCCTGCTTCGGCGAACGCCCGAGGACGCATTTCGATCCGCTCCGGCCGGGACCGGAACGCGGGGTCCTGCAGCGATGGCGGATAGATGTCGAGGTAAGGGGCCGCTTTCCCGACGGGAAGACCCACCTCGGCGGCGACCGCCGCCAGCTGCTCGCGGTGCTCCTCGAATCCCTTGTCGACCGCAGGGCCGACGCCGTGCGCGACGGCGGGCACCCCGGCGCGCCGGGCGGCGAGTTCCGCTCCGCCGGTGGCGGCCTCGAACACCACCAGGTCGGGCTCGAACCGGGCGAGCACCGGTTCCAGGTCTGCGAGGAAGCGCCGCGGCAGCACCGTGCCGAACGCCGCGGCCCCGACCGCGGGCAACTGCTCCGGCGACAGCTCGCCGAGTTCGGTGCCGAACAGGTCCCTGGCGGCCTCCGCACCCGCTTCGCTGATCGACGCTCCGGCGTCGATCGGTTCGAAACCCGCGGCGCGCAGCGGATCGTGCATGACCCGGCCGGTCGCGAAAGCGACCTCGTGGCCTTGCTCGCGGGCGGCGACGGCCAGCGGCAGCAGCGGATGAACATGCCCGTACGCGGCGAGCGCGGTGAACAGGACGCGCATTCCGCTCAACTTAGCCGCCCGCGCTCGCGCACACGTGCGGTTTCCGGCGAAGGGTTCGGAATCAATGCAGTTCGTTTGTGGGCGAACGGGATCTCTTGACCGGCCATCCAGCCGCTCGCTATGTTCGTATTAAGCACATCTGTTCACTATGCGCACGATCGGAGCTGATCGGGGTGGCACGCATCCTGGCGCTGTCCGAAGCCATCGCGGAGCTGGTCGCCGACGGCGACGAGGTCGCCATGGAGGGCTTCACCCATCTCATCCCCGTCGCGGCCGGGCAGGAGATCATTCGGCAGGGCCGCGAGGACCTCACGCTGGTGCGGATGACGCCGGACATCGTCTACGACCAGCTGATCGGCGCCGGGTGCGCGCGCAAGCTGGTGTTCTCCTGGGGCGGCAACCCCGGTGTCGGCTCGCTGCACCGGTTCCGCGATGCCGTGCAGAACTCCTGGCCGGTACCGCTGGAGATCGAGGAGCACAGCCACGCGGGCATGGCCAACCGCTACGCCGCGGGCGCCTCCGGGCTGCCGTTCGCGGTGCTGCGCGGCTACACCGGCACCGACCTGGTCGAGCAGACCGAGAACATCAAGACCATCCGGTGCCCGTTCACCGGCGAGACGCTGGCCGCGGTGCCCGCGCTGAACCCGGACGTCGGCATCGTGCACGCCCAGCAGGCCGACCGGGCGGGCAACGTGCAGATGTGGGGCATCACCGGGGTGCAGAAGGAGACCGTGCTCGCCTCGAAGCGTTCCCTGGTGACCGTCGAGGAGATCGTCGACGAGCTCACCCCGCGCCCCGGCGGTGTGGTGCTGCCGAAGTGGGCGGTGACCGCCGTCGCCGAAGCGCCCGGCGGAGCGCGCCCCTCCTACGCGCAGGGCTTCTACGAGCGCGACAACGGCTACTACCAGAACTGGGACGCGATCTCCCGCAGCCGCGAGGAATTCGAGACCTGGATCGAGGCGAACGTGCGGACCACCGCCGAGAGGAGCGCGCGATGACGTTCACCGCCGACGAGATGATGAGCGTCGCCGCCGCGCGCACGCTGCACAACGGCGCCGCCTGCTTCGTGGGCATCGGCCTGCCCAGCACCGCAGCCAACCTCGCCCGCCGCACGCACGCCCCGGACCTGGTGCTGGTCTACGAGTCCGGCACGCTCGGGACCAAGCCGGACCAGCTGCCGCTGTCGATCGGCGACGGCATCCTCGCCGACACCGCGGACTCGGTGGTCAGCGTGCCGGAGATCTTCAACTACTGGTTGCAGCCGGGCCGGATCGACTTCGGCTTCCTCGGCGGCGCGCAGGTGGACAAGTTCGGCAACATCAACTCCACCGTGATCGGCGGGGACTACGCGAGTCCGAAGGTGCGGCTGCCCGGCGCGGGCGGTGCCCCGGAGATCGCGGCGAACTGCCGGGAAGTGCTCATCGTGATGCGCCAGAGCACCCGCAGCTTCGTCGAGCAGGTCGACTTCGTCAGCTCCGTCGGGTTCGGCCGCGGCAAGGGCGATCGGGAGAAGCTCGGGTTGCAGGGCCGCGGCCCGGTGAAGGTGATCACCGATCTGGGCGTCATGCAGCCCGATCCGGACACCTGCGAGCTCACCCTGACCACGCTGAGCCCCGGCGTCGAGGCTGGGCAGGTCAAGGAAGCCACCGGCTGGGACCTCAAGGTCGTCGACGAGCCGGGCGTGCAGGACCCGCCGACCGAAACGGAGCTCAGCGTGCTGCGGGAACTCAAAGCAACGATCGGGAAGGACTGAGAGCTTCCATGAGCAACGGGGCTTACGTCCTCGACGCGGTGCGCACCCCCATCGGCCGCTACGGAAAGGGCCTGGCCGCGGTGCGCCCGGACGACCTGGCCGCGCACGTGGTGCGCACGCTGGTCGAGCGCACTTCCGGGCTGGACCCGGCACGGATCGAGGACGTCGCGTTCGGCGACGCCAACGGCGCCGGAGAGGACAACCGCAACGTCGCGCGGATGGCGGCACTGCTGGCCGGGCTGCCCACCAGCGTGGCCGGATCGACGGTGAACCGGCTGTGCGGCTCCGGGCTGGAGGCCGCGATCGGCGCGAGCCGCGCGGTGCAGACCGGGGACAACGACCTGGTGATCGCCGGTGGCGTGGAGTCGATGAGCCGGGCGCCGTGGGTGTTGCAGAAGCCGGAGAAGGTTTATCCGAACGGCCACGAGACGCTGCACTCCACCACGCTCGGCTGGCGGATGGTCAACCCGGAGATGCCCGAGCGCTGGACCATCGCGCTCGGTGCCTCCGCCGAACTGCTGGCGGACCGCTACAAGATCAGCCGCGCCGAGCAGGACGCCTTCGCGGTGCGCAGCCACCGGCGCGCGGCCGCGGCCTGGGAGGCGGGTCTGTTCGACGACGAGGTGGCGGCCGTGCCCGGCACCGAGCTGACCCGCGACGAGGGCATCCGCCCGGACAGCTCCACCGAGAAGCTGGCCGGTCTCAAGCCCGCGTTCCGCGCGGACGGCACGGTCACCGCGGGCAACTCCTCCCCGCTCAACGACGGCGCGTCGGCGCTGCTGATCGGCTCCGAGTCGGTGGCAGGTGACCTCGGCGCGCAGCCGCTCGCGCGGATCGCCGCCCGCGGCGTCGCAGGGGTGGATCCGGACGTGTTCGGCATCGGCCCGGTCGAGGCGGCCAACACCGCGCTGCGCCGCGCCGGCATCGGCTGGAGCGACCTGGCCGCGGTGGAACTCAACGAGGCTTTCGCCGCGCAATCGCTGGCCTGCCTGGCAGAGTGGCCGGAGCTGGATCCGGAGATCGTCAACGTGCAGGGCGGGGCGATCGCGATCGGGCACCCGCTGGGCGCGTCCGGGGCGCGGATCCTCGGCAGCCTGGCGCATCAGCTGCGGCGCAACGGCGGCGGCTGGGGCCTGGCGGCGATCTGCATCGGCGTCGGGCAGGGCCTGGCAGTGGTACTCGAAGCGTAGGAGTCGACGATGACCGCACAACACAGCTCCGGCCTGCTGGTGCCGAAGTACCGCCCGGACGGCGACTCGCACCCGCCGCTGGACACCCCGGAATACGGGTCTTCGGCGCTGCGGCACCCGAAGCGGCCGTTGCAGCTGCTGCCGCAGTACCTCACCGAGGTCACCGGCCCGCTGCTCGGGCACGACCGGGTCGGCGAGACCGACCACGACCTGACGGTGCAGCACGAGGGCGAACCGCTGGGCGAGCGGATCATCGTCAGCGGCCGGGTGCTGGACTCGGACGGCAAACCGGTTCCGGAGACGCTGCTGGAGCTGTGGCAGGCGAACGCGGCCGGTCGCTACCGCCACGCCGGGGACCGCCATCCCGCGCCGCTGGACCCGAACTTCACCGGTGTCGGGCGCGCGATGACCGACGCGGACGGCTGCTACCGGTTCGTCACCATCAAGCCCGGGGCGTATCCGTGGCGCAACCACGACAACGCGTGGCGGCCAGCGCACCTGCACTTCTCATTGTTCGGGCAGGCGTTCACGCAGCGGCTGATCACCCAGATGTACTTCCCGGGGGATCCGCTGTTCTACCAGGACCCGATCTTCAACTCGGTGCGCGACCCGGCCGCCCGCGAGCGGATGATCAGCAGCTTCGACCTGGACACGACGGTGCCGGAGTGGGCGCTGAGCTACAAGTTCGACATCGTGCTGCGCGGCTCGGAAGCGACCGTGTTCGAGGAGGAGGACGACGACTGATGACGGACTCCACAGTGGACGAACTGGGCACCACGCCGTCGCAGACGGTCGGGCCGTTCTTCGCGCTGCCGGGCGGAATGATGTGGGACGACGGCCCGGAGATCGTGCCCGCGGGCACGCCCGGATCGATCGTCGTGCGCGGCACGGTGCTCGACGGCGACGGCACGCCGGTGCCGGACGCGGTGATCGAGCTCTGGGGCGCCGACGAGCAGGGCCGGTTCTCGCACCCCAACGATCCGCGCGGCGGGTCGGCCTCGTTCGAGAATTTCGGGCGCTGCGGCACCGATCCGCAGGGCGGGTTCTGGTTCCGCACCGTCAAACCGGGTCCGCTGCCCACTCCGGACGGTCGCACCGAGGCGCCGCACCTGGACGTCACGGTGCTGGCGCGCGGAATGCTCAACCGCGTGGTCACCCGGATCTACTTCCCCGATGAGCAGGCTGCCAACGCCACCGACCCGGTGCTGTCCGCAGTGGACGCCGAGCGGCGCGGCACCCTGATCGCGGTGGCCGACGAGCGCAGCGTGCGGTTCGACATCAGGCTGCAGGGCGATGACGAGACCGTTTTCTTCGACCTCTGAGCCCGGCTTGTTCGCGCCGATGTTCAGCACCCCCGATGCCGCGGCGGGCACCGGCCGCGGCGCTTGGGCGCAGGCCATGCTGGACTTCGAGGCCGCGCTGGCGCGCGCCCAAGCCCGCGCCGGGCTCGTTCCGGAATCCGCGGCCGCGGAAATCACCCGGCACTGCCGCGCCGAGGAGTTCGACCTCGAATCGTTGGCGCAGCGCGCGGTTTCCTCGGCAACACCGGTGATCGGGCTGGTGGCGGACCTCGGCGAGCTGGTCCCGGCGGACGCGCGCCCGTATGTCCACAATGGTGCGACCAGCCAGGACGTGCTGGACACCGCCGCGATGCTGGTGGCACGCCGCACGTTGCGCGGGGTGCTCGCGGATTTGCGCAGCGCTGCCGGGCATTGCGCGCGGTTGGCCGGCGAACACCGCGGCACGGTGATGATCGGGCGCTCGCTGTTGCAGCAGGCGTTGCCGACGACGTTCGGGCGTCGCTGCGCCGCGTGGCTGACCGCGCTGTCCGAATCCACCGAGCAGCTGGAGCGGGTGTTCACCACGCGGCTCGCGGTGCAGCTCGGTGGTCCGGCCGGAACGCTGGACTCGCTGGGCGATCGCGGCGTCGAGGTATTGGGCCACCTCGCCGCGGAGCTGGAGCTGGCCGAGCCGGTGCTGCCATGGCACACCGACCGCACCCGGATCGCCGAACTCGCGGGCGCGCTCGGCACCGTCGCGGGCGGCCTCGGCAAGATCGCGCTGGACGTCGAACTGCACGCGCAGACCGAAATCGGCGAGCTCACCGAAGGCAGCTCCGGCGGCTCCTCCGCGATGCCGCACAAGCAGAACCCGGCGGGATCGGTGCTGATCAGCGCCGCCGCGCACCGCGTTCCCGGCCTGGTGAGCAGCTTGCTGGCGGCGATGCCGCAGGCGCACGAACGCGCCGCCGGTGCGTGGCAGTCCGAATGGGAGCCGTTGAGCGAACTGCTGCGCCTGGTCGCGGCCGCGGCGGCGGGAACCGACCGGCTGCTGGCGAATCTCCGCGTGCACCCGGAGCGCATGGCGTCCAATGTGGACCTCACCGGCGGTCTGGTGCTGGCCGCGCCCGCTTCCTCGGCACTGCTCGGCTCAATGGGCCGCGGTGCGGCACAGCAACTCGTCAAGGAGTTGTGCGAGCGGGTCGTCGAGCGGGGCACTTCGCTGCGCGCGGAATTGATCGCCGACGAGCGGGTTCGCGAAGTACTGTCCGAACAGGAGATCATCCGCGCCACCGAGCCCGGCGACAACCTGGGTTCGGCGGGCGCGTTCATCGATCGTGCGCTGGCGCTGCACGAGGCGGGAGGGAATTCGCCGTGATGCCGCATTACGAACTCACCGGGCCCGAAGGGGCCGAGGTGGTCGTGCTGTCGAACTCGCTGGGCACCGATCTGTCCCTGTGGGACGATCAGGAGCCCGCGCTGGCCGAGCGGTTCCGCGTGTTGCGCTACGACCAGCGCGGCCACGGCCGCAGCTCGGCTCCGCCCGGTCCGTACGGGCTGGCCGACCTCGGCGGGGACGTGCTGGAACTGCTGGATTCGCTCGGGATCGAGCGCGCGCACTTCGCCGGGGTGTCGCTGGGCGGCATGACCGGGATGTGGCTGGCCGAACGACACCCGGACCGGATCGGGCGGCTGGCGCTGCTGTGCACTTCGGCATCGCTGACCCCGGCCTCGGCGTGGCGCGAACGCGCTGCGCAGGCCCGCGAGCACGGAACCAAGTCCCTTGTGGACGGTTCGGTGAGCCGCTGGTTCACCCCTGCGACGGCGGCGAAGCCGGAGATCGCGGAGAAGTTCGGCAACATGGTCACCGAATGCAGCGACGAGGGCTACGCGGGATGCGCGGAGGCCATCGCGGAGATGGACCTGCTGCCGAAGCTCGGCGAGATCACCGCGCCGACGCTGGTGATCGCCGGGCGCGACGATCCGGCCACTCCCCCGCCGCACGCCGAACTCATCGGCGCCGAGATTCCCGGCGCGCAGGTGGAAATCCTCTCGGACGCCTCGCACCTCGCCAACGCCGAACGGCCGGAGCCGGTCAACCGCCTGCTGCTGCACCACTTCACGCGGAGCATCCGATGAGCGACGACGCACAGCGCCACGCCGAGGGCATGGAAGTGCGCCGCGCGGTGCTCGGCGACTCCCACGTGGACCGCGCGGAGGCGAAGAAGTCCGAGTTCACCGAGGGATTCCAGGACTTCATCACGCGCTACGCATGGGGCGAGGTGTGGACCGGGGACGGCGTGGACCGCCGGACCCGCAGCTGCCTGACCCTGGCCATCCTCGCCGCCACCGGCTGCGAGGAGGAGTTCGCGATGCACGTGCGCGCCGCCCGGCGCAACGGCGTAGCCCCGGAAGAGATCCGCGAGGTGCTCATGCACGTCGCGATCTACGCGGGCGTGCCGCGGGCGAACCGCGCGTTCGCGCTGGCCAAGGACGTGCTGGACGCCGAGGGCGAGTGAATTGGGGTCTCCGGCGACCTGGCCGGGCGAGCGAGGAGAACGATGGAATCGGAAACCGGCGGGTACGTGCAGTCCTTGGCGCGGGGGCTGGCGGTGATCCGCGCCTTCGACGAGTCCCGCCCGGAGATGACGCTGAGCGAGGTCGCCCGGGCCACCGACCTGTCCCGGGCGGCGGCGCGGCGGTTCCTGCACACCTTGGCGCAGCTCGGCTACGTCTGGAGCGACGGGCGGGTGTTCACGCTGACCCCGCGGGTGCTGGAGCTGGGTTTCGCCTACCTGTCCAGCGTTTCGCTGCCGGAGATCGCGCAGCCGCACCTGGAGCGGCTCGTCTCGCAGGTGCACGAGTCGGCTTCGGTGTCGGTGCTCGACGGCGACGACATCGTCTACATCGCCCGCGTGCCGACCAGCCGGATCATGACCGTCTCGATCAACATCGGCACCCGGTTCCCCGCCTACGCGACGTCGATGGGCCGGGTGCTGCTGGCGAACCTGCCTGCTGACGAGCTGGATCCGTTCCTGTCGCGGGTGCGCCTGGACCCGCTCGGCCCGCACACCCTGAGCAGCCCGGACGAGCTGCGCCAGGAACTCGCGCGCATCCGCGAACGGGGTTTCGCGCTGGTGGACCAGGAATTGGAAGCCGGCCTGCGGTCCATCGCCGCCCCCGTCCGCAACCGCGCGGGCCGGGTGATCGCAGCGGCGAACATCTCCTCGCACGCCAGCCGCACCACCGGAGCCGAAGCCCGGGAGAACCTGCTGCCACCGCTGCTGGAAACCACCGCGAACATCGAAGCCGACCTGCGCGTGGCACCGGGCTCGGCGGCGAGCACGCCGTGACCGTGCTGGAGTGAACGGACCGCCGTCCCGAGAATCGGGCGACCGGTCCGTTCACTCCGCACCAGCTTGCGCCGATCCGGCTATTCGCGGGCATGTCGTCCTGCCAAGCGCCGCGGCCTATCCGATTGCGCGGATCAGCAGGACTCCACCTTGTCGAGCTCGGGCGCCGTGCCGGCGCCGGACTTGTAGGAGCCCTTGTAGCCCGCCTTGACGGTGATGCAGTTGCTGTCCACCGCGCGCTGGATCACGAACTTGACGCGCTGCTGCGACGAGCAGGTGTTGTTGTAGTAGATCGTCACCGTGGCGTTCCCACCGCTGGCGCTGGTGTGGAAGCAGCTCGGCGCCAGGCCCTTCGCTTCCGGCTGCGCGGGCGCCGCATTGGCCACCCCTTGCGTCAACCCACCTGAAAGAATCGTCGCGGTCAAGAGACCGATGACGGCAGTGCGTCGCATCTTCACCCCACATGTTCGTCCGGACCCCGTTGGTCCGGAACCCCAGAGCCGCCCGGAGCGGGTCGGCAGGAACGAACATAGCGATCGGGCGACGGTTCCCGCCCTTGATCTATGTCCGGGGATTGTCCGGGGACAACTGCACCCGTCCGGACATTGACCACCTGCACCTCACCTGCGAGAACGGCCATTGACTTTTCGTCCGTTGTGGACACAAGACGGTCGGCCACCAACACGAGCACGGGCTCGAAGAGGCGACCGTCCGCGCGATCGCGAAGCGGGCCGGGGGCGATCGTCCGCTCGTGATCCAGCACCACGGCTCGAACAAGGATCTGACGCCATCGCGATCCGGGTGCCCCGTGACAACACCGATGACGATGTCGTCGAGCACCTCTTCGATGTCCGCCTCGGCGGGCGTTCGCCAGGACACCTGTCCTGGAATACGCCGTTCGCGAACATGCCGCTGCGCTACGCCACCGCGGACATCGACCTCGGTGCGGTCACGATCCCGTCCGGAGCGGCGATCCTCGCCGCGCAACTGCTGGCGCTGCCGAAGTTCACCGACGCGGCTACGGCGCACACCGCCGCCGACCTGTGGTACTCGCTGAGCAGGAGTCGCGCACCACCGCGACTACGAGCTGTCCCCGACCATCACCGAACTGCACAACTGGCACCGCAGCACCAGTGATGCCTGCGCCGCGCTGACCTCGCCCACACGCTGAAACCAGCGCAATCGCGGCGATAGCACTGCTTCTTCCCACAATCTCCGATGCTTCCTTCGGGTGATCTCGGTGGTTTGCCCAGTTGGCAACCCGCGAAGCTTGGCCCGCGAAGATCAGTGAAGGGGGCAACATGGGAACGCGCAACGGGGTTCCGGTGCACACCAGGCGGGCCAGCAGCAGGCTGCGCGAGCTACGGCAACGCAGCGGCTTCACCGAGAAGGACGTCTCGCGCGCACTGGGCATCTCGATGAGCAAGGTCAGCCGGATGGAATCCGGCCACCGAGCCTTGAAAACCGACGACGTGGCCGCACTCCTCGGCCTCTACCGGATACCGGCACGGGAACGACAGGAAGTTCTCAGCATCGTTCGGGACGGTTCGGAGACCAATTGGTGGACCAGCCGGAGTGTCCCGACCTCGCGGGTCTGGGATGACTTGGAATCGTTCGAAAGCGAAGCCGTCGTCCTGCGCAGCTACGAGACGATGCTCGTCCCCGGGTTGCTGCAAACGCCCGACTATGTGGAGGCGATCACCGCAGCATTGGCCCCGGCTTCACCGGCGATCGATATTGACGCACTGCAAACACAACGCGTGGAACGACAGTTGCTGCTGCATTCCGACCGCCGGTACGAGTTCCTCATCGAGCAAGCAGTCCTGGACCGGCATATCGGCAGCGCCGAGGTGATGTATCACCAGTATCAGCGGATGAGCGCCTTGGCGGATCGGAGCAACATAACCCTGCGCGTGGTCCCCACGAAGGCGGGCGCACACGCTGGGCTAACCGGTCCACTGCTCTACTTCGAGTTTCCGGAGCACGAAGACCTTCTGCTCAGTGAGAGCCGCAGCTCCGCATCGTACGTGGAAGACCCGCGATGCCTTGCGGACGCGCGGGAAGCTCTCCAAATGCTGCGCAAGGTAGCGCTTTCCCCGGAAGAGTCGGCTAACCTGATCAAGCGTGTTTCCAACGGATTGGAAAGGCAGCCATGATCCACCACGACGCATCACGAGACGCGACGTCACCTGCACTCATGTGGCGCAAGAGCAGCTACAGCTCCGAGGTACGTCACTGCGTCGAGGTCGCCTCGGCCGACCGCGCCGTCGCCGCACGCGACTCGAAGAACCCGCAGGGCGCCGTCCTGCTGATGAGCCCGACGATCTGGTCAACATTCCTGCACGGCATCCGCGACGGCCGCTTCGACCACTGACCCGCACGGCCGACGATCAGACGGAGTGAGCGGACCGCTGGGCCGGTAAGGGTCGGCGAGCGGGACGTTCACTCCGCCCGCGTTGCGGCGGGCGCGCAACGGGCAGTCTCACGCCCGCTTCGGCAGTACCTCGTCGGCGACGATGGCGCCCGGGTGGCGGATGACCGTGGCGGCGATTTTCTGGGCGTGCTGGGCGGAATCGGGCGGGGCGGTGCCGGTGAGGCGGGCTGCCAGGTAGGCGGCGTTGAAGGCGTCGCCTGCGGCGGTGGAGTCGACGACCCTCGGGACGTGCTCGGCGGGCAGGCGAAGGGTCCAGTCGCCGTCGAGCAGGACGCAGCCGTTGGCGCCGTCCTTGACCACGGCGTCCTCGACGCCCAGACCGCGCAGCCGGTCCACTGTGGCGGCAGCGTCCGGGTCGGCGAAAAGGGCTTGCTCGTCGGAGAACGTGGGCAACGCGATCGAGGTGAGCCGCCACAGCTCGCGGACCTGCTCGGCAGCTTCCGCGGCGTCCGGCCAGCCCGCTGGGCGGTAGTTGCTGTCGAAGGAGACGCGGCCACCGGAGGTGCGGAACTTCGCCAGCGCCTCCCGCAGACGTTCGCGGGCGGGCGGACTGAGGATCTGCAAGGTGATCGCGGACAGGTGCACGACGTCGTAGTCGGCGAAGTCCACACCGTCCACATCGGTCTCGAACAGTTTCCGGGCCGCTGAAAGGGATCGGTAATAGGTGAAGCTGCGCTCGCCGTGTTCGTCGGTGCGCACCAGGTACAGCCCGGGCTGTTCGCCGGGCAGCTGCCGGATCCGCTCGGTGCCGATGCCTTCGCTGCGCATCGCGGCCAGGATCCGCTCGCTGTAGTGGTCGTCGCCGAGCAGCGTGAGGTAATCCACCTGCACTTGGTCCGGAGTGGTCAGACGCGCCAGGTACGCGGCGGTGTTGAACGTGTCTCCTGCGCAGCCCACGGCCAGCGTGTCCGCATCCCGGTGCGTGAGTTCGATCATGCACTCCCCGATCGCCAGCACCCGGATCACGCCCGGCCCTCCCCTGCTCGCACGACTCCTTGTTCAGCGGCCCAGGCACGCGCCCCCGCGGCGCCGAGCCCGCGCAGATTCTCCCGCAGCAGTGCGGTGAAACGGGAATCGGCTGCCAACTCGGCGTCGAGTTCGGACAACAGCCGATCGGCGCGAGCCAACAGCTCAGCCTCATCCGCGGCACGTACCCGGTCGGCCAGCGGGTCGGAGACCGCCAGCTCCGCACCACGATCGTCCACGCTCAGCGCGGTATAGCGCAGCCAGGCGGCCACCACCAGCGCCGTTCGCAGTGGCGATCGACCGGCGGTCATGTTCTGCCGGATCGCGCCGAGCAGGCGGACCGGGAGCTTTTGCGAGCCGTCGGAGGCGACCTGCGCGGTTCGGTGCTTCAGCGCGGGGTTGGCGAATCGGCGCAGCACGGTGTCGGCGTAGGCGTGCAGGTCGATCTCCGGGGCGTCCACCGTGGGCAGCACCTCTTCGGTGAGCAGGCTGCGCACGAATCCTTCCAGCGCCTCGTCCTGCACGGCTTCGGCGATGGTTTCGTACCCGGCGAGCCCGCCGAGGTAGGCCAGCGCGGAGTGGCTGCCGTTGAGCACCCGCAGTTTGGCTTGCTCGTACGGAGCCGTGTCGGCGGTGAACACGACGCCGGAGCGCGCCCAATCCGGGCGCCCGCCCGGGAATTCGTCGGTGCTGACCCATTGCGAGTACGGTTCGGCCGCCACCGCGGCCCGATCGCGCACGCCCAGTTCCGCGGCGACCCGCGCCAGGTCTTCCTCGGTCGTGGCGGGCACGATGCGGTCGACCACCGAGGATGGGAATCCGGCTTCGCTTTCCAGGAACTCCACGAGCGGGCGCGCCTCGCCACCCGGCATGAGCGAGCAGAAATCGTGCAGCACCGAACGCAGCGCGGCACCGTTGCCCGGCAGGTTGTCGCAGCTCGCGAGCGCGATCGGCCCGGCATCGGCGGCGATGCGGCGCTGCAAACCGCGCACCAGGGCGCCGATGATCGTGCGCGGGGTGCCGCCGGCGGCTTCCGCGCGCAGTTCGTCGTCGACCAGCAGCCGACCTTCCGGACCCAGCCGGTATCCCTTCTCGGTGACCGTCAGCGTCACCGCCCGAGTCGCCGGAGAAGCCAGGGCATCGAGCACCTTCTCCTGCTGCGTGGGCAGATGAGCGGTGTCTACGATGGAACTCATGACGCGGGAAGAGCGGTGCGATCCTTCCTTCGACAGCACGGCGTAGTAGTGGTCCTGCGCGCGCAGCGACTCCAGCACGTCGGTGGATCGCGGACTCACCGCGAGAATTCCCCAGTCACCCGCGTCCTGGGTGTGGACGGCCTGGTGCGCGCGGTGGAACGCGCCGAGTCCGATGTGGACGATACCGGGCGGACCCTGGCCGCGGGCGCCGGGCCGCGCGGCTGCGGGCAACCGATCCAGCCGGGAGGCGTTGAGCCGTGGCTCGGTCACGGGATGCTCCTTCCAGCAGGTCACCAGTCGTGCATCGAGCCGTCGCGCAACCGGTTCACCGGCAGGTACTTCGGCTCGTAAGGGTATTTCGCGGCCGCCTCCTCGTCGATCTCCACGCCGAGACCGGGCGCCGTACCAGGGTGCATGAGCCCGTCCTCGAAGGAGTAGTTCGTCTTGAACACCTCACCGGCCGGGTCGAGATGACCCATGTACTCCTGAATTCCGAAGTTCGGCACCGTCAGGTCGAGGTGCAGCGCGGCGGCGAACGACACCGGCGAGAGGTCTCCGGCACCGTGCGAACCGGTGCGCACCCCGTACAGCGCCGCCAGGTCGAAAATCCTGCGCAGGTGCGTGATCCCACCGGCGTGCGAGACCGATGCGCGGATGTAGTCGATCAGCCGCTCGGTGATCAGGTGCTGGCAGTCCCAGATGGAATTGAACACCTCGCCGACCGCGATCGGCGTGGTGGTGTGCTGCCGGATCGTGCGGAACGCCTCCTGGTCCTCGGCCGGAGTCGGGTCCTCGATCCAGAACATCCGGTACGGCTCCAACGACTTGCCCAGTTGCGCCGCCTCCAGCGGCGAGAGCCGGTGGTGCACGTCGTGCAGCAGGTGGAAGTCGTATCCGAAGCGTTCCCGCACCGCCCGCATCATCTCCGGCGCGAAGTCCAAATAGGCCGGTGTGTGCCAGACGTTGTCGGACGGCATCGCGGCGTCGGCCGGTTCGTACGTCTCACCGGTTCCCGGGTGGTGCAGCCCGTAGGTGCTGTCCAGTCCGGGGATCGCCGCTTGCACCCGGATCGCCTTGTAGCCGCGCTCGTGGAACGTCGCCACGTCGTCGAGGAGTTCGTCGATGCTCCGTCCGCTGGCGTGGCCGTAGATCGTGACGCCGTCGCGGGCGGCTCCGCCGAGCAGCTGGTGCACCGGTTTTCCGGTCTCCTTGCCCAGGATGTCCCACAGCGCGCAGTCCACGGCCGCGATCGAGGTCATCGTCACCGGCCCGCGACGCCAGTACGCACCCCTGTACAGGTACTGCCAGATGTCGTTGATGTGCCCGGCATCCCGTCCGATCAACAGTGGACAGACGTGCTCGCGCAGGTACGCGGCCACGGCCAGCTCGCGGCCGTTGAGGGTGGCGTCGCCGAGCCCGGTGACCCCGTCCGCGGTAGTGATCTTCAGCGTGACGTAGTTGCGCCCCGGGCAGGTCACGATGACATCGGCGGCGGTGATCCTCATGCGTCCTCCTCGGACAGTACGGCGATCTTCAGGTGGTCGCGGTCGGTGAGCGCGGTGTGCAACGCCACCCCGGTCTGCTCCAGCGGGAACCGGCCCGTGACCATCCGGGCGAGGTCGACCCGGCCGGCGCGGACCATGCCGACAGCGGCCCGGAACGCGCCCGGCCCGTAGCGGAAGCAGCCGCGCACGTCGATCTCCCAGCGCTGCGCGGCGGCGAGCAATTCCGGCGACGGCGCGCGACCCGCGGGCACGCCGACCAGCGCCAGCACACCACCCGGCACGAGCGCGGCCGGCGCCAACGCCTCCGGCGCGCCGGAGCACTCGAGTTGGTGATCGAAGCCGGTCGGCAGCTGATCGGCGCTGGTGTCGAGCACCTCATCCGCCCCGGCACCGGCGGCCGACGCCAGCCGCCGCGGGTCCACGTCGGTGAGCACGATCCGCGCCGCACCCGCCGCACGAGCCGCGGCCACCGCCAGCTGCCCGATCGGCCCGGCGCCGGTGACCAGCACCGACGATCCACTGACGATGCCGGCACGGCGCGCGGCCCAGCACGCCACGGCCAGCGGCTCGACCAGCGCGGCTTCGGCGGGATCGACGTTCTGCGGCACCGCGTGGGCCAGCTCCGCATCCACGACCACGCTGGAACGGATCGTGCCGTGCGTGGGCGGCGAGCCGAAGCAGCGCCCGGCCGGGCAGAGGTTGTACCGGCCGGAGGCGCAGGTTTCGCAGCGACGGCATGGCCGCGCCGGCTCGGCTGCCACGAGACGGCCGAGCAGGTCCGGGTCCACGCCGTCGCCGATCTCGGTGATCGACCCGGCCGACTCGTGCCCGAGCACCGTCGGCGTGCGCAGCACGTTCGGCCCGTTCCGGCCGTCGGCGTAGTAGTGCAGGTCGCTGCCGCACAAGCCGGTCGCGGCCACCGCGATCCGCACCGCGCCGGGGCGCAACGGCTCCGGCTCGACCTCTTGCACGCGCACGTCCTCCGGCGCGTGCAGCACCGCGGCCCGTTCCAACGTTCCTCCTCGACTCATGCCGCCACTGGTTCCCGCACCGGCAGCGGCTCGACCCGCTTGATCAGCACCCCGTAGGAGAACGCGCCGAGCAGCCCGAGCGCGCCGGAAAGCACCAGCGGCGCCACGAACGACCCGCCGCTGACGGTCTGCAGCACACCGGTGACGATCGGCCCGATGAACCCGGCGAGGTTCGACGCGCAGTTCTGGATACCCGCCAGCGAGGAGACCTGCCCGGGCTGCGGGGCGACGTCGGCGGGCAGCGAAGCCACCGAGGCGGCGCTGAACGACAGGCTGGCGTAGGAGATCGACAGCAGCACCACCGCGCTCGCCGCGTTCGGCACGACCACCGCGAGCGCGATCACCGAGCTCAGCAGCATTCCCGGAATCAGGCAGATCTTGCGCGCCCGCGTCAGGCTCCACCCGCGCCGCACCAGCGAGTCGGACACCCAGCCGCCGAGCAGGCTGCCGCCGATCGCCACGATGCCGGGCAGCGCGCCGACCGTGCCCAGCTCCAGCAGGTCGAACCCGCGCGCCTGCACCAGGTAGCTGGGGAACCAGGTGATGAAGAAGTAGATGATGTAGTTCAGGCAGAAGAAGCCGAGCATCATCGCCCACACCGTGCGGTAGCGGAACAGGTCCCGCCAGCGCACCTTCGGGCTTTCGTCCGATGTGGACTCCCCCCGCGCGCCGCCTTCGTCGATGTAGGCGAGTTCCTGCTCGGTGACCTTCGGATGCTCCTCCGGCTCGCGGTAGGCGAACCACCACCACGCCACCCACAGCAGCGCGAGCACGCCGACGACCAGGAAGGCCGCGCGCCAGCCCTCCCAGGCGATGATCGCGGTCACCACCGGCAGCGCGATCGCGGTGCCCGCGCGGGCGCCGTTGTCCCAGATGCTGTTCGCGAAAGCCCGCTCGTGGCGCGGGAACCAGCGCGAGACGACCTTCGCCGAGCCCGGGTAGCCGGTGGATTCGCCGACGCCGAGCAGGAACCGGAACGCCAGCAACGCGATCAGCCCGGTCACCAACCCGGTGAGCATCGTGGCCAGGCCCCACACCAGCGCGCCCAGCGCGAAGGACTTCTTCACCCCGATCCGGTCGATCAGCACGCCCGCGGGCAGCTGGAACACCGCGTAGGCGAGGAAGAACGTGCCCAGGATCAGGCCCTGCACGCTCGGGTCGAAGCCGAGGTCGTGGTTCATCGAAGGCAGCGCCACGGAAAGCGCGGAGCGGTCGATGTAGTTCACCGACAACCCGACGAAGCACAGCAGCGCCATGCCCCAGCGCAGGTTGTTCGCCCGGCCTCGCGGACGCGCCGGGCGTTCCGGCGGGGTCTGCGTGGTCATCGCTCCTCCTTGAGCCACCACGTTCCGAAATACGGAATACCGTTTTGTTAGAGCGAACGGTAGCGTAGATCGGGACCGGGCCGGAAGCAATGAAGCGGGGGGAGCGGGGACGATGAGCGCCTCGGAAGGCAGCGCGCTGCGCACGCTGCGCGTCCTGGAAGCGGTCGCCGACCCGGGCGGCCCGCACCGGCTCGGCGAGATCGCCAAGGCCACCGGCATCGCCAAACCCAGCACGCACCGGCTGCTGAGCGGGCTGACCGCGGCCGGCTACGCGGTCAGCGACGGCGACGGCGGCTACTCGCTCGGGCCGCGCGCCTACGCGATGTCGGCGACGATCTCCGCGGCCGCGGGCTCCGGCGGCGAGACGCTGCTGGAGCGGTTCCAGGCCGAAGTGGGCCAGACCGTGCACGTCGCGCTGCTCAGCGGCGACCACGCGATCTACGTGCGCAAGGTGGACAGCGCCGGGCCGTACCGGATGGCTTCGCGGATCGGTGGCGTGCTGCCGCTGCACTGCACCGCGATCGGCAAGGCGATCCTGGCGAACCTGCCCGCCGAGGAGCGTTCCGCCGCGCTGGCCGCCGGACTGCCCGCGCAGACCGACCGCACCATCACCGGCACCGCGGAACTGGAAGGCGAACTCGAGCGGATCCGCGCCGCGGGCTGCGCGATCGACGACGAGGAGAACGAGGAGACCATCCGGTGCCTGGCCGCGCCGCTGCTGGACGGCACCGGACGTCCGGTGGGCGGGGTGAGCATCTCGACGATCACGTTCCAGCTCAGCCGCGACGAGCTGCTGGCGCACTCCGCCCGGCTGATCGAAACCGCCGGGCTGCTGGCTCCGCACTACACGTGAGGCCGAACGCCGCTCGGCGGTGATCCGCCGGGAGTACGCTCGGTGATCGAGTCTGCGAGCAGCGTGCTCCCAGCGGGCGCCTCCTTCCACCGTCCTTCCTGGACACCACGCCAGCAGCGACGGAACCGGTTCGTGGCGCACCACTCGATCCGGTGAGCGACGGAACCGGACGGCGGCCCGCGGAGTCCGACCCCGCGAACCGGCGAAGGGAGACCCACCAGTGGATCAGATTCGCGTCCGGCTGCGCGGCGGACCGGAGGACGGCCGCGAGATCACCGTCCCCGCCGACACGTCCGGGCATCCCGTTCCGCGCATCACCGTGCCCGTCCGCGGCCCGGAGCCGCCGCGCGCGGCGGCCGCTCCGCCGCTGTTGATCTACGAACGCGCCGAGCCGGGCCGAGCCGACACCTGGGAGTTCGACTACGTGGGCGCGCAGTCGCAGACCTAGCGTCCTCCCGGACTGGCTTCACCGGGCGGTGGGCCGCTTTCAGACCCGCTGCTTCCGATCGTCGACCGACCCCGGGTGCGCACCCATCCCGATCCGGGCGTAAGTCCGGGGACGGCTGCGGCGCAACCAAATGCCCCACGCGCCACCGCCGAGCGCGACCACCAGGTACAGCAGCGGCAGCGCCCAGGCCGCCGGATCGCCGGGCGCGACTCCCAGCACGGTGCCGAACGAGCTCAGCGTCAGCACCAGGATCAGCCCGAGCAGCACCACCGCCGCCGCGGGCGCGAACAAGGTGCGCCACCTGCTGTGCCCGCCCGGGCCGTTGCGCAGGAAGTAGCCGACCACGGCCAGCGAGGTCGCGGTCACCAGCAGCAGCACGCCGAGCGCTCCGACCGAGGCGCCCCAGAAG
Source organism: Saccharopolyspora sp. SCSIO 74807 (assembly GCF_037023755.1). NCBI lineage: Bacteria > Bacillati > Actinomycetota > Actinomycetes > Pseudonocardiales > Pseudonocardiaceae > Saccharopolyspora > Saccharopolyspora sp. SCSIO 74807. Next base: position 4,430,465 of record NZ_CP146100.1, on the reverse strand, counting down.
AACAGGTAGACGATCGGATCCCACCCGCCGATCGCGAAGACCACCACGAACAGCAGCGCGATCGCGCTCTGCGTCGCCGACCCGGCGGTCGGCGCCGAGGTGCGCGGGCTGGTGCGCGCCCACCAGCGCGGCCCGACGCCTTCCCGCCCCAGCGCGAAGAAGTAGCGGGCGCAGACGTGGTGGAACGAGAGCATCGCCGCGAACAGGCTCGTGACGTACAGCGCGGAGCCGATCGTGACCACCGCGGCGGGCAGCCGTTCGGCGGCGAGCACGAACAGCAGCTCGGTGGAGTGCTCCTCGGCCCGCGCAACGACCCGCTCCGGCCCGGTCGCCACGGTCATCGCCCAGGTGGAGAACCCGTAGAGCGCACCGATCAGCACCAGCGACGAGTAAGTCGCGATCACCACGGTGCGCCTGCCCCGCGCTTCCTCGGTCAGCACGGTGGAATTCTCGAACCCGATGAACCCGGTGAAGGCGATCACCAGGATCACCCCGGCGGTGCCGGTCAGCAGTTGCGCCGGGTTCAGCGTGTCCGCAACGACGCCCGCGGCGGCGGGCCGGGCCACGAACGCTGCGTCGTAGACCAGGATCACCAGCACCTCGGCGGCCAGCAGCACGCCGAGCACCCGCCCGTTGATGTCGATGCGCAGCACGCCCAGCACCGCCACGCCGGCCAGCCCGATCCCGGCGTAGAGCCACCAGGGGTGGGCGCCGCCGCCGAGCCCGCGGACCAGGTCGGCGGCGCCCACTCCGAAACCGCCGAGGAGGCTGACCTGGAGCACGTTGTAGGCCAGCAACGCCACCCCGCCCGCAGCGGTGCCGGAAACCCGGCCGAGGCCCTTGGCGATGTAGGCGTAGAAGGCGCCCGCGTTCTCGACCTGGCGGGCCATCGTCACGTAACCGATCGCGAACAAGCCCAGCACCAGCGCGATCGCCAGGTAGCCGACGGGGATGCCGTTGACCCCGGAGACGGCGAAACCGCTGACCGCTCCCCCGGCGACGACCGTTTCCGGCGCCGCGGCGGCCACGGTGAAGAACACGATCGCGGGCACGCCCAGCCGGGACCCGGCCAGCGAACCGGTCTCCGCGCTCCCGTTCGACGACATCTCCACCCCGGATCGTCGCGGCCGAAGACGCCATCTGCGCGAGCGCCTCATGCACCGCCGGACAAGGTAACGGCTCGCGGGCCGCGGGAAGATCCTCCAGAAGCGCGATCTTGGCGGCCGAGCGGTCGACTTCCGAAGGGAACACCGGCCGCTTCGTTCGTGTTTGACTTCGAGTTAACCCGAAGTCGCAGCATCGGCTTCGGCGCGCGACACCACCGCGCGGCTGCTCCGCGACCCGGCCGACCCGAACCGGGCGGGCGCGGACGAACTCGACACGAGAGGACCACCACGATGACCTCTGGCGTCAGCTGGGAGACGATGCGCTCCTTCGCCGGTGACCAGTCGGTGACCCGGCAACGCCTGGCCCCCGGCCTCGCGCGGCGGATCACCCGTTACGCCCGCCCCTACGCCCGCGACATCGTCCCGTTCCTGCTGCTGGTCGCCGCGTCCGCGGTGATCGGGATCGTGACGCCGCTGCTGTTCAAGGCGATCATCGACAACGGCATCGTGCCGCGGAACCTGCGCGTGGTGGCATGGCTCGCCGGGCTGGTCGCGCTGGTCGCGGTGCTGGAGGCGGTGCTGTCGCTGGCGCAGCGCTGGTACTCGGCGAAGCTGGGCGAAGGGCTCATCTACGACCTGCGGTCCGAGGTGTTCGACCACGTGCAGCGGATGCCGGTGGCGTTCTTCGTGCGCGCGCAGACCGGTTCGCTGGTCAGCAGGCTCAACAGCGACGTGATCGGGGCGCAGCGGGCGCTGACCAGCACGCTGTCCTCGGTGGTGTCGAACGTGCTGAGCCTGGTGCTGGTGCTGGCCACGATGTTCACGCTGTCCTGGCAGATCACGCTGATCGCGCTGGCGCTGCTGCCGCTGTTCCTGCTGCCGGTGCGCTGGGTCGGCCGCAAGCTGCAGACCGTCACCCGCGAGCAGATGAAGACCGACGCGCAGCTGAGCTCGCTGATGACCGAACGCTTCGGGGTCGGCGGCGCGATGCTGGCGAAGCTCTACGGCCGCACCGAGGACGAGGCGGGCATGTTCTCCTCGCGCGCGGCGCGGGTGCGCGACCTGGGCGTCGTATCGGCGATGTACAGCAGGGTGTTCTTCGTGGCGCTGACGCTGCTGGCGGCGCTGGCCACGGCCGTGGTCTACGGGCTCGGCGGTTCGCTGGTGATATCCGGGGCGTTCCAGCTGGGCACGCTGGTGGCGCTGGCGACCCTGCTGAGCCGCCTGTACGGGCCGTTGACCGCGCTGTCGAACGTGCACGTGGACGTGATGACGGCGCTGGTGAGCTTCGACCGGGTCTTCGAGGTGCTCGACCTCAAGCCGATGATCGAGGAGAAGCCGGACGCCGTGCGCCTGCAGGTCGGCTCCGGCAGCGCCGACGTCGAGTTCGAGCACGTGTCGTTCCGCTACCCGGCCTCCAGCGAGATCTCGCTGGCCTCGCTGGAGTCGGTCGCCCGCAGCGAGCAGGCACCGGCGCACGAGGTGCTGCGCGACATCAGCTTCCGGGCCGAACCCGGGCAGACCGTCGCGCTGGTCGGGCATTCCGGCGCGGGCAAGACCACGCTCACCAACCTCGCGGGACGGCTCTACGACGTCGACTCCGGAACCGTGCGGGTGGCCGGGCACGACGTGCGGGACGTGACGCTGAAATCGCTGTACGCGACGGTCGGCGTCGTCACGCAAGACCCGCACCTGTTCCACGATTCGATCCGCGCCAACCTCGCCTACGCCCGGCCCGGTGCTTCCGACGACGAGCTGTTCGAGGCGCTGCGCACCGCCCAGCTGCACGAGCTGATCGACGAACTGCCGGAGGGCTTGGACACCGTCGTCGGCGACCGCGGCTACCGGCTCTCCGGCGGGGAGAAGCAGCGGCTGGCCATCGCCCGGCTGCTGCTGAAGGCTCCGCCGGTGGTGGTGCTGGACGAGGCGACCGCGCACCTGGACTCGGAGTCGGAGGCCGCGGTGCAGCAAGCGCTGTCCACCGCGCTGTCGGGGCGGACGGCGCTGGTCATCGCGCACCGGCTGGCGACCATCCGGGAAGCGGACAAGATCCTGGTGATCTCCGGCGGCCACATCGCCGAACAGGGCACGCACGCCGACCTGCTCGCCCGCGGCGGGCTCTACTCGGAGCTTTACCGCACCCAGTTCGCCCAGCAGGAAACCGCCGCACCGGCCGGCAACGGCCACCTCCCGAGCCTCGTTTCCGAGTGAACGGCCTGTTGAACCAATCTGGTCGGACGAACGGTCCGTTCACTGTTGGTGGAACAGGGAACGGTCACGCCTGACGCGCATAGCGCTCCCCGGCGATGCGGCCGACAAGCCGATCCGGCGCCGGGGAGCGAAGCGCAGGACGGGCCTCCCGTTCCGAGCGAACGGACTGTTCGACCGATCCAGTCGGACCAACGGTCCGTTCACCCGTGGTGAACCGGCTACGTACCGAGCCGTCCGTCCGGGTCGATGCGGCGGAGCATGGCACCGCAGATCTCGCCGAGTTGCTGGACCTGGGTGCCGGTGAGGGCGTCGAACACCAGCGACCGGACTCGTTCCACGTGGCCGGGAGCGGATTCGACGACCTTGCGGTATCCGGCTTCGGTGAGTTCGGCGAGGTTGCTGCGACCGTCGCAAGTGGACCTGGCGCGCCGCACCCACCCGTTGTTCTCCAGCCGCGCCACCACGTGCGAGACGCGGGACGGCGAAGCGGCGGCCTGCGCGGCGAGATCGCTCATCCGCAGCGTGCGGTCCGGGCGTTCGGACAGCATCGCCAGCACCCAGTAACCGAAGTGGGTCAGGTCCGAGTCCCGCTGCAACTGGGTGTCCAGCGCGGCGGGCAGCAGCGTCATGAGCATCGCGAGCTTGCGCCAGGCGTGCTGCTCGTCGTCGCTCAACCACGGGGGGTCGCTCGACCGCTGCAGCTCGTCCATCCGGCGAGTCTAACCGCCGTCCTGCGCCCCCTCGCCGATCGCCGGGGCGCCTTGAACCCGTTCCTGCCACGGCCTACGCTGTTAATTGAAGCTTCAATCAAGTGGAGGCCGGCGATGCCGCAGTCGATGCCCGCGATCTACCTCAGCCACGGAGCGCCACCGCTGGTCGACGACGCGCTGTGGACCGGCCAGCTCGCGGAATGGGCGGGGAACCTGCCGCGGCCGAAGGCGATTCTGGTGGTCTCGGCGCACTGGGAATCCGCGCCTTGCACGCTCGGTGCGACCGCGGACGGCGTGCCGCTGACCTACGACTTCTGGGGTTTCGCGCCGCGCTACTACGAAACCGTCTACCCGAGTCCTGGTGCTCCTGAGCTGGCCGCGAAGGTCGCCGCGCTGATGCCGGACGACGAACCGGTGGCCCACCAGCCGGACCGCGGGCTCGACCACGGTGCCTACGTGCCGTTGACCGTGATGTACCCGGACGCGGACGTGCCGGTGCTGCAGGTGTCGATGCCGACGTTGAACCCGGAGCGGTTGCTGCAGCTCGGGCGGCGGCTGCGGCCGTTGCGCGACGAAGGCGTGTTGATCATCGGCTCCGGTTTCACCACGCACGGCCTGCCGTTCCTCAGCGACATGCGCCCGAACGCCGCGGCTCCCGGCTGGTCCCGCGAGTTCGACGCGTGGACAGGGGAAGCGCTGGGGCGCGGAGACGTGGACGAACTCGCCGCCTACGCCGATCGCGCGCCCGGGATGCCTTACGCGCACCCGACGGCCGAGCACTTCGCGCCGATGTTCGTCACCCTCGGCGCGGCACGCGACCCGGGAACTGCGCCGGACCAGCTCATCGACGGCTACTGGATGGGGCTGGCGAAGCGATCGTTCCAGGTGGGGTGAGCGGCTGCGACTCTCGGCCGGCCGGTCGCACGCGGTCCCTACCGCGGCGTGCCGGGATGGCAGCGGGGTCCTGCCGCGTCCTCGGGCCGCAGTGCCGACACCGCTCAGCGGCTGAGCAGCATCTCTGCGCCGCGTGTGTTGATCACCCGCTGCGGCGGGATGCCGCATTCCTCGGCCCGCGCGCAGCCGTGGGACTGCCAGGCGAGCTGGCCGGGGGCGTGCGCGTCGGAATCGATGGCGAACTCGCACCCCAGCTCGAACGCGCGCCGCAGCAGCGCCCGCGGCGGATCCAGCCGCTCGGGACGCGAGTTGATCTCGACCGCGACGCCGTGCTCCCGGCAGGCCGCGAACACCTCGTCGGCGTCGAACTCGGACGGCGGGCGGCTCGACCGCAACCGCCCGGTGCAGTGCCCGAGCACGTCGACCCGCGGGTTCGCCACCGCCGCCAGCATCCGCCGGGTCATCGCCGCCGAATCCATCCGCAGCTTGGAATGCACGCTGGCCACCACGAAGTCGAGCCCGGCCAGCACCTCGGGGTCCTGGTCCAGCGAGCCGTCGTCGAGGATGTCCACCTCGATGCCGGTCAGCACGCGGAACGGCCGCATCGCCGCGTTGAGCTCGGCGACCAGTTCGAGCTGGTGGTGCAGCCGCTCGGTGCTGAGCCCCCGCGCCACGGTCAGCCGCGGTGAGTGATCGGTCAGCACCATCCACTCGTGCCCGAGTTCCCGCGCCGTGGCGGCCATTTCCTCGATCGGGCTGCCGCCGTCGGACCAGTCGGAGTGGGTGTGGCAGTCACCGCGCAACGCCGCGCGCAACGGCCCGGCCCGCTCCGCGCCTTCTTCCCGAAGCCGGGCCAGGTAGTCCGGTGTCGCGCCGCGCTCGGCCTGCTCGATCACGCGCGCGGTGGTCTTGCCGATGCCCGCCAGGTCGGTCAGCCGCCCGGCCGCGGCGCGGTCGGCGAGGTCGTCGTGCGAGTCCGCGACCTGCGCCGCCCGCCGGAACGCCCGCACCCGGTAGGTCGGTTCGCCCGCGCGTTCCAACCAGAACGCGATCTCCCGCAAAGCCCGCGCAGAGTCCATGCAGCGTTGGTAACCCCGTGCGCGTCGGCGCGCACGTCCGGGCGTCACCGCAGCGAGCTCGACCACCGGTTCAATTCGGCCTGGGCAGCGGACAGCTGTTGCGGCGACGGGGACTCCGGACCGTTGGCGACGAGCGCGTAGTGCATCGCGCCGGGTTCGCCCGCAACGTCGAGCACGAGCCTTGAGTCCTTTGTGGAGGAAATCGCTTTTCCTGGCTCGTAATCCGGGGTCCCGTGCACGGTGCCGATGTCGGAGACGACCGTGGTATTGGTGTCGCCGAAGGTTTCCGGCAAGTGCAGCTCGGTGGGCGCGTCCGATGCGCCTTCGCGCCACGCGAGGACACCGTACTGGCCTTCGCCGACGAGTTCCCGCACGGCGGGCAGGTCGGCGGGAATCTGGTTCCACGTCAACGTCTTGTCGCCGTCGCGGGATCGGTCCTCGTAGGTGAACGCCGCGGTCTCGCCGTCGACCGCGCGCGGATACAACCGGTCCAGCACGCGCGGGTCCGCGCGCAGCCGGAGCTTTCCGGTCTCGTCACGGCTCACCACGGAATGATCCTCGTCGTTCCAGGCGTCACCTTCGGTCTCGACCTTGTCCGGGTTTCCGTTCATCGGCTCGTGGTGCCGATCGTGGTAGATGTCCCACTGCCACTGGGTTCCGGACAGCACCGAGCCGGAGTGCGCCGCGCCGCGCCACCAGTCCGCTCCGGACAACCGGGAATCCATGGCCTGGTACAGGCCCTTCAGCACGGTCGGATATTTGTCCGCTGTGGACCCGCCGAGTGGATGGCCGAACTCGGAGACGAATCCGGTCGTGCCGAGTTCGGCCGCACGAGCGCGGATCTGGGCGAAATCGGCGACGTTCTCACCGTCCTTCGCCTTGCCGTAGAGCCCGGACTGCGCGAGCGCGTGGTAGAAGTGCGCGTTGAACACGAAGCGGTCGCCGAGGTGGTCTAATTCGGGGAAGCCGCCCGGTTCCCGCACGAGCGGCACGTTGTTGTTCCAGAACACCGTGGGTTCGACGTAAGCGGGCTTGTCCCGCCAGCCGGCCCTGTCCATGACGGACCGGAACCGTTCGAAGAACGGCCAGAGTTCGGCACGTTCCCAGCTCGCACCGTCCTGGCCCTCGTCGTAGTCGCCCGCCGACGGCTCGTTGAACGGGTCGAAGCCGATCATCCGCTGGAACTGCGCCGGAGCGAGGTGTTCGGCGAAGTAGCCGAGCGCGGCTTCGGCCTGCGCCAGGAAGGCGTCCTGGATGCCGACCTCACCGGCCGCGGTCGGAATCCGCCGGTTGTTCCAGAAATCGGCCTTCGCCTGCTTGACCGCCTCGTTGTTCATCATGTTCTGTCCCCAGTGGAAGCAGACCCCGCAATTCTCCGGCGGGTAGTCACCGCCTTCGACCACCCAGCGCGGCGCTCCGTCGCCGGTGTACCAGCTGTCCGGGCGGAACAGGTGCCGCGAGTACAGGTCCTGGTGGTAGTCCGGCAGCACCCAGAATCCGGCGTCGGCGAACGCGGCCATCTGCTCGGTCACGCGCCGCAGGTACTCCCGGTCGATCCGGTCCGGCGCGGGCTGCACCCGCTCCCAGGACAGCAGGAACCGCACGGTGTTCGCACCGGTGGATTCCCGCATCGCGGCGGCGGATTCGCGGGCTTCGGCGGTCGTGGCGAACGGCAGGTTGCCGTTCTCGCCCAGCTTCACCTCGCCGGAGACGTTGAAGCCGCGCAACACCACCTCCCGGCCGTGACCGTCCCGATAGGACACTCCGGCGCCGGAACCGGCGAGGTCGAGCGAGCGGCTCGCCGCATCGTCGAACCAGGGCTCGCTCGCCGCCGCCGCGGGCTCGGCGGGGACCAGGGACAGCGGGACGAGCAGCAGGGCGAGCCCGGCGCCGAAGAAGCGGATCATGCGCGACAAGCTACGAACCCGGGCACGCCACGGACAACAGCAAACGTGAACGCCGTTTACGTTTCACTCGTTCGGCGCAATGTCGCAATCGTTCATCATCCCGCCGCACCGATTGACCTCGACCGCGGTCGAAATAGCAACCTCCGGTAGCGGAAAGCCACGCCACGGGGACGGGATCGGGAGCCGGGATGACGCTGCGAGGCCGGATCGGAGTCACGTTGAGCTTCGGGGATTGGCGGGAATCGCTGGCAGCGGCGCCCGAATTGGAACAACTGGGCTATGCCGCGATCTGGATATCCGGTGGCCGGCTCGACGACTTGAGCCGCGTCGCCGCGACCTTGCGGGCCACACGGCACGTGCCCGTCGGGACGGGGATCATTCCGGTCGACGTGTTCTCCTCGGATTCCGTGGCCACGGCCTACACCGAGATCGAGGCGGATCACCCGGGCCGATTCCTCGTCGGTCTCGGCGGGGCGCACGGGCCGAACCCTCGGCAGACGTTGAGCGATTACCTGAACCGCATCGGACCGGCCGTGCCCGCCGACAGATGTCTCCTGGCAGCACTCGGACCCCGGATGCTCACGCTCGCCGGTGAGCGCACCGCCGGCGCTTTCCCGCTGCTGGCCACACCGGAATACACCGCCCGGGCACGTGCACGCTTGGGGCCGCAACCGACCCTGGTGGTGCAGCATCCAGTGGTCGTCGATACCGATGCTGCCCGCGCGCGTGCGGCGGGACGTTGGCTGCTCGACCAATTGGCCGGAGTCACCGGTTATCGGGCGCATTTCCACCGGATGGGGTTCACCGAGGAGGACGGAACGGGATCGGATCGGATCGTGGACGCGTTGGTGAGCTGGGGCGACCCCGACAGCATCGCCGTACGGGTGGGACAACACCTCGACGCCGGGGCCGATCAGGTCGCGGTGACCGTGCTTGCGACCGAGGCGGACGGACGCGCGCCGCTCAGGCAATGGCGCCGGCTCGCCGAGGTCCTGATCAGTCCCGAGCTCCGCTGACGTCCGGGCTCGGCACCGCGGTCACCGCGCTGAGCGCGATCACCGCGGCCAGGACGCCGAAAGATCCGAGTGCCAGCGCGAGCGTTTCCCCGGAGTTCGCACCGACAAGCGCGCTGAGTCCGGTCTTGACGCCCGCGAAGGCCAGCAGCACCGATAACGCGACCTGCGGTCGAGTCGCCCGCGCGACCGCACGATCGACCAAGCCGAACACCCGAGGCGCGCCGAGCAGCGCCAGCAGGCTCGCAGCGAACGCGGCGGGCTGTTGCGCACCTGGAACCGTGGCTGCGCTGCAGGCGAACAGGACTCCGGTAGCCGCGGCACCGAACAGCAATCCGTTGCGCACCGGTGCGGGGACGGCTGGGAACGGTGGACGCTCGCGGCGGTGCGCCCACCAGCCGCCCGCCCCGACGAGCGCGACACCCAAGATCACCGCGGCCGCTCGCCCGGCCGCGCCCGGCTCGGTGAACGACAGCACCGAGCGCGTGAGCAACGCGGCGCCGACGGCGACCGTTGCGGCATGGGGTACGACCACCGCCCTGGACAGCGCGGCCAGTGCGATCACCAGGTCCAGGCACACCGACCAGCCGACCACCCAGCCGAGGGCGAACTCCGCGCTCTGTCCCGCTCCCCCGCTCATCGCGAAGATCAGCGCGAGGGCGACCCCGCACAACACGTGCCCGGGGAACCACCGCGCGCCGCGCGGTCCCGGTCCGATCAGGACATCGCCGGCGAATGCGAGCAGTGCGAGTGCGGACAGCGCGACCCGCAGTGGAATGGCCGGATCCATCGTCGCCTCCGGGAGCTTCGCGCCGATTCGGCCGCGCGGGCGGCGCGGTCGTGCCGGAACTCAGCATCCGGTTGTAATCCCGCGGGAGAGCCGAGTCCAGCCACCCGGCGGTGATCCAGCCGATCGGCCTAGGACGGCTCCCGCCGACGACACCCGGACCGTCCACAGTAGAGCAGTCGCACCCGGGGCGACCGGCGTCGCGTGCACCGGCGCGCGAACCGAAACCGCGCCGGACGGTCTTCCGGATACTGTATGCTGCCGATGATCTGTCCCTGACCTGCCGGAACGCCGGGCGTTCCGGAGCGCGGAGCCGTCATGTCCGAGCCCTCCACATCCGCCGCGAACTCCGGGCGCCAGGTGGCGCGACCGGTGCCGCTGCGCGAGACCGTGTACGAGGCGATCCTGGAGATGATCGTCACCGGCGAGCTCGAACCGGGCAGGCACCTGGTGGAGAAGGAACTCGCCGAACTGCTCGGGGTGTCCCGCCAGCCGGTCCGGGAAGCGCTGCAATCGCTGCAGAAGGAGGAGTGGGTCGACCTGCGGCCGGGCTACGGCGCGTTCGTGCACTCCCCCACCGACGAGGAGGCCGACCAGCTGCTGAGCGTGCGCACCCTGCTGGAAGCCGAGTCCGCGAAGCTGGCAGCCGCCAACCGCACCGCGGACGGTGTGGCCGCGCTGCGGGAGATCCACGACGAGGGCGTGCGCGCGCTGGACTCCGACGACATCGACACCGTCGTCGCCACCAACGCCCGGCTGCACGCCCGGATCACGCAGCTTTCCGAGAACCGCGTGCTGCAAGAACTCGCCGGCCAGGTCGCTCGCCGAGTGCGCTGGTACCACACTCCGGTCGCGCGCTCGCGGGGTGAGCAGTCCTGGCAGGAGCACGCCGCGCTGATCGACGCGATCGAGCGGGGCGACGGCAAACGCGCGGAGCGGTTGATGCGCGAGCACACCGAGCACACCCGCCTGACCTACCTCGGCCACGGCGAGCAGGACGGAACTCCCAAGCGGCGGCGCAAGAAGTCCTGATCGGCGCGCGGCTCCACCGGGCACGCGAGTTCCTGCGCGCGGCAAGCGGAGCGCGCGCCGACTGCATTGTGGAGCCGTTTGTCCGAATTGACTGTTTTTGGGTTTCGTTGCTGCACAACGGGTTCTGCCGCACCCAGGGTCTCGCCGTCGCGCGACCGATCCAGCTTTTCCGTTCACTGAGCGGAAATCCGCGCTGCGCCAATGTGGATCTTGCGCTCGCCGGGGGCCGGGACACCGCCATCGAGGGGTAATGCCCGGGCCGGCTCTGGACAGCATGCGGACTCAGGAGTACTGCTACCTCATACGGTATGCAGTATGGAGCTGCGCTTACGAGTCCGCGTGCCGACCGGCTCCGCACCGCAGGGCGCGCGGGGAGGAGAACAGCGATGGCCGACTCCGCTTCCAACCCTCCGTTACCCGACGAGCACCGCACGATCTCCGGCGGCCACCTGGTCGCCAAAGCACTGCGCGCCGAAGGCGTGGACACCGTTTTCACCCTGTGCGGCGGGCACATCATCGACATCTACGACGGCTGCGCCGACGAAGGCATCGACGTCCTGGACGTGCGCCACGAGCAGGTGGCCGCACACGCAGCTGACGGCTACGCCCGGATCACCGGACGCCCCGGCTGCGCCGTGGTCACCGCAGGCCCCGGCACCACCGATGCGGTGACCGGCGTGGCGAACGCGTTCCGCGCGGAGAGCCCGATGCTGCTGATCGGCGGCCAAGGCGCGCTTTCGCAGCACAAGATGGGCTCGCTGCAGGACCTCCCGCACGTGGACATGATGTCGCCGATCACCAAGTTCGCCGCGACCGTGCCGCGCACCGAACGGGCCGCCGACATGGTCTCGATGGCGTTCCGCGAGTCGCACCACGGCGCCCCCGGACCGTCGTTCCTGGAGATCCCCCGCGACGTGCTCGACGCCAGCGTGCCGGTCGAGTCCGCCCGGGTGCCGGCCCGCTACCGCGCCTCCACCCGCTCGGCAGGAGACCCGGAGTCGATCGAGCGGCTGGCGGATCTGCTGACACACGCGGAAAAACCGTGCATCCTGCTGGGCAACCAGGTCTGGACCTGCCGGGCCACCGACTCGGCGGTGGAACTGGTGCGGTCGCTAGACGTGCCCGCGTTCATGAACGGCGCCGGCCGCGGCACCCTCGCCCCGGACGACCCGCTGCACTTCCAGCTCGCCCGCAGGCACGCCTTCGCCAACGCGGACCTGATCGTCATCGTCGGCACCCCGTTCGACTTCCGGATGGGTTACGGACGGCGGTTGTCGCAGCAGGCGACCGTCGTGCAGATCGACCTGGATTACCGGACGGTGGGCCGCAACCGGGACGTCGACCTGGGCATCGTCGGCGATGCGGATGCGGTGCTGTCCGCCGTCGCGCAAGCCGCCACCGGCCGCATCGACAACGGCAGCAGCGCGCGCAAGGAATGGTTGCGCGAGCTGCGCGAAGTCGAGCAGGCCGCCTACGACAAGCGATTGCCGCGCCAGCTGTCCACCGCATCCCCCATCGATCCGTACCGGCTGGTGCACGAGATCAACGAATTCCTCACCGCGGACTCGATCTACATCGGCGACGGTGGCGACATCGTCACCTTCTCCGGGCAGGTGGTCCAGCCCAAGTCGCCGGGGCACTGGATGGACCCGGGCCCGCTCGGCACGCTCGGCGTCGGGGTGCCGTTCGCGATGGCCGCCAAGCACGCCCGCCCGGACAAGGAAGTGGTGTGCTTGTTCGGGGACGGCGCGTTCAGCCTCACCGGATGGGATTTCGAGACGATGGTGCGGTTCGGGCTGCCGTTCGTCGGCATCATCGGAAACAACTCGTCCATGAACCAGATCCGCTACGGGCAGGCGCAGAAGTACGGCGCCGAACGGGACCGGATCGGCAACACGCTCGGCGACGTGCCCTTCAGCGAGTTCGCGAGAATGCTCGGCGGACACGGCGAAGAGGTCCGCGAGCCGGACCAGATCGGCCCCGCGCTGCGGCGCGCCCGCGACTCCGGCAAGCCGTCGCTGATCAACGTGTGGATCGACCCGGACGTCTACGCGCCGGGAACGATGAACCAGACGATGTACAAGTAGCGGCTGCCTGCGCAGGGGGCGCGCCGATCGCGCAGCGCGCCGAGCCGCAGAAGTTCCACGAGCGGAACCGCTGCGCAGCAGCCGCCGAACGCGCTATTCAGTCCGTTGTGGATTCCATCGTCCCTGCGCGGAAGGGAATTCGAGCATGAGCACCGCACTGGAAGGTGTCCGGGTGCTGGACATGACCCACGTCCAATCCGGACCTTCGGCGACCCAGATCCTGGCCTGGCTGGGCGCCGAAGTCGTCAAGCTGGAATCGCCGACCGGCGACATCACCCGAACGCAGCTGCGCGACGTCCCGGACGCCGACAGCCTCTACTTCACGATGCTGAACTGCAACAAGCGCAGCATCACGCTGAACATGAAAAGCACCCGGGGCAAAGAGATCTTCTCCGATCTGGTGCGCGGTTGCGACGTGCTGGTGGAGAACTTCGGCCCCGGCACGGTGGACCGGATGGGGTTCGACTGGGACCGGCTGCGCGCGCTGAACCCGCAACTGATCTACGCCTCGATCAAGGGCTTCGGAGACGGCCCCTACACCCACTTCAAAGCCTACGAGGTCGTGGCGCAGGCGATGGGCGGATCGATGTCCACCACCGGGTTCGAGGACGGGCCGCCGACCGCGACCGGTGCGCAGATCGGTGACTCCGGTACCGGTATCCACACCGTCGCGGGCATTCTCGCCGCGCTGCTGCAACGCCAGCGCACCGGGCAGGGCCAGCGGGTTTCGGTGGCGATGCAGCACGCCGTGCTCAACCTGTGCCGGGTGAAGCTGCGCGATCAGCAGCGGCTCGCGCACGGCCCGCTGCGCGAGTACCCGAACGAGCAGTTCGGCACCGAGGTACCTCGCTCCGGCAACGCTTCCGGCGGCGGGCAGCCCGGCTCCGCGCTGCGGTGCGACCCCGGCGGCCCGAACGACTACGTCTACGTCATCGTCCAGCCCGCGGGCTGGGCGCCGATAGCGGAGCTGATCGGACGTCCGGAGCTGGCCGCGGATCCGGACTGGTCCACACCGGAAGCCCGGCTGTCCAAGTTGGACAAGATGTTCGGGCTGATCGAGGAGTGGACCAGGCAGCACGGCAAGTGGGAAGTGCTGGCGCGGCTGACCGAGCGGGGCATCCCGTGCGGTCCGATCCTGTCCACCCGCGAGCTCGTCGAGGACGCTTCGCTGGCCGACAACGGCATGATCGTCACCGTCGAACACCCGGAGCGCGGCCCGTTCCGCACCGTCGGCTGCCCGATCAAGCTGTCCGACTCGCCCGCCGACGTCACCAGATCGCCGCTGCTGGGCGAGCACAACGAGCAGGTCTACCGGGAATTGGGCGTTGGCGCGGAAGAACTCGCCGAGTTGAAGACGGACGGAGTGATCTGATGGGCCACGATGAGCAGACCGTGCGGCGAGTCCTGGACGCCGCGCTCGGAGAAGGGCGCAGCGCACTGACCGCGCCGGAGGGCAGAGCGCTGTGCGGGGCCTACGGCATCCCGACCGCCGCCGAAGCCGTGGCCGACTCGGCCGAAGAGGCGGTGGCGCTGGCGGCGGAACTCGGCGGCCCGGTAGCGCTGAAGATCGTCTCGCCGGACATCCTGCACAAGACGGACGCAGGTTGCGTGCTCACCGGTGTGCGGGGTGCTGCGCAGGTTCGCGAGGGTTATGCGCGGATTCTGGCCAATGCGCGGGAACACGATGCCGACGCGGAAATCGACGGCGTTCAGGTGCAGCAGATGCTCACCGGCGGGCACGAAGTGATCGTGGGCGCGACCACCGATCCCACGTTCGGCAAGGTCGTCGCCTTCGGACTCGGCGGCGTGCTCGTCGAGGTGCTCAGAGACGTGACGTTCCGGATGGCCCCGCTGGAGAAGTTCGAAGCGCGCGGAATGCTCGACGACATCGCCGCGGCCGATGTGCTTCGCGGAGCTCGGGGCGCCGAAGTGGCCGACGCCGATGCGCTCGCCGGCCTCGTGCAAGCGCTGTCCGAACTGGTCACCGATTTTCCGGAGATCAGCGAGTTCGACCTCAACCCGGTGTTCGCCTCGGCAGGTGGCGCGGTGGCGGCCGACGTCCGGGTGCTGCTCGATCCGGACGGCACCGCGCAGCCGCACCGCCATTCCCGGCAGGACATCCTGCACGCGATGAATCGGCTGATGCGGCCGCGCAGCGTCGCCGTCATCGGTGCGTCCAATGAGGACGGCAAAATCGGCAACTCGGTGATGCGCAACCTCACGGCCGGTGGCTACGGCGGCGAGATCCTGCCGGTGAACCCGAAGGCCGACGAAGTGCTCGGGCGCAAGGCATACCGCAGCGTGCAGGACGTTCCCGGCGAGGTGGACGTCGCGGTGTTCACCGTTCCCGCGAAGTTCGTCCCCGCCGCGCTGGAGGAATGCGGCGCCAAGGGCGTGGCCGCGGCCGTGCTGATCCCGTCCGGGTTCGCCGAGACCGGCAACGCCGAATTGCAGGACGAGGTCGTCGAGATCGCGCGCAAGCACGGGATCCGGCTGCTCGGCCCGAACATCTACGGCTACTACTACACCCCGCACGACCTGTGCGCGACGTTCTGCACGCCTTACGACGTGCGCGGCGGCGTCGCGCTGACGTCGCAGAGCGGTGGGATCGGGATGGCCATCCTCGGGTTCAGCCGCACCACCAGGACCGGGGTGTCGGCCATCGTCGGGCTCGGCAACAAGTCCGATGTGGACGAGGACGACCTGCTCACGTTCTTCGAGCAGGACGACAACACCAAGTGCGTGGCCATGCACCTGGAAGATCTCAAGGACGGTCGCGCGTTCGTGGAGGCCGCGCGCCGCATCACGGCGAAGAAGCCGGTGGTGGTGCTCAAAGCGGGCCGGACCGCGCTCGGCGCACGAGCGGCCGGCTCGCACACCGGCGCGCTCGCGGGCGATGACAAGGTCTACGACGACATCCTCCGGCAGTCGGGAGTCGTCCGTGCTCCCGGCCTCAACGACATGCTCGAATACGCCCGCGGTCTGCCGGTGCTTCCGACGCCGAAGGGCGAGAACGTCGTGATCATCACCGGCGCGGGCGGTTCGGGAGTGCTGCTCTCGGACGCGTGCGTGGCCAACGGGCTGCGACTGATGGACATACCGTCCGATTTGGACGAGCAATTCCGGCACTACATCCCGCCTTTCGGCGCGGCGGGCAACCCGATCGACATCACCGGCGGCGAGCCGCCGAGCACCTACGAGGACACGATCCGGCTCGGGTTGCGGGATCCGCGGGTGCACGCGCTGATCCTCGGCTACTGGCACACCATCGTCACGCCGCCGATGGTCTTCGCCGAACTCACCGCCCGCGTGGTGGCCGAGGCCCGCGAACAGGGCATCGACAAACCGGTGGTCGCCTCGCTGGCCGGTGACACCGAAGTGGAACAGGCCGCCGAGCACCTCTTCGACCACGGGATCGCCGCTTTCCCTTACACGACGGAGAAACCGGTGGCGGTGCTGGGAGCCAAGTACCGGTGGGCGCGCTCCGCCGGGCTGCTCGGCTGAGGCCCGGTAGGAACTCTGAGCTGACAAGGAGGCGACCCGGAATGGAAGCCGACAAATCCGCGTCGTACGGCGAAGCGGAACAGGAGCCCGACTTAGCGCCCTCGGCGCGTGCCCGGCCCGGGGTGTGGCGGGCCGGGAAGCTGGAGGCGATGCCGATCCGGCCGCTGCCGGACGCACCGCCGTCGATCCACCTGCTCGGACCCACCGTGTTCCTGGTGGCACTGGGCGTCGGCATGGGCGAGTCCTACATGTGGCCGCGCCTGGTGCTGGTGTTCGGCCCGGAGATCCGCTGGCTGTTCCTGATCGGCGTCACCTTGCAGGCCGTGGTGATGCTGGAGATGGCGCGGTGGGCGATGGCCACCGGCGAGAGCATCTTCACCGGAGCGGCCCGGTTGGCGAAACCGCTGATGTGGTTCTTCTTCGTCACCGCGATCGCCGTCTACATCTGGCCGGGGCATCTCTCGGCCGGTGCCGCGGCACTGGAGAAGATCACCGGGCTGCCGTGGGTGGTTTCGGCCTGTGCCGGGCTGATCCTGGTGGGCGTGGTGTTCAGCCTGGCGAAGGTGATCTATTCGCTGCTGGAGAACGTGCTCAGCGTCCTCATCGGACTGCTGGTGGTCGGCACCACCGTGGTGGCCGCGATGGCGGGCAACCTCAGCGACCTGTCCAGCACGCTGACCGGGATGCTGCACTTCGGCTACTTCCCGCCGGAGGCGATGTCGGCGACCTGGTTCCCCATCGTGGTCGGCTCCGTCGCGTTCGCGGGACCGTCCGGAATGCAGCAGATGTGGTACACCCTGCACCTGCGGGACAAGGGCGCCGGAATGGGCGCGCACATCCCCCGGATCCGCGGTCTGCGGCACGCCGACGAGGAAGAGACGATGCCCTCGCGCGGGTTCATGTTCGACACCGGCGACCCCGCCGAGATGCGCAAGTGGAAGGGCTGGCGGCGGTGGGTCACCTTCGACGCGTTGCTGCTGTTCTGGGGCGTGACCATGCTGGTGACGATCGCGTTCACGGTGCTCGCCCAGTCCGCGGCGCGGCGCAACCCGAACGTCGCCGAGCTGATCGAGTCCGGTGACCGGGACGCCGCGCTGGGTGCCATGGCCGACTCGTTCTCCGCGGCGGGCGGATCCTGGATGGGCTCGGTGTTCCTCGGATTCATCGCGCTGATCGGGCTCAACGCCACGCTCGGGCTGTTCGACTCGTTCTCCCGCGGGCAGGCGGACATGACCCACCACTTCGTGCCGGGCGCACGCAGGTTCCGGATTTCGCACCTCTACGCCGGATTCCTGTGGGGCGTGATCGCCTTCGGCATCCTGGTCCTGCTGTTCGGGCCCGCGGACGGGCCTGCCGCGGTGCTCGACGTGCTGGCATTCCTGTCGACGTTCGCGATGGGCGCGTACTGCGTGGTGCTGCTGCTGGTGAACAACCGGTTGCTACCGCGGCCGATCCGGCCGCGGTGGTGGAACAACCTGATCATCGGGTTCGGCGCGGTGTTCTACCTCGGCATGCTGTTCTACAGCCTGTTCCGCTTCGGCGTGGTCGTGAGCTGAGATGAGCGACGCCGGAACGAACCGAGCCGCGCGGATCGGGCGCACGGCCGAGATCGCGGTGCCTGGAGCGTTGATCGGGGTGCTTGCCGGTGGTTTCGCAGGGCCGCTCGCGGCGATGGCGCAGCAACCTCCGATGTGGACGGTGGTGACGACGCTGGCGCTGATGCTGCCGCTGGGCGTGCTCGGCGGCGGGCACGGCGTGCTGCTGGTGACCGGGCTGGCGCGGCCCGGGATGTTCGCACCGGTAGCGCTGTACTGGCTCGCCGGTTTCCCGCTGGCCCGCTTGGTGCACGAGGTGGCGACGCGCTGGGTGTTGGGCGGTTCCCCGGGATTGCCGGAGGCACCGCTGGGTTTCCTGCTCTACCAGGCGCTGCTCGGGACCGGGTTCGCGATCGGGTTCCTGTGGCTGCACGAACGGCTGGCGCCGCACTGGTTCCTGCGGATCGCCGCGCGCAACGAACTCGCGCGGTCGCTGCTGCAGCAGTACGTCCAGCAGGTCGAACGGGTTCGCAAGCGCTGATGCGGCCGCGGGTTCGGCCGATGCTGCGCCGAACCCGCCGTCGTCACCGCTCGCCCGCTCCCTGGCGCTGCCGGGGCAACGCCGGGTCCGGGTGCACCGGCAGGCCGACGGGCCGATCGTGCCGCCTGCGGCGGCTCGATTCGATCGCCGTGGCGGTGAGCATCCCGAGCATCCGCCCGTCGGCGCCGTGCCCGCGCGGCAGCTCGGCGACGGCGCGCAACAGATCCCGCAGTCTTCGCATGGTGGTTCGCCTCCTCCCGACAGTGCATACAGTATGCTAAACCATCGCGATCCACACCGCTTGTGAGTCGACCGACACCGGACGGAGCAACGCTGCGCACGCCAGTAGACTGGGGAATTCCGGCCTCGTCTGTCCCCCGAGCGAGGCCGGACTCCCGACCACAGGACCTTTTCGATGGCACGACAACCCGGGTTCCCCGAGCCGCAGCGGGATTCCCCGCACGGTGTGGACCACTACGACGCGACGTTCGCCCGTGACCTGCACTGGTTCCAGCGCCTGCGCGAACAGCTCGCCGAACTCCCGAGCACCGACGAACCGCGCGACGGCTGACGAGTTCGTGCAGCGAGCTTCGGCGGTTGCGGCCACGGCGACCCCCACGCCGTGGCAACTATTTCTGACCTGACGCCGCCCGCCGGACTCACTCGGCCCCCGGTTCGGGGACCGTTTCGGCCACCAGATGCGCGGCGAGCAGGTCCAGCAGGAAGCCGGAATCGACGGGCTTCGTGACGCATTCGGTCGCGCCGCAGGACAGGCTCTGCTCCCGGTCGCCCTTCATCGCCTTCGCGGTCACCGCGATGATCGGCAACTGCTGGTGCCGCGGCATCTGCCGGATGGTGCGGATCGTGGAATTGCCGTCCAGTTCCGGCATCATCACGTCCATCAGCACCACCGCCACGTCGTCGTGCTCCTGCAGGGCGTTGAGCCCGGCGATGCCGCTGTCGACGTAGACCACGCGCAGCCCGTGCTGCTCCAGCAGCGCGCTGAGCGCGTAGACGCTGCGCGGATCGTCGTCGACGACCAGCACCTTCTGCCCTTGGAAGCGCAACAGCGGCCGCTGCACGGCGGTTTCCGGCGGTGCGTCGCCGTCGGCGGCATCGGCGTCTTCGCCCGCACCGAACGCGCCCGGTTCCCAATCCAGCATCGGCGGGTCGATGCCTTCCGCGGTCACGTCGTAGTTGACCTCGGCGCTGGTCGGCGCCGCCGACCGGTCCGGTACCGGGACCGGACCGCGCTGTTCCGGCACGTCCCGCGGCTCCTGCGCACCGCCTTCCGGGGTTTCCGGCGGCAGGTAGAGCGTGAACTCGCTGCCGGCTCCGGATTCGCTGCTGACGCGCAGTTCCCCGCCCAGCAGCGCCGTCAGCTCCCGGCTGATCGACAGCCCCAGCCCGGTTCCGCCGTAGCGGCGCACGATGGTCCCGTCGCCCTGCTGGAACGCTTCGAAGATCCGCTCCAGTTTTCCCTCGGGCACGCCGATTCCGGTGTCGCGCACCGAAAAGGCCAGCACACCGGGAACTCCGCGCAGCGATCCGGGCGCGTCCGGCCCTGCCGGGACGATCCGCAGCCGCACGGAACCCTGCTCGGTGAACTTCAGCGCGTTCGACAACAGGTTGCGCAGGATCTGCTCCAGCCTGCTCTGGTCGGTGTGCAGCGTGCCGGGCAGCTCGTCGGCGAGTTCGACCGCGAACTCGAGCCCCTGCTCCTCGGCCAGCGGCCGGTACAACGACTCCAGATGCCCGGCCAGCGCGGCGATTTCGGTGTCCGCGGGCAGCACCGCCATGTGCCCGGCTTCCACTTTGGACAGATCGAGCACGTCGTTGATCAAGCCGAGCAGGTCGGTGAGCGCGCCGTGCATGGTCCTGGCCAGATCCACCTGCTGCTCGGTGAGATTTCCGTCGACGTTGTCGGCCAGCAGCCTGGCCAGCATCAGCGAACTGTTCAGCGGCGTGCGCAGCTCGTGCGACATGTTCGCCAGGAAGTCCGATTTGTAGGCCGACGCCTGGGAAAGCTCGCCCGCGCGTTCCTCCAGCTGCTGGCGGGCCTGCTCGATCTCGCTGTTCTTGATCTCGATGTCCCGGTTGCGCGCGGCCAGCTGCGCGGCGTTCTCCTCCAGCTCGGTGTTGGAGCGGCGCAGCTCCTCCTGCTGCTGCTCCAGTTGTTCGGAGCGGGCCTGCAGTTCGCTGGCCAGGTGCTGGGATTCGCTCAGCAGCTCCTCGGTGCGCGTGTTGGAGACGATCGTGTTCACCTCGACGCCCAGCGTCTCCTGCAACCGCTGCAACAGATCCAGGTGCAGTTCGCTGAACTCGTGCACCGAGGCCAGTTCCAGCACCGCGAGCACCTGGTTCTCGAACAACACCGGCACCACGGCCACCGCCGCGGGCGCGGCCTCGCCGAGCCCGGAGCTGATCCGCAGGTACTCCGGCGGCGCGCCGCGCACCACGATCGTGCGGCCATCGATCGCCGCCTGGCCCACCAGCGACTCGCCCAGCTCGAACCGCTCCGGGACACCATCGGGCGGCAGGCCGTAGGAACCGGCGCGCTCCAGCACCACCCCACCGGGCACGTCGTCGCCGGTCCGGGCCAGGTAGAACGCGCCGCACTGCGCCGAAACCAGCGGCACCAGCTCGCGCATGGTCAGCGAGGCCAGCGCGGAGAGCTCACCCAGCCCGCGCACCAGCCCGGACATCCGCGCCAGGTGCGTCTTGAGCCAGTCGGTGTCCTCGTTGGCGCGGGTGGTGGCCGCCAGGTTCGAGATCATCGCGTTGACGTCCTCGGTGAGCTCGGCGACCTCCCCGCGGGCTTCCAAGGTGATCTGCCGCGTCAGGTCGCCGGTGGTGACCGCGTTGGCCACCGACGCGATCGCGCGCACCTGGGTGGTCAGGTTCCCCGCGAGCCGGTTGACGCTGTCGGTGAGCTGTTGCCAGGTACCGGAGACGTCGGTGACCTCGGCCTGGCCGCCGAGCCTGCCCTCGGTGCCGACCTCGCGGGCCACTCGCGTCACTTCGGCGGCGAACCCGGACAGCCGGTCGACCATGGTGTTGATGGTGGTCTTGAGCTCCAGGATCTCGCCCTGCGCGGCCGCGTCGATCTTCTTGGACAGGTCGCCCTCGGCGACCGCGGTGGTCACCTGGGCGATGTTGCGCACCTGGTTGGTGAGGTTGCGCGCCATCAGGTTCACGTTGTCGGTGAGGTCCTTCCAGGTCCCGGCCACGCCCGGAACCCGCGCCTGCCCGCCGAGGATGCCTTCGGTGCCGACCTCGCGGGCGACCACGGTGACCTGGTCCGCGAACGCGCCGAGCGTCTCGACCATCCCGTTGATGGTCGCGGCCAGCTCCGCGACCTCGCCCTTGGTCTCCACGGTGATCTTCTTGGTCAGGTCGCCGCCAGCGACCGCCGCGGCGACCGCGGAAATGTTGCGCACCTGCGCGGTCAGGTTGTCGGCCATCAGGTTGACGTTGTCGG
This sequence comes from Saccharopolyspora sp. SCSIO 74807, assembly GCF_037023755.1. NCBI lineage: Bacteria > Bacillati > Actinomycetota > Actinomycetes > Pseudonocardiales > Pseudonocardiaceae > Saccharopolyspora > Saccharopolyspora sp. SCSIO 74807. The sequence goes on along the minus strand of NZ_CP146100.1, from coordinate 4,408,578 downwards.
TGAGGTCCTTCCAGGTCCCCGCAACCCCGGCGGCCCGCGCCTGCCCGCCCAGCTTGCCCTCGGTGCCGACTTCGCGGGCCACCCGCGTGACCTCGTCGGCGAACGCGGAGAGCTGATCGACCATCGTGTTCAACGTGTCCTTCAACGCCAGGATCTCGCCGCGGGCGTCCACGTCGATCTTGCGGCTCAGGTCGCCGCGAGCCACGGCGGTGGCGATCTGCGAGATGTTGCGGACCTGCGCCGTGAGGTTGTCGGCCATCAGGTTCACCGAGTCGGTCAGCCCCCGCCAGGTCCCGGCGGCTCCCGGCACCTGCGCCTGCCCGCCCAGCTTGCCCTCGCTGCCGACCTCGCGGGCCACGCGCGTGACCTCGTCGGCGAACTCCGAGAGCTGATCGACCATCGTGTTGATGGTGCTCTTGAGCTCGCCCATCTCCCCGGAGACCGGCACCACGATGCGGCGGCTCAGGTCCCCGCGGGCGACCGCGGCGGCGACCTGCGAGATGTCCCGCACCTGGCCGGTGAGGTCGGCCGCCATCCGGTTCACCGAGTCGGAAAGGTCCCGCCAGGTCCCGAGCAGGCCGGGCACCTGCGCCTGCCCGCCCAGCCTGCCTTCGGTGCCGATCTCCGCGGCCAGCCTGCCGACCTCGGAGGCGAACATCGAGAGCTGGTCGAGCAGGTTGTTCACGGTGCCGGCGAGGTCGCCGAGCCTGCCAGGGGCGCGATCACCGGCCCGCCGGGACATCCGTTGCGTCAGGTCGCCCTCGGCGACCGCGCCGAGCACCCGCACGAGCTCGCCGGCCGGTCGCAGCAACGCGTCGGTCAGCTCGTTCATCGCCCGCTCGGCCTGCTGCCAGCCGCCCCCGCCGCCGACCTCGGCAGGATCGACCGGCCACTGCCCGCGCACGGCCTGCTCGGTCAGCCTGCTCAGCTCGGCGACCAGCCGCTGATCGCGCTCGGCCAGCTCGTTGCACACCGCGGCGATTTCGGCGTCCGGCCCGGCCACCGGCAACCTGCGGCGGAAGTTGCCGTCGCGCAGGTCCCGCAACCCGGCGAGCAGCCGCGCCCGCCCGGGGTCCTCGGCGGCCACGTCAGTCCTTGCTCCGGCCGCCCCGGTCCAGGCGCAGCTCGGTGGCCAGCACCGCGGCCTCGCTGCGGTGCCGCATGGCCAGCTTCGCCAGCAGCTGCGAGACGTAGTTCTTGATCGTCTTCTCGGCGAGGTACATCCGCCCGGAGATCTCGCGGTTGGTCAACCCCTCCCCGATCAGCTCCAGCACCTCGCGCTCGCGCGCCGTCAGCTCCCGCAGCGGATCGGCGCGTTCCTGCTCCTTGCGCAGCCAGGCCAGCATCGCCTCGGTCTTGCGCGGGCTCAGCAGCGACTTGCCCGCGCCGACCGTGCGCAACGCGCTGAGCAGCTCCTCGCTGACCACGCCTTTGAGCACGAAGCCGGAAGCACCGGCCAGGATCGCGTCCATCAACGCCTCGTGGTCGTCGAAGGACGTCAGCATCAGGCACCGCAGCTGCGGGTGCTGCGACCGCAGCTCGCGGCACAACTCGACCCCGTTGCCGTCGGGCAGCCGCACGTCCAGCACGGCCACGTCCGGTTCGGCCCGCTGGGCCAGTGCGACCGCCTCGGCGAACGAGGCGGCCTCACCGACCAGGTCCAGTTCGGGATCGGACTTCATCAGCACGGCCACGCCGCGCCGGATCACCTCGTGGTCGTCGACCACGAACACTCGTGTCGCCATCGCTCGCCGGCCCCCTGCAAGCTGGAAGACAAGGCACTGACGAGCATAAACACCCCAACGGGTTATGCGCTGGCGGCGCGGTGGCGGCGGGCGGGCAGCGGGCGGTCGTCTTCGCGGCGCCCCGCGTCGGTGTTGACCCTCCGGGAGTGCCAGTACCGCTGGCACTGCTCGCCGCAGAAGTCCTCGGAAGGTCCGGCCGGTGGGATCGGTTGACGGCAACTCGCGCAGATCGGCATGGCCGACACCGCCTTTGCGTGTCGTTCGACAGCGGCGCCCGCCATTGCACATCGCCCGCGTTGCATCCGGGTTGCGGCTCAGCTCATCTGGTAAACCCGCTCCACGAAGTGCGCCAGTTGCTCGTCGGTGATGCCGCGGGCCAGATCGGCCTCGCTGATCATCCCGGCCAGCCGGTGGTCGTGGATGACCGGGATGCGCCGGATCTGGTAGCGCTCCATCAGCGCCAGCACCTCGGACATGTCGGCATCGGCGGCGACCCAGTGCGGCGTGCCCGCGGCGACCTCGCCTGCGGTGACCTCGGCGGCGTCGCGGCCTTCGGCGCAGCAGTGCAGCACGATGTCGCGGTCGGTGAGCATCCCGTGCAGGCGGTCGTCGCGGCCGCAGATCGGCAGCGAACCGACCCGCAGGTCCCGCATCATCTGCGCGGCGGTCTGCAAGGTCTCGTCCTCGCCGACGCAGCGGGCTCCGCTGTGCATGATCTCGCGTGCGGTGGTCATGGCCTTCTCCCTTCGGGCCCCGGCTTTCTCCCTTACGGCCGGAGCGCCTGTCCGCTGGTGCTTCCCGGTCCGCCGCGACCAGCCCCGGGATCAGCCCTCCCGCATCAGGCGGTCGAAAGCGGCGTTGGCGTGCGCCCAGCCGGTGGTGATCACCTCGCTGGGCAGCTCCGGGCGCTGCGGGGAGTCCACGGTGACCACGAAACCCGGTTCGACGACCCGGCGGCGCATCAGCACCAGGTGCCCGGCCTGCGAACGGCCGATCCGCTCACCGTTGTCCCGCGCCGTGCTCTGCCCCGGTACGAGTGCGGAAGTGTCGGTATCGGACATGCTTCCAGTTGTAGTCACTCGTCCGGTGGGCCGCAGCACTCGCGGTGACAGGGGTGCGCCGATGTTGCTGCGGGAACGTCGAGGATCAGAGGTTGTGCACGGGTCAGGTGTGGACGCCCGCCGCGCGCGGGCACCCCTTGGCCGAAGTCCAGCAGCGAGCGAGGAGCGCGAATGGCAGCGGAAGACGTCGACGCGGTCGTGATCGGCATGGGCCCCGGCGGGGAGGACGCGGCGGGCAGGCTGGCCGCCGCCGGGCTGGACGTGGTCGCGGTCGAGGAGCGGCTGGTCGGCGGGGAATGCCCGTACTACGCCTGCATCCCGACGAAGATGATGGTGCGCGCGGCCGAATCGCTGGCCGAGGCCCGCCGGGTGCCCGCGCTGGCGGGCTCGTCGCAGGTGCGCCCGGACTACACCGAGGTCGCCGACCGCATCCGCGACGAGGCCACCTCCGGCTGGGACGACGGACCGGCCGTGGAGCGCTTCGAGTCCACCGGCGGCAAGCTGATCCGCGGCCGCGGCCGGATCACCGGCCCCGGTGAGGTGACCGTGTCGCTCACCGGCGGTGGTCAGCGAGTGCTGCGTGCCCGCCGCGCGATCGTGCTCAATCCGGGCACCGAGCCCGCGGTGCCGCCGATCGACGGCCTGGCGGACACGCCGTACTGGACCAACCGCGACGCGGTGCAGGCCCGGGAAGCGCCGGAGTCGGTGCTGGTGCTCGGCGCCGGCCCGGTCGGACTGGAGTTCGCGCAGGTCTTCGCCCGGTTCGGCAGCGCGGTGACGCTGGCCGAGGCCGGTGAGCGCATCCTCGCTTCCGGCGAACCCGAGGCTTCCCGGAGCCTGGAGGGCGTGCTGCGCGGCGAAGGGATCGACGTGCGCACCGGCACCAGCTTGAGCCGGGTGTCGCATGACGGTTCGGTGTTCCACGCCGAGCTCGATTCCGGAGCGCAACTGCGGGTGCAGCGCCTGCTGGTGGCGACCGGCCGCCGCACCGACCTGGCCGGTCTGGGCGTCGCCGCGGTCGGCCTCGACGAGCGGGCGCGCACGATCCCGGTCGACGAGCGGCTGCGGGCCGCGGACGGCGTGTGGGCGATCGGGGACGTGACCGGGCACGGCGCGTTCACGCACACCTCGGTGTACCAGGCTCCGATCGCCGCGGCGGACATCCTCGGGCAGGGCGGTTCGCCCGCGGACTACCGGGCGGTTCCGGCGGTCACGTTCACCGACCCGGAGGTCGCCACCGTCGGGCGGACCGAGTCCGCCGCCGCCGAACAGGGCGTCCGGGTGCGCACTGCCAGCACCGAGATCCCGTCGTCGCCGCGCGGCTGGATCCACAAGGAGGGCAACGAGGGCCTGATCAAGCTCGTCGCCGACGCCGACCGCGGGGTGCTGGTCGGTGCGACCGTGGTCGCGCCCTACGGCGGCGAGGTGGTCGGCGCGCTCGCCGTGGCGGTGCACGCGGAAGTGCCGGTGGCGAGCCTGCGGCGGATGATCTACGGCTACCCCACTTTCCACCGCGCGATCAGCGCCGCGCTGGAGGGGCTGGAGGTGTGAGGCGTCACCGGCTCGTTTCGGCTCCGCCTGCTGTTGGGAAGTCCCGGGCTCCGAACTGATTGCTGCGTGCGCGGCGGAGGCCGTTCGCGGTGCGCCGCGCCGACCACATGCGACTAGGAGGGCACCGTGACCTACGTGATCACCGAGCCCTGCGTGGACGTGCTCGACCGCGCGTGCGTGGACGAGTGCCCGGTGGATTGCATCTACGAAGGCGGGCGGATGCTCTACATCCACCCCGACGAATGCATCGACTGCGCGGCGTGCGAGCCGGTGTGCCCGGTGGACGCGATCTACTTCGAAGACGACGTGCCCGCCGAGTACGAGCCGTACACGCAGGCGAACGCCGAGTTCTTCAGCGAACTCGGCTCCCCCGGCGGCGCTGCCGAGGTCGGCAAGGTCGACCGCGACGTCCCGCCGGTCACCGAACTGCCGCCGCAGGCCGAGTGAGCCGGCGGCCCGGTCACGCCCGCCCGGTCCGCGCTCGGTTGCACCGGAGTGCGCGGTCGAGCCCCGTACGATGATGCGCGCGGATCGGGCCGGGCCGGCCCGTGGTCAGGCGAGCGGGAACAGTGGGCGCAGTGGGCACGACGGGGTCAGTGAGCGATTCGGCGAGTGACGGCTCCGCGCGGGCGCGGAGTTCGGTGCACCGCGCGGTCGACGAGATCCGCCGGATGCTGCGCGACCAGGAAATGCTGCCCGGCCAGGCGTTGCGGCAGGAGGCATTGGCCGAACGCCTCGGTGTCAGCCGCGTACCGGTGCGCGAGGCGTTGCAGGCGCTGGAGGCCGAAGGCGTGCTGCGGCACGAGCGCAACGTCGGCTACACGGTGACCCGCCTTTCCGCCGAGGAGCTGCGCCAGGCGTACCTGATGCGCGCTGCGTTGGAGGCGGTGGTGTTGCGGGAACTGCCCCGGCTCGGCGCCGAGCAGCTCGCCCGGCTCTCCGAGATCAACGACCGGATCGCCGAGGCGGGAGCGGGTCCGGACGTGCCGCGGATCATGGAGCTCAACCACGAGTTCCACTTCGCGGTGTTCCGCTGCTCCGGGCTGGACCTGGTCGTCGACGAGATCGAGCGGGTCTGGAAGCGCACCGAGGCGTACCGCACCGTCTACGTCTACGACGAGGCGGCGCGGCGGCGCATCGTCCGCGAGCACCGGCAGCTGATCACCGCGCTGCGCCGCGGCAACAATGAACGCGCCATCGAGCTGATGGACGCCCATCGGGAGGCCACCCGCACCCACCTGGGCCCGGCCTTGTCCCCCGCGCCGCGCTCCTGACAGCCGACTTCCGCCACCAGCGGTCCTTTCGTCCCGTCTGGCGGGAGCACCTGTTCGCTCCGTCGTGAGTCCCCGGAGCTGGCGGCGCGCGCACGTGCTTCCCGACTCTCGAGCGAACGGACCGTTTGACCAATCTAGTGGGACGAACAGGCCGTTCACTCCTCTCCGAGATCGCTGGGGGCGGTGACGGTCGGGCGTGTCGGGCGGGGTGCTGCGCTCCGGTTCGGGCAGCGGCGAGCGAGGCTGGATTGCATTCAATTTTGCATGGACTTCCCCCGCTGTGAGGTGCTTTACTCCCGGGTGCGCAACGCGGCGCAGCGGCAGGGAGGCGCACAGCATGGCGGACCTGGAGTACCGAGTCTCCGAAGGCGTGGGCACGATCCTGCTCAACCGCCCGGCCAAGAAGAACGCGTTCACCCTGGACATGGTCGACGAGTGGGCCGCGGCGATCCGCCGGGCGCAGGCCGACCCGCAGGTGCGCGTCCTGGTCGTCACCGGCGCCGGGGACGCGTTCTGCTCCGGGGTCGACCTGGACGACTTCACCGGCGAGGACAAGTCCGTGCTGCAGGACAAGACCGTGCTCACCGACCGGGTGCACCAGGTCGCGCTCGCCTTGGAGGACATGGACAAACCGGTGATCGCCGCGGTCAACGGCGTGGCCGTGGGCGCGGGCATGGACATGGCGCTGATGTGCGACATCCGGCTGGTCGGCGAGTCCGCGCGGTTCTCCGAGGGCTACGTGCGGGTGGGGCTGGTGCCCGGCGACGGCGGTTGCTACTTCCTGCCACGGCTGGTCGGTACGGCCAAGGCGCTGGAGCTGCTGTGGACCGGTGACTTCATCGACTCCGCCACGGCGGTCGAGCTCGGCATCGCCAGCTACCGCCATCCCGACGACGAACTCTCCGAGAAGACCTACGAATTCGCCCGCAAGCTGGCCGCAGGGCCACCGGTGGCGATCCGGGCGATCAAGCGCGCGGTGTACCAGTCGGCGCGCACCGACCTGCGGACCTCGCTGGACCTGATCTCCTCGCACCAGGCGATCGTGCAGTCCACCGAGGACTCCGCGGAGGCGCTGGCGGCGTTCCGCGAGAAGCGCAGGCCGAACTTCCAGGGCCGGTGAGCATCGTGTCCGATGTGGACGCATTGTTCCGGCCGCGCGCGGTCGCGGTGGTCGGCGCCTCAGAACGCTCCGCGATGGCCGCGCGGCTGACGGACTTCCTGGTGCGCGACGGGTTCACCGGCACGGTCCACCCGGTGAACCCGCGGTACCGGGAACTGCACGGCCTGCCCTGCTACCCGTCCGTGGACCAGTTGCCTGGACCGATCGACCTGGTGCTGGTCATGGTGCCTGCCGAGCGGGTGCTCGACGTGGTGGCGCAGTCCGCGCAGGCGGGCGCGAGCCTGGCTGTGGTGCTCTCGTCGGGGTTCGCCGAAGTCGACGACGCGGGCGCGGCGTTGCAGGCGCAGCTGACCGAACTGGCCCGCAGCAGCGGAATCCGCGTGCTCGGGCCGAACTGCCAAGGCTTCATCTACCGGCCGGGGGCGGTGACCGCATCGTTCAGCTCCGGCGCGGGAATCGGTTCCGCACCGCCGAGCGAAACCGGCGGCATCGCCTACATCGGACAGAGCGGCGCGCTCGGCGGCAGCGTGCTGGGCATGGCCGCCGACCGGGGCGTCGGGCTCACGGCGTGGGTCAGCGTCGGCAACCAGGCCGATCTGACCGCAGCGGAGTCCGCCGCGCTGCTTTTGGAAGATCCCGAAATCCGCGTGCTGGCCTGCTATTTCGAGCAGCTTCCGCGCGGTGCGCAGTGGTCCCGGCTGACCGCGCGGGCCGCCGAACTGGGCAAGCACGTCGTGGTGCTGCGATCCGGGCGGTCGGACACCGGTCGGCGCGCCGCCGCCTCGCACACCGGCGCACTGGTGCGCTCCGGTGCGGCGTTCGACCTGGTCACCGAGCGGTCCGGGGCGGTGCTGGTGGACGATGTGGACGAACTGATCGACACCGCGATCGCGCTCGGCGGGCCGCGGCCCGCGGGCGCGCGGCTGGGCGTGGTCACCAGCTCCGGTGGCGCGGGCAGCTTGGCCGCGGATCAGGCCGAGCCGCGCGGGCTGGGCATTCCCGAGCTCGGCCCGGCCACGCAGGACGCGCTGGCACCGCTGATCCCTCCGTTCGGCAGCCTGGTCAATCCGGTCGACGTGACCGCGCAGGTCATCAACGATGCCGGGCAGCTCGGGCAGGTCTGCGAGGCGGTGGCCGAAGACGGCGGCGTGGATGCGGTGCTGGTGCTGCTGACCACGCTCGGCGGACGCACCGCCGAGCAGATCGCCGAGTCGCTGCTGCGTGCCTCGCGCGCCACGGCGAAACCGTATGCGGTGGCTTGGCAGTACTCGCACGCCGAGATCGCGGAACCGGCCGCGATGCTGCGGCGAGCGGGCATCCCGGTGCTGCCTTCGACGAGTGCGGCGCTGACGCTGCTGTCCCGATTGGTCGCGCGGCCCGCACCGGCCGCGGAGGTGGCCGAGCTGTCGTGGCCGGACGTTCCGGCCGGTGAGCTCACGGAGTCGGCCGGGGCTGGCGTGCTCGACGCGATCGGCGTGGCCCGGCCACGCGGGCGACTCGCGGCCGATCCGGCCGAAGCCGGGATCATCGCCCGCGAGCTGGGCGGTGAGCTGGTGTTGAAGATCCAGTCGCCGGACGTGCCGCACAAGAGCGACGCAGGCGGCGTGCACGTCGGTGTATCGGCGACCGGCGCGGACCACGCGGCGCAGCGAATCCTCGACACCGTCAAGGAGAACGTTCCCGACGCGCGGGTCAGCGGCGTGCTCGTGCAGGAACTCGTTCCCGCCGGGGTCGAACTCCTCGTGGGCGTTCAGGGGTCGAGGGACGGATACCCGCCGGTGCTCACGGTGGGCATGGGCGGAGTCACCACGGAGATCTACGGGGATGTGGTCGCGGAACTGGCCCCTGTGGACGTCAAGGGAGCTCACGACATGCTGCGGCGCCTTCGCGGGTGGCCGCTGCTGGACGGATTCCGCGGCAGCGAACGGTCTGATGTGGACGGTGCGGCGCAGGCCATCGCCGCGCTGTCGCAGCTGGCCGCGCAGCTCGGCGAACGGCTGGTGGAGCTCGAGGTGAACCCGCTGATCGTGCATCCGGAAGGCCGCGGTGCGACTGCGGCGGACCTGCTGCTGAACAGCATTCCCGGCGACTGAGCGGAGAATCGCGGTGCACAGCGGGTCGACGGCGCGGTCGCAACAGCGGGGCGGATCGCACGTGCGGGCCGTCATCGGCGGTTCGATCGGCAACCTCGTGGAGTGGTACGACTGGTTCGTCTACGCCAGCTTCGCGCTGTACTTCGCGGAAAGGTTCTTCCCCGAAGGCAGTCCCACGGCGCAGTTGATGAACACCGCGGCGGTGTTCGCGGTCGGATTCCTCGCCCGGCCGCTGGGCGGCTGGCTGCTCGGCCGGGTCGCCGACCGGCGGGGCCGGAAGTTCGGGCTCACGCTGTCGGTCACGATGATGTCGGTCAGCGCGCTGTTGATCGCGGTGGCCCCGACCCACGACCAGGCCGGCTACCTCGGCGCGGCGATCCTGCTGGTCGCCCGGATCATGCAGGGACTCAGCGTCGGCGGGGAGTACGCGGCCAGCGCTTCCTACCTGACCGAGGCTTCCCAGCGCGGGCACCGCGGACTCGGGTCCAGCTTCCAGTACGTCTCGGTGACGTTGGGGCAACTGTTCGGGCTGGCCGTGCTCATGGTGCTGCAAAGCCTGCTGACTCCGCAGCAGCTTTCCGCTTGGGGTTGGCGGATTCCCTTCGTCATCGGCGCCATCGCCGCCGTGGTGGTGTTCTACCTGCGGCGCCGGCTGCCGGAAACCGCGGCGTACCAGGAGGAAACGGCGAACGACTCCGGACGGCGCGGCACGCTGGCCGAAGTCTGGCGCAACAGGCGCGCGGCGCTGCTGGTGTTCGCCCTGACCATCGGCGGCAGCGTCGCCTTCTACACCTACACCACGTATCTAACGAAGTACCTGGTGAACTCGGCCGGTTTGAGCAAGGGCACCGCCACCTCGGTGATGTTCCTGGCGCTGTGCTTGTTCGCCGTGCTGCTGCCGGTTGGTGGGGCGCTGTCGGACCGCATCGGACGCCGCCCGGTGCTCATGTTCTTCGGCGTGGGAACGACATTGGGCACCTACCCGATCATGACCGCGATCCAGCGCTGGCCCTCGTTCGGTGCGGCGCTGGCGCTCGCGGTGCTGGCGCTGACCATCGTCTGCGGGTATTCGTCGGTCAACGCCTGCGTGAAAGCGGAGTTGTTCCCCACTTCGGTGCGCACGGTCGGTGTCGCCGTGCCGTACTCGCTGGCGCAGGCGATCTTCGGCGGCACCGCGGAATACATCGCGCTGGCGTTCCGCAATGCCGGGCACGAGCACTACTTCTTCTTCTACGTCTCCGGTTGCGCGTTGTTCTCGCTGATCGTCTACCTCGCCATGCCGGAGACCCGCGCGGTCGCCCTCAGTCGCTCCGAGCGGGACGCGGTCGCCGAAGCGGGCCGCGAACCCGGTGCGGGAAAGGAAACGGTGTCATGACCGAGCTCGCCGAACTGCGCCGCGAAGTGCGCGAGGTGTGCCGCCGGTGGCGTGCCGACGGGCGCTACCGGCCGCGCCCGGACGCCTGGCTGCGCTCGTACGATCCCGCGTTCAGCAAGGAATTGGCCGAGCACGGCTGGATCGGCATGACCTGGCCGGAACGCGTCGGCGGCGGCGAGCGGTCCAATATGGACCGGCTGGTGGTGACCGAGGAACTGCTGCGCGCGGGCGCGCCGGTAGCCGCGCACTGGATCGGCGATCGGCAGATCGGACCGTCGATCCTGCGGCACGGAACGGCAGAGCTCCAAGACGAGATCCTGCCGGGGATCGCTTCCGGCGAGCACGTGCTGTGCCTGGGCATGAGCGAGCCGGAGGCGGGCTCTGACCTGGCTGCGGTGCGCACCACCGCGCAACGCGTCGACGGCGGTTTCCGGGTCAACGGCAGGAAGATCTGGACCAGCCACGCGCATCACGCCACGCACTCCTACCTGCTGGCGCGCACCGACAAGACCGAGAAGAAGCACGAGGGGCTCACCGAGTTCGTCGTGGACATGACCGCCGACGGGGTGAGCGTGACGCCGATCGTCGACATGGCCGGTTCGCACCACTTCAACGAGGTGGTCTTCGATGACGTGTTCGTGCCCGCGCGCAGGGTGATCGGCGTCGAGGGCAACGGCTGGCGGCAGGTGACCGAGCAGCTCGCCTACGAACGCGGCGGACCGGAGCGGGTGTTGTCGACGTACCCGGTGCTGGAGCAGCTGCTTTCCGGCGGCGTTGACCAGGATGACGGACTGCTCGCCGAACTCGGCGAGCTGGTGTCGCGGTTGGCCACGCTGCGCAGCCTGTGCGCGCAGATCGCCGGCGCGCTCGACGCGGGCGAGGCGCCGATGCGCGCGGCAGCGACGTTGAAGTACCTCGGCACCGACTTCGAGCGCGAAGTGCTGGAATTCGCCCGCAGGGCAACGGGTTCCGGCGTGGTGCCACCGGACAGCCCGCTCGGTGAGGCGATCATGGCCGCGCCCGGTTTCAGCATCCGCGGTGGCTCCTCCGAGGTTCTGCTGTCCATTCTCGCCAAGCAGGAGGCGCAGTGAACAACCCGTTGATCGCCGAGGTCGCCGCGGACGTTCTCGGGTCCGCTTCCCCGGAACCGGCCGACGAAGCGCTTCCCGCGCTCTGGTCCACAGTGGTCGAACTGGACTGGCCCCTCGTCTCCATCGACGAGGATTCCGCCGGAGCGGGCGGAACTTTGGACGATCTGCTCACGCTGATCTCCGCGGTCGCCGGGAGCGGTATTTCGCTTCCGCTGGCCGAGGCCGCAGTCGCCCGCTGGGCACTCGTCGACAGCGGGCACGACCCGGCGGGCCTCGTCGTGCCCGCGTCCGCCGATGCCGAAGGCGCGCTGCACGATGTCCCGTGGGCCCGGCACGCGCAGCACTTGGTGGTGTGGCGGGAACAAAGCGCACCATTGCTCGTCGACCTGGCGGAGTCCCGGATCGAACGCAGCACGAACCTGGCCGGTGAACCGCGCGACACGGTCGTCCTTCCCGAGTCCGGTGGAGTCGCATTGCCGCAGGCGCCTTCCCGGCCGGAAATGCTGGCCAGAGCCGCACTGCTGAACGCGGCCGGAATCGTCGGCGCGGCACGCGGGGCGCACGAGATCACCCGCGCGCACGTCACGCAGCGCCACCAGTTCGGACGTCCGTTGATCGCGGTGAAATCGGTGGCCAGCGCGCTCGCCACGATGCGGACGGATCTGGTCTCGGCGGAAGCCGCGCTCGGCCGCGCCCGCGAGGCGCACGAACGCGACGATGCCGAGACGTTGCTGGCCGGTACCGCCACCGCCAAGATCCGTGCCGCACGCGCGGCGACCTCCATCGCACGCAACGCCCACCAGCTGCACGGCGCGATGGGCGTGACGCAGGAGCACTCATTGCACCACGTGACCCGGAAGCTGTGGGCGTGGCGTGACGAGCACGGCAGCGAACGCAGCTGGGCCATCTGGCTCGGGCGGGAAGCCCGCGCGCTCGGCGAAGATGCACTGTGGACGGATCTGACCGCCGGAGCGTGAGCCGCCTGCGAACCCAGCTCGCGGGGTCCTTCGACCGAGCGGCCGGGATCACACCTCCGATGGGCCTCGTGCTGCGACCGTCACCGGGTCACCGATCGCGAGCGTCCCGGTGCTGGTGACGGCGAACTTGGTGCCGAACGCGATACCACCGCAGGCGGCCCGCCGGTAGGTGGCCAGCGTCGCAAGCGGCTCCGGTCCGGACTTGGCGCCGAGAGCCTGGTCGACTGTGGTGACAACGCATCGGATCGCCGGTTTGGCATATCCGAGCTCGGCCCGGCCGATCCGGATCCGGCGCAGCGTGTCCTCCGCGTGCGGCCCGTCCCCGCCGGTGATGACGATGTTGGGGCGGAAACGGCTCATCGGCAGCGCCGGGGAATCCTTGGCGCGCAGTGTGCGGTTGAGTCCTTGCAAGGACGCCTCCGACAGGAGGTGTATCGGGCAGCTGTCGGCGTAGCCGGATGTGCCGGGGGTGTGCCCGTCGGTGATGCGATGGTGTTCGGGCGGCACACGCACCAATCTGCTCGCCGTTCCCAGCGCCTGCGACAGCCGCTGCGCCACCTCGTCGCCCTGGTCGATGCCCCGGTACGAGGCGCCGAACAGGTTCACATCCCCGCGTGGGCCGGTGTTGTCGACGTCGATGTCGATCGAGGCGGATTCCGGGAAGTGCAGGACGAGCCGGGTGCCGTCGGCGCTGATCTCCGGCTGGATCAGCGCCAGCTGCGGATGCGCGCGCTGCGTGCGGCAACGGCCTCGGTCATCGGTGACCATGAAGCTGCGGTCCTGGCGGAGTCCTGCTCTGGTCAGCACGGCTTCGGTCAGCACGACCGGGGCGCATCCCTTGACCGGGTAGCAGTACAGCGCCGCCACCCGAAACGCCGGGTCATGGCGCTCGTGCCGGCTCGCGGTGGAGGAATCGGCAACGGAGGATTCGGAAAGCACAGGAGGCTCCTTCGTGTGAAGCGCCCTTCCTGATCTCGCTTTCGTCCGGTTCCCGGTTGAGCGTGGCGGACATGATCCGTTGCAGCGCTTCTCAACCCGGCGACACGTCATCGTGCCGGGCAAAGCATACGCGCTGCAGGACGTTTGCGGGCCGATCACCGGTGAGCGCGACTCCGTCGACGAACCATTGCGCCCCGTTTCGTGCGGTGTGCCGTGGCGATCGAAGCACCGGTCTCAGCCGAGTTCCTCGCGGAGGTCGCGTTTGAGCACTTTGCCGGTGGCGGTGCGGGGAAGCAGCTCGGTGCGGAACACGATGTGGTCCGGAATCTTGAACGATGCCAGGCGTTCGCGCACGTGCGCGCGCAGGTCCTCGGCGTCGGCGGACGCGCCGTCGTGCAGCCGCACCACGGCGGCGACCCGTTCGCCGAGCGCGGCGTCCGGCAGGCCGAGCACGGCGGCGTCGGCCACGTCCGGATGCTCGAACAGCGCCGCTTCCACTTCGGCGCAGTAGACGTTCTCGCCGCCGCGGATCACGACGTCCTTCATCCGGTCCACCACGTAAACCCAGCCGTCGTCGACCCGGCCCAGGTCTCCGGTGCGGAACCAGCCGTCGCCGAACGCCTCCGCGGTCGCGCCGGGGTTGTTCCAGTAGCCGCGCACGATCTGCGGGCCCCGGAACCACAATTCCCCGACCTCACCGGCACCGAGATCATCGCCGGTCGCGGGATCTACGATGCGCAATTGCGAGCCCGGAACCGGGCGACCGACGCTGTCGGGGTGCCCGACGTACTCGTCGCCGGAGTTGCTCACCACCGCCGAGGTGGTTTCGGTGAGGCCGTAACCGTTGGCCGGAGCCACGTTCGCCGCGAGCGTCCGGTGCACCCGCCCGACCAGATCCGGCGGGATCGGCGCACCACCCATGCTCGCACCGTCCAACGTGGACAATTCGCCGGGTTCGGAATCCACCAGGTCGCGCAACACCGTGGGAACCCCGGCGATCGAGTTCAGCTGCTCATCGCGCACCAAGCGCGCGGCTTCCGCGGCGTCCCAGCGGTACATCGTGACGGTCTTCGCGCCCGCCAGCGTCGCGAAGCACAGCCCGGAAAGCCCGGCGATGTGGAAGATCGGGAACGTCAGCAGCACCCCTGGTCGGGCCGCTTGCTCCTGCTCGCCGGTCAGCGCGGCACCGATCCGCCGGCCCAGCACCATGTTCCAGATGTTGGTGCAGTGGTTGCGGTGGCTGCCGACCGCTCCTTTCGGTTTCCCGGTCGTGCCGGAGGTGTACAGGATCGTCGCGTCGTCGTCCGGATGCACCGCCACATCCGGAAGTTCCGCACTCGGATCCAGCTCCGCGATCAGTGACTCCCAAGTGCGCACGCCCTCCGGCGGAGCACCACCGCGCACCTGCACGACGCTGCGGTCGCCGAAGTCAGGGGCCAACGCGGCGACTCGTTCCTCGTCGGCGAACAGGACCCGGGCGCCCGAATCCTCCAGCCCGTAGCGCAGTTCCGGCTCGGTCCACCAGGCGTTCAGCGGCACCGCGATCAGCCCGGCGGCTTGGGTGGCCCAGAAGATCGGCGCCCACTCGGGATAGTTGCGCATCGCCACCGCGACACGATCTCCCGGAGCCAGGCCGAGTTCTCCGAGCAGCCGGTGCGCGAGCCCCGCGGCGAGGCGGAAGTGCTCGTCGAACGTGCGCCGATCCCCGCCGTACACGGTGAATTCCGCATCGCCGTGCATCCGCGAAGCCAGCAGCACGTCCCGGAGCGTCTGCGGGCCGGTGCGGAAGACCCGCATCGGGACACCGCGGACCTCGCGGTCTTCGAGCGCGAACTCCCCGTCAGGGGCGGTGAACTCGGCCAGCAGGCGGTCCCGATCTGCCACGTCCCGGCTCCTCTCGCAAGGTTCGCGCTGCGCGCCTCAGTCTGCGCCCATCACCGGCCGGTTGACCACCCCGCGGGGCGACGGCTCGCAGCCGCGCGAACCTCCGCCCGCCGGACCGCTCATTCCGGACTTCCCGGCCACGGCGGGATGAACGACGGGTAGTCGGTGCTCACTTTGCCGGGGAACCGGGCCGGTCGCTTCTCCAGGAACGAAGCCACACCTTCGGCGGCGTCCGGACTCTTGCCGAGGTCGTAGATCGCGCGCGAGTCCAGTTTGTGCGCCTCCATCGGGCTGTCCGCGCCCAACATGCTCCACAACATCTGCCGCGACGCCGCGACCGAGATGGCGGAGGTGTTCTCCACGATCTCCTGCGCGATTCCCCTTGCGGTGCTGAGCAATTCGGCGTCCTCGACGACCCGCGAGACGAGCCCGCCTTGCTTCGCCTCGGCCGCGTCGAAGATCCGGCCGGTGGAGACCCACTCCATCGCCTGCGAGATCCCGACCAACCGCGGCAGGAACCAGGTCGAACCGGCTTCGGGAACGAGACCGCGGCGGGCGAACACGAACCCGAACCGCGCCGAGGTGGCCGCGATGCGGATGTCGGTTGGCAGCAGCATCGTCGAGCCGACGCCGACCGCGGCGCCGTTGACCGCGGCGATCACCGGCTTCTTGGAGGCGGCGAACCGGAGCGCGCAGGTTCCGCCGCCGTCGCGGGGAACGCCGTCGATCGTGTCGATGTCCGGGATGTCCTTGCGCGACCCCGTTTCGTAGTTGAACGTGTCCGCGCCTTCGCTGAGGTCGGCGCCCGCGCAGAACCCGCGGCCCGCGCCCGTGAGCAGCACGACCCGCACGTCGTCGTCGGCGTCGGTGCGGTCGAACGCGTCGATCAGTTCCCGGCGCATCCGATCCGTGAACGCGTTGAGCCGGTCCGGGCGGTTGAGCGTGATCGTGGCGATCCGCTCGTCCACCTGGTACGTGATCTGCTGGTATTCCAACGGAGTTCCTTCCCGCCTCATGCCCCCATCAGGTCGGCCAGCCGCAGCCGCCGGGCGCGGTCCGATCCGAACAGGACCTCGGATGTCTTGGCGCGCTTGTAGAACAGGTGCGCGTCGTGCTCCCACGTATATCCGATCCCGCCGTGCAGCACGACCCCGTTGGCGGCCGCGTCGAAAGCGGCGGGCGAGCAATAGACCTGTGCCAGCGCGGCGGCCATCGGTAGTTCAGCGGGGTCGTGGTCAGCGGCCCACGCCGCGTACCGGACCAGGGACACCGCCTGCTCCTTCGCGCTGTACATGTCCGCGCAGGCGTGCTTGACGGCCTGGTACGAGCCGATGAGCCGCCCGAATTGCACCCGGGATTTCGCGTACTCCACGGTCATGTCCAGCACGCTGCGCATCCCGCCGACCTGTTCCGCCGCCAGCGCGACCGCCGCCAGATCGTCCACCTGCGACTTGACCGCGGAAGAGTCCTCAGCGGACAGCGCACGGGCCGGAGCGCCCTGCAGGTCCAGCCGCGCCATCCGCCGAGTGGGATCGAGCGTGCGCAACGTCGTGCGCTGCACTCCGGAATCCGCGGTGCGGACCAAGAACCAGCCGGAATCGGCGCGCACCAGCACGATGTCGGCCACATCGCCGGACAGCACGGGGGTCAGACGCCCGTCGAGCACCCATCCGCCGTCGCGGGATACCGCCCGCGCACCTTCCGCGACGGTTCCGATGAGTTCGCCGGAAGCCAGTTGCGGCAACAATTCCCGTTGCGCCTGCTGGTCATCGAGCGCGTCGAGCACGTCGACCGCGAGCACCGCCGAAGCCAGGAACGGCGACGGCAGCAGCGTTCTGCCCAGTTCTTCGGACACGATGGACCGCTCCACATGCCCGGCTCCCGCACCGCCGTGCTCGTCGGCGACGACCAGGCCGAGCACCCCCAGATCGCGCCCCATCCGCCGCCACAGGTCCCGGTCGAATCCCGCACCGGTCTCCATCGCCGCACGCACCTGCGCGGAACCGGCGTGGTCGGCGAGGAACTTCCCGACCCCGTCCCGCAGGTCGCGCTGCTGGCTGTCGAGCGTCAGTTCCACGGCCACCCTCCTAGGCGGTGTGTTGAAAGTGGTCCGATGTGGTCAGGAAGTCTCGCGCTGGGTTCCGACGCGGAGTTCGCGGAACGGCACGTCCTTGTCCACCTGCGGTTCCTTCGGCAACCCGAGCAGCCGGTCACCGATGATGTTGCGCTGCACCTGGTTGGTGCCGCCCGCGATGCTGGAGGCGGGCACCGAGTTGATCGCGGTGCTCAGCTCCTCGGCCGCCGCGTCGTCCGGATCCCAGGCCACCGCGTCGGTTCCGGCGATCTCCCCGGCCGCGTGCAGCGCATCCCACAGCAGGGTCGCGCCAGCGAGCTTGGCCACCGAGCCGCGCGCACCCGGCGGTGCGCCTGCCGCCGCCTCCTGGCTCAGCCGCGTGTTGAACAGCGCCAGCGCCCGTTCCTTCGCGTGCAGCGCGGCGAGCCCGGCGCGGACCGACGGGTCCGCGGAAATCCCCTTCGCCCGGGCGATTCCGGCGAGGTTCGCCGAGCCGAGCGGTTCGTCCCGGCGGCGGACCGAGCCGCCCAGCGACACCCGCTCGTGCCCGAGCATCGTCACCGCAGCGGCCCAGCCCTGGCCCACCTCTCCCAGCACCGCATCGGCGGGCAACCGGACCTCGTCGAAGTAGACCTCGTTGAACGGGGCACCGCCGGTCATGTCCCGCAACGGCCGCACCGCAACACCGGCGGCGTGCATGTCGATGACGAACATGGTCAGCCCGGCGTGCTTCGGCACGTCCGGATCGGTCCTCGCCAGCACCGCGCCGAAATCCGCGTGCTGCGCCCCGGAAGTCCACACCTTCTGCCCGCTGATGACCCATTCGCCGCCGTCGCGCACCGCTCTGGTCTGCAGGCTCGCCACGTCCGACCCGGCGCCGGGTTCGGAGAACAGCTGGCACCAAATCTCCTCGCCGCGCAGCAACGGCCGGACGTAGCGGTTCTTCTGCACCTCGGTGCCCAGGTCCAGCAGCGTCGGCCCGCACATGCCCATGCCGATCACGAACGGCCCGGTGGGCAGCTCGTACCCGGCGGCCTGCTCGCGGAAAGCCCGCTCCTGCGCGGCCGTTCCGCCCTGCCCGCCGTACTCCGCGGGCCAGGTGATGCCCGCCAAGCCCGCGTCGTGCAGCGCGGCCTGGAACCGCTTGGCCACCGGGATCAGCTCGTCCGGGGCGAGTTCGGGCCATCCCGCGGGAACCTCGCCTCGCAGGAAGTCCTCGGCACGCCGCCGGATTTCCGCATCGTCCGATTCGGACACCGCCATCTGCGCCACCTCTCCGAGCTCCGTTCGATGCCCTACAACCGCTCCAGGATGGTCGCGTTGGCTTGTCCGCCGCCTTCGCACATGGTCTGCAACCCGTATTCGACTCCGGCGTCCCGCATGTGGTGCACCAGCGTGGTCATGATCCGCGCCCCGCTGGCACCGAGCGGGTGGCCGAGCGCGATCGCTCCGCCCAGCGGGTTGAGCGTCTTCCAGTCGGCGCCGATCTCGGCCTGCCACGCCAGCGGAACGGGCGCGAACGCCTCGTTGACCTCGTAGACCCCGATCCGGTCGACCGGCAATCCGCTGCGCCGCAAGGCTTTCTTCGTCGCCGGGATCGGCGCGGTGAGCATGATGACCGGATCGTCGCCCGCCAGCGTCGCGGTGTGCACCCGCGCCAGCGGCCGCAAACCGAGTTCGGCGGCCTTCTCGCTGGTGGTCATCAGCAGCGCGGCGGAACCGTCGCTGATCTGCGAGCTGTTGCCCGCGGTGATCACACCGTGCTCGTCGAACGCGTTCTTCAGCCCGGCGAGCTTGTCCACAGTGCCACCGCGGCGCACGCCCTCGTCCGCACCGACGACGGTGCCGTCCGGCAGCGTGATCGGCACGAGCTGCTCGTCGAACGCGCCGGAATCCTGCGCTGCGGCGGCCTTTTCGTGCGAGGCGATGCTGAACTCGTCGACCTGGGTGCGGCTCAGGCCCCACCGCCGCGCGATCATCTCGGCACCGACGCCCTGGTTCGGGCGCACCCCGTCGAGCCGCGCGGTGAGCTGTTCGCCCAACGGGTCCGCGCCCTGGGTGGTGCTGCCCATCGGCACCCGGCTCATCGATTCGACACCGCCCGCCACGACCACGTCGTAGTGCCCCGCGACGAGCCCGGCCGCGGCGAAGTGCACCGACTGCTGCGAAGAACCGCACTGGCGGTCCACCGTCACGCCGGTCACCGAGTTCGGCCAACCGGCCGCGAGCACCGCGTTGCGGCCGATGTCCAAGGTCTGCTCACCGGCCTGGCCGACGCAGCCCCACACCACGTCCTCGATCTCGGCCGGGTCGACCCCGCTGCGCTCGGCCACGGCGCCGAGCACCCGCGCCGAGAGGTCCACCGGGTGCACGCCCGAAAGCGCCCCGTTGCGCTTGCCCACCGGGGTTCGCACTGCTTCCACGATCACCGCGTCTCGCACGGTTCCTCCTCGGTTCGAATGCGGCGCTCAGACGCTTTCGGCCGCATAGCGGGATTTCAGGGTGCCTTTGACGAGCTTGCCGGTCGGTGTCCGCGGCAGCGCGTCCAGGAAGTCCACGCTGCGCGGGACCTTGTAGTTCGCGATGCGCGAGCGCACGTGCTCCAGCAGTTCCCGCTCCAGTTCCGGGCCGGGTTCGGCGTCTGCGGCGGGCTGCACGACCGCCTTCACCGACTCGCCCATCTCCGGGTCCGGCACGCCGATCACCGCCACGTCGGCGATCTTCGGGTGCAGCGCCAGCAGGTCCTCGATCTCCTGCGGGTAGATGTTCACCCCACCGGAGATGATCATGAAGGCTTTCCGGTCGGTGAGGAACAGGTAGCCGTCCTCGTCCACGTAGCCCACATCGCCGACCGTCGCCCAGTTCTGGTGCCGCGGATGCCGCGCCGCGCGGGTCTTGGCCGGGTCGCCGAGGTACTGGAACGGCTGCTCGTCCCGTTCGAAGTAGACGGTGCCGACCTCGCCCGCGGGCAGCTCGGCTCCCTCGTCGTCGCAGATCCGCACGGTGCCGAGCCCGCCGACGCCGACCGAACCGGGTTTCTGCAGCCAGCTGTGCGAGTCGATGAAGGTCATGCCGATGCCCTCGGTCGAGGAGTAGTACTCGTAGAGCACCGGCCCCCACCACTCGATCATCTTCTGCTTGACCTCCACCGGGCACGGCGCCGCCGCGTGGATCGCGACCCGCTGGCTGGAGAGGTCGTGGCGCTCCCGCACCTCGGGCGGCAGTTTGAGCATCCGGACGAACATCGTCGGAACCCATTGGCTGTGCGTGACGCCGTAGCGCTCGATCGCGCGCAGCGCCTGCTCCGGTTCGAAGCGCTCCATCATCACCACGGTTCCGCCGAGCGCCTGCGTGGAGACGGAGTACCGCAGCGGCGCGGCGTGGTAGATCGGCGCGGGCGAGAGATACGTGGTGTCCGGGCCGAATCCGTAGAGCGCGGCCATCGCGTCGGCGAGGATGTCGCCCGGCTCGTGCACCTGGCGGTCCGGCAGGTCCGGCCGGATTCCCTTGGGGCGCCCGGTCGTTCCGGACGAGTAGAGCATGTCCGCGCCGCGCGGCTGGTCCTGCGGCGGCTCCGGCGAAGCGTCGGCCAGCGCGGTGTCGTAATCGCCGTAGCCGGCGACCTCGCCACCGAAGGCGAGCCGCAGCTCGGCCCCGGGAACCTGCTCGGCGACCTCGGTCGCGATCTCGGCCAGCGCCGCCGACACGATCAGCGCGGACGCGCCGGAATCGTTGACGATGTAGGAGATCTCGTCCGCGGTCAGGTGGTTGTTCACCGCCGTGATGTAGAGACCCGAACGCACCGCGGCCCAGTAGACCTCGAACGCGGGCAGCGCGTTGTCGGTCAGCAGCGCCACCACGTCACCGCGCTGCAGCCCGGATTCGCGCAGCACGTGCGCCAGCCGGATCGAGCGCTCCTCCAACTCGCCGTAGCTCAGCCGAGCACCCGAACCGGCCATGATCACCGCAGGTCGCTGCGGATCGATCGCGGCATGGGCACCTGGAAACATGCGGCTCCTCCTCGAACCCGGCGAAAATCCACCCGCAGGCGCTTCGAGAGTCGCACCGCCGCACACGAGCGGTCAATGCCGACTGTTCGCGGACGCGGAACCGGCCGGCGGCCGGGTAGGGTGTGCGAGTGGTCCAGTCCGAGACGACGCGCACCGATGGCGCGGGAGAATCCGCGGCGAAGGCCGACGGCGCGGCACCGCGCACCCGCCGGGAACGCAGCGCCGACAGCCGCGCGCTGATCCTCGACGCGGCCGTGGACTGCCTGATCGAACACGGCTACGCCGGGGCTTCCACGCTGGTGATCCAAGCCAAGGCGGGAGTCTCGCGCGGGCGGCTGCTGCACCACTTCCCGTCCAGGGACGGGCTGCTGGTCGCGGCCGCGCAGCACCTGGCCAACACCCGGCTCGCGCAGACGCGGGAACGCGCCGAGAGCAAGCTCGCCGCCGAGCCGGAAGGGCCCGCGCGGGTCGAGCGCTGCATCGAACTGCTCTGGGAAACCTTCCAGGAACCGCACTTCTGGGCCGCGATCGAGCTGTGGACGGCCGCGCGCACCAACTCCGCGCTGGCCGCGGCGCTGCGCCCGGAGGAACGCGGGCTGCGCGCGGCGATCCGCGAAGTCACCGACGGAATCTGGGGTCCGGTGGTGTGCGCGCACCCGAATTACGAGCAGCTGCGGGGATTGCTGTTCACCAGCATGCGAGGCGCGGCGATGCCCTACGCCTTCGAGGACCGGCCGCCCGCCACGGATCCGCACCTGGCGCTGTGGAAGTCCATCGCGCACCGGCTGCTGGCCGACCCGGACCTTTCAGACTGATCCGCGTGGCGGAATGAGCCGTCCACCGCGGGAGATTTCCCCGCGGTGGACGGAGAACGACCTCAGCGCGGTGCCATCCGGATGGCACCGTCGAGGCGGATCACCTCGCCGTTGAGCATCGGGTTGGCCACGATGTGCGCGGCCAGCGTGCCGAACTCGTCCGGTTCGCCCAGCCGCGAAGGGTGCGGCACCTGCTCCCCCAGGGACTTCTTGACCTCTTCGGACGCCCCGGCCAACAGCGGGGTGTTGAACAGCCCCGGCGCGATGGTGACCACGCGGATCTGGTGCTCGGCGAGGTCGCGGGCGATCGGCAGCGTCATGCCCACGACGCCGCCCTTGGACGCGGAGTAGGCGGCCTGGCCGACCTGCCCGTCGTAGGCCGCTGCCGACGCGGTGTTGACGATGACGCCGCGTTCCTCCCCCACCGGCTCGTGCGCGAGCATCCGCTCGGCGCCCAGCCGCAGCACGTTGAACGTGCCGACCAGGTTGATGTTGATGATCTTGTGGAACTCGGCCAGCGGGAACGCGCCGCGCTTGCGGCTGACCACCCGCAGCGCGTTGCCGGTGCCCGCGCAGTTGATCACGGCGCGGATCGGGCCGAGCGAGTCGGCCACGTCCAGCGCGGCGGCGACCTGGTCCTCGTCGGTGACGTCGGCGGCGACGAACCGGGCCGTGGCACCGAGTTCGCCCGCGACCTGCTCGCCGTCGGAGCTCGGCAGGTCCAGCAGCACGACGTGACCGCCCGCTCCGGTCAGCCGCCGGGCGGTGGCCAGGCCGAGCCCGGACGCACCTCCGGTGATCACAGCGACGCCGCCTGCGATGTCCATGCGTTCCTCCGCTCCCGGGACGCCTTCGTCCCGTGCAGTCAGTGATGACCGGTTTCTACGGCACCGCCGAACGCACCCGCAAGACCAGTCTCACCGCCGTGCCGACGCGCGCGGCCGTCACCCGATCCCGCCGGACCGGCGGCGGAGCGAACGGACTGTCGGACCAATCTAGTGCGACGAAAGTTCCGTTCACTCGGAAAAACTCGCGTCGGAGGAGTGGCATGCGGGCGTGTCGGCCGGTGGAGCCGGAGCGAGTGAGCGGACCGCCGGACCGGCCGGGTTCGCGAGCGCGTCGTTCCCTCCGTTTCGGGAAGCGGGCGCCACGCGGACGCCCGGTTGCTCGTTGTTCTTGCGTCCCCGCCACTTCGACGCCGAGGATCGCCGATGCACACACCGGAACCGGCCCTCACCGGCCGCGGCATGACCAGCAGCGACCAGATCGCCCGGCACGCGCGCAAGATCCCCGAGGCGGTCGCGCTGCGCTCCGGCGAACGCGGACTCACCTACCGGCAGCTGGACGAGCGGTTGAGCAGGCTGGCCAATGCGCTCATCGAGCGCGGCGTGCGCCCCGGCGACCGGGTGGCCGTGCTCGGGCTCAACGACATCGAAGTAGTCGAGTCCTACCTCGCCTGCGGGCGGCTCGGCGCGATCTGCGTGCCGATCAACTTCCGGCTGGTCGCCGACGAGATCGCCTACGCGCTCTCGGACAGCGGCTCCGTGGCCGCGATCGTGGACGCCGCGCTGGCCCCGGCCATGGGCAAAGCCCGGGAGAAGGTTCCCGAAGTCGCCACCTGCCTGGTCATCGGCGACGACGTCACCGAAGCCGGGCCGGGCGCGCAGCGCTACGAGCAAGCCCTTGCGGAGGCGGCCGCGACGGCGCCGGACATCTCGGTCGACGAGCACTCCCCCGCGTTCATCATGTACACCTCCGGCACCACCGGGCGGCCGAAGGGCGCGGTGCTGAGCCACTACAACCTGATGTTGCACGCCTTCAGCATGATGGCCCACCTCGGCACCCCGGCGGGCGAGCGCGTGGGCATGTCCGGGGCGCCGCTGTTCCACATAGCCGGGGTCTCCACGATCCTGCCGAACATCCTGCTGGGCGGGAAAACGGTGCTCAGCCGCTCCGGACGGTTCGACCCCGCGGAGATCGTGGACACCTTGGAGCGGGAACGGGTCTCGGACTGCTTCTTCGTGCCCGCGCAGTGGCAGGCGATCTGTGCGGTGCCGGGCATCGCCGAACGCGATCTGTCCGCGCTGCACCGGATCTCCTGGGGCGCCGCGCCCGCGGCGACCTCGCTGCTGCGCACGATGATCGAGACGTTCCCGCAGGCAGAGGTGACGACCTCGTTCGGGCAGACCGAGTGCAGCCCGGTCACCACGTTGCTGCGCGGCGAGGACGCGCTGCGCAAGATCGGTTCGGTGGGCACCCCGATGCTCAACGTCGAAGTGCGCGTGGTCGACGACGACATGAACGACGTGCCGCGCGGCGAAGTCGGCGAGATCGTCTACCGCGGCCCGACGGTGATGCGGGAGTACTGGAACAAACCGGCCGAGACCGCCGAGGTGTTCCGCGGCGGCTGGTTCCACTCCGGCGATCTGGTGCGCGAGGACGAGGACGGCTACTACTACGTGGTCGACCGGAAGAAGGACATGATCATCTCGGGCGGGGAGAACATCTACTGCGCCGAAGTGGAGGACGCGCTCACGGGCCACCCGAAGGTCGCCGACGTGGCGCTGATCGGCGTGGCCGACGAGCGGTGGGGCGAAACCCCGCTGGCGGTGCTCGTCCCGAGCGATCCGGCGGATCCGCCGACCGCGGCGGATGTCGAGTCGTACTGCCGCGAGCACCTCGCCGGGTACAAGCGGCCGCGGCACGTCTCGGTCGTGCCGGAACTGCCGCGCAATCCCAGCGGCAAGGTGCTCAAGACGCAGCTGCGCTCGGACCGGGAGGGCGGGAAGCTGCCGGACTCGGACTGAATTCCGCGGTGCAAGCGAATTCGCCGCCCCGTGCGAGGCGCGGGGCGGCGAATCGTTGCGGTGCAGGGCGAGGGATCGCCCCGGAACATCGGCGGCTGTCCCGCCGGACGGCTCCCCGGCCTAATCCGGCGGCGGGTTGTCGCCGAAGATGCGGCGAGCCTGCTCGGCGGTCGGCGTCACGAACACCCCGAACGCCTCCACCAGCACGGTGTCCGGGTCGTCCTCGGTGGTGATGGTGGCCGCCGGACTCGTGCGCCGTCCGCTGACCGCGTCGTCGTCGACCCATGCCCGCAGCACCAGCGGTGTCTGCAACGGCACCGGTTTCCGGTAGCGCAGTTGCAGCTTCACCGTCATGCCGGGCCGTCCCGCGGCGGCGTTGGCGTGCCCGAGGATCTGGTCGATCAGCATCGCGCTGACCCCGCCGTGGGTGTAGCTGTGCGGTCCCTCGTAGGCCAGCCCGAGCGTGCAGGTGCCGATCGCGACGCCGTCTTCGACCCGCACCCGCATCGGCGGGGCGATCGGGTTGCCCGTCCCGACCGTCGGGTTGTACATCCGCCGCCCCGGCTTGGCCTGATCCACCGTCGGCGCGACGTGCCGGGTGCGGGTGGCCGCGGTCAGCGGTGCCACCAGTTCCCGAGCTTGATCGGCGATCTTGCGCATGGTGGCCGGGTCGGTCTCGGTGCTGACGCCGGCCTCGACGAGTTCGCGCAGCGCGGCGCCGAGTTCGCGGGCCGCGTCGGCGCGCTCCCGGTCGTGGTCCGGGACGGTGCCCTCCGGCTCCATCTCGGCGTCGGACTGGCGATAGCGGGCGCCGCCGAGCATCGGCTCCTCGGTGCCCGGGTCCTGCGCCGCGTCGTTCTGCGCTGCGTTCCGGTCCGCGGCGTCGCCCCGCGCTGCGTCGCCCAGAACCGGGTCGCCCTGAACCGGGTCACCCTGCGCCGCCTCGCCGTGCACCGGGCTCACTCGCCGCGCCAGACCGGGGAGCGCTTCTCGGCGAACGCGCGGGCGCCTTCCTGGGCGTCGGCGGAGTTGAACACCGGGCCCACGATCTCCGCCTGCTCGCGGAAGGCATCGGCATCGGTCCAGCGCAGCGCGCCGGACACGATCTCCTTGGTGGCCCGCACCGCCAGCGGCCCGTTGGCCGCCACGCGCCCGGCGAGTTCCTTGGCCGCTTCCAGCGCGCCACCGGGCTCGGTGAGGCTGTTGATCAGCCCGTGCGCGTGCGCCTTCTCCGCGGTGAGCGGGTCGCCGGTCAGCGCCACCTCCATCGCCAGCTGGTAGGGCAGCGCCTTCGGCAGCCGCAGCAGCCCGCCCGCGGCCGCGACCAGCCCGCGCTTGACCTCGGGCAGCCCGAACTTCGCCTCCCGCGAGGCCACGATCAGATCGGCCGACAGCGCCAGCTCGCAGCCGCCCGCCAGCGCCCAGCCCTCGACCGCGGCGATCAGCGGCTTCTGCGGCGGGCGCTCGGTGACGCCGCCGAAGCCGCGCCCCGGAATGGAGGGCCGCTCGCCGCGGGCGAAGCCCTTCAGGTCCATGCCCGCGCAGAACGTGCCGCCCGCGCCGGTGAGGATCGCGATGGTGAGGTCCTTGCGGGCCTCGAATTCGTCGACGGCCGCGGCGAGCCCCTCGGCGACGCTCTTGTCGACCGCGTTCTTCGCCTCCGGCCGGTCGATGGTGATCACGGCGATGCCGTCGCCGAAATCGGTGCGGACGCTCTCAGTCACGCGCGTGTCCCTCCGTTGCCGCCGCGTCGTCGGCGCGGCACCTGATGCACCACCCCGCTGCGAGTGGTACCCGTTCGCGAAAAAACGGTCAAGTTCGACCGTTCGCGGCGAACCATCGGGTGATCTTCTCATCCGAGGCCCGCAGCCGCCCGTGCGTTTCCAGCAGCACCAGGTGCGCCAGCGACTCGCGCAGCGCGTGCCGCTTGAGGAACTGCGAAAGCGTCGCGAACGGCCGCGACCAGTGCAGCCGGGTCGTCACGTCCCAGCCGGTGCTGCCCGGGTTCGCGGCCACCGCGCGTTCGACCTCCGCGAGCCGCTCGCCGTGGTGCTCCAGCAGCGAAGCGACCCGCGCGTCCAGGCCGCGGAAGCGGTATTCGTGCGCGGGCAGCACCTCGTCGGCGTCGATCTCGCCGACCGCGCGCAGCGAGTCCAGGTAGCGCCCCAGCGGATCGCCGAGCTGGCCCGGGTACAGCGAGATGTTCGGGCTGATCCGCGGCAGCACGTGATCACCGGACAGCAGCAGCCCGTGCTCGCGCTCGTGGAAGCACAGGTGCCCGGGCGTGTGCCCCGGCGTCCACACCGCGCGCAGGTCCCAGCCGGGCAGGTCGATGCGGTCGTGATCGGCGATGAGCACTTCCGCGCCGTCTTCGAGCAGGTGGGCGCGGGACAGGCCGTGCGGTTCACCGACCACGTCCCGGGGCGCGCCCGCGTCGGTCAGCTGCGCCGCTGCGCGGCGGGTGATCGAGTCGGTGAGCGCATCGTCCGGGCGCACCTGCGCGGCGTCGGCCTCGTGCATCCCGATCCAGGCTCCGGATGCCTCCCGCACCCGTCCGGCCAGCCCGAAGTGGTCCGGGTGCATGTGCGTGACCAGCACCGCCCGCACGTCCGCGGGTTCGTAACCGGCGGTGCGCAGCCCGGCGACCAGGGCCAGCCAGGAGTCCTCGGCGTCCCACCCGGCGTCGACCAGCGCGACGCCGTCGGGCAGCTCGAAGGCGTAGATGAGCGTGTAGCGCAGCGGGTTGTCCGGGATCGGCACCGGGATCGACCAGAGGCCGTCGCGGACCTTCTCCACCGGCGGCAGCACGCCGTCCTGCCACGCCTGGCGCTGTCGCGTCCCGGTCACTTGCACCGCGCTGTCCACGACCGGCCTCCTCGCTGCATCGCGGGTTCCTCCGCCGGACTTTAAGAGAGCGTTGTCGGGGGCGGGAGGCATGCTGCCCGCGACGATCATCACTGCGCGTTCCGGAGCGAGCCGGCCGCGGACGGCGAGGGGGTTTCCGTGCGGCAGCGTCAGATCGCCCTGCTGCGGGGCGTCAACCTGGGCAAACACAACCGCGTGCCGATGGCCGAGCTGCGCGGGGAAATGGCCGCGCTGGAGTTCGGCGAGGTCGCCACGCACCTGCAGAGCGGCAATGTTGTGTTCTCCGCCACGATCTCCGCGGATGCGGCCGAACGGGTCATCGCGGAGGGCATCGCGAGCCGGTTCGGCATCGAGGTCCCGGTGCTGGTGCGCACCCGCGACGAATTGGCCGCGCTGATCACCGCCGATCCACTCGCGGGCGTCGCGACCGACCCGGCCAAATACCTCGTCACGTTCCTGTCCGCGAAACCCGATCCGGACCGGTTCGCCGCGCTGGAGCCGCCGGAACCGGAACTCGTGCGGTTCGGCGAGCGCGAGGTGTTCGTGTGGTGCCCGGACGGGGTGCGCAACACGCGCGTTTCGCAATCCTGGCTGGAGCGGCGGCTCGGGGTTACCGCGACCTCCCGCAACTGGAGCACGGTCGAGCGCCTGCTGGCCATCGCCGAGGGTTAACCCGCAACCGTTTTCCCCACCGTGCCAGGACGTTCTGCCCTATCCGGCACCCGCGCGGGGCGCCGAGGCTGGGACGCGGAGCCACCAGCGGGCGCCGAGCAGCGGTGCTGCCCGCAGCCGATCCGGAGGGG
The DNA here is from genome assembly GCF_037023755.1 of Saccharopolyspora sp. SCSIO 74807. NCBI lineage: Bacteria > Bacillati > Actinomycetota > Actinomycetes > Pseudonocardiales > Pseudonocardiaceae > Saccharopolyspora > Saccharopolyspora sp. SCSIO 74807. The sequence goes on along the minus strand of NZ_CP146100.1, from coordinate 4,380,094 downwards.
GGCCGCAGATGGGCCGAGCGGTGGGCATCGATCTGGGCACGACGAACTCGGTCGTCGCCGTGCTCGAAGGCGGCGACGCGACGGTGATCGCGAACTCGGAGGGCTCGCGCACGACCCCGTCGGTGGTGGCCTTCGCCCGCAGCGGCGAGCTGCTGACCGGGCAGCCCGCGAAGAACCAGGCGGTGACCAACGTCGACCGCACCATCCGGTCGGTCAAGCGGCACATGGGCACCGACTGGAAGACCACGATCGACGACAAGGCCTACACCGCGCAGGAGATCAGCGCCCGGGTGCTGATGAAGCTCAAGCGCGACGCCGAGAACTACCTCGGCGAAGAGGTCACCGACGCCGTCGTGACCGTGCCGGCCTACTTCGACGACGCGCAGCGCCAGACCACCAAGGAAGCCGGGCAGATCGCCGGGCTCGAAGTGCTGCGCATCATCAACGAGCCCACGGCGGCCGCGCTCGCCTACGGCCTGGACAAGGGCGAGAAGGAGCAGACCATCCTGGTCTTCGACCTCGGTGGCGGCACCTTCGACGTGTCGCTGCTCGACGTCGGCGAAGGACTCGTCGAGGTGAAGGCGACGTCCGGGGACACCCACCTCGGCGGGGACGACTGGGACGAGCGGATCGTCGACTGGCTGGTCGAGAAGTTCCGGCAGTCGCAGGGCATCGACCTGACCAAGGACAAGATGGCCCTGCAGCGGATCAAGGAAGCCGCGGAGAAGGCCAAGATCGAGCTGTCCAGCTCCTCGACCACCTCGATCAACCTGCCCTACATCACGGTCGACGCGGACAAGAACCCGCTGTTCCTGGACGAGACGCTCTCCCGCGCCGAGTTCCAGCGGATCACCTCCGACCTGCTCGAACGCACCCGCACACCGTTCAACGCCGCCGTGCGCGACGCCGGGATCTCGGTGCAGGACATCGATCACGTGGTGCTGGTCGGCGGGGCGACGCGGATGCCCGCGGTCGGCGAGCTGATCCGGGAGCTCACCGGCGGCAAGGAACCGCACAAGGGCGTCAACCCGGACGAGGTCGTGGCCGTCGGTGCCGCGCTGCAGGCCGGCGTGCTGCGTGGCGACGTCAAGGACGTGCTGCTGCTGGACGTGACCCCGCTGTCCCTGGGCATCGAGACCAAGGGCGGGATCATGACCAAGCTCATCGAGCGCAACACCACGATCCCGACCAAGCGCTCGGAAACCTTCACCACTGCCGACGACAACCAGCCCTCGGTGCAGATCCAGGTCTTCCAAGGGGAACGGGAAATCGCCGCGCACAACAACAAGCTCGGCAGCTTCGACCTCACCGGGCTGCCGCCCGCGCCGCGCGGCGTGCCGCAGATCGAGGTCTCGTTCGACATCGACGCCAACGGCATCGTGCACGTGGGCGCCAAGGACCACGGCACCGGCAAGGAGCAGTCCATCCAGATCACCGGCGGTTCCGCGCTGCCGAAGGAGGACATCGACCAGATGGTCTCGGACGCCGAGGCGCACGCCGAGGAGGACCGGCAGCGCCGCGAGGAGGCCGAGACCCGCAACCAGGCGGAAACCCTGGTGTACCAGACGGAAAAGGTGCTCAGCGACAACGACGAGAAGCTGCCCGCCGACGTCAAGGACCGCGTGCGCGGCGCGATCGGCGAGACCAACGAGGCGCTGCGCGGGCAGGACGTGGCGGCGATCCGCACGGCGCTGGACAAGCTCTCCGCCGAGTCGCAGTCGCTCGGGCAGGCGCTGTATTCGGATTCCGGTGGTTCGGAAGCAGGCGGCTCCGGTGGCTCGGGCTCCGGCGGTTCGGGGCAGCCCGGCGGTCCGGGACAGTCGGGCGGTTCGGCCTCCTCCGACGATGACGTGGTGGATGCCGAGATCATCGACGACAACACCGGCCGGAAGGAGTGAGCCGGCGTGGCGCACGACGAACAGGACCCGCCGAACGCGCTGCCGATCCCGGCCGAACATCCCCGGCGGCGCCCGACCGTGGTTACCGATCTGATCGGCCCGCCGGAGTCCGCGCGCACCGACGCGCAGGCGTCCGCCGATCCGGCCGACCAGCTCGACCGGCTGCGCGGCGAACGCGATGAACATCTGGCCTCGCTGCAACGGCTCGCCGCCGAATTCGACAACTACCGCAAGCGGATGCTGCGGGAGCAGACCGCCAACCTGGATCGCGCGGCCGAAGGGCTGCTGCGGGAACTGCTGCCGGTGCTGGACGCCGTCGAACTCGGCGCCATGCACAATCCGGAAGCACTGGGCGCGGTGCACAAGCAGTTGCAGCAGACCCTCGCCGCCGAGGGCCTGCACCGCATCGATCCGCTGGGCGAACCGTTCGACCCGGCCGAGCACGAGGCCGCTCCTTCCGACTCCAGCAACGTGATTCCGTTGCACGGCAACGATGTCCAGGCCAACGCCGTGGTCGCCGAGGTGCTGCGCCCCGGCTACCGCACGCACGGCCGGCTCATCCGGCCTGCGCTGGTGCGCGTCGCCTCCGGCGGTTGACGACCGGTTTCCGCGAAAGCGATCAACGCGCCGATCAATTCATCGGAAAATGCCCAACGAGGAGTCATTCCGAAAGCACGCTGCGCACATGAAAGCCTTCGTTCAACTTTATCGCAGCGTTACGTGACGGTAATCATCATGATCAGGTCTTGTGAGTTGTTTCCGGGCTACTAAAGTTCTCCACCCGGAAGGGCCGAAAAGGATTAACCCTTCCGCGGAGAACCCCGAAAAGGAGTTGCATGACCACGAAGCGCGCAGCGCGCTCGATCGGACTTTCGCTGCTCGGCCTGAGCACCTTGCTGGCGCCCGCGATCACGACCGGCCTCGCTCAGGCGCACGGTTTCACCGAGAATCCGCCCAGCCGCCAAGCCGTGTGCGCCAACGGTGCAGCGGGTGACTGCGGGCCGATCCAGTGGGAGCCGCAGAGCGTGGAAGGCCCCGGGAACTTCCCGCAGCAAGGCCCGGCGGACGGGCATTTGTGCAGCGCGGACAACCCGACGTTCGGGCAGCTCGACGACCCGCGCGGCGGCGACTGGCCCGCCACGAACCTCGAGCCCGGGCAGAACGTCCAGTTCCACTGGAAGAACACCGCATCGCACCCCACCGAGTCGTACCGCTACTTCATCACCAAGGACGACTGGGATCCGAACAAGCCGTTGACCAGGGATCAGCTTGAGCCTGCCCCGTTCGCCACGGTGGACTACGGCGGCAAGACACCCGGCGACACCGAGGTCCACGACGTCCGGCTGCCCGCTGGCAAACACGGCAAGCACATGATCTTCGCAGCGTGGGAGATCGCCGACACCGACAACGCCTTCTACAGCTGCTCCGATGTGAACCTCGGCTGACCGGCGCCGGACGGCCGTGATTTGCACCGAATCCGGGGCAGCGGCCGATGCCCCGGATTCGGAACCCATTCCCAGAAAAATCTGGCCCGCCCTGGTTTCGGGTTTTCCAGCTGGAAGTTCGCAAATGTTCCCGCGCCCGCTACCGCGCCCCATCACCTGCCGATGCAACTGCGGTCTCCACCCAGATCAAATGCATCTTGCGGCGGCGCCCCAGGCGCGCGCAGGCGGCTTCGACGGAACGGAAACGCACCCGTGCATCGTCCACGGTACTGATCACCTCCGCGCAGTCGTCGAAGGCCAAACCCCAGTAGCGCACGTACCCGTCTTCGCGCACACCTTCCTCTTCGCACAACGCGAACGCCCTCGGCGCGTCGAACGCCACCACCTCACGCAACTCCCGCTGAAACTCCGCATCCGACGGCGCCGCCAGGATTCCCGACAGATCCACGTTCATGACTCCTCCACCCATGCCTCTACACTGACCGCTAACACGTTACTGGCTAACCGTTAGCTGCCCTAGATCACGATCGGGTGATCACTTCGGGGTAAGCCGAGGCGACAGGCACACTGGGGCGCGCGAGGAGGTTGGTTGCAGTGAGAAGCGATCCCGCGTCAACGCGTCGACGCATCGGAGCGGCCCTGCGGCAGTTCCGAAACGAGGCTGGGAAGACAGCCGAGCAGGCAGCCGAGGAGCTCGGGTGCTCACGCGGCAAGGTAAGCCAAATGGAAGCGGGCATGTACCGCCTCCAACACCGCGACGTGCGGGATCTGTTGCGCTTCTACCGGGTTCCCGAGACCGAGGTCGAAAACCTGGTAGCGCAGGCGAAGAGCTCGGCGGAACCGAGTTGGTGGGAACCGTACGCCGACATCGTCGAGGACTGGTTCGCCTTCTTCCTCGGTTCCGAAGGGGAAGCTGCCCGGGAGTTCAACTACGAACAACTCGTCATACCGGGACTTTTGCAGACCAGGGACTACGCCGAAGCTCTTACCGAGGCCAGTCGCAGCGTCGCTGCCCAGGACCGCCGAGCCGTCGCCGAGCTCCGCCTGGAGCGGCAGCGGCGGCTGCACGACTCGGCTCCGCTGCGACTTGACGCCGTTATCGAGGAGTCCGCGTTGCGCCGTCCGGTCGGCGGCGTAGAGATCCTGCGTGGCCAGCTCGCGCACCTCGTGAAGGTGGCCACCTTGCCGCATGTGCGCATCCAAGTGCTGCCGACTTCGGCAGGTGCCCACAGCGGCATGGATGGGAAGTTCATCGTTCTCGAATTCGCAAGCTTCAGCCCAGGCGTTTTCCTGGAGGGGCATCCGGTGCTGGGTGCGCGCTACGACGTCGGAGACCCACTGCTGGCGGAGACCTACCTCGCAGTTGCGAAAAGTCTTCGCAACGAGGCCCTGTCTGAGGAAGACTCACGGGAGTTCATCGAAGCAGTACTCACCGAACTCCCGTGACGAGGAGCAAGTCGTGGATCCGTTAAAAATCGACTGGAAGCGGTCGTCGCGGAGCATGAACCAGGGTGCGTGCGTCGAGGTGGCGGCGTTGCCCAGCGCAGTCCTCGCACGAGACTCGAAGGACCCGCACGGCCCGATCCTGCGCTTCGACCGGCGCCGCTGGACGAGCTTCCTGACCCACCTGGCGGCCGCGGAGCAACCCGCTCGTTCGGAGTGAGCGGACCGTTCGTCCGGCTAGATTGGACGAACGGTCCGTTCACTCCTGGAAAAACCTCAGTGGATCAGCCGCCGAGGTGCGCCTCCAAGGCGTCGACGCCCGCCGGGGCGCCGCCGGAGTTGCGGACGGCCTCGGACATCTTGTGCACGGCGGCGCGGATCTCGGAGGACTCGGCGACTTCCTGCACCGCATCGCGCAGCTGCGCGGCGGTGATCTCGTCGGAGTCCAGGTACCGCCCGAGTTCGAGTTCCTCCAGCCGCCGCGCGTTGGCCTGCTGCTCCTGCATCTGCGGCACCGCGATCGGCGGCACCCCGTAGTAGAGCGCCTCCATCGTCGAGTTCATGCCGGAATGCGTGAGGAACGCGCTGGCGTGCCGCAGCACCGCGGGCTGCGGGAAGCTCGGGCGGACCTCGAAGTCGTCCGGGATCTCGCCGAGTTCGGCGGGCTCGACGACGTTGCCGATGGACATCGCGACCTGCCAGCCGCTGTCCCGGAACGCCTCGATGCAGGTGCGGAAGAAGTCCGCGCGCTGGTTGAAGATCGTGCCCAGCGAGATGAACAGCAGCGGCTTCCCGGAGTCCGCGGGCCGCCAGTCCGACTCCGCGCGCCCGCCGACCGACGGGCCGATGAACCGGAACCGATCGTCGAAGGTCTCCACCGCGATCTGGAACTCCGCGGGCAGGAACACCAGGTTCAACGAGGACGGGATGGTCTGCCCGAACCCGCCGGATTCGGTGGTCACCCCGAACTCGGTCTTGATCTCCGCCAGCCGCGCCTTGAAGTCCTGGAACACCGGGTGTTCCTCGTGGTCGAACGCATCGGCCGAGTGCTCCCGCAGCAGGTCGCGGAACGAGAAGCGCTCGTTGCCCGCGAAGTGCGGGACCAGCGCCACGTCCGGCACGCCCAGCTTCTCGGCCAGCATCGGCCCGGAGATCTCGCCGTCGTCGAAGCACACCGCGTCCGGCGGATCCTGCTGGAAGTGCTCGAGCAGCACGGGGAAGTTCTCCCGCAGGTCGGCGAGCCGGTGCTGCATGAACGGCGCCATCGCTTCCGGGTCGAACGTGCCGCCGAAGTTCGAGGGCAGCTTTGGCATCTCGCTGCCGGTGGGCACCGCGGTCGCGCCCGCCGCCTCGACCACCGGGGCGAACGCGGCGCCGACGCCGTAGCTGACCCGGTGGCCCCGCCGGACCAGCTCTTCAACGATCGGCAATGTGGGGTTGACGTGACCGTGCGCGGGCATGCTGACGAACGCGAAGTGCTTCATTTTCCCCTCAGAGCGAGTGAGTGCGCGGGCCGGCGGATGCCTGCCCGCCGCGCGGCCACCGGCGCTGGCGCCCGCACCTCCATGGTCGCGCAACAGCCGCCACCAATAAAGGTGTTTCTCGCAACTAAATGACTGGGCGACAGGCCGCCGCAAACCCGTCACCAGCCAAAAAGGCGCCACCGGGACCGCTCTGGTCCCGGTGGCGCCCAGGTGGATCACCGCCCCCGCGCCGAGCTGGCCAGCGCGGAGGCGGTGGCTCAGGTCAGCGGACGATCCGTCGGTGCGATCGGCGCGGGCAGCACGTCCCGGCCGGTCAGGTAGCGGTCCGCCCCGGCGGCCGCGGAACGGCCCTCCGAGATCGCCCACACGATCAGCGACTGCCCGCGGCCCATGTCGCCCGCGGTGAAGACCCCGTCCACGGAGGTCATGAAGTTCTCGTCGCGCGCGACGTTGCCGCGCTCGTCGAGATCCACCCCGAGCTCGTCGAGCAGGCCCTCCTTCTCCGGGCCGACGAAGCCCATCGCCAGGAACGCCAGCTGGCAGGGAATCTCCCGCTCGCTGCCCTCGACGGGCACGAACTTCCCGTCCTCGCGGCGCACCTCGACCAGCCGCAGCGCGCGCAGCTCGCCGTTCTCGTCACCCAGGAACTCCTGGGTGTTGACCGAGAACAGCCGCTCGCCGCCCTCCTCGTGCGCCGAGGAGACCCGGTAGATCATCGGGTAGGTCGGCCAGGGCTGAGCGTCCGGCCGCGTGGACGGCGGCGTCGGCATGATCTCCAGCTGGGTGACCGACCGCGCGCCCTGCCGGTGCGCGGTGCCGACGCAGTCCGCGCCGGTGTCACCGCCGCCGATGACCACGACGTCCTTGCCCGCGGCGTCGATCGGCGAGGTCGCCAGATCGCCTTCCTGCACCTTGTTCGACAGCGGCAGGTACTCCATCGCCTGGTGCACGCCACGCACCTCGCGGCCGGTGATCGGCAGGTCGCGGGCGGCGGTGGAGCCTCCCGCCAGCACGACGGAGTCGTAATCGGACTTCAACTGCTGCACGGTCACGTCCACGCCGACGTTGACGCCGGTGCGGAATTCCGTGCCCTCGGCCCGCATCTGCCCGAGCCGCCGGTCCAGCCGGTGCTTCTCCATCTTGAACTCGGGGATGCCGTAGCGCAGCAACCCGCCGAGGCGATCGGCCCGCTCGAAGACCACCACGTCGTGCCCGGTGCGGGTCAGCTGCTGCGCGGCGGCCAGCCCGGACGGGCCGGAGCCGATCACCGCGACCTTCTTGCCGGTCTTGGCCGCGGGCGGCTGCGGGGTGACCCAGCCTTCGTCCCACGCCTTGTCGATGATCTCGATCTCGACCTGCTTGATGGTGACCGGATCGGAGTTGATGCCCACCACGCACGCCGCCTCGCACGGCGCCGGGCACAACGTCCCGGTGAACTCCGGGAAGTTGTTCGTGGCGTGCAGCCGCTGGATCGCGTCGGCCCAGTCGCCGCGCCAGGTCAGGTCGTTCCACTCCGGGATGAGGTTGCCCAGCGGACAGCCCTGGTGGCAGAACGGGATGCCGCAGTCCATGCAGCGCCCGGCCTGCTTCTGCACGTTGTCCTGCTCGAACTCGAGGTAGACCTCGCGCCAGTCCTTGATCCGGATGTCCACCGGCCTGCGCTGCGGCGTCTGGCGCTCGGTGGTGAGAAAGCCCTTCGGGTCAGCCATGAGCCGCCTCCATGATCGCGTCGTTGACGTCGCGCCCATCGCGTTCGGCGGCGCTCTGGGCTTCCAGCACCCGCTTGAAATCGCGCGGCATGACCTTGCCGAACCGGCGCAGCGCCAGGTCCCAGTCCGCCAGCAGCTCAGCGGCGACCTGCGATGCGGTCTGCTCGAAGTGCCTGCGCACCCGGTCGTGCAGGAACTCGGCGTCGGTGTCGTCGAGCGGGTCGAGGTCGACCATCTCCGGGTTGACCCGGTCGGCGCGCAGGTCCAGCACGTAGGCGATGCCGCCGGACATGCCCGCCGCGAAGTTGCGGCCGGTGTCGCCGAGGATCACCGCGCGCCCGCCGGTCATGTACTCGCAGCCGTGATCGCCGACGCCTTCGACGACGGCCACCGCGCCGGAGTTGCGCACGCAGAACCGCTCCCCGACCACGCCGCGCACGAACAGCTCACCGCCGGTCGCGCCGTAGAGCAGCACGTTGCCCGCGATGACGTTGTCCTCGGCGGTGTAGGAGGCGTTCTGCGGCGGGCGCACCACGATCCGCCCGCCGGACAGGCCCTTGCCGACGTAGTCGTTGCCGTCACCGAGCAGCCGCAGCGTGATGCCGCGCGGCACGAACGCGCCGAAGCTCTGCCCCGCCGAGCCGGTGAACGTCACGTCGATCGTGTCGTCCGGCAGCCCCGCACCGCCCCAATGCTTGGTCAGCTCGTGGCCGAGCATGGTCCCGACGGTGCGGTTGACGTTGCGCACCGGCAGTTCCAGGCGCACCGGAGAACCCTCCTTCAAGGCGCCCTCGCTGAGCTGGATCAGCGTGTTGTCCAGCGCCTTGTCCAGGCCGTGGTCCTGGGTGGTGGTGTTGTGCAGCGGCTTGCCCGCGGGCAGCTCCGGCACGTGGGTGATCGCCGAAAGATCCAGGTCGGCGGTCTTCCAGTGCCGCACCGCCTCGTCGGTGTCGAGCAGCTCGGCGTGCCCGATCGCCTCCTCGATGGAGCGGAAGCCCAGCTGCGCCAGGTATTCCCGGACCTCCTCGGCGATGAACTGGAAGAAGTTCACCACGTAGTCGGCCTTGCCGTTGAACTTCGCGCGCAGCTCCGGGTTCTGCGTGGCCACGCCCACCGGGCAGGTGTCGAGGTGGCAGACCCGCATCATGATGCAACCGGACACGACCAGCGGGGCGGTGGCGAAGCCGAACTCCTCCGCGCCCAGCAGCGCCGCGATCAGCACGTCCCGGCCGGTCTTGAGCTGGCCGTCGGTCTGCACCACGATCCGGTCGCGCAGGTCGTTGGTCAGCAGCGTCTGCTGCGTCTCGGCCAGGCCCAGCTCCCAGGGACCGCCCGCGTGCTTGATCGACGACAGCGGCGAGGCACCGGTGCCGCCGTCGTGCCCGGAGATGAGCACCACGTCGGCGTGCGCCTTCGACACCCCGGCCGCGACCGTGCCGACGCCGACCTCGCTGACCAGCTTCACGTGGATGCGAGCGGCCGGGTTGGCGTTCTTCAGGTCGTGGATGAGCTGCGCCAGGTCCTCGATCGAGTAGATGTCGTGGTGCGGCGGCGGGGAGATCAGCCCGACGCCCGGCGTGGAGTGCCGGGTCTTGCCGATCCACGGGTAGACCTTGTGGCCGGGCAGCTGGCCGCCCTCACCGGGCTTGGCACCTTGCGCCATCTTGATCTGGATGTCGTCGGAGTTGACCAGGTATTCGCTGGTCACGCCGAACCGGCCGGAGGCGACCTGCTTGATCGCCGAACGCCGCGAGTCGCCATCCGCGTCGGCGGTGAACCGATCGGCGTCCTCGCCGCCCTCACCGGTGTTCGACTTGCCGCCGAGGCGGTTCATCGCGATGGCCAGCGTCTCGTGCATCTCCTGCGAGATGGAGCCGTAGGAGATCGCGCCGGTGGCGAACCGCTTGACGATCTCCGAGACCGGCTCGACCTCCTCGACCGGCACCGGCTCGCGGACGCCCTCGCGGAACTTGAACAGCCCGCGCAGCGTCATCAGGTCCCGCGACTGGTCGTCGACGGACTTGGTGTACTCCTTGAAGATCTCGTAGCGCCCGGCCCGCGTGGAGTGCTGCAGCTTGAACACGGTGCGCGGGTTGAACAGGTGCGGATCGCCCTCGCGCCGCCACTGGTACTCGCCGCCCACGTGCAGATCCCGGTGCGGGGCCTGCACGCCGTCGGCCGGGTACGCCTTGCGGTGCCGCTCGGCGACCTCGGTGGCCAGCCCGTCGAAACCGACTCCGCCGAGCCGCGAAGTGGTGCCCGCGAAGCAGCGCTCGACGACCTCTTCGCCGAGCCCGATCGCCTCGAAGATCTGCGCGCCGGTGTAGGAGGCCACCGTGGAGACCCCCATCTTGGACATGGTCTTGCGCACGCCCTTGCCCAGCGCCTTGATCAGGTTCGCGGTGGCCTGGTGGGTTTCAAGGCCCTGGAGCACGCCGTTGTGCACCAGGTCCTCGACACTGGCCATCGCCAGGTACGGGTTGACCGCGGCCGCGCCGTAGCCGATCAGCAGCGCCACGTGGTGCACCTCGCGCACGTCGCCGGCTTCGACGACCAGGCCGACCTGGGTGCGGTTCTTCTCCCGCACCAGGTGGTGGTGCACCGCGCCGGTGACCAGCAGCGAGGGGATCGGGGCGTGCTCGGCGTCGGCGGTGCGGTCGGACAGCACCAGCACGTGCGCGCCGTCGGCGACGGCGGCCGAGACCTCTTCGCAGATCTCGTCCAGGCGCTGCCGCAGCGCCTGCCCGCCACCGCCGACCTCGAAGGTGCTGCGGATGATCGCGGGCTTGAGCCCCGGGCGGTCGCCGTCGTCGTCGATGTGCACGATCTTGGCGAGCTGGTCGTTGTCCAGCACCGGGAACGGCAGCACCAGCTGCTTGCAGGCGTCCGGGTCGTGGTCGAGCAGGTTGTGCTCCGGGCCGACGTGGGTGGCCAGCGAAGTCACCAGCTCTTCCCGGATCGCGTCCAGCGGCGGGTTCGTGACCTGCGCGAACAGCTGGGTGAAGTAGTCGAACAGGTGCCGCGGGCGCTTCGAGAACGCCGCGAACGGCACGTCGTTGCCCATCGAGCCGATCGGCTCGGCGCCACCGGCGGCCATCGGCCGCAGCAGCACGCCGAGCTCTTCCTCGGTGTAGCCGAAGACCTGCTGGCGATGCACCAGCGAGGCGTGCGAGGGCACTTCCCGGTCGCGTTCCGGCAGGTCGCCCAGGTGCACCACACCGGAGTCCAGCCACTCCTGGTAAGGGTGCTCGGCGGCGAGGCCGCCCTTGATCTCGTCGTCGTCGACGATCCGGCCCGCGCCGGTGTCCACCAGGAACATCCGGCCCGGCTGCAACCGGCCCTTGCGCACCACCCGCGCCGGGTCCAGCTCCAGCACGCCGACCTCGCTGGCCAGCACGACCATGCCGTCGTCGGTGACCCAGTAGCGCCCAGGGCGCAGGCCGTTGCGGTCGAGCACCGCGCCGATCTGGGTGCCGTCGGTGAACGCCACCAGCGCCGGGCCGTCCCACGGCTCCATCAGGTAGTTGTGGAACTCGTAGAAGGCGCGCCGCTGCGGATCCATCTCGGCGTGGTTCTCCCACGCCTCCGGGATCATCATCAGCACCGAGTGCGGCAGGCTCCGCCCGCCCAGGTGCAGCAGTTCCAGCACCTCGTCGAACGTCGCGGAGTCGCTGCCGTCCGGCGTGGCGATGGGGTAAAGCCGCTTGAGGTCGCCGGGGATGAGGTCGGTCGCGAGCATGCTCTCGCGGGTCCGCATCCAGTTCCGGTTGCCCTTCATCGTGTTGATCTCGCCGTTGTGCGCGATGAACCGGTACGGGTGCGCCAGCGGCCACGACGGGAACGTGTTCGTGGAGAACCGCGAGTGCACCAGGCCGATGGCGCTGGCGAACCGCTCGTCGCGCAGGTCCGGGTAGAACGCGTCGAGCTGGGTCTCGCTGAGCATCCCCTTGTAGACGAAGGTGCGCGCGGACAGGCTCGGGAAGTACACCTTCGCCTCGTGCTCGGCGCGCTTGCGCACGCAGAACGCGCGGCGCTCGAACTGCAGCGCCGACTCCTGCCCGGCACCGTCGCGGCCGTGCCCGAGGAACAACTGCCGGAAGCCCGGCATCACCTCGCGCGCCGAGCGGCCCGCGTTGTCCGGCACCACCGGAACGTCGCGCCAGCCGAGCAGGGCGAGCCCTTCCTCGGCCACGATCCGCTCGATGGTCTCGACGGCAGCGGCGGCTCCGGCCTCGTCGGCGGGCAGGAACGCGGTCCCGGCCGCGTAGCCGCCCGCCGCGGGCAGCTCGAAAGGCACGACGGCGCGGAAGAACTCGTCCGGGACCTGCGTCAGCAGGCCGACGCCGTCCCCGGTTTCCGGGTCGGCGCCCTTGGCACCTCGGTGCTCGAGGTTGCGCAGCGCGGTGAGCGCGTTGTCCACGAGGGCATGGCTGCGCCGCCCGTGCATGTCGGCCACGAACGCCACACCGCAGGCGTCGTGGTCGTGGGCGGGGTCGTAAAGGCCCTGCCCGGTGGCGCGGCGCTGCGCCTCGTTTCTCAGATACTGGGAATCCGGCATCGATCCTCCCGTCGCCAGGCCACGGACACGCGGGAGGTGTGGTCACTCGCCAGCGGGCCCGCGAAAACCTTCGGGCACTGACAAAAGGATGCGCCGTTGCAACCGCTGGTCAGTTTTCGGCACTGTACAGACCGATGCGGTGGAAAGCTACGGCGCAGTAACGCAGGTGAATGTCACATTCCGGCCGCGCGCTCGGCGCAGCCGCCTGCCGGGACCGGTCCCGCCGCAGGTCAAGACCGCCGCTGCGAACGCGCGCCACCTCCGGTCACCGGCGCCGCACAGCTCGCCACCCAGCGTTCATCCGCGCTGCGCAGCGGCGCTGGCTCGGTCCAGCGGGAGCATTACGTGACCTAGCGCACACCGGAGTGACCCTTGCCTTAGCGCAGACCCGTCGGACGATCCCTTTTGGACTCCGCGGAAGTACGCTCGTGCCACCGAAATTCATCCGGATGCCGCAGTCGGAGTGGTCGGGTTCGCCCGCACAGTCCCAAACCGGACTTACTAGCAGCACGGCCGGGCGCCGTCCCTGCTGGTACAGACCACCATCGGCCAGCAACTCGGCCGTTTCGAGTCCACAAAGGACATGCAGCATCCACGCCGCTCGCACCGGTCGAGCGATCCGCTCACGCGGGCCGGGATTCGCCGCGGAAACGATCGGGCGGTGCCGGGACAATGGTTCAGCGAACTGCGGCCGTGGTCTCGGCGAGGAAGCGCGGAGATCGCCGTCGCCGCCGGAGATCACGCTCCAGCAGCAACAGCATTGCGATTCCGAGCAGCAGATAGGAATTGCCGACCACGTGCTGTATCGCATTCCAGTCCCCGGCGGCGGGCAGCATCCGGAACGGCGCGATGTGCGCGGCGACCACGATGGCCGCGCCGGACACCGCCCACCCGATGCTGCGCCTGCGCACCGCCGTCGCCAGCGCCACCAGCACTCCGGGCGCCGCCCAGACCCAGTGGTCCGACCAGGACGTGGGCGAGATCAGCAACGCCAGCAGACCGTTGGCCAGCAACGCCTGCGGCGCCTCCGCCGTGCGCAGCACCCGCGCGGTCACCACGAGCAACGCCAGCGCCAGCACCGCCCAGACCGCGTAGCGCACGCCGGTCGGCAGTTCCAGCCGCGCCAATTCCCCCATGATCGATTGATTGGTGTGGTACGCGGAGCCGCTCACCCCGGCCGCCGGACCGCGCCCGAACCAGTAGTCCATCGAGGCCGGAAAGCTCACCAGGAACCCGCAAGCCGTCCCGGCCGCGGCCGTGACCGCTGCGACCACCGCCGCCCGGAAATCCCGGCGAAACAAGAAGAACAGCACGAACGCCGCAGGAGTCAGCTTGATCGCGGCCGCGAGGCCCACCAGCAGCCCGCGCGGCCAGCGCGGCCGCGCGGTGAGGCAATCCGCGGCCACCAGCCCCATCAGCAGGATGTTCACCTGACCCAGGCCGAACGAGGCGTAAACCGGCTCGAGCAGCAACGTGCCCGCCAACCCCAGCGAAGCCGCCGCGGCCGCTCCGCTCCGGCCCGCGACCGGCCACATGCTGCGGACCGCGAGGTAGAGCACGCCGCCGAGCGCCGCCAGATCGGTCAGGTACAGCAACCACAAGCCGGGCACGAACGGCAGCACCGACGGAACCGCCAGCGGTAACAGCGCGAACGGCGGATACACCCAGGGCAACGGGCGGTCGGCGCTGGTCATCGCGGCGCCTTGGCTCGGGTCGCCACCGCCGAGCCAGGTGCGCACGGCCCACCGGTAGACCTGGTAGTCCACTCCGGCGCCGTGTCCGGTCCCGGCCAGGTGCAGCAGGAACATGCACGCCATCGCGGCGACCACGGCGACCGCCCCGGACGCGAGGACCGCTCGCGGCCGCGCGAGCACCAGCACGAGAACGCGGTCCCGCAGCCGCCGCGCGCCCGCGACCGGGCCGGCGGGGCGAGAGGGCTCGGACGGTGCGGGTTTCAACAGCGGGGTGGCCAACGAGATCCTTTCTTCACGCGGCCACCGGCATCGGCTGCTCGATCCCCGACGAGGAGCACGGCCGCAAGGTGCACCCTGCGCAGGCGCAGCACTCTATCCGACGGTTCGAGCGATCCCGCCGCCGACCCGACTCGTCCTTTTCGGACATTTCGGAAAATTAACGCTCCGGCGCGGAAATCTCGGGAAGCCCGCGAGAGCGGTGTCCGCCGCCGGCACCACCCAGCTCGTGCGAACGGAGCCTCAGAGCGGGTAGAGCCCGGGGAGGTTCACCACGATGGCTTCCTGGGTGCTGCGGGAGATCACCACGACCGCCTCCTCGTCGGGATCCGGATTCTCCTCCCGGTGCGGCACGTACGGCGGGACGAAGATGTAGTCGCCGGGCTCGGTCTTGATGCGCACCTCGCCGGTGCCGTCGTGGAAGACGAACTCGGGATGCCCGTCGGCGACGTAGATCGAGGTCTCCGACTCGCCGTGGTGGTGATCGGCGGAGGCGGTGTCCGGGGCGACGTGGGTCTGGCCGGTCCAGATCTTCTCGGAACCCACCGACTCGCCGCTGATCGCGGCCAGCCGCTTCATGCCCTCGGTCTGCGCGGTGCCCTCGTCGAGGTCGGCGCCGCGCACGTGGTGCAGCCGGGAACGCAGCGACTTGCGCTGCTCGGGGTCGACCTCGGAGGTCAGGTCTGGGTGGAAGGCGTCGTGCTCGGTCATGGTCGCCGCTCCGGTCGTCTTGGGTGTTGCCAGCTGTCGGTGCCGGTCGTTCCGGCTCGTCCGCGTCGGTCGTCGGCGCGCCCGAGGATCGCTCATGCCGCGGCCGGCTGCGCGAGTTCGGCGACGCTGACCCGCGTCATGAACTCCGCCACCGTCCGCCCGAGCTGCTCCCACACCTCCGCGTGCGGGCCGTCTTCGTGGTGCGAGACCACTTCGCCCTCCACCGCGCGCACCACCTCGGCCAGCGTGATCTGCGCGGCAGGCCGGGCCAGCCAGTAACCGCCCTCGCAGCCGCGCCTGCTGCGCACCAGGCCGCCGCGGCGCAGCTCGACCATCAGGTTCACCAGCGAGTTCAGCGGAATGCCCTGGCTGCGGGCCATCGCCTCGCAGGTCTGCTGCTGCGGGCCGCGCGCCAGCTCGGTCAGCACCCGCAGCGAGTAGTCCACCCGCGCGGACACGTGCACCGGCGCGGCCCGGCGCGCGCGGGTGTTCCTGGCCGCGGGAACTTCGGGCAGCAGCACCGCGCCCTTGGCGATCTCTTCGCAGAACAGCACGATCCGCGCCGCGGCACTGCGGTGCGCCTTGTCGTTGAGGATGTCGTGCACGCCGTCCTTGAACGCGGCAACGGTCGCCTGCGAGTGTGCGGCGCCCAGCCGCGTCACCGGGTCGACGGGAGCGATCGGGTCGGACTCGCCGTGCAGCAGCAGCACCGGGATCTCCGGCAGCCGTTGCGGTGGTTCGCCGGTGGATCCGGTCAGCGCTCCCCATTCGAAATCCGGGTCGGCGCCGAGGTGTTCGCGATGGATCGGGCACGACGTGCGGGCGGCGATCTCGTCCTCCCGCCCGGCCGGTGGCTCCGCGGCGGCCAGCGGCGTTCCCGCCAGCACCAGCGCGTCTACCGGCTCGGCCAGCGCCGCCTCCCACGCCAGCAGCGCGCCGGTGTCCGAGCCCGCGAGCACGCGGGCGGCGTCGCCCGCACCGGCGAACCAGCTCTCCGGGGAGGCTTCGCGGTCCGGCGCCACGACGGTGTAGCCGTCGGCGGCCAGCCGCCGCCCGAGCCGCTCGTACACGCCGGGGTGCTCGCCCCGCCCGTGCAGCACGACGACATGCCCCCGCGAAGCGCTCTCCGGCGCCCAGGTGCGCGTCATGACCCCTCCATTCCTTTCCCCCGGCATGATCCCCCGCCGCACTCCCACTCCGCCCGCACCCCGGAGTGAACGGACCGTTTGACCAATCTATTGGGACCAGCGGGCCGTTCACTCCCCCATGAGCACCCGGATCGAGTGGCGCTCCCACGTGTCGCCTGATCGCTGATCGCCGAGCGAACGGACCGTTTGACCAATCTATTGGGACCAGCGGGCCGTTCACTCCCCCATGAGCACCCGGATCGAGTGGCGCTCCCACGTGTCGCCTGATCGCTGATCGCCGAGCGAACGGACCGTTTGACCAATCTATTGGGACCAGCGGGCCGTTCACTCAGGAAATCGCGGGTGCGGGGTTCGCCGCGCGGCGGGCGACGGTTTCGCGCACTCGCGGGAGGAGTTCGCGGCCGTAGTCGATGGCGTCGTCCAGCGGGTCGTAGCCGCGGATCAGCAGCGTGCTCACCCCGATGTCGACGTAGTCGGCCAGCGCCTCGGCCACCGTCTCGGCGGTGCCCACCAGCGCGGTGGAGTTCCCCGCCGCGTTCGTCGCGCGCGACGTGGGAGTCCACAGTGCACGGTCGTGCAGGTCTCCGCCCGCCGCGGCGGCGAGCAATCGCTGCGATCCGACGTTGGCGACCCCGGCGGAATTGCCGAGCGTCTTCGGCCCGGTGAACGAGCCGAATCCGCCGCGAGCCGCGTGGATCCGGTCCAGGATCCGGTGCGCCCGTTGCCACGCGAGTTCTTCGGTGGCACCGAGGATCGGCCGGAACGAGACGCTGATGCCCGGGAGGTCGCAGCGCCCGGCGGCCTTCGCGGCAGCCCGCACCGACGCGATCTGCTCGGCGGTCTCGGCCAGCGGCTCGCCCCACAGCGCGAACACGTCGGCGTGCTTGCCGCCGACCCGGTACGCCGCCTGCGACGATCCGCCGAAATACAGCGGAATCCGGGGCTGCTGCACCGGTTTCACCCGGGTCTCGAATCCCTCGAACCGGTAATGCTCGCCCACGTGGTCGATCGGGCCCGGCTCGGTCCAAGCCCGTTTGAGCACTTCGAGGTATTCGTCGGTTCGCGCGTAGCGCTCGTCCTTGCCGAGGTAGTCGCCGTCGCGCCGCTGCTCGGCGTCGCTGCCGCCGCTGATGACGTGCACCGCGATCCGCCCGCGCGCCAACGTGTCCAGTGTGGAGAACGTTCGCGCGGCCAGCGTCGGCGCGACGAAACCCGGCCGGTGCGCGACCAGGAAACCGAGTCGTTCGGTGTGCGCGGCCACGTGCGCGGCGAGCTGCGTGCCGTCCGGCGAACCCGAACCGTGTCCGATGAGGACGCGGTCGAACCCGCCGTCCTCGTGCGCGCGGGCGAACCGGCGCAGGAACTCCGGGTCGATCGCCGGGCCGCCGGCCGGATGGATCTCCGAGACGTGCTGCGCCCCGATCATGCCGACGATCTCGACCGACATGTCACCACTTCCTTCACGAATGTGCGTTGCGTTGCCGGAAAAGCTCACCGGTCCGGTTTCGGCTCAGGACCGCGCGTGCCGGAGCCGCGAACGGCCCGCAGCCCCTTCACAACGAAGTCCTCAGTGGACACCGAGCCAGGACAGCAGTTCCGCGCGCTGGGCCACGAAACCCGGCGCGGAAACGTCCCGCGGCCGTTCGTGCTCGACGAGCTGGTCGTGCGCGATGCCGCCGTCGCGCAGCACCAGCACTCGATCGGCCAGCAGCAGCGCCTCTTCGACGTCGTGGGTAACCAGCAGGATCGCGCAGCCGTGGCGCTGCCAGAGCTCGCCGACCAGGTTCTGCACCTTGATCCGGGTCAGCGCGTCGAGCGCGGAGAACGGCTCGTCCAGCAGCAACAGGTCCGGTTCCCGCACCAGCGCCCGCGCCAGCGAGGCGCGCTGCGCCTCACCGCCCGAGAGCACCTTGGGCCACACGTCGACCCGATGTCCCAGGCCGACCTCCTCCAGCGCCTGGATCGCCTTCGCCCGGTCCGGACGCCCGTCCAGGCCCAGGACCACGTTGCGCCACACCCGTTTCCACGGCATCAGCCGCGGGGACTGGAACGCCACCGCACGGCGCCGCGCGACCTGCACGTCCCCGCCGATCTCGCGGTCCAGGTCGGCCAGGATGCGCAGCAGCGTGCTCTTTCCGCAGCCGCTGGGGCCGAGCAGGGCAACGAACTGGCCCGGCCGGATGTCCAAGTCGAGTCCATTGAGGACGGTGTGCTCGTCGAAGCTCTTGGTGAGTCCGCGCACCGACGCGGGCAGCGCCGTCGTCTCGGGCGCGCGCTCGGCTACGCTCCGCGGAAGGCCGGTCGCCATGCCAGAACAGTCCTTTCCAGAAGTCGCACGATGAAATCGGCCACCAGGCCGAGCAGGGCGTAGAGCACCAGGCAGACCACGATCACGTCGGTCTGGAAGAACTCGCGCGCCATGTTCATCTCGTAGCCGATGCCCGCGGTGGCGTTGATCGTTTCGCCGAACACCAGCGCCAGCCACGCCGAACCGAGCGAGTACCGCAGGCCCACCAGGGCGTTGGGCATCGCCGCGGGCAGGATCACGTGGCGCACCTGGGCAAACCGGCCGAGCCCGAGCGTCCTGGACGCCTCCACCAGGCCGGCGTCGACGTTGCGGATGCCGCCGTAGATGTTCATGTACAGCGGGAAGGTCACTGCCAGCGCGATCAGGATGATCTTGGGTTCCTCGCCGATGCCGAACCAGATGATCAGCAGCGGGATCAGTCCGATCACCGGAACCGTGCGCAGCATCTGCATCGGCGCGTCGATCAGGTCCTCACCCCGGCGGAACAACCCCGACAGGGTCGCCAGCACCACGGCTGCGACCAGCCCGCACACGAGTCCGGCACCGACGCGTTGCACCGAGGTCAGCACGGCCGACTGGATCCGGCCCTCCTCCCACAGCTCGCCCGCGGTGGCCAGCACCGTGGCCGGGGAGGCCAGCGTGTCCTCGTCGAGCAGGCCGGTACCGCTGAGCACCTGCCACAGCACGATCAGCCCGACGGGACTGAAGGTTTTGAACAACCAGCGAGGAATCCGCGGGCGGTTCCTGGCTTTGCAGTTCCGGACGTTGGTGACCGCGATGGCATCCGGGTCGGCCCGGGCGCCGTTCAGGGCATGATCGGGCAGAGTCATCAGCACGCTCCGCTGGACAGCACGGCGTGCACCGCGCGCGGGTGCCGCCGGGAGGAATCAGGAGGAAGGCGTCGGCCTCGACCGCGGTCGCCCGCGGGAGTTTTCAGGCGCTACAGAGCGCGGACGACACACGCGCGAAATCCACGTATCCGCGTGTGGTGAGAGTCGCCGTCCGGGCCATGTGGTGACGGTATCGACGCCCTGCCCGGCCGTAAACCCAACTCGGAGAGCCGAGATTCGATTCCCAGCCCGTGGGAGCCCGCCGCGGACTGTGAATTCCCCCAGAACCGCCCCGGGAAGCTCACCAGCACGGATACGATCGGCACATCATGAGCTCTACCCCAGGTGAACTGCTGGCCGTCAGCGATCTGCACGTCGCGATGGCCGAGAACAAGGACATCGCCCGCAACCTGCGCCCGCGCACCGAGCACGACTGGCTGATCGTCGCCGGAGATGTCGGCGAGCTCTCCGACGAGATCTCCTGGGCGCTGGAGCTGCTCGCGGAACGGTTCGCCAAGGTCATCTGGGTGCCCGGCAACCACGAGCTGTGGACGCCGAAGCAGGATTCGCTGCAACTGCGCGGCGAAGCGCGCTACCTGGAGCTGGTGCGCCGCTGCCGGGAACTCGGCGTAGTCACGCCCGAGGACGAGTTCCCGATCTGGACCGGCCGCGGCGGCCCGGTCACCGTCGCGCCGCTGTTCGTGCTCTACGACTACACGTTCCGCCCGGCGGGAACCGCCACCAAGGAAGAGGCGCTGGCCGTCGCGCACGAGTCCGGCGTGGTGTGCACCGACGAGTTCCTGCTGCACCCCGACCCCTACGAGACCCGCGACGACTGGTGCCGCGCCCGGCTGGCCTACACCGAGCAGCGGCTCGCCGAGTGCGACCCGGAACTTCCCACCGTGCTGGTGAACCACTACCCGCTGGTGCGCGAACCCACCGACGTCCTCTGGTACCCGCAGTTCGCGCAGTGGTGCGGAACCGTGCACACCGCGGATTGGCACCTGCGGCACCGGGCTTCGGTGGTGATCTACGGGCACCTGCACATTCCGCGGACCACTTGGCACGACGGGGTGCGCTTCCAGGAAGTCTCGGTCGGCTACCCGCGCGAGTGGAAGCGGCACGGCTTGCCCGCGGACTCGCTGCGGCCGGTGTTCGGCGAGGAGGCGGCGTGATCGAGCGGTTGCTGCCGGGCGAACTGGCCTGGGAGGAGACTTTCACCGACCCGCCCGAGGCGTGGCTGTTCGACGAGGAGTCACAGGTGATCGCCCGCGCGGTGGACAAGCGCCGCCGCGAGTTCACCACCGTGCGGCACTGCGCGCGCAACGCGCTGGCCAAGATCGGCGTGCCCGCTGCTCCCCTGCTGCCGGGTGAACGCGGCGCACCCGGCTGGCCCGAAGGCGTGGCGGGCAGCATGACGCACTGCCTCGGCTACCGGGCCGCGGTGGTCGGCCGCCAGGAAACCGTGCTCACGGTGGGCATCGACGCCGAACCGCACGACGCACTTCCGGACGGGGTGCTGGAGGCGGTCACGCTGCCCGCCGAGCGCGGCCGGATCACTGAACTGTCCACATCGGACTCGTCGTTGCACTGGGACCGGATCCTGTTCAGCGCCAAGGAATCCGTGTACAAGGCGTGGTTCCCCGTGGCCCGGGAATGGCTCGGTTTCGAAGACGCCGAACTCACCATCTCCCGCGACGGCGCGTTCCACGCGCAGCTGCTCAAACGCGGACCGGACGTCGAGGGCGCACCGCTGGACTCGTTCACCGGCCGCTGGCTGGCCGCCGACGGCCTCATCATCACCGCGATCACCCGCTTGCGGACGACGGGATGAGCCGTCGGGGAACCGCGCTCACGAATCGGGCGGCTGCCCGAGTCCGGTAGCGGCGATGCCGCAGCGGATCGTGCTGCGGCGTTCTCGCCGTAACATCCGGTGGGTGCGCATCACGGTTCTCGGGGGTTGCGGCGCTTGGCCCGTTCCGGACCAGGGATGCAGTGGCTACCTGGTCGAACACGGCGGTTTCCGGCTGCTGATCGATCCCGGTTACGGCACGTTCCAAGCGCTGCTGCGGACCACCGCTGCGGAGCGGGTCGACGCGGTGCTGGTCAGCCACGGTCATCCCGACCACTGCGCCGATTTGAACCCGCTGCTGCGCGCGCGTGCGCTCGGTCCGGACCCCTGCGCGCCGCTGCCCGTGCACTCGTTGCCGGGAGCATTGGGGCCGGTGCTCGCGCTGGACTCCCCGCACATGCTGGCGACGGCCTATCGCCTGGCCGAGTTCACGGCGGGACACCGGTTCGCCATCGGACCGTTCACAGTGGACGCACGATGCACGCCGCACTTCGTGCCGAACGCGGCGGTTCGGCTGGCCGCGGGCGGCAGCACGCTCGTCTACACCGGCGACAGCGGTCCGAGCCCGCAGCTCGATGCGCTCGCCGCGGGCGCCGACGTGCTGCTCGCGGAAGCGACCTTCGTCGAGCGGGTCGTGCCGGATTCCGACTCCCCGCACCTGTCCACGGCCTGGCAAGCGGGACGGTGCGCAACGCGCGCCGCGGTCGGGCGTCTCGTGCTCACCCACCTCTGGCCGGGCACCGACCGATCGGCGGCGCGCTCGGCGGCGCGGCGCGAGTACCGCGGTGCGATCGACGTCGCCGAACCGGGTTTGACCATCGAACCGGGCTGAGCGGGAGCCCTCAGCTCCGCGGACTGTCCACCGGCAACCCTCGTGCCAGCACGGCCGTGCACGCCAGGGCCGCGGCGGTGGCTCCGAGCACGCCTGCAGCGCCGACTCCGGCGGCGACGAGGCCGACCGCTCCGGGCACCACGACCTGACCGGCCCGATTCCCGGTCAGGCGCAACGACATCGCGCGCCCGCGCAGGCCCGGCGGGGTCGACTCGGCAAGCCACGACATCGTCAGCGGCTGGCCGACACCCATCCCGAGCCCGGCCAGCACGACCGCGGGCACCAGCAGCCACACGGGTACGGGTGCGGCGACGACTCCGAGTCCGGCGGTGGCGGCCACGATGCTCATCACCAGCAGGCGCCGCCGCCCGAGCAGCCGCGTGCTGGAGCCGAGGAAGAACCGCGACACCATCGAAGCGACCGCGCGCAGCCCGAGCAGCACCCCCACCAGTCCGGAAGCGATGCCGCGTTCCGCGCCGAGCGCGGGCAGGTAGACCACCGAGATGTCCACCGCCGCCAGCACCACGCAGCTCGTGGTCAACGCCGGGATCAGGCCGGGCATCCGCAGCAGCGCGCCGACTCCGCCGGAGTCGGCAGCCGCCTTCCCGCTCGACGCGGTGCGGCCGCGGATCCCCAGCGAGCAGCAGAACAACGCGAGCGCGATCGCCGTCGCACCCCAGAAGATCGGCGTGGTGTCCGGGATCGCCTGCGAACCGCCGAAGGCCACGATCAGCAGCGGGCCGGCCGCCTGCCCCAGCGAGGCGGCGAAGGTGTAGTAGCCGAAAGCCGCGTCCAGCCGGGCCGAACTCGCCGTGTTCGCGACCAGCGCCTGCTGGCCGATCACCGAGCACAGGTGCCCGGTGCCCAGCAGCACGTTGCCCGCGACCAAGCCCGCGACCGAATCGCCGAACACCAGGAATGCACCGCCCGCCGCGCACATCAGCGCCCCGCCGGCGATCATCACCCGGCGCTCCCCGATCCGGTCCACGATGTGCCCGGCGGGCAACGCCAGCACCAGCGGAACCAGCGCGAAGCTGCCCGAGAGGAAACCGAGCCAGGACGCGGGCACGTCCAGCTCCAGCGCGCGGTAGGACGTCGCGGGCCGCAGCACGAAGGTCACCAGCTGGGTGAGGGTGGCGTGCGCCAGCAGCACCCAGGTCTTCCGGTCGATGTTCACAGCGCGTTCACGCGCCGATTCCACCAGGCCCTAGTCGGCATCGCTGCGGCGATGTGCGGATGGTCACGACTCGCGGCTGCCTCGCTCCGCCGGGTGGCAGGTTTCCGCTCACAGCGAATTCGACAGCGGTCGCCGGAAGTGATCGGCAACGCTCGGCCGATGGGAAACAAGGCACCCCGAACGCTGATCGAAGTCAACGGCCGCGAGCTCTGCATCCGGCAGCGCGGCGCGGGTCCCGCCGTGGTGCTGGAAGCGGGCGGCGCGGGCAACGGCAGCGGCGCGGTCTGGGGCGAGTTCGCGGACCGCCTCGCCGCATCGGCGACCGTGCTCACCTACGACCGGGCGGGCAGCGGGCGCTCGGACGGGCCGCAGCACCGGACCGTCGCTGCCATGGCCGACGACCTCGCCGGACTGCTGCGGGCGATCGGGACGAGCACGCCGGTGGTCGTGGTCGGCTGGTCGTCCGGCGGGCTGGTGGCGCAGCTGTTCGCCGCGCGGTACCCGGAGCTGGTTTCCGGTGTGGTGCTGGCCGACCCGTCAGTGCCGCTACCCGACACGAAGCTGCCCGCCGGGGTGCGGCTGGCGATCAGCGGTGTGCAGACCCGAGTGTTCGCGATCGCCGCAAGGCTCGGGTTTTTCCGGACGGCCCGCGGCGAACGCCTCATCGAGCGGATGGCGGGACCGGAGATAAGCCCGGCCGGTCTCCGATTCGCCAAGCGCCAGTGGAACGACTGGCGGGAGCTGTGGCGATCGGCGACGGTCCTGCGCCGCCTGACCTCCTGCACGCGCGAGGCTTCGGCGGCGTTGCGGGCGAACCCGCCTGATGTCCCGATGCGGCTCGTGGTGCCGCAACGGCGCCCCGGCCTGCCGTCCGAGTACCGCGCGCAGCTGGATGCGACGCACGCCGAGCTGGTGCGGCTGTTCCCGCGCGGCGAGCTGGTCACCGCGGCCGACGCCAGCCACGCGCTGCCGCTGGACCGGCCCCAGCTGCTCGCCGGGATCGTGCTCGACGTGCTGCGAGCCTGATCAGCGCCCGTTCACCGGCCCTGCAGCTCACCCGCCCTGCAACTCACCGGCCCTGCAGCGCGTCCAGCGCGACGGCCTGGGCGATCACCAGCCTGCGGTCCAGCCGCGGATCGTCGATCTTGATGACGTAGCGGTCGCGCAGCGCGAACTTCTTCGTGACCGCGAATCCCGCGCCGTCCTCGGCGGTGAAGTCGAAGTGGTACGGGATCATGAACGGGATGTTCTCCACGAACGGGACGATCTCCCAGAGCCGCCGCAGCAGCGCGACCGCCATGCTGCGCTCCTGCCCCTTCGCGGCGACCGAACCGGGCTGCTCCAGGTCCCAGGTGGAGCGCAGCAAGGACTTCCCGAACCGTTTGCGGAACACGCCCAGCGGCGCGCCGTCGGCGTCGGTGACGTCGTAACCGGCGGCGAGGTCGACGACGTTGCGCGCCCGGAAGCTCGCCAGCGCCCGCTGCTTGTCCTGGTCCGCGTAGAACGTGACCTGCTCCTTGAAGCTGACCCGCTTCTGCTGGGCGAAGGCCACCAGGTCACCTTCGCGGCCGGAGCCGTCGTCGAGCCGGAGCTCGTAGCGGTTGACCATGAACGTCACGCGCTGCCGCATGTGCAGCGTCTCCGCCGCCTGCAGCCGGTCGAGATCCATCGCTTCCTCTTCTGTCCGGGAACCTCCATCATCGCAGACCGGACAGCCGGATGATCTCGGCGTGCCGCCGGACAAGCCGTGCGCCGGGGAATCCCGCTCGGAACCCGCCACCGGCCGCGCAGCCGGACGGGCCGCCCACCCCACCCGGCGGACGGCCCGTCCTTCCCCCTCCCCGACCGAACCGGCGAGGGCGTTTCCGCGGAGCTGCGCCTACCGCCCCGCGAGCCATTCGGCCGCGGCGTGCACACCGGGCAGCGTGATCTGGTGGCCGCCGTCGTGCCAGTGCTCGGTGACCTCCGCCGAGCGGGTGCGCAAGTCCGCGACCAGCCGGTCCGCCGACTCCAGCGGCGCCATCGGATCGATCCGCCCGTTGCCCAGGAACACCCGGGTGCCGGTCAGGTCGTGCACCGGCGGATCCGGAACCGGCTGCATCGCGGCGAACAGCACCGCCTCCTGGACCGACTCGGGCCGCAGCAGCGTCAGCGCGGCCGCGATGTTCGCGCCGTTGGAGAAGCCGACCGCGACCAGCCGGCGCCCGCCCAGTCCGTGTTCTTCGACGGCCGCGGCGAGGAAATCGGCGAGCTGGTGGGTGCGCCGCACGACGTCGTCGTGGTCGAAAACGCCCTCGGCGATCCGGCGGAACCAGCGCGCGGAACCGCCTTCGGACACCGGACCGGCCGGGGCCAGCAGCGGAGATCGCGGGCTGAGCTCCTGGGCGACGCCAAGCAGATCCTTCGGGCCACCGCCGGTGCCGTGCAGCAACAGCAGCACCGGCGCGTCCGGGTCGCCGTCGACGTGTTCGTACGTCAGCGACAGCTCGCTCAAGCCGCCACCCCCGGGTTGTTCTCGGCGGGCAGGTCGAGCTTCGGCAACGTCCGGGAGATCTGCTCGCGGTCCGGCTCCAGCCACGGCGGCAGCTTCAGTTCCCGGCCGAGCTCCAGCAGCGGTTCGTCGGCGGTGAATCCGGGCTCGTCGGTGGCGATCTCCAGCAGCGTGCCGCCGGGCTCGCGGAAGTAGATCGAGCGGAAGTACTGCCGGTCGAGGATGGAGGTCACCTGCAATCCGGCGTCGACCAGCTCCTCGCGCCAGCCGGCCTGCGCGGTCTCGTCGGGCGCGCGCCACGCCACGTGGTGCACGGTCCCGGCCGCGACCAGTCCTTCCGGTTCGTCCGGAGTGACCAGCACGTCGACGAACGCGCCCGGGCCGCCGTCACCCGCGGCGAAGCGGAACCGGTTGTCCTCCTGGGAGCTGAACGTGAGCCCAAGGTCGCCGAACATCCAGGCCGTGGCCTCCTCCTCGGTGACCGACAACGTCACCGAGTGCAGCCCGCGCACCCCGTGCTCAGCGGGCACGATCCCGTTGTCCCACGGCGCGCGCGGATCGCCCTGCGGGTGCGCGACCAGCGACAGCGCCAGTCCGTCCGGGTCGGTGAAGGTCAGCGCGTCCTCGCCGTCGCGGTTGTGCACCTCGCCGACCTCGACGCCCTGCTCGGTCAGGTGCCGGTGCCACCAGCCGATGGACTGCTCCGGCACGGAGAACGCGGTGGTGGTGGCTTGCCCGGTGCCGCGGCGGCCGCTCGGCGCGCCCTTCCACGGGAAGAACGTCAGCAACGAGCCGGGGCGGCCCGCCTCGTCGCCGTAGTAGAGGTGGTAGGTGCCCGGGTCGTCGAAGTTCACCGTGCTCTTCACCAGCCGCAGTCCCAGCGTGCGCAGGTAGAAGTCGGCGTTGCGCTGCGGATCACCGGCGATCGCGGTGACGTGGTGCAGGCCGCTCGTGGCGATGCTCATCGAAAAGCTCCGTCGTTCGGGAGGGTGGGTGCCGGTGGGGCGCGCGGCCCCACCGGCGTCCTGGGATCAGGCTGCCTGGCCGGCCTTGAGGGCCTGGGCGACCTTGACGACGCGGCGCGCCTGAACGCTGGCCGCGGTGCGGGTCTCGTCGTCGACCTTCAGCTGGCCCTGCGCGTCGACGTGGCTGGTGCCGTAGGGGTTGCCGTCGACGAACTTCGAGCCGTCGGTGTAGCCGGGGCTGACGATGATGCCGCCGAAGTGGTGGATGGTGTTGTACAGCGCCAGCAGCGTGGACTCCTGACCGCCGTGCTTGGTGGCGCTGGAGGTGAACCCGCTGTAGACCTTGTCCGCCAGCAGGCCCTGCTGCCACTCACCGCCGAGGGTGTCGATGAACTGCTTGAGCTGCGCGGCGATGTTGCCGTAGCGGGTCGGCGAACCGAAGATGACCGCGTCCGCCCACACCACGTCCTCGGCCGCGACGTCGGGCACCGAGCGGGTCGCCTCGAGGTTCGCCCGCCACGCCGGGTTCGCGTCGATCGCGGCGTCGGGGGCCAGCTCCGGCGCCTTGCGCAGGCGCACCTCGGCGCCGGCGGCTTCCGCCTCGGCCACCAGCGCGTTGGCGATCTCGGTGCCGGTGCCGGTCGACGAGTAGTAGATGACGCTGAGCTTGACGTTGCCCATGAACGGCTCCTTCGAGGCGGCCGGGCGACTGCCCGGCATTCGTGCGTTCCGGGAGCGCGCGGCTCCCTCGACCCGGGACATTACTGACCACCTCTCTTCCTCGCAAGAGATTTCATCGCGAGACGCCAGGCAGGTACACTTGCGTCCCGCTAATGGCGGTATCGAAAGGAGCTCAGGTGAGCGTTGGCAGCGCGACTGGCGCGGTGACACCCAACGGCGGCATCCACGGCGAAGACCTCCACGGCGGGGAACCGGCGACTGCCGCCGGACTCCCGGAGCCCGGTACCGACGGCCTCACCACCGACGACGACGAGATCGTCACCTGGTGGGGACTGGTGATCGAGGGATACCACCTCACCCAAGAGCGCCTGATGAGCGAGATCGCCGAGCGCTTCGGTCTCACACCAGGGCCCTTCGACATCCTGCTGCGGCTGGTGCGCTCCCCGGAGCACCGGATGCCGATGACCAAGCTGGCCAGGGAGGCCGCGCTCAGCAGCGGCGGGTTCACCAAGGTCGCCGACCGGCTCGCCGCGGCCGACCTGATCGTGCGGCAGCCCTGCGACACCGACCGGCGCGTGACCTACGCGGTGCTGACCGAGCACGGGCGGGAGATCGCCGAAGCCGCCCGCGAAGCGTGCGCGGAGATCCTGCGCCGCCGGGTGCTGGCGCCGCTGGGCGCGGACCGCTCGCACGCGCTGGCGGAGGCGATGCGCACGCTGCGCGCGGCCAACGGCGACAGCGACGGTTTCTGACCGCGCAGGATCAGCTGCCGGTGCCGCGATGCGGCCGTCCCGCCAGCGGCAGTCGCGCCCGCACCGACCATTCGCCGTCGTAGCCGGTCACCCACGCTTGTTCGAGCACCGCAGGAGGCGGCAGGTGCCCGGCGATGCCCGCCGCGATGCGCCGCGCGTCCGAAGTGGACACATCCATCGCGACGGTCAGGTGCGGGTCCACGTCGTCGCCGTGCGAGCCGCCGTAGGGAACCAGGTGCGGCCAGCGGGACCGGACCGCGTCGGTGAGCTCGCGCAGCGGTTCGAGCGGTTCGGGCCGCAGCGCGACGAAGCCGTGGTCCGGCTCCGGCAGGGCGAACTCGACGCGCGGCGCGGGCTGACCCGCGAACAGCGCACGCAGCTCGGCCAGCACTGAATCGTCCACTTCGGACAGCGGCAGGAACGGGTAGAGCACGGTGATGTGCGCGGGCACGCCCGCCCGCGCCGCTGCGGGATGCTCGGCGGCCACCTTCCGCAGCAGCGCATCCGCGCCGGGAGCAGGCAGCAGCACCGCAGTCGCACCGTGTTCGGGCATGGTCCCGTTATACCGGGACCGCCCGCGGCGCGGCCGCTCCAGTGGCCGTCGCAGCTCGCCCCGTCCGCGGCGCAGTCACCGAAGCACCGCTACGCCGGTGCTTCCGGCCTACCGCGTGGCCGCATGGGTGCGCTGATCCGCCGCGGCGGGCAGCAGCAGCTCGATCGGCTCCCGGCGCGGGGTCGGCGGCACCGGTGAGCCGTAGCCGACGCGCAGCACGGCCCGCGGTTCCAGTGTCCCGTCGAGCAGCGACCGCAGCTGCGCGCGGGTCTCACCCACCTCGACCACCTGGGACAGGTACGAGGCGGCCAGGCCCAGCGAGGTCGCGGTCAGCAGCAGCCGCTGCATCGCCTGCCCCGCCTCCAGATCCGCCTGCCTGCCCTGGCTGTAGGAACACAGCACCATGGTCAGCGGGTCGTCCTCGAAGTCCTTGCCCGGCACGCGCGGGCGGGCGTGCCCTCCGGAGAAGTCCCGCAGCACCCATTCGTCCTGGGCTTCCGGCGCCGGACCTGCCGAGGAGGCCTGCACCCCTTCCGGCGCGCCTTCGCGCAACCCCGTCCACGCCGCCATCTCGGCGCGGAACCGCTCATCGGCCATCTGCGCCTCGTGCGCGCGACGCACCAGGCCGAGCAGCTCGGCGCGCTGCGCCCGCTCCACCATGTGCACCCACGCGTGCTCGGTGGCGACCGCGCCGATCAGCGTGTTGCGGTGCACCTT
Organism: Saccharopolyspora sp. SCSIO 74807; assembly: GCF_037023755.1. NCBI lineage: Bacteria > Bacillati > Actinomycetota > Actinomycetes > Pseudonocardiales > Pseudonocardiaceae > Saccharopolyspora > Saccharopolyspora sp. SCSIO 74807. Next base: position 4,350,570 of record NZ_CP146100.1, on the reverse strand, counting down.
CGGCACCGGGGTCGGCAAGAACGGGCGGCGGTTCGTGCGCCGGGTCGTGATCGCGCGCAGCAGCGCGGACTGCTCGGCGCCGACGTGCACCGAGCCGCCGCGGCGGATCTCGGCCAGCAGCCCGGGAATCCGGACCGACGGCTGCAAGGTCACCAGCGGCCGCACCCCGACGTGCGCGAGGGCCAGGCGGAGGTTGAACAGCGCGGCACCGCAGCCGAGGCGCAGTTCCCGGTCCTCCGGATCGGTTCCCGGCATCCGGCGATCCTGATCCGCGTGCAACTCGATGACCTCGGGCGCGATCCGGAACCGCCAGGGCTGCCGGTTGTGCAGCGACGGGGCCCGCCCCGCCAGCCGCAGCACCTGCTCGACCTGCTCGGGCGCCAGGCCCAGCGCCGCGGGGAAGGTCGCCTGCATCTGCGGTGCCTCCTTCGTGCCACGCGGTCGTGCTCGGCCGACCGGTTCACGATGCCGGGTTCCGGCTGCACCCCCACACGGGACAAAGTCCCTCGTCAGCGCCTTGAAACAGCGAGGGCGCCGTCATGGCTGCGAACAGCGGGACGGCGCCCTGGAAGAACCGGCGGTTCCGGGAGGAGGAGCGGATCAGGCCGGCTGCGGCAGCCGCCTGCCGCCCTGCACGGTGGCCTGGTAGCAGGGCCTGCACACCTCACCGGTCGAGGTCATGGTCAGTTGCGGCGCCAGCAGCCGCAGGCCGTGCTCCGGGGTCTCCTGGCAGATGCCGTGGTGGCCGGCCTGCCTGCACAAGCAGGTGCAGATCGCGTCCATGGTCTCCTCCTCGCGGGAATTCAGTTCCCCGCCGACCGGCCGTCCACAGTGGAGCGCAGGGGCGACCGGCCGGGCGGAGCGCTCAGTCCTTGATCGTGCACAGCGGCGCGCCCTGGTTCAGGGAATCGCCGGGCTGCGCGGCCAGCTCCGTGACGGTGCCGTCCTTGTGCGCGTTGACCGGGTTCTCCATCTTCATCGCCTCCAGCACGCCGATCAGCTCGCCCTTGGCGACCTGCTGGCCGTCCTCGACCGCCAGCTTGATCAGCGTGCCCTGCATCGGGGCGGTGACGGCGTCCCCGGACACCGCGGCTCCGCCACCACCACCGGTGCGCTTGCGCGGCTTCTTCTTCGCCCCGCCGGCCGCGGGGGCCGCGGCGGCGCCGAACTCGGCGGGCAGCGAGACCTGCACGCGGCGGCCGTCGACCTCGACGACGATGTTCTGCCGCGGTGCGCTTTCCTCCTCCGGCGGCGCGGAGTCGGTGAACGGCTCCAGCCGGTTGTCGAACTCGGTCTCGATCCACCGGGTGTGCACGGTGAACGACTCGGCACCGGACTCGGCCACGAACGCCGGGTCGGTCAGCACCGTGCGGTGGAACGGCAACACCGTCGCGATGCCCTCGACCTGCATCTCCGCCAGCACCCGGCGGGCCCGCGCGATGGCCTGCAACCGGTCGGAGCCGGTGACGATCACCTTCGCCAGCAGCGAGTCGAACTGCCCGCCGATCACGCTGCCGGACTCCACCCCGGCGTCCACCCGCACGCCCGGCCCTGCGGGCGGCACGAAGCTGGTCACCGTGCCCGGGGCGGGCAGGAAGTTGCGGCCCGGGTCCTCGCCGTTGATGCGGAACTCGATGGAATGGCCCACCGGAGTCGGATCCTCGGTCAGCCGCAGCCGCTCACCGGCGGCGATGCGGAACTGCTCGTTGACCAGGTCCAGCCCGGTGGTCTCCTCCGAGACCGGGTGCTCGACCTGCAGCCGGGTGTTGACCTCCAGGAACGAGATCGTGCCGTCCTCGCCGACCAGGAACTCCACGGTGCCCGCGCCGTGGTAACCGGCCTGCGCGCAGATCCCGCGCGCGGCGGTGTGGATCTGCTCGCGCTGCGCGTCGGTGAGGAACGGCGCCGGGGCCTCCTCGACGAGCTTCTGGTGCCGCCGCTGCAACGAGCAGTCCCGGGTGCCGACCACGACGACGTTGCCGTGCTGGTCGGCCAGCACCTGGGCCTCCACGTGCCGCGGCCGGTCCAGGTAGCGCTCCACGAAGCACTCACCGCGGCCGAACGCCGAGACCGCTTCGCGGACCGCGGAGTCGAACAGCTCCGGGATCTCCTCCAGCGTGCGGGCCACCTTCAGCCCGCGGCCACCACCGCCGAACGCGGCCTTGATCGCCACCGGCAGCCCGTGCTCCTTGGCGAAGGCCACCACCTCGTCGGCGTCGGCGACCGGGTCCTTGGTGCCCGGCACCAGCGGCGCACCGGCCTGCAGCGCGATCCGCCGGGCGGTGACCTTGTCGCCGAGGTCGCGGATGGCCTGCGGGTTCGGCCCGATCCACACCAGGCCCGCGTCCTGCACGGCCTGGGCGAATTCCGCGTTCTCGGACAGGAATCCGTAGCCGGGGTGCACCGCGTCCGCGCCGGCGCGGTTCGCCGCCGAGATCACCTTCTCGAAGTCCAGGTAGCTGTCCGCGGCGGTCTGCCCGCCGAGGGCGAACGCCTCGTCGGCCAGTCGCACGAACACCGCGTCCGCGTCCGGTTCGGCGTACACGGCCACCGACGCGATGCCGGCATCGCGGCACGCGCGCACCACGCGCACCGCGATCTCACCGCGGTTGGCGACCAGAACCTTCTTCAACCCCATGGTGTGCACACCATCCCTGTCCGCAATGCTCGTCTTAGGCAGAGTTCTCGTTCTTGAAGATCTTTATGTCCGCGCGCTCAGCGCGGGCGGAGCGAATAGCGCCACGCGCCCGGCCCGGGTCGCGGGGCGGTCTGCGCCGGACCACGGCGCACCTGGTCGGATTTGTCGGCCCAGAACGACACCGGCTGCTGCGGTTCCGCCGCGCCGCTCGCGCCGCCGAGCGCGGTCAGCGTCGCGGTCAACGCGGCGAGTTCGGTGTCGGTCGGATGCCCGTGCAGGACGCGCAACACCGGCCGGTCGCCCGCACCGGTGCCGTCGTCCTCGCCCTGCACGACGCTGAGCTGCGGGCCCTGCCCTGGGCTGCTCATGGCTGCGGCTCCTTACGGATCATTTCAGTACGATTTTTGGTCTTCGTTTTGTCAGCGGCGTAGCCGCTGAGCGGCGACCATGTACGCAGCCGGACCACCGGCGGGTTCTCAGCGGCTTCCTCGCGAGGACAGCGATTTCGCCGCGTAGGGAGCTACGTCAGAAATCGATCCCACAGCGAGGAAGCCGCTGAGGTTCCGCTACCGGCACCGCTACGCAAATCATTCCGAAAGGACTCCTCGAGGTCGGTTGCTCACAGCGGGATGTTGCCGTGCTTCTTGGCGGGCAGGGACTCCCGCTTGTCGGCCAGCATCCGCAGCGACCGGGCCAGGTGGCCGCGGGTGTGCGACGGCGGGATGACCGAGTCGACGTAGCCGCGTTCGGCAGCGACGTAGGGGTTGCAGAGGGTGTCCTCGTACTCCTGCTGCAGCTGCGCCCGCAGCGCCTCGACGTCCTCGCCCTTCTCCTCGGCCTCGGCGAGCTGGCGCCGGTAGAGGATGTTCGCCGCGCCCTGGGCGCCCATCACCGCGATCTGCGCGGTCGGCCACGCCACGTTGATGTCCGCGCCGAGGTGCTTGGAGCCCATCACGTCGTAGGCGCCGCCGTAGGCCTTGCGCATGATCACGGTGACCAGCGGGACGGTCGCTTCCGCGTAGGCGTAGAGCAGTTTCGCGCCGCGCCGGATGATGCCGTTCCACTCCTGCCCGGTGCCCGGCAGGAACCCCGGCACGTCCACGAACGTCACGACCGGGATGTTGAAGGCGTCGCAGGTGCGCACGAACCGGGCGGCCTTCTCGCTGGCGTCGATGTCCAAGGTGCCGGCCAGCTGGGTCGGCTGGTTGGCGACCACGCCGACGCTGCGGCCCTCGACCCGGCCGAAGCCGACCACGATGTTCGGTGCGAACAGCGCCGAGACCTCCAGGAAGTCCCCGTCGTCGAGCACTCGGGAGAGCACTTCGTGCACGTCGTAGGGCTGGTTCGGCGAGTCCGGGACGAGCGTGTCCAGTTCCCGGTCCGCCTCGGTGACGCCCTCCGCGATCGAACCGGCCTCCGCCTCGGCGTCGAACACCGGCGGTTCGGCGAGGTTGTTCGCGGGCAGGTAGGACAGCAGTTCCTTGACGTAGTCGATGCCGTCCTGCTCGTCGGAGGCCAGGTAGTGCGCGTTGCCGGAGGTCGAGTTGTGCGTGCGCGCCCCGCCCAGCTCCTCGAAGCTGACCTCCTCACCGGTGACGGTCTTGATCACGTCCGGGCCGGTGATGAACATGTGCGAGGTCTGGTCGACCATCACGGTGAAGTCGGTGATCGCCGGGGAGTACACCGCGCCGCCCGCGCACGGGCCCACCACCAGCGAGATCTGCGGCACCACGCCGGAAGCGTGCGTGTTGCGCTTGAAGATCTCCGCGTACAGGCCCAGCGCGGCCACGCCTTCCTGGATGCGGGCGCCGCCGGAGTCGTTGATGCCGACCAGCGGGCAGCCGGTCTTGAGCGCCAGGTCCATCACCTTGACGATCTTCTCGCCGAAGACCTCGCCGAGCGATCCGCCGAAGACCGTGAAGTCCTGCGAGAAAACGCAGATCTTGCGCCCGTCGACGGTGCCGTAGCCGGTGACCACGCCGTCGCCGTAGGGCCGGTTCTCGTCCATGCCGAAGTTCGTCGAGCGGTGCCGCGCGTGCTCGTCGATCTCCACGAACGAACCCGGGTCCAGCAGCAGGTCGACGCGCTCACGGGCGGTGAGCTTGCCCTTGGCGTGCTGGCGCTCGATGGCGCGTTCCGAGCCCGCGTGCACCGCCTCGTGGTTGCGCCGGTACAGATCCGCCAGCCGGCCGGCGGTGGTGTGGATGTCCGGCTCCTCGGCCGGCGGCACGCCCACCGGTTCCGTCGCGCTGCTCATCGCTGATGCGACCCTGCCATTCCTTCGTCCTGGGCAGGCCCTGCCGCCGTGGGCAAGTCCTGCGCAACTTGCGCCGTCGTGGCCATTCGCCGCGGAACCTCTCCCCTGACGGGTGCGCGGTCGCGCCGCTGCCTGCGACGCGGTACCTGCGGGTCCCGATCGGGGAGGTTAGTGCGGCCGAATCTTCGGAGTCAACCGACAAGTGAGTACGGCATACCCTCGAAGCAGTACCAAAAGACCTCGAAAACAGGGGTGGCGCCCGCGAAAAGTGAACGCCCCCTAGCAGAGCGCGCTCAAGTTCCGGTAGTGAGCATCAGGGCGGCCCCGACCTGCCGGACCGCCTCCGGAGTGCGCACCGTCCCGGTGCGCGCCATGTCGTTGGCCAGCGTCAGCGTGGCCTGCACGAGGACGCGGGCGGTGGCCGCGTCCAGCTCAGGGCGGATCTCGCGCAGCAGCGAGACCCATTCCGAGACGTATTCGCGCTGGGTCTGCCTGGCGCGGTGCCGCTCGTGATCGGGCAAGTGGCCCACCTCCCCCACCAGCAGCTCGATGAAGCCGCCGTGATCGAGCGCGAAGGTGATGTAGGACCACAGCAGCGCCCGCAGCGCCTCCTGCGGGTCCGGTTCGCGCACCAGGGTGCGGCCCAGGTCGATCTCCAGCCACGCCGAGCCGCGAGTGATCACCGCGGCCAGCAGCTCCTGCTTGCTGGCGAAGTGGTTGTACACGCTGGGCCCGGAGATGCCGACTTCCGCGCCGATCTCCTCGGTGGTCACCGCGTCGTAGCCGCGTTCGGCGAACAGCCGCGTCGCAGCCGAGAGAAGCTGGCGCCGCCGGGACGCTCCGCCGCGTTGCAGCAGCAGCGTGTCCGCGTCCGGGACGCCGCGGCGGCGCCCGGACACCAGCGGCGGCAGTCCGGTGATGGTGCGCACCACGTCCCGCAGCAGCACCTCGAACTGGCCGCGCGGCAACTCGGTGCTGTGGTACGAGGGGCTGGTCAGCGCGCTGAACAGGCACCAGCCGCGGAAGCGCGCGTCCTCCTCGGACAGATCGGGCCTGCTCGCCCGGGCCAGCTCCGCCAGCCCGCCCGCCACGACGCGCAGCTGGTCCTTGAGCTCGGCCCGTTCGCCCTCCGGCAGGTGCCGCGCCTCGCGCTGCCACAGCACGCCGAGTTCGCGGTGGTCCAGCGCGGTCGCGGCCAGTTCCCGCACCACCGCGTCCAGGTCGTCGGAACGCGCGCTCAGCACCCGCTCGAACGGGTGCAGGTGATCGAGCACCACCCGCCGCAGCAGCCGCTGCTTGCCCGCGAAGTGCCGGTACAGCGCGGACGGCCCGACGCCGACGGCCTCGGCGATGTCGCTGACGCTGACCCTGGTGTAGCCGCGCTCGTGGAACAGCCGGGAGGCCGCTGCGGTGATCAGCTCCCGGCGATTGCGCGGCCGGGTCCCACCGGTCCTCGTCTCCGCCACTGGCACGACCTCCCGGCTCGCCCGCCGCCGCGCCCGCCCTCACCGCGGGACGCCCGTCCGCATGGCGGCGCATCGCCGAACAGGATAGGCCGCCGGGCCCGCCGCCAGCGGCGGCGCGCGTGCGTCCCGAGTCACATCCGCCCTGGCAGGCGACGTCGGCGGGCGGTGCATCACGCATCGGCGGCCGGACTCGTTGTCCGCTCGGAAATCGACCAGTGGGGAGCGAGTCGCTGATGTCTTCCTCCGCCGAAGGCGGCACCGGAATCCGGGTGCGCACCGAACGCGGCGTCCGAACCATCCACTTCGGACGCCCGGAGCGGCGCAACGCCATGGACGGCGTGATGTTCGCGGCCTACTACGCCGCGCTGGCCGACGCCGACGCGGACCCGGAAGTCCGGGCCATCGTGGTCACCGGCGACGGCGACTGGTTCTGCAGCGGCGCGGACGCCTCGACGCTGAACCTGCTCGCCGCGGGCGACAGCGCCGACGTGGTCGAAGCGCTCGGCTTCCCGCCGCACCACCCGATGACGTTGCGCAAACCGCTGATCGCCGCGCTCAACGGCGGCGCGGCCGGTCTCGGGCTGGCGCAGGCGCTGTTCGCCGACGTGCGGTTCATGGCCGACGGTGCGCGGCTGTCGACCGCGTTCAGCAAGCTCGGGCTGATCGGCGAGTACGGCACGGCGTGGCTGCTGCCGCGGCTGATCGGGGTGGCCAACGCGATGGACCTGCTGCTGTCCGCGCGCAAGGTCGACGCGGCCGAAGCGCGGGAACTCGGCGTGGTGCAGTTCGTGCGGCCGAAGGAGGAAGTGCTCGCGGCCGCCCAGGACTACGCGCGCGAACTCGCGCAGAACTGCTCGCCCCGCTCGATGGCGGTGATCAAGCGGCAGGTCTGGCGCGGGGTGGACACCGACGGCCCGGAGGCGGTCGCCGAGTCGGTGCGGCTGATGGTCGAGTCGCTCTCGGCCACCGACTTCCAGACCGCGGTGCAGACGCTCGGGCAGCGCACCCCCGTGGAATTCCCGCCGCTGCCGCCGGAAGGCGAGCCGTGAGCGGGCGGCTCACCCCGGCGTGATCCGGCGCGCGTCCCGCCATCGAGTCCGGCGCGTCCCGCCAACGACACCGTTGCGCGGCGAGCTCCTGCCGAGGCGACCGACCGCCGCGGAACGTTCCCACCGGGTCGCCCCTGCGAGCCGACCGGCTCCGGCCAGCGACCATTCGGGTGAATCCCCGGCGAAACGGGTACGCGGAGCGTCCCCTGGGCAAGCATGTTTCTGGATCACACATGCTGACCAGGGGGAGGAACATGAAAATCCGCAGGAAAGGCCTGGTGCGCAGTCCCCGCCGGACGACCGGCTCGCGGATACGGGGCCACGCGGCGCTCGCGGCGATGGGGCTGCTGCCCGCACTGCTCTGCGCACCCGCCACTGCGGTGGCGGCCGAGAACGCCGGACCGCAGGTCGACAAGGGCTTCGAGCTTCGCACGCCGAACCGGGAGTACCTGGACATCGCGAACGAGATCCGGGACCAGCACACCAGGGTCGGGGTTCAGACCCTGCTGAAGGACGCCAACCGGACCGCCGGAACGGAAGGCGACAAGGGTTGCAACGCACCGGAAGGCGCCGCGCACACCTTCTGCTTCCAGCCCCGGGTCGACGGGCAGGGCGACGACCAGAACACCGAGGCCTGGTACCCGCAGGGCGTCACGACCGTCTCCGACGCGGTCGCCGACGAGCAGTGGGGCGCGCGGAAGCCGGTCGTGACCAGCTGGTACAGCAAGGGGGACCAAGGCGTCCGGCTGTCGTTCCTCGACCCGGCGACGAAGAAGTACCGGCACGTCCTGCTGATGATCCCCGACCGCGACGACCAGAACGACCCGACGTTGCGGCCGCTCACCAGCGGCGGGAAGAGCATCCACGCCGGCGGCATCGCGTGGTACGGCAAGAACCTCTACGTGGCCGACACCAACGGCGGTATCCGGGTGTTCAACACCGACTACATCCTCGATCTCGCCGGCAACGGCGACCCCGCGGCCGGGGACTACCGGTACGTGATGCTCCAGGTGGGCGCCTACGTCAAGGTGCAGGAGCCGGAGGGCGAGTGCGGCACCGGACCGACCCGCTTCTCCTACATCGGCCTGGACCGCAGCACCAAGCCGGACCGGTTGATCACCGGTGAGTACTGCGGCGGCGGCAAGGATGCCCCGAACGGCCGGGTCATGACCTGGAACCTGGACAACGGCAGGATCGCACCCGTTTCCGGCGATTCGGAACGGTTCCGGCCGCAGGAGGCGCACACGCTGCCGACCGGGTACGTCCAGGGCGCTTCGGTGCACGACGGGAAGTGGTACTTCACGCATCGGGGCGAAGGCACCGGGGGCTACGACAAGGACGCCTACTACCTTTCGCGCGCCACCGAGAAGGACGGCGAGCTCGTGCTCGACGCGAAGGACGCGGTCGGAACGCCGGACGGACGGGGCCCATCCGAGGACCTGTCCTACTACAACAGCAGCGACCACCTCTGGACGCTGACGGAGAAGCCGGGAAGCCGGGCGATCTACAGCCTGCAACCGCCGAGCTGATCCCACCAGCAGCGGCGCCGGCGCCTCCCCCGGACTCGGGCGGAAGCGCCGGTTCCGGCCGCTCGCACAAGACGAAACAGCCGGAGTCGCGGCCGTCGTCACATCCCGGACGAGCGCGTCGTTGTTCCGGCCGGAAGGCTCGGACCCGACCGTGCCGCGAGGAGGCTCCCGATGCCGCGGACTTGGTTGCACCGCATCGCCGCGCTCGATCCGGCGACCGACGACCAGGAGATCTACCGGATCTCGATCGGGCACGAGTTCCCGTTCGACTACCAGCGCGCGCTGGAGTTCGCGCTGTTCCGCACCTACTGCGTGCCGAGCATCTCGGCGCTGCTGGCCGCCACCGGCGAGTTCGAGAAGCGCCCGCAGCAGCGCTACGACGACACCGCGCTGCTGATGGCCGAACTCGCCGAGCACGGCTACGACTCGGAACGCGGCAAGCAGGCGCTGCGGGTGATCAACCGGGCGCACGGCCGCTACGTGATCAGCAACGACGACATGCTCTACGTGCTGTCGACGTTCGTCTACGACCCGATCGACTGGATCGAGCAGTTCGGCTGGCGGCCGCTGCACGCCAACGAGCGCGCGGCCGCGTTCCACTACTTCCAAGCCGTCGGCAACCGGATGGGGATCAAGGACATCCCGGAGACCTTCGAGGAATTCCGCCGGTTCAAGCTGGATTTCGAGGCCGAGCACTTCCGCTACACCGACACCAACCACGCCATCGGCCGCTACACGCTGGAGCTGTTCTGCTCCTGGTTCCCGAAACCGCTGCGGCCGGTGGTGTCGCTGGGCGTGCGCAGCCTGCTGGACGAGCGGATGCTGACCGCGTTCGGCTTCCGCGCCGCCCCGGCATGGGTGGGAGCGGTTTCCCGCGGCGCGTTGCGCGCGCGCTCGGCGGTGGTGCGGCGGTTGCCCGAGCGCAAGGTCTCGAAGGCCGCGCAAGACCCGGGCAACCGCAGCTACCCGAACTACCCGAACGGCTACACCCCGCAAGACCTGGGCGCCCCGGCTCCGGTCGGCATCGACCCGAGCTGGCTGCGCCGCAAGACCAGCTGAACCCGCGGCGGGGCCGGGAACCCGGCCCCGCCGCCCGGCTCAGCTCGCAGTGGCCAGCGTCAAGGCGAAATCGCCCGCTTCGTCGGTCCACCAGCGGCTGAGCTCGAAACCGGCGGCGGCCAGCTCGCCCGCCACCCGCGCGCGCCGGAACTTCGCCGAGATCTCGGTGCGGATGTCCTCGCCCGCGGCGAATTCCACGGTCAGGTCGAGCCCGGTGATGTGCACCCGCATCGGGCGGGTGGCGCGCAGCCGGATCTCGATCCACTCCTGCTCGGCGTTCCACTGCGCGACGTGCTCGAACGCCGCCGGGTCGAACTCGGCGCCGAGTTCGCGGTTGAGCACCCGCAGCACGTTGCGGTTGAACTCGGCGGTCACGCCCTGGGCGTCGTCGTAGGCGCGCACCAGCCTTCCGGAGTCCTTGACCAGGTCGGTGCCCAGCAGCAGCCACTCCCCCGGCCGCAGCGCGGATCGCACCGCGGAGAGGAACTCCGCGCGCTCGGCGGGCAGCAGGTTGCCGATGGTGCCGCCGAGGAACGCCACCATCCGGCCGCGACCCGGTGGGACCGAAGCCAGCTCGGTGGTGAAGTCGCCGACGATGCCGCGCACCGCCAGGTCCGGGTAGTCCCGCGCGATGGCGTCGATCGCCGCGCGCAGCGCGGACTCCGAGACGTCCAGCGGCACGAACTCCTGCAACGTGCCGGTCTTGCGCAGTGCCTCCAGCAGCAGCCGGGTCTTCTCCGAGGAACCCGACCCCAGCTCCACCAGCGTTCCCGCGCCCGCCGCCTCGGCGATCTCGACCGCGTGCCGGGCGAGGATGTCGTGCTCGGCACGGGTTTGGTAGTACTCCGGCAGTTCGGTGATCCGCTCGAACAGCTCGCTGCCCGCGGCGTCGTAGAACCACTTCGGCCGCAGCCACTTCGGCTCGTCGGTCAGTCCTTCGCGGACGTCGGCGCGCAGTTCCCGCGCCGCGTCGGCCTCGGTGAAGTGCACGGTCAGCTCGGGTTGGCTCACGGGTGTTCCCCCTCCGGAAGTGGTGTGACGCGCACGGTGCTGGAATCGGCCACCACGAGGTGGCGATCCGGCACCGGCTCCCATTCGCGGTCGTCGCCGAACGGTTCGGACGAGACCGTCACCGAGTCCTCGGTGCGGCGCAGTGCGAGCGCATGACTCCAAGTCGTGGCGTACACGGTGGAGCCGTCGGTCAGCAGCAGGTTCAGCCGGGAGTCCGGGCGCACGGCTGCGACCTGGTCGATCACCTCGCACACCGCCAGCGCCGGGTCCTGCCCGGCGTGCAGGCGTTGCCGCAGCAGCGCCCACAGCACCGCGGAGTCCGTGGGCGCCTCCAAGGTCATCAGGTCGATCACGTCGAGTTCCGCGGCGGCCTTGGCCAGCGAGTCCGGCCAGCCGGCGACCACTCCGTTGTGGCTGAACAGCCAGGTGCCGTCGGTGAACGGGGCGCAGGCGGTCTCGATCACCGGCATTCCCACCGTGGCCGAGCGCACCGCCGCGAGCACCGCGCTCGCCCGCTGCCTGCGCGCCAGCCCCGCGAACGCGGTGTCCGTCCACATCGGAACGGCGCTGCGGAACCGCTCCGGTGCACCCTGCTCGTACCAGCCGGCGCCGAAGCCGTCGACGTTCACGGTGCCGCCGCCGCGCATGTCGCGCGGCGACCAGGTCTGCTCCAGCAGCGAATGCCGCGGGCGCAGCAACAACTCCTCCAGCGTCACCGCCGGACCCAGGTAGGCCAGATGACGGCACATCCCGGGTCAGCCGAACTCGCCCGCGCGCGGCGTGCGCGCGCAGCGGAATCCGGTGAAGATCTGCCGCCGGATCGGGAAGTCCCAGTTGCGGAACGTCCCGCGGCAGGCGGCCTCGTCGGTGCCGAACGAGCCGCCGCGCAGCACCTTGTAGTCCGGGCCGAAGAACACCTCGGAGTACTCCCGGTACGGGAAGGCGTTGAAACCCGGGTACGGCAGGAAGTCCGTCGCCGTCCACTCCCACACGTCGCCGATCAGCTGCCGCGCGCCGCAAGGCGCTTCGCCGCGCGGATACGCCCCGGCGGGTGCGGGCCGCAGGTGCCGCTGGTTGAGGTTGGCGTGCTCCGGCGACGGGTCCTCATCGCCCCACGGGTAGCGCAGCGAGCGGCCGCTGCGCGGGTCGTACCGGGCCGCCTTCTCCCACTCCTGCTCGGTCGGCAGCCGTTTGCCCGCCCAGCGCGCGTACGCCTCGGCTTCGTGGAAGCTGACGTGCATGACCGGCTCGTCACCCGGCACCGGTTCGACGTGCCCGAAGCGGCGGCGCATCCAGCGATCGCCGTCGCGCCGCCAGAACCGCGGCGCGGACAGCTCGGCGCGCTGCCGGAAGGCCCAGCCGTCCTCGCTCCACCAGCGCGGCTGCTCGTACCCGCCGGCTTCGATGAACCGCATGAACGCGGCGTTGGTGACCGGTGTGCTGTCGATGGCGAAGTCGTCCACGTGCACCCGGTGCGCGGGCCGCTCGTTGTCCAGCGCCCACGGCTCGGTGGAGGTGCCCATCACGAACGGTCCGCCGGGCACGAAGACCTCCGGCGCCAGACCGTCCACTTCGGACGCCGACGGCGGCTGCACGTCGGTGAGCACCGGGGCGCCCTTGCGCAGCTGATGAGTCGCCAGCATCGTCTCGTCGTGCTGCTGCTCGTGCTGCACGATCATGCCGAAGGCGAACGCCCGGTCCACCAGCCTGCGGCCCTCCAGCGGCGTGCTGTCGAGCAGGTCCAGCACCTTGTCCCGCACGGTTCCCACGTAGGAGCGCGCTTCGGACGGGCCGAGCAGCGGCAGCTGCGGGCGGTCCGAACGCGGGTGCTGGAACGCGTCGTAGAGGTCGTCGATGTCCGGGCGGACCGCCTCGCGCCCGCCGACGTCGCGCACCAGCCAGATCTCCTCCTGACTGCCGATGTGCGCGAGGTCCCACACCAGCGGCGACATCAGCGGCGAGTGCTGCTGGACGAGGTCGTCGTCGTCCACGCTGTCGGTGAGCACGGCGCTGCGCTCACGGGTGCGGACGAGGTCTTCGGCCGCGCGGGAACGCAGTCGCTCGATACCCAGCTCGGCCAGGTTTCCCCTGCTCGCAGGGCGTTCGGTCGGCGGCTCGGTGCTCACCGGATCACCTCCAGGGTTTCGCGGGAACGCGCCAAGGCCCTTCTGTTCGCTGCCCCGGCGCGCGGGATTCCAAACGCGCGGGTTCAGCTCGAAGCGCCGACCGCGGCCAGGCGGCCTGCCACGGTCTCGGCGAGGCGTCCTGCCAGCTGCGGGTGCGTCCCGTCGAGCCGGCGGGCGGCCAGCGCCAGCACGTCCGCGGCGGTGCGGGCCAGCACCGGATCCTGCAGCCCGCAACGGGCGGCGTCGACCCACCGGCCCGCGGCGGGAGCGGCCAGCTCCACCACCTCGTCCACCGTGGACTCGTCGGCGAACAGCGCGAACAGCGCGGCGGCGGGCAGCATCCAGCCGTCCCCGCCCTGCGTGTCCAGGTAGCGCACCTCGAAGTACCCGCGCGGGCGCACCGGCGGGAAGATCGTGGTCAGGTGGTAGTCCAGGTCGTCCGTCGTCGGCGGGCTGGGCAGCGCCCCGCCGATCCACTCGGCGAAGGTCACCCCGCCCGGCACCCGCCAGTCCTCCCCGTCGCGGCGCAGGCACAGCAGCGCGGTGTCGAGCACCCGCCGCGCCCAATCCGCGGCCGGATCGGCGGTGGCCGGACCGGGCCGCATCCGCGGCGCGTCGGTGCGCAGCAGCGACCGGGTCCGCGCCGAGGCCCACCCGGTCGGCTCGCCGAACAGCCGGGGCGAGTTCGCGAAGGCCGCGATGAACACCGGGCCGAGCGCGTGCAACGCGGCCCAGCGCGCCGCCACCCGGTGCGGCTCGCCGGCGTCCACGCACACCTGCACGCCCGCGGTGCTGCACATCATCAGCCGCCCGCCGATCCCGATGCGGTCGAACGCGCACTCCATCGCCGCGTAGCGCGGCACGTTCAGCAGCCGGTGCGGAGTGCGCCAAGGATCGGTGCCCTGTTCCCCCAGAACCAGGTCGGCGCCGGCGAGCCTGCGGCGGACGTGCTCCGCGTCGGCGGCGACGGTGTCGAACAGGGAATGCATCGAATGCGCGGGAAGGCTGGAGACCTCGACCTGGCCACCGGGTTCGACGGTGAGCGCGGAACCGTTCGGCAACGGGCGCTGCGGGGAGTCCGGGACCAGGGAGTTGGGAGCGTGCGGGCCGAGTGCGCGGATCAGCGCGTCGGCGTCGAGTGGCCTGCGCGGATCGTCGGCGTGGTGGACGGTCCATTCGAGCTCGACGCCGAGCAGTCGCGGAGGCCCGTGCTTGAAGCACACCGACGCGACGTAGGCCTCGGCGTCGGCCCGTGTCCGGATGCGGGAGTTGGGAACCTCGGCGGACGGATGAGCGCCGGTCTGCGGGTCGATCGACACGGTCATGCAGGTCACCACCTGTAGTGGGTCGGCCACCGACGCTACCGGCGCCCATGTCCGGCCGCACCCGTCCGCTGCCGAGCGGGTTCCGGCCAGCGCGGCGATCGGCCACGAGGGGCGTTCGCGCGGTGTCGTGCGGACGTGCGATGTCCGTGCGCGATACTTCCGCACCGGGGTGCGGCTTGCCAACAATACGTACGTACTGATTGCATTCCGCACCACCGAGCTGCCACGATCAATGGATGCCCAGGGTCAGTCAGGATCACCTCCAGGCCAGGCGCCGCCAGATCCTCGACGGCGCCCGGAGCTGCTTCGCGCGGCACGGCTACGAGGGTGCCACGGTGCGCCGGCTGGAAGACGCCACCGCGCTGTCCCGCGGCGCGATCTTCCACCACTTCAAGGACAAGGAGTCGCTGTTCCTGGCGCTGGCCGAGGACGACGCCTCCCGGATGGCCGACGTCGTCGCCGAGCAGGGCCTGGTGCAGGTGATGCGCGATCTGCTCGCCGACCGCACCCCCGGAGGCGGGGCCGAGCCGGAGGCCGAATGGCTCGGCACCCGGCTGGAGGTGTCCCGGCGGCTGCGCACCGACACCGATTTCCGCACCCGGTGGGCGCAGCGCTCGGAGCAGCTCACCGCGGCCACCAAGGCCCGGCTGCAGTGGCAGCGCGACTCCGGCAACCTGCGCGACGACGTCGACGTCGACGTGCTCACCGCCTACCTGGAACTGGTGCTGGAAGGGCTGGTCTCGCACCTGGCGATGGGGCTGCCCGCCGACGACCTGGGGCCGGTGCTGGACGTGGTCGAGGAGAGCGTGCGGCGGCACCGGGCGCACTGAGCCGTAGCGAGCGGCTGGCGACCTCGATCGACGGGCCGGCTCGACCGTTCGGCCACCTCGGTCGACGGGCCACCCCGGCGCCGCCGCCTGCGGCAAGCGGGCCGTTGGCACCGCGCGCGGCGTAAGGTCGCACCGGGAGCGGACGGAAAGGAGCGCGCGCGGGCATGATCAGCGAGTGGTGGAACCGCTTCCTCGCCTCCGATCCCGCGTTGCGCCGGTTGCGCAACGCCGTGCGCGTCACGGCCGCCACCGGACTCACCCTGCTGGTGGTGCTCCCGTTGCTGCTGCTGTGGCAGCAGCCCATTCCGGTCGGGATGGTCTCCGCGGTGGTGGCGATCAACTCCTGCACCGCGGTCAACGACGACACCGAGGCCGAGCGCAAGCTGACCACGCTGCTCATGCCGATCCCCGCGATGATCTCGCTGGCGCTGGCGACCAGCACCACCAGCCTGCCGTTGCTGCACGTGGGGCTGTTCCTGCCCGTCGTGTTCGTCGCGACCTACATCCGGCGGTTCGGCTCGCGCTACTTCGCCTTCGGGATGGTCGCGTTCATGGGCTACTTCTTCGCCATGTTCGTGCGTCCGCAGCTGCCGCAGCTGCCCGCGCTGGCGCTGGCGGTGGTCTCCGGTGCGCTCAGCGCCTACCTGATGCGGTTCGTCGTGTTGCGCGACAACCCGCGCGGCGTGCTCGAACGGGGTCGGCGAACGTTGCGAGCGCAGGTGCACGGGCTGCTGCACGACGTCCGCGACGTGGCGCAGAACCCGGACGTGCAGCGGCACCGCAGGCGGTTGCAACACCGCTCGGTGCGGTTGAACGAGACGGCGCTGATGCTGGAGAACAACGTCGCCGAGCTGCCCGGGCTCGACGAGCAAGGCCGTGAGCTGCTGCGCCGGCGGCTGCTGGCGGTGGAACTCGCCGCGGAGAACACGCTCACACCGCTGATGCGCGTGCTGGACCACCCCAGCGGTGGTGGTGCTGTGTCGCACGCGATCGCGGGGCTGCTCGCGCTGGTGCAGAGCGATCCCTCCGAGGTTCGGGCGGCCGCGCGGAGCCTGGCCGACCGCATCGAGCGGGAAGGTGTCGGCACCGGCGGAGCCTGGTCGACCCGGCCCGCGGCGGCGCACTCCGGCGCGGGCTCCCCGGCGCACTCCGGCGCGGCTTACTCGTCGGATCAGGCCCCGGCGCCGATGACCCCGCACGACCCGCGCACGCGCGGACGGTCGCTGCTGCGGATCTCGGGATCGCTCGACTCGGCCGTCCCGGCCACGCGATCAACTCCGCCGCAGCAGCCGCCGGATCCTCCGGATGCAGCGGAAGCCGCTGCGGCCCGGCGACCCGGCGCCGCACAGCTGGCGATGGCGATCCGGCGGTTCGGCGCCGCGCTGGCCGATCTGACCGCAGCCAACGAAGACCTCGGCCGGGTCGGACCGCGCACCGGCGACGATGGCGAGAAGGACGAATCCAGCGCCGAAGAGCCGACCGAGACCGGCTTGCAACGGCCCGAGGTGCGCGCGGCCGTGCAGGCCACCTGCGCTGCCGGGATCGCGATCGTGGCGGGTCAGCTGATCTCCCCGAACCGCTGGTACTGGGCGGTGATCACCGCGTTCGTGGTGTTCATCAGCGCCCGCAGCCGCGGCGAGCTGCTGGTGCGGGCGTGGCAGCGCACCGCGGGCACGCTGCTGGGCGTGATCGCCGGGGTGCTGCTGGCCTCGCGGATCACCGGGGACACCACCGCCGAGCTGATCATGATCCTGTGCTGCGTCTTCCTCGCGTTCTACCTGGCGGGCGTGTCGTACGCGGGGCTGACCTTCTTCATCACCACGATGCTCGGCGCGCTCTACGGCATCCTCGGCACGTTCAACACCTCCACGCTGGGTCTGCGGCTGGCCGAGACCGCGGTCGGGGCGGTGGCCGGGGTGCTGGCCGCCGTGTTCGTGCTGCCCACCCGCACCCGTCGGCTGGTGCGCCAGAACGTGGACAAGTTCCTGCTGGCGCTGCGCGATTTCCTGCGCTCGGCAGGCACCGACGTCAGCAGCGGCAACGCCGGTGGCGTGCTGCGCGAAGACGTGCGGGAGGTCGACGACGCGCTGCACCAGGCGTTGTCGAGCGCTCGCCCGCTGGTCAACTACCGGGTGTCCACCCGGCGCAGCAGCCTGGACCGGTCGATGACGATGCTCAGCGGATGCGCGTACGCGGCCCGCAACCTCGCGGTGGCGCTGCCGCAGGCGGCCGAGATGGTCGACGAGGACACCCGGCAACGGCTGGCCGAGCTGCTGTGGGCGCTGGCCGAGACCGCCGAGGCGTTGACCGACGAGGCCGGGCAGTCGTTCGAAACCGCCCGCGAGTCGGCCCGCAAGTGGGCCGAGGACCTGCGGGACCTGGCGGAGTCGCTGCCGCAGGACCCGACATCGCTGCACCGCGCGCTGAGCGTGCTGGACCGGCTTGCCTCGCTGCTCGACGACGTGCGCGGCGAGATCAGCGCCCCGCAGGTCACCCGCGGCTGACGCCCCGGGGCCGCGCCGCTCACGACGCCGCGACGGGGCCAAGCTGCTGCGCCGTGAGCAGCAGCGGCGCTATCGGTTCGGGCCGCCATCGGTTGGGCCGCTGCCCGGGCAGCCGGCACCCGCGCCTGCTGAAGTGCCGGCTGCCCGAACCGCATCAACCGCTCCGGCCGCAGCCGATCACGGCACCCCGTGCATCATCCGGCGCACCCACGGCACCGACACCGCGAGCAAGCCGCCGCAGGCGATCGTGAGCACGCCGATCACGCCGAAGTACAGCGCCTGGTTCTCCGGCGAGTACAGCTTCACCACCTGCGCACCGAGCCCCTGGCCCAGCGCAGGCGCCAGGAAGTACAGCCCCAGCGTCTGCGAGGAGAACGCCGCGGGCGCCAGCTTCGTCGAGGCGGAGAGCCCGACCGGCGAGAGCATCAGCTCACCGATGGTGAGGATGACGAACACCAGCGCGACCATGATCGCCAGCTGCTGGCCGTCGGAGTTCACCACGAACCCGGACAGCACCACCCACAGGAATCCGAGCCCGACGAACACGACACCGCCGACGAACTTCGCGGGCGTGCTGGGCTGGCGCGAACCCAGCTTGAGCCACAGCGCGGCGAAGACCGGCGCCAGGGTGATGATCGCCAGCGAGTTGATCGACTGGAACCAGGCGACCGGGAACTCCCAGCCGAGCACGGAGTGCGCGGTGTCCTCCTCCGTCACCCGTACCAGCGTGCTGGCCTGCTGCTCGAACAGCAGGAAGAACAGCGCGGTGGCCAGGAACAGCGGAATGTAGGCGATCAGCCGGTCCCGCTCCACCTTGGTGATCTGCTTACTGCTGAGCATCACCGCGAAGTACACGACCGGCAGCACCGCGGAGATCACCGAGACCACGTTGACCAGCCCGCCCAGGCCGATCGAGCCGGTGGCCACCAGACCGCCCAGCACCACCACGAAAAGCACCGCGATGCCGATGGCGCGGGTGAGCACGCGGCCCTTCTGCCCCTCGGGCAGCGGGTTGCCGGGGTGGTCGCTGACCGTGCCGAGGTTGCGCCTGCCGAGCACGTACTGGATCAGGCCCAGCGCCATGCCGACGGCCGCCGCGCCGAAGCCCCAGTGGAAGCCGATCTCGCTCTGCAGGAACCCGGCGATCAGCGGACCGAAGAAGCCGCCGAGGTTGATGCCCATGTAGAACACCGAGAACCCGGCGTCCCGGCGCTGGTCCTGCGCGCTGTAGAGGTCGCCGACCATCTTGGAGACGTTCGGCTTCAGCAGCCCGGAGCCGGCGATGATCAGCACGATGCCGAGCCCGGCGCTGGTCAAGCCGCCGGGCAGGGCCATCCCGATGTGCCCGAACATGATCAGCACGCCGCCGTAGAACACCGAGTGCCGCGCGCCCAGCAACCGGTCGGCGAGCCAGCCGCCCGCGACGCCGGTGAGGTACACCGAGGCGCCGTAGGCCTGGACCGTCGAGGTGGCGGTCCCTTCCGGCAGCCCCAGACCGCCCTTGCTCACCTCGGTCATCAGGTACAGGGCGAGGATGCCCCGCATCCCGTAGTAGGAGAAGCGCTCCCACATCTCGGTGAAGAAGAGCGTGGACAACCCGCGCGGCTGGCCGAAGAAGCCGCGCTGCGGGGCATCCGCGACCGTGTTGTCAGCCACGATCACGTCCTTTCTGCCTGGGTCCGGCTGCTGTGATTTTGCGGCAGGCTATACCTGCGCCGATTGGCGTGGACCAACCGAAACGTGAGTGAATTTTCACAAAAGTCCGGATGGCGCTCCCCGACCCGCCCATCGCCACCCGGGCACGCTAGGTCACGGGACACGCCGCCGATGGTTCAGCCCGCCCGGTGCGCCGCCGGTCGCGGCGCGGCCGGGACGTCGCCGTGATCACGAGGCGCTGCCTCCCGCTACTCCATCCGGATATACTGGCGTCGTATTTCTCCCGTTTCACCGACATCCGGCGAGCACGCCTGATATTCGCGAGAGGTGACACCTTCGGTGCCCCAGGCTGAGTCCCCTGACGGCAGTACCGAGCCGGGTCGAAGTCCCGGCTCCCCGACCTGTTCCTGCGCAGCCGCACGGCCGCGCTCCGCGGAACCCCGCTCCCGCACATGGTTCGGCGGGCCGTCCGCATCCGGCGTCCGCGCCGCAGCGCCCCCCTTCGGCGGGGGTGAACCACGTTGAGCATTCTGCTCTCGATCCTCGGCCTGCTTTTCGTCGCCGTGCTCACCCTGGGCACCGCGCTGGCGGTCACGGCCGAGTTCTCGCTGACCTCGCTGGAGCGCAGCACCGTTGACGCGCACGTCAACGAGGTCGGCGACCGGCGGGCGAAGGCCGTGCAGCGCGCGCACCGCACGCTGTCGTTCCAGCTCTCCGGCGCCCAGGTCGCGATCACGCTGACCACGCTGATCACCGGTTACGTGGCCGAGCCGCTGATCGGTGAGCTGCTGCGCCCGCTGCTGCTGGCCACCGGCATGCCGGGCGCGGTTTCCACCGTGCTCTCGCTGGTCCTGGCGATCCTGCTGGCCACGACGCTGTCGATGGTCTTCGGCGAGATGGTGCCGAAGAACCTCGCGATCACCCGGCCGCTGTCGGCGGCGCGGGCGGTGTCCGGCTACCACCGCCGCTTCTCCCAGGTGTTCCGCTGGCTGATCGATGCGATGAACAACAGCGCGAACTGGGTGGTGCGCCGCTTCGGCATCGAACCCCAGGAGGAACTGCGCTCGGCGCGCTCCGCCGACGAGCTCGGTTCGATCGTGCGCACCAGCGCCGAGCACGGAACCCTCGACCAGTCCACCGCCACGCTGATGGACCGGTCGCTGCGCTTCGGCGACCGCACCGCCGAGGAGCTGATGACGCCTCGCGTGCAGGTGGAGTCGCTGCCCGCCGAAGCAGGCGTGCAGGAGCTGCTGGCGCTGGCGCGGCGCACCGGTTTCTCCCGATTCCCCGTGCACGGCGGCGATCTGGACGACGTGCACGGCGTGGTGCACGTCAAGCAGGCGTTCGGAGTGCCCGTGGACAGGCGCGACACGACCCGGGTCGGCTCGCTGGCACGGCCGGTGCCGAGCGTTCCGGAGACGCTGGACGGCGACTCGCTGCTGAACCGGCTGCGCGGCTCCGGCCTGCAACTGGCGCTGGTGGTCGACGAGTACGGCGGCACCGCGGGCATGGTGAGCCTGGAGGACGTGATCGAAGAGATCATCGGCGACGTGCGCGACGAGCACGACCGCCGGGAGACCGCCGCGGTGCGGCCGCTGGACCGGGACAGCTGGATCGTCTCCGGCCTGCTGCGCGCCGACGAGCTCCTGGAGGCCACCGGCTTCGAGATGCCCGACGGCGAGTACGAGACCGTCGCCGGGCTGGTGCTGGAGAAGCTGGGCCGCATCCCGCAGGCCGGTGACCGCGTCGAGGTCGGCGACTGGTGCCTGACGGTCAACGGCATGGACCGCAACCGCATCGCCGAGCTGCGGCTGAGCCGGCCGCAGACCGCCGCAGGCGGCACCAGCGGGGTCGGCACCACCGCGGGAGGCGTCCGATGAGCGACACCGCGGCGATCCTGTTCGGGATCTTGTTGCTGCTGCTGAACTCGCTGTTCGTGGGCGCGGAGTTCGCGCTGCTGTCCTCGCGCCGGGACCGGTTGGAGGCGCTGCTGGACCAGGGCGTCAGCCGCGCCCGCACGGTGATCAAGGCGAGCCAGGAGGGCTCGCTGATGCTGACCAGCGCCCAGCTCGGCATCACGCTGTGCTCGCTGGGACTCGGGCGGTTGGGCGAACCGGCCGTGGCGCACCGCCTGGAGCTGCTGTTCGAGCCGTTCAACGTGCCCGCACCGGTGGTGCACGCGGTCGGGTTCACCATTGCGCTGGCGATCGTGGTGGTGCTGCACGTGCTGGTCGGCGAGATGGTGCCGAAGAACCTCGCGATCGCCGAGCCGGAACGACTGGCGCTGTGGCTGGTGCCCGCGCTGGTCGGGTTCGTCAAGCTGGCGCGGCCGCTGATCGCGCTGTTCAACATGATGGCGAACGCGGTGCTCAAGCTGCTGAAGGTGCAGCCGAAGGACGAGCTGGACACCGCCTACACCTCCGCCGAGCTGGCCGAGCTGCTGGTGGAGTCGCGCCGGGAGGGGCTGCTGGAGCAGTCCGAGCACCGCAGGCTCGCCCAGACGTTGTCCTCGGTGGAGAACACCGTGGCCGACGTGCTGGTGCCGCTGCCGGAGGTCACCAGCGTGCCGGGGAACCCGACGCTGGGCGATGTGGAGCAGGCGGTCGCCGCGACCGGCTTTTCCCGGTTCCCGGTGCGCGCGGCTTCGGGTGAGCTGCTGGGTTATCTGCACGTCAAGGACCTGCTCGACCAGGCGGGCTCGGACCCGGGCACGCCGGTCGCGCCGAGCCGGGTCCGGCAGCTGCCGAACGTGCCGGTGAGCGCGCGGCTGGACCAGGCACTGGCGTCGTTGCGCCGGGCGCGCAGCCACTTGGCCACCGCGGTCGACGCGGATGGCGTGCCGCGCGGGGTGGTCGCGCTCGAGGACCTGGTCGAGGAGTACGTGGGCACGGTCCGCGACGGCACCCACGTCACCGCCTGAGACCCGTTCCCCTCGGGGGCGGCCGCTACGTGCGGCCGCCCCTTTCTCGTTCGCGCCCGTTCGGGCGCTGGCACCCGGATTCGGCGGCGTCGGGGTAGTTGACACGCAGTCGGCGAAAAATCAGTATAACCATCATCACAGTGCAGTGAGTCCGGCCGCGCCCGCCGAGGCGGTGCGCGAAACGCGGGAGGCAGCGTGGCGGAACGCATGGCTGGCAGGGTCGCTTTCATCACCGGTGCGGCCAGGGGGCAGGGACGATCGCACGCCGTGCGCCTGGCCGCCGAGGGCGCCGACATCATCGCGGTCGATGCCTGCGCGGACGTCGCGACCGCGGCTTACGCGATGGCCACTGAGCAGGACCTGGAGGAGACCGCCCGGCTGATCGCCGAACAGGGCCGCCGGGTGGTGGCCCGCAAGGCGGACGTCCGCGATTTCGACGCCCTGCAAGCCGCCTTCGACGCCGGCGTGGCCGAGCTCGGTCCGGTGCACACCGTGCTGGCCAACGCGGGCATCGCGTCGTTCGCGCCGACCTGGGAGTTGACCGCCCAGCACTGGCAGGACATGATCGACATCAATCTGACCGGGGTCTTCCACACCGCGAAGGTCGCGATCCCCGGCATGATCGAGCACGGTGCGGGCGGCTGCCTGCTGTTCACCTCGTCGATCGGCGGTTTCAAGGGCTTGCAGAACGTCGGGCACTACGTCGCGGCCAAGCACGGCATCGTCGGGCTGATGCGCACGCTGGCCAACGAACTCGGCCCGCACGGCATCCGGGTGAACACCATCCATCCGACCAATGTGGACACTCCGATGATCCAGCACGAAGGCGCGATGGGGCTGTTCGTGCCCGAGGGGGTCGAACCCACCCGCGAGAACGCCATGCCCGGCTACCGCTCGCTCAACGCGATGCCGGTCCCGTGGGCCGAGGTCGGCGACGTCAGCAACGCCGTGGCCTTCCTCGCCAGCGACGAGGCCCGCTACATCACCGGCGCGACCTTCCCGGTCGACGCGGGCGCCAACGTCAAATGAGCCAGCCAGTGGAAGGAGCGCCGATGTCCACCGGCACGGCACGCGGCGAGATCGAGGACGTGCTGAGCAGGTACGCGCTCGGTTACGACGAAGGCGACCTCGCACTGCTCGAGGAGGTCTTCACCGAGGACGCGGTGCTCACGATCCGCATCGCCGACGGTGATCTCATCGGCCCGTTCGAGGGCCGCGCGGCGATCATCGGGATGATGCGCGACACCGCGCAGACGCAGCAGGACAAGCGCAAGCACGTGATCAGCAACCTGGTGCTCGACGAGCGCGGCGACACCGCGACCGCCCGGACCTACCTGACGCTGTTCTCCGTCGCGGACGGGCAGCTGACGGTGTTGACCACGGGCCGGTACGAGACCGAGCTGCGCAGCACCGGTGACGGCTGGCGGCTCGACTCCGTGCACATCGCCCTGGACCTGCCCTACTGAGCCGGCCATGACGAGCAACCAGGGATTCATCCCGGCGAAGTGGGCCGCGCTCACCCCGGATGCACAAGCGATCTACGACGCGCCGAACGAGCGGCGGGTGAACTGGGCGGAGCTGGACGAGCGGGTGCGCCGCGCCGCGAACGGCCTGCGCGGGCTCGGGCTGCAGCACGGTGACCGGGTTGCGGTGCTGGCCCGCAACTGCGTGGAGTTCCAGGAGCTGTACTTCGCCTGCGGCCGCGTGGGGCTGGTGCTGCAACCGCTGAACTGGCGGCTGTCCACCGGCGAGCTCACCGAGCTCATCCGGGATGCCGCGCCGCGCGCCGTGGTGACCGCGGCCGAGTGGTCCGAGCAGGCCCAGCAGCTGCAGCGGGACTGCGACGTGCCGCACTGGCTGGAGTTCGGCGAGTCCCGTGACGGCAGCTACGAGCGGCTGCTGGCCGCGGCGGCCACCGACGAGCCCGAAGGCTCCGACCGCATCGGCGGCAACGACCCGTTCTTCATCCTCTACACCGGCGGCACCACCGGACGCAGCAAGGGCGCGCTGCACACCCACCACAGCGCGGCGACGGGCGGGCTGAACCAGACGGTGGCCGAGCGCATCGTGCCCGGTGACGTCTACCTGCTGACCGGGCAGATGTACCACATCCCGATCGTGCTCTCGATGAACTACCTGCGGCACGGGTGCCCGCTGGTGCTGATGAACTTCGAGGCCGAAAGCGCGCTGCGGATCATCGAGCAGGAGAAGGTCTCGGCGTTCCTGGGCATCACCACGATGCTCAACTGGATGATGGCGGTGCCCGGATTCTCCGGCTACGACCTCTCCAGCCTGCGCAACATCCAGTACGGCGGCGGGCCGATGCCCTCGTCGATCGTGCGGGCGGCGCTGGATTCGTTCCCGTGCACGCTGATCCAGGGCTACGGCCAGACCGAGGGCCCGGGCATGACGTTCCTGTCCCAGGAGGACCACGCCGAGGCGGCGGCCGGGCGAAACGAGCACCGGCTGCGCTCGTGCGGCCGGGAAGGTTTCGCCGGGATGTTGCGGGTGCTCGACGAGTACGGCGCCGAGGTGCCGCGCGACGGGCGCACGCCGGGGCAGATCGCGGTCCGCTCGGACGCGAACATGATCGGCTACTGGAACCGGCCGGAGCTGACCGCGCAGACCATCCGGAACGGCTGGATGTGGACCGGTGACGTGGCCACCTGGGACGAGCAGCACTACGTCTACATCGTCGACCGGGCCAAGGACATGATCATCTCCGGCGGCGAGAACATCTACAGCGTCCAGGTCGAGGAGGCCGTCGCCGCGCATCCGGCGGTGTTGGAGTGCGCGGTGATCGGGGTCCCGGACGACGAATGGGGCGAGAACGTCAAAGCCGTGGTGGTGCTCAAACCCGGCACCGAAGCCACCGAGCAGGACATCATCACCACCGCGAAGCAGCACCTCGCTTCCTACCAGAAGCCGAAGTCGGTGGACTTCGTCGCGAGCCTGCCGAAGGCGCCGACCGGCAAGGTGATGAAGCGCGACCTGCGCACCCCGTACTGGGCCGACCGGGAGCGTTCGGTTTGAGCCCGGACGAGGCCGAACTGGCGAGGCTGGTCGGCACCGAACTGCCCGGCGGCGAGTTCACCTTCGAACCGTGGTGGGTGCGGCTGGTCAACGACTGCGCGCTCGCCGCACCCGAGGACGGCGCGGGAAGCCCGGTGTTCGTCTTCCTCGCCGGAACCGCCGCGATGGGCATGTCCTGGGAGCAGTTGTGGGCGATGTTCGGCGCCACCGAGTCGGACGGCCCGATGGCCGGCGAGACCAGCACCGAAATCCACGTCCCGCTGCGCGTCGGCGGCACCTACCGGGTCCGCGGCCGGATCGAGTCCGCGCGGCGCAAGCGCGGCTCGCGCACCGGTGTCTTCGACCTCGTCGAGTACCGGCTCGACCTGCACGAGGATTCCGGCGCGCTGGCGGCGAGCTGCACCAGCTCGATCATCTTCCCGAGGAGGGCGCAGTGACCGAGGCCGGCGAGCAACTGCCGGAGCACCGCATCGGCCCGGTCTCGGCGGAGAAGATGAAGACGATGTCGGCGCTGATGCGCGACGCCAACCCGATCCACTTCGACGAATCCGCGGTGCGCGCGCTCGGGCTCGGCGAGCGGGTGATCAACCAGGGTCCGCTGAACCAGGCGTACGTGCTGGACATGCTGAGCCGTTGGGCGGGCGGCGCGGACCGGGTGCGCGGCGTGCGGTTGCGCTACCTCGGCACCGTGTTCGCAGGTGACCACCTTTGCGCGCGGGGGACGGTGCGCGAGGTCGCCGATGAGGAGGGCCGCCGGGTCGCCACCTGCGATGTGCAGCTCGACGTGCTCGGCGGGCGGACCGTGCTGTCCGGCACCGCGACCGTGCTGCTGGAGGAGAACCGATGACGCCGCCGACGATGCAACGGTTCCAGCTCTCCTACGGGGATTGCGACTCGCTCGGCATCGCCTACTTCGCGATCTACTACCCGTGGATGGAGCGCACCTACAGCAGCTGGCTGCACCACCACGGGCTGCGCTCGGCGGAGCTGGCCGAACAGCTCGGTGCGGGAACGGTCGGCGTGCACTCGGACGCCACCTACCTGCGGCCGGTGCACGTGTTCGACGAACTCACCTGCGAGCTGGTGCGCAGCAAGGTCGGCACCACTTCGTACACCCTCGGCCACGAGTTCCGCCGCGGCGACGAGCTGGTCACCTTCGGCACCATGACCTTCGCCTGCCGCGCCCCGGACGGGACCAAGACCCCCATCCCGGCACGGCTCGGCGAACTCCTCGGCACGCTGCGACCCGCGACGGACTGAGCGGACCGGGGCGCGAAGGCCCGGCCCGGTCCTCGCCTATCCTGGCCGCACTATGCAAGTGCTTGCCGAGCAGGAGTGGCGCGCACGCCGAGCCGCGCATCGGCAGCGGGTGCGGCAGTGGACCGAACCGCATCGCCGCAGGCGGCGCGAGGGCATCCCGCACCCGGTGATGGACTTCCTGTTCACCTACTACTCGCACCGCCCGTCGCTGCTGGAGCGCTGGCAACCCGGCCTCGGCGTCGCGCTCGCGGGCGGCGAGGAGTTCCTGGACCGGCGCGGCTACGTCGCGCTGCCGCAAGGCGTCGCACTGTCCCCCGCGGCACGCACGGCGAAACGCCTGGACACCGCGCGTTTCGTGCGGGACCTGCTGACCGCGGTGCAAGACCGGCGGCCGTTCCTGGGCTGCTTCGGCCTGCACGAGTGGGCCATGCTGTACCGCACCACGCCGGAGGACGTGCGGCACGCTTCCTGGCCGTTGCGACTCGGGCACCGCGGCACCGATGAAGTCGTGGAGTCCATGCAGATCCGATGCAGCCACCACGACGCCTTCCGATTCTTCACCCCGCAGGCCCGGCCGCTGAATGCGCTGCAACCGACCCGCGCCGATCAGGTCGCGATGGAACAGCCGGGCTGCCTGCACAACAACATGGACCTGTTCAAGTGGGCCTACAAGCTCGACCCGCTGGTGCCGTCCGAGCTGATCGCCGACTGCTTCGACCTGGCCGCGCGCATCCGCGCGGTCGACATGCGCGCGAGCCCGTACGACCTGCGCGAACTCGGATACGAACCGATCGCGGTGGAAACGGCGGAAGGGCGCGCCGAATACGCGGCGCGGCAACGCGAATTCGCCGATGAGGCGGGCGGATTGCGCACCCGGCTGATCGAGGTCTGCGCGGGGCTGCTGGCGGCGGAAACGGCCGAGGCAGCTCGTTCCGAGTTGAGCGATTCCCAGCCCTGAAACGATTTCCGGCCCTAAAGCGGCTCCGGGTCCTAAAGGGGCTCCGGGTCCTAAAGGGGCTCCGGGCAGAAAGCGGCTTCGGTCCCTGAACAACTCCGGTTCCAAAGCGACTCCGCCCAGCGAGCCGCACTTCGATCCGAACGAAATCGGCCCGCCACCACGCGGCGGCGGGCCGATCAGCTCATTCCCGAACGGCCAGGCTCAGCTCACCGTTGTCGTCGCGCTCGGCGTCGAGGACCTTGTCCCCGAGCAGCGACGCGGCCTGCGGCTCGAGGAACACCCGGGCACCGGACTCCTCGACCACCTCGTCGTCGGCCTGCGGCTCGCTGGCGATGGCCGCCTGGAGCTCGCCCTCACCGGACGCGTTGGCGACCGGCGCGATCCGCAGCCCCGAGCTCTCGCCCGATTCACCACCGGCCAGCACGACCTTGATGACCTCGGCTGCGCTCTCGCTGATCGTGAGCATTGCTGCACTCCTCTCGGAGGCGGTCGGATGGAACCGCCCACCGTAGTGCATCCGGCCGGTCGCCCGCTCACCCCCGCGCGATCATGCCTCGTAGGCCGAAAGCGGAGGGCACGAGCACACGAGGTTGCGGTCACCGCGCGCGCCGTCGATGCGGCGAACGGCAGGCCACACCTTCGCCTCCGAGGTGCCCAGCGGGTAGGCGGCCTCGGCGCGCGTGTAGGCGTGCTCCCACGTACCGGCCAGCGCCGGGGCGGTGTGCGGCGCCTGCACCAGCGGGTTGTCGTCGGCGGGCCACTGCCCGGCGGCCACCTTGTCGATCTCCCCGCGGATGGCGATCATCGCCGCGCAGAACCGGTCGAGTTCGGCGAGGTTCTCGCTCTCGGTCGGCTCCACCATCAACGTGCCCGCGACCGGGAACGACATCGTCGGCGCGTGCAGCCCGTAGTCGGCGAGCCGCTTGGCCACGTCGTCCACGGTCACACCGCTGGACTTGGTGATCGGGCGCAGGTCCAGGATGCACTCGTGGGCGACGAACCCGCCGGAGCCGGTGTAGAGCACCGGGAAGTACTCGTCCAACCGCCGCGCCACGTAGTTGGCCGCGGCGACCGCGGTCAGCGTGGCCCGGCGCAGCCCGTCCGAACCCATCATCCGCACGTAGGCCCAGGAGATCGGCAGGATCGAGGCGCTGCCCCACGGCGCGGCGCTGATCGGGCCGACCCCGGTCTCGGGACCGGCCGCGGGCTGCAGCGGGTGGTTCGGCAGGAACGGCGCCAGGTGCGCGCGAACACCGATCGGCCCCACGCCGGGACCACCGCCGCCGTGCGGGATGCAGAACGTCTTGTGCAGGTTCAGGTGCGAGACGTCCGCGCCGAACCGGCCCATCCGGGCCAGCCCGATCAGCGCGTTGAGGTTCGCGCCGTCGACGTAGACCTGCCCGCCCGCGTCGTGCACCAGCCCGCACACCTGTTGCACGGTGTCCTCGTAGACGCCGTGCGTGGACGGGTAAGTGATCATGATCCCGGCCAGGTCGTCGCGGTGCTGCTCGACGACCTCGCGCAGGTGGTCCATCTCGATGTTGCCCTGGTCGTCGCAGCGCACCACGACCACGCGCAGCCCGGCCATCACGGCGCTGGCGGCGTTCGTGCCGTGCGCGCTGGCCGGGATCAGGCAGACGTCCCGCGCCGCCTCACCACGGCTGTGGTGGTAGGCGCGGATGGCCAGCAGACCGGCGAATTCGCCCTGGCTGCCCGCGTTCGGCTGCACGCTGACCGCGTCGTAGCCGGTGATCTCGGTCAGCCAGCGCTCCAGGTCGTGCACCACCTCGAGCAGCCCCGCCGCGTCCTGCCCGGGTGCGAACGGGTGCACCTCGGCGAACTCGGGCCAGGTCACCGGCTCCATCTCGGCGGTGGCGTTGAGCTTCATCGTGCACGAGCCCAGCGGGATCATGCTGCGGTCCAGCGCCAGGTCGGTGTCCGAGAGCTTGCGCAGGTAACGCAGCAGCGAGGTCTCCGAGCGGTGCGTGTGGAACACCGGGTGCGTCATGTAGTCGGACGTGCGCAGCAGTGCGGTGGGCAGCGCGTCGGCCGTCTCCGCGTCCAGCTCGTCCACCCCGGTCAGCGTCTCGCCACCGAACCCGAACGCGCTGAGGACCTTCAGCAGCGTCTCCCGGGTGGTGGTCTCGTCGCAGCTGAGGCCCACGTGGTCGGCGTCGATGTGGCGCAGGTTGATCCCCTCGCCGCGAGCGGCGTCGACGACCTCCGCCGCCCGGCCCGGCACCCGCGTGACGATCGTGTCGAAGAACTCCGCGTGCACGACCTCGACCCCGCCGCGGCGCAGCCGCTCGGCCAGCACCGCCGCCATCCGGTGCGCCCGCTGCGCGATGGCGCGCAGCCCGCCCGGGCCGTGGTAGACCGCGTACATCGACGACATCACGGCCAGCAGGACCTGCGCGGTGCAGATGTTGCTGGTGGCCTTCTCGCGGCGGATGTGCTGCTCACGGGTCTGCAGCGCGAGCCGGTAAGCCTGATCCCCGTCGGCGTCCACGCTCACCCCGACCAGCCTGCCGGGCAACTGCCGCTCGATGCCCTTGCGCACCGCCATGTACCCGGCGTGCGGGCCGCCGAAGCCCATCGGCACGCCGAAGCGCTGCGTCGTGCCGACCACGACGTCGGCACCGATCTCCCCCGGCGCGCGCAGCAGCGTCAGCGCCAGCAGGTCGGCGCTGACCACGGCCATCGCGCCGCGCTCGTGCACCTCGGCGATGATCGCCTCGTGGTCGCGCAGCGCGCCCGATGCGCCCGGGTAGGCCAGCAGCGCACCGAAGAAGTCCCCCTCCGGCAGGCCCTGCGGACCGGCGGAGAGGTCGGCCTCGACGATCTCGATGCCCAGCGGCTCGGCACGGGTCTCGATCACCGAACGCGTCTGCGGCATGGTGTCGGCGTCCACGACGAACCGCGGCGACTTGTTCCGTCCCGCGCGGCGCACCAGGGTCATGCCCTCGGCCGCGGCGGTGGACTCGTCCAGCATCGAGGAGTTCGAGACCGGCACCCCGGTCAGGTCCGCGACCATGGTCTGGAAGTTCAGCAGCGCCTCCAGGCGGCCCTGCGAGATCTCCGGCTGGTACGGCGTGTAGGCGGTGTACCACGCCGGGTTCTCCAGCACGTTGCGGCGGATCACCGGCGGCGTGATCGTCGGGTGGTAGCCGAGCCCGATCATCTCGGTGTGCGGCCGGTTGCGGCTCGCGCGCTCGCGCAGCTCGGCGAGCGCCTCCGCCTCCGTCGCCGGTTCCGGCAGCGCCAAGTGCAGGTCGCGCTCGCGGATGCCGGACGGCACCGCGGACTGGGCGAGTTCCTCCAGCGAGCCGACGCCGATCACGTCCAGCATCCGGGCCAGTTCGGCGGGCAGCGGCCCGACGTGGCGGTCGGCGAACGGGGTTCCGTGTTCCAGGGCGGCCAGCGGGATCCGGTCTTCGGTCGTCATCGCCACACCTCATTCATCGCAGCGGACACAGGGCGGCAGCGTTGTGTGCTGCCCTCCCCCTCTGTCACTGTCCGCATCGCGAACGCCTGAGAGCTTCGCCCGGTCGGACCGGACTTGCACCGTCGGCGGGCGCCACCTCGTCCGGTGGCACCTCTTTCCAGAGGTATCTCGCCCGTGCGGTCCAGCCGCCTGAGAGGTTGTCGGGGAGGGTTTGCTCCTTCGGCGCCGCCGGCGACCGGATCACCGGCGGACTCTCCCGCACGGGGTCTGCGATGCCTCGCACCCTACCCGATCCAGTGAGCGCCGACCGGTGCGATCTTCGTCGCGTCCGAACGTCCCACGCACCGGACGCGCTGCGCACGCACCGTGTCCACGCGAAATCCCCGGGCCGGGGCCGCCGAACCGGTTCAGCCCGTTTGCCGGTCCCGACGCCTGCGGGACAGCTCGTCATCGACGGGCTCTTCGGGGTCGGCGGTGTCGGCTCTTTCCGCCGGGAACTCGTGGATGGTGCCGGTGATCTCCCGCATCGCACCGCTGACCGCGATGCCGAACACGCCCTGCCCGCCCTGCAGCAGGTCGACGACCTCTTCCGCGGAGGTGCACTCGTAGACCGTGGTGCCGTCGCTGAACAACGTGATCTTCGCCAGGTCGCGCACCCCGCGGCCGCGCAGGTGCTCCACCGCCAGCCGGATGTTGTGCAACGAGACCCCGGTGTCCAGCAGCCGCTTGACCACCTTCAGCACCAGGATGTCCTTGAACGAGTACAACCGCTGCGAACCCGAACCGGCGGCGCTGCGGATGGACGGGCCGACCAGCTTGGTCCTGGCCCAGTAGTCGAGCTGCCGGTAGGTGATTCCGGCGATCTGGCAGGCCGCGGGTCCGCGGTAGCCGACGAGTTCGTCCGGCAGCGCGGGATCCGGCAACGCGGGGTCGGCCATCGGTTCCGGCTGCTGCGCGGAATCTTCGCCGGGTGCTCGCTCCACCACGCCTGCCTCCCCTCGTCCGGCCACCGGGGCCGGCGAACCACCGGGAACAACCGCACCGGGCGGCTGCCGCCCCGGAGCTCCCGCGACCGGGCCGCGAGCGCCCGACCTGGAAAATCACATCGGAGCAATTCGCGTTGCAACGACGGTAAGCCCACCCCGTGGGCGGGTCAACGCGACGCGCGGACGCACCCCCGCCGGGCGGACACCCCACCGGGAATTCCCCGCCACCGGGCCGGAAATGCGAACGGC
Source organism: Saccharopolyspora sp. SCSIO 74807 (assembly GCF_037023755.1). Classification (NCBI taxonomy): domain Bacteria; kingdom Bacillati; phylum Actinomycetota; class Actinomycetes; order Pseudonocardiales; family Pseudonocardiaceae; genus Saccharopolyspora; species Saccharopolyspora sp. SCSIO 74807. The sequence continues at coordinate 4,318,269 of NZ_CP146100.1, read as the reverse complement.
TCCCGTGCCTCTCGGCAGCGGGAGCCGTCGTGGCGCACCGGGGCGGTCAGGTATCCGCGCCCCGGAAGTCCTCCGGCGAGACCGAGTCCAGGAACTCCCGGAACTTCTCGACCTCGTCCTCCTGCTCGTCCGGGATGATCAGCCCGGCTTCGTCCAGCACCGATTCGTCGGCGTGGATCGGCACCCCGACCCGCAGCGCCAGCGCGACCGAGTCGCTCGGGCGGGCCGAGACCCGCACGTCCCCGTCGAAGATCAGCTCGGCGAAGAACGTGCCCTCCTGCAGATCGGTGATCCGCACCTGCTCCAGATCCCGCCCGAGGGCGCCGATGACGTCCTTGAGCAGATCGTGGGTCAGGGGTCTGGCCGGCCGCACACCCTGCTGCTCCAGCGCGATCGCGGTGGCCTCCACCGATCCGATCCAGATCGGCAAGTACCGCTCACCGTCGGTTTCGCGCAGCAGCAGAATCGGCTGGTTGGCTGGTAGTTCCACTCGCACGCCGACGACGCGCATCTCGCTGCTCATCGTCTCATCGCCTCCTCCAGCGCGCCGAAGCGTGACATCCTTGGTCGAGGATCGCGCACCGACGCCTCCGACGCTACCCGCGATACGGCGGACACGCCTACCACTGGCCATCGCCTCCGGCCGGATTTTCCGCTCGCTGAACGGCTTTTTCCGGTTCGTACCGCCTGCTCGCCGGACCGCGCGCGAACGCCGGTGCCGCCGGTGCAGGCCCTTGTTCGTCGACCGACTCCGGTTCCGCTCGCCGGTGCCGTTCGCGATGCTGCCGAGATCGTTCGCCCGCTGCGGGCTCCGGGCGAACGGGGAGTTCCCGCGCCCTGCCGGTTGCTGCAGCGCAACGACGCCCACAGCAACGATACACCGCAGCCCCAACGGCCAACCGCTGGTCAGAGCCTCGCGGAGGGCATCGGGCGAGGACGGACCGGCGGCTCCGCACCCGGCGATCGGATGATCGCCTCCGGTGCCGCGATCGGACGATCGCCTCGGATGCCGTCGGGGCGGCGCCGTGGACGCCGCCCCGTCGCGGAACGGCCGCGGACCTTCAGCGTCCCTGGCCGCCGTCGATCGGCCCGGTCAGGAACACCAGCCGGAACTTGCCGATCTGCACCTCGTCGCCGTTGGCCAGCACCGAGGTGTCCACCGGTTCCCGGTTGACGTAGGTCCCGTTCAAGCTGCCCACGTCCACGACGACGAAGTCGCTGCCCTCGCGCCGGAACTCGGCGTGGCGACGGGAAACGGTGACGTCGTCGAGGAATATGTCGCTGTCGGGGTGCCGACCCGAGCTGGTGGTCTCCCGGTCGAGCAGGAATCGCGACCCCGCGTTCGGGCCGCGCTTGACCACCAGCAGGGCGGACCCGGCGGGCAGCGCGTCGACTCCGGAGGCCGCAGGCTCCGGAGCCGCACTCTCGGTGCTCTCCGATTCCGACAGGAACGGCCTGAAGACCGAGGTGGTCTCCGGTGACTGCTCCGGCGGAACGCCGCCGGGCCCGTCGTTCTGGCTCACCTGAGCTCTCCTCTGCGCGGATGGGTCGTGCAAGTGCGTTCCAACGTACCGCGCCGTTCCAGGTGGCAGACGCGGGAGTCCCACAACGATCCGGCCGCGGTGCGGAGATCGACGATCATGCCTGGTCGATGACGGCTTGGTAGTCCTCCGGGCCGAGCAGCGCGTCCGGCGCCGCCGGGTCGGCCAGCTTGATCTCGAGCATCCAGCCGTCGCCGAACGGCGCGGAGTTGACCAGCTCGGGCTGCTCGTCGAGCCGCTCGTTGCGGGCGACGACCTCGCCGGCGACCGGGGCGTAGATGTCCGAGACGCTCTTGGTCGACTCCACCTCGCCGATGCCGCCACCGGCCTGCACCGCCTCGCCCGCATCGGGCAGCTGGACGAACACCACGTCGCCGAGCTGCTGCTGGGCGTAGTCGGTGATGCCGACCCGGACGGTGTCCTCGCCGGTGCGCAGCACCCACTCGTGGTCTTCGGTGTACTTGATCCCTTCCGGGGCCACTTGGGTCCCGCCTTCCTGGTCGCTCGGCCGGCGGGACTTCGCAGCGCCTCCGCCTCACCCGCGATGATCGCCGCGGGCGTCGCGAGCGTAGGTCGAGGCCGCAGCGGACCGCAAGGCAGCCGCGACGTGATCAACTCCGCAGCGCGGGTGGCGCCGGCAGCGCACGCGCACTGCGGCCGGCTGCGCCGCGGTCAGGTCCGGTTCGATCTGGCCAGCCGCACGGTCGCGAAGACCTGGATCAGGTACAGCACACCGGCCCACACGTACAGCACGCCGCCCCAGCCGGTGAAGGCGTACGCCAGCGGGCGCACGACCTGCTCGAACGCGAAGTCCTCCTGCACCAGCAGCAACAGCGGGAACGCGTACATCAGGCAGAAGGTCGCGGCCTTGCCGAGGTAGTGCACCTCGGGCGGCTCGAACCCGTGCCAGCGCAGCACCGGCAAGCACAGCGTCAGCACCACGTCGCGGCCGATCAGCGCCACCGCGGCCCACCACGGGATCACGTCCCGGAGCACGAAGGCGATCAGCGTCGCGACGATGTAGAGCCGGTCGGCACCCGGGTCGAGCAGCTCGCCGACGCGGCTGTACTGGTTCAGCCAGCGGGCGAGCTTGCCGTCGAGCCAGTCGGTGGCCCCGCTGATCACCAGCACCAGCAGGGCAAGCAGGTCCTGCTGCGGCCCCAGCAGCAGCCAGAGGAACAGCGGGACACCGGCCAGGCGCAGCACGCTGAGCAGGTTCGGCCAGGTCAGCCAGGGGTCGTCCCAGACGTTCGCGGCGACCTCTTTGATGTGCGCGATGCCGGGATCGGGCGGGGCTGCGGTTTCGGCGTCATCCGGACCGGACGAGTCCGCCGGTCGCTGCGCGGAGTCGTCCGCCGGTGGCTGCGCCGCGTGCTCGCCTGGTTCGGGATGCTCGCACGCCTCGGGGTGCTCGCCCGGTTCCGATCGGTCCGGAGCCGGATGCCGGGACGGTTCCGGGGGCACCGAATCCTGCGCCCCACCCCGGCCACGCGGTCCGGCCGTGGTGCCGTCGGCGTCCTGCACCACAGCCCTCCCTGACACGGTTGTGCGATCCGCCGTACGGCGCTCACCTGCGCCTCCGGCCCGATGGACGCTCGGCGTCCACTCGCGTCAGGGTGCCACACGCCCCCGGCACCGGCCGTGGCGGCCGTGGCTGCGCCGAGCCGGGTGCGCGGGTGGCTCCGTTCAGCGACGGGCGTGGCTCCAGCCGCGCCGCTGCAGCTCGGCATCGGTGAGGAAGCGGGCGCGGCCGCGGTCGTCGACACCGGCCCAGCGCGCCCGGCCGCCCACGCCTTCGAGGACGAACGAGTGGCCGCGGCTCCACACCACGCTGCTCGGCGTGGTCGGCAGTTCACCGGCCCCACCGGAGCCGTCCGGCCCGGCTTCGCGCACCGTCGTATCCGCACTCATCACTACCTGGCACCTCCATCACGGTTGTCGGTCGCGCCGCATCCCGCGTTAGCTCCGCCGCCTCCCCTCCCGGCGAATTGTGTTCCATGGATCACCGGTCATTCGCGCAGTTCCGGGCGTGTCGCGCCAAGCGGGCGGGCGAGGGCGCCGAGCTGCACGAGCCGGTCCGCGCACCGGTTCGGCGCGGGCGAAGCGGGAGGACCGCTCGTCGCGAGGCCCGCTCGCCGCCGCAGTTCGGGGCACTCCTGCGGTCCGTTGTGGACGCTCGCCGGGGACGGCGGCACGGGTGCGGTGCCACCCGCCCAACACGGCGCGCGGCGGCGGGTATTCCGACCGGTGGCCGCAGGTTGTTGGCGCGAACGGGTGCCGTGCGGTAGGACTTCGGCACCTGAACAGCCGCACGTGGGAGGTCGTGGTCATGGGCGCCTACGCCGACGCGCACCGGCGCAGTCTGTCCGATCCGGACGGGTTCTGGCTCGATGCCGCCCGCGGCATCGAATGGGACCGGGCACCGGAGCGGGCGCTGGCGGATTCCGGGCGGTGGTTCGCCGACGGTGTGCTCAACACCTGCTTCAACGCGCTGGACCGGCACGTGCGGGACGGGCACGGCGCGCGGACCGCGGTGATCTGGGACTCCGCAATGGCCGGTGAGCAGCTCAGCTGGAGCTACCAGGAGATGCTGGACCGGGTCGCGCGGTTCGCGGGCGCGTTGCGCTCGCGCGGTGTCGGCAAGGGCGATCGGGTGATCATCTACCTGCCGATGGTCCCGGAAGCGCTGGTGGCGATGCTGGCCTGCGCGCGGATCGGGGCGGTGCACTCGGTGGTCTTCGGCGGATTCGCGCCCAAGGAGCTCGCCGCGCGCATCGACGATGCCCAGCCGGCGGTGATCGTGGCCGCCTCCTGCGGGCTCGAGCCGAATCGGGTGGTGGAGTACAAGCCGATCGTCGACGAGGCGCTGCGGATGTCCGAGCACCGGCCCGCGGGCGGTGTGGTGATGTTGCAGCGGCCGCAGGCCCCCGCCGAGCTCGGCCCGGACGACGTCGATTGGGACGAACTAGTCGCGACGGCCGAACCTGCCGACTGCGTGCCGGTCGCGGCGACCGATCCCCTCTACGTGCTCTACACCTCCGGCACCACCGGCCGCCCCAAGGGCGTCGTGCGGGACAACGGCGGGCACGCGGTGGCGCTGCACTGGTCGATGGGCGCGATCTACGACATCGGGCCCGGCGACGTGTTCTGGACGGCCTCCGACGTGGGCTGGGTCGTCGGGCACACCTACATCGTGTACGCGCCGCTGCTGGCCGGGGCGACCACGGTGGTCTACGAGGGCAAGCCGGTGGGCACGCCGGATGCCGGTGCGTTCTGGCGCGTGATCTCCGAGCACCGGGTGAAGGCGCTGTTCACCGCACCGACCGCGTTCCGCGCGATCAAGCGGGTCGATCCGGAGGCGCGGGAGCTCGACCGCTACGACATCTCCAGCCTGCAGACCCTTTTCCTGGCAGGCGAGCGGCTGGATCCCGAGACGTACCAGTGGGCCGTGGACCGGCTGCGGATTCCGGTGATCGACCACTGGTGGCAGACCGAGACGGGCTGGCCGATCTGCGCGAACCTGCGCGGGCTGGAGCCGATGCCGGTCAAGCCGGGTTCGCCGACCGTGCCGGTGCCCGGTTTCGACGTCCGGGTGCTGGACCAGTCCGGGCAGCAGGCACCGGCCGGTACCGAGGGCGCGATCTGCATCAAGCAGCCGCTGCCGCCGGGGATGCTGCCGACGTTGTGGAACGACGACGCGCGGTTCCACGAGTCGTACATGTCCCGCTACCCCGGCTACTACCGCACCGGCGACAGCGGCTACATCGACGAGGACGGCTACGTGTTCGTCATGGGGCGCACCGACGACGTGATCAACGTGGCCGGGCACCGGTTGTCGACGGGTTCGATCGAGGCGGTGCTGGCGGGGAACCCGGCGGTGGCCGAATGCGCGGTGATCGGGGTGCACGACCCGCTGAAGGGCCAGGTGCCGCGCGGATTCGTGGTGCTCAAGTCCGGCGTGGAGATCGACGACGAGACGCTGCGCGCGGAGCTGGTCGCCGCGGTGCGCGAGCAGATCGGGCCGGTGGCGGCGTTCCGCGACGTCGACGTGGTGGACGGGCTGCCGAAGACGCGCTCCGGCAAGATCCTGCGCAAGTCGATGCGCGAGATCGCCGACACCGGCGACGCGAAGGTTCCCTCGACGATCGAGGACCCGGCGGTGCTGGACGGCTTGCGCGGAGCGCTGCGCGGTCGGCGGGAGTGAGCCTGCGCTGATCGTGCGGGCCGGCTCGGTGCCCGATACGTCCGTTCGGCCGCTCCCGGCGGCGGATCGTGGTCTATACCTTTGGTCTGCACGATCTTCCGAGCCGGGAGCGAGCCGATGAACCACTTCCCGATCGAGTTCCCGCGGCGTGCGGCGATGGCCCTGTTCGGCGGCGCCGTCGCGGCGGGCGCGCTGGGCGCCGCACCATCCGCACGTGCGGCGCAGGGAACTCGGATGCAGCAGGTGATCCCGGTGCCGGAGTCGGTGCGGGAGGCGCCGGGCGTGCGCTTCGAGCTGGGGCCGGACAGCGCGATCGGCGCGGACCCGGCGGCCGCAGCGGTCGCCGAGTACCTCGCGGGTGTGCTGCGCCCGGCGACCGGCTACGCCTTGCCGACCGGCGAACGGGGCGATCTCGTGCTGCGCCTCGATGACGCGGGGCTCGGCCAAGCCGGATACCGCCTCGAAGTCACCGCCGAAACCGTCACGTTGCGCGCGGGAACGCCCGAGGGGCTGTTCAACGGCGTGCAGACGCTGCGGCAGCTGCTGCCTCCGCAGATCGAGAGCGCGGGCCCGCAGCCCGGGCCGTGGCCGATCCCGGGCGGTGCGATCGCCGACCGGCCCCGGTTCGGCCACCGCGCGGCGATGCTCGACGTGGCGCGGCACTTCTTCGGCGTCGAGCAGGTCAAGCGCTACATCGACCAGATCGCGCGCTACAAGATCAACTTTCTGCACCTGCACCTGAGCGACGACCAGGGCTGGCGCATCGAGATCGAGTCCTGGCCGCGGCTGACCGAGCACGGCGGCAGCACCGAGGTCGGCGGCGGCCCCGGCGGCTTCTACACCCAGCAGGACTACGCCGAGATCGTGCGCTACGCCGCTTCGCGGCACATCACGATCGTCCCCGAGATCGACGTTCCGGGGCACACCAACGCCGCGTTGTCGTCCTACGCGGAGCTCAACTGCGACGGTGTGGCGCCGCCGCTCTACACCGGCATCGAGGTCGGGTTCAGCTCGCTGTGCGTGGACAAGGACATCTCGTACCGGTTCCTGGACGAGGTGATCGGCGAGATCGCCGCGCTCACGCCCGGCCCCTACCTGCACATCGGCGGTGACGAGGCGGATGCGACGACCGATGAGCAGTACCGGGCGTTCATGCGCCGCGCGCTGCCGATCGTGCGCGCGCACGGCAAGACCGTCGTCGGCTGGCACGAGTACGCCAAGGCGACACCGCAGAATCCGGCGGTGGTGCAGTACTGGGGAACCGATCCTGCCGACCCGGAGGCGGCCGAGGTCGCGGCCGCCGCCGCGCGCGGCAGCAAGATCCTCATGTCGCCCGCGAACAGGTCCTACCTGGACATGAAGTACGACGAGTCGACCGAACTCGGCCTGAGCTGGGCCGGCTACGTCGAGGTCGCCGACGCCTACGGCTGGGACCCGGCCGCGCACCTGCAGGGCGTCGGCGAGGAGTCCGTGCTCGGCGTGGAAGCGCCGATCTGGACCGAGACGCTGGAGAACTCCGCGCAACTGGAGGTGATGGCGTTCCCCCGGCTGCCCGCGATCGCCGAACTCGGCTGGTCCCCGGCCGCGACGCACGACTGGGAGTCGTTCCGGGCGCGGCTGGCCGCGCAAGCACCGCGCTGGGAGGCGGCGGGCATCGGGTTCACCCGCTCCCCGCAGGTCCCGTGGCCGTGAGCGGGTGCGGCCGGGCGGGCCGCACCCGAGCAAACGGGTGGTTCAGCGCGAACCCAGCGCGGCCCATTCCTCGTCGGTGAACAGCCGCGAGCGGATCAGGAAGCGCACGCCTTCGGGCGCCTCCAGGGAGAAACCACTGCCCCGCCCCTGCACGACGTCGATGGTCAGGTGGGTGTGCTGCCAGTACTCGTATTGCGGGCCGGACATCCACACCGGGACCGGATTCGGCGCGCCGTCCTCGTCGTCCACGGCCAGATCGCCGAGATGCACGTCGGACACCCCGGTGCGGAACTCGCCCTGCGGGTAGCACATCGGTGCGCTGCCGTCGCAGCAGCCGCCGCTCTGGTGGAACATCACCGGGCCGTGCTCGCCGCGGAGGCGGCGGATCAGCTCCGCCGCCTCCGGCGTCACGGCCACTCGGCCGGGCTCGTCCATCAGAACAGCCCTTGGGCGCTGTCCGAGTAGCTGACCAGCAGGTTCTTCGTCTGCTGGTAGTGGTCGAGCATCATCTTGTGCGTCTCGCGGCCGATGCCGGACTGCTTGTAGCCGCCGAAGGCCGCGTGCGCCGGGTAGGCGTGGTAGTTGTTCACCCACACCCGGCCCGCCTGGATGTCCCGGCCCGCCTTGTAGGCGGTGTTGCCGTCCCGCGACCACACGCCCGCGCCGAGGCCGTAGAGGGTGTCGTTGGCGGTCTTGAGCGCGTCGTCGTAGTCGTCGAACGAGGCCACCGACACGACCGGGCCGAAGATCTCCTCCTGGAAGATCCGCTGCTTGTTGTGCCCCTCGAAGATCGTGGGCTGCACGTAGTAGCCGCCGGACAGCTCCCCGCCGAGGTCGACGCGCTCACCGCCGGTGCGGATCTTGGCGCCTTCCTGCTTGCCGATGTCGATGTAGGCGAGGATCTTCTCCAGCTGGTCGTTGCTGGCCTGCGCGCCCACCTGGGTTTCGGTGTCCAGCGGGTGCCCCTGCTTGATGGTCTCGGTGCGCGCGACCGCGTCGGCGATGAAGTCCTGGTAGATGCCGCGCTGCACCAGCGCCCGGGACGGGCAGGTGCACACCTCGCCCTGGTTGAGCGCGAACATCGTGAAGCCCTCGATCGCCTTGTCGTAGAAGGCGTCGCGCTGCGCGGCGACGTCGTCGAAGAAGATGTTCGGGCTCTTGCCGCCCAGTTCCACGGTCACCGGGATGATGTTCTCGCTGGCGTACTGCAGGATCAGCCGCCCGGTGGTGGTCTCGCCGGTGAAGGCGACCTTGCGGATGCGGGAGTTCGACGCCAGCGGTTTGCCCGCTTCGACGCCGAAACCGTTGACCACGTTGAGCACGCCCGGCGGCAGCAGGTCCCCGATGACCTCCAGCAGCACGTGGATCGATGCGGGCGTCTGCTCGGCGGGCTTGAGCACGATCGCGTTGCCGCCCGCCAGCGCCGGGGCGATCTTCCACACCGCCATCAGGATCGGGAAGTTCCACGGGATGATCTGCCCGACCACGCCCAGCGGCTCGTGGAAGTGGTAGGCGACGGTGTTCTCGTCGATCTGCGAGAGCGACCCTTCCTGCGCGCGCAGCGCGCCCGCGAAGTAGCGGAAGTGGTCGATCGCCAGCGGGATGTCCGCGGCCAGGCACTCCCGGATCGGCTTGCCGTTCTCCCAGCTCTCGGCGACCGCGAGCTTCTGCAGGTTCTGCTCCATGCGGTCGGCGATCGCCAGCAGCGTCCCCGCTCGCTCGGTGGGTGCGGTGCGGCCCCACGCGGCGGCCGCGCCTTCGGCGGCGTCCACGGCTCGTTCCACGTCGTCCGCGGTGCCGCGGGCGATCTCGGTGAAGACCTGCCCGTTGACCGGCGTGGGGTTGTCGAAGTAACCACCCTTGGCCGGGGACACGTATTCGCCACCGATGAAGTGGTCGTAGCGCGACTTGTATTCGACGACCGATCCCTCGGTGCCCGGCGCTGCGAAGCGGGTCATCTGGTGCCTCCCGTACGACGTTGTGCGGTCTCGGGCGGGGAACCTACGGAGCGCGACGTTGCAGATGCGTTGCCGCGGCGAGCAGCATTGGGGTGAGGATGGTTGCTCGTAACGAGCGTCACCGTTCAGGATGAGCCGAACGGGCGTGGTACGGCGCACCACCGGAGCAGCCCGCGAGCACCGCCCGCGCGAGACCGCGAGGACGGTTCCACGAGCAGGTGCGGCGCACCGGACCACCGGTGAAGATCCCGCGGCGTACAGGAGCCATGAACCACACCGACGACACCCCGGCCGACCCGCTGGAGCGGGCCCACCTGCTGCGGCGGGTGCACACCGCCGTGCTCTCCGGGCAGCCCGCACCGCGAGCGCCCCGCGCGGTGGTGTCCGAGTCGTGGCAGCGGTCGCTGGCGGCCAGCGTGGACCCGGAGCGCTGGGAACCCCCGGTCACTTTCGGCTCCGATCAGCTCTGCGACGTGCGGGCGGCGCATCCGCTGGCGGAGTGCGTGCCGCTGCTGCGCCGGACGTTGCTGGACGCCGCGGACGGCACCACGCACATCATGATCGTCACCGACGCGGACGGGAACATCCTGTGGCGGGAGGGCCACCGCGACGTCTGCCGCGACGCCGACCGGGTGTGGCTGGCGGAGGGCACCCGGTGGGCGGAGTCGTCGATCGGCACCAACGCGATGGGCACCACGCTCGCGACCGGGTTGCCGGTGCAGATCCACTCCGCCGAACACCTGGTGCGCCGCTACCACTCGTGGACCTGCGCGGCGTCGCCGGTGCACGACCCGGAGACCGGGCGGCTGCTCGGTGCCATCGACCTCAGCGGCCCGTTGCACACGATGCACCCGGCGTTGCCCGCGCTGGTATCGGCCGCCGCGACGCTGGTGGAAAGCGAGCTGCGGGAGCGGATGACGCGCCGCGACGAGCAGCTGCGGGAGCGGAACCTGCACGCGTTGCACGCGTTGCAGGGCGAACCGGCCGCGCTGCTGAGTTCCTCCGGCCGCGTGATCGCCGCCGAGCCCGGTGATCTGGCGCTGCCGGAACGGGTCGAGCTGGACCGGCCGGACGGGGCGCTGCTGCTGTCCGGCCGCGAGGCGCGGATCGAGCCGCTGGACGACGGCTACCTGCTGCGCGCACCGTCACCCGCGTCCAAGACGCGCGCGCCGACGTTGCGGCTCGACTTCCTCACTCCCCGTCCGACCGCGCGGCTGCGCGGCCGCGAAGTCGCGCTGAGCCCCCGCCGCGCGGAGCTGCTGGCCGTGCTGGCGCTGCGCCCGGACGGCGTCAACGCCGAACAGCTCGCACTGGCGCTGCACGGCGAGCAGGGCAACCCGGTGACCGTGCGCGCGGAGATCCACCGGCTGCGCGCGCAGCTCGGGCACGACGTGGTGGGCACCAAGCCGTACCGGCTCGCCGCCGAGGTCGACGCGGATTTCCTGCGCCTGCGCAAGGCATTGCGCGCAGGAGAGGTCTCGGCCGCGCTCGAGCTGCACGGTCCGCTGCTGCCCGCTTCGGAAGCGCCGCTGATCCACGAGGAGCGCGAAGACCTGATCACCGGCGTGCGCGGTGCGGTGCTGGCCGCGCGGGACGCCGAGGCGCTGTGGCGGCTGGCCGACGCGGAAGTCGGCAAGCACGACATCGAGGTGCACGAGGTGCTGCTCGAAGCGCTGCCGGTGCACGACTGGCGGCGTGCCACGGTGGCCGCGCGGTTGAACCGGCTGCTGGTCGAGTGAATCGCCGAAGGCGTTGCGCCGGGCGGAGCTCGACCGACCCGCGGTCCGCGGTGCTCCCCGCTGATTCGCGCCGCTCAGCGCCGAATCGGGCCGATGGCGAAACCGCCCGCCGCGAACTCAGTCCTGCGCTTCGGCGACCTTCGGCTCCAGCACGCTCCACCAGTCCGCCAGGCTCGGACGTTCTGCCAGGTCCGCGAAGGTGATCTGCACGCCGAGCCTGCGCCACCGCTCCACCAGGCTCATGATCCGCACCGAATCCAGGCCCCAGTCCAGCAGGTTCTCGTCGTCGGCGAGCTCGGAAGGGTCCTCGTAGAGCAGTTCCGCCACGTCGGCCCGCACGTCGTCCAGGGTCAGCTTCGCGCTCATCGGTTCTCCACTCCCGTCACCGCGCTGCCCGCGAGATCCTTGACGAGCCGTTCGGCCGACTCGACCACCGCGCACCGCTTCGCCGCGTAGCGCAGCGCCATCGCGTGCTCCTCCGCGGAGAAGTCCGCGACCGCGTCGGCCACCAGGAACGCCTGCACCTCCTGCTGGAACGCCTCCGCCGCGGTCATCAGGCAGCCGATGTGCGCGTAGATGCCGGTGATCACCAGCTGGTCGCGTCCCCACTCGTGCAGCATCGAACGCAGCTCGGTGCGCTGGAAAGCGCTGTAGCGCCACTTCGTCATCCGCACGTCGCCGGGTTCGGGCGCGAGTTCCTCGATGATGGCTTCCTGCGCGGCGTCGGCCACGCCCGGCCCCCACCACTCCAGCTGCAGCCCGCGCTGCTGCGGGCTCTGCCCGCTGGGCTGGGCGCAGTAGACCACCGGCACCCCGGCCTGGCGCGCCTGCGCGGCCAGTGCGCGGATGTTCGGCACGACCTCGCTGAGCGGTTCGCCTTCCGGCGCGTACGCGCCCACGAAGTGGCGTTCCATGTCGTGCACCAGCAGCACCGCGCGCGCCGGATCCGCTCGCCAATCCACCCGGTTCGGCGGCAGGTCGTCCTGCCGCGGCACGGGATACGGCGCGATCGTCGGCAACCCCACCGGTGATTCCTCCTGTCCTCGCTGCGAAATCCGTTCAGCGCCGCTGGAGTCCGGGGACGAGGTCCCGCTCGATCGCCGCGCGCAGGTCGCGCTTGCTGACCTTGCCGACGCCGGTCTGCGGGAACCGGTCGACGAACTCGACGCGGTCGGGCACCTTGTAGCCGGCCAGCCCGCGCTGCCGGACGAACTTGATCAGCTCTCGCGGTTTCGGCGCTTCCCCGCGCGGCACCACGAAGGCGCAGGTGCGCTCGCCGAGGTACGGGTCCGGCATGGACACCACCGCGGCGTCGTGCACCGACGGGTGCGCCAGCAGGTGGTTCTCCACCTCTTCGGCGGCGACCTTCTCGCCACCGCGGTTGATCTGGTCCTTGGCGCGGCCCTCGACCACGATGTTGCCTTCCGGGGTGAATCGGACGACGTCGCCGGTGCGGTAGAAGCCTTCCGGCGTGAACGCCTTCGCGTTGTGCTCCTCGGCGTCGTAGTAGCCGCGGATGGTGTACGGACCGCGGGTGAGCAGGTGCCCGGTTTCCCCTGCTGCGACGGGGTTGTCGTCGTCATCGACCACCAGGACCTCGTCGTCCGGGGAGATCGGACGGCCCTGCGTGCCGACGATGACCTCTTCCGGATCGTCCAGCCGCGTGTAGTTCACCAAGCCCTCGGCCATGCCGAAGACCTGCTGCAGCGTCGCCCCCAGCACCGGCCGCACCCGGCGCGCGACCTCCTCGCTGCACTTCGCGCCGCCGATCTGCAGCACTCGCAGGCTGGAGAGGTCGTGCTCGGTGTGCTCGGCCGCGTCCAGCCACACCAGCGCCAGCGGCGGCACGGCCGCCACCAGCGTGGCCCGTTCGGTTTCGACGAGCGGGAAGACCTCGTCCGGGCTGGAGCGCCGCGCGAGCACCACCCGGCCTCCCGCGTGCAGCACGCCGAACGTTCCCGGGGAACTCATCGGGAAGTTGTGCGCGATCGGCAGCGCCGCCAGGTACACCGTGTCCGCGGTGACACCGCAGATGTCGTTGCTGGCGCGGAACGAGTACAGGTAGTCGTCGTGGGTGCGCGGGATCAGCTTCGGAACACCGGTGCTACCGCCGGACAACTGCAGGAAGGCGATGTCGCCGGGATCCGGTCCGTCCAGTTCGGACAGCTCTGCGTCCACATCGGACAGCGCGGTGAAGCCGGAGTCGCCCGGATCGCCCGCGATGAGCACCCGCCCCAGCCCCGGCACCTTCCCCGCCACCTCGGCGGCCAGCGTGCGGTGGTCGAACCCGGCCTCCACGTCGCAGGTGATGTAGGCAGCGGCGGCGCTGAACTCGCAGAAGTAGGACACCTCGGTCAGCCGGTGCGACGGCAGCGCGAACACCGGCACCGCGCCCAGCCGGAACAGCGCGAAGCACACCTCGAAGAACTCCGCGATGTTCGGCAGCTGCACCACGACGCGGTCCTGCCGGGCAATCCCCAGCTCACGCAACCCGGCGGCCAGCCGGTCCGCGCGCTCGTCGAGCTCGGCGTAGGTGATCCGGCGCCGCTCATCGACGATCGCGACCCGATCACCGCGCTCGGCCGCGCGGGCGCGCAGCAGCGCGCCGAAGGTCTCCCCGCGCCAGTAACCGGCTCGCCGGTAGCGGCGGGCGAAATCTTCGGGCCAAGTGGGACATCCGGGCAGCATCGTGCATTCCTCTTCGATCATTGGCCAAGAACGGGTGCGACTACAGCGCGCCGGACCACCCCATGGCCGACAACGCGGTGCGGAATTTGGCGGAGGTTTCGGCGAGCTCCTCGGCCGGATCGGAGCCCTCGACGATTCCCGCGCCCGCGTACAGCCGCAGCGCCGCATCTTCGATCTCCGCGCAGCGGATCGTCACGACCCACTCGCCGTCACCGGCCGCGTCGCACCAGCCGACCATCCCGGTGTAGAAGCCGCGCTCGAACGGCTCGGCCTCGGCGATGGCCTGCCGCGCGGGTTCCGGCGGAGTACCGCACACCGCGGGCGTCGGGTGCATCGCCACCGCCAGCTGCAGCGACGAGGTGGCGGGGTCGGCGAGCTCACCGGTCACCTCGGTCGCCAGGTGCCACATCGCGGCCGTGCTGCGCACCGACGGACGCTCCGGGACGACGAGTTCGGTGCAGTACGGGCGCAACGCGTCCGCGACCGCCTCCACGACGGCGGCGTGCTCGCGCAGGTCCTTGTCCGACTCCAGCAGCTCCGCGGCGCGGCGGCGGTCCTCGGCCGGGTCGTCGCTGCGCGGGCGGGAGCCGGCCATCGGGTTCGCCCGCACCTGGGTGCCGTGCCGCGACACCAGCAGCTCCGGGCTCGCGCCCAGCAGCGTGCGCGCGAGTTCGGGCTGCGGGCCGAAGTTGTCCCGCGAACCGTCGGCGCCGCGCCGCGGCAGGTCGACCGCGTAGGTGTAGCCGCCGGGATCGGCGGCGGCCAGATTGCGCAGCATCCGCGCCGGATCGATTCGGTCCGCAGTGGACAGTTCCAGCGAGCGGGCCAGCACCACCTTGCTCAACTCGGCGCTGCGCAGCCGTTTGAGCACCCGCTCCACCGCCCGCTCGTACTCGCCCGGCGCAGGCACCTGGCGCAGTTCGTAGTCGCCGCCGGCCGATTCCGCCGCCGGGGCCACCACCGCCGACTCGCCCAGCGGTTGCGCGCGGACGACCTCGCTGGGCAGCACCAGGTGCGCGGGCAGATCCCCGTCGAACGGCACCGCACCCACCACGAGCGGATCGCGGCGGCCGAATTCCTCGGCATGGCGCAGGAAATCCGCCACCCGCCGGGGAAGCCCGGAGCGCCCGGAGGCGCACGTCGTCTTGGGCACCGTGGCGTCCACCCCGCGGGCCAGCATCGAACCGCGCGGAGAGGCGAAGAAGAACGACGAGCCCGCCGCGTACTCCGCGAGGAGTTCGGCCGCGTCCGCGGTGTCCCGGAACATGCCGGTGCCGGTGTCGCTGTCAGTGGTCATGTGAGCCTTCCGTGCGAGGCGTTGCGGAGTGGGCCGGGCGCGCGGTCTCAGGCGCGCAGCGTGGCGCCACCGTCCACGTAGAGGTCGTGCATGGTGATGTGCCCGGCCTGCTCGGAGACCAGGAACACCACCGCCTCCGCGATGTCCTCCGCGGTGGCCAGCTTGCCCAGCGGGATGCCGGTTTTGAACGTTTCCGGCGAGCCGGCGATCACCGCGGCGGCACCCTGCTGGTCCCACAGGGCGTGCTGCATCGGGGTGTCGGTGGAGCCCGGCGAGACCACGTTGCAACGAATGCCGTGCTCGGCCAGCTCCAGGCCGAGGGATTTGGTGAACAGCGTGGCCGCTGCTTTGGACGCGCCGTAGGCGGCCATTCCCTGACGCGGGACGCCCGCCGCGTTGGAACCGACCGTGACGATGGCGCCGCGGCTGCGCGGGATCATCAGCTCTGCGGCCGCGCGGCACATGTGGAACACGCCGTTGGTGTTCACCGCGAAGGTCCGGTGCCAGTCGGCGTCGGAAAGCTCAGCGACCTTGCCGGGGTGCAGCACTCCGGCGACGTTGACCAGGATGTCGACCGGACCTGCTTCGTCCTCCGCGCGGCGCACCGCGGCCCGTGCCGCGTAGGCATCGGCGACGTCGGCCGGGCAGGCCAGCATCCGGCGCTGCTTGGCTTGCGCGGCCGCGGCGAGCTCGTCGAGCCCTTCCGCGTCGACGTCCACAGCGGCCACGGTGGCCCCCAGCTCGCCCAGCGCGTGGGCGACCGTGGCACCGATCCCGCGGGCGGCTCCGGTCACCACGGCCGTTCGGCCGCTGATGCCAGTTCGGTCCATTGCGTCCTTTCCTCCCACAACGGCGCGCGGTGCGCTGCGGCGATGCCGCGAGCCTGTATGGTTAGGCTAACCTGACCGCTGACCAAACCGGTAGGGGATGACCATCACATTTGCGATCGCCGCGCAATTTTCCCGTCGAATCGTCGGTGCGTCGCCAGCGGAAGAGGCATGACTCACTGCGGTCGCGGCTTTCGGCGAGCCGGGGCCGATTCGGGAGAAGTCCGCCCGGCGACGCACAGCGCGCGGGGAGATCCGGTGCGTTGATCCACCCGATCAAGCTATGGCGAACGACTGTTCGAGGCCGGATACTCGGGCTCATGGATGAGCAAGCAGCAGAACAGCCGAACCCCACCCAGCACCGAGACCCCGCCCAACGCCGGGAGCCCGCCCAGCCCCGGGACCCGGGCTCGGGCCACCTGCAGTCGGACGATTACCGAAGCGCGAGCGGCTGTCGGTTAGCGGCGCAGGGCGCGATCGTTCCGAACCGACCGTGCCGATCTCGGAAATCGACCGTTCCCGCGGTGCAGCGCGGTTCCATGCTTCGGCCTATCGCGGAAGCGACGTGGCTTCGCGGGGCAATGTGGCTTCGCGGGGGAATCGGGAAATCCGGCGATGTGCCGGTTTCCCGGCCGCCGCCTGTGGTGGGCGCTCCCGGCAGGAATTCCCGGGTACCGACGGGCATCGCGGGCCGCGCGCCACCCGGTAGCGCACGGCGCGGTTTCACGCGGGTGGGACCACACCCCGCACGAAGCCGAGTTCGAGCAGGTCCTGCGGACGCAGCTTGAGCCGGTCGGCCAACTCCGGTGCCTCCTCCGGCGGCCGCTTCAGGATCGCCGCGCTCGATTCCGGGGCGATCACGGCGAAGTAGGCGTCCGCGGTGATCCAGGTGGATTCCGGCGCGGCCAGCGCGAGCGCTCCCCCGGAACCGCCCTCACCGATGACCAGCGTGGTGATCGGCACCCTGGCCTCGGCCACGGCGGTGAACAGCTCCGCGATGGCCGGGCCGACGCCGGTGCGCTCGGCCTCGGCGTCGTTGGCGGCACCGGGGGTGTCCACCAGCGTCAGCACCGGCAGGCCGAGCTGGTCGGCGAGGCGCACCAAGCGCGCGGCGGTCCGGAAACCCGCCGGGTTGTTGGCGGTGCCGTCCTGCGCGGCGTAAGCGACCGGACGCCCGTCGTGTTCGCCGATTCCGCACAACATCCCGGAGTCCGTGCCGCCGGCACGGTCTCCGCTCAACGAGAACCGGGAGGTGAAATACCGGTCGAGGTAGTCCTGCGCATGCGGCCGGTCGGCGGCGCGGGCGCGGCGAACGGCATCCCATCCGGTGCCGGGCTCGGGTCGCCGGGTGATCGGTTCCGGCAGGTCGGCGGGGGCCGGCGGGCGGACCAGGCGTTGCGGGTGCAGCAGCTCCACCAGCCGGGCCAGCACCTGCGGTAGCTCGGTGTCGTCGACGAGCCGGTCGACCTGACCGTCGGTGACCTTGCCCGCGGCGGTGAACGAAGCACTCTTCTCGTCAGGGGTGCGCACCCGGCTGCCGCCGAAGGCAACATCGGCTTCCGGGGAGGCGAGCACGATGTCGGCTCCTGCGGCCAGGGACGCCCACATGCCGCCCGTCGTCGGGTTGCGCAGCACGGTGATGTGCGGGATCCGCGCCTGCCGGGTCAGCAGGCAGGCGCGGGCGATCGCCTGCAGCTGTGCGAGCGCGCGGATGCCCTCCTGCATCCGGCTGCCGCCGGATGCGACCAGGGAGATCACCGGCAGCCGCAGCTCGCGCGCCCGCTCGAAGGCGTGCACCACGCGGGCTCCAGCGGTCTCCCCGACCGAACCGCCCAGGAAACCGAACTCGAATGCGATCAACACGGCGTGCCCGGCGCCGATGCGTCCCTGTCCGCACAGCACGGATTCGTCGGCGCCGGTGCGTTCGGCCGCGCGGCACCGCTGTTCGTCGTAGCCGGGCCAGCGCAGCGGGCCGTCCGCGGTGGAAACCGCGTCCGGGTTGCTCACATCCGGCGCCATCCGCTCGTCCGGGTCCGCATCCGCAACATGATCGAACGCGGCTGCCGCGGGCTCCGGTCCGCCCGCAGCCGTGCCGGTGTGCGGGACCTCGAACTCCTCGAAGTCCGCGCACAGCGACTCGATCAGGACGCGCACGCCGTTCCCGCGCTGGTCAACCATGCAGGGCCTTCTTCATGATCTTGCCCATCTCGTTGCGTGGCAACGACTCCACGAACCGCACCTCGCGGGGCCGCTTGTGCGGGGTGAGCAGTCGGGCGACGTGTTCGGTGAGCTCGGCGGCCGTGCCGTCGCGGTCGGTCAACTCGCCTGCGGGCACGACCCAGGCGACGATGCGCTCGCCCAGGTCCGGATCCGGTGCGGCGGCGACCGCGACCTCGGCGACCAGCGAGTGCTCCAGCAGCGCGTTCTCGATCTCGCCGGCGCCGATCTTGTAACCGCCGCTTTTGATGATGTCGGTGGCCTTGCGCCCGACAATGCGCAGGTAGCCGTCGGCCGCCCGGGTGGCGACGTCACCGGTGCGGAACCAGCCGTCCGCGAACGCCTCCGCGGTGGCGTCCGGCCGGTTGAGGTAGCCGGTGAACAGGTTGCTCCCGCGAACCAGGATCTCCCCGACCGTCTCGTCGTCGCTGACTTCGATGTCCCGGCCCGCGTCGTCGACGAGTTTGATCTCCACCCCGTCGAAGGGCAGCCCGACGTAACCGGGTCTGCGGTCACCGGATGCCCGGACCCCGGAATTCATGATCGTTTCGCTCATGCCGTAGCGCTCCACCACGCGCTGCCCGGTCGATCGCGAGATCCGCTCGTGTTCCACGGCGGGCAGCGCGGCCGATCCGGACACCAGCAGTCGCGCCCGGCCGACCGCCTTCGCCAGGTCCGGATCGCGCTCGGCGTCGTCGGCGAGCCGGTGGTACATGGTCGGCACCCCGAACAACATGGTCGCCGACCCGGCCAGTTCATCGGCCGCCGCCTGCGGGGAGAACTTGCCGAGGTGGTGCACGGTGCCGCCGAGCCGCAGCGGTCCCAGCGTGCCGAGGATCAAGCCGTGCACGTGGAACAGCGGCAGCGCGTGCACCAGCACGTCTTCGGCGGTCCACTCCCACGCGTCGGCCAGCGCGTCCAGGTTCGCCCGGATGGCGCGGCGCGGAAGCACCACGCCCTTCGGCGGTCCGGTGGTGCCGGACGTGTAGACGACGAGCGCGGGCGATTCCTCGTCCGGTTCGGGCGGGAGCGCTCCGCTGCCCGGTGCCAGGTCGACCTCGTGCACCGGGATCTGCCGCAGCGCGTCGGGCGGCTGGAACCCGGGCGCCGCCAGCAGCAATCCCGGCTCGCTGTCGCCGACGATGTGCTCGAGTTCCCGCTCGCCCACCTTCGGGTTGATCGGCACCACCGCTGCCCCGGCGGCCAGCGCGCCTGCCACGGCCACGCAGGTCTCCAGTTCGGCGGTCGCCCACACCGCGACCCGTTCGACGGGCCCCACCCGCTCGGCGATGCCGCTCGCGGCCGCGGCCAGCTCCCGGTAGGTCAGCGCGCGGTCACCGAACCGCAACGCCTCCTCGTCGTCCGGGCGCCGCAGCTTCGGGAACAACTCCGTTGCGCGATCCATGGCGTACCTCCGAGCTCCGTTGCAATTTCACCCCAGACCGGGGACGACGAAAATGAGCCAGGCCACTGCCGGGCCCGCGGCGGCGACCGCTGCGCCGTAAACCAGCAGGCGCCGGAAGAACACTTCCCGATCGACGCCCTTCGCGTTGGCCAGCACGATCGCCCCGTTCGTGGAGAAGGGGCTGACGTCGACGAGCGTGGCGCTGACGGCCAGCGCGGTGACCATGCCGACCGCTCCGATCGCCCCGGTCTCCAGGAACGGCACGGCCAGCGGGATCAAGGCACCCATCAGTCCGACCGAACTGGCGAACGCCGAGACGATGCCGCCGATGTAGCACAGCAGCACCGCGGCCAGCAGCGGCAATCCGACCCCGGCCACGGCGTGGCCCACGTAGTCGATCGTGCCCATTTCCTTGAGCACGCCGACGTAGGTCAGCACACCGCAGATCAGCAGCACCGTGGGCCAGGTGACCTCCGCGGGAGCGTTCGCGGCCGCCTTCGGCGACATCACGGTCAGCACCACGGCCACGGTCATCGCCACCAGGCCGGCGTCCAGCTCGAACACCAGCGTGCACACCACGAGCGAGACCAGCCCGAGCAACGTCAGCACCCGGTCTCTGGTGAGCCGCATGACCTCGGCCGATTCCTCCTGATCGGGTGCGACCGGCCGGCTGCGCGCCAGCCGCATGCCGCCGAGCACCACGAAGACCACGGCCGCGATCAGCAGGTTCGCCGCGAAGCTGCCGAGGAACAGCACCAGCGGACTACCGGGCAGCTTGTTGTCGGCGACCACGCCGTTGACGATCACGCCGTACACGCTGATCGGCGAGAACCCGCCTGCCTGCGCTCCGTGCACGACCATCGCGCCCATCAGCAGCGGGTTGATGCCGTGCCGGGCCGCGAGGTTCAGCGCGATGGGCGCGACGATGGCGCACGCGGCCGGGCTGACCGCGCCGATCGCGGTGAGCACCGCACCGACACCGAACATCACCCAGGGAATGACCGCGAGCCGTCCGCCGACCAGCCGCACCGCCCAGTGCACCAGCCAGTCCGTGGTGCCGTTGGCCCGGGCGATCGCGAACAGGTAGGTCACGCCGACGAGCACCACGAAGATGTCGCCGGGGAAGCCGGCGAAGATGTCGTCGTCGGAGAGCCCGCCGGCGAGCTTGCCGACGGCGAACGCGGCGGCGAACGCCAGAACCCCCATGTTCACCGACATCGTCGTGGCCAACGCGAAGCAGGCCACCAGCGCGAAGATCGAGATCAACTCGGGCGACACCGTTGTCTCCCCTCGTCATCCCCGCGACCGCGAGGCCGCGGGGACATTGGTTCACTGGATGGACCACTTTGCGCCTCGGCCCGAACACCGTCAAGGCTGAATTGGTCGACTGGACGAACCTCTGACCGAGATCTCCGGTGCTAATCTGGGCGCTGTCGATCCGTCCGCTGGAGGCCGAAGGTGTCCGACGCGCTGCGCCCGCTGACCCGGCCGAAGCTCTACGAGCAGGTCGTGGTGCGGTTGCGCGAGCACGTCGCCGCTTCCGGGCTGGACGTCGGCGACCGCCTCCCGCCGGAACGGGAGCTGGCCGACCGGCTAGGGGTGAGCCGCGCCTCGGTGCGCCAGGCGATCGTCGTCCTGGAAGTCCAGGGCCTCGTCGAGGTGCGCCACGGCGGCGGCACCTACCTGCGCGAGCGCGTGCTGGACAGCGAGCCGGTGGAAGAGCTGGTGGCGCGGCGCCGCAGGTTGCCGGACGTGCTCGACGCCCGGGAGGCGCTGGAGACGAAGCTTGCCGAACTCGCCGCCGAACGCCGCACCGAGCAGGACCTGACCGAGATCGACGCGGCGCTGGCCGACATGCGCGGCCAGGTGGAAGCCGGCGACCTCGGCGGCGACGGGGACCGCCGGTTCCACGCCGCGATCACCGCGGCCGCGCACAGCACGATGCTCGCGGACTTCATGCGCACGATCGCCGACGAGATCGCCGAGAGCCGCCAGGAGTCGCTGCGCCAGCCCAACCGCCCGCCGCAGTCGCTGCGCCAGCACGAGCGCATCGCCGAAGCGATCCGCGCGGGCAACGCCCGCACCGCGGTCACCGCGATGCGCCGCCACCTGCGCACCGTCAGCCGCGTCCGGTTGCTCAGCTGGGATCCGGACGCGGACTGAAACCGCGGCGAATCCCCCATCGCGGACACCCTCCGCCGAGCCTGGCCTGCCGCGATGGCACCGGGAACGGTGCGGTTAGGCTTCGTCTCGCCGTCCCGACCGCAGTGGAGCAATCCTTGATCCCCGCCCGCCCCCGGCCCGCAGGCCCCCGATGATCGGCTGGCTGCTGGCCACGGCGGGCACCGCCCTGCTGGGCAGCGTTTTCCCGCTGGCCAACATCGAGCTCTACCTGGTCGGTGTGCTCAGCACCGTCGAAGGCTTGAACTGGTGGGCGCTGGGCCTGGCCGCGGCGGTCGGGCAGATGCTGGGCAAGACGCTGTTCTTCTTGGCCGGTCGCGGCGGCTTCTCGCTCGGCAGGCGCCTCGGCAGGATGACCGAGGCCCGCGAGGGCGGCCGCTGGGCCGCTCTGCTGGAGAAGTTCCACTCCCGCACCGAGCAACACCCGTGGTGGGGACTGGGCGTCCTGTTCGTCAGCGCGGTGCTGAGCTTTCCGCCGTTCACCGTGCTGTGCTTCCTGTCCGGCGCCGCCGGTCTGCCGCTGCTCGGTTTCCTCGCGGTGAGCCTCACCGGCCGCGCGATCCACTTCCTGATCGTCGCAGGCGCCCCGGAAGTGGTGCACCAGCTGCCGTTCTTCGGCTGAGCGCATAACGACCTCCGGGCGAGGGCACCCGCTGAGGGCAGGTTCTGGCCACCCGGAGGTAGGTAATGGCTTCCCACCACGGCGACAAGCAGGAACAGCTCGACGAGGTCCGCAAGAGCCTCGACGACAGCTACTTGACCACCCAGCAAGGCGTGCAAGTCGATCACACCGACGACTCGCTGACCGTCGGCGAGCGTGGGCCGACCCTTCTGGAGGACTTCCACGCGCGCGAGAAGATCACCCACTTCGACCACGAACGCATCCCGGAGCGGGTGGTGCACGCGCGCGGCGCGGGCGCCTACGGCTACTTCCAGCCCTACGACGGCTGGCTGGCGGACTACACGGTGGCGAAGTTCTTGACCGACCCGCAGGAGCAGACGCCGGTGTTCATCCGGTTCTCCACCGTCGCGGGTTCGCGGGGTTCCGCGGACACCGTCCGGGACGTGCGCGGTTTCGCGACCAAGTTCTACACCAGCCAGGGCAACTACGACCTGGTCGGCAACAACATGCCGGTGTTCTTCATCCACGACGGGATCAAGTTCCCCGACTTCGTGCACGCGGTGAAACCGGAGCCGGACAACGAGATCCCGCAGGCGCAGTCCGCGCACGACACGCTGTGGGACTTCGTTTCGCTGCAACCGGAAACGCTGCACATGATGATGTGGCTGATGTCGGACCGGGCGATCCCGCGCAGCTACCGGATGATGCAGGGCTTCGGCGTGCACACGTTCCGCCTGGTCGACGCCCAGGGCAGGGGCACCTTCGTGAAGTTCCACTGGAAGCCGATGCTCGGCACCCACTCCCTGGTCTGGGACGAGTGCCAGAAGGTGGGCGGCAAGGACCCGGACTACAACCGCCGGGACCTGTGGGAAGCCATAGAAACCGGCCAGTACCCGGAGTGGGAGCTGGGCGTGCAGCTGGTCGACGAGACCAAGGAGCACGACTTCGACTTCGATCTGCTGGACGCCACCAAGATCATCCCAGAGGAGGAGGTCCCGGTGCGCCCGGTGGGCAAGCTGGTGCTCAACCGCAATCCGGACAACTTCTTCGCCGAAACCGAGCAGGTCGCCTTCCACACCGCCAACGTGGTCCCGGGCATCGACTTCACCAACGACCCGCTACTGCAGGCCCGCAACTTCTCCTACCTGGACACCCAGCTGATCCGGCTGGGCGGGCCGAACTTCGCGCACATCCCGGTGAACCGGCCGATCACCGAGGTCACCAACAACCAGCGGGACGGGTTCCAGCAGCAGCGGATTCACCGAGGCCGCACCAGCTACACCAAGAACAGCCTCAGCGGCGGCTGCCCGGTGGTTGCGGGCGCGGGGCCGGAGACCTTCAGCCACTACCAGGAGAAGGTGGAAGGCCAGAAGATCCGCAAGCGCAGCGAGAGCTTCAAGGACTACTACAGCCAGGCCACGTTGTTCTGGAACAGCATGGCGTCCTGGGAGAAGGCGCACATCATCGCCGCGTTCCGGTTCGAGCTGGGCAAGGTCGACCACCACCACGTGCGGGAGGCCACGGTCGAGCAGCTCAACCACGTCGACCACGAGCTGGCCGTGCAGGTCGCCGAGGGCATCGGCGTCACGCCGCCGGAGTCCGCGGTCACCACCAACCACGGTCGCAGCTCCCCGGCGCTGAGCCAGTCGAACTCGGTGACCGGCACAATCGCCACCCGCAAGGTGGCCGTGCTCGTCGGCGACGGGGTCGACCCGACCGAGGTCGACCAGATCCGCCGGGGGCTGTCCGAACGCGGCGCGGTCGCCGAGGTGCTCGGGTTGCGGGACGGCACGGCGCGCGGCTCGGACGGCGACGACGTCCGCGTGGACCGTGCGATCAACACGATGGCCTCGGTGGTCTACGACGCGGTGATCGTGCCGGGCGGTGCGGAAAGCGCGCGGGCGCTGTCGGCGGACGGCTACGCGGTGCACTTCGTCACCGAGGCGTACAAGCACGCAAAACCGGTCGCCGCCAGTGATGACGGGGTGTCCGTGCTGCAACGAGCGGGGATCAACGACGTCCGGCATGCCGGTGCGAGCGGGGACGGCGTGGTCGCCGACCGGGGCGTCGTCACCGCCGCCGCGACCGGAGGCACGCTGCCGGAGGAGTTCCTGGCGGAGTTCGCCAACGCGCTCGCCGGCCACCGGGTGTGGGATCGGGACACCGACTCCGTTCCGGCGTGAGACGGCGGGGCCGCTGCGGCGGCCCCGCCCCCGTCAACCCCTTCCCGAATACTGGGCGCGCAGAATCGCGTGATCGTCGGCGATTCCGTGATTCGGCGCACCGCGCCGTCGTCTCGCACTTTTCCCGCGGCCCCTGCACCGCCACCTGGAGCAAGCCCGTGCGCAGCGACGATGTCCGACCGGGGGATCCGGTGCAATTGGCCGGCGCGTCGATGTTCCGTTTCTCGCGGTCCGATACCGAAACAGTTACGCCGAGCCTGGAAATTCGCCATCGCGTTGGCGATCTCCTACGGTGCTAGCCCGTGAGTCTTCTCCGAACACTTCCCGTCGACGACGTGCTGACGCGCACCCAGCGCAGCGGCCTCGTGCGACGGCTGACCGGCCGGGACCTGGTCGGTTTCGGCATCGGCATCATCATCGGCACCGGCGTGTTCACCCTCGCCGGGATCGAGGCGAAGGACCACGCCGGACCGGCCGTGGTGCTGTCCTTCGTGATCGGCGGCGTGGTCGCCGCGCTGGCGGCGCTCTGTTACGCGGAGCTGGCTTCGGCGGTGCCGACAGCGGGCAGCGCCTACACCTACGCCTACTCCACGCTGGGCGAGATCTTCGCCTGGATCATCGGCTGGGACCTGCTGCTGGAGTTCGCGCTGGGCTCGGCGGTGGTATCGCGGAGCTGGTCGGGCTACATCGCCAGCCTGCTCGGGCTGCCGCAGGAATGGTTCGGCGAGGACGCCACCGTCAACCTCGGCGCCATCCTGATCATCGCGGTGCTCACCGTGGTGGCGGTCTCCGGCATCCGGGAGTCCTCCTGGGTGACCAACGCACTGGTCGTGATCAAGGTCGCGGTGTGCGTGCTGGTCATCGTGGCCGGGCTGTTCTTCTTCACCGGCGCCAACCTGACACCGTTCGTACCGCCCGCGGAGCTGAGCACATCGGGCGGCAGCGTGCTGGAGCAACCGCTGGTGTCCGCGCTGCTGGGCATGGAGCAGTCGAAGTACGGCTTCGGCGGGGTGCTCACCGCCGCGGCGATCGTGTTCTTCGCCTACACCGGGTTCGAGGCGCTGGCCAACCTCGGCGAGGAGACCAAGCGCCCGCGGCGCGACCTGCCGACCGGGCTGCTCGGCAGCCTGCTGATCTGCACGGGGCTGTACGTCGCGGTGGCGCTGGTGCTCACCGCGATGGTGCCGTATTCGCAGATCGACGAAGGCGCGCCGCTGGCCGCCGCGTTCCACCTGGTCGGTTCGCACTGGGTGGCCGCGCTGATCTCGCTCGGCGCCGTGACCGGGCTGACCTCGGTGATGATGGTGCAGCTGGTGACCATCGGGCGGATCGGCTTCGCGATGAGCCGGGACGGCCTGCTGCCGCCGAAGCTGTCCCAGGTGCACCCGAAGTGGGGCACGCCGCACCGGATGACCATCGGCGGCGCGATCGTGATCATGCTGCTGGGCGGGTTCGTGCCGATCTCCGAGCTCTCCGACATGGTCAGCATCGGCGCGCTGTCCGGGTTCATCATCGTCGCGATCGCGGTTCCGGTGCTGCGCTCGCGCAAACCGGACCTGCAGCGCCCGTTCCGCGTTCCGCTCTCCCCGGTGCTGCCGGTGCTGACCGCCGTCGCCTGCCTGTACCTGATGTCGAACCTGGACGTGCTGACCTGGCTGCGGTTCGCGGCCTGGCTCGCGGTGGGACTGGTGCTGTACCTGCTCTACGGCTACCGCAAGTCGCGGCTGGGCAAGGGGGAGCCGGTCACCGGCGGCGACGTGTGACCACGAGCTGCTCGGCGACCGCGATCAGCAGCGCCAGCGCGACGAAGCCGACCGCCACCAGCAACCCGGTGGAGATCGCGGCGTCCCAACCGCCTTCGGTGACCGAAGAGAAGAACAGCCCGGAGGCGGTTGCGGTGCCGATCGCGGTGCCCAGCCGCTGTCCGGTCTGCTGCACACCGGCCGCGGTGCCGCCGCTGGCGCTGTCGACCTCGGAGAGCGTGACGGTCTGGTTCGGCGAGATCACGGCACCGCTGCCGATCCCGGCCAGCAGCAGGGCGGGCGCGGCCACCGCGCCCGCCATCCGGCCGAATCCGGCGCCGAGCAGCACGTCGGTCAGAACCAGCCCGGCCAGTGCCGCGACCAGGCCCAGCACGACCAGCGACCGGCCGAAGCGGTGCACGAGACGGCCGCTGGCCGCCGACGACACGGCCGACCCGATGGCGAATGGGGTCATCGACAACCCCGCCAGCAGCGGCGAGTACCCCAGCCCGTGCTGCAGGTACAGCGCCAGCACGAAGAAGATGCTGGTGAACCCGGCGAAGTACACCATCCCGAGGGCGCTGCCGAAGCTGTAGCTGCCGATGCCGAACAGCCGGATGTCGACCAACGGCTGGCGGCCCCGGTCCCGGTAACGACGCTCCCAAAGCACGAACAGCACCAGCAGCACCGGCGCGGCCAGCATGAGCCACCACGGAGTCCCGCTGCTGCTCTCCCGCTCGACCAGCGGCAGCAGCACCGACAGCAGGGTGGCCGCCAGCAGCAGCACGCCGATCAGGTCGAGGCTTTGCGCCGGTCCGCTCGGCAAGTCCCGCGGCAGGTACTTCCGCGCGAACACCAGCGCCGCCAGCCCGATCGGCACGTTCACGAAGAACACCCAGCGCCAGCCGTCCTCGGCGCCCGCGACCTCGATGATCAGCCCGCCCAGAAGCGGGCCGATCGCGGTGGACAGCCCCACCACGGCGCCGAACAACCCGAACGCCTTGCCCCGCTCGGGACCGTGGAACAGTGCCTGGATCAGCCCGAGGATCTGCGGGTTCAGCATCCCGCCCGCGGCGCCCTGCACCAGCCGCGCGATCACCAGCCACAGCGGCCCTGTGGCGAACCCGGCGATAGCGCTAGCGGCGGTGAACAGCAGCAACGCGAGCACGAACATGCGGCTGCGGCCGCGGTCGTCGCCGAGCCGCCCGGACGGCACCAGCACCAGCCCGAAGGTCAGCGCGTAACCGGACACCACCCAGGCCAGCGCGATCGGCGGCGCCTGCAGTCCCTGCTGCATCGACGGCAGCGCGACGTTGACGATGCTGACGTCGAGCAGCGTCATGAATCCGGCCAGCAGGCAGATCACCAATGCCGGCCAGCGGTGCGCCGGCTGCTCGGTGCTGATGGTGCTCGTAGTCGTCACCCCCACATCCTGCCGGTCGTGCTGAAAGATGTTCGCGTTCAGGGCGCCCTGGGTCGACGCGGCCGTGCTCCAGCACACCGGAACCCGCCGCGACGCGCTTGGTAGCGTCCGAGCCCGTGCAGGAGCTGGCGGAGCTGGAGGCGTTGCGCGGGCGGGTGCGCGAGGTCCTCGCCGGCTACCCGGAAAGCCACCGCGCGTTCGCCGACCGCATCGGGCTGGACGCCACCAAGCTCTCCAAGTCGCTGACCGGCATCCGCCGGTTCACCCCGGTCGAGCTGACGCGCATCGCCGAAGTCGGCCAGGTCACGGTGAACTGGCTGATCAACGGCCGGGACGACGCCGAGACCGTCGCCGCTGCCCCGCGCCGCACCGCACGTCCACCGGAGCACCCCGGCGGCGACCGCTACCGGCAGATCCTGGACGCCGCGTGGGAGCTGATCGCCGAGCGCGGCTACCACTCGGTGCGCGTCGCCGACATCGCCGAGGCGTGCGGGGTCAGCGCGGCGACCATCCACTACCACTTCCCCGGCCGCGACGACCTGCTCACCGAGGCGCTGCGGCATTCGGTGCGGCAGGCGTTCGACCGCCAGGTCGCCGAACTGCACCGGATCGACGACGCCCGCGAACGGTTGCTGCGGCTGGTCGAGCTGCAATTGCCCGCATCCGCCCCGTTGCGCCGCGAGTGGTCGATCTGGCTGCAGGTGTGGAACGAGAGCGCGCTGCGCCCCGAGCTGCGCGGGCTGCACGGCGACTCCTACACCCGCTGGCACGACACGATCGCCCGCACCATCCGCGAAGGCCAGCAGCAGGGCGTGTTCGCCCCGGGCGATGCCGAGGACCTGGCGGTGCGGCTGACCGCGCTCATCGACGGGCTCGGCATCGGGGTGCTGACCGGGCGCCCAGGGCGTTCGGTCGACCGGATGCGCGGGGTGTTGCGCGAGTTCATCGAGCGGGACGTGGCAGCCGGTCGTGATCACCCGTAGTGGTCCGCGGATCGCCTGTTTGCGCGGTTGAGCCGTTGTGGTCGCTGCAATAGTTTGCGGGAGCGACCGCCCACGGAGGTGATCACGTGCCGGAGGACGACGAAGTACTGGTCGAGCACCACGACGCGGTGCTGCTGCTGACGTTCAACCGCCCGGAAAGCCTCAACGCCTGGACCCCGTCCATGCAGCGGCGGTACTTCGAACTGCTGGACAAGGCCGAGCACGACCCGGCCGTGCGTGCGGTGGTGGTCACCGGCTCCGGCCGCGGCTTCTGCGCGGGCACCGACCTGTCCGCGCTGTCCGGCGCGCCGGAGGTGGACGACGACGTGCCGCCGGTGTCGCAGCCGATCCGGATGCGCAAACCGGTGATCGCTGCGATCAACGGTCCGGTCGCGGGCATCGGGTTGATCGCCGCGCTGTTCGCCGACGTGCGGTTCGCCGCGGCGGAAGCGAAGTTCACCACCGCGTTCAGCCGCCGCGGGCTGGTCGCCGAGCACGGCATCTCGTGGATCCTGCCGAAGCTCGTGGGGGCCGGAACGGCGCTGGACCTGATGCTCTCGGCGCGCACCTTCCTCGGCGACGAGGCGCACCGGATCGGCTTGGCCGACCGCGTCATGCCCGCCGCCGAGGTGCTGCCCGCGGCGTTGGAGTACGCGCGCACGCTGGCCACCGAGTGCTCCCCTGCCTCGCTCGCCGAGATCAAGCAGCAGATCTACGCCGGCCTGGACAGCGGGCTGGAGACGGCGACAGCGGATGCGCACAGCCGGATGATCGCCGCGTTCGACCGTCCCGACGTGCGGGAAGGGGTGCGCAGCTTCCGCGAGGGCAGGCCCCCGGACTTCCCGCCGCTGAGCGGCTGAGCCGCAGTCACCGCGACGCTCAATGGCTCCGCGCGGCCCCTTCGGCGGCTCCGCCGCGGAAGCGCTGGGCAGCTCCGCCGCGGAAGCGCTGGGCGGCTCCGCCGCGGGGCTACCCGATACGGTGGCCGCAAGCCCCGAGTCGAGGAAGGAGCGCGCGATGAACCCGGAGACCCCGGAAGCCGACGCGGTCGAGCAGGCCCAGCAGGACGAGGCGATCCCGGAGGAGGACGGCCCGACCGGCACCGAAGCCACCTGGGAAGCGGATCCGGCCGACCTCGCCGACCAGAAGCGCACCGAACCCACCGACGACGACTACGAGCGGGACTGACCAGGCAGATCCCCGGCCGGGTCGTCCGCATCGGGTAGCACCCGGCCGGGGTTGAGCACTCCCCTCGGATCCAGCGTCCGCTTGATGGCCCGCTGCGCCCACAGCGCCGCCGGGTCCAGCTCCCGGCCGAGCCAGCGCCGCTTCAGCGCGCCCACGCCGTGCTCGCCGGTGATCGTCCCGCCGAGCCGCAGGCCCAGGTCCATGATCGCGTCGAAGGCTCGCTCGGCGCGCGCGGTCTCGGCCGCGTCGTCGGCATCGAACACGACCACCGGATGCATGTTCCCGTCCCCGGCGTGCCCCGCGCACAGGATCTGCACCCGATGTTCGGCGGACAGTCCGGCGAGCCCTTCGACCAGGTCCACCAGCCGCCCGCGCGGCACGCACACGTCGTCGATGAGCAGTGATCCCAGCTTCTCGTGCGCGTCGCCGACCAGTCGCCGCGCCCGCATCAGCAGGTCGCCTTCGGCCGGATCGTCGGCGACGACCACGTCCGTTGCCGCGCACTCCCCGGCCGCCCGCGCGAACCCGTCCAGGTCCGCGCCCGCCAGCGGTCCGCGGTCGGACTGCGCGATGAGCATTCCGGCGGCCTGCTCCGGGAAGCCCAGGTCGGCGATGCCCGCGACGGCACGCATCGTGGGCGCGTCCATGAACTCCAGCGCCGACGGCCGGAACCCGGCGCCGAGGTAGCTCGCGACCGCGCGGCAGGCGTCGGCGACGGCGCCGAAGAACGCCACGGCGGTCAGCGGCCGCTCCTGCGCGGGCCGCAGCGCGAGCGTCGCCTCGGTGACCACGCCGAGCGTGCCTTCGGAGCCGACGAGCAGGCTGGTGAGGTCGTAGCCGGCCACGCCCTTGGCCGTTGCGCGCCCGGTCCGCAGCACCCGCCCGTCGGCCAGCACGACCTGCAACCCGCGCACGAAGTCCCCGGTCACGCCGTATTTCACGCAGCACATGCCACCCGCGTTGGTGGCGATGTTGCCGCCGATCGTGGAGATGGACCGCGACCCCGGGTCCGGTGGGTAGAACAGCCCGCGCTCGGCGGCGGCCTCCCCCAGCTCGCCGTTGACCACGCCCGGCTGCACGAGGGCAACCTGCTCCTCGGGGTCGATCCGCAGCACCCGGTTCATCTTCTCCAGCGACAGCAGCACGCATCCCGCCGACGCGTTCGCCGCTCCGGAAAGGCCGCTTCGGGCGCCCTGCGGCACGACCGGCACCCCGTGCTGATGAGCCCAGCCGAGCGTGGTCGATACGTCCTCGGTGCTGCGTGCACGCACCAGCACAGCGGGTTCGCCTGCCGGGCAGAAGGTGGCGCGGTCCCTGCTGTGCGCTCGCAGCACGTCGGGATCGTCGATGACGCTGCCCGCGGCGAGAAGTCCGGTCAGCGGGTGCGCGGCGGTCGTCGTCATGGAGCCCCTCGGCGTCGGTGCCGGATCCACGCTAGCCGTGCTCGAGCGTCCGGCCCACCGCCAGGAGGGTCGAGCCGCGGCGGACGCTGGGCCATCCGGCCGGTCGGTTCCGCACGAATGCCGTCGGCGAAATTTCTCTTCCGGGCAGCGCTGCGGGTTTTCCCGCAAATGCGACGCCGAACTTAAAAACGATAAGCCCGCCCCTGTTCGCCGACCGCGAAAGGATTCGGCGGACAACGCGCGCCTCAGCCCGGCCAGAGACCGAACAACGTTGCGAAACCTTCCCGCCAACTCGGCCACATCGGGCGCCATCCCAGCGTTTCCCGCAGCCGGAAATTCGTGGCGCCACGCTGCTCGGTCAGCCGGTGCACCGTCAACCAGTCCAGCTGCGCCCGCGCCTGCTCCAGCGTCAACGACACCGGCGCCGGGCCACCGACCATCCGGGCGTAGGCAGGCAG
This sequence comes from Saccharopolyspora sp. SCSIO 74807, assembly GCF_037023755.1. Classification (NCBI taxonomy): domain Bacteria; kingdom Bacillati; phylum Actinomycetota; class Actinomycetes; order Pseudonocardiales; family Pseudonocardiaceae; genus Saccharopolyspora; species Saccharopolyspora sp. SCSIO 74807. The sequence goes on along the minus strand of NZ_CP146100.1, from coordinate 4,286,518 downwards.
CCATTCCGCGTATTCGGCAGGTTCGTTGTCCACCACGTTGTAGATGCCGGATTCGCCGGCGCTCAACACTTCGGCCACAGCGCTGGCGGCGTCGTCGACGTGCGTGAACGAGGTGAGCCCGACCCCGTCGTCGACCAACGGCAACGCGCTGCCGCGCACCTGCTCGTGGATCCGCCCGCCCGGGGCGTACCAGGTGTCGGGCCCGTACAGCGAGCCGTAGCGCAGCACCACGCCGTCGTGCTCGAGCACCGCGTCTTCCAGGTCGGCGACCGCGCGCACCAGCTCGCCCCACCGCCCGGGCGCGTCGGTCCACAGCGGGGAGTCCTCGTCCAGCACGTCGTGGCCGTTCGGGTAGTACGCCTCGACCGTGCTCTGCGCGACGACCCGGTTCACCCCGGCGTCCCGCGCGGCCCTCACGAGGTTGCGCGTGCCCAGCCCCCACAGCTGCGCCGTGCGGTCCAGGGCATCGTCGTAGTCCTCGGCGCGGAAACCCGAAACCTGCGCCACGACGACGTCCGGCGCACTGTCGCGCAGCACGCGGCGCAGCTGCGGCAGCTCGAGCACATCGGCGACCGCGACATCGTCCGCGCCGGGCGCCGCCTCCGCGTTCGCGGCGCGCAGCAGCGCCGTCACGTGGTGGCCGCGCTGCTGCAGGCTGGACAGCAACGTTCTTCCGACCACGCCGGTGGCACCGGCGATGAACACCCGCAGGGGCACTGAGAACCTCGCAGCGATCGACATCAGCGGGAGGGGGCAGCCTACCCCGGGAACCCAGAGATGATCATCACTCCGCGCCGGGCGGGAACATGCGAGGGGCCCGCGCCTGGGCAGGCGCGGGCCCCTCGTAGCTCGCGGAACTCAGATGCTGCGGATTCCCGAAGCCTGCGGACCCTTCGGCCCCTGAGCGATCTCGAACTCCACCCGCTGGTTCTCGTCGAGCGTGCGGAAACCCGAGGCGTCAATCGCGGTGTAGTGGGCGAACACGTCAGAACCGCCCCCGTCAGGAGTGATGAAGCCGAAGCCCTTCTCGGCGTTGAACCACTTCACGGTACCGGTAGCCATTCTCTTTACTCCTACTTCAGATGGCCAGGGGCCGACACTTCGCCAACCCCGAAGTCGCCGAGATGATCACCTGGGCCGAACGGCCTACGGCACAACAAAGCGCCTGCGGCACGCTTGTTTCGCAGGCACTTTCAAGTACTTCTGGGAACCAAAACTGCAACCGGCGGCAACGCTAGCACCCGATCCACGGGTTGTCACACACTTGTCACCCGAAGTCGTGGCCGCCACAGATAGATGTAACACCGAAAGGCATTCCGACGATTTCCGCAAAACCTCGGCGCGCGCCACCGGCTATGGCGCGCGCCGAGCACCGCCGCTACGGGATGCTCACCAGCAGCCGGCCTTCCGCCTCGGCCACCCGGTTCTGCTCGGTCTGCCGGTCCGCCATGCCCAGCGCCGCGTCCCGCGGCGTCGTGCCGTCGGCGTCCCAGGCCGCCAGCAGCGGCGGGATCTTGGCCAGCATCTCCTCGCGCAGCACGCTGAACGACAGCACCGGGTCGGCGTCCACCCGCCCCAGCAGCAGCCACCAGGCCCAGGCGACGGCGCCGGAGTTCGCCACGAAGTCCGGGATCACCGGCACGCCCCGGGTCGCCAGCAGCTCCTCGGCCGCGGGCGTGATCGGCGTGTTCGCCGCCTCGATGATCACCTTGGCGCGCACCTGCGGCACCCGCTCCGGAGTGATCGCGTAGGACACCGCCGCCGGGATCAGCACGTCGACCTCCGCGGACAGCACCGCGTCCCTGGACAGCCGCTGCACGTCCGCGGGCACCTGATCGCGATCGATCTCGCCGAACCGGTCGCGGGCCTCCAGCAGCGCCGGGACGTCCAGCCCGTCCGGGTGGTACAGCGAGCCGACCGCGTCGGCCACCGCGACCACCTTCAGCCCCGCCTCGTGCAGGTACCACGCCGCGCCGCCGCCCATGGTGCCCACGCCCTGCACCGCCACGGTCGTGCGCTCGTGGTCCCAGCCGCGGGCCTGCACCACGCCCAGGCAGCTCTGCGCCACGCCGTAGCCGCCGACGACATCGCCCAGCAGGAGTCCGCCCGGCACCGGGGAGTTCAACCCGGCCCGGACCCGGCGCAGCGTGTGCTCGACGTCCGGCGCCCGCCGGATGGCCGCGTGGTAGGACTGCTGCAGGCCGGACTCCTCGAAGACCTCGTCGATCAGGTGCTGCGGCACGCCCAGGTCCTCCGCGGTCACCCAGTGCGCGTCGATCCACGGGCGCATGGCCTCGACGAAGCGGCGCAGCACGCCGCGCGCCTCGGGATCCTTCGGGTCGCAGTCGATCCCGCCCTTGGCGCCACCGACCGGCAGGTTGAACACGGCCGTCTTGCGGGCCATGCCGCGGGCCAGGTCCTCCACTTCGGACATCGTGCAGCCGGCGCGCATCCGGGTCCCGCCGGTGGCCAGGCCGGACACAAGACTGTGCACGACCAGGTAACCGCGGTTGCCCGTCACCGGATCTGTCCAGGTCACCCTCATCAGCGGGTCGCAGTCGACGAGTGCCACCGGCCGAACCTCCTTCCAAGAGCAGTGCATGAAATGGGCGCACGGGTAGGCGCCCATCAGAGTTACTTGCAGAAGGGGCGTGTTCCGGTCACACCTGTGCACGAACCTTCGGCGGATCGGATGTCCGCGTTGTCAGGTCCGTTGCGACCGGCCGCACGCGCTGCGGGTGATGACCACCGGCTTCGCGGTGGTCCACCTCAATGTCGCAGCCACAGCGATGAAGAGGACAGCCAGCGGAGGGGACGGGGAAGGCCGTACTCATCAGCCCGCATGGTCACCTCCGGGTCTCGCTGGCGATGAATCGAAGCTAAACCCCGCCTGGATTTATTGTCAACAATCCTCGCATTCGACATCAGGCTCTTCGTCGGAAGTTACCGGCGAAACCTGGACGTGATCCACAACGAGCCGCTGACCAGCGCATTCGGCGGTGGTTACGAGGTGGGCAGCTGGGTGGTGCCCATCCCTCGACCGGGGTCTTAAGCTCTGCACCCGGGCGGGCTTTCGCCACGCCCGGGTGCAGGAACGGCGGAGCACGGCCGCGGGGAGCCGGGCACGGAAACCCCGCGTGTGGCTGGGAGGATGCAGCTATGAGCCAACCGGGACCGCCCGAGCAGGGCCGCCCCAGAACCGACCCGCAGGAACCGCCGGGGACTCTCGACCAGACCGCTCAGCAGAACCTCATCCAGCAGCTCGGGCGGGCGCTGCTGCGCTCGGTCCCGCCGGCCTGGAACGAGGTCAGCGTCGAGTACCGCGCGGTCGGCGGGCACGCGGAGATCGCGGCGCAACTGGTGGCTCCGAACGGGACGCTCATTCCGCTGACCACGCCGGACGAGGTCCGTGCGCTGTTCTCCCGGCTGCGCCACGGAATGCACGAGTCGGAACGGGGCACTTGGCTCAGTGCCATCTACCGGCTGCGGCGCCCGAGCAGCTACAGCGTCGACTTCAACGGCGACTACGAACCCACCTGGCAGACCCCGCCGCCCAAGGACGCCTTCGCCGAGGAACTGCACCACTACCCCCGCACCGGCGAGAACATCCCCGGTTGGCTCGCCCAGCGCGCCGGGGTGCCGGATGCCAGCGGCAGCGCTACCCGCGCGCCCGCGTTGCGCACCGCGGAGGTCTTCGACGCGGTCGATCAGTCCGGGCGCCCGCAGACCAACCGGGCAGAGGTGAACGCCGCGGAACTCGACGGGCTGGCCGACTACCTGGACCAGGCGCCGCTAGTGCTCGCCGCCCGCAGCTACGACACCGATCAGCTCGACCCGGAACAGCCCGCCTCGGTGCCGCTGACCTTCCACACCGACGGGGCCTGGATCTGGCCCGGCGCGGTCGCGTACTACCTGCGCAAGCACGGGGTGCCGCCGGAGGATGAGCTGGTCGAGCACATCCGCAAGACCGGTTTCCGGGTGCCGGAGGTGGACGAGCACGTGCGCGAACTCGCGGTCACGGTGATCACCGGCGAGGAGCATCGCTGAGTTCCGCGGACCTGGCGTTCGTCGGCGGCCGGGTGCTCACCATGGACGCCGCGGGTTCGAGCGCGGACGCGCTGGCGGTCCGAGCGGGCCGCATCGTCGCCCTCGGGCAGGCGGACGTGCGCGCGATGACCGGTTCCCGTACGGAACTCGTGGACCTGCGCGGGCGGTTGTTGCTGCCCGGTTTCCAGGATGCGCACGCGCACCCGGTCTTCGGCGGGCTGCTGCGGGCGCGGTGCGACCTCACCGCCGCGTCCAGCGCCGCGGGATGCCTGCGGATCGTCGGTGAGCACGACGGGCGTGGATGGGTACTCGGCGGTGGTTGGGATCCCGCGCTCTTCCCGGGAGGTGCGCCGACCGCGACAGCCCTCGACGCTGTGACGGGAGGGCGTCCTGCGTATCTGGTGAACCGTGACCACCACAGCGTCTGGGTGAACACCGAAGCGCTCCGGCTCGCCGGAGTGGACCGGGGCACTCCCGATCCGGTTGACGGCTGGATCGAACGCGACGCCGACGACCGTCCCTCCGGGACGTTGCACGAGGGGGCCGCGGACCTCGTCGCGCGCGTCCTGCCGGAACCCGACCCGCCGGAGTACACGGCGGCGCTGCTGGACGCTCAGCGGCTGATGCACGCGCACGGGGTCGTCGGGTGGCAGGACGCGATCGTCGGGGAATACCTCGGCTACGCGGACACCTTGGGCACCTATCGCGATCTCGACCGGCGCGGGATGCTCACTGCACGGGTCCAGGGAGCACTGTGGTGGGATCGCCGCCGCGGCATCGAGCAGGTTCCGGATCTCGTCGAGCGCCGCCGTCTTGGTCGGGGTGACCGTTTTCGCGCGGAGCACGTCAAGATCATGGGTGACGGAGTCTGCGAGAACCTCACCGCGTCGATGGTCCAGCCGTATGTGGGCGCGCACGGCTGCGGGCTGTCTTATCTGTCCGCAGAGGACCTGCGAAGCGCACTGGCGCATTTGGACGCTGCAGGGTTCTCCACGCATTTCCACGCTGTCGGCGACAGGGCCGTCCGTGACGCACTGGACGCCGTGGCAGCTGCACGTGCCGCGCACGGTCCCATGGGCCTGCGCCACCAGATCGCTCACGTGCAGGTGGTGCGCGATGAGGACATCGGCCGGTTCCGGGAGCTGGACGTCACCGCGAACCTCCAGGCCGCCTGGGCGATCAACGACGCGGCGATGACCGAGCTGACCATTCCGCGGCTCGGGGCGGCGCGTTCCGGGCGTCAATACCCGTTCCGGTCGCTGCTCGACTCCGGTGCGCCGCTGGCGGCGGGCAGCGACTGGCCGGTGTCCGAGATCGACCCGCTCGCGGCGGTGCACGCGGCGGTCAACCGGACCGTTCCGGCAGCGGCGGCCGAACCTTTCCAGCCGGAGCAGGCCATCGGGCTCACCGACGCGCTGGCGGCGCACACGCGCGGGGCCGCGCGCGCGAACGGATTCGCGCACGAGACCGGGTCGCTGGAGATCGGCAAGGCCGGCGACTTGGTCGTGCTCGACCGCGATCTGCTCCGCGTACCGCCGGATGAGATCGGACGCGCGCGCGTAGACCTCACCGCCGTGGACGGTGTCGTCGTGCACGACCGGCTCGGCTGAGCGCGCCGGCATCTCCCGTCGGCGTCATCGAGATCCGCGCTGTCCCACAAGATCAGCCGAGCGCTCGATACACCCGGACGCCGAGGTCGGCGAAGTGGTCGTAGACCGCGCTTCGCCCGCTGCCGCGGGAGGAGAACTCGTCGGTGAGCTCGTCGACGAGCACCGCGACCACCGCGCGCGGACGATCGTCGCCGATCAACGCCACGTCGTGCCGCGCGCCCCTGATCTCGCCGGTCTTGTTCCAGCACCGCGCGGAGGCGGGCAGCAACGCCGGTAGCCGGTCCCGGACCTGCTGGCGGGCCAGCACTCCCAACGCGTGCCGGGTGAGCTCCGGCGGCAACGCGCGCTCGGTCGCCAGCCGGTCCAGAACGCGCGCTTGATCCAGCGCGCAGGTCGTGTTGCGGCCAGGGGCGTGCACGTCCATCAAGCGGCGTTCGACGCGAGTGCGCTCGCAGCCGAGTTCAGCGGTGCATTCGGCGATCGCGTCGAAACCGATGGTGTCGATGACGGCGTTGGTCGCTGCGTTGTCGCTGACCACGATCATCAGCGTGATCAGGTCCGCCAGCGCTACGCGGTGCACGCTGGGCAGTTCGCGCAGCACTCCGAAGCCTCCGGTCCGCTCGGCGGGCAACGCGACCGAGGTGTCCAGCGCGACGCGGCCGGCGTGCGCCTCGCGGAGCGCGGTGATCATGATCAGCACCTTGATCGTGCTGGCCGGGTGCACCTCGCGGTTCGCGCCGAGCAGCACCGGTTCCCGCTCTTGCAGGTCCCACGCGGCGAAGTTGACTTGCCCGGGAAAGGTCTCCCACGCCTGCTGCAGCGACGCACCCAGCCGTTCCGCGAAAGTCACCTTCGGCCCCTTTCCGCTACAAGGTCCCCAGCACGGCGTGCGCGGCGGCCGCGTCCTGCACCGCGACTCCCACGCTGTTGTAGAAGATGACCTGTTCTTCGTCGGTGCGCCCGGCGCGGCGGCCGGTGAGCACGTCGCCGAGCGAATGCAGCTCCTCGACCGACACCGCGCCTTGCTCCAGCGCCGCGATGATCGGGCCGGCGTGCCCGGCTGCGGTTTCGACGTCGTCCACGACGACCGGTGCCGCCTGGCGCACCAGCGCGGGCGCGACTTCCCTGCGGTGCGGTTCGAAACCGCCTACCGAGATCACGGTGGTGCCGGGGTCGACCGGGCCGAGCACCGGATCGGTGCTGAGGGTGCAGGTCGCGACCAGCGCGGCGCCGCGCACGGCATCCTCCGGCGAGTCCGCGGGGCGCACGTCGACGTCCAGTTCGGCATCGAGCTCCCGCGCGGCGGCTTCCCGGCGACCCCGGTTGCGGCTGTAGAGCCGCACCGCGCGCAGCTCGCGGACTCGAGCGAACGCGCGGACGTGCGCCCGCGCCTGCACCCCCGAGCCCAGCACCGCCAACTCGTCGGCACCGCGCGGTGCGAGCGCGTCGACCGCGACGGCGCTGCCCGCGGCGGTGCGCAGTTCGGTGAGCGCGGTACCCGCGAGCGTCGCCCGCAGCCGACCGGTCGCTGCGTCCAAGACCAGCACGGTGGCGCTGATCGCGGGAAGCCCGAGCGAGCCGTTGCCGGGATGCACGGCTACGAGCTTGCTGACCGCGCCGTGGTCCGGTGACAGCGTGCTGAGGTAGCCGAGCGCGGTGTTCGCGCCGACGCCGAGCGCGACCTTCTCCGCCATCCGCGCTCGCCCGTCGCTGAGCGCCCGGAACGCGGTGCGCTGCGACGCGATCGCGGTGTCCGGGTCCAGAGCGGCCCGGACGTCTTCGTCGGTCCACGTCTCGGGCGGGTTCGTCATCCGGTCCTCCTCGCCGCGCACATCCGGAAACTGCCACAGCCGGAGCGGGTCGCGACAGCGGCCGGGAGCCGGACCAAGCAGCGCTGTCGCTCAGAAAGTTGGGAAATCACTCTTCTGGTGCTCGATGGTCGAACGCCTGAACGGTTACGGTGGGTATCGCGCTTGATCGCGCAGTGCGATCGTCCAGATCGAACAGCCAGGCCGATTCCCCGGATCGATCAGCCGAATCCGGCGGCCGATCGCGGAACCGAGCGGCCCGCGACCGCAGCACGCAACCCCGAGGAACACGCAACCCCGAGGAAGAGGTGGACCCGTGGAGTCGACGACCTTGAGTTCGGTGATCGGCACCGGCACCCGCGACGCGGCACCGGACCCGCAGGGCGAGGTGTACCGCTCGCGCAATCCCGCGCATCTGGACGACGTGGTGGCAGAGGTCCACCTCGGCGGTACGTCCGCGCTGCACTCGGCTGCGCGGGCCGCGCGCACCGCGCAGCGGGAGTGGGCGCGCGTACCGGCGCCGGTGCGCGGCAGAGCGGTCGCGGAGCTGGGCAGGCTCGTGGAGGCCAACAAGGACTCGCTCGCCAGGCTGGTCACCAGGGAGATCGGCAAGCCCTACGCCGAAGCGCTCGGCGAGGTCCAGGAGATCGTGGACACCTGCGACTTCTTCCTCGGTGAGGGGCGCAGGCTCTACGGGCAGACGGTGCCATCGGAGATGCCGGACAAGCAGCTGTTCACCTTCCGGGTGCCGGTCGGCGTGGTCGCGGTGATCACCGCGGGCAACTTCCCGGTCGCGGTGCCGTCCTGGTACCTGGTCCCGGCGTTGCTCTGCGGCAACGCGGTGGTGTGGAAACCGGCCGAATACGCCGCTGCGGCGGCGCGCGCGGTGGCCGAGCTGGCGTGGCGCGCCGGTGTGCCGCAGGGCGTGCTCAACCTCGTCTACGCCGATGGCGAGTCGACCTTCGGCGGACTGGAATCGGCGTTGGAAGACGGCCTGGTGGACAAGGTGGGGTTCACCGGGTCCACCGCGGTCGGTTCCCGGGTCGGCGAACTGTGCGGGCGCCACCGGCAGAGCCCGTGCCTGGAACTCGGCGGCAAGAACCCGATGGTCGTCGCCGCGGACGCGGATCTGGACCTCGCGGTGGAGGGCGCGCTGTTCTCCGGCTGGGGAACCGCCGGGCAGCGCTGCACCTCGCTGGGCAATCTGATCGTGCACCGGGACGTGCACGAGGAGTTCGTCGGGCGGCTGGACCAAGCGCTGCGCGCGGCGGCGATCGGGGATCCCGGCGGGGACGTGCTCTACGGCCCGATGCTGGACGAGCGCTTCGCCGCGGGCTTCGAATCCGCGCTGGAGACGATCGCCGATCACCACGAGGTGCTCGGTTCGGACGCGGTCGGCCGGATCGGATCGTCCGCGCCCCGCACGGGCTTTCGCGGTGATCCGGAGTCCGGGCTGTACTACCACCCGGTGCTGCTGGACGGGTTGCGCCCGGACGACCACGTCTTCACCCACGAGACCTTCGGGCCGATCGTCGGGGTGAGCACCTTCAGCGACCTCGACGAGGCGATCGAACTCGGCGACGCACCCGGTTACGGGCTCTCCGCCGCCGTCTACACCAGCGATCCCGCCACGGCCTTCCGCTTCCGGCAGGGCACTCGCGCGGGCATGGTCAGCGTGAACAACTCGACCTCCGGCGCGGAAGCGCACCTGCCGTTCGGCGGCAACGGCCGGTCCGGCAACGGCAGTCGCCAATCCGGCATCTGGGTGCTGGACCAGTTCACCCGCTGGCAATCGCTCAACTGGGACTTCTCCGGGAAGCTGCAGAAGGCCCAGATGGACGTGGACACCATCGAGCCGGACCGCGGCTACCGGCTGCCGCCCGAGCTGGGCGGGACGCCGTGAACCCGCCCGCCACGGCCGACGTCGTGGTGATCGGTGGCGGGGCGATCGGCGCATCGGCGGCCTTCCACCTGGCCGAAGCCGGTGTGGACGTCGTCCTGCTGGATCGCGGCGAGCTCGGCGGTGGCAGCACCTGCAAGGCGGCGGGCGGAGTGCGGGCGCAGTTCTCCGACCCGGTCAACATCGCGCTCGGCGCGCGGAGCCTGCGGGCCTTCGAGCAGTTCGGTGAGCGTCCCGGAGCGGAGATCGACCTGCGCCAGCACGGCTACCTGTTCCTGCTTTCCGCACCTGCGGACGTCACGGCGTTCGAGGACGGCGTGCGGTTGCAGAACGAGCTAGGGGTGCCCAGCCGGATGCTCACCGCTGCCGAGGCGGCCGAGCTCACGCCCGTGGTGTCCGTGCAGGACGTGCTCGCCGCCGCCTACTCCCCCACCGACGGCCATTGCACGCCGGAGGCCGTGGTGCACGGCTACGCCGCCGGTATCCGCAGGCACGGCGGGACCGTGCTCCCGCACTGCGCGGTGACCGGCATCGACACCGCAGGCGATGCGGTCACCGGGGTGCGCACGGACTCCGGTGTCATCGCGACCTCCGCCGCGCTCTGCGCGGCCGGAGCGTGGTCTTCGGCGGTGGCCGCGATGGCGGGGGTCGAACTGCCGGTGCGGCCGCTGCGGCGGCAGATCGTGGTCACCGAGCCGATCCGGGACCTGCCGGGCCGGTTGCCGTTCACCATCGACTTCGGCACCGGTTTCTACTTCCACGAGGAGGGGCCCGGGCTGCTGATGGGGATGCCCGATCCCGCCGACAGCCCGGATCCGCATCCGGACGACAGCTGGCTGGAGCTGCTGGCCGAGACCGTCGCGCACCGCGCGCCCCGGTTCTCGACCGCGGGCGCGGCGCACCGGTGGGCCGGCCTGTACGAGATCACGCCCGACCACAACGCCCTCGTCGGGCAGGCCGGCCAGGTGCGGGGCCTGTGGTACGCCACCGGTTTCTCCGGGCATGGCTTCCTGCAGAGCCCGGCGATCGGCGAAGTGCTGCGGGACCTCGTCCTCGGCCGCACACCGCCGGTCGACGTCGGTGCTCTCGACGTGGCGCGCTTCGAACGCGCCGGGCACCGCCCCGAACGGAACCTCGTCTGAACACCGAGCCGGACACCGGGCGACCGGTCGGCGGCGATGGAGGCAGTTGTGAACGACCTGTTGCAGTCCATGGACCAGTGGGGTCCGGAGAAGATCGTCTGCGTTTCCGATGCCCGCACCGGGATGCGCGGCGTGCTGGTGGTGGACAACACCGCGCGCGGCACCGGCAAGGGCGGCATCCGGATGAGTCCCGGTGTCACGGTCGGCGAGATCGCCAAGCTGGCCAGGGTGATGACGTGGAAGTGGGCCGCCGCCGACCTCTTCCACGGCGGTGCCAAGGCGGGCATCGCGGCCGATCCCGCCGCACCGGACAAGGAAAGGGTGGTGCGGGCGTTCGCGCGCAGGCTGGCCGACCAGGTTCCGGCCAGTTACGTCGCCGGTCTGGACATGGGCATGACCGAGCACGACGCGGCGATCATCCAGGACGAGCTCGGCGACCGCGGCGCGGCCGTCGGGGTGCCGGAGGAACTGGGCGGCGTCCCGTACGACGAGCTCGGCGTCACCGGCCACGGGGTGGCGGCCTCGATCGCAAGCGCGCTGGAACTGCGGGGCCGTTCGCTCGACGGGGTCCGCGTCGCGGTGCAGGGGTTCGGCGCTGTCGGCGCCGCAGCAGCCCGCCGGTTGCACGAGCTCGGGGCGCGGATCGTCGCGCTGTCCACGGCGCAGGGCGCCGTGCACGATCCGGACGGCCTGGACGTGCCGTGGTGGCTCGCCGCGCGCGCCGAACAGGGCGATGCGTGCGTGCACTCCGCTCCCTCTGCGCAGCGGCTCGGCCGCGGGGACGAGCTGCTGGTGGACTGCGACGTGCTGCTGCCCGCTGCGCAGCAGGACGTGATCGGTGAACAGGTCGCAGCCGGAGTGCGCGCCGAGTTGATCGTCGAGGGCGCGAACCTGCCGACCACGACCGGCGCCCGCGCGTTGCTGGCCGCGCGGGGTGTCCAGGTGGTGCCGGATTTCATCGCGAACGCGGGCGGTGCGATCGCCGCCGGGTTCGCCATGGACGCGCGCCGCTCGGCGTTCCGGCCGGAACCGGCGCGAATACTGCACGAGGTCGCCGAGCGGTGCCGGGCGAACACCGCTCTCGTGCTGCGCACCGCTGCGCAGCGGCGGATCGAGCCGCACCACGCGGCGCTGGAACTGGCTCAGCACCGGGTGCGCACGGCGATGGAGCTGCGCGGACGACTGCCGCGGGTCGACGCCGAACCGGTCGGCGCCTGCGGGTGATCGGCGATGCTCAACCCCATCCACCTGCGAACCTTGCAGGAGTGCGTGCGCACCGGATCGTTCGCCGAAGCGGGCCGGACACTCGGCTACACCGCATCGGCGGTGTCCCAGCAGATGGCGCTGCTGGAACGTGCCGTCGGAGCACCGCTTTTCGAGCGCTCCGCGCGCAGCACCCGCAGCACCACGCTGGCGACGCGCTTGGCCGAACGCAGCCGTGACGCGCTGGGCGCGTTGGACGCCTTGGAACGTGAAGTCCACGCCATGGTCAGCGGCGACGAGGGCAGTCTGCGGCTGGCCGGGTTCGCCACCGCCAACGCGCGAATCCTGCCGTCCGTGCTGGCCGCGGTGATCGCGCGGCGCCCGAGCGCCGAGCTGCAGCTCGACGAGGGCGAGCCGGACGAAGTCTTGGACGGAGTGCTGGACGGAGTGCTGGATGCCGCGGTCGTCTTCGAGTACGACCTGGATCCCCGGAAATGGCCGTCGGACCTGCGCGCCGACGACGTGCTCGCCGAGCCGCTGCGGCTGGCGCTGCCCGCATCCCACCGGCTGGCCGATTCCCCGGAGGTCGCTCTGGAGGAACTGGCCGAGGAGTCCTGGATCTGCACCCGCAAGGACACCGCGGGTGCGCGGTCGCTGGTGCGGCTGGCCGCGGCCAGCGGGTTCGTCCCCCGGATCACCTTCCGCAGCAACGACTACTCGGTGATCCGCGATCTGGTGGCGCGCGGGCTCGGGGTCGCCGTGCTGCCGGGGCTCGCGCCCAGCGGTGGCGGAGTTCGGCTCGCCCGGATCGCCGGTCGGCAACCGTATCGGCGGGTGCGGACGCTGTATCGCAAGCAGAACACGAACCCGCTGCTGCCGATCGCACTGGACTGCTTGACGCGAGCCGGGTCGGAACTCGCGGTGCTGTGGAAATCGGACTTCGAGCACCCGCCCCGGGGCAGCAGGGAACGGACATCCGGTTCCGGTCCGGGTCCGGCAGCACCCGCACCGCCGGCCCGCGAGAACGGCACCGAGCACGACGCGGTGCACACCGATCGAGGAATGACCTCGGACGAGAACGAGCCGGCGTCCGGGCGCATCGAAGCGGAGCAATCATGACCCAGCAACCCGCCAGGTCCGAGCCGATCGACGACCACTTCCGGTCCACTGTGGCCGGATGCGGCACCGCCGATTCCTCGACAGCGGCCCGGTATCCGGCCGCGGCGCGCCAGGAACTGCTGGAGCTGTTCGACGCGCAATGCGGCAGCAGGCACCTGGACTTCGCAGCTCGGGAACTGGGGCACCGCAAGCTCGGCTACTACAGCATCGGCTCGGCCGGGCACGAGTCGAACGCGGCGGTCGCCGCGTCGTTGCGCCCGACGGACCCCGCGCTGCTGCACTACCGGTCCGGCGCGTTCTACCTGCGGCGGGCGAGCCAAGTGCCGGGACAGGACCCGCTGCGGGACGTACTGCTCGGCGTGGTCGCTTCCGCCGAAGAGCCGATTTCCGCGGGACGGCACAAGGTCTTCGGTCACGGCGATCTCGGGATCATCCCGCAGACCTCGACGATCGCCTCGCACCTGCCGCGCGCGATGGGGCTGGCGTTCTCGCTGGCGCGCGCCGAACAACTCGGCGTCCGCGCCGAGTGGCCCGCGGATTCGGTGGTGCTGTGCAGCTTCGGCGATGCCTCGATGAACCACTCCACCGCCCTCGGGGCGATCAACTCGGCGCTGCACTGCGCCCACCAAGGGCTACCGATGCCCTTGCTGCTGGTGTGCGAGGACAACGGGCTCGGCATCAGCGTCCGCACTCCGCACGACTGGGTGGAGTCCGCGCACTCCGGCAGACCGGGACTACGGTACTCCACAGTGGACGGTGACGATCCGGAGCAGTGCCTGCGGGTCGCCGCCGAGACGGCGGATTGGGTGCGCGAACATCGCCGGCCCGCGTTGCTGCACCTGCGCACGGTGCGGCTGATGGGACATGCGGGGTCCGATGTGGAGTCCGCCTACCGCTCCCGTGCCGAGATCGTGGCCGAGCACGCGCGGGATCCACTGCTCGCCACCGCGAAAACCTTGGTGCGCCACGAAATTCTCTCCGCCGAGCAGGTGCTGGAGCGTTACGAGCAGAAGCGGGCTGAGGTGGCTCGCATCGCCGAACAGGCGCTGTCCCGGCCGAAGCTCGCCGACAGCGGGGACGTCATGGCAACGATCGCCTCCGAGCACCCGGAAGCCGTCCGGGACCGCGTCCGCCGTGTACCGATCGAGCGGACGACGGTTCCGGACCGGGGGCTGACCCTTGCGGAGTCGATCAATCACGGGTTGGCGGAGGCGTTGGCGGGCGATCCGGGCGTGCTGGTGTTCGGTGAGGACGTCGCGGGCAAGGGGGGCGTGTACGGGGTGACCCGCGGTCTGCGCCGCAGGTTCGGCGGCCTGCGGGTGTTCGACACGGTGCTCGACGAGCAGAGCGTGCTGGGGACCGCGCTCGGGGCCGGAACGGCCGGCCTGCTGCCCATTCCAGAGATCCAATACCTGGCGTACCTGCACAACGCCGCCGATCAGCTGCGGGGTGAGGCCGCGACGCTGGGGTTCTTCTCGGACGGCCGCTTCCGGAACCCGATGGTGGTGCGCATCGCCGGGTACGCCTTCCAGAAAGGTTTCGGCGGGCACTTCCACAACGACAATTCCGTCGCCGCGCTGCGCGACGTCCCCGGCCTGGTGGTCGCTTCCCCGGCCAGCCCGGATGATGCCGCCGCCATGCTGCGCACCTGCGTAGCAGCCGCCCACGAGGATGGACGGGTATGCGTGTTCCTGGAACCGATCGCGCTGTACCACGAGCGGGACCTGCATGAGACCGGGGACGAAGGATGGCTGGCGCGCTACCCCGATCCGGTCGGCGGACACGTTCCGATCGGGCGGGCTCGCACCTACGGGAACGGGACCGACCTGACGCTGGTCACCTTCGGCAACGGGCTACCGCGTTGCCTGCGGGTCGCGCGGCGGTTGCAGCACGAAGGGGCCGGGGTGCGCGTGCTGGACCTGCGGTGGCTGAGCCCGCTACCCACCGAAGACTTGCTGGCGGCGGCGCGTGCGACCGGGTCGGTGCTGGTGGCCGACGAGACGCGGCGCAGCGGCGGGGTGTCCGAACCGGTCGTGACCGCTCTCGCCGACGCGGGTTTCGCCGGCAGGATCGCGCGGGTCACCAGCGAGGACAGTTTCATCCCGCTCGGCGACGCCGCGTACCACGTGCTGTTGGACGAGCAGGACATCGAGGACACCGCGCGGAAGCTGCTGGCGGGAAGGTCCGGCGCCGCCACGGGAGACGGCACCCGCCCGACCCGTGATGGATAATCGCCGCGGCCCTGACAGTTCCGGCCCGTCGGACTGCGGCGGAGGCCGTGCGGGCAAAAGGGCCGACGGCGCACTCCCCTGCGCCGCCGGCACCGCCATGCTAGGCGCGGAACCGCCCCGGGTTCATGTCGTTCATGAGCCGCTGACCTGCTGATTCTTCGATCACGACGTAGTCGCCAAGGTCCTGGAGGCCGCACATACGACGATCCCGCGCCGACTGGTCGGCCCGTCCACGTGATCGTCCGTAGGCGTACCTGCGGCGCTCCGCGCTATCCCACTGCTGCAAGCACGAAGCGGGACCGGCACCCGGCACGGTTCGGATCGCCTCAGCCGTCGGGATCGCCGAAGACCTTGCCGGGGTTGAAGATGTCCGCCGGGTCGAGCGCATTCTTCACCGCGTGGTGCATCCCGACCACCGTCGGCCCGAGTTCGTCGTGCAAGCCGCGTCGTTTCAGCAGGCCCACGCCGTGCTCACCGGTGACGGTGCCGCCCAGCGCGATCGCATCGGCCACGATGTCGTCGAAAGCGCGCTGCGCACGCTCCCGCGCCGCCTCGTCCCCGGCGGGAGTGATGATCAGCGGGTGCAGGTTGCCGTCCCCGGCGTGCGCGATGTTCGCGATCTTGGTGTCGTGCCGCTGCGCGGCGGCTTCGACCTTGGCGAGCATGTCCGGGACCAGCGCGCGAGGCACGCACACATCCTCGGTCAGCAGCGGACCCAACCGTTCCAGCGCCGGATAGGCCAACCGGCGGGCGGCGAACAGCGCATCCGCTTCGTGCTGATCGGTGGAGGCGGCGCTGAACGTGGCCCCGCCCTTCTCGAAGCATTCGACGATGGCCTCGACTTCGCGGTCCCCGGCTTCGCCCGGCGTGTCCGAGCGGCCCAGCAGCAGCACTTCGGCCTCGTCGCTGAGGCCCATGTTCTTCCACTCGTCCACGGCACGCAGGCAGTGCCGGTCGAGTAGTTCGAGCGCGGAAGGCGTCACCCCCGAGGCGGCCACCGCGGCCACCGCATCACCTGCCGCCACGAGCGAATCGAAGTAGCCGACCACGGTGCGCTCCGGCGCGCGCACCCCGGGCAGCAGCTTCACGGTGATCTCGGTGATGATCCCGAGCGTGCCCTCGGAACCGACGAACAGCCCGCACAGGTCGTAACCCGCGACGCCTTTGGCGGTGCGCCTGCCGAGCCGAACCACCTCGCCGTCGCCGACAACGGCTTCCAACCCGAGGACGTAATCCCTGGTCACGCCGTATTTGACGCAGCAGACGCCGCCCGCGTTGGTGGCGACGTTGCCGCCGATCGTGGACCAGGGCGAGCTCGCCGGGTCCGGTGGATACCAGGCGCCGTGCTCGCGGCAGGCGGCGCGGAAGTCGTCGTTGACCGCACCGGGCTGGACCACGGCGAGCTGTTCGCGCGGGTTGATCTCCAAGACCGAAGTCATCCGCTCGAACGAGATCAGCACGCAGCCGTCCAGCGCGTTGGCCCCGCCGGAGAGGCCGGTGCCGGCTCCCCGCGGCACCACCGGCACACCGAGTTGCGCGCACACTTTGACCACGGCGACGACGTCTTCGGTGCCGGTGGGGCGCACGACGGCGGCCGGGGTCCCGTGCGGCGCCCATTCGGCTTCGTCGTGGGCGTAGCGGGCGACGGAGTCCGGATCGGTGACCAGCTGTTCTTGCGGTAGCTCGGCCCGCAGCGCCGCGAGTGTGCTCGCCGTGTCCATCGACCCTCCGTTCACCCGTTCGCACCCACGCTAACCGTTCGGGTGCGGACGAGCCCACCTCCACCCGGCGGGACCGACCCTCGGTGGTGCTTTCGGCAGCGACGTCCGCGCTGGTCACAGCGGCTTGCGCGGTTGAAACGCGGTGCTCGGCGGTTATCACATGCTGCGAAGGACTGCGTCATTCCGCCGTTGCGGGCAGCTTCCGACGGTCGCAGCGCCCCGAACCGATCGAAGCCAGGAAGCCTCGCCACCGCTCCTTCGACACCCGCAGCAGCGCCCCGTGGGGTTCTTTGGAGTCCCGGATCAGCGTGGCCGTCCCCGTGCACGCGACCTCGACGCAGTTGCCCGTCGACCCGCTTCGAGTACTGCGGTGCCACTCCTCGGACATCATGACCCCCTCCTCAGATATCAGGACTCCTTTCATCTTCGGTGATCGGCCGGTGGACTCAATTCAGCACTTGTCGCAACCGGCTTCCTCCGACACATCACGACTCGACATCCCAGTCGGTGGACCGCGGGGCCGCGGCCGAGCACCGGAGGCCGGGTCAGTCCGCGACGCCCTTGCTCTGATCGATGAAGGTCTGGCGCTCCGGGACGATCCAGATGGTCACGCGGTCGCTCTTGATCGCTTCCGGCGGGTAGTCCTTGCCGATGTATTTGTGCGCGAGTTCGTCCACCTGCCGCCGGGCGCGGTCGCCGGTGGTCGTGGCCGAGACCCGGCCACGCACCTCCGCGTAGCGGTACGGGTCCTGCTCGTCCCTGATCAGCACGGTGATCCGGGGGTCCCGCTGCACGTTGAGGTACTTCGCGCGGTGCGTCTCGGTGTTGAGCACCAGCTGGTCGTCGTCCACGTCCACCCAGATCGTCTGGCTCTGGATCCGGCCGCTGGGCAGCACCGTGGACACGGCGGCGAAGTTCTTGCCGGTGGCCAACCGCTCGGTTTCGGGCATCAGCTGTGGTCCGTTCTCGGTCTTCGCCGGCATCGCGACTCCTCCCGGTCGGGCGAACCTTCTCGATTCCGCCCTACCCGGAGCCCACCGGCGCCAATCAGGCGCCGTTGCGGGAGATGACCTCGTTGATCAGGTCCGAGCCGGGGAAGTCCATCAGCACCACGCCGGTGCGCGGCACGTCGTTGCCACCGAGGTGTTCCAGGGCGTGGTCGTTGACGCCGCGGGCCCCGCTCGCGCCGCAGGCGACGTCTTTCGGGTCGGCGCCGAGGCTGGAGCCGCTGGTGAAGTTCAGGAACATCTCCGCGGGATCGGCGGAGTTCGTCTTGTCCCAGTGCTCCCGCACGTGGTTCCACTTCTGCTCGATGTCGCCGACGGTGGGCACTTCGTACTCGTCCTGGACGTAGTCGCCCCAGTTGTCGTCGTTGAACTGCTCCAGCCCGTATCCGTCGACCAAGCCGCCTTGGGCTTCCTGCAGTGCGGTGAGCACGATCTTGCCGCGGGCGGCACCCAGCGTGGGCGTCCCATCGGAAGCGGTGGCACCGGAAGCTGGGCCATCGGAAGCCGGGTTGTACAGGTAGTGCCCGTTGGGATCGTTCTGCTGGTAGCGGTCCAGGATCTCCGCGGTGCTCAGGTCGCTGGACTCGTCGGTGCACGAGCCGACTTCGCCGGTGCACTCGGCTTTCAGCCGCAGCAGCACGGTCTCGCCGGGGTGGGCGGCGAGGAAGTCACCGGCCTTCGCCAGCACGTCGGCGAAGTTGGCGTGCTGGTAGAAGGTTCCGTGGTGGACGGTGAACTCGTTGTCCACCTTGCGCACCCGGATGTCGATGGCGCGGATGCCGGCGTCGAGCTGCGCGGTGAGGGTTTCGGCGCTGTCGCCGTGGTCCTCCTGGGTCTGCGTGATGTCGCCGCCGTGCAACGACAAGGTGTCGTGCGTGCCGGGAACGGACAGCGCCGCGAGGCCGGTGTCGTCGGGCAGCCCGCTCATCCACTCCTGGTTCGACGCGTCGGTGAGGCTTTCGCAGTAGGCGGTCGCCGCGTGCGCGGACCCGGCGGGAACGAGGGTCACCGCGAGCGCCGCCGCGAAGGTGAGCGCGGCCCGGGCGGTGGAAGTTGCGACTCCGGCCATGCGGGCATGATCACGCGTGCGGCGTACCCGGTGGCGGTACTGGCGACATCCCGCCATGGCGGGCTTTTACCGTGGGGACATGGAACTCGACGAGCCGCTGGTGCTCGACGGCGGGCTGGGCACGCAACTGGAGGCGCGCGGGGGTGATCTCTCCGGCGACTTGTGGTCGGCGCAGTTCCTGGCGTCGGCACCGGAAGAGATAGTCGCCGCGCACGAGGCGTTCTTCGCGGCCGGTGCGGACATCGTGACCACGGCGAGCTACCAGGCGGGCTTCGCGGGTTTCGCCGCGCACGGCTTCGATCGCGAGCACGCGGCCGGGCTGATGCGTCGCAGCGTCGAGCTGGCCAAGCGGGCCGCGCAGCGAGATGCGGGCAAGCGGCGCTTGGTCGCGGCATCGGTGGGCCCGTACGGGGCGGTGCTGGCGGACGGTTCGGAGTTCCGCGGCCGCTACGGCCTGAGCCACCGCGAACTCGTCGGGTTCCACCGGCCACGGCTGGAAGTCCTCGCCGAAGCCGGGCCCGACCTGCTCGCGCTGGAGACGGTTCCGGACGTGGACGAGGCGGCCGCGCTGCTGGAAGTGCTCGGCGACGTCGACGTGCCCGCTTGGCTCTCGTACAACATCGATGGCGAGCGCACTCGCGCCGGACAGCCGCTGGAGGAGGCGTTCGCCGTAGCCGCCGGTCGGGACGACGTGCTCGCGGTCGGCATCAACTGCTGCACGCCCGCCGATGCCACGCGGGCGGTGCCGATCGCTCGCGAGATGACCGGAAAACCCGTCGTGGTCTATCCGAACAGCGGCGAAGGCTGGAACGCCGGACGGCAGGACTGGACGGGGCCGTCCCGGTTCGACGCGGCGCTGGTGCGCGACTGGGTCGCTGCGGGAGCCCGCATCGTCGGCGGTTGCTGCCGCGTCGCGCCCGCCGACATCAACGCCGTCGCGAACGTCCTGGCACGGCCGCGCGCTTGAGCTGCAGGGGCGCGGAGTGAACGGACCGCCCGCCGGGCGGACGATCCGTTCACTTCCGGCGAACCGCTCGGGTATCGAAGGGAGGAGAGATCCCGCAGCGGGAGAGCGCCGGAAGGCGACCACCCACGGGCTCAGCAACAGGCGATCAGGACGGTGTCGGGGACCAGTAGTCGAGCATCTCCGCGAACACGTCGAAGGCCGGCTTGGAGTAGCCGTACGGGGCCTCCAGGTGCAGGCTCAGCGGGAAGCCGAGGTCGGCCACCCCGTCGATGACGCTCTTGTACACGTCGAGATGCTTCTGCTTGCGCTGCTCGAAGCCGAGCTCGCTGATCGCGGCGACCCACTTCTGCTCGGCCTCGACGGCCGGGTTGCCGGGGTCCTGGATGAGCCAGTCGATCAGTCCGCGCTTGCCTTCGACGCTCGGCACGAAACCGAACGAGAGCAGGATCTCCGGGCGGTGCGGCGTCTTCTCCGCGAATTCCCGCAGGAATCCGACGATCGCGTCGGAGTACAGCAGCTGCGTCATGCCGTACGTCGCGCCGCGGTCGCACTTGAAGTTGAACCGGCCGTGCTCGCCCTCGCGGGTCGGGATGAGGATCGAGCCGCGGTTGGGCACGATGTCCTGGAACTGGGTTAAGGCGTC
This sequence comes from Saccharopolyspora sp. SCSIO 74807, assembly GCF_037023755.1. Taxonomy (NCBI): domain Bacteria; kingdom Bacillati; phylum Actinomycetota; class Actinomycetes; order Pseudonocardiales; family Pseudonocardiaceae; genus Saccharopolyspora; species Saccharopolyspora sp. SCSIO 74807. Next base: position 4,266,051 of record NZ_CP146100.1, on the reverse strand, counting down.
GGTCGGCGGGATCCCGCCGCCTTCGCCGTCGGCCATGGTGCGCGGCACGCCGACGAACGTGATGCCTTCCATCCCGGCGCTGCGCAGGTGCTTGAGCCGCTCGGTCAGCTGCGGCTTGTCCATGAACGCGGTGACCTGCGTGCACAGGCCCTTGACGTCGCCGATCTCCGGACGCACCGCGTTCCAGAAGTCGATGACGTCCATCTTCGGCTTCATCTCGATCGGACGGTCGTCGTCCTCGGCGATGATGCCCGGGATCATGAGGTGCCCGATGCGGTCGGCGAGCCCGGCGGCGCGGCTGTTCTCGGCCACCTTGCGGCCTTCCTCCACGGCCCTCTCCTGTCCGCCGTCCAGGTCGGGCGGTGCCATTTCGAGTGCGATCGTGTGCATGTCGGCCTCAGGTTTTCCTTCCTAGCCGGTCACCGCGCACACCCGGCCGCGTCGCTGGAGCAGCCGCGCGAGCAGCAACCGTACTGCCGGAAAAATCGGAATTCGAGGGGGCGCGAAGTGTTCGGCGCCGCGGCCTCGACGGGAGTTGCTGGGTTTTTCGGGGGCCGCCACCGCCCGAGGCTGCAAACCCCGGGCGGTGGCGGCGACCACCGGTCGCTCAGGCCGTAGCCGAACGAATCAGTAGCGGTAGTGTTCGGGCTTGTAGGGCCCGTTGACGTCGACGCCGATGTACTCGGCCTGGGCCTTGGTCATGCGGGTGAGGTTGACCCCGAGCGCGTCCAGGTGCAGCCGGGCGACCTTCTCGTCCAGCAGCTTCGGCAGCACGTACACGTCCTTGCCGTACTCACCCGGCTTGGTCCACAACTCGATCTGCGCCAGCGTCTGGTTCGTGAACGAGTTCGACATCACGAAACTCGGGTGCCCGGTCGCGTTACCCAGGTTCAACAACCGGCCCTCGGACAACACCAGGATCGAGTGCCCATCGGTGAACGTGAACTCGTGCACCTGCGGCTTGATCTCGACCTTCCGCACACCCGGAGTCTTCTCCAACCCCGCCATGTCGATCTCGTTGTCGAAATGCCCGATATTGCCCACGATCGCCTGATGCTTCATCCGGCTCATGTGCTCAGCGGTGATGATGTCGAAGTTCCCGGTGGTGGTGATGAAGATGTCCGCGAACTCAACGACCTCGTCCAAGGTCTTGACCTCGTAGCCCTCCATCGCCGCCTGCAACGCGCAGATCGGGTCGATCTCGGTGACGATCACCCGAGCACCCTGGCCCCGCAGCGACTCCGCCGAGCCCTTACCGACATCGCCGAACCCGGCGATCACCGCGACCTTGCCACCAATGAGCACGTCGGTGGCGCGGTTGATGCCATCGACCAGCGAGTGCCGGCAGCCGTACTTGTTGTCGAACTTCGACTTCGTCACCGAGTCGTTCACATTGATCGCCGGGAACAACAGCTCCTCCGACTTGACCAACTCGACCAGCTTGTGCACACCGGTCGTGGTCTCCTCGGTAACGCCCTTGATCTCCTTCGCCAGCGTCGTGAACCGCTGGGCATCCTGCTCCAGGCTCTTACGCAGCGTCGACAGCACGACCTTGAACTCGTCCGGGTCGTCCTCAGTCGGCTGCGGCACCGCACCCGCGGCCTCGAACTCGACACCCTTGTGCACCAGCAGCGTCGCGTCACCACCATCGTCCAGGATCATGTTCGCGAGCTTGCCGCCGCCGAACTCCCAGAGCTGGTTGGTGCACCACCAGTAATCCTCGAGCGTCTCACCCTTCCACGCGAACACCGGCACACCAGCAGGCTTGTCCGCAGTACCGCCACCGACCACGACCGCCGCCGCGGCCTCGTCCTGGGTCGAGAAAATGTTGCACGACACCCACCGCACATCCGCGCCCAGCTCAACCAGCGTCTCGATGAGCACCGCCGTCTGCACCGTCATGTGCAACGAACCTGCGATCCGCGCGCCCTTCAGCGGCTTCGAGTCCGCATACTCCCGGCGAGTCGCCATCAAACCCGGCATCTCATGCTCCGCCAGCCGGATCTGGTGCCGACCCGACTCGGCCAGTCCCAGATCAGCGACGGCGAAATCGAGGCCATTGGCCGTTTGCAGCTTCGCGCTCATGATTTCCTTTCTTGATTTCCCTGCTCGGGCTTCATCCCTGTCACAGGCGATTTCCCTGCTCGGGTCGAGAGTCCTCCGGCGGGCGGGCCGCGATCAGCCAGCGCGGCCCGCCCGGCCGGGATCACGTGTTGAAGTACTTCGCCTCGGGGTGGTGGGCGATGATCGCGTCGGTGGACTGCTCCGGGTGCAGCTGGAACTCCTCGGAAAGCTCCACGCCGATCCGCTCGCTCTCCAGCAGCTCCACGATCTTGGCCCGGTCCTCGATCTCCGGGCAGGCGCCGTAGCCGAACGAGAAGCGGGCACCGCGGTAGCCGAGCTTGAAGAACTCGGTGACCTCGTCCGGGTCCTCCTCGGAGACCGCCCGGCCGCTGGAGAACAGCAGCTCCTGGCGCACCCGGCGGTGGAAGTACTCCGCCAACGCCTCGGTCAGCTGCACGCCCATGCCGTGGATCTCCAGGTAATCCCGGTAGGCGTCCTTCGCGAACAGCTGGTTGGCGTAGTCCGCGATCGGCTGGCCCATCGTGACCAGCTGCATCGGCAGCACGTCGACCTGCCCGGTCTGCTCGGCCTTCTCCCGCGAGCGGTAGAAGTCCGCCAGGCACAGCCGCCGGTCCCGCTGCTGGCGCGGGAAGGTGAACCGGGTGCGCTCCGGCGAGTCCGGCTCCTCCTTGTCCAGCACGATCAGCGAGTTGCCCTCGGAGACCACCGGGAAGTAGCCGTAGACCACGGCCGCGTGCTGCAGGATGCCCGCGGTGGACAGCTCGTCCACCCACGCGCGCAGCCGCGGGCGGCCCTCGGACTCGACCAGTTCCTCGTAGGTCTTGCCCTCGCCCTTCTTGGAGCCGCGCAGGCCCCACTGGCCGAAGAACGTGGCCCGCTCGTCCAGCAGCGCCAAGTAGTCGGCCGTGGGCACGCCCTTGATCACCCGGGAGCCCCAGAACGGCGGGGTCGGCACCGGGGAATCGGCGTCCACGTCGGAACGGGTGGACTCGTCGTAGAGGTCCGGGATCTCGCCTTCCTCGGCCTTGCGCTTCTCGGCGATCCGCAGCGAACGCTCGCGGCGCTCCTTGCGCTCGGCCTTCTTGGCCTGTTCCTTCTCGTCCTCCTCGGGGCTGTCGCCGCGCTTGATGGCCATCAGCCGGTCCATCAGGTTCAGGCCCTCGAAGGCGTCCTTCGCGTAGCGCACGTCGCCCTGGAAGACCTCGTCGAGGTCGTTCTCCACGAAGGAGCGGGTCAGCGCCGCGCCGCCGAGCATCACCGGGTACTTCTCGGAGATGCCCCTGGAGTTCATCTCCTCCAGGTTCTCCTTCATGATCACCGTCGACTTGACCAGCAGCCCGGACAGGCCGATCACGTCGACCTTGTGCTCGTCGGCGGCTTCCAGGATGGCGTTGACCGGCTGCTTGATGCCGATGTTGACCACGTCGTAGCCGTTGTTGGACACGATGATGTCCACCAGGTTCTTGCCGATGTCGTGCACATCGCCCTTGACGGTGGCCAGCAGCAGCTTGCCCTTGCCGCCGGTGTCGTCCTTGTCCATGTGCGGTTCGAGGTGCGCCACGGCGGTCTTCATGACCTCCGCGGACTGCAGCACGAACGGCAGCTGCATCTGCCCGGAACCGAACAGGTCACCGACGACCTTCATGCCGGCCAGCAGGTTCTCGTTGACGATCTGCAGCGGGGCCTTCTCCTGCATGGCCTCGTCCAGATCCGCTTCGAGCCCGTTGCGCTCGCCGTCCACGATGCGCTTCTCCAGCCGCTCGAACAGCGGCAGCTTCGCCAGCTCCTCGGCCCGCGAGGCACCGCTGGAGGCCGCCGTCTTGCCCTCGAACAGCGACATCAGCTTCTGCAGCGGGTCGTAGTCCTCGGTGCGGCGGTTGTAGACCAGGTCCAGCGCGACCTGCCGCTGCTCGTCCTCGATCTTGCTCATCGGCAGGATCTTGGAGGCGTTCAGGATCGCCGAGTCCAGCCCGGCTTCGCGGCACTCGTTTAGGAACACCGAGTTCAGCACCTGGCGCGCGGCCGGGTTCAGCCCGAACGAGACGTTCGACAGGCCCAGCGTCGTCTGCACGTCCGGGTGCCGCCGCTTGAGCTCGCGGATCGCCTCGATGGTCTCGATGCCGTCCTCGCGGACCTCCTCCTGGCCCGTGGTGATCGGGAAGACCAGGCAGTCGATGATGATCGAGGACTCGTCCAGGCCCCACTTGCCGGTGATGTCCGCGATCAGCCGCTCGGCGACGCGCACCTTCCAGTCCCGGGTCCGGGCCTGGCCCTCCTCGTCGATGCACAGCCCGACGATGGTGGCGCCGTGCTCGTGGACCATGTCCATGACCTTCTGGAACCGCGAGTCCGGGCCGTCGCCGTCCTCGTAGTTCACCGAGTTCACCGCGCACCGGCCGCCGAAGTGCTCCAAGCCCGCCTGGATGACGTCGGCCTCGGTGGAGTCCACCATCACCGGCAGCGTGGAGGCGGTGGCCAGCCTGCTGGCCAGTTCCCGCATGTCCTCGACGCCGTCGCGGCCCACGTAGTCCACGCACAGGTCGAGCAGGTGCGCGCCCTCGCGGGTCTGGGACTTGGCGATCTCGACGCAGTCCTCGTAGCGGCCGTCGAGCATGGCCTCGCGGAACTTCTTGGAACCGTTGGTGTTGGTGCGCTCGCCGACGTTGAGGTTGGTGGCGTCCTGCTGGAACGGCACCGCCTGGTACACCGACGACACCGACGGGATGACCTCCGGCGTGCGCGGCGCCGGGTTGAGCCCGGCGACCGCCTCGGAGACCGCGCGCACGTGCTCACCGGTGGTGCCGCAGCAGCCGCCGACCAGCCGGGTGCCGAAGTTGTTGACGAACCCGACCAGCGCCTCGGCCAGCTCGTCGGCCTGCAGCGGATACACCGCGCCGTTCGGGCCGAGCTCGGGCAGGCCCGCGTTCGGCATCACCGAGATCGGCACCTGGGCGTGCTGGGCCAGCACCCGCAGGTGCTCGCTCATCTCCGCCGGCCCGGTCGCGCAGTTCATCCCGATCATGTCGATGCCCAGCGGCTCCAGCGCGGTCAGCGCCGCGCCGATCTCCGAGCCCACCAGCATCGTGCCGGTCTGCTCCACGGTGACCTGCGCGATGATCGGCCGGTACTGGCCGGTCTTGGCCATGGCGCGCTTGGCGCCGACGATCGAGGCCTTCGTCTGCAGCAGGTCCTGGGAGGTCTCGACCAGGACCACGTCGATCCCGCCCTCGAGCAGGCCCAGCACGCTCTCCTCGTAGGCGTCGCGCAGGTCCGCGTACGGCGCGTGGCCGAGGGTGGGCAGCTTGGTGCCCGGCCCCATCGAACCGAGCACGAACCGCGGCTTGTCCGGCGTCGAGAACTCGTCGGCGGCCTCGCGGGCCAGCCGGGCGCCCTTCTCGGCCAGGTCCCGGATCCGCTCCGTGATGCCGTACTCGCCGAGGTTGGCGAGGTTCGTGCCGAACGTGTTCGATTCGATCGCGTCCGAACCAGCCTCGAGGAAACCGCGGTAGACGCTGGAAACCACGTCCGGGCGGGTCTCGTTGAGGATCTCGTTGCAGCCTTCGAGGTTCGCGAAGTCGTCCAGCGTCAGGTCGTGGGCCTGCAACGCGGTGCCCATTCCGCCGTCCGCGACGAGCACGCGCTCGGCGAGCGCGCTGAGAAACCCGCTCGGGTCCCGGCCCGAAGCGGATTCGCCGTTCGTGTTGACCCCATTCATGTCGCTGCCTCTTCCCACGCTTTCTTCGACCACGCCCGAACCCAGTGTCCTCCGCGCCCGGCGGCACCGGCGGCGTCTGCCGGTGCCGCCGGAGGACGGGGGTTCAGCGCAGCTTCGAGCCGATCTCGGTCGCGGCGGACTCGCCGTACGCCTCGGCGATGCGCGCGAGGAACGACTCGCGCTCGACGTCGTACTCCTGCGGCCCGTCGGTCTCCAGCGACACCGTCGCCAGGGTGCAGCCGAGCTGCAGGGACCGCTCCAGGCCCAGACCGCCGGACAGGCCGGCCAGGAACCCGGCGCGCAGCGCGTCGCCGACACCGGTCGGGTCGCCCTTCTGCTTCTCCTTCGGCGGCACGACCTCCAGGGTCGGGGCCGAAGCGGATTCGACCTTCAGGCCCTTCGCGCCCAGCGAGGTCACCCAGCTGCCGACCTTGCCCAGCACCTCTTCGTGGCTCCAGCCGGTGCTCTGCAGCAGCAGGCCGTGCTCGTACTCGTTGGTGAACAGGTACTCCGCACCCTCGACGAGCTTGCGCACCGCCTCGCCGTCCATCCGGGCCAGCTGCTGGCCGGGGTCGGCGAGGAACTTGTAGCCGCGCTCCCGCGACTCCTGGGTGTGCCTGATCATCGCGTCCGGGTCGTTCGCGGAGATCACCACGAGGTCCAGCCCGCCGATGCGGTCGGCCACGGACTTCAACTCGATCTCCCGCGCCTCGGACATGGCGCCCGGGTAGAACGAGGCGATCTGGTTGAAGTCCTGGTCGGTCGTGCACAGGAACCGGGAGGTGTGCTTGGTCGCCGAGACGTGCACCGAGGCGGTGTCCACCCCGTGCCGCTCCAGCCACGACCGGTATTCCTCGAAGTCCTCACCCACGGCGCCGACCAGGTAGGGGGTCACGCCCAGCTTGCCGAGCCCGAAGGTGATGTTGGCCGCGATCCCGCCGCGGCGCACCTCCAGCTCGTCGACCAGGAACGACAGGGACACCTGCTCGAGCTGATCGGCGATCAGCTGATCGGCGATCCTGCCGGGGAAGGACATCAGGTGGTCGGTGGCGATCGAACCGGTCACCGCAATCCGCACTGCAATACTCCTTCACGGCGGTGGGCCGGCGACGTCGTCGGCCACCGACCTCTAAGTGTTCAGGGGACCTGGCCCGCACCGGGCCGCGGGGCGCGCGACGGCGCCCCGCGGCAGCCCGTGCGGACGTGCGCGATCAGAGACCGGCGGCGCTCTTGAGCGCGGCGGCGCGGTCGGTGTTCTCCCACGGCAGGCTCACGTCGCTGCGGCCGAAGTGGCCGTAGGCGGCGGTCTGCGCGTAGATCGGGCGCAGCAGGTCCAGGTCCCGGATGATCGCGGCCGGGCGGAGGTCGAAGACCTCGTTGATCGCGGCCTGGATCTTGACCGGGTCCACGTTCTCGGTGCCGAAAGTCTCCACGAACAGCCCGACCGGGGCGGCCTTGCCGATCGCGTAGGCGGTCTGCACCTCGATGCGGCTGGCCAGCCCGGCGGCCACCGCGTTCTTCGCCACCCAGCGGGTCGCGTAGGCCGCGGAGCGGTCCACCTTCGACGGGTCCTTGCCGGAGAACGCGCCGCCACCGTGGCGGGCCATGCCGCCGTAGGTGTCCACGATGATCTTGCGGCCGGTCAGGCCGCAGTCACCCATCGGGCCGCCGACCACGAACCGGCCGGTCGGGTTGATCAGCTGGCGGGTGTCGGCCGCTTCCAGCCCGACCCGGTCCAGCTCCGGACGGATGACGTGCTGATCGATGTCCTTGACGAGCTGGCTGTCCAGGTCGATGCCGTCGGCGTGCTGGGAGGACAGCACGACGGTGTCCAGCCGCACCGGCTGGTCGCCGGCGTACTCCACGGTCACCTGGGTCTTGCCGTCGGCGCGCAGGTACGGAACGGTGCCGTTCTTGCGCACGTCGGTCAGCCGACGGGACAGGCGGTGCGCCAGCGTGATCGGCAGCGGCGCGAGCTCGTCGGTGTCGTCGCAGGCGTACCCGAACATCAGGCCCTGGTCGCCCGCACCCTGCTTGGCGATCTCGTCGATGACGCCCTCGACCCGGTTCTCGTGGGCGGTGTCCACGCCCTGGCCGATGTCCGGGGACTGCGCGTCGATGGAGACGTTCACACCGCAGGTGTTGCCGTCGAAGCCCTTGTCCGACGAGTCGTAGCCGATCTCCAGGACCGTGTCCCGCACCAGCTGCTGAAAGTCCACGTTGGCGGTGGTCGTGATCTCACCGGCGATGTGCACCTGACCGGTGGTGATCATGGTCTCGGCGGCGACGCGGGACCGGGGGTCCTGCGCCAGCAGGGCGTCCAGGATGGAGTCGCTGATCGCGTCCGCCATCTTGTCCGGGTGACCCTCGGTCACCGACTCACTGGTGAACAACCTGCGGTTGATCTCACTCACGGCTCAACCTCACCTCTGTCGCTACTTTGGCGGCTTCGATCCTTGCGTACCGGCCGCTCCGATGTCATGGAGTTCCACTCCATGGCACCGGAGCAACCGTCCCCAACAGGGGTCTTATGCTGTTTTAATGATCATGCACGGGCGTGGATGATGCCCCACGCCAGGCTCCCGGCGTTACCGGAGTCGACCCAGGCGCGCAGCCCGCGCTTCATCTTCGTGCGGTACTCCTCGCTGATCCGGTCGGCCAGCTCGGACTCGCGGCTCTCCAGCACCTCCAGCACCCGGCCGTAGTGCACCGGCAGGTACTCGCTGAGGTCCTCGAATTCGAAGTTCTGCAGGCCCAGCCGGGCCAGCTCGCGGCGGTAGAAGCCGGGCGTGCCCATCGTGTCCAGGTTGAGCCGCTCCAAGATCGGCCCGAGGTCCTGCTTGCGGGCGTCATCGGCGGCCATCGGGTCGGTGAACACGAACGAGCCGCCCTTGCTCAGCACCCGGGTGGCCTCTTCGAGAACCCGCTCGCGGTCACCGCTGTGCAGGATCGCGTCCTGCGACCACACCACGTCGAACGCGTTGTCCTGGAACGGGATGTCCTCGAACGAGCCGTCCTTGACCTCGATGAGGTGGTCGAGCCCCTCGGCGCGGTTGAACTCGACGTTGCGCCGGTTCTCCACCTCGCTGAGGTTCAGGCAGGCCACCTTGCAGCCGTAGGTCCGGGCCAAGTGCCGCGCAGCACCACCGTAACCGGCGCCGATGTCGAGCACGCGGGTCTGCGGTGTGATCTCTACCTTGCTCACCATCCGCTCGACGGTGCGCCGGGACGCGGCATCGATGTCCTCGTCCTTGGTCTGGTAGAGGCCGACGTGGATGTCGTTGCCGCCCCAGACGTTGAAGTAGAAGTTGTCCGCGTCCTCGGAGTTGTAGTAGTCGCGGGCGGTGTGCACCGCCGCCGAGTACATGTCGGACAGTTCGTCCTCGGCCCGGTAGTTCTTCTCCGCGACGTGGATGAAGAAGTCCGGGTCCTGGTCGGCGTGCGTTTCCTGGAAATCGCCGTAGGTGTCGATCCGCTGGAATCCGACCTCGCGCAGCAGCCGCCGCACGTAATTCTTCCGCAACGGGTACATGTTGAGGAAGAATTCACTCTTGTCCGGGAACGTGTACTTGAACCGGGCCAGGCCCTCGTCCACGTGATCGGGTTCCGCGGAAACGTCCTCGCCCGCGTAGTAATAGGTGTGCTTGCTGGAGAACCCGTCGTCCAGAATGGAGTCGTAGTTGCGCTGGTCGATGATCAGCACGCCGTCGTGCTTGAGCATCGCGTAGAACTCCGCCAGCGTCTTGCGCCGGTCCCGCTCGGAGAACAGGTGCGTGAACGAGTTGCCCAAGCAGATGATCGCGTCGTACGCGCCGTGCACGTCCCGGTTCAGCCACCGCCAGTCGGCGTGCACCACGCGCAGGATGTGCCCGCCGTAGGCCAGGCCGTTGCGGAACGCCTGGGCGAGCATCTGCGGGCTGCCGTCCGCGCTGACCGTCTCGAAGCCCTCTTCCAGCAGCCGCACGGAATGGAACCCGGTGCCGGTCGCCACGTCCAGCACCGATTCCACACCGCGGGCTTTGAGCTGTTCGACGAAGAACTGGCCTTCGCTCTCGTAGCGCTTCTTCCAGTCGATCAGGTCGTCCCACTTGTCGACGAATCCGCCGACGTACTCGTGCGTGTAGTGGTCGGATTCGCGCACTTCCAACGGGTTGTCGCCGAAGACCTGCTCCTCGCGGGCGACCAGCTCGGCCGTGTTGTCGACCGCACCGTTGCCGTCGCCGTGCGCCAGGTCATCCACGCTCTTGGCCATACTTCACTCCCACCACTCGCGTTGGTCATGCGCCTCTGCACCGCACTCGGGTCCGCGCGAATCCGCCCCGAGATCATCTCGCGGTCGTGCCGGGTCGCCAATCGAAATGGCGACGCCTGCGCACCGGCGCGGGCGGCCGAAAAAGTTCAGGCCGCAACACCTGCGCCAGTCCTCGCACTCAGTCAGCGCCTTTGCCGACCGGCTTCGACGCGAGATCCGTGCGTCGAGTAACCAAACTAGGCGAATGAGTTGCTGAAGCAACCGTGCAAAGCTGTGACACTGATCACATGGGTGGGATATTAGCGTGATTCAACCGATCACCCTGGGTAAAAAAATGCGCTTTCACCTGCGCTTATTCCGGAGATTGCGGAGGCATGTCACGATCAGATAAGTGCACGGTCGCGCCGGAGTGTGTACCATCGCGTACGCAGCACTTACCATGACAACAACGAATAGCGCAACCGCGGATGCCTACAAAATTGCTCACGCTGGGCTCGCGGTGGGGATCGATTTCCCTTTTCCGCCGGTGAGATCGATCGGGGGGCCACGGATGTTACGATCCACACCGCAGCAGCGCCAGACTTTGGCACAAGATCTTTTCAGTTGCCGCTTCCTCGCTGGTCAGGCCAGGTCGATCAGGACGATCCCGGCCACCACGACCCCGGCGAGCACCGCCCGGCCGCGGCCCATCCGCTCGCCCAGGAAGATCGCCCCGAGCAATGCGCCGAACACGATGCTGGTCTCGCGCAGCGCCGCAACCGGTCCAAGGGTTGCCCGTGTTTGCGCCCACAAAACGATCCCGTAGGCGGCCATCGAAACGAGCCCGCCCGCAATTCCGCCGCGCCAATGCCGGCGCAATCCGGGCAGAAAACTCCGGCGCCGCGAGGTCCAGCCGGCCAGCGGCAACGCGGGCCCCTGCAGCAGGAACATCCAGGCCGCGTAGCCGAGCACACCGGTCCGGTGCACTCCGACGCCGTCGATGACCGTGTAAGTGGCGATCAGCAGGCCGGTGCCGAACGCGGCGAGCAGACCCGGCACAGCGGTGCGACCGGGCATCCCGCCGACGAACACCAGGCTCAGCAACCCCGCGGAGACCACCAGCACCCCGGCCAGCTGCACCGCCGGGATGCGCTGGCCGAGCAGGACGGCGGACAGCAGTGTCACCACCCACGGCGAAGTGCCGCGGGCCAGCGGGTAGACCTGGCTGAACTCGCCCAGCCGATAACTGGCCAGCAATCCGAATTGATAAAGGACGTGCACCGCGGCGGAAGCCAGCACCAGCGGCCAGGCTTCCGGTGCGGGCGGGCCGGTGAACATCACCACAACTGCGCCGACCGCGGTGTAGGTGAGGCCGATCAGCGAGAACCCGATCATCCGGTCGGCCACCCCGTGCGCGAGCGCGTTCCACGTCGCGTGCAACACCGCCGCCAGGAGCACCGCCAGGGTGACCAATGTCCCCGCTTGTTGCGCTTCAGCGGCCACGTCGGTCATAGCGCCCCCAGATCGTCTCCCCCGACCCTAGATCAACTCGACGTCTTGATCAGCCGATCGACCGCTGCGTTCCGTCCGCTGGGACCACGTGCGCACGCACCCGGCCGCCCCAGGTGAACCCCTGCCGCACGGAGTCGGGCGAGGGCATCGGCGAGCCATTGGCCCCCGCCGACGCCGATCACGTCGTATCGGCCTCCGACGGCGATCCCCCAGCCCGCGATCTCCATCGCGGCGCGCGTTCCGTACTCCTGGACGACTGCGAATGCGCGGGCCCTGGCTTTGGCGACCTCCACGGCCATCCGGCGGGCGAGCTCCTCCTCTCCGCACATCGGCGGGTGTCCGGTCAGGTCCGGCACCAGCAGGTCCAGCGGATCGCGCCCGATTCCGCCCGTTCCGTCCATGGGTGACTCCTCTCTCCCGTGCCCGCGTGCGATTCGACGCGGTTGATCGGGAGATTAGAAGTTGACATCCAAGGCCGGGCATTCCCCGATCGTGCGATCTTGAATGTCAGGAATTTTCGCTAGGCTGCTGGCCGGATCAGCAGAAGGGGACGACGGCATGACGGGCTCATCGCCGCAGCTGCGCCGGCTCGGCGCGGAACTGCGCAGGCTCCGGGAGGCGGCGGGGCTCACCCAGACCCAGGTCGGCGACGCCATCGGGCGCAGGCACACGACGATGGTCAATTGGGAGCACGGCAACACCAAGATCAGCGAAACCGATCTCGTGCGGCTGCTGGCGGAACTGCGCGCACCGGCCGAAGTGCGCAAGGGCCTGGAGCAGTTGCGCGCGGAATCCCGGCACGGCGCCGGGCAGTGGGCGGTCTACGGACTACCGGAATGGCTGCGGCCGCTGGTCAGCTTCGAGGAGGACGCCACCGAGATCCGCACGTTCGAACCGGTGCTGGTTCCCGGGCTGCTGCAAACCGAGGACTACGCCCGCGCCATCCACGACGCGGGGCGGCACAAGGTCGCCCCGGAATTCGTCGATCGATGGGTGCAGGCGCGAATGCAACGGCAGCAACGGCTCACCGGGCCGAACCCGTTGCACCTGCACGCGATCATCGCCGAGGCGACCTTGCGGCTGGCCGTCGGCAGTCCCGAAGTGCTGGCCGATCAGCTCGATCATCTGCTGGACCAGAGCAAATCCGCCAACATCACGATCCAAGTGCTCACGGCGACCCATGACGGCTACGGCGGAATCGCGACGAACTTCACCCTGCTGCACTTCGCGAACCCGGAGATCGACCCGCCGATGTGCTACTTCGACGGCCCGCTGGGCGGGCACATGATCAGCGATGCGGGCGACGTCGCGACCATGGACGGGATGTTCGGTGACTTGCGCCGGATGGCTCTTGCACCCGGTGAATCCCGCGAGATGCTGGCTCGGGTACTGCACGAGCTACGCGAGGAAAACGATCATGGTTGAGTCGCGCGACGTCCCGTGGCGCAAATCGAGCTACAGCGACGCCGGCGGCAACTGCGTGGAAGTGGCGACCCTGACCGGCGGCGGCTCGGCGGTCCGCGACAGCAAGTCCCCGGCCGCCGGAACCCTGCGCCTCACCGCCGCCGCCCACACCGCCTGGATCGCCGCCCTCAAACAGGGCCGCTTCGACGCACCCTGACCCCGAAGCCACCGAGTGAACGGCCCGCTCGTCCCAATAGTTTGGTCCAACGGTCCGTTCGCTCACGGTCCACGCACGTACGCGACCGGCTACCGCGGCAGGTCGAGCCGAGTGAACGGCCCGTTCGTCCCACTAGATTGGACGAACAGGCCGTTCACTCGTGGAGAAGCGGGGTCAGGACTTCAGGGTCGGGAAGTGCTCCTCGCGGTACTCGCCGGGCGGGGCGGCGTCGGTGAGCTGTTCGGTCTCGCGGGTGCGGAGTTCGACGCGGCGGATCTTGCCGGAGATCGTCTTGGGCAGGTCGGTGAACTCCAGCCGCCGGATCCGCTTGTACGGCGCCAAGTGCTCGCGGGCGAACCGCAGGATCGCCAGCGCCGACTCCTCCCCCGGCTCCCATCCGGCGGCCAGCACGACGTACGCCTTCGGCACCGCCAGCCGGATCGGGTCCGGCGAGGGAACCACCGCGGCCTCGGCGACGGCCTCGTGCTCCAGCAGCACGCTTTCCAGCTCGAACGGTGAGATCCGGTAGTCCGACGCCTTGAACACGTCATCGGTGCGCCCGACGTAGGTGATGTAGCCCTCGGAATCCCGCGATCCGACGTCGCCGGTGTGGTAGTAGCCGCCGCGCAACACCTCGGCGTTGCGCTCGGCGTCGTCGGCGTAGCCGGTCATCAGGCCGACCGGCCGCGGGTCCAGGCGCAGGCAGATCTCGCCTTCCTCGGCTTCCCGGCCACCGGCCGGGTCCACCAGCGTGACCTCGAAGCCGGGCAGCGCGCGGCCCATCGATCCGGGTTTGAGCTCCTGGCCGGGCGTGTTGGCCACCTGCACGCTGGTCTCGGTCTGCCCGAAACCGTCCCGGATGGACACTCCCCACGAGCGGCGGACCTGCTCGATGATCTCCGGGTTGAGCGGCTCCCCGGCGCCGACGACCTTGCGCGGCGGAGTCGGCAACGCGCTCAGGTCCGCTTGGATGAGCATCCGCCACACCGTGGGCGGGGCGCAGAAGCTGGTCACTCCGCAGCGCTCGATCTCGCGCAGCAGCGCCGGAGCGTCGAAGCGGGAGTAGTTGTAGATGAACACCGTCGCCTCGGCGTTCCACGGCGCGAACACGTTGCTCCACGCGTGCTTGGCCCAGCCCGGCGAGGAGATGTTCAGGTGCACGTCCCCCGGTTCCAGCCCGATCCAGTACATAGTGGACAGATGACCGACCGGGTAGGAAACGTGGGTGTGCTCGACGAGCTTCGGCTGCGCGGTGGTCCCGGAGGTGAAGTACAGCAGCAGCGGGTCGGCGGCGCGGGTCGGTCCGTCCGGGGTGAACGACTCGTCCGCGGCTTCGCTGTCCGAATAGGACTGCCAGCCGTCCGCGCCACCGACCGCGATGCGGGTGTAATCCCCTGGCACATCCGCGAATTTGGCGGCGTCGGCGGCCGTGGTGACCACGTGCTTGGCCCCACCCCGATCGACCCGGTCGCGCAGGTCCGCCGCGCCGAGCAGCGTCGTCGCCGGGATGATCACCGCGCCGAGCTTCATCGCGGCCAGGATCGTCTCCCACAGCTCGACCTGGTTGCCCAGCATCAGGATCAGCTTGTCGCCGCGGGCCACGCCGAGGCCGCGCAGCCAGTTCGCGACCTGGTTGGAGCGCCGGGTCAGATCGCCGAAGGTGAGCTTGCGCTCGCCCCCGTCGGCCTCGACGATCCACAGCGCCAGGCGGTCCTCGCGCGCGGCGATGGTGTCGAACCAGTCCAGCGCCCAGTTGAACTCGGCGGGCTGCGGCCAGCGGAACTCCGCCCGCGCGGCGTCGTAGTCCTCGCGGTGGCGCAGCAGCAGGTCGCGGGCGGCCAAGAACTGCGCACCGGGATTTCCGACCTGCGGGGACTGGGCTTGCTGGGTCACGTGCGGGTCCTCCTCGATGCGGCACCGGTGCCGGGTGGTCTGCCGATCCAACTTAACCGGATACACCCGTTCAGATCCATGATGTTGCTCCGATGCGCGGCACACGGATGGTGCCGTTGACTTCCCGTGTGTTTCTGGTCATTGTTGTTGCTTGTTGTGGCTTCTGTTTCGTCCTGATTTCCCGGCTCGCGGCTAGAACCGATCCCCAGGAGGCAACGTGCACCGACGCGCGACCCGCCGGTTCCGATTCGCGGCGCTGATCGCCGCCGCCGGACTGGCTACGGTGACCGGCATGCCCGCTCAGGCGTCCCCGGCTCCCCAGTGGGAACCGAAGGAACCGCCGCTGACCACGCCGTGGACCGACCAGGTCGGCCCGGACAACGCGCTGCCCGAATACCCGCGCCCGCAGATGACGCGGGAGCAGTGGCTCAACCTCAACGGCCTGTGGGAGTTCGCCGGCGCCGCCACTCCCCCCGCGGAAACCTCCGAGCAGATCCTCGTGCCGTACCCGCCGGAGTCCGGCCTGTCCGGGATCCAGCGCCACGACGACCACCTGCTCTACAAGCGCACCTTCGAGGTGCCGCCGGACTGGGCCGGGCAGCGGCTGCTGCTGCATTTCGGGGCGGTGGACCAGAAAGCCGCGGTCAGCGTGAACGGCAAGGAGGTCGCCGTGCACGAGGGCGGTTCCACCGCCTTCAGCGCCGACATCACCGATGCGGTCACCGATTCCGGACCGCAGGAGGTGACCGTCGAGGTGGAGGACCGCAACGACGCGAACCCCTACCCGGTCGGCAAGCAGCGCAACGATCCCGGCGGCATCTTCTACACCGGAGCCTCCGGCATTTGGCAGACGGTGTGGCTGGAACCGGTGCCGGACTCGCACATCACCGGCCTGAAGATCACGCCGGACCTGCCGGACGGGAGTTTCGCCGTGCGCGCGGACGGTTCCCGCGGCGGCCGGGTCGAGGCCGTGCTGAGCGAACCCGGCGGCGGCGAAGTGGCCCGCGCGAGCGGGGACGCGGGCGCGGACGTGCGGCTGCCGGTGCCGGACCCGCACCTGTGGTCGCCGGACGACCCGTACCTCTACGACCTGAAGGTGCGGCTGCTCGACGACGAAGGCAGGCCGGTCGACGAGGTCGGCAGCTACGCCGGAATGCGCTCGATCGGACTCGTCGACGACGAGCAGGGGCGCCCGCGGCTCGCGCTCAACGGCAAGATCCTGTTCCAGCACGGGCCGCTGGACCAGGGCTACTGGCCGGACGGCATTTTCACCGCGCCCACCGACGAGGCGCTGCGGTCCGACCTGGAGCAGACCAAGCAGCTCGGGTTCAACATGGTGCGCAAGCACATCAAGGTCGAACCGGCGCGCTGGTACGCGCACGCCGACCGGCTCGGACTGCTGGTGTGGCAGGACATGCCCGCGCTGGTGAACGGGCAGACCCCTGGCGAGGACGCGAAGCGCAACTACGAGGCCGAGATCCGGGACATGATCGACCAGCTCGGCAACTCGCCGTCGATCGTGACGTGGGTGCCGTTCAACGAGGGCTGGGGCGAGTTCGACACCGCCCGGATCGCCGAGCAGGTCCAGGAGCAGGACCCGACCCGGCTGGTGGACGCGGCCAGCGGGGTGAACTGCTGCGACTCGCTGCCGGACACCGGCGCGGGGCACATCTACGACGACCACACCTACGTCGGTCCGGGCGCGCCGGAGGTCACCGGCGAACGCGCCTCGGTGGACGGCGAGTACGGCGGGCTCGGGCTCGTCGACGAAGGGCACCTGTGGCCCGGCGAACCGTCGTCGTACGAGATCGTCGAGAACCGCGAGGAACTCACCCGCAGGTACCGCGAGGTGCACGACGACCTGGTGCGGATCATCGGCGAGAAGGGGATCTCGGCTTCGGTGTACACCCAGATCACCGACGTGGAGAACGAGGTGAACGGGTTCTTCACCTACGACCGCCAGATCCTCAAGCCCGACGCCGACGCGGTGCGCGAAGCCAACCGGGCGGTGATCGACGCGGGAACCCCGTGATCCCGAGCGAATTCGGTCGCACAGCGAGGAAAATCGAAAAGCCAGCGAGGAGGACGACGATGTCCGTTGGGCACGGTGCAGCCCGGGAGTTCAGCAGGCGCGCGATCGGCGGGGCGGCGATCGCGGCCGCCGGGGCGGCCGGGCTCACCGGCCTCGGTTCGACCACCGCGGCCGCGCAGGCGACCCGGGGATCCGACGGCCAGACGGCGAACGGCCGCCTGTACGAGCTGCGCTCCGGCCGCCACAGCCTGGTGGTCGGCGGAGTCGCGGCCACCGTCCTGTCCTGGCGGGTCGACGGCACCGAGATGCTGCTGACGCACGCGCCCGACGACATCGGCGAAGGCTGGCAGGGCAAGACGTTGCTGCCGTGGGCCAACCGGATCGACCAGGGCCGCTACACCTTCGGCGGCGAGGACTTGCAGGTTCCGATCAACGAGCCGGACCGCGAGTCGGCGCTGCACGGGCTGATGGGCTTCACCGAGTGGACTCCGGTCGAGCACCACCGGGACCGCGTGGTGCTGGAGCACCTGCTGCACCCGCACTACGGCTACCCGTTCACGATCGCCTTCCGGATCGAATTCACCTTGCAGGGCAACGGTTTCCGCAGCACGTTGAGCGCGCGGAACGCGGGCCGCACGGACGCGCCGTTCGGCACCGCGAACCACACGTACCTGGCGGCCGGCGGCGAGCGGGTCGACGACGTGGTGTTCGAGCTGCCCGCGAACACCTACTACGTCACCAACGACCGGCTGATCCCCACCGGCAAAGCCGATGTGGCGGGCTCGGAGTACGACTACCGCACCGCCCGGCCGATCGGTGCGACCGAAATGGACACCGCTTTCACCGACCTGGACCGGGATTCCGACGGCACCGCGACCGTCCGATTCGGACGGCCCGACGGCAGCGCCGTGCAGTTGTGGGCCGACCGCACGCACGGGTACCTGCAGGTCTACACCGACGATTCGCCGGAGACGGACCGTCCCGCGCGAGCCGGGCTCACCGTCGAGCCGATGACTTGCGCACCGAACGCTTTCGTCACAGGTGACGGAATGATCGTGCTGCGGCCCGGGCAGACCCACACCGGTAGCTGGGGCTACCGGCTGCTGGACTGATTCCGTTGCGCGGCAACGGGACTTTCCTGTCCCGCCGTCGGTGCCGCGATCTAGAGTGTGCGGGTGGCTGACTACATCGAGATCCCTACCGAGGCGGGCACCTTCGACGCGCTCAGCGCCGGTGCCGAGGGCGACCGGCCGGTGCTGCTGCTGCACGGCTTCCCGGAAGCCGCGATCGAATGGCGCGAGCAGCTCAACGTGCTCGGCGGCGCGGGTTGTCACGCGGTGGCGCCGGACCAGCGCGGCTATTCCCCCGGTGTCCGCCCGCAGGAGGTCTTCGAGTACCGGCAGGAGGCGCTGGTCTCCGACGTGCTCGCGATCGCGGACCGGCTGGGCTGGCAGCGGTTCGACCTCGTCGGCCACGACTGGGGCGCGGCGATCGCCTGGGCGGTCGCGGCCGCGCACCCCGATCGGATCCGCACGCTCACCGCGGTTTCGGTGCCGCACCTGGACGCCTTCGGCCGCGCGCTGCGCGAAGACGAGGACCAGCAGCGGCGTTCGGAGTACATGCAGGTCTTCCGCCGGACGGGCTCGGACAAGCTGCTGCTGGAGGACGACGCGCGCAGGCTCCGGCGGCTCTACGAGCACAAGATCCCGGAAACGCACATCGAGGAATACGTGCAGCGGTTCTCCGAGCCGGGCGCGCTGGACGCCGCACTGAACTGGTACCGCGCCGCGAAGTTCGCCGACCCGATCGGCCAGGTCCGGGTGCCGACGCTGTACGTGTGGAGCACCGAGGACCCCGCGCTCGGCTCGACCGCCGCGCTGGCCTGCGGCGAGCACGTGACCGGACCGTACCGGTTCGAGATGTTCGAGGAGATCTCGCACTGGGTTCCGGAAGAGGCCGCCGAAGAGCTGACCCGCGTGCTGCTGGAACACCTCATCGCGCACCAGGACGCTTGAGCGCCGATCGCGGTGCCCGGAACCGCCCGGGCACCGCGGCGCTCAGCCCTCGGCGGGGAAGCCCCCTGCGAGGAAGCCGACCGCGTCCACGCCGACCGAGTCGAACACCGGACCCTCGTGCCCACCCGGCACCACCGAGTAGATCGGCGTGTTCGGGTACAGCTGCGCCAGCTGGTCGGTGCCCTCCCGGAACACGTCGAACTCGCCGATCCAGATGCCGACCGGCACGTCACCGAGCTCGTCGACGCGGCGCAGCGGATCGGTCTCGATCCACTCCTGCTCGCTGGCGAACACGCCCTTCTCCTGCATGTGCTGCCAGGTCACCGGCAGCGCGGGGGCGATCGTGGCGACCGCGGCCAGCGGGCTTCCCGCCATGTTGCGTTCGGCCGCGTAGTTCAACGCGCCGAAACCGCCGGTGGACACGCCCCCGCAGGCGAACGGCAGCCCGTCCTGACCGGCCAGCCCGCGCTCGCGCAGCCAGCCGGGAACTTCCTGCAGCAACATGCTCATCAGGTCGCCGTTGGCGGAGCCGTCGTTCCAGTAGGAGTTGAATCCGCCGTCCACGGCCACCAGCCCGAACGGCGGGATGTTGCCCGCGTCGAATTCGGGTTGCAGCGCGTCCAGCACGCCCCACGGGATCGGGCTCGGGTTCATCGCGTCGCGCCCGTGCAGGAACAGCGCCATCGGCAGGTTGGCGGTGTCCTGCAGGCCGTTCGGGTGCGCGATCATCAGCGAGGTGTCCGCGCCCCGGTGCTCGGAGTACACCGTCTCGACGTTGACCAGCGGCGGGCCGGACGCCGGCGCGGGCGGCATCGGCGGACGCGGCAGCGGCTGCGGCGCCGGCGGGCGCTGCGGTTGCGGAGCGGAACAGGCCGCGACCGAACCGGCCACGATCATGCCGGCGGCCGACAGCAGGCTCCGCCGCCCAAACTTCATCTCGCGCATCCGCCCGCCTTCGATCCGTATCCCACTCAATGGAACATCTTATCGAACCGGATCGACCGGATTCCGAGCGGCGTGCCGCACGAACGGTTGCCGCGGCGGTGCGGGCGAGACGAGTATGTCCGCGGAACCTACGGGAAGGGGAACCGGCGTGAAGGGCGCGGAAGGACTGCTGAGCACGGCGCGGGCCGCGGGTGTCGATGTCTGCTTCGCCAATCCCGGCACCACGGAGATGCCGCTGGTCGAGGCGTTCGACTCGACCCCGGGGGTGCGCACGGTGCTCGGCCTGTCCGAGGGCGTGGTGACCGGCGCGGCCGACGGCTTCTCGCGGATGCGCGGAGTGCCCGCGATGACGCTGCTGCACCTCGGTCCGGGGTTCGCCAACGGCATCGCGAACCTGCACAACGCGCGCCGCGGCCGCACTCCGCTGATCAACGTGGTGGGCGAGCACGCGAGTTGGCACCAGGCGGCGGACGCGCCGCTGGCCAGCGACATCGACTCGCTGGCCCGTCCGGTGTCGGGGTGGGTGGGCCGCACCACGTCGGCCGAGTCGGCGGCCGCGGAGTTCGTCGCCGCCCGGCAGGCCGCCCTGGCCGAGCGGATGCCCGCGACGCTGATCGCCGCCGCCGACCACATGTGGAGCGAGGGCGGCGAGCAAGCGGACGTCCCGCAGGCACCTGAGCCCTCCACTGTGGACGCAGAGCGGGTGGAGGGGATGGCGAAGCTGCTCGCCGGGCAAGGACGGCCCGCGCTGCTGCTCGGCGGCGCCGCGCTCGGCGCCGAAGGGTTGCGGCTGGCCTCGCGGATCGCGGCGACCGTCGGCGGCACGGTCTTCGCCGAACGGAATCCCGCACGCATCGAGCGCGGCCCCGGTATCCCGGCCGTGCCCACGCTGCCCTACTTCCCCGAGGACAACCTGGCCGCGCTGCGGGACTGCACGCATCTGGTGCTGGTCGGCACCGGGATTCCGGTGTCGTTCTTCGGGTACCAGGACCAGCCGAGCGTTCCGGTCCCGCCCGAGACGCAGGTGCACACCCTCGCCGACACCGGTGAGGACACGCTCGCGGCGCTGCGGGCGCTGGCCGAGGCCACGGGTTCCGGTGCAGCGGAACCACCCGCGCACGAGCCCGCCGAGCTGCGCGCACCGCAGGGCGCCTTGCACGCCAAGGCGATCGCGACCGCCATCGCGCTCACCCAGCCGGAGCACTCGATCATCGTCAACGAGGGCGTGTCCTCCGCGGCCGCGTACCCGGCGGTGGCCGCGGCCGCTCCGGCGCACACCGAGCTGGACCTGCCCGGCGGGGCCATCGGCATGGGCGTGCCGCTGTCCACCGGCGCCGCGCTGGCCTGCCCGGACCGGCCGGTGATCGACTTCCAGGCGGACGGCAGCGCCTTCTACACGCTGCAAGGGCTCTGGACGCAGGCCAGGGAAGGGCTCGACGTCACCACGGTGATCTGCGCGAACTCGCGCTACCGCATCCTCGACGTCGAGCTCGGCCGCGCCGGGGTGCAGCAGCCGGGTCCGGCCGCCGACGGGATGACCAGCCTCGGCGACCCCGGCGCGGACTGGGTCTCGCTGGCAGGCGGGTTCGGCGTGCCGGGTTCCCGCGCCACCACCGGCGACGAACTCCGCGCCGCGCTGCAGCGCGCCCACGCCGAGCCGGGCCCGCACCTGATCGAGGCGGTCATGACCTGAGTCGCGGCGTAGTCCGATCGCGCAGCGTGTGCCAGGCTCGCCGGATGGACCACATCGCCGGGCAGCTGTCCTCGACGATTGGGCCGCTGCGGCGGCGGCTGCTGCGGTTGACGCGTGCGGCCGCCGGGCTGCCGGAGATCCCGGATGCGAGCGTCGAGCTGATGCGGGTCGTGGACCAGCTCGGGACGCCGACCGTCGCGGAGGCCGCGGCCGCGTTGAACACTGCCGGTTCGACCGTGAGCAACCTGGTGCGCGCGCTGGTGCGGGACGGGCTGGCCACCCGCACCACCGGCGAAACCGACCGCCGGATCTCGCACATCGCGCTCACCGAGCGCGCCCGCGAGTTGCTCCAGCGCTACGACGGGGCCAGCGAACGGATCGTGGCCGCCGCAATGTCCAAAATGGACAGCGAGCAGCGGTCCAGCCTGGCGCAGGCGGCGCCGGCGTTGCGGTCGCTGCTGGAAGCGCTGCAGGAAACGGAAGCAGCGCAGTCCGAAGAGGACTGAACGGGCGGGCGGCCGTCACCGATCCCAGTGCTGCTCGACCCAGCGCTGCACCTGCTCCGGGTAGATGTGCCGGAACGAGCTGCGGCGCTCGCGCCCCGCGCCTTCGGCGGGCAGCAGGCAGTCGTGGACCACCTTCGTCCCGCGCTGCGCGTGCCGCTCCTCGGGGGTGTAGCAGGTCAGCAGCGGCAGGATCTCGCCGTGGCGCAGGACCCGGAAGTCCTCCGGATGGCACCGCGTGGCCAGCGCCCAGGTCAGTTCGGCCGTGTTGGACGGTTCGACGTCGGCGTCGAGCACGAAGGTGCGCGGGATCAGGTGCTCGGAGCGGAATTCGCCGATCGTCTCGGAGATCCGCCGCGTCAGCTCCGCGCTGGAGACGCCGGGCAGCTGCGCACGCCAGTCCGACCGCACGCTGACCACCAGCACGTGCGACGCGCTCTCGAACGGCGACCACGCGGTGACCACCGGCAAGCCCGCCCGCCGCAGCAGTGCGTAGACCTCGGCGGCCATCGTCAGGCCGGTCGCGGTGTGGAACTCGTCGACCGGTTCGCCTTCGACGACGGTCGGCCAGATCGGCCGGTCGCGGTGCGTGATGGCTTCGATGGTGTAGGTGGGCTGGCGGGTCGTTTCGGCGGGGGCGTAGCCCGCGTACTCGCCCATCGGGCCTTCGTCGGCGTTGCGCTCGACGCTGACGTGCCCCTCGATGACGATCTCCGCGCCGGCCGGGACCTGCAGGTCCACCGTCTCGGCTGGGACGACCTCCATCGGCTCGCCGAACAGCGCGCCGAGGAATCCGGGCTCGTCGACGTCGTCGGGAAGCGGCATGCCGGAGATGAACGCCAACGCCGGATCACCGCCCTGCACCAGCGCGAACGGCATCGGCTCGCCCCGCTCGGCCCACATCCGCCACGCCTTCTCGATGTGCTGCGGGCGCATCACCAGACCGGTCAGGTGCTTGTCGTCGAGCATCATGATCCGGGCGATGGACCAGTTCACCCAGTCCCCTTCCGGCGAGCGCACGACGATCGTGCCCCAGGTGTTGACGTACGGGCCGCCGTCGCCTTCGTGCAGCAGCGGAGTCGGGAACTTCGCCAGGCTCGCATCCTCGCCGAGCAGCACGTGCTGCTTGCACGGCGCCGATTCCACCTGCTTCGGCGCGATCGGGTCGCGGTCCCTGGCCTGCGCCAGCTCCTGCACGATCTCGCGGGCACCCGCGTCCGGGGACATGCCCAGCGACAGCGCGATGCGGGCGAGCGGGCTGCCCGGGACCGAACTGAGCGCGCCGGGCGCGCCGAACAGCCGGAATCCCGGCTCGGTTCCGCTGATGTCGTTGAACAACGGCGCCGGGGCGCGGGTTTCGTAGCTGCGCCGGATGAACGCGCCGATCTCCAGCCCCTGCGGCACCTCGGTGTCGACGTGGCGGACGTCGCCGAGCTGTTCCAGCAAGGCGATGTACTCCCGCGAGTCCTTGGCGCGAGCCATGATCGCTGCTACCTCCTCGCCGTCCGGCGCCACTTGAGTTTGTTACAAACCTATTTTCCGCCAGTCCGTTGCACGAGCAAGGACCGGGCGGCGTGAGAACGCTCTCGGACGGTGCGCGCGGTTCAGCGCGAGCAGGTGGCGCGCCAGGCGTCGAACGAGCCGCCGAGCAAGTCGTGCCGCATCGCGAACGAAGCCGCCTCCAGCCGCGAATGCACGCCGAGCTTGGTCAGCACCGCCTGCACGTGAGTGCGCACCGTCGTCGTCGACACCCCGAGGATCTTGGCCATCGCCGCGGTCTGCGCGCCCTGCACCAGCAGGCTCAGGCATTCCCGTTCGCGGCCGGTCAGGTAGGAGGCCAGCCGCCGGGCGTCCGAGCGCTGCCCGCGGTGGTCCTGCGCAGGCACCCGGGCTTCCGGCAGCTCGACGGCGGTGCGCCCCGCCACGACCGAGCGCATGGCCTGCACCAGGACGTCCAGCCCGCACATCTTGTTCACCCATCCCGCCGCACCGGTCGCCAGCGCGGTGCGCACGGCGCGCGCATCGGTGTCGGCGGTGAGCACCACGACCTTCGTCGCCGTGCCCGAGACGATCTCGCCGAGCCGTGCCACCCCATCACCATCGGCGAAGTAGCGGTCCAGCAGGCAGATCTCCGGTTCGAGCCGGTGCACCGCGGCGGTCGTACCGGTGATGTCCGATGCGGTCCCCACGATCCGGAAACCGCGCGGCGGCAATGCGCTGACCAGCGCGTCCACGAAGATCGCGTGGTCGTCGCCGAGCAGCACGCGCGTTCTTTCGTCGTTCATCGAGGTCCCCCATAGCTGTGCGGCGCCCAGGGCGCGTTCATTCCCGGAGCTCGTTGCCGAAGGATCGCGTGGTGGCAGGTCCACCGGGATCGATTTCCCGCGCAGTGCGCTCAAGAACGCGGGAACACCAGCCGCGCGCAGGTCCCCCTCGGCCCCGCCGCGTCCAAGTGCAGCTCGCCCCCGCAGGCGCGCGCGAGCCCGGTCACGATGCCCAGGCCCATCGACGCCGTTCCCGCGGGTCCGCCTCCGATACCCGGGCCGTCGTCGGTGATCTCCAACCGGACCGCACCGGCGTCGTCGGCGGCCGCCAGCTCCACGACCCCGCCGGGTCCCGCGGCGCGGACGGCGTTGTCGACCAGGTTCGAGACCATCCGCCACAGCAACGTCGGGTCGGTGCACAACATGACCGGCTCGCCCGGACGCAGCGCCAGCACCGGCGAACCGCAGTCGCGGGCCGCGGCGACCTGGCCGAGCAGGACCCGCACGTCGACCGGCTCCGGCGGCGCCGGATCACCGGCCACCAGGTCCAGCAGCCGCGCCAGTTCCCGGCCCATCAGCTCCAGCCGGTGCCGCGCGGTACCGGACAGCGCCGGGTCGGTGCGCATGTCGTCGGCCAGGTAGGACACGGTCGCCAAACCGTGCCCGAGGTCGTGCAGCAGGCCGCGCCACCGCCGATCCGGATCGGACCGCGCGGGCGCGGGCGGGGTTTCGGTCCGCACCACCGCTCCCTTCCGTGCTCCGAGCCGGCCGCTGCTCGCGGCCGTGCACTCTGCTCGTCGCGCGGCCGGTGCAGGTCCGTTGCAGTCTCATCCGTTCAGGGTGCTTCGACTACCGCAGGTCACAGTTGTGCGGCGGACAGCGCAGCGGGCAGCGGACCCGGCCGGTAGGCGGCGGCGAGGTCGGCGGCCAGGTCCGCGCCCGTGTGCCTGCCGCGCACGTGCGCCTGCGCGGCATCGGCGAGCGCGGCCGCTTCACCGGGATGGTCCAGCAGGTGCCGGACGGCGCGGGCCAGGGCCGCGGGCCGGGCCGGAGGCGCGAGCATCCCGGTCACGCCGGGCAGCACCACGTCGCCGAGGGCGTTGACCGCCGTGGCCACCACCGGCACCCGGCAGTGCATCGCCTCCACCACCGCCAGCGGCAACCCTTCGTACCGGCTGGGCAGCACGAACACGTCGAACGCGGGCAGCAGGCCGAGCACGTCGTCGCGCCTGCCCGGGAGCACGAGCCGCACGCCCTGCCGGGTCGCGGCGGTGCGCACCCGCTCGGCGCAGTCGCCGTCGCCGATCCACACGCCGATCACGTCCTGGCCGAGCAACCCCAGGGCGCTGACGAAGTCCTCCGGCGCCTTCTGCCGCACCAGCCTGCCGACGGAACCGATCACGGTCGCCTCCGGCGGCAGCCCGAGTTCCCGGCGCGCGTCGCCGGCTGCGCCCGGCGTGCGCACTGCGACTCCGGTGGTGCGGACCCGCTCGGGCGGGATCAGCTCGCGGCGGATCGCTTCGACGGCGACCCCGGTGCCCACGCACAACGCGACATCGGTGAGCCCGCCGAGCGAGCGCTCCACGGCGATGTAGGCGTTGCGGCGCGCGGCGCTCTGGAACTCGTGGAACGGGAAACCGTGGTAGGTGTGCACGACCCGCGGCACACCGGCGCGGCGTGCCGCGATCCTGCCCAGCGCTCCGGCTTTGGCGCAGTGCGTGTGTACGACGTCGAAGTCGCGGCGGCGCAGCAACGCGGTGAGCCGGTGCAGCGCGCGGGCATCGGCCAGCGGGGAGATCGGAGCGCGCAGGGCCGGTTCGACGACGGTCGGCAGGCCCGCGTCGCCGGCTTCGGCGAGCAGCCGATCACCGTTGCCGGTGATCAAAGTGACGGCGAACTCGCGCGGGTCCAGCGCGCGGGCACCGCGCAGCGCCATCGCGCCTGCGCCGCCCTCCAGCCTGGTGATCAGCGTGGCGATCCGCAGCGGCCTCATCGCGCTTCCGGCTCCGCGTCGTGGTGGTCGTCGGGCCGGGCGGCCGGATCGTCGGCTCCGATCTCCGCATCGGGCGCGACGGACTGGTCCGGGATCACTTCGCCGCCGACGTTGGCGCTCGCCTGCGCATGAGCGCCCCGATCACCGTCCGCACCACCGGAAGCGGCCCGATCGGTGCGCGTGCCGCGCGCCCGGACCGCCTTCCCGGTTTGACGACCGGAGGACCCCGCGCGCAGCCCCGCGGCGCTGGCCACGCTGACCGCCTCCAGCTGCGAGTGCACCCGCAGCTTCGACAGGATGCTGCGGGTGTGCGTGCGCACCGTCTCGGTGGAGATCGCCAGATCGCGCGCGATGCGGGCACCGCGCTTGCCCTCGACCATGCCGCGCAGCACTTCCCGCTCCCGGACGCTGAGCACGTCCAGCGGCCCGTCGCGGCGCCCGGCCAGCCGCACGTCCTCCCGCAACGCCCGCAGCACCACTCCCAGCACCTCGGGCGGGAACCAGGCGTGACCGTGGCACACGCCGCGCAGCACGGCGGTCAGCTCCTCCACACCGCTTTCCTTCGGCACCCATCCGGTCGCCCCGGCACGGGCCGCTTCCACCGCACGCTGCGGGTCGAGACCACCGGTGAGCACCACGACCGCCACGGACGGCAGCGCTTCCAGCATCGCTTCGACCAGTTCCCCGGTGGAGGCCACCGGATCCACGTCCACGGTGATCACGTCCGGGCGCAGCCGATCCACCATCGCCGCCAGGTGCGGGTCGCCGGTCGCGCACCGCCCCACCACCCAGAGGTCCGTGGCCTGCTGCAGCCGCGATCCGAGCGCTTCGGTGAGCATGAGGTGGTCGTCCACCATCAACAGCCGCAGCACGTTCACCTCCCCACCTTCCCCCGCCGTCCGCGGTGAGACCTCGTCCAACTGCGGGAGTTCACCCGGCACGCGCACCCGGATCCGGTTCCGGCCCGCCCGGTTCGACCGCGTGCCGCTGCGGGCTGCTCCACCGGCCGGTCGAGCGCGACAGCCAGGTGAGCGGCAGCGAGTACAGCGCGATCGCCGAATCCAGCACCCGCAGCGGCAGGTACAGCCAGGCGTAGAGCAGGAATCTGGGCTGGCGCCGGATGATCGTGACGACCAGCGTCAGCAGCAGGTCCGGCAGCACGATTCCCAGCAGCAGCGCAGGAACCGTCATGTACCCGGCTACCGCCTCGTGCACCTCGTTGAACCACGGCCACGCAAGCGTCCCGTCCGCGATCAGCGGCAGCAGCAGCACCAGCAGCACCACCGGAAGCAGGACGAGCATGATGCTGCTGGTGAGCAGTTCGAGCAGCAGCAGCGCCAGCATCGCGGTGAACAGGTTCAGCCGCGGCGGGTGCCTGCGCACCGTCTGCCACAGGCCCAGCGACCACCGCTTGGACTGGCGCACGTAGTCCCGGATCCGGCCGGGGTCCTGCGTGGCCGCCACCGCCGACGGCGTGAACCCGACCTTGCCCAGCCGCTTCTGGTAGACCTCGAAGGTCATGTTGAAGTCCTCGATCACCAGCCCTGGCGGGTTCACCTCGATGCTCGGCAGCACGCTGGTGCGGTAGAGGCTGGCGAAGCCGGGCACGATGTGCGTGGCGTTCACCCGCCGCCAGGTCTGGCCGAACTTCAGCAGGTATTGCGTCATCGAGTAGATCCGCTGCCGGTGGAACGCCACCAGCTTGCCCGCGAACGACAAGCCCCGATCCCGCCAGGCGGTGCGCACGCAACCGGCCACCGCGACCACCTCGGGGTCGTCGAACAGCGGCAGCGCCGCGGCGAAGTAGCCGGGTTCCACGCGGGTGTCCGCGTCCAGCAGCATCACCAGCCGGAATCGGCGCACCAGCCGGAACCGCCGGATGCCCACCTGCAGGGCCCCGGCCTTGCCGAGGTTGCCTTCGGTGCCCACGACGTGCACGCCCGCCCGGCGGGCCAGTTCGACCGTGCGGTCGGTGGAACCGTCGGACACGACGTGCACGTTGCGGGCCGGGACCAGCGCGGTGATCGCCCGCAGGCTTTCGCTGATCACCACTTCTTCGTTGTGCGCGGCGATGAGCACGGCCACGTCGTCGACGCCCAGCGCGCCCGGCCGCCGCGGCCGGAGCTTGCCGTGCCGGTGCGCCGCGAGATCAGCGACCGGTGCGGCTTTCCCCGCGCCGCGCAGCAGCGAACCGCGCCAGCCGTCGAGCACGCGCAGCATCCCGATCACGCCCCAGAGCGTGAAGTTCGCGCCGAACACGACGATGGCCAGCACCCACCACGGGATCATCGCGCCCGCCCCTCATCTCCCCGACCCCGCTCAATCCCCGACCGGCAGGCTCTCGGCGAGCCGGGTCCAGGTGGCGGTGTCCTCGTAGCCGTACATCCACAGGTAGACGCCGCGGATACCGGCGCCGCGGGCGACCTCGAACTTCGCCTTCGAGCTGACCGAGTTCTCGAACCACACCTCGTGCTGCTGCCCCTGCTCGTCGGTGTAGCGGAACCACGGGGT
This sequence comes from Saccharopolyspora sp. SCSIO 74807, assembly GCF_037023755.1. NCBI lineage: Bacteria > Bacillati > Actinomycetota > Actinomycetes > Pseudonocardiales > Pseudonocardiaceae > Saccharopolyspora > Saccharopolyspora sp. SCSIO 74807. The sequence continues at coordinate 4,237,038 of NZ_CP146100.1, read as the reverse complement.
CTGGCTGACCGGGTCGTAGTGCGTCTCGGCCCGGTGCTCGGTCGCGAGCTGGAACGCCTGCAGCCAGGTCAGGTTCGACCCTCGGTCACCGACCCAGTCGTAGCCGTACAGCGGGACGCCCAGCACGATCCGCTCCGGCGGGATCTGCGACTTGGCGTAGTCGACGATCTCGCGGACCCAGCCGATCGGCGCGATCGGCCCGGGCGGCGAGGTGCCCCAGTGGTAGTCGTAGCCCATCAGCCGGACCTGGTCGGCCGCCCTGCCGATCGCGGCGTAGTCCTGCGCGACGTTGCGCTCGTCGTAGCCGGCGTCGCTGGACTTCGCGAACACCGCCACCGACAGCGTTTTGTCCTTGGCGTGCAACGCGTTGCCGAGGTCGGTGACGAAGCGGCTGAACACTTCCCGGTCACCGGCCCGCAGGTTCTCGTAGTCGATGTCGATGCCTTCGTAGTCCTCGCGCTCGACCAGCTCGACGATCTCCCGGACGTGCCGGTCGCGCAGCCGCGGGTCGTGCAGCACCCGCGCGACCGGTTCGTAGGACCAGCGGCCGTCGGTGATGTTGGCCAGCGAAGGCACCAGCGGAACCCCGGCGTCGCGGAGCTTCTCGACCTGGCCGGCCACCTCCGCCGAGCGGTCCGGCGGGTATTGCCGGGTGACCGATCCGTCCCCGCCGAGACCGTAGATCCACGGGGAGACCTCGTTCACCGAGTCCTTGTTGGACACCACCGTGCTCGTGCCCGCCTGCAGGTTCCAGAACGGCAGCGACGCCACCACCAGCGTCTCCGGCCGCGCCGGTGCGGTGATCCGCGGAATGGCCATCACGACCACCAGCAGGGCCGCGAGCGCGATGAGCCCGATGAACCAGATCGAGCCGCCGAGGTGGCGCATCCGGCGGGCGCGGGGGCTGTGCGCGTGATCGGCGTCCTCGTCCGGCGGCTGCGGTTCCTCGTGCCCCGCCCTGCCGCGCCACCACGCGGCGAGTGGCGCGAACAGCCGGTTCCGGCGGCGTTCCGGCTCAGTGACCTCGACATGTCGTTCTCCCTCCCGAACCCCGTCGTCGTGCATGAGGCCCCCGCTACGCCGAGACGACCGGGGCCGCGCTGGTCTGCTCGTCGATCACGGCCCGGATGATGTCCTCCAGGCTCCGGGACGGTTGGAAGCCGATGAGTTCCCTGGCCCTGGCGCAGTCCGGCACCCGGCGTTGCAGGTCCTCGTAGCCGGGACCATAAGCGTCCTCATAGGACATTCGCGTGATTCCGGCCGCGGTGCCGGTGAGTTCGATGACCTTGCGCGCCAGGTCCATTATGGACACCTGCTCGTTGCTGCCGATGTTCAGCGCGGTCCCGGTGATCTCGTCCATCCCGGCCAGCCGAACCAGCGCGGGCACCACGTCGGCGACGTGGCAGAAGCAGCGCACCTGGTGGCCGCTGCCGAACACGGTCAGCGGGCGCCCGGACAGCGCCTGGCCCACCAGCCGCGGGATGACCATCCCGTAGCGGCCGCTCTGCCGCGGGCCCACGGTGTTGAACAACCGCACGATCACCGCGCTGAGCCCGAGTTCGCGCACGTAGCAGTAGGTCAGGCTCTCGTCGATCGCCTTGGCCTCGGAGTAGGTCCAGCGGGTCTTCAGCGGTGCGCCGACCAGCCGGTCGTCGTCCTCGTTGAGCCCCGGTTTGCTGTTCTTGCCGTAGACCTCGCTGGTGGAGGCCACCAGCACCCGCGCGCCCCGGCGGTGCGCGGAGTCGAGCACGTTCTCCGTGCCGTGCACATTGGTCAGCAGGCTGCGCAGGGTGCGTTCCTGGATGACGAAAGCGCCGACCGCGGCGGCCATGTGGAACACCACGTCCACTTCGGACACCAGGTCGTCCACCAGGGTGCCGTCCAGGATGGTGCCGGAGGTGAAGCGGAATTCCGGGGAATCCGCGGGCAGGTTCGCGCGGCTGCCGGTGCTGAGGTCGTCGAGGCCGAGCACCGCGTGCCCGTCCGCGAGCAGGTGCTCGACCAGGTGCGAGCCGATGAACCCGGCCGCGCCGGTGACCAGTGCCTTCATCGCACACCACCGCCCTCGCGCGCGGCGACCGGCGTCCCGGACCGCGCGCCGAGCCGCTCGTAGAGGTCGTCGATGCGGCCGGTGACCGCCTCGATGCCGTAGAGCTCGCGGATCACCGGCACGTCCATCCGGGACCGGCGATCGGTGACCTCCGCGGTGATCTCCTTGCGCAGCGCGTCCACCTCGCCGGGCACCTGCCGGGCGCGGTCGGTGCGGACGCCGGCCAGCGCCGGGCAGGTCGTGTAGAGCACGGGCATCCCGTTGCCCAGCGCCTCCAGCACCGACAAGCCGAAGGTCTCCTGCGCGGAGGAAGCCACGAACAGGTCGAACGCGGAGAACATCGCCGAGACGTCGTGCCGCTCCCCGGCGAAGATGACGTGCCTGCGCACGCCGAGCTGCTCGGCCAGGGCCTCCAGCCGCGCGCGCTCGGCGCCGTCGCCGACCACCAGCAGCTTGCCGCCGTCCCCCAGCAGCGGCGCGGCCGCCTCGATCACCATGTCGAAGCGCTTGTTCGGGTCCAGCCGCCCGAGCAGGCCGATGACGTGCGCGCGGTCGTCGATGCCGTGCTCGCCGCGCACCCGCGCCCGCGCGGCCGGGTCGAACGCGACCCGGTCGAAGTCGACCCCGTTCGGAATCATCGTGATCTTGCCGCGGCGCACGCCCCAGGCGGCCAGCCGGTCCGCGACGGTCGGCGAGACCGCGATGGTGGCTTGCGCGAACAGGTCGGTGCCGAGGTAGAGCGCGCGCACTCCGGCGGTCATCCGCCGCCGCTCCAGGTGCGTCTCGCCGATGGAGTGCTCGGTGCCGACCACCACCGGCGTCCCGGCCAGCTTCGCGGCGAGCTTGCCGTACACGCACGCCCGGTACAGGTGGGTGTGCACCACGTCGTAGCCGCCTTCGCGGATCAGCGCGCGAAGCTTCGGCAGCGCGCTGAGCTGGGTGTTGCTGCTCATCCCCAGATCGCGCACCCGCGGCCCGTCGCCGGTGATCATGCTCGCGACGTCACCGGCGTTGTAGAGCGCGAGCACCTCGGCGTCGTGCCTGGTGTGCTGCAGGATCGAGCGCAGCTGCAACTCGGCGCCACCGACCGCCAGGCCGGTGATCACGTGCAGAACTTTCATCGTCGTACTCCCCCCATCGCGGCGGCCAGCACCGCAACCGCGGTCCTGGCCACTACCATTACGTCCAGCCACGGCGACCAGTTCTCGATGTAGCGGTTGTCGAATTCGGCGCGGTCGGGGATCGAGGTGTCCCCGTGCAGCCCGTGCACCTGCGCCCAGCCGGTCATGCCGCCGGGAACCCGGTGGCGGTCGGCGTAGCGCGGCAGTTCGCGGCTGAAGCGCTCGGCGTAGCAGGGCCGTTCCGGGCGCGGCCCGACGATCGACATCCGCCCCCGCAGCACGTGCGTCAGCTGCGGCAATTCGTCGAAGTGCGTGCCGCGCAGCCACCGTCCCAGCACGCTCGTGTCCTTTTTGGACACGGTCCAGCCCTGTCCGGCTCCGCGGGCCACGGTGCGGATCTTGACCACTTCGGTGCTGCGCCCGGCTCCGGTGACGCGGCGCTGCCGGAAGAACGCGGTGCCGCCACCCAGCCGCACCGCCAGCGCCGAGGTCAGCAGCAGCGGCGCCAGCAGCACCAGCAGAGCTGCGGCCAGCACGACGTCGAAGATCCGCTTGGCCACCTTCGCCGCAGCGCTGTGGGTCCAGCGCCGCAGCGGCACCACCGGCACTCCCCACACCTCGTCCAAGCTGGCCTGCGGCAACGCCACGCCGAGTTCGTGCAGCCGCGGGACCACGCACACGTCGGCGGGCAGCGGGCGGCAAGCACGCACGATCGCCACCAGGTCCGCTTCGGACTCGCACAGCAGCACGCGGGTGATGCGGTGCCTGGCGACCACTTCGCCGAGCTGGGCAGCACGCCCCAGCACCGGAACATCGCGCCGCGGGCCGTCGTCGAGGAAACCCTCCGGCAGCAGTCCGAGTTCGGGGTGTTCGCGCAGCGCCCGGTAGATCCGCAGACCGAGATCCGATGCACCGACGATCACCGTCGGCTGCAGCAGCAACCCGCGCCGGTGCACCGACCGGAGCACTCCGCACACCGCGCCCCGGAACACCACGAGCACGCCTGCTCCGGTGCAGCCGAGCCACATCGGCGGCGTCCACGGCAGCAGCAGCACCGCCGGGCACGCCGCCGAGATCGCCAACCGCGGAATCTGGTCGCCGACTCGCAGGCAGATCCGGCTGCGGTGCTGGCCCTCGGCCGCCAGCACCGCCAGCACCGCCACGCCGTAGACGACGCCGGTCCACACCGCGGCCCCGGAGACGGCGACGGCCACGACCAGCGCCACCGCGTCCGCCGCGGGCAGCAGCACCAGCGGCAGCAGTCGCGGCATCCGGCCGGACGCCTGCTCCGGGCAGGTCACCCGGCCGGTCGGCGACCGCCGCACCCGAATCGGGTCGGCGACCGCCGCGGTCCGCGGCTCGGCAAGACTCATCCGGTCAGCCCTCCCGTGACCTCCGGAGCGCGCGAACGCCCGCGCACGCCCGCGGCCAGCTTGCCGCTGACCCGGCGCACCGCGTGATCGGCGCCGTAGACGAACCGCATCACCGGGCCGTGGCTCGGCGCGACGGCCGCACCGACGAAGAACAATCCCGGCACCGAGGACTCGTAGTGCGCATCCACCCGCGGAGTCCGCGCCAGCGTCCGCACCTGCGAGCGCAGCCGCGAGTTGACGAACCCGAGCCGCTCCAGATCCGGCGGGTAGCCGGTGGCGCAGATGACGTGCTCGGCGGTGAACTCGCGCCCGCCACCGCCGAACGTGCGCACCCCCACCGTCACCGCGTCGCCGTCCGGTTTCGCCCAGTCCACGGTGTGTCCGACGTGCACCGGCAGCACACCTTCGACGCGGCTGCGCAGCCACCACGCCCCGGCCGGGCCGAGCGCGGTGCGCGCCCGGAACACCCGGGTGCTTTCCGGCAGGTGCCGGAAAAGGTCGGGGTGCTCGGAGTAGAACCAGGTCGACAGGCCGGAGCCGAGACCGGCTTCCGGTTCCCGCATCCGGCGCCACAGCGGGCGGTCCGGCAGCAGCGGCCGCCCGTTCCACGCCACGCTGCGGGCGCGTGCGATCAACCGCACGTCGGCGCCGCCTTCGTGCAGCAGCGCGGCGGATTCCAGCGCCGACTGGCCCGCGCCGACCACCAGCACCCGGCGTCCCTCGAATCCGGCGAGGTCGGCGTGCTCCGAGCTGTGCGAGCACAACTCCGGCGGCAGGTCGGAGAAGACTTCCGGAATCCGCGGGAAGTGCTGCACTCCCGCGGCCACCACGACCGCGCGGGCGCGCGCCCGGCCGCCGTCGGCCAGTTCCAGCTCGAACGCCCCGCCGCGCCGGTCGATGTCGTCGACCAGCACTTCTTCCACGTCCAGGCCGCGCTGTTCGCGGAACCAGTCGGCGTAGGCGATGAAGTTGTCCAACGACACCGGAACCCCGTAATCGGCGTAGCCGCGGCCGGTCTCCTGGCAGAAGTTCCGCAGCGTGTGCGAACCGTCCGGATCGGACAGGTTCGAGGCGAAACCTTGGGATTTCAGGTACATCCCGCGCGGCATCTTGGTGCGCCACAGGTCCATCGGGTGGCCGAACTGCCGGTACCGGACCCCGGCGGCGCGCAGGTGCGCCGCCAGCGACAGCCCGTACGGCCCCGCGCCGACCACGGCGACGTCGACGGTTTCGTTCATCAGCGATCCTCCTTGACTGCGTACGGCGTCCGTCCCCGATGCCGGCTGCCGCCATCGCGTCCGCGTTCCTCGTAGCGCGGCGGGTCCACCAACCGCTTCCCCGGCTTCGCGCCGAACCTCCGGGTGAGCGCGCGCCTGCCCATCCACACGCACATCAGCGCGAACGGCGCGAGGTCGTCGCGGGCGAACCACGCCACTTCGTCCACCCGCCGCAGCGACCGCAGCCAGTCCCGCAGCCGCAGGTCGCCGCGCCGCCAGTAGCTCAGCGCGCCGAGCGGGTCGTAGTTCTCCACCAGGAAGCTGCGGCCCACCGGCGGCAGTCCTTCCGCGACCCGCTGCCCGGTCAGGTCCAGGTAGGCCGCCAGCGCCACGTCGATGCCCGCGGAATCGCGGAACAGCCGGAACTGCGCGCCCAGCCGCGGGTTGAAGTCCAGCAGCTTGTAGCGCCCGTCCCGGTGGTCGAAGCGGAAGTCCAGATCCGCGATCCCCCGGAAGTCCAGCCGCTTCAGCAGCTCGGTCGCCTGCCCGCGCAGCAGCGTGTTCGACGTGCAGCGCCCGAAAGTGGTCAGGCCGGCATGTGCCGGGTAGGACCGCGCCTTGACCCCGGTGAACGCCGGGCGGCAGCCGGCGGAGCCGCGGTATCCGTGGAAGAACCAGTCGTTTCCCGCGCCGCCGGGCAGGAACTCCTGCAGCATCAACCGGCCTGCGCGCTGCTGTTCGCATTCGCGGGTGAGCGCGAGCAGCTGCGCGCGCTCGCGCACGATCGTCGTGCTGCGCACCTTCATGGCACCGGTCCACGGCGTGGCCAGTTTGGCGATCAGCGGGAACCCGGCCTCGACGGCGAACTCGATGGCCTCGGCGGTGGTGCCGATCAGCTCCGCGCGGGGACTGGGCACCTCCAGCTCCCGGCAGACCTGGTGCAACGTGAACTTCCCGGCTACCCGGCGCGGCAATCCGGCGGGCGGCTCGGGGAAGACGAACGAGCCGCGCAGCGACGAGCCGTGCTCGGCGAGGTGGATGGCGGCGGCGTCATCGGTGGGGATCAGCACCGCGGGCCGTCCGAGCCGCTCGGCCAGCGCCGCCAGCCCGATGTTGATCCGCTCCGGGTCGTCCGGATCCGGGCGCCACAGCCAGCGTCCCCGCACGTGGCGGGAATGCGCGGCCGGAGCCGTCGGGTCCTCGTGCACCGCGTACACCGGCACCCCGGCGCGGCCGAGGCTGCGGATCACGCCGAGTCCGCCGTGGTGCAGCACGTTCGGGTCCAGCTTGAACACCACTGCGGGCGTGCTGGTGTCGAAGGCGACCGGGTCCGGGACTCGCATGGCTCACACGACCTGCCGGTGCGGGGCCAGGTCGAACTGGTACGTCGCGTCCAGCACCCGCGGGCAGTCCCCCGCCCAGCCGTAGTCGAATCCCGGATGCACGGTGTGCACCACCACCAGGTCCCAGTCCTGGCCGCGCGGGGCGGGTTCGCTGCGCAGCCGGGAACCGTCGGGCAGCTCGACCTCGTCGATCAGCGGGTCGTGGTAGCGCACGTCCGCGCCCATCCGGTGCAGCTCGGTGATGATCGGCAGCGACGGGGATTCGCGCAGGTCCCGGACGCCTGCCTTGTAGCTCACCCCGGCCAGCAGGACCCGCGCGCCCGCGACTTCGCGGCCGGACTCGGCGAGCAGCTGGCCGGCCCGGTGCACCACCTTCTCGGGACGCTGCTCGATGGAGTGCATCGCCTGCTCGATCACCGGCGCGCCCAGCCCCTGCTCGCGCAGCTGCCACAGCAGGTAGTGCGGGTCGCACGGGATGCAGTGCCCGCCGACACCGGGTCCGGGGAAGCTGCCGAGGAAGCCGTAGGGCTTGGTGCCCGCGGCGATGGTCACCTCGATGGGGTCCAGCGCCATCGCGCGGCAGACGTCGGCGACCTCGTTGGCCAGCGCCAGGTTCACCGCGCGGAAGATGTTCTCGTAGAGCTTGGTCAGCTCCGCGGCTTCCGGCGAGCCGACCAGGTACACCGAGTCGGTCAGGTCACCGATCACCCGCGCCGCCCGTGCCGCGCACTCCGGCGTGACTCCGCCGACGATGCGCGGGGTTTCGCGCTGCACGTGGTCGTGGTTGCCGGGGTCGATGCGTTCCGGGCTGAACGCGACGTGGACTTCCTTGCCCACCGTCAGCCCGCGCCGCCGCAGTGGCTCCACCAGCAGGTCCCGCGTGGTGCCGACGAACGTGGTGGAGGTGAGGATGATCGTCTGGCCGGCCCGGGCGTGCGCCACCGCCGTCGCGCAGGCGCCGCGCAGCGCGGAGAGGTCCGGTACCCGGTCGCCGTCCACCGGCGTCGGCACGCACACCACGATCGCGTCCGCCTCGCCCAGCACCGAGGGATCTTCGACCAGCCGCAGCGAGCCGTCGGCGAGCGCGTCGCGGACCAGCTCCCGTTCCGGTTCCGGCAGATCCACGTCGCCGTCGGCGATGGCCCGCAGCCGCGCTTTGCTCACGTCGACCCCGACGACGCTGGAGCGGCGCGCGGCCAGCCCGCACGCGGTGGGCAGGCCGACGTAGCCCAGCCCGAGCACGACCACGGTTTCCTGCCGCACCGGCGGCGCTTCGCTGACCGGGACGCCCGCCGGTTCGCGGTAGGCGACCAGCCGATCCGACAGGTGGCGTTCCCGGCCGTTGATCGCCAGGGCCAGTTGCTGCTGGGTCACGTTGCCCTCCCCCGAGATTCACCTGGTCGCCGCGGCCCCCGCGCCGGCCTGCTCGCGCCTTCGCGGCTGACGACACAGTCGCAGCTCAGGGCCGAAGGACCCTCCCGCAACAGCGGTAGTGGCCCTACCGGAAACGCAGGAACCTCGGTGCCTCGCGCCGGTCGGAAAGCCGGTGCCGAGCCCGTTTCGCGTCCAGCCGCAGCGATCCGTCCCGGTCGCCGATGTAGGTGCGCGGCAGGGCGTGCGGCCCGGAAAGCGCGGACCGCCAGATCGCGCAGCCGTAGCCGTAACCCGCGTTGCGCACCGCGCGCACCGCCTGCTCGTCCAGCTCGCCGTACGGGTAGCAGAACCCGGTGACGTCCTGTCCGGAGATCTTCTGCAGCTGCATCCGGCTGTGCGCGGTCTCGCCCGCCAGCTCCACCGCGTCCAGTCCCGGGAGCCTGCGGTGCAGCGCGCCGTGCGAGCCGATCTCCATGCCGCCGGCGGCCACTTCGGCGACCTGCGCGGCGCTCATCAGCGGTTTCCGCGGCCCCTCCGGGTCCCAGGTGTTCTCCCCGCCGAGGCGCCCGCTGAGCACGAACACCGTCGCGGTCCAGCCGAAGCGGCGCAGCAGCGGGCACACCGTCTCGGCGAAATCGGTGTAGCCGTCGTCGAAGGTCAGCCCGACCAGCCCGCGCCCACCACCGGCGCGCCGCGCGGCGAGCAGGTCCCGCATCGAAACCCCCGTGCACCCGCGCGAACGCAGCCAGCGCAATTGCCGCTCGAACCGTTCCGGAGAGACCGTGACCAGGTACGGATCCTCGGTGTACGGGGTCACCGAGTGGTACATCAGCACGTACGGGAACGGCCGCGGCAACTGCGACCGAACGCCACTTTCCGCCGTCTGGGTCATCACCGGCCGCCTTCCTCGGCTCGCGGGTCCTCGGCGGACGATCGCACCCGGATCGGCGACGTGGTTCGGGCACGAAGGTGAGTCCGCCTACCGCATCCGCATCAGATGGCCGCCCGCCGCGGTAGGCGAAACTGCGGCGCGCAGCCCGGTCCGAACGATGATCGACTCTCCGGCGGTTGAGTAGACTCGGCCGGGTTCGCCGCACCCGGACCCTTGGAGCACCGCAGTGACCCCGGCAACGCAGCCCGAGCCTCGAACGGACACCGAGCAGGCCGGAGTGCGGGACCTGGTCGCGGCTTACCCCTGGCTGCCGGTGGTGCTGGGGCTGCTAGTCAGCGCGCTGGGCGTGTGGTGCTTCAGCGGGTTGGCCGAGCAGGTGCACCAGGGCGGGCCGCTGCTGCGGCTGGACGAGCACCTGCTGCGCGTCTCGCTCGGACTGCGGTCGGCGCCGCTGATCGCCGCCCTGTCGGTGCTGACCTGGCTCGGAGATGTGCTGGTGGTGCTGCCGGTGAGCCTGCTCGTGGGTGTGCTGATCGGGCTGACCAGGCGTACTTGGGCGCCGCTGGTGCTGCTGGCGGTGTCTTCGGCCGGAATGGGCCTCGCGGTGAACCTGATCAAGATCATGATCGCGCGGCCGCGGCCGCTGGTGGTGAACGCGCTGGTCGTCGAGGACGGTTTCGGCTTCCCGTCCGGGCATTCCGCGCAGTCGGCCGCGCTCTACCTGCTGCTCGGCGCTTTCGCCCTGCGGCTGCTGCGCGCCCGGTGGGCGCGGGCGTGGGTATTCACCGGCGCGGTGCTGGCGATCGTGCTCACCGGCTTCAGCCGCGTGCTGCTCGGGGTGCACTCACCCACCGACGTGCTGGCGGGCTGGATCCTCGGCGCCTCTTGGTCAACCCTGCTGCTGAGCCTCTGGCTGTTCGCCGAACAACTCCCCCGCCTGATCAACACCCTCGTCGCCCGCAAATCCGCACCGGCTTCCGGTCCCCCGCAGGCTTCTGAGTGAACGGCCTGTTCGTCCAATCTAGTAGGACCAAAGTTCCGTTCACTCCGAACGAACGGGTGCCGACCCGGCCGCTGGCAAGATCAACCGGCCAGCGCGCCCGACCGCACCGACGCCAAGAAGGCCGACCACGCGGAACCGGGCACGGCGAGCATCCCGCTGCCGCGATCCTTCGAGTCCCGCACCCCGACCACATCGGCCTCCACCGCGAAACCGACTTCGACGCACTCGCCATTGGGGTTGCTGCGGGCCGCCTTGCGCCACGCGACGTAGGACAGATCCGACTCCGGCATGACACGCCTCTTTCTTGCTCGTCTCACAAAACAGCGGCTGCTTCGACCAGCATCGTGCGCGAGTCCGCTGGGCTCACGGTCAACCGATCGAGCTCACGCACCATGAACATACAGTGATCAACGTCGCCGGGGTCCTCCTGGTAGACACTTCCCCGGTAGTGCTCGACGTACACGAACGCAGGAGCGTCTTCTTCCGGGAACTGCATGGCGACGAAACTGTTCGCCATGGCCGGGTGCGCTCCGACCGCGAAGGGCACCACGCGCAGATCGATATGCTCGCGACCGGCGCAATCGGCCAGTTGCTCGAGCTGGGCGCGCATGACTCCCGGGCCGCCTACCGGGCGCCTGAGCACCGCCTCATTGAGATAGAAGCGCAGCTGAGGAGGGTGCTCGCCGCCCAGCAGTTCCTGGCGCTTGCGCCGCAGCTGCGCTTTGCGGGTCAAGTCGTGCTCGGGGATATCGGGTGCGGACGTGCGCGTGATGGCTTTCAGGTAGTCCTCGGTCTGCAACAGACCAGGTACGTACTCGGCCTGATAGCTCCAAACCGTCTCCGCGTCAGCTTCGAGGCCGACGATCTGGCGTGCCCATTCCGGAAGCGTGTCGCGATAGGCGGCCCACCAACCACGCTCGTTCGCTTCCCGCGCCAGGCGTAGCAGCGTCTCGGTCGTGCTGGTGTCCACGTCGTAGAGCTGACACAGCGCACGCACTGTCTGCGACTTGATCGTCTGCTTCGCCTTCTCGATCTTGCTCACCGCGGATTGCCCGATGTCGAGCCATTCCGCAGCGTCTTTGATCGTCTTGCCGGAGTCGTGGCGCAATTGCCGAAGCAGCGCGCCGAGCTGGCGACGGCGAACACTCGGACCTGGCTTCTTGGCCACAGGCGAACCTCCAGTGCTGATCACAAGCCGTCGAAGTTTCGCACGCACGACCAGGACGGCGGCGCCGTCCTCCGAACGGGTTCAAGATCAAGGAGAAGCTCGTATTCGATTGCCCACAGGACATGTCTCATGGAACTCTCTGTATGTTGATCAACACACTCGGTGCACAACCCGCAAGACCCTCCCCTGTGCCGCGCCGGCGTTCCGCGCCGCGCCGCCGCGATCGGTTCCGCGCGCCGGGAACCACCCCCGAGGTCGCGGCCGTAGCGCACAGGGACTCGCCGGGCCGATGCACCGGTCCCCTCGAATCGGTCCGGCGGGCCATGCCACCGGCCGGGGCACTCTCCCGCCCCGGCCGGTGGTCCCCGACTCACCGACGGAAGCCGATGCGGCGAATGGACATTCCCCGAACGCACCGAACCGCCCCGGACCCGATCAGCGAAAACCGCCCGGTCGGCGAATGCCGCCCGGGCGCTCTGCGGCCCTGCGGGGCCGTGATCATCAAATACGCGCGGTACGCGGTCGGGCTGCGCGGGCCTCGGCAAGTGCACCTCGTCGCGGAGGACGCGGTGCAGGGGCGGCTCGACGAACGGAGCGTGGTGCAGACGCTCTGCGGCCGCCTCGGCTGGGGTCCGCTGAACGACCCGCCGCACGGCTGGCCGCTGCATCCGGACTGCCGGACCCGGGCATGTCCGGAGTGACTCCGTCCAAGCTCCCCGCGACGTGAAAAGACCGCCGCCCCGGCTGGAGCGGCGGTCTGCGACCCGTCGGGTCAGATCGTCCAGGTGTCGTGTCCGGTGAGCAGGCCCTGCAGGTCCGGCGGGTTCGTCTCGGTCGCCGTGGCGGTCTGCTCGCGGGCCTGGTCGTCGTAGGTGGGCCGCGGAATCGAGCGGAACACGCCGGTCACCGTCGGATCCAGGTGCTGGCCGCCGAGCCGGGACAGCGCGTACGCCAGCGAGCTGTCCTCGCGCTCGGCGTCGTGCACGACGATCTCCGAGGAGTCGACCTCGTCGAGCTTTGCGACCTTGAGCTCGCCGGACGAATCCCGGACCACACCGCGACGTTCGTCCTCCGGCCCGAACACGATCGGCTCGCCGTGCGCCAGCGGGATGATCCGGCGCTGCTTCTCGTCGGAGTCCTTGAGCACGTCGAACGCGCCGTCGTTGAAGATCGGGCAGTTCTGGTAGATCTCCACCAGCGCACTGCCGCGGTGCTCGGCCGCGGCCTGCAAGGTCTCGGTCACGTGCTTGCGATCCGAGTCCAGCGTGCGGGCCACGAAACTGGCCTCCGCGCCCAGCGCCAGCGACACCGGGTTGAACGGGGTGTCCACCGAACCCACCGGCGTCGACTTGGTGACCTTGCCGACCTCCGACGTCGGCGAGTACTGGCCCTTGGTCAACCCGTAGATCCGGTTGTTGAACAGCAGGATCTTCAGGTTCACGTTGCGCCGCAGCGCATGGATCAGGTGGTTGCCGCCGATGGACAGCGCGTCGCCGTCACCGGTCACGACCCACACGCTCAGGTCCGGCCTGGTGGTGGCCAGCCCGGTCGCGATAGCCGGGGCGCGGCCGTGGATGGAGTGCATCCCGTAGGTGTTCATGTAGTACGGGAACCGGCTGGAGCAGCCGATGCCCGAGACGAACACGATGTTCTCCCGCTTGAGCCCCAGCGTCGGCAGGAAGCTCTGCACCGCGTTGAGCACGATGTAGTCGCCGCAACCGGGGCACCAGCGGACTTCCTGGTCGGACTTGTAGTCCTTGGCGGTCTGCTTCTCGTCGGTGGTGGGCACGCCGTGCAGGCCGCCCACTTCCGGCAGTCCGAGGTCCGTGGTCGTCACGCCGCAACCCCCTGCACCACATCGGTGAGCACGTTCTGGAGTTCTTCCGCTTGGAACGGCAGGCCCGCGATCTTGGTGTGGCTGTGCACGTCCACCAGGTAGCGGGCGCGCAGCAGCATCGCGAGCTGTCCCATGTTCATCTCCGGCACCACGACCTTGTCGTAACGCCGCAGCACCTCGCCGAGATTCCCGGGCATCGGGTTCAGGTGGCTCAGGTGGGCCTGCGCGACCGCCATGCCCTGCCCGCGCACCCGGCGGCACGCCGCGCCGATCGGGCCGTAGGACGAGCCCCAGCCCAGCACCAGCACTCCAGCCTGCTCGGAGGGGTCGTCGACCTCGATGTCCGGCACCTCGATGCCGTCGATCTTGGCTTGGCGCAGCCGGACCATCTTGTCGTGGTTGTCCGGGTCGTAGGAGATGTTGCCCGCGCCGTCGGCCTTCTCCAGCCCGCCGATGCGGTGCTCGGTGCCCGGCGTGCCCGGCACCGCCCACTCGCGGGCCAGCGTCTCCGGGTCGCGCACGTAGGGCCAGAACTCGCCGGAGCCGTCCGGCGCGTTCGGCTCGGTCGCGAAGCTGACCCGCAGGTCCGGCAGCTTCGTGACGTCCGGGATCAGCCACGGCTCGGAGCCGTTGGCCACCGCGCCGTCCGAGAGCAGCAGCACCGGAGTCCGGTAGCGCAGCGCGATCCGCGCCGCGTCCAGCGCCACGTCGAAGCAGTCCGCAGGCGACTTCGGCGCGATCACCGGCACCGGCGACTCGCCGTTGCGCCCGTAGAGCGCCTGCAGCAGGTCGGCCTGCTCGGTCTTGGTCGGCAGCCCGGTGGACGGGCCGCCGCGCTGGATGTCGCAGATCAGCAGCGGCAGCTCCATGGTCACCGCCAGCCCGATCGTCTCCGACTTCAGCGCAAGGCCCGGCCCGGACGTGGTGGTCACGCCCAGCGCACCGCCGAACGAGGCGCCCAGCGCCGCACCGACGCCCGCGATCTCGTCCTCGGCCTGGAACGTGGTCACGCCGAAGTTCTTGTGCTTGGCCAGCTCGTGCAGCACGTCGGAGGCCGGGGTGATCGGGTAGGTGCCGAGGAACATCGGCAGCCCGCTGCGCTTCGCCGACGCGACCAGCCCGTAGGCGAGCGCGACGTTGCCGGTGATCTGGCGGTAGGTGCCCTTCGGCAGCGTCGCCGGGGCGACCTCGTAGGTCACGGCGAACGCCTCGGTGGTCTCGCCGTAGTTCCAGCCCGCGCGGAAGGCGAGCACGTTCGCCTCGGCGACGTCGGGCTTCTTGGCGAACTTCTCCCGCAGGAACCGCTCGGTGCCCTCGGTCGGGCGGCTGTACATCCAGGACAGCAGGCCGAGCGCGAACATGTTCTTGGTGCGTTCGGCGTCCTTGCGGCCAACCCCGGCGGGTTCGGCGGCACCGCGGGTCAGCTCGGCCATCGCCACGTGGTGCACGACGTACGGGTCGAGTTCCCCGCTGTCGAGGGGGTTCTGCTCGTAGCCGACCTTGGTGAGGTTGCGCTTGGTGAACTCGTCGGTGTTCACGATCAAGGTGCCGCCGCGCGGCAGGTCGCGGATGTTGGCCTTGAGCGCGGCCGGGTTCATCGCGACCAGCACGTCGGGGCGGTCCCCGGGCGTGAGGATGTCGTAGTCGGCGAAGTGCAGTTGGAAGCTGGACACCCCCGGCAGCGTGCCCGCGGGAGCGCGGATCTCGGCCGGGAAGTTCGGCAGCGTGGCCAGGTCGTTGCCGAACGCGGCCGCTTCCGAGGTGAAGCGGTCACCGGTGAGCTGCATGCCGTCGCCGGAGTCCCCGGCGAAGCGGATCACCACCCGGTTGAGCTGCTGGCTGTTCGTGGCCGAGGCGGCATCGGAGCCTGCCGCCGTGGCCGCACCCGCCCCCGGACGCTCCGGCGGCTGGTGCCCGTTCGTCGTCACCAATGGACCCGTTCCCTTTCCAGCTCGCAGGCGCCCGCGAGCCACTCCTCCGCCCTGTGGCGAACGATACAGCCCACCTCGGTGTTCCAGGTCCGATCGCACCCGGCGCGCGGCCATTCGGCAGCCCGGAAAGGGGTGCCGGTTCGGCCGCTGCGGCGATTGTCCGCGGCTTTTCCGCGCGGACGGCCGATGCGGGCGGCCGAATGGGGGCCGACTCGTCGGCGGACGCCTGCCACCGGAGCAGTCGGGAAAACTTTCGAGCTGTTTTCGCAGTTTGCGGTGCGGGGTTCACGTCGTCCGCCACCGACTCTACCAAAAGCGCTGTCGGCACTTTCCGGAGCGAACGTTCTCTCCGGCTGCGGTGACCAACCGCGACGAGGCGGATTCACGCACGCTGGCGCACGCCGATCGGACCGGCCGCGCACCGCGGAATTGCGCTCGTGGAGCGGAAACGCGGGCCCGGCGAGCGGGTGAGCCGGGCCGACGCCGATCTCCGCGAGCCTCCCGCGCTCGGCGGAGATGCTGCGCACAGCGCCGGTGGGCACCAGAAGGACACCTGCACCGGAGCGCCTCCCCACCCGGCGCCGTCGCCTGCACACCTCGCGGGAGAACCGTCCGGACACGCACTGGAAACGCCTTGTTCATACGGCACGCCTCCGACTACCGAACGTCCCGGAAACCGGCTATCGCGTTTTCCGGAGTGACCAATGGCACCAGTCGAAGCCGCGGCGGAAACTCCCTCCGGAAACCCGGGACGAGCGCCGCCGAAAGCAGCGCCGTGATCAACACCACGGCCGCCCGGCGAACCGGCGAACGCCTCCCCCGGGTAACTCGGCAGCAGCTTCCGGACAACCCCTTCGAAACGGGAGGCAATGCCACCGCTGCATCAATCAAGCGATCCGCGCGCGATCGCCGAGCAAACTCGGCACTGTGATCTCGCTCATAAGAATTCCCGGAATCGTCAATTGCGCCGGCGGGACCGGCGCGCACTCGCTGCACCGGCCCCGCCCCATTCACCCGGCTCCCGGGCCTGCCCGCCGCGGGAACCCCGGACCCCCAGGTCGAGCTGCCCCGGTCAAGCTCCCGGCAGCGCCAGCAGCGCCGCCACGCACGTGCTCAGATCCCCAGTGCGCCCCCAGACCGTCTCCCCCTGCGCGCCCGTCCCGCGGATCCGCGCCGCGCGACACTCGTCCCGGTCGAAGATCCACAGCGCGTCCGTGCCCGCCGGGCAGTCCCGCCAGCCGACCAGCCCGGCGATGTCTCCGTCGGCGCCCGGGAAGGACCGGAAGGACCATCCCGCCGCGCGCAGCTCGGCCAGCCCGGCCAGCTCCGGGTGCTCCGCCAAGGCGGTCCGCACTTCTCCGCCGGCACCGCCGGCCGGGGAATCCGGCGAAGCGCGCCGATTTTCAGGTGCTGATCGCATACGCTGACAGTGGCCCGGAAATCGCTCAGCGGAGTGCCACACAATCGCCACACCCGTCCCGATCGGATTGCTCCGGGCACGCGAATCAGGCTGACTGGACGCGTAAGAGGGGGTAGGAACCATGCTGCACGAAACACCGGGGGAAACCGAAAATCCCGAGCAGGCCGAGACCGCGGACGAACAATCCGCGGAAAGCCCCGCCCGGATCGGGACCCGCATCGCCGAACTGCGCAAGATCCACGGCGTGACGCAGCGCGCGTTATCGGTGCGCGCGGCCGTTTCCTACTCGCTGCTGCGCAAGGTCGAACGCGGTGAGCGCACCGCCAGCCACTCCTTCGTCGCCGCCGTGGCCCGCGCGATGTCGATCAACATCACCGATCTCACCGAAGAACCACCGCACGGCCGCGGCCCCGGACCCGCCGCCGAGCAGTGCGGTGTTCCCGCGCTGCGCCAGGCGCTGGTCGAAGGCGCGGACCCGGAGCTGGACACCGATCCGCGCCCCGTCGAGGACCTGCGCGCCGACGTGGCCCGGATCAAGGAGTGGGACCGCCGGACCCGGCACGCCGAGGCTGTGCAGGCGCTGCCGGACGTGCTGCGGCACCTGCACCACGCGGCCCGCGAGCGACCGGACGACCACCAGGTGCACGAGCTGCTGGCGGCTACCTACTCCTACGCGATGATCGCGCTCTACCGGCTGGGGCATCTGGACCTGTGCCACTTGGCGGATGAGCGCTCCCGCGCCGCGGCCGCCCGCGGCCGGGACGCGGTGCGCGGGTCGGTCGCGGAGTGGAACCACGCGCTGGTGCTGCTGTTCGACGGCTCCTACACCGCCGGGCTGCGTTCGCTGGACCGTTCGCTGGAACTGCTGCCCGCACCGGAGACACCCGCCACCGCCGCGATGCGCGGCGCCGTGCACCTGCGCGCGGCGATCCTGGCCGCCCGCACCACCGACGCCGAGCTCGCCGACGAGCACCTGCGGGAAGCGCGGGCGATGGTCGCCGACGGCCAGGACGAGGCCAACCACTACGGCACCAAGTTCGGCCCCACCAACGTCGACATCCACTCGGTGGCCGTGCCGGTCGAACTCGCCGACGGCACCACCGCGGTGACCAGGGCGAGCGCGGTGCGATTACCGGAGACGACGGCACCCAGCCGCAGCGGGCACTACTGGATCGACCTCTCCCGCGGCTGGCTGCTGCACGGCGACCGGCGGCGTTCGCTGGAGTGCCTGCAACACGCGCGGCGGATCGCCCCGCAGCTGACCCGCTACCACCCGCAGGTGCACGAGACGGTGCAGTCGCTGGCGGCCAGCGACGCCCGGTCCACCAACAGCCTTTCGCACTTCGCCGCCTGGTGCGGCATCCGCCGCTGACCCTGGTGCCGCACCGCCGCTGACGACCCTTCCGGCGCCACCGAAGACTCTGGCGCGGCCGACGGCACCGATGGCTTCAGCGCGGCCAGCGCCGCCAAGGGCCCTGGCGCGGCCAGCCGCCGAGGACCCTGGCGCGGCCAGCGCCGCCGAGAACACCGAAAACGACAACGGGGGACGCAGTGCACGAGAACGGTCAGCCGGTGCTGTACGCGATCGCGATGGGCTCACCGGCGGCGCGCGACGTGGGACGGCTGGTGGAACTGGCTCAGGCCGACGGGTGGATGGTGTGCGTGATCGCCTCACCGGACGGTGAGCGGTTCCTGGACACCGAGGCGCTGTCGGCCAAGACCGGCTACCAGGTGCGCACCCGGTACAAGCAACCCGAGGCACCGGACGCGCTGCCGCCGGCCGACGGCATGATCGCCGCCCCGATCACCTGCAACAGCCTGGCGAAGTGGGCGGCCGGGATCTCCGACACGCTGCCGCTGGGAATGCTGGTGGAGGCGGTCGGCAAGCAGCAGCCGGTGGTGGCGATGCCGTTCTCCAACCGCGCGCAGATCGCGTTCCCGGCGGTGCAGGAGGCGATGCGGCGGCTGTCGGATTGGGGCGTCGCGGTTTTGGCCGGGGACGATGTCTACGAACAGCACGAGCCGGGTACCGGCGATGCGTTCGTGCACCGCTTTCCGTGGCATTTGGCTTGGGACGCCTTTCTGCGGCATCAGTGGTCTCCCGAACGTTGAATGCACGTGCACATTCCCGCGCATTCGCGCAACGCCGTCCATTCCCGCGCCACCTTCACCCGGAAGGGCGCCGATACCGATTCGCGTCTCGTAAACTTCCCCGCGATCCGACGACGACGGCGAGGGGAAGCCGGTGCCAGCACCGACCGAGCAGATCGGCACCACCGCACCGGCGGCACCGCACTCGGCACCACCGTTCGCGCGCGGGCCGGTGCTGCTGCTGGCCGGACTCGTCACAGCGTTGTTGCTGCTGATCAGCAGCCGCTACGGGTACCTGTCCGACGAGCTGTACTTCATCGCGGCGGGCAAGTACCCGGACTGGGGCTACATGGACCAGCAGCCGCTGGTGCCGCTGCTGGCCGCCGGGCTCGACGCGGCGTTCCCCGGTTCGCTGCTCGCATTGCGGACTCCGGCCGCACTGGTCACCGCGCTCGGGATCGTGCTCACCGCGCTGATCACGCGCGAGCTGGGCGGCGACCGGCGCGCCCAGTTCCTCGCCGCCTGCGCGTACGCGCTCTCGCCGTGGCTGCTGCTCAGCGGGCATTGGCTGGCCGCGGCGACGCTGGAACCGCCGCAATGGCTGCTGTTGCTGTGGCTGGTGGTGCGCTGGACGCGAGTTCGTTCGGACGCGTTGCTGCTCGCCGCCGGAGCCGTCGCAGCGGTCGGTGTGCAGACCAAGTTCCAGATCGCGCTGCTGTGCTTCACGCTGGTGCTGGGTGTGTTGATCGCCGGACCGCGGGAGATGCTCAAGCGCCGCCTGCTGTGGACGGGAGTCGGCGTCGCGGCCGTCGCCTCCGCACCGGCGTTGGCCTGGCAGGCCGCGAACGGCTGGCCCGCGCTCGACATGGGCCGGATCGTCGACGCTGAGAACGCGCGGCCGCTGTTCCTCCCGACGGCGTTGCTCTATTCCGGAGTGGTCGTCGGCGCGGTGCTGTGCTGCCTCGGGGTGTGGTTCCTGCTGCGGGACGAGCAGCTGCGGCCGGTGCGGTTCCTGGCGTGGGTCTCGATCGCGCTTCTCGCGTTCTACGTGATCGCCGGTGGGAGGCCGAACTACCTCGCCGGGCTCTACGGGATGCTGTTCGCGGCCGCTGCGGCAGGGCTCGGGAACCGGCGGGCGCGCGGCGGGCGATGGTCGTGGGTGGCGTGGCCGGCCTACCTGCTCTCGGCGCTGCTGCCGCTGGCACTGCTGCCGATCTACCCGTTGCCCGTGATCGCGCGGCACCCGCAGCTCGCGGCTTTCAGCAGGATGTACGAGACGGGCTGGCCGGAACTCACCGAGACGGTCGCTCGCAGCTACCACGCGCTACCACCGGACGTTCGGGAACGCACCGCCATCGTCGGCGAGAGCTACACCGTCACCGGGGCCATGGACGCCCTAGGTCCGCGGTACGGGCTGCCCAGGGTGTACAGCCCGCACCGCGGCTACTGGTTCTTCGGCGTTCCCCCGGACAGCGCAACGGCGGTGCTCTACGTGGGCAGCACTCGGCCGTTGCAGCGCTACTTCGCCCATGAGCAGCAGTTGGACACCGTGCGGACCCGGCTCGACGTGGTCGACATCGCGCAAGGCATCGCCGTCACCCGCTACGACGAGCCGGTGATGCCGTGGTCGCGGCTGTGGCCGCTGATCCGCGCGGGGTGAGTCCGGCTCAGCGCGAAGGCGGGTGCTGCGAAGGCGGGTGCTGCGAAGGCGGGTGCTGCGGTGGCGGGTTCTGGGGCGGCCGCTGCTGGCGATCGGGTTGTGGACCCGGCGCTGGTGGTTGCGGCGGACGCCCGCCCGCGGGAGGCGGACCGCCGGGCGGCGGGCCAGGAGGCCGGTTCGCCGGAGGCTGACCCGCCGGAGGCTGGCCTGCTGGAGGTTGGCCCGCTGGAGGTTGGCCCGCTGGAGGCTGGCCGGGCTGCGGCTGACCTGCCGGGGGTTTGCCCGCCGGAGGCTGTCCCGTCGGCGGCTGCCCACCCGGCGCAGCGCCCGTCCGTCCCGCAGGCACCGTGGTTCCCGGCGCCGTGGCCGGATCGCCCTGCGCCGGATTCGCCTGACCTGAACTCCCCGGAGACCCAGTACCAGGAGACCCAGTACCAGGAGCAGGAGTCCCAGAAGCAGGAGTGCCGGGCGCCGCGCCCCCACCTGGAGCACCGCCCCCGGCCGAGCCACCGCTGTGCCCGGCCCAGTCCCGCCGCGCGGACATCCGCATGGTCCGCAGCCGGGTGGTGCTCAACGCGGTCGGCAACTGCCTCGTCTGCGCACTCGGCTGGTAGGTGGGCAACCGCGCGGTTTCGAGGTTCGACAACGGCCGGAAGAACCCGGACTGCTCGCCCTGCGGCGTCCACGGCGGAGCCGCCACCTTGGGCGCGCGCTGGAAGAACGCGTCCCGCGCCACCCGCATCAGCCCCAGGATCGCGTTGCGCCGCTCGTGGAACTTGTCGACCGGGATCGTGGCCCGCACCGCATGATCGTGCAGCAGCGCCAGCTCAGTGGCCGCCAGCTGGTAGTCGGACATCGCCCGCGCACCCATCAGCCCGGACTGCGACCGCGCCCACGCGCGGGCCTGCTTGCGCCCGCGCATGGTGCCGAGCATCTGCAGATCGGCCTGCTGGACCAGACCGCTCGGGATGTACGGCGGCAGGTAGGCACCGATCAGCGCCACCAGCCGCCTGCGATCCCGCAGCAGGATCGTCACCAGCACGATGAACACCGCCAGCTCCACCAGGTAGGCCAACGCGAGCCCGCCGTTGCCGAACGCGGTGGAGAAGTTCCACATCGCGTGCAGCAGCACCGCCGCCGACCAGCCCAGCGCGACGGCCACGCCCCGCCCGAACCCGCGGTGCGTCGCCGCGTGCGAGATGCCCAGTCCGGTCATCGCGGTGTAGATCGGATGCCCCAGCGGCGAGATCACCCCGCGCATCAGCACCACCGGCGCGACCTGCTCCCCGGACAGCAGCGGATCCTGGTAGTAGAGGACGTTCTCGACGAACGCGAACCCGAGCGCGCACAGCGCCGCGTAGACCAGCGCATCGGTCGGCCCGTCGATCTCGAAGCGCCGGAACAGCAGCAGGAGCAGCAGGAACACGCCCTTGAAGGTCTCCTCCACCACCGGCGCGATCACCGAGCTGGACAGCAGCTCGGCCATGTCCGGCCCGTACACCGGCACCAGCAGCGAGCTGCCGAACGTGTTCACGATGAACGACCCCACGATCGCCACCCCGGCGCCCCAGGCGAACGCCAGCACCAGCAGCATCCGCGGTTCCGGTTCGAGCCGGTCGATCAGCAGCACCAGGCCGACCAGCACCACCACCGTCGGCAACGCCAGCAGCCCGCTCAGCAACGTGCTGCCCACCCCTCCGGTGAGCACGTAGTAGGCCAGCGCCACCAGCGAGCACGAGCCGCAGACGACGAGCCCGATGATGAACGGCAGCGGCGTGCGGTCGCTGTTGCGGCCTTCCAACACCGACTTCGGGCTGAGCGGGACCATGCCGTGGAGCGTAGAAGATCGACCCGAGCACCGAGGCCGATCCCCCGAAACGGCCGCGGCCGACAGGACTATCCCTCGCGTCCCGATCCCTGCGCGGGTCCGCAGCGCCTGCCGCACGACGACTTCGAGGACAAGCACTCAGTTCCGCTCCGCCGCCGGTTTGCCGTTCAGTTCGGCCCACCCGTTGTGCCCCGGCGCGCGCCCCGCGGTGAGCGCCTTGACCGCCGCGGAGGTCCGGTCGGCCACCTCCAGCTTGGTGAAGATCGCCCGCAGGTGGTTCTTCACGGTGCGCTCCGAGATCCCCAGCGACCGGGCGATCTGCCGGTTCGAGCTGCCCCGCACCAGGTGCCCCAGCACCTCGTGCTCGCGCGGGGTGAGCCGTTGCAGCAGCGGCACCACCTGCGTGCCCCCGGCCGCACCGGCGGCGCGCTGCAGCGCGTCCCGGTACACGTCGCCGGCCACCGGTCCGGTCCGTCCCAGCTTGACCCGCAGGGTCACGAGCTGGTCCACCTGCCCCAGCACCAGTTCCAGCGCCGCCGAGTGCTCCACGGCCTCGCGCATCATCGCGGTGATCGCGGTGTCCAGGGCTCTCCGGTACGAATTGGCCATCAGGTGACTCCCACAGGGTTCGGTGGCATCGCCCGCGCGGACCCGCGGGGCGGCGTTGCCCCGCTCGCCGCGGCGAGCTCGTTGGCGGCGCGGACCAGGGCACTGCGGCGCACCTCCGCCGTGTCCGGGCCTTTCGGGCCGTTCGCGTGACGACACTTCCCCACCGGGCATGGCCTTCCCACCAGCGCCGGACCGGTCGTTACACCCACTGGCTATGTCGTCACGACCGCACCCCGAAGTGACCGACCGGCCACCGATTTCGCCCGGATGTCGCAGCGGCAACCACGGACGGCGCAGCGCGGAGGGCTCCGTTCGGTCCAGTCCGAGCGGAGCAGGACTTTCTGACCATGTCGGGCGCCGAGCCGCGGAACCTAGGTTCGACGAAGCGGCGCCACCCCCGCGGACGACCTCCCGGGCCGCCCCGGAGGCCTCGCAGCGAGCTCTCTACCGACCGATCCAGTCCCGCACCAAGGAGGTCCACGCCATGTCGTGTCCGCAGGCGGCCAGCCGCGCGAGCGCACCACCCACGACCACCGCGCGTGCGCCCGGCGTCCTGCCCGCCCAAGGCTGGACCGCGTCGGCGGCCGCGAACGCCGTCCGGATCAAGCTGCGCGACGACATCAGACCTGCCGCGAACCTGGCCACGTTCCTCACCAGCACCGTGGAGCCGGAGGCGGAGAAGCTGTTCAGCGACTACCTGACCTACAACATCATCGACCGGGACCAGTACCCCGGTGCCACCGAACTGGAACGCAACTGCGTGCACACGCTGGCGAACCTCTGGCACGCCGATCCGGCCGAAGCGGTGGGCACCGCGACCACCGGCTCCAGCGAGGCCGCCCTGCTGGCGGGCGCGGCGCTGCTGCGCCGGTGGCGCCAGCGAGTCGGCGAAGGCCGCAGGCCGAACCTGGTGCTGGGCGCCAACGCACACGTGTGCTGGTACAAGTTCTGCCGCTACTGGGACGTGGAGCCGCGGTTCGCCCCCGCCGGGCAGGACCGGCTGCACCTGACCGCCGAGCAGGTCCGGGAGCGCTGCGACGCGGACACGATCGGCGTGCTGACCGTGCTGGGTTCCACCATCGACGGCAGCTACGAGCCGGTCGGCGAGATCGCCGCCGCGCTCGACGAGGTGCAGGCCGAGACCGGCCTGGACGTGCCGATCCACGTGGACGCGGCCTCCGGCGGGTTCGTCGCGCCGTTCCTCGACCCGCAACTGCAGTGGGACTTCCGGTTGCCCAGGGTGCGCTCGGTGAACACCTCGGGGCACAAGTACGGCCTGGTACCCGCCGGGCTGGGCTGGATCGTGTGGCGGGACGCCGAATCCCGCACGAACTGGCTCAGCTTCGACACCAACTACCTGGGCAGCACCCGGGCCAACCACGAGCTGAGCTTCTCCCGATCGGCCGCGCCGGTGGTCCTGCAGTACTACAACTTCCTCCGCCTCGGCTTCGAGGGGTACCGGGCCGCGCACCAGCGCAGCCGCTCCACCGCGACCGCGCTGGCCACCGCGTTCGCCGGGATGGGGCCGTTCCGGGTCGTCGGCGACGGCGGTGATCTGCCGGTGGTCGTGCTCGCGCAGCGGGAGGGCGACCGCGGCTGGACGTTGCGCGACCTGGCCGCCCACCTCGCCGGGCGCGGCTGGTCGGTGCCGGTCTACCCGCTGCCGCCGGACCGCCAGGAGACCGACGTGCTGCGGATCGTGGTGCGCGGCGAACTCACCGAGCGGCACACCGAGGACCTGCTCGACTCCGTGCGCGGCTACCTCTCCGGCGCCATCGCCACCCCGGCCTGAGCGCCCAGCATCGGCACTTTTCCCGGCACGACGGGCTTTTCGCCGGCTTCGCCGCCCGACCTCACCGACCGAGAATCCGCACCACTGCAAAGGAGAATCCGTTGCACCCCATCCGGATCGCCAGCAAGCTCACCCGCCCCGAACCCCCGCAACCCGGCACGGGTGTCCGGCTCGCCCTGTTCCAGGGCGAGAACCCCGTCGGCAGCCACGAAGCCGTCACCGCGAACCTGCACCGGATGCGGGAGGTCGTGGAGGTGGCGGCCCGCTACCGCGCACAGCTGTGCGCGTTCCCGGAGTGCTACACCACCGGTTACTCGCTCGGCCCCGAGGAAGCCCGCGCGCTGGCCCAGCCCAAGGACGGCCGCGCGATCAAGGCCGCGCAAACCCTGTCGCACACCCACGAAATCGGCATCGTCGTGCCGTACGTGGAGATCGACCGGCTCGCCGACACCGTGCACGACTCGATCGCGCTGGTGCTGGGCGGAGAGCTCGTGGCGAACTACCGCAAAACCCACCTCTACGGCGCGGCCGAGCGCGCCAACTTCACCGCGGGCACCGAGCTGCCGCCGGTGGTGAAGGTGAACCAGTTCCCGGTGGGCCTGCTCAACTGCTACGAGTGCGAATTCCCGCCGCTGTACCAGAGCCTGGTCGGCCGCGGAGCCCGGCTGATCGTCGGGCCGACCGCCGCCGATCACCACTTCGTGCTGCACGACGGCAATCCGACCCAGGTGCCCTACCCGGACGCCACAGAGCACATCATCCCGGCGATGGCCGCGGTGTGGCGGGTGTTCGTCGCCTACTGCAACCGGCGCGGCTGGGAGACCTCGCAGCGCGGGCAGTGGCAGTACCGCGGCAACTCCGGGGTGTGGGCGCCGGACGGCGCACCGATGATCGCGGCCGGGCCGGACGAGCGCAGCGACGACACCTTGCTGGTCGCCGACTGCGTGCCGGACGACGTGGCGCCGTTCAGCCCGGAAGGCGACCACTTCAGCGACAACCGGGTCGCGCTGCGGGAAGATCTGCTCCCCACCACCTGAGCAGTTCCGGCGAGGTGGCGCGCCCGGACGCTCCGTTTCCTCCGGCCGAGCAGGGTCGGTCAGGCCGGTGCGGCCTCGCCCGTCGCCGTGGCCGCACCGCTGGTCCCGCGGCGCACCACCTCGCTCATCACGGCGAGTTCCACGCCTTCGGCGGCGAAGGCGTCGCGAACCGCGCCCGCCACCTCGACCGCGTTCGGCCGGTCGCCGTGCAGGCAGATCGTTTCGGCCCGGACCGGCACGGCGTTGCCGTTGACCGAGGTGACTTCACCGCGCAGCACCGCCAACGCCTGCTCGGCGCACCGCTGCGGGTCCTTCGCGACCGGGTTCGGTTCGATGATGATGTGCCCGGCGTCGTCGTAGTCGAGGTCGGCGAACGCCTCGCGCACCACCGGAATCCCGCGCTCGGCGACCTGATCCGCGGTCTGCCCGGCCAGCAGCACGACCGGAACACCGGGCGCCGCGGCCGCCACCGCTTCCCCGACCGCCTGCGCCGCGGCCGCGTCCCGCAACGTGAGCCCGTAGAGCGCACCGTGCGGTTTGACGTGCGTGATCGGCACACCCATCTCGTCGGCCAGCGCCCGCAGCGCGCCGAACTGGTAGAGGCACGCGTCCGCCGCCTCCCGCGGGCTGAACGAGATCGCGCGCCTGCCGAACCCGGCCAGGTCCGGGAACCCCGGGTGCGCGCCCGCCGCGACCCCGGCCTCGCGCGCGATCCGCAGCGACGCACGCATCGTGGCCGGGTCCCCGGCGTGCCATCCGCACGCGATGTTCACCGAGCTGACCAACGGGATCAGCCGTTCGTCCGCACCCAGCTGCCACCTGCCGAAGCTTTCCCCGGCGTCCGCGTTGAGATCGACGAGAACCTGCAACCGACCCACCTCCCGCAGCGTCTGCAGCGGCCGAAACCGGGCCTTGCCCTGCGATGATCCGCCGGCCGCGTGCCGATGGTACGAGCCATGCTCCCGCAGCCACCGGCCGAGCACAGTGCTCCGTTCGGCTGCTGCGGACGGGGCCGTGCCGCGCATCGCGCCGCCGTTCGGCGCAACCGGGTGCCTGCGTTCGCGCGTACCGGCCGCCCGGGACCGGCCGCTATGGTGACCCGAACGTGCGATTTTCCCAGCGCCGTCCATCGAGTTCACAGCCGCGCCCCTGCGCGGCGAATGGCTTCGGCGCATCCTCGATGCACGGCAGATCACCTCCGAGGACCGAGGAGGTCGACATGGCAGCGACGAGCACGGACCTGCCTCCCGCTCGGTACGAGTTCGGCGGCGACGAATTCATCTTCGTCGAACTCGATCAGGAAATGAGTCTCCAGGCGAATTTCAAGGCGATGGCGATCACCGGCGCGCTCCGCGAGCAGAACGTCGACGGCATCGTGGACATCTGCCCCTCGAACGCCTCCTACATGGTCCGGCTGGACCCGGACCGGCTGCACCCGGTGGAACTGGCCGACGAGCTGCGCAGGCTCGAGCACTCGGCGGGCGAGCTGCCCGCGGACTACGTGGTGCCGACGCGGATCGTCGACGTGCCGGTGCTGTTCGACGATCCGTGGACCCGGGAAACACTGCTGCGGTTCCGGGACAACCACCAGGACCCGTCGGTGACGGATTTGGAATACGCCGCGCGGATCAACGGATTCTCCGGCGTTCCCGAGCTGATCGACGCGATCACGGGTGCGCCGTTCATCGTCACGATGCTCGGATTCGTGCCCGGTCTCCCGTTCTGCTACCAGATGGTCCCGCGCGAGCGGCAGATCGAGGTTCCGAAGTACGTGCGGCCCCGAACCGACACCCCGGAACGGGCATTCGGCTACGGCGGCGCGTTCGCCGTGGTCTACCCGGTGCGCGGCGCAGGCGGGTACCAGTTGTTCGGGATCGCCCCGGCGCCGGTCTTCGACCTCGCCCAGCGGCTGCCGGATTTCGCCGAGCACATCGCCTTCCCCAAGCCGAGCGACATCCTGCGCTACCGCGCCATCGACCGCGCCGAGTACGACCGGCTGCGCGGCGAAGTGGAGGCCGGGACGTTCCGCTACCACACCCGCCCGGTGGAGTTCTCCCCGTCGGAGTTCCTGGCCGATCCGGACGGGTTCAACCGCCGGTTGCTGGAGGTGCTGTGATGAGCGAGGTCATCGTCCGCTCCGGAGGGCTGTCCACGACGGTGCAGGACCTGGGCCGCGACGGGCAGTACGCCATCGGGATGCCGCCGTCCGGTGCGCTGGACCAGTTCTCCTACCGCGTGGCGAACATGCTGGTGGGCAATCCGGTCGGCGCGGCCGCGCTGGAGGCCACCTACATCGGGCCCGAGCTGGAGTTCACCGACGAACGCCAGATCGCGATCACCGGCGCCGAGGCTCCCGCCCGGATCAACGGAGAACCCGTGCCGCCGTGGGAAACGCTGCTGGTGCGCACCGGCGACGTGCTCGGCTTCGAGATGCTGCGCTCCGGCGCCCGTCCGTACGTCGCGATCAGCGGTGGCGTGGCCGTGCCCGAATACCTCGGCTCGCGGTCGACCTACACGCTCACCGGCATCGGCGGGTTCGAGGGCCGTTCGCTCGCCCAGGGCGACCGGCTGCCGCTGGGTGAGCGTCCGGCCAGCAGCCCGGCACCCGGCACCGCGGTTCCGGTCGAGCTGCGCCCGGACTTCAGCGGCGAGGCCGAACTGCGACTGGTGGTGGGGCTGTGCTCCTACCGGCTCACCGCGGCCGCGCTGGAGTCCTTCGGGGAAACGACGTGGAAGGTCACCAAGGACGCCGACCGGGTCGGCTACCGGCTGCGCGGCGGCACGATCGACTTCGTCGAGCGCGAGCAGCCGTTCGGGGCGGGCAGCGACCCGGCCAACGTGGTCGACTTGGGCTATCCGATCGGCTCGGTGCAGGTGCCCGGCGGAAACGAGCCGATCGTGCTGCTCGGCGACGCGGTCACCGGCGGCGGCTACGCCACCGTCGGCACCGTGATCTCGGTGGATCGGGACCGCATCGCGCAGGCCCGCACCGGGGACCGGGTCGGCTTCGTACCGGTCGACGTGGAGGCGGCGATGGCCGCGCGCCGGGACCGCACCGCGCGGTTGGAGAAGGTCCGCGCCGCCGTCTCCGGATGAACCCGGCCCGGCAAACCAACCCGATATCGACGAGGAGGTCCCATGTCGACCGTCAGCGCAGCACTCCCCGGCGTGTTCTACCGCCGCCCCTCGCCTGACCAGGACCCGTTCGTCGAGGTCGGCGGCGCGGTCCGGGAAGGCGAGACGATCGCGCTCATCGAGGTGATGAAGACCTTCACCGAGGTCAAGGCCGAGTCCGCGGGAACCATCGGGCGCTTCCTGCTCGACGACGGCGACGAAGTGGAAGCCGGGCAGGAACTGATCGAGGTCGTGGAAGCATGACGGGGCCGGGGCGGGTCCTGGTCGCGAACCGGGGCGAGATCGCGGTACGCATCATCCGCGCCTGCCACACCGCGGGCGTGGAGGCCGTCGCGGTGTACTCCGACGCCGACAAGAACTCCCGGTGGGTCCAGCTGGCCGACCACGCGGTGCACATCGGCCCGTCGCCCGCCGCGAAGTCCTACTTGGACTCCGCCGCGCTGCTGGAGGCCGCGCGCAGCACCCACGCCGACGCCGTGCATCCCGGCTACGGCTTCCTGTCCGAGAACGCCGCGTTCGCCCGCGCGGTGCAGGACGCGGGACTCGTGCTGATCGGCCCACCGGCCTCGGCGATCGAGCTGATGGGCGACAAGGCCACCGCGCGGGCGACCGCGCGGGCCGCGGGTGTGCCGGTGGTGCCGGGCAGCGAACCGGTGACCGACCTGGCCGCCGCGCAGGCCGCCGCCGCGGAGATCGGCTACCCGGTGCTGGTCAAGGCTGCCGCCGGCGGCGGCGGGCGCGGCATCCGCCCGGTCTCCTCGGCCGAGGAGCTGGCCGACGTGCTGCCTGCCGCGCAGGCCGAGGCCCGTTCCGCCTTCGGTGACGGCACGTCGTACCTGGAACGGGCGCTGGCCCGGCCGCGGCACGTCGAGGTGCAGGTCCTCGCCGACGATCACGGCAACGTGGTGCACCTGTTCGAGCGGGACTGCTCGGTCCAGCGGCGCAGGCAGAAACTGCTGGAAGAAGCGCCCGCACCGGGCTTGCACGAACGGACCAGGGAACTGATGACCGACGCGGCGGTGCGGCTGGCGCGGCACGTCGGCTACCGCAACGCCGGGACCGTGGAGTTCCTGGTCGACGAGGACCAGAACTTCTACTTCATGGAGATGAACACCCGCATCCAGGTGGAACACCCGGTCAGCGAGCTGGTCAGCGGGGTCGACCTGGTCGCCGAGCAGCTGCGGGTCGCCGCGGGCAAACCGATCTCGTGCACCCAGCGGCAGCTGACCCGCAACGGTGCCGCGGTGGAGCTGCGGATCAACGCCGAGGACCCGGACCGCGACTTCGCGCCCTGCCCCGGCGAGGTCACCGCGTTCGACCTGCCCGGCGGGCCGGGCGTGCGGGTGGACACCGGGCTGACTCGCGGCGACCGGATCAGCCCGTTCTACGACTCCATGATCGCCAAGCTGATCTGCTGGGGAGCCGATCGGGAGCAGGCTTACTCGCGGGCCAGGCAGGCGCTCGCGGAGTTCCGGATCGAAGGGGTCGCCAACACGATCGGACTGCACCAGCGCCTGGTCGACGACGACAAGCTGCGCAGCTGCCCGGTGCACACGACGTGGCTGGAAGAGCAGCTGGACTGATCAGTCCCGCACGACCTCCTCGCGCAGCACGCTGTAGCGCACGCAGTCGCGCCAGCGGCCGCCGCGGAACAACCAGCCGCGCAGCACGCCCTCGCGGGTGAAACCGGCCTTGTCGAGGGCGCGCTGCTCGGCGAAGTTGTCCACCTCGGTGCCCGCCTCGATCCGGTTGACTTGGGTGTGCGCGAACAGGTACTCGACGAGTTGGCGCTGCGCCTCGGTGCCGTGGCCCTGGCCGCGCGCGTCCGGTAGCAGGTTGATGCCGATGTTCCAGCAGAACGAGTTCTGCCCCGTCTTGCTCTTGTCCCAGGACACGAACCCCAGCCGGTGGTCCGGGTCCTGCTCGTAGACCACCAGCAGCACGCCCTCGTCGGCCGAGAGCAGCCCAGATCGCTCCCACCGCTTGCCGAAGTGCCCGGAGCCTTGGTAGCCGAACCAGTTGTAGGGATGGCTGGCTTCCCGGGAGTTGAGCATCCGCTCCAATTCGGGAAGGTCGTCGGATAGCACCGGTCTGAGCCGCACCAATGTCCCCACATGGCGACCGTAGACCGATCTCGCGCCACGGGACATGCTCTGTTCCGGTGGCAAATTTCCGACACCGGGTTGCACGGCACGTGCGCGCGCCGGATCAACCTCCGGGGATCAAGCTTTGGGGCGGCGGCAGGTGTAGACGCGGGCCGGTGGCACGTTGCGCCACACCGTGCGGCTGGTGAGGACTTCGTCGAAGGCGCCGTCCAGGCGGCGGCGGAACGCTTGCGCACCGGACATGCCCAGCGCGTGCACATAGGCGAACGTGGTGAACGCGCCACCCGGCGCGAGGGCCTTGCCGACCTCGGCGAGGATGTCGCGCTGCAGCTCGCCGGAGAAGATCGACCACGGCAGCCCGCTGACCACCGCGTCCACCGAGCTCACGCCTGCCTCGGCCAGCAGCGCGCCGAGGCGGGACGCGTCGCCGCGCACGACTTCCAGCCACGGCAGGTCGGCGCGCAAGTGCTCGATCATGCCCGGGTCGATCTCGATCGCCAGGTGCCTGCCGCCTTCGGGTAGCCGCTCGTGCACCGCGCGGGAAAGCGCACCCGTGCCGGGACCCAGCTCGACCACGACGGGCGCGGCCGTGCGGCTCGGCACGACGGCCGCCATTTCACGCGCCAGGAAAGGAGAACTCGGCGCGACCGCGCCGACCAGGCCGGGTTCGCGCACCGCCCGTGCGACGAACCTGCGGTACTCCGCGAGCGCCGAGCCGGGCGAAGCACCGGGACGGGGCTGCTGCTGCGATGTGGTCACAACTGCCTTCCGCGGTCGTCGAGCAGGGACCCGGGCACTCTATCGGGGGCCGGGCGATGCCCGGCGCGGACCTGTCGGCCGGGCGGCAACCCGCGCGATGAAACGCGAAAAAGGAAGTTCCGACGAACGCGGAAAGCGCCGCGAAAAACCGGGAAAAGCATCCCGGGAAAATGTGTAACGAAACCGGTTTCGCCGCCGATGGCGCGGCGATCACCGTGCTCGGGGCTTGCCCTCGACGGGCAAGCCCGCTGCACTCGTTCAGGCCGGTTGCTCGATCAGCCCACCGGTCGGCTCGGTCACCGGTCCCTGCTGTTCAGCGGGCCGGGCCGGGGTGTTCGGCGCAGGCTTGCCAACCCACCTCACCGCCGCGACCGCAGCCGCGAGCAGCACGACAGCTTCGACCGCAAGAGCCACCCACACCATTGCCACTTTCATTGCCTCCCTTCTGCTTACCTCCCCGTCTTCCGGACATGCGCCAGCGGCCGCGCACAGGCATGGCCCGAAGGCACGACGAGCGGAAGAGGTTTGGGGCGAACACCCACTTGCACTTCGATACTAGGCGCTTGTTTCGGACGGGTTAAAGAGGGGCTGGAGTGGCGTCCGTCGCACCCGCCCGGGTGGCGTTTCCCGGTGGTCGACGACACAGCGGGTACGGGACGTCCGCGGCCGGGTGCGGCGTTGCGGTGAACGTGGAGCACGAAGTCGACGTGGTCGTGATCGGGGCCGGGCAGGCCGGGCTCAGCAGCGCGTACCACCTCGGACGCAACGGGTTCGCGGACGCCGGTGATCACGTGGTCCTCGACGCCGACTCGGCGCCCGGCGGAGCGTGGCGGCACCGCTGGCCATCGCTGCGGATCGGCGGCGTGCACGGCATCCACGACCTCCCCGGCCTGCCGCTGCGGGAGAAGGACGGGCAGCGCCCGGCCGCGGAGGTCATGGCGGAGTACTTCGCCCGCTACGAGCGAACGTTCCACCTGCCGGTGCGCCGTCCCGTGCAGGTGCACTCGGTGCGGTACGGCCCCGACCGGCGCTTGCTGGTCGACGCGGGCTCCGAGCGCTGGGCCGCCCGGGCGGTGATCAACGCGACCGGAACGTGGCGGCGGCCGTTCGTGCCGCACTACCCGGGTCAGGCGACCTTCCGCGGCAGGCAGCTGCACACGGCCGACTACCGCGGGCCGGAGGAGTTCCGCGGGCTGCGGGTGATCGTGGTCGGCGGCGGCATCTCCGCGGTCGAACTGCTCACCGAGATCGCCGAGGTCGCAGGCACGACGTGGGTGACGCGGCGGCCGCCGGTGTTCACCGGAACCGAGTTCAGCCCGGACGACGGGCGGGCCGCGGTGGCCGAGGCGCAGCGGCGGGTGCAGGCCGGATCGCCGCCGGGCAGCGTTGTGAGCCTCACCGGGCTGCCCACCACGCCGGCGGTCCGCCGCGCCCGCGAACGCGGCGTGCTCGAGCGCTCGCCGATGTTCCAGCGGATCACGCCGCACGGCGTGCAGTGGGCCGACGGCAGCGAGTCCGGCGCGGACGTGATCCTGTGGGCGACCGGTTTCCGCGCCGACCTCGACCACTTGGCTCCGCTGGGATTGCGCGAACCCGGCGGCGGGATCCGGATGGCGGGCACGCAGGTCGCGGCCGAACCGCGGCTGCACCTGGTCGGCTACGGACCTTCGGCCAGCACGATCGGCGCGAACCGGGCCGGACGGGCCGCGGCTTCGGCGGTCAAGCGGCTGCTGGACGCCGAGGTCGCCGCCGCGAGCTGACCGGGCTCAGCGCGTGGCCGAGTCGTCCGCCCGCACCGCCGGGATCACCTGCGAGCCGTATTGCTCCATTGTGGACTCTATTGCGTCGTGCATGGCGTAGAGCGCGAACTGGTCGACGCCGGCGTCGCGCAGCTCGGTGAGCTTGTCGATGTGCGCCGGAGCCGGGCCGAGCAGGCAGAAGCGGTCCACGATCTCGTCCGGCACGAACTCGGTGTCCGGGTTGTCCGCGCGGCCGTGGTGCGCGTAGTCGTAACCGGCGCGGTCCTTGACGTAGTCGGTCAACGCGGCTGGCACCGCGTCGGACTGCGCGCCGTAGCGGGTGACCAGATCGGCCACGTGGTTGCCGACCATGCCGCCGAACCAACGGCACTGCTGGCGGGCATGGCCGAGGTCGTCGCCGACGTAGGCGGGCGCGGCCACGCAGACGGTGATCTCGGCCGGGTCGCGGCCCGCGTCCGCGGCGGCCTGCCGCACGTGATCGACCATCCAGCGGGTCAGCAGCGGGTCGGCGAGCTGCAGGATGAACCCGTCCGCGACGCGTCCGGCCAGTTCGAGCGCTTTCGGCCCGTAAGCGCCCATCCACACCGGCAGCGAACCGTTGCGCACCCACGGCAGCCGGACCTCGTTGCCGTCGAGGCGGACCTCGCGCCCCTCGGCGAGGTCCCGGATGACCTGCATCGCGTGTTCCAGCGTGGCCAGCGTGTTCGGTTTGCCGCCGGTGACCCGCACGGCGGAGTCACCGCGTCCGATGCCGCAGACCGTGCGGTTGCCGAACATCTCGTTGAGCGTCGCGAAGGTCGAGGCGGTGACCGTCCAGTCCCGGGTGGCGGGATTGGTCACCATCGGGCCGACGACCATGCGGTCGGTGGCCGCGAGGATCTGGCTGTGGATGACGTACGGCTCCTGCCACAGCACGCACGAGTCGAACGTCCAGCCGTGCTCGAAGCCGAGGTCTTCGGCGCGGCGCATCAGGTCCACCACCCGCCAGGCGGACGGGTCGGTTTGCAGCACGAGACCGAATCGCACGGGAGCCTCCGTGGTCGTCGCTGAACGGGTCGTCACTGAACGGTCATCACTGAACGGGTCGCAGGCTGATCGCCGGTGGTGTGCGGGGACGCCCGCGATCAGGTCACGTACCCGCACGTACCGCGCGGCAGGAACTGGCCGTGCCCGGCGCGGCCCCGGTACTCGCCTTCATCGAGGATCACCTCGCCGCGGGAGAGCACCGTGTCGACGCGGCCGGTGATGCGTCTGCCCTCGTAAACGCTGTAGTCGACGTTCATGTGGTGCGTCTCGGCGGAGAGCACCTGCTCGGCAGCCGGGTCGTAGATGACGACATCGGCATCGCTGCCCGCCGACAGCGAGCCCTTCCGCGGGTGCAGGCCGAACATCCGCGCGGGAGCCGTGCTGGCCAGTTCCACCCAGCGGCGGCGGGTGATCCGGCCCGCCACCACCGCCTGGTGCAGCAGGTCCACCCGGTGCTCGACGCCGGGCAGTCCGTTCGGGATCTTGGAGAAGTCCCCGAGCCCGAGCTCCTTCTGCGGGGTGAAGCAGAACGGGCAGTGGTCGGTGGCCACCACCGACAGGTCGTCGGTGCGCAGCGCCCGCCACAACGACTCCTGGTGCTCGGCGGGCCGCAGCGGCGTCGAGCACACGAACTTGGCGCCCTCGAAGCCGGGCCGGTCGAGTTCGGTCACGTCCAGGAACAGGTACTGCGGGCAGGTTTCGCCGAACACCGGCAGCCCGGCGTCGCGGGCCTGGGTGAGTTCGGCGACCGACTCGGACGCGGACACGTGCACCACGTACAGCGGGGCCTCGGCGACCCGGGCGAGCTGGATCGCGCGGTGCGTCGCCTCCGCCTCCAGCAGCGGGTGCCGCACCTTGCCGTGCTGGCGCGGATCGGTGCGGCCTTCGGCGAGCGCC
Organism: Saccharopolyspora sp. SCSIO 74807; assembly: GCF_037023755.1. NCBI lineage: Bacteria > Bacillati > Actinomycetota > Actinomycetes > Pseudonocardiales > Pseudonocardiaceae > Saccharopolyspora > Saccharopolyspora sp. SCSIO 74807. The sequence goes on along the minus strand of NZ_CP146100.1, from coordinate 4,201,610 downwards.
TGCTGCACCAGCACGTCGATGGCGATGCCGTTCTCCGCGTGCATCATCGTCAACGCGCCGTTGCCCGCGGCCTGCTGCATGGCGCGCAGGATCTTGCCGTCGTCGCTGTAGAACACGCCCGGGTAGGCCATGAACATCTTGAAGCTGGTGATGCCCTCGCCGACCAGCGCGTCCAGCTCCTTGAGCGCCGACTCGTGCACATCGGACAGGACCAGGTGGAAGCCGTAATCCACCGCGCACTGCCCGTCGGCCTGCGCGTGCCAGGAATCCAGGCCCTCGCGCAGGGAATGGCCGATCGACTGGATGGCGAAGTCGATGATCGTCGTGGTGCCGCCCCAAGCCGCCGCACGGGTACCGGTCTCGAACGTGTCCGAGGCGTAGGTGCCGCCGAAGGGCATCTGCATGTGCGTGTGACCGTCGACCCCGCCGGGGATCACGTAGCGCCCGCGCGCGTCGATCACCCGGTCCGCGCCGGGTCGCCACTGCTCGGCCAGTTCCGGCGTGGCCACCGCTGCGATCTTCTCGTCGACGACGAGGACGTCGGCTTCGACCTCCTCGGTCGCCGTGATCACCAGGCCGCCGCTGATCAGTGTGCTGCCCATGGCCTCACTCCTGCGCTCTCGCGAGTGCGTCGACCAGGACCGCCCCTCCGTCCCGGGCCTCCTGCTCGGTGAGGCTCAGCGGCGGAGCGATCCGCAGCACGTTGTTGTCCAGGCCGCCCTTGCCGATCAGCAGTCCGCCGCGGCGGGTCTCCTCCAGCACCCTGGTGGCCGCGGCCGGGTCGGGAGCACCGGTGTCCGGCCGGGCCAGCTCGACACCGAGCATCAGGCCCTTGCCGCGCACGTCGGCCACGATCGGCAGCCGCTCCCGCGCCTTCTCCAGTTCGCCGCGCAGCACCGAGCCCACGCGCAGCGCGTTGCCCTGCAGGTCGTGCGCCAGCAGGTGGTCCAGGTTCGCCAGCGCGCCCGCGGTGGTGACCGGGCTGCCGCCGAAGGTGGACAGCGAGCTGACCTCGATGCTGTTCATGATCTCGGCACTGGCCACGACGCCGCCGATGGACATCCCGTTGCCGAGGCCCTTGGCGAAGGTCATGAGGTCCGGCGAGCCGCTGCCGCCGTGCGCCTGCCAGCCCCAGAAGTGTTCGCCGGTGCGGCCCCAGCCGGTCTGCACCTCGTCGCTGATCCACAGGATGCCGTACCGATCGAGGATTTCCTTGAACCGGGCGAACAGCCCGTCCGGCGGCACCGCGAACCCGCCGACGCCCTGGATCGGCTCGGCGATCAGGCAGGCGACGTTGCCGTGCAACTGGCCGAGCACGTCTTCCAGGTCCTCGGCGCAGGCGTCGATGAACGCCTCGTCGGACAGCTCCGCGAGCTTCGTGCCGCGCCTGCGGCTGCCGTGCACGTACGCGGTCTGCACCGGCGAGAGGCTGGTCGGCGACCACGCGCGGTTGCCGGTGATCGCCAGCGCCGAGAACGAGCGCCCGTGGTAGCTGTTGCGCAGCGCGAGCACCTGGTTGGACCCGCGGTACCCGGTGGCCAGCAGCAAGGCGGTGTCGTTCGCCTCGGTTCCGCTGGAGGTGAAAAAGACCCGCGGGTCTTCGATGCCGGACAGTTCGGCGACCCGCTCGCCCAGTTCGATCATCGGCCGGTTCAGGTACAGCGTCGAGGAGTGCAGGATGCGGCCGGCCTGCTCGCTGACCGCGGCGGTGACCGCGGGCAGCGCGTGCTCGGTCATCGTGGTCAGGATGCCGCCGAAGAAGTCCAGGTACCGGTTTCCCTCGGCGTCCCAGACGTGCCTGCCCTCGCCGCGTTCGATCTCGATCGGCTCGTCGTAGTAGGTCGCCACCCAGTCCGGCAGCACCGCGCGGCGCCGCTTCGCCAGCTCGGTGTGCACGCCAGTGCCTGCCATCGCCGTCCTCTCCTCGTTGCTCGGATGCGCGTGGATCGCTCGGGTGCCCGCGGGCGGTCAGGGGGTGGTCAGCGGGCCGTAGGCGTCCGGCCTGCGGTCGCGGTAGAAGGCCCACTTGGTGCGGACCTCGTCGAGCAGGTCGAGGTCCAGGTCGCGCACCAGCAGCTCCTCGTCGGTGTCGCTGGCCACCTCGCCGACGAACTGCCCGTAGGGGTCCACGAAGTAGCTGCTGCCGTAGAAGTCGTTGTCGCCGTACTCCTCCACGCCGACGCGGTTGATCGCGGCGATGAAGTACTCGTTGGCGACCGCGGCGGCCGGTTGTTCCAGCTTCCACAGGTAGGAGGAAAGGCCGCGGCTGGTGGCCGAGGGGTTGTAGACGAGCTGCGCGCCCGCCAGGCCCAGCGCCCGCCAGCCCTCCGGGAAGTGCCGGTCGTAGCAGATGTAGACCCCGACGCGGCCGACCGCGGTGTCGAACACCGGCCAGCCGAGGTTGCCGGGGCGGAAGTAGTACTTCTCCCAGAAGCCGGGCAGGTGCGGCAGGTGGTGCTTGCGGTACTTGCCGAGGTAACTGCCGTCGGCGTCGATCACCGCGGCGGTGTTGTAGTAGAAGCCCGGCCCGTCGACCTCGAAGATCGGCACCACGACGACCATGCCGAGTTCGCCGGCGAGCGCGCACATCCGGCGGGTGGTCGGCCCGTCCGGCACGGCCTCCGCCCACCCGTAGTGCTCGGGTTCCTGGACCTGGCAGAAGTACGGCGCGTTGAAGACCTCCTGGAACCCGATGATCCGCGCACCGCGCTCGGCGGCGGTGCGCGCGTGGCGCTCGTGCAGGTCGGTCATCGATCCCGCGTCGCCGGTCCACTTCGCCTGGACCAGCGCGGCACGGACGAGGTTCGACATGGCTGCGGCTCCCGTTGCGGCGTGGCGGCGATGGACCTCCCGAACATATGGCGCGGGTCACCTACCTGCAATGACCCAGCTGCCAAGGAATTTCCGGGCCCAGCGAGATGATCGGCCGCGCCCGGCCGAACGGCCTGGTCGGCGGTTCCGCGGCGCCGGTCGTGAGCGGTGCGTGATTCGCTCGCTCGGTGGAAGCGCCGGTGTGTCGGCCGAACGACGGCGGCTCGCCGCCCTCAGCTGCCGAGGCCGAGCCCGAAGCGGTCCAGCAGCCGCAGCCAGCGCCCGCGTTCACCGGCGTCCGCTTCGCGCAGCGCACACCGCGTAGCCCGGACGAGCGGCCAGCGCAACGGCTCCGGTGGGAACGCCATCGGGTGCGTGCGCACCAACGGGTTCGTGGTGCGCTCGGTTTCCCCGTCTTCCAGCAGGTCCAGCGCCACCTGCGCGCCGAACCGCGAGGCGGCGACGCCGAGCCCGGCGAATCCCACCGCGTAGGCCACCCGTCCCGCGCACGCCGTGCCGAACACCGGCGTGGAACGGGTCGTGGAGTCGATCGGGCCGCCCCAGCGATGGGTGAAGCGCACGCCCTCCAGCTGCGGGAACGTCGTGCAGAACGCTTCGGCGAGCGCCCGGTGCGGCTCCGGTCGCCAGGCGTGCCGCAGCGCCGTGCGCCCGCCGAAGAAGTAGTGCGGCGAACCGCCGCCCCAGAGGATCCGCCCGTCCGGAGTGGGCCGGTAGTAGTGGAACAGGTTGTGGCTGTCGGTGATCCCCTGCCGATCGCGCCAGCCCAGCCGGTCCCACGCCGAGTCCGGCAGCGGTTCGGTCACCAGCACGTAATCCCAGACCGGCAGCACGTACCGGCGCAACCGCCGCAGCGGGCCGCGAAAGGCGTTGGTGGCCAGCACCACCCGCGCCGCCCGCACTGTCCCTTGTGGACATTGCAGGGACGGCCCGCCGCGCGCGGAACGCACCGAATTCACCGGCGTGTGCTCGTGCAGCCGCACGCCACGCCGCCGCGCCGCCTCGGCCAGTCCGCCGACCAGCTTCGCCGGATCCACCAACCCCCCGGCGTCCGGCAGCCGGAGCCCGGCGCGGAAGGACGGCGAATCCACATCCGCACGAACTCCGCCCGCGCCCTGGAACAGCACGCGGAAGCCGTGCTCGCGGTAGCGGTCCGCCTCGTCGCGCAGCTCGCCGACCTGGTGCGGCTCGGTGGCCACCGCGGTTTTGCCGCACAGCCGCAGGTCCGCGTCGATGCCTTCGGCGGTGACGAACTCGCTGATCTCGCGCAGGTTCCGGGCGCCGAGCTCGACCAGCGCCCCGATCTCCGACGGCCACAGGTGCGCGCCGTGCGCGAGACCGTGCGTGAGCGACTCGGACAGGAAACCACCGCTGCGCGCACTGCCCCCGGAACCTGCCCGGCCGGCGTCCAGGACCAGCACGTCCAGCCCGGGATCGCGCTGCTTGGCCAGCACCGCCGTCCACAATCCGGTCAGGCCCGCTCCGACGACCACCAGGTCGGCTTCGGCCGAGCCGGGCAGCGCGTCCCGCGGCGAACCCCGGTGCGCATCCCAGAACACGGCCGGTTCCGCGTCCGCGAGCGCGCGGTCGACCTGCGCGTTCAGTGCCACCACGGGCGGTACCCGACTCCGTGCTTGCCTGCGCGCTCCACGTCCTTGCGAAGCTGCCTGGTCTCGCGGGCGGTGCCCGGCGGATGTCCGTGCTTGATCGAGCGGTGCTCGCACGCCTCGCCCATCAGGCACACCGAGTAGAACAACCCGACGAACAACCCGAGCACCAGAGCGCTCAGCCGGATCGACCACGATGCGGGCAGCAGCAGGACCACCGCGCAGCAGGGCGCCAGCTGGGTCAGCGCGCGGGCGAAGTGGCGCAGCGCCCAGGTGCGGCAGGTGACGTCGTGCAGCACCCACTCCGCGCACCGTTCGGGCAACCGGCCGCCGAAGGCGTACCAGACCCATTGCGCCGGGTTCGGCCGCCCGGAACTCGCTCGCTCAGGCCGGGGTGACACCGCTCCAGGGTAGGCCTCGCCGCCGAACCCGAGGGACCCCAGTGGGTCGCACATGTCACTCCGGTCACCGGTAACGATCTCCGGTGGGCGACGATGTTATTGGTGCAGGGCGAAAGCGCCGGGAGGCCAGCGCCGGACGTACGCTCACGGACCGCGCGACCTCCCCCGGCAGCGCCGCCGTCTTTCGCCGCTTCGCAATCCGCCGCTCAAACGAACCGAAACGGGCACGCCAGCATGTTCATCCTCGTCGTCGTGATGTTGTTCCTCGTCGTCGTCGGTGCCGTGAGTTTCACGGATCTCGTGGACAACGGTTTCCGCAGCGCGGGCGCCACGCTCGCGCAGGCGCTGCGCGACACCCGCCCGAACACCTGACCATCCACTGAGGACACTCGCGGCGGCGCGGAACCGGTCTCGGGTGCCCGCGCCACCCGGTCCTAGAGTGGGGGCGTGAGCAGTGCGAACCCGCCGGAGACCCACGGCTGCTGCGCCCCCGGGCGCGAGCCGTCCGATCGGGCCGCGGCCACCGGTTCCCGGCCGCGTGCCGAGGTCGGCAGGCAGGCCGACCGCCATTGGCGACAAGTGCCCGGCGGGACGTTCCGGATGGGCACCGAAGACGCGGAAGGCTTCCCGGACGACGGTGAAGGGCCGGTGCGCGAGGTCCGGCTGAGCCCGTTCGAGATCGGCCCGTTCGCGGTGACCAACGCCGAATTCGCCGAGTTCGTCGCGGAAACCGGTTTCGTCACCGACGCCGAGCGGTTCGGCTGGTCGTACGTGTTCGCCGCGTTCTTGCCGGGCGCCCTGCGCCGCGCCGCGCCGCGCCCGGACCAGACGCCGTGGTGGTGCGGCGTCGAAGGCGCGTACTGGCGCGCTCCCGAAGGCCCCGGCTCCGCGGTGGACGACCGACAGGACCATCCCGTCGTGCACACGTCCTGGCACGACGCCGCCGCCTACTGCGAGTGGGCGGGCGGGCGCCTGCCCACCGAGGCGGAATGGGAGTACGCCGCCCGCGGCGGGCTCGACCAGGCCCGCTACCCCTGGGGCGACGAGCTGCTGCCCGGCGGCGAGCACCGCTGCAACATCTGGCAGGGCATGTTCCCCGCCAAGAACCTCGTCGAAGACGGCCATCGCGGCACCGCCCCGGTGGACTCTTTCCCACCAAACGGCTTCGGCCTGCACAACGTGGCGGGCAACGTCTGGGAGTGGTGCGCGGACCGGTGGACGACCACGCACTCCGCGCAGCCGGTCGCCGACCCGGCGGGACCGCCCGAGGGCGACCGGCGGGTGATGCGCGGCGGTTCGTACCTGTGCCACGAGTCGTACTGCAATCGCTACCGGGTGGCCGCCCGCACGGCCAACACGCCGGACAGCTCGGTGGGCAACCTCGGGTTCCGCTGCGTGCGCGACTCTCCCGAATGGTGAACGACCTGTTGCTGCGAGTGTCGTAGCCGCTATGCTCCGCGCATGATCGACCTGGCGCGCCCGACCCGCCTTGTGATGCGCAAGCACGTCGATCTCCTGCGCGTGATCAGCAGCGCCTGTCGCGCCGGCTGACGCAGCTCGCTCCTTTCACCGCTCGGATCCGCCTGTTGAGCGGAATTTCCGCGCGTTTCCAGCTCATCGCACCGCCTTTCGCGGCGCGTTCCCAATCCGGCGCGAACCGTCGCGCCCGAAGTCCACTGTGGAGTCCGCATGTCCGCTGAACTGCAAGACGAGTCCGCCTGGTCGTTCGAGACCCAGCAGGTGCACGCCGGTGCCGCACCGGACCCGGCCACCGGCGCCCGCGCGGTGCCGATCTACCAGACCACCTCCTACGTCTTCCGCGACACCCAGCACGCGCAGGACCTGTTCAGCCTGGCCGAGCCCGGCAACATCTACACCCGCATCAACAATCCCACCCAGGACGTGCTGGAACAGCGGGTCGCGCGGCTGGAAGGCGGCGTCGGAGCGGTCGCGGTCGCCTCCGGGCAGGCCGCCGAGACGCTGACCGTGCTCACCCTCGCGCAGGCCGGGGACCACCTGGTCTCCAGCGCCTCGCTGTACGGCGGCACCTACAACCTCTTCCACCACACGCTGCCGAAGCTGGGCATCGAGGTCAGCTTCGTCGACGACTTCGACGACCCGCAGGCGTGGCGCGCGGCGGTGCGGCCGAACACCAAGCTGCTGTTCGCCGAATCGCAGGGGAATCCGCGCAGCAACGTGCTCGACGTGCGCGCGGTGGCCGACGTGGCGCACGAGGCCGGTGTGCCGCTGGTCGTGGACAACACGGTCACCACGCCGTACCTGCTGCGGCCGCTGGAGCACGGCGCGGACATCGTGGTGCACTCGGCGACGAAGTACCTCGGCGGGCACGGCACGGCCGTCGGCGGCGTCGTGGTCGACGGCGGGAAGTTCGACTTCGGCGCGAACGGAGCGCGGTTCCCCGGATTCGTCGAACCGGATCCCAGCTATCACGGGCTGAAGTACTGGGAGGCGCTCGGGCACGGCGCGTTCGCGGCGAAGCTGCGGGTGCAGCTGCTGCGCGACCTCGGACCCGCGATCTCGCCGTTCAACGCCTTCCTGGTGTTGCAAGGGTTGGAGACGCTGTCGCTGCGCATCGAACGGCACAACCGCAACGCCCAGCGGCTCGCCGAATGGCTCGAAGCCCGCGACGAGGTGGAGAAGGTGCACTACGCGGGCCTGCCGTCGAGCCCGTGGCACGAACTGGGCAGGCGGTACCTCGACGGCGGATTCGGCGCGATCGTCTCGTTCGAGCTGCGCGGCGGAGTCGCGGCCGGGCGGGCCTTCGTGGAGGGCACCTCGCTGTTCAGCCACCTGGTCAACCTCGGCGACGTGCGCAGCCTCATCGCGCACCCGGCCAGCACCACGCACAGCCAGCTCTCCGAGCAGGAGCAGCTGGACGCGGGCGTGCCGCCGGGGCTGGTGCGGCTCGCGGTCGGCATCGAGTCGGTCGAAGACCTCGAGGCCGACCTCGAAGCGGCGTTCCGAGCGGCGAAAGCCGAATTGGAGGGTTGATGATCGTCCCGGCCCTTCCCGCCACCGGCGCGTGGCGGGAAGGGCACCCGCCGGGACGGCGCGAGTGGGTCCGGCTGGCGCCGTTGCCGCTGGCCGCGGGCGGGAAGCTCACCGGTGCCCGGCTGGCCTACGAGACGTGGGGCGAACTCGCCCCGGACGGTTCGAACGCGGTGCTCGTGCTGCACGCTCTGACCGGCGACAGCCACGTGCGCGGGCGGGCCGAGCCCGGGCATCCGAGCCCCGGCTGGTGGCACGAGCTGGTCGGACCGGGCCGCGCGTTGGACACCGACCGGTGGTTCGTGGTCGCGCCCAACGCGCTCGGTGGCTGCCAGGGCAGCACCGGCCCAGCGGAGAACGCCGCGGACGGGCGGGCGTGGGGCTCCCGCTTCCCGATGATCACGGTGCGGGACATGGTGCGCGCGGAGGTCGAGCTGGCCGAAGCGCTCGGCGTGCGCCGCTGGGCGGCGGTGCTCGGCGGTTCGCTGGGCGGGATGCGGGCGCTGGAGTGGGCGGTCGACCAGCCCGAGCGGGTCGGCTCGGCGCTGCTGCTGTGCTGCGGGGCGATCTCCTCGGCCGAGCAGATCGCCTGGTCGTCGGCCCAGCTGCACGCGATCCGCGCCGATCCGGACTGGCTCGGCGGCGACTACCACCAGCTGCCCGCCGGGCGCGGGCCGCACACCGGGCTCGGGATCGCGCGGCGCATCGCGCACCTGACCTACCGCAGCCCGCAGGAGCTCCAGGACCGGTTCGCCGCCGAGCACCAGGACGGCGAGCCGGCCGGCCGCTACGCGGTGGAGTCCTATTTGGACCACCACGCTGACAAGCTGGTGCGCAGGTTCGACGCGGCCAGCTACGTCGCGCTCACGCGGGCGATGTCCGCGCACGACGTGGGCCGGGACCGCGGCGGGGTCGCCGCCGCGCTGCGCCGGGTTCGCGCCCGGGTGCTGGTCGCCGGGGTGGACAGCGACCGGTTGTTCCCGCTCGCCCAGCAGCGCGACCTGGCCGACGGCCTGCCGGGCTGCGGCCCCGCGCGGGTGGTGCGCTCGGCGGCCGGGCACGACGGGTTCCTCACCGAGAACGATCAGGTGGGAGCGCTGCTGCGGGAGCTGCTGGCCGAGTCTTGACTTCACCGCGGACGAGGCCAACCGTGTGGCAATGAGCACCTACGACGAACGCCCGTGGCTGGCCCGCTACGACGCCGGGCAGCCGCACGACGTCGCCGCCGAGTTCCCGAACGCGCTGGAGATGTTCCAGGACTCCGTGCGCCGCCACCCGGACCTCCCGCTGATCCACTACTTCGACGGGACGCTCACCGTCCGCGAGTTCGACGAACTCACCGACGCCTTCGCCTGCGCGCTGCTGGAGCGCGGCTGCTCGCCCGGCGATCGGGTCGCGCTCTACCTGCAGAACGTGCCGCAGTTCGGCATCGCGATGGTCGGCGCCTGGAAGGCCGGCTGCATCGCGGTCTCGATCAACCCGATGAACCGGCACCGCGAGCTGGCGCTGCTGCTGGCCGACTCCGGAGCGCGCGTCCTGGTGGCGCTGCGCGGGCTGTACGAATCGGTGGGCGCCGCGGTGCTGCCGGACAGCCCGGTGGAGCTGACGATCACCACCTCGGAGCACGAGTACCAGACCCGCAGCGACCCGCGAGCACTACCGGACCCGATCGAGACCGTGCCCACCGGCACCGAGGACATGGCCGGGCTGATCGCCGCGCACCGCGGCCGGCGCCCGCCCCGTGTCTCGCCCGGCCCGGACGACGTCGCCGTGCTCACCTACACCTCCGGCACCACCGGCCCACCGAAGGGCGCGATGAACACCCACGGCAACATCGTGTTCGACGCGCGGGTGTGGCGGGACTGGATCGGTGTCGGCGCCGACGACGTGATCCTCGGCGTGGCGCCGATGTTCCACATCACCGGGATGGTCGGGCACCTGGCGCTGGCGCTGCTGACGCCGGCACCGCTGGTGCTGACCCACCGGTTCGAGGCCACCGCCGCGGTCGACGCGATCCGCGAGCACCGGCCGACGTTCACCGTCGGGGCGATCACCGTGTTCATCGCCCTGATGAACGCTCCGGGCGCGAGCAAGGACGACTTCACCAGCCTGCGCAAGATCTACTCCGGTGGCGCGCCGATCCCGCCGAGCACGGTGCAGGCGTTCGAGCAGCAATTCGGGCAGCGGATCCACAACGTCTACGGGCTCACCGAGACCTCTTCGGCCACGCACGCCCAGCCGTTCCACGCCGAGTCGCCGGTCGACGAGCTCTCCGGTGCGCTCTCGGTCGGCGTGCCCGTCTACAGCACGGACGTGCGGATCGTCGGCGAGGACGGTGCGGACCTGCCGCCCGGCGAGGAGGGCGAACTGGTGATCTCCGGCCCGCAGGTGGTGCCGGGATACTGGAACAAACTCGAGGAGACCGCGCACGCTTTGCCCGGTGGCGCGCTGCACACCGGCGACGTCGGCTACATGGACGCCGAGGGCTGGTTCTACCTGGTGGACCGCAAGAAGGATCAGATCAACGCGGGCGGCTACAAGGTGTGGCCGCGCGAGATCGAGGACGTGCTCTACGAGCACCCCGCGGTGCGCGAAGCCGCCGTCGTCGGCGTCGCCGACCCGTACCGGGGCGAGACGGTGAAGGGGTACGTGAGCGTGCGCCCGGGCCAACGCGCCACCCCGGAAGAACTGGTGGCGTTCTGCAAGGAGCGGATGGCCGCCTACAAGTACCCGCGGGAGGTCGAAGTCCTCGACGAACTCCCCAAAACCACCACCGGCAAGCTGCTGCGCCGCGAACTCCGCGCCCGGTGAACCGACCTGGAGCCGGAACGAGTCACGCAGGCCCGGCGGGCAGCGGCAGGCCGACGTAGTTCTCCGCCAACGAGGTGGCGGCCGCCGTCGAATTCGCCACGTAGTCCAGGTGGGACAGCTGCAACCGGCGTCCGAAGTCGTCCGCGGCCGGGTCGGTGTGCAGCAGCGTGGTCATGAAGTACGAGAAGTGCTCGGCCCGCCACACCCGTCGCAGCGCGGTGTCCGAATAGGCGTCCAGTTCGGCGTCGTCACCGCGCAGCAGCGACGAGCCCAACGCGCGGGCCAGCAGCGTCACGTCCGCTGCGGCCAGGTTGAGCCCCTTCGCCCCGGTCGGCGGCACGATGTGCGCCGCGTCGCCGGCCAGCAGCAACCGCCCGTGCCGCAGCGGTTCGGACACGAAGCTGCGCATCGGCGTCACGGATCGTTCGGTGATCGGCCCGCGCTGCAGCTTCCAATCCGCGTCGACCTCGAAGCGCCGGTCCAGTTCCGCCCAGATCTCCTCGTCCGGCCAGTCCTGCAGCGAGGTGTCCGGCGGCACTTGCAGGTACAGCCTGCTGACCTGGGTCGAACGCATGCTGTGCAGCGCGAAGCCGCGCTCGTGATTGGCGTAGATCAGCTCGTCGGTGGACGGCGGCACCGAAGCGAGGATGCCCAGCCACGCGTAGGGATAGGTGCGCTCGTAGGTCCGCACCCGCTCCGGCGGGATGGATTTGCGCGCCACACCGTGGAAACCGTCGGTTCCGACGACGTAATCGGCCGCCAGGACCTGCTCGGCGCCGTCGTGCCGGTAGCGCACCCTGGGCTGCTCCCCCTCGGCGCCCTCCACCGCGAGCGCTTCCGCCTCGAACAGCAGCGGGGAGCCGGACTCCAGGCGCAACGCCACGAGATCGCGCACGACCTCGGTCTGCGCGTAGACCATCACCTGCCGTCCGCCGGTCAGCGCGGCCATGTCGATGCGGTGCCCGGCCCTGCCGAAGCGCAGTTCGATGCCGTCGTGCGGCAGGCCCTCGCGGTCCATCCGCTCCCCCGCGCCGCATTCGCGCAGCACGTCGATGGTGCCCTGCTCCAGGATCCCGGCGCGCTGGCGGTGCTCGACGTGCTCGCGGGAGCGGGATTCCAGCACGACCGAGTCGATGCCCTGCCGCTGCAGCAGCCGGGCCAGCAGCAGTCCGGCCGGTCCCGCTCCGATGATGGCCACGCTGGTGCGCATCCACAGCTCCCTCGGCGCCGGAGAATTTAATCCGTGTACGGATGAGTTGGCTAACACCGTCCAGCCTGCAACATCCGTTGTCAACTGTCCGATTTCCGCTGCCTCGATCAAGAGTCGATCCGTGCACGGATCATCGGCCCGATCAAGCACAATGGCCGGGTGGGACCCATCGATCTCGGCACGCATCCCGGGCACCTGTTCCGGCGCGTCCAGCAAGTGCACACCATGCTGTGGGGTGCGGCGGTCTCCGAGGAGATCACGCCGCCCCAGTTCGCGGTGCTCAACGGGCTCGCCGAAGAACCGGAACGGGACCAGCGCACGCTGGCCGAGCGGGTCGCGCTGGACCGCTCCACCGCCGCCGACGTGGTGGCGCGGCTGGTGCGGCGCGGGCTGGTCGAACGCACCAAGGACAGCGCGGACGGGCGGCGCAACGTGCTCCGGTTGACCGAGTCCGGGCAAGCCGCGCACGAGAACCTGGTGCGCCGCACCGAGCGGATGATCGAGATCTTGCTGACCCCGTTGCGCGGAGACGAGCGGGAGCAGCTGCTCGCGCTGCTGTCCCGCGTCGCCGAGGCGGGCGAACGCATCCGCGATCCCGGAACGGCCCGGAGCTGACGCCACCCGAACCGGTTCCCGTCAAGAGGCCCCACCTGAGCAGGTGACCGTCGCCGCCGCGGTTCACCCGAACCGCGGCACCGGCGCTGCCGGTACGGCCACGAACAGAACGCGGCCGCCACCCCATCGCGCAGTAGCGCCTGCGACGCGCAGGCACGATCCGGCGAACGGCTCGCCCGGTTCGGCACGCAGGGTTTCAGCGCCGTTCGCGCGCATCCGGCAGCGCCGCGGCACCGATCTCACCATGAGCGACATCAGCGCAGGTGGGAGGTGTGATGCGACGTCCTGACCCCGTCGCGGCGCCAGGTTCGGCGCAGGTACCGCGCCCGGACCTCGACGACGCGCTGGCGGCGGCCACCCGCAACCTGGTGTGCCTGGTGATCGGAGCGGCCGGCTGGGGCAAGACGACCGCGGTCCGCTCGTGGGCCGAGTCGACCGGTGCCGATGCGCTCTGGTGGGCGCCCAGCGGATCGGGCCGGGATGCCGAACGGTTGCTGGGCGACCTCGCCCGCGCGGCGCTGCCCGCGGACGCGGACCATGCAGGCGACGCCGCGCCGGTACGCGATGCCGCCGAGGCGTGCGACCGGCTCGGCGCGCTTCGCAGCACCCTGCACCTGGTGATCGACGAGCTGCACGAAGTGGACGAACCGACGGCGCGAACGCTCGCCGAACTCTGCCGCCTCGCCCCGTCCGGGCTGCACGTGGTGCTGCTGTCCCGGCAAGATCCCCCGTTCTCCCTGGAACGGCTCCGGGGGCGGGGCAAAGTGACCGAGATCGATGCGGCCCGGCTGGCCCTCGCCCCCTCCGAGATCGCCGAACTGCTGCGCACAGCGCTGGGCGCGCAACCACCCGGACTCGCCGATGCACTGCACGAACGCACCGGCGGCTGGCCGGCCGCCGTCTGCCGGGCGGTGCAATCGCTGCGCGCGGTACCGGAACCCCGCGCCGCCGAGGCGCTGCCCGCCGACCACTTCCGCCCGTACCTGACCGAAGAAGTGCTGGACGGCGAACCCGAACCGGCGCGGCACGCGCTGCACCGGCTGGCCGTGCTCGGCGAGGCCACCGCGGCGGAGTCCGGCGACGTGCTCACCGACTTGGCCAGGCGCGGACTGCTGCGCCCGGCCGGGCTCGGGCGCTGGTCGCTGGTGCCACCGCTGGCGGAGTTCTTCGCCGAATCCCGGGCCGTCACCCCCGAAGCACGCACGGAACTGCACCTGCAGGCCGCTGAAGAGCACCGCCGCGAAGGCAGGCTGGGGCAGGCGCTGCGGCACCTGGTCACCGCACGCGACGCGGACGGCTGCGCGGCGCTGCTGCACGAGTCCGGACCCGCGCTGCTGGAGGCCGGGCACGTCGACGCGGTGCTGGACGCGGACGCGCTGCTCGGTGAGCGCGCCGACGTGTCCCTGGCCCGAATCGGCGGACAGGCCCACCAGATCCGCGGCCGCTGGGCGGAAGCTGCGCGGCGGTGGCGGCACGCGGGAGATCCGGGCGAGCCGGGCCTGGCGTGGCGCATCGCTGCCGGTGCGCTCGCCCGCGGCGAACCCCACGAAGCGCTGGCTGCCTGTTCGGCCGCCGCTCCCGTCGACGGCGACCCCGACACCGCCCGGGTGTTCGCGGTCGCAGCGGTGGCGCACCGCCTCATCGGCGAGATCGAGCGCGGCGCCGAGTTCGCGGAACAAGCGGTGGACGTGGCGCAACGCAGCCGCGGAATTCCGGGCGCCGGACAGATCTCCGCAGTGGCGCACGGCGCTCGCGCGGTGCTGAACGCCGCGCGCGGAGACCACCGGGGTGCCGTCACCGCTTGGTTCGACGCCACCGACAACGCTCCGGACGGCCGGCTCGCCCAGCTGCACGTCGTCCGGGCGCTGCACCTGGTGGAGGGCGGCTCGCCCGGAGAAGCGGTGCAGCACGCCGACAAGGCGCTGCGCATCGCCGAACAACACGGTGAACCGCTGTTGCGGGCGCACGCGCTCACCCAGCGAGGCGCGGCGCTGGCCCGGCTCGGCCGGTTCGACGAGGCGATCGTGGCGCACGACGAAGCATGCGACGTCTTCCGCCGCTACGGCTCGCGGTTCCTGTCCTGGGCGCTGTGCGTGCGCGGGGACGTGCACCGCCAACGCGGGCGGCTGGAACGCGCCCGCTCCGCGTATGAAGAAGCGCTCGCGCTGGCCGGACCGGACCTCCTCGGCACCAGCTCGGCGCTGCTGGGGCTCGCACGAGTGCGAGTGGTCGACGACCCGGACGAGGCGCTCCGATCCGCGCAGCGGGCGATCGGCCTCGGCGAGCTGCTGCACGAGGTGCGCGCGCTGCTGACTCGCGGCTGGATCTGGTGGGAGACCGGCGCCACCGAGCTGGCCCGCGCCGACGCCGCGCTGGCCGCCGAACGTGCCCGGGCGCGCGGCGACGAGCCCGGCCTGGCCGAAGCGCTGGCGCTGACCGCGGTGACCTCCCCGGATCCGCTGGAGCACGGACGGGCGCTCGACGAGGCCGTGCAGATCTGGCGCGAAGGCGGCTTCGGCATCGAGCAAGCGCAGGGACTGCTGCTGCGGCACCGGCTGGGCCCGGCCCGCGACGGGGTACCCGCCACGGTCGATCTCGCCGAGCGCACCTTGCGCGAACACGGCATCGTGCCGGATTCCCGCACCGCCGCCGGCCCGCTGGCGGCGGTCGCGCACCTGGCTCCTCCGGTCGCGCTGCACGCGCTGGGAGTGTTCCAGGTCGAGCACGCTGGGCGCCCGGTGCCGAAGGCGTCGTGGCAGTCCCGCAAAGCGCGGGACCTGCTGAAGATCCTGGTGGCGAAGCGGCGGCCGGTGCGCCGGGAAGAACTGATGGAGCTGCTGTGGCCGGAGGTCGAGCCGGTCCGGGCGGGCAACCGGCTGTCGGTACTGCTCTCGACCGTGCGCGACGTGCTCGCCTCCCGCGGGCCTGCGGCCGGGTCGGTGCTGCTGACCAGCGAAGCGGGCACGGTCGGGCTGGACCCGCGGCACGTGCGCATCGACGTGGAGTCCTTCGCCGCCCAGGCCGAGCGCGCGCTGGAGGCGCACCGCCAGGACCACGACGAGGTCACCGAGCTGCTGCTGGCCGCCGAAGCCGCCTACACCGGCGATTTCCTGGAGGACGATCCGTACCAGGACTGGGCCGCCCCGCTGGCCGACGAGCTGCGCACCACGCACACCGCGCTGCTGCGGGCGCTGACCCGGCGGCTGCGCGACGAAGGCGACGCCGACCGGGTCGCGCGGTTCGCGCTGCGGCTGCTGCGGGACGACCCGTACGACGAAGAGGCGCACCTCGACCTGGTCGAGACGTTGCTGCGCCAGGAGCGGTTCGGGGAGGCGCGGCGCCGCTACGAGATCTACGGCGAGCGGATGCGGGAGATCTCGGTAGCGCCGCGCCCGTTCCCGGAAGTCTCCGGCACCCGGCGCCCCGATCACCCTTCCGAGTAGCAGCGGCCACACTTCCGGGTGCCTCCGGCCGTTTTCTAAGGAAACCTTAAACCGTCTTGAACTGCGATTTCCTAGCCTCGCGGCGTGCATCCCGCTGAACCGGGGCGCCGATGAGCGCACCCGCCCCGATCCGGCCGGCCTCGCTGGCCGTGTCCAGGTCGAACTTCGGCTTCTCCCCGGACGGCCGGGAAGTCGCGTGCGTCCGGACCAGCGAGGAGATCTCCACCCTCGAACTGTGGGACTTCGGCACCGCCAACCGGTCCGCACGGCCGCACAGCCTGCGGTCCCGCTCCCTCGGCACGCGACCGGCCCACTCCCGCGCATCCCGCTTCCCGCAGCAGCGCGACGGCACTGCCCGCGCGCTGCACCGGGGCACCGTCGTCGACCCGTCCGCACAGGCCACACCGCTCGGCGAAGGCCGCGTGCTGCTGCTGACGACGGATCACGAGCTCGCCGAGCTGGAACTGATCGACACGGCCGCCGCCCGCTCGCACCTGCTCGGGCAGGTGCGCGCCCAGGAGGGCTACCTGCTGGCGAGCCCGTCGGCCGCGCAACTCGGTTTCCTGATCGCCCGGGAGGACCGGGAGCGGAGTGCCGTCTGGCGGATCACCGACGGCCCGCCCGGTGTCGAGCCACTCGTGCGGCTGCCTGGTGCCGCCTCTGGGGGTGTGTGGCTCGACACCGACGCGGATCTGCTCGCGCTGAACCTCACCCGGCCGGACCGGCGGGTCGAAGGCGTGCTGGTCGACCTGCGCCGCGGGTCCTGGCAGCCGCTGTTCTCGCTGTCGGCCGACAGCGACGACCGGATCCTGCTGCACCACCAGGGCTCCAAGCTGCTGCTGGTGCGCTCGACCGCGGACGGATCCGACCGGCTGGGCTGGGTCGTGCTGGACGGGGCGAGCACGGTGCGCTTCCCGGACCGGCTGACCTCGGCGCACGTCCCGCTGGCGGTGGACGGCGGCGGCCAGCGGGTATTGCTGCGGCGGGACTCCGGGGCGCTTTCCGCGCTGGAGCTCTACGCGCCGCGCGAGGACAAGCTCACCCCGCTGTCGCTGCCGCCGGGCAGCACCGGGGACCGCGCCTGCCTGCCCGGCAAGGTGGTCCGCGTGCCGTTCTCCTCGCCGGCGCGGCCGTCGACGCTGGTCACGCTGGCGCCGAGCGGGGCGTGCTCGACGTTGCCGGAGGACTCGGAGGCTTCGGAGCTGCCGCCGTGGGCCTCCGCCGACCTGCTGCGGCTGGGCGGCGGCATCGAGGCGATCGTCTACGGCGGCGGCCAGTGGCGGTCCTGCTCGCACCTGGTGCTCGCGCTGCACCCGCTGGAAGACGCGGTGTGGCGGTGGGAATTCCACCCGCTGTTCCAGGACCTGGCCGCGGTGGGGGTCGCGGTCATCGCCGCGAACCACCGCGACGAGAACGGCGCGTGGGGCGCGCCGGGCCTGCCCGAGATCCTTTCGCTCGGGCACCACCTGCGTTCGCAGCGCCCGGGCCTGCCAGGGTCGATGCTGATCGGTGGCGGGCACGGCGGGCGGATCGCGCTGCGCGCCGCCGGGACCGCGCCGGACCTGTGGTCGGGGTGCGCGGCGCTGGCACCGGAGCTGCTCGCCGACGACGAGCTGCCGCGCACGATCACCTCGGTGACTTCGCCCCTGCTGCTGGTGCACGGCGTCGAAGACGAGGTGGTGCCCGTGCAGCGAGCCAGGCAGCTGCGGCGGGCGGTCGCCGGGCTCGGCGCGGCCGGTCCTGAGCTGCGCTACTTCGAGGTCGCCGGTGATCACCGCGGGGTGGCCGCGGCGACCTCGGGCGCGCTGCGGGAGCGGATCGTGAGCTTCTGCCGGGGCGGCACGGCACCCTCGCCCGGGAGCCGTTGATCACCGTCGGGCAGACTGGCCGCGATGAGCGGAACGGTTCTGGTCCTCGGCGGGCGCAGCGAGATCGGCGTGGCACTGGCCCGGCGGCTGGTGGACGCGGGCGCGCGCACCGTCGTGCTCGCCGCCCGGCGCAGCGGTGACCTCGACGAGCAGGAGCGCGAGCTGCGGCAGGCGGGCGCGGACCACGTCGAACGGGTCGAGTTCGACGCCGACGACACCGGCAGGCACCGGGAAGTCCTCGACCAGATCACCGAGCGGCACGGCCCGATCGACGACGTGATCGTCTCGTTCGGCATCCTCGGCGATCAGCAGCGGGCCGAGACCGACGCCGAGCACGCGATGTCGATCGTGCACACCGACTACGTGGCGCACGTGACGGTGCTGACCCACCTGGCGACGCTGCTGCGGGCGCAGGGACGCGGGCGGATCGTGGTGTTCTCCTCGGTGGCCGGAGTCCGGGTGCGGCGGGCGAACTACGTGTACGGCTCGGCCAAGGCCGGCCTGGACGGGTTCGCCAGCGGGCTCTCCGACGCTCTGGCGGGTACCGGTGTGCACCTGCTGGTGGTGCGGCCGGGGTTCGTGATCGGGCGAATGACCGAAGGGATGTCGCCCGCGCCGTTCTCCAGCACCCCGGATCAGGTCGCGGACTCGGCCGCGCGGGCGCTTCGCCGCGGCAGGAACGAGGTGTGGGTGCCGTTCGCGCTGCGGGTGCTCTTCGGCGTGCTGCGGTACGCGCCGCGGGCGGTGTGGCGCCGGATGCCGCGCTAGAAATCCCCGCACAGCCGCCGAAACCGCCAGTACTGGACGGATTCGGCGGTTCTCGCCACACTTGGGTGGCCAGGCCGCAGGCACGTCGGGCCGGGCCGGGCCAGAGCCGACAGGTGTGGGAAATGAAGGTGTCCTCATGACGACCGAACGCAACGTGCTCGGTGGCGAGCTGGAGCCCTGCGGCACCGATCCCCTCACCGGCTTCTACCGGGACGGATGTTGCTCCACCGGACCCGAGGACGTCGGCAGGCACACCGTCTGCGCGGTGGTGTCCACCGAATTCCTCGTGCAGCAGCAGGAAGCGGGCAACGACCTGGTCACGCCGCGCCCCGAGCACGGGTTCGCCGGCCTGCAACCGGGTGATCGCTGGTGCGTGTGCGCCGACCGCTGGCGGGAGGCGTACGAGGCGGGTGTGGCACCGCCGGTGCTGCTGGCGGCCACGCACGCCGACACCACCGAAGTCGTTCCGCTGAGCGCGCTGCGTGAGCATTCCGTGGACGTGCCCGCCGATCCGAGCGCGCTGATCTGAACTCGCCGGAGTCCCGGCACCGGGCGGGCACCGTTCTCGCCCGCGCTGCGCCGGGTGGCTGAGGCGGTCCGGGGCCGGTCGGAGTCGTTCCCGGCCGCAGTCGGCCGTGTTCCGGCGCCGTTCTCGCTCGGCGCGGCCGGTCGGTGATGTTCGCGACGCGCGCGTGCGGCGGGTTGGTTCGGCGCTCGCCGATCGGCAGACTGGTCCGGACGCACCGGAGGCGAGGAGGAGCGCGGATGCCAGCCGAACAGCCGTCCGGCGACCCCGTGCTCCGCCTCCCCCGCGCCCAGCCCGCCGAACGGGCCGATGCGGCGCGGAACCGCAAGCGGATCTTGGACGCGGCCCGGGACATCGTGCGCACCAGCGGCGTCGAAGGACTCTCCATGGAGGAGGTCGCGCACTCCGCCGGTGTCGGCGTTGGCACCGTCTACCGCCGGTTCGGCGACCGCGCCGGGCTGGCCTACGCGCTGCTCGACGAGCGGGAACGCGAGTTCCAGGAGTCCTTCCTGCGCGGCGCTCCGCCGCTCGGACCCGGCGCCGCGGCCGCCGAGCGCATCACCGCGTTCCTGCACGCACTGGTCGCCCGGGTCGAGGAGCAGTCGGCGCTGCTGCTGCTGGCCGAGCACAACACCCCGCACGCGCGGTACCTCAGCGGTGCTTACGCGGTGCATCACCGCCACCTCGCCGAGCTGCTGCGGCAGGCCAGGCCGGGCTCGGACGAGCACTACCTGGCGGACGCGCTGCTGGCCCCGCTCGGCGCCGGCATGGTGACCTACCAGCGGGAGATCGCCGGGATGCAGCCGGAACGGATCAAGGCAGGGCTGGCGGATCTGGTGCGTGCGCTGGTGGCATGACCGTCCATAGTGTCCTACGGCGTGGCTGTGCCGCACGGACGTGCGGATCCGCGGGGCCGCGCGGTCCAACCCCTGCGTGCTGCAACAGCTCAGCGGCACCTACGACGCGGGCAACTCCCTCGACGCGCTGTGGCTGGGTGGCAACATCGCGCTCGGCGCGGCGGGACTGCATCCCACGATGGCCGCGTTCGGCGAACCCGGGCCGGACGAGGAGCTGAACCTGAGCCGCTGGGGGTGGCCGCGCTGCGGGCCAGGCGCTGCGCAGGGATCGGTTCGTGCGCGGAACCTAGCCCGCGTCGGCGAGGGTGTTCCAGAACATCAGCTCGAACTCCTGGAACAGGCGCGCCTGCTCGCGGGCGGTGGACTCGGTCAACTTCCCGGCGTCGAGCCCGGCCTGCACCGCCGCTTCGGCCTGCTCGGCGGCCCCGGCAGCGGGGTGCGCGAACAGGTCGAAGAACTCGCAGTCCTGTTCGGACAAGCCGTAGTGCGACCGCAGGCCGTGCGCGATCTCGGCGCAATACCCGCCCCACGCCGCGAAGTTCGACACGATGGCGACCGCCGCGTCGGCGGGCTCGGCGTGCAGCGCCAGCCACGACATGTACGCCGGGTACGCCTGGCAGCCCGCTGCGGGGCGGTAGGCAGCCACCTCGTCGTCGTCCCACCCGAGCGCGCGGGCGAGTTTCGGCAGCGCGTTGAGCGCGGCGCCTTCGCCCGCGGCGAGCCCGGCGAAGAACTCCCGGGTGGGCCGGTCGGTGGCGCGGGCCGACAGGGTCAGGAAGCTGCGCCAGTCGCACGGCACGATGCGGTGTTCCTCAGCGGCCAGCGCGGCAGGCACCGCACGCGGGGCGTTGCCGTGCCGGACCAGCGGGACCAGCCGGTTGCCGCCCTCCCGCGGCGCGAGCTCCTGCTGCACCGAGTCCAACAGCGCACGAGCGGAGCCAGTCATGACCGCGATGATCGCACGCCGCGCACCGGCCGCTGATCAGAAAACCCTCAGTTCTCGTCGCCGAAGCGCAACGACACGTCCCGCAGCTGCACGCTGGCCAGCGGCCGCCTGCCCGCCAGCCAGGCCAGCGGACCGCTCGCCTCGAACCGCCACGACGCCGTGCACAGGCCCGCCGGGGACGACCCGTGGAAACCGCTGATCTTGAGCCGGCCGTCGAGGGTCTGCGCGAGCTGGTAGTCGAACGGCCAGTTCCCGGGCAGCTTCGCCAGCCGGGTGAACCCGGCCGAGGCGATGCCGTCCGCAGCGAACGACGCGACCCGCGATTCGCCGGCCTGCCCGGTCGCCGAACGCAGCCGGAACCGCGCCAGCTCCTTCGGGATGCCCCAGAGCTCGCGGCCGCCCTGCTTGGACGCGGCGCTGTCCACCCAGATCTTCGTGATGGTCACGTGCGGGCGGCCGTCGTGGCGCACCAGCACCGCCTCCAGCAGCTCGTTGTACTCCAGCACCGAACCCGGCCCGTAGACCAGCCACGCGGTGCCGACCAGCCCGGAACCGCCGAGCAGCGCAGGCTCGGTCCCGGCAGGCACGTCCGGCAGCTCGAACGCGGGCACCGGCCACAGCGACATGTGCATGCTGGCGCGCATGTTCCACGGTTCGGGCGGATAGGTCATCGATGCCTCCAAGCTCTGGGCGTTCAGACGGGGGTGACCGGCAGGCGCAGTGCGCCCGGCGCGGCCTCCGGCACGACCGGGCGGCCGGGCGTGCTCGCGGGGACCTGCTGGTACGGCTCGCCGAGTTCCGGGCGGCGGTCCGGTTCGCCCTTGTTCGGCCACAGCGCCATCGCCCGCTCTGCCTGCGCGGTGATCGTCAGCGAGGGATTCACCCCGAGGTTGGCCGAGATCGTGGAGCCGTCCACGACGTGCAGCCCCGGATGGCCGTAGAGGCGATGGTACGGGTCCACGACACCCTGCTCGGCGTCCGCGCCGATCGCGCAGCCGCCGATGAAGTGCCCGGTGATGGGCACGTTGGCCAGATCGGCCCAGCTGCCCGCCGGTACGCCGCCGATGTCGCGCGCGACCGCGCGGGCCGCGTCGTGCCCGGCCGGGATCCAGGTGGGGTTCGGCTCACCGCCGCCCTGCTCGCTGGTGAGCCTTCGCCCGAACAGGCCGCGTTTGCTGCGCAGCGTCAGGGAGTTGTCCACCGCCTGCATCACCAGCAGGATGATCGCCTGCTGCGACCAGCGCCGCGGGTTGTGCAACGTGGGCAGGTCGCGCCAGTTGCGCAGCATGTGCCGCAATCCCAGCAGCAGGCGGTTGCGTCCCGGCTTCGGGTCCACCAGCGACGCCTCCAGCAGGGCGAGCAGGTTGCTGCCCTTGCCGTAGCGGACCGGTTCGATGTGCGTCGTCGAGTCCGGGTGCAGCGACGAGGTGATCGTGACTCCTTCGCTGAAGTCGCGTTCGGACCCTTTCGCGCGGGCGGCGAGGATCTGCTCGGAGTTGGTGCGGCTGAGCACGCCCAGCTTGGCCGAAATGCGCGGCAGCACGCCCTCGTCGCGCATCCGGTGCAGCAGCTTCTGGGTGCCCA
The DNA here is from genome assembly GCF_037023755.1 of Saccharopolyspora sp. SCSIO 74807. Taxonomy (NCBI): domain Bacteria; kingdom Bacillati; phylum Actinomycetota; class Actinomycetes; order Pseudonocardiales; family Pseudonocardiaceae; genus Saccharopolyspora; species Saccharopolyspora sp. SCSIO 74807. Next base: position 4,179,136 of record NZ_CP146100.1, on the reverse strand, counting down.
GCGCGGAGGCGGAGAAGATCACCTGGTCTGCGGTGAAGGTCTTGCGGTGCTTGCGGAATCGGCCACCGGTGCGCACGGTGTCCACTGCGTACCCGCCGCCCGGCAGCGGCCGCACCGTCGTGGCCGTGGTCATCGGATGCACCGCGGCGCCCGCGTTCTCCGCCAGATGCAGGTAGTTCTTCGCCACGGTGTTCTTCGCGCCGTGCCTGCACCCGGTCATGCAAGCTCCACAGTGGATGCATCCGCTGCGGTCCGGTCCGGCGCCGCCGAAGTACGGGTCGGCGGCGGTTTCCCCCGGCTCGCCGAAGAAAACCCCGACCTGGGAGGTGTGGTAGGTGTCGCCGATGCCGAGCTCCTCGCCGACCCGCCGCATGACCTCATCGGACGGTGTGTCGCGCGGGTTGCGGGTCACACCGAGCATCCGCTTGGCCTGGTCGTAGTAGGGCGCGAGTTCCTGCTCCCAGTCGGTGATCCCGGCCCACTGCGGGTGCCGGTAGAACTCCTTCGGCGGTTCGTACAGCGTGTTCGCGTACACCAGGGAACCGCCGCCCACTCCGGCGCCGCTGAGGATCAGCACGTCCTTGAGCAGGTTGAGCCGGAAGATGCCGTAGCAGCCCAGCGCGGGCAGGTACAGGTAGTCGCGGACCCGCCAGGAGGTCTTCGGGAAGTCCGCGTCGGAGAAGCGCTTGCCCGCTTCGAGCACCCCCACCCGGTAGCCCTTCTCGGTCAGCCGCAGCGCGGAAACCCCGCCGCCGAAACCGGATCCGATGACGAGCACGTCGTAGTCGGCCATGCGCAACCTCGCTGTCGTTTCACCACTGTGGACACACTCGGCGGAGGGTTCAGGACTGCACGGCACCCGGGCTCAGGACCCGGTAGTCGTCCAGCGCCACCCGCCGGGTGCGGCGCCGGTACTCGGCCATCGAACCGGGCCAGTTCGTGCTGATCCGCCCGTCCGCACCGCGATACCAGCTCGAGCAGGTCGTCCACACGCTGTGCTGCAACCGTTCCTGGATCTCGCGGTCGAATTCTTCGGCCGCCTCGGCGCGCACCTCCAACGCCGCGCCGCTCCGGCGCACGATCTCCCGCACCGCGCGCACCACGTACCGCGCCTGACTTTCCAGCATGTGCACGATGGAACCGGATCCGAGGTTGGTGTTCGGGCCGTACATCAGGAACATGTTCGGGAATTGCGGCACCGACAGCCCCAGGTAGGCGCGCGCGCCGTCGCCCCACTCCTCGCTCAGCAGCCGGTTTCCCTTGCCGCGCACCGTGATCGAGGAGAGGAAGTGCTGCGCGTCGAAGCCGGTGCCGAAGATCAGCACGTCGGCGTCGTGCTCGATGCCGTCCGCGGTCCGGATGCCGCTGGGCGTGACCCGCTCGATCGACTCGCGCTCCAACCGCACTCCGGGCCGGTTGAACGCCGGGTAGTAGTCGCTGGAGAACAGCACCCGCTTGCAACCGATGGCGTGGTCCGGGGTCATCCCCTCCGCCGTCTCGGCTTCGGCGAGCTGCGCTGCGCGGTGCCTGCGCGCCACGGCGGTGAACGCGCGGCCGATCGGCTGCGCGGTGGTCATCCCGCGCCCGGCGAACTCGAAGAACAACCACACTCCGAGCCTGCCCAGCAGTTGCGCACCCGGAACGCGGCGGAACGCGAATTCGTGCCGCGGCCGGTACGGCCGGTCCGGACGGGGCACCACGTGCGGTGCGGAGCGCTGGAAAACCGTCAGCTTCGCGGCGCGCTCGGCGATCTCGGGCACGAACTGGATCGCGCTCGCGCCGGTGCCGACCACCGCGACGTTCTTCCCGGCCAGCTCGCAGCCGTGGTCCCACCGCGCGGAGTGGAACGCCCGGCCCGCGAACTCCTCCCGGCCCGGCAGATCCGGCACCAGCGGCTCGCTGAGCTGGCCGACCGCGGGTACGAGCACGTCGGCCTGCACCTGCTCGCCGGACTCGGTCCGCAACCGCCACCGGCACTGCTGCTCGTCGTAGTGCGCGGCCACGATCGCGGTGCTGAGCCGCAGGTGGTCGGTGAGCCCGTAGTGCTCGACGCACCGGCGCAGATACCGCAAGATCTCCGGCTGCCGGGCGAACCGGAACCGCCAGCGCGGTTCCCGCGCGTGCGAGAACGAATACAGGTGCGACGGCACGTCGCAGGCGGCTCCCGGATAGGTGTTGTCCCGCCACACACCGCCGACGCGAGCGGCCCGCTCGTAGATGGTGAACGAGGTGTACCCGGCGCGGCGCAATTCGGCCGCCACCGCGATACCGGCGAAACCACTGCCGATGATGGCAACATGCGGCGGGCGGATCGGTGCCATCGCGGACTCCTGGGGCTCGTGCGCTGCAGTTCGGAGATCACGCTAAGCCGCAGCCGCCCGCACCGGTCTGACCCCGGCGGTCAGATCGTTGACATCTTCGGACACCGGACTCATCGGGCACTGGCCTCACCGGCACCGAGCGCACCGGGGCACCGGGCTCAGGCCAGCGCGCGGCGCACCAGCTTTCCGGTGGTGTTGCGCGGAACCGACTTCACCAGCACGACCTCGCGCGGGACCTTGTGCCGGGCCAGCCGGCGGCGGACGAACTCGACGATCTCCTGCGGTTCCAGCTCGGCGCCCGGGATCGGCACCACGAAAGCCCGCAGCCGCTGACCGAATTCCGCGTCCTCGGCGCCGATGACCGCGACGTCCTTGACCGCTTGGTGGGTCGCGATGAGGTTCTCCACCTCGGCGGGGAACACGTTCTCCGCGCCGGAGATGATCATGTCGTCGGCCCGCCCGTCGACGAACAGCAGCCCGTCACCGTCGAAGTGCCCCACGTCCCCGGTGTCGATCAGCCCGTCGATGCGCCCGCGACCGACCCCGGCGGTGGTGTAGCCGGTGAAGGCGAGCTGGCCACCTGCGAAGATCCGGCCGGCGGTGTGCGGTCGGGTGATGCGCCGGTTGTGCTCGTCGTAGAGCCGCACCGCGCACCCGCGCGGGGACCGGCCGACCGTGCCGGGCGCCGCCGCCAGCTCCCGCGGGGTCGCGACCGCGGCGACCGCGGCCTCGGTCGAGCCGTACAGGTTGTAGAGCACGTCGCCGAGCACCGCACTGGCCCGCTGCGCCAAGGCGGGTGCCAGCACCGAGCCGGAGACCACGACCGAACGCACCGAGGACAGCAACTCCCGCAGGAACCGCTCGTCCAGCTCCAGCAGCCGGTGCAGCATCGTCGGCACCAGGACCACGCAGGTGCAGCCGTTCTCGTGCACCGCCCGGGCGAGCTGCCCGGGATCGAACCTCCGGTGCACCACGACGGTGCTGCCCAACCCGAACGCGACGGTCAGCTGGGAGAAACCGATCGCGTGCGACAGCGGTGCGGCCAGGAAGGTCCGCTCGTGCGCCCGCAGCGGGATCCGGTCCAGGAAGTCCGCGGCGGCCAGCGCGGAGCGGACCTGGCGGCGCGCGCCCTTCGGGCGGCCGGTGGTGCCGCTGGTGAGCAGCACGACGCTGCCCGGGCGATCCGGTTCCGGCAGCGGCGCGCCGTCTTCGGCCTCCGCCACCAGGTCCGCCAGGCTCGGCCCCGCGCCGCGCGGCTGCGGCGCCTGCCAGGCCACGAAGCACGGCAGCCGCAACCGCGCCTCCTGCACCAGCGGGTGGAATTCACCGTCGAGCACCAGCGCTGCCGCGTCCTCGCGGGCGAGCACGTCGGCCAGCTGCGGGGCGGCGAACCCGGTGTTGACGAGCACGACGTGCACGCCGATCCGGCCGCAGGCCAGTTGTGCCAGCACCAGCCACCGGTGGTCGCGGCACAGCACGGCGATCGTGTGGCCGGGCTCGAATCCCCGTTCCAGCAGTGCGAGGGCCAATGCGCGCGAGGCGCGGTCCAGTTCGGCGTAGGTCAGCGTGCCGTGTTCGTCCACCAGTGCGGCGGCGTTCGGGCGGGTGCGCAGCGCGTGCCGCAGCGCGCCGACCAGTGGGCCGTGGTCGCGCACGTCGGCGAGCCCGCGCAGCGCGGTGGCGGGCGCAGTGGCTGAGGCCATCCCCGCGCGCGTGAGCACTTGGAACCCGCGCAGGTTCTGCACGGCTCGGCGCACCGAGCCCGATCTGCCTTCGTGGTCGTCCCGCGCCATGGTGCCCCTCCGAACGTTTACAACGGGAAATGTAAACAAAACCTTCTACCGACCCGGCTTCGAGCACGTCAAGACAGCCGGTCCGGCCGCGCGATTCGTTGTCATGCGGGTGATAAAAAACCGGCTGACCATGAACGATTCGGCAACGACGTCCACTTTGGAGTTCGGTTCCGCCGGGTCCGCGACACCACTCGCGCCGACCACTGTGGACCGGTGACTAACCATTGTAATGATTTTCAGCGTCTGCTAGGTTGCGACGCGAGGATCGCCACCGCCCACCGGAGGTCGACGTGATCATCGACGCGCACACCCACGTGTGGCCGGACGCGATCGCGGAGAAGGCGCTCGGCGCGAACGCGCTGCCCGGCCTGCGCGCGCTGCGCGACGGCAAAGCGGGCACGCTGGCCGCGGACATGCGCGCGAACGGCATCGACCACAGCGTGGCGCTCGGCGTGGCCGGCGCGGCCAAGCACGTCGACCGCACCAACGAGTTCGTGTCCTCGCTCGACCGCGACCGGTTCACCCCGTTCGGCACCGTGCACGTGGATCAGTCCGTGGAAGCGAACCTGGCCAGCCTGCGCAGGCACGGCATCCACGGGGTCAAGGTGCACCCGCTGTTCCAGGGCTTCGGCCTGGAGGACCCGCGGTTGTGGGAGCTGCTCGAGGCGTTCGGCTCCGAGTTCCCGGTGATCACGCACGTGGGCGCGGGCGGCAGCGGCGCGGTGAACTCGCTGAGCACTCCGAAGATGCTGCGCAAGATCGTGCGCACGTTCCCGCAGCTGCGGCTGGTCGCCTGCCACTTCGGCGGCTACCACATGCTGGAAGAGGCCCGGGAGGAATTGCGGGACCTGCCGATCGTGCTGGAGACGAGCTGGCCGCCGGGGCTGGCCACGGTGCACCCGGGCACCGTGCGCGAGATCATCGGCAGGCACGGCGCGGAACGGGTCGTGTTCGGCTCCGACTGGCCGATGGCCGATCCGGCCGCGGAAATCGCCGCCATCGGAGCGCTCGGCCTGGGCGACGAGACCGAAGCGGCGCTGCTCGGCGGCAACCTCTCCCGAGTGCTGCGGCTGCCCGTTTGAGCAGCCGCCTTGGGGGTGCGTCACCGGGCCGGCAACGGCGGCGCCAGGACACCCGCTTCGAGGCGTCCGAGGTCGCACCGCCCCTGCCGCGGAACCGCCTCCGAGCTCACCGCCAGTCCACGACCTCGTTCATGAGCTGCGGTTCCTTCTTCGCGACCATCTTGGCGTACTCGCTCATGTGCTCGCGCATGAGTTCTTCGGCGCGGTCGCCGTCGCCGTCCACGATCGCGTCGGCGATCTGCCCGTGCACCTTCTTCACCTCCGCGCGGCGGCGGCTGACGAACAGCACGCCGGAAACCCGCTCGGTGAAGATGTCCTTGAGCGCGCGGGCGAAGATGTTCAGCAGGCCGTTGCCGGACATGGACAGCACCTTGGCGTGGAAGGCGCTGCTGGCGCGCAACCACTCGGCGGAGTCCTCCGCGTCGAAGCCCTCCTGCACGATGGTGCGCAGCTGCTCGTTGTCCTCCGGATCGCGCCGCTCGGCGGCCAGCCGCGCGACCAGCGGTTCGACGATCAGCCGGGCCTCCACCAGCTCGCTGAACCGGATTCCCATCACCTGGAAGAACAGCGTGCACATCCGGCCGAACTCGCGACTGTCCACATCGGCCACCACGGGACCGCCGCCGGGGCCGGGCTTCATCCGCACCAGGCCGTGGGTCTCCAGGACGCGCAGCGCCTCCCGCAGCGAGGCGCGGGCCACCTGGTAGCGGCCGAGCATCGCGCTCTCGGATTCCAAGGTGGAGCCGGACGGCAGCTCGCGCTTGGCGATGTCCCGCACGATCTCCCGCGCGATGATCGCCGACACCTTCTCGCCGCGCCGTTCCCAAGCGGCCCCGGACACAGGTTCATTCATAATAGTTGTCATGGTAGTGGCCGCGTTGTGGCCGGTCGCGCCAGGGCACGCGGAAAGTCGCACATATTTTCCGCAAGTGCTCCGGTTGCGCGGAGCAACCGTGGTGGCTGCTGCCTGTTGTGCTCGATGTGGCGATCACCGCCGTGCTCATCGGGCTCTACCCGTGCTTCTCCGCCGGTCCGATGGCTGCGGAGCGGCTTCGCGTGGCGTGCACAACAGCGCCGCCATGCCCAGCGCGGCGGGCAGTACGAACAGGTAGAAGTCACCGCGCAGCCCGAAGCCCGCGGTGATCGCGAAGGCACCGAGCATCGGTCCGAGGATCGCGCCCACCCGGCCGACCGACAGGATCCCGCCGAGCGCACCTGCGCGGACCCCGGCCGGGAAGCGTTGCGCGATGTAGCCGTTGAGCACGATCTGCGTGCCGTTCGAGCCGACCCCGGCCAGCGCCACCGCCAGGTACAGCACCACCGTCGGCGGGTTCGTGCTCAGGATCAGCAGTGCCAGCACCGCTACGCCGAACGCCGCGATCACCACGATCCGGGCGCCGAGCCGATCAGCCACAGTGGACAGCACCAACGCGCCGGCCACGGCGCCGATGCTCAGCGCCACGAGGAACTGCAAGGAGGAACCGAGCGGATAACCCGCAGAGCGCATGATCTCCGGAAGCCACGTGTTGAGGCCGTAGACGACCACCTGCCCGAGGAAACTCGCCGCAGCGAACGCGGCGACCAGCCGCGGATACGGGCGCCGCAACAGAATTCGGAAGCGCTCACGCCCGGCAGCGGTGGCGGCTGCGGGCTCCGGCACCGCGATTCCGTACTGCGCGGCGACCCGCTCGGCTTCCGCTCGCCTGCCCCGCGCCGCGAGGAAGTCCACCGACTCCGGCAACCACCGCCACGCCACTGGCACGACCAGCACCAGCGGCAACGCGCCGATCGCGAACATGGGGCGGAAACCGTGCCCGGCGACCAGCACCAGGCCGAGCACCGCCGCCAGCACCGCACCGACCGAGTAGCCGGAGTTCATCAGCGCGTTGACCAGATTCCGTCGCCGCGGCGGGGCGAATTCGACGGTGAGCGCGATCGCGGTGGGGATCACGCCGCCGAGGCCGATGCCGCCGAGGAACCGGAACAGCCCGAACAGCTCCGGGGTCGGCGCCACCGCGCACGCGCCCATCGACAGCGAGAACCAGGTGACGCTGGCCAGCATCAGCTTGCGGCGGCCGAGCAGGTCGGTGGTCACACCGACCAGCAGCGCGCCCAGCAGCATCCCGATCAGCGAGTAGCTCGCGATGGCCCCGACCGCGGTGGCGTCCAGGCCCCACGGCTCGTAGCGCAGCAGGCTCGGCACGACAGTGCCGTAGACGATGAGGTCGTAGCCGTCGCACACGATCGTCACGAAGCAGATCGCCGCGACCACGCCACCGCGCCGTTGCGGTAAGCCGTCCACTTTCGACTCCTTCGCGGGACTCGTCCTGACCCGATCGGTGCGGTCCGCAACGGATCGGGGCGGTTTCACAAGCGGCGTAAGCCGCTTGCGGTGCGGGACTCAGGCGGACCACCGGCGGGTTCTCAGGCGTCTTCTGGCGAGGACAGCGCCGACGCCGCGTAGGGAGCTACGTCTCCGAGGCGATCCCGGAGCCAGAAGACGCCTGAGGTTCCGCTACCCGACCCACTACGCAAACCGTTTTAAGGCACTATTTAGTAGATCTTGCCGATGTCCTTGGTCAGTTGCTTCGCGAGGGAATCGAGGATCACTTCGGTGGAGCCTTCGTAGATCCGCATCGGTCGCGCCTCCCGGTAGAGCCGTTCCATCGTGGACCCGCGCACCAGGCCGAACCGGCCCATGGTCTGCAGCGAGCGGTCCACGATCCGCGCGCACGCCTCCGTCGCGCCGACTTTGGCCATCGAGGACAGGTGCAGGTTCGCCAGCGGATCGCGGGCGGCGCCCGCCGCAGCGCGGTAAGCCAGCGAGCGCGCCATCTCCAGGTCCGTCCACGAAGTCGCCAGCGACTCCGGAACCGACCCGAGCCGGGCGAGGGACACGCCGAACTGCTCGCGCCCGGTCGCGTGCCGCACGGCCTCCTCCAGCGCGGCCCGCGCAGTGCCCACCGCGGCTCCGGCGACCGAGACGCGGAACGTGGCCAGCGTCGCCAGCATCAGCTTGAACCCGCGGCCGCGCTCGCCGAGCCGGTTGGCCGCCGGGACCCGCACGTCGTCGAGCACGACGTCGCCGAGCACGTGCGGCGCGATGATCTGATGCGGCTTCTCCGTGGACACCCCCGCCGCGTCCGCGGGCACCAGCACCAGCGAGTAGTCCTCGCCTTCCTTGCCCAGCACGCAGTAGTGGTCGGCGTCCCCGGCGTTGGTGATGAACGACTTGTGCCCGCGCAGCACCAGCTCACCGCCCTGCTCGGTGATCGTGGTGCTGATCGCGCGCAGGTCCGATCCGACGTCCGGCTCGGTCAGCGCGAGCGCGGCGATCACCTCGAGCGCGGCGACCTTCGGCAGCCAGGTCCGGCGCACCTCGTCCTGCCCGCCCGCGCTGATCGCGTAGCTGCCGATCCCTTGCATGCCCAGCATCGAGTCCAGGTGCGCGCTCTCGGCGGCGAACGCCTCGCGGACGACGGTCACCGCGAGCGAGTCGACCTGCTCGTAGCGCCCGCCGTACTCGGCCGGGACCACGATCGAGGCGAGCCCGCTGTCCGCGAGGCGCTTGCGCATCTCCGGGTCGATGTCGTCGGATTCGTCGGCGCGGGCGGCGATGTCGCGCACCGATGCCGCGAACTCGCGCGCCTCGGCTTGCAGTTCCCGGTGCCTGCGGGGGAGCTCGAAGACCCCGTGCTGCTCGTCGGTCACCGCCGCGCTCCTCTCCCTTGAGGCATATTGATGATTACCATAACAATGAATACTGACCGCTGGAAGATGCCGCGCCCCGCCGGGGCGCTCTAGGAGGTGCCGCGTGTCGGGTGAACCGCACCGTTTCGACCCGCAGACCGCGTTCGACCTGACCGGAAAGGTCGCCCTGGTCACCGGTGGCAGCCGCGGGCTGGGCAGGCGGATGGCCGAGGGGCTCGCGGCCGCAGGCGCCGACGTCGTCATCGCCAGCCGCAGCCGGGAATCCTGCGAGCAGGCCGCCGCCGAGATCGAGCAGGCCACCGGGCGCACCGCGCTGCCCGCGCCCGCGCACGTCGGCCGCTGGGACGAGCTGGAGTCCCTTGTGGACACCGCCTACGAACACTTCGGGCACGTCGACGTGCTGGTGAACAACGCGGGGATGTCGCCGCTCTACGACGACCTGAACTCGGTCAGCGAGGAACTGTTCGACAAGGTTCTCGGGGTGAACCTGAAAGCCCCGTTCCGGTTGGCCACCCTGGTGGGCACCCGGATGGCCGCCGGGTCCGGGGGCAGCATCATCAACATCAGCAGTGCCGGAGCGGTGCACCCGCGGCCGGGCATCCTGCCGTACGCGGCGGCCAAGGCGGGGCTCAACGCCATCACCACCGGGTTCGCGCACGCCTTCGGCCCATCGGTGCGCTGCAACGCCATCATGGCGGGGACGTTCCACACCGATGTGAGCTCGTCCTGGGACCCGGAAGCGTTCGCGCGCCGCGCCGAGGGGTTCGCGCTGCGCCGAGGCGGTGACCCGGACGAAATCGTTGGCACGGCGCTGTACCTGGCCGGCGCGGCGTCCAGCTACACGACCGGGTCGGTGATCACAGTGGACGGTGGGCAGCCGTGAGGCGGTGATCGGCCGGGGGCCGCCGGAATTCCCGGCGGCCGGCCGGATCATCGCGCTCCGGACGCGATCACGCCCCGGCCGCCGAGTTCGTCCAATTCGGACTCCGCCAGCCCGAGCCGCTCCCCCAGCATCGCGCCGGTGTGCTCGCCGATGCGCGGCACACCGTCGTAAACCGGACCGTCGTAGCCCGCCAGGTGCAGGATCGGCCCGGGCATCAGGGAACCGGCCAGTTCGTCCCGCCCGGTGATGCCCACCAGCGTCCGCTGCAGGAAGTGCGGGTCCGCGACGATGTCGGCCGCGTCGTTGACCGGGGCGTTGACCACCTCGTGCTCCTCCAGCAGCGCCAGCGCCTTCGCCCGCGGCAGCGAACCGACCCAGTCCCGGACCCGTTGCTGGACCTCGTCGTTGTTGGCCAGCCGCGCCGCGTTGGTGGCGAAATGCGGGTGCTCGATCAACTCCGGGCAGCCCATCGCGCTGAACAACCGCTCCGCGATCGCCTGGTTCGACGCGGCGATCGAGAGGTACTTCCCGTCGGCGGCCTCGTAGATCCCGCGCGGCGACGCGGCTCCGGTGCCGTTGCCGATGCGGCCCTGGATCTCGCCGAGTCCGGTGTACTTCAGCAGCATGTCCCCGATGATGAACATCAGCGGTTCGTACAGCGCCACGTCGACCACTTCGCCCTGGCCGGTGCGTTCCCGCCGGTACAGCGCCATCGCGGTGCCCATCGCGGCGGCGATGCCCGCGATGGAGTCCGCGAAGCCGAACGGCGGGGAGGTCGGCGGCAACTGCGGCCAGCCGTTGATCTGGGCGAAGCCGCTGGCGGTCTCGGCCACGGTGCCGAAGCCGGGTTGCGACTTGTACGGGCCGGTCTGGCCGAAACCGGAAACCCGGGTCAGGACCAGAGCTGGGTTGTCCGCGGCCAGCCGTTCGTAACCCAGACCCCACTTCTCCAGCCGTTCCGGGCGGAACGACTCGACGACCACATCGGACTGCGCGGCCAGCCTGCGCACCAGCGCGCGGCCCTCCGGGTCGCGCAGATCCACGCCGACGGAGCGCTTTCCCGCGTTGAGCCGGGCGAAACCCAGCGACAGGCCGTCCTTCTGCGGCACCCACTGCCGGGCGTAGTCCCCGGTGACCGGGTCCTCGACCTTGACCACGTCGGCGCCGAAGTCGCGCAGCATCCGGCCCGCGGTGGGCGCGGCGTACATCGTGCCGAGCTCCAGCACCCGCACGCCCGCCAGCGGTCCCGCACCGGATGCACCCGCAGACCCGGAGGTGTCGGCCGAGGCCGATGTCGTCCCTGCCATGATCGCCTCCTCGGCGGCCTAAAGCCGCCACTGGATGTGCCGGGGTTCCAGGTATTCCCGGATTCCCCATTCGCCGAGTTCGCGGCCGACGCCGGAGCGGCCCGACCCGCCGAACGGGGCGTCGGGGCGCATCCCGCCGCCGCCGTTGATCCACACCGTGCCCGCGCGCAGCCGCTCGGCAACGTGGCGCCCCTCGTCGAGGTCGGCGGCCCACACGTTGGCGGCCAGCCCGTAGGCGGTGTCGTTCGCCAACCGGACCGCTTCCTCGGTATCCCGGAACGGCACGACGACCGCGACCGGGCCGAAGATCTCTTCCTGCACGGCGCGGGCGTCGTGCCCCAGCTCGCCGAGCAGCACCGGGTTCACGAAGTAACCCTTGTCCGGCAACGGTTTTTCCACCGACAGCAGCTTCTTGCCACCGGCCTCGACCGCGTCGTCGACGTAGCCGCGCACCCGGTCCCGGTGGTCCGGCCGGATCATCGGCCCGATGTTGGTCTCCCGGTCCCACGGGTCGCCGACGACCATCTGCTCGAAGGCGTCCGCGCTGGCCGCCAGGAACCGGTCGTAGAGATCCTCGTGCACCAGCAGCCTCGCCAGCGCCGCGCAGCCCTGACCGCCGTTGCGCGACCAGCGCAGGTGCATGTCGGTGGCGAACGACTCGACCTCGGTGCCCGGCAGCACGATGCTGGCGGATTTGCCGCCGAGTTCGAGGGTGACGCCGTTGAGGTTGCGGGCCGCCTGCTCCATGATCTTCGAGCCGACCGCGTCCGAACCGGTGAACGAGACCTTGTCCACCCCGCGGTGCGCGGAAAGCCGTTGTCCCGCTTCGGTTCCGCCGACGACGGTGTTGAGCACGCCCGCGGGCAGCTCGGCTTCGCGGACGAGGTCGCCGAACAGCAACGTGGTCAGCGGAGTCCGCGGTGACGGCAGCAGCACGACGGTGCACCCGGCGGCCAGCGCGGCCCCGAACTTGTAGATCGCCAGGTTCAGCGGGTAGTTGTAGCCCGTGATGGCGGCGACCACGCCGACCGGGAAGTGCGTCACGTCGCTTTCGGTCGGCACCGGCTGGTCGAACCCGCCGAGGTGCACCGTGCGGTCCTTCTTGGCCGCCTCGGCCTGCCACCGCAGGTGCGAGATCCCGAGGGCTACCTGCATCCCTTCGGCCAACGACACCGGCGTGCCGACCTCGTTCACGATCGAGGCGAGCAATTCGTCCCGGTGCGCTTCGAAAACGTCCGCCAGCCGGTGCATGGCTGCGCTGCGTTGCACACCGGTCAGCGACGACCAGGGGCCGAACGCTTCGCGCGCGGCCGTCACCGCTTGGTCCACCTGCTCCGGTGCGGCGCCGCCCACGGTCGCCAGCACGTCCTCGGTGGCCGGATTGCGGACTTCCCAGCTCTCACCGGCAGGCTGCACGGGCTTGTTGGCGATGGTGAGCGTACGTACTTGCGGGACGAAATCGCGCAATGGGCGGGAATCGGTGTTCGTCGTGGTCATCGCGCACCTTCCTCGGCTCCGTCGGCGGGCGGTTCTCCTTGCGGTGCCGCGGAATCGTCCGCGGGCTTCTTGGCCATCATGCCGACGCGGGTGCATTCGCAGATCAGCACGTCGTCCTGGTTGTAGCCGCGGTGCTCGAACCAGACGATGCCGGAATCACCGCGGCTGCGGGATTCCCGCTTGTCCAGGATGGTCGTTTCGGCGCGCAGCGTGTCCCCGTGGAAGACCGGGTGCGGGAACTTCACCTTGTCGTAGCCGAGGTTCCCGAGCGTGGTGCCCATGGTCAGCTCCGGCACGTGGAACGAACCGATCAGCGCGAGGGTGAACAGGCTGTTGAGCACGCGGCCGCCGTGCACGCTGCGCTTGGCGAACTCCTCGTCCAAGTGCAGCGGCTGCAGGTTCATCGTCAGCGAGGTGAACATGACGTTGTCCATCTCGGTGATGGTGCGGGTGAACGGGTGGCGGAAGTTCGCGCCGATCTCGAACTCCTCGAAGTACAGTCCGCGCACTGCCTCACTCCTCCCCGCGCCGCAGCGCTTGCCGACCGGTGCCCGCCAGCAGCGATTCCGCACGCCAAAGCCAGTCCACCGCTTTGTCGTAATGCGCCTTGTCGATGTGCACGCCGCGGTAGCGCAGGGCGCCCGCGCCGTCCGCGGCGGCCTGCTCGTAAGCGGCGACCAGTCCGCGGTAGAACTCGATGTCCTGTTCGGACGGTGTGAACACCTCGTGCAGCGGCGCGACGTGACTCGGATGGATCGCGATCATTCCGCGGAATCCGAGTTGCCTTCCGCGGCGCGCGAACTCGCGAAGCCCGTCCAGATCGGACAGCGCTTCCCAGAGCCCGGTCAACGCGTGGATTCCGGCCTCCCGACAGGCGAGCAGCACGCGGGAGCGCAGGTACAGCGTCTCGAGCCCTTCCGGGGTCCACTCGTAACCGACGGCGTTGGCGATGTCCGCGTGCTCGGCGGTCGGGCCGATCATCGCGCCCACCCGCGGGGACGCGGTCGCGATGTCCAGGCAGGAGTGGATGGCGCGGACCGTCTCCACCGGCACGATGTACTCCAGGTCCGCCACGCCGTTGCGGACCTCGAAGTGGTCGACGAGCGCGTCGTAGCGCAGCACGTCGATGGCCGCCTCGATCTTCGGGGCGAACACGCCGGTCAACCCGGGCACCACGACTTCTTCGAGGTCTCCGCCGGTCAACTTCGTCTCCAGCGGGTTGACCCGGACGAACAGCCCGATCTCGACGCCCTCGCCGCGCAGCCGCTTGATGGACTCCGCCGCGGCGCGGCGGGCCCCGGCCTTCTCCGCCGCGGGCACCGAATCCTCCAGGTCCAGCACCACCGCGTCGGCGCCGCTGGCCACGGCTTTGTCCACCCAGGACGGACGGTGAGCGGGCACGAACAGCACGGAACGGTACGGCCGCATCAGTAGCTCCTGGGCAGGCCGAGCACGTGCTCGGCGGTGTAGTTGAGCACCATTTCCTGGCTGATCGGCGCGATCCGCATCAGTCGCGCCTCCCGGAAGTAGCGTTCGATGTGGTACTCCTTGCTGTAGCCGTAGCCGCCGTGCGCGCTCAACGCCGCGTCCGCGGCTTGGAAGCTCGCCTCGGCCGCCAAGTACTTCGCCGCGTTGGCCTCGCGACCCGCGGTGTGCCCGTTGTCCAGCAACCACGCGGCTTTCTGACAGGTCAGATCCGCTGCGTCGAGCCGCATCAACGCCTCCGCCAGCGGGAACGCGATCCCCTGGTTCCGGCCGATCGGACGGCCGAAGACCTCGCGCTGCGTTGCGTATTCGGTGGCACGGCGCAGCGCGGCGCGGCCGATGCCGAGCGCGGCGTTCGCGGAGATCACCCGTTCCGCGTTGAGCCCGGCCAGGATGGCGCGGAAGCCCTTGCCGACCTCGCCGACCACGTCCTCGTCCGGGACGAACAACTCGTCGATGAACAACTCGTTGGTGTCCACGGCATTGCGGCCCAGCTTGGGGATCTTGCGCACGGTGACGTTGTTGCGGTCCATCGGCGCGAAGAACAGCGTGAGGCCGTCGGTCTTCTTCGTCACCTCGCCGCGCGGCGTCGTGCGGGCCAGCAGGATCAGCCGCTCGGCCTCCTGCGCCTTGGTGATCCAGACCTTCTTGCCGGACACCGACCATCCACCGTCCACTTTGGTTGCGAACGTGCTGAGGTTGGTGGTGTCGGTACCGGCGTCCGGCTCGGTGACCGCGAACGACACGTGCAGGTCACCTTCGGCCAGCCGCGGCAGGAACCGCTGCTTGAGCTGCTCATCGCCGTGACGGATGATCGGCTCGAAGCCGAACACGCCGATGTGCACGGCGCTGCAACCGTTCATCCCCGCACCGGAGGCGGCGATCTCCTGTTCCACGATCGCCGCCTCGGTGACGCCCAGCCCACCGCCGCCGTACTCGGTGGGCACCGTCAGCCCGAGCCAGCCGCCCTTGACCACGGCTTCGTAGAATTCCCACGGGAATTCCTGGCTCTGGTCGTGCTCCATCCAGTAGTCGTCGGAGAATTTCGCGCACAACGCGCGAACCGCCGATCGGATGTCGTCGTGCACCTCGTCGGTGTTGAAGTCCATCGTGGTCTCCTGATCAGCGAGCCGGTGCGCCGGACCGGTCGAAGGCGTCGGCCGTGATCCCGTCCTCGCGCAGCACCGCTTTGCGGACCTTCTCGGAAGGCGTCTTGGGCAGCGCGTCGAGCATCCGCACGAATCGGGGTATGACGAAGGGAGGGAGCTTGCCGTCGCACCACTGGAGCACTTCCGCGGGATCCACCGGCTCGGACGCGACGATCGCGGCCAGCACCTCGTCCTCACCGGCTTCCACGTCCGCGGGCACACCGATGACCGCGCATTCCGCGACCGCGGGATGGCTCAAGATGGCCTGTTCCACCTCGTAGGAGCTGATGTTCTCGCCGCGGCGGCGCAGCGCGTCCTTGTAGCGGTCGACGAAGTAGTACCAGCCCTGCTCGTCGCGCTTGAGCGCATCACCGGTGTGGAACCAGAGGTTGCGCCACGCTTCCAGCGTCTTCTCCGGCATCCCGTAGTAGCCCATGCTGCACGTCCACGGCCGTACCGGGCGCACCACCAGTTCGCCGACCTCGCCGACCGGCACTTCGCGATCGGTCTCCGGATCCACCAGGCGGATGTCGAACCAGCCCTTGGCCTGCAACCCGGCCGCACCCGGTGGCCGATCCACGCCGTAGGGCGACAGTATCGGTGCGCCGGTCTCGGTCAGCCCGAAAGCATCCACAAAGGATTCGACACCGTAGCGCCGCTTGAACTGCTCGACGATGGTGCTCGCGGTCGGTGCGGCGTAGACCGCGCGCAGCGGGTTGTCCAGGTCGTCCGGCCGCTCGGGCTGCTTCCAGGCGAAGTCCATCATCACGCCGACGAAGTTCGTCACCGTGGCCCCGGACTCGCGGATGTGGTCGATCCACTTGCTGGCGCTGAACTTCGGCCGGACCGCCGCGCTCGCGCCCGCCACCAGCGCCGGATACACCGCCATGAATTGGGCGTTGCCGTGGAACAGCGGCGTGGTCGTCAGATAAGTGTCCACATTGGTCAGGTGGGTGAGGTTCACGACCTCCTGGGCGAAGAAGTACAGGTGCGAGTGCGGCATCGCCACGCCCTTGGACGGGCCGGTGGTGCCGGAGGTGAAGAAGATCGCGCCGAGGTCCTGCGCCTTCGGCGTCGGCAGGTCCAGCACCGGGCCTTCCGCCAAGGCTTCCCACTGCTCGGCCTGCCAGCCGTGGGAACGCAGCAGCTCCACGGCCTCGGACCCGCGCCCGGTGTCGATGACCCAGAACTTCTCCACTCCGCGCGCATGTTCGGCGACGGCCACCCAGCGTTCGGCGAACACGTCGTCGATCACCGCCCAGCGGGCACCGACCGTGACGACCTGGTGGCGCAGGAACTCGCCCTCGTAGGAGGTGTTGATCGGGACCTCGGCCATCCCGGCCAGCGCGGTACCGAACCAGGTGCGCACGAACCGGGACGAGTTGAACGCCATGATGATGACCCGGTCGCCGTACTGCCCGCCTTCAGCGACCAGCGCGCCCGCGATCCGCTCCGCCGAACCGAGCATCTCGGCGTATGTCCACTGCAGACCTTCCGCGGGCGTCTTCAGCAACGTCGCATCCGGCTGCGAAGCCGCGTAGTGCCGCAGGACGTGGTCCAGCGTCCAGTTCTCCGGCTCCTCGAAGGTGAACGAGGTGTTCTCGTAGTACCGGGTCATCAGGCCTCCCCGGCTTGCGCGGATGAGTCCGCCCGCGCGGGGATGTCGTTGCGCGGCTGGATACCGACCAGGGAGGGCAGCACTTCCCGCCCGAACAGGTCGATCGAGGCGATCGTCTCGTCCGCGTCCATCGTCGGCCACTGCGGACGGATCAGCAGCGGGTCGACCGGCAGCGTGGTCACCAGCTCGGTCAGCTCCGAGACGACGTCCTCCGGCGACCCGACCACGGCGTGGTTGGACACGGCTTCGGCGAACGCGTTCTCCAAGTCGCTGCCGGACATCACGTCCAAGCCCTTGTTGGCGTAGGTGATGTAGCGGCCCTGCGCCACCCGCGAGTACTCGGCCAGCGCGTTCTGCTTGGTGTCGGCGACCAAGGTGTTGCGCCGCAGCGGCTGCGGCCCGAATTCCTTGCCGCGCGCGGCGAAACCGTCCCGCACGGCGCGGAACCGCTCGATCACCTGCGGAACCGGCGTTTCCGGCGGGCACACGTAGGCGTCACCGTACCGCCCGGCGCGCCGGGTGCCCGCCATGCTGTGCGCGCCGATCCACAATGGAGGATGCGGTTTCTGCACCGGATGCAGGTGCGGCGCAACGGAATCCAGCTGCCAGTGCTCGCCCTCGAAAGTCACCTCGTCCTCGGTCCAGAGCCGCTTCATCAGCCGCAACGACTCGTCGAACCGCGAAGCGCGCTGCTTGAACGGCACACCGAGGTAGTCGAACTCCTCGGCCCGGTAACCGAGCCCGGCGCCGAAGACCAATCGCCCCTCGGTCACCACGTCCAGCGTCGCGATCTCCTCGGCGAGCAGCACCGGGTGGTACAGCGGCGCGATCATGATCTGGGTGACCAGCTTGACGTCCTGCGAGACCTCCGCCGCCAGCCGGGCGAGCAGCGGAACCGGTTGCAGCCAGCGCAGATCCCCGTACAGGAAGTGCTGCCCGATGGCGATGTGGGTGAATCCGTTGCGCTGCGCGGCTTCCACGATCCGCAGCACGTCCTTGAACTGCTTGGCCGGCGTCACCGATTTCGGCACGTCGCTGAGCAGCAGACCGACCTGCACCATGTTCGATCCTTCCTGGTCGTCACTTCGCGGTGAGGCCGCCGTCGACGGGAACGGTCACGCCGGTGACGTAGCTGGCGTCGTCGCTGGCCAGGAACGCCACCACGGACGCGATCTCCTCGGGCTGCGCCCCGCGGCCGAGCGGGATGCCGCCGACGAAGTTCTTCGTCAGCTCCGAAACGTCCGCACCGGGCTCGCGCCCGAAGAACTGCGAGAGCATCGGCGTGTGCACGGTGCCCGGGCACACCACGTTGGCCCGGATCCCGTCCGGAGCCCCGAGCAGCGCCAGCGATCTGCAGAACGGCACCAGCGCGCCCTTGGTCAGCGAGTAGATCGGGCTGAACGGCGAGCCGACCAGCGCCGAGGTGGACGAGGTCATCGTGATCGACCCGTGCCCGCCCGCGTTGCGCAGCAGGTCCAGCCCGAGAGTGCAGGTGTAGTAGGCGCTTTTGACGTTCACGTCGATGTTCTTTTCCCACTCATCGGCATCCACTTCGGTGCCGCTGGGACCGGGCATCCCCACCTGCGCGTGCAGCGCGTGCAGCACGCCGTGCTCGGACTCGATGCGCGCGAACAGCGCTTTGAGGCTGTCGGTGTCGGTGGCGTCGACCTGCACCGCGGTCGCTTGGCCGCCCTCGTCCGCGATCTCCTTGGCGACCTCCTCGGCCGCCTGCTGCCCGAGGTCGGCGACGTAGACGTGCGCCCCTTCGGAACCGAGCCGGTGCGAGATCGCGCGGCCCATGCCCGATCCCCCTCCGACGACGGCGGCGATGCGGTCCTCGAAACGGCGTGTCATGCGGTTTCCTCCCGGGAGAGCGGGCGCCGCGGCGGTGTGGCCGCGGTACGACGGGTCGAACCGTTTGTAATAATCATAATCATAGTATCGGCCCGAACTGGGTCAAGAGCGCGCGCTTGGGATGTACGCTGATATTCATCATCATGATTGGAGGGCGTATGCGCCGTGCCGTCATCGTCGATGCCGTCCGCTCCCCCATGGGCAAGGGCAAGAAGACCGGAACGCTCGCCGAGACGCACCCGGTGGACCTGCTGGCCGCCGTGCTCGCCCGGCTCACCGAACGCACCGAGCTCGACCCGGGCCTGATCGACGACGTGCTGGTGGGCTGCGTCGGGCAGAACGGCGAGCAGTCCGCCACCCCCGGCCGCCAAGCGCTGCTCGCCGCGGGCTGGCCCGAGCACGTCCCCGCGGTCACCGTCGAGCGCAAGTGCGGTTCCGGCCAGCAGGCCGTGGATTTCGCGGTGCAGGGCGTGCAGGCCGGGGCCTACGACATCGCGGTGGCCGCCGGGGTGGAGTCGATGAGCCGGGTGCCGATCGGCTCTGCGCGCGGCGACGCGGACCCGTTCGGCCCTGCGGTGCGGGAGCGCTACCCGGATCTGGTGCCGCAGGGCATCTCCGCGGAACTGGTCGCCGAGAAGTGGAAGCTCACCCGCGCCGAACTGGACGACTACTCCGCGCGCTCGCACGAACGCGCCGCGCACGCACGCGCGCAGGGCTGGTTCGACGACGAGCTCACCCCGGTCGCCGGGCTCACCGCGGACGAGACGATCCGCGAGGGCACCACCGCCGAAGGCCTCGCCGGGCTCAAGCCCGCGTTCGCCGAGAAGCACCACTCGCGGAACCTGGACTGGAAGATCACCGCGGGCAACTCCTCGCAGATCACCGACGGTGCCGCCGCGCTGCTGGTGATGTCCGAGGACCGCGCCGCCGAGCTGGGCCTGCGCCCGCGCGCGGTGGTGGCGGCATCGGCCGTGGTCGGCGACGACCCGCGGATGATGCTCACCGGGCCGATCCCGGCGACGAGGAAAGTCCTCGCCCGCAGCGGCATTCCGCTCGCCGACATCGCCGCGTTCGAGGTCAACGAGGCGTTCGCGCCGGTGCCGCTGGCGTTTCAGCGCGAACTCGGCGTGGCCGACGCGGCGCTGAACCCGGTGGGCGGCGCGATCGCGCTCGGGCACCCGCTCGGCGCGTCCGGGACGCGCCTGATGAGCACGCTGATCAACCACCTGGAACGCACCGGCGCGCGCTACGGGCTGCAGACGATGTGCGAAGCCGGCGGCATGGCCAACGCGACGATCCTGGAAAACCCCGCGGCCTGAGCGCGGAACCGACGAACTCGGCGATGCGGCCGGGGGAGCAGGAGAACGATGAACCTCGACGGTGGCAGCGCAGTGGTGACCGGCGGTGCGTCCGGGCTCGGGCTGGCCAGCGCCAAGCGGCTGCTCGACCGGGGCGTGCCGGTGGTGCTGGTGGACCTGCCGAGCTCCGCGGGCGAGCAGGTGGCGGCCGAGCTCGGTGGCAAGGCGAGCTTCGCCCCGGCCGACGTGGCCGATCCGGAGGCGGTCGACGCGGCGATGGACCTCGCCGAGCAGCAAGGCCCGATCCGCGCGCTGGTGCACTGCGCGGGCCGCGGCGGCACGGTCCGCGTGGTGGAACGCGACGGCGAACCGGGCTCGCTGGAGCAGTACGAGTCGATCGTGCGCACCAACCTGACCGGCAGCTTCAACGTGCTGCGGCTGGCGTCGGCCCGGATGGCGCGCAACGAGCCGGTCGACGGTGAGCGCGGAGTCTGCGTGCTCACCGCCTCGGTCGCGGCGTGGGAAGGCCAGATCGGGCAGATCCCCTACGCCTCGGCGAAATCCGGGGTGGTCGGCATGACGCTGGTCGCCGCCCGCGACCTGGCGCGCAAGCTGGTGCGGGTGTGCTCGATCGCGCCGGGCACGTTCGACACGCCGATCCTGTCCCGGTTCTCCGACGAGATCCGCGACGGGCTCGCCTCCCGCACGCCGCACCCGTCGCGGCTGGGGCGCCCGGACGAGTTCGCCGCGCTCGCCGAGCAGATCATCGGCAACCCGATGCTCAACGGCGAGACGATCCGGCTGGACGGGGCGATCCGGATGCCCCCGAAGTGACCGGCGCCGGCCCCCTGCGCGGGCAGGGGGCCGGTACTGCCGCGGCTGCGCCGGTGCCGCTGCGGTGCCTGCGCGCACCACCGGAGTTCGCGCGGCGGTCCGGTTCGCGGCGACTCTGGCTGCGACGCCTGCGGACACCGGGATCACTGCACCTGCGGCCGCCGAGGGCGCTGCGATGCCCGACGCCGCCGGGATCACTCCGGCGGCGGGAACCGCGGTCGCCGCTTCTCCAAGAACGACGTGGCGCCCTCGACCATGTCCGCGCTGCCCACCGCCTGCACCAGCATCCCGAGACCGTTGCTGAACGAGTCCCGCGCCGAGTTCCACCAGATGTTGGAGGAGATCTTGGTGATCTCCAGGTAGCGCGGGCTCAGCTCGGCCAGCTCCTCGACCCATCCGGTCACCGCCTCCGCCAGCCGGTCGTCCTCGACCACCTCGTTGACCAGACCCAGGCTCTCGGCCTGTTCGGCGGAGTAGCGCCGGCACAGCATCGCCATCTCCTTGGCCCGCTTCTCCCCGATCTGCACGCCGAGCACGTTGGTGGCGCCGGTGACCGGGGCACTGCCGACCTTCGGCCCGGTCTGGCCGAACGTCGCCGAACGCGCCGCGATCGCCAGGTCGCAGGCCACGACGAGTTCGTTGCCGCCGCCCGCCGCCGCGCCGTTGACCGCGGCGATGACCGGGCGCGGGCATTGCCGCACGGCGTCGAACAACCGCAGCGAGCCCTGGTACAGCGCCCGCATCTCCCCGGTGGTCGGCGTGCTGAGCTGCTGCAACGATCCGCCTGCGCAGAAGCTGCCGCCGGATCCGGTCAGCACCACCGCCCGCGCCTCATCGGCGCCGCTGAGCGCTTCGACGATCGCGTCGGACATGGCGGGATCGAAGGCGTTCTTGCGCTCCGGCCGGTTGAGCGTGAGCCACAGCGCGTCCCCGCGCTGCTCGACCAGCACGTCCTCCCCCATCAGTCGACCGTGATCGCGCGCTCGGGGCAGGAGTCCGCGCCTTCGACGGCCTCGTCGGCGAACTCGGCCGGGACCTGTTCTTCGAGCACGTAGGCGGTGCCGTCCTCCTCGCGCAACGCGAAGACGTTCGGGGCGCTCATCTGGCACAGCCCGTGCCCCTGGCAGTGGTTCGGATCGACCCGCGCGCGCATGGTTTCTCCTCCTCGTCGAGGTGGCGCCGACTCCCCCGGCTTCGTGCGAACCGTTGACAACCGGCATATCTAGTATAACCATTATCAGGTCAACAGCGGGGTTGATGCAATAGGAGGTCCCAGCAGCATGGCTTCGCAACAGCGCTGTCCAGTGATCCGCTTCGATCACAACTCCCAGGAGCACTCCGCGGACCCGGTCGCTTCCTACCGCGCCGTCCGCAACGAGCACGGACTCGCCTGGACCGAGTCGCACGGTGGCTACTGGGTGCTGTCCGACTACGAGAGCGTCTTCGAAGCCGCGCGGGACGACGGCGTGTTCTCCTCGGCGCGCACCTCCTCCGGAGGCGAGGGGCTGTCCGTGGTGATCCCGAAGACGCCCATGCACTTCCACATCCCGATTGAACTGGATCCACCGGATTTCCGGAAGTTCCGCAAGCTGATCAACCCGATCACCTCGCCCGCCGCGATCGAGCGGATGCGCGGCATGGTCGAGCACCACGTCAGCAGCTTCATCGACGAGGTCATCGAGACCGGCGAGTGCGACTTCACCTCCGTGATCGGCGTTCCGTCGCTGGTCACCATCGACTGGCTGGGCCTGCCGGTCGAGGAGTGGCGCCGCTACTCGCGCGCGCACCACGCCACGCTGGCCGCCGTGCCCGGCAGCGAGAAGTGGCGCCAGGCCACCGAAGTGGACCTGCCCTACCTGTCCGAGCAGATGAGCCGGATCATCGAGCAGCGCCGCGCCGATCCGCAGGACGACGTGATCAGCTACCTGGTGCAGCAGACCGTGGACGACCGGCCGATCACCGACGACGAGGTCTTCGCCATCGTCGAGCTGCTCATCGCGGGCGGTACCGGGACCACCGCCTCGCTGGTGAGCCAGACGCTCGTCTGGCTGGCCGAGCACACCGACGTGCGGCAACGGCTGATCGAAGATCCGAGCCTGCTCGACCACGCCGTGGAGGAGTTCCTGCGCTACTTCTCCCCCACCCAGGCGCTGGCCCGCACCGTCGCGCAGGACACCGAGTTCCGCGGCTGCCCGATGCGGCAAGGCGACCGGGTGCTGCTTTCCTGGGCCTCGGCCAACCGGGACGAGTCGCTGTTCGAGCACCCGGACGAGATCGACATCGACCGCTGGCCGAACCGGCACACCGCCTTCGGCATCGGGGTGCACCGCTGCGCCGGCTCGCACCTGGGCCGGTTGATGGCCAAGACGCTGCTCAACGAGATCCTCACCCGGATGCCGGACTACACCGTCGATTTCGACGCGCTGGAGCGCTATCCGCACCAGGGCACGAACATGGGCTTCCAGCGCATCCCGGCGCGGTTCACTCCCGGCCCGAAGCTCGCCCGGTGACCCGGGTCGTCATCGCCGGTGGGGGGCTGGCCGCGGCGCGCACCTGCGAATTGCTGCGGCGCAAGGGGTTCGACGGCGAGATCGTGCTGCTCGCGGCCGAGCGGCGGGCGCCCTACGACCGGCCGCCGCTGACCAAGGCGGCGTTGCGGGACGAGTTCGACCCCACGTTGCGGACCGACTACGAGGCGTTGTCGGTCGATCTCCGGCTGGGCGCAGCGGCTCGATCGCTGCATCCGGCGGAACGGGTGGTCGGTACCGATTCCGGCGACGTCGGCTACGACGCGCTGGTCATCGCCACCGGCGCGAGCCCGGTGCGGCTTCCCGGCGACGGTCCGCAGCTGGTCGTGCGCACCGCCGACGACGCGGCGCTGCTGCGGGAACGGCTGCGGGCGGGAGCGCGGGTCGTGCTGGTCGGCGCGAGCTGGATCAGTGCGGAAGTGGCCACCGCCGCACTGGCCCGGGGCTGCTCGGTGACCTGCGTGGAAGCGGCACCGGTCCCGCTCGGTGCGCTGGGCGAGCAGGTCGGGCAGCGGATGCGGCCGTGGTGGGCGGAGGTCGACCTGCGGCTCGGCACCGGCGTCGACGCGATCACCTCCGGCGGGGTGGCGCTGACCGGCGGCGGGCACCTGGACGCCGACGTGGTGGTCACCGGAGTCGGCGTGCGCCCGGACACGGCGTGGCTGGCTGGCTCCGGCGTCGAGCTGGACCGCGGCGTGCTCGTCGACGAACACCTGCGCACCGGAGTTCCCGGGGTGTACGCGGTGGGCGACGTGGCGGCGCGTTGGTCGCCGCGCTCGGGCGCGCGGTTGCGGGTCGAGCACTGGGACGAGGCGCGCACCGCTCCGGAAACGGTGGTCGCGCAGATCCTCGGCACCGGCATTCCCGAGCACGATCCGGTCCCCTACTTCTGGAGCGACCAGTTCGGCCGCAAGCTCCAGTACGTCGGGCACCACAGCGCCGCCGACACGCTGGTGCTGCGCGGCGCGGACTCCGAGCGGTGGGGCGCCGCCTGGCTGTCCCCGCAAGGGCGGCTGACCGCGCACCTGGGCGTGAACCGGCCGAAGCAGCTGGTTCCGGCGCGCAACGCCATCGGCGCGGGAGCGACTCCCGATCCGGAATCCCTGCGCGATCCCGAAAACCCGTTCTGAGCAGGAGGAACATGGGCAGCGACGCACTCGCGGGCAAGGTCGCGGCGGTCACCGGAGCGGCGATGGGCATGGGCGCGGCAACCGCCGAGCTGCTGGCGGCGCAAGGCGCGTCGGTGCTGGTCGCCGACCGCGAGCAACGCGCAGGTGAGTCCACGGTGGACAAGATCGTCGCCGGTGGCGGCCGGGCGTCGTTCCTGCGCGTCGACGTCGGCGACTCCGATCAGGTGCGCGCGATGGTCGAGACCGCGGTCGAGCGGTACGGGCGGCTGGACTGCGCGGTGAACAACGCCGCGGTCGCCCCGGACGCCAATACCGTCGCCGAGCTCGCCGAGGACGACCTGGACCGGATCCTGGCGGTGAACCTGAAGTCCGTGGCGCTGTGCCTCAAGCACGAGATCAAGCAGATGCTGCGGCAGGACGGTCCCGGTTCGATCGTGAACATCGGCTCGGTGAACTCCTACCGGCCGCAGCTCAACCAGGCGATCTACACCGCGGCCAAGCACGGCGTGATCGGGCTGACCAAGGTCGCGTCGCTGGAGAACGCCGCGCGCGGCATCCGGGTCAACGCAGTCTGCCCCGGCGCGATCGACACGCCGATGATCCGGTACTCGATGGACAGCACCGGACGCCGCGAGCAGGACCTGGCGCCGCGGCTGAGCCTGTTCGGCCGGTTCGGGCGGCCGGAGGAGGTCGCCGCGGCCAGCCTGTGGCTGTGCTCGGACGATTCGTCGTTCGTGACCGGGCACGCGCTGGCCGCCGACGGCGGCTACCTGTCCAGCTGATCTCGCGACCGCCTCGCGCTGCGGGGCTCGCGATGGGACCGCGCGCGTAGGCGCGCGAACGCAACCCCTCGGCCGGGCGGGTGCTCAACCGCGCCGCCCTGCAACCGCCCGGCCGGGGGCGCTTGCGAACGCTCTGTCCACAACGGACTCGCGGCACTTGATTCGGTCGCGGATATCCTGGCTCACCTGCGCATTCGGTTCGCCGAGGCATCCGGCCGACACGCCGCGGCGAGTCCGCCCCGGCTCGAACGCGGGTGCACGGCAGACTTTTCCGCGAAGCAGAACCGCGAGGGGAGAAGTCATGACGATGCGACGCACGTTGCTGGCAACTTCGATCATCGGCGCCGTGGCCGCAGGCACGGCACCGGCCGCAACCGCGACACCGGACGCCGGGGCGCCCGTCGTCGGTCCGGCTTCGGTCGCCGCGCAGTCCGCGACGACCGATCTCGGCCCGCTGGTGGACCTCGCCGCGCAACGGCTGGCGCTGGCGGACGAGGTCGCCGCCGCCAAGTACGGCACCGGAAAACCCATCGCCGATCCGGAACGCGAGCGACGGGTGCTGGGCGAGGTGTCCGAGCTCGCCGCGGACAACGGACTCGATCCGGGCGTAGCCGTCCGCTTCTTCACCGACCAGATCGAAGCGGGCAAGGACGTGCAGCGCGGCCTGCACGCCCGGTGGGACGCGCACCCCGAGTCGCGCCCGGGTGAACGCCCCGACCTGGGCCAGGTGCGCCGGGAGCTGGAACGGATCAGCGACGAGGCGGTGCGGCAGCTCAAGGCGACCGAGCGGGTGCGGGCGCCGAACACTCCGTGCCGGGTCGGGGTGGCGGCCTCGGTGCTCGCCGCCGACCTGCACCACCACTTCGACCCGCTGCACCGGCGAGCATTGGACAGGGCGGTGGTTTCGATGTGCGCGTGAGAACGGCGCGGTTCACCACTGGTACGGCAGGAACTTGCCGTCCAAGGTGACCACGACCCGGTCGCCCTGCGGGTCTTCGGCGCGACGGACGTCGAGCCGGAAGTTGATCGCGCTCATGATGCCGTCACCGAATTCCTCGTGGATCAGTTCTTTGATGGTCGGCCCGTACACCTGCAGCACCTCGTAGAGCCGGTACATCGTCGGGTCGGCGGGCACCTGCGCGTCCAGCGCGCCCCGAGTGGGCTGGACGCGCAGCGCGAGAGCGACCTCCCGGTCCAGTTCGAGCAACTCCGCGGCGGCGTTCGCCTCGGCCTCGCCCATCGGGTGCTGGCCGAGCAGCGCCGCCGTGGTCCAGGCGACCGGCCTGCCCACCGCCTCGGCCAGCTGCGCCCAGGTCAGGCCCAGTTCGGTCTTCTGCGACCGGACCGCGGCCGCGGCATCCTGCTTACTGATCATGTCCGCTCCCCTTCCCCGGAAAACCCGGGACAGGCAGGACGATCGCGATCGCACAACACCGCCCGTCCCGCACGACATCGCTCAATCCGGACACATTCTCGGCCGAAACGGCGTGGTTCGTGCTGCGAGCACGCGGCATCGCGGTCCATGCATCGGCCGCACCCGCCGGTTTTCTGCCTCCGCGCCTTCCAGCTGAGGTTCCGCTACCTGACCCACTGCGCAAGCCAACTTCGGAGGCACTCCACAGGCGCGGTTCGTCCCGTTCGGCTCCACCCGGCCGAGGCAGCGGGTCGCCGCTAGCCTGCGAAAGCACGAGCCGTTCTCGGAAGGAGCTCGCCTCGTGACTGAGCCGCGCCGCCTGCTGCTGGTCAGCGCCACCATCGGGGAAGGGCACAACGCCACCGCGCGAGCCGTCGAGAAGGCCGCCCGGCGATCGTGGCCGGGCTGCGAGGTGTCCTGGCTCGACGCACTGCGGGCGATGGGGCCTTGGGTGCCGCGAACGTTCGGCCGGATCTACGTGACCAACGTGCAGTCCACGCCATGGCTCTACGACTTCTTCTACGCCGCGCTGTGGCGGCAACGCTGGTTCGCCAACGGCTGCCGCCGCTTCGTCGGTGCCTGGGCGGGCCGCAGGCTGCGCCCGCTGCTGGCCGACGAACGCCCGGACCTGATCGTGTCCACCTACCCCATGGGCACCGCCGGTCTGGCCTGGTTGCGCGCCCGCGGCGAACTGCGGACTCCGGTCGCGGCGGTGATCTCCGACTTCGCCCCGCACCCGTTCTGGGTCTACTCCGCGATCGACCGGCACTACGCCATGAGCGAGGTCAGCGCAGGGGCAGCCGATCTCGCCGAACCGGCGGCGGTCAACACCGTCAGCGCACCGCCCGTCGTCGCCGCGTTCCACCCGCGGGACAAGGCCGAAGCACGCCGCGCCTGCGGTCTCCCGCAGGCCGGTTTCGTGGTGCTGATCTCGTGCGGCTCACTGGGTTTCGGCTCCGTCGACCGCGCCGTCGAGGCAGCGCTGCGCGCCGGGACCGATCAGGTCGTGGTCGTGTGCGGGCACAACGACACCTTGCGCGAGCGGTTGCTGCGCCGTGCCGAGCGCGACTCCCGGATCGACCCGCTGGGCTGGGTCGACGACATGGCCACGCGCACCGCGGCGGCCGACGTCGTGGTGACCAATGCCGGGGGCGCCACCGCGCTGGAAGCACTCGCTTGCGCCCGCCCGGTCCTCATGTTCGAACCCATCGCCGGGCACGGCCGCGCCAACGCCGAGCTGATGGAACGCGCCGGTCTGGCCGAACTCTGCGACGACGAGCCCGCGCTGGCGCAGGCGCTGGACCGGCTCGCCACCGAGCCCGGCGAGCTGCACAACGCCGAGCAGCGGATGCTCCGGCACCTGCGGGACACCGGCGAGTTCGCCGACCAGGTGGCCGATATGGCGAACCTGGATCCCGCCGTGCCCGAGCGGATGCGCGCTCAGGACACGTTCTTCGTGCACGTCACGACCCCGCAGGTTGCACAGCAGACCGGCGCCGTGTTGTCGCTGCGCGGACCGGCGGCCGGCGCGGAATGGGGCGCCGAGCTCGCCGCGCGGGTCAGCGAACGGATCGCCGCCCGTGCGCCCGAACTGCCCATGGTCAGCAAGCGGCTGGTCACCCGCCGACACCGCGAACCGCACTGGGTGCCGGTCCGGCGACTCGCACCTGAGCAGCACCTGCGGCGGATCACGCTCGGCGAGCACGACGATCAGGAGTCCGCGGAGCGCGAGTTCTTCAGCACGCCGTTGCCCACCGACCGCCCACCATGGGAGATGGCCGTGCTGCACCGGCCCGGCTCCGGCGACTCGGCGCTGCTGGTGAAGATGCACCACTCGCTCGGCGACGGGTTGGTGATGACCTCGACGCTGCTGCGGCTGCTGTGCGACGAGGTCCCCGATCTGCCGGAGCAGTCCCGGCCCGCGATTCCACGCCTGCGGTACGTCACGGCGGTGTTGCGCGGCATGCTGAGCCTGGTCACCGCAGGCCCGGCCCCGCGCGGCGGCCTCGGCGGACGCAGCACCGGAGCACGCCGCTTCGCCTGGAAAGAGCTCGACGCCGCCGAGGTCGAGGCCGAAGCCCGCGCGAACGGCGTATCCCGCAGCGCGTTGCTGCTCGGCATGGTGGCCGAAGCGCTGCACCGCTTGGACGAGAACAACACACACCAGCGGAACTTCCGCACCATGGTGCCCAGGAAGGCCCGTCCCGGCACCGAAGACTTCGGCAACCACGCGGTCGCGGTGACCGTCGACCTGCCCATCGGCCCCATGTCCCCGCGGCGACGGCTCGCCGAAGTCGCCGCCCGGCTCGACCGCGCGCAGCACCGCGGGCAGCCGCAGGCCAGCGAAGCCGTGTTGCGGGGTCTGCGCCTGCTGCCCGCTCCGCTGCACCGCTGGGTCTGCCGCAGGATCTACGGACGCAACTTCTTCCAGGCGATCGTCTCGATCATGCCGGGGCACCGGACGCCGGTGCACATCGCCGGAGCGCTGCTGCGCACCGTGTACCCGGTCTTGCCGCTGGCCGATGGCATGGCGCTGGCGATCGGGACCATCGGGTGGGGAAGAACCGTCGGAGTCGCGCTCACCACCGACGCGGCGCTGCTGCCCGACGTGGACAAGCTCGCCGACCAGCTCCCGAGCGCCTTCGCCGCACTGCGGCTCGGCGCGCAGGAGGGCGCGTGACCTCCACCGGGAGCCAGTTGTTCATCGCGGTGCCCGCCGCGCTGGCGGGCGCCGCCGGGTTCGGGCTGGCCAGCGCCGTGCAGCAACGCGCGACCAAGCAGGTGCCCACCACCCGCACGCTGGATCCCCGGCTGCTGTGGCAACTGGTGCGCAAACCGATCTGGCTGCTGAGCATCGGCACCGTGATCGTCGGGCTGTCCTTGCAGGTCGTGGCGCTCGCGTTCGGTCCGCTGGTGCTGGTGCAGCCGCTGCTGGTCACCGCGGTGCTGTTCGGCGCGGTCTTCGCGGCCTGGATGGCGCACCGCCGGTTGGACCGGGTCCTGGTGCTCGGCGCGCTCGCGGTCGCCGTCGGGTTGGCGGTGTTCCTGCTGCTGGCGCGGCCGAGCGGGCAAGGTGAGGGGTTCACCGGCTCCGGAGTGTTCCCGCTCGCGGCGGTGCTGGTGCTGATCGTGCTGGGTTGCCTGCTCGCCGCCGGGCGGTTCCGCGGTGAGCTCCGGGTGCTGGCGCTGGCCCTGGCGACAGGCGTGCTCTACGGCGTCACCGCCGGATTGATCAAGGTCGTGGCCGGGCAGATCCGGCAGGGCGGCCTCGCCGAACCGTTCGGCCACCCCACCCTCTACGTCGTGTGCGCGCTGGGGCCGGTGGGGTTCCTGCTCAGCCAGAACACCTTCCAGCAGGGCCGGTTCATCTCCCCGGCACTGGCGGTGATCACCGCGGTCGATCCGCTGGTGGGCATCGCGATCGGGGTGAACTGGCTCGGCGAGCGGGTCGTGGCGAGCCCGTACGCACTGGCAGGTGAAGTGCTCGCGGCGGTGCTGCTGCTGGTCGGCATCTGGGTGCTGACCCGGCGCGGCGAGCACCTGCGCCGGATCGCGGCCCGGAATTCCGGGTCCGGATGAGGTGGCCTCCGCGGCGCGCCCTGATCACCGGGGGTTCCTCGGGCATCGGAGCGGCGCTGGCGATCGAGCTGGCCGCCGCCGGGTGCGAGCCGCTGCTGGTGGGGCGCGACGCCGACCGGCTCGGCGCGCTGGCGCGCCGCACCGGTGGCCGCCCGCTGCGCGCCGACCTGACCGTTCGGGACGAGCTGGCCCGGGTCGCCGATGCGGCCGCCGGAGTCGAGCTGCTGATCAACAACGCCGGGGCGGGCTGGCATGGCCCGCTGGGCGCGATGACCGCCGGGCAGGTCAGCGACCTGGTAGCGCTGAACCTGACCGCTCCGATGGAGCTGACCAGGGCCGCGATGCCGGAACTGAGCCATCGCGGCGGGCAGGTCGCGTTCGTCTCGTCCATCGCGGCCGTCGGCGTGCACCACGAGGCCGCCTACGCGGCGACGAAGGCCGGGCTGCGGGCGTTCGCCGACAGCATCCGCGCCGAGGGCGTGCCGGTCACCACCGTGCTGCCGGGCGCGGTGCGCACCGGCTTCTTCGACCGGCGCGGCGCGTACACCCGCCGGTTCCCGCGCCCGATCCCGCCGGATCAGGTGGCCCGCGTGCTGTTGACCGCCATCGAGCGGGAAACGCCGGAGGTGTTCGTGCCGTCCTGGCTGGGCCTGGCTTCGCGGGTGCGCGGCGCCCTGCCGGGAACCTTCCGCTTGCTCGCGCGCCGCTTCGGCTGAAGCGCGAAAACGGCACCGCCCCGAGGGACGGTGCCGTTCGTCGACGAAGGCTCAGGCGGGCACGGCCTTGCGGGAGAAGCGCAAGGTGATCCCCTCGCCGTGCAGCTCCCGGCGCAGCCACCACACCGACGCCACCGCGGCCACCGCCACGAGGCTGAACGAGCCCGCCGTGCTGGCCAGCAGGAAGTGCCCGATCGTCGCCTGCGCCAGCGCCCACAGCGTGGTGAACCCGTTGATCGTGAACACCAGCGCCCACAGCAGCGACACCCGCCGGAAGAACCTCTGCACCCGCGCGTTGCCGATCAGCGACGGTGGAAGCACGCAGAAGTCGTCGGCGAGCTTGGCGATCAACGTCCGCTCGAACAGCAGCGAACCCAGGAACAACAACGCCACGAAGAAGTTCTGCAGGCTCGGTTCCAGGAAGTACAGGAACGAGCTGCCGGTCGCGAACCCGACGACGGTGCGGACCACCAGGATCCCGGTGGTCAGCAGCAGCACCATCGGGATCTTCACCCGCAGTACCGCTCGCACCGCGACGGCGCCCACTCCCCAGACGAGCGCGGCGATGAGACCGCCGGTCAGGCCGGTGAGGTTGAACAGGACATAGAACAGCGCAAGCGGCGCGATCACCGTCTCGCCGAGGTGTTTGGCCGCGTGCCAGAGGTGCGCGGAAAGCGCGTCGAGGTGAACCACCTGCGAGGGCTTCTGCATTCGTATCGGTCCGTACGTCGGGGGCCGTTGGCCCCTACCGTAACCAGCACGCCGGGACTACCGACGAACAGGGGTGACTCACGTCACCCGCGCAGCGCCCGTATGGACTCGCGCAGTGAACCCATCGTGGCCATCACGGCCGTCGGCTCGTAGCCGCAGTGCGCCATGCAATTGGCGCAGCGCGAGTCGCGCCCGCGACCGTAAGCCTCCCAGTCCGTCTCCTCCAACAGCTCCCGGTAGCTCTGCGCGTAGCCGTCGGCCATCAGGTAGCAGGGCCGCTGCCAGCCATATAGCGAGTAGGACGGGATGGCCCACGCGGTGCAGCCGAAGTCGACCTTGCCCTCCAGGAAGTCCAGGAACTTCGGCGAGTGGTTGAACCGCCACTTGCGGCGCCTGCCATCGGCGAAAACCTTCTTGAACAGCTCCCGGGTCTCGGTGACGCCGAGGAAGTGGTCCTGGTCCGGCGCCTTGTCGTAGGCGTAGGCGGGCGAGAGCATCATCTGGTCCACGTCGAGCTCGTTGTTGAGGTAGTCCAGCACCTCGATCACCGAGGACGGCGTGTCGGTGCTGAAGAACGTGCTGTTCGTGGTGATCCGGAACCCGCGCTGCTGCGCGTCCTTGATGTTGTCGACCGCTTGCGCGAACACGCCCTCCTTGCACACCGAGGCGTCGTGGCGCTCTTGCAGCCCGTCGACGTGCACCGCCCACGAGAAGTACGGGGACGGCGTGAACTTGTCGATCTTGCGCGGCATCAGCAGCGCGTTGGTGCACAGGTAGACGAACTTCTTGCGCTTGACCAGCTCGTCGACCAGCACCTCGATCTCGGGGTGCATCAGCGGCTCGCCGCCTGCGATGGAGACCACCGGGGCACCGCATTCCTCGACCGCGGCCAGCGCCCGGTCGACCGGCATCCGCTGCTTGAGGACGCTCGCCGGGTGCTGGATCTTGCCGCACCCCGCGCAGGCGAGGTTGCAGGCGAACAACGGCTCCAGCTCCAGGGTGAGCGCGAACTTCTTTCGGCCCGCGAGCTTCTGCCGCACTAGGTAGGCGCCGACGCGAGCGGCCTGGCGCATCGGAATGCCCATGGCTGCACCTCCTGACTGCTTCTGGTGTTTGCGGATCAGTCCCGGTGCGCCACCGCGGGCGCGCGTTCCGGGTCGGCCGCCCACTCCGCCACCGCGGGTGTGAGGCGGCGCAGCCGCAGCAGCGCCCGGCACGCGCGGTACGGCGTGCGCGGGCGCAGCAGCGGCTCGCTCGGGGTGTCCACGACCACGCGCACGACCGCGCGCAGTCCGCGTCCGGCCAGCCGGGCGAGCGCGGCCGATTCCATGTCGACGGCCAGCGCGCCGGTAGCGGCCAGCGCCGACTTCTCGCCGCCGCCGACGATGTGGTCGGTCGTCGTGATCGGCCCGCGCCACACCGCGAATCCGGCGCGGTCGAGCCGAGCCGCCAACGATCCCGCGTCCGGCAGGGCCGTGCTGCCGTGCGCATCCCGGACCTCGTCGGCGACGACCACACCGCCGCTGGGTACTTCACCCAGCCCGCCCGCGAGACCGACTACGGCCAGCGCGCCACAGCCGGCCACCGCGTCGGCGTTGCGGCGCCGGGAGCTCCGGCGCGGTCCGAGCCCGGTGCGCAGCACGCGCGCCCGGTCGCACGCGCCGCGCAATGCCACGGCTTCGGTTCGCAGCGCAGCGCAGATCAGCAGCCGATCACCGCTCACCGGTTCACCGCCTGCTCGTAGCGGCCGAGCGCGGTCAGCGGGAAGATCAGCCGGTACAGGTGGTAGTTGATGAAGAAGTCGCCGGGGAATCCGGTTCCGGTGAACTGCGGCTCGTCCCAGGTGCCGTCCGCGCGCTGGCTCGTGGCCAGGTATTCCACGCCGTTGCGCACCGCTTCGCTGGCGTGCCTGCCCAGCGCCAGCAACGCCATCAGCGCCCATCCGGTCTGCGAGGCGGTCGAGGTGCCCACCCCGATCCACCGCGCATCGGTGTAGGAACGCATGTCCTCTCCCCAGCCGCCGTCGGCGTTCTGGTGCTCCTCCAGCCAATCCGCCGCCCGCCGCAGCGCCGGGTGGTTGGCGGGCACCCCGGCGGCGACCAGCGCGGGCACGACCGCGCCCGTGCCGTAAACGTGGTTGGCGCCCCAGCGGCCGAACCACGAGCCGCCGCGCTCCTGGTTCGCCAGCAGCCACCGCACGCCCGCGCGCACCGCGGGATCCTCGCGGTCGGCGAGCAAGCTCATCGCTTCTACGACGTGCGCGGTGACGTCCGCTGAGGGCGGGTCGATCACTTCCCCGAAGTCGCAGAACGGCAGCCGGGTAGCAAGCCTGCTGGTGTTGTCCGCGTCGAACGCTGCCCAGCCACCGTCTCGGGACTGCATGCCGCGCATCCAGGCCAGCCCGCGTTCGATGGCCGCGTGCACCTCCTGCGGTCTGCCGTGCTCGACCCGGTTGAGCGCGAGCACCGCTTCGGCGGTGTCGTCGATGTCGGGATAGCCGTCGTTGTCGAACTCGAACGCCCACCCGCTCGGAGCGAGCCCGGGCCTGCGCACCGCCCAGTCACCGGGCACCCGGATCTCCTCGCGCAACAGGTAATCGGTCGCGCACCGCAACGACGGGTGGTCGGCGGGCAAACCGGCGTCGTGCAGCGCCTGCACGGTCAGCACGGTGTCCCACACCGGTGATTGGCACGCCTCCATCCGGCGGCTCGTGCCCTGCGGAGTGCGTTCCCGGATGAGGAAGCCCTCCAACCCGGCCAAGCCCTCCCGCAGCACCGGGTGTTCCAGCGGGTAGTCGAGCAGGTGCAGCGCCAGCAGCGAGTACACCCAAGGGGGCTGGATGCCGCCCCACGAGCCGTCGGCCTCCTGCCGGGCGATGATCCACTCCGCAGCGCGTCGCATCGCGTGCCGCCGCACCGTCTTCAGCGGGTACCGCTGATACCGGTGCAACACCGCGTCGAGCGCGCGGAACGCCCGGTCCCAAGGGTCGGAGGAGCGCTGCGGTGTCCGCCCGGAGCGCAGCTCGCGCACGCTCACCCCGAGTTCCCTCCGGGGTGCAAGCGTGCACACGATGGTCAGCGGCACGACGGTCTGGCGCGCCCAGCAACCCCAGTTCGCCAGGTTGAGCGGCGCCCACTTCGGCAGCAGCACGACTTCCGGCGGCATCGCGGGCAGCTCGTCCCACGACCATTCGCCGAACAGTGCCAGCCAGATCCGGGTGAACACGCGGGTCGATTCGAGGCCGCCGTGCGCCAGGATCCAGGCTCGCGCGAGGGTCATGTGCGGGGCTTCGACGTCGTCGCCTGCGAGTTTGAGCGCGACGTACGCCTCGACCGTGGTGGAGAGGTCGCCGGGCCCGCCGTGGAAATTCGCCCAGGTCCCGTCTTCGCGCTGCTGCGAACGGATCCAGCGCGCCGCCTGCGCGGTCTCCTCCGGCGTGCGGATGCCGAGGAACTGGCGCATCAGCAGATCCTCGACGTCCATGGTCACGTTCGTCGCCAACTCCCCCTTCCACCAGCCGTCGGTATGCTGCAACGACAAGAGGTGATCCCGGGCGGCGAGCAGCGCGCCGTGCGCCCTGGCGCCTACCGCGGGCAGGTCCGGCTGGGTCTGCTGCTGCTGGGATCGGGTCAGTTGGTCGGTCACCATTGCCTCCGCACGATGAACTCCGCGAGTTCGGTCAGGGATTCGACGGCCGCGCTGTGCCGGCCGCAGGCGTGCAGTTGCGCGAGCGCGGCGTCGAACCTGCGCTCGCACTCGGATTCGGCCCACTCCCGGGAGCCGGCCTGGCGCACCAGTTCGGCGGCGTGCTCGGCGCGTTCGCCGACGAGCCGCGCGGGTTCGCGGTAGATCCGGCGCAGCCGCTCGCCCGCCGGGGTCGCCGAGCTCAGGGCGTGCACGATCGGCGCGGTCTTCTTGCGCGCCCGCAGGTCGGAAAGCACCGGTTTGCCGGTCGTCTCCGGATCGCCCCACAGCCCCAGCAGGTCGTCGACCAGTTGGAAGGCCATGCCCAGCTCGATGCCGAACGAGCGCATCCGCGCCACGGCGTCTTCGTCGCCCCCGGCGCACAGCGCCCCCAGCGAGCACGCGCAGCCGAGCAGCGCCGCGGTCTTGCCTTCGACCATGCGCAGGCACTCGTCCAGCGCCACTTCGTGCCGGTGCTCGAAGCCGAGGTCGGCGGCTTGGCCGACGATGAGCCTGC
The DNA here is from genome assembly GCF_037023755.1 of Saccharopolyspora sp. SCSIO 74807. Taxonomy (NCBI): domain Bacteria; kingdom Bacillati; phylum Actinomycetota; class Actinomycetes; order Pseudonocardiales; family Pseudonocardiaceae; genus Saccharopolyspora; species Saccharopolyspora sp. SCSIO 74807. The sequence goes on along the minus strand of NZ_CP146100.1, from coordinate 4,143,244 downwards.
TGGTCGCCGCGCCGAGCATCCGCACCGCTTCCGCCGCGTGCGCGGAAGGCGTGTCCACCAGCACGTCGGTGGCCAGCGACAGCAGCGCGTCCCCCGCCAGCAGCGCGGAGGGCCGGCCGAACACGGTCCAAGCGGTGGGCCGGTGCCGCCGGGAGGTGTCGTCGTCCATCAAGTCGTCGTGCAGCAGCGAGAAGTTGTGCACGAGTTCGATGGCCGCGCCCGCGCGCGTCGGCCAGTGCCCGGGGCCGCCGATGGCCTGCGCGGACAGCAGCACCAGCGCCGGGCGAAGCGCCTTGCCGGTGCGCCCGTCCGGAGAACCGTCGGCGTGCACCCAGCCGAGGTGGTATTCGCAGACCCGCCGGGTGTGCTCGTCGAGCCTGCCGACCGCGGCCCGCAGCTGCGGTTCGACCTGCTGGCGCGAGGTGCTCAGCACGCTGGGTGTCGCCGTGGTCATCGGGTCACCTCCAAGCCCGCCGGGCGGGCTTCGTCGAACGTCGCCCGCACCACTCGCGCGGCCTGATCCCCGCTGCGCACAGCGCCTTCCAGGGTGTCGGGCAGGCCGGTGGCGGTCCACGCGCCCGCCAGCACCAGCCCGGGCAGCCCGGTGTCGGCGCCGGGTCGCAGATCGCGGGTCCCGGGCGCTTGCGCGAAGGTCGCGCGCGGTTCGCGGGTGACGAAGAAGTCCTGGACCTCGGCCCGCCGCGCGCGGGGAAGCAGGTCGCGCAGCGCCGGCAGGAACAGCGCGCGCAGCTCGCCGGTGCGCTGCTCGACGTACTCGTGCGCGGCCGACAGGGAGATCGCCAGGTACTGGCCGCGGCGCACGCCGGCCGCGGAGGTGCGGTCGAACAGCCATTGCACCGGCGAGCCGAGGACCGCCGCGAACGGTTCGGCCAGCACCGGCCGGTCGTAGCGCACGTGCAGGTTCACGATCGGCGCTGCCGACAGCCCGGACCAGGCCGCCGCCGCGGGCAAGAGCCGGGCGGACAGGAGTGCGCCGGCGTGCTGGTGCGGGACGGCGACGATCACGGAGTCGGCGCGCAGCACTTCCTCGCCTCCGCGCCCGCGCACCGGGACCCGCCAGCCCGTCTCGCCCGATTCGTCTCGCAGCACGCTGTTCGCCTTGGTGCGCAGGAGAACCCGCACTCCTGCGGACGCCAGCTCGCGGTGCGCGGCGCCGTCGTGCAGCTCTGCCAGCGGCCGCAGCGGTACGCCGATGTCGCCGCTGTCCGCGGCGTCGAGCAGGCCGGTGCGGAACACCGTCGCGGCCAGCGCGAGCGAGGACTCGTCCGGCGCGGCGTTGAGCGCGGCAACCGACAGGAGTGCCCAGAGCGCGTCCACGGCCCGCGCCGACTCACCGCACTCCCGCAACCAGTCGCCGAAGCTGATCCGGTCGAGCGCCGGATCCTCCGGGTCGAGCTCCCGCATCCGCATCCCGGTGCGCGCGGCGTTCACCCGCTGCCGCAACGTCAAAGCGGGATGCCCGAGCAACGCCGGAGCCAGGTGCGCCGGTGCGGGCAGGTCCCAGCGCCGCAGCACCGAGCAGGCCCGGAACGGCTCGAGCACCGGCACCCGGAAGCGAGGCTGCACCCGCACCTCGTCCAGCACGCCGAGCCTGCGCAGCAGCGCGGCGTACGCGCTGTAGCAGCGCAGGAAGACGTGCTGCCCGGTGTCGACGTCCAAGTCTCCGCGCTGGAACGAACTCGCGGCGCCACCGAGCCGCGCTCGCGTCTCCACCAGGGTCACCTCGTACCCGCTGTCGGCGCACCGCAGCGCGGCGGTGATCCCGGCGAGACCGCCCCCGACCACCAGCACGTGCCGGCTCACGGCGCCATCCCCGCCATCGAGCGGGCCGCCACGCCCGCCTTCTGCCAGCTCGTCAGCGAAGTCCGCTGCTGCATGGCCCGCAGCGGCGCCGCGGCGATCGCTTGCAGGACCTCGTGGTAGATCCCGGCCATCGACGCGCAGCAGGCGCGGCTGCGGCGGTCGAGCATCGGCAGCAGCGCGAAGCCCTGGCGGTACCACTGCTCGGCGCGCTGCACCTCGAACCGCACCAGCCGCGCGAGCCCGTCCTGCTCGTGCAGCAGCAGCCCGGGCGTGTGCGGCTCCAGCCGGACCCCGAACCGCTCGAGGTCCTCGTCCGGCAAGTACACGCGGCCTTCCACGTGGTCTTCGCGGACGTCCCGGAGGATGTTGGTCAGTTGCAGCGCCACGCCGAGCGCGTCCGCGCGGCGTTCCGCCACGGCCCGGTCCTGGGTGCCGAACACGCCCAGCGAGAGGCGGCCGATCGAACCGGCGACGCAGCGGCAGTAGTGCAGCAGCTCCGCGAACGTCCGGTACCGGGTGCCGAGCACGTCGGCCTCGCAACCGTCGATCAGTTCGTCGAAGGCGTGCATCGGTAGCGCCGACCGCGACGCCGCGTCCGCCAGCGCCACCAGCACCGGATCCGCCGACCGGGTGCTGGCCGCGTGCAGGTCCGAGCGGGCCTGGCCGAGCAGCCGGAGCTTGTCGTTCATCGGAAGTCCGCCGTCGCCGATGTCGTCGACGCGCCGGGCGAACGCGTACACCGCCGAGAGCGCCCGCCGTTTCGGGCCGGGCAGCAGCCGGATCCCGTAGGAGAAGTTGCGGGCGCGGGTGCGGGTGATGCGCTCGCACTCGCGGTATGCCTCTTGCACCGACGCGGTCACCAAGCTCCTCCAGTCAGCAGCAGTCGTGCCCATTCCCCCGCGGTGCGCGTCTTCGCCGGGCTCAAGTGCACGGAGATCGGGTCGTAACCGGCGCCGGCGAAGGCTTGCGCGGTCGCGCGCCCGCCCGCGACGTACCCGGCCACGGACAGCCGCGCCAGGCCCGGCAGCCGACCGATCAACGGGGCGCCGGAGTCGAGCAGGCGTTCGGCGCGGGCCACTTGGAACCGGATCAGCCTGCGCCAGCGCAGCGGTGCCGGATACGTGCCGAGTTCGTCGAGGCTGCAGCCGAAGTGCGCCAGGTCCGCCTCCGGCAGGTACACCCGGTCCTGCCGGAGGTCTTCGAGCACGTCTTGGCAGTGTTCGAGGACCTGCAACGCGGTGCACACCCGGTCGGACAGCGACACCAGGTCCGGGCGGGCGCAGCCGAACACGTGCAGCACGGACTCACCGACCGGGTTGGCCGACAGCTCGCAGTACCGCACCAATTCGGCGAACGTCCGGTAGCGGCGCACGTGCTGGTCCTGGCGGTTCGCTTCGATCAACCGCACGAGGACGTCCTGCGGGATGCCGCATTCCTGCACGGTGGGTGCGAGCGCGCGCAGCAACGGGATCCGCGGGGTGCCGCGGTACGCGTGCGCGAGGTCGGCTTCGAGGAATTCCAGCAGGCTTTCCCGGTTTCCGGGGGCTTCGTCGCCCGCGTAGTCGACCAGGCGGAAGTAGCCGTACAGCGCCATCAGGTGCCTGCGCAGATCTCCCGGCAGGACGCGGGCGGCGACGGGGAAGTTCTCCCCGGCGGCGCGCGCGAGCACGGCGGCGGCGTCGGGCAGTTGTGCCGAAACGTCCGGCTGCCGCGCCGCCGCGTGCTCGTGGCCATGCCGCCCACGAGCCCGAGAAATGTCCACAATGGCCCCCTCACCCAGCGACACCCATGGGTGACCGACCAGGTCAGCGTAGGTCTGCGCGGTTCGCACCGCAGGTCGGAGCGGCTACTCGACCGAGTGAGCGTCGTAGGGCGGTGCGGCGCAAGCGAATGCCGTCACCGCGTCCACTATGGACATATGCATCCCGTTCCGCAGCATGGGGACGCAAAGCCGAACACCTGGGCGCATTGCCATGTCACGAACGAATAAGTTCCGCGGGCAAAGCCTTACACTGCGGTCGAATTCGCCTCAGCACGATTTATTCCACAATGGACTGTTGTGTTCGGACGAGCGAGCCGGGGCGGCACCCATCGATCGGGAAGCGGCACGGACGCAGGTGCGCTACGAACGCTGGAGCGGGCCGTTACATCGTCACCTTCGGTCGCATCGATCACCTCCGGCCACGTCGGACCAACCGGCCCGGTGACGTCCGCGACGGCGTTGCGTGTCGAACGGGACGCGCGGGAATACCGCGATCCCGAGCTCGTTGTTCTCAACCGGGGAAACCATCTCCGGAACCGACAGGAGGAGTGACCGTGGAGTACCGCCAGCTGGGACGTTCCGGTCTGCGAATCTCGACGCTGACGCTGGGCACGATGACCTTCGGCGGGGAAGGCATGTTCGGCAACCTGGGCAACACCGGCGTCGGGGGCGCCAAGCGCCAGTTCGGCATGGCCCGCGACGCCGGGGTCAACCTCATCGACACGGCGAACATGTACTCGACCGGCGCGGCCGAGGAGATCGTCGGCGAAGCGATCGCGGGCGAACGGGACGACTGGCTGCTCTCGACCAAGGTCCGGATGCCGATGGGCGACGGCCCGAACGACGCAGGGCTCTCCCGCCACCACATCATCGGCCAGGCCGAGGCCAGCCTGCGGCGGCTGCGGACCGACCACATCGACCTCTACCACGTGCACGAGTGGGACGGGCAGACTCCGCTGGAGGAGACGCTGGAGGCGCTGGACACGCTGGTGCGCTCCGGCAAGGTCCGCTACCTCGGGGTGTCCAACTACGCGGGCTGGCAGCTGATGAAGGCGCTCGGGGTGGCCGACCGGCACGGCTACCAGCGGTTCGTGGCGAACCAGATCTACTACTCGCTGGAGAGCCGGGACGCCGAGTACGAGCTCGTGCCCGCATCGATCGATCAAGGACTGGGAGTCCTGGTGTGGAGCCCGCTGGCCGGTGGGCTGCTGTCCGGCAAGTACCGCCGGGGGCAGCAGGCCGCCGAGGGCAGGCATCTGTCCGAGGAGTGGAGCGAGCCGCCGGTGCGCGACGAGGACAAGCTCTACGACACCATCGAGGTGATCGTGGACATCGCCGCCGGGCACGGCGTCTCCCCCGCGCAGATCTCGCTGGCCTACCTGCTGCACAAGCCGGGCGTGACCTCGCTGGTGATCGGCGCGCGCAAGGACGAGCAGCTGCAGGACAACCTCGCGGCCGCGGAAGTCCGGCTCGGCCAGGACGAGCTGGCGCGGCTCGACGAGGTCAGCAAGCCGTGGCTGGTCTACCCGCACTGGCACCAGGCCAACACGGCGACCGATCGCTTCGGTGCGCCGGATCGGGCGCTGCACGGCTGAACCTCCTCGACGGGCTCGGTGGTCGTTTCACCGATCGGGTGGCCGGGAATCCCGGGCGTACCAGGGGTTCCCGGCCACTGAGCTGCTGAGGCTCGTGCCGGACTCCCGGCGCGCGAAGGAGGCAGCAGATGTCGTTCACCGAGTCCGTGCTCGTCGCCGCACCGGCGGACAAGGTCCGGCGCCAGTGCGCGGAACCGAGTTTCCTGGCCAGGGTGTTCCCTGGGCTGACCGGGGTCCGCCGCGTCGGGGACGGAGTGTTCCGGTGCGGGCTCGACTTCGAGGGGATGCCGACCGACGCCGAAGTCCGGGTCGAGGAGACCGGCGGGCGCACACGCCTGCGCGGTGCGCAGCCGAGCTACGAAATCCTCGTCGACGTCGCCCCGCAGCAACAGCGGCGAACCGACATCAGCATCCGAGTCGACTTCCGGCCGCAGACCCGCACGCAGCACCAGCAGATCAACCGCGCGGTCCGCGACGGCCTCGCGCAGATCAAGGTGTTCCTGGAAACCGAACCGGGCGTGCCGGAGTCCCGGCGCGGGGAGCGCGACCCGCTGCTGCACACCGGCCCGCGCATCCCGCCGGACACGCCGCGCTGAGCGGAACCGGCCACGGCGGATGCTGCGGGCGCCCGCGGAGGAACCTGCGATGATCGCTTACCGAGAATTCGTCGACGGAGTCCGGAAGAAAGCCGAACTGGCCGATGCCGAAGAAGCACGGCGAGCCACGATCGACGTTGTCGCCGCACTGGTGCAGCACTTGGACGGGGCGGACCGCGAGCAGCTCGCCACGGTGCTGCCAGGCAAGCTGCGCGAGGACGTCCCGTGGGATGCGCCGCTGCGCTCCGGTGATCAACCGGCGGACCTGGCGCAGGAGGTCGGCGGCCAGGCCGGGGCGCCGCCGGAACGCGCTCGCTACCTGACCCAGGCCGTGCTCTCCCAACTCGCGGCTCAGGATCCGGACGTGGCGAAGTCGTTGCAGCATCGGTTGCCCGGCGATCTCGGCGTGCTGTTCGCGCCGCCCGGTGGCGGTCCGCCTCCGGAATGGGCGGCGGCGGGAGCCGATGATCGACCGCGCCCGTTGGATCAGGGCGAGCTGGAGCGCACCTTGCGTTCGCTACCGGGCTGGACGGGCACGACCACCGGGATCAGCCGGGAGGTGAGCCTGCCCGCGGACCGGCTCACCCCGCTGCTGAACCAGGTGAAGCAGGCGGAGAAGGATCTCTCGCACCACGCCGGCATCGAGGAACGCTCCAGCGGAGTGCTGTTCACGCTGCGCACACGCTCGCTGGATGCGGTCACCGAACTCGACGTGGAGCTCGCGCGGCGCATCGACGAAGCGGTCGGCGCGGTCGGCTCCGGCGGTTGACGACCGCGCCTGTTTCAGGAGCCCGCAACCAGGTACGTCGCGTCAAGCTCGCTCGCCGCGGCGGCCGGCTTCCTGCACCCAGGGTTCCTGGCTCAGCAGCTCGCCGAGCCGGCGCACCGCCCGGTACTGCAGCGCGCGCACCGCGGCCGGCTCGCGCCCCATCTTCGCCGCCGTCTGGTCGACGCTGAACCCGCAGGCGAACCGCAGCACCAGGCAGCGCCGCTGATCACCGCTGAGGTCGGCCGCCCGCGACCACAGCCGGTCGGCCATCCACCGGTCCAGCACGCGGTCTTCCAGCACGTCGCCGCCGAACCGGTTCGGGTCGAACTCGCCGGTGACGACCTCGCGGCGATGCCGGGCGGACTTGACGTGGTCCAGCAGCAGGTGCCGGGCGATCGTGACGAACCACGCGCCCGGATCGCTGCTGCTGCGGCGCACGGTGGCGATGCTGCCCAGCGCCCTGGCGAACGTCTCGTGCACCAGGTCTTCGACGGTGCTGAAGTCCGCGATGCGCGCGCACAGGAAGTTGCTGACCCGATGCCGGTAGCTCTCGTAGAGCTCGCCGAAAGCGGCCGCGTCGCCCTGCTTGGCCAGCTCCACCAGCTCCCACGCGCGGTCGCCGGAAAGCGCTTCCGGCGCCGCCGCCGCGGCGGTCATGCTCCCGCTCCGGCGAGCCGGGCGGGCCGGGAAGCGGCGATCCGGCGCTTGTCCCGCAGGATCGCCGGCAGCGCGAACGGCGTGTAGCGCAACGGCCACGGCAGCGCCCGCAGCATCCCGCCGACGAGGCGGCCGAATCGGCGCAGCCGGCGTTCCTGCTGGGCGCTCCACTGCAGGCCCATTCGCTCGCGCAGCTCCGGTGGCATGGTGCCGATGGTCGTCATCCGCACGATCCGGCCGAACGGACGGCCGATCGGTGCCCACAGCAAGCGCGGTATCCAGCGGTACGGGCGAGGTGGATCGGAGATGCTCTCCAGCACGTCGTAGGTCGACTCGGTGGCTTCCAGCCGGTTGCGCACCACGTCCCGGAACCACACCTGCGCACTCGCCCAGTCCGCGGGCATGTGGTGCTCCTTGAGCTGCAAGGCGCGGCCGATCGCGCGGAACTCCTGCCACATCCGCTCGGTCTCGGCCGGGGTCATCGGGTCGCCGAAAAGCTCGGCGGTGTCGACCACGAACTGCGCGAGGGTGAAGTGCACCCACGCGTACGCATCCGGGTTCAGGGCGTGGTACCGACGGCCCCGGCCGTCGACTCCCTTGATGTCCTTGTGCAGTTCCCACAGGCGGGAACCTTCCGCGTCCGCGCCCGGTCGCATCCCGTAGATGAACCGCATGGTGGACAGGTGGGTGTTGACCAGCCGCTTCCACGGGGCGTTTTTGAAGTCGGAGTGCTCCAGCACGCCTGCGCCCACCACGGGGTGCGCGACCTGCAACAGCAGCCCGGTGCCCGCGAGGAACAGGCCCGGTGCGAGCCCGAATCGGCGCCAGGTCTCCGAATCCGCTCCGGGAAGCGGCGGGTGTTGGGCGGTTCCGTGCACTGCGCGCCTCCACGATCGCCGATGATCAGGGACGGGATGGGGACCGGCCTGGTGCCGCGGCGTCCGCGACACCGTGCGAATCGCGATTAACATTAGGCTCGATCGAGTTCGCCAGTCAAGAACGAGAGCCGTTGTGCTGGCGGCGAAATCCCGGGCGTGTAAAGTCGTTCCGCGATCGCGCGGCGAGCAACGGAGGGATCACCATGGCGGCTCCGCGACCTTCTGCGCGGCCCCCTGCCACCGCCACGCGGCGGCGCACGCACGACCGCAGGGCGCAGATCTCGGCGATCGCGGCCGAGCTGTTCAGCGAACGCGGCTACCACGGCGTCGGCCTCGGCGAGATCGCCTCCGCGGCGGGCATCACCGGCCCGGCGATCTACCGGCACTTCCGGAACAAGCAGGACATCCTCGCGCACGCCGCGCAGGAGTTCGCCGATTCGCTCAACGCCTGCGCCGAGCAGGCCGACCAGGAGTCCGGCGACGACGAACAGCGGCTGCGGGCGATCGTGCGGGCGGTGGTGTCGCTGGTGGTGCACCGCCGCGGCAGCATCCGGCTGTACCAGTGGGAGAACAGGCACCTCGACGCCGACGACCGCGCCCAGGTCGATCGCAAGCTGCGGGCGCTGATCGCGGTACTCGCGAACCGGCTGCGGGCGCTTCGCCCGGAATTGCCGGAACCGTCCGCGCGGCTGCTGTCGTCCGCGGCGCTGAGCGGGATCGCGAGCTGGTCCACGCACCGGGTCTCGCTCAGCGACCGGGTGGCGGAGGAAGCGCTGCACTCGATCGCCTCGGTCGTGCTGGCCGCCGAGCCGCCCTCCCCCGAGCGCAAAGCCGTCGCACCCGCCGTCGGCGGCGTGCCCGAACTCGCCGCACGGCGGGAAAAACTGCTCGCCGCAGCCGTTGTGCTGTTCCGCGAGCGGGGGTTCCACACCGTGAGCATGGAGGAGATCGGCACCGCCGCGGGGATCAACGCCTCCAGCGTCTACCGGCACTTCGCGGGCAAAGCGGATCTGCTGGCCGCGGTGTACTACCGAGCGGCCGACCGGCTGGCCGTGGCCACCGGCCGGGCCGTCGAAGGCGCCTCCGACGAGGAGACGGCGCTGCGCGGACTGGTGGCGGCCTACGTCGAGTTCGCCTTCGACAACCGGGACCTGCTCGCGGTGTACCTCTCCGAGTACCGCAACCTGCCCACCGACGACCGACACGCGCTGCGCCGCGCGCAACGCGACCACATCGGACAGTGGATGGCGCTGACCGAGCACGTGCGCGAGCCGACGCGGGCGAACCGGTTGCAGGTGACGGTGCAGGCCGCGTTGAACATCGTCAACGACATGGCGATGGCCGGTTCCCGGATCGGCGGGCAGGAGCAGGCGCGGTACCTGGTGCTGGCGGTGCTGCACTCGGCTTGACTCGTGCAGGGCCTGACTTGTGAGGGGCCTGACTTGTGAAGCGCCGCTCGCGCCATCGGGATGGTCTCGGACGCTCCCGGTCAGCTGCGGATATCCGACTTCGGAACAGCTTCCAGCAGGCTTGTCTTGTTCCCAAGTTAATCGCCATTTACAGTTCACGGCATGACGCGGCACGGTCGTCGACCGGCCGCGCACGCCCTCGAAGCGGCACCGGCGCCCCCGGAAGGAAACCCATGCCACGAGTCCTCACCGATGAGCGACGCGACTTCGTCGACGCCATCGCCGAGTTCTGCCGCCGCGAGTGCGGCACGAAGCAGCAGCGCGACGAGCTGACCGGCGGCGGGCAGCACCCGCACAACCAGCAGCTCTACGCCAAGATGGCGGAGCTGGGCTGGCTCGGGGTCTCGCTGCCGGAGGAGTACGGCGGTGCCGGGCAGGGCATGACCGAGCTGTGCCTGTTCCTGGAGGAGACCGCCTACGGCCGCGCGCCGATCGGCGGCTTCGCCACCACGATCATCTCCGCGGCCGGGTACGAGAAGTTCGGCTCGCCGCAGCAGAAGGAGAAGGTGCTGCGCGGCGTGGTGGACGGCCACGTCGAAGCGGTCTCGATGTCCGAGCCCGCAGCGGGTTCGGACGTGGGCGCGCTGGCCTGCAAGGCAACCCGTACCGACGGCGGCTGGCTGATCAACGGCCAGAAGACCTGGTGCTCCAACGCGCACATCGCCGATCACATCCTGCTGATCGCGCGCACCACTCCCGGCGGCACCAAGCACGAGGGCCTGACGCAGTTCATGGTGCCCGCGGACGCAGCGGGGCTGCAGATCACCGGCATCGACACCATGGGCGGCCGGGAGGTCAACGACCTGTACTTCACCGACTGCTTCGTGCCGGACGCGGCCGTGGTCGGCGAGGTCGACCAGGCGTGGAAGCAGCTCATGGCCGGGCTCAACCTCGAGCGGATGATCCTCGCGGCGCTGATGCTGGGCACCGCCCGTCGCGCGTTCGACGACACCGTGGCCTACGTGTCCGAACGCGAGCAGTTCGGCAGGCCGATCGGTTCGTTCCAAGCGTTGCGGCACCGGATCGCCGACATGGCAACGGAATTGGAGTGCGCCCGGCTGCTGCTGGACGACGTGGCGCGGCAGATCGACGAGAACCCGGGCAAGACGTTCCCGCGCGAGGCGTCGATGGCCAAGCTCAAGTGCACCGAGCTGGCCAAGCACGTTTCGCTGGAGGGGATGCAGATGCTCGGCGGTTACGGCTACGCCACCGAGTACGGCATGGAGGCGCTGCTGCGCTCCACCGTGGTGTCCACGGTGTACGGCGGGACCAGCGAGATCCAGCGCGACATCATCGGCAAGACCTACGGGCTGTGAATCGGGAGGCGCGATCATGACCAGGACAACGACGTCCGCGGGCCAGGCAGGCGAGGCGGGCCGGGCAGCTGAGTCGGCCCGGGCAGGGGAATCGGCGCAGCTGGTCTCGACCGATCCGGCCGACGGTTCGGTCGTGGCGACCTTCTCCGTCGACGGCCCTGCCGAGGTCGCCGACGCGGTGGCACGGGCGCGGGAAGCCGCCGCGTGGTGGAGCGGGCTGGACTTCGCCGGTCGGCAGCGCTGCCTGCTGCGATGGGCGGCACACCTCACGCAGCACGCCGACGAGCTGACGGAGCTGACCCGCCGGGAGAACGGCAAGCCGCTCGACGACGCGTACCTGGAGCTCGTGCTGACGCTGGAGCACATCCGCTGGGCGGCCAAGAACGCGCGCTCGGTGCTGCGGTCCCGGTCGGTCTCACCGGGCCCGTTGATGTCGAACTTCGCCGCCAGGGTGGAGCAGCGGCCGCTGGGCGTGGTCGGCGTGATCGGGCCGTGGAACTATCCGCTGTACACGCCGAACGGGTCGATCGCCTACTCGCTCGCCGCGGGCAACACGGTGGTTTTCAAGCCGAGCGAGCACACGCCCGCCGTGGGCCGCTACTTCGCGGAAGCCTTCCACAAGGCGAATCCCGAGGCACCGCAAGGCGTGCTGGCCACGGTGCAGGGCGCGGGCGAGACCGGGGCGGCGCTGTGCCGGTCCGGTGTGGACAAACTCGCGCTCACCGGCTCCAGCCCCACCGGCAAGAAGATCATGGCCTCGTGCTCGGAGACGCTCACTCCCGTCCTGGTGGAATGCGGCGGGAAGGACGCGCTGATCGTCGCCGACGACGCCGACGTCTCCGCCGCGGCCGAGGCCGCGGCGTGGGGCGCGGTGTCCAACAGCGGGCAGACCTGCGTCGGGGTCGAGCGGATCTACGTCGTGCGCTCGCTGCGCGAGCGGTTCGTGGAGGCGCTGGCGCGCGAGCTGCGCGGCGTGCGCGCCGGCGATTCGTACGGCCCGATGACCGTTCCGTCGCAAGTGGACATCGTCCGCGAGCACATCGAGGATGCTTGGTCGCACGGGGCGAAGGCCGTCGTCGGTGGCAGTGATTCGGTTCGCGCCCCGTTCGTCGATCCGGTCGTGCTCGTCGACACCGATGAGGATTCCGCTGCTGTGCGGGAAGAAACCTTCGGGCCGACGATGACGGTGCGCACCGTCGACTCGGTGGACGAGGCGGTCGAGCTGGCCAACGCGACCAGCTACGGGCTCGCCTCCACGGTCTTCTCCCGCAACCGCGGGATGGAGATCGCCCGCCGACTGCGTGCCGGGGCGACTTCGATCAACTCGGTGCTCGGGTTCGCCGGTATCGCCGGATTGCCGTTCGGCGGGGTCGGTGAATCCGGTTTCGGGCGCATCCACGGATCCGAAGGACTGCTGGCGTTCTCCCGCCCGCACTCCATCGCACGGCAGCGCTTCGCCGTTCCGGGCATGGCGTTGATGAGCTTCCGCCGCAGCGCCGCCACCATGCGCATCATCAAACGCGTCATCGCGTTCCGCCACGGCCGGGCCAAGTGATCGACTCGGCTGATCTCCGCCGGTGGACGGACCCGTCCGGACGGGACCGGTCCGTCCACTCAGGAGTCATCTCAGTGTGGTTTTCGGGCCTTGTCTTGTCAGCGGCGAAGCCGCTGAGGTTCCGCTACGCGAATCATTCTGAAAGAACTCTGCTGGCCGGGATCACTTCGGGGCAGCGACCACGTAATCTTCCTGCAGCGGTTGCGCGTTGAGGAAACGCCGTACGGTGTCCTGGATTCCGGCGGCATACCGCTGCTGGGCTTCCAGGCTCGTGCCGGAAACGTGCGGCGTCATCGCGTGTCCCGGCATGGTCCGCCACGGGTGGTCGGACGGCGCGGGCTGCGGATACCACACGTCACCCGCGTATCCGCCGAGATGCCCGTCGTCGAGTACCCGCACCAGGGCGTCGGTGTCCACGATCTGGCCGCGCGCGATGTTCACCAGCCACGAACCGGGTTTCATCGAGCGCAGCCGTTCCTCGTTGAACAGGCCCCGGGTCTCGTCGGTCAACGGGCAGGAAAGCACGATCGCATCGGACTGGTGCACCAGGTCGTCCAGGTGCTTGTAGCGCGCCGCGAACACCGATTCCTCGGTGGAACTGCGGCGGTGCTTGGTGTTGTACAGCACCTTGACGTCGAAACCCTTGAGCCGCAACGCGATCCGCTGCCCGATCTGGCCCATGCCGATGATTCCGACGGTCTTGTCCTCCAGGTCGTGCGAACGCGCCGCGATGTCGGCGATGTCCCAGCGCCCGTCCAGGACCTGCTGGTAGGCCGGGATGTAGTTGCGCACCAAGGTGAGCAGTTGCATCACGGCGTGCTCGGCCACGCTGACCACGTTGCTGCCGGTGACCTCGGCGACGGTGATCCCGTTGCGGGTGGCGGCATCGGCGTCGATGTGGTCCGAGCCGACACCGGCGGTGAGCACCAGCTTCAGCCGCTTCGCCCGGTCCAGGGCGTCGGCGGAGAGGTAAGTCGGCCAGAACGGGGTCGTGATGAACACGTCCGCGTCCGGGAGGTGCTCGCGCAGCGCCTCATCCCGGTCGCTGAGCGCCACGAGCTCGTGCCCTTCCGACTCCAGCAGTTTCGTCAGGCCCAGTGCCCCTTCGGTGCTGCCGAGCAGGTCGAGCCCGGAGTGGTCGACGTGCCGCTCGGTGGGGCCGGGGTAGAGCACAGCGACGAACTTCACGGCCGCCTCCTTCGGATTCGGCTTCATTCGCGCCCCGGGTACCCGCGCACCGGCGATCAACACCGGACGGCGGCGGGAAAGTGCTGTGGCATGCGGCGTGCAGGTGTCCGAGGACTCAGCCCGCCCATCTACGCAAACCGCTTCCCGAACACTCTTCAGGTCAACCGGAGTCGCAATGCCGTGTTGTCCGGTCGTCGGAACCCCATGGACTCGTACATGCGGACCCCTTCCGCGGTGGCGTTGAGGTTGATCACCCGCGCAGGTGTTTCGGCTTGGAACCAGTCGAGCAACGCCTGCAGGCACGACTTCGCGTAGCCGCGCCTGCGGTGTGCCGGTTCGGTGCTCATGTTGAGCACCCGGCCGTGCAGCCCGGCGTGATTGCCGGGACCGGGCGGGACCGGCTCGCACAGGCCGACCGCGCAGCTGACCACTCCGCCCTCGGGGTCATCCACCACGAACGCGGCGAACTCCCCCGGCCGCCGCAGGCGGTCGGTGAACCACTCGCGGGCAGCGGCGCGCCATTCGACGTCCGAGACCGCGACGCCCATGTCGGCGAGCATCCGCACGCGCAACCGCAACAGGGAATCGACGTCTTGCTGGTGCGCTCTGCGCGCTTCCGGAAGATCGGACATGCCGAGCACGCTGCCGCGGATCAGATCGCACCGCAACGGTCATTCCCTTTTTGACCATCGCTCTGCTAAGCGGCTGCAGCACGATCGGCACCACCACCCCGCCGCCACGCAGGTCATTCCGAGCAGAACCTCACGCCAGCGCGCCGATGAACGAAGCCGCCGGTGCGAGCCGGGGCAGCAGCGTCGCCTGGTAGGCGTGGTAAACGTCCGGCTTGCCTTCCCAGACGGTGTCGGCCGGTCGGTTGTGCTCGTCGAGCTCGTGGTGCCACGAACCGGACTCGCGGTCGACGAAGAAGTGTTCGGCGTGCGCGGCCCACTCCTGGAACCACTGCGCGTACTCCTGCTCGCCGGTGACCTGGTGCAGCGTCCAAGCGGTCGCCATGGCTTCGGCCAGCACCCAGTGCAACCTGTTGCGCACGACCGGCGTGGCGTCGAAGTCGGTGGTGTAGACGAAGCCTTCCGCGCCGTCGGCGTTCCAGCCGTCGCGCACCGCGGTGGCGAACAGCTCACGCGCGTCCTCGAGCAGCCACCCGGGCGCGGCGTCGCCCAGCGCGACTCGGGTGTGCAGCGCCAGCCGCGCCCATTCCAGCAGGTGGCCGATGGTCACCCCGTATGGCCGGAACGGGTCGGCGGGCTTGTCCCGGTTGTACTCCAGCCGCACGTTCCAGCGCGGGTCGAAGTGCTCCGGCAGCCGCCAATGGTGCTCGCGGGCGAAGCCGTGCACCACGGCTTGCACGATGCGCGCGGCGCGGTCGGACCAGACCCGGTCGCCGGTCACATCGGCCGCGGCCAGCATCGCCTCCACGGTGTGCATGTTCGCGTTGACGCCGCGGTAGTCCTCCAGCTCGGTCCACGTGCGGTCCCAGGAGTCCGCGACCAACCCGGGCCCCTCCTCCCAGAACCGGTTCTCGACGACCTGCAGCGCGTCCCGCAGCAGCTCGCGGCCACCGTCGGCGCCGATCGCCGCAGCGCTGGCGGCGGCCAGCACGACGAAGGCGTGCTCGTAAGCGCCCTTGTGCGCGGCGACGGGCCCTCGAGCGTTCGCCGATGCGAACCAGCCACCGTGTTCGTCGTCGTGCAACAGCCCGCGCAACGCGGCGACGCCGATGTCGACCTTCTCGCGCAGCTCATCGCGCCCCTGCGCGACGGCCAGCGCGAACACGTGGGTCATCCGGCAGGTGATCCACGTTTCCACCGGCCGGTCGGCGACCGGCCGGCCGGTTTCGTCCAGCCAGGCGAACCCGCCGTCGGGGTGCGCGGCCGCGTCGGCGAAGGCCAGCAGCCGTTCCGGCTCGTTGCGCACCCACTCCGGCACCTGCGGTTGCTCGGTCACGACGCCACCCTCCGATTCTCCAGCGGTCCGGCCGAACAGCTTGGCACATTCCGGCGGCCCGCGGGAGGACGCCTCCCGGCTGACTCCTCCACAGTGGACTCTCGCGTCGAACCGGGGTCTCGCGCGTCGAGCCCGCACCGCCGTGATCGGGGACCATGTTGGCCGTGTCCAGCCGCCCGACGTTCAACAGAATCCCGCTGCACCGCGTCGCCGCGCGCGTGCGGCACGCCCTGCGACGCGTGCTGCTGGCCTCGGTGACCGCCGGGCTCGCGTGGTGGATCGCCTCGCTGCTGCTGAGCCCGCCTGCGCCGATCTTCGCCCCGATCGCTTCCATGGTCAGCCTGGTGGACGAACCCGGCGCGCGGGGCCGCCGGGCGTTCCGAGTCATCGGCGGTGTGCTGACGGGCGTGGCGGTCGGCGAAGTGCTGGTGCGCTACTTGGGGGTCGGGCCGTGGCAGCCCGCGCTGGCGGTGCTGGTGGCGACCTTGCTGGTCACCACGGCCAGCACCAATCCGCTGCCGATCATCCAGGCCGGGGTGGCCGCGCTGCTGGTGATCGCGCTGCACGCGCCGCAGACCGGGTTCAGCAGGCTGTTCAGCGCGCTCATCGGCGGGGCACTGGCGCTGCTGGTGAGCCAGGTGCTGGTCACTCCGAGCCCGCTGACGATCCTGTCGAACTCGGTGTGCGCGGCGCTCTCGCCCGCCGCGGAGGGCCTGCGCGGTGCCGCGGACGCGCTGCGGCGAGCCGATCCGGAGGCGGCTTGGCAGAACCTGGAACGGGTCCGCCGCGGCCACCACGAGCTCGCGGCGTTCGAAACCGCCCGGCAGTCCGCGCGGGCGCTGGCCCGGCAGTCCGTGCGCGGCCGGCGGCAGCGGGCCGCGGTGCTGACGCTGGACGAGCACCTGGCCGGAGTCGACCCGGTGCACACCGACTCGGTGCTGGTCGCGCGCGCCACGCACAAGCTGCTCGCCCGGCAGGACGGCGCGCCGGACTGGCTGGTCCAGGTGGTCGACGACCTGGCCGAGGCGGTGCGGACCTTCTGCGCGGCCCCGCTGGCCGACCGGAACCGGGAGAGCGCCCGCGAACTCGCAGCCCCCGCGACGCGGATCGACCCGACGGGGCTGCCGCCCGGCTCGTCGGAGCTGGCCAGCGAGATCCGGCTGGTCGCGCGAGACCTGCACGAACTGGCGAGGGGGCCGGAAGGCGGCTAGCCGGTAGCTGCCACTCGCCTGCGGGCGCCGCGCTCATCGCACGACCGGAGCAAGATTCGCGGCCGGACTCGCCGATTCGGTACCGAAGCCCGGTGCCCGGCAGGTAGAAATCCGTCTCGTGCAACGACTGATCACCGCGCGCGAGGTCCTGGCCGGACCGGTCGGGCAGCGCATCAAGGACGGCGCCGTGCTCATCGACGGCGACACGATCACCGCGGCGGGTCCGCGGGAGGAGATCGAGCGCGCGGCCGATGACGACGCACTCCGCTCGGACCACCCGCGGCACGCGATACTCCCCGGCTTGATCAACTGCCACGTGCACCTGGCGTTCAACTGCGGGCCGCACGTGGTCGACGAGCTGCGCGCCATCGACGACTCCGCGCTGCTGCTCGGCATGGCCGGGCGAGCGCAGCAGGCCCTGGCCTCCGGTGTCACGACGGTGCGCGACTTGGGCGACCGGGACGGGCTGGTGTTCCAGGTCCGCGCGGCCGTCGAACGCGGTGAGCTGCTCGGCCCGCGCATCCTCGCCGCCGGGCCGCCGCTGACACCGCCGCTCGGGCACTGCTGGTTCCTCGGTGGCGAAGTGGACGGTCCGGAAGCGATCCGGGAGCGGATCCGGCGCAACGCCGCGCTCGGTGCCGACGTCATCAAGGTCATGGCCTCCGGCGGGTCGCTCACCCCGGAGTCGGTGTCCATGCGCGAGGAGCAGTTCGGCGTCGCCGAGCTGAAGCTGATCGTGCGGGAGGCGCGCGACGCGGGACTTCCGGTCGCGGCCCACGCGCACGGGTCGGACTCGATCGCGGCGGCCACCGAGGCGGGCGTGGACACCATCGAGCACTGCACCTGGATGCGCACCGGCGGCGAGGGCCACGACCGGCGCGACGACGTGGCCCGCGCGATGGTCGAGCGCGGCGTGCGGGCCTGCGTGGCGACACCCGCGAAGTGGCGCGAATTCATGCAGGTCATCGGCCCGGCAAGTGCCCGCAACGTGGTGCAGCGGTTGCGCTGGATGGATGACCTCGGCGTGCCGCTGATCACCGGAACGGACGCCGGAGTCAGCCACCGCTCCGGTTTCGGGGATTTCGTCGAGGCGCTGGAACTCTACGAGCACGTCGGTTTCCCGCTGGAGCGCATCATCGAACTGGCCACCACGGGCAGCGCCACCGGGATCGGCCAGGGCGACCGGATCGGCCGCATCGCCCCCGGCTACGCCGCGGACCTGCTGGTGGTCGAAGGGGATCCGCTCAGCGATCTCGCCGCGTTGCGCGAAATCCGGCTGGTGCTCGCCGCGGGCCGCGTGGTGCCGCTGCCGTAGTCCGGCTCGCTCAGAACGCCAGGTATCCGCCGTCCACGGTGATCGTGTCGGCCGTGTGGAAGGAGCTGGCCGGGCTGGCCAGATACACCGCGAGCGCGCCGAAATCGCCGGGTTCGCCCCAGCGCCCCACCGGCATCCGCGGCAGCACTCGCCGCTGGAACGGCTCCGATTGCAACGCGGGATCGGCCATCGGCGTGCTCACCCAGCCCGGCAGCACGGCGTTCGCGCGGATCTTGTGCCGGGACAGCTCGATCGCGATCGACTTGATCATCGAGATCAGCGCGCCCTTGCTGGCCGCGTACCCCTGCCCGCGCGGCTGCCCCTGCACGGCGGCCAGGCTGGCGGTGCCGACGAGGCTGCCGCCTTCGCCCTGCTCGACCAGCTGCGCGGCCGCGGCCCGCAGGGTCAGGAACGCGCCGTCGACGTTGACGCGGGTGACGCGGTGGAACTCGCTCAGGTCCGTTTCCAGGAACCGCATCCCGGCCCCACCGACGCCGGCGTTCGCGAAGCACGAGTCCAACCGTCCGAAGTGGTCGGTCAGTTGCCGCATCGCATCGGCGACCTGCGCCTCGTCCGAGACGTCGCAGCGCAGCGGAAGCACGTCGGTGCCGTGCGCGCGCAGCTGCTCAGCCGCGGTTTCGTTGCGTTCGGCGTTGGTGCCCCACACGCACACGCCCGCGCCCGCCGCGGCCAGCGCATCGGCCATCGCCAGGCCGATCCCGGAGTTGCCGCCGGTCACCAGCGCGACGTGTCCGCTGAGGTCGAACGGCGAGTCAGGCATCGGCGGCCTCCGGGTCGGCGAATTCCGGTGCGCGCCCGGCGAAAACGGCCTGCACCGCCTCGGTCTGGTTGGGGGTGCCGAGCAGCGCGCCCAGCGCGCGTTGCTCGGCGGCGAAACCCTCTTCGAGGCTCACCTGCCCCGCGGCGTCGAGCAGCTCCTTGGCCCGCCGCACGGCGTGCGGGTTCTTGCCCGCGATCTCGGCGGCGAGAACGCGGGCGGCCGCCGCCGGATCGTCGGCGAGCTTGGTGGCGAGCCCGAGCGAGACCGCCTCCCGGCCGTCGACCTCCCGGCCGGTGAAGGTGAGTTCCTTCGCCACGTCCCGGCCCACGAGTTCCGGCAACACCTGCGTGCCGGTCATGTCCGGTATCAGACCCCACTTGATCTCCATGACGGACAGCCGGGCGTCCGCGGCGACCACCCGGAGGTCCGCGCCGAGGGCGACCTGCAACCCGCCGCCGAATGCCACGCCGTGCACCGCGGCGATCACCGGTACCGGCAGCTCCCGCCACACGTGCACGGCCTGCTGCCCGAGTGCTTTCGCGGGCCCGATCGGTTCCGCCGCGGGATGGTCCGGCGCACCGCCGCCGCTCATCGCCTTGAACGACTCGAAATCCAGCCCGGCGCAGAATCCGCGCCCGTCGCCGTGCAGGACCACGGCCCGCACCCGCGGGTCCGCGCGCAACCGCAGGCCGGTCTCGACCAGGGCGCTGAACATCGCCGGGTCCAGGGCGTTGAGCTTGGCCGGTCGGTTCAGCAGCACGTCGGCGACGCCGTCGGTGACGGTGCACCGGACCCGCTGCCCGGCGGGATCGGTCAAGGTGCCTCCTCGCACGTGCGGCGCGCAGGCCGGGTAGCGCCACCGTAGGACCGGCACAGGGAGCAGTCAAGACTGACCGCGAATCGCTTTCCGTCCACAATGGCCGGTCGTCGCACCGGCTCTTGTCGGCGCCCATCGGCGGTCGTATGGTCGCTGATTCGTCCACCAACGGCGTCGATACCGGCCTCCGACACATCGGAAGCCGCCATCTCGTTGACCGCAGGACCGCCGAGGCGAGGAGAACGATGGACTTCACCCTGCCGGACGAGCTGGTGCGACTGCTCGGCGAGCTCGACGCCTTCATCGACACCGAGATCCGGCCGCTGCAGCAGCAGCACGACAACGAGCGATTCTTCGACCACCGCAGGGAATTCGCCCGCACCGACGTCGAAGCGGGTGGCACGCCGAACCCCGAGTGGGAAGCGCTGCTGGCCGAAATGTTCCGGCGCGCCGACGCGGCAGGCTGGCTGCGCTACGGCCTGCCGGAGTCGGTCGGCGGCAGCGGCGGCGGGAACCTGGCGATGGCGGTGATCCGCGAACACCTCGCGGCACGCGGACTCGGGCTGCACAACGACCTGCAGAACGAGTCCTCGGTGGTCGGCAACTTCCCGTTCGTGCACATGATGCTGGACTTCGGCACCGAGCAGCAGCGCGCCGAGTTCATCGAAGGCATGATCACGCACCGCAAGCGGGTGGCGTTCGGGCTCACCGAACCCGATCACGGCAGCGACGCGACCTGGCTGGAGACCACCGCGGTCCCGGACGGCGACGACTGGATCATCAACGGTGCCAAGCGGTTCAACTCCGGGTTGCACTCGGCCACGCACGACGTGATCTTCGCGCGGACCTCCGGAGAAGGCGGCGACGCGCGCGGCATCACCGCGTTCATCGTGCCCACCGACGCACCGGGGTTCTCGGTGGACTTCCACTGGTGGACGCTGAACATGCCCACCGATCACGCCGAAGTGAGCCTGCGCGACGTGCGGGTGCCGGGCTCGGCGGTGTTCGGCGAGGTCGGTGGCGGGCTCGCGCTCGCGCAGCACTTCGTGCACGAGAACCGCATCCGGCAGGCCGCTTCCGGGGTCGGTGCGGCGCAGTTCTGCATCGACCGCAGCGTGCAGTACGCCCGCGAGCGCGTCACCTTCGGCAAGCCGCTCGCGCAGCGACAAGCCGTGCAGTGGCCGCTGGTGGAGCTGCACACCGAGGCGGCGCTGGTGCGCAACTTGGTCCAACGCACTGCGTGGGAGCTGGACCGCACCGACTCGTTCGAGATCAGCGATCGGGTCTCGATGTGCAACTACCGCGCCAACCGGTTGGTCTGCGACGCCGCGGACCGCGCGATGCAGGTGCACGGCGGTCTCGGCTACACGCGGCACGAGCCGTTCGAGCACATCTACCGGCACCATCGCCGCTACCGGATCACCGAAGGCGCCGAAGAGGTGCAGATGCGCAAGGTCGCGGGCTACCTGTTCGGGTTCGCCGGGCCGAACCGCCATTAGACGCTGCTGCGGTGGTTCGGTCGTCGCGGACGTTCGCACCGCTGATGAAGACACGGGAGGTTTCGGGTGCCGCTGGAACTGCGCGATCGGCTCGCCGAGCGGTTGTCCGAGGTGTCGGCGGAACCGGTCGAGGTGTCCGAGCCGGAACGCCTCAGCGGCGGCGCGAGCCGCGAGACCTGGTCGTTCCGCGCGCGGTTCCGGGACGGCGAACGGCGGCTCGTGCTGCGCAGAGACCCGCCCGGCGCCGGGGACGAGCACTCCATGGCGCTGGAGGCGACGGCGATCGCAGCGGCCGAACGCGCCGGTGTTCCCGTTCCGCGGTTGGTGGACCACAGCGCCGATGTGTCCATACTGGACGCTCCCTACCTGATCAGCGAGCACGTCGAGGGCGAAACGATCCCGCGGCGCCTGCTGCGCGAACCCGAGTACGAGCAGGCGCGCGCCACGATGGCCCGCGAACTGGGCCGGGTGGCCGCGCACATCCACCGGATCCCGCCGGATTCGGTGCGGGGGCTGGGACGCGGCGACGAACTCGGCACCGGGCTCGACGAATACGCCGCTTCCGGCGATCCGCTGCCCGCGCTGGAGATCGGCCTGCACTGGCTGCACCGCAACCGGCCCGAACCGGCCGGGGACGTGCTGGTGCACGGCGATTTCCGCAACGGCAACCTGATCGTCGGCCCGGACGGGCTGCGCGCGGTGCTGGACTGGGAGCTCGTGCACCGCGGCGACCCGCTGGAGGACCTGGGCTGGTTGTGCGTGAAGGCGTGGCGGTTCGCCTCCGCGCTGCCGGTCGGCGGATTCGGGACCCGCGAAGACCTCTTCGCCGGGTACGCCGAAGTCGCGGGCTGGTACCCGGATCCGGATGCGGTGCGCTGGTGGGAGGTGCACGGCACGCTGCGGTGGGCGATCGGCTGCCGATCGATGGCGCAGCGGCACCTTTCCGGCGCGAACCGCTCGGTGGAGCTGGCCGCGATCGGCCGGCGTGTCTGCGAGCAGGAGCACGATCTGTTGCTGGCGCTGGGAATCCCGCCCGGCGAGGTATCACCCGGCGACGTCCCCGAGGAACCGCCGGAGCCCGGTCTGCACGGCCGTCCGACCGCCGCCGAACTCACCGAGGCGGTCGGCGAGTTCCTGCGCGACGAGCTCACCGGCGTCGCGGGCCGCGCCGGATTCCACACCAGGGTCGCGGCGAACGTGCTGGGAACCGTCGAGCGCGAACTGCGGCTCGGCCCCGGACAACAGCGGCGCGACGCCGAACGGCTCGCCGCGCTCGGATACCGCGACCAGTCCGCGCTGGCCACCGCGCTGCGCGCCGGGTCAGCCGATCCCGACGATCCGAAGGTGCGCAGCGCGGTCCGCGCGGCCGTGACAGACAAGCTGCTGGTCGCCAACCCTGGCTATCTGTCGCACCCGTCCTGATCGCCTGATATCCAACAGGCCGGAACACGAGAGGAGACCCGACATGCCGGCATTCCGGACCGTGGCGGAAGGACTGCGCTTCCCCGAGGGCCCTGTGGCGTTGGAGGACGGATCCGTGCTGGTCGTGGAGATCCAGCGCGGCACGCTGAGCAAAGTGGACCCGTCCGGCGCGGTGTCGGTGCTCGCCGATTGCGGCGGCGGGCCTAACGGCGCCGCGATCGGGCCGGACGGCGCGATCTACGTGTGCAACAACGGCGGGTTCAAATGGCACGAGATGGGCGGCATCACCGCGCCCGGTGCGCAGCCCGACGACTACATCGGCGGGCGACTGCAGCGGGTCACCTTCGACGGCGCGGTCAGCAACGTCTACACCACTACCGGCAGCGACCCGCTGATCGGGCCGAACGACATCGTCTTCGACGCGCACGGCGGCTGCTACTTCACCGACCTCGGCAAGATGCGCGGCCGCGAAATGGCGCTGGGCGGGCTGTTCTACGCCCGGCCGGACGGGTCGCGCATCGACGAGCTCGTGCACCCGATGATCCAGGCGAACGGGGTCGGATTGTCCCCGGACGGCAGCCGCCTCTACGTCGCCGAGACCACTCCCGGGCGGGTGTGGACCTGGGAGGTCACCGCGCCGGGCGTGCTCAGCTCGGACGGACCCGGGCCGGGCGGCGCGACGCTGCTGCACGGATTCGACGGCTACCAGCCGCTGGACTCGCTCGCCGTGGACTCGGAGGGCAACGTCTGCGTCGCCACCATCAACACCGGTGGGATCAGCGTGATCAGCCCGGACGGCGCGCTCAAGGACGTGGTGCGCCCACCGGAGCACGACCCGTTCGTCACGAACATCTGCTTCGGCGGCCCGGACCTGCGCACCGCCTACATCACCTCGTCCGGCCGGGGACTGCTGTACGCGACCGAATGGCACTGCCCGGGGTTGCCGATGCATTTCACCGCGTGAGGCGGTCCGACTCCGGCGTGACCGCTGCGATCACGCCGGAGTTCGCTGAACGGTCGTAGCCCGATCCGGGCGGTACGGCCTAACGTCGAAGGAAAGGCGACCTGAGCGAGGTGTCGGCAGTGAGCGAACGCGCGGTCCGCATCGGCGACTTCTCCGGCTATCTGGGCGACCGGTTCACCGCCCTCGACGAGGCGTTGGCCGGTGATCCGGTGGACGTGCTGGTCGGCGACTACCTCGCGGAGATCACGCTGGCCGCGCTGTCGTTGCGCTACCAGCGCGATCCGAGCGGCGGCTACGTCGAATACTTCGTCGACCAGATCCGCCCGCACTTGGCCGCGCTGGCCGGACGCGGCGTCAAGGTCGTCACGAACGCGGGCGGTTTCCACCCGGCGGCGCTGGCGAGCAAGCTGCGCGAACTGGCCGCCTCGGACGGTGTCTCGCTGCGCGTCGCGCACATCGACGGGGACAACGTGCTGGAGCAGCTGCCCGCGTACCAGCGCAGCGGCCATCGGCTGGAGAGCCTGGACAGCGGCGCGGCACTCGCCGAATGGGACGCTTCTCCGCTGGCCGCGAACGCCTACCTGGGCGGCTGGGGCATCGCCGCGGCGCTGCAGGCGGGCGCGGACATCGTGGTGTGCGGCCGGGTCACCGACGCCTCGCTGACCACGGGCCCGGCCGCCTGGTGGCACGGCTGGGGCCGCGAGGCCTGGGACGAGTTGGCCGGTGCGGTGCTGGCCGGGCACATCATCGAGTGCGGCCCGCACGCCACGGGCGGCAACTTCTCCGGTTTCACCCGCGTGCCCGACATGTTGGTACCCGGCTTCCCGGTGGCCGAGGTCGCCGCGGACGGCACCGCCGTCATCACCAAGCACGCCCGCGACGGCGGGACGGTCAGCACCGACACCGTCACCGCGCAACTCGTCTACGAGATCCAGGGACCGCGCTACCTGAACCCGGACGTGACCGTGCACCTGGACGAGGTGCGGCTGCACCCGGACGGCGCCGACCGCGTGCGGGTTTCCGGAGCCACCGGGTCGCCGCCTCCGCCGACCACCAAGGTCGCGGTGTTCGGCAAGATCGGCTACCAGGTGGTGAACACGGTCTACGTGACGGGCCTGGACATCGACGAGAAGGTCGACCTGCTGCGCGCGCAGATCTCCCGGAACCTGCCGCAGGGCATCACCGAACTGGACATCACGCGCATCGGCAGCCCGGCGGCCGACCCGGAGACGCAGTGGGACGCGACCGCGGGCGTGCGGGTGATGGTCACCGCGCGGGACCGCGAACCGCTCGAGCGCTTCGACGCCGCCGGACGGCTCGGCTCGCTGTACCTGCAGAGCATTCCCGGGTTCTTCCACGACGGCGGCAGCGGCATGACTTCGGCGCCGCGCCCGCGCATCGACTACTGGCCCGCGCTGCTGCCGATGTCCGAAGTGCCGCACCGGGCCGTGCTCGACGACGACTCCACAGTGGACGTATCGGTTCCCGTCACGGAGCCCGTGCGGCCGCAGCCGGAGCATCCCGAACCGACCGGATCGCCCGAGATCATCGATGCGCGGCGAGCCCCGCTGGGTGTGCTGGCGCACGCGCGCAGCGGCGACAAGGGCGGCAACAGCAACGTCGGCATCTGGGTTCCCGACGAACGCGCCTGGCCGTGGCTGCGCGACACGCTGTCCACCGCGGAACTGCGCAGGCTGGTACCCGAACTGAAAGACCTCGAAGTGGTGCGCCACGAGTTCCCGGGGCTGCGCGCGGTGCACTTCGTGCTGCGCGGCCTGCTCGGCACCGGCGGCTCGTCGAACCTGCGCGTGGACCAGGTCGGCAAGGCCGTCGGCGAATACCTGCGCGCCAAGCACGTGCCCATCCCGCGAGACCTGCTGCCCGCAGAAGGAGACGACCATGTCGCTGACTGACCGGCTCGCCAAGGCGGTGTCCGAGCCGTCCGCGACCGACGCTTTCGACCCGCACGCCGAACTCGGCGAAGTCCTGTCCGGACTGGGTATGAGCACCGCCGACACCGGCGGCGAATTCACCTTCCACGGCGCGGACCCGGTGGTACCGAGCCCGCTGCGGCTCGGCGGCGGTTGCGCGATCGCGCTGGCGGCGAAGTCCGCGGCGATCGCCAAGCTGTGGCGGCTGCGCGGCGGGAACGGGCAGGACATCGAGGTCGACCTGCGCTCGGCACCGCACCGGCTGTGCCCGTTCTACGACCGCAAGTGGGAGCTGCTGAACGGCCATCCGGGAGCCACCCCGGCGAATCCGAGCAACGCGCTCGGCTTCGCCTTCTACCCGACCGCGGACGGCCGGTGGGTGATGCCGCTGAACCCCTACCCGAAGATCAAGATCGCGGCGCAGAAGCTGCTGGGCGTGCCGGACGACGCGGACGCCGTGGCGCGCGCGATCTCCCGGTGGAACGGCTTGGAACTGGAGAACGCGGCCGTCGAGGCGGGCACCGTGCTGCCGATGCTGCGCACCACCGAGGAGCTGCTGGCCGAGCCGCACTACCGGGAGGTGCTGGCCGACCTGCCGCTGGTGGAGGTCACCAAGATCGGCGAGAGCGAGCCGGAACCGCTCACCGGTGGCGACGACCCGCTCAGCGGCATCCGCGCGCTCGGCATGGGCCACGTCATCGCGGGGGCCGGCGTGGGGCGCGCGCTCGCGCTGCACGGCGCGGACGTGCTGAACCTGTGGCGTCCCAACGAACTCGAGCACGACACGACCTACATCACCGCCAACGTCGGGGCCCGCTCGGCCGTCATCGATCCGTACGGCGAGGACGGTTCGCGGTGGATCCGCTCGCTGCTGGCCGACGCCGACGTCTTTTACGCCAACCGCCGCCCCGGCTACCTCTCCGACATCGGCCTGTCCGCGGAGGAAGCCGCCGGCGCGCGCCCGGGCATCATCCACGCCACGACCACGCTCAACGGCGAGAGCGGTCCATGGGCGGGGCGCGTCGGTTTCGACCAGACCGCGGGCAGCCTCACCGGCATGATGCACCTGGAAGGCGACGGTTCCACGCCTGCGCTGCCGCCGATCCTCGTGGTCAACGACTACATCGTGTCCTGGCTGATGACCGCCGGAGTCGTCGAGGCGCTGTCCCGGCGAGCCACCGAAGGCGGCAGCTACCGCGTGCACGTCTCCCTGACCCGCGCCGCGCTCTGGATCTTGAGCATGGGCGTGTTCGACAAGGATTACGCCACGGCCACCGCGAATTCGGACGCCCAGCACGCCTACCTCGACCCGGAGACGTTCACCGCCGAGACCCCGCTGGGCCACTACCAGGGCGTCACCGACCAGGTCCGGATGAGCGAGACCCCGGGCCGCTACCGCACGGTCCTGGTCCCGCGCGGCTCCTCCCGCCCGGAGTGGCTGCCGCGCTGAGCGGGCACGGAGCTTTTGTCCGGCTCCACCGACGCCTCCGCGTTCGCCGCGAGCCCCAACGATTTCCGCCGCTCGTCAAGACGCGCCTGCGCTTTCGCGACGTAGTCCGGGCAACTCGGATCGAGCCACTCGCGCGCTTCCGGCATCCCGAGCGTGGTGCTGATCCCGCACAACGTCGCGCACTCCAAGCCGGGATACGGCACGCACACCGGAGGTAGCGCGTGCCGTGCCCCGCCGAAGGGACGCCAGTAGACGATCGGGAAGCACATACCGGCATGACTCATCACTGCTCCATCGCAGTCCGGGGATCGGGAGGAGGCGGCGGCCCCGGCCGTCGGGGGAGGTGTCTGAACCGGAACCGCCGCCATAGATCAACGTAGAGATTCACCGTTGAATTCACCAGAGCGATACACCCAAAGTGTGACGGCCGGGCGGCATGATTGACTGCTTCGAGAAAGGAGAGCGATGCCACCCACCTCACCTGCCGTCGCAAGCTGGACACTGGGTCTGCGTCTCCGCAGGAAACGGGAAAATCTCGGGATAACCAGCTCGCAGGCGAGCAAGCGCGCCCCCATCGCGCCGACCTACCTGTCCGATGTGGAACGCGGCAAGAAGAACCTCTCCCAGGAACGACTTGAGGCGCTGATCAAGCTCTACGAGCTTCCCGACGACGAGTCGGAACAACTGCGCCTACTGCGACAGGAAGCCAACCAGCGCGGCTGGTGGGCACGGTACTCGGCCATGTTCAGCGACGACCTCCTGCGCTACTTCGGTTATGAGCACGGCGCGGAGACCGTCCGCTCCTACGACGGCGGCCTGGTCCACGGATTGCTCCAAACCGAGGAGTACGCACGCGCGATCACACAAGCGGGCAGCCCGAACGTGCGGCTGGCAGAGGTGGACCGCCGGGTTGAGGTTCGGATGCTGCGCCAGCAGCGCTTGACCGGCTCGGACCCACTGCATCTCGTCGCAGTGATGAGCGAAGCGGCGCTACGGCAACAGGTCGGCGGAGCGGGTGTTCTCGCCGCGCAGCTCGAGCACTTGCTTGATTTGGCCGAACGCTTGCCGGAGAACCTCGACATCCGTGTCGTGCCGTACACGGCGACGGGACATCACGCGATGGGCGGGTCGACGTTTCATCTCGTCAACTTCCCGAGCGGTGATGTACCCGCCCTCGCCTGGCAAGAGACGGTCACCTCCGCCGAACTCATCGTCGACCCGATCCGGACTCGCGAGTACGACATCGCTCACGGCGAAGCCACGAGGTCGGCTCTGAACCGGAGCACCTCGCTAGAGCTCATCGCGGAGCTTCGTAGCGCGATAGGGTGACGACATGGAGCATGATCCCGTCCTGACCGGTGCTGGTTGGCGCAAGTCCAGCCGCAGCACTACCAACGCCTCGTGCGTCGAGGTAGCGGTGACCGCTGACCGGGTCGGCGTACGGGACACCAAAGACCGCCCCGGCGGCGTGCTCTCGTTCTCCCCGCAACGCTGGCGCGACTTCCTCAGCACACTCACGACCGACGTGGAGTGAACGGACTGCTCGTCCGAATAGATTGGACGATCGGTCCGTTCACTCGTGGCGAACCCGCGGGTCAGCGGTAGCAGTAGGAGTCGGAAGAGGCGTCGCCGCCCTGCAAGCGCACCTGGTGCACCCGCAGGCCGCGGAAATCCTCGCCGTGCGGGAAGAACGACTCGTCCACCGTGAGTCCACCGGCCGGGTCGGCGTCCAGCTTGGCCATCCAAGCACCGACGCCGTCCGGATAGAACTGGTCGTCCCAAGCACCGTAGAGCGAGTTCGTCAGGTAAACGCGCCGCCCGTCGCGGCTGATCTCGACCATCTGCGGACCGCCGGAGAGCGGCGAAGCAGGTGCGGCGGGGTGCGGACGGCGGCGCACGATTCCGCCCAGGTGCACCGAACCGGTCTCCCGCGGCAGCGCGGGGTCGGTGACGTCGAACTGCTTGAGTTCCCCGGTCCCCCAGCAGGAGACGTAGAGGAACCGGTCGTCCACGGACAGGTCGATGTCGGTGATCATCGGCGGCACCGCGCCGAACGGTTTCAGCGCGGGCGGCAGCAGATCCGCTTCGGCCGGTTCGGCCGGCACCGTGATGACCTTGTCCGCGGTCCACTGCCCGCCTTCGCGGTACCACCGCCACACCGAGGCGGACAGGTCCTCGGTGCTGATCACGACTCCGGCGAAGCCCCACTCCGCCTCGGGATCGTGCGAGGGCCGCAGCTCCAGCACCATCTGGTGCTGCTCGCCGAGATCGACCCGCTGCTCGTGCTCGCCGGTGCGCAGGTTCCAGAAGTGCAGTGCGTGACCGTACTGGTGCCCGAGCAACTGCTCCGGCACGAGCCCGTCCTCGATCATCGAGGGCGTGCCCCACTCGCTGCTGACTAGGGTGTTCCGGTTGAGGTGCCACCAGGCGTCATATGCGAAGTGCTGCGGTCCCCGATCGGTCTCCCACTTGCGCAGCACGTCGAACGTGTCGTGATCGAGCAGCGCGATGCCGCCCGGACCGTCCGAGCCGTTGGAACCGCCGAGACAGGTCATGAACACCCCGTCCGGACCGCAGTGCAGCGTGTGCGGACGGGAATAACCGGCTTTCGCGGCCAGTTCGGCGGCGGAGACCGTCTTGGTCAAGACGGGACTGCGCGGATCACCGGCGGTGTCCAGCACGTGCAGCTGCGAAGACCGCAAGCCCGGCACGATCAGGTACCGCCTGGACAACCCGTCCATGTCGTGGCCCTCGTGCTTGAGGGCGCTGCTGCACGCGTTCCAGCCGAAGTGGTGCAGCTCGTCGCCCTTGCCCGGCATGTCGGTCCAACCGACGACGCGGCCGTACCCGGCGGAGTCCGGGTTCACGTCGACGACCGTCATCGCGTCGGGCCGCTGCCCGGAACGGTCGAACGCCGCGACGTAGGCGAGCTGTTCGCTCGGGGCCGCGATGGCTTCGGCGGGACTGCGGTAGAACGTCGGATCGGTCATGCCCGGCCTCCCTGATGTTGGGTTCCGTTCCGGGCATACACCCGCTGCCCGGCGGACGCGAACCGGTTCGGCCGATCATCGGCCGCGCACGTCCGCCGAGCAGCGCAGTGCTCAGGTCGTCAGCGGGACTCAGGTCGTAGCGGGCTGTTCCTCGCTCCGAGCCGGTGCGAGCGACCCACGACGCTCCATCGCGGCGGTGCCTGCGGCGCCCGCCAAACCGACCAGCAGCAACGCCAGCCACGGCACCCACCGTCCCGCCGGTGCGGCGAACTCGTCGAGCAGCGCTCCGGCCATCCAGCTCACGCCGGCCGCGGCCAAGCTGGAGACCAGGTAGTAGAAGCCGTAGTAGGTACCGGTCAGCCGCTCGCTGCCCAACTGCGGCAGCAGTTCCATCGCGAACGGGTTCGTCATCGCCTGACCGACCGTGAACAACACGGTGGCCACCACGACCGGCACGAACGCCACCACCGGCCCGGCGTGCTCCGGCAGCATCGGCGCAGCCAGCGAAACCGGCACGAAAGAGCCGCCCATGCAGCACAAGCCGATGACGATCGAGCGGCCCGAACTCCACCGCCCGCGGCACCACTCGGTGATCCGCACCTGCCCGAACACGCCGATCAGCGTGGAGATCCCGAACACCACCGCGACCGACTGCGAGAACCCGGAAACGCGCTGCGCCTCCAGCGGCAAGGTCAGGTACAGCTGGTTGTAGAGCGCGAAGTACGCCGACAGCGACAGCGTGAACGCCACGAACCGGCGGTTGAGCACGACCTCGCGCCAGCTGCCGAGCACGCTCTGCTGCTGCTTCTCGACCTCCCGGTGCGGCAGCACGAACAGCTGCGCCGCGGTCAGCACCGCGAACGCCACGCACGCCACGAGCGCGATCAGCCGGAAGTCCACCGTCAGCAACAACGCGCCCAGCAGCGGCCCGACCAGCGTGCCCGCGTGCTGGAACACGTTGAACACGGCGAAGACCTCGGCGCGGCGCTCCCCCGACTCGTGCATCAGGTAGGTGCGCACCGCCGGGTTGAACAGCGCACCGGCCAGCCCGGTCAGGATCGCCGCCGCGAACAACCCGGGCAGCGAGGTGAACACCGCGAACAGGCCGAACGAGACGATCCGCAGCGCACAACCCGCGATGATCATCGGACGGCAGCCCAGCCGGTCCGCCGCCGTGCCGCCGAGCAGGAACATGCCCTGCTGGCTGAGGTTGCGGACGCCGAGCACCAGCCCGACCACCGCGGCGCCGTAACCGAGCCGGTCGCTCATGTACGAGGCCAGGAACGGCATCAGCATGTAGAAGCCGACGTTGATGCCGAACTGGTTGATCACCAGCAGCTTCGCCGCCGGGGACAACCTGGCGAACGCGGCCCTGTTCATGACCGCTCCTGCCCGCAGACCGGGCACTCCGACCGTGCCGCTCGCCGGGTACACGGATCCACCACTCGGTGCGACCTCCTCCATCCAACCGGACCGTCCACATCGGACGAGTCCACGTCCTGCGGTGCCACCGCCGAGCCGGTCAACCCGTGCTCGGCGCGGAAATCATCGTCGTAAATCGTGTGCCAGTAGCGGTGCGGACCATCCGGGAACACCGCCGCGACCCGGTCGGAATCCAGCTCCCGCGCACACCAGGACGCCACCAGCGCGACCGCGCCGGTGCTCCAGCCACCGGTCACGAACGCGTCCGCGGCCAGCGTGCGGCAGCCGTGCACCGCCTCCGCGGCGCCCACCCAATGCACCTCGTCGAACACGCCGTAGTCGACGTTGTCCGGGTGGATGCTGCTGCCCAGCCCGCGCATCAGCCGTTTCGCGGCGGGGTCGCCGAAGACCGTGGAACCGGCCGCATCCACCCCGACGACCCGTGCGTCCGGTCGGTGCGTGCGCAGCACCTGCGCGATTCCGGCGCTGTGCCCGCCGGTGCCGACGCTGCACACCACCGCGTCCACGTCACCGAGCTGATCCAGCAGCTCATGGCCGAGCTCGTGGTAGCCGGTGACGTTGTCCGGGTTGTTGTACTGGTCCGGCCAGTACGGATCCGGCAACGTGCGCATCAGCTCCCGCACCCGGTCCAGCCGGGCGCGCTGCCAGCCGCCGCGCGGATGTGGCTCGCGCACCAGCTCCAACCGGACGCCGTGGGCGCGCAGCAACGCGCGAGTCATGTCGTCGAGTTCGTCGTCCGCCACGATCACGACCGGGTGCCCCATGGCCGAGCCGACGCAAGCCAGCCCGATGCCGAGCGTGCCGCTCGTGGACTCGACCACGGTGCCGCCAGGCGCCAGCTCGCCGCGACTGCGTGCGCCCGCAAGCATCGAGCGCGCCGCCCTGGCCTTCATGCCGCCGGGCGCCGTTCCCTCCAGCTTCGCCCAAAAACCCGGGTGTGCGAACGAAATCGGTGTGCGCACCCGAAGCATCGGCGTGTTGCCGATGAGATCGATCGCGGACTCGCACCTCGGGGCCACCGGAGCTCCCGTCACGGTCACGTCCGCCCCACCTCGTAGCTGTAGAGCGTGCTGGAATCACCGGTGAGCCAGAAGAACGGATACGGCTCCGCCGACAACGCCTGCACCGGAGCGCCGAGCAGTTCGCGCAGCACGGCCGCTCCGGTCTGCGCGAACATCGTCAGCGGCAGGTTCCGGCGCAGGCAGCGATCGGCTATGTCGTCGAAAGTCCCATTGCCCAGCACCATTCCGGATGCGACCACGGCATCGGCGTCCGCCACCGCCCGCGCGTAGTCGTCCACGACCGGTTCGCCCCATTCGGTCCGGCCGCCTTTGAGATCGCAGGGCACGTAGTCGATACCGCGTTCCCGCAACGCCGAGAGCAACGAATTCACCACGCCGATGACCGCGACCCGGCCACCGTCCGGAACCCGGGTCAGCGCGGCGACGGCGCGAGCGCGCGCCATCGACTTCTCCAGCGAACTCCCAGCGGGAACCACGACTTGACGCGCACGCGGATCCGTCGCGTGCGGCGCGGCGAATGCCAAGTAAGCGTCCAGCGCGGCCACGCGGACGGCAGGTTCCGGGTGCGCCAGCAATTCGCGGACGCTGCGCCCCACGGCGTCCTGGACGACCTTCTCATCGACCGCTCCCGGCTCGACGGCGCAAGATCCCACCGCGGCGCCCACCCGGACGCTGACCACGGTGTTGACGTAGCCCGTGCTGCGGCCGGTGTGCTTGGCCGCCTGCACGGTCAGGAACCCGACGGCGGCGTGCGCCTCGGACGGGTCCGTTCCGGCGGCGACGGCGAACTCGCCGTCGAGGGCGCGCTGGACCACTGCGTCCAGGAATGAGGTGTTCGGCGTGACGGCAGCAGGCACGTGTCTCCCCGGGCTGCAAAAGGAAATGGCCGGATCAGCTCAGGACGAGCTGAATTCGCGAGACCGCACGCGGTGATCGGTGGGAAAAGCGCTGAACCGGCACGCTGCACCGAGCAGGAGCACCTGAAAACCTCCTCCGGGGCTCCGCGACCCCGAGCGAATCTCGCACGACGGCGCCAGTGTCCTGGCTCGTGGATCAGCGCCGCGTCTCCGGCCTTCCCACCGGAATTCCGGCGGTGGCGTCGGTGGAGACCGGCTCCCCACTCACAGTGGCGGGACCGCGCCGGACTCGCACCGGCTTCCTACGCACCGTCGTCTGAACGCCTGAGAAGTTCGCAGCACACGGGTGCGCTGTCAAGGCCCGTGGTGCGCACGATCACGCACCGGACTTTCCGGCAGCGATTTTCAACGACGCGTGCAGAACGCGCTGACCAGCGCGTTGCGGATGTGCCTGCGAGGTGACGAGCACCGCGGCGGCGGAACCGCCACGGCTGTGCGCCACCGGGATCAGCGCAACGGTCTGTTCGGATCGCGCCTCCTGCGGGCGGTCAGGAACAGGAACGAGCCGGGACCGCTGGAATCCACGATGTCCAGCCCGGCCGCGGTCAGCACCGCGGAAAGCCGTGCGGGATCGAACGAGCGGATCCCGAAAACCTGCTCGTGCCGCCGTTGCAGCCACCGTTGGAACGGACGCTGCGCCCATCGGAAACTGCTCACCGTGAACGTCCCCGCCGGGTGCAGGCAGCGTGCGACCTCGGCGACGACCTGCTCGACGTCCGGCAGCAGGTGCAGCGCGTCCGAGCAGTTCACCGCGCCCAGGTAGCCGTCCGGGAACGGCAGCGCCCTGGCGTCTCCCTCGGTGAACCGCGCGCCCGGTACCGCCGATCCGGCCGCATCGAGCGCGACCCGGGACAGGTCCAGTCCGACCACCCGGTCCGGGCCGAACTGCTCGGCCAGCACCCGAGTCCAGCGGCCGGTGCCGCACGCCAGATCGAGCACCGGCCCGGGCGCGGCCCGCAGGTTGCGCCGCAGGTAAGCGTCTTCGTCCCGAGTGGTCACCAAGTCTTCCCAGTTGCCGCCCAGCAGGTTCCGCACCGCGGGTCGGACGACGTCCTCGTAGTGCTCGGCCACTATCGGGTCGTGCTCCAGCAACTCGCGGTAAGCGCAACGGACGTCGGTCTCGGGCAGCGGCACCGAAAAACCGGCGAGGTCCGGCCAT
Organism: Saccharopolyspora sp. SCSIO 74807; assembly: GCF_037023755.1. Classification (NCBI taxonomy): domain Bacteria; kingdom Bacillati; phylum Actinomycetota; class Actinomycetes; order Pseudonocardiales; family Pseudonocardiaceae; genus Saccharopolyspora; species Saccharopolyspora sp. SCSIO 74807. The sequence continues at coordinate 4,108,749 of NZ_CP146100.1, read as the reverse complement.
CCCACCGCGTGGTGGATCTCGTGTTCGGCCCGCGCCCCCAAGTACGCGAGCAGCGCCATAGTTTCCGATCGCCACAGTTCGGTCAGCTCCGCGGGTCCGCGCGGACGTTCCGGAGGCCGCTCGGGAGCGGGACGCCAGTGCACCGGCGACGGCCACGCGCGGCCCAGCCCGGCCACCGAGCCCGGCTCGCCCGGTCTCGGCGCGGTCAGGCACCGGCGCACCCTGCTGATGTCCTCCTCGTCCGCGCACCGGCAGACGGCGGGCAGGATGCCGCTTCGTTCCTCCGGAAGGTGCGCGAGCAGATGCAGCAGTGCGGCGCGCAGGGCCGGCTCGGTTTCGGCCGACAACAGCACCGAAAGGTGCGCTTCCAAATCCCCGCGGACGGCATCGCGCACCTGCTCGGCGAAGTGCGGGCGGGCGCGGTCCTCGCCGGCGAGCAACCCGAGCAGCAAGGCCACCCGCGCGCGGTTGGGATGCGGCCGTCCGGTGATCACTCCGGTCAGCCCGACCACGTCCACCGGCCCCGCCGAGGCAGGGTCGAACAGTTCCCGGACGAGCCGGGCGAACGCGGGATCGGCCCGCGTCGGGTCGTCGTCGGTCAGCGCGGCGCGCAAGCCGCAAAGCCGGCGGCCGCCTCGTTGCATCGGTAGCAGTGCCTCGTCCCGTTGCTCGCCCGTGCGCATCGCCTCGACTCCTTCCTGCTGTCGCCGGTGCCGCCTTGGCATCGCGTAGATTTCGTTGCGGCGCGGTGCGATTCGGTGCTCTCAGCTGCGCTGCTGGACGCACTGCGCCGGACACGCCGGTACCGCACCGTCCGCGGAGGGCGAACCGCCGGGCGTCGTCGCCCAGGTCGGTCGATGAGGATTTCCGTTGCCGTGCAAGGGATCCGGACAGGGATGGTGCGCGACGGCGAGCACTCCGAGGTCCGGTCGTCGACGAATCGCACGGTCCCGGCCCACCGGCCCGGTACGTCCGGTGCTGCGGATGCCTTACGCGAGCACCGCGGCCGGGCCAGTGGTGTTCCGGCGGGCCGACGCGGCCGGCTCCGGGGGAACGAGGCAGTCCCGCGGCGGTCTGCCCACGCTCCATCATGGATCAGCGAGCCCGGCCGCGGCGACATCCGAACGCGTAATTCTCCCTGCCCGCCTTGAGCGATCCGTCGAGGAAGCGAGATCACGGACGGTCATGGTTTGCGGATCGACGAATTGGGATCAGGAATCGAGCATCCCTCGTTGGAGTGCTCTCCACGATCTTGCTTGCCCATCCACCCACGACGCTGCCAACATGGATCTCGAGCGATCACCACGGCATCGCATCCTTCGGGAACAATCCGCCTCTTCGGCTGTTCGTGGAGTTCACCTCCGGACAATCCGTTGCGGCACAACGAGATTCCGCGATGTGCGTGGTGCACACAAGAGTTGAGGAACATCCGGGCGACAGGGCCTTCGCTCCAGCACGCACCGCCTGCCGCGACCTCCTTCCGGGCCACCACCGGCCGATCGTCCTCGCGACGTCTCCGCCGATGCGGCACCGGATTCATTGTCCATCGTGGACAGAGGACGCCGACAGGAGAAGCGGACATGCGCACGCCCCGAACCAGCCGCACGCACCGGCCCGGACTTTCCGGGATCGGCACGATCCCGACCGCCTGGGCTCGCCTTCGCCGACGATCCGGAGCCGACTGCAGCTTCCGCTCGATCACGTTGGGGGAAGCCCCGGCACGTCGCCGGCACCGCCAGGAGCTTCGAGCCGGCGCAAGACGGCCGCCGGACCTCCGAGGAACAGGTGCAGCGATGCGGCTGTCGATCCCTGCCATCCGGAGCAGCCCAGAGCCACCGCGAGGAGCACACCCATTCAGCCCTGTAGCCGCAGCGGTCGACCACCGCACGGAACACGCTGCGACAGCGGCCGCTGCTCCATGCGAGCGACCGCGGACCTCCCGTTCGAGTGCACCTCCCGCGGAGCTCTTGGCCACCCGATCGAGTTCTGGTTGCCTGCCTGACGCGAGATCATCTCCAAGCTGCGCCCCGCAGGGGCACGACCACCCACGCCGACCTACGACCCAGCCGGGGCACCGTCGAACGGACCCCTCGCCTGGGCCGAACCCGAACCGAACCGACCGGCAGGTCGAAACCGCCCGGTGCGGCGGAGGAAGGACAGGTGCGCACGTGCAACCGTTCCAGCTGCCCGAGTTCTACATGGCTCATCCGGCGAGGCTGAACCCGCACCTGCAGCGCGCCCGGCGGCACAGCAAGACCTGGGCATACGAGATGGACATGATCGACGTCCCGCAGCAGGGCGTCCCGATCTGGGACGAGCAGGACTTCGACTCGCACGACTACGCGCTGCTGTGCGCCTACACCCACCCGGACGCCGACGGCGAAGCGCTCGACCTGGTCACCGACTGGTACGTGTGGGTCTTCTACTTCGACGACCACTTCCTGGAGCTGTACAAGCGGACCCCGGACATCGCGGCGGCCCGCGAGCACCTCGATCGGCTCGCCCTGTTCATGCCGGTGGACGGCGCGATCACCGAAGAACCGCGCAACCCCGTGGAACTCGGCCTCGCGGACCTGTGGAGCCGCACCGTCCCGGCCCGCTCCGCGGACTGGCGGCGCCGGTTCGCCGAGAGCACCCGCAACCTGCTCGACGAGTCGCTGTGGGAACTGGCCAACATCAGCCGGGACCGGCTGTCCAACCCGATCGAATACGTCGAAATGCGGCGCAAGGTCGGCGGCGCCCCGTGGTCGGCGAACCTGGTCGAGCACGCGGTGAACGCGGAGGTGCCTGCCGAGATCGCCGCGACCCGGCCGATGGAGGTCCTGCGCGACACCTTCGCCGACGCGGTGCACCTGCGCAACGACCTGTTCTCCTACGAGCGGGAAGTGCTCGACGAAGGCGAGCTGTCCAACGGCGTGCTGGTCTTCGAGCGATTCCTGGACTGCTCGACGCAGCAGGCCGCGGACGCGGTCAACGACCTGCTCACGTCCCGGCTGCACCAGTTCGAGCACACCGCGTTCACCGAGGTGCCCGCGCTGTTCGAGGAGCACGCCGTCGATCCGGGCTCCCGCGCCGGGGTGTTCGCCTACGTCAAAGGGCTGCAGGACTGGCAATCCGGCGGACACGAGTGGCACATGCGCTCCAGCCGCTACATGAACGAGGACACCCGCGAGGACCCGGTGCCTGGTACCGACCCCACGGCTGACGGGCAGGTCCTGGGCGGGCCGACCGGACTGGGAACCTCGGCGGCACGGATCGCGGTGTCCCTGGCGCAGACGGCGCCGCAGCGGGCGCGCAGCTTCCAGCACGTGCCCTACGAGCGAGTCGGCCCGACACCACCGCAGAACATGCACATGCCGTTCACCGCGCGCTCGAATCCCAACCGGGAGCACTCCCGCGAGCACACCGTCGAGTGGGCGCACCGCATGGGCATGTTGGACGGGGTGGTGTGGGACGAGCGCATGATCCGCGACTTCGATCTGTCGTTGTGCGCCTCCGGCATCCACCCGGACGGCGCGGCCGAGGAACTGGACCTCAGCACCGACTGGCTGAGCTGGGGCACCTACGGCGACGACTACTACCCGGTGATCTTCGGGCGCACCGGCGACTTCGCAGGCGCGAAAGCCTGCACCGAGCGGTTGCGGTCGTTCATGCCGGTGGACGACACCCCTCCCCCGCTGCCCGCCAATGCTCTGGAACGAGCCCTGAGCGATCTGTGGGTGCGCACCACGGCCGAGATGGATCTGGCGGCCCGCCGCACGTTCCGCCGGGCCATCGAGGTGATGATCGACAGCTGGCTCTGGGAACTCGGCAACCAGCTGCAGAACCGAATTCCGGACCCGGTCGACTACGTCGAGATGCGCCGCCGGACCTTCGGCTCGGACCTCACGATGAGCCTCTGCCGGATTTCGCACGGGTGGGCCGTGCCACCGGAGATCTACCGGACACGCACGATCCAGGCCATCGAGAACTCGGCCGCCGACTACGCCTGCCTGCTCAACGACGTGTTCTCCTTCCAGAAGGAGATCGAGTTCGAAGGCGAACTGCACAACGGGATTCTGGTGGTGCAGAACTTCCTGGACTGCGATCGGGAGCGTGCGGTGGGCGTCGTCGTGGATTTGATGAACGCCCGGATGAGCCAGTTCCAGCACGTGGTGGCCGAGGAATTGCCGACGTTGTTCGAGCAGCACGAACTCGACCAGGACGCGCGGGATGCCCTGCTGGGCTACGTCGAAGAGCTGCAGAACTGGATGTCCGGGATCCTCGTATGGCACGCCGGGTGTCATCGGTATGTGGAATCAGCTTTGCGGCACCAGCCGGCAGCGGCACCGGTCGCCGCAGCCACGGTGCTCGGCGGGCCCACCGGACTGGGCACCTCGGCAGCGCGAATCGCCGCCGAACTCGGCACCGCTGCGGGCTGACGAGCCGCTCCGCGTCGTCGTCAAACCACAGCGTCGCGACCGGACTTCCCGCTCTCTCATCGGACCGGACACATCGACCAGCCATCGGAGGTTGATCAGAAGTACCGGCATCGGCCGTTGATCTTCGCGATTTTCCCGACCCGCTCTGCGAAGTGATCTCGGCGGTCTTTGCCGAACCCGACTGCGGACGTTGAACCGGGCCCGGTCGTGCGGCGATCGGCGCGCACCCGTCGCGACCGGGCCCGGGAGCACGAAGACGTCATCAAGCCAGTGCGCTCTCCCAGCACCACGACGTGCCGATTGCTGCGGCGTCCTTTCGCGCCCGCTCACCAGCCTCATCGGGCGACTGTGTCCGTACGCGTGCGTCCGTACGCGCGCGTGCGGGAAACGCTCGCTCACGGCTCTGTCGGCGACGCCCGAATTGCATTAAATCAGTCGTTTGACTTATCGACATCGGTACGAGTTAACTGGTCACCCCAGTCGTCTCCGGAGGAGTCGTCGTGAGCTCGGATGCCGAAGGCGCGCCGAAGTTCGCGACCGCCGCGCACTCCTGCCGGACCGAGCGGTGGTCGAGCCGCAGATGGCGCGCAAGGCGCCGCCGCGGCGGCTGCCATCGTTGGAGTTGCCGGCGGCGGGCCACGATCGACCTGCCGGCGGCGGATCGCAGGAAGTACCGATTCGGTGGTGACCATGACCCGCAAGACCGCCCGTGCCGAACGCGCCGACGCGACCAGGGAGCGGATCCTGTCCGCGGCCGAGCGGCTGTTCGCCGAACACGGCCTGTTCGCGGTTTCCAATCGCCAGGTCAGCGAGGCGGCCGGGCAGGGCAACAACGCCGCGGTGGGCTACCACTTCGGCACCAAGACGGACCTGGTGCGCGCGATCGTGCGCAGGCACAACGACGACATCGAACAGCGGCGGCTGGGCCTGGTCGAGTCGGTGGGCGAGTCCACCGAAGTCCGGGACTGGGTGGCCTGCATGGTCCGCCCGACCACCGAACACCTCGCCGACCTGGACGTGCCCGCCTGGTACTCCCGGTTCTGCGCGCAGGTGATGACCGATCCGGGCTTCCGTTCGATCATGGTCGAGGAGTCGCTCGGCGCACCGTCGCTACACCGGGCCCTCGCGGGGCTGAACCGCTGCCTGCCCGACATGCCCGCGGACGTGCGAGCGGAGCGGTTCGACATGGTCCGGCAGCTGATGGTGCACATCCCTGCCGAACGCGAGCGCGCGCTCGACGAGGGCACCGCCACTCCCCGCGCCACCTGGTACGAGGCGGCGACCGGGCTGATCGATGCGATCACCGGATTGTGGCTGGCTCCGGTCAGCGCACCCCGTTCCCGGGCCGGCGACGGAGAGCACGCGTGAAAGTCACCGCAGACGAGCGCAAGTGCTGCGGATCCGGACAATGCGTGCTGCTCGCGCCCGAGGTGTTCGATCAGCGAGACGACGTCACGCTGCTCGCCCCGAGCCCGTCGAAGAACAGCACGAATCGTGCGCGAAGCGGCCGACGTCCGCCCTGCGGCGCCATCGAGGCGCACGGTTAACGGGCGGCCGGTGCGCTCACCGCACGCACGGCAGCGGCCCGCAGCCCGCTGACCCGACCCGGCTGAAAGCATCAGCGTGCAGCCGAGCTCAGGACATCGGCATCGTGTAGCAGACGGCGGTGCCGCTCAGTGCCACCGTTCCGTCGTCGCGGGTGACCGACACGTCCAGGTGCGTGATCGGCTTGTCCTCGCGGACTTCGGTGATCTCGACCCGGCCGGTGATCCGGTCTCCGGGACGCACCGGTGCCTGGAAGTCGAAGCGGGTGTTCAGGAACACCGATCCGGGGCCGGGCAGTTCTTCGGCCACGACCGCGTTGAGGATCGCGCTGGTCACCCCGCCCTGCACCACGATGCCGCCGAACCTGGTGGCCGCCGCGGCCTGCTCGTCGTAGTGCAGCGGATTGCGATCCCCGCTGATTTCGGTGAACCGTTCGATATCGCGGTCGGTGACCTCCCGCGAGAGCTCTGCGCTGGCGCCCACCTCGGGCGCCCCCTGCGGCCAGCTTGAACCCATCGCCGTTCCTCCCGATCGTCACTCGTTCACCCCGGAACCCTGCCCGGTAGTCCTTGCGGTGGCGCATACGGGTCATGTTCGGGCGAGCACGTCGCGCGACCCGGTGTAATCCCGCACCGGTGCCGATCATGGCTGCTAGAACTGCGCCGGGGGCACGATCGACACCGCCGAGATCGAAACTGGGGGACCGGAAGTGGACTTGAACGGGAATCTGCGTCGGATCGCGCTTTTCGCCGGTCACAACAGCTTCGAGGTACGCGACTCGCACGCGGGCTATGACTTGGCGGGTATCGACGACACCGCGAACGACCTGCAACGGGACCGGATCTCCAGCCGCGACGGGGTGGTCAGCGTGGGGACCGCGCGCCGCCGGCGGGTGCCGGTCGTGGTGGAGATCAGCGCGCACGCCCCCGCCGACGACCTCGACGGCTGGGATCACGTCGCGGAAACCAGCGTGGACGTCGACAGCGGGCGGATCCTGGTGCTCGGCGGTTCGGAGAGCCAGTGCGGTGCGGCGCGGTTCGACCTGCCCGCCGGTACCTACCGCGTCCGCGTCTACAGCGAAGGGTTCGCAGCGTTCGACGAGGACGCCTACCGCGTCGTGCTCTGGCCGGGGCGCGCCCGCGCGACGACCGTGCTCAAGCGCTTCACCGGCGAACCGGCAGGTGGGTGAGTGACCGGCCGACCGGGGCGGAGCGTGCCGCGGCGTACATTTGACAGGTGCGGGCGCCCGGCGGCGCCGCGCATCGCGACAGTCCGACCACCGGTTCCGCCGGCCGCAGCACCGAGAGAGTTGATCGGGTGAGTGCCCCCACGGTGACCTCGCAGACCCGCGACGAGGGGCACTCCCGCCGACTCCGCATTCCGGGCGCCGCAGGCTGGGTGCGGACGGGGGTTTCGGTCGCTTCCGGCATCGCCCTCTACGCCGCGAACCCGCCGCGAGACCTCTGGTGGCTGGCGCCGCTGGCGTTCGCGCTGTTCGCCGGGACGGTGCACGGTCGCCGCGGCCGCGCCGGGTTCGGCCACGGGGTGCTGTTCGGCGCCGCCTACATGCTGCCGCTGCTGGGCTGGATCCAGGACTTCCTCGGTGCCCAGTTCGGCCCGTGGCCGTGGCTGGGCGTGGTCCTGGTGGAAGCCGCGTTCTTCGGACTCGCCGGTGCCGGGATGGCGCTGGTGAGCAGGCTGCCGGGTTCGGCGGTGTGGATGGCGGCGGTGTTCGTGCTGGCCGAGTCCCTGCGCGGCAGCTTGCCGTTCGGTGGATTCCCGTGGGGACGGCTCGCGTTCACCCAGCCCACCGGTGGGCTTCTGCCACTGGCCTCGGTAGGCGGAGCGGCGCTGGTGACGTTCGCGGTCGCGCTCGTCGGCTGCGGATTGGCCGAGCTGGTGCTGCGGGCACGCGACACGCGCAAGCGGCTCATCGCCCCCGTGGCGGCCGTGCTCGTGCCGGTGATCGCCGGCATGTCGCTGTGGCCGACGGTCGGCACCCAGCCGCAGGCCGGGACGGCGCGAGTGGCGCTGGTGCAGGGCAACGCGCCGAACATCGGCCTGGATCTGCTCTACGCCGACGACACGCTGCACGACAACCACATCCGTGGTGCCCGGCAGCTCATCGCCGACGTGCAGACCGGGCGCGTCGCCCGCCCCGATCTCGTGCTGCTGCCGGAACAGGTCGGCAACTGGGGACCTACCCGCTACGACCCCGAGCTGAGCCGGATCACCGACCAGCTGGGCGTGCCCGTCGTCGCCGGCGGGTTCGCGGTGGATCGGGACGGCTCGTTCCGCAACCGCATCGTGCAGTTCGACCCGGGCAGCGGCGCGGGCGCGGAGTACGCCAAGCAGCACCTCGTCCCGTTCGCCGAGACCATCCCGATGCGCTCGGTGGCCCGCCTGGTCAGCCCGTTCGTGGATCGCTTCCAGCAGGACATGGTCCCCGGTGCCGGGCCGGGCGTGCTGGATTCCGGACCGGTCCGGCTCGGCGTGGGGCTGTGCTACGACGTGGCCTACGACGACGTGTTCACCGGAGCGGCACGGCAGGGCGCCACGCTGCTGGCGGTTCCGACGAACAACGCCTGGTACGGGCATTCCGAGATGAGCTGGCACCACCTGGCCATGTCCCGGTTGCGCGCGGTGGAGACCGGGCGGGCCGTAGTGGTTCCGGCGACCAGCGGCGTCAGCGCGATCATCCGGCCCGACGGCGTGATCGCCGACCGGACCGGCCAGTTCACCGCGCAGAACGTCAGCGGCGAGGTGCCGTTGCGCACCGAGCGCACCATGGCGACCTCGCTCGGCGGCGCCCCCGGGTGGGTTCTGTCCCTGCTCGGAGCGGGTGCGCTGGTAGCCACCGGCCTGCGTCGCCGCCGCAGCGCCAACGCGCAGCCCGGCGGCGGTGACGATGCGCACCCCAGCGGCGACGACGAGGCGCAGCCCGGCCGCAGTGACGATGCGCCGCCCGACCACAGTGACGATCCGCGGCCCAGCCGCAGTGACATTGCGCGGCCGGGCCGCGGCGACGACGAGAACTGACTGGCACACCGGTCACGCGAGCGGTCCCTGGGGGACGCGCGTGACCTCGAGGAGGAGCGGATGACGAACCGGCACGCCCCGGATGGGAAGGGAGTGCCCGGCACGACCCTCGTGGTTGTCCCCACGTACAACGAGCGGGAAAACCTGGAGCCGATCGTGCAGCGCCTGCACGCGGCACTGCCAACGGCGCACGTACTGGTCGTCGATGACGGCAGCCCCGACGGCACCGGCGACCTCGCCGAACGACTCTCGGCCTCCGACGAGCGGGTGCACGTGCTGCACCGCGCGGGAAAGTCCGGCCTCGGCGCCGCCTACGTCGCCGGTTTCCACTGGGCGCTGGACCGCGACTACGCGGCCGTGGTGGAGATGGACGCGGATGGCTCACACGCCCCGGAGGACCTGCCCAGGCTGCTGGCGATGCTCGGTGCGGACGGGGCGGGCGCCGACGTGGTGATCGGCTCCCGCTACGTCACCGGGGGGCGCGTGCTGAATTGGACCTGGCAACGCCAGTGGCTCTCGCGTGGCGCGAACATCTACTCGAAGCACGCGCTGGGCGTGCCGGTCAACGACAGCACCGCCGGCTTCCGCGTCTACCGCAGGGACGTGCTGGCCGCGCTTCCGCTGGAGGACGTCGCCTCGCAGGGCTATTGCTTCCAGGTCGACCTGACGCTGCGCGCCGTGGAAGCCGGGTACGTCATCGTGGAAGTTCCGATCACCTTCAGCGACCGCGAATTCGGCGACTCCAAGATGAGCGGCGACATCGTGCGCGAAGCCCTGCTCCGGGTGACCCGCTGGGGCGTGCGCCGCCGTGCCGCCCAGCTCTACGAGCTGTTCAACCCGCAACGCTGATCGGTGCCACCGCGGCGCGGACCGCACAGCGCACGAAAACGCCTGGGCACCCCCGCACGGGGCTTGACCCAGGCGCTCGATGTGCTCGCCCGCGGCATCGCGGGCGCAGCTAGTGCTGCTCAGGCGGAGTGGCTGCGCCGACCCCGCAGCACTTCCAGCCGCTCGTTGAGCAGTTCTTCCAGTTCCGGAATGCTGCGGCGCTCCAGCAGCATGTCCCAGTGGGTGCGCGGCGGTTTGGCCTTCTTCTGCTCGGGCTCCGAACCATCGATGATCTTCGACTCGGTGCCGTGCAGGCGGCACTCCCAAGTCGGCGGGATCTCGGCGTCGTCGGAGAACGGCACCTCGAACTCGTGGTCCTTGGAGCAGGCATAGCGCACCGTCCGGCGCGGTGCGAGGTCGTGATTGCGGTCGGTCTCGTAGCTGACCGCTCCGAGCCGGCTGCCACGCAGAACGCGATCGGCCATGACGGTTCCTTTCCTTCGGCCCGGCGCAGGTCCGGACGGGTTGTGCTCACCGAGTGCAACGACGGACGTCCCGCTGCCTGTTCCCGGCGCAGGGATCCATGTCGCGGTCGGTGACGTTATTCACTCGTCAACGAGATCGTCCCCTCTAGAGATCCATCGGGCCGCGTTCGCGACGTGTTATCCCTCGCGCAACCTAGAGGTCGATCTGAACGGGTGATAGTGCCAGAGCAGCTATCACTTAGGGCAACTTAACCAGCACTCTGTTCCAGGGATTGGGGGCGAGATCACGTGCCGCTCCGACACGAGCCCCGCCGCCTTGATCACGTTATGTAGCCACCCCCTCGGCAGTGTGCTCGCGACACTCCGTACTGGCATATTCCGATGTTGCCGATGACGATAACCGAGCGCATCACCGACATGGCGGAACCTGACGAGTAGTTCAGGGGCGGTTCACAACCGTTCCGGAGCCGTGTTGCCGACCGCCTCGATGGCCCGGCGCACCGGCACCAGCGACACCAGCACGAGCCCGACCGCGAAGAACACCACCAACGAGACGATCGCCAGCCGGAACGAGCCGGTGGCCTGGCCGACGCCGGCGAAGACCAGCGGACCGAGCCAGGACGTGGACCGCTCACCGACCTCGTAGAGGGAGAAATACTCGGCCTCCTTGCCCTCCGGCACCATCTGGCTGAACAGCGAGCGCGACAGCGCGTTGGTGCCGCCGAGCACGAGACCGATGCCGACCGCCAGCCCGTAGAACTGGAACTGCTGACCGGACTGCACGAAGTAGGCCGCGGCCAGCACGACGATCCACACCACCAGGCTCACCAGGATGGTCTTCTTCGCCCCGATCCGACTCGCCAGCACGCCGTGCAGGACGCCGCCGATGAACGCGATGAACTGCACGATCAGGAAAGTGATGATCAGCGACTCCTGCGGCAGCCGCAACTCGAGATCACCGTACTGGGCCGAGACCTGGGTGACCGTGGCGATGCCGTCGGTGTAGATCATGTAGGAGCCGAGGAACGCCAGCGTGAGCGGGAACGCCCGCGCCTGGCGCAACGTCCCGGCCAGCTGCCGGAACCCGGCGGTGATCACCGCGACGCCGCGCTCATCGCCGGTCGGCTCGTCGTTGCCGTGCACCGGCCGGCCGCGCAGCGCGGCCAGCGGCAGCAGGGTGAACACCGCCCACCAGACACCGGCGGAGACGAAGATCCACCGAACCGCCGCGCTCTCGCTGAGCCCGATCGCGTCGTGCCCGAGGTAGAGCAGCAGGTGCAGGCCGAGCGCGCAGCCACCCCCGAGGTAGCCGAACGCCCAGCCACGCGAGGAGACCCGGTCGCGCTCCTCGGTGCTCGCGATCTCCGGCAGGAACGAGTAGTAGACGACCACCGAGGCGCCGAAGCAGATGTTCGCGGCGATGAACAGCACGATGCCCAGCCGCCAGTTCGAACTGCCGACCAGCCCGAGCAGGGAGGTCGCCAACGCCCCGCCGAAGGCGAAACCGGCGAGCATGGTGCGCTTGCCGCGGGTGCGGTCGGCGATGGCGCCGGTGATCGGCAGCACCAGGACCTGCACGACGGTGGCCGCCGACAGCAGGTAGCCCCACAGCGAACCTGCCGGGAACACCAGCCCCAGCACCGAGACGTCGCAGTGCACCAGCGAGTTGCCGCCGGGGCACGCACCGGGGCCGTTGCGGGCGAGGTCGGCGGTAGCGGACTCGGTTGCCACGCCCGTCAGGTACAGCGAGAGGAACACCGTGGTCACCGACGTCGGGAACACCGAGTTGGCCCAGTCGTACCAGCACCATCCCCGCTGCTCGCGGCGCCGGCCCGCGGTGTCCGGCGCGAGACCGCCCAGCACGCTCATGCCTCTCCGTCCAAGTGCTCACTCGTTTGGGGGTAACGGGGACTGTATCGGCCGCCGATCAGGCTCGGCCCGCGGTGCGCCGGTCATGATCAGCGCACGGCGTCGCAGCAGGTCACGGCTGATCCGGAGCGGAGCGCGGCTGCCTGGTCGAGGCGCTCGCGTCCCAGTCGGCGCCGAGACGTTCGCGCAGCACGTCCCGCAGCAGCTCCGGCCGGTCGGTGACCAGGCCGTCGACGCCGAGATCCAGCAGTTCGCGCATCCGCGCGGGCTCGTCGACCGTCCAAGCGTGCACCTCCAGTCCCCAGCGGTGCGCCAGCCGCACGAACCGCGGGTCCACCACTCGCAGCGAGCCGTGCCGCGGCGGCACCTGCGCGGCCCATCCGGCGACCCTCGATCGCAGCCCCCAGCCGCCGTAGCGCGAAGCGCTCCACAACGTCGCGGCGGTGCGCTGCCCCATCGAGGTAAGCAGCCGCTCATCACCGAGCCGCCGCAGCTCGCGCAACCGGCGGTCGTCGAACGCGGCCAGGCACACGCGGTTCCAGGCGTCGTGCCGCCGCAGCACCTCCAGCACCGGACGCACCGCGGAGTCGTGCTTGACGTCGACGTTGAGCAGCGCCTCGGGCAACTCCTCCAGCACGTCGTCCAGCCGCGCCACCGGCTCGCGACCGCCCACGCGGGCCGCGCCGACCGCCGACCACGGCAGCCTGCGGATCGTGCCGCGGCCGTCGGTGGTGCGGTCCAGGCTCGGGTCGTGCGAGATCACCACGACCTCGTCGGCGGTGGCGTGCACGTCCGTCTCGATGTAGCGGTAGCCCTCGGCGACGGCGCGGCGGAACGCGCTCAGCGAGTTCTCCATGCCGTCCAGATCACCGAGGTGCCAGCCCCGGTGCGCGAAAGCGCGTGGCCAAGGACCGTGCAGGAACGGGTGGGTCACTGGGACTCGAGTCCTTTCACGAACCATGGGGCGGGCGATCGCAGCGCTCCCACTCTGCCCGACGACGTGGATCTCGGAGAACCCGCACCGGCGTGGCATCGGACCGACCGCCATCCGGCGGGGTTACCGTTACGCGCCGTGGAGAGCCTGTCCGCGAAGGATCCATCCGCCCGGCGTCCGTCCGGACGCCAAGACCGGCACTGCGCGTGGTGCGGCCGCCGGATCGCTTCGGCCGGACGGCAGGGCAGGCCCCGGTTGTACTGCACGCAGTCGTGCCGCCAGCGGGCCTACGAACGCCGGGGGGCGGTGCAGCGCACCGGTCTGCCGGAGGATGCGGTGGTGCTCTCGGCGGGTGAGGTCGCGGATCTGCAGGACCGGTTGTTCCAGTTGCGCTGCGCCGCCGAGGACGTGGGCACCGCCGCGGAGGACGGCGCGGATGCCGAGGAACTTCGCAAGATGGCCGCGCAGGTCGTCGCGGTGGCCACCGAACTCGAACGGATTCGCTGAGGCGGAACGGGATCCGGGCCGAGCACGGTGTCCCTCGGCTCGCCTGCCGATCTCGCGCACCAGCTCGATCGCACGGCCGGTACCTGCTCGTTGTGGCCGCAGCGACGCCCCGGCGAAGGCGCCACATCCGCGGTGACGGTCGAAATGCGCCGCCGGAAGATTCGTTGTTGAATTGCGCATCAAGGCGGCTCGGGACGGAAACCGTCGAACGCGACGCATTATCCGGACTCCACGGACGTGCGACGAACCGCTCATCATTTCCGGTTGTCGAATTGCTCGGACATGGACGAATGAGCACTCAGAGTGCGCATCGATCCGAAGATCCACTCTTTGCGGTATTCGCCCTTGCGCGGGGATGATCGTCAGGGCCAATCTGGAGGCACTGACCGAACCGTCGGCCCGCCACCGACCCGCCGAAAGGCACTCACCGCCGAGCAGCGGCGGCGCGGAAACTTCCCGGGCAGCAGTACCGCGACGGGCGAGCACCACCGGCTCACCGGCCGATTCGGACAGCACTGGGAAGAACTGCGCGGGAAGCGGCACCGAGGACCAGTCCTTCTCGGTCCGCAACCGCGCGCGGTGCGTCACTACGCGAAAGGTCCGAGCACCGATGACCACTGGTACCGACACCGGGACACCGCCCTACGCGGATTCCTCCATCAGCGAGCTGCTCGCCGTGCCCACCGCCGAACGGAACGACGAATGGCTGCGCGGCGCATTGCAGGCCGCCGTGGAGCTGGAAATGTCCACCATCCCGCCCTACCTGTGCGCCCTGTGGTCGATCAAGGCTCCGGAGGATCCGTCCTCGGCGGTGGCGGCGGAAACGCTGCGGCACATCGCACTCGACGAGATGTTCCACCTCGCGGTGGTGAACAACCTGCTGGTCGCCGTCGGCGGACGGCCCCGGCTGCGCGGCCGGGCGCCGACCTACCCGGGGCCGCTGCCACGCGGGATCGTTCCGGGCCTGGTGGTGCATCTGCAGGGGCTGACCAGGGGATCCGTCGGCGACGTCTTCATGGGCATCGAACGCCCCGAGGACCCGCTCGCCCGCGACTACGACACGGTCGGGCTGTTCTACGAGGCCCTCATCGAGAACTTCCGGCACTACACCGGAACGTTCCGGCCGGAGAACCAGCGCGAGATCTCCTTCGGCGGGCACGCACTGCCGATCGTGCACACCACTGAGCTGGCGATCGACCTGCTGGAACAGGTCAAGGAAGAAGGCGAGGGCACCGCGACCAACCCCCTGTATGGCGACGAGCTGGCGCACTACTACCGGTTCGGCGAACTCGCGCACGGCAGGCGGCTGGTGCGGATCGGCCCGGGCGACGAGTGGGCTTGGGCGGGCGCCGAGGTGCCGTTCCCGGAGTGGCAAGTCGACGTGTACCCGATGGCCCAGCTGCCCGGCGGCGGCTGGCCGGAGCCACTGCCGGAGGAGGTGCAGCGGCCGCTGCGGGCGTTCGGCCGCACCTACGCGGAGGTCCTCGACCAACTCGAACAGGCGTGGAGCGGCAACGAGCAGGCGCTGCCCGATGCCATCGCCGCGATGCGGCGTCTCCAGCAGCCTGCGCAGGAGTTGATGCACCAGCCCTACCGCGGCGGTTCCTACACCTACGGCCCGGATTTCCGACCGGTCTCCTGAACGCGGAAGGGCCAGCGCTCAGGTGTCGGACCGCTGCTGCGAGATCGCTTCCGGAGTAGCGCCGTTCGGGGTCGCGGGACGCATCAACCTGGCTGCTCATCGGCCACCGGCAGCAGCAAGGTGAACATCGGCGGCGTCGCCCGGCTCAGCCGCAGTCGTCCGCCCGCGGCTTCCGCCAGCCCGCGCGCCAAGGCCAATCCGATGCCGTGCCCCGAGGACTCACCGCGCTGCACGAACGGATCCCTGCCGGGCGGGACGCCGCGGCCCTCGTCGGCGACGTCGATGGCGAGCGCGCCGTCGGCGTCTCGCGCGGTCATCGTCACGGTGCCCGCACCGTGCGTCGTGGCGTTGTCCAGCAGGACGGTGAGCACCTGCCGCAGCGTCGCGACCGAAGCGTTCGGCCGGACGGTGCCGCCTGCGTGCACTTCGAGCCGCCTGCCCTGCGCGGTCAGCAGCCCGTTCCAGCCTTCGCGCAGTTCGGCGAGCAGGTCCGGCACATCCGCAGGCGCGGTCACCGGACCACCGGCCCTGGCCAGCAACAGCAGATCGTCGATGGTGCGTTCCAGCCGGTCGGCGGCTTCCACGCTCGATCGCAGCGCGGCATCGGGGTCCTGCTCGGGATCGTCGAGCGCGAGTTCCAGTTGCAGCCGCAACCCGGCCAGCGGCGTGCGCAGCTGGTGCGAGGCGTTCGCGGAGAAGGCCCGTTCGCGGGCGACCAGCTGGCCCAGCCGTTGCGCCGTGGTGCCCATCGAAGTCGCGACCGAGTCGATCTCCGGCACGCCGGCGGGTGCCGGGCGCACCGAGAAGTCGCCGTCGCCGAGCCGTCGAGCGGCACCGGAAAGCTCCTCCAGCGGCCGGGACAACTTGCCCGCGATGACGTGCGAAACCAGCCAGGCCACGAGCACCGCGAACAGCGCCAGGCCGGCCATGGTCAACCAGGTCAGCACCGTGCGCAGCAGCACTTCGCGATCGGAGGTCACCGCGCGCACGACTCCGACCACCTTGCCCCGGTCGGCCACCGGTACCGCCACCACCAGCGAATCCTCGTCGGAGCCGTTGATCAGCCGGCCGTCGCCGGCGGCCGCGCGCACCGCACGGTCTGCGAGCGCCGGCCCCTCCCCGACCTGGAGGCGCCCGTCCGGCGAGTACAGCGCGACCCTGGTCTGCTCGCCCGCGTCGGGCAGCGTCAGCGGCTGCTGGTGCCCGAACAGCTCGTCGGCCGCGGAGAGCGCGGCGGACTCGGCGGCCTGCTGCAGCTCGGCACGCGCGTCTTCGGCGAAGTACCGCTCGGCGCCCACCGCCAGCGGAAGGCCGAACAGCACGGTGGCCAGCACTGCGGCCAGCACCGTGAGGGTCACGATGCGTCTACGCACGGTCCTGCCTCTCCCGGGGCGACATCCCGCTCGTGGTGCTCGATCGCCGGGGCCCGACGCTCGGGGCCTTCTTACCGGAGCCGCCGCCCGCACCGCGGCAGCCGGTGGCGTGTCGCCTGGTGGGCGGATCGGCACGTTGCTCGGCGCAAGGCAACGAGTTCACGCGCCGGTGTCGGTCGTCGGCGGGACGATGTGAGCATGTGCCGAAGCATCAGAACTCTCCGCCCGCCGTTCGTCGAGCAGCTGACCGAGCAGGACGTGCAGGCGGCAGCGCTGCAATACGTCCGGAAGGTCTCCGGGTTCCGCAAACCGGCCGCGCACAACGCGGCGGCGTTCGACAAAGCGGTCGAGACGATCACCGCGGCCACCGCCGAGCTGCTGGAAAGCCTGGAAGTGCGCGGTTCGCGCGGAAGCCGACCCGCTCAGGAACCGGTCGAGCCCGCTTCCAACGCCAGCAGCGAGCGCTTCGCCTCCGGCCCGCCGAGGTAACCGCCGAACGAACCGTCCGAGCGCACCACCCGGTGGCACGGCACGACGACCGGCAACGGGTTGCGCGCGCAGGCGGTGCCGACCGCGCGCACCGCCTTGGGGCTGCCTGCTGCGGCGGCGACCCGGGCGTAGCTGGCCGTCTCGCCGTAACCGATCTCCGGCAGGTGGGTGAGCACCGCCCGCCGGAAACCGTTGGCCAGCCGCAGGTCCAGCGGCAGTTCGAACCGGCGCCGCCGTCCGGCGAAGTACTCGTCGAGCTGCCCGCTGGCCGCCTCCAGCCGCTGCGGCGCGGACAGCACCCGCGGGCTCACGGTTTCGGCCAGCGACTCGAGCACCGCCGCATGGCCTTCACTCGCGTAGGCGACCCGAAGCAGTCCTTGCTCGGTCGCGGCGAGCAGCAGCGGCCCGACCGGGGTGTCCAGCGTGCGGTAGGCGATGTCCAGGACGCCTTCGCGCTCGGCTCGCGCGGCCAGCTGCGCGCGGAGCCGCTGCGGGACCTCCGGCGGTGTTGCGAACGGTGCGGTCATGGCGCTTCTCCTTCCGCGACCGGGTAATTGCTGCGCAGCTTCGCGATGCCGTCCGCGGCGGCGCGGCGGGCGGCGTCCGCGTTGCCGCCGATGATCGCGGCGACCTCGCGGTAGGGCAGCCCGGCCAGGTGGTGGTAGGCGACGGCCTGCCGTTGCCGGTCCGGCAGGTCCCGCAGCGCGTGCCACAGCTCCGGGTCGGGGTCGCGCGGAATTCCTTGCGTGCTTGGCCGTTCCGGCACGTGCTCGACGCTGACCGGACGCCGTGCCCGCGCGCGCAGCGCGTCGATGGCCTTGCGGTGCGCGATCGTGACCAGCCAGGCGCGCACGTCCGCGTCGGCGTCCAGCCGCGGGTAGGCCCGCAGCGCCGCGAGGAACGTCTCCGACCAGGCGTCCTCGGCGTCGGCAGGGCCGAGGACGGCCCGGCACACCCGCAGCACGACCGCGCCGTGCTCGCTCACCACCTGCTCGAACGGCCGCATCGGATCAGAACAGCCTGCCCGCGTCCGCAGGCGCCGGTTCCTCCAACGCCAGCAGGTAGCGCTTGCGCTCCAGTCCTCCCGCGTAGCCGGTGAGGGTGCCGTCCGCGCCGATCACGCGGTGGCACGGCACGATCACCGATATCGGGTTGCGGCCGTTGGCCGCACCCACGGCTTGCGCGTAGTTCACGTCACCGAGCATCCGGGCCAGCTCGCCGTAGCTGCGGGTCGCGCCGTACGGGATTTGCCGCAGCAGCTCCCACACCTTCAGCTGGAACGGCTCGCCGCGCGGGGCCAGCGGCAGGTCGAACTCGGTGCGCGTTCTGGCGAAGTATTCGTCGAGCTGGCGGCGCGCCTCGTCCAGCACGAGTGTCGTGCCGCGCTCGCCGAGTTCTTCCGGGGCGTGCCTGCCGTCGGCGTAGTGCAGCGCCGTGAGGCCGTCGTCGCCCGCGACGAGCAGCAGCTCCCCCATCGGCGAGTCGATCAGCGTGTGCTTGGTGCTCATCGTCGGCTCCTGTCTGTCGCTTCCCCACTATGCAGACGTCTCGGGCGCCCGGAACGTGAGACCGGGCGGCGGTTCCGGCCACCGCAGTGTGGCTTGCGGGCTGCTGACCGCTGAGCTGGGCGGTCCGCAGCGCGGCCGCGCCCGCCGACGGCGCCGGGGACGGCGAGGACCGGCTGGAATACTCCTGACCATGACGACGGCACCACCAGCCCGCCCGGCCAAGCGCGGCAGGCCCGGCTACGACCTGGAGTCCCTGCTGGCGGTGGCGGTGCAGCTGTTCAACGAACGCGGGTACGACGGGACCAGCATGGAGGACCTCTCCCGCAAGCTCGGCATCAGCAAATCCGCGATCTATCACCACGTGCCCAGCAAGGAGGAACTGCTGCGGCTGGCCGTGGACCGGGCGCTGGACGGGCTGTTCGCCGCCGCCGCGCAGGCGCGCGAACTGCCGGGCAGCGCGCTGACGCGGCTTGAGCACCTGGTCCGCGGCAGCGTGCTGGTGCTGGTCGAGCGGCTGCCGTTCGTCACGCTGCTGTTGCGCGTGCGGGGCAACACCAAGGTGGAGCGGGCGGCGCTGGCGCGGCGGCGCGAGTTCGACCAGCTCGTCACCGACCTGGTGGCGGAGGCGGTGCACGACGGCGAGCTGCGCCCGGAGCTCGATCCGGCGACCACCAGCCGCCTGCTGTTCGGCATGGTGAACTCGTTGATCGAGTGGTACCGGCCGCAGGGCGGCTCCGGCGGTGAGGAGCTGGCGGAGGCGGTGGTCGCGGTGGCGTTCGACGGGCTGCGGGTGCGGCCGCAGAATCCCGCTTGACGGCAACGATTTTCAACAGCTCGAGGTCGGATTCCGGAGGTGGGGGCCGGATTTCCCGGCCCCCACCTCCGCCCCCAAGAGGAAAGCGGGTCGGCGGCCGGTTCGGGGTCTCCGGCGCCGGTCGCGGCCGCGTGCGCGCCGATTCGGGGTCAGGCGCAGCGGCGGATCCAGCGATCCGCTTTCCGCATCGGCAGATCGTCGCTCCGGGACTGTCCACTCGCAACACGCAACGGGTGTGTCCGGCGAAAATTCCCCCGCTCATCACACCAGCGAGCGTCGCGAGACCGAATTGTGGCGCGCACACTGGGACCTGGGACGCGTACAGCCGGTTCTTGGAGCTGTGATGGGAAGGTTGCGCCGGAGTTCCGTCCGGGACTGCGCCATCGCGCTGGCGGTCGCGGCGATGACCGTCCAATGCGGCACGCAGCCGCCGCCTCCGGAACCGGCTTTCACCGCCGGCGTGGGGGAAGTGACCGCGCAGCGGCTGGGGCCGAGCTGGCGGCCCGGGTGCCCCGTGCCGCCGGAACAGTTGCGGCTGCTGACGCTCACGCACGTCGGCATGGACGGCCGCGACCACATCGGAGAGCTCGTGGTGCACCAGGACCGGGTCGGGCCGACCATCGACGCGTTCCGGGAGCTGCACCGGATGCGGTTCCCCATCGAGCGGATGCGCACGCCCGAGCACTACCCGGGCGCTGACGATGAACTGTCCATGCGGGACAACAACACGTCCGCGTTCAACTGCCGCGAGATCAGCGGCAGCGGCAACTGGTCCAACCACGCCTACGGCCGTGCGGTGGACATCAACACGCTCATCAACCCGTACGTGAGCTCGGACGGACTGGTGCAGCCGGCGACGGCCGGGCCGTACCTGGACCGAACCCGGCGCGATCCCGGGATGTTCCACGCAGGCGACCCGGCCGTGCGGGTGTTCACCGACAGGGGCTGGACTTGGGGCGGCTCGTGGCACGATCCCAAGGACTACCAGCACTTCGAGCTGGAGTGACCGGCTTTCCGCCTCGATCCTCCGGATAGGACTCGCGGACCGGCGGGGGAACTACTTGTTCAAGTGCGGTTCGAGCTGCTCGGTCACGTAGTCGATGGCCGTCGCGCCCCCGGGCAGGAAGCCGACGAACTGGAAGAAGCCGTGCATCTGCCCGGAGAACCGGCGCAACTGCACCGCAACGCCCGCCGCGCGGAGCTTTTCCGCGTACGCCTCACCTTCGTCGCGCAGCACGTCGTGCTCGGCGGTGAGCACGATCGCTGGAGGCGATCCCGCCAGATCCGCGCACCGCAGCGGCGAAGCGTCCGGCTCGGCGCGCGCCGCGATGTCCGGCACGTAGTGGTCCCAGAACCAGACCATCGTGTCCCGGGTGAGCATGAGCTGGTTGTCCGGATCGGTGTAGGAAGCGTTGTCCAGATCCGCATCGGTGACCGGGTAAACCAAGACCTGTGCGGCGATCTGGGGGTCTCCGGCGGTTTTCGCCCGGTTGGCCAGCACCGCCGCCAGGTTGCCGCCCGCGCTGTCTCCGGCCACGACGAGCGGACCGCCCGCGCCACCGGTCAATTCCGCCACGTGCTGCGCGCTCCAGCGCAGCGCCGCCCAAGCATCCTCGACCGCAACCGGGTACCGGTGCTCCGGCGCCAGCCGGTATTCCACCAGCACGACCGTGCACCCGGTCCGCTGCGCCAGCACGCGACCGAGGGTGTCGAACTGGTCGATCGACCCGATGACCCAACCGCCTCCGTGCAGGTACACCAGCACACCGCGACTGCGTTCGGCCGGTCGCAGGACGCGCACCGCGATCTTCGCGCCGTCCGCGGCGAAGACCGCGGTGTCGCGAACCTCGTGCAGTTGCGGTCCGGGACCGCTGAGGTCCGTCATCGCCGCGGACATCTCCCGCGCCTCCTGCGGCTGAAGGGTGTGCATCGGTGCAGCACCGGTTTCGGCCATTTGGGCCAGGAAATCCGCCGTCGCCTTGTCCAGCGCCATGTTGTCGCTTCCCCTTGTCCGTTCGGATGTGCGTTGGTGGCTATTTGACGACGAAGCCGCTGTAGCCCGCGGCCGCGACTTCCTCGCACTTCTGCTCGTACAGCGTCAGACCACCGACGTAGGGCATGAAAACCCGTTGTTTGCCGGGAACGTTCGCACCCAGGTACCAGGAGTTCGCCCGCGGGAACAAGGTCTCCGCGGCCATCTCGTTGACGTGCGCGACCCACTCGCGCTCGGCTTCCGCCTCGGCCTCGATGCTGCGGTAGCCGTTGGTGTCCAAGTACTCGATGCAGCGGGCGGTCCACTCCACGTGCTGCTCGATGGAGGTGACCATGTTCGTCAGCACCGACGGGCTGCCCGGCCCGGCCAGGATGAACATGTTCGGGAATCCCGCGACCCCGAGCCCGAGGTAGGTGCGCGGGCCCGCGTCCCAGCGCCGCGCGAGTTGCTGTCCTCGCCTGCCGCGCACGTCGATCCGGTTGAGCGCACCGGTCATCGCGTCGAACCCGGTGGCCAGCACCAGCGCGTCCAGCTCGTGTTCGGTGCCGCCCGCGCGCACGCCATCGGCGGTCACCGTCTCCAGTGGACTTTCGAGCAGGTCGACCAGGCTCACGTCCTCCCTGTTGTAGGTCTCGAAGTAGCCGGTGTCCACGCAGATCCGTTTCGCGCCCAGCGGATGATCACGCGGTAGCAGGCGTTCTGCGGTGTCCGGGTCGTCGACCACCTCGCGGATCTTGTCGCGGACGAACCCGGCGACCGCGTCGTTGGCGCGCTGGTCCAGCATCAGGTCGGCATAGGCACCGAGCAGGCTGAATCCGCCCTTTCCCCAGCGGTTCTCGAACTCCTGCCTGCGCTCGTGCTCGTCCACGTCGACCGCGTTCTGCTCGGTGTCCCCGCGGTCCACACCGGACGGACTGGCGCGAGCCTTGCGGCGGCGTTCCGGGTACGTCTCCTTGACCTGGCGCAGCGTCTCGGGATCCAGCGGCCCGTTCATCGCCGGGACGGAGAAATTGGGTGTGCGCTGGAAAACCGTCAGATGCCGAGCCTGCTCGGCGAGCACCGGGATGGCTTGGATCCCGGAGGAACCGGTACCGACGACACCGACCCGCTGACCGGAGAAGTCCACACCGGACTCCGGCCACGTCCCGGTGTGGTGCACCGGACCGCGGAACTCCGCCAAACCGGGCAGGCGCGGGGTTTGCGGCACCGAAAGACAACCGGTGGCCATGATGCAGAACCGGCTGACCAACGGGTCTCGACCTTCGCGGTGCACCGTCCACCGCGCGGTGTCCTCGTCGTAGTGCGCCGCGGTCACGCGCGTGTCGAAGGAGATGTCGCGGCGCAGGTCGAACCGGTCGGCGACGTGCGCGAGGTAGCGCTGGATCTCCGGTTGCGCCGGGTAACGCTCGGTCCACTCCCATTCCTGCTGCAGCTGTTCGTCCCACGAGTAGGAGTAGTCCACGCTCTCCACGTCGCAGCGGGCGCCGGGATAGCGGTTCCAGTACCACGTCCCGCCCACGTCGGAGCCGGCTTCCAGGACCCGTACCGACAGCCCCTGCGCGCGCAGCTTGTGGAGCATGTACAGCCCGGAGAATCCGGCGCCCACCACGACGGCGTCGAGGAGTTCCGGAGCGGTCGAAGGGGAGTTCGTCATCGCATGTCACCCGTCCACGCTGTTGACCGAAGGAGCCGGATTCGTTGGGAGCTGCAACTAAAAATCTAACGCAGCCGTCGTTCGGCAGCGATGAATGTCACTGACCTGGCCGAGTCCGCACAACTCGGCGTGATCAGCTCCCGCCAGCCGTCCGCGTCCTTTTCCGGTGCCGCGCGCAGCGCTTCCAGATCCGGGAACCACAACTCGCGCGCCGCGTCGAACTCCGGTTGCGCACCATCCACATAGGATTCCGGAATGCTCCGGGAACGGACGTGCCGCAGCGCCCCGACCGCACGCCCGCGGTCGCGGTCCGCGGAGTCGGCGAATCGCCGGTCGAAATCGTCGCCCGACAGCCCTTCGTCCGCGCGCAGCAGCCGGACCAGCTTCACACCGGTGGCCTCGCCGGGACCGTCCGAACCGTCCACCGCGGACTCGGCGGTGATCAGGAAGCGCAGCTTCGGGATGTCCATGAAGTGCACCTGGTCCGCATCCGCCTCGGCGTAGGCCGGATCGTCCTGCAACGCCAGCGCGGATCCCGGATCGTCCAGCCACACCTCGGGAATCCCGTGGTACGGCGCGTCGATGAGGTCGTCGGCCGCTGCCAGCCGGGAGTTCTGCACCGCGTGCCGGACGATCGAGATCGCCAGGGTGAGCGGGTCGCCGTGCGGGCGGTGCCAGTGCGCGTCGAACTCGGCCAGCGACAGGTCCGGCCGCTTGGTCAGCAGTGCCATCGTTTTGATCACAGTTCGCTCCCCTGTGGAATCGCGCGAGCGCGCGTCGTCGGATTCCGCTTCTCGTGCGCGGATCGGGCGTGCTGCGGCGGATCAGGCGTATTGGATGAGCTTCGGTTCCAGGTAGGCGCGCAAGCCCTCAACGTTGCCTTCGCGGCCTATTCCGGACTGCTTGAACCCGCCGAAGGGCTGCACGACGCACATTTCCCAGCCGTTGATGGAGATCTGCCCGGTGCGCACCCGCCGTGCCACGCTTTCGGCGAGCTCGCCGTCGGCCGCGTAAACCGCGCCGGAGAGCCCGTAGTCGGAGTCGTTGGCGATGTCGACCGCTTCGTCGATGTCGTCGAACGGCAGCACGCACAGAACCGGCCCGAAGATCTCCTCGCGCGCGATGCGCATGTCGTTGCGCACGTCTGCGAACACGGTCGGCTGCACGTAGAAGCCCTTGTCCAGACCGGGCGGACGGCCACCTCCGGTGACCAGCCGCGCTCCTTCCGCGCGGCCGATGCGGATGTAGTCCTCCACCCGATCCCGCTGCCGTTCGGCCGCCAACGGACCGAGCGCGGTTCCGTCGTCCGTCGGGTCGCCGATCGTCATGCCTTCCAGCGCGGGAACCATCGCGTCCAGCAATTCCTGTTGGCGCGCACGAGGAACGAGGATCCGGGTCAGCGCCGCGCAGACCTGCCCCGAGTGCCCGACCCCGGCGGGCAGCAGCGAGGGCAGCACCTGTTGCACCGGGATGTCGTCGGCGACGATGCCCGCGGATTTCCCGCCCAGTTCCAGCGAAACGCGGGTGACCCGCTCGCCGCACAGGCTCATGATGCGACGTCCGGCCGCGGTGCTGCCGGTGAAGGCGACCTTGCCCACGCCCGGGTGAGTCACCAGGTGCTCACCGGCTTCGCGCCCGGCGGGGAGCACGCTGATCACACCTTCCGGAAGCCCGGCCGCTTCCAGCGCCTCGGCGAGCAACAGCGTGCTCAGCGGGCCTTCCGGGGCGGGTTTCAGCACCACCGTGCAGCCGGCCGCGAGCGCCGGGCCGATCTTGAGCGAGGCGGTTGCGACGGGACCGTTCCACGGGATGACGCTGGCGACCACGCCGACCGGTTCGTGCACCAGCTTGCCCCGCCCGCCGTTCCAGTCCCGATCCTCCTCGAAGCCGAAACGGGTGTGCAATGTGGACACGTCGTCCCACATCTGCAGCGCGTTGTGGTGGAAAGCGCGGCTCACCGCGAGCGGCGCGCCGATCTCGGCGGTGAAGGCGGCGACCATGTCGTCGTAGCGGGCGGCGACCTCGCGCCCCACCCGCGCCAGCGCCTCGCCGCGCTCGGCGGGCGTCATCCGCGGCCACGGCCCGTGATCGAACGCCGCGCGTGCCGCGGACACCGCAGCGTCCACATCGGACTCGGTGATTTCCGGAACCGTGGCCAGCACTTCCTCGGTGCTGGGCGAGACGACTTCCAACCGGCCGGTGCCGCCGGGTTCGACCCACCGGCCACCGACGAACACCTGCGAGTAGCTCTTCAGCGCGGTACCGCCGAGCGCGGCGCTGCTGCTCATCCGGGCCTCCTGTCCCACCACCGGGCAACGGCGTCGGCCGGAGCGCGCGATCCGCGGTGACCGGCGACACAGTCACCTTGGCGGCGGGACATCCCCGCAGTCAATGAATTCCCTTATATTCATGCTCATCAATACGGAGCGTGATGCCACTCCGGGCCTGCGGGCGGACCCGGCGGGCTCACGCCGCGGAAGCCGGGTCCGCAGGTCTACCGCGCCCCTCCTGCGGGTCCAACCCCAGCATGTCCAGCAGTTCCCGCAGCTCATCGGCGTCGCGCGCGTGGTGGCCGACCGCGCGCACCGCGTGCGCGCGCTCCTGCGGCGTCGGCTCGTGCGCGTCGGCGGACTGCGGTGTGGGTTGCGGTTGCATCGGCGAAGATCCTTTCCCCCTTGCGTGCTGTGCGGCAGCGATCCTGCCAGCCGCGCGCGAGGACACCACGGCCGAAAGTCCCGGCCCCGCCGCGGTTCGCGCCGCGACGTCGACGGCGCGGCGCCGCACGGTCCCGCCGTCGAAGAGCCGCACGAGTGAAGCCCGCGGGTGTGGTTTTACCGCCGCCGCGCCCGGGAAGGCCCCAAGCGACCGGCGGAAGGAGATCAGGGCGTGGCGCAGCGAACGGGATCCGGACGACGGCCGATCCCCCGATTCCGGCGTCCCAGCAGGAAACGAAGCCAGGACCCGATCGTCATCGACGAGCGGAAGTCCCGTCGGGCCGTTGCCGCGGCCGCCATCGGCAACACCATGGAATGGTTCGACTTCGGCGTCTACAGCTACCTGGCGGTGACCATCGGCCAGGTCTTCTTCCCCTCGAACAGCCCGACCGCGCAACTGCTTTCGACGTTCGCGACGTTCGCGGTGGCATTCCTGGTGCGGCCGCTGGGCGGGTTCTTCTTCGGACCGCTGGGCGATCGCATCGGCAGGCAGAAGGTGCTGGCCACCACGATGATCACGATGGCGGCGGGCACGGTGGCGATCGGGCTGCTGCCCGGCTACGCCCAGATCGGGATCTGGGCGCCGATCCTCCTGCTGCTGGCGCGGCTGGTGCAGGGCTTCTCCACCGGCGGGGAGTACGGCGGGGCGACGACCTACGTCGCGGAGTTCTCCCCGGACCGCAGGCGCGGTTTCATGTCGAGCTGGCTGGAGTTCGGCACCCTGGTCGGCTATTCGATGGGCGCCGGCAGCGTCACGGTGCTCAGTGTCGCGCTGCCGGACGGGGCCTTGAGCTCCTGGGGCTGGCGGATCCCGTTCCTGGTGGCAGGCCCGCTGGGACTGGTCGGGCTGTACCTGCGGCTGAAGCTGGAGGACACCCCCGCCTACCAGAAGAGCTCCGAGGGCGAGCAGCCGCAGCAGGCGGCGACGCTGCGCAGCCTGGGCACGTTGTTCACCCGCTGCTGGCGCCCGATGCTCAAGTGCATCGGGCTGGTCATCGCGTTCAACGTCACCAACTACACGCTGACCGCCTACATGCCGACCTACCTCACCGCCGAGCTCGGGTTCGGCCACACCAAGGCGCTCACCCTGGTGCTGGTGGCGATGTTGCTGGTGATGACGCTGATCGTGGTGCTGGGCAGGTACTCCGACAAGATCGGCAGGCTGCCGATCGCCGGTGCGGGCTCGGTGGCGCTGATCGTGCTGTCGGTACCGGCGTACCTGCTGCTCGGTCTGGGCAGCGTGCCCGCCGTGCTCGGCGGGTTGCTGGTCCTGGGGCTGACGTTGATCTGCTTCAGCAGCACGATGCCGGCGGCGCTGCCCGCGCTGTTCCCGACCGACGTCCGCTACGGCGGCGTCTCGGTGAGCTTCAACATCGCGGTCGCCCTGTTCGGCGGCACCACTCCGCTGCTCGCGGAGGCGCTGCTGGCCGGGACCGGGGTGCGGATCATGCCTGCGGTGCTGCTCATCGCGGCCGGCGTGGTCGGGCTGGTGACGGTGTACTTCACCCGCGAGTCGGCGGGGCGCAAGCTGCCCGGTTCTCCGCCCACCGCCGCCTCGGAGCAGGAAGCCGCCGAGCGGCAGCAGGAGCAGCGCGGTGAGGCTTGACGGCCCGCCGCGGACGGTCGGCGGACAAGTTTGCGCAGCCGGCTGGAAGGGTTAACCAACGGACATGGCAGCGGACCGCTCATCGCAGACCCCCGGGCCGGATCCCGAGCGAACTCCGGGGCTGGAATCCGGTGGGTCGGTCCCGCCCGGCGACACACCGCCGGGCGAGGCCGGGGCCACCGACGCCGTCTCGCATCCGCAGCGCGCCGAGCCGCGTCCGGCGAAATGGCTGTGGCTGGCGGGAATCGCCGTGGTGGTCGTACTGGTCGCGCTGTTCTTCGCCGCGTATGCGGGAGGATTGCTCAGCTAAGCGTTTCCGGGCTGCTCGCCCGTCGATGCAGGCGAGCGGCCCGTGCCCTGCGAACGGGCGCGCTCGAAGATCCCAGCGGGACGATCCTCAGCTCGCCATGCGGGTGCGCAGTTCCGGGAGGAAATCCAGGTCCTCGTTCTGCACACCTTCGAGGTCGATGTCGTGCGGCAGGGCGGTGGACGGCGTACGCTGCAACAGGTACTTCACCGATTCGACGACGAAGCGCTGCTCGTCGGGTTCGGGCATGTCCAGCGCGTCGAGCACGCCCTGCGGGTAGCTCACCCGGTGTTCGGTGGTCTGCTCGCCCTCGTGTACTTCCGCGGCGAACTCGTGCTCACCGAGCTGCAGGACCTTCACGTCCTCGGCCATGGTCGCCTCCTGCTGGGTGCGTGCTCTGCCGCACCGGTGTTCCACGTCGCTTCGGGCGGCAAACCTTCCGTCGTGGCAAGGGTTTTGCGCGGGCGTGTTCGGCTACTCGCAGCGCCAAGTCGGCGTCTTCGCGATAGGCGCGGGGAAATCTCTCGTCGAGCGTCGATCAATGCCGCAGGCCGATAAGCCATTTCCGCTGTGATCCACCACGCGTCCGCGAGGCTCGTCGTGCAGTTCTCCCGGCTGTCGTCGGGATGACGACGGCGCGATCCAACGTGCTCACCAGGCGATCGCTGCGCGACGCACCACGAACGGCCCGAGAACGAGCAGATCGATCGGCGAGGAACCGAAGCACTCCAAGGCGTCCGCGGGCGAGTCCACCATCGGCCGCCCTGCGGTGTTGAAGCTCGTGTTGATCACTGTGGGCAACCCGGTCCGTTCCGCGAATTCCCCCAGCAACCGGGCGAGCAACGGCTCGTCGGCCCGGTCCACGGTCTGGATGCGGGCGGTGCCGTCGACGTGCACCACCGCCGGGATCCGTTGCCGCCAGTCGCTGCGCACGTCGTGCACGAACAGCATGAACGGGCTCGGCACCGGGCCGCGGTCGAAGATCTCCGCGGCTCGCTCGGCCAGCACGACCGGAGCCACCGGGCGGAACCGCTCACTCCCTTTCACCTCGTTGAGCCGTTCGGCGTTCTCGGCGTGGCCGGGATGGGCCAGCAGCGAGCGGTGGCCGAGCGCGCGCGGGCCGAACTCCGCCCGGCCCTGGAACCAGCCCACGATCTCGTTGCGCGCCAACGAGTCCGCCGCCGTCGTCGCCACGTCGTCCGGGCGCTCGTAGGGCAACCTCGCGGCTTGCAGCGCCGATTCCAGTTCCGCCTCGCCGAAACCGCGGCCGAGGTCGGCGGCGGGCATCGGCCGCACCCGCTCGCCGGCTTGCGCGGCCAGGTGCATCGCAGCGCCCAGCGCGGTCCCGGCGTCCCCGGCCGCGGGCTGCACCCAGACCTCGTCGAACGGTCCTTCGGCGGCCAGCCTGGTGTTGGCCACGCAGTTCAGCGCGACCCCACCGGCAACGGCCAGCTCCGGCTGCCCGGTCTCGCGGTGCAGCCAACCGGCGAGTTCCAGCAGCAGCTCTTCCAGCCGCGTCTGCACGCTGGCGGCGAGCTGGGCGTGCTCGTCGAGCAGTTCCCCGTCCGGTTCGCGCGGTGGTGCCCACCGAGACCAGTCCAGCCGGTCGATCCGGATCTGCGCGTCGTCACCCACGCGTACCAGGTCGGTGAGATCCGGCAGGTACGTCGGCTTCGCATACCCGGCCAGCGCCATGACGTCGTACTCGTCGCTGCTGCGCCGGAAGCCCAGATGCGCCGTCAGGCTCTCGTAGAGCAACCCGAGTGAACCCGGCAAGGACTGCTCGGCCAACACTTCCAGTCGGCCCGAGCGGTATTGGCCCAGCAGCCCACAAGTGCTCTCCCCGCGCCCGTCCGCGGTCAGCACCGCGCAGTCGCCGAACGGCGCGGCCAGCCCGGCGGAGGCGGCGTGCGCGACGTGGTGCGGCACGAACCGCACTCCGTCCGGGTCCAGCCCGGGCAGCGCCGAGCGCAGCAACCACGGAGCGCGACCGGCGAATTCGGTGCGCAGGTGTTCCCATTCCGGATCCAGGCCGGAGAGTTCGTGCTGCACGAGCCCGGGATCGTAGGAGAATCCCACTATGTCCACATCGGACGGTCGAAGGCCCGCTTCGGCGATGCACCACGCCGCGGAGCGCTCCGGCTGCTCCCAAGCGGCGAACGGAACCGGTGGTTTGCCGTGCTTTCGCCGGGTGAACCGCTCCTCCTCGGCAGCGACGACCGGCTCGCCGTCCACGACCAGCGCCGCCGCCGGGTCGTGGAACACGGCGTTGATCCCGAGAATGCGCACCAGCGCCTCCAGCATGGTCGATTCCGGCGAATCGACGGATCCCCCCGAATCCGCTACTACTCCGCTACCCTGCGCAGCGGCTCTCAAACCCCGGCCGAGCGCGCGACGGCACGCGTGAACCGGCGCCGCCGCGGAAATCCCGCGGAGAACCACGTTTCCGCGTTCACCCGGGAGGTTCCGGTGCGCGTGCTGATCGTCAGCTGGGCGAGCTTCCTGCACGGCGAGGCCGCCGCGGGTGACGTGGCGAGCATGTACCGGGTCGCGTCGGCACTCGAAACCGCGGGAATCCCGCACGATTCGGCGTGGAGCCCGATGTTGCGCCCGGCGGCGATGTCCTTGGCGGACGCACCGGCGCAGAACTACACCGACGTGGTCTTCGTGTGCGGGCGGCTGCACGGCTGGCAGGTCGAGCAGCTGCACGACCGCTACGCCTCGTGCCACCGCGTGGCCGTGGGAAGTTCGGTGACAGACCCGCATTCGCCCGCCTACACCAGGTTCCACGCGGTGCTGGCCCGCGATTTCCCCGGTGCTCCGGCGATTCGCGATCTGTCGGCGGGTGTGGCGTACGCGCGGACGCCGGTGGCGGCGCTGGTGCTCGCACCCGGCAGGTGGGAGCACGGCGCGCACCTCCGGAAGGAGCGGGTGCACCAGCACCTGCTGGACTGGTTCGCCGGCGTCGACTGCGCCACGATCGTCGCCGATTCCCGGCTGGACACCGGAGATTCCCGAAGGTGCGCGACGCCCGACCAGTTCGCGGCGCTGCTGGACCGGTCCGACGTGGTCGTCACGACCCGCCTGCACGGTCTCGCGTTCGGACTCGCCTGCGGCGTGCCGGTGCTGGCGGTGGACACCACCGCCGGTGGCGGCAAGCTCAGTGCGCAGGCGACGGCTTGGGAATGGCCTGCGCTGTTGTCCGCCGAGGACGTCCACGTCGGCCCGGAACACGCCCACCCGCGCCTGCAACGCTGGTGGGAGTGGTGCCGCACCGCGGAGGCCCGCGTGCTGGCCGAAGCTCGCGCCGCAGAAGCACCGGCAGCCGGGCGGAAAACGATGTCGCGGCTGCTCGACGATCTGCACAGCCGCGCGTCGCAGCCGGAGGGGACATGAGCAGCACCGTCGCGAGCACCACGTGGAATCGGGGCGAAGAAGCGCAGTGCCGGGCCGCCGCGGTGGCCGCGGTCGTGATCGCACCGGCCAGCACCAGCGCGTGCTTGTGTTCGAGTTCTCGGTTCTTAGCCCGACCAGACGAAATCGATGCGAAGCAGCACCTCTGCAGGCAACGCGACTGCGGTTTCGTCGCCGAACCGCTCGGGCAGCACTGAGTCATGGCGGAATCGAGATGCCGAGTTCCGAGAGGCGCGTTCATGCGGCGCCGCGGATGCCACTTGCACCACGCTCTGCGCGGCGCTCTCGCCGGCGCCGCAGGCACCACGGCCCTCAACGCGGTCACCTACCTGGACATGGCGCTGCGCGCCCGGCCGGCGAGCAGCAGCCCGGAGCAGACCGTGCGCCAGGCCGAGCGGCACACCCGGCCGCTGCCCGGCGACGAGTCCAGCGCGGGCAACCGCCGCTCCGGGATCGGCGCCCTGCTCGGCATCGCGGCCGGAGTGACCAGCGGTGTCCTCTACGGCTGCGCCCGCACCTGGTGCCCGCGCACACCGGTGCCGCTGCTGGCGATCGGTGCGGGCCTTGCCGCGAACGCGGGCAGCACCGCTCCCATGACGGCGCTCGGCGTGACCGACCCGCGCGAATGGACCGCCGAGTCGTGGCTGATGGACCTGGTGCCGCACCTGGCATTCGGTGCGGTGACCGCGCTGGCCTACGAGGGCTTCCGGCGCTGATCGGCCGGACCAGGCCGACGATCGGTGCAACTGGCGGTCGGGCGAGCTCGGCGATCGGGCAGGCTCGATGATCGGGTGAGGCGGCCGGTCAGTCCAGGTCGCCCTCAGTCCAGGTCGCCGTCAGTCCAAGTCGCCGGGCCGGACGCGGTACACGTGCAGCGTCCGGTCGTAGTACTTGCCGGTCTCCCCGACCCAGTCCATGCCGATCCGCTGCGCGGTGGCGTGCGCGCGGTCGTTCGTCGGGTCGATCACCGCGAACAGCTCCACCGCCTCGTGCTCGAACGCCCAGCGGATCAACGCGCGGGTCGCTTCCACCGCGTAACCGTGACCCCAGCAGTTCGGCCGCAGGTGCCAGGCCACCTCCACGTCCTCGTGGTGCGGCGGGAGCAGGCGCAGCTCGGCGCCGCCGACGATCTCCCCGCTGTCGCGGTGCACGACCGCCCAACGACCCTGCGGCGGTTCCAGCTGCTCCTGCTCGGCGATCCACTGCTCGAGCACGCGGCCCATCGCGGCCAGGTCGGCGACCCGGGGCATCGACGGCACCAGCCAGTCGGTCACGGTCGCGGTGCCGTAGACGGCGAACGCGCCCGCCACGTCGTCCGGTCGCCACTCCCGGATCAGCAGGCGCTCGGTGACCGGCATCGAGGACATGCCGGAAACGTTAGCGGTCGCGATGCCCGCGGGCAGCCCGCCGTCCGCTCAGCGGACCAGATGCCGCAGGCGCCGGGTCCGCGCTCGAGGAACTCCGCGCCCGGCGCCTGCACCGCAGGGATCAGCGCCGCGGAGTGCCGCGATCACGCGATTCAGCCCAACGGCACGTCGAACCGTCCGGGCCCGCTGAACGAGACGGCCCCGCCGGGCTCGCTTTCCCCGCCATAGCGGGGATCGACGGTGTCGGCGACCAGCACGAGCCGGTGTCCCGCGGGCAACTGCCACACCGCGGGCTCCAGCGCGAGGTCGACCTGCTGCGGCTCGCCGGGCTCCGCGTCGCGCAAGGTGATCGGCTTGTGCGTGATCAGGCGGCCGCCACCTGCCGGATCCACGTCGTAGAGGTAGGCGAACAGCGAAGTCGTGCCGGACTCCGGCGTGACGGTGGTGCGCAGTTTCGGCGCGCCGGAAACGGTGACCGAGCTCGGGTAGGGCTCGGTCCGCCAGACCCCGGCCGCGCGGCGGTCCACGAGCGGCACGGAAGTCGCCACCGGGATCTGGAACTGCTGCAGGACACCGCTCACGATCGCCGCGCCGCTGTCGGCGACCGTCGGCGACCCGGTGCCGATCCGGTGCTGCCAGGCCGGTTGCGGGTCCGGAGCGAGCGTCCCAGTGGCGGGGGTTGCAGGCGCGGGCGCCGGGCCGCCGAGGTGGCGGGTGTCGACCGCTCCGGTCACCGATTCCCAGTCCGGGTATCCGCGCCAGTTGCCCCCGCTGACCGGCTTGAGCTGCACGGGATTCTCGGTGTCGATGCCGTTGGGCACGCCGCGCAGGTGGTGGTCGAACCAGCGGCGCGCGGCGTCCCAGCTGTCGTTCGGCAACCCGGCGGCGCCGAACAGCTCCGGACCCGCGTGATCACCCGGCGCGAGCATCAGCCGCTTCGGCCCGGTCAGCTTCCGGTAGAGCTCGGTCATCTGCTGCGGCGGGAACAGCGAGTCCTCCCAGGAGTGGGCGAGCAGCACCGCGGTCCCGTTCTTGTTGAGCTCGTCGGTTTCGGCCAGCGGCGAGCGGTCGGCGGCCAGGTGCAGCGCTTGCTCGATGCGGCCCTCGCGGTAGGCGCGTTCGAGCGCCCGGAGGTCTGCGCCGAAGCGGCCGGTGGGGTGCCCGATCGCCAGCAGCATCTCCACGGCTTGGGTGCTGACCGTGCGGTTCGGGTACAGCGAGGTGACCAGGTCGGACCAGCCGCTCATCGAGGCCACCGCCCGCACCCGCGGATCTTCGGCGGCGGTGAGCGCGCTGATGCCCGCGCCGTAGGAGATGCCGCCCATGCCGATCCGGCCCGGGTCGGCGGCGGTGTTGGCCAGCGCCCAGTCGATCACCTTGGAGGCGTCGGCGCGGTCCTCGGGTCCGCCGACCTCGATCTCGCCGCCGGAGGCGTAGAAGCCGCGGGCCGTGTAGGTGACCACGACGTAACCCGACTCGTAGGCGAGCCGCGCGGCCGCGCCGACGTACTCGATGTTCGGGACCGCCCAGCTCGCGGGCATCACCAGCAGCGGGAACGGGCCGTCGCCCGCCGGTTCGATCACCTTGGCGTCCAGGGTGACGCCGTCGGCGCCGGGCACCGTGCGGTGGCTGATCGAGACGCCCGGCGCGGCACCATCGGCACCCGTGGGCCGAGCGGCACCGGCGGGCGGGGCGAGCGCGGCTCCCGCGGGCGGCGCCAGGAACAGCACGGCGAGCAAGGCGGCGAAGAGGACGAGCAGGCGGCGCACGACGATCTCCTGTCCGTGATCCACAGCACTGGGGACGCAGGAAGTGAACATCGTTTTACTCACCGGTAGCAACACTTCCTCGGTTCAGCCGCCGCCGATCACCGCGGCCACCCCCGCGAC
The DNA here is from genome assembly GCF_037023755.1 of Saccharopolyspora sp. SCSIO 74807. Lineage (NCBI taxonomy): Bacteria > Bacillati > Actinomycetota > Actinomycetes > Pseudonocardiales > Pseudonocardiaceae > Saccharopolyspora > Saccharopolyspora sp. SCSIO 74807. The sequence continues at coordinate 4,074,351 of NZ_CP146100.1, read as the reverse complement.
GGCCGAGCCCCGCTGCGACCGGCGCGAACGGACCGCCCGTTCGCACCGGGCCCGCCGCCGGTCCACCGACGAATGCGCGGCGGGAAATTCGCGACTTTCGGGGAAAGTCGATTTACCGCGCGGGAAACGCACCGATAACAACAACAAGCGGAAAGTTTCCATCGCGAACGTCGGCCGAAGCCCGAACGCAGCAGGAAACGCCCGCTAACCCGGTCGCAGCCGGTCACCGCGGACTCCACTCGAAGGGTGACCAACCGGTGACCACCGGAGTCCTCGCCAATCGGCCCCGCGACGTGACACCCTCGGCAACAACCCCTGCCAAACACGAGAGAAAGTCGGGTTGGCAAGATACGGAGTCCGGGTGACGGCCTGGATCGCACCGGAGCACGACAGGAAGGAACCAGGTGAACGCCGACACCGCACAGGTCGACGACCTGCGACTCATCGCACTGCCCACCGCGTTGAACTGCACCGACATCTTCGTGCGGTTCACCCTCAGCGAGTGGTCGCTGCGCCCGCTGGCCGACGAGGCCGCGCAGACGACCGGGACGATGGTGGAGGCCGCCGTGGCCGCGGCCGACCAGAGCTCGCCCGGTTTCCTCACGATCCGATTGCGATTGCGCGGCGATTGCCTGGTCATCGAGGTCGAGGACGAGATCGCGGGCGGGCCGCCCGCGCCGCTGAAGGAACTCGAAGGAATCCGCACCGGCGTCGAGCCGCTGGAGGGCCGCGGGCACCGCAGGTGGTGCGAGCTCGCGCTGCCGTCGGGCATGAGCGCCTCGGCGGTGCCGCTGCCCCGCCGGGAGAAGCGCCGCTCCCCTGCCGCCGAGGCCCTCGGCGACGAGCCGGACGAGCTGGACCCGCAGGTGATGCAGCGTCTGCTGACCGGGCTCAACCGCGCGGGCGGCGGCGGGCACGCCGCGGAGTGAGCACCGCGCCGGCCGGTCGCGGCGAACCGGTCGGCGTGCGGCCCCGCCGCGCACGGGGACTGCGCGATGGCTCCTGCGCGGCGAGCACGTGATCAGCGGCCGCGCAACCGGGCTGAGCACGGCGTCCGCGGACAGCCCGGTGAGTTCCCGCTCGGCCGCCCAACGCGCCAGCACCGCCGACGCGGCCCGCGCCGGCTCCGCGGGCAGCCCTTCAGCGTCCAGCGTCCGCGCGATCTCGTGCATCTCCGGCCCCCACTGCCAGGCGCGTTCGGCGACGCTCGGCAGGTAGTCGCGCGCGAGCACCACAGCACGGTGTGCCCCCGGCTGCGCAGTTGAACGCCGACCGCGGCACCCATCTCGCCCGGGTGCGGCAGCGCCACGGTGCTCGGTTCGGCGGGGGTCATCTCGTGCGCTCGGGAGTCCGCGCGGAGTCGCAGAACGACGCGATCCGCTCGCGCAGGTCCAGCGCCAGCGGGGTGCTCTGCAGGTTGGGCCGGTGCAGCACGTTCGTCAGCTGCCGCAACCGGCGCAGCACGCTGTCGGTGCGGCGTTGGCCGGCCGCCTCCAGCACGGACTGCACCTGCTCGGCGGCACCATCCAGGTCGTCCCGGCCGAGCCGGGCGATCGCCAGGTCCAGCCGGGTCAGGCTCAACTCGCCGAGCCTGCGCAGCTCCGGCGGATCCTGCCCGTAGAGCTCGACCGCCTCGACCGCGGCGCGTTCGGCGCGCTCCAGGTTCGCCCGCTCGCCCAGCCACAACCACGCCGAGGCGCTGTAGAAGGTCTGCTTGGCCACCGGGAACGCCATCAGACCGCCCGGTTCGTCCTCGCCGATCACCTGCTCGCGCGCCTTGTCGGCACGACTCAGCGCGTCCTCGGCGGCGCGCTGATCACCCAACCGCGCGTGCGCGCGGGCCTCGATCGCGGCCAGCCGCACCCGCGGCGTGCCGGTCTCCGGCACGTAGTCCCAGCCCTGCCCGGCGAGTTCCACCGCGTCCCGCGGGCGCTCGTCCCAGTAGGCGATCAAGCTCTGCGTGCCGCGGATCCAGGAGCGCAGCGAGTCGTTGCCCGCCAGCTCGGCGCACAGGAACGCGGTGCGCGCCTGGGTTTCCGCGGCAGGCAGCTCGCCCAGGTCGAACGACGAGTTGGCGAGCACTCCGCACACCACTGCGCCGACGAGGTAGAGGTGCCGGGTCCGCGCCGGGGGCTGCCTGCCTTCGAGCAGCTCGAACACCCGGTCCCGGAGTTCCCGCAGCTCCACGAACAGCGGGTACACCGGCCGGTTCGGGTAGGTGGTGACGATCCGGTGCACATCGGCCTGGAACTGCTCGACGGTGTGCGGGCCGATGTTGCTCTGCTCGGCGAACTGCCCGAACCGGGCGGATTCGACGGCCGCCATGGCGACCTCGCTTTCGTTCGACGCGTCCGGACGGTCGGCATCGCGCTGCGCCGGAGGCCGGTCCTCGGCCGTCCGGACCGCGTCCTCCTGCCGCACTTCTTGCGACCGCGCTCGTTCCGACAGGGGTGGGCCGAACAGTTCCTCGGCGGGTGCGTCGAACATCCGCTCCAGCACCCGGCAGGTCGCCGGGTGCGGCAGTCCGCCGAGCAGCCCGCCGAGCCACCGCCCCGCCTGCCGCTGGGACACGACGGTGCGCTCCCCGAGCTCTTCGGCTGCGGCCTGGAAATCGGCGCAGAACTCCCGCACGGTGCGGCGGTGCTGCCGCAGCACCTGTTCCAGCCGGGTACGCGCGGGCGGTTGTGCTGCGAGCACTTGCGGCCTCCGATCACCTCGGCGATGCCGTCCGCTGAATTGCTCCGGCCGGTCCGGCCGTGCGAACAGCCTATGAAGTGAACGAGATGTTCCACACCGATGTCAGGCAAATGTCGGACTGGCGCGGGCGAGGTGTCGTAGCAGTGTCCGGCGCGTTCGCCGCAAACTGAATTGTCGAGATCGGCGGAGGTGATCGCGCGTGTCGATCCAGCAGGATCTGATCGAGTGGCAGGTGCAGGACGTCCGGTGCCATCGCGGGGGCAGGATGCTCGTTCCCGCGGAGCAGGCACCTTTCGGCCGGACACTGCCATATCGCAGATTCGCGGGGGAACGGCCGAATTCCGGTTGTGCGGAAATCGTGCGTTCCCGGGGCTGGATCGCGGACCTCGGCCAGCGCGGTCTCGGTGATCTGCTGCTGGGACTGTCGGCGGTGACCGCGCTGCGCGAGGTCAGCGGGGACGTGCCGCTGCACTACAGCGGTCCGGAAGCGCAGCTGCTGCGGCGCTGCGCGGTGCCGCTGGCATCGGCCGAGCACACCACGGGGCCGCACGTGGTGCGCACCGGAACCCGCTCGCCGGTGCGGTTCCGGATCGATCCGCAGGAGCATCCGACCTGGCTGGACCGGCTCGGATCGGGGCAGGTCGAGGTGCATGCCGCGCTGCCGATGCGGCAGTACCTCGCGGTGGAGCAGAGCCTCGGCCAGCGGCTGTCCGCCGAGGCAGCACCCGCGCCCGGCTTCCGCTCCGCGCAGGCCGCGCAACCGTGGCACGTGGTTTTCGTGGCCGTGCCCGGCAGGCTGCGGCACCTGGAGTTCCAGCTGTCCGGTTTCGCAGCGGTGGCCCGGGAATTGGTCGGCATGGTCGCAGCGCCCTGGCGGTTCACGGTGATCACCGCGCGCAACACCGCCGGTGCGGACGACTTCGACGGACTGCCCGCCGACGTGCTCCGCGAGCCGGGTGCGGCCGAGTGCGTGGACCTGTTCGCCTCGGCCGAGCTCGTGGTGGGCACCGACTCGGGGCGCACCCGGCTCGCCGCGCTGACCGAGCGCGCCGACGGGCACGGGCCGCAGGTAGTGGGGTTGTACTCGCGGCACGCGCACACGAAGTGGACCACCGGCCGAGCCGGTCACCACGCGATCGCGACCCGGTTCGCCCAGCTGCTCGCGCTGGCCGATCGCAGCGCCGAACCGGCAGAGCTGACCGACGAGACCTGGGGTGCCCAAGCGGACCTGCGCCCGGTGTCGCCCGCGCTGGTCGCCGAGTTCGCAGCGCGCTGCGCGGGATGGTGCTGACCGGCAGGAAATCGGTTGCCGAACCGGCCGGGGCGGCGCACCGCAGTGGTACGTTCACCGCGATGTTCACGGGGAGAGGACGTCGCGGCCGCGCGCGTGCGCTGCGGCGGTTGCTGCGGGATCCGGCTTTCCCGCGCCCGTTCTCGATGGACGCGTTCTGCGAGCTGATCGCCGAGCGCCGCGGGCGGCCGGTGCACCTGCACCCGTTCAGCCCCTCGGACACGGGCACCCCGAGCGGCATGTGGTGGGCCACCGCGACCGCCGACCACCTCTTCTACGACGCGGGCACCAGCCGCTACCAGCAGCACCTGATCATCTTCCACGAGATCGGGCACATGCTGCTCGACCACGACTGCCCGAGCCTGGAGGACAACCGGGCGGTGACGTGGCGACCGGATCCGGACGATCCGGAGTCGCTGCGCGGCGGGATGTCCCGCATCCGCTACACCTCGCGGGAGGAACGCGAGGCGGAGTGGGCCGCGACCCGCATCCGCCGGATGATCGGCACGGCTTCCGCGCCGTCGCCGCACGGCGGCGTGCTGGGCCGGTTGGAGTCGGCGGTGGGTTTCCACCGGGAACACGAGGACCGGTGACGATGACGCTGGAGACCGCGGGCATCGCGGTGCTGTGGATCGTGCTCGCGCTGCGGCTGCCCGGCGCCGTGCGGCACCGCGAACAACGCGCGTTGTGGGCGGCCGTCGCGCTGCTGGGCTTGCTGACCACGTTGTACGTGGGCGCGGTGCAGGACGGCTTGGCCGACCGGGCCGGGAAGTACTACGTCTACCTCGGCACGCACCTGGTCAGCGTCGCCACGGCAGCGGTGACGCTGCACTTCCTGCTCATCGCGGACGGGCGGCGACGCCGAGCCGGGTGGGTCTACGGCTCGGCCGGGGCGACGATCGCGGTGCTGATCGCCGTTTACGCCGCCGCTTCCCCGGAGCATCCGGAACCCGGCAACGCTCCTGAGCTGCCGCTGGCCTACTTCTTGCTGGTGTCGCTGTTCAGCGTGGTGGCGTTGGGGATCTGCGCGGCCGTGTGCGGGATCAGCGCGCGGCGAGCGGATCACTGGTCGCTGCGCTGGGGACTGCCGCTGCTGGCGGCCGGGTGGTCGCTGAACGCGCTGCCGTGGCTGCTGAACATCGCGTGGCTGCTCACCGAGGACGACCGGTGGATCGCCGGTTTCGCCTCGATCGACGGGGTCAGCGCGCTGTGCCTGGCGGCGGGTACGGCGTTGCCGGTGGAGACCGCGGTGCGCGCTCGGATCCGGGACGGCCGCGATCATCGCAGTCTCGGCCCGCTGTGGCGCTCGCTGACCGCAGATGCGCCCACCGTCGTGCTGCGACGTCCGCTGCTGCCGATGCGCTGGCGCCTGGAGCGCCGCCTCGCCGAGATCCGCGACGCGATGCTGGCGCTGCGCAACCACGTAACCCCGGAGGAACTGGCGGATGTGCGCAGGCACGCGGAGAGCGAGGCCGCTGCGGTGGCCGCGTGGCTGCACACCGCTCAGCGGCGCAAACGCGCGGGTCATCCGCCGCAGCCGCACGTGATCGACCTGTCCGCGACCGGTGACGATCGCGCCTCGGAGATCAGGTTCCTCCGGCAGGTCGCCGAAGCCCACCGCAACGCCGCCGTCCTAGGCGATGTTTCATAAGCGGCGTCAGCCGCTTGCCGGTGGTCGAGGACTAAGCCGGACCACCGGCGGGTTCTCAGGCGTCTTCTGGCGAGGACAGCGGCCCGGACCTATGAAGACGCCGAGTAGGGAGCTACTTAAGGATGAGATCCCGGAGCCAGCAGGCGTCTGAGGTTCCGCTACCTGACCCGCTACGCAAACCTTTTAAAGCACTCCGTCGAGGAAGGAAGCCGCTCATGACCGGTTTCGTGCAGCTGATCGAGTACCGCACCGACCACCCCGAGCAGGTCGACGAGCTGCTCGACGAGTGGATCAGCACCAGCGAAGGCACCCGCACCGCCACCCGCACCCGGGTCTGCCGGGATCACCACGACCCCGCGCGGTTCGTGGAGATCCTGGAGTTCCCGTCCCGCGAGGTCGCGATGGCCAACTCGGAACTGCCCGCCACGAACGCGATCCACGAGAAGTTCGCGCTGCTGTGCGAGGACGGGCCGCACTTCACCGACCTGGAGGTCCGGCGCGATCAGCCGTTGTGAGACGGCGGTCCCTCGCGCTGCTCCTGCTCGGCGATGGCGCGCAGCACCCGGTCCACGTCGTTCGACGAGGGACCGTCCTGCCCGCCGCGAGCGGCGATCAGCCGGGCGGGGACCGGCTCGTCCCGCCCGGCGGGCGGCAGCGCGGGGTCGTGGCCGCAGCGCTCGTCCTCGCACCCGGTGAGGTAGTCCGCGGTGGTGTCCAGCAGCACCGCGAGCCCGTCGACGATCTCTTCGCGCGGGTTGGTGTTGCGGCACGAGGCGAGCTGCTGGAGGTACTGCGCGGAGACCTTCACGTGCCAGCGGCGGTAGAGCTCACCGGCCAGCACGGCCAGCGAACAGCCCCGCTGCCGGTACAGATCGCGGAACCGCTTGCCGAGGAACTGCCGTTCGTGCCCGGTGAGGTAGCCCACCGTCGACTTCAGGATCCGCGCGAGCTCCGCGGCGTAGCAGGGCAGCGGCTGGTCCGGTTCGCGGCCGAGCCGCGCGAGCCCGGCCCTGCTCACCGGGATGCCGCGCTTGCGCAGGTCACGCGCCAGTTCGGGATAGGTGTAGGAACGCTGCCTGCACAGCAGCCGGAACCGCTGCGCGCTGATGCGCTGATCGCCCGGCACGACGAACACCCCCACGCGGCACTCCGGCCGCATCCCTCGGCCTGTTCCTGCTGGCACCACTCTAAGCGCTGATCCCCTTGTCTCCGGGTGGATGCACACTTTAGGCTGCTCACCAGCAGGAATCAACTCAGTTTCAAGTGACCGCTGGAAGCTGGCCGGACGCGAGCCGGAGTCCTGCTGATCGACCGGAGGGGTCGGGTGAGCACCGCGCAGCGGTGCGCCGGATGCCGGCCTTGGGGGTGCACGACATCCGGCAGCGGTCCGGTGGGCGTTGCGGCGCCCACCGGACCGAATCCGCTGCATGTCCATTGTGGATAGCTCGGGCCGGAGGGGACGCGCTCGCTGCAGCCCGGAGCGCACCGACCGCTCGCCCGCTCACCGCAGCCGCGAATCCGATGCCGCCGGCGGCACGAGCCGCCCGCCTGCGTCGAGATCGCTCCGCTCGGCGCGGCACTGATCACACTCGGCCACGCCAACCGGAATGGACCGTTTACAGTCCGTGCCCGGGCGCACCATAGTCGGTAAGCGGACGCGGCCATCGAACCAGCAGGAGAGATGATCATGCCGAACAGGCTCACCCGCACCGTGCGAACGCTGCTGCTGCTCGGCGCGGGCATCGCGATCACGCTGGTCCTGGTGCCCACCGCGATCAGCATCGGTACCGGTGGCAGGCTTCCGGACGTGCTGCAGCCGCTGGCGGACCTGCTGTGGCCGCTGGCCGGCGCGTTCGTGGTCTTCGCCGCGGCGCTGGCGCTGTGGGAACGCGCCACCAACTCGGACAAACCGCTCATCGCTCGGCGGCTGAACAACACCGCGAATCGATCACGTTCGGTAGTCGATTCCGAGCACTACGCCCGCGAACGGCTCAAGGGCTCGCTCGGGGAGCACGTGCGGCTGTCACTGGAGCTGGACGAGCTGCCGCCTTCGATGGCCCGACCGGCGGACCGGCTGCTGCAACCGGGCAACGGCAAACCGAGCAAACTGCCCGCGGACGCGGACCTGGCCGCCACCCTCGACCAGGCGCACGGCGCGATGCTCGTGCTCGGCGGACCGGGTGCGGGCAAGACGACGCTGCTGCTGGAGCTGACCCGGGCGCTGGCCCGCCGCGCCGCGGCCGACACCGGGCGGGCCATTCCGGTGGTCGTCGACCTCGGCTCCTGGGCGATGTCCGGATGGCGCGCCGACGAGCGCAGGCCCGCACCCCCTGGCGAGTTCCAGAAGTGGCTGCTGCGCGAGATCGAACGCCGCTACACGATCCACCCGTCGCTGGGCCGGATCTGGCTGGAGCAGGGCAAGCTCTCCCTGATGCTGGACGGGCTCGACGAGGTGCCGGCCGACTACCGGCAGCGCTGCGTCCGCGAGATCAACGCGGTGCGCGACGAGTTCCCCATCCCGGAACTGGTCGTGTGCTGCCGCGACGAGCACCACGAAGCGCTGACCGAGCCGCTGGAACTGCACACCTCGGTGACGGTCAACCCGTTGACGCGCAGGCAGATCGTCGAATACTTCACCCGCGGCGGCCCGCGGCTGGACGGGGTGCGCACCGCGCTGCGCCGCGACCCGGAGCTGTGCGGACTGCTGGACACGCCGCTGATGTGCAACGTCGTGGCGCTGGCTTTCCGGGACCGTCCGGCGAACGAACTCGCCGTCCGCGGCACCGACGCGCAGCGGCGCGCCAAGCTGATCGACGAGTACTTCTCGGCTGCGCTGAGCACGGGCCGAGGCTCCGAGCTGCCCTATCCGCCGGATCGCGCGCTGCGCACGTTGCGGTTCCTGGCACGGGTTTCGGCGAGCCCGCTGTGCAACGACCTCACCGCGCGCACCCGGTTGCCCACTCTGGTGTCCTGGGCGCGGTTCCTGCCCACCACCACCGTGGCGCACGTGTTCGCGCGCGGGCTGCCGGGACTGCTGGCCGGGGCGACCACCGGTGCCACGCTGGCGACCGGGATGCTGCTCGGTCCCGCCGCCGGGCTGATCGCAGTGCTCGTGCTGGTCGGCTACGTGCTCTACATGGACTACCTGGCGACGCTGCCTTGGCTGCGCCCGGCGGGCAAGGTCGGGACCGTGCCGCAGGGCTGGATCACCGCGCTGGGCGGCTATGCGTTCGGGCTGGTGGTGAGCCTGGCGCTGAGCGGGCTGATCTCCCCGTGGACTACCGCGCTGGCGAACGCTCCGAATTGGGTCGGCGTGATCGCAGTGGTGCTGGTGTCGTTCCTGGTCATCCTCGGTGCGGTCGAGTCGTGGTCGAGGATGCCCGGCAACAGCGCCACGATCGGGCTGCTCGGCACGATCGGCGTCGGGGTGCTGATGTTCTGGACCGGGCCGGGGGAACTGGTCAAGTCGATCGGCATCGGGCTGGTGCTGGGCATCTGCGCGGGTGTGGCCACCGCGGCCCGTGACGAAGTGTGGTGGGCGTTCACCGAGGAGCACTACGAGACGTTCGAGCACCCGGCGCCTGCTTTGCTGCGCAGCTCGGCACCGCTGGTCGCGGTGGCCGGGCTGGTCGGCGTGCTGCCGACGCTGCTGCTGGGCCGCCCGTTCGACGTGGAGGCGCTGACGGCGGGCGTGGGACTGCTGATCGGCGGGCTGTCCGCGCCCGCGGTGTGGCACAGCGACGTGTTCCCGTTCGACACCTTGAAGAACGCCGTGTCCGAGTGGCTCGGCCGGGCGCTCGCGCTGACCGAGCTGCCGCCGCGGCGCTACGCGCTGCTGCGCGGGCTGGCCGAGCGCAGCTTGCTGTCCAAAGTGGATGGCGGCTACCGGTTCACCCACCTGCGGCTGCGGGATCACTTGCTCGGCTACGAACCGAAGCGGAACCGGGCGAAGCCGGTGGCGACCGGAGCAGCCACCGACGCGGAGTCCACATCGGACTCCGCAGAGCCGGTGCAGGGGGCGGAGCAAGCGCAGGCGGACGGCGGTAGCAAGGCGGGCTCCACGGAGCAGGCGAAACCAGCCCAGCAGCCGGAAGCGGCGGAGCAGAGCACGCAGCCGAAGCAGGCGGAGCAGCCGAAGCCCGCCGAGAGCTCGCAGGGCGATTCGGACGCCGAACCGCCGAAGTCCACCGCTCCGGCGCTGTGACCACCGGGCTCAGCCGCGCGACGCCGTGTCCAGATGCGACTTGGCGACCTGCTGGAGGTGCTCGACGTCGCTGGAGACGCTGGCGAAGGTGAACCCTTCCGCCAGCCGCCGCGCGGCCGTCGCGCCGTCCGGGGTGTGCATGCCCACCGCGATCCCCGCGGCGTCGGCCGCGGTGCGGATCCGGGCCAGCGCCGCGTCGAAATCCCGTTGCACCGCGGGATCACCGGGGTACGCGGCACCGACGGCCAGCGACAGGTCGGCCGGTCCGATGTAGACGGCGTCGAGCCCGGGCGTGGCGCAGATCGATTCCACGTTGGCCAAGCCCCGCGCGGTCTCCACCATGGCGAGCACGGCCACGCTCTCGTCCGCTTCCGCCGGTTTCGGCCCGATCCGCAGTCCCGAGCGCATCGGTCCGTAGGAGCGCACGCCGTTCGGCGGGTAGCGGGTCGCGGCCACCGCCGACGCGGCCTGCTCGGCGTCGTCGACCAGCGGCACGATGATCGCGTCCGCCCCGGCGTCCAGCGCACGGCAGATCGAGGTCGGGTTGTTCGAGTCCACCCGCGCCACACCGGCCGACCCGCCCGCGGCTTGCACCGCGATCAGCCCGTTGAGCAGCCCCTGGTAGCCGAACAGCCCGTGCTGGCCGTCCAGGCAGACGTAGTCGTAGCCGACCAGCGCGAGCCTTTCGACGGCCGCGGGCGCGTCCAGCGTCACCCAGTAGCCGAGCGCGGGCTGCCGGGAACGGATCTTGCGCACGAAGTCTGCGGCGGCCATGCGGTCCCCTCCATGTCGAGTCCGGCGCTGCTCGCCGATTGTAGGCACGGCGCGCGGGATGTGGCGCTGCTCCGAACCGGTTGAGCTTAACGTCCAAGTTGGACAGTCGGTTTCGCTAGCCTGCGGCGGACGCCGGTCCGCACCCGGTGACGACCGCGCGCTCGAACCCGCAAGCCGGACACATCAATTACGTCCACAAAGGACACTTTTTCCGATGTGCGGTGCCGCTGCGCCGAACGCCCGGGTCACAGCAGCCCGAGCAACGCCCACAACGCCGGGTTGTCGTTGGCCCGCCGCCACCCGAGGTGCAGCTCCACCGGCTCCGGCTCGGGCAGCCGCACCGGCCGCAGCACCACCCCCTCGAACCGCAGCAACGTCGCCGTCGATGGCACCAGCGCCAGCCCCAGCCCCGCGCGCACCAGCGCCAGCACCGTGTGCACCTGGCTGACGTGCTGGGTGTAGTGCGGCGTCACGTGCGCCTCGCGGAAGATGCTGACCAGCAGCTCGTGGAAGTAGCGCGCTTCGGTCGGCGAATACATCACCACGTCCGCGCCGTCGAAATCAGCGGGGCTCAGCGGTTCCGAACCGTTCGCCAGCGGGTGACCGGCGGGCAGCGCGGCCAGCAGCGGCTCGGTCACCACCCGGCGCGAGTCGAGTTCCGGCCGCGTGATCGGCGGTCGCATCAGGCCGAGGTCCAGCGCTGCGGAGGACAGCATGTCGAGCTGATCGCGCGTGACCAGCTCCCGCAACGCCACGTCCACGTGCGGCAACCGGTCCCGGGCCGTCTCCAGCACGCCGCCGAGCAGGCCGTACGCGGACGTCGCGGTGAACCCGATGCGCAGCGAACCGGCCTCGCCAGCAGGAACCCGCCGCACCGCCAGCGTCGCGTTCTCCGCCTCGTGCAGCAGCCGCCGCGCGTCCCGCAGGAAAGCCTTGCCCGCCGGGGTCAGCCGCACCGCGCGGCCGCCGCGGTCGAACAACCGCACCCCGATCTCGCGTTCCAGCAGCTGGATCTGGCGGCTCAGCGGTGGTTGGGTCATCCGCAGCCGCTCCGCTGCACGGCCGTAGTGCAGTTCCTCGGCGACCGCCACGAAGCCGGCGAGCTGGTTGAGCGTGAACATGCCTTGCCGCCTCACTGATGCGCATTCCGCAAGAGTCGATGCGCGGTGGGAGTTGGACACGCATCAATACCCGAATCTAGTGTTCGGGTCGACATCGACTGCGCGCGGTCGGCGCTCGTGACGGATCAAGAGCTGTTTCACCAGCGGCGTCAGCCGCTTGCGGTTCGGGACTCGACCGGACCACCGGCGGGTTCCGCCAGGTGACCCGCTACGCAGACCATGTTCGAACACTTCTTGGGAGGACTCACCGCATGACCACGGTCGGCACCGAACTCACCGGGCGGATGCTCATCGCGGGCGACCCGGTGCCCGGCGGCGGCGAGCAGATCCGCGCCGTCGATCCAGGCACGGGTGCTCAGCTGGACCCCGCCTACGGCTGGGGCGGGCCTGCCGAGGTGCAGCGCGCGTGCGCCGCGGCGGAAGCCGCCTTCGACACCTACCGCGCCACCACCCTCGAGCAGCGCGCGGTGTTCCTGGAGACCATCGCCGAGAAGATCGAGGCGATCGGCGACGCGCTGCCCGAGCGCGCGCACGCCGAAAGCGGCCTGCCGATGGGCCGGGTGACCGGCGAACGCGGCCGCACCACCGGGCAGCTGCGGCTGTTCGCGCAGGTCGTGCGGGAAGGCGGTTTCCAGGGCGCGCGGGTGGACCCTGGACTGCCGGACCGCTCCCCCGCGCCGCGCCCGGACATCCGGCAGCGCAAGATCGCGCTCGGCCCGGTCGCGGTGTTCGGCGCGAGCAACTTCCCGATGGCGTTCTCCGTCGCGGGCGGCGACACCGCTTCCGCGCTGGCCGCGGGCTGCCCCGTGGTCGTGAAGGCGCACGACGCGCACCCCGGCACCTGCGAGCTCGTCGGGCGGGCGATCACCGAGGCCGTGTCCGCGTGCGGGCTGCCCGCCGGAACGTTCTCGCTGCTCTACGGCTCCGGGCCGGAGCTGGGCACGGCGCTGGTGAGCGATCCGCGGATCCAGGCGGTCGGGTTCACCGGCTCGCGCACCGCGGGTTTGGCGCTGCTCGCCGCTGCGCAGCGGCGGCCGCAGCCGATCCCGGTCTACGCGGAGATGAGCAGCATCAACCCGGTGTTCCTGCTGCCCGGCGCGCTGTCCGAGCGTGCCGCCGAACTGGGCAAGGAGTTCGTCGGGTCGCTGACGCTGGGCTCCGGCCAGTTCTGCACCAACCCCGGCCTGGTCATCGCGGCCGACGGCCCGGAACTGCAGAACTTCCTGGAAGCGGCGGCCGAAGCGGTCGCGGCTTCGGCGCCGACCCCGATGCTGACTCCCGGCATCGCCCGCTCCTACGCCGAAGGCGTCTCCGCGCTCGCCGACCGGCCCGAGATCCAGGTGCTCGCGCGCGGGCAGGAGTCCGACGCGCCGCAGTCCTGCCGGGCGGCGCTGCTGGTCACCGACGCCGACGACTTCCTCGGCGCGGACGGGCTGGGCGACGAGGTGTTCGGCTCGTCGTCGCTGGTGGTGCGCTGCCGCGATGCCGAGCAGGTCCGCGCGGTGGCCGCCGCGGTCGAGGGGCAGCTGACCGCGACGGTGCACGCGAGCGCCGCGGACTCCGCGCAGGCGGGCACCTTGCTGTCCACTTTGGAGCGCAAGGCGGGCCGGATCCTGTTCAACGGCTGGCCGACCGGCGTCGAGGTCGGGCACGCCATGGTGCACGGCGGACCGTATCCGTCCACTTCGGACTCACGGACGACCTCGGTCGGCACGCTGGCCATCGATCGCTTCCTGCGCCCGGTGTCCTATCAGGACGTTCCGCCGGAGCTGCTGCCCGGCGTGCTCGCCGACGGCAACCCGCAGGGCGTCTGGCGCCGGGTCGACGGCGAGCTCGGCAAGCACTGAGGAGTGCTCCGGCAAGACCCGCGGTGGCGGAACCGCAGCGGCTCCGCCACCGCGCGTCGCGCCGGTGGCGGGCGAAGAGCTTCGTCGACATCCCGCTCGGCTCAACCGCCACATGCACATCGGTGCGCCCCGGGGAACACATCTTTCGGCGCCGGGAATTCCCCGGCCCGCCGATGACGTTGACCGGGACAGGCGGTTGAGTGCACAGCGGCCTGACGTCAGATTTTGGCGGCGTTCGCCGTCGCCGGAAAGCACGTTAGGAGGTCGCAATGGCCTCGCGAACCCATCCCGCCGACCCGCAGCTGGCCCCGACGCTGAGCTTGGAATCGCAGCTGGCCTGCGGCGTCTGCGGTCACCACGCGCTGACCGAGTCCGCCGACCACGACCGCGCCGACGATCCCCGCGACCGCTTGATCTGCCAGATCTGCGGCGCGCATCGGCTGGTGTGACGCGCGGGCGTGACGTGCTGGGATGAGTTCAATTGCTCTGCGGCCGGGAGGCGCCGCCCGGGTTCTCGTGCTCGGCCACGACCCAGGCGGCGACCTCGGTCAGCTTGATGTTGGACTGCTGCGAAGCCCGCACTAGCAGGTCGAACGCCTGCTGCGCACCGAGGCGGTGCTGGCACATCAGCAGCCCCTTGGCCTGTCCGATGGCGTCCCTGGACGCCACCGACTCGCTGAGCTGCCGATGGTGCCGCGCCCCGGACAGGGCCAAGGCCGCGTGGGCGGCGAAGACTTCGCCGATGATCTGGGCCTCGTCGCCGAACCGCACTTCGTGGTCGCCGTAGAGGTTCAACGCGCCGAGCGTGTCCTCCTGGACGAACAGCCGGAACGAGATCATGCTGCCGATCCTCAGCTCAGCGGCGCGAGCCGCGAACCGAGGCCAGCGCGTTTCGGCGTTCATGTCATCGACGACGACGGTTTCGCGCTGCCAGATGGCGTCCACGCACGGCCCCTCGCCCAGCTCCTGCTGCGCCTCGTCGCACTGGCGCACCATTTCGTCCGTCGGCACTCGCGCGCTCACCTGCCTGCGGTGGACTTGCGTGATGCCTCCGGCCCAGACGCCCGGCACGGTGTTGACCGCGGTCTGCACGATCGCGCCCAGCGTGTCCGTCTCGTTCCTCTCCGCTTCCAGATTCCTGGCCAGCGTGCTCATCACGCTCGCGAGTTCGTGGCGCTGACCATCCCCGTAGTTCATGACCCGGTTCCTTCGCGTGCAAACGGCCGAGCGAGCACGTGGTGCCGAACCCGCACGACCTTGGCCGAGCCGGCGTCCGGATGCGCGACTCAAGCCAACCGTCGGTTCGCCACAACACTCTCGGTCAACACCTGCGACCGCAACAGTGCAGGACTCCGCGTAGTCGAAGTCGACCACTGATCGCGACTCCGGGCGACGCAGCGAGCACGCTGCGCTATCGGTTGCTCAGGACGTCAGGTCGCGGATGCGGGGCACGACCTGCTCGGTGAAGGTCCGCAGGAACCGCGACTGGTCCGAGCCCGGCGCGTGGAACACCAGGTGGTCGAAACCGGCATCCAGGTACGCCTTGATCTGGGTCAGCGCGTCCTCCGGGTCGGAGGCCACGATCCACCGGCTCGCCACCTGCTCGATCGGCAGCTCGTTGCCCGCGCGCTCCATCTCCGCCGGATCGTCCAGGCTGTGCTTGACCTCGGCGGGCAGCGCCAGCGGCGCCCAGAACCGGGTGTTGTGCAGCGCGGTCTCCGGGTCCGGGTCGAACGAGAGCTTGATCTCGATCATCTTGTCCAGCGCCGCGGAGTCGCGGCCGCTCTTGGCCGCCCCCTCGGAGACCGCGGGCAGCAGCTTGTCGGTGTAGAGGTCCATGCCCTTGCCGCTGGTGCAGATGAACCCGTCGCCGACGCGGCCGGCGTACTTCGCCACCATCGGCCCGCCCGCGGCCACGTAGATCGGCACTCCGCCGTCCGGCGCGTCGTAGATGGTGGCGTTCGCGGTGCGGTAGTACTCGCCTTCGTAGCTGACCCGCTCCGAGTTCCACAGCGTCCGGATCAGCTCGACCGATTCCTTGAGCCTGCGGAAGCGTTCCCTGAACTCCGGCCATTCGCGGGCGGTGACGGCGGTCTCGTTGAGCGCCTCGCCGGTGCCGATGCCGAGCATCACCCGGCCCGGGTAGAGGCTGCCGAGCGTGCCGAACGCCTGCGCCACCACCGCGGGCTCGTAGCGGAACGTCGGGGTGAGCACGCTGGTGCCCATTTGGATGCGGGAAGTGCGCTCGCCGACCGCGCTCATCCAGGACATCGCGAACGGCGCGTGACCCTGGTTGTGCCGCCACGGCTGGAAGTGGTCGCTGACCATGACGCTGTCCAGGCCGCGCTGCTCGGCCTCGACGGCGAACTCGACGAGGTCGCGCGGCCCGAACTGCTCGGCGGACGCCTTGTACCCGATCTTGATGCTCATGTCTGGTTCGCTTACCTCACCCATCAAACGGTCGCTGGGACGTCGTGGCGCTCGTCGTCGCAGGGCGCGTCGGCGCACCCGGGCGGAGGCGACCCACCGGCGGCGCCGCGATCGTGCGCACCGCGGCTCGTCGCACCGTGCCGGTGCGCGCCAGTCGTCCCCGCACAGTCGTACCGGATCGGTCTAGATGCCGGCCGCGCGGGTGGGCTTGCGCGGCGGCGGCCGTAATCGAGCGAGCACGCACCGTGCTGCGCGGGCGTTCGGCTAAACTCCGGCCGGGGACATTCGACCGTCCATTTCGGATTATTCGACGGAATTCCGGACGGTTTCGGCAATACCGGCTCTCGACGACGTGAGGTACGGCTACATGGCGGCCAGCGACAGCACCGAACAGCCCATCGGCAGGGTACTGGTGGTCGGCGCGATCAATGTGGACTACGTCGTGACCGCGCCGCGGCTGCCGCGCCCCGGCGAGACCGTGGTCGGCGATCAGGTCGAGCACTACGGCGGCGGCAAAGGCGCGAACGCGGCGGTGGCCGCGGCCGCAGCGGGCGCGCGGGTGCGGCTGGCGGGCGCGGTCGGGGCCGACGACGCGGGCAGCGGAACGCTGCGCGATCTGCGCGAGCACGGCGTGTCCGTGGACGACGTCGCGGTGCTCGACGACCGCACCACCGGTTCGGCGCTGATCGTGGTGGACCACGCCGGGGAGAACCAGATCGCGGTGGGCGCCGGGGCGAACTACGGCATCACCGCCGAGCACGTCGGCAACGTACTGGACTCGGCCCTGCCCGGAACCGGATGCCTGCTGGTGAGCACGGAGATCCCGGCGGAGGCGATCCGCACTGCGGTGCGGCGCGCGGCGAGCGCGGGTGTGCCGTGCGTGCTCAACCCGGCACCGGTCGTGCCGGAACTGGCCGAGCTGCTCGACGCCGCGCCGCTGCTGACGCCGAACGCGAGCGAGCTGGGCGAGCTCACCGAGCTGTGCTCGACCTCCCCGGAGGGCGACGACACCAAGGATCACGCCAGGGCGCTGGCGCGGCTCACCGGACGCGAAGTCGTGGTCACCCTCGGCGGCGAGGGTTCGTTGCTGGTGCACCCCGACGAACGGGTCCGGCGTCTTCCCGCGCCGGAGACGACGGTTCGGGACACGACCGGCGCGGGCGATGCGTTCAACGGCGCGCTCGCCGCGCACCTCGCGGCGGGATGGGAGGTCGCGGCCGCGGTCGAGCTCGCGACTGCGGCGGCTTCCCGGTCGGTGGCGACGGTCGGTGCGCGGCCGCGGACTTCCGGGTGAGAGAGCCGGAGCGCCGCGTCTTCAGCTGAGGTGCCGCGGGTTCAGGACCCAGCGGGTTCGGGCCTGATGCTGAACCGTGCAGCCGCCGCTGCTCGTTGCGGCTCTGCGAGCGCCGGGCTGCTCACCCGGCGCGCAACGCTTCGGCGAATTCGCTCGCGCTGCCACCGTTCCCGAGTGCGAGCACGTGCCGCATTGTGTCCTTCGCGTCCGCGCCGAAGTTGTCGGTGAACTTGGCGCGGATGTCCTCGTGGGTCAGCGGGCGTTCGGCGTGCCCGCGGTTGACGTCCTCGCGCCGGGTGAGCTTGCGGCCGTCCCGCAGCAGGATCTCCACTTCGCCCGAATATGCCTGCGGGAAACGGCTTTCCGGGTCGTCGGCGATCTCGACCAGCTGCGCGAGCCGCAGGATCTCCGGGTCCGCCAAGGAATCCGCGGCGAACTCGGCGAGCGTGAGCCGTCCGCGCGCCAGGCAGGCCCCGGCGATGAACGGGAGGCTGAACTTCGCGTCGTAGTCGTCCTGCGGGCGGCGCTTGCGTTCGATCGGATCGCAGACCGCGGCGGCGGGCGTTTCGTGGATGCGGCAGCGCACCGAGTCCACTTCGGACGCTTCGATGCCTGCGGACTCGCGCAGCGCCAGGATCGCGTCGGCGAAGGCGTGCGTGAAGTGGCAGCTCGGGTACGGCTTGACCGCGGTGTCCAGCAGTTCCCAGCGCTCGCCCAGCCCGTCGAGTGCGTCTTGCGCGTCCCACTCGGAAGTCTGCAGGTGCGTCGCGTACAGGCCGTAGCGGCCTTCGTAGACCTCGGGCGGGCCGGGCCAGCCGGTCGCGGCGAAGGTCGCCGCGGTGATCGCGCTGTTGGCCGCCCAGCCCGGGTGCAGCCGCTTGGTCCACGCGCCGTCGGCCAGGAACTCCAGCAGGCCCGAAGCCATCGAGCCGACGATGCGCTGCGACTCGGCGATTCCGTCCGCGCCCGCTCCGGCCAGTTTCGCCGCGCTCACCGCGGAACCGAACGCCCCGGCCACACCCGTCGGGTGGAACCCGGCGGCGTGGAAGCCGCCGCGGGCGACCTTGCCGACGCGGGCGCTGATCTCGACGCCGAGCACGTAGGCCGCGAGCAGCTCCTCGGCGCTGCGGCCGTGCTTGATCGCGGCGGCGATGCTCACCGGCAGCGCGGAAGCCGACACGTGGGTCACCGCGGGCATGTGCGTGTCGTCGAAGTCCAAGCCGTGCACCAGGATCGCGCCCAGCATGGCGGCTTCTCGCGGGGCGAGCCGGTCCGGCAGGCCCAGCACCGGCTGCTCGCCGGGGCCGAGTTCGGCGACCGCGCGCCGGGCGTTGCGGGCGAAATCGTGCTCGGTGGCGGCGAATGCGACGCCGACCGAGTCCAGCGCGAGGTGCCGCGCCCGCTCCAGCACCTCGTCCGGGATGTGCTGGGCAGTGGTGCGGGCGGCGAAATCGCCGAGCACGTCCGCGATGGCGGGCATGGCGCCTCCATGGCTGTCGGACCGGCGGGCCGGACCGGGTGGTCTCGCCGTTGACGACCGCCGGACACCATCAGTCTGCAAGCCTCGCCACGACACCCACAAGACAAACGTCAGACTTTTCCGAGCGAGCTTTCCGAGTGAACGGCCCGCTCGTCCAATCTATTCAGTCGAACAGTCCGTTCACTCGGGAAGGAACCGGGAGACGGGGGAGGTCAGTCCTCCATGCGCTCGTAGAGCGGGCGCAGCGCGAGGAGGTGTTCGCGCACCAGCTCCTCGGCCGCGTCGGCGTCGCCCGCGGCGACCGCCTCGTGCACGCGAGCGTGCTCGGCGTCGATGTCCTCCCACACCTCCCGCGCCACCCGATCCCGGTGCAGCCGCGTGCGCAGCACCGCGTTCACCGGCTGGCACATCATCCGAAGCAGCGGGTTGCCGCTGGCCGCCACCAGCGTGGTGTGGAAGTCCCAGTGCACCGCGAAGCCCTCGTCCGGATGCAGGTGCCCGGTCTTCTCCGTCGTTTCGCGGAGTTCGGCGAGATCCGCGACGTCGGCGCGCTCGGCGGCGAGCCGGGCCGCGGGCGGTTCCAGCAGCAAGCGGGCTTCCAGCAGGTTGTCCACGCTCATGTTCCGCGCGTTGACCAGCAGCCCGAGCGTGCCGCCGAGGTGCTCGGCGACCGCTCCGGCGTCCGGGGCGGCGACGAAGCTGCCACCGGTCACGCCGCGGGCGGTGTCGATCAGGTGCTGGCTGGCCAGCAGCCGCAGCGCCTCGCGCACGGTGGAGCGGCTGACCCCGAACATGCCGCCCAGCTCGGATTCGCTCGGCAGCTTCGCCCCGGAGGGCAGCGCGCCGCTGACGATCTGGTCCCGCAGCTGCTCGGCCACCTGCCGGTAGGCGGCCTGCACCGGGCGCACCCGCAGCTTCGCGCCGTCGTCCGCCGTCATCTCCGCCCCCCGGTCGGTCGGTGTCGACCCAGCGTACGACAAACCGGACCGCTCGGAGCAGACCACGGCAGCAAAATGTCAGACGTATTGCGTGGCGAGTTCGCCCGGACGCATACTCCGGGAACTCCGGCGAATCGGGGGTAGGCCCGGCGCATCGGCACCGCCGGGCGGGCGAAGGGCGAACAGGAGGTGCGGCGGTGACCGTGCACGAAGCTCAGCAAGGGCGCTTCTTCGAGGACTTCGCCGTCGGCGACGTCTACCGGCATCCGCTGGGGCGCACCATCAGCGAAGCGGACAACACCTGGTTCACGCTGCTGACGATGAACACCCACCCCGCGCACTTCGACGCGAACTACGCCGCGCACACCCCGTTCGGCAAGGTGCTGGTCAACTCCGGGCTGACCATCGCGATGCTGCTCGGGCAGAGCGTGCGCGACATCAGCCAGCGCGCGGTGGCCAACCTGGCGATGACCAACGTTGCGCTCACCCACCCCGTGTACGTGGGCGACACGCTCTACGGCGAATCGATCTGCACCGGCAAGCGGGAATCCAAGTCCAAGCCGTACGCGGGCCTGGTCAACGTGCACACCCGCGGGCTCAACGCCGAAGGCGACGAGTGCCTGTCGTTCGACCGCACGGTGTTGATCTACAAGCAGGCGCACGCCGCGGAGATCGACTCCTTTCCCGCGGCCAAGAACGGCCCGCTGTCGCTGGAAGCCGGAGGTGCCGAATGAGCGGTCTTCCGTTGCAGGACGTGCGGATACTGGCCGTCGAGCAGTACGGAGCGGGACCGTTCGGGTCGGTGCACCTCGCCGACCTCGGCGCGGAGGTCATCAAGGTCGAGGACCCGCGCTTCGACGGCGACGTCGGCAGGCAGACCCCGCCGTACGCCGAAGGCGGCGACTCGCTGTTCTTCGAGGCGTTCAACCGCAACAAGCGCTCCGTGCTGCTGGACCTGACCAATCCGCAGGGCCGGGAGGTCTTCGAGCGGCTGGTCGCGGTCAGCGACGCGGTCTACTCGAACCTGCGCGGCGACGTGCCGGAGAAGATGCGCATCCGCTACGACGACCTCAAGCACCTCAACCCGCGGATCGTGTGCTGTTCGCTGTCCGGGTACGGGATGACCGGGCCGCGCAGCGAGCAGCCCGGCTACGACTACATGTTGCAGGGCCTGGCGGGCTGGATGTCGGTGACCGGTGAGCCGGACGGGCCGCCCACCAAATCCGGACTGTCCATGGTGGACTACTCGGGCGGACTCGTGGCTGCGCTGTCGATGCTCTCGGCGATCCACGGCGCGCGGCGCGATGGTGTGGGCTGCGACTGCGACGTGAGCCTGTACGACACCGCGATCGGGATGCTGACGTACTTGGCGACCTGGCACCTCAACCGCGATTTCGAGCCGAAGCGCACGCACCACTCGGCGCATCCGAGCCTGGTGCCGTTCCAGAACTTCCCGACCGCGGACTCGTGGATCGTGATCGGCTGCGCGAAGCAGAAGTTCTGGGAGAAGTTCGTCGAAGCCATCGGTTCTCCGGCGTGGGCGGCCGAATCCCGCTTCGCCACCCCGGCCGAGCGCTACGAGAACTCCGCCGAGTGCGTCCGGCTGATCGAGCGGGAACTGGCCGGGCGAAGCACCGCGGACTGGCTCACGGCCCTGGAAGCGGCCGGTGTGCCGTGCGCGCCGATCAACACCGTTCCGGAGGCGCTGCGCGAAGAGCACACCGCTGCGCGCGGCATGGTGGTGCGGACCGAGCATCCGAGGTTCGGGCAGGTCGAGCAGGTCGCATCTCCGGTGCGCGCGGGCGAACCGCGCGCCGAGCACGACCGCGCGCCGCGGCTGGGCGAGCACACATCATCCACTTTGGACGATCTGATCGGCGTGGACGCGGCGGAATTCCGCAGGCTCGCCGCCGGAGGCGCTTTCGGAGCGGAAGGAGACGCGCCGTGGACTTCGAGCTGAACGAGGAACAAGCCCAGTTCCAACGGGTCCTGCGGGACTTCGTGGACGCCGAGATCGTGCCGGTCGCCAAGGAGTGGGAGCAAGCCGACCGCTACCCCGCCGAGATCATCGACAAGATGGCCGAACTCGGGCTGTTCGGACTGCTGGTGCCCGAGGAGTACGGCGGGGTCGACGCGGACTTCGTGACGTTCACCCTGGTCTTCGAGGAGATCGCGCGCGGCTGGATGGGCATCGGCGGCATCCTCGGCAGCCATTCGGTGTCCACCTGGATGCTCGCCAGGCACGGCACCGAGCAGCAGAAGCGGAAATACCTGCCGGAGCTGGCGACCGGCGCGCGGCGCACCGGCATCGCGCTGACCGAACCCGACGCGGGCACCGACCTGCAGGGCATCCGCAGCACCGCCGAGCGCGACGGCGAGCACTACGTGCTCAACGGCAGCAAGATGTGGATCACCAACGCGCGGCACGCCGACCCGCTGCCGGTGCTGGTCAAGACCGACCGCAGCGCCGAGCCCGCGCACCGCGGCATGAGCGTGCTGCTGGTGGACGCCGATGCGCCCGGTTTCACCGTCACCAAGGACATCCCGAAGCTCGGCTACAAGGGCACCGAGTCCTGCGAGGTGGTGTTCGAGGACGTGCGGGTGCCCGCGGAGAACCTGCTCGGCGGGGTGGAGGGGCGCGGTATGCAGCAGGCCCTTTCCGCGCTGGAGACCGGCCGGTTGAACATCGCAGGGCGCAGTCTCGGCATCGCGCAGCGCTCCTACGACGAGGCGGTGGCCTACGCGGGCGAGCGCGAAGCGTTCGGCCAGGCCATCGGGCAGTTCCAGGCGATCCAGCTGCGGATCGCGGAGATGGCCACCCGATTGCAGGCCGCGCGTCTGCTGTCCTACTGGTCGGCGAGCAAGCTGGACCGCGGTGAGCGGGCCGACCTGGAGACCGGCATGGCCAAGCTGCACGCCTCCGAGGTCGCGTTGCAGGCCGCGCAGGAATCGATGCGGGTGCACGGCGGGTACGGCTACTCGAAGGAGTTCGAGATCGAGCGGCTCTACCGCGACTCGATCCTGATGACCATCGGCGAAGGCACCAGCGACATCATGCGCACGGTGATCGCGAAGTCGCTGCTCGCGGGCAAGGGGAAGGTGGGCTGGTGACGGTCGGGCGCCGTCCGGTCCGACGGGTTGCGCCAGGCGGTCGTTAGGCTGGAAGGCGTGCGTGGTCGGTCAAGCCCCGGCCGGTGGGTGCTGCTGGTCGGGCTCGTGCTCGGAGTGTTGCTGATGCATCACGTTCCGGCGGGGCACGGTGGGCACGGCCAGGTCGACGGGCATGCCGCCACGGCTTCGCAGCAACCCTCGGCTCCGCAGCAACCGTCGGCTTCCCAGCAGCACACCGTGACTTCGCAACAGCACGCCGTGGCCGGTGCGCACGCTCGCACAGCCGCTGAGCACCGAACCACGGTCAACGCCGCGACCGATCAGCACGGCCTGCACGATCCCGCGGCTCGCGCCGGATCGATCGATGCGATCCCGGCGCCGCAGCACGATCCGCTGCACCTGTGCCTGGCGATCCTCGCGGGGATCGCCTCGGTGTTGCTGCCGCTGCTGGGCAAGGTCTCCCGTCCGGTCGTGCCCGTTCCCGCGCCGCGGCGGGGAATCGTGCGGGCGCGGCCGCGGGCGCCGCCGAGTCCGGTTCCGCGGCGCCTCGCCGTTCTGTGCGTGCTCCAGCGCTGATCAGCGCCGCCTCCTTGGAGAGGTTCCGAGAGCCGCAGCAGATCGACGAACGAGGAACACCATGAACAAGCGAAAAATCGCCGCCGCACTCGGCGGCCTGGCCGCTGCCGCCGCGCTGACCGGCTGCGGCGGAGGCGCTGAGCACGCGGGCCACGGTCCCGCTCCCCAGGGCCCTTCTGCGCAGCAGGAGCATTCCGGGCAGCAGGACCACTCCGCGCACCAGGCGGCCGCCGCGCCCGCGGACATCACGTTCGCGCAGGGCATGATTCCGCATCACCAGCAGGCGGTGGAGATGTCCCGGCTGGCCGAGCAACGCGCAGGCGCACCCGAGGTGCGGGAGCTGGCAGGCAAGATCGAGGCCGCGCAGGGCCCGGAGATCGACACGCTCACCGGATGGCTGCGCCAGTGGGGCGCTCCGGAAGGCGGGCATTCCCAGCACATGGGCGCTTCCGGGCACGCCGGGATGGGCGGCATGATGTCGCCGCAGCAGCTGGACGAGTTGGCGGCGACCAACGGCGCCGAGTTCGACCACCGGTTCCTGGAGCTGATGATCGCCCACCACGAGGGCGCGGTGCGGATGGCCGAAACCGAACTCGCCCGAGGCAGCGCGCCGGAGGCGAAGAAGATGGCCGAGAACATCGTGCGCACCCAGCGCGAGGAAATCGACACGATGCGCGCCTTGATGGGCCGCTGATCACCCGAGGCCGGTGCGGGTCCTGCCCGCACCGGCCGATCGGTGGACTAGCTGATCCGCGCGGTGCAGAGGAAGAACGAAGCGCTCACCGGACGCGCGTAGTCCGGCAGCAGCGGGTCGAACCACTCCCCGACCTCGAAACCGCCTGCGCGCAACAACTTCTCGGCCTTCTCGGCGGTGAGCCCCTGCCAGTTCGGCGTGGCGCGCCCGATTTGGGCGTAGTCCCGTGCGAGCCGCCGGAGAAAACCGTGGTCCGCGCCCGGTTTCAGCGAGTTGAGCGCGCGCCGCGCGTCCATCCCCCACGTGTGCCATACGCCGTCCGCCAACAGCACGGCACCGTCCGGGCGCAACACCTGCCGCCAAGCGAGCAGCGCGCGCACCGGCTCCGGCAGCGTCCATAGCACGTATCGGGAGGTCACGAGGTCGAACTCGGTGCCGAGCCGGGTGACGTCGTGCCCGCCGCACTCCTCGAACCGGATGTCGACTCCGCGCCGATCGGCGGCTTCGCGGGCGTGCCCGAGCATCGCCGCGGTCGGATCGACCGCGGTGACCTCGTGGCCCAGCTCGGCGACCAATGTGGACAGGAAACCGGTTCCGGTGCCCACGTCCAGCACCCGCAACGGTTCCTGCCGGTGCGGGAACGCCGCGCGCAACGCCTTGTCGCACACCGACTTCCACGCCGCGCGCTTGTCCTCGGGGTAATGCCGGTAGAAGTCGTCGTAGGCGGCGGCCCGCCGCGTCCAGTTGCCGCGCACCGCTTCGATCGCCCGTTCACCGGTCACCGGTACCTCCCTCGTCGTGGCGGTGACCAGCCTGAGCGTTCTCGCCAGTGATGTGCAACTGCGCGGATGTCACATGTTCTCCGCCGCGACATCGCAACTTGCGCACGCGGTGATCTGTGTGCGGCGGCCCGCCGCGGTCGGTTCGCACGCATGACTTCGACCGCCAGATCGGTGACGCCGGCACCGCTTTCGTAGCAACCGGCACAGCCGGACCGCTGACGCCCAGTATTCGCAACTGCCTCGCACGCGGGTTCTGCCCCGACGGTTGCCCTTTAGGACATGCCCCGGCAGGTCCGTTGGTGTGAGGCTCGGTCCGATGGGCAATGCGCGGAGCAACGAACCGGAGCGCGAACGGCAGCACGAACGGCCCGGATCCGCCCGCACGGCCCAGCCGCGGGCGATCGGGCCCCCGCGGCCGGCTGCGGAGCTCTCCCGGCCTGACGTCCTCGCGCTGCAACAGCGGCTGGGCAATCGCACCGCGACGGCGGCCGTGCAACGAGCGAGCGCGATACCGGTGCAAACCGCCGGAGAAAAGCGGAAGGGCGTGGCGGCACCGACAGGTGCGCGGCGGCTTTTGGGAGACCGGCTGAACGCGCAGCAGCTGAAGTCCGATCTGCTGAAACGGCTGAAGAAGGGACCGCTGTTCGACGAGCAGGAGCTCCGGGACATCGAGCAGCAGGAAGCGAACTGGCTGGATGCCGCGGGGATCGGGACTTACCAGGCGGCCCTGGAGTACACGTCCAAGGCCGACTACCACGACTGGCTCCAGCTCGAACCCGGGCAGCGACTGCTCATCGCCACGCTGGAGTTCCGCGGCCGTGTCCGCGACGGCGAGCAGGACAGCCCCGCCTACACCCTCGGCCGCACGTTGCACGCGAACAAGCTGCCCGCGGAGGAACGGGCGCCGCTGCACGCCGAACGGGACCAGCAGATCCGCGAATCCTTCGTGAACACGCTGAACCCGCGGGAACCGTCGGGCGCCACCGCCAGCGACGAGGAGAAGAACCAGGCCCGCGCGCAACAGCTGCTCACCCGGATCTTCTTGATCTTGCAGAACGGTCTGCAGATCAACACCGAGCAGGGGCACATCGACTTCCGCGACGGCGACGTAGCGCGGGCGCTGGCGCACGGGGGACGGGTGAACATCCGCATTCCGTCGCTGTCGACCCGCGGGGCCGGGCGCTTCGAGTTGACGCAGTGGCTGGAGTTGACCGACGAACAGGGTGAACTCACCAACTCGGTCACGGAACGCGATTTCGCCACCCACTACATGTCGATCAGCAACGACACGGACAAGGGCCAGGGCGCGTTCAAAGAACGCGGCGGGCCGATCGCCTCGCTGCGCAACAAGGTGCCCAGAGACCCCGACGAGCAGGTCAGGCTGATGGGCGTGAACGGGGGTATGGGCGGCTTGCGGCGCTCCGACTGCAACGGTGACGTGATCTTGCCCAACGGCGCGCACGGGCACCTGCTGCTGATCTACACCCCGCCGCGGGAAAAGCGGGCGGGATCCCTCGAAGTCGGGCTGGAAACGCTCGCGCCGCACAACGAGGACAGCCCGGTCGGATACGTGCACAACTGGCGTTCCACGGAGAAGACGAGCAACCCGGAGTCCAGCGTCCACGGCCACAAGCAGGACAAGATCGGTTCGGGCAAGTTGCGGGACAACCAGCGCTACGTGGACCTCGGTGCGTTCCCCCACCCCTGGGCGGAGTTCCTGCGCAAGGTGGAAGAGGATTGGAACGCGCTGATGAACGTTGCTCCGCACCCGCAGCAGGAGCGGGAACTGGTCGAACGCCTTGTCGGACCGCGCGGCGAAGGCCGGTTCCCGCATGCGGCGGGCGCGGGCTCCTGACAGGTTCCGGTCGGTCCGGCGGTGCTCGCGGCCGTTGATCCCTCCTGACGGGGAGCCGCTCCCGCCCGCACAACCGCAGGCGGGAGCGCAGCAGCACCCGGGGGTCGACTGCACGCCCGTCGTTCGCAGCCGATGCCGCGATCACATGTTCTGCGCCCCGGACTTGATCGCTTCCCGGATGCGGGTGTAGGTGCCGCAGCGGCAGATGTTGCGGATCTCGTCCAAGTCGGAGTCGGTGATCTCGCGGCCCGCGGCGCGGACCTGGCGGACCTTCGCCACCGCCGCCATGATCTGGCCCGGCTGGCAGTAGCCGCACTGCGCCACGTCCTGCTCCAGCCACGCCTCCTGCATCGGGTGCAGGTCGGCGCCCGCGGTCTCGGGTAATCCTTCGATGGTGGTCACCTCGTCGTCCGGGCCGATCTCGCCGACCGGCACCGAGCACGGGTTGAACGCCTTGCCGTTGATGTGCGAGGTGCACGCCTTGCAGACGTTGATGCCGCAGCCGTACTTCGGCCCGTAGAAGCCGAGCACCTCGCGCAGCACCCACAGCAGCCGCACGTCGTCCTCGATGTCCACTGTGACCTGTTCGCCGTTCAGCCGGAAAGTCTGCTGTGCCAAGGGATTCTCCTCAAACGTGGTGGGGGCGTCGGTTCGTGTGCTGAGAAACCGGGCACTCAGTAGGCGAAATCGAGGCCGTTCGTGGGTGATTGCGGCAGCGGCGGGACCGTGGGCTTCGGCTCGAAGCTCAGCTTGTCGTGGTTGATCGGGAAGCTCGTCGGCATCGTGCCGGTGGCTCGCGCGTACGCGCAGGCGGTCGCGGCCATCGAGGAGGGAACGCCGAATTCGCCCGCACCGCCCGGTTTTCCGGTGGTCGGCGGCATGACGATGATCTCCACCTCGGGTGGTGCGTTCCACTGCCGGGTGTAGAAGTAGTCGTCCCAGCTGCCTTCCAGGAAGGTGCCGTCCTTGAGGTGCAGGCTGGAGGTCAGCGCCTGCGCGATTCCGTCGCTGATGCCGCCCTGCATCTGCGCTTCCAGACCGCGCGGGTTGAGCGCGAGCCCGGCGTCGACGGCCAGCACGACCTTGGTCACGCGGGGCCCGGTGACGGCGTTGCGGATCTTGCGGTCGACCGTCTCCGGGCGGCAGTCGATCTCTACCAGAGTGGCCGTGGCGCCCTTGTACTCCTTGTGCACCGAGATGCCCTGCGCGGTGTTCGGCGCCATTTCCCGGCCCCACTGACCGGCTTCGGCGACCTTGTCCAGCACGGCCAGCAGCCGCTCGTCGTCGATGAACTCGCGCCGGAACTGGTAGGGATCCTTGCCCATCTTCGCCCCGAGCTGGTCGACGATGAGCTCCTGCGCGGTGCGCACGTCCGGGTTGAACAGGTTGCGGTTGCTGCCGGTCGGGAACGTGTCGTACTGCATGATCTCGTTGAGCAGCTGCGTTGTCGCGCCGAACTTGTAGGGCACGCCGACGGTCAGCTCGAACACCGGCACCGAGAACCCGGCGAAGTTGCCCAGCCCCAGCGGGGGCAGCCGGGCTGCCATCGAAGTGATCGCCTCGGCGAAGCCCATCGTGTAGTCGGTGGCCACGCTGGTGTGCCGCTGCTCGAAGGTGAGCACCTTGTCGCCGGAGTAGCTGGCGCGGATGCGCGAGGTGCACATCGGGTGCGTGCGGCCCTGCCTGCATTCGTCGGTGCGGTGCCACATCAGCTTCACCGGCTTGCCGATCTCGCGGGAGATCTCGACCGCTTCCAGCACGACGTCGTTGAACATCCGGCGCCCGAACGCACCGCCGCCCTGCTGGACGTGCACGGTGACCTTTTCCTGCGGCAGCCCCAGCTTCTTCGCCACCTCCTGCTGGCACAGGATCGGCGACTGCAGGCAGGACCAGATCTCGGCGCCGTCCGCGCGCACGTCGGCGACCGCGGTGTTCGGCTCCAGCGCCGCGTTGTTGCGGAAGTGGAAGGTGAACTCGCCCTCCACGGTCTCGCCGACGTCCGGCACCACCAGCGGGATCTCCGCCGCCTTGATCTTCTCCAGCACCGTCTCGTCGGACTCGCCGTCCACAGTGCCCGGTCCCCAGCGCACCGACAGCGCGTTCACCGCGTCGATGCACTGGCCGAAGGTCGCACCGCGCACCGCCACGCCGGTGGAGATCTGCGCGACGTCGGTGATGCCCGGCATCCGCCGCACCTCGTCCAAATTGGACACCGAGTCGACGGTTCCCTTGATGGTCGGCGGGCGGCAGACCATCGTGGGCAGCGCGTCGGGCACGTCCAGGTCCATGCTGAAGCGCTTGCGCCCGGTCACCGCGTCCCTGGCGTCGATGCGGTCGTGCGGCTTGCCGACGACGCGGAACTCGGACTCGGGCTTGAGCACCGCCTCGACCTGCTTGGTGACGTCGCTGGCCGCCTTCTCCGCCAGCTCGCCGTAGGGCAGCTGGGTACCGGCCACCGAGGTGATCAACCCGGCCTTGCTGCCGAGCAGCCCCACCGGTTCGCCCAGCTCCGCCGAAGCCGCCTGCAACAACCGGCCGCGGGCGATGGCCGCGGCCACCCGGATCGGCGTGTACATCGAGATCACCGTGTTGGAACCGGCGGTGAACTGGTTGAACAGCAGCTCCGGACGGGCGTCGGCCAGCGTGACCCGCACCTTCTCCACCGGCAGGTCCAGCTCCTCGGCGATGAGCATCGCGGCCGTGGTGGTGACGCCCTGGCCGCTTTCCACCCGCGGCATCTCGAACGATGCGGTGCCGTCCTGGTGCACCTGCACCGAGATGAGGTTCGAGGTCGGCATCGCCGCCTCGGTGAGCAGGTCGTTGAGGTCGTAGGCGTCGGAGGGTTCGGGCAGCGCCGCGGCCGCCTCGGCCGGCGAGCCCAGCTGCGCGGCGGCCGCCACGGTCGGCGCCGCCAGCAGCAGCCCGAGGAAGCGGCGGCGGTCCACCTGGCCGGCGGATTGTTGCGAACTTCGTTGTTCCATCGGTTTTCCCCGCGCCGACAGCCCCGGCCGCTGGCCGGGCCGATCGGCGTTGATCGGCGGCTGGGTCAGTGCCTCATCTTGAGCACGACACCGGTGCCGATCGAGGACAGATCGCCCACCGATCCGGCGCGGATCTTGTGCGGATTGCTCCAGACCGGCGCCCGGACGGCTCAGCCGGCGTTGGCGCGAGTGGTGGACTCGACGCTGATCACGTGACTAGCCTCTCCTGGACAAGTGCCGCCGAGGGTCGCAAAGGAGCGCGCTCATGGTCGACACAGCCGATCGCACGCTCGCCGCCTTGGCGAGCACTTCGCTGCCGCGTGCGCCGCACCTGGCCGACGACCTGGTGGAACAGGTGTGGGGCGATGTCTACACCCTGGACGGCCCGGTCCCCAAGGACGACCTGCGGCGTTCCTGCCAGGACAACATCGAGGGCATCCTGACGACGCTGGCCGGCACCGGCCCCACCCCGGAGCAGCTGATGCGCGCCGCGCGCGCCACCGGGAGTCGCCGCGCCCACCAGCACTGCCCGCTGGAGTGGGTGCTGCACGCCTGGCGGCTCGGCGGGCAGGTGATGTGGTCCGACCTGGCCGAACGCACCGGCGCGGAAGGCCCGGAGCAGCTGCGCGGACTGCTGGACTCGGCAGGGCGGCTGTGGAGCGTGACCGAGCGCTTCTGCACCGAGATGGCCGTGAGCTACCACGCGCAGGAAGCGCACGGCGGCACGGACCTGCGGATGGCGACCATCATGGACGCGCTGCTGGACGGCCGGGCCTCCGAGGTGCGCACCGAGGCCGAACACCTGCTGGGCCTGGGGCGCGGGCGGCGGTTCGCGGTGGCGGTCGCCGAAACCTCCGGTGAGCGCCCGGTCTCGCCGCAGCGGATCACCAACGCGTTGCGGCGGCGCGGCATCACCTCGGCCTGGCGACTGCGCACCGGCTGCCAGGTCGGCATCGTGGCGTTGCACGACACCGAGCCCGGCGAGATCGCCACGATGCTGCGGGAGTTCGCGGTCGCACGCGTCGGCATCTCGTCCGCGCTGACCGCGCTGCTGGAGGTCGGCGCCGGTTACCGGATGGCGATGCTGGCGCTGAGCACGCTGCCCGCGGACCGGCCGGGCACGGTGGCGCTGGACGAGTGCCTGCCGGACGCGCTGGCGCTGAGTTCGCCGGAGCTGGCCGACCGGATGGTGGACGTGACCTTCGGGCCGGTGCTGGCGCTGCCCGCGGCCGAGCGGGACGAGCTGCTCACGGCCGTGTCGGTGTGGATCCGCTCGGCCGGTTCCACGCTGCGCGCCGCGAAGTCCCTGTTCTGCCACCGGAACACGGTGCTCAACCGGCTGCGCCGGATGGAGTCGCTGACGCACCTGGACCTCAGCGACGTGACGGTGTGGCCGCAGGTGCTGCTGGCGCTGTCGATCCTGCGCCGGGAAGGCCGGGTGCCGGAGCAGCTCGACGCGCGCTGAGCAGGCCGCTCGGCGCACGCCGGTGCCGCCTTCGGGAGCGGGTCGATGCCAGTGCCGCGGGCCCACTCACCAAGCAGCCCGTTCCAGCGGACGAGGGTCGTCGATCGTGGCCGAGGGGCGCGCGAGGTTCCGGACCCGGCGCTGCGGCAGGGTGTAGCGGTCCCAGCCGGGGTCGCCGGTGGCCGCGAAGCGAACCCATGCCGAGTGCACCTCCCGAGCCAGCTCCGGCGAGAAATCGTCGCCCAGCAACGAGTTCGGGCCGTGCAGCCGCGGTTCGCCCGCCGAGTCGAACACGAACGGCAGCTCCACCCCGTGCGCCGCACCGAGCGCCCCGCCCAGCGCCGATGACCGCCAGGCGAACTCGTAGCGGTAGGTCGGCTGCCCGCGTCCGGCGTGCGCGTCGGCGAGCGCCCGGGTTCCGGCACCGAACAGGCCGTCGCCGAGCACTGCCGCGCGCAGCTCACCGGCGGTAGCCGACGGGCGCTGCTGCCGGTAGGCGGCCACCAGCCGGTCCGGCTCCGGATGTGCTTGCACCGCAACGTCCCCCACGTCGTCCATTGTGGACGAATCCAGTGCGCCACCGGGGGCCAAGTACAGGTTGCCCTCCGCAGCGTTGTTCCCGATGAGCAGATCGGCGTCGGCACCGGCGCCGGCCGCGACCGCCACTGCCGGCTGCCTCTCCAGCACCGGACTGAACCGTGCCAGCCGCAGCAACGGATCGCGGTGCCCGTCCAGCCCGAGATCCATCGGGCCGAGCTGCTCCACCGCGTCGACCAGCCGCTCGTCCGGCACCTCCGGCAACGACCCGACCGGCACACCCAGCAGCTGACCCAGCCGCTTCATGACGAGCTCGGCTTGCGCGGGTACGAACGCGCCGAGTCCGTTTCCGCTCTGCGAGATCACCCTGCGGAACAGCCCGCGCGCCGCCGGATCGGCCAACGCGGCCGCGACGATGGTCGCCCCCGCGGACTGGCCGAACAGGGTGACGTTGGCCGGGTCTCCGCCGAACCGGGCGATCTCCTCCTGCACCCAGCGCAGCGCGGCGAGCACGTCCAGCAGTCCCCGGTTGTCCGGTGCTCCCGGCAGCGACAGCCAGCCCGGCGCCCCGATCCGGTAGTTCAGCGTCACCAGCACCACGCCGTCCCGGGCGAACCCGGTGCCGTCGTAGAGCGCCGCCTGGCCGGAGCCGGACACGAAGGCGCCGCCGTGCACGAACACCATGACCGGCAGGCCGCGCGTCGCGGTGTCCGGGGTCCACACGTTCACCGTCAGGTAATCCGCGCCGCGAACCCAGCCGGGGCCGAAGAACGGGCCCATGTCCAGGGCACCGAATTCTCGCCGCGGTGCCGGAGCGGTGGGACCGGGCATCGCGGCATCCCGCTCCCCTGCCCATCTCGGAGCCGGCCGGGGAGCGGAGAACCGCGCGGGCCCCGTCGGGGCCGCTGCGTAGGGGATGCCGGAGAAGACCAGGCCGGCGTGGCTGCGCCTGCCCCGGACCCGGCCCGCGTTCGTGCGCACCACCGGGTTCTGCTCCGCCGGGCTCATCGGTTGATCCGCTGCGGACGGTCGAACGCGGCCCAGTTCTTGATCTCGAAGCGGTCCCCGGCCCGGCGGACCTCGGCGGCGCCGTGACCGCCGAAGTGCGCGGGCACCACCAACGCGGTGTTGTCGGCGGCGAATTCCAGCAGCCGCCTGCGGGACGCGCGGGCGGCCGCCGGGTCCTCCTCGAAGTCGCAGTTGTGCACCGGATCTTGCAGTTGCAGCGGGGTGTGCAGCAGGTCGCCGATGAACACCGCGCGATCCGGCCCGGAGCGCAGCTGCAGCACCGACGATCCGGGCGTGTGCCCGGGAGCGGGTTGCAATCGCAGGTTCTCGTCGATGACCCGTTCGCCATCCCACAGCTCGGTCAGGCCCGCCTGGTGCACCGGAGCGACGCTGTCCTCGAACACGTTCTGGTGGCTCAGCGCCCGCTTCGGCCGGTGCTCGCCCATCGGATTCCAGTACTCGAAGTCGGCGCGCGGCAGCAGGTAGGTGGCGTTCGGGAACGTCGGCACCCAGTCCCGGCCGACGAGCCGGGTGTTCCAGCCGACGTGATCGACGTGCAAATGCGTGTTGACCACGATGTCGACGTCTTCCGGGCGCACCCCCGCGCGGGCCAGGTTGCCGAGGTAGTCGGTGTTCAAGTGCCGCCAGTGCGGCGAGTACGGCCGTTCCTTGTGGTTGCCGACTCCGGTGTCCACCAGGATCGTGCGGCCAGCGCTGCGCAGCACCCAGGTCTGCACAGCGGAGACGAACCCGTTGTCGGCCGGCGACCAGAAGTCCGGATCCAGCCAGGACCGCTCGGCCTCGAACTCCTCGGCGGGGATTTCCGGGAAGAACTCGTCCACGGCCATCGCACGCCCGTGGAACTCCAGCACTCGCGTGACTTCGACGTCTCCCAGCGTGATGCTCTGCATGGGTCGAATATGCGCGGCACCGCCGATCGCGCGGTATCCGTCACGTGACTGCACCTGTCCCCGCGCGGCTACAGTCGATGGCCGGGAGGCGGCAGTGCGGGAGATCATCGGACGGCAGGCCGAGCTGGCTCAGGTGCG
Source organism: Saccharopolyspora sp. SCSIO 74807 (assembly GCF_037023755.1). NCBI lineage: Bacteria > Bacillati > Actinomycetota > Actinomycetes > Pseudonocardiales > Pseudonocardiaceae > Saccharopolyspora > Saccharopolyspora sp. SCSIO 74807. Next base: position 4,040,566 of record NZ_CP146100.1, on the reverse strand, counting down.
GCGAGCGGCGAGCGGCACCGGGCGGGTTCTGGTCATCACCGGCGATGCCGGAATGGGCAAGACGACGTTGCTGGACGCGGCGGCAGCGCAGGGCGCGCTGCGGGCCTCCGGCAGCGAGAGCGAGGCGAACCTGGCGTTCGCGGGGCTGCACCAGCTGCTCGCGCCGGTGCTGCGGCGGGCCGCGGGCACGGCTGAGGCGTCGCGGCTGCAGTGCGCGTTCGGGATCGGCGACGGGGAACCCGACCCGGATGTCATGGGCCTGGGGCTCGCGGCGCTGCGCCTGCTGTCCGATACCGGTGGGCTGCTCGTGATCGACGACGCGCACTGGCTGGACCGGGGCACCCTGGACGTGCTCGCGTTCCTCGCGCGCCGGATCGAATCGGAGCCGCTGAACCTGCTCATCGGTGCCCGCGATGATCGGCCGCTGCCCGGACTGGACCGGCTGCCCACCTTGCGGCTGGAACCTCTCGACGACCTCTCCGCGAACCAGGTCCTCGACGCGCTGCCGCAGGCACCGGCCGGGGCGCGGCGACTGCGCGTGCTCGCCGAGGCAGGCGGCAATCCGCTCGCACTGGCCGAACTCGCCGCGGTGCCGCAGGAAACCGGGCCGGGGCCGCTTGCCACCACCGAACGGCTGGAGAAGATCTTCGCGGCCCGGGCGCAGGAACTGCCCGAACGAACCCGCGAACTGCTGCTGGAACTGGCCGCCGCCGACGCCCCGGACGCGGTGCACGCGCCAGGCGCGGGCTGGGAACCCGCCGAACGGGCCGGGCTGGTGCGCTGGACGGGATCCCGGTTCCGCTTCCGGCATCCGCTGGTGCGGTCCGCGCTGTACCACTCGGCGCCTTTCGAACACCGCCGCCGGGCGCACCTCGCACTGGGCGAAGCGACCAGGGACGAACCGGACCGGCGCGCTTGGCACCTCGCGGCGGCCGCCGGTGAACCGGACGAGGACGTCGCCGCCCTGATGGAGAGCACCGCCGAGCGGGCCCGCCGCCGCGGCGGTTACGTGGCCGCCGCGACCGCGCTGGAACGCGCCGCCGACCTCAGCCCGGACCGCGGCGAGCGCGCCCGCCGACTGGTGCTGGCGGCGAACTCCGCGCTGTTGACCGCCCAAGCCGGTTGGGTCGAAGACCTGGCGGCGCGGGTCGTGGAACTGACCGACGACCCGGAACTGCTGGCGTCGGCCGAACTCCGCGCCGGGCAGGCGCTGACCGTCACCACTCGTCACGATGCCGCGTTCGCACAGCTGTCGCGCACCGCGAGCGCGTTGGCGCAGCGAGATCCGGACACCGCGCTGAGCGTGCTGGCCACCGCCGCCGTGGTCGGGTACTACTCGGCGGAACCCGGCCGCAACGATCGAGTGCTGGCCGCGCTCCCGGAGATCCCCGGTCCGCATGATCCGGTGACCAGGGCGTGGGTGCTCGCGGTGGCGGACCCCGCGGGCAGCAGGGACGAAGTGCTCCCGCAGCTGCCCGACCTGGCCGCCGCCGAGTCCGGCCCGGGCCGGGCGATCGCGGTGGCGACGATCGCCTGGCTGCTCGACGAGACGTCATTCGCGGTGCGGCTGTTCGAGCAGGCTTTCGACCGGTGGCGGGTGCGCGGGCCACTACCGGAAGGGCTCGGCTGCGCCCAGGGATGGGCGCTGTTCGAGTCCGGCGCCTGGGCGCGGACCAGGGTGGTCGCCGCCGAGTCGGTCAGCAGCGGAGCCCGCGCGGAACTGCCGCACGTCGTCGCCGGGGCCAAGACGATGGACGGGGCCGTGCTCGCGTTGCAGGGCCAAGCGGGCCCGGCCCGGGAACTCGGCACCGCAGCACTGTCCATGGTGGACCCGGCTAGTAGCCGGATGGTGGCCGTTCGCGCCAGGTACGTGCTGGGCATCGCCGCCGCCTCCGAAGGCGACCACGCGACGGCCTACGCGCAGCTGCGCCGGGCGTTCACTCCCGATGGCGATTTCCTGCACCACCACCAGTCGGCCGTGGCGCTGCCGGAGCTGGCGGCGGCCGCGGCCCGGCTCGGGGAACCGCACGACGCGGAGCGCATCGTGCTGCGCGCGGCTCGGCGGCTGGGCGACGACGCATCACCGAGGCTGCGCGCGCTGGTCGAGCATGCTCGCGCCTTGCTGGCCGCGGAACCGGAACAGCACTTCACCGCCGCCCTCGCCGATCCGCGCACCGAGCAGTGGCCGTTCGAACGGGCACGAACCTTGTTGCACCAGGCCGAATGGCTGCGCCGAGCCCGACGCATCGCCGAAGCGCGCGCACCGCTCTCGGCGGCGCTGGAGACGTTCCGCAGGCTCGGCGCCCACCCGTGGGTGGCCAGGGCCGAAGCGGAGCTGCGGGCGGCCGGAGCGGCCGAGCCCCGCGAGGAGCACGCCGCACCCGACGCGCTGGCCGAGCTGAGCCCACAACAGCAGGAGATCATCCGGCTCGCCGCCAGGGGCTTCACCAACCGCCAGATCGGCGACCGGATGTTCCTGTCACCGCGCACGGTGGGATCGCACCTGTACCGCTCGTTCCCGAAGCTCGGCGTCAGCACCCGCAACCAGCTGCGCGAACTGTTGCAGAGCGCTCGGTGACCGGCTCGGCACTCGTTGCTCAGCAGGTCGGCTTGCTCGCGGCCCGGTGCGGCTGCGATCGCCGACGTGGTCACCTGCTCGCCGAGCCCCGAAGCGCAGCCCGGCAGTTCCGGTAGACGCGCCGCACCCGCGATCGTCCCGGTGCGGGGTCTCCCCGGACGACACGGTCACCTCCGAATCGCGGTACCCGGCGCCGGGCGAACCGGGCAGACTCCGATCACGACGGGCGATCTTGTCCGCGACGGGGAGGACGAGCGTGATCAGGACACCTGCGCTGCTGCTCGGCGGACTGCTGGCCGCCGCGATGCTGCCCACCGCGACGCCCGCCGATGCCGCGCAACCCGCGCCCGGCGCTGCGGAGCCCACGCCCGAAACCGCCCGACCGACGCCCGAGGCGACCGGAACGCCGCTGTCACCGGACAGCGGCCTCTACCCCACGTCGGTCCGGTTGGCGCACGCGGGCGAGGACAACGGCGCGGTGCTGACCGGAACCGTCAGCTTCGGCGCGGACGGCGGCTCCGCCCGCTTCTACGAGAGCAAGGACGAAGGCGCGACGTTCAACGAGGTCGGCCGGATCACCGACCCGGCCTTCGCGGACGGCTTGTGCTGCGGCAGCATGCTCGAACTCCCCCGCCAGGTCGGCGATCTGCCGGAAGGCACGCTGCTGTGGACCGCGAGCGTCGGCGCCAACCCCGAAGACCGGCGGATGTCGCTGCCGGTGTGGCAGAGCCAGGACCGGGGGCGGACCTGGTCGTACTTGTCGACCTGCGCGACCGCGCCGGGCACCGGAGGCCATTGGGAACCGGAGCTGTTCGTCGACGACGCGGGCGCGCTGGGCTGCTACTTCGCCGACGAGAACGACCCGGAGCACAGCCAGAAGTTGCAGCGCGCGGTCTCGACCGACGGTGTGAACTGGGCGGCCCCGGAACCCGTCGTGGAACTGGCGGATCCGGCGCTGCGTCCCGGGATGCCGGTGGTCCGACGGCTGCCGGACGGTCGCGCCTACCTGTCCTACGAGATCTGCGGCGCCGAGGGCCCGCACATCTGCGCCGCGCACTTCCGGCTCTCCGACGACGGGGCGGACTGGGGCGATCCCGCCGCGCAGGACCCGCTGCTCACCTTGGGCGACGGCCGGTATTTCGCACACGCGCCGAAGATCACCGTCATCGACGACGGCACATCCGACGGGCGGCTGATCACGGTCGGCCAGGAGTTGCGCAACGCCGACGGAACGGTCGCCGAAGGCAACGGCGCAACGCTGTTCGCCAGCGACGAGCCCGGCGCCAACGACAACGTGGCACTGCCCGCTCCGGTCGAAGTACCGGGCGCGCGCGACGAACCCTGCCCGAACTACAGCTCGTCGCTGGCTCCACTGGCCGATTCCGGCCGGATCCTCGAAGTCGCCACCGACTACGACGAGAACGGAACTTGCCGCGCCTACTACGCCACCGGAGACCTGACCGGCTAAGCGGGATGGCCCGTCCGCGCCTACTTCACGGGGCCAACTGTCCGAGGCTCCGCCGACCGACCCGCCGAGCGAAGTTCGTTCCACAAACGGCGTTCGGCGAGGAACATCGGCAGGCACGGTCATGTCCGCAGCGCAGCGGAAAGCCCGGTTAAGCTCGCATCATGGAAGATCCGGATGAACTCCTCAGCCGCGTACTTGACTTCGCGCAGGCCCATTCCGGGATCGAAGCCGTTGTACAGACCGGTTCGCGGGCCCGCGGCGATCGTGTGGACGCGCTCTCGGATCTCGACATCGAACTCATCGGCCCAGCTGCAGTGGAACTCGTGGGCGATGACGAATGGCCCGGAACCATCGCAGACGTGCTGATCAGCGTCCACCTTGCCAACGAAGGCCCGGACGCCCCCGACTGGCCGACCTACCTGGTCGTCTTCACCTACGGGCGCAAGATTGATTTCACGCTCGCGGGAACCGAACGCATCGAGCGCATGACTAGGTACGGCTTGGACGGCCTCTACCAACGCGGCTATCTCGTGCGCCTTGACAAGACCGGCGTCACACGGGGACTTCCCGCTTCCTCCATGACTCCGCCGGAGCGGTCGCTTCCGGACTCCGAGAAGTTCGCGATGAACCAACGGGAATTCTGGTTCGAGGCCACTCAGGTACCGATCTACCTCGCGCGCGGAGACCTGTGGCCGGCCGGTCTCCGCGAGGCGGAGATGCGCTCACTTCTGCTCACGATGCTGGAGTGGAACGTCCTCGCCCGCTCGCACCACGCTGTCGACGTCTGGCACGACGGCCACCACCTCGACGAATGGCTTCCTGAACGCTACCGAGAGCGAATCGCCACCACCCACACCCGTTACGACGCGACGGACATGCTGGGCGGCCTGCGATCGCTGGTCGACCTCTACGCCGACGTTGCCGCGGAGACCAGCAGGCTCGTGTCCGCCGAACTGCTCGATCTCCGCACCCGCGTCCACGCCCACATCACCGCCGTCATGAACGAAACGTGACCTCGAAGCGCACGATTGCTTCGTTGCACGGTTCGATGTAGGTGGTCGCGTGCACGGCTGCTCGCCGTGGACGGTTCACTCACCGGTTTGCTGCGCGATCTGGATCAGGTTGCCGCAGGTGTCGTCGAGCACGGCGGTGGTCACCGGGCCCATGTCGGTGGGTTCTTGGGTGAAGCGCACGCCGAGGTCGCGCAGCCGCTCGTACTCGGCGTCGACGTCGTCGACGGCGAACGAGGTCCACGGGATGCCGTCGGCGACGAGCGCCTCCTTGAACGGCCCGGCCGCGGGGTGGCCGCTGGGTTCGAGCACCAGCTCGGTGCCGTCCGGGTCCTGCGGGGACACCACGGTCAGCCACCGCGGCCCGCCCATCGGGATGTCGTGCTTCTGCTGGAAACCCAGCACCTCGGTGTAGAACCGCCGCGCCTTCTCCTGGTCGTCGACGAGCACGCTCGCGAGGTTGATTCGCATGTCGATCCCTCTTCTCGTTCGTTGCCGGGGCACAGCAGACCTCAACGCACATCCTCGTCGTCCGCCACTCCGTGCAACCGGCCCAGGACCCAGCTTTCGACATCGGCGACGTGGCGGGTCGCGGCGACGAACGCCGCCATGCTGTCCCGGTCCTGCAACGCGCGGTAGATGTCGTTGTGCTGCTGGTGAGTCCGGGTGAGCACGTCGTCTTTGACCAGCGCTCGCCAGATCCGCGCGCGGGCGGTGCGCTGCGCGACGGTTCCGGCCAGCGATTGCAGGGTCCGGTTGCCCGCGGCGGCGACGATGTCCGAGTGGAACGCCAAGTCCTCGGCGACCAACTCCTGCGGGTCGCGCAGCGTGCGCATCCGTTCGATCCGGTCACCCAGTTCCGCCAGCTGCGCCTCGTCGATGCGGGTGGCGGCCAGCGAGGTGGCGCCCGGCTCCACCACCCGGCGGCACTCGAACAGCTCCCGCAAGCCGGTGTCGTGCGAAAGCTGCAGAAACCGGCCGATCGCGTCGACCACCCGGTCCGGGCGCAGATCGGTGACGAAGGTGCCCGCGCCGTGCCGGACCTCCAGCACGCCTGCCATCGTCAGCGCGCGCACCGCCTCGCGCAGCGACAGCCGGGAAAGCTCCAGGTCGCTCGCCAGCGCGGCCTCCGGCGGGAGCTTCTGGCCGGGTGCGAACTCGCCGGACTCGATGCGGCGCTTGATCCGGTCGATCGCCTCGTCGACGACGCTGCTGCCGACGGTTTCCGGGCTGGACATGCCGGCCATCTTCGCGCCCCGCCCGGGAGTCAGGCCCACTCGGGGCCGTCGGGATAGCTGAACCGCCGCAGCGAGTCCCGGTGGATCTGCGAGCTGTACCCGGGACGTTCCGGCGGCAGGTAGTGGCCGTCGCGCAGCCGCACCGGATCCACGAAGTGCTCGTGCAGGTGGTCGACGTACTCCACCACCCGGTCTTCCAGATTCCCGCTCACCGCAACGTAATCGAAGATCGACAGGTGCTGCACCAGCTCGCACAAACCAACTCCCCCGGCGTGCGGGCAGATCGGCACGCCGCGGGCGGCCGCGAGCAGGATGACCGCGACGGCCTCGTTCACCCCAGCCAGGCGGCAGGCGTCGATCTGGCAGATGCCGAGCGCTTCGGCCTGCAGGAACTGCTTGAACATCACCGCGTTGTGCCCGTGCTCGCCGGTGGCGACGTGCGTGGGGGCGATGGCGCGCTGGATCGCGGCGTGCCCGAGCACGTCGTCCGGGCTGGTCGGTTCCTCGAACCAGTGGATGTCGAACTCGGCGAGCCCGCGGTGCCAGTCGATCGCCTCCTGCACCCCGAGGGTCTGGTTCGCGTCGATCATCAACCGCCGGTCCGGGCCGAGCACTTCCCGCGCGATGCGGCAGCGCCGCTGGTCGTCGGCCAGGTTCGCGCCGACCTTGAGCTTCACCGACTCCCACCCGGCGGCGACGGCCTGTTGGCACAGCCTGCGCAGCTTCTCGTCGTCGTAGCCGAGCCAGCCCGCGCTGGTGGTGTAAGCCGGGTAGCCGTCGCGGCGGATCTCGGATTCCCTTGCGGCGCGGCCGGATTCGGCGCGCTGCAGCATCTCCAGCGCGGCCTGCGGGCTGAGTTCGTCGCGCAGGTAGCGCCAGTCCACCAGGTCCACGATCTGCTGCGGCGACATGTCGGCCAGCAGCTTCCACACCGGTTTGCCCGCCAGCTTCGCGGCCAGGTCCCACCCGGCGTTGACGACCGCCGCGGTGGCCAGGTGCAGCACGCCCTTGTCCGGGCCGAGCCAGCGCAGCTGGCTGTCCGCGGCCAGGTGCCTGGCGAATCCGCCCAGGTCGTCGGCGATGTCGGACAGCGCCATGCCGCGGACGCGCTCGGCCACCTGCCGCGCGGCGGTGACGACCAGGTCGGTGCCGCGGCCGATGGTGAAGGTGAACCCGTGCGCCTCCGGCACGTCCGGGTCGTCGGTGTGCAGCACGACGTAGGCGGCCGAGTAGTCCGGCGCCGGGTTCATCGCGTCGGACCCGTCGAGCTCCCGCGAGGTGGGGAACCGCAGATCGACGGTCTCGACATCGACGATGCGCGCGGTCATCGGCTCGCTCCCTGCATCCGATTGCCGGTACGCGAGCCAACTCATCAGATCTCTTGACTGGAATCAAGACCGCGAACCCTTGAAAACGCGATCCGGATCACCATACTGTCTGCGCGCTCCATCAACGCTTGAACCCTTCACGCCCAGCGCAGCACTAGCCGTGGAACCGGAGTGAACGGCTTGTTCGCCCCAATAGATTGGACGAACGGTCCGTTCGCTCGCAGGAGCCCGGGAGCGGCGGCGCGCGAGGTGCCACTGCCCAGCCACTCACCCGGACCGAAGTCATCTGAGCATTCGCACTCGTCTGCAACGACGCAGGAGGTCGTAGTGCGCACGTCGTCCGCCGAGGCCGTTCGCCGCAAGGTCTCCCGGCGCCTGCTGCCCACGCTGTTCGTGATGTTCGTACTGTCCTTTTTGGACCGCGCGAACGTTTCGCTGGTCAAGGAGCACCTGGAGGTCGATCTGGGCATCGGCGCCGCCGCCTACGGGTTCGGCGCCGGGGTGTTCTTCATCGGCTACGCGGTGCTCGGCGTGCCGTCGAACCTGGTGCTGCACCGCTTCGGCGCGCGCCGCTGGCTGGCGCTGATCATGCTGGTGTGGGGTGTGCTGTCGTGCGCGATGGCGCTGGTGACCGGGCCGGTGAGCTTCTACGTGCTGCGGCTGCTGCTCGGCGCGGCCGAGGCCGGGTTCTTCCCCGGCGTGATCCTCTACATCACCTACTGGTTCCCGGCGCGGGAACGCGGCCGGGCGACGGGACTTTTCCAGTCGGCGGTCGCGATCGCCAGCATCATCGGCAATCCGCTCGGTGGTTACCTGCTGGGCCTGCACGGCGCGGGCGGGATCGCCGGGTGGCAGTGGATGTTCCTGCTGGAGGGCGTGCCGACCGCGTTGCTGGCGCTGGCGGTGCCGTGGCTGCTGACCGACCGGCCCGCCGACGCGAAATGGCTCAGCGAAGCCGAACGCGAGCAGCTCACCGCACGCATCGCGGCCGACGAACCACCGGAATCGGCCGCGCCGCCGAAGCGGGCCGGTGAGGTCGTGCGGGATACGCGCGTGCTGCGGCTGATGTTCATCTACTTCGCGATCCAGATCGGGCTCTACGGCGTGACGTTCTGGCTGCCCGCGCTGGTGCGCCGCATCGGCGGGCTCGGCGATCTGGGCACCGGGTTCGTCTCCGCGCTGCCGTGGCTGTTCGCGCTGGCGGGTGTGCTGGTCCTGCCGTGGTGGTCGGACCGGACCGGGAATCGGCGCGGGCCGCTGGGACTCGCGTTGGCGATGACCGTGGTCGGGCTGGTCGGCGCGGTGCTGTTGCCGCCGGTGGCCGCGGTGGGCGCGCTGTGCGTGGCCGCTTTCGGTTTTCTGGGTTCGCAGCCGGTGTTCTGGACAGTTCCGCCGACGATCCTCACCGGAGCTCAGGGCGCGGGCACGATCGCGTTGATCTCCGGGCTGGGCAACGTGGGCGGATTCGTCGGGCCGTACGTCATGGGGGTCACCGAGAGCACCACCGGTTCCGGAACGGCCGGGTTGTACGTGATCGCAGCCGTCGTCGCGGCCGGGATCGTCACCACGTTCTCGTTGCGGTGGCTGACCGAACGCACCACCGAACCGTCCACATCAGACCTCGAAGTCGCCTGACAGGAGGACCGATGCACATCGTGCGCTACGCCGACCGCCACAACGAACTCCACATCGGACTGATGGAAGGCGGCTCGGTGCGCCGGTTCCCCGGCGTGCGGCGAATCGCCGACCTGCTGCGGCTGTCCACCGCCGAACTCCGCGCAATGGAGCCGGCGGCCGAACCGGCGGGTGCGGTGCGGCTGCTGCCGCCGGTCGACGGGCACACCGAGATCTGGGCCGCCGGAGTCACCTACGAGCGCTCCAAGCAGGCGCGGATGGAGGAGAGCAGCGAGCAGTCCGTCTACGACCGGGTCTACCTCGCCGAACGACCGGAACTGTTCTTCAAGGCGCAGCCCTGGCGAGTGGTCACCGACGGCGAGGCGATCGGAGTGCGCGCCGACTCACCGCTGAACGTGCCCGAACCGGAGCTGGCGGTGTTCGCCAACTCCGCAGGGGAGATCGTCGGCTACGGCGTGTGCAACGACGTCAGCTCGCGCTCCATCGAGGGCGAGAACCCGCTTTACCTGCCGCAGGCCAAGGTTTACGCGGGCAGCTGCGCGCTGGCACCCGGCATCCGGCCCGCGTGGGAGGTCGACCCGGCCGGCCTGGAGATCAGCCTGGAGGTGTTCCGCGCCGACGAATCCTGCTTCGAAGGAAAGGTGCACACCTCCGCGCTGCACCGCGGCTGCGAAGTGCTGGTCGAGCACCTGTTCCGCGGGCAGCCGTTCCCGCACGGCGCGGTGCTGGCCACCGGAACCGGCATCGTGCCCGAGATGGACTTCAACCTGCGCCGCGGAGACGTCGTGCGGATCGGCATCAGCGAGGTCGGCAGCCTCACCAACCAGGTCACCGACGTGCGGACCGAACTGGACTGGCTCGCGGGCACGCTCGACACACCGCACGCACGGCAATCCGTGGTGTGACGGGCTCACCGCGGCGCGAACCCGGCCAGCCCGAACACCTCGAACAGCCGCCGCTGCGGCTCGGTCAGCTCGGTCAGCAACCGCCTGGTGCGCGGGCGCCCGCCGGTGGACGGGTAGCGCAGCACCACCTCGCGGATGCCGCCGAGCTGCTCGAACAGCTCCCGCACGGACAGGTCGAGACCGGCCCGCTCGGCCTCGTGGCGCATCACGTGCAGCACCGTCACGGCCAGCACCGAGATCATCCGCTGCACCTCGGCGGGTTCGGCGGGTCCTTCGGCGAGCCGGGCGAAGGTGGATTCCAGGTGGTAGCGGGCGCGGTAGGCGGTGACCAGCTCGGCAACCGGCCAGCCGTCCCGGTCGGTGACCAGCAGCTGCTTGCCGAAGAACTCCTCGGCGACCCGCGCGCGGGCGGCTTCGTCGACGTGCCAGCGCAGCCGCATCGGATTCGCCTCCAGCGAGGTGACCAGCACCCGTTCCACCCAGCGCACGCGGGTGATCCGGGCGACCTCGGCCAGCGCCTGGTCGCGCGAGTGCCGGTAGGTTCCCGCGGCCAGCGCCTCGGCCAGGCCGTCGAGGCGCCGCGCCGCCTGGTTCAACGCCTGCGCGAAACCGCGCGCCTGCGCGGCGTGCAGGGTTTCGGAGTGGGTGAGCACCACCCGCCTGCTCACCCCGTCCACCACCGCGCGGGTGTCCAGCGCCGTCAAGCCCGGCAGCCGCCGCTCGTCCACGGCGGTGCGCGCGCCCGCGGTGTAGGCCAGCAGCTCGGGGTGGTCGGTCAGCAGCAGGCCCCCGACGAAACCCACGTCCGGGCTCGGCCCCGCGTGCGCGCCCGCGTCGAACACGGCGGTCACCTCGGCGCTGCCGCCGGCGCGGTGGCGTTCGGCGAGCCGCCCGGCGACCGCGGCGTAGCGCTCGTCCCCGCCGCGCCGGTGGTCCTGGCTGCTCAGCGGGATCGCGCCGTCCCGGCTGACCAGCAGCGCCGAACCGGACAGCCCGTCCGCCGAAGCATCGATCGTCGCCTGCGGCACGTCCACGACCAGTGCCGATCCGCCGCCGATCCGCTCGCGCACCGCGGCCGAGACCGCCTGCTCGATCCGCTGCCTGCGTTCCGGGTCGAGCCGCCGCAGCGCCCGCCGCGAACGCCCCTGCTCCCAAGCCTGCTCGGGCGCGCGGATCAGGTGGGTGAGCTCGCCCGAGTCCGTCCCCACCACGCGCTCCAGCACGGCCAGCGCCAGGTGCGTTCCCACCGAGACCGCTGAACGCTGCCTGCCGATCACTCCGTCGACGATCCCGGCGAGGTCCAGGGACCGGATCGTGCGCCACACCGCCGCCACATCACCGAACGGCAACTGCCGGGTGCGCTCCGGTTCCGCCGCCGAACCGCCGAGCGACCCCGCGACGTCCTCGGCGGTACCGAGGTAGCGCTGCCCGACGATGCGCGGGCGGCCGTTCACCCGCCCGGACTCCGCGTAGTAGTAGTAAGTCCGCCCGCCGCGCCGCTTGCCGATGATCGACCCCACGCTTTGGGTAATACACCCGCGCAGTGCTTCCCGCAACCACTCGCAGCTTCCTGACCAGGATCAACACGCTGCATGACCGGATGGTCACCGGACTCGCCGCGCACGCGCTGGCGGCCTGCGAGCGAGTCGGCCTAGCGTGCCGGTATGTCTTCCGATGACGCCCCCACCTCCTCGGCGATGCGCCGCGCGCTGGCCCGCGCCCGCGACGGCAAGACGCTGGACCGGGACGAAGTGGCCGTGCTGCTGCAAGCCCGCGACGCCGATCTGGACAAGCTCACCGAACACGCCGCCAGGACCCGCGACGCCGGGTTGCGCGCGGTAGGCCGGGAAGGCGTGATCACCTACAGCCGCAAGGTGTTCATCCCGCTGACCAGGCTGTGCCGGGACCGCTGCGGCTACTGCACGTTCGTGACCGTGCCCGGCAAGGTCGAATCGCCGTACCTGTCGCCGGACGAAGTCCTCGAGATCGCCCGCGAAGGCGCGGCGATGGGCTGCAAGGAAGCCCTGTTCACCCTCGGCGACCGGCCGGAGGACCGCTGGAGCGCGGCGCGCGACTGGCTCGACGCGCACGGCTACGACGACACGCTCTCCTACGTGCGGGCCATGTCGATCCGGGTGCTGGAGGAGACCGGGCTGCTGCCGCACCTCAACCCCGGGGTGATGGGCTGGCAGGACCTGCAGCGGCTCAAGCCGGTCTCGCCGTCGATGGGCATGATGCTGGAGACCACCGCCAGCCGGTTGTACACCGAGAAGGGCGGGCCGCACTACGGCTCCCCGGACAAGGACCCGGAGGTGCGGCTGCGGGTGCTCGACGACGCCGGGCGCAGCGCGGTGCCGTTCACCACCGGCATCCTGATCGGCATCGGCGAGGACCACGGCGAACGCGCCGACGCGATCTTCGCGATCCGCAAGGCCGCCCGCGCCTACGGCGGCATCCAGGAAGTCATCGTGCAGAACTTCCGCGCCAAGCCGAACACCAAGATGCAGGCGACGCCGGACGCGGACCTGCAGGAACTCGCCGCGACGATCGCCGCGACCCGGCTGGTGCTCGGCCCGAAGATGCGCATCCAGGCCCCGCCGAACCTGATCGGCGACGAGTACGCGCGGATGATCCGCGCGGGCATCGACGACTGGGGCGGGGTTTCGCCGCTGACCCCGGACCACGTCAACCCGGAACGCGACTGGCCGCAGATCGACGAGCTGGACCGGCTGACCGCGGATTCCGGTTTCCGGCTGCGCGAACGGCTCGCGATCTACCCGGAGTACGTGCGCGCGGGCGAACCATGGCTGGACCCGCGAGTGCGCTCGCACGTCGACGCGCTCGCCGAACCGGAGACCGGGCTGGCGCGCGAAGGCGCCATGCCGGAAGGGATTCCGTGGCAGGAACCGGACGGCGGCTGGGAGCAGCTGGCGGGCACCGGCCGCACCGACCTGCACGTCGAAGTGGACACCGTCGGGCGCACCGGGGATCGGCGCAGCGACTTCGACTCGGTCTACGGCGACTGGTCCGAACTGGCCGAGCGGGTGCCGACGACACCGTCGCGGATCGACTCCGACCTGCGGGAAGCGTTGCAGCGCGCGGAAAAGGACCCGGCCGGACTGTCCGATGAGGACGCTCTCGCGCTGCTGCACGCGGACGGCGCGGAGCTGGACGCGCTGACCTCGCTGGCCGACGGGCTGCGCAGGGACACCGTCGGGGACGACGTGACCTTCGTGGTCACCCGCAACATCAACTTCACCAACGTCTGCTACACCGGCTGCCGGTTCTGCGCTTTCGCGCAGCGGCGCACCGACGCCGACGCCTACACGCTGTCGCTGTCGCAGGTCGGCGAGCGCGTCGACCAGGCGTGGGAAGCGGGCGCGACCGAGGTGTGCATGCAGGGCGGCATCCACCCGGACATGCCCGGTACCGCGTACTTCGACATCGCAGGCGAGGTCAAGCGCAGGCAGCCGGGCATGCACCTGCACTCCTACAGCCCGATGGAGGTCGTCAACGGCGCCTCCCGCACCGATCTGTCCATCCGGGACTGGCTCGATCGCGCCCGGGAGTCCGGTGTGGACTCGATCCCCGGAACCGCGGCGGAGATCCTGGACGACGACGTCCGGTGGGTGCTGACCAAGGGCAAACTGCCCGCGTCGAGCTGGATCGAGGTGATCAGCACCGCGCACGAGCTCGGCATCCCGACCACGTCGACGATGATGTACGGGCACGTGGACACCCCCGAGCACTGGGTGGGGCACATCAAGCTGATCGCCGACCTGCAGCGGAAATCCCTGGAGAACAACGGGAAACCCGGCTTCACCGAGTTCGTGCTGCTGCCGTTCATCCACCAGAACTCGCCGATCTACCTGGCCGGGCTGGCGCGCGCGGGCACCACGCCGCGGGAGAACCGGGCGGTGCACGCGATGGCGCGGATCCTGCTGCACGGCCTGATCGACAACATCCAGTGCTCGTGGGTGAAGCTCGGCGTCGACGGCTGCCGGGACGTGCTCGCAGGCGGTGTGAACGACCTCGGCGGCACGCTGATGGAGGAGACGATCAGCCGGATGGCCGGGGCCGACAACGGCTCCTACAAGACCATCAGCGACCTGGAGACCATGGTCGCCCCGACCGGCAGGCCGCTGCGGCAGCGCACCAGCCTCTACGGCACCCCGGACGCCGACCGCGTCGAAGCGGCCCGCGCCAGCGACGGCGTCACCCCGGCCGTACGCCGCTCACTGCCGGTGGTCGGCTGAGCCGCACGCAAGACCAGCGGCCCGCCGGGTTCCCCGATCCGGCGGGCCGCTCCAGCGTTCCCAGCAGCGCCGGCCCCTAATGCTCACGCCTAAATTCCAGGTACTCCGCATCGACTTCTACGTCGCCGACGAGCCGCCAGGCCCTGCGTTCGAACACCAGATCGCCGGTAACGGTGAATGGCAGCTTTTCCTGATACGCCATGATCGCCCATCGATGCCCGTCGGGATCGAGGGTGACGTGGACCGTCCGGACTCTACCGTTCAGTTCGACGGAAAGCTGGATGGTCGCCGTGTTGCTCTCGGGATAACCAAACTCATCGCGGCTCAAGGACCGAACGTAGCCGACGAGGGTTTCGCGATGAGGCGGCTGCTCCTGACGAATCAGCCTTTCTCGAATTCCGGGCAACCTGCCGATCAGTTGGCGGTCGAGGACGATGGCCTCGAGGCCTACAGCGGGCTTTGGTTCAAACGGTGACCAGCAGAAGGAAAGATCGAGCGAGCGCAACGACTCCGACTGCGTCAACTCCTCGAGAGACTCGACGAGACTCGCGCTCACACCCCGTTCTCCAGGAGCTCGAAGGACTGAGGGGTCCCATGCTCGACTGACGTCGCGTGTGGTCTCCAACCCGCGAGCGAGCGTTTCCATCGCCTTCCTGGCGAAACTCTTCCCGGCGGCACCCTTATCCCGATCAGGCAAGTCGCCCAGACGTGCTGCGACCGTGAAAACGAAGCTGCCGCGCTTGGTGTGCCCCAGACGAACATCGTCCTCGAGAAAGTTGGAAACGGGCGCCGAGCGCTTGCCGCCCCGATGAGAATGGTAAGGATCATAAGCAGTCGTTGCGGCAGCCTTGAGAAGCTTGTAGAGGGACTCCACCGACTTCTCGGCCTGCCGGAACGAGATGGTCCCATCCAGCACGTCCTGATCGAGCCGGACGTAGAACATATCGGCCCGGGCGCCGCTGATGCGCTCGCAAAGTTCGCTGGGGCCCCAGTCATAAACCTGCCCGAGGGAGTACAACACTTCCTTGAAGCGCCGTTGAAAATCAACGAAGTCGGTCGCCAACGGCAGCATGATTCGTGGTTCCCGTTGCGGTGCAAGATCGCCTTCGCTGGGCAGCCGCCAAATCTCCTTCACCGGATCGCGAAGTTCCAGCCGCCAATCATGCGCTGCCAAGTACTGGGCGACGACGGAGGGGGACAGCACCTCAGCAACGTCTCCGTAGCTATCGATCGCCGACGCGCTCACCAGTCACCCCTACCGCCGATGTCCCGCATGATGTCCAGCAACTGGCGCACGCTGAAAAGGTTGCTCCTAGGCAACCGCACGGTTTTGCCCGTCGCATCGCTGTCGATCGTGCCAAGCTTGTCCGCCCGCTGCCAGTACATTCTGCTCTGGGTGAGCAGTCTCGACTCGTTCTGATCAAGCCATCCGTCCGGCGACGGCGGGACGACGAGCACGCCCAGGTATGCGTCCAGGTACCGCTTCGGGTGGGTCAGCTTGGTGAATGCTCGGTCGTCCAGCCGCCACGACATGTACTCGTCGTTGAGCCGGTGGATCTGCGAGGTGCACTTGACCTGCAACTCGAACTGCGGCCCGTAGTGAATCTGGTACTCAGCCGACGAGACGATGGTGATATCCACGCCATCGTAATCAGCGTCGTGACTCTTCACTGAACAACGGGAGGCTGCGGCCACCATACGTACGAAGCCGAGGCTGAACCCCTCTTTGGCCGCGCTCATCGGAAGGCCGTCCGGCTCCACAACGTGCGAGAGCACTTCCACGGCCAACGCGTCGTCGGCGTCAGACGTGCTGCCGTCCGGCATTTGTCCCCCAGGTCCGGCGCTCGTTGTGCAGTGCTCAGCTGATCATACAACACTTTGTGTAGCAGGCTGAACACCCTGCGTGTTCACGATTGAGCTCCGGAAGGCAGCCCCTCCGACCGATCTTGCAGGATGAACGACTCCTTTGCTCCAGGTCCCCATCACTCCGGGGTGCTGTGCATCGTTCCGGTTCGGACGAAGCGGTGGTGCCAGGACAGGGATTCGTCGAGCAGGTGCGGCGTGTGCAGGCCGAACGAGTCGCGCTGTGCCCGTGCGAAGTAGTCGTGCAGCGCCGGGCGGAAGTCCGGGTGCGCGCAGTTGTCGATGACCAGCCGCGCCCGCTCGGCGGGCGCGAGCCCGCGCAAGTCCGCGATCCCCTGCTCGGTCGCGATCACGTCCACGTCGTGCTCGGTGTGGTCGACGTGCGAGACCATCGGCACGATCGTCGAGATCGCCCCGCCCTTCGCGCTGGACGGCGTCACGAAGATCGACAGGTAGGCGTTGCGGGCGAAGTCGCCGGACCCGCCGATGCCGTTCTGCACCGAGCTGCCCATCAGGTGCGTGGAATTGACGTTGCCGTAGATGTCGGCCTCCACGATCCCGTTCATCGCCAGGCAGCCCAGCCGCCGCACCACCTCCGGATGGTTGCTGATCTCCTGCGGCCGCAGCACGATCTTGTCCCGGTAGTCGGCGATGCCGTCGTGGAACCGGTCGTCGGCAGCGGGGCTCAGCGACAGCGCGGTCGCCGATGCGGCGCGCAGCACGCCCGCGTCCAGCAGGTCCAGCATCCCGTCCTGGATGACCTCGGTGTAGGCGGTCAGGTCGCGGAACGGGCCGGTGCGCAACCCGTCCAGCACGGCGTTGGCGACGTTGCCGACGCCGGACTGCAGCGGCAGCAGTTCGCGCGGCAGCCGACCGGAGCGGACCTCCTCGCCCAGGAAGTCCAGCACGTGCCCGGCGATGCCGCGGGAGGTCGCGTCCGGCGGGCGGAACGCGGTGCCGCGGTCCGGTTCCTCGGTGCGCACCACCGCGACGATCTTGTCCTCGGGGCATTCCAGGTGCGCCGCACCGATCCGGTCCGACGGCCGGGTCAGCGGAATCGGCTTGCGCTGCGGCGGCAGGGCGGTGCCGTAGTAGATGTCGTGCATCCCTTCCATGCCATCGCCGTGCCGCTCGTTGAGTTCGACGATGACCTGGTCGGCCTGCTCGATCCAGGTCTTGTTGTTGCCCACCGAGGACGACGGGACCAGGTGCCCGTCCTCGGTGATCGCGGTGGCTTCGACGATCGCCACGTCGAGCCGCCCGAAGAAGCCCTGCCACACCCGCGGCGCCACGTGCGAGAGGTGCATGTCGGTGTAGCGCAGCGCGGCCGAGTTGATCCGGTCCCGGGTGACCGGGTCGGATTGGTACGGCAGCCGCAGGTCGATCCCGTCGGCTTCGGCGAGCACGCCGTCCACTTCGGGCGCGGTGGAGGCGCCGGTCCACAGCCCGATGCGCATCGGCTCGCCCGTCCGATTGGCCTCGGCGATGCGCTGCGCCAGCGCGGCCGGGACCCGCTTCGGGTGGCCGGATCCGGTGAAACCGCTCATGCCGACGTTCGCGCCGGGTTTGACCAGGTTCGCCGCCTCGACGGCACTGGTGAGCTTGCGCGCGATCCTCGGGTTGCGGATGCGTCCGGTCATGAATTCTCTCCGTTCAGCAGCATTGCCGTCGGCACCCTCCGGTGCGCGAACGGAAGAGTAGGAGCGGCTGTGATCCCGTAAACAGTGACGCGGGGCACAACGCGGTCGAACGCGGGGCCCGCGCAGTTTTCGGAAAACGGCGATCGCAGCCCGCTGAGCTGCGCGGAGAACTCGTCGGGGAACGCTCCGGAAAACCTGCTCCCGGATCGGCGCGACGCGCCGGTGACCGCGCGGCGCATTCGCCCTCCGACACCTGCGATCGGAGCGCGAACGGCTCCCCGATCCGCCGGACGACCGCAGTCCGAGCCGTCCGGAGCTGGCGAAAACACTGGTCAGACGACCGCGGCTGCGCCGGCCCCTGGCGCGCCGACGGCGCGGGCCGCCCACGACGCCCTTGCCCCGGGAAACGGATCACCTAGTGTCGAAAACGGCTCCGAGAACGAGAACCGCCGGATTCCGCGATCGGGCACGACGGAGCCACGAATCCACCGCGATCGCGATCGGCGACAAGGTGAGGAAAAGGAGCATGACGGCAAACGCGAGCGCCGCGGCGCACCGGCCCGACGAGCAGGTCGATTCCATTTCGCTGGACGAGCAGGTATTCGGCGACAACCCGCTGCAAGTCCGCGAATCCGACCACTACGCGCAGGAATACGTCGGCGGCATCGTGGACAAGTGGGACGAGCTGATCGACTGGGACAAGCGCGCCGAGAGCGAAGGCCGCTTCTTCGTCGACCAGCTCAAGGCGCGCGGCGTGGAATCCGTGCTCGACGTGGCGACCGGCACCGGGTTCCACTCGGTGCGGCTGCTGGAAGCGGGCTTCGAGACGGTCAGCGCGGACGGCAGCCCGCAGATGCTGGCCCAGGCGTTCCGCAACGGCCGCAGGCACGGCGGGCACGTGCTGCGCGTGGTCAATGCCGACTGGCGGTGGCTCAACCGGGACGTGCACGGCGAGTACGACGCGATCATCTGCCTGGGCAACTCGTTCACGCACCTGTTCTCCGAGCACGACCGGCGCAAGGCGCTGGCGGAGTTCTACGCGATGCTCTCCCACGACGGCGTGCTGATCATCGACCAGCGCAACTACGACGCGGTGCTGGACGGCACGTCCGGGGCCAACCAGACCTACTACTACTGCGGCGATCAGGTCTCGGCGAAACCGGACCACGTCGACGAGGGGCTGGCCCGCTACAAGTACACGTTCCCGGACGACACCGAGTACTTCCTGAACATGTACCCGCTGCGGAAGAACTACGTGCGCGGGCTGCTGCGCGACGTCGGTTTCCAGCGCATCGACACCTACGGCGATTTCCAGCAGACCGCCGCGGACGAGACGCCGGACTACTACATCCACGTCGCGGAGAAGACCTACCGCACCGCTGAGGAACTGGCCGAACTGGACGCGGACGCGCCGCGCTCCACGAGCTGAACCGGCACACCCCGCCACCGCCGGCCGGTCCCGCGCGGACCGGCCGGCGGACTCGCGGTCGTTCAAGTACAACTTTTTGATCTTTTGCTCGTCAGCGGCGGAGCCGCTGAGCAGTGGCCGTGCAAGCAACCGGCACCGCCGCGCAAATCATTCTCAAGGACTCTTCACTCGCAGATCCGCCTCGATGCGGGCGGCGGTGGTCAGCAACGGGGGCACGACCTCGCGACGCACCACGTCCGCGGACGCGCCGTGCTCGTCGAGCGAGACGTTCACCGCCGCGATCGCCCGGCCCGCCGGATCGCGCAGCGGCACCGCCACGCCGCGCAGCCCTTCCTCCAGCTCGCCGTCCGAGATCACGAAACCTTCCTTGCGCACCTTGGCCAGGTCGGCGTGCATCCCGTGCCGGGAGGTGACCGTGCGCGGCGTGACCGGGCGCAGCGACATCGCGCTGAGCCGCGCCTCCAGCCGCTCCGGCGCCAGGTCCGCCAGCAGCACCTTGCCCATCGAGGTCGCGTGCACCGGGAACCGGCTGCCGACCGGAATCGCCACCGACAGCAGCTTGGGGCTCGGCACCTGCGCCACGTAGCGGACGTCGTCGCCGTCGAGCACGCCGACCGCGGTCATCGCCTTGAGCTCCGCGGTCAGCCGCCGCAGGTGCGGCTCGGCGATCTGCGGCAGCGAACGCGTCGACAGGTAGGCGTGGCCGAACTCCAGGATCCGCGGCGCCAGCGCGTAGTGCCTGCCGTCGTGCTGCACGTATCCCAGGTCGATCAGCGTGAGCAGCAGCCGCCGCGCGCCGGCGCGGTCGAGTCCGCTGGCCTGCGCCACCTCGGTCAGCGTCAACTCCGGCTGCCGCTCGGTGAAGGTCCGCAGCACGCGGAACGCGCGCTCGACCGAGCGCACGAAGTGCGGGCCGGGTTCGTCGTGCCGGCCGGGATTTTCGTGGGAGCCGGGTTCTTCGCTCATCGCACCTGTGTCGTGGGACGGGCGCGCCTGCGGGTGCGCACCTGGTTCCGGTCCAGCTTAACAACCGATTGCACAGGCAAGGAGATCCGCGCCGCCGATTCTGGGATGAGTGGGAAAAAATCGCCGGGAATCCGGTGACGCGCGCACATCCTGCGTTCACATTCCCAGATGCGCGTCCGCGGCCTTGACACCCCGAAATGATCTCTTAAATTCCTTCGGAGCGCTCTCCTTAATCCTTTCCGGAGGCCTCGCACCGCAAGGACACCGATCACCGGCGCTCGACGCGCCGCAGCAGCGGACAGGCGAAACGCATGAAGACATCATCACGCCCGGGACGGGCCGCGCTGGCGCTGGTAGCCGGCTCCGCCCTCGTCGCCGGGCTCGTCAGCACCACCACGGCGGGTGCCGAGCCGGCACCCGCTCCCCCGGCACCGGCTCAGGCGGTGCGCGACACCGACCCGCAGAATCCGGACCTCGGACCGAACACCTACGTCGTCAAGCCGGACACCCCGCAGGGCGAGATGCAGTCCAAATTGGACGAAATCGCCAAGCGGCAGCACACCAACCAGTTCGGCGACGAGCGCGACGCGATCCTGTTCCAGCCCGGCGAGTACGACGCCGACGTGAACCTCGGCTTCAACACCCAGGTCGCCGGGCTCGGCATGTCCCCGGACGACGTGCAGCTCAACGGGCACGTGCGGGTCGAGGCCGACTGGTTGCAGCAGGGCGACGACCCGAACTACAAGGGCAACGCGACGCAGAACTTCTGGCGCTCGGCGGAGAACCTCGCGGTGACGCCGCCGTCCGGTGAGATCGAGCGGTGGGCCGTTTCGCAGGCCGCGCCCTACCGCCGGATGCACCAGAAGGGCCAGATGCAGCTGTGGGACGGCGGCGACGGCTGGGCCAGCGGCGGATTCATCGCCGACTCCAAAATCGACGGACTCGTCGAATCCGGCTCGCAGCAGCAGTTCCTCACCCGCAACAGCGAGCTGGCCGGTGGCTGGACCGGGTCGGTGTGGAACATGATGTTCACCGGCACGGCGGGCGCCCCGGCGCAGCACTTCCCCGACCCGTCGAACACGAACATCCCGGAAACCCCGAAGATGCGGGAAAAGCCGTTCCTGAACATCGACGACACGGGCAACTACAACGTGTTCGTCCCCGGCATCCGGGAGAACTCGTCGGGACCGAGCTGGGCGAACGGCGCGCCGGAGGGTGAGAACCTCTCGCTGGCGGACTTCTTCGTGGCCAAGCCGACGGACAACGCGGCCACCATCAACGCCGCGCTGGCCGAGGGCAAGCACCTGCTGTTCACCCCGGGCGTCTACCACCTGGACGACACGATCAACGTGACGAACCCGAACACGGTGGTGCTCGGCATCGGCATGACCACGCTCGTCCCGGACACCGGCAAGACCGCGGTGTCGGTGGCCGATGTGGACGGTGTGAAGCTCGCCGGGCTGCTCATCGACGCCGGTGAGCAGAACTCGCCTTCGCTGATGGACGTCGGCCAGGAAGGGGCGAACGCGAGCCACGCGCAGAACCCGACCTCGCTGTCGGACGTGTTCTTCCGCGTCGGCGGCCCGCGGGCGGGCAAGGCGAGCACTTCGCTGCAGATCAACAGCAACGACGTCCTGCTGGACCACAGCTGGGTCTGGCGCGCCGACCACGGCGACGGGGTCGGCTGGGACGTCAACACCGCCGACACCGGTGTGATCGTCAACGGCGACAACGTCACCGCGCACGGGCTGTTCGTGGAGCACTACCAGAAGAACAACGTGGTGTGGAACGGAAACGGCGGCCGCACCTACTTCTTCCAGAACGAGATGCCCTACGACCCGCCGGATCAGGCGGCATGGGGCGAGAACGGCGGCTGGGCGGCCTACAAGGTCGGTGATCAGGTCACCGACCACGAAGGCTGGGGGCTCGGCAGCTACTGCTACTTCAACGTGAACCCGTCGATCACCGCGGCCCGCTCGTTCGAAGTGCCCGACAACCCCGGCGTGAAGTTCCACGACATGGTGACCGTCTCGCTGGGCGGGGTGGGAACGATCAACCGCATCATCAACGACATCGGTGAACCGGCCAACGCCGATCACCAGATCAGCTACCAGACCGAATTCCCGGGCTGATAGCCGGAGAACCGAGTGCGGGTGGCGGAGACGATCCGCCACCCGCATCTTCGCGTACCGCTAGGGTTTCTGCGCCACTGCGGCGAAGCACACCGCGTTCTCCGGGGCGCTCTCGTCCGACGGGTCGACCCCGACGAGGTCCGATCGCCATTCCGAGGTGTAGGTGACACCGGGGTCCAGCAGCTCCCAGCCGGTGAAGAAGCGGCGGAACTCCAGCTCTTCGCGGGCCACGAAACCGGGATTCTGGGTGTTCTCGTAGGACTTGATGAACTCGAGCGTCTGGGTGCGGACCGGCTCCGGCACACCGTCCACAGTGGCGTGGCTGATGGCGAGCCTGCTGCCGGAGGGCAACGCGGCCTTGTACCGCTCCAAGGCCGCTTCCGGATGCCGGCTGCCCGGCATGAAGTGCAGCAGCGCCACCGCAAGCACCCCGATGGGCCGGGTGAAGTCGAGCTGTTCGCGGGTGCCCGCGGCGGCGAGCACCTCTTCGGGCTCCAGGAAGTCACCGCGCACGACCGTGGTGCCGGGTACGTCCCGCAGCAGCTGCTCGGTCTGCGCCACGGCGACCGGCTCGTTGTCCACGTAGACGACCCGGGCGTGCGGATCGCGGTGTTGCGCCAGCTCGTGGGTGGCGCCGGCCGTCGGCAATCCCGCACCGAGGTCGAGGAACTGGTCGATCCCCGCGTCAAGCATCGTGTGCACGGCGCGGCGCAGGAAGGTGCGGTTCCAGCGGGCCACGTCGGCGATGTGCGGCAGTATCTCCTTGGCCCTGGCCACGAACTCGCGGTCCGCGGCGAAGTTGTGCGCACCGCCGAGGTACGCGTCGTAGACGCGGGCCGCGCTCGGCGTCTGCACGTCGACGCCTATTGCGCGCCAGCTGTCCTGATCATCGACCATTCACCCAAAGTAATGATCTTCGCCCGCGGCGACAAGAACGCGGCGCATCGATCGGCCCACACCTCGGGCGAGAAACCGGGCGGGCCGCGCAGGACGCTGCGTCAGGCGCGATCCCGCGGTGAGACGGCGTGAGGTTGCGCTACCCGGGCACCTGCGCAACCGGGCCGAACTCAGACAACTCCGCTGTCGCCGAGGCGGCGCAGCAGGCGGGTCAGCTCCGCGACATCGTCCGGGTCCCAGCCGCCGAGCGCCGAGCGCCAGCGGTCCCGCTGGTCGGCCACCTGCGCGTCGACCTTCCGGTGCCCTTCGCCGGTGAGCACGACCAGCCGCGCCCGCGCGTCGCTCGGGTCCGGCACCCGCTCGGCGAGCCCGAGCCGCACCACCGCGTCGACCTGCCTGCTCACCGTCGACTTGTCCAGTTGCAGCGCCGCGGCCAGCGACGACATCCGCAGCGCGCCTTCCTTGCTGAGCAGCATCAGCAGCGGGTACGAGGTCGGATCCAGCTTCGGGTGCACCTGCCTGGCCAGTTCCCGCGTGGTGTGCCGCGCACGGCGGATCAGCGCGCGCATCTCGTCTTCCAGCGCTGGAAGCAGTTCCTCCGACGACACCCTGACACCTCTTCCGTGCAAGAAACCGGCCGTACGATCGTAATCGCACCCCGTCGGGGCCGGGCGCGCGCCGGGCGGATCCCCGTGCTCGCCGGCCGCGCTCGGCCATGCATCCTGGTACTCCACAAGGAGCAACGCCGACCAGAGGAGAACGTCCGTGACTTCTCAGCACGACCCGCTGACCGACCCGTCCTACGACCCGAACCCCGGCGTGCCGGACCACGCCAAGGCCGAAGGCGCCGAGGTCGACCCGTTGATCGACCTGTCCCGCGACCCCAACCCGGGCGTGCCCGACCACGCCAAGCCGGACGAGGACTGACCGATCCGGCGACCGGCCGCGCGGAGATCGTTCGCGGCGGATGCCGGCCACGGCGCCATCCGCCGCCGGACGCTTCAGGTGGTGTAGCGCAGCGGGTCCGCAGGCCCCCGGCCGGGATGGCCCTTGAGCTGCCAGCCGATGCCGCGGGCCATCTCCCGCGCGGCGTCGCGCTCGGCCAGTGCGCGCCGCTTGTCCCAGCGCTTCTTGCCGCGGGCGAGTGCCAGCTCCACCTTCACCCAGCCGTCCCGGAAGTACATCGACAGCGGGACCAGCGAGATCCCGCTCTCCCGGACCCGGCCGGTCAGGCCGCGGATCTCCCTGGCGTGCAACAGCATCTTCCGCGTGCGGCGCGGTGCGTGGTTGGTCCAGCTGCCGCGCCCGTACTCGGCGATGTGCAGGTTGCGCAGCCACACTTCGCCGTAGTCCACGGTGCCGAACGCCTCGGCCAGCGAGGCGCGTCCCGAGCGCAGGCTCTTCACCTCGGTTCCGGCCAGCACGAGCCCGGCCTCGTAGGTGTCCAGGATCGTGTAGTCGTGCCGCGCCCTGCGGTTCGTCGTGATCACGGATCCGTTGCCGTGCTGGACCATGCCGCGAGCGTACTCCGCCGCGCGGGCCGCCTTCCGGCGCCGCGACACCGGACAAAGTGGACTCCGAGGCGGAATTCCCGGTGACGCGCGTCGCCACGGACTGGACATCCGCCCGCGGCGCACCGAAGATCCCGCCGGACGCGAGCAACAGGTGAGGAGTCGCGCAGCGATGACCGACGGCCGGCAAAGTCGCCCCTGGTGGCGCACCATGACCGCCCGCGACCCGTGGCAGGAGCACCGGGCGGCGACTCCGCTGGAGCTGCTGTTCGACCTCTGCTTCGTGGCCGCGGTCTCGCAGGCCGCCACGATGCTGCACCACGCGCTCACCGAAGGGCACATCGGCACCGGCGTGCTCGGCTACTTCATGGTGTTCTTCGCGATCTGGTGGGCGTGGGTGAACTTCACCTGGTTCGCCTCCGCCTACGACACCGACGACGGCCCGTACCGGGTGCTGACGCTGGTGCAGATGGCCGGTGTGCTGGTGCTGGCGGCCGGGATTCCGGCGGCGTTGGACGAGTACGACTTCACCGTGATCACCTTCGGGTACGTGCTGATGCGCGTCGCGATGGTGGCGCAATGGCTGCGGGCGGCGCGGGAACATCCCGAAGGCCGCCCGGCGGCGCTGCGGTACGCGGCCGGGGTGACCGCGGTGCAGATCGCGTGGCTGCTGCGGCTGCTGCTGCCGCACCCGTGGGACTACGCCGGGTTCGCCGTGCTGGCGATCGCCGAGGTCGCGGTGCCCGCGTGGGCCGAGTCCGGCAACCGCCAGACCAGCTGGCACCCGGAGCACATCGCGGAGCGGTACGGGCTGTTCACCATCATCGTGCTCGGCGAGGCCATCCTCGGTGTCCTCAACGCGGTGAGCTCGGCGCTGACCGCGCAGGGACTCTCGACCGATCTGATGCTGACCACCGCGGGCGGGCTGGTGCTCGTGTTCGCGCTGTGGTGGATCTACTTCGTCGGCCAGAACACCCGGCTGCC
Source organism: Saccharopolyspora sp. SCSIO 74807 (assembly GCF_037023755.1). Taxonomy (NCBI): domain Bacteria; kingdom Bacillati; phylum Actinomycetota; class Actinomycetes; order Pseudonocardiales; family Pseudonocardiaceae; genus Saccharopolyspora; species Saccharopolyspora sp. SCSIO 74807. Next base: position 4,014,726 of record NZ_CP146100.1, on the reverse strand, counting down.
GAACCTCAAAACCGCGTTGACCTGGGGTTACGGGCACTACCTGCTGTACGCGGCGGTGGCCGCGCTGGGCGCCGGGCTGGAGGTCGCGGTGGACGCCACGCAGCACCACGCGCACATGTCCGAGCAGACCGCGGCACTGGCCGTCGCGGTTCCGGTGGCCGGGTACCTGCTGGTGATCGGGCTGCTGCACGGGCTCACCCGCGCCGGGACCGCCACGGCGTGGATCGTCGGGGGCAACATCGTCGTCGTGCTGCTGCTGGCCGCGGCGGCCGGTCCGCTCGGCCTGGGCGGAACCGTGCTGGCGATGGGAGTGGTGACGGCGGCTTCGCTGGCGGTGAACCTCGCGCGCGCTCATCGGCAGGCGGTGCGTTGATCACGTTCCGGTGACATTCGGGCGACGCGAGCTCGTGCGTGCATGAGCGGAGGTGCCGGACTGCTGCACTCCCGGTGATCGAATCCGACCTCGGGAAGGATCTCCGGTGCCGCATTCCGCTTCCACCGCGCTCGATCGGCCGAACGCGTTGCGCAGGGCCGCGCTGGCGCTGCTGGTGCCACTGCTGTTGCTGCTCGGTTGCCCGGCGGGGGCGGCCACCGCGCGCGATGCGCGGGCATGCGCATCCACTCTGGACTGTTCGGCAGCCGAGCTGGACGCGCTGCCGATGGCCGAGCGACTGGTGTTCGTGCGCGCGGTGCAGGATCGCGTCGCGGCCGAGTACATCCCCGGTTTCCGGCACTGGCGCAACATCGAAGGCATCGTCCGGTTCTTCGCCGAGAACTCCTTCGGCGCGCCCGGCAGCTGGGTCTCGCACGTCGATGCGGGGATTCTGGAGGGGATCGAGCGCGGCACCGCGATCGCGCTCGGCGTCTCGGCTGACGGCTTCGGCAATCCGGGCTCGCCGTTGTGGGCCGAGTACCTGCGCCGGTTGCACGACGGCGAGCTCACCGACCGGTGGGTGCACGATCCGGCCTGGGGAAACGCGGAGCAGGCATCGACCGAGCACGGCGTCCGGATCGCCGAAGCGCACGGCGCCCGGCCGAGCCGGGTGGACCGCGACATCTACGAGTTCTCCGAGCTGTACCGGTGGATGCTGCGCAATCCGCAGCAGGCGTTGCTCGCGCTGAACCAGGCGTCGCTGGATACCACCGGGCTACCGGTTCCGCCCGCGGATTTCCTGCGCTGGTTCACCGACGTGACGATCTCGGAGCCGACCTACCGGGGCGCGCACGTGGCCCGCGACATCGCGCTGCCCGACCCGGTCTCGGCGCCGTTCAGCGCGGCGCAGCTGCTGCTCGCGTACGCACCGGAGCTGCTCGGGGCGGGCACCAGCGCCAATTGAAAACCGTTTTCGTTAGGCTTGGGCGGCGATGACCGCACGAGCCGAGGAGGACGGATGAAGGTCCGCTCATCGATCAAGTCGCTGAAGAACAAGGAGGGCTCGCAGGTGGTGCGCCGCCACGGCAAGCTCCTCGTGATCAACAAGCGCAACCCGCGCTGGAAGGGCCGCCAGGGCTGAGCGAGCTGAGCGAACGGACCGTTCGTCCCAATAGATCGGGCCAACGGTCCGTTCGCTCCGAACACCCGGGCGCTCGCCGACACGGGCGGGGCCCGAAGCAGTGGGAGCCGGTTGAGTTAGCGGACCGTTCGACCGGCTGGAACGGGCGAACGGTCCGCTCACTTGCGGCTAAGCGGGGCGGAAAGCGGGCCACCGGCCACTATGGACAGAGAGCGTCCACTTCGTCGGGCTCGCGCACGTAGATGGTCCGGCCGCGCAGGACGGTGCGCTGGCAGCGCGGCAGCGGCGCGCCGGGGCTCAGGTCCGGCAGCGCGGGAACACCCGCCCGCGGGTCGGTCGACCAGCGCTGCACCCGCGAATCCGGTGCCGTCACGACCAGATCGCCGGTCTCCCACACCGCGTAAGTCGCCGGTGCGCCCGGCATCAGCGCCCCCGTCACCCCGTCGTCGAGACCGGCGGCACGCCAGCCGCCACGGGTGTGCGCGGTGAACGCGGCGCGCGGTGAGATGCCGAAACCTTCCGTGCGGTGGTGCACCGCGGCACGCACCGAAGCCCACGGGTCGACCGGGGTCACCGGCGCGTCCGAGCCGAGCGCCAGCAGGATCCCGTTCGACGCCAACGCCGAGAACGGGTTCAACCGCGTGCCGCGCTGCACCCCGAGCCGCTGCGCGTACATGTCCGACGGACCGCCCCAAGCCGCGTCGAACGCGGGCTGCACCGATGCGGCCACCCCGAACGACCCGAGCTGCGCGGCCTGCTCCGGGCCGACCATCTCCAGGTGCTCCAGGCGGTGGCGCATGCTCGCCAGCGCGGGCACTCCCAGCACTTTCGCCGCGCGGCGGAAGCCCTCGCAAGCCTCGGCCACCCCGGCGTCACCGATGACGTGGAAACCGGCCTGCAACCCGTTCCTGGTGCACTCGACGAGGTGCTCGGCCACCGCCTCGGCGTCCAGGTAGAGCACGCCGGACGTGGTCGGATCGTCGTTGTAGGGCGCCCCGAGCGCAGCCGTGCGCGAGCCCATCGCGCCGTCGATGAACAGATCGCCGCCGAGGCCCCGCACCCCGAGCTCGCGTGCGGTGTGCAGCGCGCCGAGCTCGCCCCAGTAGCCGACGACCTCCGGCAGATCACCCCGCGCGGACAGCGCCATCAGGTCGGCGAGGTCGTCCTCACCGGAGATGTCCGGTCCGGCGCACTCGTGCACGCTGGCCACGCCGTGCGCGGCCGCGTGCCGCAGGAAAGCCAGCTGCGCCTCGCGGCGCTGGGCCACGCCGAGCGATTCCCTGGCCGCGCTGCGCGCGTGGTGGTGGGCCACCCGGGTCAGCGGACCTTCGCCGCTCCAGCCCTCGGCGCCGCGGGCCAGCGGTGCGCGATCGATCAGGGCGGTGGAAACCAGCGCGGAGTGCACGTCGATCCGCGAGAGGTACACCGGCGCCCCGCCACAGGCGCTGTCGATCTCGGAGCGGGTCGGCGGGCGGCGCTCCGGCCACCACGTCTCGTCCCAGCCGTGCCCCCACACCAGCGCGCCGGGGTGTTCCTCGACGTGATCGCGCAGCGCGTGCAGGAACTCCGTCAGCGAAGCGCACCCGGTCAGGTCGAGGCCGTTGAGCAGCAGGCCCGAGGAAGTGGCGTGCACGTGGGCGTCGACGAACGCGGGCGTGACGAACGCACCGCCGAGATCGACTACCTCCGCCTCGGGGTGCAGCGCACGGCCGACCCGGTCGGACCCGACCCAGGCGACGGTGCCGTCGATGACGGCCATCGCGGTGGCGTCGGCGTCGGCGGGTGAGTGGATCCGCCCCCCGAGCAGCAACGTGGTCTCGGACATGTCCCTGTGTGTTCCCTGTCCTGGGGATCTCCCCCGGCTTCGCTTCCTGGCGGCGCTGAGCTGATCGAGCCTACGGCCCGAACGGCCCCCACCGGATCCCGGCCCCCTCGCGGCCGGTCCCGCAACAGCGGGTGCGGCACCCCTCCTCGTCCTCGCCGGCGACCGGACCCGCAACCGGGCCGGACGCGCTCGGCCGCGCACGGCGAAGTCCCCGCCGCGCCTGACCGGAACGAAGCTCCCACACCCCGGACCGGCCGAGCAGCGGCCGACCTGCTCGCACCCGGCGGCACCTGGACAGGTGCACCGCATCGACGAGCCGCGCCGTGCGCCACCGTGGCCGGAACCGGGCAGCACCAGCCGAGGGTTGCTGCCGACTCCGGCCACGATCGTTCCGGGAAGCTTACCCGCAGTGCTCGCGCCGCTGAGAGCCGCGGCGGGCGGTTCAGCGCGCTGCGTCCCCGCGCGGACGCTCCGCCTGGTCGGACGTGCCCAGCGAGGGGTTGTTTTGCGGCGGAATGTCGTCCTCACTGACCGAGACGACCTCGCCGTCGATCACGTCACCGTCGTTGTTCGCCCGCGAACCGCCGGGCGAGCCGGTCGCGAATCCGGCGCCCCATCCCGGTGCGGCCCACCCCGGAACCGCGCCCGTGCGCACCTGCTCGCGCACCCGCTGCGCCCGGCGCTCCGCGCTGCGCTGCATCCAGCGGCGCAGCAGCGCGCGGGTGGGCGGCAGCAGGCACAGCAGCCCGAGCACGTCGCTGACGAAACCGGGCAGCACGATCAGCGCGCCGCCGGCGACGATCAGCACCCCGTCGGACAGTTCCCGCTCCGGCGGCCTGCGCAGCTTCGCGGCCTCGTTGAAGGCGCGCAGCGTGCGGGCGCCTTCGCGGCGCATCAGCCAGCTGCCGAGCACGCCGCCGGCCAGCAGCAGCCCGATCGTGGGCAGCACACCGACCGCGTTGCCGACCAGCACCAGCACGCTGATCTCGACGAGGCCGATGGCCAGCAGCAGCAGGAGTATGGGCACTGCAAACCTCCGCAAGCGGGGAAACCCCGGCAGACAGCTACTTCTCCCTGTGTTCAACGCACCGGTGTCCGATTTTTCTCCCGATCCGCGCGGCGAACTTGCCGGAGTGTTGCGATCGCCACCCCGGCGAGCCCGCCTCCCCCGCCCGCAGCGGGACCGCAACTTTCGCATGCGGACGAACGCGCAGGTCAGCGGGGCCTCCCTGCCGGTCGCGCCGGGCTCGGCGAGTTCGGCACCGCCACGGGCGATGGCTTCATCAACACCGCATAGACTGCTCGCCGATGCGGGCGCACAAGTCGAGATTCCTCGCACTGCTGGCGGTCTGCGGCGTCCTGGCGCTCGCGATCCTGGTCAGCGATCAGAACGTGCCGAGCCTGCCGCAGCAGCCGGAGCGGTTGCCCGCCGCGGTGGTCACGCTCGGCGACAGCACGCTGTCCGGCGAAGGCGGCGGCAACTACGAGGCGGGCACCAACGGCGCCAACGACGACTGGTGCCACCGATCTCCCGCCGCGGCGGTGCACCAGCTGCAGCTGCCGCCGGGGGTGAGCCGGTTCAACCTGGCCTGCTCGGGGGCGCAGGCGAAGCTGGTCGGCCTGCAGCCCAGCCCGGAGCACGCCGAGGGCTCGCAGGCCGCCCGGCTGGCCGAGCTCGCCTCCCGCTACCGGATCACCGACGTCGTGGTGCAGGTCGGCGCGAACGACGATCCGGGTTTCACCGACGCGGTCAACCGGTGCGTGCAGGCGTGGGCGCGGCGGGTGCCGGGCGGCTGCTCGGCACAGCTGAGCAAGACCTGGCCGCAGCGGGTGGAGCAGATGCGGCCCAAGGTCGTCTCGGCGCTGCGGGACGTGCGCTCGGTGATGGAGCGGGCGGGCTACACGCCGCAGAGCTATTCGCTGGTCGTGCAGTCCTACGCTTCGCCGGTCGGCCCGGAGATCGCCCCGCAGCTGCAGAACCTGTCCGGCTGCCCGTTCCAGACCGGTGATCTGAGGTGGATCAGGGACACCGGTGTGCCGCAGCTGTCCGAAGGGCTGCGGAAAGCCGCAGGCGCGGTCGACGCGCGGTTCCTCGACCTCTCGCGCGCCGGTGTCGGGCACGAGGCGTGCACCGGTCCGTCACCGCAACAGGGGCAGCCGCAACAGGTTCCGCCGGGGCAGGCGTCGCCCGCCGGGCAGGGCGAGGAGTGGTTCACCCGGCTCACGGTGGATTGGGAGAGCCTGCAGTACGACGACCGCGCCCCGCACGCGATGCAGGAGTCGTTCCACGCCAACGCCGCCGGACACGCCCAGCTGGGCGGTTGCCTCAGCCAGTTCCTGAACGACGACGCCCGGCGCGCGGCCTGCCTGCCGGACCGGCGCGGCGATCTGCAGGCCGTTCCGGAGGACGCGCGGGTTCCCGCGCCCTGAGCCGTGCGCGCGCCGCGGGTCAGGGCGCGGACGGTTCCAGCATCGGCACCAGGAACCGGCGGGCGACGGCGCGGATCTGCTCGTCGTCGTCGATGTCGACGAGCTCGCTGGGAATGACCAGGAACGACGCCGAGACGCGGACCATCATCTCGGCGACGAGGTCCACGTCTACCGCCGCGGCGACGTGGCCGGTGGCCTGTTCGTGCCGGAGCTGGCCTGCCAGGAATCGCCGCACGGTGGCCAAGGTCCGGCCGCCGTCGTTGATCATCGAGGGCACCAGCAGGTCCGGCTCGGCCTCCATCAGGCCGCCGATCAGCGGATTGCCGCGGATGGCGCGCAGCGCGCTGGCGAATCCGAGCTCGACCCGGTCGGCGGCGGTCGCGGCCTGCGCGATGTCGGTGCGGAACCGGTCGAAGTACCAGCGGAACTCGCGGCGCACCACGTGCTCGACCAGCGCGTCCTTGGTGGTGAACCGGCGGTAGACGGTGATCCTGGAGACCCCGGCGCGGCGCGCCACGTCCTCCATCGTGGATCGGCGGATGCCCATTCGGCAGAACTGCTCGTACGCGGCGTCGAGCAGGCGCGCAGTGGTCTCGTCGGTGTCCTCGACGGGGTCGTCGGCCTCGGCGAACGCGCGTTCCAGCAGCGAGTCCGAGTCCTGCGGCGTCATGCAGCCGGACGGTACAGGTTCCACGGTGTCCTTCCTCGGCGCCCGGGAAGGACCCGGTGCCCATGGCTGGTGCCGGAAAGCCCGCGGCCGTTCCGGTCGGGTTTCTCGCTACCGGCGGCCCTGGCCGCACGGCGCACGCGGTTCGCGTGGCCTGGAGCCGGTGCAGTGCGAATGCTCTTTCTGGCCCCGCTGCTGTTCGCCGCATCGCAGGTACGGGTGATCTGTCGATTTCCGGTGCGGACGGAATTCGAAACGGGATCGGTCTCGGGGGCTGGTGTTCGGGATCGTCTTGTGCTTCCCTATGATACGCCGATCTGGTTCGTGTATCACCGTATCAATCAGCTGTTCCCGGGCTCAAGGATCAGGACATGAATGAATTCACCAGACGCAAGGTGTTGGCTTCCGGCGGAGCCCTGGGCGCGTTGGGCGCGCTGGGCATGGCATCGCCCGCGATGGCGTGGACGTGGTCGCCGAGCGGTTCGATCGCGGGCACCGGGGCGGGCGCCGACCCGAGCTGGGTCTGGGACCAGGAGGCCGACCCGCTGCTCGCGTCGCTGCTCGATCGGGACGACGTGCCCGAGGTCAACCGCCTGTTGTGGGACTGGACGCGCAACGACCAGGAGCTGCCGCGCGAGCTCCCGCAGGACCTGCGGGCGTTCATGGAACGGGCGCGCCAGCTGCCGCCATGGGCGGACCAGCGGAAGCTGGAGCTCGCGGCGGAGTTCAACAAGTCCAGGGGGATCTACCTCAACCTGCTCAACGGGGTCGGCGGCGGCATGTTGAGCACCGCCATCCCGAAGGAAGCCCGCGCGGTCTACTACTCCAAGGGCGGCGCGGACATGGAGGACCGCGTCGCCAAGACGAGCATCCTGGGATTCGCCGTCGGCGACCCGAACGCCTACCGGCCCGACGGGTCCGTCGTGGTGGAAGCGGTCAAGACCCGGCTGGTGCACGCGGCCGTGCGGCACCTGCTGCAGCAGTCCCCCGGCTGGAAGCAGACCAGCGGCGGCCAGCGGATCCCGATCAGCCAGGAGGACATGCTCGTCACCTGGCACACGCTGCCGACCTTCGCGATGCGCCGGATGCTCGACTGGGGCGTGCCGATCACCCGGGCCGAGTCCGACGCGTACCTGCACGTCTGGCAGGTGACCGCCTATCTGCTCGGCATCCGCGAGGAGTACATCCCCGCCACCTGGAATGCCGCCTACGCCCAATCCGACCAGGTCCTCGGCCGGAACATGGGTCCGACGCCGGAAGGCGTCGAGCTGACCGACGTCCTGCTGGGCCAGCTCGCCGAGCAGACCAGCCCGCCGCTCGGGGTCACCCGGCCGCTGTGCAACGCCCTGGCCAGGTACCTGGTGGGCGATCAGGTCGCCGATTGGGACGCGATCCCGCGGGAGCCGGTCTGGGAACCGCTGATCAACGAGGCGTGGCCGCTGCTGGTGAAGTTCCGGGAGAACCTCGTTCCGCTGCCCGCGGTGCCCGAAGTCGCCTGGACCATCGACGAAGCCGCGCGCCAGTACATCCTCTTCTACCTCACCAAGGGCAAGGAAACGAAGATCGATATCCCCACGATCAACCGTCCCAGGTGAGCGCGTAGGTCCGTTCGAGCGCGCCGCAGCGGGCCCTTCCGGCGATTCGCCGGACCTTTTCGCCCGCACGACGCCGTGCGCACTGGTCATTCCGCTGGTTCTCGCGCGATGAGGACCTTCGATTTCCGCAAATTTCGCAATCCGTGGAACTCAAGGAGGAGTTCAGGAAATGAGCGAACTCAGCAGGCGCAAATTATTGGCTTCCGGTGGTGCCTTGGGCGCGCTCGGCGCACTGGGCATGGCCAGCCCCGCGGCGGCGTGGACGTGGTCGCCGAGCGGTTCGGTCGTGGGCACCGGCACCGGTGCCGACCCGAGGTGGGTCTGGGACGAGGTGGCCGACCCGCTGGTCGGCTCGCTGCTCGACCGCGGTGCAGTGCCCCGGGTCAACGAGCTGCTGGCGCAGTGGACCAAGAACGGCCAGGAGCTGCCGAAGGGGCTTCCCGCCGAGCTGCGCGACTTCATCGAGAACGCCCGGCAGCGCCCGGAGTGGGTCGACGACCGCAAGCTCGACCTCGCGTACCAGTTCAACGAGAAGCGCGGGCTCTACCTCGGCGTCCTGTACGGGATGGCCAGCGGCATGATGAGCACGGTCATCCCGAAGGAGGCGCGGGCGGTCTACCACTCCTACGGCGGGGCCAACATGAAGGACCGCATCACCAAGACCGCCAAGCTCGGATACGACATCGGCACCCCGAACGCCTACGCCGACGACGGCGAGATGATCGTCACCTGCGTCAAGACCCGGCTCACCCACGCCGGCGTGCGCAACCTGCTGCCGAAGTCGCCGCACTGGAGCCAGGTCGCGCCCGAGGACATCCCGATCAGCCAAGCGGACATGATGGTCACCTGGCACAGCCTGGCCACGACGGTCAACCGGAAGATGGTCGAGTGGCAGGTGCCGATCCCGGTCGAGGAGTCCGAAGCGTACCTGCACTCGTGGCAGATGTGCGCGCACATGCTCGGCATCGACGACGAGTACATCCCGGCTTCCTGGGACGAGGCGAACTCGCAGGCCGATCAGGTGCTCACGCCGGTGCTGGCGCCGACGGCCGAAGGTGTCAACCTGGCCGACATCCTGATGGACTTCGGCAAGGAGATCGACGGCACCATCCTGAGCAGGCCGGTCATCGGCGCGCTGACCCGGTTCATGCTCGGCGATCAGGTCGCCGAGTGGCTGATGATCCCGCCGGAGCCGGTCTGGGACCCGTTGCTGAAAACGTTCTGGGGCCCGTTCATCGCCGTCCGCGAAGGCCTGCTCGACGTCTTCCCCGGCACCGACCAGGTCTACTGGGCGTTCGACGAGATCATCCGGCAGGCGGTCCTGCTGTTCCTGTCCAAAGGGGACTACCCGATCAGCATCTCGATCCCCACCGGAAACCGGCCTTCCTGAGTCCACAACGGACGACTCGCGCGATCGCAGGTCGCAGCGGGAGGAGAGCGGAACCGACAGCGGCGAGATCGATGCCGATGGACCGCAACCCGGCATCGATCGTCGTCGCGGTGCGACGCCTGCGAGCTGCCTCGCCGGCGAAGGGAGTCCCCGATGAGCAACGATCTTCCGCCCGAGCCGGAGCCCGGCGGGCACGTCGTCGGCAGGCGGCGGTTCCTCGGATACCTGCTGGCGGCGCCGACGCTGGTCGCGGCCGCCGAACTCGGCGGCGCGGGCACCGCCGACGCGCAGCTGCCGTCACCGGCGCTCGCGGAGATCTTCGACGCGAACGACCTGATGACCGTGGCGGCGGCGCCGACCTCGCACCTGATCACGGTCGAGGTCGGCGAGGACGGCACGGTCTCGTTCGCGCTGCCGCGGGCGGAAGTCGGCCAGGGCATCACCACTTCGACGAGCATGCTGATCGCCGAAGAGCTGCGCGTGCCGGTCGAGCGGGTTCGCGTCACGCTCGCCGATGCGCGCCCTGAGCTGGTGTTCAACCAGCTCACCGGCGGTTCCAACACGACAATCGCGACCTATCGGCCGATCCGGGTCGCCGCCGCGCTGGCCCGCGAGCGGCTGCTGGCGGTCGCGGCGGCCGAATTCGGTGCCGCAGCGCAAGATCTGACGTTGCGCGACGGAATGATCACGGCCGCCTCGGGCGCCGCCGCGGACATCGGCGCCTTCGCGGAAAAGGCCGCGAGCACCCGGGACCGGCAGGTCGCGGTGGAACTCGGCCCGCGCGAGCAGCACACCGTCATCGGCACCCCGCACAACCGCGTCGACGGGCTCGCGGCTGTGACCGGGCGCAAGAAGTTCGCCATGGACCTCGACGTCCCGGGGGCCATGCCCGCGATGGTCTGCCGGCCGCCCACGATCAACGGGTCGGTCGCGGCCGCGTCCAACCTGGCCGAAGTCCGCACCATGCCCGGAGTGACCGATGTCGCGGTCATCTCCACCGGAGTCGCGGTGCGGGCGGAGACCTTCGGGCAGTGCATCGACGCCGTGCGCGCGCTCGAAGTGGCCTGGAAACCCGGTACCGCGGAAGGGAAATCCGACGACAGCGTGCTGGCGGAGCTGCGAGCCGCCGAGGCACCGCTCGGCCCACCACCGCTGTCGTCCACAGTGGAGGCGGAATTCACGTTCCAGTTCCGCAGCAACAGCGCGCTGGAACCGAACTGCGCGGTCGCCGACGTGCGCCGGGACCGGGCCGAGATCTGGTCCTGCCTGAAATCCCCGATCGTGGCCCAGCAGACCATCGCCGCCGACCTCGGCATGCCCGTCGGCGCGGTGCGGGTGCACGTCACCGAGGGCGGCGGTTCCTTCGGGCGCAAGCTGTTCTTCGACGCCGCGCGGGAGGCCGCCGAGATCTCCCGGGCGGTGGGCAAACCGGTCAAGCTGATGTGGCACCGCGCCGACGACTCCCGGCAGGGCCGCACCCACCCGATGGCGATCTCGCGGGTGCGCCTGGCCCACTCCGGGCGCAGCGTGCTCGGGTACGAGCAGCGGCACACCAGCGTTTCGACCGACTGGAGTCACGGGTTGGGCGAGATCATCTCCGCGATGGTGGGCAAGCTCCCGGTCGGAGACATCGGCTTCTCCGAAACGATGTTCCAGCTCAGCGTCTCGATGCCCTACGAGTTCGGGTCGAGCAGCCAGTTGCTGTGCGAGACCGACAAGGGCTTCAACACCGGCAGCATGCGCAACGTCTACTCACCGGACGTCACCTGCGCCCGCGAGCTCGTCGTCGACCGGCTCGCGGCGAAACTGGGCGAAGATCCTTACCGGTTCCGGCACGACTTCGTCCAGGACGACCGTTCCCGCGCGGTGCTGGCCAAGGCCGCCGAACTCGGGGACTGGGGTCGGCCGATGCCCGCGGGCACCGCGCAGGGGATCGCCTTCCACGCCGAGTACCGCGGGGTCACCGCGGCGCTGGTGGAGATCGATTGCCGTCCCGGCACCGTCGACCGGCCGATCCGCGACGGCGTGGCCGGACCGCGCGTCACCCGGGTCGTCTTCGCCGTCGACGCGGGCCTGGTGATCAATCCGCGCGGGCTCGAGGCGCAGATGATGGGCGGCATCATGGACGGCATCGCGCTGGCGCTGACTTCCAGCCTGCACCTGCGCGATGGCCACTTCCTCGAAGCCAGCTGGGACAACTACTTCTACACCCGGCAGTGGAACGTGCCGTTCGACCTGCACGTCGAGATCATGCCGGACACCACCGGAGAACCGGGCGGGGCGGGCGAACTCGGCGTGGCAGCGGCGATGTCCGCGGTCGCCTGCGCCTACGGCCGCGCCACCGGCACGCAGCCCACCCGCTTCCCGATCAACCACGACACGCTTTCGTTCACCCCCAAACCCGCGGTGCCACCCGTTCCCGAGTCGCCGACGGACGGGCTGGAGCACGCACGCTGAGGAGCGTCCTTGCCTGAACACACTTTTCGCCTCAACGGCGAGCAGGTCACCGTCACCACCGCAGATGACGTGCGATTGCTCTGGGTGCTGCGCGATCTGCTCGGCGTGCACGGGCCGAAGTACGGCTGCGGCATCAACGTCTGCAAGGCGTGCACGAGCCACGTCAACGGCAAGGCCGTGAACCCCTGCGCGATCCCCGTCGGCGAGCTCTCGCCCACCGACGAGGTCACCACCATCGAAGGACTTCCGGCCACAGTGGACGCCGAGTTGCACCCGATGCAGGAAGCCTGGCTGGAGCAGGACGTCGTGCAGTGCGGCTACTGCCAGCCCGGCCAGATCATGGCCGCCGTGGCCCTGGTGCGCCGGGTCGCCGCGGAGGGCCGTGAGATCACCGACTCGGACATCGACGGCATCCGCAACATCTGCCGCTGCGGCACCTACTTCCGGATCCGGCAGGCGATCAAAGCGGGTGCCAGCGAGATGTGAACGCATGTCTTGGAACCGAGCTCGGGGTTTTCCAAGCGGCGCAAGCCGCTTCCGGCGGCTACGCAACCCGCACCGCCGCGGGTGCTCATCGGCGATTCTTGGTGCGGCCCGTCGGGGCGGCGGTCGTGGGGTCGTCCGGCCACGGGTGCTTCGGGTAGCGGCCGCGCAACTCGGCGCGGACCTGCGGGTAGCCGTTGGCCCAGAACGATTCGAGGTCGGAGGTGACCGCGGCGGGCCGCCCGGCCGGGGAAAGCAGCTGCAGCACCAGCGCAACGCGCCCGTCGGCGAGTTCCGGCACCCGGCGCCAGCCGAAGACCTCCTGCAACTTCACCGGCAGCGCAGGTGCGTCGCCGGAGTAGTCGATGCGGACCTGCGAACCGGACGGCACTTCGACGGTGTCCGGAGCCAGTTCGTCGAACCGCGCGGCCTGCGACCACGGGACGAGCCTGCGCAGCCCGGCGGCCGCGGAGATGCGTTCGAGGTCCGCGCGCTTGCCCGCACGGGACAGTTCGGGCTCCAGCCAGTGGTCCACTTCGGACAGCAGTGCCGCATCGTCGACCGCGGGCCAAGGGTCGCCGATCGCGATGTGCAGGAAAGCCAGCCGGTCGCGCAACCGCTCGGCGTCCTTGGTCCAGTGCAGCAGTCCGAGACCGGCCGTGCGCAACCCGTCGAGCAGGGCCGACCGCACCTGCGCGGGGTCGGGATCGCGCAGTGGACGGCTCTGCAGCGTGATCGCACCGAGCGTTTCCTCTTGCACCGCGCGAACATCGCCGTCTGCCCACTCGACGGTCCGCCGATCCTTCAGCAGCGGTGCGCCGACCCGCCGGGCCAGTTCTTCATCGGCCGGAGCCGCCAAGCGGACCGTGCCGTGCGCGTGGCCGGGCGTGCGATCGGCGACCGCGACCGCGAGCCATTCGCAGTGCCGCAGTGCCGCGGGCGCTTCGACGGCGGTTCCGGAGGCCATCAGGTACACCGGCGAGTCCGCGGACCTGCGGCGGGCGAGCCGTTCCGGATGCGCGAGCGCGACCACCTCGGCGAGGTCCTGCCCGCCCGGCTCCCCGTGCACCAGCCGGCTGAGCCTGCGGGCTTCCCGCCGCCACCGCTCGGACCCCGGACCACCGCGCCGCAATCGCGCCAGCGCACTGTCCACATCGGTCTCCGTGGTGACCGAGTCGTCATCGAGCAGCGCGACGACCTCACCGGCGGCGACGGCACCGACGCGTTCGCTGCCGTCGAGCAGGGCGCGCGCAAGCCTCGGGTGCAGCCCGAGGCCGGCCATCCGGTTCCCCCGCGCGGTCACCGCGCCGGATTCGTCCAGCACCCCGAGTTCGCGCAGCACTTCGCGCCCGGCCGCGAGCGCTCCTGCGGGCGGCTCGTCCCACCAGCTCAGCGCGGCACCGTCGGGCGTTCCCCAGCACGCCAGTTCCAGCGCGAGCCTGCTCAGCTCCGCGGTGCGGATCTCCGGTTCGCCGAAGGCGGGCAGCGTGCTGTGCTCGTGCTCCGGCCAGCAGCGGTAAGCGACGCCGGGCCCTTGCCGTCCGGCCCGTCCGGCGCGCTGCTCGGCACCCGCGGCCGACACCCGCACGGTGACCAATCCGGACAGTCCGCGGCGCGGGTCGGCCCGGGATTGCCGGGACAGCCCGGAATCCACCACGGCGCGCACACCCGGCACGGTCAAGCTCGACTCCGCGACCGCGGTCGCCAGCACGACACGCCGCCGCTGCCCTTCCCGCAACGCGGCGTCCTGCGCATCGCGCGCGAGCCGCCCGTGCAGCGGCATGACGTCCACATCGGACAAGTTTGCCAACGCAGTGCGCACCCGGCGGATCTCCCCGGCGCCGGGCAGAAAAGCCAGCACGTCGCCGTCCTGCTCGTCCAGCGCCTTGCGCACCGCGCGCGCAACGCACGTCTCGATCCGCTCACCGCGGTTCGGCGGAACGTGCCGGTGCTCGACCGGGTAGATCCGCCCCTGCGCACGCAGCATCGGGGCGCCGCCGAGCAGTTCGGCCACCTGGTTCGCCGCGAGGGTCGCCGAGGTCGCCAGCACCCGCAGGTCCGGCCGCAGCCCCTCCCGCGCGTCCAGCAGCAACGCCAGCAGCAGGTCCGCGTCCAGCTGCCGCTCGTGGCACTCGTCCAGCACCACAACGTCCACTGCGGACAGTTCCGGGTCCGCCTGCAACCGCCGTACCAGCAGTCCGGAGGTCACGACTTCGACCACGGTGTCCGCACCCGCTTTGCGCTCCCCGCGCACCGAATACCCGACGCGGCCGCCCACTTCCTCGTCCAGCAGCGCGGCCATCCGCCCGGCCGCGGCCCTGGCCGCCAGCCGCCGCGGCTCGGCCACCACCACGCGCAGCCCGCGCTCGGCCAGCGCCAACGGGACCAGCGTGGTCTTCCCGGTGCCGGGCGGAGCCACCAGCACGGCCGTGCCGTGCTCGTCCAGCGCACCGGTGAGGTCGCCGAGCACGTCCAGCACCGGCAGCCCGGTGGACGCGGCGGCGGTGTGGAAGTCGGTCATCGCACCACATCCTGCCACCGCGCGTCCCCGGCTCGGCGCTCAGCTCAGCCGCCGCCGGATGTGCTCCAGCGCATCGGACAACGTGGACGGACACCTGCGCCCGGCACCGCGGGCGAGCGCGTGCCGCAGCCGATGCTCGGTGCGGGCCGAGTTCATCCGCTCCAGCATCGGCACGATCGCGACGGCGACCCGCTCGGCCTCGGCGATGTCGCCCGCCGCCAACGCCGCATCCAGCAACGCGGCCCGGTGGATGTACAGCGCCCACCGGTAGCCGTCGTCGCGGGCCGCCTCGACCGCCGCGCCCAGCAGCGGCAACGCCTCGGCGTGCCGGCCCAGCGAGACGCGCAGGCTGCCCGCGTGCCCGACGAGTTCGCGCTCGTCGAACCACCAGGACCACGCCGGATCCCGGCTGCTCAGGCCGTCCGAGAACATCGCCCCGGCACGCTCGAAAGCTCGCAGCGCACCGGGTTCGTTGCCCGCATGGCCCAGCACGCGCGCTTGCCGCAACCGGAACAACGCCCGCACCCGCCTCGGCACGCGCGGGTCCTCGGCGAAGTGGCGGGAGATCCGCAGCGCTTCGCCGTAATGACCGGAACCGGTGCGGACCAGTGCCTCGTTGGACAGCACGAACCACGTCATCGCGGTGTCCCCGGCCGCCCGCGCGAGCAGCAGCGCCTCGGCGTTGATCCGCCGCGCCTGCGTCAGCCGCAGACCGTCGAAGAGCATCCAACCGGCCAGTTCGCCCATTTCCGCGGTCACCGCTTGCAGATCCCGACGCACCGCGCGCACATACCGCCCGGTGCGCAGAACCTGTTGTGCGGCGCGGAAACTCCGCAACACCGACGGCGCGACCGCACCCGAGCCCAACTGCGCGTCCAACCGCGCGAACCGGCCGATCGCGGCGTGCAGCGCCTCGACGGAATCGGCATCCGCCGACGCTGCCGCACCAGGTTCCCGCACGGGTCCGATGATGACCGGCGCGCACCGGCGCGTCCACGCTCCGCAGGGCGTTCGTACCCGGGGTTCGCCCGCCCGGGTGCCGAGTCGCGCGGCCAAGTGATGGAATGCGGGCATGGCTGACAATCCGCTGCAGAACGTGACCTTTCCCAGCAACGGCAACACCGCGCACGGCTACCTGACGTTGCCGGAGTCCGGTAGCGGTCCCGGTGTCGTGGTGATCCAGGAGTGGTGGGGGCTGACCGACCACATCGCCGACGTGTGCAACCGGCTCGCCAACGAGGGCTTCGTCGCCCTCGCGCCGGACCTCTACGGCGGCAGCACCACGCACGACGCCGACGAGGCCGGCCGGCTGATGCAGGAGCTGCCGGTGGATCGCGCGGCCCGCGACCTCGGCGGCGCGGTGGACTACCTGCTCGGGCACGAGGCCGTCACCAGCAAGCAGGTCGGCGCCGTCGGCTTCTGCATGGGCGGTGGGTTCGTGCTGGTGCTCGCCGCGCAGCAGGGCGACAAGGTCGGCGCCGCGGTGCCGTTCTACGGCGTGCTCGGCGAGGAATACCCGGGCTTCGAGAACCTCACCGCTCCCCTGCTGGGCCACTTCGGCGAGCAGGACTCGATGGCGCCGCCGGAGTCCGTCGAGCAGCTGGCGGACCGGATCGAGCGCGAAGCGGGCGAACGCCCGGACTTCCGCATCTACCCGGCCGGGCACGCCTTCTTCAACGACTCGAACGCGCTCGGCACCTACGACGCGACGCAGGCGGCCAAGGCGTGGGGCTCCACGCTGGAATTCCTCCGGGCGAAGCTGGAGCGCTGAGCCCTCGGCGGCGTT
Source organism: Saccharopolyspora sp. SCSIO 74807 (assembly GCF_037023755.1). Classification (NCBI taxonomy): domain Bacteria; kingdom Bacillati; phylum Actinomycetota; class Actinomycetes; order Pseudonocardiales; family Pseudonocardiaceae; genus Saccharopolyspora; species Saccharopolyspora sp. SCSIO 74807. The sequence goes on along the minus strand of NZ_CP146100.1, from coordinate 3,998,058 downwards.
CGCCCTCGGCGGCGTCGCTGTGGACGGATCGCTCACCAGCGGCGATCCGTCCACAGCGCGTCAGCTTTCGAAGATCTCGGCCAGGAACTCGCTCGTCGCGGGCTCGTACGGCAGGAGTTGTCCAGCCTCGTCGACCCCGCAGCGGCCGAGGTGCGCCTGCCTGCTCGTCTCGGTGTCGGGCACCACGTCCAGCGCGACGGTGTCGCCGAGGACCGCATCCGGAGACTCGAGGCCGGCTTCCCCGCCGGTTCTGACGATCTTGGAATCCGCCGCTACGTCGGGGTCCTCGAGCGCACTGCGGGCCATCTCGTCGTGGAAGTAGGCCGCGCGAAGCCAGGCGTACTGACGCGCCGCGTCGAGCTGTCGTTGCGTGATCACAGGCAATTCCAGACGAAGAGGAGTTCCGCGTTGTCGACCGCTTCCCTGCACAGCGGCTGCAACTCGGCGAGCCAGTCCCGCACGGATTCCGGCGAGGCGCCCGCGAGCTCCGGCAGCCCAGCCCAGTCCTGCGCGAGCGGCGTGAGCTGGTCGGCGCCGACCGCGGGCAGCAGCGTGACGATCCGGCTGCTCACCGGCGTGACGACCGGCGCGGCGTAGAGATCGGGTTCCTGATCGGGGGTCTGGGCGGCGTGCCCGATGGCTTCGCCGAGGTCGGTTTCGGACAGCAGCGCGTCGAGCGCCGCGAGCGCGACCGGATCCAGGCCACGGGCCCGCAGCGTCCTGAACCCGTATCGCTGCGGGTCCGGGAACCCGGCTTGCCGATATGCGGGAATCGCGTCCGGATCCGCCGCGAAAACGTCTGTGATCATCACAATCCAGCTGGTTCGTGCCTGGTCGCGCCGAACCGTACCGGGCGCGCTCACGACTTCACCCGCGCCCTGCCGGGCCAGGAGCGCCGGGCGGGAACCCCGTAGGCTGAGCCGATGAGCCCCTTCAGGTTGAGCCGATGAGCCCCCTTAGGTTGATCTGATGAGCGCAGACGCCACGCCGCGGCCCGAGCGGCCGCGCCTGGAACCGGCCGCGGTGGTCACCGAAGCCGTCCGGCTGCTCGACGAGCAGGGGTTCGACGCGGTGTCCATGCGCGCGGTCGCCGACCGGCTCGGGGTGCGGATGAACACCGTGCTCTGGCACATCAAGAGCAAGGCGCGGCTGCGCGAGCTGATGGCCGACGCGCTGATCGGCGAGGTCTCGCTGACCGACCTGCCGCAGGACTGGGAACCGCGGGTCCGCGAGCTGTTCCACCGCTACCGGCGCGCCCTGCTGGCCCACCGGGACGGTGCCGCCGTGGTCACCGGTACCTACGCGCCGGACCCGCACACGCTGCGGTTCGCCGACGAGCTCAGCGGCACGCTGCTGGGCGCCGGGCTCGGGCGGCGGGAGACCTCGTGGGCGGTGTGGACGCTGGTGTACTACACGCTCGGGCTGGTGCAGGAGGAGCAGGCGCTGCCGGGCGCGCACCGGAGCGGGCTGCACGAGGCGGTCACCGAACGCGACCTGCCGGGCCTGCACCGGATCTTGGACGAGCTGGACGTGCTGGACTTCGACGAGCGTTTCGACTTCGGCCTCACACTGCTGCTGACCTCGCTGCGGCAGCGCGCGGAGGTTTGAGCCGCCCCGGCCGTCGGCAAGCCTGCGGACGGAGTCCCGGACCGACCGGCAGGCCACCCGGCCGTCGGCAGGCCCGCGGATGAAGTCCCGGATTGGTCGGAACCACGATGTCCGCACGATATGAACAGTCCGCACGGCATGAACAGCCCGAACCGCAGGAGCGAGCCGACCCGCCGATCGGCCACGGCAACGAGGACGAGGGCTACGACGAAGGCTCGGGCGACCGGATCACCCCGGACACGCCCATCGGCGACGAAGACGACCGGTGGCGCCCGGAGCCCGGCGAGCAGCCGCACCCCCGCCACCTGCCCGCCGACATCCCCCCGGACGCCCCGGAGGAATGATCGGGGAACGTGGTACTAACACGTCTTCGCCTCGCTGTTCGCCAGGAGCGGTGCGGCGGTTCGCGACACCGCCGCACCGCGGTCGTCTCAGGCGGTTTCTTCGGTGCGGTCGGCGTCCCAACGGGTGTGGTAGGTGCCGTCGGCGTCGACGCGGCGGTAGGTGTGCGCGCCGAAGTAGTCGCGCTGCGCCTGCGTCAGCGCAGCGGGCAGCCGTGCGGCGCGCAGCGAGTCGTAGTACGCCAGCGCGGCGGAGAAACCGGGTGTCGGGATGCCGAGGTCGGCCGCGGTCCGCACCACGCGCCGCCAAGCGTCCTGGGCGTCGGCCAGCTCGCGGGAGAACTCCGCGTCCGCCAGCAGCGTCGGCAGCGCCGGGTCCGCGCTGTAGGCGTTGCGGATCCGGTCCAGGAACGCCGCGCGGATGATGCAGCCGCCGCGCCAGATCGTGGCCATCGCACCGAGGTCGATGTCCCAGCCGTACTCCCGGCTGCCCACCGAGATCATGTTCCAGCCCTGCGCGTAGGAGACGACCTTGGAGGCGTACAGCGCCTGCTCCACGTCCGCGGCCAGCCGCTCGGCGTCCTCAGTGGACAGCGCGGAGGCCGTTGGCCCGGCCAGTCCTTGCGCCGCCTCGCGCAGGTCCGCGTGCCCGGACAGGCTGCGCGCGAACACCGCCTCGGCGATCCCGGAGACCGGCACGCCCAGCTCCAGCGCGGTCTGCACGGTCCAGCGGCCGGTGCCCTTCTGCTCGGCCTGGTCCAGGATCACGTCGACGAACGGCTCGCCGGTGGTGCCGTCGGTGTGCGTGAGCACCTCGGCGGTGATCTCCACCAGGTAGGACGCCAGGCGGCCCTGGTTCCAGCCGCGGAACACCTCGGCGATCTGCGCCGGTTCCAGCCCGCCCGCGCGGCGCAGCAGGTCGTAGGACTCGCCGATCAGCTGCATGTCGGCGTACTCGATGCCGTTGTGCACCATCTTCACGAAGTGCCCGGCACCACCCGGCCCGACGTGCGTGCAACAGGGCGTGCCGTCCACGTGCGCGCTGATGCGCTCCAGCATCGGCCCGAGCGATTCGTACGCCTCCGCGGAGCCGCCGGGCATGATCGACGGACCGTGCAGCGCGCCTTCCTCGCCGCCGGAGATGCCGGTGCCGACGTAGTGCAGCCCGCGGGCGCGCAGCGCCTCGTCGCGGCGGCGGGTGTCCTCGAAGTGCGCGTTGCCGCCGTCGATGAGCACGTCGCCTTCTTCCAGCAGCGGCGCGAGCTCGTCGATCACGGCGTCGGTGGGGTCGCCCGCCTTGACCATGACGACCACCCGGCGCGGGCGTTCCAGCGCGGCGACGAGCTCCGCGGCGGACTCGGCGGGGGCGAACTCGCCCTCCTCGCCGAACCGGTCCATGAACTCGCGGGTGCGGCTGGGCGTGCGGTTGTGCACCGCCACGGTGTAGCCGTTGCGCGCGAAGTTGCGGGCCAGGTTGCGGCCCATCACCGCCAGGCCGGTGACGCCCACTTGCGCCAGCTTCGACATGAAAACCTCTTTCGGCGTCCGGTTGACTCACCCTGCCCAACCAGGCCGTCCACGGCGGTGTTCCCGAGTTAGGGCATCCAGGCGGGCGGGGTGCTCAAGTCCACAGGACCGCAAGTCCACAGTGCCGCGGCCGCGGCGGCAAACGCGGGATCAGCCGTCCAGCGACTCGATCGTGGCGACCGAAGGCGGCTGCGCACGCAGCTCGGCAGCGGTCCGCTCCGCCGCGTCGAGCACGCGGATCACGTTGCGGTGCGCCAACTTCGCCAGGTCGTCGTCCGACCACCCGCGGTCCAGGAGTTCGGCGAACAGCCGCGGGTAACCCGCCACGTCCGGCATGTCGTCCGGGGTGGTCTGCACCCCGTCGTAATCGCCGCCGATGCCGAGGTGGTCGATCCCCGCGACCTCCCGCATGTGGTCGAGGTGGTCGGCCACGGTGGCGGCGGTGACTTCCGGGCGCGGGTGCGCTGCCTCGTAGTCGGCGCGGAACCGCCGCTGGGCATCCGGGTCACCGGCGGGCCCGCGTGCTGCGAGTTCGGCCTCGTAGCGCTGGAACCACTCCCTGGTCGGCTGCGAGATGAACGACGGCACGAACGTCGCCATCGCGACCCCGCCGTTGGCGGGCAGCTCGGCCAGCACATCGTCCGGGATGTTGCGCGGGTGGTCGCAGACCGCGCGGGACGACGAGTGCGAGAACAGCACCGGCGCGCGGGTCGTGCGCAGCGCGTGGCGCATCGTGTCGGCCGAGACGTGCGAGAGGTCGACCAGCATCCCGAGCCGGTTCATCTCCCGCACCACCTCTTCGCCGAAGCGGGTCAGCCCGTGCGCGGCCGGTTCGTCGGTGGCCGAGTCCGCCCAGGGCACGTTGTCGTTGTGGGTCAGCGTCAGGTAGCGCACGCCCAGCGCGTGCAAGGACCGCAGCGTCGCCAGCGAAGAGGCGATGCAGTGGCCGCCTTCGGCACCCATGAGCGAGGCGATGCGGCCGCGGGCCATCGCGGCGCGCACTTCTTCCGCGGTGCCTGCCAGCTCCAGCTGCTCCGGATGGCGCGCGGCAAGGCGCAGCACGCAGTCGATCTGCTCCAGGGTGGCCGCGACCGCCCGGTCGCCTTGCAGGGCGGTTTGCACGTAGACGGACCAGAACTGGCCGCCGACGCCGCCCGCGCGCAGCCGCGCCAGGTCGGTGTGCAGGTGCTGCGACTGGTCTTGATCGATGTCCAGCCGAGCGAGGTCGTAGGCGTCGTGTTCGCGCAGCGCCCACGGCAGGTCGTTGTGCCCGTCGAGTACCGGGTGCCGATCGAGCAGCACACGGGCGCGCGCTGCTGATCCTCGCTCGTCGGGCATCGCTACCTCACGCTTCCTTCGCCACGATCACGACGTCGTGCTGTCTACCCCGCGGGCCGCCGGGGTTCAACAGGTCGTGCGCAGTGCGGCCGCCACAGCTCGCCGTCCCGTGCGGCTTTTCGGGCGACTCGAACCCCCTCGATGCATTGCGGCAACGGCATGTGATCACGCTCAGCGATCAGCCGAGCGGACCAAGATCACCGCAAAGTTGATCTTTTCCAGCGCAACGACTGTCGCCCACCACGGCGCACCGTCGCCGTACGAGTTCGGCGCGCAGCGGCCGAGCCGCTGGTCGGAATTGCGCCACCCGCCGAACGTGAAAGTTTTTCCTCGGAATCAAGAATGGATATTCGTTCCTGGCGAATTCAAAAAGTTGCACCGTCGGCCGGATTAATCACGCAGTGTGCTTCGCCATCGAGTACCGAGCTGCACCCGACTGTGGGTTTGTAGGCGTCCGGTTTGTGGCATAAAGTCGTGGTCGAGCCAGGACGGAAACTCGCCTGCCGGCACCCCGCCTTCCGAAACCCGCCTTCCGGGACCAGCCTTCCGACACCCCGCAAGGCGAACCTCGCACGGCACCGGCGCCGCGTTCGCCGGTTCCATTCGACCGCCGGGTTCCGGACCTCGTTCCGAGACCGCGGCCGCGAAGACCGGAAGGCGCGCATCGCGTTTCCGGCCGGGCTCGGCCAAATCCGCACACCGATCGCGAAATCTTGCCGCGCGCACCGGAAAACTCCCGAGGAGGAACACACGTGCATTACGGAACCGCACTCCGCGACGAGGTCGCCGGTTCGGAGATAACACCCCTGATCGGCGTTTACGACATGTTCTCGGCGTCCATCTCGGCCCAGCACTATTCCGGGATGTTCATTTCCGGGTTCGGCTTCGCCGCCTCGCACTACGGCCTGCCGGACATCGGTTTCATCGCCTGGCCGGACATCGTGGCGTTCGTGCAGCGGCTGCGGCTGGCGTTCCCCCGCCAGCACCTGCTGGTCGACATCGACGACGGCTACGTCGACCCGGAGGTCGCCTGCCACGTGGTCGAGCAGCTGGAGATGATCGGCGCCTCCGGCGTCATCCTGGAGGACCAGAAGCGGCCGCGGCGCTGCGGGCACGTGGACGGCAAGCAGGTGCTGCCGCTGGAGGACTACCTGGAGAAGCTGGAGCTGGTGCTGGCCACCCGCAAGGACCTGGTGGTCGTGGCGCGCACCGACGCCACCGAGGAGCCGGAGATCCTGCGCCGGGCCGCGGCGCTGGCCGAAACCGACGCGGACGTGCTGCTGGTGGACGGGGTGCGCAGCGTCGACTGGATCCACAAGGTCCGCAAGGTGATCGGCGACAAGCCGCTGCTGTTCAACCAGATCGCCGGCGGCAAATCGCCGCGCATCTCGCTGCCGGAATTGCAGGAACTCGGCGTGAACGTCGCCATCTACAGCACGCCGTGCCTGTTCGCGGCGCAGACCGCGATCCAGGACGCGCTGCACGAACTGCGCGCCAACGACGGCAGGCTGCCGGAGATCTCCGAACGCAGCGTGGGCGTGGCGGACTCGCTGGCGCTGTTGGAGAGCAACATCAGCCGGCACCACGTCAAACCGGTGGAAATGCCGGTCTGATCCCGCGCCGGAGCGGAAAGCGAACCATCGAGTGGGTCCGCTGCCCGGTGGAAATCGAACCGTTCCGCCGCTCGTGCAAACATCCGCATTCGGCGGAAAACGACGTCGTGGAGTTGCCGGAAATGATGTCCCGAATGGCGGCCCGGCTGAAGCCGGACCCCTATGTGCTGGCGCTGCTGCTCACCGCCGCAGTGGCCGCGATCCTGCCCGCCCGCGGCGGATATGCGATCGGGCTGGACCACGCGGTGACGGTGGCGATCGGCCTGCTGTTCTTCCTGTACGGCGCACGGCTGCCCGGCGGGGCCGCCTGGGAGGGAATCCGGCACTGGCGGCTGCACGGCGTCATTCTGCTGAGCACGTTCGTGCTGTTCCCGCTGCTGGGCCTGGCCTGCGCGGTGCTGGTGCCCGCCGTGCTGCCGCAACCGCTCTACCTCGGGTTGCTGTTCCTGTGCGTGCTGCCCTCGACGGTGCAGTCGTCGATCACGTTCACCTCGATCGCGGGCGGCAACGTTGCCGCGGCGATCTGCGCGGCCAGCTTCTCGAACCTGCTGGGCGTGCTGGTGACCCCGTTGCTGGCCGGCTGGCTGGTCTCGCGCACCACCGGCGGGTTCCCGCTGGACGCGCTGCCGGAGATCGTGTTGCTGCTGCTGGTGCCGTTCCTGCTCGGGCAGGCGTTGCGCCGGTGGGTCGGCGAGTGGGTGCGGCGGCACGGCAAGGTGCTCGGCCGGATGGACCGGTGCGTGATCCTGGGCGTGGTCTACACGGCGTTCAGCGAAGGCACCGTCGGCGGCATCTGGCACCAGCTCACGCCGGTGCGGCTGCTGTTGCTCCTGGTGGTCAGCGCGGTGCTGCTGGCGATCGTGCTCGCCGTGACCGGCCTGCTGGGCCGCTGGTTCGGGTTCAGCAGGCCGGACCGCATCGCGCTGGTGTTCTGCGGCTCGAAGAAGAGCCTGGCCAGCGGCCTGCCGATGGCCTCGGTGCTGTTCGCCGGACCCAGCGCGGGGCTGCTGGTGCTGCCGCTGATGCTCTACCACCAGCTGCAGCTGATCGCCTGCGCCTGGCTGGCCCGCAGATTCGCCGCGACGACGCCCGAAGCGGAGCCTGACGTGGCACCGGCAAGTCGTTGAAGAACCCTCGAATCCCTTGCCCCATCGGAAAAATCTCCTGGAAAGGAACTCCCTTGCGCCTCTTGCGCCAACTCGCCGCCTGCGCGGCACTCGCCGGAACCCTGCTGATCGCGCCGATCGGAGTGGCCCACGCCGGGCCGAGCAGCGACGGGCACAGCCACGCGGCGGGCCCGAGCGCGTTGAACCTCAGCAACAACGGCGACAGCCTGCTGGAGATCGACCGGACGCTGAACTTCAACTTCGGCGGCCCCGGCGCCACCGCAGGCAGCGACCACGATAATTGAGGGTCTCGGGGCGGTTTGCGTAGCGGTGCCGGTAGCGGAACCTCAGCGGCTCCGCCGCTGACAAGACGAGGACGAAACCGTGACCGTCGTCGTGACATGCCTCGGAAACGGGTCGCAGAGTGGTGCCGGGCAATGCGGTGCCGGTCCTGCGCACGGGCTCGTGGGCTGCCTGCCGCACCGGCTCGGTCGTACGGTTACCGGATGCGCATGGGCGCATCGAACCGACCGGAAGGGACCGACATGACCAGCGCTGACGTGCTCATCGACGGCTACGACCGGATCCGCGATGCGGTGCTGGAGGCCGTCGAGGGCCTCACCGAGCAGGATCTGGCGTTCCGCGTCGACGCGCAGGCGAACTCGATCGCCTGGCTGGTGTGGCACCTGACCCGGGTGCAGGACGATCACCTCGCGGGCGTGAGCGGGACCGATCAGGTGTGGCTGGCGCGCGGTTTCCGGGACCGCTTCGGATTGCCCTTCGACGAGGCCGACATCGGCTACGGGCACAGCTCCGACCAGGTCGCGGCCGTGCGCGCGCCCGCGAACCTGCTGACCGAGTACCACGACGCGGTGCACCGGCAGACCACCGACTCGGTGCGCAAGCTGACCGACGAGGACCTCGACGAGGTGATCGACCGCGGCTGGACCCCGCCGGTGACCCGCGGCGTCCGGCTGGTCAGCGTGCTGGCGGACGGTCTGCAGCACGCCGGGCAAGCGGCGTTCGTACGCGGCATCGTCGAACGCCGCTGACGCCGGTCGGCGTCGCCGCGGCGGTGCCGACCGGCCACCGCCGCGGCAGCCGCCGGTCTCGTTTCACCGCGGCGTCGGCTCGTTCACGTCAGCCGCTTTCGCCACCTGCGCAACCCGAGCTCGACGGCACGCCTAGATCTCGGCGACTCCGGCCAGGTAGGCCACCTGTGCCGGCTCGGCTTCCTGATCACCGTCCGGGTGCCATTGCGACGGCGTCACCAAACCCGGCGGGACCAGGTCGAACCCTTCCAGCAGCGCGGAGATCTGCGCGGGCGAACGCCAGAAGCTCGGCGGGTTCGCGTTGCGGTAGAGCTCGGCGACCCGGCCGGCGACCTCCGGTGGCACCGACTCCGGGGTGACGTGCGACAGCGCGAGGAAGCTGCCGGGCACCAGCGGTTCGGTGTAGCGGCGGACGACCTCGCGGGCCACGTCGTCGTCTTCGACGAAGTTCAGCACCGAGACCATCAGCACCGCGATCGGGCGGTCGAAGTCCAGCAGCTGCGTCACCCCGTCCGCAGTCAGCACCCGGTCGACGTCGCGCAGGTCCGCCTCGGTCACCGTGGTCCGCTCGACGTTGCGCAGCAGATGCCTGCCGTGCGCGACCGCGACGGGTTCGTGGTCCACGTAGGCGACTCTGGCGCGCGGGTCGAGCCAGCGCGCGACCTCGTGCACGTTGCCGACGGTCGGCACTCCGGAACCGAGGTCGAGGAACTGCTCGACGCCCTGTTGCACGCAGAACCGCACCGCTCTGGCCAGGAACGACCGGTTCGCGCGGATGGAGGTGACCGCGTCCGGCATCGCCGCGATCACCTGCCGGGCCGCATCCCGGTCCGATTCGAAATTCGTCGACCCGCCCAGGTAGTAGTCGTACATGCGGGCCGAGTTCGGCCGTCGCACGTCGATCTCGGACAGATCTTCGGGTTGCACCTCGAGCCACGTCATCGGCTCAACCTCCTCGCACCGCCGCACCACGAAGTTAGCGGGTGAACACGCTCGGCGACCACCACCGGGGCGGTTCAGTTCGCGGCGAAGCGCGCCAAGTCCTGCAGTGCGGCCACGATCGTCTCCGGCACGCTCGTGGGCTTGCGGGTCTCGCGGTCGACGTAGACGTGCACGAACCGGCCGACGGAGGCCGGTTCGGCGGCACCGTCGCCGAAGACCGCCAGCCGGTAGGTGACGCTGGAGCTGCCCAGTCGTTCCAGACCGAGACCGACCTCGATCCCGGCGGGAAAGCTCAATTCGGACAGGTAGCGGCACCCGGTTTCCACGACCAGCCCGATCGCGGGCAGCTCGCGGATGTCCGAGCCGGTGGCGCGCATCAGCCAGCCGTTGACCGCGGTGTCGAACCACGAGTAGTGCACGACGTTGTTGATGTGCCCGTAGACGTCGTTGTCCTCCCACCGCGTCGTGATCGGCCACAGCACGGTGAAGTCCGCACGTTCCGGGAACGGCTCGGCAAAGCTCGACATGCCGATAGATCCTATGTCTCCGGTGCTCCGCACCCGCGCGCACGGCGCACTCCCGCGAGCTGGGTGCGCCCGGGTTGTCGTTGTCCTGTCAGCGGCGGCGCCGCTGAGCGGGTGACCATCTACGACAACGGACCACCGGCGGGGTGCCGCTACCCGGACACCTCCGCAAAACGAGGTCCGATCTCATCGGGGTGGTTCGGCGACGCGTTGGGCGGCTGTCACCGCGGCCCGCCGGATGGTGTCCGGGTCGCGCCCGCCGACCTTGCCCACCGCCAGCGCGGACAGCGCCATCGAGCGGGCGATGCCCAGCAGCACCACGAGCAGGTCGGCGGCGTGCCACGACGGGTCGATGTGCCCGGTCGCTTGGCCGCTGCGGATCTCGTCGATCTTCGGGCGCAGCCCGCTGAACCGGATGTCGTCGCGGGTGAGGTCCACCGGTTGGTCCAGGTCCAGCCACGCCTGCAGCCGGGCGCTCTGCGGGTCGTGCAAGTAGTGGTCGAACAACCGGCCCACGTAGCCGGGGACGTCGTCGCCGCGCAGCGCGGTGCGTTCGGAGGTTTCGGCGACCCATCGGCTGGCGACCTCCGCGAACAGCTCCTCCTTGCTGGGGAAGTAGGCGTAGAGCCGGTCCTTGCTGGCGCGGGCGCCGGCGGCGATGCGGTTGATCCGCGCGCCCGCGACGCCGTGGCGGGCGAATTCCTCCTTGGCCGCGGCGAGGATCCGCTCGCGGGTGGCTTGGCCTGCTGCGCGCACCGGATCAGCCTACCTTGCCGAACCGGCTGGTTCGGGGATGCTGACGCCGGACCAACTGGCTCGGTGAGCGGCTCGGCGCCGGTGGCGCGCCGAGCTGTCGCGGCGCTGGGCAGCGCGGGAGCTTCGGCCGTGGCCGGGCTCGGCGCCCGGGAGACCACGGACCTGGTGATCACTTCTGCTGCAGGGCCGCGGCGATCGACTCCTGCGCCTGCGCCTTGCCCACTCCGAGCCCGGACAGCACGCCGGAACCGTCCTCCAGATCCAGCAGTGCGAGCAGGATGTGCTCGGTGCCGACGAAGTCGTGCCCCATCCGCAGCGATTGCCGGAAGGTGAGCTCCAAGGCCTTCTTCGCGCCGGAGTCGAACGGGATCAGCGGCGGCACGTCCTCGACCGGGTCCGGCAGCACGGCAGCAGCGGCGCTGCGCACGTCCTCGGCGGTGACCTGCTGCGCGGTCAGGGCCGTGACCGCCACGCCCTCGGGCTCGCTCAGCAGCGCCAGCACCAGGTGCGCGGTCCGGATCTCGGGATTACCGGCCGCGCGGGCCTCTTCCTGCGAGGCGACGACGACGTTGCGCGCCCGCGGGGTGAAGCGGCTGAAGCCCTGCGCCGGGTCGAGGTCGGAGACGCCGCCGGGATCCTTCGGCAGGAAGCGCTTCTGCGCGGCCTGCTTGGTCACGCCCATGCTTCCGCCGATGTCCGTCCAGGAGGCGCCGGAGCTGCGGGCCTGATCGACGAAGTGCCCGATCAGGTGGTCGCTGATCTCGCCGAGGTGCTCGGCGGCCAGCACCGCGTCGGAGAGCTGGTCGAGGACGTCGGAGCGGTTCTTCTTGATCGCGTCGATCAGGTCGTCGAGCCGGATCGACTGCGTTGCGGATTCGTTCGGCATGCGTCAACCATAAGTTGACGTCCCAGGTTCGTCAACGCTGCGTTGACGATCGACCGGCGGTGCCGCGCGGAGCGCGAACCGTGCCCGCCGACCACATCGCACCCAACCGTCCACAATGCTCGGACGGCGAATTCGCGGTCACCGAGCCGAAACGGCGAAGCGCACCGCGAACGGATTCAACGCGGCAGGCAGCGCCTCCGGACGCAGCGCGGGCGCGCTCAACCGGAAATCGTGCCGCCGCAACAACTTCCCGAGCACGGTGCTCGCCGTGAACAGCACCAGCTCCCGTCCCGGGCAAGTGCCCGGCCCGCCGCCGAACGGGAACAGCGACCAGTCCTGCTCGGCGCGGCCGTCCAGCCACGCCTGCGGATCGAACCGGTCGGCCTGCGGCAGCACCTCGTCATCGCGGTGGAAGAACGAGCTGAGGATCAGGGTGGCGGTACCGGCGGGCAGCGTGCCCGCGTCCCACTCGGTTTCGGTCGTGCTGTCCCGCAACACCACCGCCGTCGTCGGCCACAGCCGCACCGACTCCAGCACGCTCGCGCGGGTCAGCGGCAGGTCCTGCGGCCGGGCGAGATCCCGATCCGTCAGCTCGGCGCGCACCCGACCGGCCTGGTCCGGGTGCGCGGCCAGCAACGCGAGCGCGCGGTAGGTGGCCATGCCCGCCGGGTCGGAGGCGAACAGCCACTGCGGGACCTGCTCGACCGGAGCGGTCTCGGCGCTGGACGGGGCGGCGGCGACCAGCTCCGCCAAGCTGCCCGGCTCGGCCGCGTCCAGGTACTCCTGCAACCGCCGCGTGAACCGCTCGCGCACGTCGCCGCGTTTCGGCCGCAGGTAGGCCCAGTTCGCGTCGTAGCGCAGCTCGGTGAGCAGCGCGGTCAGCTCCCGATCGTCCCGCGCGGCGTCGCCGAGCACGATCCGCCGGATCGCGCGCCGCCACGCCTGGGCGAAATCGTTCCACACCAGCGAATTCCGCGATTCCGCGGTGCGCAACAGCTCGTCCGCCTCCTCGCCCGCCTTGCCGACGAGCCGGTCGGCCATCCGGTGCACCTGGTTGCCGGTGTCGAGCACGTCCTCGTTGAACCGCCGCCGGTCGGCGCGGTTCGCCCCGTGCGAGACCAGCACGCCGCGCGGCTGGAAGTGGTTCAGCGCACCGCGCTTTTCCACGTTGGCCAGCGCGAACGGCTCGGGTGAGCCATCCAGGACGCGATGCACGTGCTCCGGCGAGAGCACCAGCGCCACCGAGCGGAACGGCACTCGCAGCCGCAGCGGACCCGGACCGTAGCGGCGCCGGAATTCCTGCAGCAGCCGCACGGAACGCCGGTCCGTGCCGAGCCTGCCCGCCAGTTCGACCATGCGCGGGCGGCGGGCGATCACGCCTTGGGCCAGCATCGGGGCGATGGCGATCGCCGCGGCCCGCAGGGTGTCCGGGGTCGAGGCGCGGGGCAGGGACTTCGCGCCGGTGCTCGTCGCGGTCATCGCGCTCCAAAGCGAGGGGTCGCTGCGCCGCGGGTTACCCGTTGAGGCCGGTGTTATTCGCGCACCGGACAACCGCGCATCACTGCTGGGCAAATTCCCGACCACATCAGCAACTTCCGTCGCTGCCTTCGCAAGGTTGCACCGGCAGGTACCGTAGGCACCGGTTGAGTTCACAGCCGCGCACAGACGGAGAACGCTTAGGGCGCATCTCGGCGCTGTGGCTCACAGCGGCGCCGAGCGTCCTCCGCGATCGATCAGGAGGCGGCAATGCGTGTGGCTCAGAGCCCTCCCTTCCCGGAAGAGACGCACATCGGCGACGTGGACTTCACCGTCCCGGCCGCGCGAGACATCAGCCCGGTGCCGACTCAGGAACACGCCGAACAGGCATCGGCGCAAGGTCTCAGCATCGACGTCACGCGGCCCGACCCCGGCACGATCGTGCTGTCGGCGCGCGGCGAGATCGACAGCCACACGGTGCAACGGCTGCACGAGCTGATGTGGCACCGGCTCGCCTCGTGCAGCGAAGTCGTGGTGCTGGACCTTTCGGCGATCACGTACTGCAACACCAGCGGACTGCAACTGCTGGACCAGTGCCGGCTGCGGGCCGAGGAGCGCGACATCTCGTTGCGCGTCGTGCCCGACCGCTACGGGCTGCTGGCGCGGCTGCTGGACATCACCGGCACCCGGGAGCGCTTCGTGCTCTGGGCGAACGCGGTGACCGCGGCGCACGCGGAGTGATCCGCAGGCGCGTCGGCGCCGTCCGGCCGCCGACGCGCCTTTTCGTCCACATCGACACGGCGCGTTGCGTCCTGCTCGGACCCGGGGCGGCCGCTCAGACGGCCCAGTCGATCCCGATGTCCCCGTCGCTGACCAGCAGGAACTCGCAGCCCTCCACCGGATCGGCTTGCTCCGGCCCGTAAACGTGCCCGGCGCGGACACCGCGAACCGCATTGGCGCCGACCCAGCCTTCGTCCCCGAACCGCAGCGCGCCTTTGACCATGTAGTACGTCGTGTTGAACGGGTGGCTGTGCTCCGGGGCGGCGAATCCGGGCGGGAACCAGGCGTAGAAGACGTTGGGGGCCAGGATCTTGACCTGAGCGGCGTTCTCGCCGCCGGGCAGGTGCGGATCCTCATAGGGAACCCAGGGCTCCTCGTCGAGGACTTTCGCCCACACGGCGGGGGCGCTTTCGATGCTCATCGGACGGTTCTCCAGTTCGGTACTTCGCGAAAAGCACGAGCGTGCCGCGGACAGTGTGCACGCGTTCTGACCGGGAGATCCACCCGCCCCCTCGGCAATTTTTCGGCATATTCCAGAATGGCTATACCGATCGGACAATGCCGTCGATGGCGACCGGAAAGGCCTGCGAACTGCGAGGACGATCGGCCTGTTCGGCCCAACGCCGCGAGCGAAATGGCGGCACGACGTCCGGGCGTTCAGCGCAAGGGCGGCGACCGACCGCAGAACCGGGGCGAATCCAGTGCAAGGTCCGGCGCGAAAACGGAACCGAACGATTTCCGGCCGACAAGCGGGGCGCCGCCGCGACGACGCCCCGCTGGGATCAACGGCCGATGCTGCCCCGCAGCCCACTCGCGTACCGCTCCCCCGCGGTCGATCCGGGCGGGAAGATCCCGGAGAGCTCGGCGACCAGTTCCGCAGGCAGCTCCAGCCGCGCCGCCTCGATGTTCCCGTCCAGATTGGACTCCCGTCGGGTGCCCGGGATCGGCACGACGTCCTCGCCCTGCGCCAGCAGCCATGCCAGCGCCAGCGCCGCGGGCGTGGTGCCCAGCTCGTCGGCGCGCTCCCGCAACCGGTCGACCCTGGTGAGGTTCTCGCGCAGCGCCTCTTCCTCGAAACGCGGATAGCGCTGCTGGCGCGCGGAGAGGTTCTCCACGTCATCAGCGCTGCGGATCGACCCGCCGAGCACGCCGCGTCCCAGCGGCGAATACGCCACCACGCCCACGCCGAGCTCCCGCGCGGCCGGCAGCAGCTCGGTCTCCACGTCGCGGGTGAACAGCGAGTACTCCTCCTGCGTCACCGCGATCGGATGCACGGCGTGCGCCCGCCGCAACGTCTCCGCGCTGACCTCGGAGAGCCCGATGTGGCGGGCCTTGCCCTGCGCGACGATGTCGGCCAACGCGCCGACGCTGTCCTCGATCGGCGTGCTCGGGTCGACCCGGTGCAGGTAGTACACGTCGACGTGGTCGGTGCCCAGGCGCTTGAGGCTGGCGTCGATCGCCTCCCGGATCCGGTCCGGGTGGCCGAGCCCTTCGGCACCTCCGCCGCCGGTCTTGGTGGCCAGCACCACCCGCTCCCGCAGACCGCCGGACAGCGCCTGGCCGAGCAGCATTTCGTTGTGCCCGCGGCCGTAGACGTCGGCGGTGTCGATGTGCGTGATGCCCGCGTCCACGAGGTGCCGGATCAGCCGCTTCGACTCGGTGTCGTCGGCCTCGCCGTAGACCCCGGACAGCCCCATCGCGCCGTAGCCCAGCGCGCTGACCGCCGGACCGCGGGAGCCGAGGCGGTGCTGCGGGATCTCGTCCCGCCGAGCCAGAGACATCAGTTGGTCACCTTCCTGTTCGCCGTCGCCCGCACCGCCCGGCGCGGGTCGCTCTCCCAGCACAACACCGCGCGGGCCGTCCGGCTTCCAAGCCCTGGTCCGGCACTTCTCGGATGCCGGGAAATCGGCCTGGAGCCCCCGTGCGGCGAGCCACGCCCGCCGGTCCCGCGAACCGCGCGTTGCGTCCACCGCATCCGGCAGCCCCGACCGGCAGCCCGCAAACTCGCCGGTGCAGCGAGGACTTCGTCCGAGGAGGGCCGATGGCGCAACGACAGCGGATGATCATGGCGGTGACCGGGGCGGGCGGCACCCAGGTGGCGCGGCGCGTGCTGTCCGCGCTGGACCGCGACGAGCGGGTCGAACACGTGGACCTCATGGTCTCGCCGTCGGGCAGAAAGCTGGTGGCGCACGAGTTCGGCGGCACCGACGGCGACGATCCGGCGCGCCTGCTGCTCGGCGGCGACTCCGCCAAGGTCCGCGCGCTGGACCCGGACGATCTCGCGGGCGCACCGACCTCGGGCAGCTACCCGTCCACCAGCATGATCGTGCTCCCGGCCGCGCTGGGCGTGGTCGGCCGGATCGCGCAGGGCCAGGCGAACACGTTGATCGAGCGGGCCGCGGACGTGTGCCTGAAGGAACGGCGCTCGCTGGTGCTGTGCGTGCGGGAAACACCGTTCAACCTGATCCACCTGCGGAACATGACGCAGGTGACCGAGGCCGGTGCCGTCGTGTACCCGATGATCCCGACCTACTACAACGCGCCGCAGAGCGTCGAGCAGCTGCAGGAGGAGTTCACCGCGCGGCTGCTGGGATTCCTCGGCCTCGACCAGACCGACTACTACGCGTGGAGCGGCGACGACACTCCCGCCCACCAGGACCGCGCTCGCTAGCGCGGCGGCTTCGCCCTCAGCCGTTCCAGTTGCGGTAGAGGCGCACGGCGTTGCGCAGCGCCATCGTCACCGTCATCGGGCCGATCCTGGGAGCGAAGACTTCGGCGGCTTCGCCGATGTCGTCGGTGAAGTTCTTCATCGTGGAGAAGTTCACGCAGGTAGCGCCCGGCTTGATCTCGCCGGGCCCGACCAGCGGGAATTCCCGCGACGGCACGCCGGTCACGACCACGTCGGCCTGCGCCAGCGCCGCGGCGCGGTCGATGTCGGTGGCGCGGACCTCGGAGGTGCCCCGGTCCTTCGGCGGCAGGTACGACAGCGCGCCGTCGATGTCGAACGAGGTGACCTCGGCGCCGTCGTTGGCCATCATCGCCGCCAGCGGCTGGCCCACGATCTCGCTGCGGTTGAACACGCAGGCCCGCAGGCCGCTGAGCGGCTCGGGCGAGCCGGGCCGGGTCACCCCGGCCTCCTCCAGCAGCTTCAGCACGGCCAGCGGGGTGCACGGCAGCACCGCCCGCTTGGTGTGGCCGGTGTCGATGTAGCGGCGGTTCTCGTAGAGGCAGCGGCTCCAGAACGAGTGCAGCCCCTCGACGTCCTTGCGCGGGTCGACGAGTTCCCGCAGCCACCGGTCCTGCGCGAGCCCTTGGATCGGGTAGTAGATGAAGATCCCGTGCACCCGCGGGTCGCTGCCCGCCTCGTGCACGGCGCGCTCGATCTGCTCGGGCGGCAGCACGCGCTCCTCGAAGTGGATTCCGACCTGTTCGCAGCCGCGCCGGGTGTATTCGGCGTAGGTCTGGGTCGGACCCTCGCCTTCGACGCGGAAACCGGCCAGGCTCAGCGGTTCCGGGAGCGCGGCGACCTCGGCGCGGATCTGCGCGCGGTAGTTCTTGGCGAGGGCGCTGGGGTCAAGGACTCGAGCGGACACGGTTGTTCTCTAGCACAGCGGCCGCGCTCCTGCGATGCCGCCCCTGCCCGTTCAGCGGCCGTGCGCGGCGCTGTGACCTCGGATTCCGGAACGGGCGCCCGCGTCCAACCGGAACGCGTCGGTACCGGTGTGTCGGACATCAAGCGAGCCGCCCGAGTGCGCGATCAACACCCGATCCAGCGATGCGGGCGCCCGCCGAAGCGGTCGATGATCTTGCGGTAGCTGAAGTCGATCAACGAGAAGGCGCCGATGCGACTCCGACTCGGACCTCCACTGTGGACGATCGCGGCGGCGGCCGCCGCGCTCCCGCTGGGCACCGGCAACGCCGCCGCGGACCCGCTGCTCGAAGTGCGCGACGTCAAGGGCGTCGACCTCGGGCACGTCGAGGAGGGCATCGCCCGCGACGTGGCGCGCGACCTCGCCCGGGACCTGGCGCGGGACCTGGCCCGGGATCTCGCGCGGGACCTGGCCCGCGATCTCGGCCGGGACCTGGCCAAGGACACCGCCCGCGACCTGGCGCGCGATGCGGCCAAGGACCTCGGCCGGGACCACGAGCTCGTCCGGCGAACCGTCGGAAAGGTCGTCGACCACGTCTGAACGCTCGGCAGGCCGCAGCGCTCACGTGTTGGGACGGTCTGGCCGAACCGCACCTGCGGCTGGTGACCTTCCGGCATGTCCGCACAACTCCGGTTCGGCGTCTGGGCGCTGGTCTACGGCAACTGGGCCTCGTTCCACCACCCCGAAGACCCCGTCGACGCCTCGTGGGAACGCAACCGGCGGCAGATCCTGCAAGCCGAGGAACTCGGCTACGACAGCACGCTGCTCGCCCAGCACGTGATCAACCCGTTCGGCGAGCAGTACGACCAGCTCGACACCTGGACCGCCGCCGCGGCACTCGCCGCGCTCACCGAGCGCATCGAGATCATCGCCGCGATCAAGCCGTACCTCTACCACCCGGTGGTGCTGGCCAAGCAGGCCTTGCAGATCGAGGAGATCAGCCGCGGGCGGTTCGGCATCAACCTGGTCAACGCATGGTTCAAACCCGAGCTGGAACGCGCGGGCATCGGATTCGCCGAGCACGACGAGCGCTACGCCTACGGCACCGAATGGCTGCGGGTGGTGCGCGGGCTGCTGGCCGGTGAGCGGGTCAGCTTCCGCGGCGAGCACTTCCACATCGACGACTACCAGCTCAAACCGGCCAGCGGGCACCGCGACCGGCCTGCCGTCTACGTCGGCGGTGAGTCGGACCCGGCGCGGGCGCTGGCCGCGGATCTCGCCGACACCTGGTTCATCAACGGCCAGCCGCAGCAGGACGTGCGCGCGCTGATCGACGACGTCGCCTCCCGCCCGCGCGAGGGCGACCCGCTGCGGTACGCGCTGTCGGCGTTCGTCATCGCCCGCGAAACCGATGCCGAAGCGCAGGAAGTGCTGGCCTACCAATGGGAATTGGCCGAACAGGGCAAGCGGGCGTGGGACGGGCTGGTCGCCAACGCGGACCCGAAGGCGGTCATGTTCCACACCTTCGCCAAGCATCCGCACATCGGCACCAACGGCGGCACCGCGGCCGGTCTGGTCGGCAGCTACGACGCGGTGGCCGAGCGGATCCTGCAGTTCCGCCGGCTCGGCATCGGCACGCTCATGCTGCAGTTCCAGCCGTTCGAGTCCGAACAGCGCCGGTTCGCGCACGAAGTCATCCCGCGCTACCGGCGGCTGGAGGGAGCCGGTTGACCGGCGCGTCCGTCCACTTCGGACTTCGCGGTCCTGGCGTCGGTCCGGCGGCGAACGAACCGTTCGCCCGGTACTCGGCCCACCGCGGCCGGATGCATCCGCAGCGACGCGGCCGCGAAGCCGCATTCCAGCGTCCATCCGGATGAACGACCTTGTGACCGCGCTGCGCTGATCACTAGCGTGATGCCCCTCTCGCAGGTGGTGGATGGGGGTCACACATGACGAGCGCGGAACCCTTTCCGAATCGGCCGATCCGGGAACTTCTGGGCCGCGTTCCCGGATATTCGTTCGCCGGGGACGGCGTGCACACCGCGGTGGGCAACCACACCCGCACCGCGCTCGACCTGCCGATGCCGAGTCCGCTGCTGAGCTGGGCGAGGACCTACAACTCGCGCGGACCCGGCTCCGGCCGGCTCGGACGCGGTTGGACGTCCACAATGGACGCAAGGCTGGATTTCGAGTCGTCCGAAGGAATCGTGCTGCACCACTCGGACGGTCGCGCGCTGACCTTCCCGCACCGTCCGGACGGCACCCACGGGCGCGCGACCGACCTGCCCGCCGAGCTGCGCGAGCAGGCCGAGTCCTGGCAACTGCACTTCTTCAGCGGCGAGGTCTGGGAGTTCGACGCCGCCGGGCGGATGCGTTCTCGCGCCGCCCGCGGGCAACGAGTGGACTGCGAATATGATTCGGCCGGGCTGCTGATCTCCGCGGTGCACTCGGCCGGATTCCGGTTGGAGTTGTCCTACGGCGCGGGCGGCCTGCTGCGCCGGATCGTCGCCGACGACGGCCGCGCGGTGCATTACGAGTACGGGACCGCGGGCGTCGCGGACGCAGCATCGCCGGACATCCCGGTGTTGAGCTCGGCCACCACCCCCGGCACCGGCGCGACGAGGTACGACAGCACTCCGGCCGGGCTGCTCGCGCGGGTCACCGACGCCGACGGCGTGGTGCTGGTGCGCAACGACTTCGCGGACGTGGCCTCGGGAGACCCCGCCGACGGCCGAGTGGTGCAGCAGGTTCTCGCGGGCGAGGTCGAAGTCCGCTTCTCCTACGACGACGCGAACCGCACGACCGCGGTGCACGGCCCGACCGGGGCCCGGACCGAGTTCGGCCACGCCCCGGACGGCCGCCCCGTGCGTGTCACCGACGCGCTCGGAGGCACGACTTCGCTGCGCCGCGACGAGGACGGCCGACTCGTCGAGGGCAGCACCGCGGGCGGCACCGCGTTCGCACAGCACTACGACGAAGCGGGCGACCTGGTCACCGAAACGTTCGGGGACGCCACCACGAGCTGGACCCACGACGAGGCACACCGGATCACGAGCGTCACCGACCCGGCAGGCCTGCGCACCCTGTTCACCTACCACGGCGACGAGCGGATCCCTGCCACGATCAGCGACCCGTCCGGCGGCATCACGCACCAGGTCGTGCAGGACGGGAAAGTCCTCCGCACGCGGCGCCCCGCCGGCGGGATCTGGTGGTACGAGCACGACGACCGCGGCAACCTGGTCACCGCCACCGCACCGGACGGCACCAACACCCGCTACGAGCACGATGCCGCAGGCAGGCGCGTCGCCGAGACGAACGCCCTCGGTGAGCGGATCGAGTACCGGTACGACGACGCCGGACGGCTGGTCGGCACCACCGGCCGGGACGGCATCGTGCGGCAGCGGCGGTATTCCGCGGCGGGCAGACTGCTGAGCACGAGCGATCAGGAAGGCACGCGCAGCAGTCGCGAGTACGACGCGGCGGGCCGGTTGGCCGCGACCACCGGCCCGCTCGGCACGAGCACCAACTACGGCTACGACCGGGCGGGAAACCTCGCAACGGTCACCGGACCCGCCGGTGAGCAGGTCACGCTCGCGCACGACGAGCTGAACCGGATCACCGCCGTGACCGACGCGGTGGGCGCCACCACCCGCTACGAGTACGACGCCGAGGGCAACAACACCAGCGTCAGCTCACCGGCGGGCACGGTGCGCAAGGAGTTCGACCAGCGCGGCAACGCGGTCGTGGAAACCGACCCCGGCGGAGCCGTCACCACCGTCGACTACGACGCGCTGGACCGTCCCGTCGCCGTGACGGACCCGGCCGGAGCGACCTGGCGCACGCAGTACGACGACCCCGCCGGGGTCGTCACCGAGACCGGCCCGGACGGCGCGGTCGCGATGCGGCGCCACGGCCCGGACGGGCGGACTTCGGTGCGCATCGATCCGCTGGGCAGGCGCACCGAATACCACTACGACGACAACGGCCGGATCACCACGATCACCGATCCGGAGGGCGGGCGGACCCGGTTCGAGCACGACGCCGCGGGACGGACGACGGCGGTGCGCACCCCGGCCGGCCTGGTCACCCGCTTCCGGTACGAACACGGGCGGCTCGCCGCCGTGGTGGACCCGCGCGGCTGGATCACCCGGTACCGCTACGACTCGCGGGGCAGGCGCACCGAAGTGATCAACCCGAGCGGGATGCGCACCCGGTTCGGTTACGACGCCGCCGGGCGCCTGGTGAGTCGCACCGACGCACGTGGTGGCACCACCCGCAACCACTACGACGAACTCGGCAACCTCACCGAGCTCGTCGACGCGAAAGGCGTCAGCACCCGGTTCACCCACGACGCCGCGGGCAGGCGGACATCGGTGACCGACCCGCTCGGGCGCACCACTCGGCGCGAGTACGACGCGGCGGGGAACCTGGCCACGCTGATCGAACCTTCGGGGCTGCGGCAGCACTTCGAGTACGACGCACGCGGCAACCTGCTGCGCCGCCACGGCGAAGACGGCGCCGAAGTGCGCTACACCTACGACGCGGCGGGCCGCCGCAAGAGCATGTCCGACAGCACCGGAACGACCGGCTACGACTACGACACGGCCGGACGGTTGCGCACCGTCACGTTCCCGGACGAAGGCCGCCTGGTCGCCGATTACGACGCGGCGGGCCAGCGCACCACCTTGCACTATCCGGATGGTGCGGCGGCGCACTACCGCTACGACGGCAACGGCAGACTCGTCGGCCTGCGCGACTCCGACGCCGGAGAAGCCGTCTACGCCGTGGACCCGGACGGGCGGCTGGTGACCGAGCAGCTGCCCGGCGGCTGGTCGCGGCGCTACCGCTACGAAGGCGGGCTGCTGGCGGAGTTCGCCGAGAACCGGGCGAACGTCCCGGCGATCCGCACCGAACTTTCGCACGACGCCGACGGGCGGATCACCGGCCAGGTCGATCACGTCGGCGCGGACGCGACCGGTGCGGAAGAGGTGCTGCGGCACGCCTTCGGTTACGACCCGGGCGGCCAGCTGGTCTCGATCAGCTCGCGCACGGCGGACGGTTCCGCGGACACCCGCATCGCCTACGACATCGCTGGGAACAGGACCGCGGTGGTCCGCGAGGGTGCGCGGACCGGTTACCTCTACGACGCGGCGGATCAGCTCGTCGCCGTCGAGCAGGAAGGCAGGCGGATCGCCTACCGCTACGATCCGGCAGGCCGGTTGCTCGAACAGCACGACGGCGACCGCCGACAGGTCATCGACTACGACGGCCTCGGCCTCCCGCGGGTATCGACGCGCACCACCGCGTGGTCGTCGGAGCGAGCCGAGCTGCGCTACAACGGCGACGGCCTGCTCACCGAGCTGGAGTCGCGCATCGGCGACGACGCGGCGCCGACCTCGGTCGACTACCGCTGGAGCGTGGGAGACCGGCTGCCGCAGATCCTTGATCAACGGGTCCGGACGGATGCCCGGCAGGACGACTCCTCACCGGTCGGCGGACGGCTGGCCGGCGCCCGATTCACCTATGGCCAAGGCCGGGCTTTCGCCACCACCGCGCAGAATTCGGTCGTGTTCGCCCGGGACGCCTTCGGCTCCACCGTCCGCACCGAGCAGACCCGGCCGTGGGCGCAGGCCGAGCGCTACGGGGCGTTCGGGGCGCTCGAGGCCGAACCGGACCGCGCGCCGCTGTCCGCCCCGGAGATTCCCAGGTTCGGCTACCGCGGCGAACTGTCGCTGGCCTCCGACGTCTACCTGCGCGCCCGCTTCCTCGACGGCGCGGTGGGCCGGTTCCACGCCCCGGACCCGGTCGCGCTGATCGGGGCGAGCAGCCAGGCCAACAACCGCTACCAGTACGCGGAAAACGATCCGTTGAACCGCACCGACCCGACCGGGGCGTGGGCGGTCGCCGACGCGCGCGGCGGGCTGCTGGCGCAACTTGCCGCCACGGGCATCGGAGGATGCGGCAACTGCTCGGGCGATCCGGGCAACGGTTTGGAACGGCACTGGAAGTGCTTCCAAGACCAGGCTTGTTTCCGCGTCCGCGGCTACCGGTTGACCGAGGACGCGCTCGACGCGGATCCGGACACGCTCAAGGACCTCTACTACAGCCGCAGGCCCGAGCGCGCAGCCCAGGCTTTGACGATCAACAAGCTCAACGCGGAACGGGCCGGCGGGTGGGATTCGTTCTGGGGCGGCGTGTTGGACTACACGCCGGTCAGCGAGCGGGTCGACTGGGAAGTCGGCCCGCGCGGGACGAACCGGTTCCGCGTCGACATCACCACCGAGGAACGCGACATCTTCGAGGTCAAACGCTGGGCGGGGCCGGCCACCGCGGTGGAGGTGACCGGGCAGCTGAACGGCTACGTGCTCAGCGCGGGCTACTGGGGCGTCGATTTCGAGCCCAGCGACGAGCTGACCGAGTGGGCCTCCGGCTTCGACGTGACCACCGGGTTCTTCTCGTACTTCGAGACGCCGTGGACCAATGACACCGTTTTCGTGTGGGGCCTGGGCAATCCGGACGGGCACATCTACTTCGCCGAGAACGACCGGGCGAGCGACGACGTGCAGTCGAAGGCCTACAGCGAAGGCGGGCCGCTGACCGAGCTGCCCGAACCCGTCATCCCGATCCCGATCCGTCCTGTTCCGGTGCCGGTCGTGCCGTGACGGCTACGGTGTCCGTTGCCCGTTCGGCCGGTTGCCCGTTCGGCCATCGCACTGAGGGGACGGCATGACGATCGACATCCGGCGCGGTACCGCGCAGCTGTTGCGGGGCGACCCAACGGTCACGCTGCTCGTGCGCACGTCCACCGGCCCGGAGGTCACGCGGGCGCTGCGGGCGGCGTGCGCGGATCTGCGCGAGCTGGGAACTTCGGGCGGCGACGAGCCGGAGGGCCCGAAGTACGTCTCCGAGCCGATGCGCTCCCCCATCGGCTCGCTGATCATGGTGGACTTCGGCGAGGACCTGCCGCTGAGCGAACGGGAACGGACGCCGGACCTGCTCGCGCACCGGCTGGACGAGCACGGCGTGACCGACGCCGAGATCGGTCCCGCCCCGGCCATCGGAGACCGCTACACCGCGCTGGACGCGTTTTCCCCGATCGCGCGCGGCTGGCTGCGCGGCCGTGCGGGCCCGGATTCCCCGCGAGTGGCCGACCGGCCCGGTGCCGAGGTCGTCGACCTGGCGTTGCGCTGGTTGCCGAGCGACCAGGACGAACATCAGCTGCTGGGCGTGTTCGGCTCCGCCGAGGTCGAACTGGCGAGGCAGGACCTGGCCGCTGCGGTCGAGGCGAAATTGCGGACCGACGGCGGGATGACGCTGCTGTCGACCGACTTCAGCACCGGTGGTTTCGCGGTCGGGATGGGCGATTTCTTCCGGCACGGCGCGACGATCGGGGCGGCGGGGCCCGCCGTCGACGTGCCCGAAGCGTTGCGGGCGCAGCGCGAGCTGATCCGCGCGGGCAGCGGTGCATTGGCGTGGGGCTGCGCGGGGATCGCCGAGCGGGATCGGCTGTTCCCGTACGCGCATCCGCACCAGGCGTCCGCGAAGGTCCGGCCGACCCGGCCGTTGTGGTACCAGCTGCTGTCCGAGGAACTGCTCGCTGCGCTCGGAGGCCCGCCGGAAGGCAGCAGGATGCTGCCGGACGGCCGGGTGGAGCTCACCATCGGCGAACCCGAGCAGTGGCTGCCCGGGCATCCGGATGGCGCGGCGATGCTGCGGCGGGCGCGCGAGCTGCTCAGCCCGGGGTGATCGGTTCTTCGGAGGTCGCGCTGGCGCACCCGGCATCATCTCTGCTCGCCGCGTACAGCACCGCGACCGGAGGCTGCTGCGGCGCGCGGCGGGCCGAGTTGATCCCGCTCAGCTCAGGTGCTCGGCGAAGAAGTTCCGCACCCGCTGCCAGGCGTCCTCGGACGACTCGTGGTGGTAACCGAAGCCCAGCACCCGGGTCAGCGGCCCGAACGGGCCGACCGGCAGCTGGTTGGCGAAGCTGTGCCCGGCTTCCGGGTACTCCTTGACGTCGTGCGGCACGCCCAGCTCGGTCAGCTGCGAATCCAGCTTGTCCGCGGCACCGCGCAGCGTCGGGTCCTTGCCGCCGAAGCTGGCCACCACAGGGCAAGACCCGGCCAGCACCTCGGCGTCCGAAGGCACCTGCCCGTAGTACGGCGCCGCGGCCTGGAACCCGCGCGGCGCGGCCAGCAGCGCGAAGCCACCACCCATGCAGAACCCGGCGACGCCGACCGCGCCGGTGCAGTCGGACCGGCTCGCGAGCAGCTCGCGAGCCGCTTCGATGTCCTCGAACGCTCGGCCGCTGCCCTTGCTGAGCTGGCCGAAGACCGAGCGCACGCAGCGCGCGAAACCGCCTCGGCTGTAGAGGTCCGGCGCGATCGCGAGGTATCCGGCGGAGGCGAACCGGTCGGTGATGTTCTTGGTGTCCTGGTTCAGCCCGAAAGCGTCGTGCACGACCACCACGCCGGGCCACGGCGCTGCACCGGAGATCGACGGATACGGCACGGACAGGTGGCCTTCGAGCCTGCCGTCCGCGGTGGGGATCTGCTCAGTCATGGCACCGAACCTCGATGGTCGTCCAGCTGTGGTGTGCGTGGCGGGGCCGCGGGACCTTCCCGGCCGCTTCCGGCGCACCGGTCCGGGTACGGCCACGCGCGAGCGTCGTGCCCGGCCCGCGCCGCTGGGCATCACCGCGTGCGCCCAGGCGATGCCTTGCGGCGCAACGGCTCCGCCGAGCAGACCCTACTAGGCGTAGGGCGAAGTTTCGGGCCTGCCGCACGCCGACCTCGTATCGACGCGCCCTTGCGCCGTAGTGACCGAAACATGCATATTGGTCATTACCGTTCGGGAGGAGGACCCGTTGCCCAGACCGCTGATCCCGCACCGCGCCTCGGTCATCCTCGACCGCGCCGAGGAGCTGTTCTGCGCGAACGGCTACGACCGCACGAGCATCGCGGAGATCTCGGCGCGATCCGGCATCGCCAAGGGCGCGGTGTACCGGGAATTCCCGAGCAAGGGCGCGGTGCTGGACGCACTGCTGGTGCGCAACTCGCAGCGGATGCTCGCCGAAGTGCGCGCCGGGGTCGAAGGCAGCAGCGGACCGGTGGGGCTGGCCGCGGCATACCGGTTCGGCATCCGCGCGCTGCTCCGGGACCCGCTAGCGCGCGCATTCCTGCAAGCCGACACGGACGTGCTCGGCAGCTACATCCGCGACCGCACGGACGACCGCTACGCAGCGCGCGTCGCGTGGGTCACGCGCTACCTCGACGAGTTGCAGCGCGCCGGGGCCGTTCGCGGCGACGTCGACCCGGAGGACGTCTCGATCGCCCTCAGCGCGCTCACCGTCGGCGTGTTCTCCATCGGCCCGCTGGTGGGCGGGCTCAGCGACGATCGGCTGGAACCCGTCCTGGACGTGATCACCGACATGGTCGAAAGCGGGTTGGATCGGACCGCGGCCGCGCGCGACGACGGGGCGACCCGCCGGGCGCAGCTGCACCTGCTCGATCGCGTGCAGGAGCAACTTGGGAGTCCGGCGGAATGATCCGCGGTGAACGGGGGACCTGATGCACCGGAGCACCTTCATCGACCTTCCCGAGGGCAGCCTGCGCGTGCTCAGCGCCGGGCAGAGCGGTAGTCCGGTCCTGCTGCTCAGCGGCGCCGGGCTGGACAACGCGCTGCTGAGCTGGCGGCACCTCATTCCCGCGCTCGCGACCCAGCACCGGGTCTTCGCCCTGGACTGGCCCAAGCAGGGCGCGAGCAGGCCGTGGCGCGGACCCGCCGACCACGACGTGATGCTGCGCTGCATCGGCGCCGTGCTCGACCACTTCGGACTCGACGACGCGAGTCTGGTCGGACTGTCCCAGGGCGGGGCGCTGACGCTGGCCTACGCCATCGAGCACCCGGAGCGGGTGCGGCGGCTGGTCGCGCTGGCACCGGGCGGTGTCCTGTCGTTCCCGCCCGGTCTGCACCAGCTGCTGTGGTTGACCGCCAAGCTGGCCCCGCTCACGTCCCGCCTGTCCGGCCTGCTGTTCCGGCACCGGGCGATGGTCGCCTGGTTCGCCAGGCGGGCGCTGTTCGCCGGGCCGGTCGCCGACTTCGACGACGTGGTCACCGAGATCCACCGGGAAGTGCTGGCCAACGGCGCCGGCGCCTCGGATTGGCAGAACGCCTCGATCGGCCTGCGCGCGATGAACGTGGACCTGCGCGACCGCCTGCCCGAGATCCGCTGCCCGGCGCTGTTCATCCAGGGCGACCGCGACGTCGGGGTGAAACCGGAGCACACCGCCGCAGCAGCCCGGCGGGTCCCGGGCGCGCGCCTGGAGGTGCTGCCCGGCAACGGGCACTGGTCGGCACGCCAGTCACCGGCCCGCGTCAACTCGCTGATCGCGGAGTTCCTGACGCCGTCCGCTGCGCAGCCGCCGCGCTGAGCCGCGCGAGGCGTCCACATCGGAAGGAAACGGGCCGGCCGGTGGTCCCGGCCGGCCCGCTCGGTCATGCCATGCCGCGGCGGAAGGTGTAGGCCGGGCGGAACTGGGTGGCGCGGACCGTCCGGCCGCGCTCGACGGCCAGGTAAGTCACCACCAGTCCGGCCAGCCCCCACACGACCAGCACCGCGATCGAGCCGCCGCCGACGGTGCCGCCGCCGGTGAGTGCCCGCAGCGCGTCCTGCGCCGGACCGACCGGCAGCGCCGCGGAGATCTGCCCGAGCACGCCGGGCACCGCCGAGATGAAGCCGTTCGCCAGCACGACCAGCCCCACCAGCAATCCGACGAACCGCCCGATGTTGCCGAACGCGGCCGCGAGTCCCTGGTTGACCGCGGTGAACGCGACCGCGGTCAGCGCCAGCAACCCGGCGCAACCGAACCACTGCCCCGCCGAGAGATCCCCTGCGATGCCGACGACCACGCTCACCAGCAGCCCCTGCACCACCGCGAGCGCGGCGGGCGATCGGGCCTGGTCCAGAGCCAGCCGGAACGACGAGCGGGTCGATTCCAGCGTCCGCTCCGGCTTCGGGCGCAGCACCAGGAACGTGATCACCGCGCCTGCCCACAGCGCCAGCACCGCGTACAGCGCCAGGCCGGACGAGCCGAAGCCGATGGAGGTGCCTTCCGCGGTCGTGACCGGGTTCGCCACCGCCTTCGCCAGCTTGTCGCGGTCCCCGTCCGGGTACTTCGGCAGCTTCTCGACCGCCTCGCCCAGGCCGTCGGACAGCTGCCCGGTGCCGTCGCCGAGCTGCCGTGCGCCGTCGGCGAGGCCGCGGGTGCCGCCCGCGAGCTGGTCGGCGCCGTCGGCGAGCTGACCGGCACCGCCGCTGGTCTGCGACAGCCCACCGGCGAGCTGCCCCATTCCGCCGTTGAGCTGCTCGGCGCCTCCGGCGAGCTGGCCGAGACCGCCGGTGAGCGCGGGCAGCCCGCCGGAAAGCTGCTCCAGCCCACCGGAAACACCGGTGCTGGCCTGCTGCAACTGTCCGCCGCCCTCGGACAGCGCCTTCGCCGTCGCGGCCTGCACCGCCAGCTTGTTGCACATCGGCACCACACCGGGCGGGCACTCCTTGGACATCTCGCCCAGTTCCTTGGCCATGCCCTGCAGCCCGGTGTTGAGCTGCTGCACGCCCTGGGATTCCTTCGCGGAGACATCGGCCAGCGTGCCGACCTGGTCGGGCAGCTGCGCGGTCTGCTGCTGGATCTGCTGCAACCCGCCGGTCAACGCGTTCATGCCCTGCGCGAGCTGACCAGCGCCGTTGTCCAGCGCGCCGAGCCCGCCCGCGAGCTGCCGCGTGCCGTCCGCCAGCTGACCTGCACCACCGGAGAGCTGATCGGTGCCGCCCGCGAGCTGGTCGGCGCCGTCGGCCAGCTGCGTCGCGCCCTTCGAGGCTTCGCCGAGCTGGTCGTTGAGGGTGTTGAACCCGACGTAGATGTTGTCCAGGTAGGTGGTGGTCAACTGCTGGCCGAGCAGGTTCGCGGCGGTGTCGGTCACCGTCTTGCTGATCGCCTCGTCGGCCAGCCGGCTGCGGTCGCCGGTGTCGACGTCGACGGTGGCGCGCTTGGCCTGCGCCGGATCGCCGGAGAACGAGGTGGCGGCCTGGGAGAAGTTCTTCGGGATCGTCACGACCGCCGAATAGGTGCCGTCCTCCAGTCCTTCTCGCGCGGTGTCCGGAGTGGCGAACTCCCAGGTGTAGTTGCTCTTGATCTCACCGCCGACCAGCTTCGCGGACAGCTGCCTGCCCAGCGGGGTGAGCTGGCCGTTGATCTCGACCGGCTCGTCGGTGTTCACCACCGCGGCCTTGACGTCCTTGAGCCGGTCCTGCGGTTTGCCCAGCGACCAGGTCAGCAGGCCCGCGATGGCCAGCGGCACCAGCAGCAGGCCGAGCAGCGGCAGCCAGCGGACCCGGAACCGGGACCGCTCCTTCAGCGACGGACTCACAGTGAATTCCTCTGCTTTCTAGCGGTCGCGGCTTACCGGGTCGCGCCGGAGAGCACGTTGGGCATGGCTTCGGCGTCGTCTCGCAGTTCGGTCATCGAGCCGATCCCGGGCAGAATGTCGCGCACGTCCGCCAGGCCGGTCGTTCCTGCCAGCACCGTGGGACGGGAACCGGTCAGCAACTCCCGGATCTCCAGGCGCGCCGCGGGGTCGGAGACCCGGTCGGTGCGGTCCAGCACCAGCACGGCGGGATCCTCGGCGAGCGCGCTGCGCACCGACTCCGCGCCGCCTTCGCCGACGTCGACGTAGGCGACCCGCGAGCGCACCGACGATGCGCGGGCGGGCAGCACGTAGCCGAGGACCTTCAACCTGCCGCCGTCGGCCTTCAACCGGCCGGACAGCGTCAGCAGCAACGCGCTGATCGCGGACTCGTGCGTGCCGCGCACGACGTGGATTCCCTGGCGCGGCAACAGGAAACCGACGTCCTGGTAGATCGGGTCGCCGCCGGACGGGTCGGCCATCCGCAGCCCTTCGCAGGCGATCGCCTCGTCGGAGCCGGGGCTGGGCCAGTCGGCCAGCTCGATCTCCTCGCGCAGGTTCTCGCCTTCCACGTCGAACGAGGGCAGCACCCGGTCCAGCTTGCGCGGCATCCACCACGCCCGGTCGCCCAGCAGCGCCAGCACCGCGGGCACCAGCGTCATGCGCACGATGAACGCGTCGACGAACACACCGACGGCGAGCCCGAGCGCGATCGGCTTCAGGTTCGCATCGCCCTCCGGCACGAACGCGATGAACACCGCGAACATGATCACCGCGGCGGCGGTGACGACCTTCGCCGAGGACACGAATCCTCTGTGGACTGATCCGCGCGCGTCCCTGGTGTGCACGAATTCCTCGCGCATTCGCGTGACCAGGAAGACCTCGTAGTCCATCGCCAGCCCGAACAGCACGCCCATTAGCACGATCGGCATGAAGCTGATCACCGGTCCGGCACGGGTGACGCCGAAGAATTCGGCCAGCCAGCCGTGCTGGAACACCAGCGCGACGATGCCCAGCGAGGACCCGATGCTGAGCAAGTATCCCAGCGTCGCCTTGATCGGCACCGCGATGGAGCGGAACACCATCGTCAGCAGGATCAGCGACAGCCCGACCACGACCACGGCAAACGGCAGCAGCGCCTCACCGAGCTTGGCCGAGACGTCGATGCCGACCGCGGTGAACCCGGTGACCGAGAGGTTCACCCCGTAGGTCTCCTGGAAGTGCGGCCGCAGCGAGCGGAGCTCGTCGACGAGCTGCTTGGTCTGCTCGGAATCCGGCGCGCCTTCGGGGACCACCTGCACGATGCCGGTGTCGGCGGTCGGGTTCGGGGTGGCCATCGGCACGTCGGCCACGCCGGGCAGCCGCTCGATCTCGCCCTTGAGGTCGTTCATCAGCCCGAGCGGGTCGTTGCTGGTGACGATGTTGCCGGTGACGATCAGCGGGCCGTTGAAGCCCTTCGGGAAGTGTTCGGCGATTCGCTCGTAGGTGACCCGGGCCGGGTCTTCCTTCGGCAGCGCCCCGGAGTCGGGCAGTGCCAGCCGCAGCCCGGCCGCTGGCAACGTGGCCATCCCGAGCGCCCCGATCACGAGCACCACGGTGACGATCGGGAAGCGGGTCACCGCGCGCACCCAGCCGCTGAAGAACCGCTCGCCGAACGGGCGCTTGGCGCGCTTTTTCGGTTCCCGCGCCTTGATCCGGTTGCGCGCGAAGCCCAGCAGCGCGGGCATCAGCGTCACCGACACCAGCACCGCGATGCCGACGCCGACCGCGGCCGCGATGCCCATCGTGGTCAGGAACGGGATGCCCGCCACGCCGAGCCCGACCAGCGCGATCATCACGGTGAGCCCGGCGAAGATGACCGCCGAACCCGCGGTGGCCGTGGAGCGCGCCGCGGCTTCCTGCGGCGATACGCCCTCGGCCAGTTCTTGCTGGTGTCTGGACACGATGAACAGCGCGTAGTCGATACCCACGGCCAGGCCGAGCATCAGCGACAGCAGCGGGGTGGTCGCGTTGATCGTCCAAATCGCCGTGGCCAGGAAGATCAGCGCGGTGGAGATCCCCACCCCTAGCAGTGCGTTGATCAGCGGCATCCCTGCCGCCAGGAACGAGCCGAGGGTGATCACGAGCACCACGATCGCGATCACCAGGCCGAGTGCTTCGACGATGCTCAGGCCCGGGATCTCGGTGGAGAACAACGGACCGCCGTGCGAGGCCTGCGCACCTTCCGGCAGCCGGTCCTGCAGGTCGGCGGCGATCTGGGCGATGCGGTCCTTGGTGGGCTGCCCGATCGATTGGGTCTGGCCTTCGAGCTGGGCCATGATGATGCCGGCTTGGCCGTCGTCGCTGATCGAACCGCCCAGGTCCTCCTGGTACGGCGAGATCACCGAGGCGACGCCGTCCATGTTCTCGAGTTCGCGGACGGTCTTGTCGATCTCGGCGCGCACGGCCGGATCGCGCACGCCTTGCGGCGCGACCGTGAGGACCTGCGCCGAGGCGCCGCTGGTCTGCGGGAAAGTCACCGACAGCCGCTCGAGGGCGTTCTGCGCCTCGGTGCCCGGGATGCTGACGTTGTTGTCCAGGCCCTGGTTCATCAGGCCCGCACCGCCTCCCGCGATGGCCAGCACCAGCAGCCAGATCAGCAGGACGGTCTTGCGGGCGGCGAATGCTCGGCGACCGACTGAGTAGAGGAACGACGACACGCCAGACTCCCTGTCACCGGACGTACCGGACGGGTCTATGCCACTAACGGACGAAGGACACGGATACGGCGCTGTATCCGATACA
Organism: Saccharopolyspora sp. SCSIO 74807; assembly: GCF_037023755.1. Taxonomy (NCBI): domain Bacteria; kingdom Bacillati; phylum Actinomycetota; class Actinomycetes; order Pseudonocardiales; family Pseudonocardiaceae; genus Saccharopolyspora; species Saccharopolyspora sp. SCSIO 74807. The sequence continues at coordinate 3,965,273 of NZ_CP146100.1, read as the reverse complement.
GCAGCGTATCCGATACCATCGACCGTCCCCACCCGGGTGCAAGTCCAAGGTCGAAACTGCTGGTATAGATCCCGGTCCTGGGTCATCCTGGTCCGGCGTCGAGGAGGAAGTCCGCGTGAACACGAGCAAGGCCGCCGGGGCGCCGGAAGGCGGCGCACGGGAGACCGCGCGCCGGGCCAAGACGCGGGAACGGCTCATCGACGCCGCCTACCGGCAGTTCTGCGAGCACGGCATCAACGGCACCTCCATCGAGGCCATCTGCGACGACGCCGGGTTCACCCGCGGCGCGTTCTACTCCAACTTCGCCAGCAAGGAGGAGCTGTTCTTCGCGCTGGCCGACCGGGAGAACCGGATGCGGCTGGAGACGCTGCGCGAACGGTTCGACGACGCGGTCGCCGCGCTCGGCGGAACCGGCGGCAAGCCCGATCCGGCGCGGATCGAAGGGGTGATCGCCGACATCCTGGCGGTGCAGCCGGAGAACCGGCAGTGGTCGCTGCTCAACAGCGAATTCCGGCTGCTGGCGATGCGCGATCCGCAGGTCGCGCCGCGCTTCCTGGAGAGTTCGCAGGCGTTCCAGCACGAGCTGGCGTCGATAGTCGACGCCGCGCTCGGCTCGGTGGGGCTGCGCTTCCTGATCGACCCGCTGCACCTGACCCGGCTGCTGCTGGACCAGTTCGAGTCCGCGATGCAGGAGGCGATCCTCTCCGGTGCGCAGGATGCCGAGAAGGCCGCGCGGGACACCATCATGCAGACGCTGCCGCCGTTGATCCACAGCCTCACCGAGGTGCGTCCGGCGGATTGACCCGGATCCGGTCCGCTCGGATTCCGGTGACCGGAGATCATTCGTAGCCGGGGCCGCCCACGGCCGGTCCGGTGCGCGATGAGATTCCGCACGGCATGATCAAGGAAGCTTTGCCAGGCTCGGGGTGTTCCCGGCAGTGCGGCCGATCCCGGCCGTTCCGGGAAGACCCCGCCGTTCCGGGAAGACCCGGCCGCCCCGGGAGGACCCGGCACCCGACGCAGTCGACGACAAGGAGAACTGCCATGGCCGATCGCAACGCCACGACCACTTGGAACGGCGACCTGGGCTCTGGGTCGGGCCTGGTGACGCTGGATTCCTCGAACGCGGGCCAGTTCCCGGTCTCGTTCGCGACGCGCGCGGAGGACCCGGCCGGGCAGACCAGCCCGGAGGAGCTGATCGCGGCCGCGCACTCCTCCTGCTTCAGCATGCAGCTTTCCGGCGTGCTCGGGGAATCCGGGCTCACCCCGGAGCGGATCGACGCCAGCGCGGAGGTCACCCTCGGCAAGTCCGGCGGCGGGTTCGCCATCACCGGCATCGCGCTGACCGTGCGCGCCAACGTTCCCGGCGCCGACGAGGACACCTTCCAGCAGGCCGCGCAGAAGGCCAAGGAGATCTGCCCGGTCTCGGCCGCGCTGACCGGCACCACGATCACCTTGGACGCAGCGCTGGGCTGAGCCCGCGCGCGAAAAGTCCCTTGTGGATCGTCCACAAGGGACTTTTCGCGTTTCACCCGGTGATCGGGGAAAGTCAGCCCGGTGACGCCGGTTCGGGCCGCGCGTGCTCGCGGCGCAGTTCGTGATCCCCGTGCTCGACGACCCGGTGCAGCACCGAACGCACCCGCTCCGAGTAGCGGCCGACGTTCTCGGCGGCCACCTGGGTATCCGGATGGCTGACCAGCAGGCAGGTCCACTCCCGCGCCCGGTTGACCCAGAGCATCACGTCGGTCTCTTCGCGCGGGCCGCCGAGGACCTGCGCGTCCGCACGCTGCCAATCCTCGTGGCCGCGAATCCGCCGCCCATCCATGAACGACGTCATCGGCAGCACCGTCTGTTCGATGCCGTCCAGCGAGAGCCGCGAGCCGAGGTGCTGCATCAGCTTGATCATCGGCACGTCCGCGATGCCGCGCGCCCGGGCGAACGCCTGCTCGGCCTGGAGCAGCACTTCGCCGAAGGTGCGCGAACCGGTCAGCTCGAAGTGGATCGGGACCAGGTTGATGAACCACCCGTGCGCGGCCGCCCAGCGCGGCTCGTCGCGGGTGTGCACCGGAGTCAGCGTCCGGTACGTCTCCTCCCCGGCCAGCTCGGCCGAAGCGATGGCCAGCGCCACGAACAGGCCTGCCGCGAAACCACCGCCGTGCTCCCGGCAACGGCGCCCGAACACGTTGGCCTGCCGGGGGTCGAACAACTCGTACTCGATCAGCCGGGAGGTCGCTGCCTCGCCGTCGGCCAGCCCGAGCGGCAGCGGGAATCCCGCGGGCTTTTTCCCGCCGCTGAGCCAGAAATCGCTCCACAGCTCGACGGCGGCGGTCAGCGACCGCTCCGGGATCTCGGCGGCTCGTTCCCGCGCGGCGAATTCCGCGTGGTCGCCGACCTCCGGCAGTCCGGGGTCCACTCCGGTGATCTCCTGCTCGTAGAGCCGCCGCAGCTCGTCGAACACCAGGACCATCGAATATCCGTCGGTGTGCCCGTGATCCACTGCGAAGTACACAGTGGACGATTCTGCGCGCAGCACCGCGCCGAGCACGAACGGCGGCCAGTGCAGCGCTTTCGCCGCGTCGTCGAACCGGTTCAGCAGGTGCTCGCGGATTTCGGGGCCGGTGTGCTCGCCCAGTTCGACGGGCGCGAATTCCACGTCGTCACCAGCGATCGCGTACCGGCGCAGCTCGCCGTCGGCATCCGGCTCGAACCACGTCAGCATCGTGCCGTGCCTGCGCACCCATTGCCGCCAGGCGGCCGCCATCGCGTCCGGGTCGATCCTGCCCGGCAGCTCGAAAGACGTGCCCAGCCAGGAAGAATGCGCCACCCCCGCGGCATCGTTGGCCACCTCCCGGCGCAAGTGGCTCTCCTGGATGGGCGAAGCCGGTGCGGGATGTTCCGCGCGCTGCTGCACGGCCACCTCGGTGCGAGTGGTCGGCCGCCATTCTACGAGCAGGCCGGGTTCCGGCTCCTGCTGCGAGAGTTCGTTCATCCGCACGGAGCTGACTCCTTTCAGCTGGTTCGGGACACGGCGTCCGGCGCGGACTCGCGTTCCGGTGCGGACTCCGTCCACATTGGAGGGATGGTGGTGGCGAGACCGGCGACGGCCACCGCGCGCAGCAGCCGCCGGATCTGGTGCACGTAGTCGTCGAGCACCGCCGCTGCCGCCGCGGTGCCGGGAAAGCGGCACGTCACGTCGATGCCGTTGTGGTTGCGGTTGACCCAGAGGTAGACCTCGTCCGCCGAAGTGGCGGGCGCGTGCAGCGCTTGCGCGTTCCAGTCGTCCCAGTTGCACGCGCCTGGACTGGCGCGCATGTCCATGTAGGACAGCACGAAGCGCGGCACGAGCTCGGTCCCGAGCAGTTCGGAGACCTTCGGCAGCGGAACCGCCGACAACGGCTTCGCCGTGCGCAACGCGTTGCCCGCGGTGGGCAGCATTTCGAGCACGTCGGCTCCGCCGGTGATGCTCTCGGGAGTGCGCAGCTGGATCGGTGCGACACCGACGAACCAGCCGACCGACTGCGCCCACCGCTGCGCGGAACGAGTGTGCAGCAGCAGCAACGTGCGGAACGTGGTCTGCTGCGACATCAGGTTCGCGACCGTGCCGAGGGTCGCCAGCACGCCGGAATACACGCTGCCGCCGTTGCGGCGGCACGAGGTCTCCAGCGCGTCGGCGCCCTCTTCGTCCAACAGCCGTCGGCAGAATCCGCGTTGCGGCCCCGAAAAACCGGACACCACGGGGTCCACCCGCAGGTCCGCGCCCGCCAGCGGCAGCGGGAAGCTCGGCAGCTCGCCTCCGCAGGAGGCGACGAAATCCGCCCACTCGCCCACGATCTCGTCGGAGCGCTCGAATACATCGGTGAAAACCCGCTCTTCGGCGCAGAAATCGACGTAGCTGCCGACCTCGGCCAGCTCCGCGCCGCGCCCTTCGCGCTCGGCCGCGTAGAGCTCCTGAACCTCGTGCGCCGCCAGCAGGATCGAGTACCCGTCCACGTTCCCGTGATCGAACGCCATGCACAGCGTCACCGAGTCGGCGCGCGAGATCGTTGCGAACACGTAGGACGGCCAGCCGGTGGGGTCGGTGTGCGCGTTGAACATCGCGCGCAGCTCGGCGGTGATCTCCTCGCCGGCCTCGAAGTCGCCGATTTCCTCGCGGGACAGCGAAAGCCGCCCCGGCTCCCAGGTGCGACGCCGCAGCTCGCCCGCTCGATAGGTGAGTTCGCTGCGCAGCGACTCGTGCCGGTCCAGCCAGCGCAGCACGGCAGCACGAAGTGCGGTTCCGTCCAGCTCGCCGGGAAGATCGAACCCGACGGCCAGCCAACTCGGCTGGGCGGTCTCCGCGGCGGCGTGGTTGCGGAGGTGGTCCTCCTGCAGGTGCGACGGCGGGCGGTCGTCGTCCTGCGGCCGGGCCGCCGCGGCGGGCACGACGGTCCACCGCGTCACCGCGCCCGGTCTAACCTGGTAATCCGCGATCTCCGTGAACTTCATGCCACCCACTCGCAATTCGACGGCACCGATGCCCACCGCGTCGGCTCAATGCGTCGTCACGCCGATCCGCGTATGGGGACCGCGATAATGCCGCAAGCCGAATCCATTGCAATCCCCGGGGCTCTTATCGGCTCGTGCACTGGGAAAATGACGATTCAATCCACAAAGTGGAATTTTGCAGCGGCGCCCGCAGATACCACGATCGAGGGACAAAAAGTGGTGTCAATGCAATTGTTCAGCGATCAAGGGAATTTTTGCCCCGACTTGCCGATCCGGCCGCAAGAACAGCCGGGAAACCGCTCAAATCGGGCGCCACCACAATGCGCGCAGGCACGAAAAGAGCGGACCGCTCGCCCGTTCTTGCCGGGCCGGCGGTCCGCTCCCTTGGTTTCCGCCCCGCGACGGGGGCTCAGTCCACTGTGGTCAGTGGCGCTCAGATCTGCGGCGGGCGGTGTTCGTACGGTGTGGACAGCACGACGGTCGTGCGGGTGGAGACCTTCGCGCACTCCCGGATCTGGCGCAGCAGATCCTCCAGCCCCAGCGGGGATTCCACCCGCACCTGCAGGATGTAGGACTCGTCGCCCGCCACCGAGTAGCAGGACTCGATCTGCGGCAGGTGCTCCAGCCGCTGCGGGTAATCGTCCGGCGCCGCGGGATCTATCGGGGTCAGCGAGATGAACGCGGTCATCGGCAGCCCGATCTGCTCACCGTCCACTTTGGCCACATAGCCCTGCAGCGCGCCGCGCTGCTCCAGCCGCCGGACCCGCTGGTGCACGGCGGACACGCTCAGGCCCACCCGTTCGGCGAGATCGGTGAAGCTGCACCGGCCGTCGTGCACGAGTTCGCGCAGGATCGCCCGGTCGGTCGCTTCCAGCTCGCCAGTGTTGCGGTCGTTCACGCGGGTAGCACCACCAGCTCGTGCGGTTGTTCGTTGACGCTGTCCACCCCGTCCTCGGTGACGATCACGATGTCCTCGATCCGGGCGCCCCAGCGGCCTTCCTGGTAGATGCCGGGCTCGATGCTGAAAGCCATGCCCGGCTCCAGTTCGAGGCGGTTCCCGGCGACCACGTACGGCTCCTCGTGCACGTCGAGGCCGATGCCGTGCCCGGTGCGGTGGATGAACTCCCGCCCGAACCCGGCGGCTGCGATCGGTTCCCGCGCGGCCGCGTCGATCGACTCCGCGGTGGCGCCGGGACGCACCGCTTGCACCGCGGCCTGCTGGGCCGCCTGCAACACCGCGTAGGTGTCGCGCACGTCCGGCTGCGACGGTTCCCCGACCGCGTAGGTGCGGGTGCAGTCCGAGTTGTAGCCCGCCGGGATCGGCCCGCCGATGTCGACGACCACCACGTCGCCGCGCTCGATCACGCGGTCCGACAGGGCGTGGTGCGGGCTCGCGCCGTTCGCGGCGGAACCGACGATGACGAAGTCGGCCTCGGTGTGGCCCTCCTCGACGATGGCGGCGGCGATGTCCGCGCCCACCTGCGCCTCGGTGCGCCCCGCGGTGAGGAACTCGGCCATCCGCGCGTGCACGCGGTCGATCGCCGCGCCCGCGGTGCGCAGCGCCGCCACCTCGGACGGGTCCTTGCGCATCCGCAGCTCGCGCAGCACCGGACCGGCCAGCGCCTGCTCGCCGCCGACCGCGGACCGCAACGGCAAGGCGTGCAGCGCGGGCATCACATCGGCGACCCCGACCCGCGAGGGCTGGCGCTCGCGCCGCAGCAGGTCCGCGACCAGCGCGTGCGGGTCCTCGCCGTCGACCCAGGTCACCACCTCGACGCCGAGGTCGTCAGCGGGCACGTCGTGGTAACCGGGCGCCTCCAGCTTCGGCAGCACCAGCACCGGCGCGGCTTCGGAACCCGCCGCGGGCAGCACCAGGGTGCTCAGCCGCTCGAACGATTCCCCGCGGACTCCCAGCAGGTATTGCAGATCCGAACCGGGCGTGATCAGCAGGGCGTCCAGGTTCGCGTCCGCGGCGGTGGCCGCGGCGCGGTCCAGCCTGGCGGAGAGCACCGCGGGATCCTGCTTGAGCGAGACAGTGGCCATGGCCGCCAAGCCTAACCACGCCGACCCCGGACGCCAGGGCGGTGGTTCGTCTCGTTCCGCCGGGAACCGGCCGGTGACGAGGAGTCGCTCCGGTGCGTGGGCGACCGGCACCGCTTCGCGGAACCTGCTGCGGGAAGCCCCGGGTGCTTGATCTTCGTCGGGTCGGCGGCGGAGGTTCCGCTACCCGGGCACCCCCGCGAACAAGGCCGAACCCGGGTTCGAGGAAACCGGGGCGGGAGAGGGAGAGCACCCCCGCCCCGGCCCTCTGCACCCGGCCGGCGTCGCGGTCCGGGGCCGCGTTCGTCCGACCGGGCAAGGCCCGGCCACCGGTCGGGGTGCGGTGGCGGGCCGGCTCAACTGCCGGGGTTGATCAGGCTGCCGGGTTTGATCAGGCTTACGGGGTCGGTCAGCCGCAAGCCGCGGGTTCGGGCGGCCACACGAGTTCGTCGTCGTCCGGCGGTGCGATTTCGTCGTCCGCGGTAAGGCAGGACGTGCACACGGACCGCTGCTCCCCCTCCAGCAGCGGTCCGCGCTGCGGCGAACCGGTCAGCACCCGGTCCACCTGGCCGCACAGCGGGTAGCCGCACTTCGCGACGAGGACCGGGCCCCACTCATCGCGCGAGACCAGATGCCACCGGGACCCCCGCACCGGTGCCATCCACGCCCATTCGATCCCCTCAGCGGACACGCCGTCCGCGCCCGCGGCGGCATCTTGGATGTCCATGCGTCCGACTCTATGAGCGTGCACGGGCCGGGAGTGACAATCATCTGACAACGCTCGGGCGTGGCGCGGTGCGGCGCCCTCGGTGCGGCTCGGGCACACGCTGCCGCACACGCACCGCGTCGGCGCGGCACCAGGATGGTGGTGCCCGAATGGCGAGCCGGGAATATTCATCGTTGCCTCTCCGATCTGAATTCAGTCATGTGACGTGATGTTCTCCGCAAGGGCGGTGCTCGAACGCCGGAACCATGCCGGTATGGTTTCTTCGACGTTCGCCGGAACTGTTTGCTCGATCAGCATGACTGTCAGCGCCGCGGCAACACCAATGCTGCGATCGCGTGATCATCGGACCGCGTATCGGTGCCGCTATCGGCGCTGCCCGGAGAAACGGAATCAACATGAACAGAACCGCAGGTACACCCCGGGCGAGGGCGCTGTCCGCCGCATTGCGGGAAACCCGCCGCGCGAGCGGAGTCGGGTTGCGCGCACTCTCCCGTCAACTGGAACTTTCGCACACCCAATTGTCACATTGGGAGAACGGCAGCCGGGTGCCGAGCATCGAGACCGTCGCCATGATCCTCGCCGCGCTGCGGGTGCCGTCCGGCGACCGGGAACGCATCCTCGACCTCGCCCGCAACACCGCCGAACCGAACTGGCTCACCGTCGGGCTCGCGGGCATCCCGCAGCAACTCGCCGGAGCCATCGAGAGCGAGCGGGCGGCATCGGCGATCTCTCAGTGGTCGCCGTTGATGATCCCAGGCTTGCTGCAGACGCCTGACTTCATCAAAGCGACCATGCAGGAGCTGCGACTGCCCCAGCCCGAAGAGGACGTCCGGAATATGGCCCGAATCGGACGCAGCGAAGTGCTCACCCGCGAGAACGCGCTGAAGTTCGAGGCGATCGTCAGCGAAGCCGTACTGCAGCAACCAATGGCCGATCCGTCCATCATGGCCGAGCAATTCAGCCACCTGATCAGCATGAGTGCACGGCCGAACATCCATATCAAGATCGTTCCACTTCGGACCGGTTGGCATCCCGGCCTGCTCGGACCCTTCACCCTCTACGACTTCCCGGAAGCACCATCTGTCGTGAGCTTCGAGCACTACAGCTCAGGTGCGTTCGTCCCGACCGACCACGACGTCCGGCAGCACCGTGAAGCATTGGCCAGAATCCGCAACCTTGCTTTCGACAAATCGGACTCACTAGAATGCATCAGGCAAGCTCACCGAACCTGGGAGAGCCAAAAATGAAGAACACACGCTGGCAGAAGTCCAGTTACTCGCATCCCTCCGGTGAATGCGTCGAACTGTCCATTCCGCGCGGCCGGATGCGCGACTCCAAGGACCCGGACGGCCCAACGCTACCCGTCGATGTCCCGACGCTGCTCACCGCCATCCGGCAGGGCCGCTTCGACCGCCGGTGAACGCACGCCGAGCCGGTGAGCGGCATACAACGTCGCCGCTCACCGGCTCGCGGCGGTCGCTTGCTGGTTACCGGAGAGCAGGAGAGGCGAACATGAGCCAACTGCGCTGGCAAAAATCCACCCGGTCCCACCCGAACGGCAACTGCGTCGAACTGTCCATTCCGCGCGGCCGAGTGCGCGACTCCAAGGACCCAGAAGGGCCGACGCTGCCCGTTGACGTCCCGACGCTGCTCACCGCCATCCGGCAGGGGCGCTTCGACGCGCCGTGAGCGCTGCGGGCTCCGGGGCGGCCGTCGGGGCGGCGTGACAGGGTGAGGTCGTGACGGGATCTTTCATGCTGATCGACGCCGCCGGGCTGTGGTTCCGGTCGTACTACGCGCTGCCGGAGTCGCTGACCGCGCCGGACGGGACGCCGGTGAACTCGGTGCGCGGGTTCTGCGACATGCTCGCCAAGCTCATCACCGAGCGGCGGCCGACGCGGCTCGTCGCCTGCCTGGACAACGACTGGCGGCCGCAGTTCCGCGTGGACGCGCTGCCGACCTACAAGACGCACCGGGTTGCCGAGGAAGATCCCGACGCCGAGGACGTGCCGGACACGCTCAGCCCGCAGATCCCGGTGATCCTCGACGTGCTCGACGCGCTCGGCATCGCCACCGCCGAAGCCGAGGGCTACGAGGCCGATGACGTGATCGGAGTGCTCGCCGAGCGGGAACGCACCGACCCCGTCGAAGTCGTCACCGGCGACCGCGACCTGTTCCAGCTGGTGCGGCCGGAGCCCGCGCCGGTGCGGGTGATCTACGTCGGGGGCGGGCTGGCGAAGGCGCAGAACTACGGCCCGGCCGAACTCGCCGAGCGCTACGCGCTCGATCCTTCCCGGGCCGGGGACGCCTACGCGGAAATGGCGGTGCTGCGCGGCGATCCGTCCGACGGCCTGCCCGGTGTCGCGGGCATCGGCGAGAAGACCGCCGCCAAGCTGATCACCGAATTCGGTTCGCTCGCCGCGCTGCTTTCCGCCGCCGAAGCCGGGGACAAGCGGCTGACCCCGCGAGTGCGCGGCAAACTCGCCGATTCCGCCGAATACCTGGCCGCAGCCCCATCCGTGGTCCGCGTGGTCCGCGACGCCCCGGTCGTCCTCGACCGCCCGGACCCGCTCCCGAAATCCGCGGCCGACCCGGACCGCCTGACCGAACTCGACCGCGCCTGGAACCTCGGCGGGCCGCTGGAACGCCTCACCGCCGCTTTCTGATCCGCCGGGGCTGCACGAGCATTCGCCGGAGCGGTCCCGGCCGGAACGGATCAGCACGAGGGATTTCCCCGCTGCTCGGCGAGCGCTGCTCGCAACGTCGCGGCGAACACCCGAATTCCGGCGATTATCGCGTCGTCTTCGCCGCCACCCGAAAAAGGAGTGGCGAGCAGTCGGCGCGCACCGAAGAGGAGATCGCATGTCCACGCCCGGGTTCGATCCGGAAACCGTCGATGAAATCGGATGCCCGGTCTGGATCAGCGAACTCGCCCACGACGATCCGAACCACCTCGTGCACGTGGTCCGCGACCTCGAACCGGCGCGCGCGCTGGAACTGCTGGGGGCCGATCGGCAGTCGATCTCCTCTTGCGAACTGCCCGCCGAACGCCCCGACGAGCACACGTCGCTGCCCGGAGCCGCCATCGCGCCGCTGAACCCGACGGCGGTGCTGCTGGCCGGGCGAGTCGGCGATTGGACCTTCGTCTACGACGACCTCGGCCACACCCTCGGCTTCTTGAGGACCGCGGACCCGGACCTGGAAACCGCGCAAGTGCTCTCCGGCGAAGGCGCAGCAGCGGCGACCGGCTACGTCACGATCACCGGACAGGCCGGTTTCGTCTACGCGGTCGGCGGCGAGCTGCTCACCAACGCGAGCGCGGTGTTCGAGTTGAGCGATCTCCCCGAGGACGCCCCGGCCGAAATCCGCGCCGCCTTCGAATCGGCGGGATCCTGCGATCCCGAGCTCGACGACTACCTCGGCATCCGCGCGGTCTGCGCGCTGGCGGGGCTGCCCTGCGGGCTGGAAGCCATCCGGGAGCTCCCGCTGCTGGTCGCACCGCTGGACTGAGGTGAACCGACCGCGTGGCGCGGATCAGAACTGGGTGCCGCACCAAGGCGGGCGCGCCGTGGCGAACAGCGCGTCCGCGGGGGCCAGGGCCGCGGGGTCGTGCACCTGGATGCGGTTCGCGGCGGCGAGGGTGGAAGGGGCTACCTCGCCCAGGTAGATCGAGCCGAGAGCGTCCGCGTCGAGCGTGATCTGTGCAGGTTCGTCGCAGGGCACGGCGTCGTCGGAGGTGATCCGGTAGTTGCCGGCGTTCTCCGGCAGCACCGCGTCCCGCACCTCGATGATCACCGGTTCGGCCGCGCCGTAAGTGCGCTCGGCCAGCGCGTGCGGCACGTCCACCAGCCGCACCCACAGATCGTCGTCGACCCGGGTTACCTGGCAGGCGCGCGAATCCGCCAGCCACCAGGACAACGCCTCGTCCATCGGGCGGTCCGGGGCGATCACGTCGGTCACCAGGTCCAGGCCGAGCAGGAAGCGCCACAGCGAAGCCTCCGCGGCGGTGTCGGCCGCGTGCAGGTCGACGACCTTCGCGGTGATCGAACCGTTGCCGAAGACGTGGTCGGTCTTCTCCGTCTCGTAGAGCACGAAACCGTCGTCGCCGTCCGGGCCGGAATGCACCGCGACGAACATGCCGCCGCCGTTGTCGACGGTGTCGGCCAGCCGCGTCGTCCACCAGCCCTCGCTGCGCGCCATCATCCCGTGCCGCGCATTGCCGATCCGCGCGTACGTCTCCGGCAGCAGCTTCTCCGCCGTCGCACCGTCGAGCAGGCGCACGTTGCCGTCACCGGGCGCATCGGGGCGCAGGACCGCGTCTGCACGGCGCAGCGCCACGCGCTGGCTGCGGCTGGCCATGCCGTAGCCGAAGCGCGGGTAGATCGCGGTCTCCGAAGCGTGCAGCATCGCCAGCGGCTCCCCGCGCCGCTTGGTGTCCGCCAGCTGCGCGTCCATCAAGCCGCGCAGCAAGCCCCGGCGGGTCCGGTCCGCGCGCACGCCGACACCGGTGACCGCGGCCGACGGGAGCACCGCACCGCCCGGCACCACCAGCGTGGAAGGCAACGACATCGCGGTGCCGCTGAGTTCGCCGTCGACGAACCCGCCGAACACCCGCCCCGGCTCGTAGCGGGTGGAGGAACGCTGCCAGCGCTCCTCCGACGGGCGCTGGCCGTGCTGCAACGATGCGACGAACAGATCGAGCGCCGGGCGGAATTCGGAATCGGCCAGCGGCCGGACGTTGACCTCGCTCACCCCATGCATCTTGCCCGCGAGAAAGCGATCCGTCGAACGGATTTCCGGCTCAGCGCGGATAGCCGACCTCGTACACCCCGGAGGAATCGCGCACCGTCACCGGCACCGACTTGCGCTCGCCGCCGAGATCGACCTGGCACTCGAAGCTGCTGCCCGGGTCGGCGACCTGCCCCGCCGGGCAGCGCACCGATTGCACGGCGCCGAGGCGGTAAGACGTGCGCAACGTCTGCTGCACGCCCTGCTGCACGCTCGTCGCGTCCAGCTCGGGACGCACCAGCAGCCCGGGCGAAACGAACCCGACGAACGCGACGGCCGCGGCCACCACCAGCAGCACCAGCGCGCCGATCAACCACGGCAACTTGCCGGAACGGCGCCGCGGTCCCGCGGGACCGGGTTCACCGCGGTAGCCGGTCGGCAGACGTTGCGCAGCTGTGCCCCGTTGCGGGGCACCGGGCGGGCCGTAGGGGCCGGTCATGAATACCTCCGGACGAAATGCTCAGGCGGGCGAGAACGGTGCGACCCCCGCAACACCGCGCCCGCGAATCCAATCACAGCGCCCGGACGCCGATGATCACACCGCCCCGGCGGCCACCACACCGCGGCGGATCGCGGTGACCGCCTTCGCCGCGGCCGAACCGACCGGGTCGGACTTGCCCGCGACCTTGGCGACCTGGTCCAGCAGGTCGATCACCTGGCGGCACCAGCGCACGAAATCACCGGCGGAAAGCTCGTGCCCGGTCGACGCGGCGGCGGTGAGCACCCGCTCCAGCGACTCGCCGCGGGCCCAGCGGAACACCGGCCACGCGAAGCCCGGGTCCGGTTCGCGGGTGCGGTCGAGCTTGTGCCTGCGCTCGTCGTCCTCCAGCTCGGCCCACAACCGCCACGTCGCGGCCAGCGCGTCGGACACGTCGCCGGATGGCACCGCGGGCGCCATCGGGCCTTCCCGCCGCGACTCGTAGACCAGCGAGGAGACCACCGCTGCCAGCTCCGGCGGCCCCAGCGAATCCCAGACGCCGACCCGCAGGCACTCCGCGGCCAGCAGATCCGACTCGCTGTAGAGGCGGGAGAGCCGACGGCCGTGCTCGGTCACCGGCTTGTCCGGGTCGTCGACCGTCACGTAGTCGCGCTCGGACAGCAGCGCGATGATCCGGTCGAACGAGCGGGCCAGCGAATGCGTCGTGGTCGCGACCTTGCGTCGCAGGTTGTCGGTCTCGGAGCGGAGCCGCTCGTGCCGCTCGGCCCAGCGGGCGTGCTTCTCGCGGTCGTCGCAGCCGTGGCACGGGTGGGCCTTCAGCGCGCGGCGCAGGCTCGCCAGCTCCGCGTCGTCGCCCGAGTCGTCGCGCCGCTTGCCGCGCCCGCTGCGCGGGGCGATGCCGGTCTCGCGCAGACCGGAAGCCAGGTCGCGGCGGGACTTCGGGGACCGGGTGTCGACGTGCTTGGGCAGCTTCATCCGGCCCAGCGCCTCCACCGGCGAGCTGAAGTCGGCCACCGACAACCGGCCCGACCAGCGGTCCTCGGTGAGCACCAGCGGGCGCGGCTCGCCCATCGGCTCCAGCCCGGGATCGATCACCACGGCCAGCCCGGCGCGGCGGCCGGACGGCACCTGGATCACGTCGCCCTTGCGCAGCTTCTCCAACGACTTCGCCGCCTCCGCGCGCCGCGACGCGCGGTTCTGCTTGGCCAGCGCCTTCTCCCGGTCGCTGATGCGGCGGCGCAGCGCGAAGTACTCGGCGAAGTCGCCGAGGTGGCACTCCATCGACTCGGCGTAGCCCTCCAGCGCTTCGGCGTTGCGCTCCACCCGGCGGGACATGCCGACCACCGAGCGGTCCGCCTGGAACTGCGCGAACGACTGCTCCAGCAGGTCCCGCGAGGCGTCCCGGCCGACGCGCTGCACCAGGTTCACCGCCATGTTGTAGCCGGGGCGGAACGACGAGCGCAGCGGGTACGTGCGGGTGGAAGCCAGCCCCGCGACCTGCTTCGGGTCCACGCCCGGCTGCCAGATCACGACCGCGTGGCCCTCCACGTCGATGCCGCGACGGCCCGCCCGGCCGGTGAGCTGGGTGTACTCGCCGGGGGTGAGGTCGACGTGCGACTCGCCGTTGAACTTGACCAGCCGCTCCAGCACCACCGTGCGGGCGGGCATGTTGATGCCCAGCGCGAGGGTCTCGGTGGCGAACACGGCCTTGACCAGGCCGCGCACGAACAGCTCCTCGACGGTCTCCTTGAACGCGGGCAGCAGGCCGGCGTGGTGGGCGGCGACGCCGCGCTCCAGCGCGTCCCGCCACTCCCAGTAACCCAGCACCTCCAGGTCGGACTCCGGCAGCGAGGCGGTGTGCTCCTCGACCACCTCGCGGATCTCGTCCACCTCGTGCTCGGTGGTCAGCCGCAGGCCCGAGCGCACGCACTGGCTCACCGCGGCGTCGCAACCGGCGCGGCTGAAGATGAACACGATCGCGGGCAGCAGCCCGGCCGCGTCCAGGTTGGTCAGCACCTCCACCCGCGACGGGGTGAAGAACTTCGGCGGTTTCGGCCCCTTGCGCCGCCCCGGCGGGCCGCCGCGACCGCGGCCCGGCGGCATGTGCGTGCGGGCGAGTTCCTGGGTGTGCCGCAGCAGCCGCGGGTTCAGCTTCAGCTCGCGGTCCTCGGTCTCCCCGCCGAACAGGTCGAACATCCGCGAGCCCACCAGCATGTGCTGCCACAGCGGCACCGGGCGGTGCTCGTCGACCACGACGCGGGTGTCGCCGCGGACCTCGACCAGCCACTCGCCGAACTCCTCGGCGTTGCTGACCGTCGCCGACAGGCTCGCCAGCTGCACCTGCTGCGGCAGGTGCAGGATCACTTCCTCCCACACCGCGCCGCGGAACCGGTCGGCGAGGTAGTGCACCTCGTCCATCACCACGTAGCCGAGCTGGTCGATGCCCTGGGAACTCGCGTAGAGCATGTTCCGCAGCACCTCGGTGGTCATCACCACCACCTGCGCGTCCCCGTTGATCGAGGTGTCGCCGGTCAGCAGCCCGACCGCGCCGGTGCCGTGGCGCTCGCAGAGGTCGGCGTACTTCTGGTTGGACAGCGCCTTGATCGGGGTGGTGTAGAAGCAGCGGCGGCCCTCGGCCAGCGCCAGGTGCACGGCGAACTCCCCGACCACCGTCTTGCCCGCGCCGGTCGGCGCGCACACCAGCGCGCCGTGCCCGGACTCCAGGGCCTGGCAGGCGGTGCGCTGGAACGGGTCCAGGTCGAAGGAGAGCTCACCGGCGAACTCCGCGAACTTCGGGTGCGCGCTGCGGTGCCGGTGCGCCGAGTACGACTCGGCAGGCGACACGGGGGTGTCCGGGTCGCGGGGCTGCGCGCCGACCGGCTGCGGGGAGTCCGCAGGGCTGCCCGGCTGCTGCGGTTGCGCCGGTTCCGGGTTCACCATCCTCGACTCCTCCCGGGTGCCGGAGGTGTCCGGGCTGGAGATGTTCGGCTGGTTCGGGTGCGAACGGCTTGCGGCCACACTTCCAGGTTTTCACATCGCCCCGGCGGTCGTCGCACACACGCCCGCAGAGCTGTTCGGCGAGCGGCGCCGGGCGGTCACCGTTGCCGCCCTGACCGGAGCACCGGCGAGGACGACGTCGGCGCTGCTCAACCGCGAGGCGCTCGCAACACGCTCATGCTCACGCTGCTTCTCCGGTGAGGCTGGCCTCGGCCGGGGCGAGCACGCGCAATGCGCCGGGTTCGCAGCGCACGCTGACCGGCAGCCGCACCTGGGGTTCGCCATCGGCGAACGCCACCCAGCCGTTGCTGCCCGACAGCCGCACCGAACGGGCCCGCAGCGTGCGCACCGCCGGGTGCTGCACGTGCCCGCCGCTGCGCATCGTCGGCATGATCTTCAGGAAGTCCTCGCGGCCGACCTCGCCGACCACGGTGATGTCGAAGGTGCCGTCGCTCGGGTCGGCCCGCGGGCAGATCGGCACACCGCCGCCGTAGGAGGTGGTGTTGCCGATGGCCACGCAGGTCGCGGCCAGGTCGAGCACCGTGTTGTCCGCCTCGACCCGCAGCGGCATCGCCCGCAGCCGGGTCAGCTCGCGCAGGATCGCGAAGTCGTAGCGGGCGCGCCCGATGGGCAGCTTCGACCGGTTCACCCGCGCGTTGACCTGCGCGTCGAACCCGGCGCAGAGCACCGTGGCGAACCGGTTCCCGCCGACCACCCGGCCCAGGTCCAGCACCCGCCGCTCCCCGTCCTGCAGCGCACCGGCCGCCACCCGCGCCGCCGCGAGCGGATCGGCGGGCAGGCCGAGCGCCCGCGCCAGGTCGTTGCCGGTGCCGACCGGGATCACCGCCAGCGCGGTGCGGGTTCCCACGCACGCCTGCACCGCCGCGTGCATCGCACCGTCACCGCCGACCACTGCCAGCACGTCCGCCTCACCGGCCACCGCGTCACCGGCCGAGGCGGCGAAGTCCTCGGCGGTCCGGGCGATCGCGACCCGCACGGCCGACACGGCGCGGAACCGCCGCACCACCTCGGCCGCGACCCCGGCGGCGCGGCCCCGGCCGGAAGCGGGGTTGATCAACACTACGGTGCGCATGGTGCAACATCGTGTCGCACGACCCTGTTCGGTGACCAGAGCCGTCCCCGCTCAGCTGAACCGGCCGGTCCGCAGCGCCGTCGTGGGCAACCCGGCTGGTACGGAAGGGCAACGGCGCAGCGTGCCGACCGGCTGATCCACCCGGAAGTACGGCTCGGCGGCGCGCAGGCGCTCACCCGCGAACAGCCCCGTCAGCTCGCGCAGCCGGTAGCGGCCGTCGGCCTCGGCGGCCAGCAGCCCGACCTCGGCCAGTTCGTCCAAGGCGCGTTCGGCGGTGTCCACGTCCACCTCGGCGAGCACGGCCGCCTGCCCGATCGCGATCTCGCCGTTGCCCGCCAAGGACAGCCGGCGGAACACGTGCAGGGCAGGCTCGGTGCAACGGCGGCACGACGCTTCGAAGGTCTCGCGCATCTGCAGATCACCCGCGGTGAGCGCGGCGAGCCTGCGGTGCGGGGCCGCCAGCCTGCGCGCCAACTGCTCCACCCGCGCGCCCGGGCGCGCGGCCAGCTGGTTCCCGGCGATGCGCAGCGCCAGCGGCAGGTGGTCGCACAGCTCGGCCAGCGCCGCGGTCGCCTCCGGCTCGGCGCTGATCCGCCGAGCGCCTGCGATCGACGACAGCAGCCGCTCGGACTCGGCGGGCCGCAGCTGCTCCAGCGCCGTGCGCGCGACCGATTCCAGTCCGGTGAGCTGGCGGGGACCGCTGATCAGCACCACGCAGTCCGGGTTGCTGGGTAGCAGCGGCCGGACCTGCCCCTCCTCGACGACGTCGTCGAACACCAGCAGCAGCTTGCGGTCGCGCAGCAGCGAGCGGTAGCGGCTCGCGCGGGCTTCGAACCTGGTGGGCAGCTCGTCGTCCGGGACGCCGAGGGCGCTCAGCAGCACGCCGAGCGCTTGCGCGGAGTTGCGCCCGCCCAGCCCCAGATGCACGCAGCCGTCCGGGAAACGTGGTGCGAGCCGGTGCGCGGCGTGCACCAGGAAGGCGGATTTGCCCACGCCCGGCGGGCCGGACACGGTGATCACCGTCGCGGCGCGGGCTCCCCTGGCACGTCCGGCCGCGGCGAGGACTTCGCGCAGCTCCCGCTCCCGGCCGGTCAGATCGGCGATCTCCGGCGGTGGTTCCGGCCGCCCACCGGACGGGCAGCGCTGCGGTCGCGGCGGCGCGGCAGCCGCCTTCGCCCGGCCGCGGCGCAGGAATTCCGCCGACGCGGCCGATCCTTCCGGCGCCAGCACGGAACCCAGCGCCTGCAAGGTGCGCACCTGCGGGCGGACGACCCGGTCGCGCTCCATGTCGCTGATCGCGCGGGAACTCACCCCGGAACGCGCGGCCAGGTCCTCCTGGGTCAGCCCCGCCGCCTCTCGCAGCGTCTTGAGCAGGTACGGGAATCGGGTGCTCGCGGCCGTTCCGTGCCCGGTACCCGCTATCGCCATCGACCCACCACCATTCCCGGCGGCGCGCCGACGCCGCCCCGCAGACCGGCGCCGGGTGGCGAACCGCGGCGCTGCGGGACCGGCGCCCGGAAAATTTCGAGCGAAACCCGCTGACCATTATCCGGCTCGCGCGGACCTGGGCACAATACTGCGCCAAGGCGCTTTCCCGGACGATCGTTTGCACGCGAACGCCGGTAGCGATGCACCCGAACGGCAGATTCGCGACACTCGAACAGCCGGTTCTCGCAGTACCGACCGGAAGGAACCGCGTCGATTTCTGCGTGCCGAACTTCGTGGCCGAATTCAGCCGCCCCGTGATTGTCTGGCGAAAGCGCCGCGCCGGTCGGGCGGGCGGCGCCACGGGGCGAGGGGGAGGAATGCCGCACCAGTTCCCGGTGCGCGGCTCATGGCTGCGCGTTCCGGAGCACGCCTGCGACGTTGAGCAGTTCCGAGCACTGGGTGGCCTGCTGCCCGGTAGCCGGTGTGCCGGGCCGCGCGCAGGTGACCGCGGCGGTGATCCGCTCCCCGGCGGGAACCTGGATCGGCGTGACCCAGTGGTAGTCCTGGTTCCGGAAGGTTTCCAGCGCTATTCGGGTGATCAGCCGATCGCCGAAGGAGATCGTGAGCACTCCTTCATCGCCCTGGTTGTTCGCCACCACCAGATCCGTGGCGAAGAACACCTTCCCTTCCGGAACCGTCCAGGTCCCGGCCGCGTTGTCGGCGCCATCGGTCACCACGGGCAGCGTGACGGATTCTTGACCGCCGCCGGGCGTGGTGTTCAGCGCATCCCCTTCACCCGGTTGCTTGGGCGGAGTCTCCGGCTGCGGCTTCGGCGGCTCCGGCTGCGGTTCCTCCGGCTGCCCGCCGGGCGGCACGAGTTCGCCCGCCGCGGCCATTTCCCGGGCTTGTTCCTCGGCCGCTTCCTTCGCCGATCGCTGCACCTGGGGGCGTACCAGTGTGAACCACAGCAGCAGCAGGGCCAGCAGCAGCGCCAGCAGGGCCAGCAGCCACTTCGGGAAGATCGGGATCTGGTGCAGCTCGCCGTCGAACTGCTCCGGCGGCGCGAGTTCGTGCTCGCTCACCTCACCGGCATCCGGTGCGGCGGTGACCGTGAACGGCTTGCTCGGCGGTTTCCCGAACCAGTGCAACTTGCGCGCCCGCGCGCGCAGCCGCACCTCCCGCTGCTCGCCCGGTTCCAGCGCCGGTTGCTGCTCGTCGAGCCGGAACTTCAGCTCCTCGGCCGGATCCGCGGGTTCCAGCCCTACCGCGAGCGGGGTGTTGCCCTGGTTGTGCAGCACCACCCAGAAGCGTCCGCTGCGCCAGCCCCGGCGGCGCTGCGGGGCCAGCCAACCGCGCAGCATCTGGAACGGTCCGATGTGGACGGTTCCTTCGGGGACCGTGACCAGCTCCGGGCGCTCCACCGGCAGCACCCGCACGGCCAGCGGCACTTCCCCGGCCGGAACCTCCGGGGACCGCGGCGGCCGCAGCCGCAGCGTCACCGTGCCGCGCGTTCCCGGATAAAGCGAGAGCCGTGCGGGTTCGACCACGGTCCACGACGCGCACTCGCCGACCACCTCGAACTCGTACGCCTCGACGATGTCGGTGTCGTTGCGCACCGCAAGGACGGCGGTCGCCTCCCCGCCGGGGGCCACGGCGATCGTCGTGCTCTCCAGCTCCGCTGATGTGCTCACCCGAGAGAAGTTAAGCCGCCACGCACTCCGGACGGCAGGTCCGCGAGGGCAGCACCGGGGCAACACCACTGCCCGCATCGACGTTCCCACGCTGCACCCGAGCGCGGTGCCAGACCAGATTGGAGTGCGGATGACCACGAGAGTGCCGGTCGCGGTGCACGCCGCCGACGAGTTGTTGCAGGCGGGAACCATCGCGCTGCTGCGCCCCCGGCCGGAAGTGCGGCTGCTCGGCGAGGACGAGACCGACCAGGCCGCCGTGGCGCTGGCAGTGGTGGACCGGCTCGACGAGCAGGCGGTGCGGCTGCTGCGCCGGTTGCAGCGCGGCTCGCCCGCGCGCACCGGCCTGGTGATCGGCGAGTTCGGGCACAACGCGCTGCGGCTGACCATCGAGTGCGGAGTGGGCGCGGTGCTGCGCCGCGCCGAAGCCGACCAGGACCGGCTGGTGTCGCTGGTGCTCGCGCTGATCCGCGGCGAGGGCGTGCTGCCCGGGGACATGCTGGGCCGGTTGCTCGACCACGTGGGGCAGTTGCAGCGCAACGCGGGCGAATCGGGCGGGTTGAGCCTGTCCGCGCTGACCGCGCGGGAGGTCGAGGTGCTGCGGCTGGTCTCCGAAGGCTTCGACACCGGCGAGATCGCGGTGAAGATGTCCTACTCGGAGCGCACGGTCAAGAACGTGCTGCACGAGATCACCACCCGGTTGCAGCTGCGCAACCGCGCGCACGCCGTCGGATACGTGATGCGGCACGGGCTCATCTGAGGCCTCCAACGGGGCTTCGCCACCGCTGAACGGACGGTTCGCCCGATCTGTTGGGACCGTCGGCCCGTCCGCTCCGGCGAGCACCCGGATCAAGCGGTGTCGGTGCTGCCCGGCGTCCGACCGTGACGGCGACGAACAAGGGCGCATATCGGCGTTGGAGGATCCTTTACGGCAACTCGCGACCGCCGTTGACCAGCTCGACGCGGGAAACGAGCGGATCGGCGCGCCGTTCGCCGTCTGCGAAGAGGCTCAGCTGTTGCCGAACTTTTCTGCATCTGCATCAAGGCGCCGCGTTCGGCGGCGCGCGGGCGGGAGCTTTTCCGGCGCTTGCGCTCCACCGCTGGGGCGGTGTTCTCGCGCCGGAGCTCCCGCCAGCTGTCGGTGGTTAGCTGTTGACCAGTTCCGCGAAGAGACCGCGGATGCGCTGGTCGATGTTGTCGCGGATGGTGCGGACCTCTTCGATGGATTTGCCTGCCGGGTCGGTGAGGCGCCAGTCGAGGTAGCGCTTGCCGGGGAAGACGGGGCAGGCGTCGCCACAGCCCATGGTGATTACGACATCAGCCGCCTCGACGGCTCCGGTGGTGAGCCTTTTCGGCGCCTCGTGGGCGAGGTCGATGCCGAGCTCGAGCATGACCTCATGCACAGCGGGATTGATGCTCGCGGCCGGCGCCGATCCCGCCGACCTGACGGTCACCCTGCCCTGCGCATGGTGCTGCAACAGAGCGGCGGCCATCTGGGATCGGCCCGCGTTGTGCACGCAGACGAACAGAACTTCCGGCGGGTCGGTCACGGTATCTCCGTTGGGTTTCATCGGGCGGACGACGCTTCCTGCACTGGCTCAGGGGTGCTGAACCAGCGGCGTGCGGCTAGCGAGACGTAGACCAGGCCGACGAGCACGGGGACCTCGATGAGAGGCCCGACGACCCCGGCGAGTGCCTGGCCGCTGGTGACGCCGAACGTGGCGATCGCTACGGCGATGGCGAGTTCGAAGTTGTTGCCCGCCGCGGTGAACGACAGCGTGGCGGAACGCTCGTAGCTCAGGCCGATCAGCTTGCCCAGTGCGAAAGATCCGGCCCACATCAGAGCGAAGTACGCCAGCAGCGGCAGGGCGATGCGGGCGACATCGAGGGGACGGCTGGTGATCTGGTCGCCTTGCAGGGCGAAGAGGATCACGATGGTGAACAGCAGTCCGTAGAGCGCGGCCGGGCCGATCTTCGGCAGGAAACGGGCTTCGTACCAGTCGCGGCCCTTGGCGCGTTCGCCGAACTTGCGCGTGAGGTATCCCGCCACGAGCGGGATGCCGAGGAAGATCAGAACGGACTTCGCGATTGCCCAGGCCGAGACGTCCAGGCCGACCGTGGCCAGGCCGAGCCAGCCGGGTAGCACGCTCAGGTAGAACCAGCCGAGTCCGGCGAAGGCGATGACCTGGAACACCGAGTTCAGCGCCACCAGTACGGCGGCGGCCTCCCGATCACCGCAGGCTAGGTCGTTCCAGATGATGACCATCGCGATGCACCGGGCGAGTCCGACGATGATCAATCCGGTGCGGTACTCCGGCAGGTCCGGCAGCAACGTCCAGGCCAGCGCGAACATCAGCGCCGGGCCGAGCACCCAGTTCAGCAGCAGGGACGAGACCATGAGCCGCTTGTCGCCGGTGACCGTATCCAGCCGGTCGTAGCGGACCTTGGCCAGCACGGGATACATCATCACCAGCAGCCCGACCGCGATCGGCAGCGAGATCCCGTCCAGCTGCACCGCATCCAATGCCGAGCCAAGCCCCGGTATCCACCGTCCGGCCAGCAGCCCGAGGAGCATCGCCGCGCCGATCCACACCGGCAGGAAACGGTCCAGAGTGGACAGCTTCGCCGCAACGGCCTGTTCGCTGCGCGGGCGCTGTGCTGTGCCGGTCATCGCGAAACCACCGGGACTTCTCCGGCGGGGGCGAGCGCGTCCGAGACCAGCCGCAGCGTCTCGGGCCGCACCCGGTAGTAGACCCAGGTACCTCGCCGTTCTCCGTCGATCACTCCGGATTCGCGCAAGATCTTCAGGTGGTGCGAGATCGTCGGACCGGACAGCTCGAACGCCCCGGTCAGATCGCACACGCACGCCTCACCGCCCGCGTGCGAAGCGATCAGCGACAGCAACCGCAACCGCACCGGCTCACCGATCGCCTTGAACACCCGCGCGAGCGCACCCGCTTGCTCGGCATCCAGCGGTTCCCGCAGCACCGGCGAATAGCACAGCTCCGCCTCATCACCCGGCAACTCTTGCTTCGACATGCTTCTATCTTGACGTCCATCGAACCAAGGAGCAAGCTTGTCGCAGGGCTTGATTAGATGCACGTCTAAACAGGGAGAGGTCATGTCACGGATGCAGCTCGCCTTGCGGGTCGGCGACCTCGAAGGCTCCATCGCGTTCTACTCGAAGCTGTTCGGCACGGAACCGGCCAAGCTCCGGCCCGGCTACGCCAACTTCGCCCTCACCGAGCCGCCGCTGAAACTCGTCCTGCTCGAAGGCGAAGCCGGTCAGGACACCCTCATGGATCACCTCGGTGTCGAGGTCGACAGCACTGGGCAAGTCACCGCCGCTACCGAACGACTCAGCGCCCTCGGTCTGTTCACCGACGTCGAGGCCGACACCACCTGCTGCTACGCCCGTCAGGACAAGGTGTGGGTGCACGGCCCCGGCCAAGAGCCGTGGGAGGTCTACGTCGTCACAGGCGACTCCGCCACCTTCGGTTCCGACACGACGCACACCCAAACGCAGTGCTGCGCCGAGGAGAGCAACACGGCATCAGCCAACCCGTAACCACCCACCGAATACTCTGGGGCGCTCGCCGCCCCACGAGGGCTGTCAGGGCTGCGCCCGGTCGACGGGATGAGGACGCCGAGCAGGTCAGAGCAGCCACGAACGACATAGCCACACGTCAGCGAACCCCGCTAAGAAGAACAGGCCGTCCACTCCGCTCGGCGGGAGGGCGCGCGCCGGTTGCCCGAAAGTCCCGGGCGGGTTTCCCGGTGTGCTGCCTGCCGGCTACTGCTGCGCGCGGGCCCGCGCGGGTGAGCATTCGCAGGGCAGCTACACCCGGAGGTGGTCCGTGATCGGCAGTGCGCGCCCGGCTCGCAGCAACACCGCGCTGGCCGGCGTTCTCATCGTGCTGTGCGGGCTCATCTGGCTGCCCTCGGCTTCGGCGCCGCCCGCGCAGGCGCAGCAGCCGCCGCAGGATCCGCCGCCCAGCCGCATCGCGTTCTCCGGGACCCAGCACCGCAGCATCGGGGCCACCAACGGTCTTCCGGGCTCGGGCACGCAGCCGTTGCTCTCCGAGACTCCGCAGCACTTCGACCAGGATCCCGCCGCCCGCGACGGTGTCGTGGTGTTCACCAGCCTGCGCGACGAACGCACTCCGCAGGTGTACCTGCGCGAGCGGAACGGCGACGTCCGCAAGCTCACCGAGGGGCAGGACGCGGCTCATCCGCAGCTGTCGCCGGACCTGCAGTGGGTCGCGTTCGATTCCGCCGACGGCGGTCAGCGCGACGTTTGGCTGGTGCGCGCGGACGGCACCGGCGCGCACCGGCTCGCCGACACCGGCTCGAACGAGACGTTCCCGTCGTTCTCCCCGGATGGCGCGAAAATCGCCTACTCGTCCGACTCGGGCCAGCGGTGGCAGATCTACCAGCGCCCGGCGGGCGGCGGCGCCCAGCAGCAGGTGACCGACGTGACCTCCGGCGGCGCGGTGCAGCCAGCGTGGAATCCGGTCGACGAGGACCGGATCGCCTACACCTTCGACGGGGACGGCGACCTCGGCGACAACGCCGACCAGCGGGTTTACCTGCTCGACGGGCCCAACCAGGTCCCGCTGCTGGGAGACGAGTGCCAGTGCTGGCAGAGCCGCCGCCCCGCGTGGCTGCCCAGCGGCGAGCAGGTCATCTTCATGAGCCACCAGAACCAGCAGGGCGCGGTCACCGATCTGGACCGGGTCTACCGCGTGCCTGCGACGCCGCCGGTGACCTCCCCGCCGGAGCTGCTGCTGGACGAGGACCGGCTGGCGGACTCGCCGACGTGGCTGAACGGCCGGCTGGTCGTCTCGCGCACCACGGGCGAAACCCGCTACACCGCGCGGTTGCAGGACATCCGCAGGGACGGCAGCGACCCGCGGGACCTGAACATGTCGGTGCTGACCGAGGACCCGGAGGCGGCCACCAACGACATCCGGCTGTTCGAGCCGCGCGAAGGCTACGACCCGTGGACGCAGCGGCAGAGCTACTCCCCCGACGGCACCCAGCTCGCGGTGAGCCGCTTCGAGACCATCGACGGGCAGCGGGTCCAGCGCATCTGGCTGATGAACGCGGACGGCACCAACCAGCGCAGGCTGCCGATCGAAGACCGCGAGACGGCGGACTGGGAAACCGACGCGGTCTGGTCCCCGGACGGCAACACGCTCGCGATCGCCCGCAGATGCCCCGGCGGCAGACCCGAAACGCCCCGCTCCCGCAGCCGCATCGTGCTCGTCGACGTCGACTCCGGGCAGGTCACCGGTCGGCTGGCGACCAGCAACGCCGATGACGACGACACCCAGCCCGCCTTCTCGCCGGACGGGACCCAGTTGGCGTTCAGCCGCGGCCGGTCCGCCGACGTCCCGGACGACCAGCGCCGCAACCGGATCTGGACGGCTCCGATAGGCGCGTTGGGCGATGTGGGCCGCCAGACCGACATCAGCGGGAAGGTCTGCAACTGCGACGTGGTCGACGACAGCCCGGCGTTCTCCCCGGACGGCAAGAGCATCGCGTTCAACCGCGAGCGGGACGGGCTGCTGCAGGTGCCGCTGACCGGCGACGGCTGCACGGTGCTGCTGCCGCGCAACCAGCAGAGCTGCCTGGCCAGCGACGAGCCGGTCGCCGGGGACGGCGGGCCGTACCAGCCGCGGGACATCAGCTGGTCGCCGGACGGCAAGCAGATGGTGTTGTCGCAGCGTGCGACGAACAACCCCGCCGAGCCGGAGTTCTCCTCGATCTTCGACGTCGCCACCAGGCGGCTGACGCCGATCACGGATCGGCTGCCGGGGCGGCAGAAGGAGTCGACTTGGCAGGCCACAGTGGACCTGACCATCGACGCGCCGGAAACCGCCGACGACGTGCCGGTGGACGGGACGCGGCAGATCACCGCGACGGTCACCAACCGCGGTCCCGCGACCTCGCCCGGCACGGTGGTCGACGTGGACGTGCCGCCGGGATTGCGGCTGGACCGGCTGCGCGCCCCTTCCGGTGAGTGCGACGCCGCTCGGTGCGACTTGGGGGTGCTCGAAGCCGGGCAGTCGATGCAGGTGATCGCGGAGCTGACCGGGGTGACACCGGGGCCGCAACAGGTCGGCTGGAGCACCTCCGGTGCCCTGCGCGACACCAACAGCTCGGACAACACCGCGAACACCGCCGTGCTGGTGAATCCGCTGGCTCCACCGCCACCACCGCCGCCTCCTCCGCCGCCGCCACCGGTGGCCGGACCCGGTGTCGCAGTCCGCGCCGACCCGAATCCGTCCTATGTGGGCGGTCGTACCGACGTGACGTTCACGGTGCGCAACACCAGCGAGGGCGTGGCCACCGGCCTCCGGCTCGACCTCGCGCTGCCACCGGGTGTGCCGGTGAGCGCGGTGCCACCCGGCTGCACCGCAACCCGATGCCTGCTGCCGGACCTGCCGCCGGGCGGAGTGCTGACCGAAGTCGTCGTGCTGGTGCCGAACGCGGCGCTCGAAGCGCCGATCTCGGCGACCTTGCGCACCACCGGCAGCGACAACACCGACGCGGACAACTTCGCCACCACCCCGTACCGCGTGCTGCAGCCGCGGATCGTCGCAGTGCCGGAGGTGGGTGAGCCCGGATTCGTGACCTCGGTGCGCGGTTTCGACTTCCCGCCGGGAACACCGGTGCGGCTGCGCTGGGATCCGGGCATCACCGCAGCGGCGGTGCCCGCCATTCCGGCCGCGGACGGGCGGTTCATCGCGCAGCTGCTGGTGCTGCCGAAGGACGAACTGGGCCCCCGCACGATCACTGCCTCCGGGCCGGGATTCGGGCCGGTCACGGCACGGTTCCTGGTGGTGAAGCCGTCCGTCGCACCGCCACTGATGCTCGGCCCCCGCTGACCGGGGCCACCACCGCGAAAGGACCTGCGTGATCCACGAAACCGACGAGGGAGTACGGCTGCTGCTGGCCGAGGAGGGCGTTCCGGGCGCGGGCGTGGAGCTCGCGTTCGACCCGCCCACCACGGACTGGGCGGCCAAGCGCAACTCCCCGACGGTCAGCGTGTTCCTCTACGACATCCGCGAGGACGCCGCGCTGCGCAGCACCGGCGCGGTCGAGCAGCGCGACGAGGACGGCGTGGTCGTCGGCTGGCTCGGCGCCCCGCACTGGTTCCAGCTCAGCTACCTGGTGACAGCGTGGACGAACCGCCCGCAGGACGAGCACCGGTTGCTCTCGGCGGTGCTGCGCGGGCTGATCAAGCACGAGTCGTTCGCCGAGCGGTGGCTCACCGGAACGCTGGCCGAACTGGGGCTGACGGTGCGGATGCAGGCGGGCGGGGACATGCCGGAGGGCCGGTCGGTGACCGACGTGTGGTCGGCGCTGGGCGGCGCGCTCAAGCCGTCGATCAACCTGCGGATCACCGCGCCGCTGGCGGGCGAACGGCTGCCCGCCGGGCCGCCGGTCACCGAGGGCATGCTGCTGCGGTCGGAGTCCGCGGTCACCGAGCAGGCGCAGGACACACCTCGGCACCTGCGCTACGAGGGGACGAACGTGGACGAGGGCGACGGGCTCGCCGCATCCAGGCAGCGTCCGGATCCGCGGCACCCGGAGGCGCGGCGGCGGCACCGGAGTCCGCGGCGATGAGCGGCGCCGATCTGCGCCACCTCTGGGCGCGGCTGCGCGGAGTGGAAAACCGCGTCCGGGTGGCAGTGGCGAAGCGGCGAGCCACCGATCCGGCACCGGACGATCCCTATCGCGGGTTGTACCTGACCGACGAGCTCGTCGAGCGGATCCTGGACTCGCCGTCCGCAGCTTGGTCCGGTGCTCTTCCGATCGGTGATTCCTGGGCGGATGAAGGGGAAACGGCCCCGGAACCCGACGACCGGCTGCGGCTGCCACGGCTGGCCGCGGATTTCGGGCTGACCGAACTCGACGTGGAACTGCTGCTGGTGGCGCTGGCGCCGGAAGTGGACCCGCGGTTCGAGCGGTTCTACGGCTACCTCAACGACGACGTGACGCTGCGGCGCCCCACCACCGGTTTGGCGTTGGAGCTGTGCGGGATGCCGCTGGCCGGTGACGGGCGATTCCGGCTCGCCGAGGGAGCGCCGCTGAGTTCGTTGCTGGAAGTGGCCGAGCCGGAGCGGCCGTGGGCCACGCGGACCTTGCGGGTGCCCGACCGCGTGGTGGCGCACCTGCTCGGTTCCGATGCGCCGCCCCCTGCGCTGGCCGAGCTGGTGCGGGAGGCACCGGCGCCGCGGTCGGCCACGGCTCCGGCGAAGCGGCTCGCGGGCGGCCTGGACGCCGGTATCCGGCTGGTCCACCTGCGCAGCGCGGACGGCTCGGCGGCGCAGGTAGCGGTGGAATCCTTGGCAGCAGGCGGTTTCGGCGCTCTCGTGCTGCAACCGCAGGCGCTCACCGAAGCCCCGGACCCCGCGGCCGCGCTGGCGGCTGCGATCCGCGAAGCGCGGCTGCGGCGGGCCGGTCTCATCTTCGGTCCACTTGAGACGGTCGAGGCGGCGCTGCGCCCGCTGCTGCGGCGGATCGTGGCCGCATCGCAGGCGATTCCGGTGTTCGTGCACGGCGCTTCGAGCTGGGATCCGGGCTGGGCGCGGGAATCGCCGGTCTCGATCGCGGTCGAAGCACCCGAGCTGCGCGCGCAGGAATGGCGCGACGCCCTGGAAGACGCCGGTGAAGCACCGCGGCCCGAGCACATCGAAGCCCTGACCCCGTACCGCCTCGGCCCCGACCAGGTGCGCCGCGCGGCTTCCGTCGCCGCCCGGCTCGCCCGGCTCGACGACCGGGCGATGGACACCGCCGACCTGCGAGCCGGCGTCCGCGCGCAGAACGGCGCCGGTCTGGAGCGGCTCGCCCGCCGCATCACCCCTTCGGTCGGCTGGGACGACCTGGTGCTGCCCGAGTCGGCCCAGCGCGCGCTGACGGAGCTGTCGCTGCGCGCCCGGCACCGCGACCGGGTGCTCGGCGAATGGCGGATGCGGCCCGGTGGTGGGCGCGGCCGCGGCGTGCTGGCCCTGTTCGCGGGCGAATCCGGCACCGGCAAGACGATGTCGGCCGAGGTCGTGGCTGCCGACCTCGGCATGGACCTCTACGTCATCGATCTGTCCACAGTGGTCGACAAGTACGTCGGCGAGACGGAGAAGAACCTGGAACGGATCTTCACCGAGGCCGCCGGGGTCAACGGCGTGCTGCTGTTCGACGAGGCCGACGCGATCTTCGGCAAGCGCTCCCAGGTCAAGGACGCGCACGACCGCTACGCCAACGTCGAGTCCGCGTATCTGCTGCAACGCATGGAAAGCTTCGACGGGCTCGCGGTGCTGACCACGAACCTGCGCGCGAACCTGGACGAGGCGTTCACCCGGCGCCTGGACGTCATCGCCGACTTCCCGATGCCCGAGGCCGCCCAGCGCCGCGCCCTGTGGGACCGCTGCCTGGGCACCGCACTACCCCGCGCCGAAGACCTGGACCTGGACTTCTGCGCGGAGCGCTTCGAGCTCTCCGGCGGCTCCATCCGCGCCTGCGCGGTCACCGCCGCCTACCTCGCGGCCGAAGCCGAAAGCGAGGTGGGGATGCCTGAAGTGATCGCGGCGGTGCGGCAAGAGTATGCCAAACTGGGAAGGCTCATCCTGGAATCCGAGTTCAGGTAGCGAGACGACTTCAGAAATTCTCGCAGTCACGCTGTTGCTCTAATCAGAAAACGCAAACCGCCAGTATCCATTAACCTTAAGAAGGATTGCTGCGACACGCCACCGATCGTCAGGTGGACTCTTCTCGTTGCTTTTCCTTAACGGTCAGTCGCTTGTCATCTGTAGCACGCCCGATCGTCTTCGCGATGAGCAAGGCCAGCGATAGCCACTGCTCCCGAGGCAGCGCGCCGCCGAGGTCGCGCAACTCGAATACCGACAGATGCGGTTCTGTACGGTCCGCCCCCATGGCCCCCACCCCCTCAGGCTCTTTGCCACCATCACCATGCGCGGGATACCCGGGCGGCGGCGAGAGCAGATCCTTTTCACCCACCGTGCCGGTCAACACTGATCTAATCCACTCAGCTCGCGTCGGAACCTCCACCCCAGACATTTCTTTTTTGTATTTGTTCAACACAGGACGTTCGATGTCCTCACCGGAATGCTTACTCATTAGCGGCAAGACACCGGAATCGCAGTTTTCAACCAGCCAGGCCTTGACGTCATCGGGCAACGTTTCCCGCATGCTCACAAAATCTGTACGCGGCATCATCGAAAAGTAGTACTTGGGATCATCTTTGTCACTCCCCTGCTTCGTGAGATCGTAAATTGTCTTCAGTATTACAGTTAAGAATCCTTTCGCGGACTTCTCCCAGCCGTCCCCCTGCGGGGACTCACCCCTGGCCCGCCCCTTCAGCTCTTCGACAATTCTCTCCGCGTTCGACTTCGCTTCGGGGAACCCGGGTTGAACCCCTGAGATTCGTTGTTCGTTGTCTCGATTTTCCTTCGTCTCCTTCGGCTCCCTGGTGCGAGTCCGCTTCGCGGGCGGCTCAGTGTCGCCCTGGTGAAACTTATCGAGTTCACTCACCAGGTCGGGTATGTTCCGCATCGCCATACCGAAGGACGCTTGAGGTTTCGCCTGACCGACGCTTTCGGCTTTGATAGAATACTTTCCACTAGGTTCCGTGTGCGTGCCCCTTCGGGCAACATCCTCATGGAAGTTAGTGATATTACTTACTGCGGATTCCACCTGATCCAACGTTGTCAGCGGGTCGGTAACGAATTCCACATTTCCGTTGTCCGCAGCAACATGCGCCCCGCTTCCGAGGTCGATAAGGGGATTCTTCGTGTCCGTTTTTAGCCTCTTGCCCCCTTTCTGGTCACCTCTCGGTATGTTCTCGAAAAACTGCCATGCCCTATTGGGTGTAATTTCGAACTCGTAGCCCACTTTCCGCTGGATCTGCGGTTCGTCCGCGGAAGGCGGCGACGCGGACTCGGCCGGGGCGTCGTCTGTGCGGCCTGATCCCGAATCCGCCATCACCCGCCGCGCATTGTCCTCCGCCGCGCGCTCGTAGCGATCCGACGGGTCGGAGACCTTCAGCCCGTCACCGTTGTCGGTGCCCGCGACCGGCCCCGAGCGTTGTTGCAGCACATGGGTGAGCTCGTGCGCGAGCGTGTGCTTGTCCGAAGCGCCCGAGCCGAGCACGACGTGGTTGCCGGAGGTGTAGGCGCGAGCGCCGATCTCGGCCGCGGATCGTTGCGCGGTGCCGCCGGTGTGCACGCGGACGTCCGAGAAGTCCGCGCCCATCCGCGATTCCATCTCCTCGCGCACCGGGGCGCCCAACGGCTGCCCCGACGAACTCAGCACACCGTGCACAGCGGACCGCTGCACCTCGTCCTCGCCCTGCGCGCCTTCGACCATCCGCGCCACCGCCGCGTTGCCCAGGGTCCGTTGCAGGTGCAGGAGGTGCGCGGCGGTACCGGACTCCGGTGCGGGTGCGACGCGTCGTGGTCGCTCGTGGCGGCTTGTCGAGTCCTTGCCCGGCTCCTGCCGATCGCGCATGGTTCCCCTCCGGATCGCACGGCTCGGCACCACACGTACCCGCTCGCGCGGGCGCGGCGGAATGCACGGAAGGGCAGCACCGCGGGCAACACCACCTGCGCGTCCCGAAAGGCAACGATCCGCTGCCCGCGAAGGCACCCGTGCTGCCCTCAGCCAGGGCCGCGCGGACCTGTCGGCACCCCGCCACGGCTCGCGAAGCTGCCTGCTGGGAGATCGCCGCACACCGAGGAGCGCACATGCCGTCGTACCTGTCCCCAGGCGTGTACGTCGAAGAGGTCCAGAACGGCTCGCGGCCGATCGAGGGCGTCGGGACCGCGGTCGCCGCCTTCGTCGGGTTCGCGCCGCAAGGGCCGTTCCACGAACCCACGCTGGTGACGAACTGGAACCAGTACGTCGAGAACTTCGGCGGGTTCGACGACGGGTACCTCGCGCACGCGGTGTACGGCTACTTCGCCAACGGCGGCGGCTCGGCCTACGTCGTGCGCATCGGCGGACCCGCGCAGACCTCCGCGCAGTCCGCAGCGCCCGCCGAATCCCGCCCGGACCCGGTCGAACTCGGCGACCTGCGGATCTCCGCGCTGCCGGGCGCGGGCGGCGAGGTGACCGTGGAGGTCGCCGACGCCGACGGGGACAACCCGCCGGACGACCGGTTCAAGCTGCTGGTGCGCCAGGGCGGCAAGGTCAGCGAGACCTTCGACGTCTCCACCCGGCGCAACGTCAAGAGCTACGTGGTCAACCAGGTCCGCGAACGCTCCAAGCTCATCGAGATCACCGAGCCCGCAGCGGCGCTGAGCCGCCCGGACAACCAGTCGGTCACGCTGCCCGCCACCCCGGCGCCGAGCAACGCACCGGCCAAAGTGGACGCCGGCGAGTACGTCGGGGACCTCGCCGCGCGCACCGGGTTCGGCGGCCTG
Source organism: Saccharopolyspora sp. SCSIO 74807 (assembly GCF_037023755.1). NCBI lineage: Bacteria > Bacillati > Actinomycetota > Actinomycetes > Pseudonocardiales > Pseudonocardiaceae > Saccharopolyspora > Saccharopolyspora sp. SCSIO 74807. The sequence goes on along the minus strand of NZ_CP146100.1, from coordinate 3,933,142 downwards.
GAAACGGTCGACGAGATCACGATGGTCGCGGTGCCCGACCTGATGAGCGCCCACCAGCGCGGGCTGATCGACGCCGAGGGCGTGCGCACCGTGCAGCTGGCGGCCATCTCGCACTGCGAGCAGCTCGGCGACCGGGTCGCGATCTTGGACGCCCCGCCCGGGCTGAACGCCCAGCAGGTGCGGAACTGGCGGGCCGACCAGGCCGGTTACGACTCGCACTACGCTTCGCTCTACTACCCGTGGATCAAGGTCTTCGACCCGGGCACCGGACGCAACGCACTGGTGCCGCCGAGCGGGCACGTCGCCGGGGTCTGGGCGCGCAGCGACAACGAACGCGGCGTGCACAAGGCACCGGCCAACGAGGTGATCCGCGGCGCGGTGGATCTGGAGACGCGGCTGAGCAAGGGCGAGCAGGACCAGCTCAACCCGATCGGCGTGAACTGCGTGCGCGCGTTCGCCGGGCGCGGCATCCGGATCTGGGGTGCCCGCACCCTTTCCTCCGACCCTGCCTGGCGGTACTTGAACGTGCGTCGGCTGTTCAACTACCTGGAGGAGTCGATCCTGCTCGGCACCCAGTGGGTCGTGTTCGAGCCGAACGACGACCGGTTGTGGGCCAGCATCCGCCGCAACATCAGCGCCTTCCTGCACGAGGCGTGGCGCGACGGCGCGCTTTTCGGCCGCACTCCGGACGAAGCCTTCTACGTCAAGTGCGACCGGGACAACAACCCGCAGGAATCCATCGACCTCGGCCGGGTGGTGTGCGAGATCGGAGTGGCGCCGGTGAAACCCGCGGAGTTCGTCATCTTCCGGCTCTCGCAGTTCTCCGACAGCACCAGCCTGCTCAGCGAATGACACTCCAGCAACGTGAAAGGTGATCGATCATGGCCGAAGGTGATGCGCTGTCCGTCCACCGGTTCGGTGTCGAACTCGGCAGCGTGCAGGTCGAGACGGTCAAAGAGGTCAGCGGTCTGGTACTGGAGCAAGAGGTGGTGGACATCCCGCAAACGACCCCGACCGGCAAGCCGATGGTCAAGCGCCAGCCCGGCCCGCAGCAAGGCGGCGAGGTCACCATCACCCGCGGCCTGGACAAGAGTTCCGAGTTCTCCCAATGGCTGAACAAGACGCTGATCGACGGCGACGTGGAGAACGCGCGGGAGAACCTGACCATCGAGGTGATGGATTCCAAAGGGGAATCCGTGCGCCGCATCATGCTGTTCGACGCCTGGGTCAGCAAATGGGAGGGCCCGGAACTCACCGCCGGGGAATCCAACGCCGCCACCGAGAAGGCCACCATCGTCTTCGAACGGATCGAGCTCGAGTGAGACGGAAGATCACATCGCTGTCCGACCTCGACGAGGCCGCGGGGCGCAATCGTCCCGAGGCGGCGGAGAGCCGCGCACCGCAGTCCACCGGTGGGCAGGAGCCGTCCGGCGGCCAGCAGGCGCCGCACGCCGAGTTCGACTTCGAGCTGCCGCGCGGCTACCTGCACACCGACGGCACCGTGCACCGGCACGGCCGGATGCGGCTGGCCACCGCGCGGGATGAGCTGCGCCCGCAGATCGACCTGCGGGTCAAGGAGAACCCGGCATACCTGAGCGTGGTGCTGCTGAGCCAGGTCATCACCCGCCTCGGCGATCTCACCAGCGTGCACGCCGGGCTGGTGGAGAACATGTACGCCACCGACATCGCGTTCCTGCAGGACTTCTACCGCCGGATCAACAGCGAGGGCCACACCAGGGCCGGGGTCACCTGCCCGTCCTGCTCGGCCAGCTTCGAGATCGACCTGGCGGGTGGTCGCCTGGGGGAATCGTGACCTGCGCGGCCGACCGGCTCTACGAAGAGGTCGCCTACGTGGCCTACCACTTCCACTGGCCGCGCGAGGAGATCTTGGAGCTGGACCACCTCGAGCGCAGGCGCTGGGTGCGCGAGATCGCGAACATCAACCAGCGACTGAACGAGGGCGGGTGAGACGGTGCCGCGCTGGAATCCCTTCCGCCGCCGCAACAGGACCGCGTCACCGGACCGCGGCCCGGACGCCTCGCACGACGCTCCCGCCCCGCAGGCCGATCCGGCCTGGGACGGCGGCTGGCGCCGGAGCACGCCGATGACCGGGGTGGTGCAGCGAGCGGGCTGCGACGTCACGCAGGCGACGCGGTTCACCGAGTCGGTGACCTCGTACCAGCGGCACGGGGTGCTGGGCGAGCTGGGCCATCGCGTGCGCGCGGACGCGCCTTCCGGGGTGATGACCGGGCTGGCGCAGGTGGTTCCGGGTACGCCGGTGCAGCGGAGTTCGGACGAGCAGCTGCCGGTTCGGCTCGCGGGCCCGGAACTCGGTGCTGCTGAATCCGGTGCTGCTGAATCCGGCGGCGCTGCATCCGGTGCTGCTGGCTCCGGTGCCTCCGGATCCGGATCCGTGGGCTCCGGCCGTGCTGTTTCGTGGAGTGCTGTTTCGCGCCGCAAGGGCTCTGCGCGCTCGCGTACTGTGGGTTCGCGTACTGCGGGTTCGCGTACTGGGGGCGCCGGAAGCGCGCCCTCCGGCACCGGGAACTCCGGGACTGGGACCTCCGGCAGGGGCATCGGCACTGGGGGTCACGGCGACGCGGTTTCCCCGGCGGGCGCGAGCGGTTCAGGCTCGGGCGGTCCTGCATCCCGCGGCACGGACGGTCCCGCTTCGACCGCTGAGCCGGCTTCGGGCGCTTCGCACGTTTCCCCGCCCGTGCAGCGGAAACCGGTGCCGGTGCAGCAGGTCCGGCCACCGCTGACCGTCGCCCGGCTGGCGACGCCGCTCGCGCCGCGGCCGGTGCCCGCCGTGCCCGGCTCGGCGGTCGCGAAGCCCGAATCCTCGGTTTCCGCAACGAAATCGGAAACCTCGCGCGGCACGACGACTTCTTCGGCCCCGAGCTCTTCGGCGAAGCATCCGAACACCGACGCGTCGCCCGCGGGCGCAGCGCCGGAATCTCCGGACGCGCCTTCCCGCGAAGACGCGCCGCCGTTGCAGCGCTCAGTGCGCGCTGACGCGCCGCCGCTGTCCACGATCGGCGAACCGCTGCACGACCTGCCGCCGAACGCTCAGGTCGCGCATTCCCCGCAGCCGACGGAGAACCCGCTGCCGTTGGCCGGCCGGGAAGGTTCCGCGAGCACGCCGGAATCCCCCGGTTCTTCCGTGGAAGCATCACCAGCGGCGAAACCGGCACCACGGCCCACATCGTCCAAGCCGAGCGGTGGCCCCGGCGACAACAGCGGCGGGAAGTACCCCGTGCAACGAGACACCGGGTCCGCATCGCAGAAAAAGGGTGCCGCGCCCGCCCCGCACAGCGGTGGTGGCTCGACGCCTCCCGCGCAGTCGGCCGGACCTGGAACCGGCGATCCCGCAGCGGATTCCGCCGCAAAATCGGGAAATTCCGGTGATCGCCCGTCGGTCCAACGGCGCGCTTCCCGCAGTGCCGACGACCGCGATGCCGACGGTACGGTGCAACGCAGCGTCGGCGATCCCGTTCGGCCCGTGGAACCCACCGTCGGGCTGGGCAGTCCGATCGCCGCGATCCCGCAGTCCGCTCGACCGCTGGCGGAAGGCGACCCGGCCAGCACGACCACTTCCGCCGATCCGCTGCCGCTTTCGGGAAACATCCAGCGTGCGCAGGATTCGCACGCCGATCGCCCCGTCCTAGGCGAGCAGAACACACCACAGTGGACGGATAGTGCACCGGAGTCCCCGCACTCGGACCGAACCGAAAACCGGACGGTTTCCCCGGAAACGCACTCGGTGCAACGATCCGAGGCCGCGACGCCCAACCCGCTGGAAACTCCCGATCCTGCGCACCTCCCGGTCGCCGGACCGGCAACGGCGCAGCATTCCAGCCCGGCGTCCCCGGCCGAGCAGCGGCCGACGCTGCAACGCCTGACGACATCCACCCAGCCCGAGTCCGCGAATCCGAGCTCCGGGCCGACCGATCCTGACCAGCCCGGGAAAGCGGCGACGACCGGCTCGCGCGCCCCGAGCTCACCCGTCCAACGCAGCACGTCCGGCCACGCGGACTCCGGTGCCGAAACGCCTCCGCTGGTGTCGCCGAAACCGGGCGAGAGCCATCCGGCCGCCGCCGACACCTCCCTGGGAGGCGGACCGCAGCTCGTCCGACCGAAGTGGACGGATCGATCGCCGTTCGCGGCACCGGAATCCCGGTCGCTGCTGGCGAAACGACCGTTGCACGTCGAGGGCGCGCTGCAACGGGCAGCCGAGCCGACGAACTCAGCGACGCCGGTCGTCCAGCCGCGTTGGCGACGTTCCTCCGGCACGCCGCCGGGTTCCCCCGGCACAGCACAGAGTTCCCCCGGCACACCGCAGACGAACCCGTCCAACCGGACGAGCCCGCACCCCCCTGCGGCTGCGCCGAGCCTCCCGCACGTCCCGAGCACGCCCGCTGCGTCCCCGCTCGGCGGTGATCCGCCCAGCACCGGAGGGAACGAGCCACCGGGCCCGGGCAGCGTCGTGCAGCGCTCCGAAGCGCCCGGGCCTTTCCCCCTCCCCCAGCCCGGACCGGGCACCGCAGGCCCACCACCCGGTCCGGCGAAAACCCCGCCCGTGCAACGCAAAACGCAGCAGCCCGCGCAGAATCCCGGCCCCCGAGTCCAAGGTGTCCCGCAAGGCGTTCCGATCAACGTCGTGCAACGGGACGCGGCGGAGAAGACCGGGCGGCAGGATCAGCAGGGCGAGCAAGCGGGATCGAGCACGGCCGACCCCGACCTCGAAGAGATGGCCCGCAAGCTGCTGGACCCGCTGCGCCGGCTGCTGCGCGCCGAACTGCGCCAAAGCCGCGAACGCTTCGGCCGCCCCTACGACCGCCGCCGCTGATCAGGAAGGACCCCCGTGGCCGACGACATCTTCGCCAGCAGTGTGTTCTTCCAGCTCACCATCGCGGGCAACGAGCTGGGCCGCTTCCACAGCTGCAGCGGGCTCGGCGCCCAGCTGGAGGTCGAGGAGTTCGCCGAAGGCGGCAACAACTCGTTCGCCTGGCAACTGCCCACCCGACTGACCTGGACCAACATCACGCTGACCCGGCCGGTCACCGAGGACACGATGAAGATCTCGCGCTGGCTGACCCGCACCATCCGCCGCAACACGCCGAAGGACGGCGAGATCGTCGCGCTGCGCCCGGACCTGACCCCGATCGCCCGCTGGCAGATCCAGGGCATCGTCCCGGTCAGCTGGCAGGGCCCGTCGTTCGACCCGGCCAGCTCGGAAGCCGCGGTGGAAACCCTCGAAATCGCCCACCAGGGCTTGCAACCGTCCTGACAGGAGGCACACCGATGGTCACCGCACCGGGCCGCAACCTCACCCGGGCCCAGCTGCGCATCATGGAGCCGCCCGCCAAGACCGGGGCGAAGCCGGGCGCCACGATCAAACGCGTCCGCCTGCAGTTCAACCCGAACAAGCTGGCGCTGACCAAGAGCACCGAGTGGCGGCGCAAACCCGCCCGCTCCGCCTCCGAATCGGCGATGCCGGAGTTCGTCGGCAGCGGCCCGCGCTCGCTGTCGCTGGAGGTCTTCCTGGACGCCACCAGCAAGCACGACGACTCCGTGGAGAAGAAGGTCGAAGACCTCATGGTCGCGTGCGTGCCCAGCCCGAAGAGCCTGAAGAAGAAGAAACCCGCCAGCCCGTGGGTGCGGTTCGAGTGGGGCACCGCGCGCACCACCTCGTTCAACGGGGTGCTGACGAACTTCTCGGTGGACTACTCGCTGTTCGACGTCGACGGCAAGCCGCTGCGCGCGACCTGCTCGCTGGCCATCGAGGAAGCCACCGTCGACGAACCCGGCCAGAACCCCACTTCCGGCGCCGAGAACGCGCGCCGCACGCACCGGGTGGTGGCCGGTGACACGCTGCCGCAACTGGCCTGGCAGGAGTACGGCGACGCGACGGTGTGGCGGATCATCGCCGAGGCCAACGGCATCGACGACCCGATGGTGCTGCGCCCGGGCAGCGAACTGCTCGTGCCCGAAGAGACCGAACTGGACGGTGCGCGATGAGCGGCAAGGAGAGCGGGCGTTCGATCGCCGCCTACCCGATCATCCGGGCGGGCGCGAAGCTGCCCGAGAAGTGGCAGGACAACCTGGTCTCCTGCGTCGTCGACGAGAACGTCGGGCTGCCGGACGAGGCGCTGGTGACCTTCCGCGACCCGGACCACGAGCTGCTCACCGACAACCCCAAGCTCGCCATCGGCGAGCAGTTGGCCGTCTCGGTCACCGCCACCAACGAAAGCGGCGAGCAGAAGCTGTTCACCGGCGAGATCACCTCGCTGGAACTGGACCACGACGGCACCGGCACGTTCACCATCGTGCGGGCGATGAGCAAGGCGCACCGGCTGATGCGCGGCCGCAAGGTGCAGGCGTTCCAGAACATGGCCGTCGAACAGATCGTGCGGAAGGTCGTCACCGGAGCGGGTCTGCGGGCCGGTCGGGTGAAGACGCCCAAGCGGGTCACCTACCAGCAGCTGTCCCAGGCCAACGTCTCGGACTGGGAATTCCTGCAACAGCTCGCCCAGGAACACGGAGCCACCGTGCAAGTCGACGAGAACGGCAAACTCGACTTCCTCCCGCTGGACCCGGCCTCCGGGGCACCGGCGCCGCGCACCCGGGCATCGGCCAGCCCGTTCGTGCTCGAGTACGGCGACAACCTGAAGGCGCTGCGGGCCGTGCTCACCTCCACCGACCAGGTCAACAGCGTCCAGGTCCGCGGCTGGGACGTGCAGACCAAGACCGCGGTGGTGGCCAACAGGCCCGTCACCAGCAGCAGCACCACAAAGCCGGGCATGACCGCCACGGAAGCCACCAAGAAGTTCGGCAAGGGCCGCAAACTCGTCGTCACCGACACCCCGTACAGCACCCGGGCAGAAGCCCAGGCCGCCGCGGGCGCGCTGGCCGACTCGGTGAGCGCGGGCCTCGGCGAACTCGAAGCGGTCGTCAACGGCAACACCGAACTGCGCGCGGGCACCCCGGTGACGCTGGGCAACGCGGGCGAGAAGTTCTCCGGCCGCTACACCGCGACCGCGGTGCACCACGTGCTCGAACCCGGCACCGGATACCGCACCACCGTGCTGGTCAGCACCTCGCCGGACCGGTCGCTGGCCGGGTTGACCACCGGCGCCGGCGCACCGGATCCCGGATCGCGGATGCCCGGACTGGCGACCGGCATCGTCACCGACATCAAGGAGGCGGGCCGGGCCCAGCGCGGCTGGGTGAAGTTGAAGTTCCCCTGGCTGGACGCCAAGTACGTCACCGACTGGGTCCGCACCGTGCAGCTCGGCGGTCAGGGCGGCGGCGGGGTGTTCAGCCCGGACGTCAACGACGAGGTGCTCGTGGGGTTCGAGCAGGGCTGCCTGGACAAGCCCTACGTGCTCGGCGGGCTCTACAACGGCAAGGACTCCCCGTCCGAGCACGACCTGCCGCTGGTGGACCGCCGGACCGGCAAGGTCAACAGGCGTTCGCTGGTGTCCCGCAAGGGCCACCGGCTGGAACTGATCGACGGCATGCAGGGCCCGCCCGGTGTGCGCATCGCCAGCGGGAACAAGCGGCTCGAAGTACGGATGGACGAACGCGGCCGCAGCGTCGAGATCGCGGTGAAGCGCCCCGGCGGTCGCGGGGCGATGAGCACCGTGTCGGTCACCGATCGCGGCATCACGCTCGACGCCGGGATGGGCGACATCAACCTGTCCGGGCGATCGGTGTCCATCGACGCGAAGACCACGGTCTCTGTCAACGGCAAGGCCGGCGCCAACATCTCCGGCGGCACCAACGCTTCGCTGCGCGCCGCCATGGTCCGGATCAACTGAGCTTTTCCCAGCCGACAAGGAGTTTCGCAACATGCCACCCGCAGCCCGGGCAGGAGATCCGACAAACCACGGCGGCGTCGTCGGGCCGCCGCCCGGCCCGGCCGCCACCGTGTTCATCGGCGGCAAACCGGCGGCGGTCATGGGCAGCACTTACACGTGCGCGAACCCATACCACCCGCCGAACACCGTGGTGGCCAAACCAACGCGCGGCGGTCAGGTGCTGATCGGCGGAGCGCCCGCCGCAAAGATGCTCGACAACACCGCCTGCGGAGCACAGATCATGGCCGGCGCGCCGAACGTGCTGATCGGGGGACCGTTGTGAGCGACCGCTTCATCGGCCGCGGCTGGGGATTCCCGCTGCGAGTCGGGCCAACCGGCGGGATCGGCATGGTCGAACGCGATCAGGAGATCGCCGAGGCCATCCGGCTGGTGCTGGGCACCGCGCCGGGCGAACGACCGATGCGCCCGGAGTTCGGCTGCGGCATCCACGACTACGTGTTCGCCCCCGGCGACGGCGCCACGGCCGGGCAGATCGCCTTCGAGGTGCGCAGCGCGCTGCGCCGCTGGGAGCCCCGCATCGAGGTGACCGACGTGGTGATCGCCTTCGACACCGAGCAGGAAGGCGTGCTCTACATCGACTTGCACTACCGGGTGCGCAGCAACAACGACGAGCGCAACCTCGTGTTCCCGTTCTACACGATCCCGCCCGGCGAATCGGCGGAGGTCGTGTGATGGCGCTGCCCAGCCCCAACCTGGACGACCGGCGGTTCCAGCAGCTCGTCGACGAGGCCAAACGGCACGTGCAGCAACGCGCGCCGGAGTGGACCGACCACAACGTCTCCGATCCCGGCGTGACCCTGATCGAAACGTTCGCGCACATGGTGGACCAGCTGGTCTACCGGCTGAACCGGGTGCCGGAGAAGAACCACCTGGCGTTCCTGGAACTGCTGGGAGTCCGGCTGTTCCCGCCCGCGGCCGCGCACGCGGAGGTGACGTTCTGGCTCTCGGCGGCGCAGGACGAGACGGTGCTGCTGCCGCGGGGCACCGAGGTCACCACCGCGCACGCCGAGGAAGAGCAGGAGATCGTGTTCGCCACCGTCGGCGAGCTGCCGATCCCCCCGTGCGAGCTGCAGACGCTGATGACGTTGACCGCGGGCGGCCGGCCCGCCGACCGCACCCCCGACCTCACCGCCGAGCAGGACGTCCAGTGCTTCCAGCCGGTTCCCGTCGCGGGTGACGCGATGCTGATCGGGCTCGACCGGCCGGTTCCCCGCTGCATCGTGCTGGTGCAGCTGGACAGCCAGGTCGAAGGCATCGGGGTCGATCCGCGCCAGCCTCCGCTGGTCTGGGAGGCGTGGGACGGCGCGGGCTGGGCCGGCTGCGAAGTCCTCGAGGACACCACCGGCGGGCTCAACCGCCCCGGCGACGTGCTGCTGCAGATCGGCCCGGCGCACACCACTTCGGCCGTGTCCGGGGTGCGCGCCGGATGGCTGCGCTGCCGGGTCGTGGAACCCGAGCCGGACCAGCCGTTCTACTCCGAGACCCCGACCGTGCGGGTGGCCGAGGTGTGCACCATCGGCGGCACCACCACCGCCGAGCACGCCGAGACCATCCGGGACGTGCCGCTCGGCGAGTCCGCGGGGGTGCCCGGCCAGCGGTTCGCGCTGGAGCAGGCACCGGTGCTGACCGACGGGGAGCCGATCGTCGTGCAGGTTTCCGCCGACGAGGGCTGGCAGGACTGGACGGTCGTCGAGCACTTCGGACACTCCGGACCCGCGGACCGGCACGTCACGCTCGACGCCACCAACGGCGAGTTCGCCTTCCCGCCCGCCGTCCGGTCACCGGACGGCTCGCTGCACCGATACGGCGCGGTGCCCGCGAAAGGCGCGCACATCCGGGTGCCGAAGCTGCGCACCGGCGGCGGCCGGGACGGCAACGTCGCACGTGGCGCGATCTCGGTGCTGCGCAGCTCGGTGCCCTACATCTCCGAGGTGCAGAACCGGGAAGCCGCCGCTGGCGGCGTGGACGGTGAAACCGTCTCGGAAGCCATGGTCCGGGCCCCGCACCAGCTGCGGATCCAGGAACGCGCGGTCACCGCGGAAGATCACGAGCAGATCGCCCGCCAGGCCGCTCCCGCGGCCGCCCGCATCCGCTGCCTGCCTGCCGGTTCCGATCACGAACCCGGCGCGGCCCGCGTGCTGGTGGTGCCGGACGCGGTGGCCGACAGCGGCGACCGGCTCCGGTTCGAGCAGCTGATCCCGACCGAGCAGATGCTGGCCAAGATCGCCGCGCGGCTCAACGAGCGGCGCCTGCTCGGCGCGCGGCTCGTGGTGGAACCGCCGTACTACCAGGGCATCACCGTGGTGGCGCGGCTGACCACGGCCGAACCGGAGGTGAACCGGGTCAACACCGCGGCGCTGGAGGCGCTGTACCGGTACCTGAACCCGCTGCGCGGCGGCGTCGACGGCACCGGCTGGCCGTTCGGCAGGCACGTGCAGGCAGGCGAGATCTTCGCCGTGCTGCAGCGGGTCGAGGGCGTCGCGCTGGTCGACGAGGTGCGGTTGTTCCCCGCCGACCCGATCAGCGGGCGGCGCGGCAGCCCGGTGGAACGCGTCGAACTCGCCCGGCACGCGCTGGTGTTCTCGCACCAGCACCAGGTCGTGGTGGACAGCGCGGAAGGCAGCGGGACGGCATGACCCGGGGCGAGCTGCCCGAGCTGCCCAGCCGCTACCCGCTGGGCGAGCTGCTGCCCGGGCTGTACGCGGGCGATGACCTCGCGCAGCGGTTCACCGCCGGGCTGGACACCGTCCTCGCACCGATCTTGTCCACTTTGGACAACTTGGCGCACTACTTCGACCCGCGCACGGCGCCGGAGGACTTCCTGGAGTGGCTGGGCGGCTGGGTCGCCGCGCAGCTGGACCCGTCCTGGCCGGACCCGCTGCGGCGGGCCTTGGTGCAGCGAGCCGTGGAGCTGCACCGGTGGAACGGCACGCCGCGGGGCGTGGTCGAACGGTTGTGGCTGTGCCTCGGCGTGCGGTCGCGAGTACTGGACGGTCCGGGCGCGGTCATCTCGACCAGGCCCGGCACCGCGCTGCCCGGCGCGCCGATCAGCGAAGCCGTCGTGCAGGTGTGGCCGGGCCGGGCGGCGGTGGACCGGGCGCGCGTCACCGAACTCGTCGACGCGGTCCAGCCGGTGCACCTGAACTGCACCGTCGAATTCCTGCCCGGCCCACCGGAAGGGGTGTAGCAATTGCGACCGTGTTCGACGTGCGGCGCCGGAGTCGCCGCCACCGACGACTTCTGCGGCAACTGCGGCAGCTACTTGGGTTGGGACACGACGCCGCGCGCGCAGCCGGACCCGGAACCGCCGACCGAACGGATCCCGCGCCCGCAAGCTCCAGACGCCGCACCGGCCGATCCCGTGCCGCGCGACCCGACGTCAGGCGACCCCGCCTCGGCAGGGCCGGTGCGGCCCGATTCCGCAACCTCCCGCCCGGCGGCAGCGCAAGACGCAACTGCGCAGAACGCCGCTGCGGCCGCTCCCGAGGTCCCCGGCGCGGTGCAACCGGCCAAACCCGTCGCACCACGCCCGGAGCGCAGCGCCGCCCCGCCGACCGAAACGCCCGACGGCCCGCCCTGCGACTCCTGCGGCACCCCCAACCCGCCGGGCCGGCACTACTGCCGCCGCTGCGCAGCGCCCCTCGTGGAAAGCGAGCGAGCCGAACAACCGCCGTGGTGGCGCCGCCTGCGCCGCCCGCGGAGCAGGGCCGGGCCGGGCAGGATGGCGCGGCGGCTGCTCGCGCTCGCCGCGTTGGCGGCACTGCTGATCTGCGCGATCCTGCTGTACCCGGCGGGCCAATGGCTGGTGCAGGACGTGCTGGACAAGACCATGCCGTCAGCGCACTACAACCCGCGGACCTGCACCGCCGACGCCGAGGTGCCCGGCCATCCCGCCTCGAACGTGGTGGACGGGGTGACGAACAACTACTGGGGCTCACCAGCCCCCGGCGCGACCCTCGACTGCTCCTTCGACGAGCCGTACCGGCTGCTGGAGATCCAGGTGACCCCCGGTCCGTCCATCCGAGGGGAGATATTCGGCTCCCAGGCCAGGCCCAGCAAGGTGGAGATCACCGCCACCGACGCCCAGCACCGGACGACGACTCTCGAGGAACCGGTGGACGCGAACCCGAAGGAACCGGCCAAGATCAAAACCCGGCTCAACGACGTCGTCAACGTCCGGATCCGGGTGCTGGAGGCCGCCAACCTGACCGAGGGCAAGCACGTCGCGGTGGGCGAGATCCAATTCGTCCGCCGCAACTGAAGCGCTGGCACGTGGCCGCTGACGGGCTGCGCGGCTACGGCGGCCTGTCACCCGGCCCCTGTCACGGTGTCGGCACTCCGCCCAGCTCGTTCGAGACCAGATACGCCAGCGTCACACCTCGCCCCAACGCGAACCCGCTGTTGTAACCGGTCCCGGTCGTGGTCAACGCCGCGCAGGACCCCACCGCGTGGAGACCGTCGATCACCTCGCCGCCGGCGGCGAGGACGTGGCCGTCCCCGTCGATGCGCACCCCGCTCGACCCGATCCCGGTCCCGACGAGCTTCAGCCGCAACCCGTGGAACGGCGGCTCCACGAGTTCCCCGAGCACCGGGCACGGCCGCTGGTCCGGGTCGCCGGCGAAACGGTTCACGTAGGTGACCGTTCCCCGGCCGAAGTCAGGATCCACGCCCCGCGCGGCGTTCGCGTTGAACCGCGCCACGGTGTCCGCGAACCGCTCCGGGTCGATGCCCAGCTGTTCGGCCAGCGCGCGCGGCGTGGGCGCCGAACTCACCCAGCCCTCGGGGTAGGTACCGCCCGGCGGAGTGGCCGCCAAGCCGTACTTGCGCCGGTGCTGGTCGTCCCACACCAGGAAGAACGGCAAATGGCGGTCTTGCGGGTCCAGGGTCTTCGAAACGATGTCGACCCAATAGGAGTCGTTGCAGAACCGGTTCCCGCCGCTGTCCACGATCATCGAATGCGGCATCGCGTACTCCGGGCCGTAGCCGTAGCCGGTGCCGACCTGGGAACGCCATCCCGGCAGCATCGGCACGCTCGTCGCCGGGATGCGGGCGATGTCCGCGCCGACCTGCCGCGCCAGCTTGATCCCGTCGCCGCGCAAGCTCTCCGGGGCCACGCTGCCGAAGTCCTCCGGATCCAGACCGACCATCTCCCGCACGAGCTCGGGATCCCAGTCGTAGGTGCTGGTCGCCAACACCACCGGACCACGTTCCTGCACCGGTCCGTCCGGCCCGTCCGCGCGCACGCCGACGACGGCTGAACCCTCCCGCAGCAACTCGGTCACCGGGGTCGACCTGCGGATTTCGACGTTGGGCTCGACGCGCAACCTGGCCAGGAAGCTCGCCACCACGCCGGTGCCGAACGTCAGCGGGTCACCGCCGTCGTGCGTCCGCGCCCGTTCCGTCCCGTCCGCCAGCCCGAACGCCGGCACGCCCGCGTGGGTGCCCCGCTCCTGCTCGGCCTCGTCGACGTAGGCCGCACGCCTGCCTTTGGCCAGCATGTCGTCATAGGTGGTACCGACCGGGAAGTACGGGCTCACGCGCATCAGTTCGCGCCACTCACCCAGTTCGGCGCCGTCGACCAGGTCGTTGGTCAGGTACCTGCCCTCGGGCAGCGCCCCGTCCGCTTCGTTGTGGTAATCGGCCAGCCCCGGAATCACCTTCCACCGGATCGCACCGACGTCCTCCCAGTACCGGATCGCCTGCGGCGCCGTGTTGATCCAACGCAGCATCGCCTTCTCGTCCAGCGCATCGGGATCGGCTTGCGCGATGGCGCGCACGTAGCGCTCGGTGAGCTGCTTCGAGTCCTCGATCCCGTCCCGGGCGGCGACCGGGTTCGCCCCGCACCAGACCTGCCCACCGGAGTACGCAGCAGCGCCGCCCACCAGGTCCGCCGACTCGAAGACCACCACCCGCCTGCCGTGCAGGGCCGCGCCGAGCGCGGTCGCCAACCCGGAAAGCCCCGCGCCGACCACGATGATCGGCTCCTGAGCAGCTCGCCCCACCATCCCCGAACCTCCCGCGCCGTTGCAGCAGTCCGGGCGAAACTATAATCATCATTATACTGGAGTCAACACGTGCCGCGGGCACGGAGCGGCGCCACCGCGGAGACCGGGAAATGCGGAACCGCCGGCAAAACCGGAAAGATCGATGCGCCGGAAAGATCGGGAAACTGGGAACGATCCGCGATGGCCGAAGCCGAAAAAATCGCGCCGCCGCCGAATCGGAATTCAGGCGGCGGCGCGACTGCAACGAGCCGGAAATGCAGATATCAGGTGGCGTCGTCCTGGCTGCGCGCCTTGGCACTCGCCGCGGTCGCGTCCTGCTCGGAATCCAGCGACGACGGCCGGTGGTCGATGTTCGACGCCTCGTCCAGCCCCACGCCCTGCAAGCCCTGCTCGTCGAGCTTCTTGGCCTTGGCGCGGTCCTGAGCGCGGCAGATCACCAGCGCGATGACGAACAACAACACCAGGCACGCCGCCAGCACCAGCATCGAGAACGGGTCCTGGCCCGGGGTGGCGATCGCCGCCAGCACGAACAACCCGAACACGATGCCGCGCCACCAGCTCTTGAGCTTGGCGTAGCTGACCACACCGGCGCGGTTGAGCATCACCAGCACCAGCGGCATCTCGAAGCTGATGCCGAACATCAGCACCATCAGCAGCACGAAGTTGATGTACTTGCCACCGGTCAGCGCGGTGAAGAACGAATCGCCGCCGAAGCTCGTCATGAAACCGAGCCCCTCGGGGACGACGTAGTAGGCCAGCACCGCACCGGCGACGAACAGCAGGGTCGCCAGGCTCACGAACGTGCGGGCGTACTTGCGCTCCTTGGAGTACAGGCCGGGCGTGATGAACGCCCACAGCTGGTACAGCCACAGCGGACTGGTCAGCACGGCACCGACCGCGATACCGACCTTCAGCCGCAGCATGAAGACCTCGAAGGCCTCCGTCTGCAGCAGCCGGCAGCCGCCGCCCGGGCTGAACCGCACGGTCTCCGGCAGCTGGCAGTACGGGCCGATGAGCAGATCACCGAGCGTGGGCAGCCCGAACAACGAGTTCGAGAACCAGATGAACCCGAGGATCCCGCCGAGCACGAGCCCGAAAGCCGCCCAGCCGAGGCGGTAGCGCAGCTCGTAGAGGTGGTCGACGAGGGTCATGGTGCCGTCGGGGTTGTGCCTGCGCCCCCACCGACGGCGGTCACCGCGCCACGGGTTCAGACGGCGCAACGGGTTTGCACTCACTGCGCGTTCCGTCCCCGATCAGTTCTTGGAATCTTTGCGCTGCGCCTCTTCCGGGGAGGACGCGTTCACCGGCGCGCTGGCCTCACCGGCGGTGAGCTGCTGCGGCTCTTCCTTGGAACCGTCCTTCTTGGCCGCTTCCTCGTCCTGCTTCATGCCGCGGGCCTCGGCCTTGAACACGCGCGCGGACTGACCGAGCGACCGGGCCATCTGCGGCAGTTTGGTGGCACCGAACAGCAACACCAACACACCCACGATGAGTACGAGTTCCCACCCACCTGGAATACCCATCAGTGCACACCTTCCTTGGGGCTTCCTGCCAGCGCAATGGTACGCGGGCAGGACAAGCGATCATAGGGCCGTCAAGCGGCTCCGTTCCGGCGTTCGGATACGGCCACCCGGAGTCCCGCGGCTCGTGCTTTCAGCATTCCGGTCCGATCCGCCAGGTCGGAGACGACGCGGCGTTGCACCGCACGCGCCCGGCGCAACGCGCCGAACAACCGGATCAGGAAAGCGAGCAGGAGTACGACTCCCAGCACCAGCAGCACGAGGCTCCAGATATATGGCACACGATCACCGTAGCGCGTTCAGTCCGCCGGTAGGTGACGTGCCCGCGCCAACGCTGCTTCGCAACGTTGCCGGATTTCCTCGGACAGCTCGCGCGGCTCGACCACCCGGCCCCTGCCGCCCAGCCCGAGCACCAGCCGCACCATCCAGGACCGGTCCGAGTAGCGCATCCGCACCCGGATGCGGCCCTGCGGCGACTCGCTGAGCTCGTCGACCGGGTAGTACTCGCTGATCCAGCGCGCCTCCGGATCGAGCTCGAGCACCGCGCTGGGCTGGTCCGGCATCGGCCGGAACAACCCCTCGGACAGGTCGGTCTGCTCCGCCTCCGCGGGTGGCCGCGCCGCTTCGGCGAGCTCTTCGACAGCGTCGATCCGGTCCAGCCGGAACCGGCGCACCGCACCCGCCGAGCGGCACCACGCTTCCAGGTAGCTGCGCCCGTCGACCAGCACCAGCCGCATCGGGTCCACGGTCCGCTCGCTGATCTCGTCCCGCGAAGCCGTGTAGTACCGCATCCAGAGCGCGCGGCCCTGCGTCGCCGCCCGTTGCACCGCCTCCTGCACGCCGGGGGCCATCGGGCCCTCCCGGCTCGCCAGCCCCACGACGACGCCCGGTGGCTGCGCCTGCCCGACGGCGTCCTCCACCTTCGACAGCGCGCGCTGGACGACTTCGGTGTCGGCGATGCCCGGCGTGTCCGCCAGCGCCCGCAGGGCCACCAGCAGCACGGTCGCCTCCGAAGAGGTCAGCTGCAGCGGCCGCCGCATACCGGCGTCGTAGGTGACCGTGATCGTCTCCCCCTCGAAGGAGAGGTCGATCAGGTCGCCCGGCCCGTAACCGGGCAGCCCGCACATCCACAGCAGCTCCAGGTCGCGCCGCAGCTGCTGCTCGCCCACTCCGAAGTCCGCGGCCGCGTCGGCCACCGGAATCCCCGGCCTGCTCAGCAGGTACGGCACCAGCGCCAGCAGCCGCGGCAGCCGTTCCGTGGCGCTCGCACTCATCCGTCCACCTCCGCACCGCTGAAGGCGGCCACGGTCCCCAGATGCGCTTCGTGCACCGACTTGCGCAGCACGTCCGGCTCCAGCACGACCACGTCCGGCCCGTACCCGGCGATCCAGGACGCCGCCGAGTCCGGGTAGAACAGCTCGATCTCCAGCACGTCTCCGTCGACCCCGTCGAGCCGCTGCTGCCCGACGACGCTCGCGCGCCGACGCAGCCCCTGCGCGCGGCCCTGCTCCACCCACAGCCGGGCGGAGGTGGCGGGCGGCGGATCCCGGTCAACGCCTGCGACGAGCTTGAGCAGGTCCACGTCTTCCGGCCGGGAGACGGCCCCGGCTCGGCCGGAAGCCTCCGGCCGGTCGGTGATCCGGGACAGCCGGAAGCACCGCGTCGCTTCCCGGTCCTGGTCGTGCCCGACCAGGTACCAGCGTCCGCGCCAGGAGACCACGCCCCACGGCTGCACCGTGCGCGTGCGCGGCTGCGGATCGTTCGGGCGCCGGTAGTCGAACGAGACCACCCGGCCGGACTGCACCGCCGCCAGCAATGCCGGGAAAGCAGGCTCGCTGGTACGTACCCGCGGCTCAATCGCCCCGGACGCCCGCTCGTCGACCTCGACCCCGGCGGCCCGCAGCTTCAGCAGCGCTCCGCGTGCGGCGCCGGTGAGCTCCGGCGAGTCCCACAGCCGCAGCGCGAGCGCCACCGCCGCCGCCTCGTCCGGTTCCAGTCCGATGTCGGCGAGTTCGTAGTCGCGCCGGGCGATGCGGTAGCCGTCGACCGAGTCGAACGCCGAGTTCCGCCCGATCTCCAGCGGCACCCCCAGGTCCCGCAGCTCGGACTTGTCCCGCTCGAAGGTCCGGTAGAACGCCTCGTCGGTGGGTGCATCGGCGTAGCCCGGGACGATCCTCCGGATGCCCTCCGCCGTGAGGTACTGGCGGGTGGACAACAGGCACAGCACCAGGTTCACCAAGCGTTCAGCACGCGCAGTGGCCACCTTGAAACCCTAGCTCCATCGCAGTTGATCAGACCTTTCGGGCACGACCGCGAAAAGCGCCGCCGCCTCGCACCGCCTCGGCCCCCCAAGCAGGCACGAACAGCCATCGCCACCTTTCCACGGCCGCCCGCCTCCACAGTGGCTGAAACGGCGAATAATTTCACTCCTCTCTGAAATTCCGGCAACGACGAAGTCGCTCGTCGGCGCCGACCGACGAATAGGGTGCGCACATGACCGCACCAGTCCTGTTGATCACCGGGGCGTCCCGCGGCATCGGTGCCGCGACCGCGCGAGCCGCCGCGCGCGCCGGCTACCGGCTGGCGCTGCTCGCCCGCTCCGCCGAGTCGCTTACGGAACTCGCGCAGGAAATCGGCATGGGCAATGCGCTCGCGCTGCCGTGCGACGTCACGGAGTGGCCCGAAGTCCAAGCGGCCGTGCAGCGCGCGGAAGAGCACTTCGGCCACCTCGACGCCGTGCTCGCCAACGCAGGCAGCAGCGTGCCCACCTCCTTCCTCGGCTCCGAGGGAGCCGATCCCGAACAGTGGCGGGAGATGACGCTGATCAACGTCCACGGCACCGCCATCACCGCCCGTGCCGCGCTGCCCGCCCTCGTCCGCAGCGGCGGGCACCTGCTGCTCACCGGTTCGGTGGCCGGACGCGGCATCCGGCCGGGCAACCTCTACTCGGCGACCAAATGGGCGGTGACCGGGATGGCGCAGAACATCCGAGCCGAGTGCGTCGGCACCGGAGTCCGCGTCACCCTGCTGCAACCGGGCCTGGTGGAGACCGGGATGAACACCCCGGAGCAAGCCGACCGCCCCAAGCTGCAGGCCGCGGACATCGCCCGAGCCGCGCTCTACGCCCTCGACCAGCCGGAGACCGTCGACGTCAACGAGATCCTCATCCGGCCGACCGGCCAGCATCCCCTGCGCTGAACCGAACCGCGGACCAGCCCGCGGCGAGTGGAGGGCCACGCACCGGCACACGCGACCGAGCGGTGAACTCCGGGCTGACGACCATGGTGGACTCCTCTGCTCGAACTGACTATCGCCAGTCTATGCGAACTCGCGTTCGAACATCGGCATTTCCGGTCCGCTTCACCGGATCGTGTCCGCGACCGGTGCTCAGCCGGCACCGGACCGGCCCGGCTACAACGAGCCGATCAGCCGCTCCACCCGCTCGTCGATCGCCCGGAACGGGTCCTTGCACAGCACCGTGCGCTGTGCCTGGTCGTTGAGCTTGAGGTGCACCCAGTCCACCGTGAAGTCCCGCCCGGCGGCCTGCGCAGCGGCGATGAAATCCCCGCGCAGCTTCGCCCGGGTGCTCTGCGGCGGCGTGTCCTTGGCGGCCTCGATCTCGCCGTCGTCGGTCGCGCGATCCACCAGGTCCTTGTGCTGCAACATGTCGAACAGCCCGCGCCCGCGCCGGATGTCGTGGTATGCGAGGTCGAGCTGGGCGATCCGCGGGCTGGACAGCTCGAGCCCGTGCTTGGTGCGGTAGCGCTCCAGCAGCCGGTGCTTGATCGCCCAGTCCACTTCGCGGTCGATGCCCGAGTAGTCCTGCGTCTCCACCGCGTCCAGCGCCCGGCCCCACAGGTCGACCAGCCGGTCCGTCATCGGATCCGAGCCGCGCCGGGCCACGTGCTCGACCGCCTTCGCGTGGTACTCGCGCTGGATGTCCAGCGCGGACGCCTCCCGGCCGCCCGCCAGCCGGACCGTGCGGCGCCCGGTCATGTCGTGGCTGATCTCGCGGATCGCCCGGATCGGGTTGTCCAGGGCGAAGTCCCGGAACTGCACGCCGCTCTCGATCATCTCCAGCACCAGGTGCGCGGTGCCCACCTTCAGCAGCGTGGTGACCTCGGACATGTTCGAGTCGCCGACGATCACGTGCAGCCTGCGGTAGCGCTCGGCGTCGGCGTGCGGCTCGTCGCGGGTGTTGATGATCGGCCGCGAGCGGGTGGTGGCGCTGGAGACGCCCTCCCAGATGTGCTCGGCGCGCTGGGACAGGCAGTACACCGCACCGCGCGGGGTCTGCAGCACCTTGCCCGCACCGCAGATCAGCTGGCGGGTCACCAGGAACGGCAGCAGCACGTCCGCGATCCGGGAGAACTCGCCGGAGCGGCCCACCAGGTAGTTCTCGTGGCAGCCGTAGGAGTTGCCGGCCGAGTCGGTGTTGTTCTTGAACAGGAAGATGTCGCCGCCGATGCCCTCGTCGGCGAGCCGCCGCTCGGCGTCCACCAGCAGGTCCTCGAGGATCCGCTCACCGGCCTTGTCGTGCGTGACCAGTTGCGTCAGGTCGTCGCACTCGGCGGTGGCGAACTCGGGGTGCGAGCCGACGTCGAGGTAGAGGCGCGCCCCGTTGCGCAGGAAGACGTTCGAGGAACGTCCCCACGACACGACCCGCCGGAACAGGTACCTGGCCACCTCGTCCGGGGAGAGCCGCCGCTGCCCGTGGAAGGTGCAGGTGACCCCGAACTCGGTTTCGATGCCGAAGATCCGCCGCTGCATGTCTCCACAGTAGGCGCAACGGCGGCCATCGGCGGTCCGCCGTTCGGGCGTGGGTAGCGTCCGGGGCGTGCACGAGTGGTTTCGCAAGATCGTCCAGCGGGCCGACGCCGCGGACCGGCAGCTGGTCGGGCGCAGCGCGGCGCTGCCCCGCAACATCGCCGACCCCGGCCTGAAAGCCCTGAGCACGGCCGCGAACCACAGCGTGCTGTGGCTGTCCGCCGCAGCTGCGCTGAGCCTGCGCAACGGGCCCGCGCGGCGCGGTGCGCTGCGCGGCGTGGTCGCCATCGCCGCCTCCAGCGCGACCACGAACCTGCTGGGCAAACCGTTGTTCCCGCGGCGGCGCCCTGCGGCGCGCCTGGTTCCGCGGCACCGCAGGTTCAGCGACCCGCCACGTTCCTCGTCGTTCCCGTCCGGGCACGCCGCGTCGGCTGCGGCGTTCGCCACAGCGGTGGCCATGGAGTCGCCCGCGCTGGGGCTCGCCGTTGCTCCGATCGCCACAGGGGTCGCCTACTCCAGAGTGCACACCGGCGTCCACTGGCCGACGGACGTGCTCTGCGGCAGCGCGATCGGGACCGCGACCGCTTGGGCGACGCGGCACTGGTGGCCGCTGCGCCCGGACACCACCGCAGCGGTGCGCCGTCCGGCCGAAGCGCCCCGCCTGCACCGCGGCGAAGGCGTCCTGATCCTGATCAACCCGGAATCCGGTGACGGCTTCTTCGACGCCGAGCACTGGGTCGGCACGCACTGGCCGGCCGCCAAAGTGGTACGCCCGGAGCCGGACGCCGACCTCGCCGCCGGCCTGGAGGCCACGCTGGAGCGGGAAGGCGGCTCCGTGCGCGCGCTCGGGGTGGCGGGCGGCGACGGCACCGTCTCCGCGGTCGCCGCCGTCGCCACCCGCCGGAACCTCCCGCTGGCGGTGCTCTCGGCAGGCACGCTGAACCACTTCGCGCGGGACACCGGGGTCGCCGATCCCGGCGCGATGGCCGCGGCCGTCGAACGCGGCAGCGCCGCCCGCCTCGACCTGGGCGGGATGGCCGTGGACGACCGTCCCACCAGGTGGTTCCTCAACACCGCCAGCCTCGGCGGCTACCCGGACATGGTGCGGTTCCGGGAGAAGTGGTCGCCGCGCTGGGGAAAGTGGCCCGCGGCCGCGGCGGCCCTGGTGCGCGTGCTGCACGAATCCACGCCGCTGGAAGTCGAGCTGAACGGGGTCCGGCGCCGCGTGTGGGTGCTGTTCGTCGGCAACGGCGCCTACGAGCCCCGCGGTTTCGCGCCGACCTGGCGCCCGCGGCTGGACAACGGGCGGCTGGACGTCCGCTACGTGCGCGCGGACGCGCACCTGTCGCGGCTGCGGTTCGTGCTCGCGGCGTTGACCGGAGCACTGCACCGCAGCCGGACCTACGTCGAGCGCGAGCACCGCTTCCTGGACGTCCGGGTGCTCGGCGCACCGGTGGCGGTGGCCACCGACGGAGAGATCGGGCAGCGCGGCAGCCACTTCGCGTTCACCGCGCACCCCGACGTGCTCACCGTCTACCGGCCGTTGTGAGCCTCACCCGCGCTGCTCGGCACCGCTGCCGTACTCCCGGGTGAGGACTTCGAGGATGTGCCCGTTCGGGTCGTCGAAGTAGAAGCCGCGCCCGCCGTCGCGGGTGTTGATGGTGTCCGGCTCGGTGTGGTGCGGATCGGCCCAGTACTTCAGGCCGCGCTCGGTGACCCGGCCGAAGATCTCGTCGAACTCGTCGTCGCGGACGAGGAACGCGTAGTGCTGCGAGGTGATCGCACCGTCGGCCGCGGCGACGTCCAAGGTGACCGAGTTCTCCGGCTGCACCATGAGGAACGGGCCGAAGCGCTGCGGCTCGGCGAGCCCGAGCACTTCGGTGAAGAACCGCGCGGTCGCGTCCTGGTCGCGCGCGGCGACGATGGTGTGGTTGAGCTCGACCATGGTCGGTTTCCCTCCTCGGCGGGCTTTCAGGGCACCGACCACGATGCGAGTTCGACCGCGGTGGAAGTCAATGCGGCTACTTGCCGCTGCCCGACCCCTTGTCCTCGGAACCGTTCTTGTCGTCGTCCGAGCCCTCGGAGTCCTTACCGGACTCCTTCGGCAGCAGCGCTTCCAGCGCCGCACCGGAGATGCGGCGGAACGTCCGGTGCGGCCGCTCCCGCTCCAGCAACGCCACTTCGAGCTGCTTGCTGCCCAGCTCCCGCGAGTTCTCCCCACCGGACCCCAGCGCCTTCACCGCCACCTCGACGGCCGGGCCGAGCTCGAGCCCGTCGGAGAAGGAATCCTTCAACGTCGAAGTGATCGCGTCGGCCTGCCCGCCCATCACGACGTACTGCGGCTCGTCGACGATCGACCCGTCGTAGGTGAGGCGGTAGAGCTGGTCGGTCTCGGCGGTGGCGCCGACCTCGGCCACGCAGATCTCCACCTCGAACGGCTTGATCTGCTCGGTGAAGATCGCACCGAGGTGCTGGGCGTAGGTGTTGGCCAGCGCGCGGCCGGTCACGTCCCGGCGGTCGTAGGAGTAGCCGCGCACGTCGGCGATGCGCACGCCGGCGACCCGCAGGCTCTCGAACTCGCTGTACCGGCCCACCGCGGCGAACCCGATCCGGTCGTAGATCTCGGAGACCTTGTGCAGCGTCGTGGACGGGTTCTCCGCGACGAACAGCACACCCCCGGCGAATTTGAGCACCACCACGCTGCGCCCCCGCGCGATGCCCTTGCGGGCCAGCTCGGAGCGCTCCCGCATCAACTGTTCGGGAGAGGTGTAGAACGGCATCGTCACAGCAGGCACTCCTGGATCGAATCGTTCGGCGCGCCGGCGCCGCGGGGGTACGACAACGTGCGGAGGCGACCTCAGCCGCCGGGGTTCTCCTGACGGCCCTGGACGACCTGCTCGGCGACCGCCGCGGCCCGCTCGTCGGAGAGCCGGACCGCGCCCTCGGCACCGGTGATCGTCACGACCGTCGGATAGATCTGCCGGGAGAGGTCGGGGCCGCCGGTGGCGGTGTCGTCGTCGGCGGCGTCGTAGAGCGATTCGACCGCGTTGCGCACCGCCGAGTCCACGTCCGCATCCGGATCGTGGCGCTTCTTCAGCGCCGATTTCGCGAACAGCGAACCGGAGCCGATGGCGTGGTAGCCGACCTCCGGATAGCGGCCGCCGGTGATGTCGTAGGAGATGATCCGCCCGGCCCGATCCGGGTCCTCCGCGGCGGTGTCGAAGCCGACGAGGATCGGAACCACCGCCAGTCCGGCCATCGCGCCCTGCAGGTTCCCGCGCAGCATCGCGGCGAGCTTGCTCGCCTTGCCGTCCAGCGAGAGCGGAACGCCTTCCAGCTTCTCGTAATGTTCCAGTTCGACCGCGAACAGCCGGCCCATCTCCAGCCCGATGCCCGCGGTTCCCGCGATGCCCGCGGCCGAGTAGGCGTCGGTGACGTAGAGCTTGTCCACGTCGCGCTGCGCGATGACGTTGCCCATCGTGGCGCGCCGGTCACCGGCCAGCAGCACACCGCCGCGGAAGGTCAGCGCGACGATCGTCGTGCCGTGCGGAGCCTCGGTGGTTCCCTCCGGCGCGGCCGCCGCCCGGTTGCCCGGGAGCATCTCCGGTGCGGTGGCCTGGAGGAAGTCGGTGAACGACGAGGACCCGGACGTGAGGTAGGCGGCGGGCAGTGCCGAACCCGGGGAGTTCCGGGCCGAGCTGGATTCCATCGGCGACATCGTCTCCTCGAAGTGACGGGCCGTCCCGGCGGCACGAGGCCGCTGCGGGGACCGTGCGGGGAGGCCCGGGCCCGGGCCTCCCCGCACTCTAATCATGATCGGGTCCTCGAGCGAAGACCGCCGGACCGTGTCATACCGGCCCGGCGGTGCCGCCCCGGGCGGTTACTCGCCGCCCTTCTGCACGTACGCCCGCACGAAGTCCTCGGCGTTCTCCTCCAGGACGTCGTCGATCTCGTCCAGGATGGCGTCGACGTCTTCGCCGAGCTTCTCGCGACGTTCCTGACCGGCGGCTTCCGGACCCGATTCCTCGTCGTCGTCCCCGCCGTCGGGCCGCTGGACCTTTTCCTGGGACATCTCGCCTCCCGGTGATCGTCCTTGGATGTCCGTCCCTCCGGATGCCGGTACCGCCACCGGTGCCGGTGCCCGATTCGCCCCGGTTAACCCGATCAGCCTCGGACGTGGTCGCCGGACAAGGACATCCTGACTGAACAGTACCCAGCAGAACCCCTGTTCGCCCACATCCGAAGGGGCGGCGTCGGATCTTTTCCCGGAGCGCGGAACCGATCCGGAGTCGTCGGTGCCGAGCCGTTCGGTGCTGGGCTGTCCGGTGCCGGGCCGTTCAGCCGCGGGTGAGCGAGTCGACGAGCTCCTCGGCGCTGGAGGCGGCCTCCAGCAGCTCGCCCACGTGCGAGCGGGTGCCGCGCAGCGGCTCCAGCGTCGGGATGCGCACCAGCGAGTCCCGGCCCAGGTCGAAGATGACCGAGTCCCAGGACGCCGCCGCGACCGCCGCCGGGTAGCGCTCCAGGCAGCGGCCCCGGAAGTAGGCGCGGGTGTCCTCCGGCGGCTCGGTGACCGCCGCGCGGACCTCGTCCTCGGTGACGATCCGGCGCATCGAACCGCGCGCGACCAGCCGGTTGAACAGGCCCTTGCCCAGCCGCACGTCGGAGTACTGCAGGTCGATCATGTGCAGCTTCGGGGACGCCCAGCCGAGGTTGCCGCGTTCGCGGTAGTTCTCCAGCAGGCGCAGCTTGGCGGGCCAGTCCAGCCGATCGGCGCAGTCCATCGGGTCGCCGCCGAGCAGGTCCAGCACCTCTCCCCAGGTTTCGAGCACTTCGCGGCCGACCTGGTCGGGGTTGGCCTCCAGGTGCTGCGCGGCCCGCTCGTGGTAGGCGCGCTGCAGGTCCAGGCCGGTGAACCGGCGCCCGTCGGCGAGCTCGACCACTTGGCGCAACGAGGGGTCGTGGCTGATCGCGTGCACCGCCTGCACCGGATCGGCCAGCTTCAGGTCGTCGAAGCGCACCCCGGACTCGATCATGTCCAGCACCAGCGCGGTGCTGCCGACCTTCAGGTAGGTGGAGGTCTCGGCGAGGTTGGCGTCGCCGATGATGACGTGCAGCCTGCGGTACTTGTCGGCGTCGGCGTGCGGCTCGTCGCGGGTGTTGATGATGCCGCGCTTGAGCGTGGTCTCCAGCCCGACCTCGACCTCGATGTAGTCGGAGCGCTGGGACAGCTGGTAGCCGGGTTTCTCCCCCGCCTGACCGAGCCCGACCCTGCCGGAGCCGCACATCACCTGGCGCGACGCGAAGAACGGCGTCAGCCCGGCGATGACCGCGGTGAACGGGGTGCTCCGGGCCATCAGGTAGTTCTCGTGGGTGCCGTAGCTGGCGCCCTTGCCGTCCACGTTGTTCTTGTACAGCTGCATCTGCGCGGTGCCGGGCACGCTGGCCGCCTTGATCGCGGCCTCCTCCATGACCCGCTCACCGGCCTTGTCCCAGACCACCACGTCCCGCGGGTTGGTGACCTCGGGGGCGGAGTACTCGGGGTGCGCGTGGTCGACGTAGAGCCGGGCGCCGTTGGTGAGGATGACGTTGGCCGCGCCGAGGTCGTCGCTGTCCGAACCGTTGTTCTGCGACGCCTGCGCACCGAGGTCGAAACCGCGGGCGTCCCGCAGGGGCGACTCCACTTCGTAATCCCACCGCGCCCGGCGGGCGCGCGGGATGTCCGCCGCGGCCGCGTAGGCGAGCACGATGTGGGTGGAGGTCAGCACCGGGTTGGCCGTCGCGTCGCCCGGCACGACGATGCCGTACTCCACCTCTGTTCCCATGATCCGCCGCATACCTGGAAGCCTACGGGTTCAACGGCGCTGAGCAGAGTTTCCGGCGATGTGCGTTCGGCCCCGTTACCGCGGTGGGTGGCACGCCGGTGTCTCGTGGGATTCACGTGCAGCTCTGGCACGGATGCGGTTCTGCGAGGATGGCGGCGTGGGAGCGCAGGACGAGCAGGTGGCGATCTACGAGCGCAGCGGCCGGGTCGCGGGTGCGGCGCCGCGCTGGCTGATGCGCCGCGACGGGCTTTGGCACGCGGCCTCGTCGGTCCTGGTGCTCTCACCCGACCGGGAATCGGTGTACGTGCACCGGCGCACCGACGACAAGGACGTGCACCCCGGGATGCACGACTGCTGCGCCGGGGGCGTCGTGGCGGCCGGCGAAGAGCCGGACAGCACCGCCCAGCGGGAGCTCGCCGAGGAACTCGGCATCCGGGACGCGCCGGTGCGGTTCCTGTTCCGGTCGGTGTTCGACCAGGGCACGGTCCGGTATCACGCGTTCCTGTACGAAGCGCGGTGGAGCGGGCCGATCGTGCACCAGCCCGAAGAGGTCGCCGACGGCTGGTGGATGCGCATCGCGGAACTGCGCGCCCGGCTCGCCGACCCGGCGTGGCCGTTCGTGCCGGACGGGCGCCAGTTCGTCGAGGAATGGCTGAGCTGGCGGCAGGACCACGACTAGCAGCGCGTCACATGGGCACGCCGTCGCGGCCGGGACCGAACGGCACGCTCGGCGTGCGGAAACCCGCTGCCGCTGGACGGCGACGAGGTCCGGCCTGCCCAGCTGGTCGCGGCCGCTCGCGCCGCGCGACCCGCTGAAGGCTCCCTAGTGCCACGGCAGCGCCGAACGCTCACCCCAGTAGGTCGGCGCGTCCCGCGCCACCGAAGCCAGTTCCCGCAGCTCGTCGTCGGTGAGCTCCACCGAGCACGCCGCCAGGTTCGACCGCAGCTGCTCCGGCCCCGCCGGGCCGACGAGCACGACGTCCGCCCACGGCTGCGCCAGCACGTGCGCCAGCGCGACCGCGTCCGGCCCCACGCCGCGCCGTTCGGCGATGCGCGCGACCTGCTCCGGCGGATTCACCGCGAGCCGCCCGTTGGCCAGCGACTCCTTCACCAGCACCTGCCAGCCGCCGTCGTGCGCCGCGCGCAGCGCCCGTCCCGCCGAAGGTTCCAGCGAGTTCCACGTCGACTGCACCGCGCCGAACAGCTGCCGCCCGCCCGCTTCGAGCTCCCACGCGCGTTCGATCGTCTCGGCCTGCGCCGCACCGCTGGTGGAGATGCCCAGTCGCACGCCGGAATCGCGCAGCTTCGCCAGCTCCTGCTGCAACGCGGCGTCCTCGAACAGCGGGCTGTCCGTGGTCAGCGAATGCACCTGGTAGAGGTCGACGCGGTCGGCGAGCAGCTCGCGGGTCTGCGCCCACTGCTCCCGCAGGCGCTCCACCGAGTGCTCCTTGACCTCGTGCACCTCGGTCTCGATGCGCCACTCCGCGACGTAGGCGTAGCCCCACTTGCTGGAGACGGTGACGTCCTCGTGGCCGCGTTCACCCAGCCAAGCCGCCAGGAACTCCTCGGCGCTGCCGTAGGAACGAGCCGCGTCCACCCAGCGCACCCCGGCCGCGTAAGCCGCGTCCAGGACGACCGCGGTGTGCTCGCGCATCGCTGCGGCGGTGCGGTGCTCGGGCAGCGCGTCGGTGCGGCCGACGTTGATGTAGGCGGGGCGGCCCAGCGCGGCCAAGCCCAGACCGATCCGGCGCGTGGAGATCATGCTGCGAACCTAACCGCCCGCCGCCGGGATCGACACCCGGACCCCGCACACACCCGTGGCGGGCACCGGAGTCCGGCGCCCGCCACGGGAACCACTCGGTTCCGTCCTTGCCGGAACCCGCTGTCTTTCTTTTAGTCAGCGGCGAAGCCGCTGAGCAGTAACCACCAAAGCAGCCAGAACAAGTCCGAAACAGTTCCTACAGGTATTGGCCGGTGTTGGTGGCCGTGTCGATCGCCCTGCCGGAGTCCTGGTTCTTGCCGCTGACCAGGGTCCGGATGTAGACGATGCGCTCGCCCTTCTTGCCCGAGATCCGCGCCCAGTCGTCCGGGTTGGTGGTGTTGGGCAGGTCCTCGTTCTCGGCGAACTCGTCGACGATCGCGTCCTGCAGGTGCTGGACCCGCAGGCCCGGCTGCCCGGTGTCGAGCACCGACTTGATCGCGGACTTCTTCGCCCGGTCCACGATGTTCTGGATCATCGCCCCGGAGTTGAAGTCCTTGAAGTACAGGACCTCCTTGTCCCCGTTGGCGTAGGTGACCTCCAGGAACCGGTTCTCGTCGGTCTCGGCGTACATCCGCTCGACGGTGGTCTGGATCATCGCGTCCACGCAGGTGTCCTGATCGCCGCCGAACTCGCGCAGGTCCTCCTCGTGGATCGGGAGTTCCTTGGTCAGGTACTTGGAGAAGATGTCCTTGGCCGACTCGGCGTCCGGCCGCTCGATCTTGATCTTCACGTCGAGCCTGCCCGGCCGCAGGATCGCCGGGTCGATCATGTCCTCGCGGTTGGAGGCGCCGATGACGATGACGTTCTCCAAGCCCTCGACACCGTCGATCTCGGACAGCAGCTGCGGCACGATCGTGGTCTCCACGTCGGAGGAGACGCCGCTGCCGCGGGTGCGGAAGATCGAGTCCATCTCGTCGAAGAACACGATCACCGGGGTGCCCTCGGAAGCCTTCTCCCTGGCCCGCTGGAAGATCAGCCGGATGTGCCGCTCGGTCTCGCCCACGAACTTGTTCAGCAGCTCGGGACCCTTGATGTTCAGGAAGTA
Organism: Saccharopolyspora sp. SCSIO 74807; assembly: GCF_037023755.1. Lineage (NCBI taxonomy): Bacteria > Bacillati > Actinomycetota > Actinomycetes > Pseudonocardiales > Pseudonocardiaceae > Saccharopolyspora > Saccharopolyspora sp. SCSIO 74807. The sequence continues at coordinate 3,904,338 of NZ_CP146100.1, read as the reverse complement.
CGACTTCGCCTGGCCGTCGTCGTCCCCGCGGGCCGCGGCGACCTTCTTGGCCAGGGAATTCGCCACCGCCTTGGCGATCAGCGTCTTCCCGCAGCCGGGCGGGCCGTACAGCAGCACGCCCTTCGGCGGCTGCAGCTGGTATTTCACGTAGAGCTCGGAGTGCAGGAACGGCAGCTCCACGGCGTCCCGGATCTGCTCGATCTGGTTGCCGAGGCCGCCGATGTCGAGGTAGCCGACGTCCGGCACCTCCTCCAGCGTGAGGTCCTCGACCTCCGCCTTCGGCACGGTGTCGTAGGCGTAGCCCGCCTTGCTGTCGACCAGCACCGAGTCGCCGGAGCGCAGCCCCAGGTCGAACAGCGGTTCGGTCAGCCACACCACGCGTTCCTCGTCGGTGTGGCCCTGCACCAGCGCACGCGGCAGGCCGGAGCCGTCGCCGCCGCTGGAGGGCAGCACCTCGCGGAAGGTGCACACTTCACCGATCTGCTCGAAGGCACCTTCCTCCACCACGGTCAGCGCCTCGTTGAGCCGGACCGATTGGCCCAGTTTCAGTTGTTCGACGTCCACGTTCGGCGACACCGCCACGCGCATCTTGCGACCGGAGGTGAACACGTCGACCGTGCCGTCTTCGAAGCGGGTCATGAAGGTCCCGTAGCCGCTCGGTGGCTGCGCCAGCCGGTCGACCTCCTCGCGCAGGGCCGTGAGCTGGCCGCGCGCTTCCTTCAGGGTCTCGGTGAGTTTGGCGTTCCGTTCGGTGAGCTGGCTCACCCGCTCGGATGCCTCGGCCAGCCGCTTTTCCAGCAACCGGGCCTGTTGGGGGGATTCGTTGAGCTTTCGGCGCAGCAATGCCACTTCGTCTTCGAGCAGACGGACCTGGCTTCGCAGCTCGGTCTGGTCACCGGGCTGCTGCTCGCCGCCCTCTTCAGGCTGGCTGCCGGGACGGTCGTGCTGCATGTCGGCACCCTCCTCCCGTGCTCGTACCACCACGGTACCGGCGATCACCGACGACGGCGGCGTCGTGATTGCCCGCCGGATCCGCCAGCGTGCCACAAAAATCGGCGAATACCCATGACTTCGCAGCGGCCACCGAGCACGCCCGGGCGCGGCGGGCGCGGCGGCCGACCACGGTGTGCTCACGATCATGGTCCGTTCGGTGCGGGTGCCGCTGTGCGGTCCCGGCTGGACTCGGCGCCGAACCCACGAGTTTTCCGCTCCGCCACGGCATTTCGGACGGGATGGCGGCATCCGGGTGTCCGGGAGCCGACAACCGGGTGTCGTTGGAGTGCCGACGCGCACGGGCGTGTCGGCGAATCGTCACAGCTCCCACCATTTGGAACACAGCGCTGCTGCGACCGGCCCAAACCTCGGTCCACGAGATCCTCGTGTAGGACATCTCACGCCCAGCGGGTTGATCGGCTCCGCTCTTGGGCGCCTCCCCGCTCTGGTCTACTTGCCTAGCCGCACACCGGGCGCACCGCACCGGACGCCGTTGTGCCCGGACGACCCCTGGGGGTGGACATGACCTATCCGCCGCAGCAGCCCGACCCGGGCGGGTGGGGCCGGCGAGCCGCTGAGGACGCGGACGAAGATGCGCCGGAATCGCAGCAGCAGCCCGCCTTCTACGGCAACCAGCACGCCGGGTTGCCGAAGGGGCCGATCACCGGAAACCCCGCGCAGCCGGGACAGCAGCCGTTCCCGCCGCCGCAACACGCGCAGTTCGGCGGTCCGCAACCGTCGTTCCCGCCCGCACCGGACTGGGAGAACTTCGGCGCGCAGGACCGCGAACCGTTCCCGGACATCGAGGCGGAGCCGCGCGGGCGCCGCCGGCTGCCGTGGGTGCTCGGCGGCGCCGGGGTGCTGGTCGTGGCGGCGGCGGTGGTCGGCGGGCTGCTCCTGTTCGGCGACGCCGATCCCGGCGAACCCCGGCCGGTCGCCCAGGACATGGTCGACAAGGTCAACGCGGGCGACTTCGGCGCGCTCGGCTCCTCGTTGTGCGAGTCCAACCGGGCCGAACTCGACCAGCAGCTCGGGCAGCTCTCGCAGGGCCGGTTCGAGCTGCGGCTCGGCCCCGTCACCGCGCAGGGGCGGCAGGCCCGCGCCGAACTGACCGGGACCTACGAGCTGGACGGGGCGCGGATACCGGTGGCCCAGGCGCTGCTGCTGGAGGTCGAGGACGGCCGGTGGAAGGTGTGCAGGCTCGGGACTCGATGAGCCGGGTCGTGATCGTGCGCGGCGTCAGCCCTTGCTCGGCCTGCGTTGCGGGCGCGGTGGCGTGACACCGTCCGCCAACCGCCGGGTGACCAGTAGGAACGCGGTGTGCGCGACCATCCGGTGTTCGGGCCGCACGGCCATGCCCACGACGTGCCAGGGACGCAGCATCGTCTCCCAGGCTTGCGGCTCGGTCCAGCACTGCTGCTCGCGCAGCGCCTCGGTGACCCGGGAGAGCTGTGTCGTGGTGGCCACGTACGCCACCAGGACACCGCCGGGGACGAGCTTGTCGAACACGGTGTCCAGCACGTCCCACGGGGAGAGCATGTCCAGCACGACGCGGTCCACCTGGCCGCCGTCGTAGTCGGTGAGGTCGGCGACCCGCAGCGTCCAGTTCTCCGGGACCTCGCCGAAGAACTTGCGCACGTTGCGCTCGGCGTGCTCGGCGTGGTCCGCGCGGACCTCGTAGGACGTCACGCTGCCCTCGTCGCCCACGGCACGCAGCAGCGAGCACGTGAGCGCGCCCGAACCCGCGCCCGCTTCGAGCACCCGCGCGCCGGGCCGGATGTCGCCCCACATGAGGATCTGCGCGGCGTCCTTCGGGTAGATCACCTGAGCACCGCGCGGCATGGACAGCACGTAGTCCGCCAGCAGCGGCCGCACCGCCAGGAACGAAGTGCCGCCCGCGGAAGTCACCACCGAGCCTTCCGGACTGCCGATGAGGTCGTCGTGCGCCAGCACGCCGCGGTGGGTGTGGTACTCGCCGCCCTTCTCCAGGACGACGGTGTAGCGGCGGCCCTTCGGGTCGGTCAACTGGACCCGGTCGCCGGGTTCGAACTCACCGCTGACGGTGCTCACGTGCGTCGGACCTCCATGTGCGCAAGAAGGGAAAAGCCGCCGGCCGGTGAGATCCACGGCGGCGGGTACGGCGGACCATCGTCGCAGAGGGGTGCGCCGGGCTCTTGCGCGCGCCCCGCTCACTGCCTGCGTCTGCGCGCGTTGAGCGCGTTGCGCACGTCCTCGCGGCGCAGCACCCCGCAGGGCCGCCCCTCGGAATCGATCACCAGGAACTGCCAGGCGCGCACGGTGCGCACCCGCTCCAGCACGGCTTCGCCGGATTCGCTGTAGAGCAGGATGGTGTCCGGTTCGACGGGTTCGGCGGCGCGCTCGGCTGGATCCTGCGGCGAACGGGTGGCCAGCCGCTCGGCAGCGGTCTGGTCCAGCAGGCCGACCGCGATGCCGTCGGCGCGCACCAGCACGACGCCGCGCCCGGCCGCGGCGACCAGCGCGTCGCCGACCGGGCTCTCCGCGGGCAGCTGCAGCACCGGCCGCATCAGCTTGGGCAGGGACAACCTCGTCGGGCGGCTCTTGCGGTGTTCCGAGGAGTGCTCCGCGCTCGCCCCAGCCACCACGAACCAAGCCATCAACACGCACACGGCCAGCCGCAGCCATTGGTCGCCGGTGTTGCTCAGCAGGCCCACGAGCGCGTAGATGAGCAGCGCGGCGGCCACCAGACCGGCGCCCACGACACCCGCGTTGGTGCCCGTGTGCCGGTTGCCCGTCATCGCCCACAGCAGCGCGCGCAGCATCCTCCCGCCATCCAGCGGCAGTCCCGGCAGCACGTTGAACAGCGCCACGACCAGGTTCGCCACGCAGGTCTGCGCGATCAGCAGCCACACCGCCCCGTGCGGCGTCACCGCGAACCAGCCGATCCCGGTTGCCGCGGCCAACAGCAGGGAGACCGCGGGACCGGCCGCGGCCACCAGACCTTCGTGCCCAGGTTTCGACGGTGCGCGGGTGATCTCGGAGATGCCGCCCAGCAGGAACAGCCGCACCCGGCTCACCGGTAGCCCGAGCCGCAGCGCCACCACGCAATGGCCCAACTCGTGCAGCAGCACCGAAGCTCCCAGCAGCACGGTGAACACGGCGGCGATCAGCGCGCTGGTCAACGTTGTCGCCTGCGGGAGGATGTGCCCGACCAGCGGGGTGTAGAGCAGCACGATCAGCACGGCGCCGAGCCACCACGACGGCGACAGCAGCACCGGCACACCGGCTACCCGGCACAGCAGCAGACCGCCGTCGCCGGATGCGGAGCGGCTGCGGGCGTTGGTGGCGGGCATGGCCGAAAGGGTAGAACGGCCGCGGTGAACCGCCGGTGATCCGGCGTGCTTGGGATCTTGTCGGGGCGCTGATCTATCGTGCGGACCATGTCGGAACCGGCCCGGACCAGCACAGCTACGCAGGACAGCACGCAGCGGGACGGTGCTCGCCCGGATGATCCGGGCGCGGGCGGTCCTCCCTCGGGCGGCCCTTCGTCGAGCGATGCTGCCGCGGATCACCGCTCGCCGGACGTCGAGAACTCCGGCACGCCGGGGGCGGGCCAGCGGACGTCCTCCGGAAGGCGGCGCCCCGCGCTCTCGCCCTCGCGCGCGGGCGATTTCAAGCAGTGCCCCCTGCTCTACCGCTTCCGCGTGGTCGACAAGCTGCCGGAGCAGCCGACGCGGGCCCAGGTCCGCGGCACGGTCGTGCACTCCACCCTGGAGCGGATGTTCGCGCTGCCGACGGCCGAACGCGACGCCGAGCACGCCCGCGACCTGCTCGAACCGGCATGGGAGGAGTTGCTGGCCGAGCAGCCCGAGCTCGGTGCGCTGTTCACCGACGACCCGGAGCTGACGAAGTGGCTCGGCTCGGCGCGCAAGCTGGTGGACTCCTACTTCGAGCTGGAGGACCCGCGCAGGCTGGAGCCGGAGGCGTGCGAGCTGCGAGTGGAGACCGAGCTGGACTCCGGGCTGCTGCTGCGCGGCTTCATCGACCGCGTCGACGTGGCTCCGACCGGCGAGATCCGGCTGGTCGACTACAAGACCGGTGCGGCCCCGCGGGAGATCGGCGAGGCCAAGGCCATGTTCCAGATGAAGTTCTACGCGCTGGTGCTGTGGCGCACTCGCGGCGAGATCCCGCGCCAACTGCTGCTGATGTACCTGGCGGACAAGCAGTCGCTGGCCTACACCCCCGACGAGGCTGAGCTGCGCAGGTTCGAGCGCACGCTGGAGGCGATCTGGCAGGCGATCCTGCGGGCCGGGCGCACCGGGGACTTCCGGCCGAGCCCCAGCAAGCTGTGCGACTACTGCGACCACAAGGCGCTGTGCCCGTCGTTCGGCGGCACCCCGCCGCCGTACCCGGGCTGGCCGGAACCGGATCCTGGGCAGGAGACCGCGCTGGACCGCGCCGACTGATCTCTCCGCGGTCGGCGAACGCGGCCGAGTGCGGCGAGCTCCCAGCAAGCGGCCCGGCAGCGGGGCGGTTCCGCTACCGGGCCGAACGTGCCCGCTCGTCTTTTCAACTGTCCTGGGATTGTTCGGCTCCGGACGCCGGTCCGGTTCCGCCGGCCGAGCAAAACGAGCTCAACGGACGAGCACTTGCGAGCTCAGTCGTCGTACGGGTCGAAGTTGGCGGCGCTGTCGAACCAGTCGGTGGCCTGCGTGCCGTCCACCACCGCGAACCGCGCGCCCGTCGGGTCCCGCAGCACCGCGACCCGCCCGATGCTGGAACCGTACGGGTCGACGCGGATGCGCCCGCCGAGGCCGACCGCCCGGTGCACCAGCTCGTCGACGCCCTCTTCCGCGTCCGCGCCCAGGTACACCAGCCAGTGCGGCCGGGTGCTGGGCGTGAGGTAGTCGCGGATCATGCTGACCCGCGCCAGCACCGACTCGTCGGCCAGGTACCACACGGAGTAGTTGGAGCGGTTCTCCGCGCCGAACTGCTCGGCGGTGTAGCCGAACATCGACTGGAAGAACGTGTCCGCGGCCTGCGCCTTGATGGTGACCAGTTCGGCCCACATCAGCGTGCCCGGCAGCCCGACGTCGAACTGCCAGGACTCCGCCGGGGTCAGCAGCCCGAACTCGGCATCGGCGGGGCCGAGCAGCACCGCCTTCGAGCCGATGCCCGGCACGTGCGTGATCGGCACGGCGAGCTCGGCGCCGTGCCGTTCGGCTTCTTCGGTACTGGCGTGCACGTCCTGCACGGCGAGGAACAGCCGCCACACCGAATGGTCCGCGGCGGACCGCCGGATGCTGGCCACCGGGAAGCCTTCCCGGGAGGCGATGATGTGCTCGCCTCGCTGCCCCTCGTCGTGCACCGTGTAATCCCAGCCGAACAGCCCGGCGTAGAACTCGCACGCCTGGTCCACATCGGTGGTCGCCAGCTCGATCCAGCACGGCATTCCTGCGAGCAGCTCCCACCGCGGAGCCGCCGATCCCGGCTGCACGACGGACATTTCGCTCACCCCCGACTCTCTTCCCCCGGCTCCATGATCGTCTGAGCCCATTATGGCGCAGTGATCGCCGCGGGCGGGCCGACACGACGCGATCGGATCAACGCGATGCGCGGAAACGGCCTACCGGGCTGAGGAACTCACAGGTACCGGTAGACGTCCTGCGGGGTCAGGCCGCGGGCGAGCATCACGACCTGCAGCCGGTACAGCAGCTGGGAGATCTCCTCGGCGAGGGCCGCATCGGACTCGTGCTCGGCCGCGAGCCACACCTCACCGGCTTCCTCGATGACCTTCTTGCCCTGCGCGTGCACCCCGGCGTCCAGCGCGGCCACGGTCGCCGAGCCGTCCGGGCGGTTGCTTGCGCGGTCCTGGAGCTCGCTGAACAGCTCGTCGAAGGTCTTCACGAGCGCTGATCCTCGCATTCGGCGGGCGGGCGGACCACAGCCACCTCACCACCGGGCAGCCCGCAGCACCCGGGCGCCCTCACGCGCCGGGCAGCAGCGCACCCAGCGTGCGCACGTCGAGCCCTTCGAGGCTTTCGCGCACCACGCGCCGCTCCCCCGGCTCCAGCGGCACCTCGCACGGCACCGCCAGCACCGTGCACCCGGCGGCGACGGCCGCGGCCACACCGGTCGGCGAGTCCTCCACCGCGACGCACCGGGCGGGGTCCACGCCGAGCAGCCGGGCCGCCCGCAGGTAGGGCTCCGGGTCCGGCTTGTTGCGCCCGCCCACCTCGTCGCCGCAGACGGTGACCTCGAAGGAGTCCCTGCCGAGGGTGTCCAGCCCGATCTCGGCCAGCGAGCGGATCGTGGAGGTCACCAGCGCGGTCGGCACGCCGAGCGCGCGCACGCCCGCCAGCGCCTCCTGCGCACCCGGCCGCCACGGCAGGCCGCCGCGGAACAGTTCGGCGCTGCGGGCTTCGACCCAGTCGGCGGCCGCGGCCACCTCGGCCTCGGTGGTGCTCAGGCCGAGGGCTTCCAGCAGGATCCGCATGCTGGTGCTCATGTTGGAGCCGACCATGGTCTCGCGGGTGGCCAGGCTGAGCTCGCCGCCGCGGTAGGTCGCGTAGTCGCCCAGCGCGATGCTCCACAGCTTTTCGGAGTCGACCAGGGTGCCGTCCATGTCGAACAGGACGGCGGCGGGGGCGGTATCAGTCATCGCGGCCGGTTCCCGGCGTGCTCGCAGTTGCCACGCGTCCCAGTAGAGCAAAACCCCGCGGGACCTTGACAAGGAAGGTGGCCGATCCCTCCCGCGGCGGCGCGTGTCCGGTTGCGGGATGTCGGGCGCTGCGGTTCGCGATAGGTCGTAGGCTGACACGGTGAACGATCGCGAACCACGCTCCGCAGACCCGGTGGACCGGACCGAAGGGAGCCCCACAGCGGCCAGCGAGACCGGGACCGGCACGAACGGCGCCGGCGAGACCGAGGCCGATCGGAACGGCACCGGACCGGCCAAACCGGACGGCCCGGTGGCGATCTTGGGCTTTGAAGGATGGAACGACGCAGGCGACGCCGCCAGCTCCGCGATCGAGCACCTGGAACTGACCTGGGACGCCGACCCGCTCACCGAGATCGACCCGGATCCGTACTACGACTTCCAGGTCTCCCGGCCGACGGTGAAGCTGATCGACGGCGTCACCCGCCAGGTGACCTGGCCGACCACGCGGCTGTCGGTGTGCAGGCCGCCGGGTGCCGACCACGACGTGCTGCTGGTGCACGGCATCGAGCCGAACATGCGCTGGAACGCGTTCTGCTCCGAACTGCTCGGGCACCTCAACGAAGCAGGCGTGCGCACGGTGGTGTCGCTGGGCGCGCTGCTGGCCGACGCGCCGCACACCCGGCCGGTGCCGGTGACCGGCACCGCCTACGACGCGGATGCGGCCGCGCACTACGGGCTGGAGCGGTCCCGCTACGAAGGCCCGACCGGCATCGTCGGCATCTTCCAGGACTCCTGCGTGCAGGCGGGCATCCCGTCGATCGCGTTCTGGGCGGCGGTGCCGCACTACGTCTCGCAGCCGCCGTCGCCGAAGGCCACGCTGGCGCTGCTGCACCGCGTGGAGGAGACGCTGGACCTGGAGGTGCCGCTGGGCAACCTGCCGGACCAGGCGGAGGAGTGGGAGACCACGGTCAGCGAGATGGCCGAGGAGGACGAGGACGTCCGCAACTACGTCCGCGCGCTGGAAGAACGCGGGGACGCCGAGGTGAAGCTGACCGAGACCAGCGGTGACGCCATCGCCGCCGAGTTCGAGCGCTACCTGCGCCGCCGCGGCCCCGGCGGCAAGGGACCGCTCGGCCCGGGACCGGGCTGACTTCAGGCGAGAACGCCCTCCGCGCGGAGGGCGTTCTCGCGTTCAGCTCACGCCACGGAGGCCAGGTACCGGTCGGCCAGCTCCGGGTCGAACAGCCACTCGGCGAAGGTCGAGGGATCGTCGAAGCCGTTCACGAACCGCCCGGCCACTTCGTCGCTGTGCTGCGCCGCGCCGAGGATCCGCATCATGTGCTCCGGCAGCGGTTCCAGCATCGCGTTCGTCCACCTCGTAACGTGCGCCGCGTAATCCCAGTACCGCTCGAAGGTGGTCCGCATCCAGTCCGCGTCGAACGGTTCCGCGCCGCGTTCGACGATGCTGTGCTGGAACGACGCCGCGCACTTGGCGGCGTTGTTGGAGCCCTGCCCGGTGATCGGGTCGTTCGCCACGACCACGTCGGCCATGCCGAGCACCGCCCCGCCGGAAGGCAGCCGGCCGACCGGTTTCCGCACCACCGGCGTGTAGCCGCCGGTCAGCGTGCCGCGGGCGTCGGTGAGTTCGGCGCCCGCGAAGCGCTCGTACTCCCAGGGGAAGTACTCGCGCATCAGCCCCAGCATCCGCTGCCAGTGCTCGGCCGGCTCCGGGCGGTCCCGGAAGGAGTCCAGCGCGCCGCCGGGGACGGCCTCGAAGAACGGGATCTCGCAGGGCCCGCTGAAGGTGTAGCCGGGGATCACGAACAGCTCCCCCACCCCCGGGCACGGGTTGAACCGCACCGCGTCGCGGTCCGGGTGCTCCGGGCGCCGCCCCGCGCCGTGCACGTAGGAGACCGTGAGCATCCGCTGCGGCGAGGTGAACCTGCAGCGTTGCGGGTCCCGGTCGAACAGCTCGACCAGTTCGCCCTTGCCCGCGGCGACCAGCACCAGTTCGTAGTGCTGGGTGAGCCGGTCCAGGTCGGCGGTGGTCACGCCGTGGTAGATCACCTTGCCGCCGCGGTTCTCCAGCAGCTCCAGCCAGCCCGCCATCTTCACCCGCTGGTCCACGGACTGCGCGTAGCCCGCCAGCAGCCCGACCCATTCCAGCGCGCGGGAACCATCCGGGCCGCCGACTCCGGTGACCTTCGGCGTCTGCTCCTCCCAGAGGTTCAGCCCGAGGTCGCGTTCGTGCTGCAAGGCGTTGTGGAACATGCACTGGGTGGAGGTCACGCGGCCGTTGCGGATCTCTTCCGGGGTGCGCGCGGACATCACGGTCACGTCGTAGCCCTGGTCGTTGAGCCCGAGCGCCAGTTGCAGCCCGGCCTGCCCGGCACCGACGATCAGTATCTTGCGCATCGCCTACTCGTCCTCCTGCTCGATCATGCCGCGCCGGAGACCACGTTCAGCCGCATGGTGTGCGACACCAGCGCGCGCAATGCGTCCACAGTGGACACGCTGTCGCGGGCGTCGCAGGTGACCAGCGGGGTCTCCGGGCTCAGCGCCAACGCGTCGCGCACCTCGTCGAGCTCGTAGGGCAGCTGCCCGTCGAAGAGGTTCAGCGCGACGATGAACGGCACGTCCGAGTCGTGCTCGAAGTAGTTGATCGCGGCGAAGGACTCCTGCACCCGCCGGGTGTCCACCAGGATCACCGCGCCCAGCGCGCCGCGGGCCAGGTCGTCCCACAGGAACCAGAAGCGGGCCTGCCCGGGCGTGCCGAACAGGTACAGCATCAGGTCGGAATGCAGTTCGATGCGGCCGAAGTCCATCGCCACCGTGGTAGTGGTCTTCGCGCCCTCCGGATCCGGCTCGTCGATCCCCGCAGCTGCCTCGGTCATCCACGCCTCGGTGTTCAGCGGAGGGATCTCCGAGACCGAGGAGACGAACGTCGTCTTGCCGACGCCGAACCCGCCCGCGATGACGATCTTCGCCGAGAGCATCAGCTCGGCGGGGTCATGCGGAGAGCTTGTTGAGGCCATCCAGAACCCTCTCCAGGATGTCGTGGTCGTAGCGGTATGCGTGCCCGGTGGGGTGGATGAACACCGCGCCGTCCGCGGCCAGGTCGCTGACCAGCACCCGGATCACGCCGAGCGGGATGCTCAGGATCGCGGAGAGCTCGGCCAGCGAGATCGGCCTGCGCGCGGACTCGTAGACCGACCGCGACTCGGGCAGCAGCCCGGTGGCGAACTCGGCGTCGTAGTTCGGCACCGAGATCATCGTCTCCACCAGCAGCTGGTGGCGGGTGCGGGTCCGGCCGCCGGTGAGCGCGTACGGGCGCACCCGGCTGCTGCGGGACTCGGGCCTTCCGGGATCCGGGTGCGTGCGCCCCGGTTCCCGGAGGTGGTGCGGCTCGGAGTCCTGGGCTCCGCGATCCTGCGAGTTCTGGTGTTGCTCCCCCGCCGCGCCGGAATCGCTCCGCGCGGTTGCACTCATCTCGTTACCTCCCGCATCCGCGTCACGCCGGCCGCCGCGCGCTGACCACGCGGCGCAGGTCGGCGCGCACCTCCGGGGTCAGCGCGTGCCCGGTGTTCTCGACGAACTGGGTCATCTCGTAGGCCACCACCCGCATCTGCGCGTCGTGCGCGGTCAGCACCGCCAGCCCGGCGCCCGAGCCGATGCCCATGAACAGGAAGTAGCCCTGGCTGAGCCGGATGATGATCTGCTCGCAGGTCCCCTTGTCGAACAGCGCAGCGCTGTTGTGCGCAAGGCTGAGCACGCCGCTGGAAATGGCGGCCAGCTGCTCGGCCTCGTCGCCGGAGATCGACGAGGACCCGGCCAGCGGCAAGCCGTCCGCGGAGAGGATCAGCGCGTGGGTGGCTCCGGCCACGCGGTCGACGAAGTCGTCGACGAGCCAGCCGAAATCGCGTCCTGTGGTGTCGTTTCCCGCCGTCACTGCTGATTTCCTCCGGGCGTGCGGCCGGAGCCCGGCCGGTCTTGGGCGTCCGGCTGTTCGTGGGTGTGCTGATCCCGGTCGTGCCGTTGCGCGCCGGACTGTTCGTGGCCGGGCCGCTGTTGCTGGCTGTGCCGCTGTTGCTGGCCGGGCTGCTGTTCCTTGCTGTGCGGCTGTTCCTTGCTGTGCTGCTGTTGATTGCTGTGCTGCTGTTGATTGCCGGGCCGCTGCTTGGCCGCCTGTTCGCCGTCGGCGAAGTCGCCGAGGTCGGCCAGCAGCTGCTCGTGACCGGCGCGCTGTTCCTGCGGGTCGTGCTCGGTGGGCTGCTGCGCGGGCCGGGCCGATTCCTTCAGGCTCTGCGGAACGCGGCGCGGCAGGCCGTTCGGCGTGGTCGGCGCGGCCGAAGCGTCGTCATCGGCGGGCCGCTGCGGATGAACGGCCTCGGCGATCACCGTGCCGGTGGCGCCGGGTATCGAGCGCCCGGTCCCGTTCCCACCGGGTCTCGCCGCGCGTGCGGGCGCGGGCGCCGGTTTGGCCTCCTTGCGCGGCCGGTTCGGGCCGGCGCGATTCGCGCCCGGGGTCTCCTGCACCAGCGCAGCGGGCAGCAGCGCCGAAGCGATCGTGCCGTGCGGCGCGCGCCGGGAAAGCCACACCCGGACGCCGTGCCGCGCGGAGATCCGCCGCACCACCGCCAGCCCCATGTGCTGCACCGCGTTGCGGTCCAGCACCGGCGCGCTGGCCAGCCGCTCGTTGAGCGCGGACAGCCGCGCGGCGGGCAGCCCGATGCCCGCGTCCTCCACCCGTACCAGCACGCTGCCCTGTTCGGTCAGGTGCGCGCTGACGGTGACCTGCGAGGTCGGAGGTGAGTGCGAGGTGGCGTTGTCCAGCAGTTCGGCCAGCAGCCTGCTGACGTCGTCGGCGGCGAAGCCGACGACACCGAGCGAGGCGACCGTGCCCAGCTCGACGCGGGCGTAGTGCTCCACCGCGGAAACGCCCGCGCGGATCACGTCGACCAGCGAGGCCGGTTCGGAGCTGCCGCCGCCGGCGTCGCGCCCGGCGAGCACGCGCAGGTTCTCGCCGTTGCGCCGCAGCCGGGTGGCGAGGTGGTCCAGCCGGTAGAGCCGCGCCAGCGCGTCCGGGTCGTCCTCCTCGGCCTCCATCTTCTCCAGCTGCTCGAGCAGCGAGTCGACGAGGTTGAGGTCGCGCAGCGCCACGCTGGAGCACACCCCGGCGAGGATCTCCTGCGGGCCGGTCTCGCGGGTCGCGGGCTGGCCGACGAACTGGGCCACCGTCGCGCGGGACCGTTCCAGCAGGTGCCGGGTGGAGCCTTCGATGCGTTGCCGGGCGGTGCCGTCGAGCAGCGATTTCCGGGAGCGTTCCAGCACGTCGCGGACCCGCGTCACCATTGCACCTCACGACCCGCGATGCGATCGCCAATTCGTGGTTCGTGCCGAGTCATGGACCGGGATCCAACCAGAGCGAATTCGGAAAGTCACGCGGCTACCGGCGGTTCAGTCGGTTTTCGGCGAGCGAGGAAAAGCGCAACGTACGCGCAGGGTCACCAAATCGGACGTTCGCGCCTCCGCCAAAGATCGAGAATATTCAGATTATTCCGCCATCCGAATGACGCCCGCCGCATCGCGAACACTCTCGACCTGCAATGAAGCCCGCTCAGCAGGAATCAACTCGTCCAATTGCGCGTAACCGGATCGCCGCGACTACTCCACTGGCGGCATGGCATCAATCACGCCAAGTGCTCGGCCCGACCTGCGCCGCGATGCCGAAATGCGCCCGGCGGGATTTTCGGCCAGGTCGCACCGGTCCGACCTCCGCCGATTGCGGAGGCAACCTTCGGCGCACGAACCGCGCGGAAAAGGAAAAGGTGCCGCGGCGATCGACCGAACGATTGCCGCGACACCTTCCGCGAAAACAATTTCGCCCGCAATCGGGCGCGCGAAACTACAACCGGACCCCGAGCAACGCGTCCACCGCATCCCGCACCGCACCCGGCGCCGACTCGTCCGAACCACCGCCGGACAGCGCCGCGTCCACCCAGGCGTCCACCGCCAGCAGCGCCCGCTCGGTGTCCAGGTCGTCGGAGAGCCGGTCCCGCAGACCCGCGATCGCCTCGTCCGCGGACGGCCCGGCCGGCAGCGCAACCGCCGAGCCCCACCGCGCGAGCCGGGCGGAGCCCGCGGTCAACGCGTCCGCCGTCCACGAGCGGTCCGCGCGGTAGTGCCCGTCCAGCAGCGCCAGCCGCACCGCCATCGGGTCCACCCGGTCACCGCGCAGCCGGGACACGAACACCAGATTGCCCTTGGACTTGGACATCTTCTCGCCGTCCAGGCCGACCATTCCGGCGTGGCAGTAGTGCCGGGCGAACGGGTGCTGCCCGGTCAGCGCCTCGGCGTGCGCTGCGCTGTACTCGTGGTGCGGGAACGCCAGGTCGGAACCGCCGCCCTGGACGTCGAAGCCCATCCGCAGCCGGTTCAGCGCGATCACCGAGCACTCCAGGTGCCAGCCCGGCCTGCCCGGCCCGAGCTCGGAGTCCCAAGACGGTTCACCCGGGCGCGCGGCCCGCCACAGCAGTGCGTCGAGCGGGTGCTCCTTGCCCGGCCGTTCCGGATCGCCGCCGCGCTCGGCGAAGAAGCGGTCCATGTCCGCGGCGCTGTAGTTCGACTCGTAGCCGAAGCGGCCGGTGGCGTCGTGGCGGTAGTAGATGTCCGGGTACTCGGCGTCGTCGGCCCGGTATGCCGCGCCGGAGGACAGCAGTTTGCCGACCGCCTCGATGATCTCCGGCATGGCCTCCACGGCGCCGATGAAGTCCTGCGGCGGCAGCACCCGCAGCGCCTCCATGTCCTCGCGGAACAGCGCGGTCTCGCGCATCCCGAGGACCATCCAGTCGTCGTTGTCCCGCTCCGCGCGCTCCAGCAGCGGGTCGTCGATGTCGGTGACGTTCTGCACGTAGTGCACGTCGTGGCCGTTGTCCAGCCAGATCCGGTGCACCAGGTCGAACGCCAGGTAGGTGGCGGCGTGCCCGAGGTGCGTTGCGTCGTAAGGGGTGATGCCGCAGACGTACATCCGCGCCAGCGGGCCGGGCGCGACGGGCCGGACCTCGCCGGTGGCGGTGTCGTGCAGCCGGAGCGGACGGGGGGTGCCCTGCACCTGGGGCACGGATACCGACGACCAGGGTTGCATGTACCCGACCTTAAACGTCGCCGGTCGGCGGACGCGCCCCCGTTACACATGGTGAGAACCACTCCGGCGCGCCCGGGCGGGTGCCTCTCGCTCCGCAGCAGCACCGCCGGACCCGATTCGGACCGCTTCGCAGGCACCCGTGGGGTCGGTCCCGGCCCGCCGTTGCGCACCTTCCGCGATCGCCGCGGCGCGAGCTTCGCCGCGCTTGCCGGTCTTCGCCGCACAGCTCGCGGTCCGCGCAGGTCGCAGCCCGCTGGATCCGTTCTCGGCCGCGGTCGAGGGGACTTTCGATCCGGGTTCTTTCCCGGGTTCCGGGTCGTATCCTCATTCGCACGGGGAATGTCGTTCCTCATCGCGCGACCCGGTGCCGTGCGACCCATTCCGGCTCGCCGGAGGCGGGACGGTTCGCGGGAGGCGGGATTTGACATCGGTACGGGTGGACGAGCTCTGCAAGGTCTTCGGTCCGCATCCCGCCGAAGCGCTGCGGCGGCTGCGTGACGGCGCGGACACCGCGCGGCTGCGCGCCGAGGGCGCCACCGCAGCGGTGCTGGACGCCTCGTTCACCGTGGCCACCGGCGAGATCTTCGTGGTGATGGGGCTGTCGGGCTCCGGCAAGTCCACGCTGATCCGGATGCTCAACGGCCTGCTGCGACCGACCGAAGGCCACGTGTACGCCGACGAGGAAGACGTCACCGCGCTGTCCGGCAACGCACTGCGCGACCTGCGGCGGCGCACGATGAGCATGGTGTTCCAGCACTTCGCGCTGCTGCCGCACCGCACCGTGCTGGACAACGTCGAATACGGCCCGCGCATCCAGGGCGATCCCGCCGGGCAGGCGCGGCGCGCGGCCGGGGAGGCGTTGGAGATGGTCGGACTCACCGGCTGGGAGCAGCGGTTCCCGCAGCAGCTCTCCGGCGGGATGCGGCAGCGCGTCGGCCTGGCTCGCGCGCTGGCCGCGGGCACCGACGTGCTGCTGATGGACGAGGCGTTCAGCGCGCTGGACCCGCTGATCAAACGGGACATGCAGGACCAGCTCGCGCAATTGCAGCAACGCCTCGCCAAAACGATCGTGTTCATCACGCACGACTTGAACGAGGCGATGCGGCTGGGCGACCGGATCGCGGTGATGCGGGCCGGTCGCATCGTGCAGCTCGGAACCGCATCGGAGATCCTGCGCGGTCCCGCCGACGACTACGTGGCCCGGTTCGTCCGGGACGTCGACCGCAGCCGGGTGCTCACCGCCGCGCAGGTGGCCGATCCGGAGTTGGCCGTGTCCGCCGACCGCACGCCGCAGCACGCGCTGGCGGCGCTGCAAGGCGCCGAGCGGCTGCTGATCACCGACGGCGAGCGCAAGCTGCTGGGCAGCGTGGACGCGGCCGCCGCCGGACGGGCCGCGCGGGGCGGGCTCGCGGAGATCCGCGACGTCGTGTCCCCGACGGCCGAGCCGATCACCGGGGACCGGCCGCTGCGCGAAGTCCTCGGACGCGCGACCGCGGAAGCCGTGCTGCCGGTCGTGGACGGCGAAGGGCGGCTGCTCGGCGCGCTGACCCCGGCGGTGCTGCTGCGGGCGCTGGGTGATCAGCGATCTCAGGAGGCCCCGGATGCCTGAAGTGCCCCGCATCCCGCTCGGCGACTGGTTCCAAGCCGTCGTGAACTGGTTGAACGACACGATCGGGCCGGTCTTCGACTTCATCGACCTGGTGGTGCGTTCCGCGGTGGACGGCTTGACCGCGGCGCTGCTGTGGCCACCGCAGTGGCTGCTGGTGCTGGTGCTCACGGCGCTGGCCTGGTGGCTGCGCGGCTGGCGGTTCGCGCTGTTCACCATCATCGGATTCGGGCTGGTGGCCGGGATGCGCGAGTTCCAGCCCGCGATGCAAACGCTGGCACTGGTCCTGGTGGCCGCCGTGATCGCGATCGTGGTGGCGATCCCGGTGGGCATCCTCGCCGCGCGCGAGCGGGTGGTGAGCCACGTGGTGCGGCCGGTGCTGGACCTGATGCAGACGATGCCCGCGTTCGTGTACCTGATCCCGGTCATCTTCTTCTTCAACATCGGCGCGGTGCCGGGCGTGGTGGCCACGGTGATCTTCGCGCTGCCGCCCGGAGTGCGGCTGACCGAGCTGGGCATCCGGCAGGTCGACGCCGAGGTGGTCGAAGCCGGGGAGGCGTTCGGGGCGCCGCCGCGGCGGATCCTCACCGGCATCCAGTTGCCGCTGGCCATGCCGTCGATCATGGCGGGCATCAACCAGGTGATCATGCTGTCGCTGTCGATGGTGGTCATCGCGGGCATGGTCGGCGCGGAAGGACTGGGCACCGAGGTCTACACCGCGGTGACCCGGGTGCAGTTGGGGGCGGGTTTCGAAGCCGGGGTCGCGGTGGTGGTGCTGGCGGTCTACCTGGACCGGATCACCGCCGTGCTGGCCGACCGCTCCCCCGTCTCGCGCGCGGCCGAGGAGACCGCGCCGGTCGCCTAGGAAGGGCGGGAAGTGCCATGCCGAAGAAGCGTTGGACCCGTCGGCTGGTGGCATGTTTGGCGATGCTCGCCGCGTTGGTGCTGGTCGCTGCCGGGTGCGGGGGCCGGGAAGCGGGCACCGGGCAGCAGGCGAAGCGGATCAACATCGGCTACATCGCCTGGGACGAGGCGATCGCGGTCAGCAACCTCTACAAGGTGCTGCTGCAGCGGCAGGGCTACCAGGTGCAGCTGACCGAGCTGGAGGCCGGGCCTACTTACGCGGGCCTGGCGCGCGGCAACATCGACCTGTTCATGGACGCCTGGCTGCCGCAGACGCACGCCGACTACTGGAACCAGTACCGCGGTCAGCTCGAGGACCTCGGGGTCTGGTACGACCAGGCGACGCTGAACATCGCGGTGCCGAAGTACCTGACCGACGTGAACTCGTTGCAGGACCTGCGCGGCCGGGGCGCCGAGTTCCACGGCACGATCACCGGCATCGATCCGGGCGCAGGGCTGAGCCGGGTGACGCGGGACCAGATGATCCCGCAGTACGGCCTCGCAGGCGAGTACACGCTGCAGACCTCGTCGACGACCGCGATGTTGGCCTCCTTGGAGCGCGCGATCAACGAGCGCCAGCCGATCGTCGTCACGCTGTGGCACCCGCACTGGGCGTACGCGAAGTACCCGATCAAGGACTTGGCGGACCCGCGCGGCGCGATGGGCGCTGCGGAGCAGATCCACGCCGCCGGGCGGAAGGGCTTCAGCGCCGACTTCCCGGACGTGACCGGGATGGTGCACAAGTTCCGGTTGAACGACCAGCAGCTCGCCTCGCTGGAGAACGAGATCAACAGTGCGCCGAAGGGCCAGGAGGAAGCCGCCGCGCAACGCTGGGCGGACGCCAATCCGCAGGTCATCGCGACGTTCGCGCCGACGCGCTGACCGCGGTTCGCGCAGGTTCGTGGAGTCCGGGACGCGGGCGCCGGAGCGAACGGGGTCGCCTCCGCCGAAGCCGTCCGTGCGGTGCTCGCCGACGTCCCGCGGTCACTGGTGCACGGGCAGCGGACGCGCGGCGCGGCGGCAGGCGCCGCCACTACCAGCGACCGCCCGAGAGCCGAGATCGACGGGCGGTCACCTGACCAGGTGATCGCCAAGTTACTATCCGGCACTGCCGAGCGTGCCCGCCCGCACGAACCTGGAGGACCCCCGTGCACGACGCCGGAAGCAGCGCGCGCCCGATCGCCACTTCGGCCAACGACGCCTTCCCGGCGGGCCATGCGCCGTCCGCCCCCGGCGACGCGGCGGTGGACCGGGGCAGCCGGTCGCTGTCGATCGCGGCGCTGTTCTTCGTCGCGATGGCCGCCGTGATGGGCTGGGGCGCGAGCTTCGTCGGCCTGCACGAGTACGGGATGCAGTCGATGGCCGGGTTCACCAACGTCACGGCCTGGCTGGTGCCCGCGACGTTCGACGGCGCCGCGTTCGCCTGCACGCTGATGACCTACCGCTCGTCCATCAACGGTCGTTCCGCGGTGCGCGGCCGGATCCTGATGTGGGCGTTCACCGGGGTCAGCTCGTGGATCAACTGGATCCACCAGCCGAGCCAGGAGGCGCAGATCGTCGCGGCCGGGCTGCCGATCGCTGCGGTCGCGGTCTTCGACGTGGTGCTGCTGGAACTGCGCGCCGACTACGAGGCCAAGCACGGGATGCGCGGTTTCCGGCTGCGGCCGGGGCTGCTGGTGCTGCGCTGGATGGTCGACCGCAAGAGCACCAGCGAAGCGTTCCGCAACCAGGTCATCGACATCCCCGTCGAGGAGATCGCGGGCCTCGGCACGCTGTCCCCGCCGGAGGCCCGCCGCGCCGCTGCGCTGCAGGCGTCGTCCGAGGCGCACGCAGCGGGACCGCGGTCCGGCGGCGAACCGGCGGTGCCCGCGCGCGGCGACCGGTTCGCGGGCGATTCCGCCGCGGTTGCGGGAATTTCGCCGGATCGGCAGGAAGAACGCCGGACGGTCGCTCCGGCCGGGAACGAGTTCGGCGGCGCTGCGGAACTGCCCGGCGGGCAACGCGCACCTCGTCCGGACGACGTCGGCACGCTGCCCCATGAGTCCGATGTGGACAGTGGTCGCGGCGATGCCGTGCACGCCCGCGTCCCGGCCTCCACCAGCGCCGCTTCGGTGCGCACGTCCGCGGTTTCGGCCGACTACCCGGCTCCCGGCCGGGACGAGCCGACCAGCGCGAACAGCGACTCCGGCGAGTCCGGATCCGCCGACGACGCTGCGACCGCGCGCAGCGGCCGAGGACCGGCCGCGCAGTCCGGAGGCGAACCGGAAGCGTCGGCGGGCACGAAGGACGTTCCGACCGCGGAAACCGAGCCGCACGCCGCGCGCGCGGTCGCGGCTGCCGCTGCGGCCGGCGCGGACGAGACCGGTTCCGAGGCTCCCGGCTCCGGGACACCCGGCGACGGATCGGCCGAATCCGGCACCACGAGTTCCGGGGCGGCAGGCACCGCCTCGGCCGATCCCGAAACGACCAGCTCGACGGCTCCCGCCTCCGGCAAGGCCACCGCGAACAGCACCGGCGAGGCGAACGGCACCGGAGCGGAACCGTCCACTTCGGACGCAGAAGCCGCCACGGTGACCATGGAGCTGCCCAGCACGACCGGCGGCTCCGGCGAAAAGCCGGGCAACGGCCCGAAGTCGGCGGATCGGCCGGGCAAGGGCTCCGCGGCGTCCAACTCCCGCGCAGGCTCCGGCAAGACCACCGGGGACGCGGCGCCCGCGGACACAGACAAGACCGCTGCGAGCACGGCATCAACCGGCGCGAACGCCGCCGACACCTCCGACGCGGAGAAGACGCTGCAACTGCCCCCGGTCCCGGACGGCCCGATGAGCGACCGGGACAAGCGCTCCGCCGCCCGCAGCGACTATCGCACGTCCCTGGCGGCCGACCAGCCCGTCAAGCCCGCCGAGCTCGGCAAGCGCTACGGCCTGTCGGAAAGCTGGGGCCGCCGCCAGATCAACGCGGTCCGCAAGTCCATGGCCCAGGAACAGGCCCAGGAGCCCGCGGACCTGGTGGGCGCGAACAAGCAGTAGGCGCCGCTTTCCGCTCGCGCCGCCGAGCGCGGCGGCCACCGGATTCCGCTGCGGCGGGCAACCGCCCACGCGCAGCCGCCTCGAAACGCGGCCGGCAGCGCCCCGCCGGTGGTCGTCGCCCGTGCCGCGCCCCGGACCGCTCGGTGAACGACCTCGCAGTCGCCGCTGCCACCGGAATCGGTGGCAGCGCAGCGGCACTTCCGGCAGGCCTGATCGCGAGTCACGCCGCCTCGGACCTCGCTGGAGCGGCCGCCCCGGTGGTTCGAATCCGCCCCGCGCGGACCGCTCGCACCGGACCGCGAAGGCCCCGCGCTGCGTTATCTTCAAAATCGCACGGACACCGCGCCGCGAACTACCGCTTTCGCGAACACGGAATACCCGAACCGCGTGTCCGGCACTACCGCGCAGGTGGACCGATCGGAACGAGAGAGGCTCGCTTGGAACCCGAATTCGTAGAATTCCGCGACGGTGAACAACTCGCTGCCTGGCAGGATTTCCAACTGTCCGGAATGCCGGACATGATCAGCTCGATGAATCTGTGCCACGCCATCTTCGCGCTGGTGGACGGCGGCATCCTGGACAACCTGCGCGCCGGCAAGAAGTCGCCGGACGAAGGACTGCTCGACGGCACGGTGGAAAAGATCGGCGCCGGACTGCTGGACTACCTGGTCCTGCGCGGCGTGCTGGAACGCCGCGCGGACGGATTCGCCCTCACCCGCAAGGGCGAGCTGCTGACCGGCGAGGTCCCGCTGGCCCGGCTCGGGGTCTACCTGGAGTCCTACGGCCCGGTCATGAGCAGGCTCCGCGAGCTGCTGACCGGCGAGGCCGTCTACGGCGAGGACGTGCAGCGCAACGGCGGTCCGCTGGGCAAGCACTCGGCCACCATGTTCTCCGCTTTCCACACCCCGGTGCTGGTGGAGGCCATGCGCGGCCGCGGCGTGCGCAAGATGCTCGACATCGGCTGCGGCGGCGGGAGCCTGCTGGTCGATGCCTGCAAACGCGATCCCGGGCTGACCGGCATCGGGTTGGACATCGACGCCGACGCGATCGGCGAAGCGCAGCGCCTCGCCGCGCGAGAAGGGGTGGACGACCGGCTGGAATTCGTGGTCGGCGATGCGTTCGCTCCGCAGGATTGGCCCGCGGTGTGCGGGACCGCTGACGGGCTGTGCATCGTGAGCGCCTTGCACGAACTCTTCCGGGACGGCGAGCAGGCCGTGGTCGACATGCTCGACGCATACCGGAAAGCGCTGCCGGAGCAGAAGATCCTGCTCGTGGGCGAGCCGGAGATCAAATACGTACCGCGGGACAACGACGACGATTTCTACCTCGTCCACGTGCTGACCGATCAAGGAATTCCCCGGCAACGCGGTGAGTGGCTGGAAGTGTTCGGGAAGACCGAACTGGAATGCCGCCGCGTCTACTCCAGGCCCGGCGCGGGCCCGCCGGTTTGCTTCTACGACCTCGCACCGCGGTAAGCGCGGGCGGCGGTGTCCCGGCAGGATCCGGTTCCTGCCGGGACACCCGTCGTCATGCCAAGCGAGCGGGTGCACCCGCGGTCAACGCCGTGCGGGCGATCTCCGCGAGCGTGCCGGGAAGCTCCGCCTTGCAGCGCACCGCGGGAGGCTCTTGCAGCTCGATCGGCTCTTCGGCGCGGCTCGGCGCCCACTCCGGGTAGAGACCGTTGGCGGCGACGTCGAGATTCACCGCCTGCAACCGCCGCACCAGCTGGGTCACCACCGCGCGCCAGTCGGTGCCGGAGGCGCGCATCGTCAGGAAGGTGCCGTCGTAGAGCGCGCGCAGCATGTCGCGGCCGGCCGCCGGCCCGCGGTGCCCCTGCGCGGATTGCAGCAGGGAAACCCCGGAAGGCACCAACTTGGTCGCGATGCCGTTGTGGATGCGGTCGTTGAGCGCGCACTCCTCCGCCAGCGCCGAGCCCGCGGGCCCGGGCACGTCCACCTTGCCGCGCAGCAGATCACGAACGGGCCGGTAGTCCCTCGCCCAGGAACCGCTCAGGTTCGGATGCTGCCGGAACAGCGTCGAGCGGATCACCCGGCCGTAGACATCCCGCGGGCACGAGCTGGAATACAGCAGCATCTGGGAATAGCCGCGCACGTACAGCCGCGCCCGCCGCACCGCGCCGGAACCGTCCGGCACGTCGGCCATGACACCGGCGAGCAACTGCCAGAGCAGGAAGGTCACCTGGTGCCCGGTGATCCACCGGAACCAGAACAACCGGTCCACCTCGTCGCCGTCCGAGGGCACCAGCCCGGCGAGCACTTCAGGCTCCGGTGCCGTACCGGTCGGCAACCGCTCCGGGTCGTCCGGCAACGTCCGCGCGGACTCGTCCGGGCGGATCCACCGCGGCGGCAGGAACAGCGGCTCCAGCCCGAACGGGATGCCACCGAACCGCCAGGTGTCGTCGGCGGGGATCGCCACGTCCACCCCGGCGGCATCAGTCCAGTCACTCACCAGGGAAGAAGCTGAACTCATATTCCAATCCGTTCACGTCGAAGGCGTAGAAGCTCTGCATCCCGTCGGGATCGGTGTCGATCCCGCTGGCCGGTTCGTCCCGGGCGAAGGTGAATCGCCCGGAGCGGTAAAGCCGCATCCACTTGTCCCGCCACTGCACGAGCGCATCCGGTGAGGCGGCCTGCAGGCACAGGTGCTGGAACTGCTCCGCCTTGGCCGGAACGGTCGAGCGGGTTTCCGGATCGACGTTGAACAGGTGGAACCGCAGTGATCCCGCCTTCAGTTCGGCGAGCCGCGTGATCCCCGGCAGCCGGCTGTGGCTGAGCTCGGAGAACTGCTCCAGCGTCCAGGAGACCTCGCAGCCGAAGAACTCCTGGTACCAGCGGATCGAGTTGTCGAGTTCCGCCGTCTGCACTCCGACGTGGTGAAATCCGCCGATCAGTGCTTGCGCGTCGTCGCGGGCCGCGCCCGCCAAGTCCGAGGACATCGGTACCTCCTGGGATCGGTATCGGTCGCGCGATCACCGGCAGACCGCGTAGGGCTGGCGCCCGCGCGGGCTGGCTGCGGCGAGCAGCAGCTCGTTGTGCAAGTCGGTCCCGACGGCGCACACCTTGCCCATCGAGAATTCGGGCCCCGGTTCGGCGACGTGGCCGCGCCGCCGGAGTTCGTCGAAAACCTCCTGCGAGCAGCCGCTTTCCAGGCTCAGGAAGCCGGGGTGGAACTCGTGCGGGACGAACGAGGACGGCACTTGGCCGGTGCGGAACGTGGGGGCTTCCACGGCGGCTTGCAGGTCCAGGCCGAAATCGATGACGGCGAGGAAGAACTCGAGGGTGTACTGGTCCTGCTGGTCCCCGCCCGGGGTGCCGAAGGCGAGCACCGGGTTTCCCTCGCGCAGCACCACGGTCGGGCTCAACGTGGTGCGCGGTCGCTTGCCCGGTTCCAGCGAATTCGGATGGCCGCCCGCGAGGTGCATGGTCTGCCCGCGGGTGCCGAGCGAGAAGCCGAGTCCGGGGATGACCGGGGAACTCTTCAGCCATCCGCCGCTGGGCACCGCCGCGACCATGTTCCCGTACCGGTCCGCGACCGTAACGCTGCAGGTGTCGTTGCGGGTGTTGCTGAGCTCGACCACGGTCGGCAGCCCGTTGCCCAACTGCCGCAGCCATTCCGCGTCCGCGGCCGGAATCTCCTGCTGCGGCGGGCGTTCCGGCACCCGGGGGACGCGACCGCCCACCGCGCCCGGCCGGAATTCGTGGTTCGCGGACCCGGTCACCAGGCTGCGCCGCCGCTCGTTGTACTCGGCGGACAGCAGCACGTCCATCGGGACGTCGGTGAAGGCCGGATCGCCGTACCACGCCTCGCGGTCGGCGAAGGCCAACTTCGCGCATTCGACGACCGTGTGCAGGTGTTCGGCTCCGTAGGGCGCCATGTCGCCGAGGGGGAAGCCTTCCAGCAGCGCGAGCTGCTGGGCGAACACCGGGCCTTGCGACCAGGGGCCGGGCTTGAACACGTCCACCCCGCGGTACGGCTGGTGCAGCGCACGATCGACCTCCGGCCGCCAGCCCGCGAGATCCTGCCCGGTGAGCAGCCCCGGGTTGCGGCGCCCGGTCGCGTCCAGCACCGGACCGGCGGAGACGAACTTGTCGATCGCTTCCGCCGCGAAGCCTTCGTAGAACGCCCGGTGGGCTGCGCCCAGCTGCTCCTCCCGATCGGCGGAGGCGGCCTCCGCCTCGCCCAGCAACCGCCGGTAGGTCTCGGCCAGCATCGGGTTGCTGAACCGCGAGCCCGCGGGCGGTGCCGCGCCGTGCGGCAGGTAGACCTGTGCCGAGCTGGGCCATTCGGTGTTGAACAGCGGGGACATCGTCTCGATCGCCCGCGCCATCTCCGGCAGGACCGGGAAGCCGGACTCGGCGTAGCCGATCGCCGGCGCGAGCACCTCTGCCAGCCGCTTCGTGCCGAACTCCGCGAGCAGCCGCAGCCAGGCCCCCATCGCTCCAGGCACGCAAGCGGGCAGCAGCCCCGAGCCCGGGATCTGGTCCAGTCCCAGTTCCGCGAACCGCTCGGGCGTCGCGGCCATCGGCATCGGGCCTTGACCGCACACCGCCACGGCGTCCTCGGTCCCGGCCCGGTGCGCGACGATCGAAACATCGCCGCCCGGACCGTTGAAATGCGGCTCGACCACCTGCAGCACGAATCCGGCCGCCACCGCAGCGTCGAAGGCATTCCCCTCCCGCTCCAGAACGGCCATCGCGACTCCCGAGGCCAGCCAATTCGTGGACGCTACCGCGCCATGCGTTCCCCTGAGTTCCGGTCGTGCAAAGTTCACTGGCCCACCGCCGAATCCTTTTGGGCACTGCACAATTCCGCGGCACGAGCTTAATTGACCGGGCAGGGAACCGGGGCGGTGCGCACGCCTGTCTCGCCGGCGAGACAGGAGCGTCCCGCCATCTCCTCGCGCTTTTCCGCGCGCGGGAGAACACCGGACCGCGCCCCGGGCGGACACCGAACGCGCACCACTTCTCGACGCGGCTCGCCTATCGTTGCCGCCATGACGGTCAACTCTGGCAGGCCGGCCGGAAACGATGCCCGCGTCCGGGAGCTGTCCGCGGAACAACGGAAGCTCGTCGAAATGCGGTTGCGGGGGGCTGCGAGCACTTCTGCGCCCGTTCCGGAGATCTCCCCGCGCGATCCGGAAAAGCCGGACGAGGCGTCGTTCGCGCAACGGCGGCTGTGGTTTCTCGAACAACTCGTTCCGCGGTCCGCCATGTACACCGTCGAAAGCCTCTGGCAGATCAACGGCCCCCTCGACACCACGTCGCTGGCGCAGGCGCTGGAACACGTGTGGCGCCGCCACGACGTTCTGCGCACCCGTTTCGCCGACCGCGCCGGAGAACCGCGACCGATCATCGACCCGCCGCACGGCTTCGAGCTGCCGGTCACCGAGGTTCCCGCGGCTTCGATCGGCGAAGCGCGCGAATTCGCCCGGGACGCGGTCGCGCAGGACGCGACGCGCGGATTCGACCTCGTCTCCGGCCCGCTGCTGCGCGCGCACTTGTGGCGCTGGCAGGACGAGTGCCACTTCCTGCAGATCAACCTGCACCACATCATCGTGGACGGCTGGTCGATCCAGGTGCTGTGGGACGAACTCCGTTCGGCGTACCGGGCGTTCTCCCGGGGGGAGACCGACCCGCTGCCGCGGCTGCCGATCCAGTACCCGGATTTCGCCGCGTGGCAGCGCGCCTGGCTGGAAGGCCCGGAGGCGATCCCGCACCTGCGGTACTGGCGCGAAAACCTCGCCGCCGCCCCCGACCCGATCCCCCTGCGCACCGACCACCCGCGCCCGTCGGTCCTAAGCGGACAGGCGGACGAGGTCGGCTACGTGGTCCCCGCCGAGATCACCGATCAGCTCCGCGCGCTGGGCAACGAGCACGGTGCCTCGCTGTTCATGGTGCTGCTGACCGGTTTCGCCGCCGCGCTGTCGCGGTACGGCCCGGGTGGCGACCTCGTCGTCGGAACCCCAGCGGCAGGCCGCTCGACCACCGAACTCGAGCGGCTCATCGGCTTCTTCGTGAACTCGATCCCGCTGCGGTTGCGCTGGGACGGCGACCCGACGTTGCACGAGCTGCTCGAGGTGGTCCGCGAAACCACGCTCGAAGCCCACAGCCACGAGCAGATCCCGTTCGAGCGCATCGTGGAGGAGGTCGCGCCGCGGCGGGAGGCCAACCGCAACCCGCTGTTCCAGATCTGGTTCGACGGCGGCCGCGAGGTCGAACGGCCCGAACTGCCGGGCGCCACCGTCGAACGGCTCGAGACGGGGTTCCGCAACACCCGCTTCGACCTGGAGATGCGGCTGGAAGTGCGGGGCCGCGAACTCGTCGGCTCACTGCTGTACAACACCGACCTGTTCGAGGCGGCAACCGCGCGGCGCCTGGTCGAGAACTACCGCAGCGCGTTGGCGGCACTGGCCCGCAGGCCCGCGGCCGGACTGTCCGAACTGCCCGTCCCCGCCCTGGCGGAGGCCGAGCTGGTCGTGCGCGAGTGGAACCGGACCGGCCACCGGGCCACGCCGACGGCCGACCTGCTCGCCGAGTTCGCCGCGATCGCCGCGCGGCGACCGGAGCTGCCCGCCGTGCGCTGCGGCACGGAGCAGCTCGACTACGCCGAGCTGAACGCGCGCGCGAACCGCCTGGCCGACCTGCTCATCGAGCGCGGCGCGGGGGCCGACGAGGTCGTCGCGCTGGCGGTACCGCGATCCGCCGACGTGGTCGTGGCCATGCTCGCGGTGCTCAAATCGGGCGCCGCGTACCTGCCGCTGGACGTCGACCAACCCGCCGACCGGCTGGCGCTCATGCTCGACGCGACCCGGCCGGTGCTCGCGGTCGGGACCGCCGAGACCGCCGCCGCGCTCCGGCGGAACGAGGCCACGCCGCTGATCGTCCTCGACGACCCTGCTACGCAGCGGGACATCGCCGACCGCCCGGGCACCGATCGCCCCGCGGAAACCGTGCCGGAGCCGCTCGCACGCGACTCGCTGGCCAACGTGATCTACACCTCCGGGTCCACCGGCCGGCCGAAGGGCGTGATGATCACCCGGGCCGGGTTCGGCAACCTGCTGGCGCTGGTGCGCGAGCGGCTCCCGATGGCACCGGGCGACCGGTTCCTCGCCGCGACCACGGTGGCGTTCGACGTCGCGGCGGTGGACATCTTCCTGCCGCTGATCTGCGGCGCCACCCTGGACCTGGTTCCCCGCGGCACGGCGCGGGAACCGTTGCGGCTGGCGGCGCTGGCGGAGTCGGACGTGCCCACGACCATGCAGGCCACCCCTTCCCTGTGGGACGCCCTGCTGGAGGCTTCCCCGGATTCGCTCACCGGCCTGCGGATGATCACCGCCGGGGAGGCGTTGCCCGCCCACCTCGCGCGCAGCATGTGCGAGCGGGGCCGCGCGGTGTTCGACTTCTACGGCCCGAGCGAGACCACGATCTACTCCACCGGTGTCGAGCTGGACCGCGCCGACCCCGCGCCGACCATCGGCGCACCGGTGCGCAACACCGAGGTCTACGTGCTCGACCGGTTCCTGCGGCCGGTCCCGGTCGGCGCGACCGGCGAGCTCCACATCGCGGGCGAAGGCCTCGGCCGCGGGTACCGCGGACAGCCGGAACTGACCGCGGAGCGCTTCGTGGCCTGCCCGTTCGGGCCGCGCGGTGCACGCATGTACCGCACCGGGGACCTGGTCCGGTGGAACCCGGACGGGCGGCTCGAATACCTGGGGCGCAACGATCAGCAGCTCAAGCTGCGGGGCTTCCGGATCGAGCCCGGCGAGCTGGAGTCGGCCTTGGTGGAGCACGGATCGGTGGGTCGCGCCGCGGTCGTACCCCGTGCCGACGCACCGGGCGGGCAGGGACTCGTGGCGTACGTGACCCCGGCTGCGCAAGTGCGCGCGGGACGGGCCGGCACCGACCGCCAGGTCGCGGAGTGGGCCGAGGTCTTCGACTCCGCGTACGCGACCGGCCCGCAGCGCGGCGCGGGCCCGGACGCCGCTGCGGCGTCGGACACCGACGATCCCGAAGACGAGTTCGGCGTGTGGCAGAGCAGCTACACCCGCCGCCCCATCCCCCGCCCGGAAATGCGCGAGTGGGTCGACCGCACGGTCCGGCACGTCCTCGGACGGCAACCCCGGCGGGTGCTCGAGATCGGCGCCGGAACCGGCCTGATCCTCGCCGAGGTCGCCCAGCACTGCGAGTCCTACTGGGCGACCGAGGTTTCCGCCACCGCGTTGCAGCGGCTGCGAGCTCGGGTGCGCGCCGCCCCCGAGCTCGCCGGCGCGGTCGAGCTGCGCCATCAGCCCGCGCACGACACCGGTGGGCTGCCCGAGCGGTACTTCGACGCGGTCGTCATCAACTCCGTGGTGCAGTACTTCCCGAGCGCCGCCTACCTGCTCGAAGTGATCCGCGCCGCGCTGCGGCTGACCGCTCCCGGCGGCTGCGTCCACCTCGGCGACGTGCGCAACCGCGACCTGCTTCCGCTGTTCCACGCGGCGACCAGGGTGGCGCGAGCAGCGGCGGGCGAGGATCCGGGCACCACCCCGGAGCAGGTGGAGCAGGCGATCTCCGCCGAGGAAGAACTCGTCATCTCCCCCGACTTCTTCGCGCTGCTGGAGGAGTCCGAGGGCCTGGCCGGAGTCGACGTGCGGCTGCGCGGCGGCCGGCACGACAACGAGATGACCCGCTACCGCTACGACGTCGTCCTGCACACCCGGCCTACCGCGGTGACGCGCGCGGACGACGCGCCGGAGCACGAGTGGCCGGACGGCGGAATTCCGCACGACGAGGCGGAATCCTGGCTGCGCGGCCTGCTCGCCGACGCTCCCGAGGTGATCCGGGTCAGCGGCGTGCCCAACGCGCGGCTTGCCGCCGACCTGGCCCGCGCCGCGACGCTGTCCACCGGCGAGGTGGCACCAGCGCGCACCGCCCCGGGACTCGAATGGTTCGGCGAAGTGGGCGCCGCGGCCGGCTACGCGGTGGTCGCGAGCTGGTCCGGGACCGGCCCCGAGAAGATCGATGTCATCTTCGCGGACCGCACTCGCACCACCGCGCTGACCGGCACGCACAGACCCGCCCGGCGACCGTCGGCCGACCCGTCCGCACACGCGAACACTCCCCTGGGGTCCCGGGGCGGGATCTCGATCCCCAGGCTGCGGGCGGACCTGGCCGCCGTGCTGCCCGATTACCTGGTGCCCGCTGCCATCGTGGTGCTCGATGATCTCCCGCTGAACCCCAACGGGAAGGTCGACACGGCCGCGCTTCCCGCTCCGCAAGCGCGCACGACGCGGGCGCAACGGCCGCGCACCACCACCGAGTCCGCGCTGTGCACGGTGTTCGCCGAGGTGCTCGGGCTGGCCGAGGTCGGCGTCGAGGACAGCTTCTTCGCACTCGGCGGGCATTCGCTGCTGGCCACCCGGCTGGTGAGCCGCGTCGCCGCGGAACTGGACATCAACTTGACCGCGCGAGCGGTGTTCGACAATCCCACGGTGGCGGGCCTCGCCTCCGCAGTCGCCGACGCGGGTGGCTCGCGCCCCCGGTTGCTGCCCCGGCACCGTCCCCGGCCGCTGCCCACGTCGTACGCCCAACGCCGGTTGTGGTTCATCCACCAGCTCGAAGGCCCCTCGGCCACGTACCACATGGGCGCGGCGCTGCGGCTCACCGGAGCGCTGGATCTCGCGGCGCTGCGCGCCGCGTTCGCCGACGTGGTGGCCCGGCACGAAAGCCTGCGCACCGTGTTCCCGGAGCAGGACGGGGAGCCGGTGCAGCTGGTGCAGCCGCACGCGCAGGCGCCGGTGCGGGTACGGCCGGTCACCGAGGCCGCGCTGCCCGGCGAACTCGCCGCGGCGGCGGGAGAGGGCTTCGACCTGATCGCCGAGCCGCCGATCCGCGCGACGCTGTTCCAGCTCGGGCCGCACGAGTCGGTCCTGCTGATCGTGCTGCACCACATCGCGGGCGATGGCTGGTCGGTGCATCCGCTGACCCGGGATCTCGTGCGCGCTTACCGGGCACGAGCCCGCGGTGCCGCACCGGAGGTGGAGCCGTTGCCGGTGCAGTACGCGGATTACGCGCTGTGGCAGCGCGAAATGCTGGGCTCCGAGGACGATCCCGAATCCGTGCTCGCCCGCGAACTCGCCTACTGGACCGAACGGCTCGCCGGTCTCGCGCCGGAACTCGAACTCGGAGCCGACCGGCCGCGCCCGGCGGTCGCGCAGCACCGGGGCGGCACGGTGCACTTCACCGTCGAGACCGCGGTCGTGGACGAGCTGGAACGGCTCGCGCACGCCGCGAACGCGAGCCTGTTCATGTTCCTGCACACCTGCGCGGCCGCGCTGCTGACCAGGCTCGGTGCCGGAACGGACGTGCCGATCGGCACACCGGTGGCCGGGCGCG
Organism: Saccharopolyspora sp. SCSIO 74807; assembly: GCF_037023755.1. Taxonomy (NCBI): domain Bacteria; kingdom Bacillati; phylum Actinomycetota; class Actinomycetes; order Pseudonocardiales; family Pseudonocardiaceae; genus Saccharopolyspora; species Saccharopolyspora sp. SCSIO 74807. The sequence continues at coordinate 3,873,626 of NZ_CP146100.1, read as the reverse complement.
CCGACAGCGCGCTCGACGACCTGGTCGGACTGTTCGTGAACACCCTGGTGCTGCGCGCCGACACCGGCGGGGACCCGACTTTCCGGGAGCTGCTCGAACGGATCCGGGCGACCGACCTCGAAGCCTTCGACCACCAGGACGTGCCGTTCGAGCGGTTGGTGGAGGCGCTCAACCCGGACCGGTCCATGGCCCGGCACCCGCTGTTCCAAGTGGCGCTCGCGTTCGAGGAAGGCGCCGCGGAACCGCCGGGCTTTCCGGGGCTGGAAGTCGAGGCCGAGCCGGTGCCGACCGGCACGTCGCGATTCGACCTGACCTTCGCGCTGTCCCGGCGGGGCCCCGGCGGCGAGCTGCGCGGCGGGCTGGAGTACAGCCGCGAGCTGTTCGATCCGGACACCGCGGAGCGGATCGCGAGCCGTTTCGAGCGGCTGTTGCGGGCCGCCGCCCGCGACCCCGATCTCCGGCCGTCCCAGGTGGACCTGCTCGAACCGGCCGAACGCGCCGCCGCGGTCGCCGTGCCGGGCGCGGTCGCCGTGCCGGAGAACTCGATCCCGGCGGTGTTCGAGGAGCGAGCGCGCCGAGCACCGAACGCGATCGCGGTGGACTCCGCGGAGGGCGCGCTGACCTACCGGCGACTGGACGAACGATCGAGCGCGATGGCCTCCGCGCTGCGCGAGCGCGGAGCGGGCCCGGACCGGTACGTGGCGCTCGTGCTCCCGCGCGGGACCGATCTCATCGTCTCGCTGCTGGCGGTGCTCAAGGCCGGGGCGGCTTACGTGCCGGTGGATCCGGAGCACCCGGCCGAGCGGATCCGGTCGTTGATCGCCGATGTCGCCCCCGTGCTGGTGATCAGCGCTGCGGACCCCGGTCTCGGGGTCCCGCACACCTCGGTGCAACAGCTGGAGCGGGCGGGCACCGGGAACGCGCCCGCTGCCCGGCCGCTTCCGGACTCGGCGGCCTACCTGCTGCACACCTCCGGCTCGACGGGACGACCGAAAGGCGTGGTCGTCAGCCATCGCAACGTGCTCAGCCTGCTGGCCGCAGCCGACACCGGGATCGGTTTCCGCCCCGACGACGTGTGGAGCTGGTTCCACTCGATCGCGTTCGACTTCTCCGTCTGGGAGATCTGGGCGCCACTGCTGCACGGAGCGCGCGTGGTCGTGGTGCCCCGGGAAGTCGCCCGCTCCCCCGAGGAGTTCGCCGACCTGCTCGAGCAGCGCGGGGTCACGGTGCTCAACCAGACGCCTTCGGCGTTCGCGCAGCTGACGGCGGCCGTTCGCGACCGAGCCGCGGACGCGCTGCCCGCGTTGCGCTGCGTCGTGTTCGGCGGTGAGGCGTTGGACGCGGGAACGGTCCGGGAGTGGTTGTCCTGGACCGGAACCGCACGGCCACGGCTGGTGAACATGTACGGCATCACCGAGACGACCGTGCACGTGACCTGGCAGGAGCTGACCGCGCAATCCGTGGACGCGCGCCCGCGCGCCATCGGAGACCCGATCCCCGAAGGGGCGGTGTACCTGCTCGACGAACGGCTGGAACCGGTGCCGCTCGGGGTCGTCGGCGAGGCGTACGTGGCCGGAGCCCGGCTCGCCCGCGGCTACCGCGACCAGCCCGGATTGACCGCCGGGAGCTTCGTCGCCTGCCCCTTCGGCCCGCCCGGGACGCGCATGTACCGCACCGGCGACCTGATGCGCCGCACCGGCAGCGGCACGCTGGAATACCTCGGCCGCGCGGACGCCCAGATCAAGGTGCGCGGGTTCCGCGTGGAGCCGGGCGAGGTCGAAGCCGTCCTGGCAGCGCACCCCGAAGTCGCGCGGGCAGTGGTGCGCGCGGACACCGACGCCGGGCACGACCGGCGGCTGCACGCCTACGTCGTCGCGACGAGCGGCGCGGCCCCCGCGCCGGAACAGCTGCGGGCGTTCGCCGCCGCCCGCCTCCCGGCGCACATGGTGCCGTCGACCTGCACCGCGCTGAGCACGCTGCCGCTGACCCGCAACGGCAAGATCGACAGCGCGGCGCTGCCCGCCCCGGCCGCTGCTGCCCGGGCGAGCGGCCGGAGACCGCGCACCACGCGGGAAGAGGTGTTGTGCGGCCTGTTCGCCGAAGTCCTCGGGCTGGGCGAGGTCGGTATCGACGACGGCTTCTTCGAACTCGGCGGCCACTCGCTGCTGATCACTCGCCTGCGCAACCGGATCCGCGAGACGCTGGGCGTCGCGGTGCCGGTCCGGGAGGTGTTCGCGGCCCCCACCGTCGCCGAGCTGTCCGAGCGCATCGACCGGCCGGGCGCTCGCCAAGGGCTGCGCACCCTCCTCCCGCTGCGCTCGACCGGTACCCGGGCACCGCTGTTCTGCGTGCACCCGGCCGCCGGGGTGAGCTGGCGCTACGCCGGCCTGCTGCGGCATCTCGGCCCGGACGTGCCGGTCTACGGCCTGCAGCATCCCGCGTTGTCCGCCGAAGCGGCCGCCGACGGCGAGGTCCCGGGTCTCGCCGAGCTGGTCTCGCATTACCTCCGCCGGATCCGCTCGGTGCAACCGGAGGGGCCGTACCACCTGGTGGGCTGGTCGTTCGGCGGTCTGCTCGCACATCAGATGGCGGCGAGGCTGCGGCAGGACGGGCAGGACGTCGCGGTGCTGGCGATGCTGGACTGCTACCCGCCGGAGCTCACCGCCCGGGTCGATCTGGAGCTGCTGCGGCAGAACTCGGACATCGCGGGCGTGCTGCGGGACCAGTCCGGTGTCGGGTTCGAATTCGACGAGGACGAGCAACGCGCGGTGCACCGGGTGATGCTGGCCAACGCCGAAATCGCCCGCGACTTCGAACCCGTTCCGTTCGACGGCGACATGACCTTCTTCGCCGCGATGCGCGACCAGCGCGCGTTCGGCTGGAGCTCAGCGGACTGGAAACCGTTCGTCACCGGGCGCATCGAATGCCACGAGATCGACTGCGAGCACCTGCACATCATGCACCCCGAGCACCTCGCCGAAATCGGTCCGGCGCTGGACGCGCTCGTTCGGCGCCCGTCCCGCTGATCCCGCGAGCAAAAGAACACCGATCCCCGGAAACACCGGAAAGGAATACGGATGAATCCGTTCGACGACCCGGACGGCACGTTCTTCGTGCTGACCAACGACGAGGGCCAGCACTCGCTGTGGCCGGCGTTCGCGGACGTTCCCGAGGGCTGGTCCGTGGCGCATTCCGAGGCGTCCCGCGAAACCTGCCTGGCCTACGTCAGCGAGCACTGGACCGATCAGCGCCCGAAGAGCCTGATCAACGCCATGGACGACTCCGCCGCGGCGGAATGAGCGGCCCGTCGGTCCGATCGGAGAGCAGGTGAGCATGTCTTTTCCCGCGGAAGCGGAACAGCTGGTCGATCTCGTGGAGCGTCAGGTGGCGGCGACGCCCGACGCCGTCGCGCTCCGCACCAGCACCACCCGACTCACCTACGCCCAACTCGACCGCACCGCCAACCGGTGGGCGCACCACCTCAATCACCACGCTCAGCCCGAAAACCCCATCGCCATCTGCGCGAGCCCCGACGCCCAGCTGTTCGCCCTCCTGCTCGCCACCCTCAAGACCAACACCACCTACCTCCCCGTCGACCCGCACCAACCCGACGAGCGAATCCACCACATCCTCCACCAGACAAACCCCCCGCTCGTACTCACCGATCCGACCCACTACCGACGAATCCGCGCACTCGCCCCGTCCGGCACCACCATCCAAACCCGCACCGACCCGCCCGCGCACGAATCCACGAAACCGCCCCGCACCCGCCACCCGCACACCAGCACCTACATCGTCTACACCTCCGGATCCACCGGACGGCCAAAAGGCATCACGCTCACCGAAGCCACCATTCGGAATCCGGCCGAATTCCAGCTCGGCCGGGGCGGGGGACGGCGAACCGGCGCGCAGCTCTCCTCGATCGGGTTCGACGTGTCCCTGCTGGAGATCTTCGTGACCTGGCTCAGCGGAGGAACCCTCGTGGTGGCCGATGAGCAGCAGCGGCAGGACCCCGACGCGCTGCTGCGGCTGCTGGCCGAACAGCAGGTGGAGCGGCTCTACCTGGGCCCCGCGTTGCTGACCCAGCTCGCGTACGCCTGGTGGCGGCGGCCGGTCGAGCTCGCGCTGAGCGAGGTCCTGGTATCCGGGGATGCGCTGCGGCTCACCGGCGCGGTGCGCGAGTTCGTGCACTCGCTCGCCCCCGGCGCGGTGCTGGAGAACCAGTACGGTCCCTCGGAAACGCACGAGGCGACCGCCGCGCTGCTGTCCGGGCAGCGGGAGCACTGGCCGGAGGCGCCGTCGATCGGCCGCGCCATCACGAACGTGCCGGTCTACGTCCTCGACGAGTTCTTGAACCCGGTTCCGGCCGGAGTGCCCGGCGAGATCTACGTAGCCGGGCCAGGTCTGGCGCGCGGTTACGTGGCCAGAGCGGACCTGACCGCCGAACGCTTCGTCGCCGACCCCTACGCCGCCGTTCCCGGCACCCGCATGTACCGGACCGGCGACCGAGCGCGCCGCCGGGCCGACGGCGCGCTCGAATTCCTCGGCCGCACCGACGACCAGGTCAAGATCCGCGGCTACCGCGTCGAACTCGGCGAGGTGGAGGCGACCTTGGCCGCGTGCCCCGGTGTGGCATCAGCGGCCGTGACGGTCGTCGAGGGCACCGGCGGGGTGGAGGTCCTGTCCGGATACGTCGCGCTGTCCGCCCCGGCGCCGTCCGTGCGGCGGATCCGGGAATTCCTCGCGGAGAAGCTGCCGGACCACATGATCCCGGCCGCCATGACCGTTGTCGAGGACATGCCGCTGAACCGGAACGGGAAGGTGGACCGGCGGGCGCTGCCTGCGCCGGAGCTGTCCCGCCCGGAGCTGTCCAGCGAGTACGAACCCGCGCGCACCAGCCACGAACAGATCCTCTGCCACATCTGGTGCACCGTGCTCGGCCTGGACGACATCGGCATCCACGACGACTTCTTCGAACTAGGCGGCCACTCCCTGCTGGTCACCCAGGTCATCTCCCGCATCCGGACCGCGTTCGCCGTCGACCTGCCCACCCGCACCCTGTTCGAGCACCGCACCGTCGCGGCGCTGAGCCCGCTGGTCGACTCCGCGTCGCGCGACGAACTCCCGCCGATTCCCCGCCGCCGCGGCGAGGAACCCGACCTGTCGTTCGCGCAGCAGCGCATCTGGCTGATCGAGCAGCTCACGCCCGGAACCCCGATGTACGCCGTGGAGAACCTCTGGCACATCACCGGCGCCCTGGACACCACCGCGCTGACCCGGGCGCTGGAGCTGATCTGGCACCGGCACGACGCATTGCGCGCGACGTTCCGCGACGAGCACGGCAGTCCCCGGCAGCACCCGCGACCCGCCGGAGAGCTGCCGGTCCCGGTCGCGGACCTGTCCCACCTGAGCCCGGCAGAAGCCGAGGCCGCCGCGAAGCGGTTCGTCGAGCAGGACGCGGCCGCGGGCTTCGACCTCGGCACCGGCCCGCTGCTGCGGGCACGGCTGTTCCGCGTGCGCACCGACGACCACCTGCTGATGATCAATTTCCACCACATCGCGGTGGACGGCTGGTCGATGCGGGTGCTGTGGCAGGAGTTCACCGCCGCGTACGAGGCGTTCCGCGCCGGCGCGCAGCCCCGGCTCCCGCAGCTGCCGGTGGATTACGCCGACTACGCCGACTGGCAGCGGCGTTGGCTGGAGGGCGAGCAGGCCCAGCAGCAACTGCGGTTCTGGCGCGAGGAGCTGGACGGCGCCGATTTCGCGCTCGAGCTGCCGACCGATCACGACCGGCCGGCGGCGCTGACCGGTCGCGGCCAGCGGGTGCACTTCAGCTTCGACCGGGAGCTGACGCACCGGCTCCGCGACGTCGCCCGGCAGCACAGCGCCACGATGTTCATGGTGCTGCAGGCCGCGCTCGACGTGGTCCTGGCGCGCAACGCGGCGAGCACGGACATCGTCACCGGATCGCCGGTGGCCGGCCGCTCCCGGCCCGAGCTCGAAGGATTGATCGGCTTCCTGGTCAACACGATCCCGTTGCGGGTCTCCTGGTCGGGCGACCCGGCGTTCACCGAGGTGCTGGCCCGGGTCCGGACCAGCGCGCTGGGCGCCTTCAGCAACGACGACGTGCCGTTCGAGCGGATCGTCGAGGACCTCGCCCCCGTTCGCGATCTGGCGCGCAACCCCCTGTTCCAGGTGTGCTTCGTGTTCGACAACTCGCTGGAATTCGAGGCCCCGGCGGAACTCGCCGTCGAACAGGTGGCGACCGAGCCCGCCAGCACGCGCTTCGACCTGGAATTGCTGGTCGACGAATATCCGGACGAAATGCGCGGGTTCCTCGGATTCAGCGTCGACCTGTTCGACGAGTCCACCGCGCGGCGCTTCCTCGAGCACTTCCGCAACGTGCTGAACCACATCGCCGAAGACCCCGAGTGCCGGTTGTCGCGGATTCCGATGCTCGGCACCGAGCAACGGCACACCCTGCTGGCCGCGTTCAACCGGCAGAACGGGTTCGAGCTACCCGTCGGGCGGGATCTCGCGAGCATGGTCGAGCACCAGGTGGCGGCGACACCCGACGCCATCGCGCTGCGCACCGGCACCACCCAGCTCACCTACGCCGAACTCGACCGAGCCGCCAACCAATGGGCCCACCACCTCAAGCAGCACAGCACCCGGCCCGAAACCCCCATCGGCATCTGCACCGCACCCGGGCCCGAACTGTTCACCCTCCTGCTGGCCACCCTCAAAACCAAAACCACCTACCTCCCCCTCGACCCGCACCAGCCCGACGACCGGCTCCACCACATCCTCCACCAAACCAACCCCCCGCTCGTGCTCACGCACCCCGCGCACCAGCAACGAATCGAACAGCTCACGCCGCCCACCACCACGATTCACACCACCACCAACGCACCCACCGACCAACCCACCACACCACCCCCACGCACCCACCACCCGCACACCAGCGCCTACATCGTCTACACCTCCGGATCCACCGGAGAGCCCAAAGGCATCACGCTCACCGCGCGCACCATCGAGCATTTCGTCGGCTGGCAACTCGCGCTCGACCCGCGCCCCCGGGTGTGCGCGCAATTGGCCACGACCGGTTTCGACGTGTCGTTGCAGGAATTCTTCGTGACCGTGATCGGAGGCGGCACTCTGGTCGTGCCGACCGAGGAGGAACGGGGCGATGCCGACCGGGTGCTGCGGGTGCTCGCGGACAACGGCGTGCAGCGCGCCTACCTGCCGCCTGCCCAGCTGGAGGAACTGGCGCTGGCGCACCGGCCGGGCAGCGCGGACCGCCAGCCGCTCGTGCTGGACGAGATGATCATGGCGGGCGAGGCGCTGCGGTTGTCCGGCGCGGTCCGCGACTTCGTCTCCGCGCTCGGCCCGGACGCCGTGGTCGAGAACCAGTACGGCTCGTGCGAAACCTACAAGGTCTCCGCGACCGTGCTCTCCGGTGATTCGGCGCAGTGGCCGGAGCTGCCGTCGATCGGACGGCCGGTCTCGAACGTCTCCGCGTACGTGCTGGACGACTTCCTGAACCCCGCTCCCATCGGGGTTCCCGGCGAGCTGTACGTGTCCAGCCCGGCGCTGGCGCGCGGTTACGTGGCCAGACCGGACCTGACCGCCGAACGCTTCGTCGCCGACCCCTACGCCGATGCCCCCGGCACCCGCATGTACCGCACCGGCGACCGAGCGCGCTGGCAACCGGACGGCACCTTGGACTTCATCGGCCGCACCGACGACCAGGTCAAGATCCGCGGCTACCGCGTCGAACCCGGCGAGGTCGAGGCCGCGCTGACCGCGGCTCCAGGGGTCGGGGCGGCCGCGGTGAAGGTCGTGGAAGCGGCGGGCGGGCAAACGGTGCTCGCCGGCTACGCCGTACCCGCCGCCGGGTCCAGCACCACCGCCGACGACGTGCGCAAGTTCCTGCGCAGCAAGCTGTCCGACTACATGGTCCCGGCGACGCTGCAGCTGCTGCAGGCCCTCCCGCTGACCCGCAACGGCAAGGTCGACCGGGCCGCACTGCCCGAACCGGTCCTGCGCAGGCCCGAGTTGTCCAGCGAGTACACCCCGCCCCGCAGCAGCCACGAGGAGATCCTCGCCCAGCTCTGGTGCGGCGTTCTCGGGCTGGACGACATCGGCGTCCACGACGACTTCTTCGAACTCGGCGGCCATTCCCTGCTGGTCACCCAGATCACCTCCCGCATCCGGGACGCCTTCGCCATCGACCTGCCCACCCGCACCCTCTTCGAGCACCGCACCATCGCGGCACTCGCCGACGCGGTAGAGGAAGCCGTCGTCGCCGCGGTCGCCGCGATGCCCGAGGAAGCCGTCCGCAGCGAAACGGCCCCGGACCCGAACGACTCCTGACCATCGGTCACCAGCAGAAGGGAAGACCCTCCATGACGACCTACCAGCGCGTCTCCGGTGGCAGCGCTCTCGAGGACCGCTTCGGCTATTCCCGCGCGGTGCGGGTCGGGCCGTGGATCTCGGTCGCGGGCAGCACCGCGGCAGGCCCCGACGGACCGGTGGGCGGATCGGACATCACCGCGCAGACGCGGGAAGCCCTCGGCCGCATCGCCGAGACCCTGCGCCAGGCGGGCGCCTCGACGGCGGACGTCGTCCGGACCCGGCTGTTCGCCACCGACATGGCCCACTTCGACCGGATCGGGGCCGTGCACCGGGAGTTCTTCGCCGACGTGCTACCGGCGAGCACGATCGTCCAGGTCGAGCGGCTGGTACTGCCGGAGCTGCTCATCGAGGTCGAAGCCGACGCTTACCGCGCGGAGTGAACCCACCAGGCGAGCAGCGAGGAGCGACAGTGACCGAACGCGCGGACGGCGAGCCGACGCCGATCCTGTTCGAGCGGCAGGCGGCGACCACACCGCAGGCCGTCGCCGTGATCTCCGCCGCGGCGCGGTTGTCGTACGCGGAGCTGAACGAACGCGCCAACCGCTTCGCGCATCTGCTGATCGAGCGCGGTGTCGGGCCCGACGACGTGGTGGCGCTCGCGCTGCCGCGCGGAGCCGGAACGGTCGTGGCGATGCTCGGCGTGCTCAAGGCGGGCGCGGCGTACCTGCCGGTGGATCCGGAAAACCCGCCCGAGCGGAACCGCTACGTGATCACCGACGCCGCACCGAGCCTCGTCGTGTGCGATCGCGCCACCCCGCCACCCGAGGTCTCGGTACCCGTCGTCGATCCTTCGGCCACCGGCGGGTACCCGCGCACGAATCCCGCTGATACCGACCGGACCGCTCCGCTGCTACCCGGGCACCCCGCCTACGTCGTCTACACGTCCGGCTCCACCGGTGCGCCGAAAGGTGTCACCGGGCTGCACGAGGGCCTGGTGAACAGGCTGCTGTGGTTCGCGGCGGAATTCCCCGAGCAGCGGGGAAGAGCGGTCTTGGGCAAGACCTCGCTCGGCTTCATCGACGGCACCACCGAAATCCTCGGCACGCTCGTCACCGGCGGCACGCTGGTGATCGCGGAGGAGACCTCGCTGGTCGAACTGCCCGAACGGGTCCGGCAGCACGGGATCGAACGGCTGACCGCGGTGCCGAGCGCGTTGAACGAGCTCGTCCGGCACCCGGAGGTGGCATCCCTGGACCCGTGCCGGTTCTGGATCAGCAGCGGTGAGCAGCTCACGCCCGCGCTCGCCGCGGCGTTCGCGGAGACGTTCCCGGGAGCACGGCTGATCAACCTCTACGGCGCCTCCGAAATCAGCGGCGACAGCCTGTGGTCGGAATGCAGCGGTGCGGACGCCCCCATCGGCACGCCCATCAGCGGCACCCGGACGCACGTGCTGGATCAGCGACTGCACCCGGTCCGGCCCGGGGAGACCGGTGAGCTGTACATCGCCGGAAGCGGATTGGCGCGCGGTTACCGCGGACGGGCAGCGCTGACGGCGGAGCGCTTCGTCGCCGAAATCGGCGGGCCGCCGGGTTCCCGCATGTACCGGACCGGTGATCTCGTCCGCCAGCGGCCGGACGGTGCCCTGGAGCACCTGGGACGCCTCGACGACCAGCTCGAGATCCGCGGAGTGCGCATCGAGATCGGCGAGATCGCCGCGGTGCTGGAACGGCACCCGGCGGTCGGCCGGGCGACGGCGGCCGAGCACGGGGATCGGCTCGTCGGCTACGTGCTGGCCGAGTCCGAAGTGGACACCGACGACGTCCGCGAGCACGCTCGCGCGACCCTGCCCGCGCAGGTGGTCCCGGACGTGGTGGTAGCGCTCGAGAGCTTTCCGGTCACCGCCAGCGGCAAGCTCGATCGGCGTGCGCTGCCGGAACCGGAATTCCGATCCGGCCGGGCCGCTGCCCGCGATTCGCGCGAGAGCGCGCTGTGCCGCATCTTCGCCGAGACGCTGCGGGTCTCCGCCGTCGGCACCGACGACGACTTCCTGTCCCTCGGAGGTCACTCGCTGGCCGCGGTGCGCATCGTCAACCGGGTGCGCAGCGATCTCGGCGCACGACTGGACATGGGGCTGCTGTTCGAGCAGCGGACCGTGGCCGAGCTCGCCCGGGAACTCGACACCTCCGCAGGGGAACACCGGCCGCCGCTGCCCGTGGGCCCGCGACCGGATCGGGTTCCGCTCTCCGCCAATCAGGAACAGCTGTGGTTCCTGAGCCGCCTGGACGGCAGCAGCGCGCTCTACAACCTGCCGCACGCGCTGGAGTTGTCCGGCGAACTGCGGGTTCCCGTTCTCGCGGAGGCGCTGCGCGACGTCGTGCAGCGGCACGAAAGCTTGCGCACCGTTTTCCCGGACGACGACGGCGTGCCGCGGCAAGTCGTTCTGGACGCGGAGGCGGCGGCCCCCGTCCCGGAACTCGTGCACTGCGCACCGGACGAACTCGACGCGCTGCTCAGCGCCGCGGCCGCCGAGGAATTCGACCTGGTCAACGATCCCCCGTTCCGAGCCGCCGTGTACTCCACCGGCACCGATGAGCAGGTGCTGCTGCTGGTGACGCACCACATCGCGTCCGACGGGTGGTCCTTCGGCCCGCTCGTGCGCGATCTGGCCACCGCTTACGCGGCGCGCGCAGCGGGGCGGCCACCGGAATGGTCGCCACTTCCGGTGCAATACGGCGATTTCGCCGTCTGGCAGCGGGAGTTCCTCGGCGCCGAGTCCTCTTCGGACAGCGTGCTGGCCCGCCGCACGGCCTGGTGGACCGGGAAATCGCGCGGTCTGCCCGAACAGCTCGAACTGCCCACCGACCGGGACCGTCCCGCGATTCCCAGCCACCGCGGCGGCATCGTCACCATCGAGGTCGGCGCCGAGACCCGCAGCCGGATCCGCGAGATCGCCACCGAGCACCGCGCCACGACGTTCATGGTGCTGCACGCCGCGCTGATCGCGCTGCTGACCAGGCTCGGCGTCGGAACCGACGTCCCGGTCGGGACGGTGGTCGCCGGGCGTGACGGTGCGGCGCTGGAAGACACCGTTGGCTTCTTCGCGAACACGCTCGTCCTGCGCGGCGACACCTCGGGCAATCCCGCGTTCGCGGAACTGCTGGACCGCGTGCGGGACGACGACCTCGAGGCGTTCGCGCACCAGGACATGCCGTTCGGTCGGCTGGTGAGCGCGCTGAACCCGCCGCGGCATCCGGCCAGGCACCCGCTGTTCCAGATCCTCCTGGAGCTGGACGACACCACCTCCGAGCAGCCGCGACTGGCCGGGACCACGCCCGCGCGGCGTCCCGTGCACATCGGCCGCTCCCGTTTCGACCTCGCCTTCGAGTTCCTCGGAGGTTCCGGCGACACCGATCCGGAGGGGCTGAGCGGAACCGTGGAGTACAACGCCGACCTGTTCGAGCGTTCCAGCGTGCAGCGCCTGGTGCAGCGGCTCGTCCGGGTCCTCGAAGCGGTCGCGCGCGACCCGCAGGTGCGCCTCGGTCGGATCGACATCCTGGGAGACGACGAACGGCGGGAGCTGCTCGGCAAATGAACCGCACACCTCCGACCACCACCGCAGCGGCCGCGGAAGCGGGCGGCACCGGATTCGCCCGGCTCCCGTCGCTGACCGGAATGCGCTTCGTGGCGGCGTTCCTCGTGTTCGTGCACCACGCCTTCTACCAGAGCTTCTTCGCGGACCCGGGCACGAACGCCGTGCTCCAGCGGATCGGCATCGGCGGAGCCTTCACCGGGGTCGGCTTCTTCTTCGTGCTCAGCGGCTTCGTGCTCACCTGGTCGGCCACCGGCGACGACGGCGTGCTCGCGTTCTGGCGGCGGCGGCTGGTGAAGATCTACCCCAACCACCTGGTCACCTGGCTCGCCGGGATCGCGCTCGCGGTGCTGTCCGGAACGGCGTTCACCGCGATGCAGGTGGTGCCGAACCTCTTCCTGCTGAACGTGTGGGCACCGGACCCGGTGCTGCTAACCGCGATCAACCAGCCCAGCTGGTCGCTGTGCTGCGAGCTGTTCTTCTACCTGCTGTTCCCGTGGCTGCTCGGCCTGCTCAAGCGGATCCCGGAGCACCGGCTGTGGTGCTCGACCACCGGATTGCTGCTGGTGATCGCCGCACTTCCGTTCATCGTGCTGGCGGTGCTGCCCGACACCCCCACTTACCCGGGCCTGCCGGCATCCGCGTCGCAGTGGTGGTCGATCTACCTCTTCCCGCCCACCCGGTTGCTCGAATTCGCGCTGGGCATCCTCGTGGCGCGGATCGTGCGCGCGGGCCGCTGGATTCCGATCAGCCTGGCGGCCGCCTTCGCACTGCTGGTCGTCAGCATGATCGTGCAAGTGGTCCTGCTGCCCAACGTGTACGGCATCATGGCCCCGGTCGCGGCACCGCTGGCGCTGCTGATCGGCGCGGCCGCGACCGCGGATCTGCGGGCGGCGCCCAGCCCGTTCCGCGGCAGGCTCATGCTCCGCCTGGGCGAGCTGTCGTTCGCGCTGTACATGGTGCACTTCCTGGTGCTCACCTTCGGCAGGCTCGCGTTGAACACCCCCGGTGGCTGGGCCGCTCCGGTCGCGATCGGGCTGATCGTCGCGTCCTTCCTGATCTGCCTGGCATTCGCGTGGCTGCTGTTCACCTGCGTCGAGAAGCCGCTGGTGCGCCGCTTCGGCGCGCCGAGGAAGCGGCTGCCGCGCACCGACGCGGTGCCGGGCTGAGCGCGGCGTGCGAAGGCCCGGTCACCGCGATCCGCGATGACCGGGCCGTTCTGCGCGGTCGGCCCGGACGAGCCGGGCGCGGGGTTCACAACGTGTAGACGCTGCTGCCGTCCACCAGCTCTGCGAGCTGCGGGTCATCGGAATGGCGCAGCTTGTCCGTCAACGCGCCCTCGGGCGGCACCCCGAGGGCCACCTCGTTGCGCAGCCACGCCGGTGCGTAGGAGAACAGCAGGAGTCTGCGCTGCCCGCAGCCGGGAGCGGTCGGCACCGTGCGGTGCCACAGGTTCCCGTGCATCAGGACGGCGTCGCCCGGGGCGAACTTGATCCGGTCCTCCTCCGGATGCGGCTCGTAGGTGCCGTCCAGTTCCATCCGCGGCGTCTTGTGGCTGCCGGGGATGACGCACAGCGGTCCTTCGGACTCGTCGATCTCGTCCAGGTAGATCAGCCCGTGCACGCTGTGCGGGAAGCAGAAGAACGGCGGGAGCGGCTCCGGGATGACGCACAAGTGCATGTGCCACGGCACGCCCGCGTCCGCGACCCCGGCCAATGCGTAGCGGCAGTCCATGCTGAACGAGACGCGCGGCCCCAGCAGGGCCCGCGCCACGGACAACGCGGGATCGTAGGTGATCAGCTTGTGGAACGACGCGTCCTTGTCCAGCAGCCGGCGGAAGTACAGGCCGTTGCGCTCCAGCACCTCGGCGCCGGCCGCGTCCTTTTCCTGCTCCGCCAGCGCGTCGACGGCGGCGCCGAACTCCCGCACCCATTCCGGCGGGATGAACCCCCGCCGGAGCACGTAGCCGTCCTCGACGAACCGGTCCATCTCCTCCTGCGAAGCGTGCACATCGATGTCGTGGCGCGGGTAGTCGTGCAGCCGGTTGTTGATCTCGTAGCTGACTTCGTGCCTGGACGTGGTCATGCCAACCTTCCGTCGTTGTTGCTACTTGCCGCGCGGGCTCTGCCTGATCTCCAGGTGCACGCCGGCGCTTTCCGCGGTCTCGAAGAAGGTGAAACCGCTCGAGTCCTCGCGTCGTCCGGTCAGCCAGGGCGGCAACCCGAGCTGTCCGGCCGAATCCGTGGCCGCGGCCACGTCGTCGACCAGGAACCCGAGGTGGAAGACCCCTTCACCGCGCTCCTCCAGGAACCGCCGCTGCGGGGAGTCGCCCTCGCCGGGCTCGACCATCTGCAACTGCATGTCGCCCAAGCCGACGAACTTGTACTTGAGGTTCAGCAGCCCGTCGTGGTCCGGCGGATCGAACGTGTACTGCGACAGCGGCGGGTAGTCCTGCCACGGACCGATTCCCACGGATTCGTAGAAGCGCACGGCGCGCTCGATGTCGCGCACCACGATGCAGATGTGGTGCAGCCGTCGGAACGGTGTTTCCATTCTCGCACCTTTCGGCGTCGGAATTGCGGACGCCGGGATCACAGCCGCCGAATCCGCGGCAGCGCCTCCTCGGCGATCTTCTCGAAGGTGGCGAAATCAGCGGCGTAGACGCCGGACTCGCGCGGCCAATGCACCACGAGTTCGGTCACCCCCGCCGCCGCGTACGACTCCGCCGTGCGCAAGAACTTCTCCGGCGAATCGAGGAAGTCGCCGGTGTAGCCCGTGGTCGCGTAGATCTTGTCCATCCCGGCGAAGTCGGTGCCCGCGCGCTCGCACGCCCGGGACAGCTCGCCGAGCTGCTGCCCGACGATTTCCCGCACGTCGTCGGGGGTGTACTTGCCGGAGAGGTCCGGCGGTCCCAAGCTCACGTACGCGTCCCCGCGCCGCGCCGCCAGCTCGATGCCCCGCCGACCGGCCGCGGCGACCGCGATCGGCACTCGCGGCAGCTGCCTGCAACCCGGGGTCATGCGCACGTCCACCGCCGAGTAGAACTTCCCCCGGTAGTTCGTCACATCGTTGCGCAGCAGTTCGTCGGACAGGTCGACGAATTCCTCGAACCGCTCGAAGCGCTCCCGGCGCTGCACCTGCGTCCCCAGCGCCGCCGCGTCCCCGGAATTCTCCGCTCCCGCGCCGATGCCCAGCGTGAACCGTCCGCCCGAGATGTCGTCCACGGTCACCACGTCCTTGGCGGTGGTGACCGGGTGCCGGAAACTCGGCGAGGTCACCAGCGTGCCGAGGCGGATGCGGCTGGTCACGGCGGCCGCGGCCGTCAGCACCGGGAACGCCGAGAACCACGCCCCGTCCCGCAGCGGATCCCACCACAGGTGGTCATAGGTCCAGGCGGAGTCGAAGCCCATCTCCTCGGCTGCCCGCCACCGCTGCGCGGCTCGCGACCAGCGTTGTTCCGGCAGGATCAGCACACCACAACGCACGGCTCCTCCTCAGCGAAATTCCCCGGCGGCTCGCACCGCCCGCATGACGACCTCTTGACGGCGAACGATCCGCCGCGCGCTCACCAGGCCACCGGAAGCCGCCGGATCGTCCGCAGCAGCAGGTCCGACCGCCACTCCACGTCCTCGGCCGGGATCGCCAGCCGCAACCGGGGCAACCGGCGCACCAGCAGATCGAGCACGACCTGGATCTCCATCCGCGCCAGCGCCGCACCCAGGCAGTGGTGCACGCCGTGGCTGAAGGTCAGGTGCGGGTTCTCCGAGCGGGTCAGGTCGATCTCCTCCGGGCGGTCGAACACCTCGGGATCGCGGTTGCCCGCGTACGGGAAGGAGATGACCGCGTCGCCCTCCTTGATCAGGACACCGCTGAGCTCGATGTCCGCACCGGCGACGACCGGGAACGTCGTCTCCTGCACCAGCGGCAGGAAGCGCAGCAGTTCCTCCACCGCATTCGGCACGTACTCCGGGGATTCGACGAGCCGGTTCCACAGCTCCGGCCGCTCCAGCAAGGTGTAGACCGAGTTGCAGATCTGGTTGGCCGAGGTCTCGAAGCCGCCGACCAGCAGCACCATCCCGGTGGAGATCAGCTCCTCCTCGGTGAGCCGATCGCCTTCGTCCCGCGCCAGCACCAGCGAGCTGAGCAGGTCGTCGGCCGGGGCCGCGCGACGCGCCGCGACGAGCTGCGCGAGGTGCGCGTTCAGCTCGGCGTGGCCCTGCTCCATCTGCTCGCGCCCTTGCGACCCCTGGACCTGCACGGCCCACTTCGCGAACCGGTCCTTGTCCGCCACGTCGCCGCCCAGGATCTTGCAGATGATCCTGATCGGGAGCTGCCACGCGATCGCCTCGCCGAGATCCGCAGGAGAACCGCGCTCGACCATGTCGTCGATCAGTCCGTCGACGATGACCTGCGCCTGCTCGCGCAGCTTCTCGATCTCGCGGTGGGTGAACGCCTTCATGACCAGTCGCCGCAGCCGCATGTGCTCCTGCGGTGGCGCGGTCAGCAGCGATTCGCGGCTCGCGGGGTAATCCTCCGTCGTGCGCGGAACGTCGGGGTCCTCCGGGGTCGTCCGCCGGAATCTGGGATCGTTCATCGCCGTTTTGATGTCCGCGTACCTGGTGAGCAACCAGGCCCGGCCGCCGTACGGCAGGCGCACCTCGGCGACCGGCTTGGTCGCGCGCAGCTCGGCGAACCGCGGGTGCAGTTCGAGCCGACGAGCCGGACCGAACGGATACGGCTCGATGTCGTCGTTTTCCTCGTCCACTTCTTCGCGAGCGGAAGTCATGACCTGTTCTCCTTTTCGGCACACCAGGCGGAACCGGAACCACCGCCCCGGATCCGCCGCACAGCATCGACTTTGCCGGGAAACGGTCCGGGAACCGCCGTTCAGCAGCGGTCCCTTCTGCCGGACATCCACCTGGCCGGCCGGAACTCCCCAGCTTTCCGGCCGCCTCGCGCGCCCGTGATCCCGGCGCCGATCACCCGTTGTCGGCCGCGGCGTCCAGCGTGCTCACGATCCAGCTCTGCAGACTGCGATTGCTGCGCTGCGCCGCGCTCTCCCAGCTCTGCACCCGGTTCTGGTTCAGTTCGAGCTGCACGTTGAACGACGAATCCGCGCATTCCCCGGCCGCACGCTCCGAGCTGTTTTTGATCTGCTTCCGCAGCGCGTTCTTGGACCACTTGAACTTCTCGGACAGTTCGAGCCAGTGGTCCTGCTCCTCCGGCCGCAGCCCGGCCACCTCGACGTGGTGCTGGAAGCTCAGCGACTTCCGCCGCCGGGACGGCGCGAACTTGCGCGCCACCCAGGAATAGTTCCGCAACGTCTGGTAATCCAGCATCGTCCGGTCGATCGCCCGCTTGTAGCGATCGGGGTAGGCGTCCTGCCCGTACACCAACCAATCGCCGATCCACCAAGCCGACGCACTTGATACCGTTGCCAGGGTCTCACCGATAGCACGCCAATCCTCCAGCGTTACCGGTTCGACGATCTGCAATCCGCTGGAATCCGCCACCACCGCGGGATGAATCGGCATCAAGTTGTTTTGTCCCGTTGCGTCCGCACAGTATGTGCCGACTGTCGGAATACTCAAGCGCGTCCCCCAAGAAACGGCTCAAACCTCTGCAGGCAGTGCAAGCGGAGCTTAACAAGCCGGCCTACCGGCACAAGGTCCGATCGAGTGGACGCGCCCGGCCCGTTGCCGGTCACACCGGCACCCGCACATCGGCGAAGCCCTGCTCGCGATGTCGACGAAAGGAGGTACCGGACCTCGGCTGCGCCTGCTATTCGACGCGCATGGCGCGCGTCCGGACCTGTCTCGCCGGCGAGACGGAAGCGGGCCGCCCCACGCCTCGATTCTCACCGGGAAGTCCCCGGGAAAGGAACGATGCGGGGCGCGCGGCCCGTACGATCGCAACCGCAGAAGAATTCGCGTCGGTACCCGGAGGCTCGGCGTTCCCGCCGAATGGGGGAATCGTCCGCTTTCGGGTGTTCGAAAGGAGCAGCGCATGGCCGTGCGGGAGGTGCCGATCAACTCGCTGGCGGGCACCCGGATTCGACTGCGCGAATACGCGGGAACGGCCATGCTGATCGTCAACGTGGCCTCGGAGTGCGGACTGACCGGCCAATACACCGCGCTGGAGCGGCTGCACCGCGACTACCGCACGCGGGGGTTCACCGTCCTCGGCGTCCCGTGCAACCAGTTCTACGGGCAGGAGCCCGGTGATCCGGTGGAGATCGCCGAGTTCTGCTCGACCCGTTTCGACGTGACGTTCCCGATGACCGAAAAGGTCGAGGTCAACGGCCAGGGCAGGCACCCGCTCTACGACGGCCTCGTCGAGGCGCCCGACGCGGACGGATACCGCGGCGACATCCGGTGGAACTTCGAGAAGTTCCTCGTCACCCCGGACGACGTTGTCGCCGCCCGCTTCGCACCGACCGTCGAACCCGATTCGCCCGAGGTGCGCGCCGCCATCGAGCGCGTCCTTCCCCGCTGACCCGCCCTCCGGACCGGCGCCGTCCGCAGTGGGCGGTCAGCACCGCCGCTTGGTGCGCAGGTAGTCGCCGACCACGGCCGCACCGAGGCCGTCCGCGGTCGGTGCCACGACCCGGCCGCCGCCGCGGCGGGCGACGATGTTCACGAACCGCTCCAGGCGCGGGTCCTCGCCGAGCATGAACACGCTCAGCGTCGCGCCCAGCCGGTGCAGCGAGTCCACTTCGGACAACGTGACGCCGAGGGTGCGCGGCGTGGGCGGGTACTGGAACACCGCTTCGCCGTCGGTCTCCAGGTGAGCGGTGGGTTCGCCGTCGGTGACCACCAGGACCACCGGCTGCGCGTCGGAGTTCCGCCGCACGTGCCTGCCCGCCAGCAGCAGCGCGTGGTGCAGATTCGTCCCCTGCTCCCAGGTGCCTTCCAGCGCCGCCAGCTCCCGATCGTCCACAGTGGACGCATAGCGGCCGAAGGTGACCAGTTGCAGGGCATCCGAGCGGTAGCGGGTGGCGACCAGGTGGTTCAGCGCCAACGCGGTGCGCTTCATCGGCACCCACCGGCCGTCCTGCACCATCGACCACGAGGTGTCCACGCACAACGCCACGGCCGCGCGGGAACGCTGCTCGGTCTCGGCGACCTCCAGGTCATCCACCTGGAGCAATGGCGACCGCGGGCCCTCGGCGGCGCGGCGCAGCACCGAATTGCGCACCGTCCGGCCGGCGTCCCACGGTTCCGTGTCGCCGTAGGACCACGGCCGGGTCGTGCCGGTGAGTTCCCCTGCCGCGCCCGCCCGGTCGGTGTCGCGTTCGCCCTGGCGGCTGCGCAGCTGCGAGATCACCGACTGCAACGCGGTTTCCCCGAGCCTGCGCATCGCGCGCGGGCTCAGCTGCAGGTTGCCGTCCGGAGCACGCTGCAGCAGGCCCTGCTGCCGCAGCTGCCGCTCGATCTCGGAGAGCCGCTGCGCGTCCACCACGGCCTGCTCGCCGAGCTGGCGTTCCAGCGCCTCCAGGTCGATGTCCTGCAGGCTCGCGCCCGGGTAGGACTGGCCGAGCTGCTGGGCGAGCTGCTCCAGCTCACCCAGCTCGGCCATCGCCTCGGTGGCCTCAGCCAGCCCCATCGGCTGATCACCGCGGAACCGCCCCCGGCCGGACCAGTCCTCGCCGGGACGCAGCGACTGCAACTGCTGATCCATCCGGTTCAGCGCCTCGCCGATGCGCGGATCGCCGAACGCCTGTTGCGACAGCTGCGACAGTTCGGCGCGCTGCTGCTCGCTCATCGAGTTCAGCATCCGCTGCGCCGCCGCGGAACGGGCGGCGAGCGCATCGATCAGCTCGTCGACGTTGCGCGGATTCTCCGGGAAGAACTCGCCGTGCTCGGCCATGAACTCGTCGAACCGCCGCGGCACGTCGGCATCGCCGCGGGCGTGCGCGGC
Source organism: Saccharopolyspora sp. SCSIO 74807 (assembly GCF_037023755.1). Lineage (NCBI taxonomy): Bacteria > Bacillati > Actinomycetota > Actinomycetes > Pseudonocardiales > Pseudonocardiaceae > Saccharopolyspora > Saccharopolyspora sp. SCSIO 74807. The sequence continues at coordinate 3,853,759 of NZ_CP146100.1, read as the reverse complement.
CAGCAGCTCGGAGAGGTCGTCGAGCATCTTGCGCACCCGCTCGACGTCCTCCGGGGTGGTGTCCTGCAGCGCTTCCTTCATGCCCTTGAAGCGCTGCTCGAGGAATTCCGAACCCAGCATCCGCTGGATCTCCTCGAAGGTTTCCCGCGCGTCCTGGGATCGCCAGTCGTAGTTCGACAGCTCCTGCACCGAACCGGCCGCGTCCGGCGGCAACGCGTCCAGCTGCAACTCGCGGAACCGGGCGTCGTCGCCTTCCTCGGCCACCAGCGACTCCCGCTCCTGCGCCACCGCGCGGTCCAGCAGCCTGCGCACCTCCTGCAAGGTGCCGTCCAGGTTGTGCCTGCGCTGCAGCTCCGAGCGGCGCTGCCACAGCCTGCGGGTCAGTTCGTCCAGACCGGACGTTTCGCGCGTGCCGGTGCGCAGCATCTCTTCCAGCGCCGACCGCGGCGACGCGCCCTCCATCACGTCGCGCCCGATCTGGTCCAGCGCCTCGCGCAGGTCCACCGGCGGCTCCAGCGGATCGGAGCCGCCGTGCCATGCTCCGTAGCGGTAGCGGCGCGGCCTCGGAGTCATCAGCCGTACACCGACCGATCTTCGTCGAAGTCCTTGGCCAGCTTCTTGTTCAGGTACAGCGATTCCAGCGCCAGCTCGACCGCGCTGGCGATGCGCCCGGACGAGTCGTCCGCGCGCACGCCGAGCCGTTCGGCGACCTGCTGCAGCACCGGCAGCTCCGGCAGCGCGGTGAGCACGTCGCCGCCGCTGATGCGCTCGCCGGTGGCGACCTGGTGCCCACCGGTCACCGCTTCGACCAGCGAACGCAGGTCCAGCCCGGCGAACAGGCCGCGCGCGGTGTCGGCGACCGAACGGCGCAGCAGGTAGCCGAGGACCTCGTCCTCCCGGCCTTCCTCACCCGCCTCGAACTCCAGCTTGCCGCGCAGCACCGCGGGCACCGCGTCCAGGTCCACCGGCCGCGCCACCGCCGGTTCCTCCCCGGTCAGCGCGGCGCGGTGCACCGCGGCCGCGGACACCGTCTCGGCCGCGGCGATCGCGAACCGGGCCGAGACCCCGGAACGCTGATCCACCGCGGAGGACTCCCGCAGGTGCCCCACGAACCGGGCCAGCACCTCCAGCAGGTGGTCACCGACCTCGGCCTCCAGCAGCGCCTCCTGCCGGATCAGCGAGATCTCTCCTTCGAGTTCCAGCGGGTAGTGCGTGCGGATCTCCGCGCCGAAGCGGTCCTTGAGCGGCGTGATGATCCGGCCGCGGTTGGTGTAGTCCTCCGGGTTCGCGGTGGCCACCAGCAGCACGTCCAGCGGCAGCCGCAGGCTGTAGCCGCGGATCTGGATGTCGCGCTCCTCCATCACGTTCAGCAGCGCCACCTGGATCCGCTCGGCCAGGTCGGGCAGCTCGTTGATGGTCACGATCCCGCGGTGCGCGCGCGGCACGAGTCCGAAGTGGATGGTCTCCGGATCGCCCAGCGAGCGGCCCTCGGCGACCTTCACCGGATCCACGTCGCCGACCAGGTCGCCGACCGCGGTGTCCGGAGTGGCCAGCTTCTCCACGTAGCGCTCGCTGCGGTGCCGCCACTCGACGGGCAGCTCGTCGCCCTGTTCGGCGGCGCGGCGGATCGAAGCCGGGGTGATCGGTTCCAGCGGGTGTTCGTCCAGTTCGGACCCGGGCAGCACCGGGGTCCACTCGTCGAGCAGTTCGGTCAGCCCGCGCAGCAGCCGCGTCTTGCCCTGGCCGCGTTCGCCGAGCAGCACCACGTCGTGTCCGGCGATCAGAGCGCGCTCCAGCTGCGGCAGCACGGTGCGGTCGAAGCCGACGATGCCCGGCCACAGCCGGTCGCCGGAACGCAGCGCGCTGAGCAGGTTCCGGCGCACCTCGGCCTTCACGCTGCACGGCAGGTACCCGCCCGCACGCAGCTCTCCAGCCGTACGGGGCAGTCCGGTGGGTGGAGTCTGGAGATTCGTCACCCGTCCGACGCTACTCCCCAGAGCCTGTTGTTCAGGGGTTTGCGTAGGTGGTCGCTTAGCGGAACCTCAGTGCCTCGCTGCGGGATCTCCTACTCAAGCAGCTCCGGTCGGCCGAGGCCGCCCGCGACGATCACCACTCGGCATGGCGACCGGCCCGCGCCTGCGCGTAGAAACGAACCAGCCAGGTCGCGAAGGAGGACGCCGTGAGTCAGTCGCAGTTCGAGATCGACCCCGCCGGAGCAGGCTTCGACCCGCAACGACTGCAGCGGCTCGACCGGCACTTCGCCCGCTACGTCGACGACGGCAGGCTCGCGGGCTGGCAGGTCCTGATCGCGCGCGGCGGCAAGATCGCGCACTCGAGCACCTGCGGCCTGCGGAACCTGGAGTCCGAGGACCCGGTGCGCGACGACACGCTGTTCCGGATCTACTCGATGACGAAGCCGATCACCTCGGTGGCGGCGATGATGCTCTACGAGGAAGGGGCGTTCGAGCTCACCGACCCGGTCAGCGACTTCATCCCGTCGTTCGCCGACCTGCGGGTCTACACCGGCGGCCCCGCACGGGAAGCGCAGACCCGGCCGGCCATCGAGCCGATGCGGATCTGGCACCTGCTCACGCACACCTCCGGGCTGACCTACGGGTTCCACCGGCTGCACCCGACCGACGAGATCTACCGGCAACAGGGCTTCGAGCTGGGCACCCCCGCCGACCTGGACCTCGAGGGCGTCTGCGACGTGTACGCGGGGATGCCGCTGCTGTTCGACCCGGGCAGCTCGTGGAACTACTCGGTGTCCACCGACGTGCTCGGCCGGGTGGTGGAGGTGGCCTCCGGCATGGGCCTGGACGAGTTCTTCCGCACCCGCATCTTCGAGCCGCTGGGCATGACCGACACCGGTTTCGCGGTGCCGCCGGAGTCGCTGGACCGGCTCGCTTCGCTCTACGTCGCCGACTCGAACGGCAAGGCGGTGCGGCCGAAGCGCCCGTCGGTGCCGGAGACCCCGCCGAAGGCGCTGTCCGGCGGTGGCGGCCTGGTGTCCTCGGCGCACGACTACCACCGGTTCACCGGGATGCTGCTCGGCCGCGGGCAGCTGGACGGGGTGCGGCTGCTCGGCGACCGCACCGTGCGGTTCATGGCGCGCAACCACCTGCCCGGCGGGGCGCACCTCGACCAGCTGGCGCACGGCTCGTTCTCCGAGGTCAGCAACGCGGGCAAGGGTTTCGGCCTGGGCTTCGCGGTGGTCGAGGACCCGGTCCCCTCGCGCGTGGTCGCCAGCCCCGGCGAGCTGTCCTGGGGCGGGCTGGCCAGCACCGCGTTCTGGGTGGATCCGGCCGAGGAGCTCACCGTCGTGTTCCTGACCCAGCTGGTGCCCTCCAGCACGCACCCGATCCGCTCGCAGCTGCACCAGATGGTCTACCAGGCGCTGGTGGACTGAAATCCGGTTCACCGGTCGGTGCGCGGGATCTCCCCGCGCGTGCGCCAGCGCGCGAAACCGCCCTCGGTGTTGATCACCTGGCCGGTGATCCAGCGGGCTTCGTCGGTGCTCAGCCACGCGATCAGGCGTGCGGGATCGTCCGGTTCGCCGTAGCGGCCGAACGGGAACATCGGTGCGACCACGTGCCAGTCCCGCTCGCCCAGGTACCCGGTCTGCACCGGGCCGGGATTGACCGTGTTCACCGTGATACCGGAGTCGGCGAGCTGGTCGGACAGGGTGAGGGTGATCTCCGCGAGCGCACCTTTCGCCGCGGCGTAGGCGACCTCGCCCGGCATCGGGCCGAGCTGCTGGCCGGAGGTCAGGAACACGACCCGCCCGCCGGGACGGCCGTCGTGGTGGGCAGCGAAGGCTTGCGCGAGCAGGATCGACGAGCGGGTGTTGACCGCCCAGTGCCCGTCCAGCACCTCGGCGTCCAACTCCCCCAGGGCGCCGTCCGAACCGCTGCGGGCGTGGTTGCAGACCAGCACGTCGAGGTGCCCGAACTCGGCGACCGCGCGCTGCACCAGCCGCTCCGGCTCGCCGGGTTCGACGAGATCGCCCGGCGCGTCCGCGACCCGGGCGTCGCCGACCAGGTGCCGGGAGACCCCGGCGCGGACCTCGTCGGCGTCGTCGGCGCCCCACGGCTGCTCGATATCGTGCGGCCGGTGGTGGTGCAGGAAAACGCTCCCGCCCCAGGCCGCGAGCCTGCGGGCGATCGCGAAACCGATGCCCTGCCTGCGGCTCGCGCCGGTCACCAGCGCCGCGCGGCCGCGCAGCGGATGCGGGTCCCGGGCCAGGTCGAGATCTTGTTCCACGTGCGCATGGTGACGTTCCGAGCACGCAGCGCGCACCTGATTTTCGCGGGCTGCTCCGGGTTCAACCGTTGCTGTGGAGTGGCTCCACGCGCAGCGGCCTCAGCCGTTTCCTGGGAGAACGAGCGGGAAAACCAACGCTCAGAACGGCGGCCAGGGAATCGCGGGCCACTCCCCGGAAGGCGCCGGGAAAACGCCCTCGCCGAGCAGGGCCTGCACCCGCTCGTTGATCGCCTGGACTTCCTTGGGCGTGATGTGCTCGGCCAGGTCGGCGGCCAGCTCGCCCTCCATCAGCGCCCGGAAGCGGCCCAGCGCCTCGGTCGCCTCCGCGGGCAGCGGTTTGCCGATCCAGCCCCACAACACCGTGCGCAGCTTGTTCTCCGCGTTCAGGCTCACGCCGTGATCGATGCCGAAAACGTCGCCGTCGGGCGCGTGCAGGATGTGCCCGCCCTTGCGGTCCGCGTTGTTGATCACGACGTCGAGCACCGCGAGCCGGCGCAGCGCCGCGTGGTCGGCGTGCGCCAGCACCACCGGATCACCGTGGTTGTCCTGCGCCTGCAGCACCGCCCGCCAGCCTTCCGGGACGTCCGCCGGTTCGGCCAGGTCGACCAGCTCCGAGTCCTCCTCGGTGTCCACCCACAGCTGCACCATCCCCGGCCCGAACGGGCCCTCGCGCAGCAGCGTCGGCGGGACCAGGTGCCAGCCCAGCGCTTCGGACACCAGGTAGGAGGCGACTTCCCGACCGGCCAGCGTGCCGTCCGGGAAGTCCCATAACGGACGTTCCCCGCGCACCGGCTTGTAGACGCATTCGGCCGCCGCGCCGTCGTGCTCGACCGAGCACAGCAGCGTGGCGTTCGAGGCTTCCACGAGCCGCCCCTCGACCTCGATGCGGCCCTGCGCCAGGACCTCGCGGGCGGCCGGATCGGCGGGATGCACGAGCCGCTAGTCCTCTTCCGACCGGCGGTAGCCGTTCTGCCGCGGGCAGATGTGGCCTTCCGGGTCCAGCGGCTCGTTGCACAGCGGGCACGGCTTGCGGCCCGCGTTGATCACCCGCTCGGCGCGGTCGGCGAACGCGCGGGCGCGCGCCGGGCTGAGGAACACGCGGACCGCGTCCGGGCCCTCCTCGGTGTCGTCGAGCACCACGGACTCGTCGATCTCCTCCTCGGTGACCGCGAGCAGCTCCACCACGACGGCTTCGGTCTCGGCGTCCCAGCCGAGTCCCATCGTGCCGACCCGGAACTCCTCCTCCACCGGCACCGCCAGCGGGTCCGAGTCGACGAGGTCGTCCGGGGCGTCGGCGGGCAGCTCCGCGTCGAACCGGCGCTGCACCTCCTCCAGCAGCGCACCGATGCGTTCGGCGAGCACGGTGACCTGCTGCTTCTCCAGCTGCACGCTGACCGTGCGGACGTCCTCGGACGCCTGCAGGTAGAAGGTGCGCTCGCCTGGTTCCCCGACGGTCCCTGCGACGAACCGGTCGGGCTGGCGGAAGACGTGGATGACACGAGCCATGGCACCTTCGACACTAAGCCACCCGCGGTCGGGCGCGCGCAGCCGTCCCCCGTATCCGGCCGGACGCCTCCTCAGCAGGGTTCACCTGCCGCGAAGCCGGGCTCGCAACGGCGCTGCGGGCGGCCGCGGAACGGCAGAGCCGCGAGTTCGCCGAACGCGAACACGCCGCTGCCGGGCTGCTCGCCCGGGCGTTGCGGACCGCTACGCTCACCTCGCCCCCGGAGTCCGGAACTTCTCCCCCTCATGGAGCGCCGCATTGAGCACCCGCGAACGACGCCGTCCCCCGCGGCTGCGCGCCGGGGACACCGTCGCCGTGGTCGCCCCCGCCGGACCGGTGCCCGCCGACCTGCTCGAGGCCGGGATCGATCTGCTGCGCAGCTGGGATCTGCGAGTGGTGCCCGGCAAACACGTCCGCGAACGGCATCCGCGGCTGGGCTACCTCGCCGGAACCGACGCCGACCGGGCCGCCGATCTGCAACAGGCGTGGTGCGACCCGGACGTCGCGGGCGTCGTGTGCGCCCGCGGCGGCTACGGCAGCATGCGGTTGCTGGACCACCTGGACTGGACCGCGATGAGCAACGCGGGGCACAAGGTGTTCGCCGGCTCGAGCGACGTGACCGCGCTGCACGGCGCGTTCGGCAACAAGCTCGACTTGGCCACGGTGTTCGGCCCGATGATCGGCACCGCGGCGTTCGTGGAGGACGGCGCGGCGCGCGAGCACTTCCGGCGCACCCTGTTCGCCCCCGAGTCGGTCACGATCATCACTCGCCGCGGTGCGGAGGCACTGGTGCCGGGGCGGGCGCGCGGCATCACCTACGGCGGCAACCTGGCACTGGCCGCGGCCGCGCTCGGCGCACCGGACACCGCCCCGCCGCCGGAGCGCGGGATCGCGCTGCTCGAAGACGTCGGCGAGGACCCGTACCGGCTGGACCGCGCGCTGACCCAGCTGCTGCGCGCGGGCTGGTTCGACCGCGCCAGCGGTGTCGCGCTCGGCTCGTGGAGCGGCTGCGGGCCGCAGGAAGACGTGCGGGACGTGCTCCGGAACCTCCTCGGCGACCTGGGCATCCCGGTGCTCGGCGAGCTCGGCTTCGGCCACTGCGCGGCGCAGCGGACCATGCCGCTGGGAGTGGCCGCGGAACTGGACACGTCCGCGCAGCGGCTCAGCGTCCTGCAACCGGCGCTGCGCTGACACCCATGGCCGGGTCGGCCGGCAGTTCCGGATAGAACGGGGACATGCGGGTCCGAGCGATCACACCGGAAAAGCTGGCCGATGAACTCGCCGAGACCATCGCCGAGGTGCGCGCGCCGCGGCCCCGGGTGGCCGTCGACGGCGCCGTCGGCACCGCGGAGTTCGCCGACGGTCTGGTCGAACCGCTGCGGGTGCGCGGCCGGGAGGTCGTGCGGGTGAGCACCTGGCGCTACGTGCGCGCGGCGTCGCTGCGGCTGGAGCACGGGCGCGACGATCCGGATTCGTTCTACGAGAGCTGGTTCGACTTCGGCGGGCTGCGCCGCGAAGCGCTCGATCCGCTCGCCAGCGGCGGCTCCGGACTGGTGCTGCCCGCGCTGTGGGACGTGACGACCGACCGTTCCCCCAGGCTCGACCGGGTCCGGCTACCGGAGCACGGCGTGCTGCTCGTGGACGGGCCGCTGCTGCTCGGCGCCGGATTGCCGTTCGAGCTGACCGTGCACCTGTGGCTGCCGGGGCGGTCGCTGCAACGCCACCTCGCCGAGTCCGAGCACTGGACGCTGCCCGCGTTCGACCGCTACAGCGCCGAAGTCGCGCCCGAACGACTCGCCGACCACGTCGTCCGCGTGGACCGTCCGGGCCATCCCGCGGTGGTCGACAGGTTCGGCTGAATCACGCGTGATGCGTCGCCGCGACCGTGTACAGCTTCGGATCGGAGGTCGCCAGCGCCGTGGCCGAGGACATGTGCTCCTGCGCGGCCGGGTCGGCGAGCATCGCGCGGAAGGCGGCTTCGTCGCGCCATTGCGCGTAGTTGACCACGGTGTGCCCGTCCCGGCTGGCGTGGATGTTCGCCGAGACGAACCCGTCGCGGTGCCGCATCACCGCTTCGGTCGCCTCGTTCAGCAGCGACACGAGTTCCTGCTGCTTGTCCGGTTGGACGTGGAAGACGTTGATCAGCGTGGTGATCGCGGCGTCCGGGTCGATCGTGCTGGTGGCCATGACGGCTCCTCACCGGTGCGAAGTTCCTACTCGGCCAGGGTGCCCCAGCTGCCGGTCCCGTTCGCGTCGATCGCCGCGGCCACCGGTTCGCTCACTCCGCGGCCGGTTCGCCGCGGCCCGCCAGCGAAGGCACCGCGGCCAGCAGCGTCCTGGTGTAGTCGTGCTGCGGTTCGAGCAGCACCTGTTCGACCGGCCCGAGTTCGACGATCTCGCCGCGGTACATCACCGCCACCCGGTCGGCGATGTTCCAGGCCAGCCCCAGATCGTGCGTGATGACCAAAGTGGACAGACCGCGGGTTTCGCGCAGCCGCAGCAGCAGCGCGAGGATCTCGCCGCGGACGGTGGCGTCCAGCGAGGCCACCGGTTCGTCGGCCACCAGCGCCTTCGGGTCCAGCACCAGCGCACCGGCGATCACCACCCGCTGCCGCTGGCCGCCGGAGAGCTCGTGCGGGAAGCGCGACAGGAAGTCCTCGGCGGGCCGCAGCTCGGCCGCCTCCAACGCGGCCACGACCTTCGCCGATTCGTCGGCGGCGGCACCGTGGATCCGCAGCCCTTCGGCCACCAGCTCGTAGACGGTGTTGCGCGGGTTGAGCGCACCGGTCGGGTCTTGCAGCACCAGCTGCACCAGCCGCCGGTACTCCCGCAGCCCGGCCGACGAACTCGGCAGCGGTGCGCCGTCGAAGCGCACCTCGCCCGCGGTCGGCGGCTGCAACCCGAGCAGCGTCCTGGCCAGCGTGGTCTTGCCGGAACCGGACTGGCCGACCAGCGCCACGATCTCCTGCTCCCCCACCTGCAGATCCACTTCGCGAACCGCGCGCACCGGCGGGCCCGAACGCGCCGGGAACGTCACCGACACCCCCTCGGCCGACAGCAGCGCACGACCCGGCTCGCCCGGCTGCACCAGCCGGAACCCGGGATCGCCCACGGTCGGGAACGCCTCCGCCAACGCGCGGCTGTGCGGGTGTTCCGGAGCGGCCATGAGCCGGTGGGACGGGCCGTGCTCGACGACCTCGCCCTGGTACATCACCGCGATCCGGGCGCAGCTCGACGACAGCACCGACAGGTCGTGGCTGATCACCAGCAGCGCGATGCCGCGCTCGGCGACCAGCCTGCCCAGCAGTTCCAGCACCTGCGCCTGCACCACCACGTCCAGCGCGGTCGTCGGCTCGTCGGCGATGATCAACCGCGGATCGCAGGCCAGCGCCATCGCGATCATCACGCGCTGCTTCTGACCGCCGGAGAGCTCGTGCGGGTAGGCGTCTGCGCGCTCGGCGGGCAGCTCCACCGCCTCCAGCAGCTCGACCACCCGCGCCCGCGGATCGCCGGAGACGGTCTCGTGCAACCGCATCGGCTCGGCGATCTGCGCGCCGATCGTCTGCACCGGGTTCAGCGCGTGCATCGCGCCCTGGAACACCACCGACGCCGTGGACCACCGCACGGCGCGCATCCGCCCGAACGACATGCCGCGCACGTCCTGCCCCTCGAGCAGCCGCGCACCGCCCACCTCAGCCGAGCGCGGCAGCAGCCGCAGCACCGACATGGCCAGCGTCGTCTTGCCGCACCCGGACTCCCCGGCCAGGCCGAGCGTGTCGCCCGGTTCCAGGCTCAGGTCCACGTCCCGCACGGCCGGGGATGCCGCGCCGCGGTAGGTGATCGACACTCCGCGCAGCTCCAGGATCGGGCTCATCGCTGCCCCCGCAACCTCGGGTTGAACACCGTCTCCATCGCCCTTCCGCACAGCGTGAAACTCAGCACCACCAGCACGATCCCGATCCCGGGCGGCAGCAGGTACCACCACGCGCCGCCGGTGACCGCACCGGTGTCCATCGCAGACTTGAGCATCGAGCCCCACGAGGCGCGGCTCGGATCGCCGAGCCCGAGGAACGCCAGCGTGGACTCCATGATGATCGCGCTGGCCACCGACAACGTGGTGTTCGCGAACACCAGCGGCAGCACGGCGGGCAGCACGTGCTTGCGGATCACGTGCGCGTGCCCGCCGCCGAGCACCTGCGCCCGCTCGATGTAGGGCCGGGCTTCGACGGTCAGCGTCTGCGCGCGCACCAGCCGCGCCGTGGTCGGCCACGAGGTCACCCCGATCGCCAGCACGATCGTGCCGAGCCCGCGTTCCAGCACTGTGGACAGCGCGATGGCCAGCACCAGCGCGGGCAGCACCAGGAAGAAGTCGGTGATCCGCATCAGCACCGTCTCGGTCCACCCGCTGAAGTGCGCGGACAGCACGCCGACGATCGTGCCGATCACCACCGACAGCACCGCCGCGGCCAGGCCCACCACCAGCGACACCCGCGCGCCCCACCACGTCAGCAGCAGTACCGAGCGGCCGGATTCATCGGTGCCGAGCCAGAAATCCGCGTTCGGCGCCTGCAGCGAATCACCGGTCGCGCTGGTCACGTCCAATCCGGACTGGTCGGTCAGCACCGGTGCCAGCAACGCCAGCGCGGTGATCGCCACCAGCAGGACCAGCCCGGCCACCCCGCCGCGGTCCTGCCGGAACACCCGCCACGACTCGGCCGCGGACGCGCGCCGCCGCGCCCGCAACAGCTGCCCTGCCGTGGGTTGCCGGCCCGTCGGTTGCTGCCCCGTCGGTTGCTGCCCCGTGGGTTGCGGCGCCGTCACGAGGCACGCACCCGCGGGTCCAGGACCCGGTATAGCAGGTCCGCCACCACGTTCATCACGATCACACTCCCCGCCAGCACGATGAATGTGCCTTGCAGCAACGGCAGATCCGGCACCTTCAGCGCCTCGTAGGTCAGCAGGCCGAGCCCGGGCCACGAGAACACCGTCTCCACGGTGATCGCCCCGCCCACGACCAGGCCCAGGTGCAGGAAGATCAGCGTCACCGTCGGCAGCATCGCGTTCGGCACCGCGTGCCTGCGCCGCACCAGGTCTTCGCGCAGGCCCTTCGCGCGCGCGGTGGTCAGGTAATCCGCGCCCATTTCCTCCAGCAGCGAGGACCGCATCACCATCAGGTATTGCGCGTAGACCACCGCGACCATCGTCGACGCGGGCAGCACCAGGTGCCGCGCCACGTCCAGCACCTGCGCGGGCAGCTCCGGCGGCGTGTCCGGCGAGTTGATCCCGCCGACCGGGAACAGCCCGGGAATCGGCCCGACCCCGACGCCGAAGACCATCAGCACGATCAGCCCGAACCAGAACGTCGGCACCGACCAGAACGTCAACGCCACCGAGGTCGAGATCTTGTCGAACTTCCCGCCCTGGCGCCACGCCGCCCGCGTGCCCATCCACAGCCCGAGCACCACCGCCAGCACCGTCGCGGTGCCGACCAGCAGCACCGTCGGCCAGAACCGCTCCGCGATGAGGTCGGCCACCGGGCGGCTGTAGGTGTAGGAGGTGCCCAGGTCACCGCGCAGCAGCGCGCCGAGGAAGTCCAGGAACTGCTTCCACAGCGGCTGATCCAGCCCGAAGCGGTGCCGCAACTGCTGGATCTGCTCGCCGGAGACCGCCGCGCCGCGGGTCATCGTGCGCACCGGATCACCGGGCATCACCCGGAACAGGAAGAACCCGAGCACTGCCACCAGGAACAGGCTCAGCAGCCCGCCACCGAGCTTGCCCGCGGCGTAGCGCAGCCAGCCGCCGGAGCCGGTCGCGGCGTCCTCGGTCGCCGGTTCCTCGGCCGGGCGTGGTTGGTGCTGCGTCACCGGATCGGCCATCGCGTCACTCCCGTTCGTCCATGGTGGCCCGCCGGTGGCGCGCCACCAGCAGGATCACCACTCCGCCGACGACCACGATCCCGAGCAGCACCAGCCCGATCCGCCCGTAGTCCGGGGGATCCGAGGCGTGCTCGGCCTTCGGCGTCGGCTGGGCGCCGTAGTAGCCCCAGTAGCCCTGCTGCCCGGTGATCACGCCCCCGTTCGCGGGCTGGGTGGTGAACCCGCTGAAGCGGTCGGAGCGGTACGCCTCCAGCGAGTTCTGGTAGTACAGCACCGATGCGCTCGCCTGGTCGTAGAACCGCCGCTGCGCCTGCTTGACCAGGTCGATGCGCTTGGCCGGGTCGAACTCGCCGAGCTGGCGGGCGTAGAGGTCGTCGTAGACCGGGTCGCACAGGAACGAGTCCGGCGTGCCACCGCCGTCCGGGCTGGGCCGGGATCCGCAGGTCTGCAGCCGCAGCACGTAGTCCGGGTCCGGGTTCGCCGACCAGCCGGACATCGCCAGGTCGAAGTCACCCCCGGTGGTGCGGTCGTTGACCTGGTTGTCCGAGACCGGATCCAGCTGCACCGCGATGCCGATGTCGGCCAGCCACTGCTTGACGAACTCGCCCACCTGCGCATCCGCCGAGGTGCTCGCGTGCAGCATGAACTCGAAGTTCAGCGGCTCGCCCTGCGGCGTGCGGCGGATTCCGTCCGGCCCGCGCAGGTAGCCTGCGGCGTCCAGCTCCCGGTTCGCCGCGGCCGGGTCGAACCCGCGCGGCCGCGGCGGCTTCCAGTGGTAGTCGTCGAAGATCGGCGGCAGGTACCCGCCACCGACCTGGCCGTATCCGTTGAGCACCCTTTCGATCAGCTTCGGCTTGTCGATTGCCTTGTCGACAGCGCGGCGCACCCGCACGTCGGTCAGCGCCGGATGCCCGCTGCCGATCGGCTGCCCTTCGCTGTTGGTGGCACCCGGGTTGATCAGCATCTCGGAGAACCGGCGCCCCTGGCCCTTGACCTGCTGGATGTCGCGCTGCCCGGCCAGCGCTTCGAACTGCGTGGGAGTGAGCTGCTGCGCGACGTCGATCTCGCCCTTGCGCAGCGCCTGCACCGCGGCGTCGGTGTTCTTGAACTGCACGAACCGCAGCTCGCCGATCTTCGCCGGGCCGCGCCAGAAGTCCGGATTGGCCCGCAGCGCGGCGTAGCGCTCCGGCTCGTACTCGGTGAGCTGGAACGGACCCGACCCGACCACCGGCATCCGGTCGTTCGGGTAGGAGGTCAGGTCGGGGATCTTCGACCACACGTGCGCGGGCACGATCGGCGCGTCGATGGCCAGCATCGTCGTCTGCGGGGTCTTGGTGCGGATCACCAGCGTGCCGTCGTCCGGCGCGGACACCGACTGGAAGTTCTCCACGAAGTTGCCGTTCGCGGTGGCCGCCGTGGGGTCCCGCATCATCCGGTCGTAGGTGTAGGCGGCGTCGCGCGCGGTCACCGGCAGCCCGTCGGTCCAGCGCACCCCTGGGCGGATCTTGAAGGTCCAGGTCAGCTTGTCCGGGGAGGTCGACCACGACTCCGCCAGCTCCGGTTCCGGCGCGAAGTCCCGCGGGTCGTACGTGGTCAGCGTCGGGTAGATCAACCGGAACAGGTCGGTCGACGCCAGCGAGTAGCCCAGGAACGGGTTCAGCGAGTCGATCTGCTGCGCCGTTCCGACCCGCAACGTCGCCGCGCGGGCGGGCGCATCCGCCGGTTGCGCGCCTGCCGCCGCCGGAACGGCGAAACCGGCCAGCACGGCCAGCAGAACCACGATTCTTCGAGCCACGAGGACCTCCTCTTCTCCCGAAGTGAGAAAAAAGAACCATCCTCGGCGGCTTCTCGTCAATAGTTCACAAGAGCTTGCGCCGAATGGCTAACCCAATGTGTACCGAACAGTTACCGAACCCGTCCGGCAATCCCGTGACCTGCGATCACGTCTCGCCCCACCGGGCTTGCTGCCATTGCAGCGCCTCCGGCCGGGAACCGTCCGCGACGTACTCCAGAAGGCCCGCGCGCAGCTCCCGGAATGCCAGCACCGAATCGCGCGGGAACAGCAGCGCGCTGCCCACGTCGAAGCGCAGCTTCGGCGGCTCGGCGAACGGTTCCGGGTTGCGGGTGTGCCAGGACGTGAGCTCGCCGTCCTCGGATTCCTCGGTGTAGTTGACCACCCCGACCTCGGCTTCGCCGTCGGTCACGACCCGCACGCTCTGGTACGGCCCCGGGATGTCGTCGCTCTCGTAGGGGCGGTCCCAGACGTAGAGGTGGCTGGCGCGGCCCGCGGTGCCCGGCCGCAGCACCTTCTCCACCAGCCCGGCCTTGTCCTCGGAGGTGTGCGCGTAGTGCCGCTCGCCGTCGACCACCGCCGTCGCCACCGAGACGCCGAGCTCGGAATTCCGCGCGCCCACCGCCTCGGAACGCAGTGCGTCCAGGCATTCCCTCGCCTCGCGCAACGCCTTGATCGCCGCGCCCTGGTGCAGCACCAGGTCGCCCCAGTAGGCGTGACCGTGGACCTTGTTGAGGTCGCCGTAGACCGCGTTGGTGGACTCGATCAGCTTGTCCAGCACGTCCAGCGGAACGTCGGCGAGGCGGGCGAACACCACCGCCAGCGGATCGACCGGGCCGTCTTGCAGCGGCGGATTCGACATGCCTTCGTTGCACCCCACGCAGTCGATAGCTGTACTCGCCTGGAAACGCCGTCGGCCAATGATGCCAACCCGCCGGTTCACGACGTACGGCGCCTACCGCGCAACGGACACTACCTCGCGTGATCTTGCGGTCGCGCAGCGCGGCCCCCGAGCCGATGTGTGCGGCGGAAACGCAGCTGACGCGCGGCAGCGGGCAGGTTTTCGGTCAGCAGCGCAACGCGGCGCGGGGGCAGCACCGAGCGCGCATTTCACCCGAACCGCGCAGCGCTCAGCTCGCCTGCCCGCGCAACAACCCTTCCGCCGGCTCCGCGTCCGCGGCCATGTCCAGCAGCGACCGCCCGAGCGCGTCCGGGTCGTCGAAGCCGATCCGGCCCACCACGTCGTCCGGCAGGCTCAGCATCGTCATCGCCACGCCCAGCATCCCGGCGTCGAGCAAACCCGCGCCGCGCGCCGGGATCGGCTCGCCGACCGCTGCGTGCAGGTGCACCGCCGAATCCACCCCGGCCAGCGTGATCTCCCCCAGCGCCGAGCGGACCTGCGGATTGCGCACCCCTTCCAGGTGCAGCTCGAACAGCGCGAGGAATTGGGACCGGGCCGTGGTCACCATCCGCTGCAGCATCGCCAGGTACAGCGCGGTGACGTCGCCCTGCGCGACCCCGTCGGGCAACTGCTCGCGCAACCGGCGCATGGCCGCGGTCTGCTGGTCGGCGACCCGGCGGCCGATCGCGGCGAACAGGGCTTCCCGGGTGGCGTGGTAGTTCTTCGTGGTCCCCTCCGGGAACCCGGCCTCCCGGTCGATGGCCCGGTGCGTGAGCCCGCGCCCCCCTTCGCGCGCCAACACCTCGACTGCTGCGTCGGCGAGCACGGCGCGGCGATTGCTGCGCTGCGACATGCGACCCCTGCTGATCTGTCCCGTTGACCTTGTCGGACGCCGACCGGTTCGCGAATCGGCACGTCCGGCCCCTCGAAGCGATCATTGTAGACCCGCGTTGATCACACCCGCGCGATCAGCACGCCGAGCGGCGCGGAATCGACGTGCTTGCCGCGCACCGCCGAACAGGTATAGACCAGCGGTGTTCGCGCCATCGACCCGAGGAGCAGTGCCCATGTCCGGAGTTCTCGGCAGCCAGCCCGCGCCGCCGCACGCCGAAGCCACCCTCGAGCACCTGCGCGGAGTCGGTGCGCACAACGCCACCGCGCTCGCCGAAGCCGCGGACGCGCTGCTGACCTGCCTGCGCGCGGACGGCCTGGTGTGCACCGCCGGGGCCGGGCACTCGCTGGCCGGAGTCATGGAGTCCTTCTACCGCGCAGGCGGACTGGCGGCCGTGCGCCCGCTCTACCGCCCCGACCTGCTCCCGCTGCACGGCGCCGTGGCTTCCACCGGCACCGAGCGCACCAGCGGCCTGGCCGCAACCGTGCTCGCCGACGCGGAGTTCCGCGGCGGCCAGGACGCCTTGGTGGTCTTCTCCAACTCGGGCGTCAACCCGTACCCGGTGGAACTGGCCGTGACCGCGGCGGGCACGGGATCCACCGTCATCGCGGTGACTTCCCCGGCCGCGAGCGCCGACGCCCCCAAGCGGGCGGGCACCACCCTGGCCGAGCAAGCGCACATCGTGCTGGACACCCGAACCCCCGGTGGAGACGCCAGCTACCCGCCCCGAGACCCGGTCACCGCGCCGCTGTCCTCGCTGGCGAACGCCTACCTGTGGAACCTGCTGCTGGTCCGGCTGCACGACTCCGCGCAGCGCGCCGGACTCGAGCTGCCGGTGTGGCGCAGCGCGAACACCGTCGGCGGCGACGACGCCAACGCCGCGAACCTGCGCCACTACGGCGCCCGCGTCCCCGGCCTGACCTGATGTGCCTCCCGACCCGGGCACGAAAGACCGGGCCCGACCCGAAGGTCGAGCCCGGTCCGGGCGATTCGCTCAGTTCGCTTCGAGCGCGCCTGCCAGCTCCGTGATCCGCCGGATCTGCGCCGCCCGCTCCGCGGCGAGCTGCTGCTCCGGGTCCACCGCCTCGTCGGCCTGCGCCAGCAAGGCCAGCGTCTCGCGCACCGCGCCTTCCGGCGGGGTGCTGACCGCCTCGGCGAGCTGATCGACCGCGGCGTCCAGCCCTTCGACGGGCACCACCGAGTTCGCCAAGCCCATCCGCAGGGCTTCCTCGGCACCAACCTCCCGGCCGGCCGCACAGATCTCGACCGCGCGGGCGTAACCGATCGCGCGCACCAGCGGCAACGTCCCACCCAGATCCGGCACCAGGCCCAACCCGGTCTCGGCCATCCGCAACCGCGCGTCCTCGGTGAGCACCCGCAGGTCGCAGGCCAGCGCGAGCTGGAACCCGGCGCCGATGGCGTGGCCTTGCACGGCCGCGATCGTCACCCGGTCGGGTTCCCGCAGCCAGCTGAAGCCCTGCTGGAACCCGGCGATCTCGGCGTCGGCCTCTTCGGTGGGGCGCTGCCCCAGTCCGATCAGGCCGGGCGCCCCGTCCACGTCCTCGGACCCGAACAACCTGCGGTCCAGCCCGGCGGAGAACGCGCGCCCCCGCGCGCGCACCACGACGACCCGCACTCCCGGGTCGAGGGACTGGCCGATCTCGCGCAGCGCCGCCCACGTCAACGGAGTCTGCGCATTGAGCTTGTCCGGGCGGTCGAGCGTGATGGTGGCGCGCCGCCCCTGAACCGTGAGCCCCACACCGCCACGGTCCAGGAGGTCGGCGTCCATCCTCGACTGCTGCAAACGGGCCTCCATCAGTTCTGCGTCGACCGGGCGGAACCGAACGGTACCCGCCGGCCGGAAAGGAACCGCAACGAACCGATCATGCCCGCTGCCTCACTTCTTCTTCGAACGCGTCGCACCCCCGCGGCCGCGCAGTTGCACGCCCGATTCGCTGAGCACCCGGTGCACGAACCCGTAGGACCGGCCGGTCGCCTCAGCCAGGGCGCGGATGCTGGCTCCCTTCTCGTACTTCTTCTTAAGGTCACTGGCAAGCTTGTCCCGTGCGCTTCCGGTGATTCGCGCACCCTTCTTCAGGTCAGCCACAGTGTCCCCGCCTTCCCTCCGAACAGGTCGGGCCGCTCGCGACCCCTGTCGTCGCAATGATCGAACAGGACGGCCGTAAACGCCAGGCGATCATGCAAAAAGATCGCCCAACGGTCGAGATCAGCCCACGGCGATCACCGGAATGCGCTCACCTGTTCGGACTAACTCAGCCGCGACATCCGGCGGTGAGCCGCCTAGCCGCCGGAGTTCTTCGCAGGTCAGGGCGTTTCGATGCGCCGAGCCGGGCATGATTGGTCGTAACGGGTGTTCGCGCCACCGGAGCAGCGGTCGTCACGCCGCGTACGGCCCAGGGTGGGAAAAACCACTCGTCAGGCGAGTTGCACTAGCTCCATGTAGTCCTCGGACCAGTGGTCCTCAGTCCCGTCGGGCAACAGGATCACCCGTTCCGGCTCGAGCGCTTCGACCGCGCCGGGATCGTGCGTCACCAGGACCACCGCTCCGGTGAAACTGCGCAACGCGTCGAGCACCTGCTCGCGACTGGCCGGGTCCAGGTTGTTCGTCGGCTCGTCGAGCAGCAGCACGTTCGCCGCGCTGGAGACGAGCCCGGCCAGCGCCAGCCGGGTCTTCTCCCCGCCGGAGAGCGTGCCCGCGGGCTGCTGGAGCTGTTCACCGCGGAACAGGAACGCGCCGAGCAGCGTGCGCAGCTGCTGCTCCGGGGTGTCCGGGGCCGCGCTGCGGATGTTCTCCCACACGGTCGCGTCGTGGTCGAGGGTTTCGTGCTCCTGCGCGTAGTAGCCGACGCGCAGCCCGTGGCCGGGCACCATCTCGCCGGCGTCGGACTCCTCCATGTGGCCGAGCAGCCGCAGCAACGTGGTCTTGCCCGCGCCGTTGAGCCCGAGCACCACGACCCGGGAGCCGCGGTCGACGGCGAGATCGACGCCGGTGAAGATCTCCAGCGAGCCGTAGGACTTCGACAGCCCGCGGGCGGTCAGCGGCGTCTTGCCGCAGGAGGCCGGTTCCGGGAAGCGGATCTTGGCGACCTTGTCGTCGGCCTGTTCCTCTTCCAGGTCGTTGACCATCTTCTCGGCGCGGCGGGCCATGTTCTGCGCGGCGACGGCCTTGGTGGCCTTGGCGCGCATCTTGTCGGCCTGCGCCATGAGCGTGGACGCCTTCTTCTCGGCGTTGGCGCGTTCCCGGCGGCGGCGCTTCTCGTCGGCGGCGCGCGCTTCCTGATAGCGCTTCCAGTCCATGTTGTAGACGTCGGCCTCGCCGCGGACCGCGTCCAGGAACCACACCTTGTTCACCACGTCGCCGAGCAGCTCGACGTCGTGGCTGATCACGACGAGGCCGCCGTCGTGGTTGCGGAGGAACTCGCGCAGCCAGTTGATCGAGTCCGCGTCGAGGTGGTTGGTCGGCTCGTCCAGCAGCAGCGTCGTCGCCGAACCGCCACCGGGGCCCGCCTCCGCGGCGGCGAACAGGATCCGGGCCAGCTCGACCCGGCGGCGCTGGCCACCGGAGAGCGTGCTCAGCGGCTGGGTCAGCACCCGGTCCGGCAGCCCCAGGTTCGAGCAGATCCGGCCCGCTTCGCTCTCGGCGCCGTACCCGCCGCGCGCGGCGAAGCGCTCCTCGAGCTTGCCGTAGCGGTCGATGGCCTTGTCCCGCTGCCGGTCGTCGGCGAGCTCGGCCATCGCGGTCTGCGCCTTCTCCATGTCGCGCAGGATCCGGTCCAGGCCGCGCGCGGAGAGCACCCGGTCCTTGGCCGCGACCGAGAGGTCGCCTTCCCGCGGGTCCTGCGGCAGGTAACCCGTTTCGCCGCTGCGCACCAGCTCACCGGCGTAGGGATCGCCCTCGCCCGCGAGCACGCGCAGCGTCGTGGTCTTGCCCGCACCGTTGCGACCGACCAGGCCGATGCGGTCGCCGGGCTGGACGCGCAGGTTCGCACCGGACAGCAGGATGCGCGAACCAGCGCGCAGTTCCAGGGAAGTGGCAGAGATCAACGAAAACTCCGGAGGCTAGTGGTCGAGCGAGATCGCGAAAACGCCCATCGCCGGTACGACCGGGCCGATGGGCTGGAAGGGGCGCCGCTAGTCGGCGGACACCATCAGGCAGTACTCCCGCGGGTGGGATCGCCGTCGCACGGCGTGCCGCGGGATCGCGTGCTTGCTCACCACGTCGACCAGTGTAACGGCCGGACTACCGGGTCAGGCGTGCACTCCGGCACTGAGCGTCACCGGGCGGGCCCGGCAGGCCAGGGCCGCGGGGTAGATCAGGGAGCCGGATCGTGGATCTCGACCTCCACCGAGATCGCGCGGACCGCCGCATCGTCGAGCACCGAACGGCGCGGCTCGGCGACGTCGAGCACGCCGGGTTCGGCCGCGGCGAGCAGCTCGCGCAGCCGCGGATCCGCGCGCAGCGCGTCCAACGCCTTGCCGTCCCCGCCGAGGATCACGGCGTCGAGCCGCTCGCGTTCCGGCAGCAGCACCCGTGCGGCGTCGTCGGCGGCGGACTCCAGGGAACGGCGCGCCTGGCCCTCGCGGCGGCGCGCGAATCGTTGCTGCGACTGCCCGCCCGCCTTGTTCCGGCCGTGCACCAGGTGCCGATCGGTCGAGGAAACCTCGATCACGCCGCCACGGGCGATGCCCACGCTGTGCGCGCCCAGGCGCACCAGCACCAGCCCGACCCGGCGCGTCCGCGACACGTGCTCGACCAGCGCTGACACCGCCAGGCCGGATTGCTCGCCGTGCGGTCCGGCCAGCTCGCCGAACGGGACGGTCACCGCGGCCGTGGCGCCGTCGGCGGCGGCCACTTCGACGCGGCGCGGGCCGAGAACGGTGCGCAGCGCGCCACCGTGCCCGTCGGCGAACCGCTCGAACCAGCCCGCCAGGCGGTCGGGAGCGATCCGCACCGCGCGGCCGCCTCCGGACAATTGCCTGCCTCGCATCAGCCCATCCCAGCACGACCGGCCGCACCGGATCCGCCGCCGGTGCCTGGATTTTTCGATTCGCCCCTTGTCGGCGTGGCGGCCGGTGATTAGCGTGCTGCGAACCTTACAGCGTTAGTTATTTGGACCACACATCCGAAGGGTGCGTTCGCGATGGCTGTTCCCCCGAGCAACGCTGGTTCCCCCAGCGGCACCGGCCCGGGCAACGCCCGCAGGGTGGCGTTCGCCAGCCTCATCGGCACGACGATCGAATGGTTCGACTTCTTCATCTACGGCACCGCCGCCGCGCTGGTGTTCAACGAGCTGTTCTTCCCCGAGTTCGCCCCGATGGTCGGCACCATCGCATCGTTCGCGACCTTCGCCATCGGATTCGTCGCCCGGCCGCTGGGCGGAGTGCTGTTCGCGCACTTCGGCGATCGGCGCGGGCGCAAACCCGTGCTGGTCACCTCGCTGCTGCTGATGGGCGTGGCCACGGTGCTGATCGGAGCGCTGCCCGGCTACGACTCGATCGGCGTGTGGGCGCCGCTGCTGCTGACCGCGCTGCGGTTCGCGCAGGGCCTCGGCGTCGGCGGCGAATGGGGCGGTGCGGCGCTGATGGCGGTGGAGCACGCACCGCAGAACCGGCGCGGCTTCTACGGCAGCTGGCCGCAGATCGGGGTGCCCGCGGGCCTGCTGCTGGGCAACCTCACCTTCTCGGTGCTTTCCGCGAACCTGACCGACGCGCAGTTCGTGGCGTGGGGCTGGCGCATCCCGTTCCTGTGCAGCGCGCTGCTGATCGGGCTCGGCCTGCTCATCCGGCTCAAGATCAGTGAGAGCCCGGTGTTCCAGGAGGCCGCCCGCGAGCAGGCGCAGCACACCCGCACACCCGTGCTCGACGTGCTGCGCGAGCACCCGCGGACCGTCGCGCTCGCCGCGGGTTCGTTCCTGGCCACGAACGCGACCTTCTACGTCGGCACCACCTGGGTCGTCAGCTACGCCACCACGTCGCTCGACTACGAGCGCACGTCGATCCTGAACGCGAACGCGCTGCTGAGCTTCCTGGACATTCCGCTGATGCTGGCCTTCGGGCTGCTGTCCGACCGGATCGGGCGGCGCGGCATGTCGCTGGCCGGGATGGCCGGGCTCGCGGTGTTCGCGGTGCCGTACTTCCTGCTGGTGGACAGCCGGTCGATCGTGCTGTTCCTGCTCGGCGGGATCGTGGTGCAGGCGTGCCGGACCGCGGTGTACGGGCCGCAGTCGGCGTTCTACTCGGAGCTGTTCAGCACCCGGTTCCGCTACAGCGGTGCGTCGTTGAGCTATCAGCTCGCGGCCATCCTCGGCGGCGGCCTGGCGCCGATGATCTGCACGGCGCTGTACGGCTGGACCGGCTCGTCGATGGCGATCGCCGGTTACGTCGTGGTGCTGTGCGCGATCTCGTTCGGCTCCAGCTACCTGCTGGCCGAGACCTACCGGAAGGGTCTGTCGGAGTCCGGGACCACTCGAACCGCGGTGTGAGCGAATCGGACCTTTTCCGAAGGGTTTGCGTGCCGGAACCTCAGCGGCTCCGCTGCTGGCAGAAGTGCTACCCCGTGGGCGCCGCGGCTGTTCATGCGGCCGCGGCGCCCGCCGCTCACAGCACGAACGTGTCGGACCACAGTTGAGTGGTCCGTCCGGACAACGCCTCCAAGAGCGCGGCGGCCTGGTCGTCGGTGAGCGAAGCGACGAAGTCGATCACCGCCCGGCCCCGCGCCCAGCGCTCCAGGTCTTGCGCGCCGATCGGCTCGCCGCCGAGCGCGGCCGGGTCCTCGGCGCGGACCGCCTGGAACTCCGCGCTCGCCCGCTCGAACAGGTCGCGCAGCCGGTGCGGCAGCCTGGCCTCCTCGCTGCGGTCGATCAGCCACGAGTCCAGCGCCTCCACCAGCTTGCTCACCAGCCGGTCCTGGCCGCGCTGGTGCAGCGCCAGGTCGGGGCGCTGCAGCACGAACCGGCGGTGCACGAACTTCAGCACCTGCACCTCGTGCCACTGCTCGGTGGCCAGCGCGACGTGCCCGGAGCGCACCGTCGGGGTCTCCTCCAGCCGCACGCCGTCGACCAGCCGCCGGGTCCACTCGCCGGAGAACGCCGCCACCGCCTGCTCGGCCTGCTGGGAACGGTCGAACGGCACTTGCAGCAGCTTCGTCACCAGGTCCGAGACGACCTTCTTCACCGCGTGCACGAAGGCGTCGTCGGAGGCGATCCACGAGTCCTTGGCGTGCAACCGGCGGCGCAGCAGCTCCAACGACCGGCCCGGCCGGTGCTCGGCGGCGGCCAGCTCGCCGTCGGTGCGCCCGGCCAGCTCCACGGCGTGCCCGAGCCACTCGGTGAGCTCGTGCGAAACCGTGGTGTGCTGCAGGATTCCGACGCGGTGGAAGTCCTCCAGGTCGTGGATGGCGTAGGCGATGTCGTCGGCGGTGTCCATCACCGAGGCTTCCACCGTCTGCTGCCAGCTCTCCAGCCTGCCGCGGAACGCCGCGCGGGACTCCCGCATGTCGTCGAGCTCGGTGATGTAGCAGGAGAACTTCGCCGAACCAGTACCGGGCGCGTCGTCCGGTTCCGAGGCACCGCGCGGCGGCACGCGCAGCTCGCGCGGGTGCGGCGACGGGCGGTGCAACCGCGTCCACGGGTACTTCAGCAGCGCGGCGCGGACCGCTGCGGTCAGGTCCAGCCCGTCCCCGGAGCGCTCCGGGTCGCCGCGCACGTCGATCGCGCTGACGATCCGGAACGACTGCGCGTTGCCCTCGAACCCGTCGCGCAGCCCGAACCGCTGCCGTGCCAGCCGGTCCAGCACCCGCTCACCGAGGTGCCCGAACGGCGGGTGCCCGAGATCGTGGCCGAGCCCGGCGGCCTCGACCACGTCCAGGTCGCAGCCGCCGAGCTTGTCCAGCACCGCGCCCGCCGTCGAGTCGGCCAGCAGCCGCTCGCCGATCGCCCGCGCCACCTGCGCCACCTTCAGGCTGTGGGTGAGCCGGTTGTGCAGCAGCAGACCGGACCCGCTGGGGCTGATCACCTGGGTGACCCCGCCCAGCCGCGAGAAGAACGCCGAGCTCGACACCCGGTCGCGGTCCGCGCGGAACGGGCTGGCCGCCAGGTCCGGCGAAGGCCGGACCGGACCGGTGCGGTCGCTGCGACGGGTGGTGCGTTCGACTGGGCTGTCGGTGTCCATGCCCCGCACGCTAGCTGTCCGGTCGCAGGCCGAGCTGCCGCGGACCGGCTCCAGCGGCGTCCGCGAACAGCTCGGCGAGCCGTCGGCGGCCGGACGGCGGGAACCGCGCCCGTCGTGATCTGATGCTCGACGTGGTGGACGTGCTCATCGTGGGGGCCGGCCCGGCGGGCCGGGCAGTCGCCGCGGCGTGCAGCGACACCGGCCTCGACGTGAGCGTGGTGGCACCGGCGCCGCGCAACGTCTGGCCGCACACCTACGGCTCCTGGCTGGACGAACTTCCCACCTCGGTGCCGCGTTCCGCGCTGGCCGCGGTCACCCCGGTGATGCGCGCGATCGGCACGACCGAGCACGAGCTCGACCGGGCATACGCCGTGCTGGACAACACGGCGCTGTGGAAGCACCTGTGGCGTTCCGACGTCGAGGAGGTCACCGGCCGGGTGGTGGCCGCCGAGCACGGTCCGACCGGTTCGACGGTGCGGCTCAAGGACGGCAGGCGGCTGGCCGCGGCCACCGTCGTCGATGCCAGCGGTGCCGCGCGGGTGCTGTCCGGCGGGCGTCCGGCACGGACTCCCGCGCAGCAGACCGCGGTGGGGGTGGTGCTCGACGCGGCAGCGGCGGAACCACTGTGCCCACCGGGGGCCGGAGTGTTCATGGACTGGCGCGCCGCGCCCGACACCAAGGGCGGCTGGCCGACCTTCCTGTACTGCGTCCGCCTCGGCGACGACCAAGTGCTGCTGGAAGAGACCTCGCTGGCCCGGCGGCCCGCGCTGCCGCTGACCCTGCTGCGCAAGCGCCTGCACGGGCGGCTGGAGGCGGCGGGCATCACCGCGCCCGGCAACGCACCCGAGGAGCGGGTCCGCTTCCCCGTCGACGACCCGCTGCCCCGGCCCGGCCGCGTGGTGTCGTTCGGCGCGTCCGGCGGGCTGGTGCACCCGGCGAGCGGGTTCAGCGTCGCCAGCGCGCTGCGGCACGCCCCGTGGGTCGCCGCTGCGCTCAGCGCCGGACTGCCCGCCGGATCCGCCGCCGCTGCCAAAGCGGCCTGGTCGGTCCTGTGGCCCCCGCGCGCCGCGGCCACGCACGCATTGCGCAGGCGCGCGCTGCGCTCGCTGCTGCAGTTCCCGCCCGAGCTGGTACCGGAGTTCTTCGAAGTCTTCTTCTCCCTGGACGAGCAGCAGCAAGCGGCGTTCCTGGCCGCCGACCACGACCCGGCGGGCACGGTCGCGACGATGAGCGCGCTGTTCCGGCGGGCGCCCTGGCCGATCCGGCGGCGGCTGATCGCGGGCGGCTTCGGCCCGGGCTGGGGCGACGCTCAGCACGGCTTCGGCGGAAGCTGACCCGCGCTGCGCCGATCTGCGGTACACGTTTACACCGCCCGCAGCAGGGCGACTACCTGCGGGAACCGCTCGGCAACGCGGTCCGGTGCAACCGGCGAACGGTCCTGCGCTGCTGTGTTGGTGCCCACAGCGGCGGCGCGGGATGGGTGCTGGTGGCGTGCGAGTCGCGCTAGGTTGTGCTGCGGCAACCCTGTCGCCCTCGGACGAGGAGCAGCTGAGATGTCGGTGAACAGGTCGTGAATCCGCTCGATGGAGCACCATGAGTGCAGGCAACATCGACGGCGTGCTCGCGCTGGCGAACGGAGTGCGCTTCGCGTTCCAGCCCATGATCAACGTCAAGACCGGTGGGATCGTGGCGGTGGAAGCGCTCGCCCGGCCCACCGCCGGAAACGTGCATGATCTGTTCCGGGAGGCCGCGCGCGAGCGCAAGCTCACCGAGCTGGACGTGGCGCTGGCCTGCTCGGCGCTGGGCGCGGCGGCCGAGCACGAGACGCTGCTGCCGCTGCACCTGAACCTGTTCGGCGGCACGGTCACGCACGACCTGTCCCGGCTGGACGAGCTCCGCGAACGGCTGCGGGAAGTGGGCCGCCGGGAACACGAGATCACCTTGGAGATCGGCCCGCCGTTCGCCCGGCTCGACCCCGAACAGCTGCTGCACGGGGTGCGGTCGCTGCGCGCGGAAGGCTTCCAGATCGCGATGGACGGGGTCGGCCAGGGCGACGTCCCGCTGACCCTGATCGCCGACATGGACCCGGGCACGGTGAAGCTGGACCGGGGCGTGCTCGACGACCTGCCGGACTCGCAGCCGCGGCAGGCGGTGCTGGAGTCGGTTCGGCACCTGTGCGAGGCGACCGGTTCCGACCTGATCGCCGAAGGCGTCGAGAACGACCGGCAGCTCAGCGTGCTGCGGCGCAACGGAGTGCGGCTGGTGCAGGGCAACCTGCTCGCCCCGCCCGCACGGCGGCCCCCGACGACGATCACGGTGCCCGGGGTGGCCGCCGAGGTCACCGACCCGACCGGGCAGCCGCGCAACACCCTGGCCGCCGGCCCGCGAGTCACCGAGTTCCTGTCGCCTGCCACGCTGCTTTCGGTGGACGCCACCGCCGACACGGTCCGCGGGGTGCTGGCCGACCACTCGGAGATCAGCGGCGTGGTGCTGGTCGACGAGCACAACCGGCCGCAGTTCACCATCGACCGCAACCGCTTCCTGCTCGCGGTCACCGGCCCTTACGGGCACGCGCTGCACGCCAAGCGGCCCGCGTCCCGGCTGGCCGACGAACCCCGCGTGGTCACCACCGCGACCACCGCGATGGAAGCGTTGAGCCTGGTCACCCGCTCCGATCAGTACCGCATGTACGACGACGCGATCGTCGTCGACGAGTCGGGGCGCTGCCTCGGCGCGGTGCGCGCCGGGCACCTCATCCGCGGTATGGCGGACCTGAAGGTGGAGGAGGCCGCCGCGCTCAACCCGCTGACCCGGCTGCCCGGCAGCGACGCCATCGCCCGCGACGTGACCCGGCGGATCGCCGCCGGTGAGGTGTTCGGGGTGAGCTGGCTGGACATCGACGGGTTCAAGACGGTCAACGACACCGTCGGGTTCTCCGCGGGCGATGACCTGATCCGCGCGATCGGGCGCGGGCTCACCGACGCGTCCACCTCGATGCCTTCGGTTCGGGTGGGTCACGTCGGTGGCGACGACTTCCTGCTGGTCGCCGATCTCGACGACCTCGTGCCGCTCGCCGAGCTGCTGCTGGATCCCGAGCGGGACGCCGGTGGCGTGCCGGTGAGCCTCTCGCTGGCCACGCTGGTGTGCACGCAGAGCACGGTGACCAGCTACGACGAGGTGTCCCGGCTGCTGGCCCCGCTCAAGCGGGAGGCCAAGGCGCTGAGCGGCTCGAGCTGGGTGATGTCCCGGCCCGGGTCGCAGCACGTGGACGTGCTGCGCGGCAAGGGCGCTGCGCAGGGCCCGGGCGGGCGAAGCCCGGCGCAGCGCCCGGACGCCGAGCGCGAAGCCGTCCAGCAAACCGCCCGCAACGCGCAGGACGCCGTTGCGAACGCGGCCGGGAACGATGCGGGTCGAGCCGCTGCGCCGGACGGCACGCGCGGTGCTCCCGGCGCTGCGAACCACGCGGATCGTCCGCAGCCGTCCAGCGCACCGCCCGCCGCGAAGCCGGGGCCGCAGTCCTCCATGCCGGACGGGCCCGCTCGTCCACCGTCCGCGCCGGGCGGGAATCCGCACGTACCGCAGCCGCAACCGGGCGGGAATCCGCGGGCGCCGCAGCACGTGCCGTCGAACGCCGTGCCCGCTGCTCAGCCGCCGAACGTGCGCCCAGCGCCGCAGCCACCGGCCGACAGCGCCGGACCGCACTCCGCACCGCCGGGCTTTCCGACGCAGGATCCGGAGGCGATGCCACCGCAGCCGACCGACTCACCTCGCGTGCAGGGCCCCTGAATGAGGCACCGCCCGCACACGACGAACGGCCCCGGCAGCGAGGTGCTGCCGGGGCCGTCGCGCACGGAGTATCGGCCGCTCAGACCGTGAAGCCGAGGGCGCGGAGCTGCTCGCGCCCCTCTTCGGTGATCTTTTCCGGTCCCCACGGCGGCATCCACACCCAGTTGATGCGGAAGTCGTTGACCACACCGCCACCGGGGCCGCCGGTGAGCGCGGAACGGGCCTGCTCCTCGATCACGTCGGTCAGCGGGCAGGCCGCGGAAGTCAGGGTCATGTCCAGCGTGGCGCTGTTGTCCTGCTCGACGGTCACGCCGTAGAGCAGGCCGAGGTCGACGATGTTGATGCCCAGCTCGGGGTCCACCACATCGCGCAGCGCCTCTTCGACGTCTTCCACCGCGGCGAGTTCCGCGGCAGGCGCCGGGGTCTCCGGCATGCCTTCCGCGCCGCGCTGCACGTCGGCGCCATCGGAGGCAGCGCCGCGCTGCACGTCGGCTTCAGCCGTTTCCTTGTCCTGCACCTGGGTTTGGTCGGTCATGACGCTCCCACCTCGTCGACGACGCGCGACACGGCGTCCTTGAAAGCCATCCACCCGAGCAACGCGCACTTCACGCGCGCCGGGTACTTGGCCACCCCGGCGAACGCGATGCCGTCCTCCAGGACGTCCTCGTCGGGCTCGACCTGCCCGCGGCCCTGCATGAGCTCGCTGAACGCGGTCTCCTTGCCCATCGCCTCCTTGACCGGCTTGCCGACCACCAGGTCGGTGAGCACCGACGTGGAAGCCTGGCTGATCGAACAGCCCTGCCCGTCATAGGAGACGTCCTCGATGATCGCGTCGGGGCCGCTGCCGGTCAACCGCACCCGCAGCGTCACCTCGTCCCCGCAGACCGGGTTGACCTGGAAGGACTCCGCGTCGAACGGGTCTCGCAGGCCAGTGCGGTGCGGGTTGCGGTAGTGGTCCAGGATGATCTCCTGGTACATCTGCTCGAGCTGCATCACACGTCCTTCAGTTCACGCGACACCGAAGAAACGCTGAGCCTCCCGCACAGCTTCCCCGAGCGCGGCGACCTCGTCCAGATCGTTGTACAGGTAGAAGCTCGCCCGCACCGTGGCCGGAACCCGGAACGACCGGTGCAGCGGCCACGCGCAGTGGTGGCCGACGCGAACCTCGACGCCCTGGCCGTCCATCACCTGGCCCGCGTCGTGCGGGTGCACCCCGTCGAGCACGAACGACACCGTGGCGCCGCGGTCCTCGGTGCTGTTGGGGCCGATGATGCGCACCCCGTCGATCCCGGACAGTTCCTCCAGCGCCGCCGCGGCGAGCTTCTTCTCGTGCGCGGCGATGCGCTCCATGCCCACCACCGACAGGTAGTCCACGGCCGCGCCGAGCCCGATGGCCTGCGAGGTCATCGGCACGCCCGCCTCGAACCGCTGCGGCGGCTCGGAGAACGTGGAGTGGTCGATGTAGACCATCTCGATCATCGACCCGCCGGTGAGGAAAGGCGGCATCGAGCGCAGCAGCTCGTTGCGGCCGTAGAGCACCCCGATGCCGGACGGGCCGAGCATCTTGTGCCCGGAGAAGACCGCGAAGTCCACGTCCAGCGCGGCGAAGTCCACCGGCGAGTGCGGCACCGACTGGCAGGCGTCCAGCACCACCAGTGCGTCCACCTGGTGCGCCCGCGCGACGATCCGCTCCAACGGGTTCACCGTGCCGAGCACGTTGGACTGGTGCGAGACCGCGACGACCTTGGCCCGCTCGGTGATCACATCGTCCACATCGGACAGATCCAGCCTGCCGTCCGCGGTGACGCCGAACCAGCGCAACGTCGCCCCGGTGCGCTGGCACAGCTGCTGCCACGGCACCAGGTTGGCGTGGTGCTCCATCTCGGTCACCACGACCTCGTCGCCGGGGCCGATGCGGAACCGCTCCGCCTCGGGCCCCGAGGTGCCCGCGTTGCTCATCGCGTAGGCGACCAGGTTGATCCCCTCGGTGGCGTTCTTGGTGAACACCACCTCGTCGATCCCGGCGCCGACCAGCCGCGCGATCTTGGCGCGGGCCTCCTCGTAGGCGTCCGTGGCCTCCTCAGCGAGCTGGTGCGCACCGCGGTGCACGGCCGCGTTGGAGGTCTCCAGGAAGGACCGCTCCGCGTCCAGCACCTGGCGCGGACGCTGCGAGGTCGCACCCGAATCCAGGTAGACCAGGCTGCGGTCGTCGCGGATGGTGCGACCCAGGATCGGGAAGTCCGACCGGATCGCCGCGACGTCCAGCGGGGCCGCACCGGCGTGGGTGAGAGGCTGAGCGGTCATGACTGCGAAGCCGCCTCCTTCGTGAACCGCACGTAGCCGTTGCGCTCCAGTTCCTCGGCCAGCTCCGGGCCGCCGGACTCGACGACCTTGCCGCCCGCGAACACGTGCACGTAGTGCGGCTGGACGTGGTTGAGGATGCGGGAGTAGTGCGTGATCAGCAGCACTCCCTTGTCACCCTTCTCGACGTAGCTGTTGACGCCCTCGGACACCACGCGCAGCGCGTCGACGTCCAGGCCGGAGTCGGTCTCGTCGAGGATCGCGAACTTCGGGTCCAGCAGGTCCAGCTGCAGGATCTCGTGCCGCTTCTTCTCGCCGCCGGAGAAGCCCTCGTTGACGCTGCGCTCGGCGAACGACGGGTCGATGTCCAGGCTGCTCATCGCCTGCTTGACCTCTTTGACCCAGTGCCGGATCTGCGGGGCCTCACCGCGGACCGAACCGGCCGCGCTGCGCAGGAAGTTCGACATCGAAACGCCCGGCACCTCGACCGGGTACTGCATGGCGAGGAACAGGCCCGCGCGGGCGCGCTCGTCCACGCTCATCTCCAGCACGTCCTCGCCGTCGAGCAGCACCTGACCGGAGTCGATCCGGTACTTGGGGTGCCCGGCGATGGCGTAGGCCAGCGTCGACTTGCCGGAGCCGTTCGGGCCCATGATGGCGTGGATCTCGCCGGAGCGGACCGTGAGGTTCACGCCGTTGAGGATCGGCTTGGCGCCCTCGTCGGTGACGACGGAGCCGTGCAGGTCCTTGATCTCCAGGGTGGCCATTGTGCGTTGTTCTCCTGGTGTGTGAGGAAAGTCGAGTAGGGGTGGCGCTCAGGCGCCGACGACGGCCAGCTCGGCCTCGATCGCGGCCTCCAGCCGCTCGCGGACCTCCGGCACGGTGATCTTCTGCAGGATCTCGCCGAAGAAGCCGCGCACCACGAGCCTGCGGGCCTGGTCCTCCGGGATGCCGCGGGACTGCAGGTAGAACAGCTGCTCGTCGTCGAACCGGCCGATGGCGCTGGCGTGCCCGGCGCCTTCGATCTCCCCGGTCTCGATCTCCAGGTTCGGCACCGAGTCGGCGCGGGCGCCCTCGGTCAGCACCAGGTTCCGGTTCAGCTCGAAGGTCTCGGTGGCTTCGGCCGCCGCGCGGATCAGCACGTCACCGATCCACACCGTGTGCGCGGAATCGCCCTGCAGCGCGCCCTTGTAGAGCACGTTGCTGCGGCAGTTCGCCTCGGCGTGGTCGACCAGCATCCGGTGCTCCAGGTGCTGGCCCTCGTCGGCGAAGTACAGCCCCAGCAGCTCGGCGTCGCCGCCCTTGTCGCCGTAGGTCACGGTGGTGTTCACCCGCACCAGGTCGCCGCCGAGGGTCACCGCCAGGTGCCGGAACACCGCGTCCCGGCCCAGGTAGGCGTGCTCGGAGCTGACCTGGGTGGCGTCGTCGGCCCAGTCGTGCACGGACACGATCGACAGCCGCGCGGAGTCGTCCACGACGAACTCGATGTTCTCGCCCAGCACACCGGAGCCGCGGTAGTCGACCACCACGACGGCGTCGGCGAACCGCTCGGCGCGGATCTGGATGTGCCCGTAGGCCGTCCGCCCGACGCCGGGGCCGTGCACGACGATGCTGACCGGGCCTTCCGGGCGCACCTCCTTGGGCACGGTGACGACCGTGGCCTGCTCGAACGAGCTCCACGCCTGCGCGGCGATCCGGTCGGCGGGCACGCCGCCCTTGCCGATGCGCTCGTCGTCGCGGCCAACGGTCTCCACGGTGACCTCGGAGCCGGCCTCGACCTCGACACCGATCTCGCCGGTGGCCTCGGCGGTGCCGTCGTGCAGCCCCTTGAGCCGCTTGACCGGCGTGAACCGCCAGTCCTCCTCGCGGCCGCCGGGAACCTCGAAGGCATCGACGTCGTAGGAGGTGAACCGCTGCCCGCGGGAGGACTGCGGGATCACAGTCCCCCCGTGGGAGTGCTCGCTCAGGCCGTGCTGGGCGTCGTCGGTACTGGTGGTGCTCGTCATCAGCCGACGGCCCCTTCCATCTGCAGCTCGATCAGGCGGTTCAGTTCCAGCGCGTATTCCATCGGCAGCTCGCGCGCGATCGGCTCGACGAAGCCGCGCACGATCATCGCCATCGCCTCGTCCTCGGTCAGCCCGCGCTGCATCAGGTAGAACAGCTGGTCGTCGCTGACCTTGGAGACGGTGGCCTCGTGGCCCATGGACACGTCGTCGACGCGCACGTCGACGTAGGGGTACGTGTCGGAGCGGCTGATGGTGTCCACCAGCAACGCGTCGCACTTGACGTTGGACGAGGAGTGGTTGGCGCGCTTGGCGACCTTCACCAGACCCCGGTAGGAAGTGCGGCCGCCGCCCCTGGCGATCGACTTGGACACGATCGACGAGGACGTGTGCGGAGCCATGTGCTCCATCTTCGCGCCCGCGTCCTGGTGCTGGCTCTCACCGGCGAAGGCCACCGAGAGCACCTCGCCCTTGGCGTGCTCGCCCATCAGGAACACCGACGGGTACTTCATGGTCACCTTGGAGCCGAGGTTGCCGTCGACCCACTCCATGGTCGCGCCCTCTTCGGCCTTGGCCCGCTTGGTGACCAGGTTGTAGACGTTGTTCGACCAGTTCTGGATCGTGGTGTAGCGGCAGCGCGCGTTCTTCTTGACCACGATCTCCACGACCGCCGAGTGCAGCGAGTCGCTGGAGTAGATCGGCGCGGTGCAGCCCTCGACGTAGTGCACGTAGGCACCCTCGTCGACCACGATCAGCGTCCGCTCGAACTGGCCCATGTTCTCGGTGTTGATCCGGAAGTAGGCCTGCAGCGGGATGTCCACGTGCACGCCCTTCGGCACGTAGATGAACGAGCCGCCGGACCACACCGCGGTGTTCAGCGCGGAGAACTTGTTGTCCCCGGCCGGGATGACCGAGCCGAAGTACTCCTTGAAGATCTCCGGGTGCTCGCGCAGGGCGGTGTCGGTGTCCAGGAACTGGACGCCCTTCTCCTCCAGGTCCTCGCGGATCTTGTGGTAGACCACCTCGGACTCGTACTGCGCGGCGACACCGGCGACCAGCCGCTGCTTCTCCGCTTCCGGGATGCCCAGCTTGTCGTAGGTGTTCTTGATGTCCTCGGGCAGGTCCTCCCAGGTCTGGGCCTGCTCCTCGGTGGAACGCACGAAGTACTTGATCTGCTCGAAGTCGATGCCGGACAGATCGGCGCCCCAGTTCGGCATCGGCTTGCGCTCGAACAGCCGCAGCGCCTTGAGCCGCGCTTCGAGCATCCACTCGGGCTCGTCCTTCTTGGCCGAGATCTCCCGGACGACGTCCTCGTTGAGCCCGCGGCGGGCGGACTCACCGGCGGCGTCGGAGTCGGCCCAGCCGTATTCGTAGTTGCCCAGGGTGGCGAGGGTCTCTTCTTGGCTGAGCTGGCCAGTGTTCGACACCGTGGTGGGTGTGCGCTGCTCGGCAGCGGCAGTCATACGGACTCCCCTCCGTCAGGAATCGGGGCGGTCTGCTCCCCCGCCGGTCGCCGACCGGCCGTGGGTGCTTGGTCGGTTGTGGCCGGTCCGGGGGCGACCTCGTCGGTCTCCGCACCGGTCCCGGTCGTTCGCGCGTTCCGCGTGAGCGGTACGTGCGTCGTGCATGCCGCATCGCCGTTGGCGATGGTGGCCAACCGCTGCACGTGGGTGCCGAGGACTTCGGCGAACGCCGCCGTCTCGGCCTCGCACAACTGCGGGAAGTCCGCAGCGACGTGCGCCACCGGGCAGTGGTGCTGGCAGAGCTGCTCACCGGAGGCGACGCTGCGCGTCGAGGCAGCGTAGCCCTCGCGAGTCAGTGCACCGGCAAGGACCTCGGCCCGCTCGGCCGGAGTCCGGGCGGCGGCCAGCGCCTCCCGGTGGTGTTCGACGAGTGCGGCGATCCGCTGTTCGGCGAACGACCGCACCGCCTGCTCACCGTCCGATTCGGCGATGAACCGCAACGCCGCCACGGCCAGGTCGTCGTAGGCGTGCCCGAACCTGGCCCTGCCGACCTCGGTCAGCAGGTACAGCTTGGCGGGCCTGCCCCGGCCGCGGCGTTGCCGTGCCGAGGACTCCCTGGTGTAAGCCTCGCCCTCGGCGACCAGTGCGTCGAGGTGCCTGCGCACCGCGACGGCGCTGATCCCGAGCGCTTCGGCCACCGCAGCCGCGGTGATCGGCCCCCGCTCCAGCAGGAGGCGGGCGACCGAGTGCCGGGTGCCGCCGTCTCCGGACTGCGCGGCCGCACCCGGGGCGGTGGCGCCCTGAGCGGACTGCCCGGAGTTCGGCGCCACAGCCTGGGAAGGCGTTCCGGCGTTTTTCACAACACTGATGTTACCTATTTCGTCCAGCCACGCCAGAGCCAGCCCCGGCAGGTGATTCGGCTCACTCCTGCCCGCGGCTGCGCTGCGTGGTCGCCACCGCAGCGAGCATCCCGCGTTCGGCTTCCCAGCCGTTGCGCTTCGGCACCGGTCCGGCACCCGGCGGAATCGGTTGAGCCGCACGCACGACGCCGCGGGGCGCACGGCCCGGTGAAAACCGAGCCTCGACAGCCGCGACCAGCGCAACCTCTAAGCTCAGGCGTCGTGGCGGCAGGCGATACCAACGGTGCCGGGGCCGCGGACCCGGCCACCGGCACCGACCAGCAGACGGCCCGGCGCCCGGAAGGCGCGCGCACCGGCGACCCGGAGAACCCGCGGGCCGACCGGCGGGCGGAGGCGCACGGCGACGGCTCGGCGCAGGGTGAGTCGGTGGACGAGCAGTTCGGCGACCCGGAACGGCACGGCGCCACCGAAGCCTCGCGGCGACAGCAGGGCTCCGGCCGCGGGGAAGACGCCGGCTCCGAGAAGGACTCCGGCCGCGAGGAAGATCCTGGCCGCGACCAGCGAGCGGGCACCGGGCACGACGGCACCGAAGGCAGCGACGGCGATCCGGAGCCGCTGGCCGCGCCGGAACGCAGGCAGCTCGACCTGGTGCGCCGCTTCGGCACCGCAGGCTCGCTGGTGCTCGCCTTCGGCGCCGTCGGGGCGGGCGCCGCGCCGGTGAACAACCCGCTCATCGGAGTGCGCCTGCTCGGCCTGCCCGCTCGGATCCCGACGGTGGCGATGGCCTGCGCGTGGCTCGGGATGCTCATGATCGTCACCGCGTGGCTGTGGCTGGGCAAGCTGTCCTGGCCCGGCCGGGCGCGCATGATCACCCGCACCCAGCTGGACCGCACGGTCGTGATGTGGGGCCTGCCGCTGGCGATCGCGCCGCCGCTGTTCAGCACCGACATGTACACCTACCTCGGGCAGAACGCGGTGGCCGCCAGCGGCGTGAACCCTTACACGCTCGGGCCTTCCGCGGCGCTGGGCGTGGAGCACCCGCTGGTCGCCAACGTGCCGAACATCTGGCGCGACACGCCTTCGCCGTACGGCCCGCTGTTCCTCATGGTCGGCCAGCACCTCGCCCGGGTGATCGGGACCGACGTGGTGTTCGGCGTGCTGCTGTGGCGCGCGGTCATGATCGCCGGGCTGATGCTGGCGATCTGGGCGATCCCGCGGCTGGCGGTGCGCTGCGGGGTGCATCCGGTGGCCGCGCTGTGGCTCTCGGCGGCCAACCCGATCACGCTGTTCCACGTGATCAGCGGTGCGCACAACGAGGCGCTGCTGGTCGGGATCATGTTCGCCGCGATCGAACTGGGGCTGCGCTGGCGCCGCCCGCTGGGCGTGGCCGCGACCGCGGTGCTGCTGACCATCGGCGGCGCGATCAAACCGCCCGGATTCATCGCGCTCGGGTTCTTCGGCGTCTACGTCGCCCGCAGGCGCGGCGGGCGGTTCCGCGACCTGGTGATCGTCGCCGCCGGCCTGCTGGCGGTGTTCCTGGCCACCATGGCGGTGATCACGGTCGCCAGCGGCTGGGGCCTGGGCTGGATCGACACCTTCGACGTGCCGAACCGGATCAAGACGTGGCTGGCACCGATGACCGCGTTCGGCATGACCGGCGGTGGCCTCGGGATGCTGCTGGGGCTGGGCAACCACACCGACTCGATGCTGGTCATCACGAAGCTGATCGGCTACGCGGTGACCGGGGTCGTGTGCCTGCGGCTGCTGTGGCTGTCGTTCAAGGGCCGCGTCGAGCCGCTGACCGCGCTGGGCATCACGCTGGGCACGCTGGCGGTGTTCGGGCCGGTGCTGCACCCCTGGTACCTGCTGTGGATGGTGATCCCGCTGGCGTTGTCCACGAACAACACCCGGTTCCGGATCACCGCGGCGGCGATCTGCGCGGTGGTGGCGCTGCTGGTGGCGCCGACCGGTACGGCTTATGTGCTGCGTGCGTACCAGATCCCGCTCGCCGTGATCGCCTCGTTGATCGCGTTCGCCGTGCTGCTGTGGTTCATGCGCGGGAAGGTGCCGCGGCTGCTACCGACCCGGAGGGGTGCGCGCCCGGTCACGTCATAGGCTTGGAGGTCGTGAACGAAGCCGCGAGCACCCCAACCGGCCGCCCAGTGCCGAACGGCGCGGTCCAGGACGACGCGGTCCGAGACGGGGCGGTCCGAGACGGGGCGGCCCAGGACGGCCCGGGGGATCAGGAGGCGTCCGAGGGCGCGCCGCAGCACTCCCCGGCGCTGGAGGTGCGGGGGCTGACCAAGAGCTTCGGCGACACCGTGGCCGTGGCCGGGCTGGACCTGTGCATGGCGCGCGGCAGCGTGCTCGCACTGCTCGGCCCGAACGGTGCGGGCAAGACCACCACGGTCGAGATCTGCGAAGGCTTCCAGCGCCCGGACGGCGGGACCGTGCGCGTGCTGGGCATGGACCCCGCCGCCCAGGGCGAGCGGTTGCGGCCGCGGATCGGCGTGATGCCGCAGGGCGGCGGCGCCTACCCGGGCGTGCGCGCCGCGGAGATGCTCCGGCTGATCGCCTCCTGCGCCGCCGACCCGATCGATCCGGACTGGTTGCTGGACACGCTCGGGCTCGCCGCGGCGGGGCGAACCCCGTACAAGCGGCTCTCCGGCGGTCAGCAGCAGCGGTTGTCGCTGGCCTGCGCCCTGGTCGGGCGCCCGGAGCTGGTGTTCCTGGACGAACCGACCGCCGGGCTGGACCCGCAGGCCCGCAGGCTCGTGTGGGACCTGGTGGCGGCGTTGCGCCGCGACGGCGTGGGGGTGCTGCTGACCACGCACCTGATGGACGAGGCCGAAGCGCTGGCCGACCGCGTCGTGATCGTCGATCACGGCCGCGCCGTCGCCGACGGCACCGCGGCGGAGCTGACCGCCGATCCGCAGGGCAGGCAGGAGCTGTGGTTCCGCTCCGAAACGGCGCTGGACCTGGACCTGCTGCTGGCGGCGCTGCCGGAGGACTACGAGGCCACCGAGGTCCGCTCCGGGCAGTACGTGGTGCGCGGCTGCATCGACCCGCAGGTGGTCTCCACCGTGACGTCCTGGTGCGCCCGGCACGGGGTGCTGGCCAACGAGCTGCGGGTCAGCAAGCGGAGCCTGGAGGACGTGTTCCTCGACCTGACCGGACGGGAGTTGCGCTCGTGAGCCGAAACGCGCCTGCGGAGACGGCGTCGAACACAGCCGCGGACGCGCCGCGGCCCGGTGAGCGCTTCCCGGCGGGCACCTTCACCCCGGCGCCGGGCAGGGGCCGGGCGCTGCGGATGCTGGCCGCGCACACCCGCGTCGAGGCGCTGCTGATCGTGCGCCACGGCGAGCAGGCGCTGCTGACCCTGATCATCCCGATGGCGCTGCTGATCGGACTGAGCACGCTGCACATCGGCACCGTGCCGGAACCGCGGGTGGACTCCGTCGCACCGCGGGTGCTGGCGCTGGCGGTGATGTCGACCGCGTTCACCGGGCAGGCGATCGCGCTGGGCTTCGACCGCCGCTACGGGGTGCTCAAGCGGCTTTCGGCGACCGCGTTGCCGCGCTGGACGCTGATCTCCGGCCGGGTGCTGGCGACGCTGCTGGTGGTGGCGTTGCAGGCGGTGCTGCTCGGGATCACGGCGGTGTGCCTCGGCTGGACGCCGCACCTGCTGGGCCTGATCGGCGGGATTCCGCTGCTGGTGCTGGGCACGATCGCGTTCGGCGCCGCGGGCGTGCTGGTCGGTGGCGCGTTCCGGGCCGAGATCGTGCTGGCGCTGGCCAACGCGATCTGGTTCGTGCTGCTGCTGGCGGGCGGGCTGGCGCTGCCTGCGGGCGACCTGCCGGGGCCGGTCGGGGCGATCGCGGGTCTGCTGCCGTCCGGCGCGCTGGCCGCGGCACTGGAACGGACCGTCGAGCACGCCGCGCTGCCGGGTTGGCAGCCGGTTGTGGTGTTGCTGCTTTGGGGCGCGGCCGCCGGGGCGCTGGCGGTCCGCACGACGCGTCTGACCTGATCCGCCGCTCTGTTACCGCGAAGTAGGGTGGCGGCATGACTGAGCCGCGAAACGCCTCCGCGAACGCCGAGTCGGCCCGGCGGTGCCACCGCGCACTGGAGCCGCTGCACGCCAACATCTACTTCTCCCCCGACGCCGACGCGGCGTTCACCGAGCTGGGCCTGCAATCCCGCACGGCGCGCTACTTCGCGGGCCGCGCGGCCCCGATGGGCGCGGTCGGCGCAGGCGTGGTCGCCGCGACGTTCTACAACTTCAACCCCGAGCTGGTCGCCGAGTCGATCCCGCAGGCGTGGTCGGTCGTGCAGCCCTCGGACGTGGTCGCCGCCCGCTTCGGCGCCGCGGACAGCACGCTGCGGCGACTGCTGGGCGAAGACCAGATCCGCTCGGAAGAAGTCGCCGAGGCCGCCGAACTCGCCCGCCGCGCCACCGAGGCGTGCAAGCCGGAAGCCCGCCCGCTCTACGCCGCGCACGCCGACCTGGACTGGCCGGAGCAGCCGCACGTCGCGCTCTGGCACGCGGTCAGCCTGCTGCGCGAGTACCGCGGCGACGGGCACCTGATCGCGCTGCAGTCGGCAGGGCTGTCCGGGCTGCACGCGCTGATCCTGCAGATCACCAGCGGCGAAGGGCTTTCCGAGCAGTTCGCCAAGGCCAGCCGCGGCTGGTCGGACGCGCAGTGGGGCGACGCGCAGGACGTGCTGCGCGCGCAGGGGCTGCTCGACGCGGGCAACGAGCTCACCGACGCGGGCAAGCAGCTGCGGGAGAAGGTCGAGCAGCACACCGACGAGCTGGCGGCGGCGCCGTGGGCGCACCTGGGCGCCGAGGGCACCGAACGGCTCGTCGCGCTCGGCAAGTCGTTGAGCAAGCAGGTCGCACGAGCGGGCGCCTTCCCCGGACACGCCTTCGCGGCAGGCCACCGCGACTGACTGCGGAAGGTTCGCGGCGGGTGCCGGTCGCTCCGCTGGACGCTGCGATCGGCTCCGCCGTTCTCAAGACGACGGCCGCCCGCGGCCGGGTACCTCTCGGCGGTGCGTTCCAGGGCAGCGCCTACGATCGGGCCGTGCCGACGTCGAAACTGGCCAGGGTCCTGAATCCAAGTCACCGCGTGGTGCGCGCACTGGCGCTGGCCGTGCTCGTCACCCAGGCGTTGATCTCGGTGACCGGGTCGGTGGTGCGGGTGACCGGCTCCGGCCTCGGCTGCCCCACGTGGCCGCAGTGCTTCCCCGGCAGCATGGTGCCGATCGAGCACCCGGAGGTCGCCGCGCTGCACCAGGTGATCGAGTTCGGCAACCGCACGCTGACCGGCTTGGTCGGGTTCGTGGCGCTGGCCTGCCTGCTGGCCGCCTGGCGGGTGCGGCCGCGCCGCCCGCGGCTGATCAAGCTCGCGCTGATCATGCCGGTGGGCGTGGTCGCGCAGGCGGTGATCGGCGGCATCACGGTGCTGGTGGACCTGAGCTGGTGGAGCGTGTCGATCCACTTCATGGCCTCGGCGGTGCTGATCTGGCTGGCCGCGTACCTGTTCAAGGCCGCCGGTGAGGGCGACGAGCCCGCGACTCCGGTGCTACCCGGCCGGATGCGCGGCCTGCTGGTGGCGCTGACCGTGATCACGGCCGCGATGCTGTTCGCCGGAACGATGGTGACCGCCGCGGGCCCGCACGCCGGGGACGCCGAGACTCCGCGGTTGGTGCTGCCGGTGGTGACGTTGGTGCAGGTGCACGGGCTGCTGGTGATGGCGTACGTGTGCGTGCTGGCCGTGTTCGGCGTTTGGCTGCGCAGCGCGCGGCCCACCAAGGGCGTGCTGCGCTGCTACATCGCGGCCTGCGTGCTGGTGCTGGCGCAGGGCGCGGTTGGTTCGGCGCAGTACTACTTGGGCGTGCCGGAGGCGATGGTCGTGCTGCACGTCCTCGGCGCGACGCTGGTCATCGCGATCACGGCGCTGCTGTGGAGCGAATCGCGGTACCGCGGGCGGGTCCCCGAGGCTCCGGCGCCCGAGGCCGAGCCCGTCCCGGCCTGAGCCCGCTCCGCGCGTCGGTGAACGACCGTTGCTCCGAATGGATTTGCGCGACGCAGGAGCATCGATTCGATCGGCGGTCAGTAGCGCAGTTTGCGGGGCTGTTCGCGTTCCCAGCGCTGCCACAGCTGCGGCATTTCCCCGGCGAGCCACTGGTAGAACTCGTGCACGGTGCGCAGCCGCCGCGCCCGCTCGCCCTGCCCGCTGAACATCCGCAGCCCGGCGGCGGTGAGCTCCTCCAGCCCGGTGACCCGCTGCATCCGGTGGCGCACCAGCTCCGGCCAGCGGTCCTCCTCCACGCGGTAGAGCGCCGCCTCGCGGCCCTGCCTGGTCGTCTTGGAGATCACGCCGAGCCGCAGCAGCAGCCGCACGTTGGTGCTGACCGAGCCGGTGCTGGCGTTGAGCCCGTGCGAGAGCTCCGCGGCCGTGCGCTCCGGTGGGTCGCAGATCAGCAGGAACGCCAGGATCCGCCCGGCGATCAGCGGCATCCCCTCGGTGGCCTCGAAGTGCGCGGCCATCTGCTCGATCCACTCGGACATCGCGGGGCGTTCGGTGCGCTGCGCGTACTCGGTCACTTCAGCCCTCCGGCAGATCAACTTCAAGCGCCGCTGAAAACATAGACTCCGCGAACCGCGATGTCATCCCGACACGCCTCGATCATGCGGAAATGACCTGTTCGCCGCGGTCGCTCAGCCGTTAAGGGCGGCGCGCACCGCGGAAGCGAAGCGGAGCGGCGCGCCCGGATCGGCGTGGCCGAAGCCCAGCGACGGCTCGGTGACCTCCAGCTCCAGCACCAGCGGTGCCCCGTCGTCGCGCCGCACCAGATCGACCCGCGCGTACAGCAGGTCGCAGCGCCGCAGGCCGAGCAGCTCGGCCGCCGCGTCCATCACGTCCTCGGCCACGCGCCGCAGCGCGGGGTCCGGCTCGACCCGCATCCGTTCACCGGCGGAGAGCTCGCCGTCCGAGGACTCGCGCAGCATCGGCCCCTTGACGAAGGCGTGCGAGAACAGGCCGCCGAAGAACACCAGCGCGGTCTCGCCTTCGCGATCGACGACGCGCTGGTACGGCTGCACCAGCACGAGCCCGCCGTCACCGTGCAGCGACTCCAGGTGCTCGGCGGCCGAAGCCAGATCACCCGGCGCGAAGCGGGCGGCCCCGCGGGAACCGGCACCGACCGAGGGCTTGAGCACGAACTCGGCGTCCGGCCAATCCGCCAGGTCCGCGGCGGTGATCCGCTCCCCCGGTTTGAGCAGCCGGGTCGGCACCACCGGCAGCCCGCGCTCGGTGAGATCGGCGAGGTAGCTCTTGTCGGTGTTCCAGCGCGCCACCCGGGCCGGGTTCGCCACCGCCGGCAGCGAATCGCACCAGCTCAGGAACTCTTCGCGGCGCTGCGTGTAGTCCCACGGGCTGCGCAGCACCACGAGGTCGGCGCGGGAGAACCCGGCCGCCGGGTCGTCCCACGCGGCCCATTCCGCGCGCACGCCCAACTCGTCCAGCGCTGCGGTCAACGGGGCGTCGTCGGCGGCCGAAGCGGGCGGGTCCGCGCAGGTCGCCAGCAGTACGAACGGCATCAGCGGGCGCGCGGGCCGGCCATCTTGCGGCGGTGCGCCGGGCCGATCTGCAGCGCGGCGGTGGTCTCGCCGTCCCAGTCGCTGCCGGTCAGCTCGTCGACCGCGGCCACGACGGCTTCACCGGTCGCGACGTCGGCGACCAGCACGTCCCCGAGCGCGCCGTCCTCGCCGACGAGGACCAGGCGAGCGCCCGCGTTGCCGAGGTGCTCCACCACGGCCCGGGCGGAACCGCCGTGCTTCCCGGCGAAGTCCTTCGCCGCGGCGACGGCCTTCGGCGGCGCGGTGATCTGCTCGGCGTCGTTGTCGGCTGCCATGCCGGAGATCCTAGACAACGCCGCCGCCGCGGAGGGCGCACCGTTACGCACACCACGATCCTCGGACGGCGGGCGGAGCGGGCCCGCGCGCCGTACGGCGGGCATGATCGGCTGCGGAACACCGTCACAGAAGGAGGCACACATGCGCGCGATCCGGGTACAGGCCACCGGCGGACCCGAGGTGCTGGAACTCGCGGAAGCCGACCGGCCGGCTCCCGGCCCGGGTGAGCTGCTGGTCGAGGTCGCCGCCTCCGGCGTCAACTTCATCGACACCTACCAGCGCAGCGGGGTCTACTCGATGCCGCTGCCGTTCACGCCGGGCTCCGAGGGCGCGGGCACGGTCGCCGAAGCCGGGCCGGATGTCGCCGG
Organism: Saccharopolyspora sp. SCSIO 74807; assembly: GCF_037023755.1. Lineage (NCBI taxonomy): Bacteria > Bacillati > Actinomycetota > Actinomycetes > Pseudonocardiales > Pseudonocardiaceae > Saccharopolyspora > Saccharopolyspora sp. SCSIO 74807. The sequence goes on along the minus strand of NZ_CP146100.1, from coordinate 3,811,639 downwards.
GTTCACCGCCGGGGACCGGGTCGCCTGGGCGATGACTCCGGGCAGCTACGCCGAGTACGCGGTGGTGCCCGCGGCCAAGGCGGTGCGGATCCCGGAGGGGCTGGAAGACCGCACGGCCGCTGCGGCCGCGCTGCAAGGCATGACCGCGCACTACCTGATCGCTTCCACGCATCCGGTGCGGGAAGGCGAAACCGCGCTGGTGCACGCCGCGGCGGGCGGCATGGGCCTGCTGCTCACGCAGCTGATCAAGGCCCGCGGCGGCCGGGTGATCGGCACGGTCTCCACCGACGAGAAGGAACGGCTGGCCCGGGGCGCGGGCGCGGACGAGATCATCCGCTACACCGAGGCCGACGTCGCCGAAGGGGTGCGGGAACTGACCGGCGGCCGGGGCGTGGACGTGGTCTACGACGGCGTCGGCAAGGACACCTTCGACGCGAGCCTGGCGAGCCTGCGCCCGCGCGGCACGCTGGCGCTGTTCGGCGCCGCCAGCGGCCCGGTTCCGCCGGTGGACCCGCAGCGGCTCAACAGCGCGGGCTCGGTGTTCCTGACCAGGCCGTCGCTGGCGAGCTACCTGCTGGACCGCGACGAGCTGGACTGGCGGGCCGGCGAGGTGTTCGGCGCGATCGCCGACGGGCGGCTGGACATCCGGATCGGCGGCAGCTACCCGCTCGCGGATGCCCGCAAGGCGCACGAAGACCTCGAAGGCCGCCGCACCACCGGCAAGCTCCTGCTGCTGCCCTGATCGATGCGGCTCCGGCCCGGGCTCAGTCCGGGCCGGAGCCGACCCGGTTGCGCAACCGCAGCCCGAAGCCGCCGACGGCGAGCAGCACCGCGCCCACCAGCAGCACGATCAGCGGCCCGCCGAGCGCGCCGTCGGTCCAGTGGTAGACCGCCTCCGGCACGGCCAGGGTCATGCCCACGACGCCGAACACCAGCAGCACCGCCGAACGCAGCCGCAGGTACGCGGCGAAGCACGCCACCGCCAGCACGAACGTGGTGCCGTAGCTGATCGCCTGGTCGTCGCCGATCGTCCACTGCGCTCCGGACAGCGCGATGGCCGCGGCGATGCCGAGCCCGGTTTCCCGCCGGATCCGCCCGGCCCGGTCGCGGGACGGCAGGTCGAGCACTCCGCCGACGCTCAACGCGGCCCACACCAGGCCGAGCAGGATGAGCAGCACCATCTGGGGCAGCTGGCCGCCGGTCCAGCCGTCGGTGATCGACAGCGCGAGGCCGTACGCGAACGCCCCGGTGGCCAGCAGCAGCGGCAACGACGGCAGCGCGGCGGTGGCCGACGCGGCCACCGCCGTACCGGCCAGCGTCGCCACCAGCGAGACGTCCACCCCCGCCGCGTCCTCGATGCCGCTGCCCACGGTCATCGCCGCGGTCCCGGAGGCCAGCGCGAACAACACCGACACGATGCGGCTGCGCCGCGACGGCGCTTCCACCGCGAGTTCGTGCACACCGCGCGGCCCGTTCGCGATGAACAGCCCGACGGCCACCAGCAAGATCGTGGCCGCGGCGAGCAGTCCCGCCCGCACGGCGCGGGAGAGTTCCTCCCACGACATGCCCAGCAGCAGCCCGGCACCACCGAGCACCAACGCCCCGCCCGCGTAGCCGAGCACTTCCCAAAGGCCGCCGGCCCGCTGCGGACCGGTTTCGGCGGCCAGTTCGGCCTGCACCGCCTCGGACTGCTGCGCGGTGAGCGTGCCGCGCTCCACGAGACGTTCCAGTGCCCGCCGCTGCTGCGCGGGCAGTTCGCCGGTCATCGCCATTCCTCCGCAGATCGAGATCCGGCGATACCGTCTCATGCGCGGCGCTCGCGCGGCCGCACTCGCGCGGATCAGATCGAAGGCCACCCGAGCACGGGCAGCCCGAGCGCGGAATCCACCGCCAACGCCACGCAGACGATCATCAGGTACGTGTTGGACATGTGGAACAGCCGCATCGGCTTGGTTCGCTCACCCCGCTTGGTCGCGGTGTGCAGCCGGTGCGCCAGCCACAGGAACCAGGCCCCGGACAGCACCGCGAACGCGGCGTAGAGCCACCCCGCCGCCGGAGCCAGCAGCAGCGTCCAGAGCACCATCAACCAGCTGTAGGCCAGGATCTGCCGCGACACGTAGGTCGGCTCGGCGACCACCGGCAGCATCGGGATTCCGGCGCGCTCGTAGTCGGCCTTGTACTTCATCGCCAGCGCCCAGGTGTGCGGCGGCGTCCAGAAGAAGACGATCCCGAACATCACCAGCGCAGGCCAGTCCACCCGCCCGGTCACACCGGCCCAGCCGATCACCACCGGCATGCAGCCCGCGGCGCCGCCCCAGACGATGTTCTGCGCCGTGCGGCGTTTGAGCACCAGCGTGTAGATCAGGACGTAGAACAGGATGGTGGCCACCGCCAGCACCGCGGCCAGCAGGTTCGCGGTGGCCCACAGGAAGCCGAACGATCCGAGCCCGAGCGCGACGCCGAACACCAGCGCGTGCCGGTTCGACACGGTGTGCCGCACCAGCGGGCGCGCCCGGGTGCGCTGCATGACCTGGTCGATGTCCGCGTCGGCGACGCAGTTGAGCGCGTTGGCGCTGCCCGCGGCCAGCGTCCCGCCGACGAGCGTGCACAGCACCAGCCACGGCGACGGGATGCCGCGCTGCGCAAGCAGCATCGCCGGGATGGTGGTGACCAGCAGCAGCTCGATCACTCGCGGTTTGAGCAGGCCGAGGTAGGCCCGAAGCAACTCCCCCGGGTGCCTGGCGTGCCGGTTCGGCGCGGCGGTGGTGGTCACGAGGCAGCACCACCTCGCGGCAGCGCCGCGCTGCCTCCCAACAGCGTCCCCGGCGGTCCCGCACCGGATCTCCGGAAGCGACCGGCCGGGCCTGCGGCGCGACCGCGCGCGGAGGGACTGCCCGAGGCGGGACGCACCGAAGGCATGGGGCTCCTAGTCAGTCGGGGTGGCCGCGGGAACGACGGCGGCCGACCGGCTGAATAGTAGGCGCGCTACACCCCACCGCCGCCGCAGGGTCCCTGGCCCACCGCACTCGCCGACTCGACGACCCGGAGTGCCGGTATCGTGGCGTTGGGTCTTCGGCCGAGGCGGTGCACCGGGACGCCCGGCTGCTGCGGCACCCGGTGTCCGGAACGACCGGGCCTCGGAATGCCGCACCCGGCGCGCGCCGTTGCACGCGACGGGTCCGCCGGAGCACCGACCGAAACAAGACATGCCGCGCGCCGCACCCGGGAATTCCGTTGGGATCCGCAGTGCGCCGCCTGCGACAGGGCCGGTAACGGCGAGATCACCGGGCGTGATCACCGCACCGCCGCGAGGCTCTGACGTGCGGGAACCGGTCGGCGGCGGGCGGTCGGGACCGGCTCGGTCGGGGCTTGCCCGTCCGCGGGCCGAACCGGTGATCCTCTCACCCGAGTGAGGGGGCCGCATCAATTCAGACGGGCCGCCGGGTGCCCACCGGGGCACGACTAGGCTGCCCGCTGGACAAGGGATAACTGCGGTCCGAACGGGTCCGGAAGCGACGCGCCGGATCCGTGCACGGACCGCTTCGAGGGAAACTGGAGCTGCGTCCGTGTCCGTCACCGACGATCTTGCCCGCTTGACCACCAAGCGACTGCCCGCAGACTGGACCGAGCTGGACCAGCGCGCCGTGGACACGATCCGGGTGCTGGCCGCCGATGCGGTCGAGAAATGCGGCAGTGGGCACCCGGGTACCGCAATGAGCCTGGCCCCCACCGCGTACGCGCTGTTCCAGCGGGTAATGCGGCACGACCCCGCCGACCCCGACTGGGTCGGCCGCGACCGGTTCGTGCTCTCGGCCGGGCATTCGAGCCTCACGCTGTACTTGCAGTTGTTCCTGTCCGGCTACGGCCTGGAGCTGGACGACATCAAGTCGCTGCGCACGTGGGATTCCAAGACTCCCGGCCACCCGGAGTACTGGCACACCCCCGGCGTCGAGACCACGACCGGCCCGCTGGGCCAGGGCCTGGCCAACGGGGTGGGCATGGCGATCGCGGCCCGCCGCGAGCGGGGCCTGCTGGACCCCGAGGCCGCCCCCGGCGAAAGCCCGTTCGACCACCAGATCTACGTGATCGCCTCCGACGGCGACATCGAGGAAGGCGTGACCTCCGAAGCCTCCTCGCTCGCCGGCACCCAGCAACTCGGCAACCTCACGGTGATCTACGACGCCAACGAGATCTCCATCGAGGACGACACCAAGATCGCCCTGTCCGAGGACACCGCCAAGCGCTACGAAGCCTACGGCTGGCACGTGATCACCGTCGACGGCGGCGAAGACGTCTCCAGCATCCTCGACGCGCTCGACGCCGCGAAGGGCAAACCGGACCAGCCGACGCTGATCGTGCTGCGCACCGTCATCGGCTACCCCGCCCCGAACAAGATGAACTCCGGCAAGGCGCACGGCGCCGCGCTGGGCGACGACGAGGTCGCCGGGATCAAGAAGGAGCTGGGCTTCGACCCGGAGAAGTCCTTCGAGATCTCCGACGAGGTGCTCTCGCACGCCCGCCAGGTCGTCGACCGCGCCAAGACCTCCCACGCCGAGTGGCAGAAGAGCTACGACAACTGGGCCGCGGCGAACCCGGACCGGGAGGCGCTGCTCAACCGCATGCGCACCCGCGAGCTGCCCGCGGGCTGGCAGGAGAAGCTGCCCAGCTGGGAGGCCGACGGCAAGGGCATCGCCACCCGCAAGGCATCCGGCGAGATCCTCGGCGCGCTGGCCGACGTGCTGCCGGAGCTGTGGGGCGGCTCGGCGGACCTCGCCGAGAGCAACAACACCACGATGAAGGGCGTCGACTCGTTCGGCCCCGCGCACATCTCCACCGAGATGTGGCCGGCCCAGCCCTACGGCCGCACGCTGCACTTCGGCGTCCGCGAGCACGCGATGGGCTCGATCCTCAACGGCATCGCGCTGCACGGCGGCACCCGCCCCTACGGCGGCACGTTCCTGATCTTCAGCGACTACATGCGCCCGGCCGTGCGGCTGGCGGCGCTGATGCGCGCCCCGGTCGTCTACGTGTGGACGCACGACTCGATCGGCCTCGGCGAGGACGGCCCGACGCACCAGCCGATCGAGCAGCTCTCCGCGCTGCGCGCGATCCCCGGCCTGTCGGTGGTCCGCCCGGCGGACGCGAACGAGACCGCGCACGCCTGGAAGGCCGTGCTGGAGGACACCAGCGGCCCGGCCGGGCTGGCGCTGACCCGGCAGGGCGTGCCGACCCTGGAGGGCACCGACGCCGATGGCGTGGCCAAGGGCGGATACGTGCTGGCCGAGGCGGCCAACGGCGCGCCGGAGCTGGTGCTCATCGCCACCGGTTCGGAGGTGCAGCTCGCGGTCGAGGCCAGGAAGATCCTCGAGGACGAGGGCGTTGCCACTCGTGTGGTGTCCATGCCGTGCGTGGAGTGGTTCGACCGGCAGGACCGGTCCTACCGCGAGCAGGTGCTGCCGCCGTCGGTGCGCGCCCGGGTCGCGGTCGAGGCGGGCATCGCCCAGTCCTGGTACCGGTTCGTCAAGGACGCGGGTGAGATCGTCTCGATCGAGCACTTCGGCGCTTCGGCGGACTACAAGACCCTGTTCGAGAAGTTCGGGTTCACCACCGGCGCGGTCACCGACGCCGCCCGGCGGAGCCTGGACAACGCGCGCTCCCAAGCGTGAGTGGAGGTAGTGCAGTGACCGAGAACCAGAACCTCACCGCGCTCAGCGATGCGGGCGTGGCGATCTGGCTGGACGACCTGTCCCGCCAGCGGATCACGTCCGGCAACCTGACCGAGTTGATCAACGATTACGCGGTCGTGGGCGTGACCAGCAACCCGACGATCTTCGCGAAGGCGCTGTCGAACGCCGCCGACTACAACGACCAGGTCCGCGACCTGGCCGCCCGCGGCGCCGGGGTGGACGACACGGTCCGCGAGCTGACCACCAAGGACGTGCGCGACGCCGCCGACGTGTTCCGCAACGTCTACGAGGCGGGTGCGGACGGCCGGGTCTCGCTGGAGGTCGACCCGCGGCTGGCGCACGACACCGAGCGCACCGTCGCCGAGGCGCTCGAGCTGTGGAAGGCCGTGGACCGGCCGAACCTGATGGTGAAGATCCCCGCCACCGTGGAGGGCCTGCCCGCGATCACCCGCGCGCTGGCCGAAGGGGTCAGCGTGAACGTGACGCTGATCTTCTCGGTGGAGCGCTACCGGGACGTCATGGACGCCTACCTGGCCGGTCTGGAGCAGGCCAAGGCCAACGGCCACGACCTGGCCAAGATCGCCTCGGTGGCGTCGTTCTTCGTCTCCCGGGTGGACGCCGAGATCGACAAGCGGCTCGACGGCGTCGAGGGCGGCGCGGACCTGCAGGGCAAGGCCGCGATCGCGAACGCGCGGCTGGCCTACGCCGCCTACGAGGAGGTCTTCGCCTCCGACCGGTTCAAGGCGCTGGCCGCCGCCGGTGCGAAGCCGCAGCGCCCGCTGTGGGCCTCGACCGGCGTGAAGGACCCGTCCTACTCCGACACCCGCTACGTCGACCAGCTGGTGGCGCCGAACACGGTCAACACCATGCCGGAGGCCACCCTGTTCGCCACCGCCGATCACGCGCAGGTCGCCGGTGACCAGGTCAGCGGCACCAAGGACGCCTCGCAGCGGGTGTTCGACGAGCTGACCGATGCGGGCATCGACCTCGACGACGTGTTCGCGGTGCTGGAGCGCGAGGGCGTGGAGAAGTTCGAGAAGTCCTGGGAGGAACTGCTCGACACGGTGCGCGAGCAGCTCGACCAGGCCGGGAAGTAACCGGCTCGGCCGGGGTGCGCGGGTCCGCCGGGCTCGCGCACCCCGGCCGCCGGGACCGCCGCGCTCCGGCGATGTCCCGACAACCACCGCTGCCGTCGCCGAACGTCCGATCATCGAGAGCACAAGGAAGCAGATGGCAACCGAAACTTCAGTCGAGATCGCAGACGAGGGCCTGGCGGGCGAATCCCGGCCGCTGGCCGCGGACCTCACCGCCGACGCGGTTGCGAGCAAGCTGGCGGCGGGCGACGCCACGCTGTGGGGCGCGGAAGCCGAGGACGAGGCGTCCATCCGGCTGTCCTGGACGACGCTGCACGAGAGCTCCCGCCCGCTGGTCGCCGAGATCGAGGCGCTGCACGCCGAGCTGCGGTCCGAGGGCCTGGACCGGATCGTGCTGGCGGGCATGGGCGGCTCCTCGCTGGCGCCGGAGGTGATCACCGCCGCGGCCGGGGTGCCGCTGACGGTGCTGGACACGACCGATCCGGGGCAGGTCGGCGACGCGCTGTCCGGCGACCTGGACAGCACCGTGCTGGTGGTCTCGTCGAAGTCGGGCAGCACGGTCGAGACCGACAGCCACCGCCGCATCTTCGAGGCGGCGTTCACCGCGAACGGAATCGATCCCGCAACCCGCATCGTGGTGGTCACCGACCCGGGGTCACCGATGGAGTCCGCCGCGCACGAAGCGGGCTACCGGCGGGTGTTCACCGCTGATCCGCACGTGGGCGGGCGCTACTCCGCGCTGACCGCGTTCGGGCTGGTCCCTGCCGGGCTGGCGGGCGCGGACATCGCGACGCTGCTGGACGACGCGGCCGCCGCGTTCCGGTCGGTCAGCATCGATGACGCGGACAACCCGGCGACCCGGCTCGCCGCGGCCTGGGGCGCGGCGCACGGACGCGGCGCGGAGAAGGTGGTGCTGGCCGACGGCGGCTCCGGCATCCCCGGTTTCGGCGACTGGGCCGAGCAGCTGATCGCCGAGTCGACCGGCAAGGAAGGCACCGGCCTGCTGCCGGTGGTCGTGGAGAACGCCGACGCACCCGGTTTCGCCGACGCCGGGCCGGACGCCACGACCGTCGCGATCGGCGGCCAGGTCGCCGGCGCGCAGCTGGTGACCCGCGGCCCGCTGGGCGCGCAGTTCCTGCTGTGGGAGTTCGCCACCGCGCTGGTGGGCAGGCTGCTGGAGATCAACCCGTTCGACCAGCCCGACGTGGAAGCCGCGAAGCAGGCCTCCCGCGCGCTGCTGGACGGCCCGGCGGGCGGCCCGGTGACGACTCCGTCGCTGGTCGACGGCTCGATCGAGGTGTACGCCAGCGGTGAGTGGTTCAGCGCCGGAGTCGGCACCGTCTCCGAGGCGCTGCGCGCGTTCGTGAAGTCCGCGCCGAGCAGCGGCTACCTCGCGGTGCAGGCGTACCTGGACCGGCTGGACGACGCTTCGGCGGCGGTGCTGCGGCCCGAGCTGGCCCGCCGCACCGGTTCGCAGACGACTTTCGGGTGGGGTCCGCGCTTCCTGCACTCCACCGGGCAGTACCACAAGGGCGGCCACCAGAACGGCGCGTTCCTGCAGATCACCGGCGAATCCGAGGAAGACCTGGACGTCCCGGACCGGCCGTACTCGCTGGCGGTGCTGCAGCGCGCGCAGGCACTGGGCGACGGTCAGGTCCTGGCCCAGCACAGCCGCCCGGTGCTGCGGCTGCACCTGACCGACCGGGCCGCGGGCCTGGTCGAGCTGGTCAAGGCCGTGCAGGACCTGCAAGACGAGAGGGGTGGGGCGTGAGCTCCCAAGATCTCCCGCGCAACCCGCTACGGGATCCGCGCGACAAGCGGCTGCCGCGGATCGCCGGGCCGTCCGGCCTGACGATCTTCGGCGTGACCGGGGACCTGTCCCGCAAGAAGCTGATGCCCGCGATCTACGACCTGGCCAACCGCGGGCTGCTGCCGCCGGGCTTCGCGCTGACCGGGTTCGCCCGGCGGGACTGGGAAGACCAGGACTTCATGCAGGTCGTCTACGAGGCGGTCAAGGAGCACGCGCGCACGCCGTTCCACGAGAGCGTGTGGAACCGGCTGGCCGAGGGCATCCGCTTCGTACCGGGCTCGTTCGACGACCCGGCCGCGTTCGACCGGCTCGCCGAGACCGTCAAGCAGCTCGACAAGGAGCGCGGCACCGGCGGCAACCACGCCTTCTACCTGTCGGTGCCGCCCTCGGCGTTCCCGACGGTGCTGACCCAGCTGTCCCGTTCCGGGCTGACCGACCAGACCCCGGACCAGTGGCGCCGTATCGTGATCGAGAAGCCGTTCGGGCACGACCTGGAAAGCGCCCAGGAGCTCAACGGCATCGTCAACGACGTCTTCCCCGAGGAGTCGGTGTTCCGCATCGACCACTACCTCGGCAAGGAGACGGTGCAGAACATCATGGCGCTGCGGTTCGCGAACCAGATGTTCGAGCCGCTGTGGAACGCGCACTACGTGGACCACGTGCAGATCACGATGGCCGAGGACATCGGGCTCGGCGGGCGCGCGGGCTACTACGACGGCATCGGCGCGGCCCGCGACGTGATCCAGAACCACCTGCTGCAGCTGATGGCGCTGACCGCGATGGAGGAGCCGGTCAGCTTCTCGCCGCAGGACCTGCGCGCGGAGAAGCTGAAGGTGCTCTCGGCGACCAAGCCGGTCGGCCCGTTCGCCGAGACCACCGCGCGCGGCCAGTACACCGGCGGCTGGCAGGGCGGTTCGCTGGTGCCGGGCCTGCACGAGGAGGGCGGGTTCAGCTCGGACTCGACCACCGAGACGTTCGCGGCGATCACCCTCGAGGTGGAGAGCCGCCGCTGGGCTGGCGTGCCGTTCTACCTGCGCACCGGCAAGCGGCTGGGCCGCAGGGTCACCGAGATCGCGGTGGTGTTCAAGCGCGCCCCGCACCTGCCCTTCGACGACACCATGACCGAGGAGCTCGGGCAGAACGCGCTGGTGATCCGGGTGCAGCCGGACGAGGGCGTGACGATGCGCTTCGGTTCCAAGGTGCCGGGCACCTCGATGGAGGTGCGCGACGTGACGATGGACTTCGGCTACGGCCACGCGTTCACCGAGTCGTCCCCGGAGGCCTACGAGCGGCTGATCCTGGACGTGCTGCTCGGCGAGCCGTCGCTGTTCCCGGTCAACGCCGAGGTCGAGCAGTCCTGGAAGATCCTCGACCCGGTGCTGGACTACTGGGCGGCGCACGGGACGCCGGAGGACTACAAGGCGGGCACCTGGGGACCGCCGTCGGCGGACGAGATGCTCAACCGAACCGGACGTGCCTGGAGGCGACCGTGATCATCGACCTGCCTTCGACCACGACTTCGCAGGTCAACAAGAAGATGGTCGAGCTGCGCGAGACCGGTGGCGCGGTCGCGCTCGGCCGGGTGCTGACGCTGGTGATCGTCACCGGCGACGGCGCGGAGACCGAACCTGCCATCCAAGCCGCCAACGAGGCCAGCCGGGAGCACCCGGCGCGGGTGATCGTCGTCGCGCGCGGCGCCAAGGAGGCCGCTCCGCGGCTGGACGCCCAGATCCGCATCGGCGGCGACGCCGGTGCCTCCGAGGTCGTGGTGCTGCGGCTGTACGGGGAGCTGGCCGACGAGGGCGCCGGTTCGGTGGTGCCGCTGCTGCTGCCGGACGCGCCGGTGGTGGCGTGGTGGCCGCACGACGCGCCGGAGAGTCCCGGCGCGGATCCGATCGGGCAGCTGTCGCACCGCCGGATCACCGACGCCGCGGCCGAGGACGACCCGATCGCGACGCTGCAGACGCGGCTGCGTTCCTACACCGAGGGCGACACCGACCTGGCGTGGACGCGGCTGACCTCGTGGCGGGCGATGCTGACCGCGGCGCTGGACCTGCCGCCCTACGAGGCGATCACTTCCGCGGTCGTCAGCGGCGCGCCGGATTCGCCGTCGACCGATCTGCTCGCGGCTTGGCTGGGCGCCTACCTGAACGTGCCGGTGCAGCGCGAGGAGCACCCGCGCGGGCCGGGCATCGTCTCGGCCGAGCTGCGCCGCCCGTCGGGCTCGATCAAGATCCTCCGCCCGGACGGCAAGGTCGGTACGCTGACCCAGCCAGGACAGCCGGATCGCCGGATCGCGCTGCAGCGCCGCGAGGTGCGGGACTGCCTCGCCGAGGAGCTGCGCAGGCTGGACGCGGACGAGATCTACGAGGCGACCTTGGGCGGCCTGGCGGGTATCCGCCGCGGCGCGGAGCCCGGACCGGACGAGCACCCGGAGCAGCAGCACGAGCAGCCCGCGGAAGCGGTGGAAGGCAGCGCATGACCCAGCACCAGGTCGTCGTGCACGACGACGGCGATGTCCTCGCGGCCGCGGCGGCCGCCCGGCTGATCACCCGGATCGTCGATGTGCAGTCGGTGCACGGGGTCGCCTCGGTGGTGCTCACCGGCGGCCGCACGGGTATCGGGGTGCTGGAGCAGGTGCGGGTCTCGCCCGCGCGGGAGGCCGTGGACTGGGCGGCCGTCGACTTCTACTGGGGCGACGAGCGGTTCCTGCCCGACGGCGATCCGGACCGCAACGAGACCCAGGCCCGCGAGGCGCTGCTGGACCACGTCGGCGTCACGCCGGAGCGGGTGCACCCGATGGCTCCGTCGGACGGCAGGTTCGGCGCGGACGCGGACGCGGCAGCCGCGCACTACGCGGAACTGCTCGCCACCGTCGCGGAGGCGTCCGCGGACTTCCCGGCGCCGCGGTTCGACGTGCTGCTGCTCGGTGTCGGCGAGGAGGGCCACACGGCTTCGCTGTTCCCGGACACGCCTTACGTGCGCGAGTCAGAGCGGCCGGTGGTGGGCGTGCACGACTGCCCGAAACCCCCACCGACGCGGATCTCGCTGACGCTGCCCGCGATCCGCTCCGCGAACGAGGTGTGGCTGATGACCACGGGCGGGGCGAAGGCCGAGCCGGTGGCCGCCGCGCTCGGCGGCACCGATCCGGCGGCCATCCCGGCGGCCGGTGCGCAGGGCCGGGAGCGGACGCTGTGGCTGCTCGACCCGGACGCGGCCGCGCAGGTCCCGCGCGCGCACTGACAGCGCCGTGCAGCAGTGCCGCCCGCTCCCGGAGCGGGCGGCACTTTTTCGCCCGGGAAAAGTGGACTTCTGTTCTGCTCCGGAATTGGCTGTTCGGAATGGCCACTGACGCGCGCAGGATGTCGGCATGACCGAACGAACCACCGCCGCACCTGCCGCCTCAGCACCGCTGTCCCCGACTCCCCGCAGCAGCCTGGGTCGCAAGAAGGAACGCGCGGGCACCGACCGCGCAGAGCTGCACGCGATCCTCGACGCGGCGCTGGTCTGCCACCTCGGCCTGGTCCTCGACGGCCATCCGGTCGTGCTGCCCACCGGGATCGGCCGCGACGCGGAAACCCTCTACCTGCACGGCTCCAGCGGCGCGCGCAGCCTGCTGGCCGCCGAAGCCGAGCCCGAGGCGTGCGTGACCGTCACGCTGCTGGACGAGATCATTTATGCCCGCTCGCTGCAGCACCACTCGATGAACTACCGCAGCGCGGTCATCCACGGCCGGTTGCGGGCGGTGACCGATCCGGACGAGAAGCTGCACGGCCTGCGGGTGCTGACCGAGCACCTCGCGCCGGGCTCGTGGGAGCACGCGCGGGAGCCTTCCGCCAAGGAGCTCGCCGGGGTTTCGGTGGTGGCCATGCCGCTGGACGAAGCGTCGGTGAAGTCCCGCTCCGGCCCGCCCGGCGACGACCCGGCCGACGTCGAAGCCGCGGCGGCGTGGGCGGGCAGGCTGCCGCTGCGGCAGCAGTGGGGCGAGCCGATCCCGGCCCCAGACCTCCCGGACGGCACCACCACACCCGCGCACGTCGCGCGCAGAGCGGCGCGCTGAAAACTCGCGCAACCGGGCGGCGAACCACCGGCGCCGCACAGCAGACCACCACGGGCTGTACCTGGTGCACTTGGCGGCGGATCGGATCAGAGCCGAACCGGACGGATCACGGCTCGGTCAGGACCACGACGCCGTCCTGATCGCTGACCAGGTACTCCCCCGGCACGAATCGGACGCCGCCGAGTTCCACCACCTCGTCCACCGTTCCGTCGCCGTTCTTCGAGCTCTTGCGCGGGTTCGAGCCGAGCGCCTTCACCCCGAACTCCATCTCGGCCAGCACCGCCGCGTCCCGCACCGCGCCGTTGATCACGACACCGCTCCAGCCGTTGGAGCGGCCCAGCTCCGCGATCAGGTCCCCGATCAGCGCGGTGTGCACCGAGCTCGCGCCGTCGATGACGAGCACCTGCCCCTCCCCCGGCTCGGAGAGCACCTTCTTCAGCAGCGCGTTGTCCTGGAAGCAGGTCACCGTGCGGATCCGGCCCGCGAACTCGGTGCGTCCGCCGTACTGCCGGAACTGCACGTCGCAACTGCGGACCTGCGGGCCTTCCCGGTCGGCGAGGTCAGCGGTGGACACGTCCATCCAAGGTCTCCTCATCTGGCTGGCGGCGCCGTGCCCGCCACGCACGGTCTGATTTCGGGCGAGAGTAGCGGGTGATCCGCGCGCCGATCCCGCGGCCGCGAGCAACGCCACAGCGGCTCGCCCCGAGCGGAAACCGGGGATTCCCGAGCAGACCTGCGATCAGTGCCGCGCCGGCTGCTCCGGCACGTCGGCGGTGTGGTTCGCGCGCAGCCAGCCGCACCAGTCGTCGAGGCCGTCACCGCACTTGGCCGACAGCGGCAGCACCCGGATGCCCGGGTGGACGTGCCGCGCGTGCGCCACGAACCGCTGCACGTCGAACTCCAGGTGCGGCAGCAGGTCCGTCTTGTTCAGCAGCACCAGGTCGGTGCCGCGGAAGACGTGCGGGTACTTCAGCGGCTTGTCCTCGCCCTCGGTGGTCGACACGATCAGCACCCGCCGGTGCTCGCCGAGGTCGAACAACGCCGGGGCGGCGAGGTTGCCGATGTTCTCGATGAACACCATCGAACGTCCGGCCGGCTGCAGCGAGCGCAGCCCCTCCTCGACCATGTCCGCGTCCAGGTGTCCGCCGCAACCGGTGTTGATCTGCACCACCCGGCAGCCCGCGGTGCGCAGCCGGTCGGCGTCGAGGTGGGTCTCCTGATCGCCTTCGATCACCGAGATGGACATCGCGGGTGCCAGTTCGCCGAGCGTGCGCTCCAGCAGCGTGGTCTTGCCGGAACCGGGCGAACTCATCAGGTGCAGCGCGAGGATCCTGCGGTGTGCCAACGCCTTGCGGGTCCGTTCGGCGCCGGAGCTGCGCTGCCGCGGCACCGGGTCGTCCGAATAGGACGGTGCGGTACCGCCGGATTCCGGGAATTCCGGCCCGGAGAGCCGGACCCCGCCGCGGTCGCCTCTTGCGCACCCACCGCACATGGTCACTGCACCTCCACGCGTGGCGTCCAGGCCGAGTCCGGTGGATCCGTCCCCAACGCGGTAAAGATCATCTCATCGTGGCAGAGAGCCGGACGGTTCTCCACACCGGAAGAGCCGCCGAGCGCCCCGGAAACGCACTTCACGCGGACAGAGCAACGCATACGGCGCCGTCATCCTCGCGCAGTGACAACGAAATCAGCCGCAGCCTCGGGCGCTTGCGCCCGACACCGCCCGCCCGCACGTCGTAGGGCTCGAAGCAGCCGGGGCACCACAGCAATCCGCCGTCCAACCGGCCACCGCCGACCGGCAGCCCGCACTGCGGGCACTCGTCGCGGAACGCCCGCACCGCACCGTCCACTTTGCACACCGCCACGTACGGTCCCGCGCGGCGCGCGGAATCGGAGTCATCGGCGATGCGGGTCGTGACGACCTCGCCCTCCGCCGGTCGCACCGCGCCGACGATCCGCAGCCACCCGGTGGGCGGGCGGACCTCGGCGGAGAACCCCATGCTGGCCTGCTTCCCGTCAGCGACGATTCGCGTTGCGGCGCGCCACCAAAGCTAAGACCGCCGGAATCCCCGGCACAACTCGATGTTCCGCGGCGCGGGCAAACGAAAGCGGGCGGGGAGGGAAACTCCCCGCCCGCCCGCGGCGAACACGTGCTCAGCGCCCGCGGCGCTCCTGCAACCTGGACAGCGCCTCGTCGAGGATGGCCATGCCGTCGGAGTCGCTGCGGCGTTCCTTCACGTACGCCAAGTGGCTCTTGTACGGCTCGTTGCGCCGGGCCTCTGGCGGGTTCTCCTCGTCCTGACCCGCGGGCAGGCCGCACCGCGGGCAATCCCACTCGTCGGGCACCTCCGCGTCCATCGAGAAGAACGGGCGCGTGTGGTGGCCGTTGGCGCACCAGTAGTCGACCCGCCTGCGCGGCGCCGACTCACCCCGCTCGGTCTCACCCATCGGGCCCGCGCCGACGCGCGTGCCGCGGATCGCGTTACCGCCAGTCATGCCCTCTCACCCACCAAGCCGCACCGAACGACCGGCCATCGCGGCCGGCCGCTGCTGGTCCCACCAGCTCGCCGGTTCCGCTCAGCTGCCGACCGAGATCATCAGGCCGGTGCCGACGATGGAGATGACCCACAGCGCGATGACGAACAACGTCATCCGATCCAGGTTCTTCTCCGCCACGCTGGAACCGGACAGGCTGGACTGCATACCGCCGCCGAAGAGCGAGGAGAGCCCGCCGCCCTTTGCCTTGTGCAGCAGCACCAGCAGCACCAGCAGCACACTCGTCACGATCAACATGATCTGCAGGAAAAGACTCATCACGCCCTCGTTCACACAGCGGTTCGCCACTGAGAGTACCGGGTGGGCTCCGGGCGGTGGACCGCCGTCCGCCTTAGCCGGTCTCGAAGTTCCATATCGCGCGGCGGGTGCGGCCGGCGGGATCCCGCCGGCCGGCCCCCGGTCAGGGCAGCGGGCCGCCCGCGGCCATGGCGCTGAGCTTGGCGAACTCGTCGCCGTTGAGGCTCGCACCGCCGACCAGCGCGCCGTCCACGTCGCTCTGGCCGACCAGTTCACCGATGTTGCTGGACTTCACCGAGCCGCCGTAGAGCACCCGCACCTCGTCGGCGATCTCGTTGCCGTACTTGTCCGCCAACGCCTTGCGGACCGCGCCGCAGACCTCCTGCGCGTCGTCGGCGGTGGCGACCTTGCCGGTGCCGATCGCCCACACCGGCTCGTAGGCCACCACGACCTGGCGGACCTGCTCGGCCTTGAGCCCCTTCAGCGCGTTGATCAACTGCGTGGTGCAGTGCTCGACGTGCCCGCCGGACTCGCGGACCTCCAGGGCCTCGCCGATGCACAGGATCGGCGTCATGTCGTTCTTGAGCACCGCGCGCACCTTGCGGTTGACGACCTCGTCGGTCTCGGCGTGCTGCTCCCGGCGCTCGGAGTGCCCGACCACGACGTAGCTGCAGCCCAGCTTCGCCAGCATCGGGCCGGACACCTCGCCGGTGTAGGCGCCGGACTCGTGCTCGGAGACGTCCTGCGCGCCGTGCTTGAGCAGCAGCTTGTCCCCGTCGATCAGGGTCTGCACGCTGCGGATGTCGGTGAACGGCGGGATCACCGCCACCTCGACCTTCGAGAAGTACTTCTCGGGCAGCGCGAAAGCGACCTTCTGCACCAGGGCGATGGCCTCCAGGTGGTTCAGGTTCATCTTCCAGTTGCCCGCGATCAGGGGTGTCCTGGCCATCAGTCGCCGCCCTCCAGCACTGCCACGCCCGGCAGCTGCTTGCCTTCCAGGAATTCCAGCGAGGCGCCGCCCCCGGTGGAGATGTGCGAGAACCCGTCCTCGGGCAACCCGAGGGTGCGCACCGCGGCCGCGGAGTCACCGCCGCCGACCACGCTGAACGAGTCGGAGTCCACGATCGCCTGCGCGAGACCGCGGGTGCCCGCGGCGAACGCGTCGAACTCGAACACGCCCGCCGGGCCGTTCCAGAACACCGTCCCGGCCGAGCGCAGCGCGCCGGCGAACAGCTCGACGCTGCGCGGGCCGATGTCCAGGCCCATCCAGCCGTCCGGGATCGCCCCGGAGTCCACGACCTGCACCTGCGCGTCGGCGGCGAACCGGTCGGCGGCCACCACGTCGACCGGCAGCACGAGCTTGTCGCCGTGGCGCTCCAGCAGCTCGCGGGTCGCCGCGAGCTGGTCCTCCTGCAGCAGCGAGGAGCCGACCTGGTAGCCCTTCGCGGCCAGGAAGGTGTAGGCCATGCCGCCGCCGATGAGCAGCTTGTCCACCTTCGGCAGCAGCGCCTCGATCACCCCGAACTTGTCGGAGACCTTCGAGCCGCCGAGCACCACCACGTACGGCCGCCGCGGGTCGCCGGTCAGCGTGCGCAGCACGTCGACCTCGGACAGCACGAGCCCGCCCGCGTAGCCCGGCAGCAGCTTCGCCACGTCGTAGACCGACGCCTGCTTGCGGTGCACCACGCCGAAACCGTCCGAGACGAACGCTCCGTCCGGACCGATCAGGTCGACCAGCTCCTGGGCGAACGCACCGCGCTCGGCATCGTCCTTGCTGGTCTCGCGCGGGTCGAAGCGCACGTTCTCCAGCAGCCCGACCGAGCCGTCGGCGAGCCCGTCGACCACCGAGCGGGCCGAGTCGCCCACCACGTCGCCCGCCGGGGCGACGTGCGCGCCGAGCAGCTCGCCGAGGCGGCGGGCTACCGGGGCCAGCGAGAACTGCGGATCCGGCTCGCCCTTGGGGCGGCCGAGGTGGGCGGTGACGACGACGCGCGCACCCGCCCCGATCAGCTTTTCGATCGTCGGCAACGACGCGCGCACCCGGCCGTCGTCGGTGATCTTGTCGCCGTCCAGCGGGACGTTGAGGTCCGCGCGCAGCAGCACGCGCCTGCCCCGGACACCCTCGGACAGCAGATCGTCGAGGTTCTTCACCGTCTGCTCCTCATGTGGGAAGTCCCGCACGGGCCGACCGGCCCGTGCGGGACCTTCATCATCTTCCGGCCGGTGCACGGCGCTGGCCCCAGCGCGTCCCGGCCGCGGTGCATCCCGGCAGCGGCGCACCCGGCTCGCGGGAGCGGTGCGCCGCGGAGCGAGCAGGTCAGGCCAGCTTGGAACCGACCAGCTTCGCCAGGTCGGCGATGCGGTTGGAGTAGCCCCACTCGTTGTCGTACCAGCCGACGATCTTGACCTGGTCGCCGATGACCTTGGTCAGCGGCGCGTCGAACACGGTCGAGGCCGGGTCGGTGACGATGTCGCTGGAGACGATCGGGTCCTCGCTGTAGCGCAGCACGCCCTTGAGCTTGCCCTCGCCCGCGGCGGCGCGGAACGCCGCGTTGACGTCCTCGGCGGTGACGTCGGCGCGCACGTTGGCGGTGAGGTCGGTGACCGAGCCGGTCGGCACCGGAACGCGCATCGCGTAGCCGTCCAGCTTGCCGTTGAGCTCCGGCAGCACCAGGCCGATCGCCTTGGCCGCACCGGTGCTGGTCGGCACCACGTTGACCGCGGCCGCGCGGGCGCGCCGCAGGTCCTTGTGCGGGCCGTCCTGCAGGTTCTGGTCCGCGGTGTAGGCGTGCACGGTGGTCATCAGGCCGCGCTCGATGCCGAACGCGTCGTCGAGCACCTTGACCATCGGCGCCAGGCAGTTCGTGGTGCAGGAGGCGTTCGAGATGATCGTCTGCGTGCCGTCGTACTTGTCGTCGTTGACGCCCAGGACCACGGTCAGGTCCTCGTTCTTGGCGGGCGCCGAGATGATGACCTTCTTCGCCCCGCCCTCGTCGACGTGCTTGCGGGCGTCGGAGGCGTTGGTGAAAAAGCCGGTGGACTCGACCACGACGTCCACGCCCAGGTCGCCCCAGGGCAGCTTGCCCGGGTCCTTCTCGGCCAGGATCTTGATCGGCTTGCCGCCCACCTCGATGCCTTCGCCGGTGACCTTCACGTCCTGCTCCAGGCGCCCGAGGACGCTGTCGTACTTGAGCAGGTGGGCCATGGTCGCGACGTCGCCCAAGTCGTTGGCGGCCACGACCTCGATGTCGTGGTCACTGGCCATCGCCGCGCGCCAGAAGTTCCGCCCGATGCGACCGAAGCCGTTGATGCCTACGCGAACGGTCACGCCTATCTCCTCGTAACTGACCCTGCCGCTGGGCGGCGGGTGAGCGGTTGATGGACTCGCTCGCAACCCTATATGCCCCGGCCAGCGACGCAGGCGGGCGGGCGCGGCGTCGGCGGGGTGAACACGCGGGCGGTACGCGGGTTGTGCCTTTCGGCGGGGCCGACGTGCGACATCCGTCGGTCGACCGCCCCGGCGAGCCCTCCCAGAATGATCAGGCTGATCGATGATCGGCGATTCCGCGCACCGGTTCCGCCTCCCCGGCGCGGCCGGGCCCGACTCGGAGGAACGCACATGCGCGCACCCGCACGACCGCGCGGCCGCAACCTGGCCGCCGCGGCACTCGCCGCCGGACTGGGCCTGACCGCCCTGGCCACCGCACCCGCCGGTGCGGACGTCCCGCCGCCCGGTGACGGCTGGACGACGACCTTCAGCGACGACTTCACCGGCGCCGCGGGCTCCTCGCCGGGTCCGGACTGGAAGATCGACACCGGGCACGGCTACCCGGGCGGGCCGGAGAACTGGGGCACCGGGGAGATCCAGAACTACACCGCCGATCCCGCCAACCTCAGCCAGGACGGCGACGGCAACCTGGTGATCACGCCGCTGAAGGACGACGCGGGCAACTGGACCTCGTCGCGGATCGAGACCGAGCGCGCCGACTTCAAAGCCGCCGAGGGCGGGGTGGTGCGCATCGAGAGCCGGGTGCAGATGCCGGACGTGCCCGCGGACAAGGCGCTGGGCTACTGGCCCGCGTTCTGGGCGCTCGGCTCGCCGTACAAGACCGACCTCTACAGCTGGCCCGGCGTCGGCGAGTTCGACCTGATGGAGAACGTCAACGCCGAGAACCGCGTGTACGGCGTGCTGCACTGCGATGTTTCCCCGGGCGGCGCCTGCAACGAGACCGACGGGCGGGTCGGCAGCCGGGAATGCCCGGACTCGACCTGCCAATCGGGCTTCCACACGTATTCCTTCGAGTGGGACCGCAGCACCGACGACGAGGAACTCCGCTGGTACGTCGACGGGCAGCAGTACCACTCGGTCAAGCAATCGGAGGTCGGCGACGCCGCCTGGCAGCGGATGACCTCGCACGACGGCTACTTCGTGCTGCTCAACGTCGCCATCGGCGGGCAGTTCCCGGACAAGAACTCCGGCATCACCACGCCCACCGACGCCACCGAGCCCGGCCACCCGATGAAGGTCGACTACGTGGCCGTCTACAACAAATGACCCACCCGTTTCCGAGTGAACGGACCGCTCGCCCGATCTATTGGGACCAACGGTCCGTTCGCTCAGAACGTTCAGCCCGGATCGGATGATGCCCGGGCATGTCGCCGAAGTGCTCGGACGAGCCCCCCGCGACGCGAGTTCGCCGGAAGTGAACGGACCGTTCGCCCAATCTATTGGGACCAACGGTCCGTTCGCTCAGAGCAGTTCGGCCGGAACAGTTCGGCCGGAACAGTTCGGCCGGAACCGTTCGCTCGGGGAAGTCGAGTCAGACTTCGGCTTCGAGCATTTCCTGTGTGACGGCGGACTCGGTGTCCGGCAGGCCGAGTTCGCGGGCGCGCTTGTCGGCCATCGCCAGCAGCCTGCGGATCCGCCCGGCCACCGCGTCCTTGGTCATCGGCGGGTCCGCGAGCTGGCCCAGCTCCTCCAGCGATGCCTGCCGGTGCGCCAGCCGCAGCCTGCCCGCCACCAGCAGGTGATCCGGGGCGGTCGGCCCGAGCACGTCCAGCGCCCGCTGCACCCGCGCGGCCGCGGCCACCGCGGCGCGCGCCGAGCGGCGCAGGTTCGCGTCGTCGAAGTTCGCCAGCCGGTTCGCGGTGGCCCGCACCTCGCGGCGCATCCGCCGCTCCTCCCAGGACAGCACGCTGGAGTGCGCGCCGAGCTTGGTCAGCAGCGCGCCGATCGCGTCGCCGTCGCGGACCACCACCCGATCCGCGCCGCGCACCTCGCGGGACTTGGCCTGCACCCCGAGCCGCCGCGCCGCGCCGACCAGCGCCAGCGCCGCCTCCGGCCCGGGGCAGGTGACCTCCATCGAGGACGACCGGCCCGGCTCGGTCAGCGAACCGTGCGCCAGGAAGGCACCGCGCCACGCCGATTCCGAATCGCACGCACCGCCGGAGACCACGTGCGCGGGAAGTCCCCGCACCGGCCTGCCCCGCGGGTCCAGCAATCCGGTCTGGCGCGCGAGGCTCTCGCCGTCCTTGACCACCCGCACCACGTAGCGGGTGCCCTTGCGCAGCCCGCCGGAGGTGATCATGTGCACGTCGGAGTGGTGCCCGAACAGCTCGTGGATCTCCTTGCGCAACCTGCGCGCCGTGGACCCGCTGTCCAGTTCGGCCTCCACCACCACGCGGCCGGCGACGATGTGCAATCCGCCGGCGAAGCGCAGCAGCGAGGAGACCTCGGATCTGCGGCAGCACGTCTTGCTCACCGGCAACCGGCTCAACTCGTCCTTGACCGCCGCGGTCATCGCCACCGGTCAGTCCTCCTCTCCAACGCGGCCGCCAGGCTCGCCGCGAGCGCTTCCGGGTCGTGCCTGCCCGGCTCGCCGGGCGAGGCGACCTTGTCGAGCAGAGTTTGCGCACCCAGCCCCGCCGCCGCAGCGCGAAGCCGATCAGGTGTGGGCACCGAACCGGCGTCGGCCAGCACTGCGTCCACGGTGATCCGGGGCGCGTGTTGCGAGAGTACGTCCAGGTGCTGTTCGGGTGAGAACCCCGCGGTCTCGCCAGGTTGGGGGACGAGGTTGAGCAGCACGACGCGACGCGCCGAGGTGTGCACCAACGCGTCGTGCAATTCCGGCACCAGCACGTGCGGCAGCACGCTGGTGAACCACGAACCCGGACCGAGCAGCACCACATCGGCGTCGTGCACCGCCTGCACCGCGGCCGGGCAGGCCGTCGGGGTGCGCCAGTCGCCGTTGGTGGCGGCCAGCCGGACCTTGCGGACCCGGCCGGGAGTGCTGGCGATCGCCACCTGGCCGCGGATGGTGCGCACCGCCGCCGGGTCCGCGTCGAGGCCGACGACCTCGGCCTCCATGTCCAGCGGCTCGGTCGACATCGGCAGCACCCGGCCGCGCGCACCGATCAGCCGGGAGGCGTGCTCGAGCACCTGCACCGGGTCGCCGAGCACGTCCAGCAGCCCCGCCAGCAGCAGGTTGCCCACCGCGTGCCCGGCCAGCGCGCCGTTGCCGCCGAAGCGGTGCTGGAACACCTCCGACCACAGCCGCCCGCCCTCGTCCGGCGCGGCCAGCGCCGCGAGGGCTTTGCGCAGGTCACCGGGTGGCAACATGCCGAGTTCGCGGCGCAGCCTGCCGGAGGAGCCGCCGTCGTCGGCGACGGTGACCACGGCGGTCACGTCGGCGGTGAGGCGGCTCAGCGCGCCGAGCGTGGCCTGCAGGCCGTGGCCGCCGCCGAGCGCGACCGCGCGCAGCGGCCGGTCGGCGGCCGGGTCGTCCGGTGCCGGGTCGTGCGGTGCTGAGTCGCGCGGCGCCGAGCCGTCCGGCGCTGGGGTCTCGGGTGTTGGGCCCTCCGGCGCTGCGTTCTCCGACGCCTGCCCGTCCGGTGTTCGCTCGTCCGAGGTGCGGGGTGGCCGTCCCGTCACTCGCGCCCCAGATCCCGATGCACCGTTTTGACCATCATCCCCTCGTCGTCGGCGAGTCTGCGGGCCATCTCCTCCACCAGGGAGACGCTGCGGTGCTTGCCACCGGTGCAACCCAGCGCCAGCGTCAGGTACCGCTTGCCCTCGCGGTGGTAGCCGGCGCCGACCAGCCGCAGCAGGTCCTGGTAGCTGCGCAGGAACTCCTCGGCGCCCTCCTGGCCGAGCACGTAGTTGCGCACCTCCTCGTCGAGGCCGGTGAACTCGCGCAGTTCCGGGATCCAGAACGGGTTCGGCAGGAACCGGCAGTCCATCACCAGGTCGGCGTCCATCGGCAGGCCGTACTTGTAGCCGAAGGACAGCACGGTCACGCGGGTGCGGGTCTCGGCCTCGCTGCCGAACGCGTCCTCGATCTTGGTGCGCAGCTGGTGCACCGATATCCCGGTGGTGTCCACGACCAGGTCGGCCTCCGAACGCAACCGGGACAGCAGCGACCGCTCGGCGGCGATGCCGTCGGCCAGCCTGCCCTCGCCCTGCAGCGGATGTCCGCGGCGCACCTGCTCGAAGCGGCGGATCAGCACCTCGTCGGTGGCCTCCAGGAACAGCACCTTCGGCTTGTAGCCGCGCGCGTCCAGGTCCTTGATCACCGAGCCGAGGTCCTCGGTGAACGCGCGGCTGCGCACGTCCATCACCACCGCGACGCGGGTGATCGCGCCGCTGGAGCGCGCCCCCAGCTCCACCATCGTCGCGATCAGCTCCGGCGGCAGGTTGTCCACCACGAACCAGCCCAGGTCCTCCAGGCATTTCGCGGCCGTGCTGCGCCCGGCGCCGGAGAGGCCGCTGACCACGGCGACCTCGATGCCCGACTGCTCCTCACTCACTGACTCTCCCCTTCAGTGCCGGTGTCTCCCCCGCTTGCCCCTGCCCGGCCGGCCAGGGCCGCGTGCACGCTCTCCGCGGTGCGCCTGCCGAAGCCGGGCACCGCCATGATCTCCTGAACCCCCGCCTGCTTGAGCTTGCGCACCGAGCCGAAGTGCTTGAGCAGCGCGGTCTTGCGGGTCTGCCCCAGCCCGGGTACCGAATCCAGCTCCGAGGAGCTGAGCCGCTTCGAGCGCTTCTTGCGGTGGTAGCTGATCGCGAACCGGTGCGCCTCGTCGCGCACCCGCTGCAGCAGGTACAGCGCTTCGCTGGTGCGCGGCAGGACGACCGGGTCCGGCTCGGCGGGCAGCCACACCTCTTCGAGCCGCTTGGCCAGGCCGATCACCGCCACGTCGGTGATGCCGAGTTCGGCCAGCGCGTCCGCTGCGGCGTTGGCCTGCGCCGCGCCGCCGTCGATGACCAGCAGGTTCGGCGGGTAGGCGAACTTGCGCGGGCGGCCGGTCTCCGGGTCGATGCCGGGTGCGGAGTCCGCGGCCTCGTCGGCCCCCGCCGCACCGTCCGGTCGCACGGCCTCGCCGTCCGGTTGCGCCGCTTCGGCGCCGGTCGAACCGCCGGTGGCGGATTCGCCGTCGTTCTCCGGCGCGGCATCGGGACCCGCCTCGGCCGAGGCTTCCTTCAGGTACCGGGCGAACCTCCGCCGGACCACCTCGTCGATCGAGCCGACGTCACCGCCCTCGGCGCCTTCGCGCACCGAGAACCGGCGGTACTCGGACTTGCGCGGCACCCCGTCCTCGAACACCACCAGCGAGGCCACCACGTCGCTGCCCTGCACGTGGCTGACGTCGACGCATTCGATCCGCAGCGGTGCGCTGTCCAGCGCCAGCGCCTCCTGCAGCTCCTGCAGCGCGGCCGAGCGGGCGGTGAGATCGCCTGCGCGGCGCAGCTTGTACTGGGCGAACGCCTCCTTGGCGTTGCGCTCGACGGTCTCCATCAGGGTGCGCTTGTCGCCGCGCTGCGGAACGCGCAGGTGCACCTTGCTGCCGCGCAGGCCGCCGAGCCACTGCGCCAGCGCCTCGGAGTCCTCGGGCAGTTCCGGCACCAGCACCTCGCGCGGCACCGGCGTACCGCCCGCGTCGGCCTGATCGGCCAGCGCGGCCTGCTCGCCGTAGAACTGGCTGAGGAACTGCCCGGTCAGCGCGGCGGTGCTGGTGTCGTCCACCTTGTCGATCACCCAGCCGCGCTGGCCGCGGACCCGGCCGCCGCGGATGTGGAAGACCTGCACCGCGGCGGCGAGCTCGTCCTCGGCGAAGGCGATCACGTCGGCGTCGGTGCCGTCGCCGAGCACCACGGCCTGCTTCTCCATCGCCCGGCGCAGCGCTTCGAGGTCGTCGCGCAGCCGGGCGGCGCGCTCGAACTCCAGCTGCTCGGAAGCCCGCTGCATCTCCTTGTCCAGCTTGCGCATCAAGGTGTCGGTGCGCCCGGACAGGAAATCGCAGAAATCGTCCACGATGGACCGGTGCTCCTCGGCGCTGACCCGGTCGACGCACGGCGCGGAGCATTTGCCGATGTAGCCCAGCAGGCAGGGCCGCCCGATCTGCCCGTGCCGCTTGAACACGGTGTTCGAGCAGGTCCGCGCCGGGAACACGCGCAGCAGCATGTCCAGCGTCTCCCGGATCGCCCAGGCGTGCGCGTAGGGGCCGAAGTAGCGCACGCCCTTGCGCCGCGGACCGCGGTAGACGTGCAGCCGCGGGTACTCCTCGTGCAGCGTCACGGCCAGCACCGGGTAGGTCTTGTCGTCGCGGTAGCGGACGTTGAACCGCGGGTCGTACTCCTTGATCCAGGAGTACTCCAGCTGCAGCGCCTCGACCTCGGTGCCGACCACGGTCCAGCGCACCCCGGTCGCGGTGGTGACCATCCGGCGGGTGCGCGGGTGCAGCCCGGACAGGTCCGCGAAGTAGTTCGACAACCTGCTGCGCAGGCTTTTCGCCTTGCCGACGTAGATGACCCGGCCCTCGGCATCGTGGAACCGGTACACGCCGGGCGCGTCCGGGATCGTGCCTGGGGCGGGTCGGTATGTCGACGGGTCGGCCACGGCTCCACCCTACGTGCGCGGCCGACACTCCCCGTCACGCCCATCGCGGCGCGCGAGGACCTTCGCCCCTTGGTCACCTCGGCCGGTCGAGGTCCACTCGGACCCAGGTGCGAACGCCGGAGGGGTGATCGGGATGGCTCAGCTCGGACATCGGGGTTTCCACGCAGTCGGCCGTCCGGCCGGCGGCCTGGCGGACGGTCTCGCGCTGTTCGCGAGCGTGCTGATGGTGATCATCGGCGTGTTCCACGTCATCGTGTCGACGGCCGTGCTGCTGCAGGGCCCGGTCTACGCCGTGACCGGCGATTACGTGTTCAGCTACAACGTCGGTGCATGGGGCTGGGCGCACTTGGGCCTGGGAGTGCTGGTCGCGGCGACCGGGCTGGCGTTGCTGGGCGGTGCGGCTTGGGCGCGGATCGCGGGCATCGTGATCGTGGCGCTGAGCGCGCTCGGCAACTTCCTGTTCATCCCGTACCAGCCGCTGTGGTCGCTGCTGATCATCGCGGTGGACGTGGCGGTGATCTGGGCGCTGGCGGTGCACGGCAGGGCCTCGCTCGACTCCGACACCGAGTGATCTCTCCCCGCACGTGGCTTCACCAGGAGTGAGCCGGGAGTCAGAGCGGGCGCGGGAGCCGGTCGTGGACCGGCGGCAGGCCGAACGGCTTCGACGGCAGGGTCTGGTACCAGTAGGCGACCGAGGAGATGTCGTCGGAGCGCTTGTTGGCGTGCCCGTGCTCGATCGTGA
The DNA here is from genome assembly GCF_037023755.1 of Saccharopolyspora sp. SCSIO 74807. NCBI lineage: Bacteria > Bacillati > Actinomycetota > Actinomycetes > Pseudonocardiales > Pseudonocardiaceae > Saccharopolyspora > Saccharopolyspora sp. SCSIO 74807. The sequence continues at coordinate 3,785,557 of NZ_CP146100.1, read as the reverse complement.
CGCTGATCGACTCGTCGAAGGTGACCGGATCCTCCACGTGGAACCGGTAGTAGGAGACCTGCCCGCTCCAGTTCGGCCCGCCCGGCAGCGTCAGGCCGTGGTAGGGCGCCTGGTACGGCTGGCTGGGACACCACGCGGTGTTGAAGTAGTCCTCGGTGCCGGTGCCGTGCAGCCGCGGCGGCCAGGGCTCCCCGTCGATGAAGATCATGTCATCGCCCTCGCCGTACCAGTTCCAGTCGGTGGTCGAGCGCAGGTTGTGCACGTTGAGCACGGAGCCGACGTAGTGCCCGCGGCCTTCGGCCTCCAGCAGCACGTAGTTGCCCGCGCCGTCGAGGTTGGTGCCGCCGAACAGGAACTCGTCGTTGGTCTGCTCGCCCTGCTCGACGCCGTCGGCCGGGTTCTCCCGGCGCCACTGCGCGTGGAAGTAGCCGAGTTCGGGGTCGGCGCGGCAGTACCGCTCGTAGTCGATGTAGTAGTAGAAGATCACCGGTTTCCGGCTCATCTCGCTGATCAGCTCGAACCGGGCACCGGCGGCGAAGGGCATCGCGAACCAGCAGTTGAAGCCCTTGCCGTCCTGCGGGCTCATCTGCAGCGGTGCGGACACGAAGTTCTCGGTGCGGCCGTGGCCGATGCCGAAGAAGTCCCCCAGCGGCACCAGCACGCTCGGGTGCGGCGAATCGTCCCAGGTGATCTTGAGCACGAGCCTGCGCAGGTAGTCGCCCTCCACCTCGGGCCGCAACCCGCCGTCCTCGACCGCGACGGTGCACCAGATGTGCGTGACCGCGCCGGGACCGTCCAAGTTGGCCAGTTCCCGGCTCTCCCCCGGCGCGAGCCGGATGCTGTCGGTGTTGCCGCCGGTGCGGTCCCAGCTCGACACCCGGCCCCGCTTGGACTGCCGCAGCCGCGGCAGGTCGCGCAGGCTGCTGCCGAACGTCCCGTATCCCGACATCATCGTCCCCCTCCGGATGTTGATCGTCACAGCAAGTCAACGGTCTCTGCCCGTGACGTGTCGAGGATCTTCATCCGATCGGAATTTCCCGTTGATCAACACATTCCGGGCGCGCGTCCGGGAGCGCGGAAAGCGGTTCGCGCAGGGGCGCCGGTCGTGCGGCAGGAGACCCGCAGCGTTGAGCGGATCGCGGCAAGCCGGTCCCGGCAGCGGCCGAACCGGTGATCAGCGACGCGGCGGCTCGTAGTGCTCGATGCGCCGCAGCACGGCGCGGATCCGCGCGGCGTGCACCGGCGACAGAGCGTAGCCGGGGTAGCTGGCGAACCAGCTCGCGCTGCCCATGCTCACCGCGTCCGCACCGGCCCAGAAGTACTCGCGGCAGTCGTCGAAGCTGCGGATGCCGCCGGTCGCGATGATCGGCAGCGTCACCCCGGCGTCGCGCAGCTCCTTGACCACCCGCAGCCCGACCGGCTTGATCGCCCGGCCGGACAGCCCGCCGAAACCGTTGCGCAGCAACGGTTCCCCCGTTTCCGGGTCCAGCCGCAGGCCCTTCAGGGTGTTGATCGCGGTCAGCGCCGAGACGCCGTGCCGGGCGGCCAGCCGGGCGTGACCGAGGTAGTCGTAGTCCGGGGACAGCTTCAGGATCACCGGGTGCGCGCTGCGCGGCACCGCTTCGGCCAGCACCGACTCGATGATGGCGTTGAAGTCGAAGTTCACGTTGTGGCAGGAGACGTTGAACTCGACCGCGGCGATTTCCCCCGCGGGCACCGCCGCGTTGATCTTGTCCACGAGCGTGACGAACTCCGCGGCGGAGAACCCGCCCACCGAGATGATCGTGTTCTGCTCGCGAGTGCGCGGGTAGTAGTCCCGCAGGTAGGCGTCGATGCCGACGTTGCACCAGCCGAACGCGTTGAGCCAGCCGCCGTCGACCTGCCGCAGCGCCTGCCCGTAGCGCTTGAGCAGCGCGGGCAGCTCGTGCAGCGGCCACACGTCCTGCGTCGTGAAGTGGCCCTCGCGGGGCTCGACGGTGACCGTGCGGGTGGTGACCGCGCCGAACCGCTCCAGCGGGACGAACCGCGAGATCGGGCTCATCCCGTAGGGCACCAGCTTCGCGTTGGACACGCCGTAGCCGAGCAGGCTGGAGGCGGTGACCATGCGGTTGCGCAGCGGGATGTCGCCGAGCCGCACCGCGGGTTCGCGGGGCTCGTCCCGGACCAGCCGCAGGTTTCGCTCCGGGGCAACGCTCACGATCTCCTCCTCCAGTTGCCGCACCGCCAGCCACCGCACCGGCTGCGCCGACGCGTCCGGTGCTCGACGCTCTCCCCATTGTCCCGCACCCGCTCGCGGCGTCCGCAGCCGCCGGGCGACCGGGCGAGGTTTCGCCACGAGATCGAAAGTACCGTTGGCGATCACCCGAACGGGGTATAGATCACGGTTGATCCATCACCGCTCGGGTAGTCCGATGTGTGCGAGACGAGCGTGCCGCGAGCGGCGCGTGAACCGGAAGGAGGACACCGTGGGAATCCTGAGCTGGATCATCTTCGGTCTGATCGCGGGCGCGATCGCCAAGTTCATTCTGCCGGGCAAGGACCCCGGCGGCATCATTCTCACGATCGTGATCGGCGTGGTCGGCGGCCTGCTCGGCGGCTGGCTGGGCACGAACTTCGGCGGCGGAGCCGGCGTCACCGGGTTCAACCTGATGAGCTTCGTGTGGGCGGTGATCGGTTCGCTGATCCTGCTCATCATCTACCGCCTGATCTTCCACAGGTCGCGTGCCTGAGAGATCGCGGAGAAGGTGCCCGGAAACGACTTCCGGGCACCTTTTTCATGGCCGGACCGCGCCGCTCGACAGCCGTTCACGCACCGCGCACGGCGGCGTTCAGCCTTGCTCGTCCTGATCGGATCGCGCGGCCGCGGCGTCGTCCCCGCCGGACTGCGATTCCCGCTGGGATTCCTGCTGCTCACCACCGCGCACCGCGTCCACCTGCCTGCGCAGCTCACGCAGGTCGCGCATCGCCTGCACGGCGCTTGCTCCGTCACTGGACTGGATCGCCATCACCGGTGCGTACTCGTCGTCGGCCAGTTCCAGGCGGGCCCACGAGGCACCGTCCGGGAAGCTGATCGCCAGCACGTCGTCCCACTCGAACAGGCGGGTGCCGACGATGTTGCGCACCTCGATGCCGTGCAGGCCCGCCCGCATCCGCGGCCGCAGCAGCAACAACGCACCGCAGGCCAGCAGCACGCCCAGCGCGGCCATCGACACCTGGTCGGAGACCCGGAAGTAAGCACCGGTCGGAGTGTTGCGCAGCAGGACCGCGGCCACGGTGAACACGACGACCAGCACGATCGCCACCGGGATGACCACCCGGCGCACCTTGCGCGGGCGCACCTCCACCTGCGCGGCACCCGTGCCGGTGGCGGTGCTCACTTCCTCGGCCCGCGGCGTTCCGGAGCCGCCCCGCGTTTCGCCTGCCTGCATGAGACCAGTCTGCCGTGTCCGCGCAGGAGGCTCACAGGAACCCTCGCCCGGAGCCGTCGTAGCCGCGCAGGTCGCGCAGCACCAGCGCGGTCTCCAGCGCCGCCGCGGTGGCCTCGAAACCCTTGTCCTCCACCGAATCGGCGAACCCGGCCCGGTCCAGCGCCTGCTGCTCGGTGTCGGTGGTGAGCACGCCGTTGCCGATCGCGGTGGACTCGTCCAGCGCCACCCGGGTCAGCCCCTGGGTCACCGAATCGCAGACGTACTCGAAGTGCGGCGTGCCGCCGCGGATCACCACGCCCAGCGCCACCACCGCGTCGTGCTGGTGCGCCAGCTGCTGGCACACCACCGGCAGCTCGACCGAGCCCGGCACCCGCACCACGGTCGGTTCCGCGACACCGGATTCCTGCGCGGCCTGCACGGCGCGCTCCAGCATCCGGCCGGTGATCTTGTCGTGCCAGCGGATCGCCGCGATCGCCACCCGCAGGCCGGCGGCCTCCGGGACCTCCACCCGCGGCCTGCCCTCGCCGCTCATGCCGTCACCCCCGGTTCACCGAGACCGTCCCCGCTGATCGAGGAATCTTCGCCGTCGTCCAGGTCCGTCAGCTCGTGGCCCATCCGGTCCCGCTTGGTGCGCAGGTAGCGCAGGTTCTCCGGGTTCGGCCGGATCGGTAGCGGCTCGCGGCCGACGACCTCGAGGCCGTAGCCCTCCAGCCCGATCCGCTTCTCCGGGTTGTTCGTCAGCAGCCGCATCGACTTGATGCCCAGGTCGCAGAGGATCTGCGCGCCCTGGCCGTAATCCCGGCTGTCCACCGGCATCCCCAGCTCGACGTTGGCGTCCACGGTGTCCGCTCCGTCGTCCTGCAGCTGGTACGCCTGCAACTTGTGGATCAGGCCGATGCCGCGGCCCTCGTGCCCGCGCATGTAGAGCACCACGCCGCGGCCCTCGTCGGCGACCTTCTCCAGCGCCGCGGCCAGCTGCGGGCCGCAGTCGCAGCGCAGCGAGCCGAGCACGTCGCCGGTCAGGCATTCCGAGTGCACCCGCACCAGCACGTCCGTGCCGTCGCCGATGTCGCCGTAGACCAGCGCCAGGTGTTCGATGCCGTCCAGGGTGCTGTCGTAGCCGAACGTGCGGAACGTGCCGTGCGCGGTGGGGATGCGCGCCTCGGCGACCCGCTCGACCTGCTTCTCGAACCTCCTGCGGTAGGCGACCAGGTCGGCGATGGTGATCAGCGCGAGTTCGTGCTCGTCGGCGAAGACCTCCAGCTCGTCGCGCCGGGCCATGTCGCCCTCGCTCTTCTGGCTGACGATCTCGCACAGCGCGCCCGCGGGCCGCAGCCCGGCCAGCCGGGCCAGATCCACCGACGCCTCGGTGTGCCCGGGCCGCCGCAGCACCCCGCCGTGCCGGGCGCGCAGCGGCACCACGTGTCCCGGCCGGGTCAGGTCCTGCGCGGTCGAGCCGCCCGCGGCGAGCACGCCCAGCGTCCGGGCCCGGTCGGCGGCGGAGATGCCGGTGGTGACGCCCTCGGCCGCGTCCACGGTGACCGTGTAGGCGGTGCCCTTGCGGTCCTGGTTGGTGTGGTACATCGGTGGCAGGTCGAGGCGATCGCAGTCCTCGCCGGTCATGCCGACGCACAGGTAGCCGGACGTGTAGCGCACCATGAACGCCACCAGCTCCGGCGTCGCCCGCTCCGCCGCGAAGATCAGGTCGCCTTCGTTCTCGCGATCCTCGTCATCGACCACGATCACCGGGCGGCCCGCCGCGATGTCGGCCAGGGCGCGCTCGATGTCGTCGAACCTGTTGCTCACCGTGTCCGTGCTCTTTCACTCTGGGGTCGTGGTGCGCCGTGCCGCACCAGCCCTCGGTTCCGGCACCGGGCGCTGCGTCCCGGCACCACCATTCTCCCCCGGCTCGCCGCGCTCCTCTCGAACCCGATCACCCGCACCGCAGCGGACCGTCCCTGCTGACGAAGTCGCTGGTCACGCACCTGGGCCGCGCTCGCCGAGCGCGTCCAGCTGTGCGGCGGCCAATCGCTCGAGGTGCTTGGCCAGCACGTCCACCTCGATGTTGACCTCTTCACCCGGTTGGCGCACCCCTAGGGTGGTGAGTTCCCGCGTCGTGGGAATCAACGCGACGCTGAAGCCGTCCGGTTCGGCGTCCACCACGGTCAGCGAGATCCCGTCGACCGTGATCGAGCCCTTCTCGACCAGGTAGCGGGACAGCCCACCGGGCAGGTCGAACCGGGTCAGATCGCCTTCGTCGGAGCGCAGCACGGCCGTGCCGTCCACGTGGCCCTGCACGATGTGCCCGCCGAGCCGATCGCCGAGCGCCATCGCGCGCTCCAGGTTCACCCGGTCCCCGGCCTGGACCGCCTTCAGCGCGGAGCGGCGGACCGTCTCCTGCACCACGTCCACGGTGAAGCGGTCCCCCTGGACCGCGTCCACCACGGTCAGGCACACGCCGTTGACCGAGATCGAGTCGCCGTGCGCGGCATCGGAGGCCACCACCGGCCCTCGCACGGTCAACCGCACGACGTCCTCGGCGGGCTCGACGGCCAGCACGGTCCCGAGCTCTTCGACGATCCCCGTGAACACCGGCTCTGCCTCCTCAACGCCGCGTCGGGACGGCGCTGACGCGCACGTCCGGACCGCTCATCGTCGTCTCTTCGACGTCCCACCACCATGCTTGCGAGACGCTCGCCACTCCCGCCTCGCCCAGCGCGGCCGGTCCGGCGCCCAGCAGCGCGGGTGCGATGTAGGCCAGTACCCGGTCCACCCGCTCGGCGGCCACGAACGCGCCCGCCAGCGCCGGACCGCCTTCCAGCAGCACGTCCACGACTCCGCGGTCCGCGAGCGCGGCCAGCGCGGCCGCGGGATCACCGCCGGGCAGCCGGATCGTTTCGGCGGCGTCGTCGAGCACCCGCGCGTCCTCGGGAACCGGGCGGTCGCCGACGACCACCCGCAGCGGCTGCCGCTCCCGCAGGCCGCCGGACTCGTCGCGGGCGGTCAGCTGCGGGTCGTCGGCGAGCACGGTGCCGGTGCCCGCCACGATCGCGTCGACCTTGCCGCGCAGCTCGTGCACCTCGCCGCGGGAGACCGCGGAGCTGATCCACTTGCTGCTGCCGTCGGCCGCGGCCGAGCGCCCGTCCAGGCTCGCGGCGTACTTCCAGGTCACGTGCGGGCGCGCGGTGCGGGTGAAGTGCAGCCAAGCGCGCAGCGGGCCGCGTTCCACCTCGTCGCGCAGCAACCCGGCGGAGACGTCGACGCCCGCGTCGCGCAGCAGCGCCGCTCCGCCGCCGGCCTGCGGGTTCGGGTCCGGGACCGCGTGCACGACGCGCGCCACCCCGGCTTCCAGCAGCGCCGATGTGCACGGTGCGGTGCGCCCGGTGTGCGCGCAGGGCTCCAAGGTGACCACCGCGGTTCCGCCGCGGGCGCGCGCACCGGCTTCGCGCAGCGCGACGACCTCGGCGTGCGGGCCGCCGGGCGGCCGGGTGGCGCCGAGCCCCGCGGGCTGTCCCGACGGATCGAGGATCACGCAGCCGACCGGCGGATTCGGGCTGGTCGTGCCACGGACCCGCTCGCTGGCGGCGACGGCGGCCTCCATCGCCCCGAGTTCGGCCTCGGGTGTCACCGGCGCGCGTGCGCGAAGGCCGGGCCCACCTGGGTGCGCAGCGCTTCGAGCGCGCGGCTCGGGTCCTCGGCGCCGTAGACGGCGGATCCGGCCACGAAGCAGTCCACCCCGGCCTCCGCGGCCTGCTCGATGGTCTCGGCGTTGATCCCGCCGTCGATCTCCACCAGCAGGTTCAGGTGCCCGGTGTCGACCAGGTCGCGGGCCTGCCGGGTCTTGTCCAGCACCTCGGAGATGAACTTCTGCCCGCCGAAGCCGGGCTCCACCGACATCACCAGCAGCGTGTCGTAGTGCTTGAGCACGTCCAGGTACTGCTCCAGCGGCGTGTTCGGCTTGATCGACAGACCCGCCTTGGCACCCGCGGCGCGCAGGTTCTTCGCCAGCCCGATCGGATCCTCGGCCGCTTCCACGTGCACGGTGACGTTGTGCGCGCCCGCCTCGGCGTAGCCGATCGCCCAACGATCCGGATCCTCGATCATGAGGTGGCAGTCCATCGGGATGTCGGTGGCCTTCAGCAGCGACTGCACCACCGGCAGCCCGAGGGTCAGGTTCGGCACGAAGTGCGCGTCCATCACGTCGACGTGCACCCAGTCGGCGCCCTTGACGGCGTCGAGCTCGGCGGCCAGGTGAGCGAAGTCCGCGGACAGGATGGAAGGCGCGATCATCGGCTGGTTCGACACATGCGGGAGTGTAAATCCGGCCGCTCGCGCGCTACCCACCCGGCCACCGCCGGGCACCTTCATTCCGCACCCGAGTCGACCGGAGCCGCCGCGCGGTTCGCGCCCCGGCGCCGGACGAAGTAGTACGCCGCGCACAGCAGCAGCAGGAAGGGCACGCCCGCTTTCCAAGCGGTATTGAACTGCTCGGTGAACGGCGTGGTCAGCAGCACGGCCGCGATGAACAGCATCGCCAGCACCGTGGTCACCGGCGCACCGGGCAGCCGGACCGGCGACGGCGCGAGCCCTTCGGCGGCGCGGCGGCGCCGGAACGCGAGCTGGCTGGCGAAGATGATCAGCCAGGTGATCAGCGCGCCGAACAGTGCCAGGCCCATCATCAGCGGGAACGCCGTGTCCTCGGAGAACACCGAGATCACCACCGCCAGCGCCAGGCCGGCCGCCGACAGCAGCAAGGCTCGCTGCGGAGCACCGTGGCCACTCAGGCCGGTGAACCACTTCGGCGCATAGCCGTCGCGCGCCAGCGAGTAGGTCATCCGCGCGGTCACGTACAGATTCGTGTTCATCGCCGAGAGCGCGGCGGTGAGCACCACGAAGTTCATCACGCCCGCGGCGGCCGGGATGCCCGCGATCGCGAACAGCGCGACGAACGGGCTCTGCGTCACGTCCTCCTCGGCCGAGACCTGGTTCCACGGCAGCACCGAGACCACGACGAGCATCCCGAGCACGTAGAACAACCCGAGCCGCAGCACCATGTTGCGCGCCGCGCGCGGCACGTCCCGGCCCGGGTCGCGGGATTCGGACGCGGTGACGCCGATCGCTTCGGTGCCGAGGTAGGAGAACGTCACGGCGGTCAACGCCAGCCACACCGCACCGAGCCCGTTCGGCAGGAAACCGCCGTGGCCGGTCAACGCGCTCACGCCGGTCGCGGGCCGCCCGGGCAGGCCGAAGACGATGTAGGTCAGCCCGAGCAGGATGAACACCACGATCGTGACGACCTTGATCAGCGCGAACCAGTACTCGAACTCGCCGAAGTAGCGCACCGCTGCCGCGTTGATCGCCAGCATCACCACCGAGAAGACCACCACCGGCAGCCACAGCGGCAGCTGCGGGTACCAGAACCGCACGTAGAGCCCGGCGGCGACGACCTCGCTGCCGATGTTCGCGACCTGCGCGGCCCAGTAGATCCAGCGCTGCACGAACCCGGCGAGGCCGCCGAGGTAGCGCTGCGCGATCGGCCCGAAACCGCCCGCCTCCGGGTGCACCACGACCATCTCGGCCAGCGCGTAGGCCAGCGCGAGCGCGGCGAACGCGGCCACCGCGTAGGCGATGATCACCGCAGGGCCCGCGGTGTTGATCGCCAGCCCGGAACCGAGGAAAAGGCCGGTCCCGATCGAGCCGCCGAGCGCGATCATGCCGACCTGCCTGCCGCTGAGCTCGCGGCGCAGCCCGCCGCCCGCCGGTTCCGGCTCGCTCGCCTGCCCCACCCCGTGGCCTCCTCGGTACCTGCCGCATCGCCGATCCGCGATGCGACAGCACCTTACGCCGGGGAGATCGGATGCTGAGCCGGACTCGGATTTCCGGCTCAGCGCGGCAATGCGAGCTCGATCGGGGTGCCTTCCTCGACCGAGCGGCTCACCGTGCAGTACCGCTCGATGGCGCGGCGCACCGCGTCCATCAGCTTGTCCCGGTCGGCCTCGTCGACCGGGCCGAGGTCGAGGTCGAAGTTCACCCGCACGTTGGCGAACTTGTTCGGGTCCTCCGGGGTCTTGTCCCGGTCGGCGTGCACCGCCACGTCGGCGTCGTCGCCGAGCCTGCGCACCAGCAGGTTCTCGCTGGTCACCGCGGAGCAGCCCGCGATGGCGGCGAGCAGCAGCTCACCGGGGGTGAACGCGCCCGGCGCACCCTCTCGTCCGATGTGCACGGTGGCGCCGCGGTCGTTGCTCGCGGTGAAGGTGTGCTCGCCGGTGCGGTGCACTTCGACGGGAGTGGATGCCATCAGACCCTCCTGATTCGCAGGTTCCGTCGACGACAACTCACCACACATCCGGCTTGTTCCCACCACCGCATCCAAATCGAGCGAACGGACCGTTGGTCCGAATAGACCAGGCGAACAGGCCGTTCACTCCTGACAAACCCGCGGGCTTTCTGAGTGAACGGACTGTTGGTCCGAATAGATTGGACGAACGGTCCGTTCACTTATGGTGAACGCCGGGCGGGCTCAGCCGGTGCCGGTGTCCTGGCCCCGGGTGCGGGAGATCAGGTCTTCGCGGGCGCGGGCCACGCGCGAGCGCACCGTGCCGAGCTCGCAGCCGCTGATCTCGGCGGCCTCCGCGTAGGAGAGCCCGAGCACTTGGGTGAGCACCAGCGCCTCCCGCCGGTCCGGGTCGAGCTGGTCGAGCAGCACGTTCGTCTCGACGAGTTCCTCGAAGCCCCTGCCCCGGCCACCGGAGCCGTGGCCACCGGAGTTCGGGCCGCCGGAGCCCTCCGCGGCCTGCACCCAATCGGCGGCGACGGTGCGCGGCCGCGCCCGCTCGAACCGGATCTGGTCGACCACGGCGCGGCGCGCGATCGACAGCAGCCAGGTCCGCGCCGAAGAAGTCCCGCGGAACGTGCGCAACGAGCGCAACGCCCGCAAGTAGGTCTCCTGCGCCAGATCGTCGGCAGCACCGACGTCGGCCAGGTGCGCCACGAACCGCCACACGTCGCGCTGGGTGGCTCGCACGAACTCGGCCAGCGCCCGCCGGTCGCCCGAACCGGCGGCCAGTGCCAGTTCGGTGACGCGGGTGTCTTCGGCTTCCGAGTTCGTCACGGCCCACGACACTAGCCGAAGACCCGCCGGGAACTCCGCCCCCTGCGCGCCCGACAATCTGGTCGTGGACTGTGAACGTTGCCGGATTTCGATCTCGGCGCGGCTGGACGGGGAAGCCGAGGCGGCGCCCGCTGCCGACGTCGACGCCCATCTGGACCAGTGCGCGCGGTGCCGCGCGTACCAGGCCGATGCGGGCCTGCTCACCCGGAACCTGCGGGTGCGGCTGGTCACCGATACGCCGGACCTGGTGGGGCCGGTGCTGGCGCGCGCCGAACGCCCGGACCGGCGCCGGACGGCGCTGCGGTCCGCGCTCGCGCTCGTCGCGGTGGCGCAGATCCTGCTCGGCACCTTCCAACTGCTGGGACTGAGCGGGGCGCACGGTCACGCGCACGGCGGGATGGCCGCGCACCTGTTCAACGAGAGCACCGCGTGGAACCTGGCGATCGGCGTCGGAATGCTGTGGGCGGCGTGGCGCGACCGCACGGCCGGTGGCGTGCTGCCGGTGTTGGGCGCGTTCGTGGCGGTGCTCGCCGGGTTCTCGGTGCACGACCTGATCGCCGGCACGGCGACGCTCGCGCGGGTCGGCTCGCACGCGCTGCTGCTGGCCGGACTCGGGCTGCTGGTCGCGGTGCACCGCAGGCACCGCGGGGACGGCGACCCGGCACCCGCGCGGACCGGCGGGGACGGCTGGAGCCGGATCGGCCCCGGAGAACCGCCGGAGGTCGCCGAAGACGGACCACACCTGCGGCCCACGGCGCACCACCGGGCGGCGTGAGCGCCGGGGAGCGTTCGAACTGGGCCGCTTGATCGCTCAGGCGGTCATCGCAACCGGTTCCGCTCGAGCGGCGTCACTTCACCGAACGACTCCTAACCCGGCTGGTCCTCGCCGATGTCCTCGTGCCAGAGGCGGGGCCGGTCGGCGATGAAACCGGCCATCATCCGCACGCACTCGGGATCGTCGAGCAGCACGATCCGCACGCCGTGCTCGGCGAGCCAGTCGTGTCCGCCGTGGAAGTTGCGCGCCTCGCCGATGACGACCGTGCCGATGCCGAACTGGCGAACCAGCCCGCTGCAGAACCAGCACGGCGACAGCGTGGTGACCATCGTCGTGCCCGCGTAACCGCGCTGCCTTCCCGCGGCCCGGAACGCGGAGGTCTCGGCGTGCACCGAGGGATCACCGTCCTGCACCCGGCGATTGCGCCCGCGCCCGAGGACTTCGCCGTCAGCGCCGAACAGCGCGGCACCGATCGGGACGCCGCCTTCCGCCTCCCCCGCACGAGCTTCCTCGACGGCGACGGCCAGCCATTCCTGGTGATGTTCGGAAGGGGTCAGCACCACGACGCCTCAAGCGGCCCGCAGCAGTGCGCAGAACATCGCGTCGGTGCCGTGCCGGTGCGGCCACAGCTGCACGCCGGGGCCGTCGCCGAGCTGCGGGACGCCGGGGAACGCTTCGCGGGCGTCGAGCTGTTCGGCGCCGGTGCGGCGCACGACGTCCGAGACGACGCCTTCGGTCTCCGACAGGTGCGGGGAGCACACGACGTAGGCCACGATCCCGCCGGGCCGGGCCAGCTGCACCGCCGAGAGCAGCAGGCTGCGCTGCAGCTTCGCCAGTTCCGGCAGGTCAGAGGGCTGCCGCCGCCAGCGCGCCTCGGGACGGCGGCGCAGCGCGCCGAGCCCGGTGCACGGCGCATCGACGAGCACCCGGTCGTAGCCGGGTTCCAGCCCCGGCTCGCGGCCGTCGGCCACGTGCACCCGCACCGACAGGTCCCGGGTGACGCGCCGCACCAGATCCGCCCGGTGCTCGGACTGCTCGACGGCGTCCAGCTCACCGCCGTCCAGCGTGACCAGCGCCCCCAACAGCGCCGCTTTCCCGCCGGGGCCTGCGCACAGGTCCAGCCACCGCGAGTCCGGCCCCGTGAGCTCGGGCTTGCTCAGCGCCAGCGCGGCGAGCTGGCTGCCCTCGTCCTGCACTGCGGCGAAGCCCTCCCGGACCGGCTCCAGGTCGCCGGGATCGCCGGAGCCCGCTTCCAGGTGCACCCCGTACGGCGAGTACGGCGCCGGGTCGCCGCCGGTGATGGCGGCGAGCTCGTCGGCGCTGATCTCCCCGGGCCGCGCGGTCAGGTGCACCGCGGGCCGCGCGTCGTCCGCGGCGAGCGCGGCGGCGAGCTCGTCGCCGGTGTCGCCGAGCACGTCGGCGAACGCCTGCGCCACCCACCGCGGGTGCGCGTACCGCAACGCCAGGTGCCCGACCGGGTCCTTCGCGCGGTCCGGCGCGAGCTCGTCGATCCACTGCTGCTCGTCGCGTTCGCCTGCGCGGCGCAGCACCGCGTTGGCGAACCCGGCGAGCTTCGATCCGGCTTCCCCGCGCACCATGTCCACTGTGGAGGCAACTGCCGCGTGATCCGGAATCCTGGTGCGCAGCAACTGGTACACCCCGAGCCGCAACGCGTCCAAAGTGGTCGGATCCACTTCGGACACCGGACGGCCGCTGCACTCCCCGATGACCGCGTCCAGCAGGCCGCGCGCCCGGCAGGCGCCGTAGGCGAGCTCGGTGGCCAGCCCCGCGTCCCGGCCTTGGATCTTGCGCTGCCGCAGCAGCGCGGGCAGCGTCAGGTTCGCGTAGGCGTCCCGCTCGCGCACCGCGCGCAACGTCTCCAGCGCGGCCATCCGGGCCGGGTCCTGCGCGGGCGGCCGGGCCGGGCCGTTGCGCCGCTGCGGCGGACGGCTGCCCCGCGGCCGGGACGGGCGGCGGGGGCGGTGGTCGTTCACTTGAGCACTTCTCCTTGCTCGATGCGGGTGCCGCGCGCCCAGTCGATGGCGGCCATCCGCTTCTTGCCCTGCGCCTGCACCTCGCCGAGCGCGACCGCCGCGGTGCCGGTTCCCACCAGCACCCGGCGCTTCTCGACGCGCAGCTCCCCCGGCGCGAGCCCGGTCTCCTCGGTCACCGACACGGCCCCGAGCTTGAGCCGCTCGTCGCCGAAGAACGCCCACGCGCCCGGATCCGGGGTCACCGAGCGGATCACCCGATCCACCACGTGCGCCGGCCGGGTGAAGTCGACCTTGGCGTCGTCCACGGTGACCTTCGGCGCGTAGCTGATGCCCTCGGCGGGTTGCTCCTCGGCGCGCAGCGAACCGTCCTCGATGCCGTCGAGCGTGGCCAGCAGCAACTTGGCGCCCGACTCGGCGAGCCGGTCCAGCAGCACGCCCGAGGTGTCGCCCGCGCGGACGTCCTCGGTGACCACGCCGTAGACCGGTCCGGCGTCCAGCTCGGGCACCAGCCGGAACGCGGACGCGCCGGTGATCCGGTCGCCGTGCCGGATCGCGGCCTGCACCGGAGCCGCCCCGCGCCACGCGGGCAGCAGCGAGAAGTGCAGGTTGATCCACCCGTGCCGGGGGATCTCCAGCGCGGCCCGCTTCAGCAGCGCCCCGTAGGCCACCACCGGGCAGCAGTCCGGCGCCAGCTCCCGCAGCCGCTCCAGGAACTCCGGGTCGGACGCGCGCTCGGGCGTGAGCACTTCGAGTCCGTGCTCGTCGGCCACCGCGCCCACCGGAGAGCGCAGCACCTTGCGCCCGCGGCCGGAACGCGCGTCCGGCCGGGTGATCACGGCGGCGACCTCGTGCCGCCCTGATTCCAGCAGCGCTCGCAGCGAAGGAACCGCCGCCTCGGGCGTGCCCGCGAACACCACCCGCATCAGGACGCCCCGAACAGCGGGTGTGGGTTCTGCTTGATCGCCGGAGCCTGCCCGTCGAACCAGTCGGCCTGGCGGATCTCGCGCAGCGCGGCCTTGCGGGTGGCCTCGTCGAGCCGGTCCACGAACAGCACCCCGTCGAGGTGGTCGGTCTCGTGCTGGACGCAGCGCGCCAGCAGGTCGGTGCCCTCGATCTCCACCGGATCGCCGTGCAGGTTCCAGCCGCGGGCGACGATGTTGCGGTAGCGGCGGCAGTCCCACCGCATGCCCGGGATGGACAGGCAGCCCTCCGGGCCGTCCTGGATCTCGTCGCCGAGCACGTCGAAGCTCGGATTGACCAGGTGGCCCTCGAACCCGTCGCAGCGGTAGGTGAACACCCGCAGGCCCACGCCCAGCTGCGGCGCGGCCAGCCCCGCCCCGCCTTGCTCGTGCATCGTGTCCCAGAGGTCCCGCACGAGGGTGCGCAGCTCCTTGTCGAAATCCACGACCTCCTCGGCGCGGGTCCGCAGCACGGGATCCCCGAAGAGTCGGACGGGCTGGACGGTCAAGCGGTTCCCCCATGGTCGCGGGCGGTTCGGCCGGCGTGCGCCGCCGATCGCGGTTGCCGGATCTCACGAGTCTAGTCTTCGCCGTCGCCGCCGCCCGCAGCCGCCACGACCGCTCCGAAGCGCGGCGGAACCGCTCGCGGTGCGGGACTCGACCGGCACCGCCGCGGGGATTCAGCCGCCCGGCATCGACTGCCGCCCGGCGAGGAACCCGTTCCGGCGCAGCCCCGGCGTAGCCTGCGCGGTGGCTCGAAGAAAGTGAAGGGACCTGCGATGAGCCCGTTTCCGCCCGAGCACGCCGCGGGCCGCACCGCACCCGCCGCCGCGAGCGTCCTCGAACGAGCCGAGCAACACGTCGGGCTGCTTCGCGACCTGGTCCGATGTGACGCGGTGGTGCTGACCGCTGCCGACCCGTTCGCGCTGAGTCCGCAGCACACCTCGCTCGCCGCCGCGGGCTACTCGGACGCCGCGCTCGACCGGCTGCTGGACGACTTCGTCCCGGACGCGCGGAATCCGGGCTTCCGCCTGCTCCGCAACGGGGTCCGCGCGGCGCTGCGCTGGTCGGATCTCGCCCGCAATTGGCAGATCAGGTTCGTCACGACCGCCCTTGCTGAAGAATGCCTGCTTCCCGCCGGATTCCACGAAGGTCTCACCGCCTGCTTGTGGCTACCGGACGGTTCCCATGCCGGCGCCGTGCACATGAACTGGGCCGCGTCCCGCGCGGCCACGGACGACCGGCGGCGAACCGTCGAGCGATTCCTGCCACTGCTCGCCGAGGCCAGCAACGTCTTGCAGCCACACCGCGTTCTCGCGGACGAGCTGCACGGCGACGCGCACGTCGCGTTGATCGGCGCAGGTGTCGAGCAACGCATCCCCGGCCGCGACGTCGGCCCGGTTCTGCGTTCGCAGGGCCGGCTGTGGCCGTTGCTGCTGAGTTCGGTCCCGCACCGGAACGGCAGCTACATCTGGATCGACGAGGCCGAGACGTTCCACCGGATCGATCTGACCCGGTGCGCGGGATCGACGATGCTCGTGGCCGAGCGCGAAATGCCCGCGCCCTACGACCTCACCGCACGAGAGTTGCAGGTCGTCACGCTGCTGGCCGGTGGCGCCAGCAACCCAGGGATCGCCGATGCGCTCGTCGTGAGCCGCCGCACCGTCTCGACCCACGTCGAGCACATCCTGGCCAAGCTCGGGGTGGCCTCCCGCGCGGACGTCGCCGCGCTGGCCACTCGCGAAGGCCTGCGGCTGGTTCCGGTCGGGCGCGGCTCAGAGCTGCAGCCGGGTGGTCTCGGCAGGATGCGCTGAGTCGGCGATGGCAGCTGGCGGGACACCGATCGGAACGGCACCGCTGCGAAGAATCTTGCCGCATTGAGCCGGTCGGATACGTCAGTTGACCGATGTCGCCGCGGTTGGCGGCGTACCTAGACTCTCCGTCCAGGTCCGGAAATCCGGCCGGTGCCTGCGAAGTCTCGCGCTGGAACGGCGTCGGCGAGGTGCGGCGCGCGCACCCGGCGGTTGCGGGATCGCACCCACCGCTGCCCGTTTCCGGAGGTTTCCGCATCCGCATCGAGGAGCGATCCATGAGCAAGATCGAGCAGACCGTCGAGATCCCGCACCTCGGCGGGTCGACCGTCGGGTACACCTTCGGCGGGCCCTACGACCCAGCGCTGCCGACGCTGGTCCTGATCAACTCGTACACCACTTCGGCCGAGCTGTACCGGCCGCAGTTCGCCGACCCGGCACTCGGCTCCGCGGCCAACCTGCTCGCGCTGGAGCCCTACGGGCACGGCCGCACGAGGGCCTCGTACCAGCACTTCACCTACTGGGACAGCGCGGTCGCGAACCTGCAGGCCCTCGACGCCCTCGGCATCCGCGAGGCCTTCGTGCTGGGAACCTCGCAGGGCGGCTGGATCGCCGTCCGGATGGCGCTGCTCGCCCCGGACGTGGTGCGGGGGCTGATTCCGCTCGGCACGTCGATGGACCGGGAGAGCCCGCGCAGCCGCGACCTGGGGTGCTGGGACGGGGTCGGGTTCAACACTCCGCTCATCGACGAGCTCGCCGAGCCGGTCGGCGCCGACTGGGTCGTGCCGGACGAGGTCGTGGACGGCGTGTTCAACACGGCCATGGGCGGTCTCACCGGCGAGGAACGCCGGTTCTGGCGCGCCGCCTACCGCGCGAACTACGCCGGTGACGCCGGGCGCCACCGCCTGCGGATCAGCACTGTGAACCTGCGGGACCGCGACGGGCTGCACGGCAGGCTCGACGAGGTCCGCTGCCCGGTCCTGTGGCTGCACGGCACCGCGGACCAGGTGTACTCGGTGCCGAACGCCCAGGAGGAGATCCGGATGTTCACCCGCTCGCCGGAGGCGCGGCTGGAAACCGTCCAAGGTGGACAGCACTTCCTGAGCGCCTCGAACCCGACGGAGGTCGACGCCGCGGCGATCGAGTTCGTGCGCCGCTGGGCCTGAGCTCGTCGTCCGAGAGTTCCTGGCTGTCTGAGCCGCTTTCGGTGCCGGCTCGGTCCGCTGCCGTCACGGGGCGGGCACGACCACCTCGGCGGAGCCGCCACCGCGCCGCTGCGGCTCGGCGGCGGCCACCCAGCGCCCGTCCGGCAGCCGCTCCACGCCGGTCGCCGCGCCGATCTCAGCGGAGGTTTCGAACTCGTGCCCGATGCCGCGCAGCTTGTCCGCCTCCGGCTGGGCGAGGAACCCGGGTTCGGCGTCGGTACTCGCTGAATTGCGCTGCGAGGCGCGGGGTTCCGCGATCGCGTCCACAAGGGACATTCCGCGGTCCAGCCTGCCGGTCAGCACCTGCAGCACGGTGGTGATGATCGTGGCTCCGCCGGGGCTGCCGGTGGCCAGCAGCGGCTCGCCGTCCCGGAGCACGATGGTCGGGCTGATCGAGCTGCGCGGCCGCTTGCCGGGGCCGGGCAGGTTCGGGTCCGGTTCGCCCGGCGCGGCCGGGGTGAACGAGAAGTCGGTCAGCTCGTTGTTGAGCAGGAAACCGCGGCCAGGAACGGTGATCGCGCTGCCGCCGGTCTGCTCGATGGTCAGCGTGTAGGAGACGACGTCGCCGCTGGCGTCGGCGACGGTCAGGTGCGAGGTGTTCGGCCCTTCGTGGTGCTCGCCGCCGGGCGCGGTCGCCGGTGCGCAGCCACCCGGGTCGCGCGGGTTGCCGGGCGCGGCAGGGGCGGGCAGCACGGCGTCCGGAGTGATCAAGCAGGATCGGGAGTCGGCGAACCGCTGCCCGGTCAGCTCGCTCGTGGGCACGTCGGAGAACGCCGGGTCCCCGACCCAGCGGTCGCGGTCGGCGAACCCGAGCTTGCTCGCCTCCAGGTAGCGGTGCAGGTATTGCGCCTCGTCCAGCTCCGGCAGGTCGCTGCGCTCGAGGATGTTGAGCGCTTCGCCGACGGTCGTGCCGCCGGAGGCCGACGGCGCCATGCCGTAGACGTCCAGGCCGCGGTAGTCGACGTGCGTCGGCTCCCGGTCGACCGCGCGGTAGTCCCGCAGGTCGCGGGCGGTCATCCCGCCGGGCCGCACGTGCCGGCCCGCGGCCGGGTCGACCGGCGGGTGCTGGACGGTCGCGGCGACGTCCGCGCCGATCTCGCCGCGGTAGAACGGGTCGAGGCCCTGTTCGCCGAGCGTCCGGTAGGTGTCGGCCAGGTCCGGGTTGCGCAGCACGGTGCCGGGCCGCGGCGGCTGCCCACCGGGCAGGAACAGGTCCCGGGTGGCGGGGAACGCGCTGAACCGCTGCTGGTTCTGCGCGGTCTGCTGCCGGAAGGTCTCGTCGACGACGAATCCGTTGCGAGCGAGCCGTTCGGCCGGGCGCAGCACCTCGCCGAGGTCCTTGCGGCCCCAGTTGTCCAGCGCCCGCTGCCAGGTGGCCGGAGTGCCGGGCACGCCGACGCCGAGACCGCTGGTGATGGCCTCGTCCTTGGGGATCGGCTTGCCGTTCTCCAGGAACAGGCCTTCGCCCGCGGCGGCCGGCGCGGTCTCGCGTCCGTCGATTGTGGACACCTTGCCGGTCTGGGCGTCGTAGTGCGTGAAGTAGCCGCCTCCGCCGATGCCCGCGGAATACGGCTCGGTGACGCCGAGCGCGGCAGCCACCGCGACCGCGGCGTCGGCGGCCGATCCTCCGCGGCGCAACACTTCGATCCCGGCACGCGTCGCATCGGAGTCCACACTGGACACCGCGCCGCCGCGACCGACGGCCTCGGCCTTCTTGGACGGGCCAGGCGCGGGAGCCGGTACCGCTTGCGCCATTGGTGCGAGCAGCGCGCACGACGCCAGCGCGGCCAACGTGCTGCGGACGATCCTTCGCTGCATGGCGCACCTCCGGTCTCGGTGATGCTCGCCACTGTGCCCACTGCCGATGCGCCGGACAACACGAACGGGCGAACCGTTTGCGGACTGAGATCGGCTTCGCCTGAAACCGCCCGGCGGAGTAGCCACCACGAGGGCAATTGCCGGTGATCGTTCAGCCCAATGGACAAAATCGAAGATTCTCGGCAATCTCGGCGCTGCTGTGCGCGCACTGGACGAAGCGCGCTTCCGGGAAGCGAACACCCTGTTCCTGCGGACTCCGCACGCACCGCCCGCGACCGACGTGCGGGCCGCGCCGGACCACTCGCCCGGCGCGGCCGCCCGCTCAGCCCTGCGGGACCAGCGCGTCCCCGTGGTACCGGCAGTTCGGCGCCCACAGCAGGTAGGACGGCATTCCGCCGTCCCGCGCCGCGTCGATCTGCGCGCCGACCTCGGCGGGCCCGTACTCCGCCCCGAGGCTGAAGTCCTGCAACCACGGGATGATCTGCACGTCGGTACCGGCCACCGCCTCGGAGAACTTCGCCAGCGAACGCCGCACGATGTCGTAGGGCGCGGAGTTCGGTTCGGCCACCCCGAACTCGCCCGGCCCCCAGTGCGACGGGTAGACCATCGGCGCGATGTAGTCCACGAACTTCGCCATCTGCGGGATGTCCTGGGCGATCTGCGTGGGCCGGTCCACCGAGATGCCGAACACCGAGGCACCCAGCAGCGCGCCCCGCGAGCGCACCGCGGTCTGGCTCTGGCGCAGGAACTCCGCGATCCCGGCTTCCGGCGTGGTGTTCAGCCCGGCGAAGCGCATCTTCTCGATACCGCCGTCGGGCCTGCGCACGTAGTCGTAGAGCACGTCGTCGAAGCCCAGCTCCGCGGCCTCCGCGGCGACGTCGATGTTGTACTGGCGCACCGCGGGATCGGCGAAGTTGGTGAACGCGTAGCCGCCGTACCCGCCGGTCCACGGCTGCCCGTCGGAGGTCTGCACGACCCGCTCCGGGTGTCCTTCGCGCCAGGACGCCTCGCCCAGCACCGGGTCCTTGAACGCGACCAGGCGCCCGACGACGCGCACGCCCATGCCGTGCAGCTGGTCGATCGCCTCGCGGGCGCTGTAGTAGTTCTTCACCGCGCCGATCCGGTTCGCCTCGGGCAGCTTCGAGTCGTACGGGATTTCGCCGCTCTCGTCCTTGATGTCGAGTTCGACGGTGTCGATGCGGCCTTGCCGCGCCATCTCCAGCACGGGTTCGCGCAGCTTGCCGCTGGTCCAGGCGAGCCCGGTCATGTGCACCGCGCGCATCCCGGGATGCTTGATGTGCACCGTCATCGTCTTCGCGGCGCGGTTGCCCGCGTCGTCGGTGGCCACGACCTGCACTTCGCGGTCCGGCCGGTCGACCACGGCGGAGAACGAGCCGTCCGGGCGCGGCACGACCGGTTTGCCCGCAACGGTGACCTGCGCCGCGCCCGCGGCCTTGCCGCGCACGGTCACCGGTTCGCCGAGCCGCTCCGGGCGCAGCGAGTCCTCCACCGCCAGCTGCGGCGGCTCACTGTCCACTGTGAACTCCCGCGTGGTGCTGGTGGAGCCGAGCCAGGACACCGAGCGCGGCGTGATGACCTCCAGCCGGTGCACCCCGTCCGGCGGAGATTGGGCGTGCACGGCGAGTTTTCCGGGCTGCTGCTGGACACCCACATGGCGGCCGTCGAGCAGCACTTGGGCCACACCGGGGTTTTCAGTGCGGATCTGAATGGATCCATCGGCAGCGGCGGCGGGAGTCACCGGGTGCTCCGGCAGGCCGTCCACTTCTACGTCCTCTGTGGACAGAAAGCGGAGCAGCAGGTACGCCGCCACGAGCAGCACGACGACGGCGGCTCCCACCAGCGCCCACTGCGGAATCCGGTTGGTACGGCTGACTTTTCCGGCCCCGGCGGGGCCTTCGGAGACAGGTTCGGTCACAGCTTTCGCCTCCCCGACTTCGGCGAATCCGGACAACCCAACGTCACGTTACGTTGTCGGCTGTATGGCGCGCGCCACCCTTCCAGGTAGCGTTCGAAAGATCAATTAATCACTTGGAGTATCCACATCGGGCAGTTTCTCCACTAATGTGCGAGCCGATGTTGAGTGTGATCGAACGCACCTGCATCGCCGCGGCGGTCTCGTTGCTCGCCGTGTCCGGTGCCGCGTGCAGTGCTCCCGCGAGATCAGCCGACCAAGCCACCGCCAAGCCACCGCCCGCCGCGCCACCGGCGCCGCCTCCGCCGCCCGCTCCGGAATCGGTTCATGCCAACGAACTCGGCGAAGTGCCGGTGCTGATGTACCACCGGATCACGCCCGATCCGAGCAGCGTCTACGACCGCACACCGCAGGAGTTCCGCGCGGAACTGGAACGACTCAGCGACGAGGGCTACACCCCGATCACCGCGAGCGAGTACGCCACCGGGCGGATCGACGTGCCCGCCGGACGGCACCCGGTGCTGCTCACCTTCGACGACGGATCCACCGGGCAGTTCACATTGGACAGTGCTGGGCAGCCGGCGCCGGACACCGCCGTGCGGATCATGCTCGACACCGCCGCCGAGCATCCGGAGTTCCGGCCCACCGCGACGTTCTTCGTCTTCGACCCGCCGTTCGAGGACCCCGGCGGCAAGCGCACGCTGCCCTGGCTGCACGAGCACGGCTTCGAGGTCGGCAACCACACCCTCGAACACCCCAACCTGGGCAAGGTCGACTCGGCCGAGGCGCAGCACCAGATCGCCGGGATGCAGCGGATGATCGGCGAAGCGCTGCCGGACGTGCCGGTGCGGTCGCTGGCGCTGCCGCTGGGAATGCATCCCGACGACGAGCCGCTGGCCACCGACGGCACCGCGGACGGAGTCAGCTACCACCACGACGCGGTGTTCCTGGTCGGGTCCAACCCGGCGCCGTCGCCGTTCGACGCCGACTTCGACCGCACCAGCATCCCGCGGATCCGCTCGCAGGCGGCCACCGGCGACGAGGCCGAGTACGGCTCGACGCAGTGGCTGGACAAGCTCGCCGCCCAGCCCGAACGCCGCTACACCTCCGACGGCGATCCGAACCGGATCTCCGCCCCGGCCGCGGCCGACACCGCCCCGGCACCGAACCTGCCGAACCTCTACCGCTACTGATCGCCCCGGCACTTCCCGGAGTTGAACGGACAGCGCCTGAGCCGAAGACAGGCGGCGATCCGCGCACGCCCTGCGCTAGGCCGACACACCCGCACATCGCCCGGGCCGGGCCGGTTTCACCGAGCGAACGGACCGTTGGACCGAATAGACCGGGCCAACGGTCCGTTCATCTCGCTCGATGTAGGACGGGTTGAGCGATGTGCGGGCGTGTCGGCCGGAAGTGGGCGCACGCCAGGAAGGCGAACCGGCGGCCGGTCGGAGCCGGCGGGCGCACGTCGCGCGCTCAGAGCAGTTCGAGCGGGTCGACGCGGACCCGGACGCTGTCGGCGGCGCGCTTGGTCTCGCGCACCGACTGCGCCTGGTACACGGCACTCGCCAGCGCGCGCCCCTCGGTGCGAGCCACCCGCACCAGGGCGCGTTCGCGTTCGGAGCCGCCGTCCTCGTCCACCTCGCCCAGCGGCACCGGACCGAGGATTTCCCCGCTTTCGGGCAGTTCCAAGTGATCGAGCAGGTCGGCGACCGCGTCCGGAGTGCCGTCCACCGCGGCCACCCGCATCGCGGGCGGGAAGCCGAGTTCGGCGCGCCCGGCCAGCTCCAGCGCCGCGTGCCAGGAAGGGTCCCAGCGCACCAGCGCCTGCACCGGTTGCAGCGAGGAGTCCGCCATGACGACCACCCGGCCGCCGTCCTCGCCGGGGCGCACCAGCGCGGCCGCGGCGAACCACAGCCGCAACGTCTCCTCAGCCGCGCGAAGTTCCGGGCGGGACAACAGGGTTCGCCCGTCCAGCAGCAGCGCGGCGCCGTAGCCGCCTTCGGCGACCGGCTCGGCGCCCGGCGTGCTCACCACCAGCGCGGGCTTCGCCGGAACCTTCTCCAGCATCTCGGAGCCGTCCGAGGTGCGGACGGTGACGTTGCTGAACGCCCGACCGAGTTCTTCGGCGGTGCGCCCGGAGCCGACCGCGATCGCCCGCAACTTCCGGGATCCGCACGAACCGCACCGGAAAGCCGCTTCCGCCGCCCCGCACCACCTGCACGCCGCGGGCCGGGGTGCGCCTTCCACGGTGCCGCCCGGCAGCCCCAGCGGACCCGCGCAGCGCCGGCACCGCGCCCGCTCCCGGCAATCCCCGCAGGCCAGCGCGGGCACGTAGCCGCGACGCGGCACCTGCACCAACACCGGAGCGCCCTGCTTCAACGCTCCCCGCGCGGCCTCGAACGCCACCGACGGCAACCGGGCCGCGTGCGCCGCCGGGTCGCGGGCGAGCTGCCGGTCGTCCTCCCCGATCGCGGTCACCCGCGGCGCGGACCGGCGAACCTGATCGCGGTGCGCGACGACCTCCTGCGCCCAACCGGACTCGACCAGCAGCGCTGCCTCCGCGGTGCGCGCGAAACCCCCGACGAGCACACCGGCTCCGGCCGCGTGCGCGCGATGCGTGAGCACGTCGCGCGCGTGCGGATACGGCGAGAGCTGGTAGCTGTGCATCGCATCGCCGTCGTCCCAAACCACGGCGAGCCCGAGGTCGTGCACCGGCGCGAACATCGCAGCCCGGGTGCCGACGACGACCCGAACCGCGCCGCGCAGCACCGCCAGCCACCGCTTGTAGCGCTTCTCCCGGCCGAGATCGCCGGTGAGCGCGACGACCCCGGACTCGCCCAGCAACTTCGCGCAGGCGGCGTGCAGCCGCTCGACGTCGCGGAAGTCCGGGACCACGATCAGCGCGCCGCGCCCGGCGGAGGCGGCGGTCGCGGCGGCCTCGGCGAGCCGGTCGGTCCACTGCTCACCGGGCAGCGCCTGCCACACCGCGCGGGCCGGTCTGCCCGCATGCACGGCGTCCAGCAACGACGGACCCCACTGGTACCGGGACCAGGGTTCGCTCGGCGGCCGTGGCGGCGTCGCCGCGGGTTCGAGCACCTGCTTCTCGGCGCGCGCGTGCCGCGGCGGCACCGCCAGCCGCACCACGTCGGCGAGCATCCCGCCGTAGCGGGCGGCCACCGCCCGGCACAGCTCCAGCAGCCCGGGCGGTAGCACGACCTCCGAGGAGGTCACCCGCTCCAGCCAGCGCAGCGAGCCGGTGAACTCGGAGGTTTCCTTGCGCTCCAGCAGGAATCCGTCGACGAGCTTGTTGCGGAACGACACCCGCACCCGGCAGCCGGGCACGGCCTCGCCGTCCAGCCGCTCCGGGACGAGGTAATCGAAGGTGCGGTCCAGGTGCACCGGCAGCGCGACCTCCACCAGCACGCTGGCCACCGGAGACGTCGCGGCAGCCGTGCGCGCGGCGTCGCTCGTCGTCCGCGGGGCCATGCCCTTTTCTCTACCAGAGCGCACCGACGCCCGGACGGTCCGCCCGGGCCTGCGGGATCATTACGATGCCTCCTGCAACGAGTCCGCGGCGGGAAGGACCCCGGTGTTCCAAGTCGTCTTCCACCACCCCGAGATCCCCGGCAACACGGGCAACGCGGTCCGGATGGTCGCCGGTTCCGGGTGCGCGCTGCACCTGGTCCGGCCGCTGGGGTTCAGCGTGGCGGACGCGAAGCTGCGCCGGGCCGGGCTGGACTACCGCGACCGCGCTGCGCTGCACGTGCACGACGACTGGGAGGCGCTGCTGCGCGATCTCGCGCCAAAACGGATCGTGGCGTTCACGTCCTCCGCGGAGACCTCGTTCGAGCAGGTCTCCTACTTCCCCGGCGACGTGCTGCTGTTCGGCCGCGAGTCGACCGGTCTGCCGCCGGAGGTGCTGGACTCGGAGCGGATCACCGCCAGGGTGCGGATCCCGATGCTGCCCGGCATCCGCTCGATGAACCTGGCCAACTCGGCCGCCGTCGCCGTCTACGAGGCATGGCGCCAGCAGAACTTCGCAATGCCCTGACCCCGCTTTTCACCACGAGTGAACGGACCGTTCGACCAATCTAGCCGGACCAACGGTCCGCTCACTCCGAGAAGTCGGCCCGGATCTAGCGATCCGCGGGTGTGTCGGCCAGTGCTGGACCACGCGGGACCACCAGGAGTGAACGGACCGTTCGACCAATCTAGTCGAACCAACGGTCCGCTCACTCCGGGAAGTCGGCCCGGATCGGGCGGCGGGTGCGCGTGTCGGCGGTCGGTCAGAGGCGGCAGGCCTCGAGCGGAGTCACCAGGATCGCCCGCGCCCCGGCCGCCCAAAGCTGATCCATGATCGACTGCGCGCGCCTGCGCGGCACCATCACCCGCACCGCCACCCAGCCGTGCTCGTCCAGCGGCGAAACCGTCGGCGACTCCATGCCCGGAGTGATCTTGCGGGCGGCTTCCAGCGTCTCGGTGGGGCAGTTGTAGTCCATCATCACGTACTGCCGCGCGATGAGAACGCCGCGCAGCCGCTGGATCAGCACCTCGACGGCCTGCTCGCTGTCGGCCGACAACGGGTCGCGGGTGCCGCGCACCAGCACCGCCTCGGAACGCAGGATCGGCTCGCCCACGGTTTCCAGCCCTGCCTCGCGCAGCGACGCGCCGGTCTCCACCACGTCCGCGATGGCGTCGGCCAGGCCGAGGTCGACCGCGGTCTCCACCGCGCCGTCGAGCTCGATCACCTGCACGTCGATGCCGAGATCGGCCGCGGCCGCGGTCACCAGCGCGCCGAACGAGGTCGCCACCCGCTTGCCGTCGAGGTCCTTCAGATCGTCGAGCCGGCCCGCGGGTGCGGCGAAGTAGAACCGCGACACCCCGAAGTCCAGCGGCAGCAGTTCCTGGGTCGTGGTGTCGGTCCCGGCGGCGCGCAGCAGGTCCTGGCCGGTGATGCCGACGTCGAGCACTCCCGTTCCGACGGTGCGCGCGATGTCGGTGGGACGCAGGAAGACGAACTGCACGTCGTTGGCCGCGTCGGTGGCGAACAGCGCCTTGTTGTCGCGGTGCACGCGGTAACCGGCGTCGGAGAGCAGTTGGACGGCGGGACCGTTCAGCGATCCCTTGTTGGGCACGGCGACCCGGAGCATGGATGATCCTTCGTCGATTCGGTGGGCTGGTGGGTTCCCGGCTCAGCCGGGATGGCGGAGCGTTCCACCCGCCTGGTGCGGCGAGCGGAACCCGCTATGGCGCTGACCACCGCACATCGCGACGAAGCCTCCTCTTCCTGGTTGTTTGCGACCACCCGGAATGGTGGCACACCGCCCCGCGCACCGACTTCGCCACGTGCCCGGCGACACGCACCGGCGTGTCCGGGAGCATGTCGTTGCGGCAGGCTTCGATGGTTCGCCGTGACAAGGCGGACCCGACGCCGAGCACCGATCCCCACGTCCTACTACGACTGGTCGGAGATCTCGGAATCGTGGAAGGTGCGCACATCTTCCCGGTGGTTCCCGCGCGCTGAAGGCCACGCGGGGCGCTGCTAACGCGCCCCGTCAGCAGCGATCACCTTCGAAAGTGAGCCCGCGGCTCAGGCTTCCGCGCCGGAAGCGAGCCTGCGGCTGACCGCGTCCCACAAGGTCGCCGAAAGCAGCGACTTGGCCCCGTGCGGAATCGGCGTCTCGGTGCCGTCGGTGGACAACAACCAGCCCGCGTTGTCCTCCACCTCGAACGCCTTGCCGTCCCCGACCGCGTTCACCACCAGCAGATCGCAGCCCTTGCGGTCCAGCTTGCGCCTGCCGTGATCGAGCACCGTGGTGTCCGGATCCCCGGTCTCGGCCGCGAATCCGACCACCAGGCCGACCGTGGAACCACCGGTGCGACGCGCCGCGACCAGCTCGGCGAGGATGTCCGGGTTGCGGGTCAGCTTCACCGGCGCCGGGTCCGCATCCGCCTTCTTGATCTTGTGCTGCGCGAGGTCGATCGGCCGGAAGTCGGCGACCGCGGCCGCCATCACCACCGCGTCCGCGCCCTCGGATTCCGCCAGCACCGAATCCCGCAGCTCCTCGGCGGTGCCGACCTGCACCACCCGCACGCCTGCGGGCTCGACGAGATCCGCGGTGTGCGCCGAGATCAACGTGACCTGCGCGCCCCGGTGCGCGGCGACGCGGGCCAGCGCGTAACCCTGCCGCCCGGACGACCGGTTGCCGAGGTAGCGCACCGGGTCCAGCGGCTCCCGCGTGCCCCCGGCGGTGACCACGACGCGCCGCCCTTCCAGGTCCCGCGGCAACGCCGTGGCCGAGGTCAGCAGCAACCGCGCCAGATCGACGATCTCGACCGGGTCGGGCAACCGCCCCTTGCCGGTGTCGGCGCCGGTGAGCCTGCCGCTGGCCGGTTCCGCGACCACCACGCCGCGGCTGCGCAGCAGCTCGACGTTGTGCTGCGTCGCCGGGTGCTCCCACATCTCGGTGTGCATCGCAGGGACCATCAGCACCGGGCAGCGCGCGGTCAGCAACGTCGAGGTCAGCAGGTCGTCGGCCATCCCGTGCGCGGCGCGGGCGAGCAGATCCGCGGTGGCGGGCGCGACCACGACCAGGTCGGCCTCCTGCCCCAGCCGCACGTGCGGCACCTGGTCGACATCGGTGAACACGCCGGTGCGCACCGGATGCCCGGACAGCGCCTCGAACGTCGCGGCACCCACGAAGTTCAACGCCGCCTCGGTGGGCGCCACCCGCACGTCGT
The DNA here is from genome assembly GCF_037023755.1 of Saccharopolyspora sp. SCSIO 74807. Lineage (NCBI taxonomy): Bacteria > Bacillati > Actinomycetota > Actinomycetes > Pseudonocardiales > Pseudonocardiaceae > Saccharopolyspora > Saccharopolyspora sp. SCSIO 74807. Next base: position 3,757,779 of record NZ_CP146100.1, on the reverse strand, counting down.
GCCCGGACTCGGTGAGGCCGCGCAGCACCTCGCACGCCTTGTAGGCCGCGATGCCGCCGCTGACCCCGAGCACGACCCGCGGGCGCTGCGCTTGCTGTGCCACAGCTACCTACCGGAGGTTCACTCGCCTTCGGTGTGCTCGAGGACGCCGGCGTGGATCTCGCGCAGCGCGATCGACAGCGGCTTCTCCCGCGGGCCCGGCTCCACCAGCGGACCCACGTACTCCAGCAGGCCCTCGCCGAGCTGGGCGTAGTAGTCGTTGATCTGCCGGGCGCGCTTGGCCGAGTAGATCGCCAGCGCGTACTTCGAGCTGACCTGCTCGAGCAGGTCGTCGATCGGCGGGTTGGTGATGCCCTCCGCCGAGGACGGCTGGGACTGGGTGTTGAGGGCGGCGAGCGAATTCGGCGTGGTCACGTGGTGGCTCCTGCTGCTGTGTGGGTTTCGTGCCCCGGTCCGTTGATCAGGGCCGCTGGTCCGGGGCGGTCGGGTCCGGCGAGCCGGTGGTCGCGGTCGGTGCTGCGACCCCGGCGCCCCGGCGCAGCGGCCTAGGCGAACCGTTCGGTGTCCTCGGCGCCCGGCGAAGCTCCCGCTTGCCGACCACCGCCGTCCGGCCCTTCGACTGCTGGGCCGCCGACTGCTGGGCCGCCGACTGCTGTGTCACCGACTGCTGGGCCTCCGGCGCCCCTACCGGGATCCGGATCGGCCCCACCGGCTCCGCGACCGGTCACCAATCGTACCAATTCGCTGGTCGCGGCCCGGACGTCGGCGTTGACCACGGTCGCGTCGAACTCCGGCTCGGCGGCCAGCTCCTGCCGCGCGGTCTCCAGCCGGGCGCGCACCACCTCGGGATCTTCGGTGCCGCGCCCGGTCAACCGCTGCACCAGCGCCTCCCAGGACGGCGGGAGCAGCATGACCAGCTGGGCTTCCGGCATGGAACGCCGCACCTGGCGGGCGCCTTGCAGCTCGATCTCCAGCACCGCGTCGCGGCCGGTGGCCAACGCCCGTTCGACGGGGTTGCGCGGCGTGCCGTAGCGGTTGCCCGCGTAGCGGGCGTGCTCCAGCATCTCGCCGTCGGCGACCATCCGCTCGAACTCGGTGGGCCGGACGAAGTGGTAGTGCACCCCGTCGACCTCGCCCTCGCGCGGGCGCCGGGTGGTCACCGAGACGCTGAAGTACACCTCGGGCGCCTGCCTGCGCAGCTCGTCGAGCACGCTGGACTTGCCGACGCCGGAAGGACCCGAAACGACGGTGAGCCGGGCCGGTCCGGACGGGCGGACCGGACCCGGCTCGACACCGGATGCGGCGTCGCTCACTCGGCGGCGAACTCGGTGAGCAGCGCCTTGCGCTGCCGCTCACCCAGCCCGCGGAGCCGGCGGCTGTTCGCGATCTCCAGCCGCTCCATGATCTGCTGCGCGCGGACCTTGCCCACGCCGGGAAGGGCCTCAAGCAGCGCGGAGACCTTCATCTTGCCCAGGACCTCGTCGTTGTCGGCGGTGTCCAGTACCTCGGCCAGGCTGGTTCCACCGCGCTTGAGGCGCTCCTTGAGCTCTGCTCGGGCGCGACGGGCGGCAGCCGCCTTTTCCAATGCTGCTGCCCGCTGCTCCTCGGTCAGCTGGGGAAGGGCCACCATGTCCTCCGTGATGTGGGGTTTCTCTTGATCGGTGCGGCGACGGTACCGACCCTCGCACACCGGGTTCCACGCGGGTCCGGCTTGCGAGACGGGGATTCCGGGGAAGATTCCGCCGCCTGACCCATCGGGCGGCCCGTACGAGGGGTGCACGGGCACTAGGGCCGGTGCAACTACTACCAACAATGGCGCTGAAGTGCACTAACCTCGCAGAAAACTCTTCCGATCTGTCCGATTTCCGGGCGGTTGAGCGACACCGGCGTCGTCGCCGCAGGTCACACGGACGCCACGACGCCCGTCCAGCGGAAGCCGATCAGCGCGGCGCGCGAGCACGGCGCGCCCGCCATCGCGCCCGGCGGCCGACCCCGCCGGGCACGATGAAATGATCATCGTTGAGCGCGCCGCGGGCCCCACGTGACCAGGAGGAATCACCCATGTGCCGAGCGACCGGACTCGCCGGGCCCGCAGCTGATCCCTCCCGCGCGCCCGCGCGGCTCACTGCTCGGCGTCGAAGAACCCGTGATCGCCCTTGAGGCTGTAGACCTCGTCCTCGTCCGGCTCCGCGGACGGTCGCCCGGGCTCCACCCGGCCGACCTCCACCGGGTCGCCGCGGCCGGGCGCGTCCGCCTCGACCGCGGCCGGTCCCTCATCGCCGGTGCTCGGCCCGTTCCGCGTTGCCCCCAGTTCGGCGTTCATGCGCGCTCCTCACCAGTACTGCGCCACTTGACGTAGGCGGTCGTTCACTCCCAGTACCGGAAACGTTAGCGCAACAACCGGCCGGTGAAACCCCTTCATTGCGGGGGATCCTCGGACCTGGCCGCGAATCAGCCCTCGCCGCCCTGAGCGTTTTCGCCCTGCCCATCGCTGTTGGTGTCGCTGTTGCCGTTCGGGTTCACCGGAGGCCCGGTTTTCGCGCGCGTATTGGCCGGTGCTGGCAGCTCCCCCGGCGGCGCGGGCGGAGGGGTCTGCACGATCGTGACCTGCGACGGAGAAGCCGGCGGTGGCAGCGGGGCAGGCGGGAGCGGGGCAGGCGGAGGCACGGGCGGGGGCGGCACGGGAGTAGGCACCGTGACCGTGACCGGACGCGGCGGCCCCGGATAGTCCAGCGTGGCCACGTCCGCGGCGACCCGATCGGCGGCGCCGAGGATGTTGCGCGCGTAGTCCGCGTCCAGGTCACCGCGGGCCTGCGCCGCCGCGATGTCGCGGTTCAAAGTGGCCAGCGCGGCTTCGGAGGCAGCCCGGTCGTGCCGCAGCGCGGCCGTGCGCACCGCGGTCACGTCGTCGGCCAGCCGGGCCCGCACCTCCGGCGCGATGATCGGCCGGGAGCCGCCGCACGAGGTGAGCAGCGCGATGGCCAGCATCGCCGCAGCGCCCGGCGCTGCATCCCGCAGCTTGCCCTGGTTGCTCGGCTTGGCCCCGTTGCCTGGCTTGCCCCCGTTGCCCGGCTTGCCCCCGTTGCCCGGCTTGGCCGTCCTGCCCGGCTCGACCGAGCTGCTCGGCTCGGCCGCGCTGTGCAGCTTGCCCACGGTCCGGTACTTTCCCTCGTCCCGGAACTTGCCCGGGTCTCGCGGCAGGCCCGGCCGCCCGCCCGGCCGGAGGAGCCGCCGGAGCGCTGCGCGCGACCATTCGCCATCCACTGCGACTGCTCCTCACCCGCTGTTCGCGGTTGTCACGGGGGCCGAACGGCGCGGGAACGGTAACTCACGATCACGCGAAGGCCCGGACACCTCTCGTCGGCGTTGCGCCGCGCTGCCGCCTACTCGCCGACCAGTTCGCTCAGTTCGTCCAGGTCAGCGTCCAACCGCTGCACTCCCGCAGGCCCCGAGGGCGGCGACAGCGCGGGAACCTCGGGTGGCGGCTCGGAGGGCAGCAGCAGGAACGCACCGACCAACACCGCCACCGCGACCATCGCGCCCACCGCGGCGCGGACGATGCGGCGGCGGCCCGGTCGTCCGGGCTCCGCCGCCACTTCGGTGTTCTCCTGCGCCTCGGCCTCCGCAGCCGGTGGCGCAGGCACGGCCTCCCCGGACAGCAGCCGCACGCACTGGGCGGCGGAGGGCCGCGCGTCCGGGTCGTCGGCCGTCATCGCCCGCAGCGTCCCGGCCAGCGGCTCCGGCAGATGGTCGGGAATGCGCGGCGGCCGGGTCAGCCGCGCGACCGCGGCTTCGGCCTTGGTGCCTTCGTACTCCGGCTCCCCGCTGACGCATTCCAGCAGCACGAGCGCGAGCGCGTAGATGTCGGCCGAATAGCCCACTTCCTCGTCGCGCACCTGCTCCGGCGCCATGTAGTGCGCGGAGCCCATGACGATCCCGGTGTCGGTCATCCGCCCGACCGCGTCGGCGAGCCGGGAGATGCCGAAGTCCGCCAGGAACACCTGCTCGTCAGCGGTGATCAGCACGTTCGCCGGTTTCACGTCCCGGTGCACGATCCCGTTGCGGTGCACGTAATCCAGCACCCACGCGAGCCTGCGGCCCAGCTCGGCGATCTGGTCCGGCGCCAGCGCACCGGACTGCAGCAGTTCCGTCAGCGGACGCCCGTCGACGAGCTGCATGACCAGGTACGGCTCTTCGTCCTCGGACCCCGCGTCGTGCACGGTGACCAGGCCGGGATGGTCGAGCCGGGCCAGCAGCCGCGCTTCGTCGGCGAACCGCTGCCGGGCCGACTCGTCGGCGTTGGGCCGGAACACCTTCACCGCGACCGGGCGTTCCAGCTCGGTGTCCAGCGCCCGGTAGACCTCGGACATGCCGCCGCGGCCGAGCCGTCGGCCCAGCCGGTACCGCCCGGCCAGCAGCGGTGGTGCGTCAGTCATCGGTCCTCCGGTGTCCGCGAAGCACCGCGACCTTAACCCAATCGGTGGATCACTCGTTGTCCATGGCGGACGTGTCGATGCGCCCGCGCACGCAGAACCACCCGACGACGAATGCGACCAGCAGCACCGGCAGCGCGAGCACGGTGATCCGGCCGATGTCGTCGAAGGCCATCAGCACGACGATCGCGGCGAAGAACGCCAGCGTCGCGATCTGCACGTACGGCGAGAGCGGCAGCCGGTAGTGCGGCCGCCGCACCTCGCCCCGATCGGCCTTGCGCACGAACAACAGGTGGCTGAGCACGATCATCGCCCAGGTGCCGAGGATGCCGATGGAGGCGAAGTTCAGCACGATCTCGAAGGCTTCCTCCGGCACCACGGCGTTGAGCCCGACGCCGACCACGCAGACCGCCGAGGTGAGCAGGATGCCGCCGTAGGGCACCTGGTTGCGGTTCATCCGCCCGGTGAACTTCGGCGCCGACCCGGCCAGCGACATCGACCGCAGCGTGCGGCCGGTGGAGTACAGCCCCGAGTTGAGGCTGGACATCGCCGCGGTGAGCACCACCAGGTTCATCACGTCGCTGGCACCGGGCACGCCGAGGCTGGACAGCACCGTGACGAACGGGCTCTCACCGTCCTTGTAGGACGTCCAGGGCAGCAGCATCGACAGCAGCAGCACCGAGCCGACGTAGAAGATCCCGATCCGCCACATGATCGAGTTGATCGCCTTCGGCATGATCTTCTCGGGGGTCTCGGTCTCCCCCGCCGCGACGCCGACCAGCTCGACGGAGGCGTAGGCGAACACCACGCCCTGCATGATCAGCACCACCGGCAGCACACCGGCGGGGAAGAACCCGCCGGTATCGGTGATCAGCGACGGCCCGGCCTCGTGCCCGGCGATCGGGTGGCCGGTGACGACGAGGTAGATGCCGACCAGCATGAACACGATCAGCGCGCCGACCTTGATGATGGCGAACCAGAACTCCATCTCGCCGAACAGCTTCACCGAGACCATGTTCAGCGCGAGCACGATCGCCAGCGCGATCAGCGCGAGCACCCACTGCGGCACCGGGGTGAACAGCGCCCAGTAGTGCGCGTAGAGCGCGATGGCGGTGATGTCGGCGATGCCGGTGGTCGACCAGTTCAGGAAGTGCATCCACCCGGCGGTGTAGGCGCCCTTCTCGCCCATGAACTCCCGCGAATAGGACACGAAGGCGCCCGACGACGGCCGGTACAGGATCAGTTCGCCGAGCGAGCGCACCACGAAGAACGCGAACACCCCGCACACCGCGTAGGCCAGCGCCAACGCGGGCCCGGCCTGCGCGAGCCGCCCACCTGCGCCGAGGAACAGCCCGGTTCCCATCGCGCCGCCGATCGCGATCATGTTGATGTGCCGGGCCTTCAGCGATTTGCGGTATCCGGCGTCGCCGGCGTCGGCCGGTCGTTCACCACCGGGCTCGTTCGCCTGGAGAGTCGATTCGCTCACTATGTCCGGAATTCCCGTCTGTTCTGCCCGCGCGTCGCTGCGCGGTTGTAGCCCGGCACCCTGGGACTCACCGGTCGATTCCGGGCATAGCAGGCTGTTCGCCGATATGCGCGGAGTCGCCGCTGCGCCAGGGCGCTTGCACGTACGAAGGTCGCCGACGCCACCGCGTCCGGCGCACGGAACGGAATGGTGCTGCGCACACGCTCCGCTGTCAAGATCCACTGTGGATCGCCCGAAATGCGCAGCGGATCAGCTGCGCAAAGTAGTAAAACTCGCAGATCAGGTGTGGTCCAATGCCCGGATCGCCACCGAGCCCGCAGGTCACCGCACGATCAGCACCCTCGGTGCGGGATTTCCCTATCGCCGAGCGGGAATCCGGAGGCGCCGCGGAACCAGGCACTGCGTCCGATTCCGGACGCCCCCGGAAATCTCCCGGAAACGAGAATTCATCCGGCGAAGCAGTGCCGCCGCCGGAACGTTACGAGCGCTCGAACCGGCCGCCCCGGATGCCGCCCAGGAACGACGACCACGCCGAGGGGCTGACGAGCAGGTAGCCGCCGTCGGGGTCCTTGGAGTCGCGGGCGGCGACGGAGTGGTCGATGGGGGCGATCTCGACGCAGGTGCGGTCGGCCTTGCTATAGCTGCTCTTTTGCCACCCGGGATGAGCCACCTCGACGCAGGTGCGGGTGCCACTGCTGTAACTGCTCTTTCGCCATTGCGAGTCATTCGGCTGCAAGGTTTCCTCCTACCACATGCTGCTGATACCACCGGTCGGCGGTGTGTTTGACGGCCTCGGCCGACTCATCCGGCCCTAGCGCAATCTTGCGCAATTGGCGCAAAACTTCCGCCGCATCAGCAACGATATTGGCCTCTTCGACATATGACGAGGATCCGATGTTCTCGCACAGCACGAGGTCGGCGTGCTCAGCGAACTCCAGACGGGAGAACGGCCCGTCCAGACCAGCGTGCGCACCGACACCGAGTTCCAGGACTTGCAGGTTGACGTTCGGCCGAGCCGCGACCGCAGCGACTCGCCTGAGCTGGTGATACATCACCTCGGCATCGCCGACCGGGCGTTCCAGCACCGTCCTCTCGATCAAGAACTCGAATTGCCGCGAACTCAGCAGCAGCGTCTGCCGTTCAACCCGCTGCTCCACCAGCGCGTCCAGATCGGCACCCGGCTGAAGAGCGGACATCGCCTCCGCCAAAGCTGCCGCATAATCCGGAGTTTGCAGCAAGCCCGGCACGAACATCGTCTCGTAGCTGCTCAACGAGATGGCCTCGCGCTCGAAGGTTTTGATCGTGTCCCAGGCGCTCGCAAGCGACTCCACATCGCCCGGCCGGACGCTCCACCAGTTGCGGTCACCGCCGTGCCGCACCAGATCCAGGACTTCCGCCCGCTCGCCGGTGGGCACGCGGTAAAGTCCCAACATCGCGGCCACGTCATCGGCGTTGAGCCCGCGGTGACCGGACTCCATCCGGCTGATCTTGCTCATCGAGAGCCCGAGCGCCTGCGAAACTTCCTGGGCGCTGAGTCCGCTGCGTTCCCGCAGCTGCCGGATCCTGCTGGCGACGCGGCGAGTCCGGACCGGAATCGCGTTGCTCTCACCCATGCTGCCCCCTTTTCCTCGATCTCCGGGGACAGCTTCACGAGTTCCCAGCTTGGCAAGCTAGGGAGATCACTCGAAAGGAGCGTTGCGTGCCGCCGCGGGAACTCCGGAAAGTGCGGCACACCAACGAAAACCGGCTTTCGGGAGGCACGAGTGGCAACCTGGCAGACCCCCGCCGACGATCCGGCCGCGGCGATCACGATCGAACTCCACCCGCGCAGAATCACCCTCACCCAGGGCGAAACCGAACTGGTCGTCACCCAGAACCAGCTCTCGGACATCGCCGACAAGCTCTACTTCCTGGACCTGACCTTCCAGAACGACGCCGAAACCATCGTCGACGTCCTCTGCTCCCCCTGACCCCACCCGAACACGAGCGAACGGACCGTTCGTCCCAATAGATTGGTCGAACGGTCCGTTCACTCCTGGAGAACGCGCTTCAGGAGTCGAGCAGGTGGGTCAGTTCGTCGCGGACTCGGCGGGACGCCGTGCGGAGGTCGTTGACGGCGGGGCCGTGGCGCAGGACGTCGCGGGACGTGGCGGGCAGGACCGACGGCAGGGCTGAGCCGAACGTCGAGCGCAAACTTTGGACGGTCGCGCCCTGCGCGCCCAGTCCCGGAGCGAGGATCGGGCCGTTGAGGCGGGAGAAGTCCAGCTCGCCGGGGCGGATCGTGGCACCGGCGACGACTCCGACGTAACCGTACGGCTCGGACCCCGCGTTGTTCTCCGCCGCGGCATCCACAATGGACTGACCGACCGACCGGCCGTCCTCGCCGGTGGAGCGCTGCAAACCGGCACCCTCCGGATTGGACGTCCGGCTCAGCACGAACACGCCGCGCCCGGTCTGCTCCGCGATGCCGAAAGCCGGTGCCAGCGAACCGAAACCGAGGTACGGCGAGACGGTCATCGCGTCCGCGGCCAGCGGCGAGTGCTCGTCCAGATAAGCGTTCGCGTAGGCCGTCATCGTGGTCCCGATGTCGCCGCGCTTGACGTCCAGCAGCACCAGCGCACCGGCATCGCGGGCGTGCGCGACGACCTTCTCCAGCACGGCCATGCCCGCCGAGCCGTAGATCTCGAAGAACGCCGCCTGCGGTTTCAACACCGCGACCTCACCGGCCAGCGCCTCCACCGCGGTCATCGCGAACCGCTCCAACGCCCCCGGACTCTCGTCCAGGCCCCACGAATTCAGCAGCGCCGGGTGCGGGTCGATGCCCACGCACAACGCACCGCGCGCGGCGATGGAATCCGTCAGCCGCTGCCCGAAACCTGCCCGGACGGTCGTCATCGAGCTTCACCACCTTGGCGCAGAGCCGCCTGCAACGCCTGCAACGGCCGCACGCCGATGCTGCCCCGAATGCTCGCTTCGATGCCCTGCACCGCGGCGGCCGCGCCCTGCACCGTAGTGATGCACGGGATGTCGCGCGACACCGCGGCGGTCCGGATTTCGTAGCCGTCGACTCGCGGACCGGGGTTGCCGTACGGGGTGTTCACCACCATGTCCACCTCGCCGGAGCGGATCAGGTCGATCACGTCCCGGTCGCCGTCCACAGTGGCCTCGTTGTGCTTGCGCACGTTCTGGACCTCGATCCCGTTGCGGCGCAGCACTTCCGCGGTCCCGCTGGTGGCCAGGATCTGGAACCCGAGGTCGGCCAGCCGCTTGACGGGGAACACCATCGAGCGCTTGTCCTTGTTGGCCACCGACACGAACGCGGTGCCGGACATCGGCAGCGACCCGTAGGCACCGGTCTGGGACTTCGCGAACGCCTGCCCGAAGGAGACGTCGATGCCCATGACCTCACCGGTCGACTTCATCTCCGGGCCCAGCAAGGAATCCACGCCGTGGCCTTCGGGAGTGCGGAACCGGTGGAACGGCAGCACAGCTTCCTTGACCGCCACCGGCGCGTCGATCGGCAAGTCCCCGCCGTCGCCGACCGGCGGCAGAACCCCTTCGGTGCGCAGTCCGGCGATGGTGGCGCCGAGCATGATCCGCGATGCGGCCTTGGCCAGCGGCGCCGCGGTCGCCTTGGACACGAACGGCACCGTCCGCGAAGCGCGCGGGTTGGCCTCCAGCACGTAGAGCACGTCGTCCTTGAGCGCGTACTGCACGTTCAGCAGGCCGCGCACCCCGATGCCGTGCGCGAGGGCCTTCGTGGACTCCCGCACCTTCTCGATGTCCTGACGTCCCAACGTGATCGGCGGCAGCGCGCACGCCGAGTCGCCGGAGTGGATACCGGCCTCCTCGATGTGCTCCATCACGCCGCCCAGGTAGACCTCGTCGCCGTCGCACAGCGCGTCCACATCGATCTCGATGGCGTCGTCGAGGAAGTTGTCCACCAGCACCGGGTGTTCCGGAGTGACCTCGGTGGCCCGGGCGATGTAGTTCTCCAGCGAGGTCTCGTCGTAGACGATCTCCATCCCGCGGCCGCCGAGCACGTAGGACGGACGAACCAGCACCGGGTAGCCGATCTCGTCGGCGATCCGCCGCGCGGCGTCGAACGAGGTGGCCATGCCGTACTTCGGCGCGGGCAGCCCGGCCTTGCCCAGCACGTCGCCGAACGCGCCGCGCTCCTCGGCCAGGTGGATCGCCTCCGGCGGCGTGCCCACGATCGGCACGCCCGCATCGGAAAGCCGCTGCGCCAGGCCCAGCGGAGTCTGCCCGCCCAGCTGCACGATCACGCCCGCGACCTCTCCGGAAGCCTGCTCGGAGTAGACGACCTCCAGCACGTCCTCGAACGTCAGCGGCTCGAAGTAGAGCCGGTCCGCGGTGTCGTAGTCGGTGGAGACCGTCTCCGGGTTGCAGTTGACCATCACGGTCTCGAACCCGGCCTCGCGCAACGCCATCGCCGCGTGCACGCAGGAGTAGTCGAACTCGATGCCCTGCCCGATCCGGTTCGGACCGGAGCCGAGGATGATCACCTTCGGCTTCGCGCGCTGCTGCTCGACCTCCGACTCGGCGCCGGGATCCAGCTCGTAGGCCGAGTAGTGGTACGGCGTGCGGGCGGCGAACTCGGCCGCGCAGGTGTCGACGGTCTTGTAGACCGGGCGCACCCCGAGGCGGTGCCGCAGCGCGCGCACCCCGTCCTCACCGACCAATTCCGGCCGCAGCGCGGCGATCTGCCGGTCCGAGAGCCCGGAACGCTTGGCTTCCCGGAGCAGATCGCTGTCCACCACCGGCGAATCCACCAGCGCGGTGCGCAATTCCACCAGCGCGGCGATCTGGTCGATGAACCACGGGTCGATCGCGGAAGCGTCGTGCACCTGCTGCACGCTCGCACCCAGCCGCAGCGCGCGCTCCACCGTGTACAACCGGCCGTCGTGCCCGGTGCGCAGCTCGTCCAGAGTGGACTCCAGCGTGGCGCCGTCCGGGTCCGGCTTGGTCCAGAACCCGACCCGCGCGGTCTCCATCGACCGCAGCGCCTTGCCCAGCGCCTCCGGGAAACTGCGGCCCAGCGACATCGCCTCGCCGACGCTCTTCATCGTCGTGGTCAGCGCCGGGTCCGCACCCGGGAACTTCTCGAACGCGAACCGCGGCACCTTGACCACCACGTAGTCCAAAGTGGGCTCGAAGCTCGCCGGGGTCTCGCCGGTGATGTCGTTGCGGATCTCGTCGAGCGAGTAGCCGATCGCCAGCTTCGCCGCGATCTTCGCGATCGGGAAACCGGTGGCCTTCGACGCCAGCGCCGAGGACCGCGACACCCGCGGGTTCATCTCGATGACCACCATCCGCCCGGTGCGCGGGTGGATCGCGAACTGGATGTTGCAGCCGCCGGTGTCCACCCCGACCTCGCGCAGCACGTCGATGCCGACGTTGCGCATGTGCTGGTATTCCCGGTCGGTCAGCGTCATCGCCGGGGCGACCGTCACCGAATCCCCGGTGTGCACGCCCATCGGATCGACGTTCTCGATGGAGCACACGACCACCACGTTGTCCGCGTGGTCGCGCATCAGCTCGAGCTCGTACTCCTTCCAGCCGAGCACGCTCTCCTCGATCAGGACCTCGTGCACGGGCGACTCCGTCAGCCCGAACGATGCCATCCGCTCCAGGTCCTCGTGGGTGTGCGCCATGCCCGAACCGAGCCCGCCCATGGTGAAGCTCGGCCGGATCACCACCGGCAGGCTGTGCTCGGCGACGAAGTCGCGGATCTCGTCCATCGACTTGCACACCTTGGATTCCGGCACCTCACCGCCGACCGAGCGCACGATGTCCTTGAACCGCTGCCGGTCCTCACCGCGCTCGATCGCCTCGATGTCCGCGCCGATCAGCTCCACGCCGTACTTCTTCAACACCCCGCGCGCATCCAGCGCCATCGCGGTGTTCAACGCGGTCTGCCCGCCGAGGGTCGCCAGCAGCGCGTCCGGCCGCTCGGCCTCGATCACCTTCTCCACGAACTCCGGGGTGATCGGCTCCACGTAGGTCGCGTCCGCGAACTCCGGGTCGGTCATGATCGTCGCCGGGTTGGAGTTGACCAGGCTGACCCGCAGCCCCTCCTCACGCAGCACCCGGCAAGCCTGCGTCCCGGAGTAGTCGAACTCGCACGCCTGCCCGATCACGATCGGCCCCGACCCGATCACCATCACGTGCCGGATATCAGTGCGCTTGGACATCAGCGGGCCTCGCTCATCATGCTCGTGAACTGGTCGAACAGGGGCGCGGCGTCGTGCGGTCCGGCCGCGGCCTCCGGGTGGTACTGGACGCTGAACGCGGGGCCGTCGAGCAGCCGCAGGCCCTCGACGGTGCCGTCGTTCGGGCAGTAGTGGCTGATCTTGGCGGTGCCGAAGTCGGTGCCGAACCGCTCGTCCGCCTCGCCCTCGACGGCGAAACCGTGGTTCTGCGCGGTGATCGCGACCTTGCCGGTGTCCACATCGATCACCGGGATGTTGATCCCGCGGTGGCCGTAGCGCATCTTGAAGGTCCCGCGGCCCAACGCGCGGCCCAAGAGCTGGTTGCCGAAGCAGATGCCGAACAGCGGAATCTTGCGGCCCAGCACTTCGCGGGTGAGTTCCACGCCGTGCTCGGCGGTGGCCGGGTCGCCGGGGCCGTTGGACAGGAACACGCCGTCCGGTTCGACCGCCAGCAGATCGTCCACAGTGGAGGACAGCGGCAGCACGTGCACCTCGATGCCGCGCTGAGACATCATCCGCGGCGTGTTCGACTTGATGCCCAAGTCCAGCGCCGCGACGGTGAACCGCTTCTCGCCCTGCGCGGGCACCACGTAGGACTTGCCCGTGGTCACGTCACCGGCCAGGTCCGCACCGGACATCGGCGCGGACGAGGCGACCTGCTCCACCAGCTCCTCGTCCGGGCGCAGGCCCGCACCGGAGAAGATCCCGGCCCGCATCGCCCCGCGCTCGCGCAGGTGCCGGGTCACCGTGCGGGTGTCTAGGCCCGCGATGCCGACGATGCCCTGCCTCGTCAGCTCGTCGTCCAGCGAACGGCGGGAGCGCCAGTTCGACGGGTTCCGGGCGGGATCCCGCACCGCGTAACCGGCGACCCAGATCCGCTGCGATTCGTCGTCCTCGTCGTTCCAGCCGGTGTTGCCGATCTGCGGCGCGGTCTGCACCACGATCTGGCGGTGGTAGGAGGGGTCGGTCAGCGTCTCCTGATACCCGGTCATGCCGGTGGAGAACACCGCCTCGCCCAACGTGCGGCCTTCGCTGCCGTAGGCGGTACCGCGGAAGATCCGCCCGTCCTCGAGCACCAGGGCCGCCGGAGTGTGCGCGCTCATGTGAGTCCTTCCGGGTTGTCGTCACGTCCTGCGGCAGGCGCCAGTGCCCGCACCGCCTTCGCCCACTCGTCCTGAGTGGACTCGTCGTCCGCGCGGAAACCGGTGTCGATCGCCTGGTCCCCCAGTCGCCAGGTGAACACCAGCATTCCCTTGCCCGGCACGACCTTGTTCGCCAGCTTGTGATCCACCCGGGCGTCCACGACCGACTCCGCGGGGATCCACATCGGACTCGCGCCGTCGCGCTCCAGGAGCACGCCGGAGCCGCGCAAGCTCGCGACGGCGTTCGCGCGGTGACCGATGTCGCCGACGGCGATCCGGTCCTGCCAATCCTCGGCTCTCGTGCTGCCCACGTAGAAACCGCTGATGGACTCCCGGATCTCCGATTCGTCCGCCAGATCGGCGGGAACCGCGGGGAACTCCGGCAGGTCCGCCTGCCGCCGCGCCCGGTTCACCCATCCCCGGCGCATCCCGTAGAAGACCAGCGCCACCAGCAACAGCAGCACCAGCACCCACAACGTCCGCGCCATCAGCGCCTCACCTTGCCCTCGAGCGCGGTCACCTTGCCGCGCAACACCGTCGCCAGCACCCGGCCCGGCAACTCCATGCCTTCGAACGGAGTGTTCGCCGCGGCGCTGGCCAGCTCCGCACCGCGCACCGTCCAGCGGTCCTGCTCGGCCACCAGCGCCAGGTTCGCCTGCTCGCCCACCTCGATCGGTCTGCCCTGCTCGGCCAGCCCGGCGATCTCGGCGGGCCGCTCGCTGAGCACCCGCGCCACACCGCGCCAATCCAGCGCGCCCGGCTCGACCATCGTGCGCACCAGCACGCCCAGCGCCGTCTGCAGCCCGAGCATCCCCGGCCGCGCGGCCGACCACTCGCAATCCTTGTCCTGCGCGGCGTGCGGGGCGTGGTCGGTGGCCACGCAGTCGACCGTTCCCTCGGCCAGCGCCTCGCGCAGCGCGCGCACGTCGTCGTCGGTGCGCAGCGGCGGGTTCACCTTGTTGACCGGATCGTAGGTGGCCAGCAGGTCGTCGGTGAGCAGCAGGTGGTGCGGAGTGACCTCCGCGGAAACCCGCCCGGCCGCGCCGCGGGACTTCCACCAGCGCAGGATCTCCGCGGTGCCCGCGGTCGAGACGTGGCAGACGTGCAACGCGCCGCCGGTGTGCCCGGCCAGCAGGCAGTCCCGGGCGACGATCGACTCCTCGGCCGTCGCGGGCCAACCGGACAGGCCCAGCCGCGCCGCGTTCGCGCCCTCGTGCGCCTGCGCGCCCACGGTGAGCCGCGGCTCCTCGGCGTGCTGGGCCACCACCGCGCCCAGCGCCTTCGTGTACTCCAGCGCGCGGCGCATCACCAGCGGGTCGTGCACGCACTTGCCGTCGTCGGAGAACACCCGCACCTCGGCGTCCGAACGCGCCATCGCGCCCAGCTCGGCCAGCTGCTCACCGGCCAGCCCCTGCGTCACCGCGCCCACCGGGTGCACGTCGACCAGGCCGATCTCGTCGCCGCGGCGCCGGACGTGCTCCACGATCACCGCGTTGTCCGCGACCGGGTCGGTGTTGGCCATCGCGAAAACCGCCGTGTAGCCGCCCAGGGCGGCCGCTGCGGAGCCGGTCTCGACGGTCTCGGCGTCCTCCCGGCCCGGTTCGCGCAGATGCGTGTGCAGGTCCACGAAGCCCGGCAGCAGCACGGCTCCACCGGCGCGCACCACCTCGTCGGCATCGGCGGTCAGGTCCGCGCCGATCTCGGCGATGCGCTCGCCGTCGACGAGCACGTCCACCGGCTCGCCCTCGCCGTAGGGGCGGGTTTCCTTGATCAGCACCCGGCTCATGCCGCGATCTCCTCTCCGGCCAGCAGGTGGTAGAGCACCGCCATGCGCACGTGCACCCCGTTGCGGACCTGCTCGGTGATGGCCGCCCGCGGTGAATCCGCGACCGCCGGGGCGATCTCCATGCCGCGCAGCATCGGGCCGGGGTGCAGCACCACGGCGTGCTCCGGCAGCTTCGCCAGCCGCTTCTCGTTCAGGCCGTAGGCGATCGAGTACTCCCGCGCCGACGGGAAGAACCCGCCGTGCATCCGCTCGGCCTGCACCCGCAGCAGCATCACCGCGTCCAGCCCGGGAAGTTCCGGGTCGAGCTCGTGGCGGACCTCGGCGCCCCAGTGCTCGATCCCGTGCGGCACCAGCGTCGGCGGCGCCACCAGCACCACCTGCGCGCCCAAGGTGCGCAGCAAGTGCACGTTCGAGCGCGCGACCCGGCTGTGCAGCAGGTCGCCGACCACGGCGATCCGGCGCCCCGCCAGCTCACCCAGCCGCTCCCGCAGCGTCGCGGCGTCCAGCAGGGCCTGGGTCGGGTGCTCGTGCATCCCGTCGCCGGCGTTGACGATCTGCGTGCCCGCTTCGTCGAGCCAGCCCGCGAGCCGGTGCGCCGCCCCGGAAGCCGGGTGCCGCACGATCACGCAGTCCGCGCCCGCGGCAGAGAGCGTCAGCGCGGTGTCGCGCAACGACTCGCCCTTGCCCACCGACGAGGCCGAGGCCGACACGTTGATCACGTCGGCGCTCATCCACTTGCCCGCGACCTCGAACGACACCCGCGTGCGCGTGGAGTTCTCGTAGAACATCGTCATCACGGTGCGCCCGCGCAGCGTCGGCAACTTGCGCACCTCGCGGCCCAGCAAGGTCTGCTTGAGCGTGTCCGCGGTGTCCAGGATCGTCGTCGCGGTCTGCGGGTCCAGGCCCTCGGTCGTCAGCAGGTGCCGCATCACCGCACCTCCTCGCTGCGCCGCAGCACCACCGAGTCGACGTCGTCGACCTCGGAGAGCCGGACCGCGACCTCCTCGCTGCGGGAGGTCGGCACGTTCTTGCCGACGTAGTCCGCGCGGATCGGCAACTCCCGATGCCCGCGGTCGACCAGCACCGCGAGCTGCACCGCGCGCGGCCGTCCCTGATCGCGCAGGGCGTCGAGCGCGGCCCGCACGGTGCGGCCGGAGAACAGCACGTCGTCGACGAGCACGACCTGCGCGCCATCGATGCCCGCAGCGGGCAGGCTGCTCGGTTCCAGTGGCCGATTCGGCCGTTTGCGCAGGTCATCGCGGTAGAGCGTGATGTCCAGCGTGCCGGTTTCCACGGTCGCCCCGCTGAACTCGGCGATCCGTGCGGACAACCGCCGCGCCAGCGGCGCGCCACGAGTGGGCACGCCCAGCAGAACCACGTCGGTGCTGCCCGCGGTGTCCAACGCGGTCTTCTCGATGATCTGATGAGCGATGCGGGCTACCGTGCGCGCTACGTCACCGGCCGAGAGCAGCTCCCGCTGCCCCGCCGGATCCGCCGCGCCCGCCTGCCGGCGTGACGCCACGGGCGTGCCTCCTTCCCCGCCTCACTGGACGGGTCCTTAAAGGATGGTTCGATCCACTCCGGACGCGGTGATCGAGTATCCGGCCCTTGGTGGGAACATCGGCGCGTCCACCGAGTGCACGCCGTGCTCGGCTTGTACGCTATCAGCGTCCCGGGGTCAATCGTCCGGGTGGTGTGGGCGTACTCGCCCTGCCGCCACACGAAGACCAACTTGACCTAGTGACACTTGCGAGCGAACATTACTCTCCGTATCAATCTGAGCTTTCCTCCCCGACAACCGCGCTAGGCTGACGGGGCGAATGAAACGGAGAAACGCCACATGGGCGACTACGCCAAGGCGCTGGGCGGCAAGCTCCGCGCTATCCGCCAGCAGCAGGGTCTCTCGCTGCACGGCGTCGAGCAGAAGTCAGGCGGGCGGTGGAAGGCCGTGGTCGTCGGGTCCTACGAACGTGGCGACCGGGCGGTGACCGTGCAGAAACTCGCCGAACTGGCCGATTTCTACGGTGTTCCGGTCGCGGAACTGCTCCCGGAGGGACGGGTGCCCTCCGGTGCCGAACCGGCCACCAAGGTCGTGATCAATCTGGAGCGGTTGCAGCAACTGCCCGCGGAGAAGGTCGGGCCGCTGGCCCGGTACGCGGCGACCATCCAGAGCCAGCGCGGCGACTACAACGGCAAGGTGCTGTCCATCCGGACCGAGGACCTGCGATCCCTCGCCATCATCTACGACATGACCCCGGGCGAGCTGACCGAGCAGCTCATCGACTGGGGCGTGCTGCCGCCCGAGGCGCGACCCGCCCGGGAGGAGTGAGACCCGCAACGGTGGCCGCGGCCCCGCCTGCTCCGGGGTCGCGGTCGCCCGCGGGCGAATCGTGCGCGGCGGACGTTTCCGCGCTCGGGGCAATGGTTTTCCGAAACGCATCGAGCGGGCCACTCGCGTGGGGGCGAGCGGCCCGCTCGGCGTTCGGGAACCCGTTACGACGGCTTCATGCGCGTCCGGAGACCCTCAGTGCTGCGCGTCGGACTCGGCGCGTTCGGCTGCGGCCGCTTCGGCGGCCTCCAGGTTGCGGATCGAGGTGCGCAGCCGGTCGCTGATACCGGCGATCCGGCCGAGCACGCCGTTGACGAACCGCGGCGAGTCGTCCGTGGACAGGTCCTTCACCAGCTCCACGGACTCGTCGATGGCCACCGCCGGCGGCACGTCCTCGCTCCACAGCAGCTCGTAGAGCCCCAGCCGCAGCACCGCGCGGTCCACCGCGGGCATCCGGCCCAGCGTCCAGCCCTCGGCGTGCTCGACGAGCACCTCGTCGATGCGCCGCAGGTTCGCGGCGATGCCCTCGACCAGGGTCACCGTGTAGTCGGCGACCGGCGCGGCCTCGGGCGCGGCGAGCCGCTCGGACAGCAACGTCACCGCCTCGAGACCGCGCAGATCGGCCTCGTACAGCACGTCCACCGCCCGCTTGCGGGCCTTGCTCCGTGAGCCCAACTCACATCTCTCTTTCGGCTGTTCCCCGGGAACGGATCACTTGTTGACGCGGCCCAGGTAGCGGCCGTCGCGCGGGTCGACCTTGACCTTGTCGCCGGTGTTGAGGAACAGCGGGACGTGCACCTCGGCACCGGTCTCCAGCGTGGCGGGCTTGGTGCCACCGGTGGAGCGGTCGCCCTGCACGCCCGGGTCGGTGTGCTCGATGTTCAGCTCGACCGAAGCGGGCAGCTCCACGTACAGCGGCTCGTCGTTGTGCCGCGCCACGTTCACCTTGCTGTTCTCCAGCATGTAGTTCGCGGCCTCGCCGACGACCTTGCCCGAGACGGCGACCTGGTCGTAGGTGTCCGGGTCCATGAACACGTAGTCGGTGCCGTCGTAGTAGAGGTAGGTCATCTCGCGCCGGTCCACGTTGGCGGTGTCCACCTTCACCCCGGCGTTGAACGTCTTGTCCAGCGTCTTGCCGGAAAGCACGTTCTTCAGCGTGGTGCGCACGAAGGCGCCGCCCTTGCCCGGCTTGACGTGCTGGAAGTTCACCACCGACCAGAGCTGGCCGTCGAGGTTGAGCACGAGTCCGTTCTTGAGGTCGTTCGTGGTTGCCACGTGTCCGTTCTCTCCTGTGCTACGGGCTGCGGTTTGCTGCACCGGGCGCGGATCGGCGGCCCGGCTGCGGCCGCGCGCGCCCCGCGCTCAAACGGCGACGAGTTCCTTGGTCGTCAAGGTGAGGAGCTCCGTGGTGCTGTCCCGCACCACCAGGGTGTCCTCGATGCGGACCCCGCCACGCTCCGGCAAGTACACGCCGGGTTCGACGGTGACCGCCATCCCCGGTTGAATCGTACCGTCTCCCCGCTGGGACAACGCCGGTGCCTCATGGATCTCCAGGCCCACGCCGTGGCCGAGGCCGTGCACGAACCGCTCGCCGTAGCCCGCGTCCTCGATCACCTTGCGGGCCGCGCCGTCCACTTCGCGCACGCCTGCAGGCACGCGCACCGCGTCGCACCCGGCGGTCTGCGCGGCGCGGACGAGGTCGTAGACCTCGCGCTGCCAGTCGGCGGGCGCGCCGAGCACGACGGTGCGGGTCATGTCCGAGTGGTAGCCGTCGACCAGGGCGCCGAAGTCCAGCTTCACGAAATCCCCCGCGGCCAGCACCGCGCCGGTCGGCCGGTGGTGCGGGACCGCGGAGTTCGCCCCTGCGGCCACGATCGTCTCGAACGACGGACCTGCCGCGCCGTGCTCCAGCATCCGCGCTTCGAGCTCGCGGGCCACCTCCAGCTCGGTGCGGCCGGGACGCAGCCCGCCGTGCTCGATCAGGTCGGCCAGCGCGCGGTCGGCCGCGGCGCAGGCCATCCGCAGCGCCTCGACCTCGCTCGCGTCTTTGATCATCCGCAGGCGTTCCACCAGCCCCGGGGCCCGGACGAGCTCGACACCGGCGGCCGACTCGGCCAGGGCGTCGCGGCCGTCGACGGTGACGTGCCCGCTCTCGAAGCCGGTGCGGCGATAGCGGGCGGGATCGCTGCCGAGGCGCTCGGCCAGCGTCCGGTCGCTGGGCCGTTCGATCACCCGCTCCAGGTCCGGCACCTGTGCGCTCGCCTGGGTGTCGTAGCGGCCGTCGGTGCTGAAGACCGTGCCGCCCTCGGCATCCGGCTCGTCCGCGGTGCGCACCACGAGCGCGGCCTGCGAGCCGGTGAAGCCGGTGAGGTACCGGATGTTGCGCAGTTCGGTGACCAGCATCGCGTCCAGGTCCTCGGCGCGGAGGAGTTCGCGCAGGGCGTGCCGGCGGCGGGGGTAGGTGTCGGACATGCGGTCAGCCTAGTTGGCAGCGGGCGAGCTGCGAGGGTGTCGGCGGGATGGCGCCGATCGCACGGCATCGGCCGAGCGCGGCGAGCGTGCGTCGCGACCAACAGGACGTCGGAGTTTCGCGGAAGTTCCGGGAAATTACTGCCGAAATCCGATTTCACCTCCTGCTCGCCGGCATTTCCGGCAACCACCCGGATGCAGACCATCGGCAATCACGTCGAAAACACCCCGGCAACACCCCTGAACCTGGGAAACTCGGTAATTTCACAGAGCGAACGTCCTGCGCACCGCACGTCTGCGTGGTCCGCACCAGATTCCCGTTCCAGCGCTCGACGCGCCTCCGAAAAGAGTAGCGAAAGGCGACGAACAGGCGGTTACGGCAGGTTGCCGACGCTTTCAGACTTGGGATCACCCGGGCTCGTTCGACAGCTCGTCGCCGGGACCGGGTCGCTGCACTCGCACCGAAGGGGCGTGCTCGGCAGAAGACGCGCATGTTCAGCGGGTCGCTGAGCACCGGCCTCGAGTCACGCACTCACTCCCCGACCGTTCCGGGGAGTTGAGGTCCGCGGCTTCGCGCGTGCGGCTCGGCGGCTCTTCCCCGACAGGGTCGTCCGGCCGCCGCGCGGAACCGCGGGTTCAGCGCAGGACGCACATGGGGGCGGGAGCCCCATGCGCGCGCTGGTCGAGCTCGGCCACCGTCGAACCGTTGGCCCCGGCGGTGGCCGGGCCGGCCGGATCCGTTCCTGCGGCCGTCGGCTTCAGTCGTCCAATTCGTCCACTTCGGATACTCCGACTCCCGTTGAGCGAATTCCCGTGGGCGCCGGATTCGCCGTCGTGGCCCGCAGAAGTTCGATGGGAACCGTCCCGCGAGAGTCCACTTCGGACACCGGGGCGTGGCCGTCAGCGGCACGCACCAGTCCGGGTCCCTCCTGCCACGGCCCCGGCAGGACCACCGGTTCGTAGGGGTGGCGGGTGAAACCGCGGTCCCAGAAAGTGATCGTCGTGCCCTCGGCGGTCTGGTGGGCGATGGCGAACGCCTGCAGGGCATCCACCCACATCCAGTCCGCGCTGAACGCGTCCACAACCGAACGCCCGCGGATCCGCGGATCCGGCCCGACCGGCTCGAAACCGGATTGGGTCAGGGCCTGCACCCGGTCGGTGAACGCGGGATCGCGGGCGCGCTGCACGAACTGGCCCGCGCCGTTCCACCCCGCGCCCGCCGCAGTGGTGTCGGTGAACATCAGGTAGAACCAGCCGTCCAGGTACAGCGCGGAAGGCTGGCCCGCGCCGTAGTCGTTGCTCCGGCGCACCGCCGCGGAGGGCGTCACGATCGGCTCGCCGGCCGCCTCCCGGCGCCACGCCAGCCCGTCCGGGCCGGACGCCACGCCGATCGCGTTGCCGTGCGCGTGATCCCCTGCCGCGCCGGTGTAGTACAGGTAGTACCGGTCGCCGGTTTTGAGCACCGACGGATCGCACGTGTGCATCGCGTCGAAACCGCCCGGACGGCCGTTGAACACCGGGACCGCCGATGCGCCGCCCGCAGTCGCGAAATCGCCGCGGAGGTCGTCGGACTCGGCGTGCAGCACGTCGTCGCCGTCCGGGCCGATCCCCGGGAGTTGGCTGCACCACCAGGCACGGTAGCGACCCGCCTCGGCCAGCACGGTCGGGCCGTAGTCGTACGGCGCGGCGGATCCGCCGGAGGCCACCACCGACTCGCTCCGCCACTGCTCCGCGACGTGCAAGCGGGTCGTGGTGGGCGCCGGTTCGGCAGGGGACCCGGGTGCGGGCCGCAACGAGGACGCGGGGGCTGTGGCGCAGGCGGTGCTCAGCGCGAGCACCGCGGCCAGGGGTAACCACCTGCCGGCGGACTCGGACCGACGGGAGCGTGGCGGCATGCCCGGCGAAGACCTTCCCCTCGGTTCCCCGAAACGCTCGGGGACGGTCCTTGCGGACAGGACCCGCGATCAGTCTAGCGGGACGCGGGCAGCGGTTCGCCGTGTTCGCCCGGAGCTCACGCCTCGGCGGTGTTCTCCTCGGCGAGCCAACGCAGTGCCAGCAGGTAGCCGCGCACGCCCAGCCCGACGATGACGCCGGCGGCGATGTCCGACAGGTAGCTGTGCGCGCGGAACGGCTCCCGCTTGTGCACGTTGGAAATGTGCACCTCCAGCAGCGAGGCCGTGAGCTGCGCAGCGGCGTCCCGCACCGCGATCGAGTAGTGCGTCCACGCGCCCGCGTTGAGCACCACGGGGGCGCCGAGGTCGGCGGCCTCGTGCAGCCAGCCGACCATCTCGCCTTCATGATCGGTCTGCCGGACCTCCGCCTCGATGCCGAGTTCGCGGCCGGTCCGCTCGCACATCGAAACCAAATCCGCGTAGGTGGTGGCGCCGTAGACCGATGGCTCCCGGGAACCGAGCCGGCCCAGGTTGGGGCCGTTGAGCACCAGCACCTTCACAGGAACACCGCCGAACCCGCCTGCTTGCGCTCCTCACCGGTAAGCGCCGAATAGGCCGCCGCGACCAGCGACGGGTCCGGGCCCTCCAACCGGCCAGGACGGGCCAGGCCGTCGAGCACGACGAACCGCAGCACGCCGGAGCGGGTCTTCTTGTCGACCTGCATCGCTTCCAGCAGCTGGCTCAGCGCGTCCGGGTCGTAGGAGGTGGGCAGGTTCAGCAGCGCCAGGACCCGCTTGTGCCGGTCGGCGGTCTCGTCGTCGAGCCGACCGGCCAGCCGGGCGAGTTCGGCTGCGAAGACCAGGCCCACGCTGACCGCGGCGCCGTGCCGCCAGCGGTAGCGCTCCCGCCGTTCGATGGCGTGCGCCAAGGTGTGCCCGTAGTTGAGCACTTCGCGCTGGTGGGACTCGCGCAGGTCGGCGGAGACCACGTCCGCCTTCACCTGGATCGCCCGGCGGATCAGCTCTCCGAGGACCTCGCCGGCGGGGTCGACCGCCGCTTCGGGATCCTGCTCGATCAGCTCCAGGATCCGCGGGTCGGCGATGAAGCCGCACTTGACGATCTCGGCCATGCCCGCGACCAGTTCGTTGCTCGGCAGGCTCTCCAGCGTGGCCAGGTCGACCAGCACCGCCATCGGCTCGTGGAACAGGCCGACCAGGTTCTTGCCGGCCTCGGTGTTGATGCCGGTCTTGCCGCCGACCGCCGCGTCGACCATGCCCAGCAGCGTCGTCGGCACGTGCAGAACCCGGACGCCGCGCATCCAGGTCGCCGCGATGAACCCGGCCACGTCGGTGACCGCGCCGCCGCCGAAGGACACCACCACGCCGCCGCGGTCCATGCCGATCTTGCCCAGGACCTCCCAGCAGAACCCGGCCACCGCGAGGCTCTTGCCCTCCTCGGCATCCGGGACCTCCACGCGGTGCGCGTCGATGCCGTCGGCGGCCAGTTCCTCGCGCACAGATTCCACGGTGTTGGTGATGCTGGGCTGGTGCACCAGCGCCACCACCGACGTACCGTGCAGCAGTTCGACCAGGTCACCGAGCAGACCGCGGCCGAGCACCACGTCGTAGGGCCGCTCGGATTCGACCCTGATCCGCGCCGGTTCGGGCATCGTCTCCACTCATCCCCTGTTCATGATTCGGCCGGGGCGACGAACGCCCCGGAACGCCTAGGGGCGATTATTCACGTTCGATCCGGGCCCGCGGGGCTGGGCTCGCGGGATCCGACCCGCGGGCCGCGGCGAGCTGTTCGTCGACGAGTTCGGCCAGCCGCCACGGCTCGATGCCGTCGGTGGGCTGCTCGACGAGAGCCACCTCCCGGTACAGCGGCAGGCGGGCTTCCAGCAGCGCCTTGAACATCGCGCGCGGGTTCACCCCGACCAGCAGCGGCCGGGAACCCGCGGCCAGACCCGCGCGACGGGCGCCTTCGGCCAGCCCGACCGACAGGAAAACCACCGGATGCCCGGCGAGCAGCTCGCGGGTGCGGTCGGACAGCACCGCACCGCCGCCGAGGGACAGCACGCCGTCGTGCGCGCCGACCGCGGCGGCCACCGCCCGCTCCTCCAGCTCGCGGAAGGCGTCCTCGCCGTCCGCGGTGAAGATCTCGGGAATCGGCTTGCCCGCCAGCTCCACGATGTCGTCGTCGACGTCCCGGAACGGCACGCCGAAACGTTCGGCGAGCAGTTTGCCCACGGTCGTCTTGCCCGATCCGGGCGGGCCGACCACCACTGCGCGGGGCGGCATCAGCGCACCTGCCGCTTCTCGGCGCGCTCGGCCAGCGCCGCCAAGTACCCCTCGGCATTGCGGCGGGTCTCCGGCAGCGAGTCACCACCGAACTTCTCCAGCACCGCCTCGGCCAGCACCAGGGCGACCATCGTCTCGGCGACCACGGCCGCTCGCGGCACCGCGGTGATGTCGGAGCGCTGGTGCATCGCCTGCGCCGGCTCACCGGTGGCCACGTCGACGGTCGCCAGCGCGCGCGGCAGGCTGGAGATGGGCTTCTTCGCCGCCCGCACCACCAGCGGCTCGCCGTTGGTGATGCCGCCTTCGAGCCCGCCTGCGCGGTTGCTGCCGCGGCTGACCCAGCGAGCCCCCTCGGCCGGGTAGATCTCGTCGTGCGCCGCGCTGCCGCGCCGCGCCGCGTTCGCGAACGCCTCCCCGATCTCCACCCCCTTGATCGCCTGGATGCTCATCAACGCCGCGGACAGCCGGGCGTCCAGCTTGCGGTCCCAATGCACGTGCGAGCCGATGCCCGCGGGCAGGCCGTAGGCGATGACCTCCACGACGCCGCCGAGCGTGTCGCCGTCGGCCTTGGCCGCGTCGACCTCGGCCATCATCTTCTCGGTGGCCTCATCGCCGAAGGCACGCACCGGGTTGTGGTCGATCGCGTCCAGGTCGTCCGGACCGGGCATGGCCTCGCCCGCCACGCTGACCGAGCCGAGGCTGACCACGTGGCTGACGATCTCGACCCCGAGCAGCTGGCGCAGGAACCGCCGCGCGACGGTGCCGACCGCTACCCGGGACGCGGTCTCCCGGGCGCTGGCCCGCTCCAGCACCGGGCGGGACTCGTCGAAGCCGTACTTCTGCATTCCCGCCAGATCGGCGTGGCCGGGCCGGGGCCGGGTGAGCGGCTCGTTGCGGGCCAGTGAGGACAGCACGTCCTCGTCCACCGGGTCCGCGGCCATCACCTGCTCCCACTTGGGCCACTCGGTGTTGGCGATGCGGATGGCCACCGGGCCGCCCTGGGTGCGACCGTGCCGGACGCCGCCGATGATCTCCAGCTCGTCCGCCTCGAAGTTCATCCGCGGGCTGCGGCCGAAGCCGAGCTTGCGCCGCTCCAGCTCGGCGGCGATGTCGGCGGTGGTCACCTCCACTCCGGCGACCATTCCCTCCAGCACCGCGACCAGGGCGGGGCCGTGCGATTCTCCGGCAGTCATCCAGCGCATCACACCGCAAATCCTGCCACGCCGCGGCTGCCCGGGGGTTTCGCGGGTGCAGCGGCTCAACCACCTCCGACCGGCGCGGATGGAACCGGCCCCACCGCCGTGACCAGCCACGCAGGCAGCAGCATGGCCGGGCCGTGCGGGGCCGCAGCGCCGCCGGATCTTCGGAGGTGCAGCAGCGTGAGCACGGCGCTGGCCAACATCGACAGCGGCACCGCGAGCAGCGCGACGGCGCCGACGGCGGCGCCGAGCGCCCCGGACAGCTTCACGTCTCCCGGCCCGAGGGACGCCGGTGCGATCAGCCGGACCAGCAGGTAGACGCCCGCGAACAAGCCCGCTCCCAGCAAAGCAGCGCCGATCGACACCGGGGAGCCGGATGCGCACGACGCGACCCCGATCGCCGCGAACAGCGCTGGATACGCAGGCAGCGTCAGGGCGTCCGGCAGCCGCGAGGCGAGCAGATCGCAGGCCACGAGCAACACACCGCCCCAGGCCAGCAGCAACGGCACCGGCGCCCACCACACCGGTAAGGCACCGGCCGCGGTGCGGGCGGCCACCAGCGCCCACAGCACCGCGACCGCCGTCTCGCAGCTCCACGGCGGCGGGCGCACTCCGCGGCGCAGCCGGCTCAGCACGGCCCCGCCGAGCCCTCCAACCGCGGCGCCCGAGGCACCGCCCAACACCATCGCGAGCACGGTCATCGTTTCCATGCACTCAGCGTGGCGTTCGAACACGTGCAGTCATCGGAGAACACGCCTCGGCGTGTCGGATCGCCCCGCGGCACAACTCCGGCCGCATCCGGAAAAGCGCCCAGCCCAGCGCGATTACCAGGAAAAACGGGCTCCTCACCGCTGGACCGGGAGGAACCCGAACTCCGCTGCAGCGGCGAAAATCAGGCGTGGCCGTCGATGGTGAACAACTGATCGCAGGCAGCGACCTGACCGTCCTCGCGGAGATCACCGAGAGCGTCCGGAGCCACGTCCAGCGCGACCACCGGGCACACCGACGAGAAGCCCTTCCCTTCGACCGCAGCCGGGTCCCACGAGACCATGCGCTGCCCCGCGGCCACCTGGTCGCCCTTGGCCACGTGCAGCTCGAATCCCTCGCCCTTGAGCTGCACCGTGTCGATGCCCAGGTGCACCAGGACCGCGGTGCCGCCCGCCGAAGCGACCACGAAGGCGTGCGGGTGCAGCGTGGCGACCGTCCCGGCGATCGGCGCGACCGCGTCCGCGGCTTCGGCCGTCGGCTTCACCGCGACGCCAGGACCGACCATGGCCTGCGAGAACACCGGGTCCGGCACGTCCGACAGCGCCGCGGCCAGCCCCGCGACCGGGCTTGCGACCTCGATGCTCACAACAGGTCCTCGATGTCCTCGGCGAGGCTGTCGGCCTCCGGGCCGACCACGACCTGCACGACCTCGCCCTGGCGCAGCACCCCGTGCGCGCCCGCGGCTTTCAACGCCGCCTCGTCGACCTGTGCCTCGTCGTGGACCTTGCAGCGCAGGCGCGTAATGCACGGATCGATCTCCACCACGTTTCCCCCGCCGCCCAGCGCGGCCAGGATCGCGGCGGCCTTGTCGTCGGCCACCCCGTGCTCCCTTCGTCCTCCAGAGGCCCACCCCTGGCGCTACTCACCCGGAGAGGATCTCGCACTCGGTCGATCTTGCGTCACCGAATGTCAATGCGGCAACGAAAACGAGGCCACCTTGACACCCGTCCGCGTGGCGCTCCATTCTTCCGCATCAACTGGTTTAGACCGGACAGTACCAACCACCGCGGTCCGCGCGGCGCTTCCGGCCGGACCAGCGGGCCGACCGCCCGGCGAGCCGGGGAACACCCGGATTAAGGAGATCCGTAGTGCCGCAGCGCACCGCCCAGCGCAGCACACCGCGCGCGCTGACCGACGGGCCGACGCCGAAGCACGCCCAACTGCGGGAGATCCTGCGCGAGCTCGCCACCGAGCACCTCGGTCCCGGCGCGGCGCTGCCCTCCGAGCGGGAGCTGACCACGCGCTACGAAGTGTCCCGACTGACCGTGCGCGAAGCGATCGGCCAGCTGGTCAGCGAAGGCGTGCTGGTCCGGGTGCGCGGCAAGGGCACGTTCACCAGCCGCGTCGACTCCCGGCTGCACCTGGCGTCGTTCACCGACGACATGCGCAACCGCGGAATGCGGCCGGAGACGGTGCTGCTCGACCACGCCGAAGACCCGCCCCCGCCGGACACCGCGCGATCGCTGCGGCTGCTCCCGGACGAACCGGCCTACTGGCTGTTCCGGCTGCGCAAAGCCGATGGCGTGCCGCTCGCCGTGGAACGCGGCTGGTACCACCCGCAGGCCACGCCGGACCTGCTCGAGCAGGACCTGACGGGATCGCTGTACTCGCTGCTGGAACGGCACTACGGTGTGCGGCTCGAACAGGCGATGCAGACCGTGCTCGCCGAAGGGGCCGATGCGGACAACGCCCGCCTGCTGAACGTGCGCCCCGGCAGCCCGCTGCTGGTGTTCCGCCGGGTGAGCACCGCCCGCGGCAAGCCCGTCGAGGACATGACGTCCTGGTATCGAGGAGACGCGTACCAGGTGACGATGCCGGTGCGGCCGCAAGAGCCGGTGCTTTCCCAGGACCCGGTCCGCTCGCGAGATCGGGACCGCTGCCGAGAACGAGTGCTTTCCCAAGACCCGGCGCTGTGCCATGAATCAGCGCGACAGGCCGGAGCGCCCGGCCACCCATCGGAGGAGGTAGCCCCATGACCGTCGGCTCGGGAGGCGGCAGCTCGAGCAAGGGTTTCGCGCTGCTGCAACGGCTCGGCCGCAGCCTCATGCTGCCCATCGCGGTGCTGCCCGCCGCCGCGCTGCTGCAGCGGCTCGGGCAGGAGGACCTGCTGGGCAGCGTCCCGGGCGTGCAGGCCGTCGCCGGCGTGATCGGCGCGGCGGGCGGTGCGCTGTTCGACAACCTGCCGCTGCTGTTCGCGATCGGTGTGGCGATCGGCTTCGCGCGCAAAGCGGACGGTTCGACGGCGCTGTCGGCCGCCGTCGGCTACCTGGTGCTTTCCGGGGTGATGTGGGAGATCACCGGCCAGGAGGACGGCACCACCTTCAACAAGGGCCCGTACGGCGTGCTCGGCGGCATCATCGCCGGTCTCGTGGCGGCGTGGCTGTGGCAGCGCTACCACCGCATCAAGCTGCCGGAATACCTGGGCTTCTTCGGCGGGCGGCGGTTCGTGCCGATCGTGACCGCGGTGTCCATGCTGGTGATCGGCGCGGTGCTGGGCCTGGTGTTCCCGCTGTTCGACGCGGGGCTGACCGCGTTCAGCGACCTGGTCACCACGAACGCGGTCATCGGCGGCGGGATCTACGGCGTGGCCAACCGGTTGCTGCTGCCGTTCGGGCTGCACCACATCCTGAACAACGTCGTGTGGTTCCTGTTCGGCGACTACCACGGCGAGAAGGGCGACATCGCCAGGTTCTTCGAGGGCGACCCGACCGCGGGCACGTTCCAGACCGGCTTCTTCCCGATCTTCATGTTCGCGCTGCCCGCCGCGGCGCTGGCGATCTGGCGCAGCGCCCCTCCCGCGCAGCGCAAGACCGTCGGCGGGGTGATGCTCTCGGTGGGGCTGACGTCGTTCCTGACCGGTATCACCGAGCCGTTGGAGTTCTCGTTCATCTTCGTGGCGTGGCCGCTGCTGCTGGTCCACGCGGTGCTCACCGGCAGCTCGCACGCGCTGGTGAACTGGCTGGACATCCACTCCGGGTTCGGGTTCTCGGCCGGAGCGATCGACTACGTGCTGAACTTCGGCATCGCGCAGCGTTCGCTGTGGCTGATCCCGATCGGGCTGGGCTACGCGGTGATCTACTACTTCGTGTTCCGGTTCGTGATCACCAAGTGGAACCTGCGCACGCCCGGCCGCGAAGACAGCGCCGAAGGCGGCGGGCTGCTCGACGAGAGCCAGCAGTCCCAAGCCCCCGGCGGGTCCGGCACGGCCGGGCAGGGCACGGGCACCGGCACGAGCACGGACACCGGTACAGCGGGAAGCAGCGGCAAGCCTTGACGCACCGAACCCGCGCACGTCGTTTCCATCCCGCAACGCACGAAAGGGAATCCCATGCCTGAGCGACGGGTCACCGTGGCCAGCAAGGTCGGTCTGCACGCGCGTCCAGCCGCACTGGTCGCCAAGGCCGCCGCGGCCCAGACGGTGCAGATCAGCATCCGCAAGGCCGACACCGAGCCGGTGCAGGCAGGCAGCATCCTCGGGCTGATGACCTTGGGCGCCGACCACGGCGACGAAGTCGTGCTCGCCGCCGACGGGGACGGCGCGGACGCCGCGCTGGACCACCTGGCCGAGCTGGTCAGTTCCGACCTCGACGGCCAGTGATCCGGTAGGTGAGCGGGCCGCGCGACAGGCGATGACGGGCGCGCGGCCCGGCACCGGGATCCCGAAGCCTCCGGATCACAGCGGCAGCGGCACGTCCCCGGTCGCGCTCAGCAGCGCGTCCCGCATCGCCACGCGCGGCGCCGGCAGGCCGGTGAACAGCTCCACCTGCCCGAACGCCTGATGCAGCAGCATGTCCAGCCCGGTGGCCAGCCGACCGCCCTCCTTGCCGACCGCCTGCGCCAGCGGCGTCGGCCACGGGTGGTAGATCACGTCCAGCACGCACGCCGCCCGCGCCAACTCCGGCGCGAACGCGTCCGCGGCACCGGCGGGCAGCGTCGAGACCAGCACGTCGACCGATGCCGCCACCGACGCGAGGTCCAGCTCGTCGAGCCGTTCGACGGCCACCGAAAGCCCGACCCGTTCGGCGGTGGCCAGCACCTCGCCCGCTCGCGCCGGTTCGCGCACGGCGAGCGTCACCTCGCCCAACCCCAGTTCGGCGAACGCCGCCACCGCGGCGGCCGCCGTGCCACCGGCGCCGAGCACCAGCGCGCTGCGCCCGCCGGTGAACCCGCCTGCCGCGCGCAACGCGCCCGCCACACCGTCCACATCGGTGCAGTCCGCGTCCCAGCCACCGGTCTCCGACCTGGTCAGCGTGTTCGCCACGCCGACGGCCGCGGCCCGCTCGGTGGCCCGCTCGGCCAGCCGCAACGCGGCGTGCTTGCCGGGCATCGTCACCGACAAGCCCGCCCACTCCGGGCCGAGCTCGCCCGCCAGCCCCGCCAGTCCCGCGGCGTCCCGCTCGATCCGCTCGTAGCTCCACGGCAGACCGAGCTCGCGGTACGCGGCCTCGTGCAGCACCGGCGAGAGCGAGTGGCCGATCGGGGAACCGACCACCGCCGCCCGGCGGGGGTCAGAACGCGCCACGTTGCTGGGCCTCCTGGATGTAGCGGTCGTGCTCGGCCTGGGTGGTGGCGAAGCAGGAGTGCCCGTCCGGGAAGCACTTCACGAAGTACACCCAGGTGCCCTCGTCGGGCTTCTCCGCCGCCTGCAAGGCCGCCTTGCTCACCGTGGAGATCGGCGTCGGCGGCAGGCCGAAGTTCTGGTAGCTGTTGTACGGACCCGGTTTCTGCCGGTCCTCCGACTTCGTCAGCAGCGTCGGCTTGTCCAGCGGGTAGTTGATCGTCGAGTCCATCTGCAACTTCATCTGCGGGTCGGTGGTCCGGTTGTAGATCACCCGCGCGACCTTGCCGAAGTCGTCCTGGATGCCCTCGCTCTGCACCAGCGAGCCGATGGTCAGCAGCTCGTACGGGGTGTGCCCGGTGCCATCGGCCGCCTGCGGCAGTCCGGCGGCCTGCAGCAGCGCAGCGGACTTGGTGACCACTTGGCGCAGCACTTCCTCCGGCGGCTCGCCCGGTTTGACGTCGTAGACGCCCGGCATGATCAAGCCTTCCAACCGGCGCTCCGGCGGCGCCTTCTGCGCATCGGCGATCGCCCACTCCGGAACACCCAGCGCGGCCAGGTCCGCCGAGGCGGCCGCCTGGTGCATCTGCTCCGGCGTGGTGCACTGCTTGGCGGCGTCGGTGCAGGTGGCCTGGGCGAGCTTGGTGAGCAGGCCGGGCGTGCTCCCGCCGTCCGGGCTGAGCTGGTCCTCCAGCCGCTGCCCGCCGCGGACCTCGACGCGGCCGGTCTTGGCCTCCGGCGACAACATGCGCTGCACCGCCGCGGCCCCGGACATCCTCGACTTCATCAGGTAGAAACCGGGCTGGACGTTGTTGATCTGCCGGTTCTCCTCGGCGGCGTTGGTGAACGCCGAGGACGAGGCCACCACGTCCGCCTTCGACAGCGTCTGCGCGACGTTGCTGACGGTGTCACCGGAGGAGACCTCCACGACGACTTCACCGCTGCCCTGGCCCTCGTAGTCCTCGTACGAACCGATGCGCAGGATCTGCATGGCGCCGTAGACCACGCCCACGCCCACCAGCAGCAGCACGCACACACCGGCCATCGCGGTGACCGAACCGCGCCGCTTGCGCCTGCGCAGCCGTTCCCGCCGTTGGCGGGCTTCCTTGCGGCTGCGCGGCGGCTCTCCGGCGTCGTCGGTGAACAGGCCGAGATCGTCGCTCACGAAAGGTCCTCTCAGGTGGTCTGCGACCGGGCGTCAAGCCATGCCTGCAAGATCTCCACTGCGGCGGCCTGGTCGACCACGGCGCGCTGGCGCTTACCGCGAACCCCCCGTTGGGAGAGAATGCGGCTCGCCGTGACCGTGGTCAACCGTTCGTCGTGAAAGCGCACCGGCACCGGAGCGATCCGCTCGGTGAGCGCTTCTGCGTACTTCCGCGCGGCTTCGGCGGCGCTGCCGTGATCGCCGCGCAGCGTCTTCGGGAGGCCGACGACCACCTCCACCACTTCGTGCTCGGCGACCAGGCCGGCCAGCTGCGCGAGGTCGCTGCCCGCGTCCTCGTCGCGGCGCAGCGTCACCAGCGGAGTCGCCAGCATCGGCGCCGGGTCGCTGAGCGCGATGCCGACGCGCACCGCGCCGACGTCCACGCCCAGCCGCCGCCCGGCGCCCGGGTCGGGCCGCTGGTGCTCGCTCACCCCTGGATCACCCGGTCCAGCTCCCGGCGCAGCGCGCCGATCGCCGCGGTGATGCCCGCGGGGTCCGATCCGCCGCCCTGCGCCATGTCCGGCTTGCCGCCGCCGCGACCGCCGACCTCGCCGGCGAACGCGGGCACCAGCTTGCCCGCGGCCAGCCCGAGGTCCTGCGCAGCGTCGTTGACACCGACGACGAAGGACACCTTGCCCTGCTCGGAGTCGGGCGCGAACAGCGCGACGACCGCGGGCCTGCCGGTCAGGCGCCCCCGCACCTCGCCCGCCAGCGCGCGCAGCGAGCCGCCGTCCACGCCGTCGGCGACCTGCTCTGCCACCAGGCTCACGCCGCGCACGTCGGCGGCGCGCCCGGCCAGGTCACCGGCCGAGGACAGCACCTGCTGCACCCGCAGCTGCGCCAGCTCCTTCTCCGCGTCGCGCAGCCGGCTCACCACCCCGGCGATCCGGTCCGGCAGGTCCTCGGCGGGCACCTTGAACTGCTCGGCGAGCTGGCTGACCAGCAGGTGCTCCTTGCCGATGTGACGCATGGCGTCCATCCCGACCAGCGCTTCCACCCGGTGCACCCCGGAACCGACCGAGGAGTCCGCGACCAGCTTCACCACGCCGAGCTGACCGATGCGCCCGACGTGCGTACCGCCGCACAGCTCGCGCGAGTAGTCGCCCATGTCGACCACGCGGACCTGGTCGCCGTACTTCTCGCCGAACAGCGCGACCGCGCCGAGCTCCATCGCCCGGTCCATCGTCGTGGTGTAGGAGGAGACCTCGACGTCGTTCTGCAGGTAGTCGTTGACCTCTTCCTCGACGCCGCCGAGCACCGAGGCCGACACCGCGGCGGGCGCGGTGAAGTCGAACCGCATCCGGCCGGGCGAGTTCAGCGAACCGGCCTGCGCCGCCCGCTTGCCGTAGGCACCGCGCACCGCGGCGTGCACCAGGTGCGTGGCGGAGTGCGACCGGGCGATGGCGCGCCTGCGCTGCTGGTCCACCCCGGCCTCCAGCGTGGTGTCCAAGCCCAGCTCGCCGGCGACGACCTTCGCGCGGTGCACGAACAGCCCCGGCACGGCCCGCTGCACGTCGTGCACCCGCACTTCGACGCCCGGCCCGACCAGCGTGCCGGTGTCGGCGATCTGGCCACCGCCTTCGGCGTAGAACGGGGTGCGGTCGAGCACCAGCTCCACCTCGGTGCCCGCCGCCGCGGAACTCGCGGGCGCGCCGTCCACCAGCAGTCCGAGCACCCGGCTGTGCGCCTGGAGGTCGGTGTAGCCGATGAACTCGGTGGTGCCGTGCTCGTCGAGCAGCGTGCGGTAGGTCGACAGGTCGCCGTGACCGGTCTTGCGGGCCTTCGCGTCCTCCTTGGCGCGGCGGCGCTGCTCGGCCATCAGCTCGCGGAAACCGTGCTCGTCCACCGAAAGCCCCTGCTCGGAGGCCATCTCCAAGGTCAGGTCGATCGGGAAGCCGTAGGTGTCGTGCAGCTGGAACGCCTTGTCCCCGGCCAGCTGCGTGCCGCCGGCCTTCTTGGTCTCGGTCACGGCCACGTCGAAGATCTTCGAGCCGGTGGTGAGGGTGGCGCGGAAGGCGTCCTCCTCGTTGCGGATCACCGAGTCGATCCGGTCGAACTCGGTGGCCAGCTCCGGGTAGCCCGGCGCCATCGCGTCGCGCACGACCTGGGTGAACTCGCCCAGCACCGGCTCCTGCACACCGAGCAGGCGCACCGAGCGCACGATGCGGCGCAGCAGCCGCCGCAGCACGTAGCCGCGGGCCTCGTTGCCGGGCGTGACGCCGTCGCCGACCAGCATCACGCCGGAGCGCGCGTGGTCGGCGATCACGCGGAAGCGCACGTCGTCGGTGTGGTCGGCGCCGTAGGTGCGGCCGGAGAGCTCCTCGGCCTTGGCGATCACGGGGCGCACCAGGTCGGTCTCGTAGACGTTGTCCACGCCCTGCAGCAGGCAGGCCACCCGCTCGATGCCCATGCCGGTGTCGATGTTCTTGGTGGGCAGCTCACCGATCGGCGGGTTGCCGGCCTTCGGGGGCAGCTCACCCCTGATGTCCTGCATGAACACCAGGTTCCAGATCTCGATGTAGCGGTCCTCGTCGACGTTCGGGCCGCCTTCGCGGCCGTACTCCGGGCCGCGGTCGTAGTAGATCTCCGAGCACGGCCCGCCCGGACCGGGCACGCCCATGTCCCAGTAGTTGTCCTCGGGACCGCGCGACTGGATGCGCTCCGCCGGGATGCCGGTGGTGTTGCGCCACATCGCGGCGGCTTCGTCGTCCTTCTCGAAAACGGTGACCCACAGGCGTTCCGGGTCGATGCCGTAGCCGCCGTCGGCGACCGCGGAGGTCAGCAGCTTCCAGGCGTGCTCCATGGCGCCTTCTTTGAAGTAGTCGCCGAAGGAGAAGTTGCCGGCCATCTGGAAGAACGTGTTGTGCCGCGTGGTCTTGCCGACCTCGTCGATGTCGCCGGTGCGCACGCACTTCTGGATGCTCGTCGCGCGCGGGTACGGCGCCGGGGCATCACCCAGGAAGTACGGCTTGAACTGCACCATCCCCGCGTTGACGAACAGCAGGGTGGGGTCGTCCAGGATCAGCGACGCGCTGGGCACCACGGTGTGGCCCGAGCTGCGGAAGTGTTCCAGGAAGCGGTTGTTGATCTCGTGGGTCTGCACGGTGGGTCCTTCGTGGAGGGTGCTGCGGAATCCGGACGGCGTGGGCGGAAGGCTCGCGGGCGAGCGGGGACCGACCGGTCGGCGAAGCGTCGCGGCCGGTCACCCGAGGTGCCGCGTCAGCGATCCGCCCGGCGAGCTCGCCGTGCCGGTGCGCGCCCACCGTCACGAACTCGGCTCTCACCGGGGCGAGCCGCATCGACGGAGCGGGAATCGGTGAGCCGCTGCGGCGGCAACGAGGTGCCGTCCACGACGTTCTGCAGCTCCTGCTCCCGCTCGGTCATCCCGGCGCGCACGTCCGCGCCGAACGAGCCCACGGCACCCGCGAGCTCGCGCATGGCGCCGCCGAGCTGCTCGGCCACGCCGTTCGGGGTCGCCTTGCGCGTGGTCTCGTTGACCTTGCGCATCACCGCGACACCGGCCGCGATACCGGCCCCGAACCAGAACATCCGCCTCACTTGCGGCCTCCCTTGCGTCGGGAGTGCTTGCCCCACGGCTCTTCCTTGCGCTTGCGGCGAGCGCGCAATGCCTTGCTCACCCCGTACGAGAAGGCCGCGGTCTTCACCAACGGGCCACCGAGTGTAGCCGTGAACAGCGAGGACAACGCCGAAACGTTGCCGCTGACGGTCTTGGCGTTCGTGGTGATGCCGTCCACCCGTTCCAGCTGGGTGTTGACGTGCGTCAGCGTCGAGTTCGCGCCGGTGAAAAGCGGGTCGGAGTTCTCGTGCGCCTTGCGGATCGCGACGGTCGCCTCGTCCAGCGTACGGCCGAGCTTGACCAGCGGGACCGCCAGCAGCACGACCAGCAGCACGAACGCGCCTGCGACGATCAGCGCGGCGATCTGCGTGGGCGTCACGTGCCCTCCCGGTTTCTGGTTTCCCTGTGATTGTCCGGCCACCGCGAGAATTCCCGGTGGCTTGATCGCGCGTCAGGTTACCGTGCGGCCCGGGCGCCGATGCCGCCGGTGGTTCGGCGCGTCGGTGCCGGTCAAGCACCCACCGGGGTGATCGGTCCGGTCCCGGCGAGAACCGCCGCCACGTTGCGCGCGGCGAGTTCGGCCATCGCGCTGCGCGTCTCCACCGTCGCCGAGCCCAGGTGCGGGATGAGCACCGCGTTGTCCAGTTCGAGCAGCGCGGGTTCGACGGCCGGTTCGCGTTCGAAGACGTCCAGGCCCGCTGCCGCGATGCGGCCTTCGCGCAGCGCCTCGGCCAGGGCTTTTTCGTCCACGACCGGTCCGCGGCTGGTGTTGATGAGCACCGCGGAGGGCTTCATCTTCGCCAGCGCCGACTCGTCGATCAGGTGCCGGGTCTGCTCGGTGAGCGGGCAGTGCAGCGACAGCGCATCGGCTTCGCGCAGCAGCTCGTCCTGCGAGAGGTAGCGGGCGTCGAGCTCGGATTCCACCTCCGGGGCCGCGCGCCGCCTACCCGCGTAGGCGATGTTCATGCCGAACGCGCGAGCACGGCGAGCCATCGCCTGCCCGATCCCGCCAAGGCCGATGATCCCGAGGGTCTTGCCCTGCAAGCCCGTACCCAGCATGAATCCGAGGTGGAAGAACCAGGGTTGCCCGGACCGGATCAGCCGCTCCCCCTCACCGAGCCGCCGCGTCGCCATCAGCAGCAAGCCGAATCCGAGATCCGCGGTGGCATCGGTGAGCACGCCCGGCGTGTTCGTCACGGTGACGCCGCGCCCGGTCACCGCGGGCACGTCCACGTTGTCGTAGCCGACCGCCACGTTGGCCACCACCTGCAGCTGCGGGCCGGCCGCGGTCACGAGTTCGTCATCGACGCGATCGCCGAGCATCGTGACCACGCCGTGCGCGCCACGCACCACCTCGTGCAGCTCGGCGGGGTCCAACGCCCGGTCCCGCTCGCACACGTGCACGTCTCCTGCGCTGCGCAGCAGTTCGACTGCGGAGTCCGGAATCCTCCGGGTGACCACGATCCGCGACTGCACCGGCACGACCTCCTCGGGCTGGCTGTTCTCCGTCGGCGCACATTCTGCTCGACGGCTCACCGCGCCGGATTCCTGCCCGCGGCGCTATTCGCCCTCGCCGCGGACGATGCCGCGCAGCTTCGGAACCCGTTCGCCGAGCACGCGCTCGCCGCCGCGGCCGCTGGGCTCGTAGTAGTCGACGCCCACCAGCTCGTCCGGCGGGTACTGCTGCTCCAGCACGCCTTCCGAGCGGTCGTGCGGGTAGCGGTAGCCCTGCGCGTTGCCGAGCTTCTTCGCGCCCGCGTAGTGCCCGTCGCGCAGGTGCGCGGGCACCGAACCGGACTTGCCCGCACGCACGTCGCCCATCGCCGCGTCGATGGCCATGATCACCGAATTCGACTTCGGCGCGGTCGCCAGGTGCACCGTGGCCTGCGCGAGCGCGAGCCTGCCCTCCGGCATCCCGATGAACTGCACCGCGTTCGCGGCCGCCACCGCCGCCTGCAACGCGGTCGGGTCGGCCATGCCGACGTCCTCGCTGGCGTGCACCACCAGGCGGCGGGCGATGAACCGCGGGTCCTCCCCGGCTTCGACCATCCGGGCCAGGTAGTGCAGCGCGGCGTCCACGTCGGAGCCGCGGATGGATTTGATGAACGCGCTGACCACGTCGTAGTGCTGATCCCCGCCGCGGTCGTAGAGCACGGCCGCGCGGTTGACCGTGGCCTCGACCGTGGCCAGGTCGATCCGCTGCGCGCCGTTGGACTCGGCGGACTCCGCCGCAGCCTCCAGCGCGGTCAACGCGCGCCGCGCATCGCCGCCGGCGAGCGCGACGAGGTGCTCCAGCGCCTCCTCGTCGAGCCCGAGCGCGTCGCCGAGGCCGCGTTCCTCGGACACCGCACGGCGCACCAGCTCGCGCACGTCGTCGTCACCGAGGTTGTGCAGTTGCAGCACCAGGGACCGCGAAAGCAGCGGGGCCACCACGGAGAAGTACGGGTTCTCGGTGGTCGCGGCAACCAGCAGCACCGTGCGGTCCTCCACCGCGCCCAGCAGTGCGTCCTGCTGGGTCTTGGAGAAGCGGTGCACCTCGTCGATGAACAGCACCGTGGCCTCGGCGGAACGGCCGAGCCGTCGCCGGGCCTCATCGATGACCCCGCGCACCTCCTTGACCCCGGACGACAACGCGGACAACGCCACGAACCGCCGTCCGGTCGCCTGCGAGACCAGGTTCGCCAGCGTCGTCTTGCCGGTGCCCGGCGGGCCGTAGAGCAGCACCGAAGCCGGTGCCGCCCCCTCCACCAGCCGGCGCAGCGGGGCGCCCGCGGCCAGCAGGTGGTCCTGGCCGAGCACCTCGTCCAGCGAACGGGGCCGCATCCGCACCGGCAGCGGCGCGTTCTCGGCCAGCCGTTCCCCGGCGCGGTCCTCGGTCTCGGCGCCGAACAACCCCTCGTCGAACAGGCCGTCACTCACGGCTTCGACGCTACCCGCCGGTCGGAACGAAACCGCGCCGGAGGTGCGCGAACGGCACCTCCGGCGCGGTGCGGGTCAGCCCGCGTGGGCCGGCATCGCCACTTCGGTCCGCGCGTTGTCGCGTTCGCGCTGCGCGGCCCAGTTCTCCACCGCCTGGTGGCACGCCTGGTCCAGGTGCCGGACGGTGCTCAGGTCCAAGTGCACGCTCTTGTCCGACGGCAGGCTCTCCAGCCGCTCCAGCAGCCGCGGGAGCCGCAGGAACGTGGCGTTGCCGCCGAGTTCGACGTGCACGTGGTCCTCGCCCTGCTCCTCCTGCTTGACCGACAGCCGGGACACGTCGAAGGCGGTCTTGATCACCGCGGCGGCGAGCCCGATCAGCGTGCCGATCAGCAGGTCGGTGGCCACGATCATGACCGCGGTCAGCACCAGCACCGCAGCCTCCGGGCGGTTGGTCCTGGCCAGCTGCACGACCTTGCCCGGCTCGAGCAGCTTCCAGCCGGCGTGGATCAGCACCGCGGCGAGCACCGCGGTCGGGATGAACGCCAGCACGCCCGGCAGCGCCACCACGAACAGCAGCAGCCACACGCCGTGCAGGATCCGGGACAGCTTCGTCTTCGCCCCCGCGCGGACGTTCGCGCCGGAGCGCACGATCACCGCGGTCATCGGCAACGCGCCCAGCACCCCGCATACGGCGTTGCCCGCGCCCTGGGCGACGAGCTCCTTGTTGAACTGCGTCTTCGGGCGGTCGTGCATCCGGTCGACCGCGGCCGCGCTGAACAGGCTCTCCGCCGATGCGATCAGCCCGAACGTCAGCATCGATCCGAGCACCGCCGGGGTGAACGCGGAGCCCCACGACTCGCCGGTCGGGACGTTGATCGCCTCCAGCAGGGAGCCGACCTCGATCGTCTTCAGGGGCAGCCCCAGCACGTAGGTCGCGCCGCTGACCAGCACCACCGCGACCAGCGCGGCGGGGACGTTGCGCACCTTCTCCGGCAGCTTCGGCCAGCCGAACAGGATCACCAGCGCCACCGCGGTGACGGCGACCCCGGCAAGCCCCTGCGGAGTCGTGAACATCGCGCTCACCAGCCCCGGGAGCCCGGCGAACTTGGCCGAGGTCTCGGAGGGCTGCTCCAGCCCGCCCACCGGGTAGAGCTGGCCGAGCATGATCACCAGGCCGATGCCCGCCAGCATGCCCTGCACCACCGAAGGCGAGATCGCCCGGAACCAGGTTCCGATCCGGCCCAGCCCCATCAAGATCTGCAGCACGCCTGCACCGAGCACGATGATGCCGAGCATCCCGAGCCCGTGATCGGACACCGCCGAGGCCACCAGCACGGTCAGCCCGGCCGCCGGGCCGCTGACCTGCATGGTGCTGCCCGGTAGCAGCCCCACCACGATGCCTCCGACGACACCGGTGATGATGCCGAGTTCGGCGGGCACGCCGGATGCGACGGCGACACCGACGCACAGCGGCAGCGCCACCAGGAACACGACCAGCGAAGCCCCCAGGTCGGCGCCGAAAGTTCCCTTCGGCCACTGCGGGACGCCGGTCTTGGCGCGACGGGAGGTCGCGTCGACTTGAGTGGTCACGTTGCACTCTCCGTATGAGTTTCGAGTGACGGGTAGCGCGTCCGCGTGCCGTTAGCGCGCGGACGTGCGGGAACGCGTGCGGGACTGCGGCCGCGAGAGCGCGTGATCGCCGCTGAACACGCGGGGCCACGCCGCACAACGGCAACGCGGCATCCGGGTGGACGGCGTCAGGCAGTCCCGACGAATCGGCGGTGGATCACCGCCGCGGAAATGTCACAACGGAAGGAAATCCGACTCTTCCGGCCGATCCGGCCCGGTTTCCCCGGAGTGCCAGACCAATCCGGTGTCGATCTCGTAGAACCAGCCGTGCACCCGCAACTCGCCCGCGGCGGCCCGTTCCCGGATGAACGGGTATTCGAACAACGTGCGCAGCTGCTCGCGCACGTGCTGCTTGCATTCCGAACGCACGCCGTCTTCGAGCGCGGGCGCTTCGGATACCGGCGGTTCACCGGTGCCCAGCCAGCCCCGCATCGCGGGAAGGCTTTCCAGCCCGCGCCCGGCGATCGCCTTCGCGGTCACCGCACCGCAGTGCGAGTGCCCGCAAACAACGATCTCGGGAACCTTCAGCTGCAGCACCGCGTATTCGATCGTGGCCATTTCGCTGGACGCCGAATCGGGCACGTATTCGGGCACCACGTTGCCCGCGGTCCGCAATTCGAACAGTTCCCCGGGCTGGGCGCCGGTGAGCTGCGCGGGGACCACCCGCGAATCGGAACAGGTGATGAACAGCGCGGCCGGCTGCTGACCGGTGGCCAGCCGTTTGCGGTGCGCTTCGGACACCGTGCGCGGATGGTTGCGCGCACGGTCCACCAGGTGCTCGAAAGTCATGTTGTCGCCTCACTGGACGCTTCAGGATCGTCGTCTGCCGTCGAACGCACGCGTGGTGCGCGAACGTCTCAGTGCCGATAAACCTGCAGCGTTGCGGGCGCATGTCGGCTGCGCGCGGCGGCCTCGTGCGGCTTGGTTCGCGCGCGCAGGGCGGCGGTGAACAGGTCGTGCCGCGCGCCGGGGCCCGCTTGCAGCCCGTCCGGCAGCGGCGCACCGCGATCCGGAGTGCGCCGTTCGCGCCGGGTGCCGTCCTCGGACGCCGCGCGCTGGCGCAGTTTCCCGGTGTCCCGGTTCTCCTTGATCTCGGATTTGACCTCGGCCGGGTTGCGCATCGTCAAATCACTGGCCAACGCGGGCTGCAACGGGGAGACCACGGCGACCAGGACCGAGAACAGCAGGAACAATCCTGCGCGCACGATCCTGACCTTCATGACTCCTCCGCGAAATTGCGATGCCGAACGACCGCAGCGGCCGGGTCGACGATGACCCGCCGGATGACTCGATCCGTCCCTCTCGGACACCTCGTCGAGCAGCCCCAGGCTAACGGGGCCGGGTGACGGATCGCCGAACACAAGGTATCCGACCAACGCAGTCTACTCGCAAGCCACGAACCGGGTGATCATCGCCCTAAAAATGAAGAAACATTAATCCGCCGCCGAGCGGCGCGCCGGGACGCCACCCGGCAACCGCGGTGCGGCCACTCCGACAGCGGATTGCCGGACATGCGCGAACACGCATGGTTCGCGGAAATCCATTCGCGAACGACGTGAAAAGTTGCGAATGGGTGAGCCGCGGATTAACCGCGAGTGTCGGCGACACGATAGTGGTACTCGTGCGAGAACTCGAAACCGCAGCCCGCGTACAGCCGCCGTGCGGCGTCGTTGTCCTGCTCGACCTGGAGGAACATGCCGCTCGCCCGCACCTCGCCTGCCCAGCGGGCGCCCGCGCGCAGCACCGCACGAGCCACGCCCCGTCCGCGCGCCCACGGCGCGGTCGCCATGCAGTACACCGCGCACCACCGGCCTTCCCGCACGAACAGGCCGATCCCGGCCGCAACGCCGTCCACCAGGGCGGTCGCGTACCGGGCGGGCCGATCGATCCGCGCCAAGCCGGGCTCCGACCGGCCGCGGACCGCGCTGGAGGCGTCCAGCCAGCGCTTCATCGGCTCGTCGTCGAGACGGACCTCGACTCCGGCGGCCGACACGTCGCCCGGACCGGGCAACTCGGCGGTCAGCACGTGCACCGGCGTCACCTGCCGGAAACCGCGCGCCGCCAGGCCGACGTCCAGTTCCTCGTGCCACCGCGACGGGCTGACCTGCACCGAAGCACGAGCACCGCGCTCGGAGTAGAACCGCACGACCTGTTCGATCTCGGCCGCTACATCGCGCACCCGCGAAGGCGGCAGCGCGGAGTTCGAGCGCCACCGGTCCAAATCCGCGCAGTACCGCAGCAACCAGCCACCGCGGTGCTGCACCGTGCTCGCCGGCCACGTCATCGCGGCGGCGTGCTCGACCTCGGACACCCGCGCTGCGTCCGGCTCAACACCGCCGGAGATTTCGTCCTGCACGGCCGGGCAGCATACTCAGCGCCTGGTCACTTCTCCTCGGTCCGGAACGCCGGATACCGCAACAGCTGCAACGCACCAGCGCCGAAGCGCTCCACCAGCGCGTCGACCATCCGCGAGGCGTACTCGGCCAGCTCCGGTTCCCCGCACGCCTGCGCGTCGTCGCGCAACCGCCGCCACCGGTCCACCAGCGCCGTGCTGCGCCGTGGCGAGGGCATGTGCAGGTCGATCGGCCGGTCCGACTCGCCGGTGCGCGGCAGGAACCACCAGGTCGACACCCACACCCACAGCAGCTGCGCGTCGAACAGCCGGGGCAGCAGCACCTCGTCGTCGTCCAGCTCCGGCCACACCTCGGCGATCTCCGATCGCCAGGTCGCGAGCATCCCGTCGGCCAGGTTCTCCGGCAACGCGTAGGAGCACCACGAGGACGGGAAGGGGTACTGCAGGTAGGCCGCGTCCAGCGCCACGTCGCGCACGCAGCCCCACTCGAAGTCGAGGAACCGCACCCCGGTGCCGGTGACCAGGCTGTTGTCCGGGCAGATGTCGGACGGGCTGAACGAGCGGTAGCGGCCGGACTCGAGCAGCTCCGCGGCTGAAGCCAGCCGCGCCGAGACCTCGGGCGAGGTCGGCAGGTCCAGCGTCTGCTCGAGCAGGCCGGGCAGTTCGGTCAGCGACCGCGCGATGTCCTCGGCTACCGGGTCCGTCCAGGACTTGGCGCCGACGCGGCGCATCAGCGCCTCGAAATCGGCCTCCCGGCCCGCCAGCGTGGTGTGCAGCCGCCCGAGCGCCCTGGCCCAGGCCAGCAGCGCGCGCTCGGCCGCGCGGGGGTCTTCGCCGAAGAGCACGTCGGCGAGCGTGGAACCGCGCCCGAGGTCCTCCAGCACCAGCAGCCGCCGATCGGCGTCGTGCGCGATGAGCTCGGGACCGACCCGGATCTCCGGTGGCAGCGCGGTGGCGAGCTGGCAGCTGGCCGCTTCGTGCGCGAACGGGTCGGCGCGCGCCGACTCGGGGACCTCGCAGTAGTGCTTGAGCACCAGCGTGCGCGGGAGCTCGTAGGGCGTCTCCGCCACGCGCACCCGCAGCACGGCGGAGCGTTCGCTGCCACCGAGGTCCTCCGCATCGGCGAGCCGGACCGCGGCTCCCATCCGCTTGCTGAGCACGGCTTCCGCGGTACCGACGGTGTCGGTCACCGCAGTGCTGGCGGGCACACGGACCTCCGGAGGGCCGGAAGTGATCTCCACGCTCATCGTCTCCAGACACTACCCCCACAACCTGAACCCGAACGGGCAAGACCGGTCAAGTGCTGCACCACCGGTAATGGCGCGGGCACCTGCGGTACTCGCCCGGGTGAGCTTCGCCCACGCCGACGGATGATCGGCGGCGCGCACGCCGCCGCCACACGCGGAGTTGCGGCTCGCTCACTCGACCCGGACGGAGCCGGTGGGCGCCCACGTTGCACGGTCCGACCGGCCGCGTTCGCGGCACCCGGCTCACCCGTGCAACCACCCGGCAGGCACGCGAGCGATCAGCGCCCGCTGCTTCGCCGCGAGGGCCGCTGCCGAAGGAAACGCCGCTTGGTCGCTACCGGCGGCGCGCCCCCGGCCGCAGTGATCGAGCGCCCGGATGCATCACTCGCCGACGGGCGGGCCGCACGGCGTCCACCGCGGCCACCGGCCGGTCCGGCGGCCGCCACGGAGGGCCGATCCGCGCGAACAGCGCGGTCGGCGTCTCAGCCCTGCTTCTCGACCACGTTCCCGGTCGTCACCGAGATGCTGTCGGCGTCCTTCGCGGCCGGCTTCGCATCCACCCCGGCTTCCTTGCGCTGCGCAGCGGTGATCGGCGCGGGCGCCCCGGTCAGCGGGTCGAAACCGCCACCGCTCTTCGGGAACGCGATCACCTCGCGCAGCGAGTCCGCACCGGCCAGCAACATGCAGATCCGGTCCCAGCCGAAGGCGATGCCGCCGTGCGGCGGCGGGCCGTACTTGAACGCCTCCAGCAGGAAGCCGAACTTGTCCTGGGCCTGCTCCTCGGAGATGCCCAGCACCGCGAACACCCGTTCCTGGATGTCCGAGCGGTGGATGCGGATCGAGCCGCCGCCGATCTCGTTGCCGTTGCAGACGATGTCGTAAGCCCAGGCCAGCGCGTTGTCCGGGTCCTTGTCGAAGTCCTCGGCCCAATCCGCGTTCGGCGCGGTGAACGGGTGGTGCACCGCGGTCCAGCGCGAGGAACCGACCGCCACGTCGTCGGTATCGGCGACCGGCTCGAACATCGGCGCGTCGACGACCCACACGAACGACCAGGCCGAGTGGTCGATCAGGCCGCAGCGCTGCCCGATCTCCAGCCGCGCCGCGCCGAGCAGCGCCCGCGAGGACGCGCGCTCACCGGCGGCGAAGAAGACGCAGTCGCCCGGACCGGCGCCCACGGCCTTGGCCAGGCCATCGC
This sequence comes from Saccharopolyspora sp. SCSIO 74807, assembly GCF_037023755.1. Lineage (NCBI taxonomy): Bacteria > Bacillati > Actinomycetota > Actinomycetes > Pseudonocardiales > Pseudonocardiaceae > Saccharopolyspora > Saccharopolyspora sp. SCSIO 74807. The sequence continues at coordinate 3,713,060 of NZ_CP146100.1, read as the reverse complement.
GTTCGGCGTCCGAGAGGTTCTTGGCGACCGGGCCGGACAGCGTGCCGTCCGCGCCGACGAGCACGTACGCCAGACCCTTGGCGCCGCGCTGCTTGGCCCAGTCCTGCCACGCGTCGAGCTGCCGGCGCGGCTGGTCGGCACCGCCGGGCATCACGACCGCACCGACGTAGGGCGCCCGGAACACCCGGAACGGGGTGTCGGAGAAGTACTCGGTGAGCTCGGTCAGCTCCAGCCCGAACCGCAGGTCCGGTTTGTCGGTGCCGTAGCGGGACATCGCATCGGCGTAGGTCATCCGCGGAATGGGCCGCGGGACCTCGTGGCCGACCAGGCGCCACAGCCCGGCGATGATCTCCTCGCCGAGTTCGAGCACGTCGTCCTGCTCGACGAAGCTCATCTCGATGTCGAGCTGGGTGAACTCGGGCTGGCGATCGGCGCGGAAGTCCTCGTCCCGGTAGCAGCGGGCGAGCTGGAAGTAGCGCTCCACGCCACCGACCATCAGCAGCTGCTTGAACAGCTGCGGCGACTGCGGCAGCGCGTACCAGGTCCCCGGCTGCAGCCGCGCCGGGACCAGGAAGTCGCGGGCGCCCTCGGGCGTGGAGCGGGTCATCGTCGGCGTCTCGACCTCGACGAATTCCCGGTCGCCCAGCACGTTGCGGGCAACGCGGTTGATCTCGCTGCGCATCCGGATGGTCCGGGCCGGGCCGTTGCGCCGCAGATCCAGGTAGCGGTGCTTGAGCCGGATCTCCTCGCCGGTCTCCAGGTGCTCGTCCAGCGGGAACGGCAGCGGCGCGGACTCGGACAGCACTTCCAGTTCGGAGGCGTAGACCTCGATCTCACCGGTGCCGATCTCGGCGTTCTCGTTGCCGACGGGACGGCGCACCACCTCACCGGTCACCCGCACGCAGAACTCGGCGCGCAGCCGGTGTGCGCGCGCGGCCATTTCCCCCTCGCGGAAGACCACCTGGGCGACCCCGGAAGCGTCGCGCAAATCGATGAAGATCACTCCACCGTGATCGCGGCGGCGCGCCACCCACCCTGCCAAGGTGACGGACTGCCCGGAGTGACCGGCGCGAAGCGATCCGGCCTCGTGCGTGCGCATCACGGGTACTGAGCTCCTCTTCAAGTCGGCGAAGCGACAACTGCTTGCTCGCGGCTGCTCCCTCGCGGCTGCTCGACGGCAGGCGCCCGGCCTGCGAGGCGGCTGAGGATCCAGGTTATCCAACGTCCGGCGGGACACGTCGAGCAGGTTTCCGCCGGACTTCGGGCGCACCCGCGGGCGAATCCGTTGTGGATGATCATTGCGCTCGCTGCGGGACCAGGCACCCTCGGCGGCGGCAGAACCGCAGGGTTGTGACGCCGCGAGTTAACTCACAGAACCGCGCTTTCCGCGTGCAATTACGACGGCATCACGCGGGTTCCTGCCGCACTCGGAACCGATCGGCGAGCAGCTCCGGAAAACGCGACTTCCCGGTGATCATGGCAATGTCAACCGCGCGCTCGGCGGTAGTCCGCCGGAGGCCACCGGGGGAGAAATACTCCCACTTTGGTGGGAGCGCCGAACCGCAACTTGATCGTTGCGCCACCGGGTTTCACTCATTAGCGTAAGTCCCCGAGTTCGGCGGACACGAGGAGTAACCATGACCGGTCCGAAGACCGAGACCCGTTCGATGTCGCGCACGGCCGTCCGCAACGACCACGCCCCACCGGTCTCGCCCGAGCTCGCGGAACTGCTCCGCACCGGACCGTTCGAAGCCGCGCTGCGCGCGGCGATCCGGTCCAGCCGGCTGAGCCTGGAACGCATCCAGCACCGGCTGCAGACCCGCGGCACCCCGGTGAGCATCACCGCGCTGAGCTACTGGCAATCCGGCCGCCGCCGCCCCGAGCGCCCCGATTCGCTGCTCGCCCTGCAGCAGCTGGAGAACGTGCTCGGGATGCCGGACGGCGCGCTGTCCGCGCTGCTGGGTCCTCCGCGCCCGCGCGGGCGCACCCGGCAGGCCGCGAACGACGCGCCGCCGCTGAGCGAGCTGTGGTCGGAGAACGAATCCGCGGTCGAGCTGCTGACCCGGATCGACACCAGCCACGACAGCAAGCTCACGCGGCTGTCGCAGCACGACGTGGTGCACGTGGACGCCTACGGCGATCAGCGCACGGTGCGGGCGAGCAAGCTTCTGCGAGCCGAGGCCAACGGTGCGGACCGATGGGTGGTGATGTTCGACGGAGCCTCCACCAGCTCGGTCTCACCGACGATCCGGCCGCTGCGCTCCTGCCGCATCGGGCAGGTGCTCACCGACCACGCGCGAGACGTGATCGTCGCGGAGCTGCTGTTCGACCGCCCGCTGGAGCGGGGCGAGACGATGCTGCTGGAGTACGAGATCTCGGACATGCCGACCGGGGCGAACGAGCCGGAATGCACGTTCTCCCGGCTGTTCCGGCTGCCGGTGCGGCAGTACGTGGTGGAGCTGGAGTTCGACCCTGCCTGCCCGCCGCAGCACGTGGAGAGCTTCGTCGGCGACTCCGCGGCCCAGGACGTGGAGACCCCGAAGCCGCTGCCGCTGGACGGGCACGCCCGCACCCACGCGGTGAAGCTCGACTTCGGGATGGGCGTGTTCGGGGTGCGCTGGCAGCCGTCGCGCAGCGCGCTGCTCGACGAGCGCTGAAACCGCCCCGCACCGGAGCACTGGTTCATCCATCCGAGTAGTCAATCGAATACGAACAGTACCCGCACTTTGCTACCGGCAAGACGCCGCGACCAGGCTTCGGCGCAGCCCGCACCGCACTTTCTCCCTACTTTCGCAGGGAGTTCCGGATGCGGTCGGTGGCGGCCGGAGCGGAATGCGGGCGCGCGAACGATTCCGGCCGCCACCGGGCAGATCTTTGAATGCGGCGCTTCCCATTCGGCTGCAACGGATGGCGGAGTCGGCGAGGACGCCCTCGGCCATTCACAGCAGGGCTAGCTGATCCGCTTCCCGTTCCGCTGGTTCAGACCGCGGCCCGGTCGCGCGGAAAGTCCCCGCCCCGGGCCGCCGCTCCCCTGGTCCGTACCGCAGCTGCGCTTCTCGCACGCGGGCCGCGATGTCCTCCTGGTAGGACTTCGGCGCGTAGGCGCCGTTGCGGTACAGCCGCTCGTACAGCGGCAGGAGGTCCGGACGGCGCTCGCTCAACCAGGCGTGATACCACTCCCGCGCTCCCGGGCGCAGGTGCAGCACCAGCGGCGTGATGGAGGTGGCGCCCGCCTCGGCGAGAGCGGCGACGGTTTCGTCGAGCTGCTGCGGCCCGTCGCTCAAACCGGGCAGCACGGGCGCCATCATCACCGAGCAACCCAGGCCGGCGGCGCTGAGCCTGCGGACCACGTCCACCCGGCGCAGCGGGGACGGCGCACCCGGCTCGATGTCCCGCCACACCTGCTCGTCGATCGAGCCGATCGACACCGCGACCGAGACCGCGGCCGACCTCGCCGCCTGTTCCAGCAGGTCGATGTCGCGCAGGATCAGCGTCCCCTTGGTGAGGATCGAGAACGGGTTCGCCCGGTCCCGCAACGCCTCGATGATCCGCCGCACCAGCCCGTAGCGGCCTTCCGCCCGCTGGTACGGGTCGGTGTTGGTGCCCATCGCGATCGGCTCGCCCGCCCACTTCGGGTGCGCGAGCTCGCGGCGCACCAGCTCCGGCGCGTTCACCTTCACCACGATCTTGCTGTCGAAGTCGTGCCCGGAGTCCAGGTCCAGGTAGGTGTGCGTGTTCCGGGCGAAGCAGTAGCGGCAGGCGTGCGAGCAGCCGCGGTAGGGGTTGATCGTCCAGCGGAACGGCACCTGCGAGGCGCCCGGCACGCGGTTGATGATCGACCTCGCGCGCACCTCGATCGCCAGCGCGTCCTCGGTGCCCGCGGCGACCGGTTCCGGACCGGGCTCGGCCAGTCCCGCCCGCCCGGTCCCGCGCGTCGGCGCGTCCTCGACGCCCAAGGGCAGCTGCGGCTCACCGCTGCCCGAGACCCGTTGCTTTTCCCAGCGCATGACTCAATGCGAACACAGTTTCGATGTACTGTCCAGCACATTCGCTCACCTGAGCGAACGGCAGCAGCACTGCGCAGCCGGAAGCGAGGCCGACAGGACGCCGGATCGGGCTCTTGCCCGCACGGACGCAGCCGTGCGGAGGCTGCTCGCCCACCTCCTACGATTGCCCGGTGAATGATCGGCCGCCGACAGGACCGCCCGGCGACGGCGAACACCGCCGACCGCGGCAACGCAGACCGCAACCGCCCGGGCGGCCACCGGCCGACCGCGGCGGGCAACCGCCGCGCGGTGGCGATGCCGAGCCGGAAGGGCGGCACTCCGGTGGGCGCGGTGACCAGGCTCCGGGGCGCTCCGCAGGGCCGCGACCACCTGGCAGGCCCGGGCAGGGCACGGGCGGACAGCGCGCGCCGGAAGCCGGGCGCCGCCCAGGTGCGGAACGGGCAGGAGCGAGCCGCCCCGCGCACGCGCGGTCGGACTCCCCCGCATCCGAGGCCGACAGCAGCACCCAAGCCCAAGCCCAAGCCCCGGCCCACGGCCACGGCCACGGCCACGGCCACGACGCTCCGCCCGCTTCGCGCACGGTCAAACGGGTGCTCGCGATCGCGCTCGTGCCCTTCGCGCTCGCCGCGATCATCGGCGCCGTCGTGCTGTTCCCCTTCGGGCACCAGCAGCGCACCGGCTCCGACCTGGGCCTCGGCGAATACCCGGTGAACGCCGAGGTGGTCTCGGCAGGCGCGAGCGGATGCAGCGCGGGTGATCAAGGCGGCGGCTGCGTGCGGCTGCGGGTCAAGATGCAGGACGGCCCGATGCCCGGCCGCGTCATCGAACAGACCATGCCGACCGACCCGGGCACACCGCGGTTCGCCGTCGGCGACGCGGTGGTGCTCTCCTACGCCGGTGCGAGTCCCGAGGACGAGTCGTCCTACCAGGTCGTCGACTTCCAGCGCGGCAGCCCGCTGCTGGTGCTCGCGGGCGTGTTCGCCGCGGCGGTGCTGGTGCTCGGACGTTGGCAGGGGCTCGCCGCGCTGGGCGCGCTGGCGTTGAGCTTTGTGGTGCTGGTCGGTTTCGTGCTCCCGGCGATCCTGGCCGGGCAGGACCCGCTGCTGGTCGCGGTGGTCGGCGCCGGGCTGATCATGTTCGTGGTGCTGTACCTGACGCACGGGTTCTCCGCGCGGACCTCCACCGCGGTGCTGGGGACGCTGGTGAGCCTGGCGCTGATCGGCGGACTCAGCGCCCTGTTCTCCGCGACCACGAGGCTGACCGGGCTGGACGAGAACACCTCGAGCCTCATCGGCGCGCTCGGCGCCCCGATCGACGCGCGCGGACTGCTGCTGGCGGGCATCGTGATCGGCGCGCTCGGCGTGCTCGACGACGTGACCGTCACGCAGACCAGTGCCGTCTACGAGTTGCGGCGGGCGAATCCGGCGATGGGCTGGCGCAGCCTGTACACCGCAGGACTGCGCATCGGCCGCGATCACGTGGCCTCCGCGGTGAACACGCTCGTGCTCGCTTACGCGGGTGCGTCGCTGCCGCTGCTGCTGGCGTATTCGCTGTCCGGGCGCAGCTTCGCCGAGATCGTGAGTTCGCAGGCGGTGGCGCAGGAAGTGGTGCGCACACTGGTCGGCAGCATCGGCCTGATCGCGGCGGTGCCGATCACCACGTTGATCGCGGCGCTGGTCGCCGCGCACGAACCCGGCGCGCCCACGACGGCCCGTGCCGCCGACCGGGTCGGCGAGGCGGCCTCGACCGGCGCCACCCGCACAACGCGCCGCCCAGCCCGAGCGGACGAACCGCTGGACCACCGAGATTCCGTCCACTCAAGACACACGCGCGCTGCCGAGAATCCCGCACGTCGCCCAACAGAGCCAAGATCTCCGGAGTGAACGGCCTGCTCGCCCAATCTAGTGGGACCAGCGGTCCGTTCACTCCGTTCGGAACCGGTTCCTCGCGCGGGTGCGCGCGTCGGCGCTGGCGAAGACGGTCAGTCGAGGGTCGTGACGAAGCGGGCCACGGCGTCGGGATGCAACTTCTGCGCCATCCGGCCCTGCGGCGCCATCGACGCGAGCCGGTACAGCGGCCGGTTCGCGGCACCGTCTCCGCGCGCCTCCGACCGCAACTGCGCCACGAGCAGCTCCGAGAGCACCAGCGCATGCGCCTCCCCGATCGCCGCCAACGTGTCGGCGATGCGCCGCAGCGCGTACACGCCGAGCTCGCGCCCACCGGTCCCCGCGTACATCGCCAACGCGACCGTGATCGCCTTGTCGTTCGGCGGTCCGCTCGCCAACAGGCTCACGGTCCGCATCCCGCGCATGTCGGTGACGACCACGTCCAGCCGTTTCGCCGCGTGCAGATCCACCACCCGGGTGCCGATGGCCCGCATCGACACCCGGCTGCCGCTCATCCAGGCGGTCTTGCGGGACTCGCTGAACGCCAGCAGCAGCAACGGGACCGCGACGACCACCACAGTGATCCCGAACCCGGCCGGACCGGCGAGCAACCCGACGATGCCGCCGAACGCCGCGGCCACCACCAGCGCGGCGATGCAGACGTTGCGGGTGCGCTTGCGGATCGTCGCCCGGTCCAGCAGGTCCAGCTCCACGTGATCCGCGGCCGCGGCCTCGCTCATCGCGAGTTCCCGACGGCGGCGGCGACCTCGCTGTCCGCATCGTCCAGCGCGACCGCCCGCTGTTCACCCGTGCTGAGGTCCTTGAGCTGCGCGGACCCGGCTTCCAGATCCCGCTCGCCGAGCACCAGCGCGAACCGCGCCCCGGACCGGTCGGCCGCCTTCATCGCGCCCTTGAGCCCCTTGCCGCCGTAGGCCAGGTCGGCGCGGATACCGGCGGCCCGCAGACCGCCCGCCACCGCGACCAGCCTGCGCTTGGCCGCCTCCCCCAGCGGCACGCAGTACACGTCGCACCGGGCCTGATCGCCCACCGGCAGGCCCTCGACCTCGCAGGCCAGCACGGTGCGGTCCACCCCGAGCCCGAACCCGACACCGGACAGCGGCGCACCACCGAGCTCGGCCATCAGCCCGTCGTAGCGGCCACCGCCGCCGATGCCGGACTGCGCGCCGAGCCCGTCGTGCACGAACTCGAACGTGGTCTTGGTGTAGTAGTCCAGCCCGCGCACCAGCCGCGGGTTCTCCACGTACGGCACGCCGAGGTCGGCCAGGTGCTGCTTGACCTGCTCGTAGTGCTCCTTCGCCGACGCGGAGAGGTGGTCGGCCATCAGCGGCGCGTCCGCGAGCAGCTCCCGCACCTCGGGCCGCTTGTCGTCGAGCACCCGCAGCGGGTTGATCTCCGCGCGCTGCTGGGTGTCCTCGTCCAGCGCCACGCCGCGCAGGAACTCCTGCAGCTTGGCCCGGTACTCCGGGCGGCAGGTCTCGTCGCCCAGCGAGGTCAGCTCGACGCGGTGCCCGGTCAGCCCGAGCCGCCGGTAGCCCTCGTCGGCGATCGCGATGACCTCGGCGTCCAGCGCCGGGTCGTCCACGCCGATCGCTTCCACGCCGACCTGCTGCAACTGCCGGTACCGCCCGGCCTGCGGCCGCTCGTAGCGGAAGAACGCACCGCTGTAGTGCAGCTTGACCGGCAGCTGGCCGCGGTCCAGGCCGTGCTCGATGACCGAGCGGATCACGCCCGCGGTACCTTCGGGCCGCAGCGTCACCGACCGGCCGCCGCGGTCGGCGAAGGTGTACATCTCCTTGCTGACCACGTCGGTGGATTCGCCGACGCCGCGCGCGAACAGCGCGGTGTCCTCGAACAGCGGCAGTTCGATGTAGCCGTAACCCGCGCGCCGCGCGGAGTCGGACAGCGCCTCGCGCACGGCCAGGAACCCGGCGGACTCGGGCGGGTAGTACTCGGGGATGCCCTTGGGGGCGTTGAAGGTGCTCATCAGCGGTTGTTCGCAGTCCTCGTCGAAGTCACAGGCCGTCGCGCGCCGGAGCGGACAGCTCCAGCAGGAACGGGTTGCTCGCGCGTTCGCGGCCGATGGTCGTGGTGGGTCCGTGGCCCGGCAGGACGACCGTGTCGTCCTGCAGCGGCAGCACCCGCTCGCGCAGGCTGCGCTGCATCGTCGCGTGGTCGCCGCCGGGCAGGTCGGTGCGCCCGATGGCCCCGGCGAACAGGGTGTCCCCGGCCAGCAGCAGCCGGCCGCCCTCTTCCGTGCCGAGGCCGAACAGCACCGACCCGCCGGTATGGCCTGGGCTGTGGGTGACTCCGAAGCTGAGCCCGGCCAGCTGCACGGTCTGCCCGTCCGCCAGCTCGCGGACGTCCTCCGGCGCGGTCAACGGCGGCAGCGCGGCGAACAGCTGCGCGCCCTCCGGGCCCAGCGACGCGGCGGGGTCGGTGAGCATGAACCGGTCCGCAGGGTGCAGCCAGGCGGGCACGTCGTGCGCCCGGCACACCTCGCCGGCGGAGAAGACGTGGTCGAAGTGCCCGTGCGTGAGCAGCACCCCGGCCGGGGTGAGCCGATGCTCGCGCAACTGCTCGTTCAATCCCGCGACCGCTTCCTGGCCGGGGTCGACGATCACGCACTCCGCGTCGTCGCCCGCGGCGAGCAGGTAGCAGTTCGCCTGCAGAGGTCCGGCCGGGAACCCGAGCACCAGCACGAAAACGAGCCCTTCTTCGATCGGTCAGGACGGTGGCCGAGGCCGCGGGCGGGACAGCGCCGGAACCCGCGGACACAGCAGCGGCCACGGCTGCCACCGCGCGCGGATCACCGGCGAGGCGGCGGTCGGCGGCGGAGGGCGCGGACGTGGCCCGTTCAGCCTAGATTATCCTGCCGCACGGTCTGCTCGATCCGGCGAACCGGGCGCCCCATAAACTCAGGCTCGTCCCGATCTCTTCGGACCCCTGGGAGGGAGCAGGTGCCCAGCAACGAGCAACGGCGCCAGACGGCCAAACGCAAGCTCGAGCGCCAGCTGGCGCGGCGAGCCGAGCAGGCCAAACGCCGCCGGGTGATCGCCATCGGTGCAACCGTGGTCGTGGTCGTCCTGGCGGTCGCAGGCGTCTTCTACTTCACCGGCGGCAGCGGTGAGCAGCCCGCCGCCTCGCCCGCGCCGCAGCAGGCACCTGCCGCGGACAAGGCGTGCGCTTACACCCCGAACGGCGAGCCACCGGCCAAACCGGTGCAGCCGCCGCAGCCGCCCGGGCCGGACGCGCCGAAGAAGCAGGCCGTGACGCTGCAGACCAGCCAGGGCGAGATCCCGGTGACGCTGGACTACGGGAAGGCCCCGTGCGCGGCGAACAACTTCGCGCACCTGGCGAAGTCGGACTACTTCGACAACACCGACTGCCACCGGCTGACCAACACCGCGGGCTTGAAGGTGCTGCAATGCGGCGACCCGAGCGGTACTGGCAGCGGCGGCCCCGGCTACTCCTTCCCGGACGAGGTCGGTCCGGACACCAAGTACCCGCGCGGCACGCTAGCGATGGCCAACTCCGGTCCGGACACCAACGGCAGCCAGTTCTTCGTCGTCTACGGCGATTCACAACTGCCACCGAAGTACACCGCGTTCGGCACGGTCGGCGAGCCCGGTCTGCAGACCGTGGACAAGGTCGCGGGCGCCGGTGACGCAAGCGGCACCGGCGACGGCAAGCCGAAGCTGCCCGTGCGCATCGAGGACGCCGCGGTCGCCTGACGCACCTGCAACGACGACGGGCCGCGCCGAAACAGCGCGGCCCGTCTTGCTGTGCGGCCCCTCGCGCTGCGCAGCCCGCTCAGGTCGCCGAAGTGACCCGATAGACGTCGTAGACGCCCTCGATGTTGCGCACCGCCTTGAGCACGTGCCCGAGGTGCTTCGGATCGCCCATCTCGAACGAGAAGCGGCTGACCGCCACCCGGTCCTTGGACGTGGTCACCGAGGCGGAAAGGATGTTCACCCGCTCGTCCGCGAGCACCTTCGTGACGTCGGAAAGCAGCCGGTGCCGATCCAGCGCCTCCACCTGGATCGCGACCAGGAACACCGACGAGGACGACGGCGCCCAGTACACCTCGACCAGCCGCTCCGGCGATTTGCGCAGGTCGTCGGCGTTGGTGCAGTCGGTGCGGTGCACGCTGACCCCGCCGCCGCGGGTGACGAAGCCGAGGATCTCGTCACCGGGCACCGGCGTGCAGCAGCGCGCCAGCTTCGACCACACATCGCCAGCGTCCTTCACGACCACACCGGAGTCGCCGGTGCTGCGGCGGCGCTGCTGCAGGGTGGACGGGGTGGAGCGTTCGGCGATCTCGTCCTCGGCCTGCTCCACGCCGCCGAGCGAGGCGACCAGCCGCTGCACCAGGTGGTGCGCGGAAAGCTGCCGCTCGCCCACCGCGGCGTAGAGCGCGGTGACGTCCACGTAGTGCAGCTCGCGCGCGACCGCGGCGATCGAGTCGGCGGTGACCAGCCGCTGCACCGGGAGGCCGAGACGGCGGATCTCCTTGGCGATCGCGTCCTTGCCGGACTCGATGGCCTCCTCGCGGCGCTCCTTCGCGAACCACTGCTTGATCTTGGTCTTGGCGCGCGGCGATGCGACGAACGACAGCCAGTCCCGGCTCGGGCCGGACCCCTCCGCCTTGGAGGTGAAGATCTCGACGACCTCGCCGTTCTCCAGCTTGCGCTCCAGCGCCACCAGCCTGCCGTTGACCCGCGAACCGATGCAGCGGTGCCCGACCTCGGTGTGCACGGTGTAGGCGAAGTCCACCGGGGTCGACCCGGACGGCAACGTGATCACGTCGCCCTTCGGCGTGAACACGAAGATCTCGCGGGTGGCGAGGTCGTAGCGCAGCGACTCCAGGAACTCGCCCGGGTCGGCGGCCTCCCGCTGCCAGTCCAGCAGCTGGCGCATCCAGGCCATCTCGTCGACCTCGACGGCGCCCTGCACGCCGGTGCCGTTGCGGCCCTTGGTCTCCTTGTAGCGCCAGTGCGCGGCGATCCCGTACTCGGCGGTGCGGTGCATCTCGCGGGTGCGGATCTGCACTTCCAGCGGCTTGCCCTCCGGGCCGATCACCGTGGTGTGCAGCGACTGGTACACCCCGAAGCGGGGCTGGGCGATGTAGTCCTTGAAGCGGCCGGGCATCGGCTGCCACAGCGCGTGCACCACGCCCATCGCCGCGTAGCAGTCGCGCACCTCGTCCACCAGGATGCGCACGCCCACCAGGTCGTGGATGTCGTCGAAGTCGCGGCCCCGCACGATCATCTTCTGGTGGATCGAGTAGTAGTGCTTCGGCCGCCCCTCGACCTTCGCGGCCAGCCGCGCCGCGTCGAGCTGGCCGGAGAGCTCGTCGGTCACGGTGCGCAGGTAGGTGTCCCTGGACGGCGCGCGGTTGGCGACCAGGCGCACGATCTCGTCGTACTTCTTCGGCTGCAGGATGGCGAACGCCAGGTCCTCCAGCTCCCACTTGATCGTGGCCATGCCCAGCCGGTGCGCCAGCGGAGCCAGCACTTCCAGCGTCTCCCGCGCCTTGCGGGCCTGCTTCTCCGGCGGCAGGAAGCGCATCGTGCGCATGTTGTGCAGCCGGTCCGCCAGCTTGATCACCAGCACCCGGGGGTCCCGGGCCATCGCGATGATCATCTTGCGGATGGTCTCGGCCTCCGCGGCCGCGCCGAGCTTGACCTTGTCCAGCTTGGTCACGCCGTCGACCAGGTGCGCCACCTCGTCGCCGAAGTCCGCGCTGAGCCGCTCCACCGAGTAGTCGGTGTCCTCCACGGTGTCGTGCAGCAGCGCCGCGACCAGCGTGGTGGTGTCCATGCCCAGCTCACCGAGGATGGTCGCGACCGCCAGCGGATGCGTGATGTACGGGTCGCCGGACTTCCGGCGCTGCTCGCTGTGCTTGTCCTCGGCGATGTCGTAGGCGCGCTGCAGCAGCGCCAGGTCCGCCTGCGGGTGCAGTTCGCGGTGCACCGCGGCCAGCGGTTCCAGCACCTGCTTTACCTCCGCCGCGCGCTGCGCCGTGATCCGTCTGGCCAAGCGAGCGCGCACTCTGCGAGTGGCCGAGGCAGGGCGGGCCTGCTCGGCCGCAGGGGCAGGAGACTCGACGTCTTGGCTCACCGCGCGCTCCCGGGCATGGAGGGGACAACGTGCACCCGGATCTTGAGGCGGTCACGACCCGGACATCGAGAATAACGCCGTTCGGGCTACGGACCTTCCCAGGGCATCCCCCGAACCGCCGAACGGTCACTCTCGGCTGCGAACCGTCGCCCGGACTTCACCGGGACCGATCAGCCCAGTCCCGCCGGTCACACGGCCAGCAGCGCGTGCACCCCGGCACCGTCGAGCCGTGCGCGGCCGTTCAACGCGGTCAGCTCCAGCACGACCGCCGTGCCCGCCACCTCCGCGCCGGCCCGGCGCAGCAGCTCGCAGGCCGCGTTGAGCGTACCGCCGGTGGCCAGCACGTCGTCCACGACCAGCACCCGCTGCCCGGGGCGCACGGCATCGGCCGGAAGTTCCAGTCCGGCCGAGCCGTACTCCAAGGTGTAGTCGACCCGGTCGGCGACCTCCGGCAGCTTGCCCGGCTTGCGCAGCCCCACCACACCGGTGCCGTGCGCCTGCGCGACGGCCGCGCCCACCAGGAAACCGCGCGCCTCCACGCCCGCGACCAGGTCGAACTCGAATCCGTCGGCGAGCGCGGTGACCACCGCGGACAGCGCGGGACCGTCCGCGAGCAGCGGGCTGATGTCGCGGAACAGCACGCCCGGCTCCGGGAAGTCCGGCACCTCCCGGATCAGCCGCGCCGCGTCCTGCAGCGCCGGGTGAACCACCCGCACGGCATCCTCGGTCATGAACGCCGTCGCTTACCGCTGGGACGGCTGGACTTGCCGCCCGGGCGACGGCGGTTCTGCCCACCGCCACCGGACTTCTTGCCGCTGGGCGTCGGCGCCTTGGCAGCGGCCGTGCTGCTCGCACCGGCCATCTCGCGCTCCTGCAGCGCGGGCTCCTCCGGCTCGTCCGGTTCCTCCTCGCCCGCGGCCTTCGCCGCGGCCTTGCGCCTGCGCTGGAACACCTTCGCCTCGTGCGCGCGGTACTTGCGGTCGCGCATCTTGAAGTCCACCAGCAGCGGCGTGGCCAGGAAGATCGACGAGATCACGCCGGCCAGCATGCCGATCAGCTGCACCAGCGCCAGGTCCCGCAGCACGCCGACGCCGAGCAGCCCGGCGCCGACCACCAGCAGCCCGAGCACCGGCAGCAGCGCGATGATCGAGGTGTTGATGGAGCGCATCAGGGTCTGGTTCACCGCGAGGTTCGCCGCCTCCGGATAGGTCCGGCGGGTCAGCCCGAGCAGGCCGCGGGTGTTCTCCTTGACCTTGTCGAACACCACGACGGTGTCGTAGAGCGAGAAGCCGAGGATGGTCAGCAGACCGATCACCGTGCTCGGCGTGACCTCGAAGCCGATCAGCGAGTACAGCCCGGCGGTCGCCACCACGTCGTGCAGCAGCGCGATCAGCGCCGCCACCGCCATCCACTTCTCGAAGTAGAACGCCAGGAAGACCGTCACCAGCACCAGGAACACGCCGAGCGCGAGCAGCGCCTGCTGGGTGATCTCACCGCCCCAGGTGCCGCTGACCGCGCTGTCGCTGACCGCCTGCGGGCTCGGCTGCCCGTTGTCACCGAGCGGCCGGGTCTGCTCGAACAGGGTCTGCTTGACCGCGGAGACCTGGTCCGGCGAGAGCGACTCGCTGCGCACCTGGATGGACTGGCTGTCGCCCGCACCGACGATCTGCACGGTCTCGGCCGGTCGCCCGACCGCGTCCCGGAAGGCGTCCTGGACCTGGTCCTCGGAGATCGGGCCCTGCGCACCGGCCGCGGGCAGCTGGATCTTGGTGCCGCCCTCGAAGTCGATGCCGAGGTTGAAGCCCTTGAACCCCATGGCGCCGATGCACACCAGCGTCAGCAGGCCCAGCGCGATGTACCAGCGGGAGCGCTTGCCGACGATGTCGAACGCGCCGGTGCCGGTGTAGAGCCGGTGCAGCACGCCCTCGGGACGGGCGACGTCGCTGTTTGTCGACACCGTCAAGCCTCCTTAGCCGTGGAAGCACCCCGGGAGCGGGCGTCGCGCCGCTGCTGCGCGGCCATGCGCTGCACCGCGCCCAGACCGGATACCGAGGGTTTGGACAGGAACTTGTTCTTCGAGGCCATCGCCACCAGCGGATGCGTCACCAGGAACACCACGACCAGGTCCAGCACGGTCGACATGCCGAGGGTGAACGCGAAGCCCTTCACCTGGCCGACCGCCAGCACGTAGAGCACCGCGGCGGACAGGAAGCTCACCGCGTCCGCGGAAAGGATCGTGCGCTTGGCCCTGGTCCACGCGCGCGGCACCGAGGAGCGGAACGTGCGTCCCTCTCTGACCTCGTCCTTTAGTCGTTCGAAGAAGACGATGAACGAGTCGGCCGTGATGCCGATCGCCACGATGAAACCGGCGACACCGGCGAGGTCGAGGGTGAACCCGATCCACCGCCCGAGCAGCACCAGCACCGCGTAGACGATGCCCGCCGACAGCACCAGGGAAAGGATCGTGAGGATCCCCAGCAGCCGGTAGTAGGCCAGGCAGTACACCGCGACCAGCGCCAGGCCGATGCCGCCCGCGATCAGGCCCGCTTCCAGCGAGGCCACGCCGAGCGTCGCCGAGACCGTCTCGGCCTCGGACTGGTCGAAGGCCAGCGGCAGCGAGCCGTACTTGAGCGTGTTGGCCAGGTCGGTCGCGCTCTGCTGGTTGAAGCCGCCGGTAATCTTGGCGTTGCCACCGAGTAGCGCCTGATTGATCCTCGGCGCTTGTACGACTTGGCCGTCGAGCACGAACGCGGCCTGCTGGCCGATGTTGGCGGAGGTGAAGTCCGCCCAGGTCTTGGCGCCATCGCTCTTGAATTGCACCTGGACCGACCATTCCGGCTCCTGGCCCTGCGGATCCGGGGGCTGCGCCGATGCGGTCTCGACTTCCTTGCCCGGCAGGAAGACCGGCTCCAGCACGTACTTCTGCTGCTTCGCCTGGTCGCAGGCCACCAGCGGGAGCGCGGGGTCGTCGTTGCCGCGCAGCGGGTCCTCGGCGTTGCAGTCCAGGCTTTGCAGCGCCTGCATCTGCACGGCCGGGTCGGTGCTCTGCCGGGTGCGCTTGGCCTCCTCGATGGCGGCCTGCTCACCGCCCGGCGGCGGCTGCTGCTGCGCGTGCGCGGCCTGCGGCGTGGTGCCCGCGGGCCCGCCGGGCGGCGGCGCGGGCGTGTTCGGGACCGCCTGCGCGACCTTGCGGAAGTTCAGTTCCGCGGTCTGGCCGAGCTGCTTGGCGTCCTCACCACCGGAGCCCGGCACCGTGATCACCAGGTTCGAGCCGTCCTGGCTGACCTCGGAGCCGCTGATGCCCATGCCGTTGACCCGCGTCTCGATGATCTGGCGGGCCTGGTCCAGGGATTCCTTGGGCGGTGGCTGCCCGGTGGGCGTGCGCGCGGTCAGCGTCACGCGAGTGCCGCCCTGCAGGTCGATGCCCAGCTTCGGCGTCGGCTTCTGGTCCCCGGTCAGGAACACCAGCGAGTACAGCGCGCCGACGACCAGCAAGAAGATGAGTAGATAACGCCCTGGGCGGAGCTGCCCGGCCGGAGGTGCCACGGTGCGTCGGTCTCCTGTCCACGGTCTACGAACACGATCGATTCCGCCGCGCCGCGACGGGACCGATGATCACGGTACGCGCTTTCGAGACGTGCACGCGCACCGATGGAACTGCGTGAATTCCCCGTTCAGTCTGCCAGCCGGGCACCGCGGCGGAGTTCGCCGGGGGCGCGGCGGCACGACGTGCGAAGACGGTTCGCCCACGCCGGTGCGCCGAATTGCTCGTGACTGCCGTGGAATTGCAGTGGCCGGTTCGATCGGCACCGCGCGGGACCGGGTGGGACTTCGAGAAGCCCGCACCCATCCGCAGCGCGCCAGTACCCGCCCGAAGGCGGGTTGCGTGCGTCCCGGCACCGGTGCGCCCGGTGCCGGGCAGCGCCTCAGCTGGTCTTCTGCTTCTCGATCGGCTCGGCGACCTCGGCCCCGGACTCGGTCGTCTTGACCTCGCCGGTCTCGGACTCGGTGGTCTCGGCCTTCGCAGTCTCGGTCTTGGACTCGGTGCTTTCGGCCTCGCCGGTCTTGGCGGCCTTGGACTCCTCGGAAGCCTCCGCGGTGTCGTCCTCGGCCGTGTCCGCGGCGGCCTGCTCGCCGTCGGAGTCCTGCTCGGTGTCGACCTTCTCCCGGATCGCGGCGGACAGCCAGGTGGTGACCACGCCGGGCGAGATCTCCAGGTCCACGCTGTTGTCCGCGGTCGAGACCACGGTGCCGAACAGGCCGGACGTGGTCATCACGCGGTCTCCGGCGGTCAGCGAGTTCTGCAGCTTCTGCTGCTCCTGGTTCGCCTTCTTCTGCCTGCGGATCTGCATGTAGAACATGACCGCGAACAGCACGATCAGCAGGGGCAGCAACAGTTGAGGATCCATCATGCTCCGTTCGGCGGGCGCCGCAGAAACCGCCCGGCCCTCGACCTGGGCGCCCGAATTGTTCGGATGTGCGGTTACCAGTGTGCCAGCCGCGTCGAGCAGGACGCCGCCGCCTGCGGATCGCCGGACTCGACCGACCGCGTGCACGCGGAGCCGCCGAGATGGCGAGCGTTGCGGCAAGCTCCACCGGGGTCGTCAGCGGGCGTGAGCATACCGGTGCCGGGGTGGCAACTTTCACAGCCCGTCGATCTCGGCCGGACGCCGATCAGCGCGCGCTCCCGGCGAACCGGGCAGCGCGATCTCGACGGTCAGCGGTGCCCAGCGACTCGGTTCGCCCAGGAGGTCACCAGGCTATTCCTCGGCGGCGTCGAACAGCGCCGCCTGCGTCTCACCGGGGGCGTTCTGCGGCGGCGTCAGCCCGACGTGCTGCCAGGCCGCGACCGTGGCCATCCGGCCGCGCGGGGTGCGGGCGAGCATTCCGGCACGAACCAGGTACGGCTCGCAGACTTCCTCGACCGTGCTCGGCTCCTCGCCCACCGCGACCGCCAGCGTGGTGACGCCGACCGGTCCGCCGTGGAACGAGCGGACCAAGGCCGAGAGCACGGCGCGGTCGAGCCGGTCCAGGCCGAGTTCGTCGACGTCGTAGACCTCCAGCGCGGCCCGTGCGACTTCGTGCGTCACCGCGCCGTCGGCGCGCACCTCGGCGTAGTCGCGCACCCGGCGCAGCAACCGGTTGGCGATCCTTGGAGTGCCGCGCGAGCGGCCGGCGATCTCGGTGGCACCGTCCGGGCGCAGGTCGATGCCGAGGATCTCGGCGGATCGGCGCACCACCAGATCCAGTTCCTCCGGCGAGTAGAACTCCATGTGCGCGGTGAAGCCGAAGCGGTCGCGCAGCGGGCCGGTCAGCGTGCCGGACCTGGTGGTGGCCCCGACCAGCGTGAACGGAGCGATCTCCAGCGGGATGCTGGTGGCGCCGGGTCCTTTGCCGACCACCACGTCCACCCGGTAGTCCTCCATCGCCAGGTACAGCATCTCCTCGGCGGGCCGGGCGATGCGGTGGATCTCGTCGATGAACAGCACGTCGCCCTCGGCGAGGTTGGACAGCATCGCCGCGAGGTCGCCGGGACGTTCCAGCGCCGGGCCGGAGGTCACCCGGATCGAGGCGTCCAGCTCGCTGGCCATGATCATCGCGAGGCTGGTCTTGCCCAGCCCCGGCGGACCGGAGAACAGCACGTGGTCGGGCTGCTCGCCGCGGTTGATCGCACCGCGCAGCACCAGTTGGAGCTGTTCGCGCACCCGCGGTTGGCCGACGAACTCGTCGAGCTTGCGCGGCCGCAAGGTCGTTTCGAGATCGCGTTCGGTGGGTTCTTGGTGCGGGGTCAGCGGCCCTTCGCCGGGCGCGCTGCCAGGGGTTTCGTCCTCGTGCATCAGTCCGCCCGCACCGTCGGCCGCGGCCGCGCGCCCGGCCCCGGCATCACTTCGGCCCCAGTTCGGCCAGCGCCTTGCGCAGCACCGCCGAGGTGTCGGCGGCGGCGCCGTCCGCGGCGAGCACCGACTCGACGCTCTGGTCCGCCTGCTTGGCCGAGAAGCCGAGCCCGACCAGCGCCTCGGTGACCTCGGAGCGCAATCGGCCCTGCCCGGCACCGCCCGCGTTCTCGGTCGATGCGGGGGCCACCGCGCCCACCTTGTCCCGCAGCTCCAGGACCAGGCGCTCGGCGCTCTTCTTGCCGATGCCCGGGACCTGGGTGAGCACTGTGAGGTTGCCGTCGGCGAGCGCGTCCGAGAGCTGCTCCGGCGACAGCACCGCCAACGCCGCCAGCGCCAGCCGCGGACCGACACCGGACGCGGTCTGCAGCAGCCCGAACAGGTCTCGAGCCTCGGCGTCGGCGAACCCGTACAGCGTCAGCGAGTCCTCCCGCACGATCAGCGAGGTCGACAGCCGCACCTCCTCGCCGCGGCGCAGCCCGGCCAGCGTGGCGGGGGTGGCGTGCACCGCGTAGCCGACGCCGCCGACTTCGACCACGGCGTGGTCCAGCCCGACCGAGAGCACCGGTCCCCGCAGCGAAGCGATCATCCTGTCGGTTCTCCTGTTCCGGCCGCGGAACCTTGCACGTCCCGGGGTTGCTGAAAGTCCTGCTGCTGGTGGAAGTCGTGCTGTTGTTCGGAATCGTGCTGTTGATGGGAGTCCTGCTGCCGCTGGGAGTCCCGGCGGGGCGCGGCGCTCTGGCGGGGTAAGGATTCCCGGCGCTGCTGCGACTCCTGCTGCTGCGACTCCTGAAGCGGCCGGGACTCCTGGTCCGCCGGCGCATCCTGCCCGGACCGGGTCTCGGCCTCCTGCCCCGGCTGCGGCTCGTGTCGTGGCCGGGTCTCCTGGCGCGGCGCAATCGCCTGGCGCTGCTGGGTTTCCCGGCGCTGCTGGGTTTTTTCGCGCTGCTGGGTCTCCCGGCGCTGCTGCGGTTCCTGCCGCGGCTGGGCCTTCCCGCTCCGCTTCGCGTCCTGCAGCCGCCTGCGGTGACCGCGGGCCAGCTCGGCCGCCTTGGCCTCGGCCTGGGCCAGCTTCGCGCTCATCGGCGCCCGCCACAGGTGGCAGACGGCCAGTGCGAGCGCGTCCGCGGCATCAGCGGGCTTGGGCGGCTCGGCCAGTCCGAGGACTTTGGTGACCATGAGCGTGACCTGCCGCTTGTCGGCGCGCCCGGAACCGCTGATCGCGGCCTTCACCTCGCTCGGGGTGTGGAACACGACCGGCAGCCCGCGCCGGGCGGCGGCCAGCGCGATCACTCCGGAGGCCTGCGCGGTGCCCATCACGGTGCGCACGTTGTGCTGGCTGAAGACCCGCTCGATCGCCACCACCTCCGGACGATGCGCGTCGATCCACTCCTCGACGCCCTCGGACACGGTCAGCAGTCGCACCGGAAGTTCGTCCTCCGCCGGGGTGCGCACCACGCCGACCGCGACGCAGGACGCCTTGCGGCTGCGCCCGCCGTCGACCACCCCGACCCCGCACCGGGTCAGCCCGGGGTCGACTCCCAGCACGCGCACGACGCCCTCCTCCGGCACGGCCCGTCAGCAGGCCCGAACCCGTCAGCAGGCCCAGCCCGCCAGCGGGCCCGACCCGCCGGCGAACTCGGCCATCGACACGATCATGAACACTCGTTCGAGACTCTAACGCGTCACGACCGGTTCGCCCGCGTCCGACACACCCGATGATCGCCCTACCGGATGGAACCGGTGGCTCAGGGCCCGTCGGTGCCGGGTGTCCAGGATTCCGGCAGGCCGCTGTCGGTGAGCACGGGCTGGTACTGGGCGAAGCCCTGCGGCGCCTCGTCCTGCCACGGGAACGCGCCGTCCGGCGTCGCGGCGACCAGCTGCAACGCGGGGAAATCCGCGCCGCCGTACACGGTGAAAGCGCTGCCCAGGTACTCCGGGTAGTGCACCTTGGCGACCCGCTCGAAGGTCACCGGGCAGCCCTCCAGGAACCCGGCGTAGAGCTTCCCCGGCACGAACCGCTCGCGGGCGGCGACCCGCTGCACGTAGTTGTTCACCACCGCGTGCGCGACTTCGCGCGGCAGGCCGATCACGACGACCTCGGGCTTGCCGAAACGCCGCCACGCGCCGACGGAGAAGGCGTGCGACGCCCCTCTTTCGTCGGCCGCCACGTGCAGCACCGCGGCGCCGTGCTGCTCCGCGGTGTCCACCAACCACCTGCGCAGCTGATCATCAGTTTCGACCACGGCGGCCATTCTGCCGACTACCACCCGTCCGAGGGAGCCCCTGGGGGCGACCTTGACCGAACGCGCACGAGCCGCTGTGCCGCGTCACCGATCAGCGAAGTACGTCCTGAACCAGCGCCGAGGACCGCCGGAGAGCCGAGCGCCCTCCAGCGGCCGCAACCGGGTCAGCCGACCTCGGCCATCACCTCGTCCGACGCGTCGAAGTTCGCGTAGACGTTCTGCACGTCGTCGCAGTCCTCCAACGCATCGATCAGCTTGAAGACCTTCCGCGCGCCTTCGGCGTCCAGCGGCACGTTGACCGATGCCAGGAAGCTCAGCTCCGAGGAGTCGTACTCGATCTCGGCTGCCTGCACCGCCTTGCGCACCTCGACCAGGTCGGTCGGCTGGCACAGCACCTCGTAGCTCTCGCCGAGGTCGTTGA
Organism: Saccharopolyspora sp. SCSIO 74807; assembly: GCF_037023755.1. Lineage (NCBI taxonomy): Bacteria > Bacillati > Actinomycetota > Actinomycetes > Pseudonocardiales > Pseudonocardiaceae > Saccharopolyspora > Saccharopolyspora sp. SCSIO 74807. The sequence continues at coordinate 3,692,465 of NZ_CP146100.1, read as the reverse complement.
CCTCCTCGGCGCCCGCCTCCAGCACCGCGCCCAGCACGTCGTCCTCGGTCAGGCCGTTCTTCGGCACGATCAGCACGCCGCGGCGGGAGAACAGGTACGACACCGAGCCTGCGTCGGCCATCGAACCGCCGTTGCGGTTCATCGCGGTGCGCACATCGCCCGCCGCGCGGTTCTTGTTGTCGGTGAGGCACTCGACCAGCACCGCCACCCCGTTCGGGCCGTAGCCCTCGTACATCAGGGTCTGCCAGTCGGCACCACCCGCTTCTTCGCCCGCTCCGCGCTTGCGCGCGCGCTCGATGTTGTCGGTGGGCACCGAGTTCTTGCGGGCCTTCTGCATGGCGTCGTAGAGGGTCGGATTGCCCTCCGGGTCACCCCCGCCGGTCCGCGCGGCGACCTCCACGTTCTTGATCAGCTTCGCGAAAAGCTTGCCGCGCTTGGCGTCGACGGCGGCCTTCTTGTGCTTTGTGGTCGCCCACTTGGAGTGGCCGCTCATCGTTTCCTCCGTCTTTCCACGACCGCGCGGGCGGACGACGAGCCTCAGCCCGCGCGAACGGTCTGCACGAAATGCCGGTGCACGCGCTCGTCGCCGCGGACCAGCTCCGGGTGGAAGCTGGTGGCGAGCACGCGCCCCTGCTGAACCGCGACGATCCTACCGGCGGCACCGGCAACGCCCGAGCCGTGCGGGGTGATCTCGGCGAGCACGTCCACCGCTCGGCCGACCCGCTCCACCCATGGGGCGCGGATGAACACCGCGTGGACCGGCCCGTCCACGCCGGTGAAGGCCAGTTCCGCTTCGAACGAATCGACCTGCCGCCCGAAGGCGTTGCGCCGCACCGCGACGTCCAGCGCACCGAACGGCGTGACCGCCGGATCCTTCCCGGAGTCCGCGCCCGGGTCGAGGACTTCGCCCGCCAGCAGCACCATTCCCGCGCACGAGCCGTAGGCGGGAAGACCGGCCGCCAAGCGTTCCCGCAGCGGATCGAACAGTTCAAAGGTGTGCAACAACCTGCTCATGGTGGTGGATTCCCCGCCGGGCAACACCACGCCGTGCACGTCGTCGAGCTCTTCGGGCCTGCGGATCGGCTTGGCCACCGCGCCGCTGCGGTCCAGCGCCGCCAGGTGCTCGGCGACGCCGCCTTGCAAGGCGAGGACGCCGATCACCGGCGAGGCGCCGGACGTGCTATCGCACCCGGGCATCGCGCTGTCTCCGTTCCTAGGTGATCACTCGACCGGGCCGCTCACCAGCCGCGCTGCGCGTAGTGCTCGCCTTCGGGCAACGAATCGACGTTCAGCCCGACCATCGCCTCGCCGAGCCCGCGCGAGACCTTGGCGACCACGTCCGGGTCGTCGTAGAAGGTGCAGGCCTTGACGATCGCCTCGGCCCGCTTGGCCGGGTCGCCGGACTTGAAGATCCCGGAGCCGACGAACACGCCTTCCGCGCCGAGCTGGCGCATCATCGCCGCGTCGGCCGGGGTCGCGATGCCACCGGCGGTGAACAGCACCACCGGCAGCTTGCCCGCCGCGGCCACCTCCTGGACCAGCGCGAACGGCGCACGCAGCTCCTTCGCGGCCTCGTGCAGCTCCGCGGCGTCGAGCTGCGTCAACCGGCGGATCTCGGCGCGGATGGAGCGCATGTGCCGGGTGGCCTCGACGACGTTGCCGGTGCCGGCCTCACCCTTGGAACGGATCATCGCCGCACCTTCGGACAGCCGCCGCAGCGCCTCGCCGAGGTTGGTCGCGCCGCACACGAACGGCACGGTGAACTGCTGCTTGTCGATGTGCAGCGCCTCGTCGGCCGGGGTCAGCACCTCGGACTCGTCGATGTAGTCCACGCCCAGCGACTGCAGCACCTGGGCTTCCACGAAGTGCCCGATGCGGGCCTTGGCCATCACCGGGATGGAGACGGACTCGACGATGCCTTGGATCATGTCCGGGTCGGACATCCGGGCGACACCACCCTGGGCCCGGATGTCGGCGGGCACCCGCTCCAGGGCCATGACGGCCACGGCACCCGCGGCTTCGGCGATCTTCGCCTGCTCCGGGGTCACCACGTCCATGATCACCCCGCCTTTGAGCATCTCGGCCATGCCCCGCTTCACGCCTTCGGTGCCGGTGGCCTGCGCGGTGGCTGCGGTGTCGGTCAACGTGTTCCTTCCCTAGTGGTTGCGGGGTTCGGGCGAGCCGCGATGGCCGGAAGCCCGCACGGCCGTCCCCGGTCCGACGGTAGGCGGCAACTGGACCTTTCCCACGGTCCACTAATGGCCTTTCCCAGTAGTCCACTTCTCCCCGGCCGGGGCATCGCCGGTGGTGAGCGACCTTGCACGCGCCCTCACTCGGGTGTGTGATCGGAGACACATACCCGAGTCGTGAGGGGGCAGCGATGAGCAGCAAGCAGAGCGCCGCGGGAGTGCAGGCCGCACCGGCTCCCACCGATCCCGCTTCGATCCGCAACGTGGTGCTGGTCGGCCCGTCCGCATCCGGCAAGACCACGCTGGCCGAAGCGCTGCTGGCGCACACCGGCACGATCGGGCGCAACGGCTCGGTAGTGGAGGGCACCACGGTCTGCGACCACGACAGCGCGGCCATCGAGCAGCAGCGTTCGGTGGCCTTGTCGGTCGCGCCCGCGCAACACGGCGAATGCAAGATCAACTTCATCGATACGCCCGGTTACGCGGATTTCGTCGGCGAGCTGCGGGCCGGGTTGCGCGCCGCCGACGCGGCATTGTTCGTGATCGCCGCCGCGGAGGGGGTCGATGCGGCGACCAGAGCGATCTGGCACGAGTGCGCGCAGGTCGAGATGCCGCGCGCCGTGGTGCTGTCCCGGCTGGACCAGCACCGCGCCGACGCCGAGGCCGCGCTGGAGTCCTGCCGGGAAGCGTTCGGGGCCGGTGTGCTGCCGCTGTACCTGCCGCTGCGCGGTGCGGACGGCTCGGCCACCGGCCTGACCGGCGTGCTCACCGGGACGACGTCCGGCACCGGCTCGCCCCGGGAAGTCGAGCGGGAGCGGGCCGAGCTGATCGAGGCGATCATCGCCGAGAGCGAGGACGAGTCGCTGATGGAGCGCTACCTCGAAGGCGAGCACATCGACGAGCCCACGCTGATCGCGGACTTGGAGGCCGCGGTCTCCCGCGGCGGCCTGCACCCGGTGCTGCCGGTGTGCACCGCGACGGGAGTCGGTCTGCCGGAGCTGCTGGACGGCATCGTGCGCGGGTTCCCCTCTCCGCTCGAACACCCTCCCCCGGAGTTCACCGACCCGCGCGGGGCCCATCCGCGGCGGCTCGGACCGGACCCGTCCGGACCGCTGGCCGCCGAGGTCGTGCACACCGCGGTGGACGCCTACGTGGGCCGCGTGTCGCTGGCGCGGGTCTTCTCCGGCACGTTGCTCGCGGAACGGCCGGTGCACGTTTCCGGGCACGGCATGGCCGAGCGCGGCCACCCGGACCACGACGAGGACGAGCGGGTTGCGCACGTGTATTCGCCGCTGGGCTCGGGATTGCGCGAAGTGCCGCGGTGCGTGGCGGGTGATCTGTGCGCGTTGACGAAGGTCGGCTCGGCCGAAACGGGCGACACGCTGTCGGATCCGGCCGACCCGTTGCTGATGTCGCCGTGGCCGATGCCGGAACCACTGCTGCCCGTCGCGGTCACCGCACGCACCCGCAACGACGAGAATGCCTTGGCGCGCAACCTGAATCGGCTCGTCGCCGCGGACCCGAGCCTGCGCTTGGAGCGCGACACCGAAACGCACCAACTGGTGCTGTGGTGCATGGGCGAGGCGCACGCGGACGTGATGCTGCAACGGCTGCGCGAAGGCGGCGCGGAGGTCGACACCGAACCGGTGCGGGTGGCGCTGCGGCAGACCTTCGGGCAGGCGGCGAAGGGCCACGGCAAGCACGTGAAGCAGTCCGGCGGGCACGGCCAGTACGCGGTGTGCGACATCGAGGTCGAGCCGTTGCCGCGCGGCTCCGGCATCGAGTTCCTGGACCGCGTCGTGGGCGGTGCGATCCCCAAGCAGTTCATCACCAGCGTGGAGAAGGGCGTTCGCGCGCAGGTCGAGCGCGGGTTGGAAGAGGGCCGCCCGCTGGTCGACCTGCGGATCACGCTCGTCGACGGCAAAGCGCACAGCGTGGATTCCTCCGACGCCGCGTTCCAGACCGCCGGTTCGCTGGCGCTGCGCGCCGCCGCCGAGCAGGCCGGACTGGTCACGCTGGAGCCGGTGGACGCGGTCGCGGTCTACATCCCGGACGACCACTTGGGCGCGATCCTCGGCGATCTGTCCAGCCGCCGCGGGAAGGTCGTCGGCACCGAGCCGGAGGACACCGGCTGGACCGTGGTGCACGCGCACGTCCCGTCCAGCGAGCTGACCCGCTACACCATCAACGTCCGCTCGCTGAGTTCCGGCAGCGCGTCGTTCACCCGCCACTTCGAACGCTACGACCCGATGCCGACGCCTTGATCGGCGCGCGAGCACGCCCGGCGAATCGTGCGAGGTGCTAGTCCGCCGGATCGTCGGTTTCGGCTGTTTCCGCTGCTTCGGCGGGAGACGGCTCCGAACGGTCCGCGGCCGGTTGGACGTTGAGCTGGATCCGCGGATTGCCGGTGTAAGCGCGAGTCTGCTCCGGAGTCAGGTGGTCGGCGATCAAGCCCCACGGGACCTTGCCGCCAGCGGACGGGTAGCGCATCCAGACGGCGTACTCGCCGGCTTCGGTGAGCGGGAAGGTCACCGGCGGGGCGCTCGCGGCCGCGGTCTCCGACTCGGTTTTGGACCGGGTCTCGGCCTCGGCGATGTCCAGGTCCCAGAGCGCGGTCTTGCGCAGCACCTCGGCCGCCTCGGCGTCGATCCCGGACGCGAGCGGGAACCAGTCGAACGCTCCGTTCGCCCACGCCCAGATGTGCACGTCGAAACGCACGTCGTCCTGCACGGCCATTGAGCTGCCCACCTCCGGATCGCCGCTGCTGAAACCGGTGCGAGCCTACGACAGCGAACCCAGGAACCTCCCCCAGGCCGACCGGCCGAACAGCAACGCGCGAACGGCACTTCACGTGGTCCGGCAGCGAAGAAACTGGAGCGCGAGGGCGAGGTTCAAGCGCGCGCGGCGATGGCGAGGCGCTGCACGACCGTGACGATCGAGAGCACCGCCAGCGCCCACACCGCGATGTCGAGCACGTACGGCACGCCAAGGCCGTGCAGTCCGGTGCCGATCAGGACGAACAGGAACCGCTCCGCCCGCTCGGCCAGCCCGCCGTTCGCGCGCAGCCCGTTCGCCTCCGCGCGGGCCTTCACGTACGAGATCACCTGCGCGCACACCAGGCACAGCAGCAGCCCCGCTCCGAGCGGCCGGTCGCCGTCGACCACCAGCGCCCACCACACCAGCGAGCCGAACAGCGCTCCGTCGGCGATCCGGTCGCAGCTGGCGTCGAGCACGCCGCCGAAGGTGCTGGCCTTGCCGCCCGCGCGGGCCATCGCGCCGTCGAGCACGTCGAACAGCAGGAACACCGCGACCACGACGGTTCCGAGGAACAACCGGCCGCGGGGGAAGAACCACAGCGCGGAAGCGACGCTGGCGGAAGTCCCCAGCACCGTCACGACGTTCGGCGAGAGCCCCAGCCGGACGAGCCCGGCGCCGACCGGATCAGTCCACCGGGAAACCGAGCTCCGCGCGAATATGTTGAGCATCGCCTGTACTGCCGCTGCCTCGTCCACCGTGTCCATCGCACCGCCTGGTGCACTCCGAGATTAGCCGCCTTGATCGCAGCGGCGCGCAACCAGGCGGCCGCAGCGGCACCCGAAGTGATCGGCCGCACACCGGGAATGCCCGGGCCGCCATCGGCGTTGGGCCAACCGGAACGTACTCCGGATCCCCCCGAGGAGGACTCATGAGCTCTGCCGCCCAGATCCCCGGCTACGCCGTCGGCACCTACGACATCGACAGCGTGCACTCCGACGTCGAGTTCGCGCTGCGCCATCTCGGCGTCGGCCGGTCCCGCGGCCGGTTCGACGGCTTCCGCGGCGAGATCGTCATCGCGGAGAACCCGCTGGACTCCACGGTGACCGCGGACATCGACCCCGCCACGATCAACACCGGCAACGCCGACCGCGACGCGCACGTGCGCGGCAGCGACTTCCTCGACGTCGAAACCCACCCGAAGGCCGGGTTCCGCTCCACCGGCATCCGCCAGGACGGCGACGAGTACATCATCGACGGTGAGTTCACCCTGCACGGCGTGACCAAGCCGGTCGCGCTGCAGGCCGAGCTGGGCGGGTTCACCGACGACGGCCAGGGCGGGACGCTGCTGGGCATCTCGGCGGCCACCACGATCAACCGCACCGACTTCGGCGTCGGCCCGGAAGGCGGCGCCATGCTGGGCGAGAAGGTCAAGATCACCCTGGAGATCGAGGCCAACCTCCGCTCCCAGTGAGCGGAAACCGCGGCGGCCGAGAACGCGGGGTGCGCTCTCGGCCGCCGCGAGCACCCGATGTCCGGTTCTGAACAGATTTGCCCGATTCTCAACAGATCGCCCGGTTCTGAACAGATTTGGAGTGCTTAGTGAGCAGGACAGTCCTCGTGACCGGTGGTGGTAGCGGACTGGGGCGCGCCATCGCGGCACGATTCGTCCAGGACTCCGACCGCGTCTACATCACCGGGCGCCGGACCGAGGTGCTGGAGCGCACCGCCCGCGAGCTCGGCGGCGATGCGCACGCGCTGCCGTGCGACGGGATCGACCCGGACGCCGTCGAAAGCGCGGTGGCGCGCATCGACGGCGAAGTGGACGTGCTGGTCAACAACGCGGGCGGGAACACCGACTTCCGCGAGCCGGCGGGCGGCGGGCTGAAGGGCAGCCTGCACCGCTGGCGGGCCAACATCGACGCGAACCTCATCACCGCTGCGCTGATGACCGAGGCCTGCGACGACAAGCTCGCGAGCGGTGGCGCCGTGGTGCACATCGGGTCGGTCGGAGCCGATCAGGGCAGCGGTGCGTACGGCAGCGCCAAGGCGGCGCTGGCGTCCTACAGCGTCGGCCTGTCCAAGCAGCTCGGGCCGCGCGACATCACGTCCAACGTGGTGGCTCCCGGGTACATCCCGGACACCGAGTTCTTCGGCAGCGGGGTCTCGCAGGAGCGCCACGACCACCTCATCTCGCTGACCGCGCTGGGACGGCACGGCTTTCCGGACGAGATCGCCGGGGCGGTGCACTTCCTCGCGTCCGCGGATGCGCGGTTCATCACCGGCCAGGTCATCAATCCGAACGGCGGCGCCCGCACCACGCGCTGATGCGCCGGAAAGCGAAAAGGCCGGGAACGCTCGTGCGCGTTCTCGGCCTTTCGCGTCAGTTCAGCAGTTCGCCGCTTCCGGAGTTCCAGGCGTCGGCCAGCAGCTTGCGGGTGTCGCCGAGCAGCTGCGGCAGAACCTTGGTGTGCCCGATGACCGGCATGAAGTTCGAGTCGCCGCCCCAGCGCGGCACCACGTGCTGGTGCAGGTGCGCAGCGATCCCCGCGCCGGCCACAGGACCCTGGTTGAGCCCGATGTTGAACCCGTGCGGCGCGGAAACCCCGCGGATCACCCGCATCGCCTGCTGGGTGAACGCCGCGACCGCGGCCGTCTCCTCGACGGTGAGATCCGTGTAGTCGGCGACGTGCCGGTACGGCAGCACCATCAGGTGCCCCGGGTTGTACGGGTACAGGTTCAGGATCGCGAAGACGAGCTCGTCACGGGCCACGATCAGCGTCTCGTCGTCCGGCAGGCCCGAATCGAGCAGCCCGCAGAACGGGCAACCCTCGCTGGTCTCGCCCGCCGGCTTGTTCTCGCCCTGGATGTAGGCCAGCCGGTGCGGCGTCCACAGCCGCTGCAGCGCGTCCGGGATACCGATGCCCTGCTGCTCGGAGAACTGGACACCGGTGTCGTCGAGCGAACCGGTGTCCTCGGGCGGACCACCTTCGCCGCGCGGGCCGCCCGCGGAAGTCTCGCCGCTCATCCCGGACTCGCTCACGCCAGCTCCGCCTGGAAGGTCTCCGCGGACGGTGAGGTGTTGTCCCGGCGATCCACCCAGCGGCTCAGCGCGGCCACCGCGTCGGCGACCGGCACCGCGTTGATCTGGGAGCCGTCGCGGAACCGGAACGACACCGCGTCCGCCTCCACGTCCTTGCCGCCCGCCAGCAGCAGGAACGGCACCTTCTGCGTGGTGTGGGTGCGGATCTTCTTCTGCATCCGGTCGTCGCCGTGGTCCACCTCGGCGCGGATTCCCTTGGCGCGCAACGCCTTCACCACACCGTCCAGGTGCTCGGCGTGCTCGTCGGCGATCGGGATGCCCATCGCCTGCACCGGCGAGAGCCACGCCGGGAACGCGCCCGCGTAGTGCTCGGTGAGCACGCCGAAGAACCGCTCGATCGAACCGAACAGCGCCCGGTGGATCTTGATCGGCCGCTGCTTGGAACCGTCCGGCGCGGTGAACTCCAGGTCGAACAGCTCGGGCAGGTGGTAGTCGACCTGGATGGTCGACATCTGCCAGCTGCGGCCCAGCGCGTCCTTGGCCTGCACGGAGATCTTCGGGCCGTAGAACGCCGCGCCGCCAGGGTCCGGAACCAGCTCCAGGCCGGAGGACTCGGCGGCTTCGCGCAGCGCCTCGGTGGCCACCCGCCAGCTCTCGTCGTCGCCGACGTACTTCTCCTCGTTGCGGGTGGACAGCTCCAGGTAGAAGTCCTCGAGGCCGTAGTCGCGCAGCAGGTCCAGCACGAACGTCAGCAGCGACTTCAGCTCGTCCTGCAACTGCTCGGGCATGCAGTAGATGTGCGCGTCGTCCTGGGTCATGCCGCGCACCCGGGTCAGCCCGTGCACCACGCCGGACTTCTCGTAGCGGTACACCGAGCCGAACTCGAACAGCCGCAGCGGCAGCTCCCGGTAGGACCGGCCGCGGGAGCGGTAGATCAGGTTGTGGAACGGGCAGTTCATCGGCTTCAGGTAGTAGTCCTGGCCGGGCTTGCGGACCTCGCCGTTCTCGTCGCGTTCCTCGTCGAGGTGCATCGCCGGGAACATGCCGTCCTTGTACCAGCTCAAGTGCCCGGAGGTCTCGAACAGCGTGCTCTTGGTGATGTGCGGGCTGTTCACGAACTCGTAGCCGGCGGCCTCGTGCCTGCGCCGCGAGTAGTCCTCCAGCTCGCGGCGGATGATGCCGCCCTTGGGGTGGAACACCGGCAGGCCGGAACCGACCTCCTCCGGGAAGGAGAACAGGTCCAGCTCGGCGCCGAGCTTGCGGTGGTCGCGGCGCTCCGCCTCGGCCAGCCACTCCAGGTGCTCGGCCATGGCCTCCTTGGATTCCCACGCGGTGCCGTAGACCCGCTGCAACTGCCGGTTGCTCTGGTCACCGCGCCAGTAGGCGGCGGCGACGCGGGTGAGCCGGAACGCCGGGATGAACCGGGTGTGCGGCACGTGCGGGCCGCGGCAGAGGTCGCCCCAGACCACCTCGCCGTGCCGGTCGACGTTGTCGTAGACGGTCAGCTCGCCCGCGCCGACCTCCATGACCTCGCTGGTGTCCACCTCGTCGGCGGCGGACTTGAGGTCCACCAGCTCCAGCTTGTACGGCTCGGCGGCGAGCTCCTGCCTGGCGGCCTCGATCGAGTCCAGGCGGCGGCGGGAGAACTTCTGCCCGGACTTGATGATCTGCTTCATGCGCTTTTCCAGCGCCTGCACGTCGTCCGGGGTGAACGGGCGGTCCACGTCGAAGTCGTAGTAGAAGCCGTCCTTGACCGGCGGGCCGATGCCGAGCTTGGCGTCCGGGAACTGCTGCTGCACGGCCTGGGCGAGCACGTGCGCGGCGGAGTGCCGGATGACGCTGCGGCCTGCTTCGGTGTCGGCGGGGACCGCTTCGACTTCGACGTCGGATTCCGGCACCCATGCCAGATCCCGCAGCTCGCCGTCGGCGTCGCGGACCACGATGATCGCCTGCGGCCCCTGGGAAGGCAGGCCCGCTTCGAGTACGGCCGAACCGGCCGTAGTGCCCGCCGGGACCTTCACCCTGGCGACCTGCTGGGCTTCGGACGGCTGAACGGACACGATGACTCCTCGTCGCGGGGTTCGTCGGTTGCTGACGGGTGCGGCTGCGCGCGGTGACTCCGTCCGCCCGATGCTATCGGCTGCCCGCCACCCGGTTCGCGCCCCTGCCCGGCGCGGACGGCGCCGGTTTCGTCAGCGCAGACCGCTGTCGATGATCGCGGCTTCGATCTCCATCGCGGAGGCCAGTCCGCCTGTGCAGGGGCCGACCACGCCGTGCACGCCGAGCCGGTGCAGCCGGTTCGCCTGTTGTTTCGTGTGCACGCTGTTGGCGATCACCGGCAGGCCGAGCAGCTCGGCGGTGCCGACCAGGCTGCGCACCAGGTGCTCGTCCAGCGGATCCGGTCCGTCCGGCGCGGCGAAGCTGTCCAGGAACCCGCCGGACAGGCGCACCGCGCGCAACGGCAGACTGCGCAGCCGGGCGGCTTCGCGGGTGTCCCTGCCGAAGTCGTAGACCGCCAGCCGCAGCCCCATCTCGTCGAAGATCTCCAGCGCGTCCACCGGGTCGCCGTGCTGGTCGAACAGCGCGGCCTCGGGCACCCCGATGACCAGCTTGTCGGCGGGCAGCCCGGTCTCGCGCAGGATGCGCCGCATGTCGCCGACCAGTTCCGGGTCGTGCAGCTGCCGCGCGGAAAGGCCCACGGCGGCCACCGGCGAGCGGTCGCCGAACCGCTCCCGCCAGTGCGCCGCGTGCGCGCAGACCCGCTCCAGCGCCCAGATGCCGAGCCGGGTGATCATCCCGGTCTCCTCGGCCAGCTCCAGGAAATCCGCCGCGTCCAGCTCACCCAGCTCCGGGTGGTCCCAGCGCACGTGGGCCTCCACGCCGACGAGGTTGCCGCTGCCGACGTACTCCACCGGCCGGTACTCGATGTAGAGCTCTTCGTCGTCGAGCGCGCTCGGCATCGACGCCGACAGGCGGAACCGCCGCCGCGCGGCCGCGTTGTGCTCGGGGTCGAACAGCGCCCACTGCGCCCGGCCGTCGTTCTTCGCCCGGTACAGCGTGATGTCGGCGTCGGAGAGCAGTTCGTCCGGCCCGGTGTCGGTCACCGCGGTCTCGACCACGCCGACGCTGGCCGATGCGGTGAGCTGGTGGCCGCGGATGGAGACCGGCTCGGTGATCGCCGCCAGCAGCTGCTCGACCAGCTCCACCAGCCGGGCCGCGCCCCGCGAATCCTTCAGCAGCACCACGAACTCGTCGCCGCCCATCCGCGCGGCCAGCCCATCCTCGGCCAGCACCATGACCTGCAGCCGCTGGGCGACCGCGCGCAGCAGCTCGTCGCCTATCGGGTGGCCGAGGCTGTCGTTGATCGCCTTGAAGCCGTCCAGGTCGAAGTAGCACAGCCCGACCCGGCGCCCCGGGTGCGTCGGATCCAGCGCCTGGTCCAGCGTGGTCTTGAGCTGCGTGCGGTTCGCCAGTCCGGTCAGCGGGTCCAGGGTGGCCTGCCTGCGGAACTGCTCCTCGAGCATGTGCCGCTGGGTGATGTCCTCGTAGAGCACCACCTGGTAGTCCGGCTCGCCGTCGGAATCGCGCACCAGCGATGCGGACAACCGGGTCCAGATGTGCGCGCCGTCCGGGCCGCTGCACCGCGTCTCGGCCTGGAACCGGTCCACATCGCCCGCGGCCAGCGCGGCCACGTTCTCGGCCAGCTCCGGTAGCCACTTGCGGTCGACCAGGTCGAACACGCGGCGCCCGACCACTGCCTCGCACACCGACTCGAAGATGCGCTCCAGCGGGGAGTTGACCTCTTCGACGGTGCCGTCCAGCGCGACGATCGCGATGCCCAGCGCCGAAGAGGTGAACACCGCGCGGAACCGCGCCTCGCTCGCGCGCAGCGCCTCCTCGGCCGAGTCCCGTGCCTGCAGCACCGCCCGCTTGATGACTTCCTGCTCGTCCAAGGTCTGCTCGCGCAGTTGCCCCGCGTAGCCCGCGGCCACCGAACCCAGCACGAGCGGCGACCGGACGGGCCCCGTCGGCTGCCCGTCGAGGGGTTCCGGCAGCTGATCGCCGAGCATCCACAGCGTGCGCTCCAGCGCGGCCGGGTTGGTGAAGTGCACCCGCACCAGCCGCTCGCCCAGCTCCCCGGCGGCCGCGGCCACCGCGTCGGTGTCCGGTGCGGACAGCAGCGCGTCGAGATGTCCGGCCAGGAAGGACTCGATGTCGCTGCGCGCCAGCGGCACGTAGCTGGTCCGGATGATCTCGCGGGTCCAGCGGCGGACGAACTCGGCCCGTTCCGGGGAAGGGTTCACCTCGGGTCACCCGCGTTTCCGCGGCCGCTTCGCTTGCGCGCGACGACGCCGTGCATGAGCGATTCCTCCGGGCGCTCTGGATCGTCCTCAGTGGATTCCGGCGGCCATTCGGGGACGGGCACCAGGCCGGGCTCGACCGGTTCGAACCCGCCCAGCAGTCCGGTGAGTTCGGCGCGTCCGCGCGCGACCATTCCGGGCAAGCCGTCGAAGCGGATGGCGGTGATCCGCGCGGCCGATTCCGGCGCGACATCGGCGGCCAGGTGCGACAGGCACAGCAGGCTGCCCGGCGCGATCCGGTCGTAGTAGTCGCGCAGCGCCTTGTGCGGTTCCAGCTCGTCCGGGACGAACTCCAGCACCGAGGCCAGGATCAGGCCGATGGGCTCGCTGAACCGCAGCAGCCGGGTGACCGGCTCCGCGTGCAGCACCGACTGCACGTCGAGCAGGTCGGCGTGCACCGCGTCGGCGCGGTCGTCGCCTTCCAGGATCGTGCGCCCGTGCGCCACGGCGACCGGATCGTTGTCCACGTAGACCACGCGCGCCCGCGGTTCGGCTTGCAGCGCGACCTCGTGGACGTTGCCGAGCGTGGGGATGCCGGAGCCGAGGTCCAGGAACTGCCGCACGCCTCGGCGCAGGCAGTAGTGCACCGCGCGATGCAGGAAGATCCGGTTGTGCCGGGCCAGGTGCCGCGCCCGCGGCTCCGCGTGCAGCAGCTTGCGCACCAGCGCGCGGTCGACGGCGAAGTTGTGCGCACCGCCGAGGCAGTAGTCGTAGCACCGCGCCACGCTGGGTCGTTCGAGGTCGGCACCCAGCCCTTCCGGCCGCTGGTGCATCGTGGCCTCCTGCTGACGGTTTCGGTGCAGGCGAACTCGCGGAAGTAGGTAGCGCCTGCTGCTGCGCTCGTTCCAAGCAACCTACGAAAGACGGTACTGCACAAGATCGTCATCGGGTACGCCCGGCAGCGCCGCTCGTGATCGTACTGTGACCCTCCGCGTTCGGTAACCCGCCGCCGTGCGGCTTGTGGACCGAACCGTGCAGCGGCGCCTATGAGGCTTCTCACCGTCCGTATACCGGGATCGGCGGTTAGGGCAACCTAAGCTGGAAGTGTCGGGCAGCGCCCGGCCCCGGCAGCGCCGCCGGCCGGCCGGAAGCGCGCCCGGACGCCGGGCGATCCCGGCGTGCGATTTCGGAATCCGAGCAGGAGGACTTGCATGACCCGCCCACTGCGAGTGGCGATCGTCGGGGCCGGACCAGCCGGTGTCTACGCCGCGGACATCCTGACGAAGTCCGAGACCCCAGTGGACATCGACCTGCTCGACCGGATGCCCGCGCCGTACGGGCTCATCCGGTACGGCGTGGCACCGGACCACCCGCGGATCAAGGGCATCGTCAACGCGCTGCGCCGGATCATGGAGAAGGACCAGATCCGGTTCCTCGGCGGCGTGAACTACGGCGAGGACGTCAAGCTCGACGAGCTGCGCAGGCACTACGACGCGGTGATCTTCTCGACCGGCGCGGACAAGGACCGGGACCTGAACATCCCCGGCATCGACCTGCCGCACAGCCACGGCGCCGCAGCGTTCGTCTACTGGTACGACGGCTACCCGGAGACCACGAGGGACTGGACGCTGGACGCCCGCGAGGTCGCCGTGATCGGCGCGGGCAACGTGGCGCTGGACGTGGCGCGGGTGCTGGCCAAGCAGGCCGACGATCTGCTGAGCACCGAGATCCCGGACAACGTCTACCAGGGACTGCGGGACTCCCAGGTCACCGACGTGCACCTCTACGCCCGCCGCGGTCCCGCGCAGGCCAAGTTCACCCCGCTGGAACTGCGCGAACTCGACCACCAGCCCGGCGTGGAACTGATCGTGCACCCGGAGGGCTTCGAGCTCGACGAGGGCAGCGAAGCCGCCATCCGGGACAACAACCAGACCAAGTCGATCGTGAAGACCTTCCAGGACTGGGCGCTGCGGGACCCGCGGTACGACACCCCGCGGCGGCTGCACTTCCACTTCCTGCGCGGACCCACCGAGGTGCTGGGCACCGACCGGGTCGAGGGGCTGCGCACCGAGGTCATGGAACTCGACGGCGCAGGCGGCGTGCGCGGCACCGGCGAGTTCGAGGACACGCCGGTGCAGGCGGTCTACCGGGCCGTCGGTTACCTGAGCACGCCGGTGGCCGACATCCCGTTCGACCACAACACCGGCACCGTGCCCAACGACGGCGGCCGGGTGCTGGACCTGGACGGCGAGCACATCACCGGCGTGTACACCACCGGCTGGATCAAGCGCGGGCCGGTCGGCCTGATCGGGCACACCAAGGGCGACGCCATGGAGACGATCAACAACCTGTTGGCCGACCTGGACACCATGCCCACCGCGGAGGACCCGAACCCGGACAGCGTGCTGCGGCTGCTCGACGACAACGGCGTCCGCTACACCACCTGGGACGGCTGGAAGCTGCTCGACGCGCACGAGCAAGCCCTCGGCGAAGCAGCCGGCCGCGAGCGGATCAAGGTCGTGCCGCGCGACGACATGATCCGCATCTCCCGCAGCGAGGACTGAGGCGCGGATTCGGACCGGCCCGTCGGCGTGCATCCGCCGGCGGGCCGGTTGCGCATTTCAGGACAGGTGCGGGAAAAACTGCTGCACCTGACAGTTGGAGCAAGCCGCCAGTGCACGGCTCCACTCCGAGGTCTCGGGCCAATCATCCGGCCTAGCACCCGGCACCCGACTCTTCCTTCGGGCGTGCTGGAAGCGGTTCGCGTTCTTGCTCAACTTCTTCTGATACTCCCGGACCTGCGCGATCCTCGGATATACACAATTCGCGTGACTAGCTTCGTTCAACAGATAATCGCCTCGTTCAGCGTGCATCTCCAGGAGCTCATCGATGAATTCGGCGACATTGGCGTGGCACCTCTCGGTGCACCCTGCATGCATCTTCTGGATCTTCCGAAACTGCTCGTCCAACAGATCGAAGTGCTTGAGCACCCCCCGCTTCTCGCGGTCCTCCCGCACGTTGCTGAGATCGGGCAAGTACCGCAGCCCGCGCGGCCCGACGACTTCGAACAGGTCTCCGATTATGGCCTCGAGCGTCTGCCGCGCCAAATTTCCAGCAGCGCTGCGCAACCAAATTCGGTTCTCGGCGTCCGCATTGCTCTGCAACAGAGCTTTCAGCCGGTCGGCATATTCTTGCGGCGATCGGGGCTTGATCAAAGACTGCGGGGTCGGCTCGATCTCACGGTCGAGTTCGGTGAACCACTGAGTGGTAAGCGGCCATCGAGCACCGTGATGTTTCCAGAGCGATCGCACCAACTGTTCGTCGTGGGTGAGCACCACGACCTGCCGGCCCGGTCCGTTCGGCGGACCGAGGAGGTCACCAATGCCCTCCCCGGCGAGCTTTTCGACGGTTGCCGCGTCGAGCATGTCGGTCGGATCGTCAATGATCACTGGCGCTCCGGACTGCTCCTGCTCCAGCGTCGCGAGGTGCACGGCCAGACCGAGCATGTCCAGCTGCGAGTCCGACAGGCGCCCGATCGCGGTCTGCTTGCCTTGGCCGACCAGCACGTTGAGTCTCGGCTTCTGAGCTCCGGGACTCACCTGCAGCCGGACCGAAGGTGTGTGGTCCGGGGCCAATCGGCGCAACCAGGAACTGATCGGCTCTGCGAGCGCCGTGAGCTTCGCCTCCAGCACCTCAGCACGGCGAGCTTTGAGGCGCTGGGCCGCGATCCTGAGATTCCGCGCGTCGACGTCCCGCTTGCGCCGCGCGTCAATGGCTTCCGCGATGGCGCGGGCGTTGTCCCGCCGCCACGTCGCCTTCGCAAGTTCGGCGTCCTTGCGGTCCCGGAGTAACTCCGAACGCAGGTGCTCGGCCGCGCGAGCATTCCTGTCAGCAACTTCGCGGAGGTCGACCAGCCGCCGCAGCGCCTCCACGACCGAACGCATCGAATCAGCAGAAGGTTCGCGTCCGGCTGTCTCGATTCTGTCCCACAACACCGTGCATTGCTGGTCCCAGGCCGTTTTGGAGGACCGCGCTTCGCCGTATGCGGCAGAGAAATTCCGGTCCTCCCCCGCGAACGACCGCACGGCTGCGTCGTCCCATTCCGGGAACCGCCATTCGAGGTACGGCCGGAACCCCTGAGCGAACCCTCGTGCTTCCTTCCGGAGAGCGCTGTCAGCCTCCTGGTACTCGCGCACGTCACGAACCGACTCCAGTAACCGGTGCACGGCGGCGATCCGGTCACTGGTCACGGTCGCGACGGTGCACGCCGGGCATGCCTCGCCCGCGATCGCGACCTCCGCGAAGGACTCGAGCAGACGCAGAGTGGCCTGATCGAGGGCTTCCGACAGACGCGGAACTTCACGGGACTCTTGGTCAGTGAGCCGTTGCACCAAATCTTCGAGCCCCGCTGCTGGGAGGACCTCAGGAGGCCGCGGGAGCGGCGCCTCCCAAGCCTCGGACAATCTCTCGCCGGGCCCGCGAGAATCCGGAGCGCACCGCGCGATGGCCTGCTGCGCGTTCCGCTCCACCAACTTCGCGATCTCCTCGACCGGAACCGCGCTCGTGCAGTCGTGCACTCCCTCGGCCCAGGTGACGGCGTCCTGCATGGCAGCTGACGGCAACGCTTCGACCGAACTGAGTTCCTTCCCCCGCTGGTCCAATGCTTTCTGAGCATCGCCCCAGACCTGGGCCAAGTCGCCCAGACCAGCTGCGTGGCCAAGGAGATCGGCTCGATCCGCCCCGGACAAGTTGATGACCTCTCGCAACCGGCGACGAGCAATCAGCTGCACCGGTGGTGCATCCGCTGCGGCCTGACCCCACGCTCCGTTCCAAACCGCTCGTCCCGGCTTTCCGTCCTGTATCCAGGATATTGATACATTCGGCTCGATGTCCGTCAATTTTCCGTCGACGTCAGAATAAGGGACATTGTTCTCGTCCTTGACCTCGCCCGCCGGACCGGCGGGTTGCGACGCGCGAGTTGTCACCCCTTTGGTAAGCAACTCGACGGCGTCGATGATGCTGGTCTTGCCGGTTCCGTTCTCCGCGTACAGGATCGTAAGACCCCGGGAAAGTTCCAGTTCCTGCTCCGCACCGAAAGACCGGATGCCCTGGACCCTAACCGACTCGACGTACCCGTTAAACGGGTACGTCGACGGCTCCGCGGGAGGGATCGCAATGTGCTCGACGACCTCCTTGACCCGCTTTTCGGAGGCTTCGCCGAGCGATTCTATTTCCCGCTCGATCCGTTGCGCAAGCATTTTCGCGGACTCCATACCCCACCCAGAAATCGATCTCGTCATCCCGGCGACCGAGACCATACTTGCCCCTCTGGCGCCTACTCGCATTTCCCCATCTAGCCGAGCAGTTGGCATATTCCAACACGGGGAGTGCCGAAAACGCCCGAAAATCGGTCGATCAGCGCCTACGCTGGACTGAAACGGTGACGGAGCCCGTGATGGGGAAGGAGTCCGGCAGCGCGGCGATACGAGCCGAAAGGGATTCCGTGGAATGCCAGGCGTTCGGGCCCATGCCGACCACGGCGGCCACTTCTTCGGCGGTGAGCCGCATGGCGAACTCGCACCGCCGGCTGCGCACCGGCTCGAAGTGGTCGGTGAGCTGCTCCCGGAGCCGCTGCTGCTTGCGCTCGTCCACGGTGAGCAGGTCCAGTTCGGACACCAACTCGGCCAGGTGCCCGGAGTTCGGCGTGACCACCACGAGGTGCCCGCCCGGGCGCAGCACGCGGTGCGTCTCGACGGCGTTGCGCGGGGCGAACACGTTCAGCGCGGTGGCGAATGCGGCGTCGCGCACGGGCAAGGTCCGCCAAGCGTCG
This sequence comes from Saccharopolyspora sp. SCSIO 74807, assembly GCF_037023755.1. Taxonomy (NCBI): domain Bacteria; kingdom Bacillati; phylum Actinomycetota; class Actinomycetes; order Pseudonocardiales; family Pseudonocardiaceae; genus Saccharopolyspora; species Saccharopolyspora sp. SCSIO 74807. The sequence continues at coordinate 3,674,348 of NZ_CP146100.1, read as the reverse complement.
GCGAGCACGGCCGCGGCGCGCGGGTGGGCCTTCGCGGCCCGCCGGGAAGCGTACTTCGACACGTCCAGCGCGACGCCGATCTCGCCGGGCAGCGCATCCAGCACTCGCCCGAGGTAGTGGCCGGTCCCGGCGCCGACGTCCAGCACCGGTCCGCCGGTGTGCGTCGCCGCGGTGACGTCGGCGAGTGCTTCTGCGATCGGTGCGTAGTGCCCGGAAGCGAGGAAACCGGCGCGTGCAGCCACCATCTCGGCGGTGTCGCCGGGTCTCGGTGCGCCCCGCCCACCCAGCAGGCTCACGTAGCCCTGTCTGGCCAGGTCGAACGAGTGGTTCGCCGGGCAGCGCAGCGTGCGCCCCGCTGGTTGCAGACCGCGCCCGCAATGCGGGCACGCCAACAGTCGTGCGACATCGTTGAACACCCTTTCCGCCTCCCCTGCGCAGCGATTCTAAGGAGCGGCCGGGGAGACCGGGGATTCCAGGCCCGGGGCGGAAGGTCGGGGAGCCGCTCGGTCGCCGGAGTTTCGGGCGAGCCAGATCGCACGGAGTCGTGCGGGCCCAGGTCGGCAACGACTCGGCTGGTGGGGTGGGCAAGCGCAGGGGCCAGGCGTGCCGGATCGGCCGCCTGGGCACACTGCGGGTGAGCGAGCGGGCAGGGACCGGAAGGAGACCGCCGTGGGCGCGTGGTTCTGGGCGCCGGAGTACTGGCAGGCGCGGGCCGTCGTCTCGCACCTGCTGGCGGCGGTGTACCTGCTGGGCTTCGCCTCCGCGGTGCACCAGTTCCGGCCGCTGGCCGGCGAGCACGGCCTGACCCCGGTGCCGCGCTTTCTATCGGCGGTGGGTTTCCGCCGCGCGCCGAGCCTGTTCCACCTGCACTACTCCGACCGCTTTTTCGGCGTCGTCGCGTGGACCGGGACGGTGCTCAGCGGCGCGGCGCTGGTGGGCTTGGTCGGCCTGCTACCGGTGTGGGCCTGGATGCTCGTGTGGGCGGTGCTGTGGGCGTTGTACCTGTCGATCGTCAACGTCGGGCAGATCTGGTACGGCTTCGGCTGGGAGTCGCTGCTGCTGGAGGCCGGGTTCCTGGCGATCTTCCTGGGCCCTGCGCACACGACTCCCCCGGCACCGATCATGTGGCTGCTGTGCTGGCTGCTGTTCCGCGTCGAGTTCGGCGCCGGGCTGATCAAGATGCGCGGCGATCCGTGCTGGCGGGACCTGACCGCGCTGCACTACCACCACGAGACGCAGCCGATGCCCGGGCCGCTCAGCCGCCGGTTCCACCACCTGTCCCCGCGGCTGCACAAGGTGGAAGTGGTCGCCAACCACGCCTCGCAGCTGATCGTGCCGTTCGCGCTGTTCGCGCCGCAGCCGGGCGCCGATGTCGCGGCCGTGCTCATCGTGATCACTCAGGGCTGGCTGATGCTGAGCGGGAACTTCGCCTGGCTCAACCTGGTCACGATCACGCTCGCGTTCGCCGCGATGGACGGCGGATTGCTGCGCTGGCCCGCACCGCCGACCACGGATTCGCCGCTGTGGCACCAGATCGTCGTGCTGGCGGTGACCGCGGGGATGCTCGCGCTGAGCTACCAGCCGGTGCGCAACATGATCGGCCCGCACCAGGTGATGAACCGCAGCTTCAACAAGCTGCACCTGGGCAACACCTACGGCGCGTTCGGCAGCGTCACCCGCACCCGCTACGAGGTGGTGCTGGAGGGAACTTCCGACCGCACCGGGGAATCCGGTTGGCAGGAGTACGAATTCCCCGGCAAACCGGGAGATCCGCGGCGCAGACCGCGCCAGTTCGCGCCGTACCACCTGCGGCTGGACTGGCTGATGTGGTTCGTGGCGATCTCGCCCGGCTACGGACGCAGCTGGCTTCCCGGGCTGCTGCGGGCGATGCTGCGCAACGACCGGCACGCGCTGAAGTTGTTGCGGCACAACCCGTTCCCGGACGAACCTCCGGCGCTGGTGCGCGCGCGGCTGTTCCGCTACCGCTTCGCGAACCGGCAGGAACGCCGCGAGGGTGCGTGGTGGGTGCGCACCCCCGTCAGCGAACTCGTCCCGGCGGTGTCGCTCGACGAACTCACACCGGCCTGAATCACCACGCGGGCCGCAGCGGCATCCGCGCATCGGTGTCGTCGAGGCGCACTCCGAGCATCTGGTGCAGCTGGATGTTGTTCTTCTCGAAGCCCAGCCGGGAAGCGGCCATGTACAGCCGCCAGATCCGCGCCCGCGCGGGCCCCACCTCGCGCACCGCTTCGTCCCAGTGCGCCTCCAGGTTCGCGCACCAGTCCCGGAGGGTCAGCGCGTAGTGCTCCCGGAGGTTCTCCTCGTGCCGGACCTCGAAGCCGTTGTCGTGCATGGCCGACATCAGCGTGCCCGGCCCCTCCAGCTCACCGTCCGGGAAAACGTAGCGGCCGATGAACTTGCCCGGCTTGGTCTTGCGGGTCCCGTCGGGCCGGGTGATGCAGTGGTTGAGCAGCCGTCCGCCCGGCTGCAGCTTGTCCCGCAGCGAGGAGAAGTAGGCGGGCAGTTCAGCGCGGCCGATGTGCTCGGTCAGCCCGATCGAGCTGACCGCGTCGAACCCCGTCTCCGGCACGTCCCGGTAGTCCAGGTAGCGGACTTCGGCCAGATCCGCGAGCCCGCTGTCCACAATGGCCTTCTGCGCCCATTGCGCCTGCTGCTGCGACAGCGTCACGCCCAGCGCCCGCACGCCGTAGTGCTTGGCGGCGTGCATCACCATGCCGCCCCAGCCGCAGCCGATGTCCAGCAGCCGCATTCCCTCGCGCAGCCCCAGTTTCCGCGCGACCAGGTCGTGCTTGGTGAACTGCGCCTGCTCCAAAGTGGAGGCCGCGTCCGGGTAGACCGCGCAGGTGTAGGCCATCGACGGGCCGAGCACCCACTCGTAGAAGCGGTTCGACACGTCGTAGTGGTAGGAGACCGACTTGCTGTCGCGGGCCTTCGAGTGCCGCAGCCCGCGCGGGCGGTACTCCTGCTCCGGTGGGCGCACCGGCCACCAGAAACGCCGCGCGGCGAGCCTGGCGCCGACTTCGAGCTTGGTGCGGGCCGAGACCGCCTGCAGCGCGATGGCCGGGAACCGGGAAAGCGCGGTGTACATGTCGCCGTGCACTTCCAACGCCCCGGTGATGTAGGCGCGGGCGAGCCCCAGCTCGTCCGGTGCGGCCGCCAAGTGCGAGAACGCCAGCGGGGAACGGACCTGCACGCCGACGTCGGCTCCGGCTCGTCCCGCTCGGCTGCCATCGTAGGCGCGGAACTCCACGTCGAGACCGTCACCCAGAATGCGCGGGAACACCTCTGCCAGACCCATTTCCGGTTCTCCTCCCTGCCGACCCTACGGCTTGCCCACGCACTTCTCGTACAGACCGGGCAACCGGCCGTCCGGGTCGTAGCGCTGTTTCAGTTGTTCGTAGGCGGGACGGTTGTAGAGCCGCCAGAACTCGTCCTCGTCGTAGTAGGAGTCCGAGTACAGCGACTTGTGCCCGTCGATCCGGCTCACGAAGTCCTCGATCGCGCGGTTGTAGTCGCCCAGCCGCTCCCCCGGCCGCAGTTGCACCGCCGACCAGAAGCCCACGTTCACGTAGAGCGTGTCCGGATCCATCGGGTACAGCGGCCAGCCCTGCCGGTCGCGCAGCTGCACCGGGCACAGCCACACCGGGGCGATGCCGATCTCGCGGTGGAAGAACTCCAGGAACTCCGCGAGCCGATCGACCGGGATCTCCACGTCCTGGATCACCGGCTCGCTGCCCGCGCCGCCGCGCGCACGCGCGAGCCGGTCGCTGAAACCGACGCGGCGGTCCCACGCCACGATGCGCCGGTATACGTCCGAACGCCGGTACTTGCGCGGCCACAGCCGCCGCACCGCGGGATGTTGCACACCGAAAGCACGGGAGCACCAGAACCAGTCGGTGTCCCAGCGCCACAGGTAGTCATGCGTGCGCAGATGGTCCGTCTGGTGCTCGCGCAGCGAGCGGTAGTAGACGGCTTGACCGGTGTAATCGCTCGTCACCGGTGCTTCCGGGACGTAGGTGCCGATCGATAGGTACTGCTCGTCGGCGGCGAAGACCGTGCCGTCGAGGAAATCGACGCGGTGACCCTCGAACTCGCCGTCGCGGCAGATCTCGGCGATGGCGGCCGCGCATTCCTCGGCGGTCGAGAACCGGACGTGGCGGACCCGCACGTACGGTTCGGTCCGCTCGATCTCGACCTGCAGCCGCAGGGCGTAGCCGAGGGTTCCGTAGGAGTTCGGGAAACCGCGGAAAAGATCGGCGTGCTCGTTGTCCGGGCGGGCCACCACGACTTCACCGCTGCCGGTGAGGATCTCCATCTCCCGCACGGACTCGTGCGGCAGCCCGTTGCGGAAGGAAGTGGCCTCGATGCCGAGACCGGCCACCGCACCGCCGAGCGTGATCGTCTTGAGCTGCGGGATCACCAGCGGCATGTGCCCGGTCGGCAGGTGCGCGTCGACGACGGTTTCGTAGGTCGCCATGCCCTGCACCTGCGCGGTGCCGTCCGCCGGATCGACCGAGAGCACGCGGTTCATCCGGCCCACGTCGAGCCCGGGAGCGGTCGAGTCGCCGCGGAACCGGAAGAGGTTCGAGGTCGGCTTCGCCAGCCGCACCGGCTCCCCCGGAGGAATCCTGGCGTAGCTGCCGACCAGGGCGGCGACCTCCTCGGAATGGCTGGAAACGGCTCCCGAGGTACCCGGATCGACTCCCATGGCTCCCGACTTTATTGCGCGGACGGGGCAGCGGCATCCCACTTCCGGCGACTCGTCGCGCGGAGTTGTTCGGCCGCCCGGTCAAATCGGGCGGAACCGCCCGGTCGCGCCCGTCGGGGACCACTCGGGCACCAATGCGTGAACGCGAATGACTCCGCAGGTCAGCCACCCTGGATCACCCGTTGAGCGCAGCACCGGATAGCCTCTGTTGCACATGATTTCCAACAAGCCGAGCGATCTTGATCACATCGGCCGCGCGGAGGTGACATGCACGCATCGCAACAACCCACGGTCGACCGGCGGCGCACGGTCGGTGATGATCCGGCAGCGCCAGGTCTCCGGCGCGGAGCGGCCGGCTACGAGATCCGCCCCGCCCGCCGCTCGGACGCCGACGGGGCCCGGTCGGTCATGCTGGACACCTTCTACGAGGTCTTCGGGCACGGCTACAGCCCCAAGTGGCATCACGACGTGATCGACATGTCCGCCACGTACTTCGACCACCCGCGGCAGGCGCTGTTCGTGGCGGCCCGCGGCGACGAAGTGGTGGGCACCGCCGCGGTCCGCGCCGACGGCCCGAAAAGCCCGCCGCATCCGGCGTGGCTCGCGGAGCGCTACCCGTCCGGCAGCACCGCCCAGATCTTCCGGGTTTACGTCCGGCCGGAGCACCGGCGGCACGGGCTGGCGCGCGGACTGGTCGAAACGGCCTGCCGATTCGTCGCCGACACCCCCGGCTACGAGCGGATCTACTTGCACACCAACGCAGGCATCGACGGCGCGGAGCCGTTCTGGCGAGGCATCGCCGACGAGATCTTCGACGGGCGGACCGACCCGGCGCACAGCCCCGCGGTGCACTTCGAGATTCCGATCGGGCGGTTCTGAATGCCTGTCGCCGCTGCGTCTCCCGGCGACCACTCCGCCCCAGGACCGGCCAGCGGCCCGGCGAGCCGTGGGTGGGTTATGCCCACCCACGGCCACGGGAGTCAACGCTTCGGCACGACACCCGCGTAGGTCAGGAAGTCGGCGATGCCGAACTCGCTGCCCGCTCCGCCGATGTTGGGTTCCCAGCGCGGGAACACCGACAGGTACGACGCCGGGTCGGCTTGCAGGATGCCGATCAGCGTCTCGGCCACGATGCGTCCGCCCACGGGACCGAGCTGGCGGCCCCCGTGCAGCACCTCCGCCTCCTTGAGCAGGTAGTACCAGAGGTAGATCGGGCCCTCGCTGTCCAGTTCCTCGTCGGTCAGCGGGATCTCGCCGATCTTGCGTGCGATGTCCTGGCCCGACGGCAACTCCTGAGCTTCGCTGCGCAGCAGGTTGCGCACCACCAGCGAACCGAGCTGCGAGGGCAGGGCGCCCTCGCGGGCACCGGGCACCGCCCGCACCGGCAGGTCCAGCAGCCGACGGTTGAGCTTGGCCTCCAGCCGCTTCGCCTTCGCCGCCTCGATCTCCGGGTCGATCTGGAAGAAGTACCGCCAGTCCACCGCGTGCTCCGGGCGCACCGGGCCGCCGCGCAGATCACTGCGCGGTTGCTCGTCGGCCTCCGGGTCGAGCGGGAAGAGGTCGGCCGCGAACTCCGCGTTGACCTGGTAGCGCGAGCGAATGGTGGAGTGCCCGAAGCGGTATCCGGCCACCGCGAACTCCACCGGGATGAACGGCTGCTCGCCGGGGTCGTAGAAGCGCAGGCCGTTCTCGGTGATGTCCTCGATGAGGTCGGTCCCGACGATCTGCGGCAGGAATTGCCGGTGCAGAATCCACTGGTAGTGCCAGCGGGTCACCTGCTGGGCCTTGCGCAGGAGATCACCGTAGTAGTCCTCGAGCGCGAGCAGATCGTCCAGCTTGGCGCCTTCCACGTCATCCGGCGGGTCCGCGGGCTGCGCCGGGAAACCGGCCCCGAGGACGTCGGTGATCTGACCGGACCGCAGGTCATCGACGACCCTGTTGTGGAACTTGATGATCGCGAGGTGGAATTGCGCGATCAGCAGGTTCTCGTCGTTGCGCGGATCGCCGATCAACGCGATGTCGTTGCCGGTGCGCGCGAAGTCGTGTCCGCCGGGATCGAGTGCCAGCTTGGTGCCCTTGGATTCCGGGTCGTACAGGTACTCGTTGACGACCGGCCCGCCGCCGTAGACGTTGTCCAGGTCCAGCCGCGGTGGCCGGAAGTTGCGCAGTGCCTTCGGATCGACCTCCTGCCCGAGCATGCTGGTCGGGTCGAAGGTGACGTTGTGATCGACGAACTGGCCGAAGTAGGTGAATCCCGAGTCGAGCACGGTGCTGAGCTGTTCCTCGGTGGTTTCCCCGCCGTCGACCTTGCCACCGGGCAGGCCGAATTCCTCGGCTTTCGCCAGCCCGGTTGCTTCCCGCGGCGCAACCGTGGGGAACATCCGGCCGAACCGGCCACCGGCCGCTTCGCTGCCCGGCTGCACGTATTGCCCACGATTCTGCTGACCGTGCGATGCCATTGCTCGAACCCCCTGTTGTGAATGCGTGCTGGTGCCGAAAATCGGACCCCGGGCACTCGTGCGCATTCGGCGACACCGATCGCGCGGCACACCGGTAGGTGACCGGTCCGGACTGAGCCGAGCCTCGGCGCGATCGAAGAATCGATGCCGATCGTTCGCGGACGACTTCTCCCCAGATGTCCGCTGCTCCCCTGGATCCCTGAGCGGGATCGGCGAGACCGTCGATCCCGCCGCGGCTGAAGCTAGAGGCACCGCGTTCGCAGCAGCAAGCAGTTACCTACGGCTTCACTCGAACAGAGCAAAGTCGGGCTTTTTCGGTGCGGTCAGCGAGTTCTGCGCAGCGCCCACGCGCGCAGACCGCGGAAACCCTGCACTTTCGTAGGGCCGATGGACGTGAGGGAAAAGGCCGGGTTCTCCCGCAGCGCAGCCGCGAGCTCGCGATCCACCAGCACCGAGGCCGGACGTGCGACGGAGGTCAACCTGCTGGCGATGTTCACCGTGGATCCGTACACGTCACCGAACCGCGCCAGCACGGTGCCGCGTGCCAGTCCGATGCGCAGCGGTGGCAGCCTGCCTTCCCCGGTGATCTTCTCGTTCAGCGTCAGCGCGATCTCGGCCGCTTCCGCCGACGTGTCGGTGACGAACAGGACTTCGTCGCCGACCGTCTTCACGATCCGGCCGTGGTTCTCGGCGACCACACCGGTCGCCAGCTCCTCGAAGTCGTTGATCAGCCCCGCCAGCTCGACCTCGCTGAAGTCCCGGATCAGGCGGGTGTAGCCGACCAGGTCGGCAAAGCCGATCACCTGCACCCGCTCGTCCACCCCCGGGTCGCCCTCGCTGAGCTCGCGGGCGGCGGTCGCGGCCAGGTGCCGCCGCCAGACGTAGCCCTGCAGGTGGTCCATCACCGGCGTGATCGCCTCCGCGAATTGCGCGGTGATGTCCAGGTCTTCGGCGAAGCGGTCGCCGAGCACCGCTTTGAAGATTCCGACCTGCCATTCGGCCAGTCGCGACATGGTCTGCGCCAACGTCCTGGCGACCGCGGTCTCCACCTCGGAGGTGATCACCTCGGCGGAGACCAGCTGCACGAGCATCTGCAACGCCTGCACGTCGGCGTCGGTGAACACGACCGCCTCGTCGTCGACGTGCGCGAAGCCCATCGCCTGCCAGAGCCGTTCCGCCCGTGCGAGGTCCACACCAGCCGCCTCGGCCACGTCGGCCTTGCGGTACTTCGGGTGCCCGCCCAGCAGGGCCTCGCCGATCAGCGCCTCGCTGCCCATCGAGCGTTCCGCGTCCGGCCCGGAGGCCGCAGGGTCATCGCGAGGTTCGGACAACGAGCACATCGCAATCCGCCCGACGGCACACGTCCGCGGGCACCGAGCCGAGCAACCGGCCTTTGAGCGTGTTCAGCCCCCTGCTGCCGACGATCAGCAGATCCGCCGACGAGCTGTTGGCGGTCTCGATCAGCGAGTTCACCGGAGCGCCCACCACCGCGACGGTGTCCACGTCGGACGCACCCGCCTGCCGCGCCTCATCGGCGGCCTCCAGCAGCGTCTGCTCGGCAGGCGCGGAACCGACCACCTGGAACGCCTCGTCGCCGAGCTCGTCCTGAGCCTGCTCCACCTCGCGCTCGCTGCTCGGGTAGTAGGCGCACACGACGACCAACTTGGCAGCGGAGTCACGCGCGACCTCGGCGGCACGGCGCACCGCCCGCAACGAAGGCGGCGAGCCGTCGGTGCCGACGACGACGCTGCGGTAACTGGACATCTGGTGATCACCCTCCATCGCGTGACACGCACCTCGCGCGGACGTGAACACTAACGAGCGCGAAGCCGCCCCGTCACGCGAACATCGCACTCTCTCCCACCCGGACGCGGACTGGAGTCTCGGCCGGTCATCACGGCCGGTGCCGAGTTCCGCACGCAAGGCGAGATCGAACGGCGTCGCGGCCGCGACCTGTTCTTGATCATCGTAGGAGTGCACAACGAACACCGGCAAACCTCGTTGGCCCCGACAACCACCGGGCTTTCCCGGAGCGCGTATTTTTCGCCGGAATCGACGGACCCTCACCAGGAGGATGCCATGGCGGTACCAGGGCTCAGCCCGGGCAGCGGAGTACTGCGGCGCAAGCCGATCGACTCGATCGCCGAGGACAACGAGGAGTCCAGCACCGGGCTGCAACGAACCCTGGGGCTCTGGCAGCTCACCGCGATCGGGGTCGGCGGCATCATCGGCGCGGGGATCTTCTCGCTGGCCGGGGCGGTAGCGCACGGCAAGGCGGGACCGGCAGTGCTCGTCTCGTTCCTGATCGCGGGCATCGCAAGTGCCGCAGCGGCGTTCTCCTACGCGGAATTCGCCGGCATGATCCCGAAAGCGGGTTCGGCCTACACCTACGGTTACGCGGTGCTCGGCGAGGTGGTCGGCTGGCTGATCGGCTGGGACCTGCTGCTGGAGTACACCGCGATCGTGTCGGTGGTCGCGATCGGGATCTCCGGTTACTTCAACGAGCTGCTCGGCTTCCTGCACCTCGACCTGCCGATGTGGATGCTCGGCGCACCGGGCACCGAGGGAACCGACGCGCCGCCCGGCAGTTACAAGATCAACCTGTTCGCGGTGGTGCTGTGCCTGCTCATCGCGTTCGTGCTGAACCAGGGCATGCGCAATGCCGCCCGGTTCGAGAGCGCCCTGGTCTACCTGAAGGTCGCGATCGTGCTGCTGGTGCTGATCGTGGGCGCGTTCCACATCAAAGCGGGCAACTACACGCCGTTCTTCCCGTTCGGGATCAGCGGCGCGGTAACCGGGGCGGCGACCGTGTTCTTCGCGGTGTTCGGTTACGACGCGCTGAGCACCGCGGCCGAAGAGTCCAAGGAATCCCAGAAGCACATGCCGAAGGCCATCCTGTACTCGCTGATCATCTCGATGGTGCTGTACGTGCTGTGCTGCCTGGTGCTCACCGGGATGATCCCGTACCAGCAGATCAGCTCGGAGAGCGCGTTCGCGACCGCCTTCGCCGACGTCGGGCTGCCGGTGGTGGGCGCGATCATCGCGGTCGGCGCGATCCTGGGCATCCTCACCGTGCTGTTCACCTTCATGCTCGGCGCGACCCGAGTCGGGTTCGCGATGAGCCGGGACGGGTTGCTGCCGCGCTGGTTCTCCCGCACGCATCCGGTGCGCAAGGTGCCGTCCAGGTTCACCTGGCTGATCGGCATCGCCGCCGCCGCGATCGCCGGCCTGCTGCCGATCGAGGAGGCCGCGGAGCTGACCAACATCGGCATCCTGCTGGCGTTCGTCGTGGTGTGCGCGGCGGTGATCGTGCTGCGCTACCGGCGGCCCGACCTGCCGCGCGGCTTCCGCACGCCGGGGATGCCGATCGTGCCGGTGATCGGCATCGTGTTCTCGCTGTGGCTGGTGACGTTCCTGGAACCGCTGACCTGGTTGCGCTTCGGCGCCTGGTTCGTGCTCGGCTTGATCGTCTACGCCGCGTACGGATACCGGCACTCGCTGCTGCACCGCGGGCGTCAGCATGAGGAGTCCTGAGCCACCGTCGCTGCGCGGGGTGCCCTGCCTCGCCAGGTGGGGCCCTCGCAGCGAAATGGCCTGCGCGCACCGGCATAGCCCGGCCGCAATGCCGCCGAACGACGGATGGGCCGCCGCGGCCTTGCCGGCCGTGCAGTGTCGGCGGTGCGAAGTGCACGCGCTGGGCAATCCCGGGACGTACCCGACCGCGAGGCCGTGCTGTGTCCGGGGAACGACGCGTTCTTCCCCTGATGACGACGCGCTCGCTCTGGACGATCGGTCGCTCTCCCTGCAGAAGTGGGCTTTCTCCAGCGATGACGAGGTATCGGAACCGCCGTTCCGCGATGAGTCCACAATCACCCGATCCGCCCGTTCAACGGTGCCTTGCGTCACAGCGTCTTCCGGCGCCCCGGTTCTAGGGTGACCTCGTCGTCGATCAGGCGGCGCCGGTGCGGGATCGGCTGCGCGCGCCGCACCGGAGCCGATCCTCAACGTTGAGGGGTGTGCGCTGTGACGCGAGCCCGCGAACTGAGCCCGTACGTCGAATTGCACCGGCAGCAGTGGCGGGAACTGCGCAACTCGATGCCGCTGCCGCTCTCGCACGCGGAGCTCGAGGCGCTGCGCGGCCTCGGAGAACCGGTGGACCTCGAGGAGGTCGCCGACGTCTACCTGCCGCTGTCGCGGCTGATCAACCTGCAGGTGGCGGCCCGGCAGCGGCTGCACACCAGCACCACGACCTTCCTCGGCGAAGCCGCGCCGAAGGTGCCGTTCGTGATCGGCGTCGCGGGCAGCGTCGCGGTCGGCAAGTCCACCACCGCGCGGATCCTGCGCGCGCTGCTGGCCCGCTGGCCGGACCACCCGCAGGTCGACCTGGTGACCACCGACGGCTTCCTGCACCCGAAGGCGGAGCTGGTGCGGCGCGGCATCATGCACCGCAAGGGGTTCCCGGAAAGCTACGACCGGCGCGCTCTGCTGCGGTTCGTCACCGAGGTCAAATCCGGGGCCGAGGCGGTGTCCGCGCCGGTGTACTCGCACCGTGCCTACGACATCCTGCCCGATCAGGAACAGGTGGTGCGGCAGCCGGACATCCTCATCCTGGAGGGGCTGAACGTGCTGCAGCCGGGGCCGAGCCTGGCGGTCTCCGACCTGTTCGACTTCTCGATCTACGTGGACGCGCACACCGAGCACATCGAGCGCTGGTACACCGACCGGTTCCTGGCGCTGCGCGGCACCTCCTTCGCCGACCCCGATTCGCACTTCCACCACTTCGCCGGACTGTCCGATGAGGACGCCCGGGTCGAGGCGCGGCACCTGTGGCACACCATCAACCGGCCGAACCTGGTGGACAACATCCTGCCCACCCGGCCGCGTGCGACGTTGGTGCTGCGCAAGGACGCTGACCACGCCATCAACCGGGTGCGGCTGCGCAAACTCTGAGCATGCGGGCGGCCGCGATCGCCGCCCCGGCGGCTCGCGTCCGACCAGATCCGTCCACCGCACCGGCGGCGACCCGTTTCGCGGCTGATCGATGCCCGAGCGGTGCCGCGTGCACCGTCGATCGGCGACCTGGCGGTGATGGCGCGAACGGCAGCGGGGTGAACGGCCGAGCGAAGAACGGCGGGGAGATGAACGGCGGGGGCCGGGAAGTTCGCCGAGTCGGGATGTGCTGCGCTGGAGATCCATGCATTCCAGAGTGCCCGCATCGAACAGCGGTTCGCATCACTTGATCGGGTGGTCTCGGCGCGGGCCGCTCATCGGTTCCGCTCGTTGCGCCGGTGCAGCAGCAGGTGCAGGTGCGCAGCGAGCCGCTCGGCAGGATCGGACAGATCGATCCCGCTGATCTCGCCGGCCCGCCGGATGCGGTAGCGCAAGGTGTTCGGGTGCACGTGCAGCGCGGCACTGGCCGAACGCACGTCGCCGAAGGACTCCAAGTAGCTCAGCAACGATCTGGCCAGCGCACCGGCGTGCTCCGCGTCGTGCGCGCACAGCGCGTCGATCCTGGGATCGCGGAAGCGCTCGTTGCCGCCGAGAACGGTGAGCAGCTCGCTGAGCACCACCCGCGCCCGCACGTCCGCGATCGTCGCTATCCGGTTGTCCACGTCGTGCGCCATCGCGTCCAGGACGCGGTCCGCTTCGGCCCGCGAGCGCGATACGTCCTCCAGCGTCGGCACCGCCGCCCCCACACCGGCCTGCACCCCGGCGCGCAGGTGCTGTCCCGCGGCCGCGACGATCTCCCTGGTCATCCCGAGCACGCCGGAAAGCGCGGTCCCGGGCAGGTCGGGCAGCAGCGCGTACACCCGCGAACCGAGGTTGGTGACCAGCGCGCTGCGCCGATAAGCGGCCGCGTGCACGGAGATGAGGCTGGTCATCTCGGTGCGCTCCAGTTCCAGCTCGGACCGGTCCGAAACCCCGGCGCGCCCGCGCAGGGTGAACACGACGACCACCGCCGGGCGGTCCGCATCGGCGCCGATGTTGCCCGCCACGGAGGCGGCGTCGACCTTGCCGTCCAGCAGCCCGGCCAGCAGGTTCTCCCGCAGCTTCGGCGCCGCGCTGGCCTCCGCCCGCTGCCGGATCAGGTGCACCGCGGCGACCCTGGCCGCGCCGAGCAGCGCGCGCTGCGAACGTTCCTCGAGCGGTTTCGCGCCTTCCTGCACCCAGATCGTGCCCAGCGGCTGCGAACCGGCGTGGATGCCGATCGCCATCCGGCGCCGAATGCCCAGCTCGGGACGTTCGCCGACGTGCACGATCTCCTCGCCGGAACGCAACCGCTCGTAGACGCCCCACTCGCGCAGCATCGCCAGGTACGATTCCGGCCCGCGCCGCCCCAGCACCGACAGCCTGCGCAGTTCGTCGACGTCGTCGTCGGAGCGGGAGTAGGCCAGCACCCGGCTGGCGGTGTCCTCGATGCTGACGATCCCGTCGGTCATCGCCGCCACGGTCTGGGCCAGCGAGAACAGGTCGCCGAGGGTTTCGCCGGCGTCGGCCTCCACCGTCAGCCGCGCGTTGTCCACGACCGAGCGAGCCAGCGACTCCAGCTGCTCCCACCGCACCTCGGGCCGCACGCCGAGCACCGCGACACCGGCGTCGAGGGCGGTGTCGCGCAGCGCCCGCGAGTCCTGATCGGTGTGCACCTTCACGGCCACCGCGGCCGCCCCGTCCCGTGCCGCGGAGCGCACCTGCCGCACCGCGGACCGCCCGCGCGCACCGATCACCAGCACGAGGTCGCCGGGATGGGTCTCGGCGTCCTCGTCCGGGTCGATGATCACGACATCGCACACGTGCTGGTCGAAGCCGCGCGGCGCGGCGAGCAGGTCGACCAGGGGCTCACCGACCGCCACGAGCAGTTGCCGCAGCGGAGCCCCGGGCAGCGGAATGGTCTTGTCCAACCGAACAACACGCTCCCCTCAATGATGGCTGATCGTACAGCCGCGCGGCGCTTCCACGCTCCTAGTCTTCGAATAACCCGGTTCTTCCTCCGAAAGGCCGGGGAACCCCGCCAACAACGCACTACGCGCGAGGAGGCGACATCGCCATGGACGCCATCACCACCGTCCCGGCACCGGTCAACGAGCCGGTGAAGTCCTACGCCCCCGGTTCGGCCGAGCGGGACTCGCTGCAGAAGCGGATCGCCGAGTTGGAGTCCGAGCGCGCCGAACTCACCAGCACCATCGCGGGCGAACAGCGCATGGCGGGTGGCACGCCGTTCGACGTGGTGCAGCCGCACAAGCACGCCCACGTCCTGGGCACTTCCGCAGAGGCCACCCGCGCGGACGTCGCCGACGCGGTCCGGGCCGCGAAGCGAGCCGCTCCGGAATGGGCCGCAACGCCGTTCGACGAGCGCGCCGCCGTGCTGCTGCGCGCCGCGGATCTGCTGTCCGGTCCGTGGCGGGACACCATCAACGGCGCCACCATCCTCGGGCAGTCCAAGTCGGTGCAGCAGGCCGAGATCGACGCGGCCTGCGAGTTCATCGACTTCCTGCGGTTCAACGTGCACTACGGCAACCGGATCCTGGCCGAGCAGCCGAACTCGGTGCCCGGCGAGTGGAACCGGATGGAATACCGGCCGCTGGACGGGTTCGTCACCGCGATCACGCCGTTCAACTTCACCGCGATCGCCGGGAACCTGCCGACCGCTCCGGCGTTGATGGGCAACACGGTGGTGTGGAAGCCGACGCCGTCGCAGCAGTTCGCCGCGCACTTCACCATGCGGATGCTGGAGGCGGCCGGGCTGCCCCCAGGCGTGATCAACCTGGTCACCGGGCGCGGCGAGGCGGTCAGCGAGGTGGCGCTGGCCGACGAGGACTTCGCCGGGCTGCACTTCACCGGCTCCACCGCGACGTTCAAGAAGCTGTGGCGGACCGTCGGCGACAACCTCGACGGCTACCGCAGCTACCCGCGCATCGTCGGCGAGACCGGCGGCAAGGACTTCATCGTCGTGCACCCTTCGGCCGAGCGGGAGCCGCTGGCCACGGCGTTCGCCCGCGGCGCGTTCGAGTACCAGGGCCAGAAGTGCTCGGCGGCGTCCCGCGCCTACGTGCCGCGGTCGATCTGGGAGTCCGGGCTGCGCGAGGAGCTAGCCGACCTGGCGCGGCAGATCAGCTTCGGCGACGTCACCGACTTCTCGCACTTCGGTGGGGCGGTGATCGACGCGCGCGCGTTCGCCAAGCACCGCGCCGCGCTGGACCGGGCGGCGAACACCGCCTCGCTCGAGGTGCTGGCAGGCGGCGGCTACGACGACTCGACCGGCTACTTCGTGGAGCCGACCGTGCTGGTCGGCACCGACCCGGCGGACGAGGCGTTCACCACCGAGTACTTCGGACCGATCATCGCGGTGCACGTCTACGACGACGCCCGCTACTCGGAGATCCTGGACGTGGTGGACGGCTCCAGCCCGTACGCGCTGACCGGCGCGGTCTTCGCCACCGACCGCTCGGCGATCGACGAGGCGCACCGCAAGCTGCGCCATGCCGCCGGGAACTTCTACGTCAACGACAAGCCCACCGGCTCGATCGTGTCCCGGCAGCCCTTCGGCGGCAGCCGCGCGTCCGGCACCAACGACAAGGCGGGTTCGCTGTTCAACATCCAGCGCTGGACCAGCCCGCGGGCGATCAAGGAGACGTTCGTGGCGCCGACCCGGCACACCTACCCGCACATGGGCTGACCCCGCTTCCCGCCGCACTAGAGGAGATCCGATGCTGCGCACGGCATTGCTGGCGGCGGCGCGGGAGCCCCGCGTCCGCCACCTGGTCGAGGCCAACCCGCTCACCCGCTCCGTCGTCGACCGCTACATCGCCGGAACGACCGCCCAGGACGCGGTCCGCACCACGCGCGCGCTGGCCGATCATGGCCTGCACGTCACCCTGGACCACCTCGGGGAGGACACCACCGACGCGGACAAGGCTGCCGCGACGGTGGCGGCGTACCGGACGGTGCTGGACTCGCTCGGCTCGGCCGGGCTCGCCGATCGAGCCGAAGTTTCGGTGAAGCTGTCCGCAGTGGGCCAGTTCCTGCCCGGTGACGGGGCGAAGATCGCGCTGGCGAACGCGCAGCGGATCTGCGAGGCGGCCGCGGCGGTGGGCACCACGGTCACCTTGGACATGGAGGACCACACCACCACGGATTCCACTTTGGACATCTTGCGGGATCTGCGGGTGGACTTCCCATCGGCGGGAGCGGTGCTGCAGGCGTACCTGCGCCGCACCGAGCAGGACTGCCGGGACCTGGCGTCGGCGGGCTCACGAGTGCGGCTGTGCAAGGGCGCCTACGCCGAGCCGGAGTCCGTGGCCTTCCCGGACAAGTCCGAAGTGGACCGTTCTTACGTGCGGTGCCTGAAGACGCTGATGAACGGCGAGGGCTACCCGATGGTCGCCACGCACGATCCGCGGATGGTGGCGATCGCCGACGACCTGGCGCAACGGGCCGGGCGGTCACCGGAAAGCTTCGAGTTCCAGATGCTGTACGGGATCCGCCCGGCCGAGCAGGAACGACTCGCCGCGGAGGGCAAGCGGCTGCGCGTCTACCTCGCCTACGGCGACGAGTGGTACGGGTACTTCATGCGCCGGTTGGCCGAACGCCCCGCGAACATCGCCTTCTTCGCCCGATCGCTGCTCGGGAGGGGCTGAGCGGTACCGGTGCGCTCACGCCGCAGGTACGGGCGGCTGCGGGTAGGGCTGGTGGCAGACGGCCTGGTTGATCGCGTCGGCGGCGTCGTAGATGATCGGGACCGCCCGTTCGCCCAGCATGAAGACGTTCAGCGACATCGACACCTGTTGCCTGCCGTCGGCCGTGGAGAACGCATAACTGCTGTAGCCGGGGATCGAGCCGGTGTGGCCCCACAACGTGACACCGCAGGTCAGCTCGATGTTCTCCAGACCGAGTCCGTAGTCGGGAAAGACCGGGTCGCCACCGGGCACGGCCCGCAGCATCTCGTCGACCAGCGGACGCGGCAGCAGCTCGCCGCGGAACAGCGTGCGGTAGAAGCGGTTCATGTCCGCTGCACCGGAGACCATCCCGTACGACGCCCACGCGAACGACGGATCGAGCTCGGTCAACGGGTACCTCGTCGGATCGCCGGTCTGCTCGGGCAGCACGTGGTGACCGGTCGCGTGCGGCCCGTTGATCAGCGGGTAGTGCACCGGCAGGTAGCTCTGCCGCATCCCGGCTGGACCGAGGACGCGATGTTGGAACACCGCGCTCAACGGCTCACCGGTGAGCTCCTCGACGATCATGCCGAGCACGATGTAGTTGGTGTTGCTGTAACTCCACTGCTGACCGGGTTCGGCGACCGGCCCGTGCGCGATGGCCAGGTCCACGAGCTGGCGAGGTGCGAAGGGCCGGTGCACGTAATCATCGGGAAATCGGAACTCCGGCGCCTGCGCGTAATCGAAGAGCCCACTGGTGTGCTGCAGCAGGTTCCGCACGGTGATCCGCTCGTCCCCCGGAACCACGTCCGGCAGCACTTCGGCCAGCGGCTGGTCGAGACCGAGGCGGTTTTCGTGCACCAGTTGCAGCACGATCGTCGCCGTGACGCTCTTGGTGAGGCTGGCGACCCGCCACCGCCCCCGCTGCGGCACCGGCGCACCGGTCCGCAGGTCAGCAACACCGCTGCGCAACACGGTTTCCGAGCCCGGCTCGGAGTGCCGGTACAGCACACCCGGCACACCTTGCTCGACCATGCGGTCCAGCGCGTCCTGCACCTGCGGCTCGGCGGGCGCCGCCGCCACCTGCCCCGGTGCGCACAGCAGCACCAGGGCCGTGGCGACGAGACTCCACGTTCGCTTCGCCATCCGCCCTCCTCGATCAAGGAGGAGGCTACTCGCGCGACCCCGCCGCAGACGATCTTGCTGTTCGCTGCACGTCCGCCTGCCATGCGTCCGGCCGCCCCACCGCCGGCCAGGACGACGCAGATCGTGCTCCGTTTCCGCGATTTGGCCGGTCGGCGCACCAGGCGCGGCGAGTGGGCCCGGCTCAGCCCGGTTCGGAATCAGCCCGTTCGGTCCCCTCCGCGCTGACGTCCACGCGCACCCGGGAAATCCGCAAGCCTTCCATGGCCAGAACGGTGAACTCGTGCCCCAATGCGCGCACGGATTCACCGGCGGCGGGAATGCGGCCGAACCGCCCGAGGACGAATCCGGCCAACGTGTCGTACGGCCCCTCCGGCAGCACGACACCGGTCTTGTCCTCAACGTCGTTGCGGTGCAGCATCCCGTCGAGCTCGAAGACACCGGCAGCGGACGTGGTCGCCGCGCGCCCACCGGGGTCGTACTCGTCCCAGATCTCCCCGACGATCTCCTCGACGAGATCTTCGACGCTGACGATGCCATCGGTGCCGCCGTACTCGTCGGCGACGACGGCCAAGTGGCTGCCGTCGCGGCCGCGCATCCGGGTCAGCGCGGCCAGCACCGGCTTGGTGCCCGGCATGACGGCGATCGGGCGTGCCAGCCCGCCGACCGTGCTCGCGCCGCGGCGGCCGCGGGTCGCGGTGTACAGATCGCGGATGTGCACGAACCCGACCACGTCGTCGGGCGATGCTTCCCGCATCACCGGGTAGCGCGAGTGCGGTTTTCCCGCGACCTCGTCGGCCGCCTCCCGCGGTGACATCGCGGCGTCCAGGAAGTGCACCTCGGTGCGGGGAACCATGACTTCGCTGAGCACCCGATCACCTGCCTCGAACGCGTCGATGATCAGCCGGCGCTCCTCCACGGTGAGCTGATCGCTGGCGCGGACCATGTCGCGCAGCTCCTGCTCGCTCACCGAACCTTCCGCCTCCCGCGGGCTCAGCCCCATCAGCCGCACCACGGCGTTCGTCGACTTCGACAGCAACCAGATCACCGGACGGCAAGCTGTCGCCACCGCGTCGAGCACTCCGGCCGCCGTGAGCGACACCGCCTCGGGCTTCTGCAACGCGAGCCGCTTCGGCGCCAACTCGCCGAACACGAGCGAGAGGTACGAGACGAACACCGTCACCGCGATCAACGACACCGTGGCCGACAGCCCCGCGGGCAGTCCCCAACCGGACAGCGCGGGTTCCAGCCGCACGGCGATCGTCGCCCCGCCGTAGCTGGAGGCGAAGAACCCGGTGAAGGTGACGCCGATCTGCACGGCGGACAGGAACCGGTTCGGATCGGCTTTCAGCCGTGCCACGCCCCTACCGCGCCGTCCGGCTTCGGCGAGCCGGTGGACCTGGGCGTCCCGGAGCGAGACCAGCGCGATCTCCGCAGCGGCGAAGAAGCCGCCGAGCAGGACGAACAGCAGAACCAACGCCAGGTTCGCCGCGACGCCATCCATCCCGCAATCGTGACCGCCGAATCCCCGGACCACCAGCGGGCGGCGCGTCCACCGCCGCAGCGAGGAGAATCATCGGGGCGATCAAACCAGCCAGCACCGAATGCGCCACCGAGAACCGGGAAGGCCGACCAGCAGATCACGGATGCATGCGCGCTATGCCGGCGCGCACGGTCGCAACCACATCGGGATTCTATGATCAGTCCCACTTGACCCGCCATTTCAAGCGCGTGCTCGGCGTTGCGCCCGGCGCGTACGCCCGCAGCAGCCCCGGCCTCGACAACGTGTCGCGTCGAGCCGAAATGAGGAAACCGCGGCAGCCTCGTAGGACGAACCCCCTACGAAAGGCCGCGCTCGGGCGGGCATTCGGTCCGACGCCCTTCCTGCCGGCAACGGCCAGTTCCGACTCCTGTAGAACAACCTCGGCAGGCACCGAAACACGCTCATGCGATTTCTGCAGAATACCGTTATTACACACTGTAACCCTGGTTGAGGCGGACAGGTGACCACCTCGGCCATTATGATGAAGCATTCTAGACGCTGTTGATGTCACCCGCCTGAGCGATGTGCTCGTTTCGGTTCCCGCCTGTAGATTTCACCATCGACCGGCACGGATACGGAGGTCAGTAGTGGATTAGCAACCGAGACGTCCCTGCTCGTCAGCCGTTGGACGGTAGTCGGCTTGCCGTGTACGGAAGCGGACTCAGCGACAGGGACTCCGTCGCCAGCGTTCGCTGCACCAGAGCAATAACAAGAATCCACATCTTGGACCACCCGCAAAGTCGGAGAAGAAGGCGGCACGACCGTCATTCGTATCGATATCTCCGACGGCGGCAACACGTTCTGCCTCGATGCCGGCAGCGACGAACCCGAGGTCGGCCCGGGCAGCCAGGTGAGGATCACCAAGACCGCTGGCTCGGACCAGCAGAAGTGGCACGTCCGGGAGGACTGGCGCGGGGCGAAGCTGCT
The DNA here is from genome assembly GCF_037023755.1 of Saccharopolyspora sp. SCSIO 74807. Classification (NCBI taxonomy): domain Bacteria; kingdom Bacillati; phylum Actinomycetota; class Actinomycetes; order Pseudonocardiales; family Pseudonocardiaceae; genus Saccharopolyspora; species Saccharopolyspora sp. SCSIO 74807. The sequence continues at coordinate 3,653,894 of NZ_CP146100.1, read as the reverse complement.
CAACTTCGCCCCGTACCTGAATTGGGGATCCGGGCTGGGCATGAGGACCACTTCGGAAACCACTCGCACGACGAAGCAGTGCTGGTCAGTAACATTCCGTCGACGAACCAGCTGTAGTACCGGAGCCACAACGACTACTCGGACATCATCCGGAATTAGCAGTCGAGCGGCCATGGGAACGGCGAAGCGGTTGCCAAACTCCACGCCCTCTGCATTGCCGCTCCCGCACAAAGAGTTGGGATGGTATTATCATGCTTGGCTTGGATGAAACTAAAAACAAGCTGCTCAAAGACGGCGACGCTCTCTTTGGACGCGCCATCCGCGACATCCTCGGAAGTCTTCCTTTTGTGACGAAAGGGCGCGCCCATCGTACTTTTGATATCTCTATTGTGAACCTCAGCGACTACACCCTGACGCCGTGTTTCGTCCAGTTTCAACACGGGAGGATGTCGAGCTCCTCCGTTTCACCCGGCGGTTATATCGCAATTGATCCGGACGACCCCGGAGAGGACCATCGCAGTTGGCCGGGGCAAGGAGCGAAAGAGTACGAAATAATTCCGGGTGCCGGCGGTTGCATTGCCAGCGAGTCCAAAGGATTTGCGACCGGCGTAGAGGTGAGATGATATTTTTGTCACACCTCCCCGGCAACAAGTTCGGCGAAATTCTGCAAATACACTGGGACAACCCGTTCAAGGGGAGCAACGCGCTGGATGTGCGGCCCAACAAATCGGCTATCGATGCGGATTGGAGCGACATCCACGGAAATAACGCACAGGTCCTCTTGCACATCAAGAATTCCTGGCGCCCATGACCGGTGGCGGTGGGCGGTGCAGAGTGCGAGCCGGACCGGGTCGTGCAACTTCCGCGCTGCAGCCTGTCCCGCAGAGCCATGAACCGCTCCCGCAACCACCGATACCCGGTCTGCTTGAAGCACGTCGCATCGCCGCTGAGGCCACCCCCGCCGAAGCCGCTCACAACGCAGACTCGCCCGCGCACACGATCGACACCGTCCTCAGCAATGCCGTCACCGGCTTACAGCAGCTTTCGGCCGTCCTGCGGTGGAAGCTCATGAAAAACTGTGAACGGGTCGCCAGTCCAGATGCCGAGCTTGCTGCGGGAGCGGCACATAGTCGCATCCAGCTCGCGGAGCCTCGGGCGACGCTGATCCCGTTCTACCGCGAGTCGTACTCACTCCACGATATTGACTGCGCAATCGCAGCCTCGCGCTGAGCACACGCATCGACGACACACTGCGGATCCGTGGCTCGCGCGCGTCATCGAACTGCGGTCCCTGCACGTCGATGTCCCCGAAGAACCGGCTCAGGAGCGAGAAGTGCTCGTTGCCGGCGAAGGTCGGGCACAGCCGAACCACCAGCACCCCGGCTTTCCCGGCCGCGGCGCGGTCTCCCGCGCCGTGCCGAGGAAACCCCCAGCGTCGCGCGCATCCCGCTCGCTGCGCCCTGGCCGTTCTGCCGCGGGCCGGCGGGTACCCCGCCGCGATCGGGACGAAATCGGCGCCTGCGGCCTCGACGGGGCCCTGCCAGGCCTCGCCGGTCAGGTAGGAGACGCGGTGGCCGCGGCGAGTCAGCTCCTCGACCAGCGGCAGGGTCGGGTTCACGTGTCCGTGCGCGGGAATGATGGCGAAGGCCAAGTGGCGGGGCATGCTTCCTCGTCTGACGCGATAGATGAGATGCGGCCGCTTCGGATCCACAGCGTTTTTCCACGCTACGGATAAATCGCCATCAAACAAGTTTCCCGATAGTGACGCCGAATACACCCTGCCGACCCTGTTTCCGCGGATCAACGTGCAACCCCTGTGACCTGCGCTTCCGCTCGGGCGGCCGGTCCGGATTCCGAGAAGGACCACTTGGTAGCACCGCAGGCACCATCCGCGCGCGAACCTTGCCCGGATCTCATATGACCACTCGAACGGGTGATCATCGCGGGAGGTGGGTTGTCGCGCGGGGCACCGACATGAATGGATCCGAGTAGGAAATTTTCGTCGTGAAGGTTTGATATGAGGGTTCTCGTAACCACGCTTCCCGCATTCGGTCATTTCTATCCGATGGTCGCGTTCTCCTGGGCGCTGCGCAGCGCTGGTCATCAGGTGCTCGTCGCGGGCCCGCGGCTGATCGTGAATGAAGCCCGCAACGCGGGACTGGCGGGCACGGTCGTCAGCGATGTCTCCGTCCGCGACCTGTGGGCGGCCAGTGACGATCCGACCGGGGAAGACAACCACCGGCCGATCGCCGACCTCGGCTTGGATATCGCCGACCGCGCGGCCACCGACGTCCTCCAGCTCTGCCGTGACTGGCGCCCGGACGTGGTGATGTCCGATCCCATGGAGTTCGCCGGACCGCTCGCCGCCGGACTGGCCGGGATCCCCACCGTGTCGCACCGCTGGGGACTGCACTGCCCGGACGAACTGATCAGCTCCTTGTGGGAATCGGCCGGGCCGAAGCGGCGGGCGCTGCACGATCGCTTCGGGATCGACGCCGCCGCGCTCGAACCGCACGCCGTGCTGGACACGTGCCCGCCGGGGCTGCGCCGCACCGAGAACTCCTCGTGGATTTCGATGCGATACGTCCCCTACTGCGGCAACGCGGTGCTGCCGCGCTGGCTGACCGAACCCCGCGCGAAACCCCGGGTGTGCGTGTCCATGAGCAGCCTGCCGATGCGGCAGGGCCTGGAAGCGCTCAGTACCGCCGCGCGAGCGTTGTCCGACATGCCGGTGGAGGTCGTGCTGTCCGGCACCGGATCCCGGGATTCCTCGCTGGGGGAACTCCCGCCGAACGTGCGGGCGCCGGGCTGGCTCCCGCACGACCAGCTGTTGTCCGCGTGCGATGCGGTCGTGCACCACGGCGGGGCGGGCAGCTCGATGGTCTCGTTGACCAAGGCATTGCCGCAGATCGTGGTGCCGCAGCTCGGCGACCAGTTCGCCAACGCCGAACAGCTCGAACGCCGCGGCATCGCCCACAGGATTGCGGTGTCCGACCTGTCCGAGGACGCCGTCGCCGAGGGCGTCGAGCGCGTTCTCGAGGACCCGGCGTACCGGAACAACGCCGCCGAACTCCGCTCCGAGATCGAGGCGATGCGCTCGCCCACCCGCGCGGTCGCCGAGTTCGAGAGCGCCGCGCGCGCCGCGAGCACCGGCGCTACGCCGCCGGAACCCGTCCCGGCGCCCTGACATCGCTGACCACACGAGGAGTTGAGGCATGTCGCCTGCCGCCTCCGGCAGTCTCGGCAGGATCCGCGAACGCGTCATCAGCACATCCCGGGGCCCGCTCAGCGCGCTCGAAGCGCACCCTCCCGGCGAGGCGCTCGGCCGGATCGTGATGGTGACCGGATACCTGCACGACAAGGACCTGTGGACCGTGCCGCTGGCGTTGCTGTCCCGCGCCGGGTACCGCTGCCTGGTGTACAACCACCTCGGGCAGCCCGGATCGGGACGGGTGTCCGAATCCGGTGCCTACGAGGTGCAAAAGCTCGCCGGTGATCTGTCGGACGTGCTCACCACCTGGACGGGCGGCGATCCGGTGCACCTGCTGGGCAGCTGTCTCGGCGGATTCGTCGCCCGCACGGCCGTGCTCGATGCGCCCCGCGCTGTCCGCAGCCTGACGCTGATCTCCTCCGGCCCCGGGCTCACCGCGTCCAAGTCCCCGGAGTTCCCGGACCACGTCCGGGAACTGCTCGCGAACGGCGGTCCGCGGGCGTTGTGGGAGGAGGTCTCCGGGTGGCTTCTCACGCACGGGCGGGAGGGCGGCCGCGCGTTCGACAGCTTCCGGCGCAACGTCCTCGACGCCGATCCCGAGCACCTGCTCGGATTCCCGGCGTCGCTGCGGAACCTGGATCCGCGGGAAGCGGACCTGTCCGCTGTGGACGTTCCCAAACTGGTCGTTCACGGAGACGACGACGACACGTGGCCGCCGGACAGCATCGACCGCATGGCACGGCGGATCGGCGCGCGCAGCGCCGCGGTCGCGGGTGCCGGCCACGGTCCGCTGGTCGAACGGCCCGCCGCGACCACCGCGATGATCCGCGCGTTCCTGGAGAGCAGCCGCCCGGCCCTACCGGAACCCCCGGCCGACCCCTCACCCACCCCGTCCGGAAGGACAAGGACTGCGGGATGACATCGACGACCGACCTGCTCGGCGCGGATGAGCGCGCGCGCCTGTTCCAGCGCATCATCAAGCCGCGCGTCCTCGCCGACCCCTACCCCGACTACGCGGAGTTGTTCGGCGATACCCGCGTCCTGGAAAGCCCGCTGCCGCAGGTGTTGGACGGCATCCTCCTGTCGTCCTACGAGGACTGCCTGGACCTGGTGCGCAGCCGCTCGTTCGGGGCGCTGGACGCAGCGCACCTGGACATGCTCGGCCACGAGTGGCGCAGCAGCGGCGCGGAGCGGGTGGTTCGCCGCGCGGTGGGATTCCGCAATTCCCCGCAGCACCAGCACTTCCGCGCAGCAATGGCTCCCCATTTCACGCCCCGCCGCATCGCGGCGCTGCGCGATTCGATCAGCGCGACGGTGGACGAGGTCCTCGGCTCGCTCACGGGACGCGAAGCCGACCTCGTGGCGGACGTGGCACGCCCGCTCCCCGCCGCGGTCATGGGTTCGGTGTTCGGAATCGACCGCAGCACGACGCGGGAGCTGGTCCGGTTGGGCGAGGACACCGGCGCCATCCTGGACCCGATCCGGTCACCGGCCCAGAACCGGCGCATGGAAGCGTCGACCCTCGCCATGGTCGAGATCTTCGACGGGCTGATCGCCGAACGCCGGGCCGCCCCCGACGACACCCTGCTGTCGTCCATCGTCGAGGCCTTCTCCCGGGACGGCGAGGAACACGAGGACCTGGTGGGGAACCTGGTTTTCCTGTTCACCGCAGGCCACGAAACCCTCACCGGGTTCCTCGGGCTGGCGTTGCGCGCGCTGCTGGACGAGCCCGCGCAGGCCGATCTGCTGCGGAACGACCCGGATCTGGCGTCCTCGGCGGTCGAGGAGCTGCTGCGCTTCGACGCTCCGGTGCAGATGTTGTTCCGGATGGCCGACGAACCCGCGGTCCTCGGCGATCGGAAGGTGCAGCCTGGAACCCTTGTCATCGGTCTCGTAGGAGCTGCCCACCGCGATCCGCAGCAGTTCACCGCACCCGCCCGCCTCGACCTGACCCGCGACGGCGTGCGTCCGTTGAGTTTCGGCGCCGGGCCGCACTACTGCCTCGGAGCGGCGCTCGCGCGCCTCGAGGCCGAGGTCCTTCTTCCGCGCCTGCTGCGGGCGTTCCCCGGGATGCGCCCGTGCGGAAGTCCGCGGTTCCGTTCACCCGGTGTCGTCCTCCGCGGTCTGGAAACCCTGCCCGTCCTCCTACGCTGAGCGGGCCTGGGAGTGAGCGGTACCTGCTGCCCGACCCGGCCGGCGGTAGGTGGCTACCCGTTCGGGGACAGCGGGAACGGCAGCAGCGGGGCGCCGTCCTGCGGTGGCGGCACCCTCCCTGTGTGGCCATCTCCGGCGCTCTTCGCACTTGTGGAGGTTGCGCTTCGCACCCGAGATAAGTCCGGCCCGGATCAGAACTCGGAATACAGCTGGGCCGCCCACGTCATCATCGGTGACCTCATTTCGCGGCAGTGCTCCCAAACAGCAATCAGCCCCTATCGGCGTAGAACACCGATAGGGGCTGTGAACTGCTAAAATCGTGGTGCGCGATGCTGGGATTGAACCAGCGACCTCTACCGTGTCAAGGTAGCGCCCGCTGATTCACCACCAGCTATTACGCACTCCGCCGCAGGTCAGCGGCCCTCGTTCCTCCGCGTTCCGATGGGATCCAACGCGTTGCCGCGCGTTCCCGTCGCCAGAAAATCGCCACTTGATCTTGGTAACCGTGGAGGAAAGTCACCTTGCCGCACCCTGCACTCGCCTTGCCTCATAGCCCTGCGGGAAGCTCCGCGGCCCGCCGCAACACGCACATTGCCCAGCGGACACGGGCCAGGTGAACCCGAATGAATGATCATCCGCCGTCCGGATTCCGCGCTGATGTGTCGCTACGCCTGCAATGCGCCTGCACGCTGCTTGTCGCTATCGGCGCTGCCTACGTCTCCCACCGCCACGGGCACGCGTTCGCTCTGCGCTACGGCGCCGACAACACCACCGCGGCGCTCTGGCCACTCGTCGTCGATGGCCTCTTGTTGACCTCCACCATCGAGCTTTGGAAAACCCACGACCGCGGCGCTGCGAGCCGATGGAAAGCCTGGCTCTCGTTCATGCTCGGAATCGCCTTGTCACTCTGCGCCAACATCGCTTCTGCTCCCGTCTTGAGCACCTTCGCCCTCGCCGTCGCTGCCTGCCCTCCCCTCGCCCTCCTGCTGCCCGTCGAATTGCTCAACCAAGCCCTCAAACGCCACCACCAGACCGCCCCGGCCGAAGAACACGCCACAACCACACCGCAGCACATTGACAGCCAACAAGATCGCGTCGAGCCCGGAGTCGCCGCCGGCGAGTTGCTGGCACTGAGCATCGATACGAACAACGTGCCTGGTAACAAGGCCAACGACTCGCCCATGAACCCACCAGGTCCTGCCGAAGATGACCCGCTCCGCGCCAAGGCATACCAGCTCGATGCCCAGCACCGAGACCTGCACCAGCGACCGATCTCAGCCGACAACCTCCGTCGACAACTACGCATCGGCTCTCACCGCGCCCGCACACTCGCCCACCACATCCGCCAACACCACCAACCGGGCATCCCCACCGCCGCTACCGAGTGATCATGCCGACGACATGACATCAGACCCAAGCGGTCGGTCCGGCGACGAGGCGGGGAACCGGGAGGAAGTTCTCGGTAGCCCCGGCATCGGTGAGTGCGCGGACCGAGGCTGCTGGCTGGAGGCGACCACCCATGGCCGCTCCGCGAGTTCGGCATCGGAGGACGCCGTCGCGTTGTCGAGCCCGCACGTCCATTCGGCCTACTGGGTCCGGGCGTTTACCTCGACTCTCGAACACAATTGGGCTTTTGGTGTGTGCCCCGGGACACCGATGACCACCTGAAGAGGCTATGCGTTCAACAGCGATCGTACTGGCGCCACACCGGGTAACAATTGTGCCTCTCGCTCGCTGTGGCATTTCAGCGTAATCAGCTTCGGTTGGAGCAGTCGGAGCTACGCTCGGTAGTACGAACAGTTGTTTGAGGCGCGGAAGTGTCGGCTGCCATCTCTACCTTCGCGACCGTGGACGAGTCACAGCTGGCGTTGGAGAACGCAGCCGAGGACGAGGCGGTGCTGTCGATCTATCGGCAGATCGTGGCCGTGTTGGGTCGCGATGCGGGTTCCGTGATCACTGATCCGGTCATGGTGGAGGTCGCAGACACACTGTTTGCAGCGTTCGCGGAGGCCGGTGTCGAGGGGCTGACGTTCGAGCAGGCACGGCATGCATGTCGTAAGTATCCGGAAAAGGTCTTCGCTCAACGCTTCAGCGTCCTGAAGGACCTCGGGGCAGTTCAGCCCATGTTTCCGCGTCCGAACGCGCGCCAATTTCGGGCGTCGTTCACGACGTATGTGTCCCTGCTGTTCTTGCGGCGGATGATGGCCCGCGGTGGGCAGTCGGAGTTGCATCAACTGCTGGCGATGGAGCAACTGAATCTCAACAGCGATAGTGCGACCGAAGCCGATGGCCGGGCGGCCGCGGCACGCTTGACCCACGTGTTTCGTTTGATCGCCTCCGAACTGTCGAGCCTGGTTGTCGCGGACGACGAGGAGCGGTTGCGGGAGAAGGCAGTGCTGTTGTGGGACGCGAATACGCTGAAGGCGCAGGCCGATGAGGTCCACCGCGTGATCTTGAACAAGTGGGCCGTTCTCACCCGTCCGTGCGCCGAGCTACGTTCGGCGATTCGGGCGTATGGAGATGCCACCCAGTCGGCGTGCGCTCGTTTACAGTCCTCAGCGGGCACGACCCGCGCATTGGGCATGCTGCCGCCCCGTGCATGGACGAGCTTCGTGAAGCACGCGACTGTGGAACAGCTGAGCGGCGTGTTGACCTCATTTGTCTTCGATGCACCAGCGCCGTGGATTGAAGCGGGACAGATGCGCGACGCGTTGGATCAGCTCGCCCGCCCGACGACGGAGCGCGCGGCACCTCCCCGTTCCAGTACGACCGAACCGGTGTCGCCGGAGTCTGTCGACGATCGGTCGATGCGTGACCGTGAGGCGCTGCGGGAGATAGCCGAGCATGTTCTGGATGGCCGGGATCGGATCGCGGTGCATGACCTTCTCCGGGACTGTGGTGACTGGCCTACTGCCCGACGCGTGCTCGCAGAGTTGACGGCCGTCGCGAACGATTCCGACTTGCCGTACGAACTGTCGTGGGGACCTCGTCTCGACGCTGCTCCGGGACTCTCGCCCTCGTGGGTGACAGACGGCTGCTTCGGTCGAAGGCTCGCTGCTGGGGCGGAGCGGCCTGATGGATGAAGCGCATCCGGAGGCAGTGGCCTGGGCACGGAGTCGAGCGCGTGGACTGGAGCGACAAGATGCCGGACGCCGCACTCCGGTCGGCATGTCACGGTTGATCGAGCCCGGTGGTGACCAGGTGTGGTGGGTTCCGGGGACTCCAGACGAGGTGACCCCGGCCGTCCTTCGCGAACTGGGCATGAGCCCGCCCACGGTGGAGCGTTCGGCGTTGACCTGCGAGGTGCTCGCCTGCTGCCTGCGGCTGTGCTGGACCGACTTCGCCTCTTCCCCTTGGCCGGGCATCCCCACATCGGTGGGCGCGGTGACCGACGTACGGGCACTGCTTCGGCCCACCCAGTCGTGGGAGAAGCTGCGTGACGGGGTCACGGAAGTCGCTCGCCGGCTCTCAGCATCCGGATGGTTGCTCTGGGACGAGGACACCGGCGTCATCCGTCTCGGTCCCCGTGTCATCACCTGGCCACAGACCGACCTTGATCAGTTCGCCGAAATCTGCCGCACCCTGCCGAGTGGGACCTCGGAGAGTAGCGCATGAGCGATCCGTTCGAGTCCACCCTGAGTGCGTTGAGCGAGTCCAACCGAGCCGACGTCGTGGCGGCATGGGCCGCAGTGGAAACTCAGTCGGAACCCGCATCAGAGATGTCGTTGCGGGCACTTCGGGACGTAACGCTCCGCGCGAAACTAGATGAGCTACTGGCGATCTCCGGTCGGACCTTGGTGCGAGTCGGTAGCGGACGCTGGACATCAGGGTATCGGGACCACATCTCGGCGGAGTTGGTCAGCGAGGGTGGCGACCAACTCACCGCCATCGATCGGGCCGTGCTGGTGGTCGTTCTCATCTATTCGGTCGCAGTCCCGCGCTCGCAGGGCGCATTGACGAGCGACGAGTGGGTGTCGACGCACCCGACCACACCGGTTGATCTCAAGGAACTGAATCAGCTCGGTAAAGGAGCGGTGCAAGAGTCACTGACCCGCCTGCACGCGGCCGGTCTCCTCCGCCGGGTCACGACTCCCAAAAATCTGGGCGTGTCGGGTGCGTCTTACGTACCTGGCCCTCAGTTCCACCGATTGACACCGGCAGCGCGGGCACGGTTGCAGGACGAACTCATCCTTGCGGCGGGTCCCGAGACTGCACTCGCCGATGCGATTCGGCTACGACGCAACCATTCTCAGAACTCAGAGGGAGACCAATGACTTTTCCTGAACCGGGCGGTCCGGGCTTCGGCGACGCGGGCGAACGCGACGTCGTGGGCTCCCGCGTTCTTGTCGGGATCCAAATGATCAATATCTCACGTTTGTCGACTGATCCGGTTCCGCTTGTCCCAGGAACGTTGATCACGATCGCTGGCCAGGGGCCCGTGGACTCCAACGGGGCAGGCAAGTCCTCACTGATCGCAGCCGTGAGTCTGATGCATGCCGACGAGCAGTGGCGACTCAATAGCGGTGCCGCGACCGCAGCCGGAATGTTGTTTACCGCGCGAGACGCCGGCCAGGGCGAGTGGGGCAACGCCGGCCATGGCTACGTGATCGGTGTGTTCGCCGATCCGGACGCCACCGAGATCGACGACCTCGAATCGACGGCGCTGACGGTGTGGATCCGTATCAACCGGGACAAGCCGCATCTGGCGGTCCGCTGGCACGAGGGCCTCTGGATACCCCGTGGCAACACCGACGCGGGACGCGCGGAGCGCGCCGATCCCTTGTGGGAACAGATGATCAAGCGCAACGGCCGGAACGACATCGGCGCTCGTGGTATGGCCGAGGCACTGTTCGGTGACCACGTCCGGTGTGTGTCGTTTCTGTCCACGTCCGTCCGTGCGACGAAGACCCCGAACCTGCTCGCGCAGCCGCTCAACGAGATTGGTTCGGACCGTATCTTCGACGCGATCGCCACCCTCACCGGTCTGGACCGTGAACTTGACGAAGAACAAAAGCTCCGAGCGACCGAGCATGATTTGGATAGTGAGGCACGGGAAACTCGGAAGGCGATCGAGGCGTGGGAAGCCGACGCCGTGACCACGGAAGCGGCCATCGCTCGGCGCGAACACGCTCGGGAGAAAGCTGACCGGGCCGCCGAAGCATGGCGCAACAGGTTGGCACGCCGGGTCGTCGCCGCGGTCGAACGCCATCGCGAGATTGCGTACGAGAAGGGGATCATCAGTTCGAAGCTTGAATCCACGGCGGAGCAGGATAAGGCGCTCTCGGAGCAACTGGGGCAGCTCACCAACGACGAAGCTTTCACCTCTCGCCTCCAACGAGCCGCGACTGACGACGAGCAGTTCACCGGGCAAGACAGGGATCTGTTGGGACGGCAGAAAATCGCGTCGAGCGAAGTCGAGCGGTTGCGCAAGGACAAGCGAGACGCCGAGGAGCGGGCCCGCGCGGCCGACGGTCGCGACGAGGACACGGCCCGCGAGGAACTCGCCGCCGCGAGGGACGCACACGGATCTGCCCTGGAACACCGGGGCGTCGCTGCCAGTGAGCGCCGCAAAGCGCAAGAGGCGTTGCGGGCAGCGGAAAGCGGGGATGATCTCGCTCCCGAGCAGATCGCTGCACTCCAGCACGAAGGGATACAGGCCGTCCCGTTACTTGACCTCGTTGCGCTCACCGAAAACGAGCGTGAGGAGTGGGAACCCCGGCTCTCGCCGTATCGCGATGCCGTTGTGACCCACGTTCCGCTCGATCAAGCTGCGCACAAACTTTCCCACATTCCTGGTTCCACGATCATCCAGGCGGATGAACACGCCACCGAAGCGCAGGGGCTTCCGGCGACAGCCGACGGCGCTATGACCGTCAACCGGTTTCTTGCCGCTTTGCGCGACCGGCACGAGCAGAGCAGCGACCCGGCAGGTGCGCTGGATACGGGCGCAGGTGTCGTCACCCTCGGCGGTTTCGCCGATCCTCTTACCGGGCGGGCCACCCGTATCGCGCAGGCTCGGGACGCGGCCGACATCGCAGCAGCTGCCTTCCAGCAAGCGCGAGAACACGTCGACGCGGCTGAGCGGGCAGTCACGCTCGCCCAGAACCGCCTCCAAGCGGCCGAGGCCGCTATCGAGGCGCAGCAACTCGCGGCTCAGATCACCGACAAGACCGCCCTCGTCACGGAACTCTCCGAGCAACGCGAACAGCTGCGACCACGACTGCAGGAAGCCCGCGACCACCACGAGGAGATGAAGCGACAGCGGTATCAGCGCGACAGCGAGATCGGCAGAATCACCGCTGAAAAAAAGGAAACTGGTAAGGTCCACGCGAGTTTGTTAAAGGAGCGGAGTTCGCTGAGCGAGGAGCTCCAAGCCCTGGACGTGGACCGTCGGTTGACCCAGTGGCAGGGCACCGAAGCCAAAGCGAAGGAACACCTGGCGACGCTACCGGACGAGGATCAGGTTCTCGACGAAGCCGATTGGTGGAAGGAAGCTGAGCGCCTGCTCCGGGAAGCCGATGAACATTGCTTTCCTCGTGAAACCGCGCCTGAAGGTGTCCCTGCTGAAATCCGAATGCTGCGAGAGGAAAGCAACGAAGGACGGGGGAAGAACCGAGAGGAAAGCGCGCAGGCGGCCTTCCCCAACTATCTCAGGTCGTTGCGGCGCTACCTCGCGGAAATGGCGAAGGTCGACGCCGACAGCCGGTCGCAGATCGAGTCCGAACGCCAGCGGCGCACCAAGGCCCTCGACGCGTCGACGCAAGCCCTTCAGGAACAGCACCGCACCACCGAGCTTGTACGCAGCCAGCTGCGCGCCGCGATCAAGAGAGGTCTGGAAACCGTCTCCCGTCGCTTCGACGAGCTGGACCGGGCCTACGGCGGTCACGGGGCAACGCTGGAGTTTCCCAACCCCGAACCGCCAGCCGACCCGACACAGATCTGGCCCTGGCACGTCACACCGAAGTGGCGTCGATCCGATGATCACGACGGAATGGTCACCTACCAAGCACGGGCCAACACCGCCCAACTCGACGACAAGGCAGTAAAGCTGGTATGCGCCGCCGCGCTCGCCAGCTCCAGTGGTCGATCCATGGTGCTAATTCTCGATGAGCTCGGCCGTAACCTCGGCGCGCAGCACCGAAAGGACGCCGTCGCCCTGTTCCAGAACATCGGTGCCGACCACGGCATCACGGTCCTCGGAGCCTTGCAGGACGACATGGAGCGCTACGCCATCCATGCCAGCGGCGAGTACATCAAACTACGACGCATCTCCGATTCTCGCCCCTACAACGATCCGCCCGTCATCATCGGTCAGGACGCCAACTCCGCCAGGATCGAGATGCTGCGGGACTGGCTGACCGAGCTCCGTAACGAGGCGGAGGGCGCAGCGTGACCCCTGTGTGGGAAGAGTTCGCGATGCGTGGTCTGAGTCCCTACCCCGAGCTGCTCGCGTTCGCCCAGCCCGGCACCGATGGCATTATGCCGACCGATCGCCACGGCGCCCCCAAAGCCCGCCGGGTGCACCTACGGTCTGCCGACTCGGCCGAGCCGCGCAGGCCCGAGGGACTCACCGACGCCGAATGGCGCTGGACGATCAGTACCACTCGCCGGTGGGCAACGGTGTCCAAGAAATTCGGCGACCGTGCCATCAGCATGGCACGAGCCCTCAGTTCACATGGCTGTGTGTCCCTTGAGTGCGTCCTTACCGGTGGCCGCATCGTGACCCCGCCGCGCTGTTGGATCCCGCACCCCGCTCTTGCCGATGAGGAAAGCCAACGACGGGACGGACTTCGGCATGGGCAACGCGACCTCGCCGAACAAGCGGAGCGACTTCGCACTCGATTGAGCTCGAACTGGCCCGGGGCGGCCCACTCGCTGCGCGCTGACCCACACGACCCCAGGCTGCCGTGGCTCGTCGCCGCAGCCACTGACCTCTGTGACGGCACGACCTACGACAGCCTGCGTGCCTTCGTCCAACACCATGCCGGCCACACCAAGGCCCGCGATGACGTCCACAAGCTGCTCCTCGATTCCGGCTGGGAACAAGAAGCGGTAACCGAACTCGGCATAAACCGCAGCCCCTACATCGGCCTCGGGGGACCGATCATCGCCGAACACAACGGTCGAACACTGGACTGGTCAGGTTGGCCAGGTCCCCACGACATCCGACTACCCAGTGCCGGCAGCATCACCGTCCGGACTCACGATCAGGCAACGACGCTCCTAGGGCGTGTTGCTAAAAGTTGTTCCGGGATGTGTGGGCGATGCTTGGGGGGTGTCGCGAGATGTCATCACTGACGAGGTTTGGGAGCTGATCCAGGACGTGTTCCCGCCGGTGAGGACGCGGGGCCGTCCGCCGGTAGATCGACGCACGGTGGTCGAGGCGACCGCGTGGCGGTTCCGGACGGGCTCAGCATGGCGGGACCTGCCCGAGCGGTTCGGGAGCTGGAACACGGTTTACAAGAACTTCCGCCGGTGGGCCGCCGCGGGCGTCTGGGACGACCTGCTCACTCACGTGCAGAAGCGAGCGTCGTTGGCAGGAGAGATCGACTGGGTTGTGTCGGTGGACTCGTCGATCGCGCGTGTGCATCAGCACGGAGCGACGATGAGGCGGGTCACGGGGGGCTCCATCGAACTACAAGAAGGCCGGGCTGGAACCGCCTGATCACGCGATCGGCCGGTCACGGGGCGGTGTGACGACGAAGATCCACCTCGTCTGCGATGGGCAGGCCCGGGCTCTGGCGTTCGTACTGACCGGCGGGCAGGTCGCGGACACGAGCATGTTCACCGACGTGCTCGACGAGATCCACGTCCCCGGCCGGGGCCCTGCGCGCACACGCCCGGACCGCGTGCTCGCAGACAAGGGGTACCCGTCGAAGACGAACCGGGGCTGGCTACGCGAGCGCGGTATCAAGGCCACCATCCCCGAGCGCGCCGACCAGATCGCGAACCGGCGCACGCGGCCAGGCCGCCCGATTGACTTCGGCAACGAGCAGAAGGAACGCTACAAGGGCCGCAACGTCGTCGAGCGGTGCTTCAACGCGTTGAAACAGTGGCGAGGACTCGCATCGCGGTTCGACAAGACGGCCTGCTCATACGCGGCCGGGATCCGTATCGCCGCAGCCCTCCAATGGATTTAGCAACACGCCCTAGTCGTTGAAAACAGGCAAGCCTCCGAAACCGCGTGCGACCGCTGGCCGGAAACAGCCCTCATCTGGTGTCACGGCCAGCCGGCTGACGCCACCGTTGACGTCATCCGCCAGGCCGCGAGCACCGTTGATCGAGTCATCATCTGCGCTGACGCCGACCTCGGCGGCGCACGCATCACGGCCAGGGTCCACGACGCCATCCCCTCCGAAACGGAGCGGATCGTGGTCGATGCCGGCACCGTCGACCACCCCCGAGGTGCAACGTTCGGCGAGTACGCACGAAACGAGCTGGCACGGATCGCCGAACGGGACGATGCGGTCGGCGCGTTCGCCGCCCGCTGTCTCCGACGCGGCTACGCAATCGAACAGGAAGCTCCAATCCGCGCCGCCCTGCGCGTCACCTATGAATCCGACCTACCCATCCACGACCGCGATCAGCAGGTATAGGACTGATGTGGTCTTCCCAAGACCCAATTGCCACGGCCCAAGGTCGGCGCCCTGGTGCAAGCTCACCCGATTTGTCCCGGTGCTGGCTTGACGTGCTCGCGCAGGGCGATCCCGTTCTCCCGGTAGCGAACGTGGAGTCGGGCGAGGTTGGCTTCGGCTACTTCGTGCAGACTGGAGTCAAGAGTGTCGACCAGGCGCGTGAGGTTCCAAAGCACGTCGCCTGCTTCCTCAAGCATTCGTTGCCGTAGCTGTGCTTCGCTGCGTCGCGTCTGGTCCTGGCGAGCGGCCTTCTCCAGTTCCGCGGCGATCTCGCCCGCTTCACTCACCAGCCCGAGCACGAGCGGTGCGAGCCCAGGTTCGTGGTTGTCGAAAGCGCGGCATTGCCGTTGGTACTCCACCAAATCCACAGGGTCCCCTCCTGAACAACAGCTCGGCATCTAGAACAAGCCCGCTGAGTCGCGTTGCGCAGATGATGGGGACGTGCGAGCCAGCGCGACGAGTTCATCGCGGATCGCGGCCGGTACCGGATAGCCGTCGCTGTGCCCGGGCAGGAATTCCTCAGCCACCCGCTTCCGCATAGCGGCGGTGCGGGCGGCCCGGTAGTCCTCTTGTTCGCGGAGCAGGCTCGCCAGCTCCGGCAACCGACCTCGAAGCTCGCGCGCCTTTTCTTGTTGCGCTGTGTCAGCCTGTTCGCACGCTTCGTCGATCACGTGCCAGGCTCCTCGGGCCGACGGGAATCCGCGGTCGGTCAGTGCCGTGGTCTCCGGAAGCTGGCGGGCGATTTGCACGCGACGAGAGCGGTTTGGTGCCGCACGGAAGTCCTGGTTGGCGAGCAGGATTTGGAGTAGCTGCAAACGCTCCTCGGAGGTCAATTCCTCACCATCATCCTCCTGCCGTGTTTGAAACCGTCCCTTCCCAGCGACCCATGACGTTGCGGCGTCAAGCGTGGCCGCCGCAGGCGCGCCATCATTCCAGACATGCCAAACCCTGTCGTGGACGAATCCGACCTCCAAGCGGATCACGTGACCATCGAACTTGGCTGCCTCGCACCGCACCTTGCCCAGTTCGTCTTGATCCAGTTCATCCTCATCGTCGAGTCTCGGCAGGTCACCGACGGAGAATCGCTCAGCTTCGACGTAGAGCAGGCGGATCCCCAGCTCGGCCGCGAGCGCGACCAAGTCGGCCAAATCCAAGGTTTCCGCAGACACCTCCACCACGTCGGAGTTCTCGAACGCCGGAAGACCCGGAAAAACTCGCAGGTTCAGCGCACGGGCGTGGTCATAAGTGGCGCTGAGCCGACCAGCCAGAGCATCGCTGGTGTCGAGGCTTGCCAGCGCAGCGGCAAACGACTCGGGTTCGTCAGAGCTATCGATCATGACCGATGGAGTACCAGCAGACACTGACAAGACCACCGAGAATCTAAGCCCTCGATAGTAAGAAACCACTCGGTTGGATGAATAGTCTTGCTTCACACCGGCTGAGCATCTAAAGATCGTTTAGCCCAAAGCCGTTTCAACAGCGGTTGGGCCGCGGCATGCCATTCGTGCTCCAGGTCGCAACAAGCAGGGCCGCGCCCTGCATACTGGGACCTGCGCGGCCGGGCCCGCTCAGCGGGCACCTTAGACACCCGATGGCGCCACCCCGGATGTTCTGACGCGGCGCCACCCTCGCACGTCGCCGAGGACCCATCGGTGCCGAGGCTGACCGATGCAATATTGGCCACCGGCCGTCCGTCCCAGAGCTTCATGGTGGACAGAGCCCGAGTGCGTCGTCGATCAACCTCGATCGGGCACGTGCGTTATTCCGTTTGCCGCGTTCACCAGAGGTGTCGAGTTGCCAAGTTTGCGCCGGCGGTGAGGGTTTCGAGTTTGGCCCAGGCGATGTCGGCTGCGACGGGGTGGAAGGTAGCAAAGGTGGACAGGCCGCAGTCGGTGCCGGCGATAACTCGTTGCTTCCCGACGAGGTTGGCATAGCGGATGATGCGTTGGGCGACGAGCTCGGGGTGTTCGATGTAGTTCGTGCAGGTATCGATCATGCCGGGGATGATGATTTTGTCGTCAGGCAGCGTGGTTGTTTCGAACACGCTCCACTCGTGTGCGTGTCGGGGGTTGGCGGCTTCGAAGACGAGGGCACCGACGTTGGCCTGCAGGACGATGTCGATGATGCCGGCCAGGGCGACGTCGTGATGATGCGGGCCGGCGTAGTTGCCCCAGCAGAGGTGGAGTCTGACCTGCTGCGGGTCCACGGTACGCAGGGCGTGGTTGAGGGCTTCGACGTGGACGGCGATGCGGTTGCGGAAGCCTTCGAGGTCGAGGTGTGCGTATTGGGCGTGCCGGCCCATGGCGAGGTCGGGCGCGTCGATCTGGACGGTTAGGCCCGCGCGGGTGATGGCCTGGTATTCCTCGGCCATGGCGTCGGCGAGGGCGTAGAGGTATTCGTCGTCGGTGTTGTAGTGCTGGTTGTCGAGAAACAGGGAGATGACGCCGGGTGAGGCCGCGGGGATCACGCCGCCGGTGATGTTGGTGTCGCTGAGGGCGTCGTTGAGGTTGGTCAGGTCGGTTTGCAGTTCGTCGTGGCCGATGTATTTGACCGGGCCGGTGCAGGCGGGCATTCCGGTGACCAGCCCGTCGAGGGCGGTCTCGGCCAGCCCGGGATAGTCATCGAGGTCGGCGAGCGAGAGTGCGGCGGCTTCGCCGTCGAAGCCGGAGAGGCGTTCCTTGACGTAGGTGGAGTAACCGATCTTGCTCATTTCGCCGTCGCTGGCGATGTCCACTCCGACGTTGTGTTGGCGGGCGACGATGTCGAAGACCGCCTGTCTGACGAGACCGGGCAGTTGAGTGGTCTCGGTGTCGTTGAGGCCCTGGGTTTCGCGGCGGCCGATGATGGCTGCGAGTTCGTCGGGCCGGGGCAAGCTGCCGGTGTGGGTGGTGAGGATCCGGTCGTTGCTGCGGTGCATGGTGCTTCTCCTTCTACTGGTGCCCGGTGGTTGGCGCTGTGGTTGGTGCTCGGTCCGGAGAGGTGGGGTGGCAGGGTGTGGCCAGGACTGCCAGGGCTGCTGCCGCGTTGATCGTGAGGAACAGAGCGAGGGTCGGCAGCGGGCTGCCGGTTGCGGTGGTCATCGCCGCTGCGGCTAGCGGGCCGAAACTGGAGATCGTGCTGCCGAGCTGGTAGGTGGCGGAGAGGGCGGAGTAGCGGGTTTCCGCGGGGAACCGCTCGGCGAGGAACGCGGCGAGGGTTCCGTAGACCGCGCCGTGCCCGAGGCTCATCGCGAGCACGTAAGTGCCCACGGTGACAATCACGTTGCCGGTGGGTAGCCAGAACAGGCCCGGGAAGATCGCGGTGGCCGCCAGTGCGTAGCCGGTGATGAGCACGCGTCGGCGCCCTATGCGGTCGGAGAGGTATCCGGCGAGGGGAACGGTGCCGCATTGCAGTGCCGCGGCGATCATCAGCCCGGTGAGGACGGTGGTGTCGTCGACACCGGTTTTGGTGGTGCTGTTGAGCAAGTAGACCGTGAAGATCGTGACGATGATGCCGTGTCCGAGCGCGGCGACGGTTCCGGTGAGCATCACGCGTGGATTGGCGCGGATGGCCTGCAGGAGTGGGATGGAGGCGGTGTTCCCGGTCGTCTTCACCTGCTGGAACGCCGGTGTTTCGGTGAGACCGAGGCGCACGACGAGTCCGACGGCGATCAACAGGAGCGAGGCCAGGAACGGAATGCGCCAGCCCCATGTCAGGAACGCATCCCGGGGCAGCCAGGAAGCAGCGCCGAAGGCAAGGGTTCCGGCGAGGAAGCCTGCTGGGAAGCCGGTTTGGGGCCAGCTCGTGAACCAGCCGCGGCGGTGGGCAGGTGCGTTTTCGGCGGCGAGCAGGATCGCGCCGCCCCATTCACCGCCGATTCCGATGCCTTGCAGCACCCGGAGAGCGACCAGCAGGACAGGGGCCCAGATGCCGATCTGGTCGTGGGTGGGCAACAGGCCGATCGCGGTGGTGGCCAGGCCCATGGTCATCAATGTGGTCACGAGCATGGCCTTGCGGCCCAGGCGGTCGCCGAAATGACCGATGATCAAGCCGCCAAGCGGGCGCGCCACGAATCCAGCCGCGTAGGTGGCGAAGGCCGCCAGAGTCTCGGCGGCCGGTGATTGGCTGGGGAAGAACAGTGGGCCGAGGACGAGTGCTGCGGCCGTCGAGTAGAGGTAGAAGTCGTACCATTCGATGGCCGTGCCCACGGCGCTGGCCCACAGCACGCGACGGACGTTGCGGCCGTTTTCCGGTGGTGGCTGGCCTGGTGGTCGTGGTTCGACGCTCACGGTGTCTTCTCCCCACTCGTTGTGAGAACGTCAATGAGCTCTGCAAGTCCGTGGATCACGTGATCGGCTCCGGCACGGGCGAGAGCGGGTGCGGGGCGATAGCCGCCCGCGAAGCCGACTGCGATGGCACCGGCGCGGCGCGCTGCCTGGACGTCGTGTTCGGTGTCGCCGACGTAGAACACGCGACGGTTTCGGCGGTGTGCGGTGAATTGGCGGAGCACGATCGCCTTATCGCCGGCACCACCGCAGACGAGCTCGAGGCGTTCGGACAGCTGCAGTCGTGCCAGGTCGGACAGGACGAGCTCGGTGCTTGCCGCGCTGATGACCCCGACGAGGTTGCCTTGTTGCACGAGGAAGTCCAGTAGTCCTTGCGCCCCGTGCTGCAGTGGCGCCGGTGAGGCGAGCATGAACTCGTTCCACTGGTTGGTTGCCGAGGCGACCTGTCTCTCGTTCACGCCGAGTTCGCGAAACAGCTGTTCCAACGGCAACGTGAACCGCGCCGCGAACTCGCGCACGCCTGGCGCCGGCAGCCGCCTGCTGCGCAGCACCGCCGCCGCGGCGAGCGCGGCGCGCTCAATGTCGTCGACCACGGTGCCGTTCCAGTCGAACAACACGACCGGCGCCTCACGGCCGCTGCCAGCGGAAATCCCCGTCATGGCAAGTGACGGTAGGAGCGCGGTGAAAAGCCGAACCGTCTCGGAGGTGAACGACGAAGTAAATATTCTCTACAGCGGTGAAGCTCGCTATGTAACTTCTTTTCACCGTGCTTACGGTGCGGGCATGCAGGTCAGCGGATTCGTTCTCGACGCCTCAACGGAGGCCGGTCTTGCCGATGTCGTCGTCACAGACGGTCGCCAGTGGGCCAGAACAGACCAGAATGGACACTTCACTCTCCCCTCATCGCCCGCGCGACACGTCTGGGTGCGTGTGCCGCGCGGCTGGGACACCGAGCAATGGTGGAGCACTCGCGCCCCGGAGCTGACATTCCGGTTACACCGGGAAGAACAGCCGTCGGTGCCGATGCGCTTCGCGCACCTCACCGACACCCACGTCTCCACCGTGGCCGGGGATCCGTCCGACGCGGTCGAACTCGCGGTACGCCATGGCGACGGCACCGACACCGCCGCAGCTCTTGAACTCGCACTTCATCGAGCGGCAGACAGCGGCGCCGGCTTCGCCGTGATCACCGGAGATCTCACCGACCACGGGACCGCAGCCGAGTTCGACCACGTCCGCAGCGCCATGGCTCGCGCTCCCCTACCGGTCTATGTCCTTCCCGGCAACCACGACCACTACGGGCACCGGCACGAACCGCGCGACACCGATTCCCCGCTGGGCGGTGGGTTTCTGGGCGATGCCACGGTGGAGCGCTACGAAGAGAAGCTGGGACCGCGGTGGTGGTCGCGCGACATCGCCGGCATGCACGTGATCGCGCTGGACTGGTTCAGCGCCTGGTGCGGGATCGACGATCACCTCCAGCGGGAGTTCCTCGCCGCCGATCTCGCGCGCGTCGAACCCAACACTCCGGTACTGGTGCTCACACACGACCAACTGCCGACCTCGTGGCTGCGGCACCTGCACGCATCTGCCCAGCACCTGCGACTGATCGGCGTGCTGTCGGGCCACTGGCACGCCCCGAAAGCCATCGTCGACCAGGGGTGCGCACACGTCAGCACCGGACCCGCCGGCTTCGGCGGCCTGGACTGGTCACCTCCGCAGCTGCGCCTGCTCGACTGGGACGGCACCAGCCTGACCCCGCACACCCCCACACCCGTGACCACCCCGGGCTCGGCCCCTGTGGCGACACCACCGGCTCGCAGCCTGCATCACCGCCTGGTTGTGGGAACGGGGCAGCATCTCGGTCGCATCACCTGCGCCAAGAACCGCTGGATCGTGCCCAGCTATGACGACACCACACAGCGCAATTGCCTGTCCGCGATCGATGTCGACGGCACCCTGCACTGGCGCCACAGCCTCGGCACCACACCGCTGACCGGCATCACCAGCAACGACGACCAGATCATCGCGGCCAGCGTCTCCGGCCAGCTCACCTGCGTCTCCCCCGACGGTTCGGTGCTGTGGACCTACCAACTCGGCAGCCACCTCCACAACCGCCTGCACAACGCACCCATCACCACCGACAACGGCATGGTCGTGACCGGCAACCTGGCCGACCTGGCGGCCCTGTCCATCAGTACAGGCCAACCCCTCTGGCACCGCGACGACCTCGGGCCCGTGGACACGCTGCTGACCTACGGCAACGGAACCGCCACCGACGACACCGTCATCCTGCCCTTCGGCGGCCCGTACCGGGGCATGACCTCTCTTGAGATCTCCACCGGAACCGTGCGGTGGGCCGACGACGACGGCACACCTCTCCCGCTCAGCGACGTCGTACCGGTCGGCGCCGACGATGCCCTGCTCGTGCGCAGCGGGCCCACGATCGAGCGCTTCCACCTGGACACCGGCCAAATCCGCTGGCGCACGCCGTTGCAAGGCCGGTTCTCCACCGCCGCACCTCACCACGACGGGCACACCATCACCCTCGTCTCCGGCGACGGGATCATGCACCGGCTCGATATCGACACCGGAACTATCACCACTCGCACGACGATCCCGGCAAGGCGGCCGGCGCATGGCCCCTACCGCACCACTGGAATCGGCGCACCCACCGCACCGGTGCACAGCGCCCGAGGACTGGTCATCGTGCTCATCGACGGCTCGGTCTGGCAACTCCCAGAACACGGCCAGCCCACCATGCTCACTGATCTCAACCGCACGGTGACCACGCAGCCCGCCGCGCTCGGCGACCGACTCGCAATCCTCGACACCCGCGGCACCGTGCACATCGTGTGCCTGTGACCTGGAGATCCCATGACCAGCCTTGCCCACGACACCGCGCCAACCAGCGGAGCGGTGACCACCCACATCCGGGCCCAACTGCCCGACCTCACCCCCAGCGGACGACGCATCGCCGAGGCCGTCCTGGACAACCCCCACGGCATCGTCCACCTCACCGTCACCGACCTCGCCGACCACACCAACACCTCAGTCGCCACTGTCGTGCGGTTCTGCCAAGACATCGGACTGCGCGGCTTCCAAGACCTCAAAATCCGCCTCGCCAGCGAACCCGCACCACCGACACATGGCATCTACGACGACGTCGCCGGCGATGACGCCCCTCCGGTCGTGCTCAACAAGGTCATCCACAGCACCGCCCGAGCCATCACCGAAGCGGCCAGCACACTCGACAGCGACGCCTTCACCCGCGCCGTCGAGCGCCTCAGCACGGCACGCCGAGTGCTTTTCGCCGCGGTCGGCACCTCCTCACCGCTGGCCCAGGACGCCGCTTACCGGTTCCGCACCATCGGCATGCACACCGAAGCCCCCACCGACACCCACGTCCAGCACGTCACCGCCAGCCTGCTCGACGCCGATGACGTGTGCCTGACCATCAGCCACACCGGCCAAACACAGGAAACACTGGCCACCACCACCGCAGCGAAGAACGCCGGCGCCAGCGTCATCGCGATCACCAGCTTCTACCGCTCCCCCTTGACCAAACTCGCCGAGCTCGCCCTCGTCGCCGGCTCACGCGAAACCAACTTCCGCATCGAAGCCACAACCAGCCGTTTGCTGCACACCACTGTGCTCGACGCGCTCCACGTCGCCTACACCCTCACCAACCCCGAACGCGCAGCACACGTCCAACAACGAAGCGCCGACATCATCACCGAACACCGCATCTGAACGCGCTACCAGCGCTGAGCAGATGACGCAAACGGCGATTTTTCAAATGGTGAACGCACGGTTAATGTCACTCAACGAGACCATTGATGCATCCTTTCTCGTGCGGCTAGAGTCGACCAAGTCGCGGTCAGTCCGGGGGCGGATCCAGTACCCGCGATCCGATTGGATCATTGCGTTCAGCTCTACTGCAAAGACGCAGTCATGTTCATGCTGATGCTGGTTCCGCAGGCCGTCGACGCTGGACGAACTCATCATCAACCCGCGAGGTGTAATTTCGTGGACGATTTAGATGAAATGCTGTCTCAGCAACAGCAGTACTACCGTGAGCGGGCGCGTGATTACGACGCATGGATCAATAACTACCTGCTTCCAGCGGAGAAGAAGTTCGAGGAACTGGTCAACTCCTCCCCGCTCACCGGGGACATCCTCGAAATGGCGTGTGGGAGTGGCTACTGGACGGAGCGGATCAGCCGGGTTGCCCACCACGTGACCGCACTCGACGGATCGCAGGAAATGCTCGACATCGTCGACGGGCGACAGCTGCCCAACGTCAGCACGGCGCAGGCGGATCTGTTTAACTGGAATCCACCCACCCAGTGGGACGGGATCTTTTTCGCGAATTGGCTCGCGCATGTCCCCGACGCACGCTTTGAGCAGTTCTGGAGAACCGTCTCAGCAGCTCTGCTGCCGACGGGCACGGTCGTGATCATGGATGTCGCACCGGCCGAGAAGTTCATCGAAGAAGAGGTCGTGGACGACTCCTCGTTGCCAATTGCCCGGCGACGACTCAAGGATGGACGCAGGTTCGACATCGTCAAGAAGTACTGGGAACCCGAGGAATTGCTCGACCGAATCAGCCCACTTGGATTCACCGGCAAGGCCACGCCTGTGGGCCAGGAAGCCGGCCGTGGATTTGTTTGGTACGAACTGGAGAAGCGCAATGAGTTCTAGCCTCCGGAACTACAACCCGCAACGCACCTACGACTCGGCGGCCCGGGACTACGACCGCACCTCGGTGGATTTCTGGCGCTTCAGCGCCGACCGGACGGTCGACAAGGTCGCATTGACCACCGGCGATCACGTCCTCGATGTCGCCTGCGGTCCGGGCCCGGTTGCCCTGACGGCCGCCGACCAAGTCGGACCGACAGGACACGTCATCGGTCTCGACATCTCCGAAGAGATGCTCTCCCTTGCTCGCGCACACGCCGCAGACGCCGGTCTGACCAACATCGAGTTTCATCAGCAGAGCATGGATGATCCGCTCTGCGCCGAAAATTCCAAAGACGCGGCTACGTGCGTATTCGGAATCTTCTTCGCCGAAGACGTCGGGCACACCGCGAACCTGATGTGGTCTGCCCTCAAACCAGGAGGTCGACTGGCGATCACAACACTCGGTCGGAAGTTCTTCTCCCCCATGTACGAAGCCTTCATCACCGCGGCGCTCCGCGAGAATCCCAGTCTCGAAACGGACGTCCCATGGGAAAACACCGCGGACCCCGAACGGCTGCACCAAATGCTGACCGAGGCCGGAATACCAGGTGTCCGGGTGGAGCACGAAGTCGCCCCACTGCAACTTCGACACCCGGATGATTGGTGGCGGATCGTCATGGGAACCGGCATCAAACGCCTCACCATGGACCTCGACGGCCCGGCGCTCGCACGCGTCCACGCGGCCAACATCGAGTTCATCAAACGCCAAGGAATCGACACGCTGGAGCTCGGAGTAAACTACGCAACCGCCGTCAAGCAGTAGCATGTCAGCCGCACGAATATCGCCGCGGACCCTCCAAGAGCGTCAGGCCGAGGCCACACTCCCAATCAACACCAGTTCCATACCGACTGTGGGTTCTTGGCTAAACCTCGGCTGCAAATAACAGGTAGCGGTGTCGACCTTGGAGACGCAAAGAGGAGGGCCGGGTTACCGGCCCTCCTCGCACACTACCGGCGAAATTGTTGATGCCAGCGCCGCACCCAGGCGACCCACGTTATCCCGTTCTCGTCAGCCGACGGTCGTCGTGGCAGTGGCGATGAGGTAGCTCGCGTTGACCTCATCCCAGGGCGCATCAGGCGTTTCGTCCGACCCAAGGAGTCAAGTGATCTCGTCGGCAAGGCGACGGTCTTGTTCAGACGGATCGGTTCTTACCCCGTTCCGCGAGCCGATCGGCAACTGCAGCCTGGTTCGTCGCGCGTTGCACTACTGTCTGCGCATGGGCGCAAACCGTCGTGACGAGCAGTTCGCTCAGGCCGTTGTCGGCCGTGTACTCGGGCTGTCCGTCGAAGAGTACGACACAGCCGGCCGCCGATCTGCCGTGGATGCTCTGCTGCACTATCCGGACGGCCGTACCGCAGCGCTCGAGATCTCGTCACTCGGATCTGGTGACGAGGCTGCGGTTCTCAATATCCTCGACCGCGACGGGCACAAGCGCACCGTGGCAGGACTCTCGAAGACGTGGAGCATCTGGGTACCGCACGATCTCACCCCTAGAAAGCTCCGCTTGCTCGGCGACGCGCTGCGGTTCTGCGAGGGCCATGGATTGCCTGATCTCAAGCAGGCCGCGACGAGCAACCCAGAGGCTGATGAACTTCACCGCATCGGAGTTCGCGGAACCGCCACGAGCCCTCTGAACACCGATAGCCAGACAGTTTGGATTCACGTTGCCCCGCTTCACCGGGACAGGAGCTCGTGAGCTTCCCGACTTGCTGACCAATGCTCTCCAGGATGAAACGATGCAGAGCAAACTCGAGAAGCTCGCAGCGTCAGGCTACGAGGAGCGACACCTCTTCCTATCCGTCCGGCCCCACGCCTTCAGCTTCGCCGTGTACAACAATCTGGCTTTCGGAGGGCCACTGCCGGACGAGTCGCCGCGCCTCCCGGCCGGACTGGATCAACTCTGGCTCGTCACGAGGTGGAAAGATGGCGGAGTCATCCGTGCCATCGCCAACCGGGAATGGCGCCGGGATTACCCGTTTGACTGAGCTCTTACAGGGGTCGACGGCGCCTAACGCGGCGCGTTTGGCAGACTGTGCGACGCCCCGAGCGCTCGTGACGTCGGTTACCGACGCCCACGCAGGAGCCTCAGTCCCGGGTTAAGGCAGGAATGTCGGCAGCTTGGGTTCCTGCGGGGTTGGTACCGGACAGAGCGTCACTGTCCGTCTGCCCGAATTGGACATAGTCGGACGGCCGCCGCATCCTGGCATTTGATCGTTTCGGACTCTTCCTACCGGCGGGCCCGCTTGAGTATCTGCACCAAGGTCGTGAGCACGGATCGCGCGTCCTTACGGCGTTGAGCGTCGGGATGAAAGAGCGCGACGCTGACCGCCAAACCGATGTAAACCAGCAGGAGCACTGCTGAGATCGCAAGGTACTCGATCACGCTGACACCTCGGCAACCACAGTACGGCGGAGCACGTGAACCCGTTCCGTCATCACTTGACCTCCCCATAGCGGAGATGCAGTGATGATCCGCCGAGCTTGATAGCCCAACCGCCTCCGTCCTCAACGGCCTGCGCTCCTGTCACACCGATTTCAGGGGCAGCGAGGCACGAGATGAGATCCGAGGGATACGGGTAGCGGTTCCACCGGAGTGTCCAGGCATGGTCCGCGCCCCAGAGTGACAGCTTGCTCTCGAGCCCATACCCGGGCGGTTTCGGTCTCCGCAACGGGTCTCCCCACCAGTTGCCGACAGCCCAAGTTCGACTGGGGTCCTCAGCTGAAATTCGCGCGATGAGGGCCGCGAGGAGGATCTCGATTTCCTCCGTCATCGGCGGGATCCGGTTGAGCGCGGCATCTTCCTCCGCACTCAACGGGATGTGTGCGCGTGGAAAGCGTTCGAACAGATCATGTTCGACAGAGGTATCCATGGACCGCGCAACGAGGTCCGCCGTCTCGAAGTCCGAGCGCACGGCGAATACGGTTCGAGCGCCTGTCGGATGATGGACGGCATGGAACGTCCTGAAACCATCGCTGGCAAGCAGCCGGAGACCTGGCATACCGAAGTCGCAAGAGCTGTCAGCGATCAGGCGGCCGAAAGCGTTCCGAGGCGCCGTCCTGAAGATGAAGGCCATTTCGTCGTACCTTGGCGAAGCGATCATCGTGTACGACAGGAAATCGGGCGCCCTGTAGACCGCCTCGCGGCTGACAACTTCGGTCCCGTAACCGTTGAACACGTGAAGAGCCAGCTGTGCACGAAATCGGCGTTGCTCTGGTGTACATCGGTCGAGCCCCAGACAGCGGCGACCAAGTCCGGCTTTGGCCGCGATCTTGTCTTCGCCGGTATATGAGCGGCGGATGTCGCGAAGCGGACGACGAGGTGATTCAGGCATACGTGATCCATCTCCGGCGGCTCGGCCCGCCAATGGTCACGTCAGTGATCAGAGTCGATGCATCAGTCCATTACGAAGCGGGTGCCCCACACCCTTTGACGCCGTACGCGGTGGTGCCGAGACCTTCCACTGGACGCCCTCGCAGCTCTTCGTGCAAGCCGCATCTTCTCTTGAAGACTTGGCCAAGTTAGCACGGCTTCCGCGGTGATCGTCAAGCGAACACCTACTCGTCAGGACGGATATTGTCGGAAGCGACCGAGGCTGTCACACATCCGACGGTCGCTCGATGACAGCTATCCTTCGATGGGCCAGCGGAGCAGGAACTTTCCCAGCGCGTCGTCGATGAGGCGTCCACGCTCGGTCGGTTCGCCGTCGTCATCGATGTGTTCGGTGAAGGCGTCGGAGAGGATGTCTTCCACAGTTTCGCGTTCGTCCTGGCTGGGCTCGCTGCTGGCCCGTAGGGAGTTCAGCAGGTCGCTGTCGTGCTCGTCGAGGACTGCGGTGAACACGTCCTGGAGCTCGGGCGGCAAGCTGTCGATGACGTTGCTCATGGATGCCTCCATCCGTTCGAGTTGCGCGCCCACGTCGTGATCACCTGGCCATCGGAGCCGAGGATCACGGTGGCGTCTTCGCCGGTGTACTTGTACTTCCCACCGGCTTGTTCCTTCACCGGCTTCACCGGATTCTCCACCGCGTCCTTCATGGCCTGGTCCGAGACCCCGTGACCGTCACGCCCCATCGCCCGCTCTTCACCGTGCTTGGTCATCCCGGTGATCTCTTCAGGCGGCTTGGCCGGCGCCTCTTCCGCAGGCGCGACCTCGGTACCATCGGTATCCACGGGTTGGACTTCGTCGTCGCCAGCGGCTTCCGAAGCAAGCCCGGCCATGGCCACGCCCATCATACCGACGCCGGTAGCGATTCCTGCCGTAGAGACCGCGTTGAGTGGAACCCCGGCGACCGCGCCAGCACCGGTCGCATCCAGCACAACTCCTGCTGTTTCGCCGGCTGCGCTGACCGCGGTCAGCGCAGCACCGCCGACCAATCCCAGGGCCATTTCAGGATGGTGGATCGCCGCGTTGCCCAGTGAGGCCAGACCATTGACGACCGTGCCGGCCGCGTTGCCGATCGCCTCTCCCGCTTGTTCCACGAAGTTCGGCTGTTCAGGAGCCTTGTCCCGTGCCCGTCCAACCGCGTCAGCGGCAACGTCACCCGCGTTCCTGAGCTCGTTGCGCGCGTGCTGCAGCTGCGCCGTGGCTGCGCGGCGTTTCTCTTCACCCGGATCGTGGAACGGCTGCGGCGGGGTGCCCTCCGGAGCTCGTTCGTGCTCGGCCTTCGCGCTCTTGGTCGCAGCCTCGCCCTCGTCCCACAGTCGGATCGCCTCAACCGCTTGACCTTGTGACCAAGTGAGGGCATCGGCGTAGCGCTCCAGTGCTGTGGCAGCGTCGTGGAAGCAATCGCCGGCTTCCAACCACCTGGTGGGTTCACCGTCAAAGACTGAACGGAACTGCTCGGCCGCCTCACCGCTCCACCCCTCGGTGCTGTCGATGTGCTTGAGACCTTCCCCTGCCTCATGCAGGACGTCACCGTAGGAGGCCATCGACGATGCGGTGCCGAGGATTCCATCGAGATCGCCGGGGATCAGTTCTTTCGGATCACGGCTGCTGCCGCGCTCAGCCGCCATCAGTCAGCCGCCGGGTCATCGCCAGCGGAGCGCGCGATCAGCCCCTCTAACCGCACTCGGGCTGCTTCGTCGGTCTCCCGGTACACCTGCACGCAGTGCGCCAGTCGACCCGCAACTTCGCTGCCGTCGATCACGAGGTGAGCCACCCCCAGGTCCCAACGATCACAAAAGGCGGTCACCGTCCCGGCAAGGCGGTCGTGGCCGAACTCCACACCCGTGGCCAGGTCGGCGACTCTGTCCTTTCGCGCAGCCTGAACAGTGTCGCTGACCCCCTTGGACGCCTCCTGCAAAGCGTGCAGATCGACACGAAAGCCCTCCGACACGCGGCCCCCTTACTCAACTACGTCCGAACGCACGCGCGACCTTAAACGAGTCAGCCGACCTCGTGGTCCCAACCAACGAGGTTCGCTCATTTGTCGGAGCCAACTCCTCAGCCGATGTCTAGTCATGCCCGCCGGCCGTGAGTGTTACTGGATGACACCATCGTCACCGCAAACGGCCTGGTACCAGCCCATGCCAGACCAGTACCCGGTCTGGCACTGTTCTGGGGGGACCTCGGCCGCACGCGAGTGCTCGCGGGCAGCGGAGCAGAACTAGTACTGCAACGGCACTCGCCTGAGCCGTAGTGGATCATGGTGGGCGTGGTTGTGGAGCTGGTGGCGGCGGAGCTGGAGCGGGTGCACGAGCGAATCGCTGGGCGGTTCGTGCGTTCAGAGCCACGTGCGCGGGTGCGTGAATACGTGTCGGGCCTGGTCGCGGGCTTGGAACGCAAGAACGGGTGGACGATCGCTGAGCAGGCCGGTGAGGTCAGTCCGGATGGGATGCAGCGGCTGCTGCGGCGGGCGGACTGGGACATCGCCGGGGTCCGCGACGACGTGCGTGACTACGTCATCGAGCACCTCGGTGACCGCGAGGGTGTGTTGATCGTCGATGAGACCGGGTTTTTGAAGAAGGGGACTCGCTCGGCCGGGGTGCAGCGCCAGTACTCCGGCACGGCCGGTCGCACGGAAAACTGCCAGATCGGGACCTTCCTGGCGTATGCGTCCTCGGCTGGGCACGCGCTGATCGACCGGGAGCTGTATTTACCGACCAGCTGGACCGATGATCGGGACCGCTGCCGAGCGGCCGGGGTGCCCGACGAGGTCGACTTTGCCACCAAACCTGCGCAGGCCCAAGCGATGCTGGCTCGGGCGTTCGAAGCCGGGGTGCCGTTCTCGTGGGTCACCGCCGATGAGGCCTACGGGCAGGCCCACTACCTGCGGGACTGGCTCGAAGCCCAGGACGCGGCCTACGTGCTGGCCACCAAACGCAACGACACCCTGACCACCCTCTCCAGTGACACGAGCCGGGCCGACGAGCTCATCGCCGGGCTGTCCGAGCAATCGTGGCGACGACTGTCGGTCGGCGCCGGTGCCCACGGCCCGCGCATCTATGACTGGGCCCGCATCCCGCTCGGCGCCGATTGGCCGCCCGGGCGGGGACGCTGGCTGCTGGCGCGGCGCTCGACGAGCAATCCCAGCGAGATCGCCTACTACGTCGCCTACGGACCCCGCCGATCCCGACTGCTCGATCTCGCCTGGACCGCCGGATCTCGCTGGCATGTCGAGGAGTGCTTCCAACAGGCCAAGAACGAGGCCGGGCTCGACCACTACCAAGCACGCTCCTGGCGAGCCTGGTACGCCCACACCACCCTGTCGCTGCTCGCCCTCGCGTGGCTAGCCGTGGCGAAAACCCAGGCCACACAAGCAAATTCAACGCCCGAGAACCGGGTATGATCGACTACACCTTAGCAGAGCTCCGCCGACTGTTGATCAACCTCATCACCCGGACACCACACCCCGCCAAGCACGTCTGGTCCTGGTCACGCTGGCGCCGACGACGCCAACACCAAGCCCGCCACTGCCACTACCGACAACGCGGACACCCACTCTGAGTGCCGTTGCAGTACTAAGTCCTCGTTGGTCTCTGCGATGGCGGGGCCCTAGCTCGTGGCCACCGAGAGCTCCGAGTAGGCAAGCACGTACTACTCGTGGACTTGGGACTCGTCGATCGGGAGTTCGGTGAGTTGTTGAGCGGTACGAACCGCGTGGATCATTAGCTTGTCGCGGCGGACTTGTGCGGAGATCTGTAGGACCTCGGCCCGTTGAGCCTCGGCCCGGTGCGCCCAGTCTCCTTCCGAGAGCGTGTTGGCGACGCACAGGACGATGTGCGGGCCAAGTCCCCAGATCAGACTGTTGGCTGCGCACGCGGCGATCGCCAACTCATCAACGTCGGCGCCGTACCAGGCCACTGTCGCGGGATCGCGGTCGAGCTCCCGCATTACCTGCGCGGAAGCGCGGAGCAGCCCGCCGGTGCCTACGGCAGGATCACACACTGAAAAATGCTCCTCCGGTGGTGTCATGCGCGCCATCATGTCCGCGAGAGGCATCGGGGTGTAGATCTGCGCGTTCGCCTTGCCTGCGCTGTCGGACTTGAGCAGCGTGAGTACCACGCCGAGTAGGTCTGTGTCGTAACGACGTTCGGTGCCAGTGAGATCGAGCTGCCCCGCGTGTATCGCGGCGTCGGCCACATGCTTTGCGGCGCGCTGCAAAGCAGGATCGGGATCATCGAAAACCCACTGCATGAGGGGAAAGATGAGGTGAGTTAGGTCTGGGCGAGAGTTGATGACAGCGGTGTAGATCTCCCGCAGGGTTCTAGCGACTTCCTCGGCACTCTGTGCGCGCAGCTGTTCGGCGAGATCGGCCGTATTGGGGTCGCGCTGGTTGAGGAGGGCCAGCGCAGACACGACCGAAAGGGCGACGTCGCGTCGACCGGAGTGGTTGGATTTGTTCCATGCCACGTCGACCGACTGAGCGATGTCGGCGGCATGTCGGTCGGGATCCGGGCAATTGCCTTGCCGATTGGTATTTCGTGTCACGGGAATTCCTTTCTAATGTAACGAGGCGTGCTTGTCCTCGGCAGGGACTGCGGGAGGGGTGAGATTTGGATTTGG
Organism: Saccharopolyspora sp. SCSIO 74807; assembly: GCF_037023755.1. Taxonomy (NCBI): domain Bacteria; kingdom Bacillati; phylum Actinomycetota; class Actinomycetes; order Pseudonocardiales; family Pseudonocardiaceae; genus Saccharopolyspora; species Saccharopolyspora sp. SCSIO 74807. The sequence continues at coordinate 3,621,880 of NZ_CP146100.1, read as the reverse complement.
AGATCTGGCATTGAGCCAGGGCTCCTCGGCACCGAGAGGGCCTTGGGGGGTCGCGGTACAGGCTCGTTTAGCCCGATGTGTCGGGGTATTTGGAAGTTGGACGCCAGGCGCTGGGAGGCGTCAAGCCGGCTCGCATCCGCGCGTCAAGATCGAAGACCGCACGCGCCAGGTCGGTGGCAAGGCGCCGTAGTTGCCACTCCGTGGTGTCGTCAGAACTCTGACGAATCGCTCCGGCCATGGAGATCACGGCTCGATACGGGTGTTCGCAGTGCGATTGCATGACTGGGCTCCAAGTGGAAACGCGAGAGGAGAGACGAGCGCGAGGCCGAGTTGCTGGTGTGCCAACGGCGGCGCCAGGTGCGCGGCGCGAGCGGTTTGGGAGCTCAGAACGTAAAGGGGCCGGCGGACCCACCCGGAGGGTGTTCGCACGGTCCGCCGGCCTACCGCAAACCCTGTGAAAGGGCTGCCCTTCTCGGAAGGAGGGCGTGGTTAGGGTAGCTCACAGAGCTCAGCGGACAACCTCCGTGCGTGCTCGCGCTGTGTGGTTGTCGACAGTGATCAGGCCGGCCTGAGCCGATGGCTGCGCGGTGCGTTTGCTTTTGCAATAACGTGGTGCGGTTGACTGGGCGCCTAGGGCATCGCTGTGGCGCATGAACAGGCATCAGCAGGTGGCGGAAAGAACGTTCGGGAGCCGGTGATCACCGCTGGTCGCGCTGGGTCGACCAACACCCGGCTAAGAGCGGCGGAGAAAGCTGCGGACGACGATCGGCCCGTGTTCTTTCAGATAGGCGACCGCTTCTGCTTCAGTCGGAAATACGACGCTGGAACTGTCCGGAAGGACTGCGCGCCAATACCGCTGGTTCCAGTCGTACTCAATGCGCCCGTCCTCGGTGTCGTACCCGCCGGCTGTCCACCAGTCGTCAGGCAGGGCGTATTCACTAGCGTGTGCCTGCGTGACGGACCGGCAGTTACCGGGCGCGTTCGTGGGTGTATTCGCCGATGTCGTCCGGTGGCGACGAGTGCTCATGTCTCGGTTCCTCCTCGTTCTTGGGGAAGCGGGGGTGCCCGCCGTGGTGGGCGGGCACCCCGGGAAGGTCAGCCGACCCAGTAAGTTCCGGTGTGGGCGGTCGTGAGCTCGACGTGCGGCAGGGGCTCACCTGGGTACGGGGTGTGCATGATCAACCGGCCGCCGTTGTCCATCGCCTCATCCGGGACGCGGCGCACCGTGAAGGCGAACGCGCCGCGTGGGTCGCCGACGCTGATCGTGACGGTGATCGAGTCTTCGCCCGGGTCGGTGTGGATCGTGGCACCGTTGGCCCACGACAGGGCCACCCGCTGCGGGCGGTGCGGACCTTCGCGGAAATCCGGCGCGGACTCCGCATCGTCAATCTCGGGGTCTTCGTACGGGTCGTAGGCGTCGCAGATCAGCGAGCCGGACTCGTCGGCGTAGCCGTCGGTTTCCTCGGTCAGGCACTCGCCGCATGCTTGGCACCGCCATTCGGTGTCGTCGGCGTTCTCGAACGTGATCACCGAGGAATCGGTGTCGTCGTAGTCGGTGGAGATCATTTCGCCGTTGGCGGACAGCACGAACACAGCACACCTCGCAGAAGCTGAAAGAACAGAGAAAGGGAGGGGAGGCGCAGCCGGCCGCAGCGCGCGGGACATGCGGCGCGGGCAGGCCGCACGGGCTTAGAAATGGCAGGTGAACCGCACAGCCTTGCCGCAGGTCGGGCACGCGACATAGCCGCGAGTGCGGTCGTCGAAGGGCACGCGGACCAGGTCAGGAACGCGGTACGTGCGCATGTCGGCGCCGTCCCAGGCGTGCAAATTCACGGTGTTGTGCGTGCACCACCGGTGCCCGTTGGCGCATTCGCCCTCGGCGTTCGAGTAGTCCGCCCACTCTTCCAGCGCATCCACGGTGGAGCGATAGACCGTCGGCGCGACGTAGCGCCCGCCGTGATCACTCACGATGATCATCAGGTCGCCGAACTCAACGGCCGACAACACTACGAAACCGAGATCATCAAGCAGGTGATCAGAGAAGTTAACGAGGTTGTGGGCCCACAACTGGCCGTCTCCGTGCAGGCCGCTCGGAGTCTCGCCCGTGCGTGCGCTGATCCATGCGGTGATGACGTCCTCGTGCGGGTGCGCATGGCCGTTGGCCTCCATCCACCCGCGCAAGTCATCGGTGAGGTCATCGGCGTACTCGCCGCGGTCATTGATCCACTCTTGCGTATCGACGGTCAAATACCCGTCACCGTGCGACCACGCCTCGACAGACACACTCGTCATAATCATGCCTTTCACAGTGTGCGGTTGCGGGCAAACGGGGTGCGAATCCCTACCCGCGACTACTTCTTCCTGTTCGGAAATCTCTGTGTTCCGGTGAATCTACCGTAACGCCGGCTCTGTCGATGCTGCAACAGTTTCGGATGAGTTCGTTGGGGAAATATTGGTCGAATTCTGATTTTTCGGTTCGTCGCAAAGAGTGGCGACGAAATGAGAAGAGTTCGCATTGTTGATGAGGGTGGCTTCCGAGTCTTGTCGGCCTGCGGGTGCGTTCCACGATTTGCGGAGAGGTGGATGTCAAAATAGGGAGTTGTTCATAATTGGAGCTCATGGATTGCTGCCGCTACCAGTGGATTGTTCACGCTTCTCATTCCTTTTATGCCTTCCCAGTCGTCAACAAGTTCCCGTGGGGTACCGAGGCTGGGTGGTTTCAGGAAGGGGCAGCGGCGCTCTGACTAGGAAAAACGCGGCACGAGTGGGTTTCTCGTTTATCGGGCAGATGAGTGGGTGCATGAGCGAGCGTATGAACAGGTGCATGCGTGGGCGTGGCATCCAAGAGTGCTCGTGGCAACCGAAAGCTAAATGCCCGACTTGATCGCTCGCGGAGGTGGGGAGGTCGGGCGTGAGTTACTGCCGCGCCGCGCCATTTGCGATCCAATAAGGAGTGGAGTGATCAACCTTGCCGTGATGATTGCGGAACTCGTCATGTGCAGCATAACGAAGGCCCCTCCAGGTGGAAGGGCCTTCTTGTTCCTGACTGAGAATGTGTCGGCGGATGGCCGCTGCCTGGAACGCAGAGATCATATCAGACGACAATACTACCGGTTGGCGAACTGCCCTGGGGGTTTCTTATTGATCGTCGCTGCATCTGCGCGGGAGAACTGGGGTTTGGATCCGGAAGATGATCCAGGAGAATTTCGAGATTCAAGCTTCGCGCGATTTGCGTCTCAATGGCGGCGTTCGATTCAACTGGCTGTGCGGTGTTGTCGCGCTTGGAGAGTGCGCGCTAGTGCGAGGGTGTTGGGGTCGGGTCGTTCGCCGATCTCGGCGAGTGTGGTGGTGAGCAGGTGGAGGGTGCGGCTGATGGCGTCGGTGAGGTCGAGCTCGGCTTGCACTCGCATGATGTCGCGGTAGATGTCTTCGTTCTCTGGGTTGAGCAGCCTGGCGTGTTCGAGCAGTTGGAGTTGCTTGTGGGGGTCGTGTCCTCGGTAGTGGGCGGCCATGCCGGCGAGTGCGTCGAGGACGGTGCGGTGGGCGGCTTCCCGGGGCCCGTCGAGCCAGAGTGCTGACATGCCGTTGGCAATCTCGCCGGTGTAGAGCGCGACGATGCGGGACCAGGCGGCGAAGCGCTGCTCGTCGGTGCTGGCGATGTGTCGGTCATGCTCGGCCTGGTTGAGCTGCCAGTAGTCGACCCCGACGAGCTCGGAGTTGAGGGCAATGTGTTCGTCGTGCTGGACGACGAGGTCGGCCGCGTGGTTGTCGGTGGCCTCGGCGAGGGTTTTGCGGATCTGGGAGAGCGCAGCGTAGAAGGCGTTGTAGGGCCGTCGTCCCCGGGCTTCGGGCCAGAGCGCCTCGCGCACGGAGGCCCGTGTGGTGCCGTGGGGGTGCAGCGCGAGGTAGGTGATCAGTGCTTTGTGTTTGGGTGCGAGCTCGGCCGTGAGGTTCCGTGCGGGTATCTCTTGTGGGTGCCAGGTGAGAGTGAGCGGGCCAAAAACGGCCAGGCTCAAGGGACGTTTCGGTGGTTCGTGAGCAGCCTCGGTGTCGGCGAGCTGGTTGCGATCAGGTCGGCCGGCATCATCAGGCTCGTCATACCTCGGATTGCTGGCTGGTGTCGTGGACGGCGGAGCCGTCGCCTGATCCTGCAGTACGTGGATGGTTTCGTCGGCATCGAACTCGGGTTGTGCCTCATGGGTCTCGGTGACGTGAGGTTCGGCGTCGGGGGCGCGTTCGGTTTCGTCGATGTGGTCGTCACCGGTCAGCTCGGCCTCGTCAGTGGGGTTGGGATCGCCTGAGGGCGGACTGTGCGTGGTGTCGGTGAGCAGGTCGAGGAGATCGCGGGTGTCGGTGGCACTGAGATGGAACAGCTGCGCACCTCGAAGTTCGGCCACCGCGGGGCTGGTGGCGGTGACTACTCCGTCGGCGCGGACGCGCACCGTCGCGCCGGCGGGCCAGTGGCCGAGCAGGATCCCGGCCGCGCCGCTGGCGGATCCTGTATCGAGCACGGCTTGCAGGCGTGAGTGCGGCCGGTCCATGCGGGCGACGAGCACCCTCGTGAGCTCGCTGCTCGGGAGATCAGTGTTGCGGGCGGTGCTGCTGGTGAGTGCGGTGATGGCCTCGTCCAGGTCGGTAGTGGTGTGCAGCCGGGGTGATTCGGGTGTCTCGTCGCCCAGTAGTGCCCGGGCGTCGTGGTCGGGGATCAGCAGGGTCGCGCTGGTCGTGGCCAGCAGGTGCACGAGCAGGGACCGGGCGCTGGCCTCGGCGCCCGCGCCGGTGAGCCCCAGCCCGTGGAGCACGGCAAGATCGAGCGCGTAGGCGCGGCCGGCGCGGACTCCTACGTCCACGTCCGTCACGGAGTAAGTCGAATCGGCCTCGACGTAGGACAGGTCCATGTCGGGAGTGCGGGCGGGGACTGTGATGGAGTCAGGATCGGTGGGCTCCTCGCCGAGTTGGGCGTGGTCGTGGGCCAGGCGCAATGCGTGCACTGCTGGGGCGGGAGCAGGCATGGGGGTGCGGTCGGCGCTGCCGGGCTTGTAGGAGCGCATCCTTCGGCGTCGTCGCGTGAGCATTCCCAGGGAGACCGCGGCGGCCAGTGCGGCGGCGACCACGCCGCCGCTGCCGAGCATGACCGCGGTCGACGAGGTGGGAGCAACGGCGCCCTCCGTGGTGCCCGGTCGGCCCGGCACGGCCTCCTCTGGTGAATGTGCCGGCACGGTCGGGGTGGAAATCGCTGGCGGTGGTGCTGGCGGAGCAGGCCGGGGCGATGGGGTGTTGTCTTCAGCTTGCTCAGGCAGGTGCAGGATCCAGCCCGGGCGGATCAGGTGCGGGTCGGTAAGCGTGGCCCCATCGGGTTGTGGGCGGCCTTGGTTGAGGGCAAACAGTTCGGTCCAGCGGTGGCCGTCACCGAGTTCGCGTTCGGCGATGCGCCAGAGACTGTCGTAGACCCCATCGTGCGGCGACTGCACCCTCACAATTCCCCGTGCAGTCGCAGGATTCGTGTGCTGCACAGGAGGTGTCGAGGCGGGGGAGTCGACGGCAGACACAGCCGCGGCCGTGGGGTCGAGGACGGTGACGGCCGCGGTGGGCTGCACCGGCATCGCGGTCGCGGGTTCGGCGACCGGGGATCGTGGGAGCAGGCCAAGTACGGCAGTGGCCACCAGCAGGCCGGCCACAGCGTGGACCGGGCCGATCGCGGGCGGCCGAACACCGCGCACCGCGTCCGGGATGCAGCGTGCCACGTCGACGGCGAATACCAGCCAGACTGGCCAGGCGATGCAGGCCAGCATGTCCAGAAGCAGGGTGACCGACAGCGGGTTGAGCAGGACGGATTCGATCTCGCCACTGGTCGGTAGATGGTCGGGGAGAGGCCAGCCGAGGAACGTCGCCAGCCCCCAGGGCACACCGGCCAGCAGCGCCACCAGTGCCGCGAATGCGGCCAGCGCGCCGACAAGCCGCAGCAGTCGCCCAGCGAGGCAGGCGAGCATCCTCATCCGGCCCCTCCTGTTGTTCCTTGATCGGGTCGGGCTTGGCCCTCGGCGGACACGGGGATCTCGCTCAGCCCGATCAAGCCGAGGATCTGGGTGCGTTGCTGGGCATCGACGTGCACGCGCACTGTGCTGGCATCGGCGGTCACGGTGCCCATGGCGCCCACGGCGCCGAGATAGCGGCGAGCCGCGGCTCGCGCCGCCTCCGGGGCAAGCTGAGGCTGGCCGCCGGCGCGGTAGGCGACGAGATCCAACTCCTGCGCTCCAGCACGGGCGGCTTGTTGGGCGTGGCCAATCGCCTGAGTCTTGGCAGCCAGGGCGAGTCCGCCGTCGAGCACGAGACCGGCGAACAGCAGACAGGCCGTGGTGATGACAACGACGAATGCCGTGACCCGGCCATGCTCGTCACCGGCGAGGGCTCGCCACCGCCTGCGCATCAGGCACCTCCTCCGGGAGTAGTTCCGCGCCACTGGTCCACGACCGAGGAAGCGGTGGAGGTCGCCGTGGTGGTCCCCGGAACCCCCAGCATCGCCAGGTCGGAGAGCCCGAGAGGGCACGTCAGGGTCACGGTGACCGTGCTTCCGGGCTGCAGGCCGGCGAGCCGGGCGGAGACACCCAGGTCTTGGCAGCGCAGGCCGGCCTGACTGAGTGCGGCCTGCGCGGTGGCGTGGGCGTCACTGTTGGCTTGGCTGGTGCTGCGGGCCAACGTTGCCGCGCGGACGGCTTGGTGCGCGGCGTCGTTGACGCGCAGCCGCGAGTCGGCCAGGCGCCCGCAGAAGACCACGAACAGCAGCAGGATGATCAGGACGGGCACCAGCAGGGTGAGTTCGGTGGCCACCGAACCTCGTTCGTCGCGTTGCAAGCGGAGCCGTCGGGACGTCATTCGTTGCCTCCTGGGGTGACGAACCGTTCGCTCGGCCCGGCCGCGCGGCCTCGCACCGGCAAGTCCAGGAACGGCACCACCGCCGCAGCCTCCCCTGTTACCTCCACAGTGGACTGTTGTGGTCCCCGATTCACGGCGGCGTGTGGGTTCTTGAGCGGTCCGGCACCGAGCTGGCCGAGCACCGAGGACGCTTCGGCGTGGCCGTCGGCGCTGCTGGCCTGGTGCACACGGGCGGCTGACAGTGCTTGTGAGGCGGCGGCTTGGGCGATGTGAGTGGCGTGCGCCCAGATCGCGAACTGCGCGATCAGCAGGATCAGCAGCAGCAACGCCGGGACGGCCAGCACGAGTTCGGCGGTGACCGATCCCCGTTCGTCTCGGGAGCAGCGCCGTATCCGTGCGCGTAGTGGGTGGGCATGGTGTGTGGTCATCACATGCTGCCCCCGATCTCGTTGGCCTTGCGGGTGACCGCGGCGACGATGATCGCGAGCACGGCGATGGCCCCGGCGACCAGCAAGGCGGTCACCAGCACGGTTTCGGTGGAATACCCGCGCTCGTCAGAACGGATGTCGGCGATGCGGGCCCGGGTGGTGGCGATGACGCAGGCGATGTAGGTCAGCATCAGCGGTTCCTCCTTTGTGATTCACAGGGAGCCGAGCACCGTGGCCACGGCTGGATAGGCGATGAACAGCAAGAACCCGGCGAACAGGCAGATCACCGGCAGCGACATCCGCTCGGTGGCGGCTTGGGCCTCAGCTTCGGCTTCGGTGAGCTCGTGAGTGCGCATGGCAGCGGCCTTGGCCGCCAGGGAGGCGCGCACTTTCGCGCCTTCGGTGCCGGCCAGGGACACCGAGGACGACAGCTCGATCAGTTCGCGCACCTCCAGCTCCTCGCCGAGCTGCCGCAACGTCGCCCACGGCGTCGCCCGGGTCATGCGTGCTGTGGTCAGCGCACGACGGATCCGGGCGAAGGCCCACCCCTGGCCGATCTCCGCGGCGTCGGTGAGCGCTCCGTCGACCCCGGCGCCCCCGGCCAGAGACACCCGCACGAGGTTCAGGTACGCGCCGAGCGCGTGGCGAAACGCGATGCGCTTGCGCTGGGCTTGGTGCCGCAGATCCAGGTCAGGAAGGACGAACCCGCCGATCGCACAGGCGAGACCGGCCACGGCGGGAACCTGCCAGGGCAGGGTCACGCCGATCGCCCACAGCAGCAACGGGATCAGACCGGGCAGCAGCACACCCGCGACAGCGAGCACACCCTTTTCTGCCAAGAGCGCTTCCGGCGTCCGTCCGAGCACGAGCAGGTCACGTTGCTGGCGGGCGCTGGGTAGGCCCAGTGCGGCCAAGGGGCGCACCGCGGGGCGGCCCCACCGGGCAGCCCACCCACCAGCTTCGATGTCGTTGATCGTCGACTTGCGCGGTTGCGGTGCGCGGCTGGCGGCCAGCGCGCTGGCCAGAGACGGCGCCGGGGGCAGCAGCCACACCACCAGCGCCCACACACCGACACCGAACCCGGCGGCCAGAACGACGATGGTGGTGATCACGAGGGCACCTCCGTGCGTGCCCCAGCAGCAGTGGGGCGGGTGAGGAAGCGTTCGGGCTCCTGCATGCGGGCAATACGAGCCAGCCAGACGAACGCGACGGCGAACAGTGCCCCGACGGCCAGGAGCATGGTCTGCCCGAATGCGCCGTCGTAGGGGGCGAGGTAGCCGCGGTTGAGCAGGACGAGACCGGCCGCGAACAACAGCGTGGTCGCGACGATGACGCGCACGCTCGTGCGGGTGCGCGCTCGGCTGGCTTCGACCCGCAGCCGCATGGACACCTGTTCGCGGGCCTCGATCGCGAGCTCGCCGAGCAGATCGGCGAGCTGGCGTGCCTGGCGCTGACATGCCAGCACCAACGCGGAGACCACCAGATCACCCGTGGGGTCCGACAGGTCGCAAGCCAGTCCCGCGAGCGCGTCAGGGAGCGTGTCGCCACGTTCAATGCGCATCGTCAGCTCGCGGACGTCGTCGCGGATCGCCGCCGGTGCCGTGTCGACCGTTGCTTGGATCGCTTGTTCCAAACCTGCTGCCGCGGACAGGGTGTCGCGCAGCATCTCGGTCCAGGCCGCGATCGCTTCGATTCGGGCGAGACGACGGGCCTGCTCCGTATCCCGACCGAGCACGTGCGGTAGCGACCACACGGCCGCGGCGGTGAGCACACCTGCGATCACCCAGCCCGTGACAAGGACACTCAGCCCGCCGGCGGCAAGGCTGATCAGCGGGCGTCGCGCCGAGGCCCCATTCCGGAGGTGACGAACGCGTTCTCGCCATCGCGACGGCGTGGTGGTCGACTCGGGGAGGTGTCCGCGGAGACCGCCGATGAGCAGCAGTGCTCCGAGGGCTATGCCGAGCCCGCACAACGCGGCCAGGAGGGCAGGGGTGGTCATGGCCGCCACCACCCTTCGCCGCGCTCCAGCACACTCGCGTCGAAGTCGGCCTCGGCGAGCCGTTCCACCGTTTCGGTGCGCAGCGGCACTCCGGGGACCGCGCGGCCGGTGGGATCGGGGCGGTATACCTCGTTGGAGATGATCTGGGTGTCGTCGGCGTCGACGACTTCGCGGATTGAGGAGACCACCCGGGTCTTGTCGTCGCGGGCTTCGGCCAGGTGCACCACGAAATGCAATGCGGAGGCCACAAGCAGGTTGGTCGCCTCCAACCCGAGCCGTTCGGGGCTTTGGGCGGCGTAGGTGGCCAGTTTGGTGAATGCCCCGCGGGAGGTGGAGGCGTGCAGGGTGGCCATCGAGCCGTCGTTGCCTTGGGACATGGCGTTGGCCATGGGTACGAGTTCGGCGCCGCGGACCTCGCCGACGATGACTCGGTCCGGGGACATGCGCAGCGCCCACCGCACCAGCTCGGCCTGCGAGATCGCGCCCTCGCCCTCGACGTTGGCTTCGCGGGCCTGCATCGCGATCACATCCGGGTGGGCCGGGTCGCGGTCCAGGCCGAGTTCGAAGTTGTCCTCGATGGTGATCAGCCGCTCAGCTGGCGGAATCGCCGAGGCCAACCCCCTGAGCATCGTCGTTTTCCCGATCGCGGTGCCGCCGACGACGAGCACGTTGAACCGGGCGCGCACCATCGCGGCCAGCAGCGCTTCCAGCCCGGCATCGATCGTGCCCAGCGAGCGGAGCTGGGCGAGGGTGACCTGTTGGAACCGGTGCCGGCGGATGGACACCGAGGGTCGGCCGGTCACGGCCATGACCGCGAACATCCGTGACCCGTCCGGTAGCTCGACGTTGACCCCGGGCGAGCCCCGGTCGAACCGGCGCTCCTCCACCCCGGACCGTGCGGCAAGCGAGCGCACCAGGCCGATCAGTTCCTCGTCGGAGTCGGCGACCGGCGGTAGCTGGGCGCGTCGCCCGTCGGCGTAGCGCACGAAGACGCGATCGGCGCCGTTGACGTTAATGTTTTCGATTTCCGGGTTGGCCAGCAGCGGCTGCAGGCCGCCCATGCCGAACACCTCGTCCAGCACTGAGGCGACCACGTGGCGTTCGACCTCGTCGGGCACCAGCCCGGCCCCGCTCGGGCGGGTCAGCTCCTCGTGGGCGTAGGCGTCTGCGGCCTCGGCAGCCAGTTGTTCGGCCAGACTGCGCCGGGCTTGCTGGTCTGGTGCTGGGTGTCCGGCTTGTTCGTCGTGCCGGATGCGTTCGGCCAGACCTTCCGAAACCGCGGTGCGCACCCGGGCCCGCAATGCAGAAGCGGCGGGGTGGGTTTCGTGCACCGTGTCGTGCTCTGCGCTGGTCATCACAACACCTGCCCGTTGGTCGTGGCCCGCACCGCGGCCTCGGCGTCACTGGTGCGGTGGGCTTGAATGTGGTCGATCACCGTGCGGGCAAGCCGGGCACATGCCTGCCCCAGCGCGGAGCGATCCGGTGTGCGGCCCCGCGGATGGCCACACAGCATCGACGCGCCCGAACGGTCATGGGGGAGCCTGGCCATGACCGGAACACCCAGCTCACGTTCGGCCTCCCGGTTGCTGCAGCCCTCACCGATGAGCACCAACCCCGGCGTGCGCGCCCAGGTCGCCATCGGCTTGAGCAGCGATGCCAGGTGCGAGAGCTCGTCGGCCCGAGGTCGTGCCATGACCACCAGCGCATCGGCATCGCGCACGAGAGGCAACGCAGGCGAGGACGGCTCCAACCGTCCCGCATCCACCAACACCGTCGAGTCCGGTGCACCGGCAGCAGCCTGCAACACCGGATGCCCACGCGAGGTCAAAGCTGACAGCGCCGCTCGTGCCTGTTCGGCAGCCACCGGGCCCACCACGACCGGCAGCCCCCCGGTCAACCGCTGAACGTGGTCGGCCACCACGTCGGCCGCGGTCGGACGTCGGGTTGCCGCGGCCAGCGACACCAGCCCCGGCGAGGTCGGCAGGCAGAACCGGGCACTGAGATCACTGCCAGACGGATCGGCCTCCAGCACGCTCGCCTCGCCGACAGGCCACCGGGCGGCCATCGCCAACGCCGCGGTCGTCACGCCAGGCGAGCCCTTCACCGAGCACAGTCCGATCAGCATCACTGACCCCCTCCTGCCGCGACCGCGACCAGCGACAACTCGCCGGGTGGCACCGAGGCGACCTGCCGCGCACTGGCAGCCGGCAACTGCAGCGACACCACCGTCGATTGATCACTGCCCGCAGCCTCAACACCGACCACCACCGCCGGCCACGGGCCACCAGCGACCACACCCTGCGACGAGGAACTACTGCCCTGCGAACCAGGAGAGACGACCACCGACACCGCGGTCCCGCGTGACAGCTGCGGCGGCATCTGCCCGGGCTTGGCAGCCACCGCCACAATCGCCTGCCCCGTCGCAGGCACCTGCGGGCGCCCGAGAGCAGCACGAGTCAGAAACGTGCCGGCGGGCAGCGCATACGCCATCGGGCGACCCAGCACGCTGGAGGACTGGCTCGCCAACACGAGATCGGACCCAGCATCCGCGGACACGGTGACCTCTCGCAGGTCCGACGGAGCCAGGACCTGGCCGACCTGCACCGGATGAGCCAGGCTCAGCACCGGTTCCCGCTTTCCGACCTGCAGCACAGTGATCACCGACCCCGCCACACAGATCACGACCAGCAACACACCGAGCACCAGGTAAGGCACCCGCCGCCGGGGGCCGTGGGCCAGGCGGGAGGTGTCGGCGGGTCTGCGTCCGGCCCAGGATCGCGACGGGCTCTGCGTCTCGGAGGACGTCGCGGTAGAGGTAGCCATAAGGCGTCTCCAAACAAGGCGGTACCTGCACCCCAATTCCGGAGAACGGGGCGAAAATAGTGAGTTTCGGGTTTTGAGTTGTCTATAGTGGATGATCGGTTGCTAATTGGGGACGTTGTTCAACGCTTGTGACTCGGCCACCTCGAACGACGCGGTCGACGTGGTCATAAGGTCCGGCAGCGTCCCGCCTCCGGTGGGGCCGGACCAGGTGACCGTCCACGTCACCGTCGCCTCGACCGGATACGCGTGGCTCTGATGCATCTGGGAACTCTGCCGGTATGTGTGGCCACAGTCCGGCGAGGTGGCGCGGGGATCGGTGTCCGGTGGGAACGGTGTTCCCGGACCCGGGCAGGACACCGTCGAGCCATCACCCATCGACCACCGCACCAAGCTCGGGGAGGCGGTCGCCGTCACCGAGGCACCCGGCACCGAGGCCGTGGCGGTCTGGGGCTGCCACTGTCCGCGATCCAGCCACAGCCACGTCGGCAACTGAACCAGCTGCGTTTGGGCAGGAGATGCCTGGATCTGCGGAGAGGGCAACCGCAACTGGCTGTATGCCTGTTGCGCGAGCTGTTCCGGAGACGGACCCGGCTGCTGACCATCGGGAATCCACACTGGGGGCCGGTAGAGCCCATCAGCCCACCCTTCACCGGAGCACTGAAACACGTACCACTGTCCCGACGGTCGCGGCGGCTGCTGCGCCGGTCGTGGTGAAGCCGGGGCGATGCGGGTGCGGTGCACGGCTGGCCTGACGGTGACCGCACCACCGCCCGAATCCTCGAAGGAGATCGGCGTCGTGCCCTGGCTCGGTGGTTGGTAATCGCTGGGAACGTAGTGGCAGTCGGCCAGCGGAGGCCGATCCCCAGCGATCACATCGCCTTGCGGAGGCTTCGGAGCCGCGTCCTGCGAACCGGATCCTCCACCGTCATCGTCGGATCCGCTGCCGGAACCAGGCTGGTGCGGCTTCGACGGGGCACTGGGTTCACCGCCGCTTCCAGCCCCGAGCTGGCAGCCGGCGTAGTCGGTCTGGCCACACTCGACATTGCCCCATCCGTCACCTGCCAGCGCCGTGCCCGCACCGGCCATCAGGCATGCGGAGACCGCAGTGGTGACCAGGGTGGTCCTGCCTAACATGTCCCCACCCCCTGCACCGAAAACCGGGACACCCGCCAGCTGCCATCAGGCTGCGTGACCACCTCGGCAGTGATGGATCGACGTCCCCCGCCGGTCTCGTCAGCCAGCTGATCAGTACCGCTTCGGTACTTGAGCCAATTCGCTGAATCTCCGCAGTCGGAGAGCATCACGGTGCGCGGATCACCGGGCGGCTCGACTGAAGACACCGTCGGGTGATTCGCCGGACGCCCCCGCGTCACGAGCTTGTTGACATGGTCGGCATACAAGCTGCGGCTCAGCGTGGTCAGGGCATCGCCCGTCGCATACTCGGCCAGCGCGGGCGATTGCCAATCCGAGGTTTGCGCGGCCTGTGCCATGGCCTGCCACATCTGCAGGTAGACCTCCCGTGCTCGGGCAGCGGCGAGATCGGCGGGCGATGAGGTCGTGGCCGGGGGAGACACGACCTCATCGGGCGCAGGAGCAGGCGCATCCGCCGCTTGCTCGCAGCCCGCCATCAGTGGGAGAAGAACCACCGTGGCGACGGAGACAATGCCGACCCCACGAGGTATCCGGCGGCCTCGCCAGCGTGCTGCGGTTGCAGGCGACACCAGCACCATCGACGCTTGATCACGTCCGGAGCCATGGTCGATGAGGGGGACAGCGTGCTCCACGCTGCGCTGGTGACACTGCTGTGGGCAAGCCTCGGCGGACTCCTCAGCGTGCTCATCAGCCGGGCGGGAACGCCGCCAACGCGCCAGCGCAATCACCGAGGATCGGTCACCGGTCCCTTCGCGATCGCCCTCGGCGTGCTCTGGTTGCTGATCTGGCGACTCCACGACCCAGTCAATATCGCCGTGGCCGCGGCCTTCGCTGTCGCCGCGGTTCCCCTGGCCTGGGAAGACGCCTTTACCCAGCGATTGCCCAACCGCCTGATCGCGATCCTGTCCGCGTTGGTCGGCAGTGTTGCTGTGGCAGGTGCACTGCTGACCGCTGATCTGGAGCCGTTGGTGCGCGCCGGCGCGGGAGCGGCAGGATGCCTCGTGTTCTTCGCACTGATCTACGTACTGGCCCCCAGCGGCTTGGGCGGCGGAGACGTCAAACTGGCCGCGCCGTGGGCAGCCGTACTTGCCTGGTTCAGCTGGCCAGCGCTGTTCAGCGGATTGTTGGTGGCCTGGCTCGCCGCGGCACTGATCCATCTCGGCCTGCGCACGGTCAACCGACCGCTCTCGACCGTGCCGTTGGGACCGTGCCTCATCGGGGCGAACATTGTCGTGCTGCTGATCGCCGGCGACGACGGTGTCATGACCGGCTGATCCACGGCGTGGCATGAGACCTCCAAGATTCGGGAGATGACCTAAGGGGGATTGCTGGAGTGCGGTGAGCAGGTCGTGTTCAGCCGGCCTGCACCAACCGACGCTCGGCGCGGTCAGAGGAGTGCACACGCTGCTGGCTCGACAACGAGCCGCCCGGAGCAACGGCAGCCGCCAGCTCGTGGGCCAAGGGACTGAGTTCGTAGCACGCCGCGCGCCCTGCCCCGGTGCACTGGATCAGGCCACTGCGGTCGAGGCGACGAAGCGTGCGAATCAGGGTGCTCGCCGGTATGCGGTGATCACGCCCGCGCACACCGTCCGAAGTGGAGGCGTTGCGAAGGCGGTCGAGGAGCTCGTCGTAGCAGTGCGGTCCTGACCACAGCGCCATGAGCACATCCGGCGTCCAACGCCCGCGCATCACGCGACAGACCTCGACCAGCTGTTTCTCTCGCCCCTCTGGCGCGACGGAGTGCGACCGTGCCGCAGGGACCCGAAGCGAACTCGTGGGAGCAGCCGCGGCCTGGTTGGCGACACACACCCGGTCTCGCCCAGCGCGCTTTGCCTGCTGCAAGGCACCGTCAGCCGACGAGATCAGACTAGAGAGATCCCATCCGTCGGTAGGGCCACGTACTGCCACGCCCACCGAAACCGTCATGCCTGCCAACGTCGCAGGCTCACCTGACGTCGACGTCACGGCCGTCACCATGGCCCGCGCCCCGGAGCGGATCGTCTCCGCCACCTGTACCGCGTGATCACTGCCGGTCGGTAGCAGCACAAGGAACTCGTCACCGCCATAGCTGCCGTACCGGCCTACGAGCGCGTTCTCGTCGACAGCGTGACGAACGATCTGAGCTGTCCTGACCAGGGCGTGGTCGCCCGCTTGATGCCCCCACACATCGTTGATCTGCTTGAACCGGTCGAGGTCGATCAGCAACAGCGCGGCCTGACGGGCCTCTCGCAGCAGCTCCGGGGCTTTCGACTCCCAACCCCACCGGTCAGCTAGACCGGTGAGTTTGTCCAACGCACGGTGCTGGCACAGTGGGCAGGCTTTCGGACTTTCGATGACCATGACGTCCTCCTGACGGCGTGTGTGATCCACCTAATTGTTCGAGACGGGTAACTCCCAACGGGTTTCGTTCCTACAGGGAGCAAAACCGGTTCTTCGCTGCTGGTATGTCCACTGTGGGACCAGGAGGGCGTGGAAGGCCAGAGTTGACAGGTTGACAATCCGTGTCAACAAATGATCGTTTCGCTCGGAAAGCGAGCTCCGGATAGTGGATGTCGAGCAACGCTTTCCGGGCCTAGAAGGTTCCGTATCTCCCGTGGTCGCATTTCGCATGTAGCCCCCCGACGGAAATTGATATTGGAAGTGCGCTGGGGTGCCCGAGTGGGGCAGAAAGTCATCGCGGATCTTGTTTCCCCAGATCAGCGGTATGGAACCGCCGCAAGTCCGTTATAGTGGACTCGCTGGCTCGAATGTAAACACCGGCAGAACCGGCGTCAACTAGAACAGACTGACGATTGCACAAAGACCCCTGTGTTCCGTTATGGTGGACCCGCTACTGCTCGGAGGAGGTGTGATCATGGAGGCCGAGGGCGGCGAATCGCGGCAGGAGACGTTTGCGATCAAATTGCGTCGCCTCTTCGATAGCGTTCGATCCGAATCCGGCGACACATACACGCCTCGGGAAGTCGCCGAGGCGCTGACGCAGCGGGGGCGCAAGATCTCCCGCGCCTACCTCTACCAGCTGCTCAAGGGGGAAAGCGAGCCTGGGTACGCGGTTGTTGAAGGGCTTGCTGAGTTCTTCGGTGTGCCGCTGGACTACTTCTCCAACACCCCACGAGGCGAGGAGCTCAACGCCCAGTACGAGCTCCTGGCAAAGCTGGGGGACAGCAACGTACGGGAACTGGCGTTCCGGGCTAAGAACCTGACGCCGGAGGGCTTGCGGAACGTGCTGCGGTACATGGAGTTCGAAGAACACCGCACCAAGGATGAGGAACACACGTCCGAGTGAATCGCTAGCGCACGTGTGTTGGCTGCCGTCATGGTTGGTCCAACGATCGGAGGTGAGGACATGTTCACTCCGAATAGGAGGGAACGGAGGCTTCGTCGGCAGCTACGCGCGGAGCTATCGGCTCTGGACATCAGCCATCCGATCGACATGGCGGAGGTGTGTCAGAGGCTCGGCGCCCACCGTGGCCTGACAATCCGGCTCCTTGCTCTTCCCCTCGAAGTCCCTGGCCCCTTTGGGTTGTGGCTGCGGACCAGCAGTGCTGACTACATCCTTTATCAGCGGGAAACCACAGTGCTGCATCAGCAGCACATCATCGCGCACGAGCTGGGGCATCTACTCGCAGGACACAGCTCCGACGACGGCGACGACGCGGTGTGGGCAGAACTACTGCCGGATGTCCCGCCCGATCTCCTTCGCCGGGCACTTCGCCGGACCCACTACGACACCGATCAGGAACGCGACGCGGAAACGGTCGCGACTCTCCTACTCGAACGCGCTGCGGTCGTCAGTGCGGTCGCCAGTCCGGGAGGATCGCCGCGCGCACGCCGAGCGCAGCACTCCCTCGGCGATCGGCAGGACTGGCTATGAGCCCCGTGACCGTTGCCCTGTTGCTGGCGTTGGGGTGGTTTACCTACCGGCTGCTACGAGAACCCAGCGACCTTGCTTTGCGCGCCGTCGTTGCCTGGATCTTGCTCCGCGTGTTCGGAACGCTCATTGGGCTCAGCGACATCTTCTCGGAAAGCCTGAGCAAACTGATCTACAACCTCGCGCTCAACGGCTCGTGGTTCTGCCTGATGTTGTTCTTCCTGTTCTCGGCAGTCGGACAGGGGGCGGTACGCAAAGCCTGGGGCGAGGCCGTCGTACTTGCAGGCACATCGATCGTGATGACTGTGGCCATGCTGGCGACGCCTGCACCGGTACGAGAAACCGTCTTTTCGCAGACAGGGCGGCTACCGGCCGACATGACCGCTCACGGCGTGGCCGTCTTCTACCTCGCCGGCTCGCTTTACTTCGCATATGCCGCAAGTCGGACGGCGTACTGGGCCATCCAATACGCAGCAGAGTCAACACCACGGGCCCGGTGGGGATTCCGCGTTGCAGCAGCGGGGTTTTCGTGCTTGGCCGTAGCCGCGGCCATCCGAGGGATCTTCGTCGTGATCCGCTGGGCGGGCGGCGGCATACCGACTCCGCTCGAAACCGCTGTGAACTTGTTGGTTCCCTTGGGGATCTTGACCTTCGTTCTCGGTGTCTGCTTCGTCGGGCTTTCTGCCCGTTGGGCAGCCGCCCGACTCTGGCTACGACGGCGTCGACAGTTCCATGCCCTCCGGCCACTGTGGCAGTGCCTTCACGCTGCCTTTCCGAACGACGAACTCGAAGCGAGCAGGCGCAACGACCGCGACGAAATCGTTCCGGTGCGCTTGCATCGTCGCTTCTGGCGCCGCGTAGTCGAAATTCGCGACGGGATGGTCCAGCTCAGTCCACACCTCGCTGACGCCGGATACGACACTGAGCGTCCCGCACACGAGCAGGCCGAGACAGTCAAGTTCGCCATTCAACGTCAACTTGCAGGTGAAACTCCGAGTACGAGGTCAGCGATCCTCGTGGCGGCACCTACCGGTGCCAGCATAAGCGAGGTCGACGGGGAAGTTGACGAACTCCTGGCGCTGGCCCGCGCACTCTGAACCAGACCCCTGACGGAGGCTCTTACGTGCAGCGATTGATCACTGCGGAAACGATTCTGACCGGACGAGCAGGTCAATCAGTGCCCAAAGGTGCAGTACTCGTCGACGACGACCGAATCGTGGCCATCGGGCACCGCGACGACGTCAGCCGACAAGCCTCCAACGAGGCCGTCTTGCACGAATACGCTGGACACACCGTGCTTCCAGGGTTGATCAATTGCCACGTGCACCTCGCCCTAGACGCCAGCAGCGAGCCGCTGCAGCACTACCTCGACTCCGACGACACCGACCTTCTGCTAGCCATGGTCGGCAGAGCCCAGGCCGCCGCGCGAAGCGGCGTCACAACATTGCGCGACCTCGGCGACCGCAACGGTCTCGTCTTCCACCTGCGCGACGCCATCGAACACGGCGCCCTCGCCGGTCCCCGCATCGTCGCCGCCGGCGCCCCTCTTACTCCACCGAGCGGGCACTGCCACTTCTTCGGAGGCGAGGTCGACGGCGAGGACGACATCCGAGCACGTATCCATGACTCCGCCGCCCGCGGCGCCGACCTGATCAAGATCATGGCATCGGGCGGACAGATCACGCCGACATCGCCGCCGATGTGGGCCTCGCAGTTCACCGGAGAACAGCTTCACCTCGCGGTATTGGAAGCCAATAGCGCAGGGCTGCCGGTCGCCGCTCACGCCCACGGCACCGAAGCCATCGCGGCTGCAGTCGATGCCGGGGTCAGCACCATCGAGCACTGCACGTGGATGGCCAACGGCGGTGGGTACGACACCCGTGACGACGTCGCCAAGACCATGGCGGAACACGGCATCCACGCGTGCCTGGCCTGGCCACCACACTGGCGAGCGTTCCTCGAACGGCTCGGCCCGGAACGAGCCGAACACATCGTCAACCGTGTCCGCTGGATGCGCGACCTCGGCGTCCCCATGATTCCCGGGACCGACGCAGGTCTGCGTGGCTCGCACTTCACCGGCTTCGCGGAAGCACTGGGACTCTACGAACACCTCGGATTCTCGCGCGACGAGATCATCGAGATGGCCACAACGACAGCAGCCAAGGCACTCGGCCTCAGCGACGTCGGCACGATCGCACCCGGATACAGCGCGGACCTCATCGCAGTAAAGGGTGACCCACGATCGAACCTCGACAGATTGAACGGACCAGGATTGGTAATGGTGCGCGGAATGTTGATCGTCGGGTTTGACGGGCATTTTCAGCATTGGGAGACGTCCGGGTCGGTGGTAGGCCACGCCGGCTCCGTCTCGATAACTCTTGGGAGCTCGTCGGTTGGCGTCGTCAGCAGGGAGCGTTCATAGCTCAAGAACGGACGTGTAGGAGTCTCCATCATCTCTGCGCAATGCCGTCCCGCGCATTTGTCGTCGAACTCGGTCATGGTCGATCCCTAATCCTCTTCTGGATTTCTTGGGAGAACTTCACCCGAGTACATCGCGACGTAGCCGCCCTCGTAGATCTCGCCGGAAAAGATCAGCCCGGTGCGCAAGTAGCGGCGGGGTGCACCCGTGGGATTGCCTGTGGTGCCTACATCGGAGGAGTGGCCCGCCACCGCAACTACGTCGCAGCGATGGCGGGCCGGCCGCTCATGTGTCACGTGACTGCGAGTCCGGTCAACCCGATGCTCGGCAGGATTTCGTGTGTATCCACTGTGTGCTTCGGATTTGGCGGTGTTTCTGCGATTTTCGCGCACCAGAGGCACGGTCTGCCTCCCCCTTGAGACATGACGGCTGCGACGGGCAGTGCATGGCCGCACAGCGGAACGCGGTACTCGACTACGCCGATTTCGGGAACTTCCGCCCAGACGGGTGAGATGAATTCGCCTTCTGATCGGAATATGTGGCTGTTGCCGTCCAGGCCAGACTGTCTCATGACGTAGTTGTGGCTCATGTTGTTCTCCGTTCTGGTTGACATGTCGGGCAAGGTGAGTAATTGGCGGGAACGGCTCGTGTCAGGAACCCGATGACGCCGCACGCGCAGAGCACTGCGTATCGGCCGGCGAAGCTGGTCTGCACGGGATTTGCCGCGAGCAAGTGCCAGAGCTGGCCGCGAAGACCGATCCCGTACAGGTCCCCGTCAGCTGTGGAAGTCGTTAGTGGCCGGGGAGCTGCAGACATTCGATGGCTAGCGAGCTGGTTGCTCGGGACGACTGCGAAGCAAAGCTTGCAGACCGTACCGAGGTCCGCATCGGTACGTTCCAGATGCGACTCGTGCATGAGCATGCCGCAGAAAGAGCGCCGATGACCTCTGGCATCGTGATGACGAGCGGCGAACACATGCACCGGCGGGTTCGCCGCACCGATTCCGCAGGTATCCGTGCGGAGACGGGCGAGGACGATCGGCGAGGTCATTGATCCTCCCGAGCTGCATCAATGGATGACGAAGTGTGCGCCCGCTCGTTCGTACGTCGTGGCCGCGCGTCAGGGTGGTTTCGCCAGATTCGCCGGGTGGTGCGTCGGACCCTCCGTTGGGACCGGAACTGGCGAACGACAGCGAGATCTGCGATGACGGCGGCCCACGTGAGTACGGCAAGGATTCCGAAAAGGACGTTGAGGATCGTCATTTTGCTCTCGCTTCATCGTGTGAGGAATCCGGCGGAACCCCGTGTTCGGCAAGGGCGTGTCGCCATCGGCGGAAGGAGCGGCTGCGATGCGGCCGACGCCGGTCGTGAAGAACCAGTGCGCCGCAGGCGGCGACGGTGTCGAGAATGATTCCGGCGGTGATCACAACAGCTCTCCCGGTCCTTGGCGTGTGTGTTCGCGATGTGGAACTGACCTGGAATCCGGTGGACAGACGGTGGTCGGGGACGATGTCTGCCCACCGGACTCGCAGGTGCCGCGACGGGCCCGTCGGGTTCGGGGCAGCGACGGGCCGCCGGGCTGGTCCTGGCCGTTCCGTTCGGGGAGCCACGGGGCATGGCGGATCGGACAGGACGATCAGGGGTTACCGATTGCGAGCGATGACCCTGCGGGCTATGCCGACGACTGCGGACCACGGAGGCAGGGGTCGGCCAGGCTGGGGCAAGTGCCACCAGGCCGAGGAATTGGTCACCGGCGGAATTACGAGTTGCCCGCCAGACGGTGTGGCGTGCACGCGGGCAGCGCGCAGCTTGTGCAGCAGCTCGACGTTGGCACGTTGACGGCGTTCAGTGATGAACGTCCACCATTGATCGTCATCGTCTCGGCTGACGGGGCCCGCCATCAGACTCGACGAGAGTTCGAGGGCAACCGTTTCAGCGAGAACGCGTGGGATGCGGAACGCGTCAAGGGCGTCTCCGGTGCGCACCACGAGTCGCTTGTGCGTGACATCGATGCTGACCGGCCAGCCCATGTGCTCGGAGAAGAAGTTCGCCTCGGCGGCGAGGTCGGGCTTGGCGAGCACGGGCTTGCGCTTGACGGAGGTCGAGGACGTCATGTTGTTACTCCGTTCCCTTCTTGTGGCGCGCCGCGGCAGTACTGCACACCTGTCGCGAAGTCAGGGGCTGTGCGTGGGGTGCCTGACCCGCCGGGCGGACCGTGCACTCGGCTGATCGGGCAGGACGACGGAATAGCCACCGAAGGAGCGCCGGCGCACGAGAACGACGGCGCGAATCGGCCATAGGGAGATCGGGGTTGGACAGGCTGGTGCGGGCTCGGACAAGGAGCAGGCATCGGCGGCACTGCGGACCTGGTGGAGATGTGAGGGAACCCGGCACCACGAGGTGGCCGCACAGCGCTTCGCGCAGGCCGGAGCCGTTGCGGATCGCGCGTGCGGACTCGTGGTCGGTTATAGCGTGGTCCGTCTTGTCGGCACCGCTGAGGAACCAGGCGAAGAACAGCCGTTCGCTCGGTGTCATGTGATCACCTCTGTTCGGAGGGTGCGGGCGGCGCGCGGAGTTGCCCGGTGGGAGGTCACTCGACGCAGCGCCGCCCGCCCTTATGTGCCCGAACCGGCTGGAGGTCCGGCCGGGCTGGACTGTGACTGGACGGAAGGCGGGAGCTGCAGACGGCTGGCGAGAGGCGAGGACCGCTGCCGCGCTCCCTACGTCCACGAGCGACTGATGGACGCGTTTTTCCTGTTCAGAAGCTTGATATCGCTTGAACACGTCGGGGTCCACCTCGCTCGGTGATGCTGCTACCGTCTGTATCTCTATCCGTGAATCGAAAGAAGCTTATGCTTTCGCAATGACGGTATCGTGATAATCACCCTTTGGCTAGCCCTCCGTTCGAGTAGCGCAGAGCGATAAGCTCTGGGTCAGGAAGGAGGGGTGCCCGCCCGGTGACCGTCACGACGTTGCAGAGAGGGCGCCCACATGCCGATGGCCAAGATCCGTACCGCCAAGAAACTGCTGCTCGGCAAGGAGATCGAGCACATGGTTCTCAAGGCGGGCGTCTCCCAAGCAGAAGCCGCTGCGTTCATCGAGTCGAGTCAGAGCCGGATCGCTGGGCTGATGACCGGGGCGGGCACGATCTCGGTCGGTGACCTGGAACGCCTGGCGAGGAACCTCGGGTTCACCGACGAGGGCTACCTTGAGGTGCTTCGCGAGCTGAGGCGGGACAACCACAAGCGCGGACATTGGTCGACGGGCCACAACCGCGCGTACTCCGAGGACCTGAGGCTGCTCATCGACCTCGAAAAGCACGCGGACCAGATCCGCTGGGCCGAAGTCGAAGTTGTGCCTGGCCTGCTGCAGACCGAGGCGTACGCGCGAAGCATGTACACCGACCAGCCCGCCGTCGACGGCATCACGGTGGAAGATCGAGTGGCCGCGCGCATGGCGAGGCAGGACATCTTGGACAAGCCGGAGCCACCCCGGACGCAGGTCGTGATGAGCGAGTCGTGTCTGCGTCGCGAATGGGCTTCGGCGGATCTGATGCGCGAGCAGATCGACCATCTCATTGAGCTGTCCAATCGCCCGAACATGATGCTGCAGGTCATGCCCTTCAAGGCGGCTCCAGGGCGTCGCTCGCCGATAGGGACCCGATTCGGTCTCCTGCGAGTGCCGTCTCCCGGAGCGGCCGGCCCCATCGAGGTCGCCTACACCGAGGGCGTGGGCGACATCCGGTACCTCGACGATCAGCGAGCACTCGACGCGCACGAATCAGCGTGGGCTCGGCTGACCAACGCCGCGCTGCGCTTCGACGAAAGCCGCGCCTTCCTCAAGGCGCTATCGAGCGAATACGCAACATAGCGGACGACCTCGACGATCTAGGGAGACCACACGTGAGCACCAACCGGCCGCAGTTCACCGAGCAGGATTTCCAGAAAGCCACCCGCAGCGAGCCCGACAAGGCGTGCGTCCGCGTGGCCCGTCGTGGCGACTGGGTCGAGCTGCGCGACGACAAGACCACTTTCGGTGCGACCGACGATCGCAGGCTCGTGTTCAGCGCCGAGGAGTTCGAGGCCTTCCTGGCTGAGGTGAGGGCCGCCGGGGAAGCGGGCTACTTGGGCGCTGTTCGAGCAGGCGAGTCCGGCGACATGTGCTTAGAGATCGTGAACAGCCGCGAGGACTACACTTTCCGTCGTAGCGGTGGGTCAATCGAACTGGCTTTCACCGACGTCGAGGTAGCTGCCTTCATCCATGGCGTCGTCCGAGGTGAATTCGACCAAGACACGGTGCGGACCGAAGTCGTATCCGTGTGACCTGCTTGTTCTTTCCGAGAGTTGCGTGGAGTTCCGTCGGCGTGCGTTACGCGAGCTGGAGTTCGTAGACGGCTCTGTGCTTGCCGGGTCCCTTGTAATTGGAGATCACCGAGATGCCGTTGACGGTGTGGTCGCCGGCGACGTTGGTGAATCCGCGCCGCGTCCAGGTCTGATGGGCGGGTGCGTTCTCGGGTTCGGATGTCAGATACAACCGTGAGCACCCGAAGCTGAGGGCAGCGTCCCGGACGGTGTTGAGCAGTGCGGTGGTGATGCCGCGGCGGCGGTGTTCGGGGTGGGTGACGACGTCTTGGATGTAGATGTCGTCGGGGTGGTCTTGGCTGCGGAAGGCGATGATCGCTCCCGTGAGTTCGTCACCATCGACGGCGACCGGGCAGGTGCCGGAGAACAGGTTGGCGTAGAGCCAGTAGTCGGATTCCGTTCGGGGACGGACGAAGGGCGTACCGAGTTCCATCAGATCGATGATGGCGGGGATGTCGTTCTGGTTGAGGGGCCGGGTTTTCATGCGTGCCTTCCGGTCTGATGGGCGAGTTCGACGATGTGGGCTGCGGCCGTGGTGGGGTCGACGGCGTCGGTCACGCTGCGGCCCACGATCAGGATGTCCCAGTCCGCGGTGGCGAGTTGCGCGTGGTCGGCGGCGCTGAACCCGCCACTGACGGCGACGGGCAACCGTGTCCAGGAGCGCAGCGTTTGCGCTGTTTCGAAAGCGGTGGCGCTACCGATGCCGACGTCGATGTTGGTGGTGATGGCGAATCCGTCTACTCCGGCGCGTTCCATGTCGATGACCCATTGCCTGGTCGTGTCGGTGGGAGCGTCGAGCAGAATCGGGATACCAAGACGTTGGCCTGCGTCTACTGCTGCGCTCACGCTGGCTGCGGTGGCCGGGCCGATGAGTAGGACGATGTCGGCGCCTGCCTCTGCTGCTAGCAGCACCTGGTCACGTCCCCAGTCCGCGGACATCATCTCGGCGACGATCGTTGCGTCCGGGACCGCCGTCTTGACCTGCTCGATCGCGCTGACGCCGGCTTCCTTGATCAGGGGGTCGCCAATCTCGACGAAGTCTGCACCGGCTTTGACCGCAGCCTGTGCGATTCCAATGGCCTGATCGACGTCGTGGACGTCGAGGGCGATCTGGACTGCGCGGGTGTCGCGAGTCCTGCGGAATCGCTCGTGATTCCGCAAGGAGTTCTCGCTTGCGCGCGGTTGGAGGGTCTCGGTGATCAGGTGTTCTGCTTCTTGACGTACGAGCCAGTGATCGCTGCGCTGCGCCCTTTGCCCGATAGCGCGAACGCGTGTCGCCGAGAGCCCTAGATGGCCGGTGCGGATTTCTCTGAGGATGGTCAGAAGTGCGCGGTGGTCATCACTTCGTCCGGGGCCGGTGTCGGTGCCGAGCAGGATGTGAATCCTGTGCCAGCTGGGTCGCACATGTTGAGGGCAGAGTTGCCAGCTGGGATCGGCGGAGGCGACGGCGGTCTGGACGAGTGTGTCGTCCGGATGATGAACAGCGCGTTGATCGAGGTTGCGGAGCAGGAGCTCACGGACGTGCCAATTGTCGTCGTGTAAGAGGGTGACGACGTGGCGCTGTGCTGCGGTTCCAGCCAGGCGAGTAACAGCGTGCGCCGCGGCGGCGCGGACCTTGTAATCGGGGTCTTGGACGAGCCGTTCGAGAACGTTGTGGGTAGAGGCATCCAGCGGAGCACGGTCGTCACTGATTCCCTCCGCGAGCGCGGCGCGGACCCGCCAGTTCGAGTGACCGAGAAACGCGTCCAGCCGCAGGATGTCCGTGGCGAGTGCGAAGAGGTAGAAGTGCCGTGCGATGAAGATCGCCTCGTCACCGACCGTCAGGTCTGTCGCGTCGACCAAGTCGCGGGACTCAGCGGTGCCGAAGGTGTGCTCGACGAACCTAGTGATGTCGGGCCACAACGCAGTGCCGAAGCGGCGTAGGAGGGAAACAAGCCAGGGAGCAAGTCCAGATCCGAGCGCCGTGGCAACGGATTGCCCGTGAAGTAGTGACCGGCACAAGTCGAGCGACGATTCACGCTCAGCCCGAAGCACAACTTGACGCAGCAATTCCGGGGTCGCGAACCTGCTGTCGTCGGCCGCGGCCATCAACAGTGGCAACGTCGTTTCCACTGCGGTGGCTGGTGCTGTGGCTAAGTACCCGAGCAAGTCGGGAGCAATGTTGTCGAGTCGTTGGAACACCAGCTCGATGATGTTCCGGGTGATACCTGAGGTGACCGCGTGCTTCGCCAGGTCGTTAAGCGTTCTCACGCTGGCGAGGCACCGGCCTTGAGCGTGCAGGTAATCGGCGATGGCTGTGCTGACGAAAAACTCGCGAAGTATGTCGTGGGTGAACTCGAACCGGCCGTTGCGCTCGCAAGCGATGTTCCTCGTGACATCCGCTGGCAGAGCCGCGTGGCGTGTCGCGTTCACGTGCGTGAGCCCGGGTGTCGCCTCGGGCATCGTGGCTGGAAGCTCCTCGCGGTACTGGCGGTAGGCCTGGTCGGTCAGCAGTGATCTGACGGCGACGGCGTCACTGTTTCCGGTGATCGTGCGAACGCACTGATCAAGAAGTGCGTACCCGTTGAGGTCGCCCTTCGGCGTCTGCAGCGAGGCGGTCAAGGCGAGCCGCAGGTAGACCGGTGTCAGGACAAGATTCTGAATGCCGCGGGGAAGCTGGTCGTACCGCGTCGTCTGTTCTGTTCGAGCCTGGTCCCACAGCGAGCGCGCTTCCGCCGGGGTCCACTGGGCAAGTTCAACGCTGTATCGAGCCGGCGGGCTTTTCGTCGGGGTGTAGATGCTTGCGTGCACCAGCGGGTACGCAGTCGTTTCAACGGCCAGCGGGGTCCGTACCGCAATCAGGAACCGCAGATGCTTGGTCGTGACTTGGCGGAGGATCGCTTCGACTTGGCGACCGATGAGCGCGAAATCGTGGTCGTTGCCGATGCCGTCGATGACCACAACACAGGGACGCGAAAGCCCTGCGCAAGTCTCTTCGAGGGCGAGTAGGGCGTCCTGGCCCCGAGGTATCGATGCGTAGCGGAGAACCTCGCTGGGCAGGTCGACGTGCTCGTCGGTCCACTCATTGACCGCGAAAAGCTGGAGATCCGCCTCGTTCGCGAGCTGGTCGGCGAGGTGGTGGGTCAGCTGTGTTTTCCCTGTTCCAGCGGGCCCGGCGAGAAGGAAGACTCGTGCGGCCGAGGACAGGAACGAACGGAACGCCCCGACTGTGCTCGTCGGCACGTAGTAGGGCAATGGGGATGCGACCTCGCTGAGCGAGCCGATGACGTGCCTGGTGCGTGTTGCCGATCCCACGCCCAGCTTGCCTGGGGAAATGGAGCATCGGCGGTCGAACCGCTCCCGGTGTTCGGCGGAAAGATTGTCGAGCGCACGATTGAGCACTTCTCGGGTCTCGTGATGCAGGCTGCCGTCACGGGTGGCCTTCTCCCAGTTCGCGACGGTGCTCTGGGCGAACCCGAGGTGCTCGGCGAAAGAACGTTGACTGAGGTGCTGGACCTCGCGCAGCACCTTGACTTCGTGCGGGCTCCACGTCAGATCGCGGGTCACGCAGGTTCCCTCCCAGCACGGCATTGCTGTGATCAGAGTATCGGGCCGGGGCGACTGATCAGAACCGATCACTTCCGGTGCGTCGCCGTCTTCCGGTCTGTTCCGCGTGACGGGCACGGTGAGGACGTGATCGTCACGAGTCGGCGATGCTCGTCTACCGGGGGATGTGCCCATGCCACAGCTGACAAGCGCTGAACGAACGTCGACCGATCCGAGTTTGCTCCGTCGTCTTGTATCGCAGCGAGGGCAAATCAATGACGCTCAGCTCGCCGTTTTGCTGCGGGAGGTGCAGTGGGAGATCGACTCGATGGCTTTCGATCTGCCGGCTGGTCGTGGCACTCCAGAGCGTCGTGCGCTTCTGGCGGATGTGTTGGTCAAGCTCGCTGACGTGCTCCGGCCACCACTGGTCATCTCCACTGAGACGAGCTCCTCGTCCACACCGTCCGGCACTGAGGTCCGCGGCTCGTGATGACCGCTCCTACGTCGAGGAGGGCTTCACGTAGTCCTCCTCGACGGTCCAGTTCACCATTCCAGCGAAAGGAAAGTGATGAGTTCTCCGGCAATTGAGCACATCAGCAGCACCGACACGAACGATTTTGACGCTGGAGGTGACCCCTTTGACCTCGACATCACTCTCATTGAGGGGACGCCTGCGGCCGAGACGGTGTTGATGTGCAGCACGGGGGACGGGTGTGGTTCCTCCTGCCCGAGTGCGTGCACGACCTCGTAGCCCTGCCGCAGTAGCGCTGTCCGGTTCTGGTTGGTCTGGCATCAAGGAGTTGGTGAGTGATGACGCGGTCGCGAGCGCGGTCGTATCGGCGTGCGGGCTCTGCGCTGCTACGCGCGGCGACCCACGTCAAAGCGCCACCGTTGCCTGAGTGGCCGGGACCGGGCGGCACGGTCGAGCAGTGGCAGGCCTGGATGGCGCCGGTGTGGGCCGACGCGGAGTTCCAGAATGCGGTGAGCAGCACGAGCCCGGATTTGGCGCATCGAGTGGAGGCGGTGTTGGCTGGCCAGTCGCTGGACGTGCGACGGGCTCGGCGAGCCGCTCTTGCACTCGCCCGCTTCGCCATCCGGTATGGACATCGGTCCACACCGTTCGGTCTGTTCGCAGGGGTTGCGCGCTGTGAGTTCGGTGAGACCGCCCAGGCGCGGTTCGGCGACGCCCACGAGATCGTCGCTCGATCCGCGCCGCGCGCGGTGGCTGCTCGCATCGCTTCGTGTGAATCCGACGCTGCGCTGATCGCGACAGTCGAAGTGCGGGTCAACCCGTTGGCGCAGGTGCGCGCCGACCGTGTCTACGTTCCCGCCGAAGGTGCCTCGGAGTTCTCGCTGGCGGTGACTCCCGCTGTGGCGGCGGTGCTGGATGCAGCCCAAGCTCCGATCAGCCATGAGGTGTTGCTGGGCAAGCTCGCCGCCGAATTCCCAGACACCGCGCCTGAACGGCGGTCCTCGCTGGTAGCCGAATTGCTGCGGGTGGGGCTACTGCGCTCGGCACTACGGGCTCCGGCCACCGTCGTTGACCCCGCCAGCGTTCTGCCCGCTGACGAGATCTCGCTCGGGAGTGAGCCTGCTGGGAAGGATGCGTGCGATGTCCGGCTGGACGCGGATGTGCGTCTGCCAGAGGCGGTGGGGGTTGAGGTGGAGACCGCGGCGACTGTGCTGGCGCGTCTTGCCCGGCATCCGCAGGGCACACCGGCTTGGTGTGACTACATTGAGCGCTTCGCCGACCGGTGGGGCGAGGGCGTCGAGATCAGCCTGGAGCACGTCATCGACCCTGACCGCGGACTGGGGCTTCCCGCGGGTTTCGGATCAGTCGCTGAGCCTCCGAGGACGATGACGAGACGCGACCGACTGCTACTGGAACTTGCTGGGTCCGCGTCGCTCGAAGGTCGCCGGGAGGTGCAGGTCACCAGCGCGATGCTCGAGGAACTCGAAGCCGCCGCAGGACCGCCGCCGACCACCTCGGCACCCCATTTCGAAGTGTGCACACAGGTACAGGCCCGTTCACGGGACGCGTTGCAGCGAGGCGGTTTCCGGCTACGCGTGCAGACGGTGTCGCGAGCGGCTGGGTCGATGACCGGCCGGTTCTGGCACCTCCTGCCGGAGGCGGCTGGATACCCCGCCGATCTCCCGACTGTCACAGCTGGAGCCAAGGTCGCGCAGTTGTCGTTTCACTCGTGCCGAAGCGATGCCGATTTGCTCACCCGTGCGCCCCAGGTCCTGCCCGACGTCCTCAGCGTCGGCGAGTTCCGCGGCAGCGACGAGACGGTTCTGCGCCCGGCCGATCTTGTCGTCGGCCTTTCCGACGGGCACCTGTATCTCGCGGTCGCTGCAACCGGACAGCGAATCGAACCGGTGGCACCGACCGCGATCAACTTCGTGTGGAACAACTACACCCCACCGATCGCCCGGTTCCTCGCCGAGCTCAGCCGAGCCGCCACGCCACGGGTGACGTGGTTCGACTGGGGCGCGGCGTTCACGCTGCCGTTCACCCCGGCCTTGCGGTACCGACGCAGCATCCTCACCGCTGCCCGGTGGCTACTGCGCCCCAGCGCGCTACCCGAATCGAAGGCATCGACCGCTCAGTGGACGGATGCGCTGCACGCCTGGCGGAAGCGAGCCGGGGTAGGCGAGCGAGTGCTGCTGGCCGCTGACGATCAGCACCTCCCGCTCGATCTCAGCCGAGATATGGATCGGGACCTGTTGCGTACCCATCTACGGACTTCGCCGGTTGCTGTCCTGCACGACGCTCCGCCCGAGGACGCCGATGGCTGGATCGATGGCCGCGCACACAGCATCGTCGTGCCCGTGAGGTCGAACCGATGACCTCACCCCGGACTCAGGCGTTGTCCGAAGACGCCCTAGGAATGGCCCTGCTGCCGATCGAGCGTGGCGACCTCAAGCACGCGCGTCGATTGCTCCGGCAGGCGATCGACGGCGGGGTTAGCGCCGGTGCGAATGCGTCCCTGTTCCACGGTGCCCCCGCCCTGGAATTCGTGCTCGGCCGCGCCGGCCGGACCGAGCCAGGGGTTCATGAGGCGGTCGATCGACTCGTGGCCACCCGCCTGGCCTCCACCGTCCGACGGCGAGAAGGCCGACGTCAACCGAGCTTGGCGGAATTCGACCTCATCCGAGGCCTCACCGGACTCGGCGCACTGCTCCTCGCTCGCCCACAGCCCTCGCCACTTCTGACCGAGGTATTGGCGTATCTGGTGTCTCTGGCCCACCCGGTCCCCCCGGGCGAGTTCGCCGACGGCGCCGAGCTACCTGGGTGGTGGTCGCTCGAGACGCTCGGACACGATGCCGCCGTGCCCGGTGGCCACAGCAACCACGGCGTTGCACACGGCATCGCCGGGCCACTGGCGCTGCTGGCCCTCGCCGCCCGGCACGGAGTCCCTCCTCCCGGCGGTGATGAGGCGATCAAGGTGTTCGCTGACTGGTTGCGCCGTTTCGGCGGTTACTACTGGATGACCCGTGACCAGCTCGCCGAACCCAAATGCGCACCCGGCTCGGTACCGGCGCGGCCATCCTGGTGCTACGGGGCGCTCGGGATCGCCCGCAGCCTGCAGCTGGCCGCACACGCCACCGGCGACCAGCCGGCACGCCACGCCGCGGAGGAGATCGCCCTGGCTGCCCTCGCCGACTCCGCAAGCACCAGCCTGGTCACCGACGCA
The DNA here is from genome assembly GCF_037023755.1 of Saccharopolyspora sp. SCSIO 74807. Taxonomy (NCBI): domain Bacteria; kingdom Bacillati; phylum Actinomycetota; class Actinomycetes; order Pseudonocardiales; family Pseudonocardiaceae; genus Saccharopolyspora; species Saccharopolyspora sp. SCSIO 74807. The sequence goes on along the minus strand of NZ_CP146100.1, from coordinate 3,590,732 downwards.
TCCCTGTGTCACGGATGGGCTGGGCTGCTGACGGTCACCCGCGCGCTCGCCGCCGACTCCACCCATCCGACGCGCTTCGCCGACCACATCGAGCACCTCAAGGGCCGGCTGGCAGACGAGCTGGACACCCTCGACAAGCCCGGCTTCCTCGAAGGCCGCACCGGCGCGCTCCTCGCGACCGAGGGCTCCGACCGGACCGGCTGGACCCGAGCACTGCTGATCACATAACCCGACTCTCCCCACATGAGCTGAACAGGAGCGAGGAAGACACCGATGACCTGGAACGACGAGGACCTGCTGACGACGAACGATCAGGGACCGTGGTGGCAAGCGACCATCGCTTTCCCCGATCCCAGCGGGATCAGCCCTGAGGCCGCAACTGCCCTGGCCGCCGGGTTGGAAGGGCAGCGGTTCCACTTCCTGCGCAAGGAAGGCAAGCTCCGGCTCCGCTTCGAAAAGCCCGCCGCCGATGTTCTCGACCGGCTTGTCGCCGACCAGCACGCGACCGGCTGGGTGCCCGGAATCTATGAGCCGGAGGTCGAGGCTTTCGGTGGCGCGGAAGGCATGGCGATCGCCCACGAGCTGTTCTGCGCCGACAGCCCGGCAGCGCTGGCCGCCACCGGCGATTCGCGTAACCGCGAACGCTGCATCCTGCTGCTGTCCACGCTCCACCGAGCCGCAGGGCTGGATCCCTTCGAGATCGGTGATGTCTGGTCCCGCCTCGCCGCGCTCCGACCAGTGATCCCTCCACCTGATGAGCACGCACAGGGGCCGCAGCTTGCTGCGATGCGGCGCCTGATGCACGCCGACGCCGCTCAACGCGAGACCACCGAAAACCGCTGGTCCGAGCGAGTTGCCGCCTTCGCGGCAGCCGGGAGCGCGCTCGCCGACCTCGCGTCTACCGGGCGATTGACCCGAGGCCTGCGGGCTGTGCTGGCTCACCACGCGATCTTCGCTTTCAACCGCGCAGGAACCCCACCTGCCGACCAGGCCGCCGTCGCATGGCTCGCCCAGCACACCACCTTCGGCACCGATGTCTCGACCACCGTGTCGCACTCGGAGACGCCCTCGCCGGCCCCTAACCTTCCGCGGATGAACAACATGATCACCACCGACCCCGCGGAGCTCCGCGAGGAGTTCGTGACCCGCCTGACCGCATCCGGGCATCTGCACAGCCAGGACATCATCGACGCGTTCCGTGCCGTCGAACGCCACACCTTCGTTCCCGACGCTGACCTGGCCTCCGCCTATGGCGAGGGCACCGTCTCCGTCAAAGACGCCCCCGACGACGGCGAGACGCTCTCCTGCATCTCCGCCCCGTCGATCGTGGCGACGCAACTCGAACAGCTCGCCCCGCAACCTGGCCACCGCGTCCTAGAAGCCGGTGCTGCGACCGGCTACAACGCCGCCCTGCTGGGGCGACTCGTCGGACCCGGCGGGCATGTCTGGACCGTCGACGTCGACGAAGACCTGGTCGCAGGGGCATCGACCAACCTGGCGTCCGTCGGAATCGAGAACGTGACCGTCTTGCTGGGCGATGGAGCGGCCGGGTTGGCCGACCAGGCGCCATTTGACCGGATCCAGTTCACCGTCGGAGCCGGCGACATTCCCACCCATGTTCTGGATCAGCTCGCCCCCGGCGGCCGGCTGGTGATTCCCATGCGCATCCGTGGATCGATCTCGCGGTCGTTCGCCTTCGAGCGCGAAGCCAACGGCCTGACGTGGAAGACGGTCTCCTGCGAGATGGCCACGTTCATTCCGCTGCGCAAAGGCGTCGCCGACGACATCCGCACCGTCGTCCACCACGACGGGCCCGGCGACGTTCACTTGGAGACCTACACCGAGCAGGAAGTTGATCGGGAAGCGATGCGCAGCATCCTCGATCAACCCTCGCACAAGATCTACACCGGCATGAGGCTCCGCCAGGGCTTCTCCTGGGAATGGGTCTACCTGCACCTCGCCTGCACACTGACCAACGGCTTGTCCCGCATGCCCGGACAGCGCCCAGGCTTCACACCGCATTTCGCATGGGGCTCCATGGCCGCGCTCGACGGCGACAGCCTCGCCTACCTCACCATCCGCGAAGGCGATGACGAGGATGGCCGTTATTGGGAGCCCGGCGTCATCGGCCACGGACCCCGTGCCACCGAACTCGCCAACCAGGTCGCCACCGAGTTCGCCACCTGGGCACGCGAACGAGGCAACGACGCCCCCGAACCCGGTTTCCGGATGGCCACCGACGCCCACCGCGACCTCCTCGAAGCCGCCGACCCCCGGTTCGTCATCGACAAACCCCACAGCCGACTGGTCATCGACTGGCGATGACCGTGGCCCCAGCCGTGAACCCCGCACTCGCCGAACAGATCCCCCTGGTGCGCCGACCCAAACCACTCGGGCTACCCCTGGAGAAGCGGATCGCGGAGCTCACCGAGCTGACCGACTGGCCCGCTGGCGCGGACCACCACCAACAGGTGGCCCGCGCCAGCGGCGTCATCAACGTCGCCGCCCTCATCGCCTCCGACATCGGGCTCGCCGGCCTCGCTGAAGACCTCTGCTGGCGTCTGCACAGGATCTTCACCGAGCCGCGGGACCTCACCCCCGATGCGGCGGTGATGGCGCTGATGCCGCTGACCAACATCGCACGCCTGCTCATCCGCGAAGGCCAGCCCACCGAGGCCTACGAACTGCTCCAACGTCTCTATCGTGCAGCCCGCCAACGCGAGGTGGCCACGATCCGCGGCCGGAACGTCGACCTCTCGACCTGGATCTGCACCCGTGAGCACCACCGCCGGGTTTGTACGGATCTGTGGAGCACGCTGCTGATCGATGGCGCCCGCGCCCTGGCGCGCGCCGGCTGCTGGACTCGCGCTGCCGAGACGATCGCCGCCCATCGTGGCATCGGAACCCGGCTACTCGACGGCCGCCAAATCCAGATCATGTCGCTGCTGGAACAAGACCTCCACCTGCAGGCGAGAGCCCTGATCGACTCCACCGTGCCCACCGAAACCTGGGAAACAGCCGTCGGAAACCTCCTGCGACTGTCCTGCACACAGGCCAGGCCATCAGTCCCTCACGACGAAATCGAATCCGCAGTGGACACGACACTTGCACTGATGAACGACACAGAGCCCAGCACCGCAGCGTTCCGAGTCCGCCTGGGTCTGACCGCGCTGGGCCTGGCCGGTGACCGCTCCACCACCACCATCACGCAGTTGCGACGGGCGGTCATCGCCGCTGCGCCCAACGACGCCTACGCCGCACGTGATGCGCTACGGAACCAGGCACTGTGCGCCCACCTCACCACAGACCAGGAACACGAACTCACCGCCGTGCTCGCCAGCTCAGGGCTCGGCCGACGAGCCCTGACTGGAGATCAAGCCCACGACTTGACCGCCGCGGTCCATCGTGCGGAGGAGCATTTGCGGACGGTGCTCACGTAGTGATGTCTCAGACTCGGTTGTTCGGTATGCGACAGCACGTCGATTGTCGGTGTCGTCCGGCACTGTTGAACGCAGGCGTCGATCACGACGCGCGGGTGCACGAGAAATCGCGCGTTGATCGCCGCGCTTCCGTCAAGACAGCCGTGGGGGACGTTTGGCCGCTTGGAGGTGGAGCGATGCGGGTTGTTGGGGCGATCGGCCGTGCCTGAGTGACATTCCTTCGAGTTCCGTTGCCGAGAACTGTCCGGAGAAGGGGTTACATGCTGGGGAGCAGGAACGGACATCGACGCACATCTGGGTCGCCGGAGGGCGCGCTGATCGGCGTTGAGGACTTGGAACCGCCTCGGTGGGCGGATGTGGATCAGAAGGTCGCGGGCGCGGGTTTGTGGGAGACGGTCCGCGAGCTGCCGATGGCGACGAGACTGGTGGTGGGGCTGTCGTTTCGGGCGTCGCCCGGCAGGACCGTGCTGGCGGGTGTGGTCCAGTTGGCTTCGGGCTGTGCATCGGCGCTCGGTCTGTTCGCCACGGCCGGGGTATTGACGCAGCTGTTGACTGCGGGGCCTACGCCGGAGCGGGTGGTGGCGTCGCTGCCCGCGATCGCCGCTGTCGTGGGCGCTTTCGCCTTGCGCGGTTTGCTGGACAGCGCGGTGTCGGCGGTGCAAGGGGTGTTGATGCCGTTGGTGCGCCGCGCGGCCCAGGATCGGCTCAACTCGGCGGTCGCTGAGGTGGAGTTGTTGGCGTGGGAGGATTCCGACTTCCAGGAACTGGCCCGGCAAGGCGGCTATCAAGGTGTTCAGGCCGTGGAGTCGAGCGTGCGCAGCATCGCCTCGATCTCCTCGGCACTGGTGTCGCTGGCTGCGGCGATGATCACGGCCGCACTGCTCAATCCCTGGTTGCTACCGGCGCTTCTGGTCCCCACGGCAGCCGAGGCGTGGGCGTCGATGCGCGCGGCAAAGCAGGGATATGTGAACTTCCTGAGCCTGGTGACCCGCCGGTTGCGGCTGCACGTCGTTGAGAACCTGCTCGTCGCGCGCGATGTGGGCACCGAACGCACCGCGTTGAACCTGCAGGAACCGCTGCTGACCGAGCACCGCCGTATCGCTGATCAGGTCACTGAGGAGGCGATCCGCGCCGAACACCGGCAGACCTGGACGCGGTTGATCGGACGCACTCTGGCCGGCACAGGCACCGGTCTGGCCTACGGCGTGCTCGGCGTCCTTCTCTTCACCGGTGCGATGCCGCTGGCCATCGCCGGCGCCGCGGTCATCGCGATGCGGGCTGCGGCGAGTTCGCTGTCGACCACGATGGTGTCGGTCAATCGCCTCTACGAGCACTCGTTCTACCTGCGGTTCTACACCCAGCTGCTCGCCGAGTCGCGGCGACGCCGCAGGCCTGCGAGTGGTGTGGCTGCTCCTTGCAACCCGGAGACCATTCGGTTGGAGAACGTGTCATTTACCTATCCCGACGCCGACGAGCCGGCGCTGGTTGAAATCGACCTGACCTTCCATCGCGGCGAGGTCGTGGCGCTGGTCGGGGAGAACGGATCCGGCAAGACTACGCTGGGAAAACTCATCACCGGGTTGTATCCACCGACTGAGGGTCGAGTGCTGTGGGACGAGGTGGACCTGGCCGCCGCGGATCTCCACGGCGTGTACGAGCAGGTCGCTCTGATCGACCAGGATCCCGCGCGGTGGCCCATGACCGCCGACACCAACATCCGCATCGGAAACCTCGAGGCCCCGCAGCCCTACGGCGGCACCTGGGAGACCGCGTTGCGCGAGTCGGGTGCCGATGAAGTCCTGGCCAAGCTCCCGAAAGGGCCGGGCACGGTCCTGTCACGGCAGTTCCGGGGAGGCCATGAGCTCTCCGGCGGCTCGTGGCAACGGCTCAGCGTGGGCCGCGGTATCTTCCGCGATCACGCCGCGGTGCTGATCGCCGACGAACCCACAGCCGCGCTCGACGCGAAAGCCGAAGCCCGCGTGTTCGCCGGCCTGCAACGCGCGACCCAGGGATCCCGTGACGATGCCCATCGCACCACGGTCCTCGTAACGCACAGACTGGCCAACATCCGCCACGCCCACCGCATCGTCGTCATGGATGCAGGCCGCGTCGCCGAGTCCGGCACCCACGAAGAACTGATGGAAGCCAACGGCCTGTACCGAGAACTATTCACCATCCAGGCCCGCGCCTACGCAACCGAACCCGGTTGCCGCACATGCCGCACCGCGCCAAGCCGACAATGACCAGGGCGCTTCCGCGTCTAGCGGTGCGGCAGCGAGCTGTCGGCAGATGCCCTGGTCAGGACGATTCCGGACCGCTGGGTATCGCCGCGAGGAAGCGGCGGACTTCACGGCGGGTGCGCAACCGGATCAGATCGCCCACGGCGTGTTCGGCGATCAAGCGCTCGACCCGGGGGCGCATCGTGTGCCGGTAGCGAAGGATGTACCTGACGAAACCCAAGGTGATGCGGCCGCGCCGGTGACGGGAATGCACGTCGTCACCGCGGTGCTGGTACCGGCGTTGCATGATCCCCCACAGGCAGACCAGTGGGTGAATATCGAGGAAGATCACTGCCTCAGCTTTGCCGAGCCGGATCTGCATCGTCGAAGCGTAGTTGCCATCGATGATCCACTCGTCCTCGGCGACGAGCTCGCGCCGCCGCTGGGCGAACGACTCAGGGTCGAGAGCATTCCAGTGCTCATCCCAGTACTCCATGTCCAGGAGGACGACGGGCAGGCCAAGCCGTTGCCCGAGCTGGCTGGCCACCTCGGATTTCCCGCTGCCCCCGCACCCGCAGACCATGATCGTGCGCATAGTTCCCCTAGTACTGCAACGGCACTCAGAGTGGGTGTCCGCGTTGTCGGTAGTGGCAGTGGCGGGCTTGGTGTTGGCGTCGTCGGCGCCAGCGTGACCAGGACCAGACGTGCTTGGCGGGGTGTGGTGTCCGGGTGATGAGGTTGATCAACAGTCGGCGGAGCTCTGCTAAGGTGTAGTCGATCATACCCGGTTCTCGGGCGTTGAATTTGCTTGTGTGGCCTGGGTTTTCGCCACGGCTAGCCACGCGAGGGCGAGCAGCGACAGGGTGGTGTGGGCGTACCAGGCTCGCCAGGAGCGTGCTTGGTAGTGGTCGAGCCCGGCCTCGTTCTTGGCCTGTTGGAAGCACTCCTCGACATGCCAGCGAGATCCGGCGGTCCAGGCGAGATCGAGCAGTCGGGATCGGCGGGGTCCGTAGGCGACGTAGTAGGCGATCTCGCTGGGATTGCTCGTCGAGCGCCGCGCCAGCAGCCAGCGTCCCCGCCCGGGCGGCCAATCGGCGCCGAGCGGGATGCGGGCCCAGTCATAGATGCGCGGGCCGTGGGCACCGGCGCCGACCGACAGTCGTCGCCACGATTGCTCGGACAGCCCGGCGATGAGCTCGTCGGCCCGGCTCGTGTCACTGGAGAGGGTGGTCAGGGTGTCGTTGCGTTTGGTGGCCAGCACGTAGGCCGCGTCCTGGGCTTCGAGCCAGTCCCGCAGGTAGTGGGCCTGCCCGTAGGCCTCATCGGCGGTGACCCACGAGAACGGCACCCCGGCTTCGAACGCCCGAGCCAGCATCGCTTGGGCCTGCGCAGGTTTGGTGGCAAAGTCGACCTCGTCGGGCACCCCGGCCGCTCGGCAGCGGTCCCGATCATCGGTCCAGCTGGTCGGTAAATACAGCTCCCGGTCGATCAGCGCGTGCCCAGCCGAGGACGCATACGCCAGGAAGGTCCCGATCTGGCAGTTTTCCGTGCGACCGGCCGTGCCGGAGTACTGGCGCTGCACCCCGGCCGAGCGAGTCCCCTTCTTCAAAAACCCGGTCTCATCGACGATCAACACACCCTCGCGGTCACCGAGGTGCTCGATGACGTAGTCACGCACGTCGTCGCGGACCCCGGCGATGTCCCAGTCCGCCCGCCGCAGCAGCCGCTGCATCCCATCCGGACTGACCTCACCGGCCTGCTCAGCGATCGTCCACCCGTTCTTGCGTTCCAAGCCCGCGACCAGGCCCGACACGTATTCACGCACCCGCGCACGTGGCTCTGAACGCACGAACCGCCCAGCGATTCGCTCGTGCACCCGCTCCAGCTCCGCCGCCACCAGCTCCACAACCACGCCCACCATGATCCACTACGGCTCAGGCGAGTGCCGTTGCAGTATTAGGTGCTCGGTACAACGATGAGAGATCCAAAACTCCACGCTGGGGCGATCTACGAAGCCATCCTTGTCAGGGTCGTTCGCTACCCTACTCGCCACGGAGGAATCCCAAATAATCCAGCGAGGAGCGAGGTCGATATATGACCAGGAGACCGGACCAACATGTAATTGGCGAGCAAGCCGCAGCCGCAGTGCGACTAATTTGGAACGAACAGGGTGCCTCTGTCGACGAGATTTGTAAGGATTATGGCGAGGACCTTCTCGTCAAGACCTGCATCCGCGGACGCGTGGACCCCCGGCCGATCTGGGTTCAAGTTAAGGGCACAAAACGGAACTGCATAAACGAGAGCCAGAAGCTCCCTAGCGTAAAGATCACACTGCGCCAGCTGATTCGATGGTCTCGCTTTGACGACATGGTCATCGTTGTACTCTGGGACGTCGCAAACAAGACTGGCTGGTACGCTATTCCAGGCGATATGGACCTCAACCCAACCGAACTACAACAAGATGGCAAGAAGAACATTTACCTCGACTTCTCGCGAGACCACCAGTTCAATGCCGAGACGGCAGATGAGCTTGCTTGGACGGCAAGACTTCATGCCGCTGGAAAGTTGCTCGACTCACGGAGAAACGAACTCTCACCGGATGAAGCATCCATAAAACCGGAGAAGCAACTGCAAGATGAACTTGTCTTGCAGATTTTCGATATCATGCATGACCTGGGATTCGTGGACGTCGACGACGCAGGCGTCGCCCATTTCGATAACGAATTTCGCAAAAAACTACAGCACTGCATGACTCGAAACATTAGCCAAGAATCGAATATTACGCCTAGCGTAGCACTGGACACTGGGATCATGACAGCAATCCTTCATTGCAGTCCAGTGCCAAACTCGACAATGATCCCACTTAATTTGCTCTACTATATAGCCTTCTTGATCAAATCGATGACATTTAAAGATCAACCCGACGCGTGGAACGGTTTCTTGACATCTGATATCAACGACCTACGCGATCGCCTTTCACAAGCGCCCTCTGATCCGTAGGCGCCGAGACATCACTGCAGAAGCGTGCTCGATTCGAGACGCAACTATCAACACCGTTGTCAGCGTGTGCGATTCATACCCCGCATGAAGCGAGAGATCACCCTGTGGCCACTCCCGGCGAAGTGTATATCCTTCACAACTGCGAGAAGAAAGGTTCGCCAGTCAAGATCGGATGGACCAGTGGGCGCGCCGAGGACCGCGCAGCAAAACTCAGCGGCACCAGTGTCACCGAACCCTTCGTAGTCTTGTACTCCACGCGCGTACCGGATGCTCGCCGCGTCGAGCGCCGCCTGCACGCCAGGTTCGCCGAGTACCGAATCGGCAGAAAAGAATTCTTTCGCGTATCACCCAAGCATGCCATCCAAGCCTTACTGGAGGAATCCGGCATCGTTCCGGTTGAACCCGAACGAACCCCGGAGATTTTCGATCTGACCGCCGCCGTCACCAAGCAGTACGGCTCACTCCTCAAGCACGATCTAACCCGAGCAGAACTTCACCACGATGGCACGTCGACCACTCTGGTGTGCGCCTTCGGTCGAGACGACCGCGACAAGGTGATCTCGCGCCGAGACGTAGACTTTCTCGCCACCGAGAACGAAGAGCCCCTGTTTACTGCGACACGACATTCCTGGGAAGCTGGCCGGACCTTCCTTGCTCTTAGGCCACTCGACATCGCTGAATTCACAACTCTGTTGTCAGAAGATGGCGGATGGCTGATCAGAGACCTGCACTACCGCGCAGAGCTCGATGACAAGGCAATCAGAACGGAACTCAACGAGAAATTCCACCGGATCTCAGACGCCAATACTGGTGACGTCGAGGCAGACCTGCGCGTTCGCCATCAGATCCCGGCGACCCATCTCGACCTAGTCCGAGTTGTTGAACACGGCGACCGATTTCTTTTAACCCTCACCGAAGCAGGCGACTTCTATGGAATCTATGATGTTCGCGTTTCGGAAGACGAAGATCCTGAGCGGGACCACTCCAAGCCAAGATCCCACGCCGTCCTGACGAGCGAGCCGATCGAGAATATTGACGGCTTCGAGTCCGTCGACATCGGCTACAGGGAAACCGACCGGTGGGGTCCAGCACATGATGGGCCGCGAATCACTGTTACCGCGAAAACCGGCCAAGGAATACCCTTCGAGCAAGAATTCTTCTTTCTCCCGTGAGTCTTTCGGCAGCAGTCAGCCGCACAGCCCCGCCCCTGAGTGCTTGCGGTAGAACGCTACCGGGTCGGTTGGCCGGCCATTGATGTCGATCTGGAAGTGCAGGTGTGGCCCGGTGGATTCACCCCGGTTGCCGACCTCAGCGATCTGCTGACCCGTATGAACCTGCTGGCCTGATTGGACGAGGTTTCGGCTGTTGTGCCCATAGGTAGTGATCACGCCGTTCGCGTGCTGGATGCGGATCCAGAGCCCATAGCCGGTGGCTGGTCCGGAATCGATGACGGTGCCGCCTACGGCGGCGACGATCGCTGTCCCGATGGGTGCGGCAATGTCCTGCCCGCGGTGGTACTGGCCGCCGCGAGGGCCAAAGCCCGAGGTGCAGGCGCCTTGAGCAGGAACAGCCCAACCCCCGGTCGGTGAGCCCGTGCAGGCGGCGCCATGGACAGCCCCGGCGAGCTGGCGTGCCGCGAGCTCGTGACGTCCGTAGGCATTGGGGAATCCGGATCGTTGGACCAATTGTGCAGCGTCGTTGACGCTCATCTGTTCCCAGCCGGGCACTGCCAACAGGTGCCGGTAGAACTGTGTCGTGCTGTAGGTCGGGTTCCTGATCTGTTCCGGGCTGCCCCAGCCTTGTGATGGGCGTTGTTGAAACAGTCCGAGACTGTCACGGTCGCCGTAGTCGAGGTTGCGCAGCCCGGATTCCTGGATCGCGGTGGCTAGAGCAACAACCCAGCCTTCCTCGGGGACGCCCATCTGCCTGCCGACGGCGACTATCGTGGCGGCGTTGCCGATCTGCTCACGCCCGTAGCCATTCGCACCATCAGGCCCAGAGCCGACCGGAGTGCACGTCAGCGAGCCGCCGCTTCCGCCAGCGAACAGCGAGGCGATGGAGCCGGCCGCAGCGGCGATCACAACCACGAAGAGGGACGCACAAATTCCTGCGGCGATGCCCATTTTGGCGAGCATGATGAACGGATCACCTCTTCGGGTTCCAGGTCAGCTCGTTGTGGTGCCAGGGCGGCATCGGCGCCGGTGCACTCAAGCGCGTAACAGGGCCGAGATCGGTGCCGCTGCTATCCATGGGGCTGGTCGGTGTGTCCAGATAGGGCCAGGCCGAGAGAAGGCTGATCAGCCGATAGCGGCCAGCGTCGTTGTGGTTCAGGGGAAGCCATACTTGGTGGGCGGGGCTGCCGGCTGTGCGGAGGTGTTCGACGGAGGTGGTCGCGATCGGCAGCTTTTCCCGTCGCAGATGAGTGCGCAGGTGTTCGGCGAGGTGTCGTCGCGCATGCGCCTCTCGGGCTGTGGTGGCGAAGACCGCGAGCAATGGGGTGACGATGTGGGTCGTGGTGGCGAGGCTGGTGTAGCCGGGCAGTTTTGCCACGAACCGGCTGAGTTGGTAGCTACCCGTGTCCCATTCGAGGAACCATTCGATCTCCCGGCCGCCCTCGTGCCAGCTGCCGTAGCCATCGGGACGTACGTGATCTCCGAAGTGCCGACTACAGCGAGCTTCAGACCACCACTCGGTCACGGCCTGGTACTGGGTCGTGTCAGCGAGCGCTTCGGACAGCAAAGCTGTGAAGAAGCTGTTGACGCCCATGAGGTGGGCCAGCCGCAAGCTGTAGGCGATGCCAACTGAGCGTTCGGGGCGGAACTTCAGGTCCTTGGGGTCGATGCCGTCTTCATGGGCCAGTAGGTGGGCACCCGTGGTGTCGAGGACGTAGTACATGGGGGCTCGGCCGCGGCCGATGTAGGGCTGGAAGCGGTCCAGAACCCGCCAGGTGTAGAGCTTGTGCAAGCGGTGGTTGGCCGCACGGCGAGATTTACCGAACGCGATTGCCGCGATCTGTGGGGAGGTCAGCACCCGGTGCTCGGCCAGGACCCGGGCCAGCCAGCGGTCGCGGGCGGTGAGATGGGCTGCGACTTGGGCTTGATGCTCAGCGGAGGCTGCGTAGCGCAGGCTCGGCCGTTGTGGCATCGGGGCGCGCAGGTCGCGTTGCTGGTGATGTGTGAACACGATCGTTCCTCCTAGGGCGTGACCGGGGCACAAGGAAGGGCGGTCCTCCACGTTGAGGAGGACCGCCCTGGGACTTGACTTGAGAGGTCAGGCCGTGCGGCGTGCGCGGCGCGGGTCTGTGCCGGTGGTTCCTGGCTGGTCGCCGGTGTCCTCGGCTCGTGACTCCAATGGGCGGGTGTGGGCCGCGGCGGCTTTGCGGACGACCTTGGAGCGGCCGGGAATGGCCGGCGGGAGTGGTTGGGTGGTCACCGTGAACGGCTGGGTCTCCTCGCCGCCCACGACCAGGCGGGCGGCGGCGTGGTAGACGCCGAGGTGCGCGAGGTCGTGCTCCGACACCCGCGGTGCGGTGTGGCGGGCGAGTTCGCGAGCGTCCTCGGGGGAGGCGGTGAAGAACACCTTGCTACGGGCGTTGGTGGAGATGCCTTCCTTGAGATCCTTGGGAAGCTGCCCCAAGTGCTGGTGGGCCAGCGTCATGCTCAACCGGTAACCGCGGGCCTCAGCGAGCATGTCCTCCATCGCATACGGCAGGTTCAGAAAGTTGTGCGCCTCGTCGACATACAGTCCGGCGTCGTGGCGTTCGCGCTGTGCCAGTGCGGCGCGGGCGGTGGTGGCTTGCCACACCCGCGCCACGATCAGCGACCCCAGCAGTCGCGTGGTGTCCTCCCCGAGGCTGCCCTTGGGAATGCGCACCAAGCACAGACCACCATCCAACGCTTCGCTCAGATCCACTGTGGAGGGACCAGCGGCGACAGCCTTGACCACGAACGACCGCAACAAGAACGCACGAAGCTTGTTCAGCAGCGGCGCGACAGCTTGAGCGCGAGCCGCATCCGAGAGTTGGTCGTACCAGTCCCAGAACCCCCGCAGGGTCGGGTCGTCGGACACCCGATCCCGGTGCCGAGCCCGCGTCGCCGGGTCGGTGAGCAGTTGCGGCAAGGTGGCCAGCGTGGGGGTGTCCGAGGCAGCCCGTAGGGTCAGGCACCCGGCGCGGAGGATGTCCTCGGTGCGTGGCCCCCAGGCCGAGGCGAACACCCGGGAGAACACCGATACCAAGTTGTCGACTGCGGATTCCTTCGGCCCTTCCAGCGGGTTCAGACACGGAGTCGGTCCGCGGGAGTCGGCGTCGAAGAGCACCACCTTGTCGGCGGCGTGTTCGGGAAGCCGCTGCAAAAGGTCGGTGATCAGGTCGCCCTTGGGGTCGATGACCACCGCCCCGCGCCCGTACTCGGCGTCGGCGAGGATCATCCTCGCCAGCATCGTCGACTTGCCCGACCCGGTGGCGCCGAGGACGTGCAGGTGGTGCCGCGCGTCGGAGACCTGAAGACCGACCGGGCGGGCGTGGCCGGTGTCGGACACCCCAACCGGGCGGATCAGCTCGCCCTCGGTCGGCGTGTTCGGCGGGGGCGGCACCGCCCGCGCCCCGGCGCGGGCCAAGCCCGGTAGCGCCTCATCGGTCGGCAAGTGGGCGACGGCTGCCAGCTCGGGCACCGACAGCAGGTCACCCCGCCGCAGCCGACGCCGCGCCAAGCTGCTCACGGGGTTGCGCAACCGTCGACGGCGGTAGTGGTTGTGCTCGGTGAACCCGGAAAACGCGCTCGCGATGGCGTGGGCGCGGCCCCGCACCTGTTCACGCACCCGCGCTACCTGATCGCTGGGTGTGTCGATCGGCACCGTTGTGGCCACCGCGTACCGGATCAGCGTGTCCCATTGCGCCCCGCGCTGTTTGCCGACGATGGCGCGGTTTTGAGCCTGGAACTCCAACGACGTCTGCGGGTCCAGCTTCGGCTGGCCACCCGACGGCTTCGTGCCCGATGGTCCCGGCGTCAGCAGGTCAAGCAACCGGCCTACCAAGTGCGTTGACCGCCCGGCATTGAGATGGCGGGCGGCTCGCCGAGCCTGCTTGACCCGACGACCGGTGACCGGGCGAGTCAGGACCTGCACGCACGCTGTGTCGTACACACCGAGCCCCACGGGAGCGCCCAGCAGGGCTCGGATCGGGTCGGCGTCGAAGTCGGTGCGTATCGGCAATGCTTCCGAGCGCGCCAGGCGCAGCGTGCCGCCGGTGGCCAGTTGCCGGCGCCCCTCGGCCGGTGCCGCGGGCACCGGCGGGTCGGCCGCGTCGGTGCGGGTATGTGCTCCGGGCCAGGCGGCTTCGATGGCACGCTCCACCATGCCCGGGGGCACCGCGCCCGGCACCCACAGCCGGAGCTGCACTCCGTCGTGTCCGAAGACGTACTCCCAGGACAGATGCGGTTGTCCGGTGGTCAGGCGTTGCACCATCGGCCGGACGAGCCCGACCAGGTTCGACCACACCGCCTCGGCACCGTCGCAATCGACTGTGGGAGGCGCCAGGATGGTGATCACCCGGGACCGCTCGTGCAGCGCATCCTGGCAGCGCAGGAACCACCACCGCCGCAGCAGCCCCAGCCCGGTCGCCACGAGCACGACCGCGGGGACCGCGATCAGCCCCCAGGTCTGCAGCCACGACCACACCTGGTCCAGCACAGCCTGAATCGCTCCCCACGGATCGGTCAGTAACCTCCCCAGTGGACTGTCTATGATGGACGGATTTGCGAAATCCATGCGAGGAAATCTCCTTCCTGCCAGGAGAGAAGACGCGATACTCGGTGTGATCACGCGGCACGCTCGTCGGTCTCCGGGACAATGCGTCCGCGAGCCGATGGGGCACTGGTGATCGGACGAACTGCCGCGTCTCCGCGAGTGCGGCGGTGTGCATCGACTTCGGCCTGCCACTCCGAGAACCGGCGCCCGGCCAGCTTCTTCAGGAAGTGCGGGATGTTGTTCGCGGGAACGCCGACCAGGTGGGGGCCGAGTACCGCGAGCAGGTCCGAGGCTTCCTGGGAAGACCAGCCCGCCTCGGCGATGGCGTCTTCGTCGGGGAAGACATCGGCCACTCGATCCACCTCAGGGTTCAGCAGCGCGTCCTGTGTTCCGCCGTAGCTGTAGACCCACAGGAAGTTGTCGGGCGGGTCCGGTTCCACCGCATCTTTGAAGAGCCGGACTTCCTTGGTGTAGGCGTAGAAATTGGTGTCCGGACGCGCCCGCATGATGCGCAGCCAGGACTCCAGATAGGGCGAACTGAAGAAGTCGCCTGAGTCGTGGATTCTGATCCAGCTACCGCGGAATTTCGGTGCGGCCAGCTCGGCGAGCATGGCCTGTTCCCATCCGGGCAGGTCGTCGAGCACGAACCGCAGGTTCGATTCGTGCTTAGCCCGCACCGCGGGCCAGGTGTAGGTGCCGTGGCGGGCGTAGCAGACGTGGCGGCAAATCCCTGCGCTGGGGCAGGTGTTGTAGGTGCGGCCATCGGGCAGGCGTCCGGCCCAGGCGGGCAGGGACCAGTTGTGCACGCCGATGGCGCGCATTTCCCGGTTCTGAGTCAGCAACCGACGCGGGCGCCCGGCAGAGGAAGTCTCTGACGGGCCGTGGGCAGATGAAGACATGCGTGTCCTCCGTGGAAATAAGGACAATTCAAGAAACTTATTTACGATCCACAGTGGACCGTCAGATGACGAAGGGGCATTCGCGCGCTTACGCTGGATCGTCGTCGCAGCGAGGCTGAGGCGTGCCGTCGGACTGGAATCGGTCGGAACGTCGGTGCTGGCGGCGTCGGCGGTAGCCGTCGAGGTCGACGACCTTGGTGTGGGCGCCGTCGGCGTCGACGGTGACGAGCTGGGCGTACTCGACGTCCCGCCGGCGACGGACGTACCGCACGCACGCGTGGACTCGTGCACGTAGGCCGAAGACGACCGCAGCTCCGATGAGGTACCCAGCGATCACGATCACCGCGCAGGCAACCCAGATCACGGCCATCAATCCGGCCGCCAGCGCGAAGACAGGGAGGAAGTCGTGGACGAGGATGTCCAGGAACGAGCCGAAGGTGTCCTGGTCGACTACTGTGGTGGCAAGCTGTGAAGGCACGGAAGATTCCTCCTAGCCTCAGTCGAGAAGAAGGTCTTGTGAGCTGCCGATATCGGCGAGTTCGCCTGCCTCGTCGGAAGATTCGGACAACGAGGCCAGTTCGGCAGGGTCCGTTGTGATGAGTTCGTGCTCGCCGTCGGAGGCGATGGCCTGCAGGGCGACCCGCTGAGTCCCCGTCGACAGCAAACCCTGGCCTGTACCTGCTGACAGCAGGAACTGCCGTTCGCCTTCCGACAGCGCGAAGGTGCGGACAATGTCGTCGATGGCTTGAGGTGCCTGGCGCAGCAGGATCTGGGTGGCGGCGTTGGCGATAACGGCCTTGCCGAGATCCGTGCCGAGGACATCGCCGACGTCCTGGGTAGCCACGGTGAGCCCGGCCCAGTGTTTGCGGGCGGATTTGGCCATGCGCCACAGGAATTCGGCCCCGGCCTGCTGCTGCATAAGCAGCCAGGCTTCGTCGACCACGCACAGCCTTGGCCGACGGACGGCGGGGTTGGACACCCGGCGCCACACCGCGTCCAAGGTGAGCAGGGTGCCGACGGGTTTGAGTTCGTCGGGCAGGTTCCGAAGCGAGAACACCAGCAAGTGGCCCTCCGGCGGCGCAGTCGTGGGGCCGTCGAACAGACCGCGGAAGGCGCCGTCGGTAAACGGCTGCAACCGAGCGGCCAGTTCGCCCGCAGTGTCACCGCCGAGGCGGGCGAGAACGGTGCGCAGGTCGGACAGCAGCGGTGCGGGCCGCGTCCAGGTACGGGCGTCGTCGGTGATCCCAGCCTGCTGGTACGTGGCGGTGACCGCCTGGTCCAGCACCGCCCGCTCGTCCGCAGACAACGGCTGACCAAACAGGACTGACAACAATGTGTGGACGAACAGACTGCGGCGGGTAACCGCATCGGCGGGTGCGGAGCGGCGCCCATCCGGACGGACATGGATCGGCAGATCCAGCGGATTGAGGTGAATGCCCTCAGCACCCAGCGGGAAATAGGTCCCGCCGACCGCGCCGGCCAGGCGAGCGTACTCGTCCTCGGGATCGATAATGGCGATCTCCACGTCCCGGTACAGGCTGCGGAGCGCTTCGAGCTTGACCAGGTACGACTTGCCCGCTCCGGAGCGGCCGAGGATGACCGAGTTGTAGTTTTCGCAGGCGAACCGGTCCCAGTGCACCAGTCCCTGGGAGCCGAGGTTCCAGCCGTAGAGCACCCCGGCCGCGGTCGACGCGGAGGTGACATCCGGCGGCGGCAGGTCCGGGCTGGTGAACGGGAACGCCGCGCTCAACGCCGCCGTATCGAAGGTACGGGTCATGCCGATCTGGTCCAGGCCCATCGGCAACGCCGTGATCCACCCCTGAAGGCTGCGGTAGGTGGTGGGCTTGGCGTCCATGAGCAGCGATGCGGTCAACGCGCGCAGTGCGCCGATCTCCTCGACCAACTCGTCCTCGGAGGCGGCGTGCACAGTCAGGTACAGCCCCAGGCGGAACAGGCGGCCTTCGCCGCGGGCGAGCCGGTCGGAGAGGTCGTAGGCGTCCTCGGTGGCCGCCTCCACCTCGGGGTCCTGCAACCGGCCGTGGGCGGCGGAGTGCCGTCGGCCGGATTCGAGCTTGCCGAGCTGCTTGCGCAACCGGTCGGCCGCGATGCGCGGGTCGATCGGTTCGATGTGCAGCGACACGTCCAACCGGCCCGGATAGGTCAGAAGGGGCTGCAGCCACCCGGGGTGTACTTCGCGCGGGTAACCGGTGACCGCGAAGGAGCCTACCCAGTCCTGGCCGATCTGCAGGTGCCGCGGGTGCACCTCGATCGCATCCGGCGCGAACGCGCTCGCCGCCGCGGGTTGCTCGCGACGCTTCTTGGTGGTGATCACGAGAAATCCTCCTCGGTATCGAGGTCCCAGTCCGAGCCGATGGGAGTGGTGATGACCTCGCCCGCGCCGGCCATCTCCGCCGAGGGCGGCAGTGGACTGTCCGGATTGGTGGCGGTGGACAGCACGGCGGTGGCCTGGGCGGCGTCCAGCGGGGTCACGCTGATGCCCGCGGGCGAGAGCAGTTCGGTGGCCTCGCTCATCCGCCGCAGCAGCCGGGAGGCCGCCGCCCGGCGCGCTCCGTCCGACGGCTGCTCCCCGCCGCTGCGGGGGCGGCCGAAGCGGCGGCGCCGGGTCAACGAGTCCTGGCCGGTGGTGCGCACCGGTTCGCGGACGACCAACAGGATCTGACGGCGCAGAAGGTCGGCCTGCGCTCCGAGTTGGGCCAGGTAGTCGGCGTGATCCAGCGCCGCGGACTCCAGCGCCGGGTGCGGCAACCCCGCCGCACGCTCGCGCAGCTCCGCGATCTGGCCGGACAGGTCCAGCCGCTGGGCGCGGACGAGGATCTGCACGCTCGCGCCGAGGCTGTGCAGGTACCGGCCGAACGCTGCGGTCAATGCTTCCTGCTCGGCCGGGGTGCGCAGCGCGAAGTTCACCGTCGAACACGCGGCCACCAGTGCCACGCCGTCGTCGCCGAGATCGACGATGCCGGCTTCGGCGACCCCGTGGGCGGGCAGGTCGAGCCCGCCTGCGGCGACGGCTTCGTGTCCGTGGGCCACCCCGGACAGCCACTCCGGCACTTCGGCGGGCTGCTGGCCGGACGCGACCCGGCGCCGCGGTTGGAGCCGCTGCCGCAGCGCGGCCAGCAGCAGGCGGTCCAGGGTCACGCCGTCGCGGCGGACCATGACCAACGAGGTCGCCGCGACCCCGATAGGGACCGCGATGGCGACGTAGGCGATCACCGGGATCACGGCGCGGGTGGCTTGCCAGCCGCCGTAGAGCACCAGGCCGGTCACCGCCATCACCGCGACCTGACGGGCGGTGAAGCCTGCCAGAATGCGGTCTTCCCGATCGACGTCGGCGGGAATCCGGACGCTCACCTGTGGTCACCTCCGTTCTTGCGCGTGGTGGGCCGAGGCGGGTGGAGTTTCGGGAGGTTCAGCGGCAACTCCTGCTGACGCGGCCCCGGCCGCTGCGGCAGAGGCGGGGGTGCCTGGGGCTGACTGCGGGGTGGCTTCCGCGTGCGCTGCACGTTCAGCGGGAGCTGGTACTGCCCGTCCCGGCCCACCCGGGGCTTGTTCTCCGGCCACTCGCCATCGGCGGGCAGCTTCGTCTGTCGCCCCCGCGTTGCTGGCCGGGTCGGTTTCGGCGGCTCCGGGGGTGGCGCGGGTCGCCGCACACGCCGCGCCTCGATCGGCAGCCGGTATTGCCCATCGCGGCCGACTCGTGGTTTGTTCTCCGGCCATTCCCCGTCGAGCGGGAATTTCATCTGCCGGCCACGCGGTCCCGTCGAGGACTTCCGATCCGGGGGAGACTCCGGAGCCGACTTCGGCTTGGGTTGCCGTTGCACATTCAGCGGGAGCTGGTATTGCCCGTCCCGGCCGAGCCGGGGCTTGTTCTCCGGCCACTCGCCATCCAACGGAAGCTCCAACTGTTTACCCTGCTGGGCTGGACGCGAACGTGAGGACGATTGCGGCGTCGGTCGCCGTTGGGTCGGTTTCCGCACTCTCGTGACGTTCAGCGGCAACATGTACTGCCCGTTGGAAGTGGCCCGCGTTGTGGAGTATGGATCCGGCGACTCGGCCGATTTCTGACCGCCACGGGAACGGGTACTCTTCCCGCCGCCGCCACCTCCCACCCCCCTGAGGAGACCGAAGGTCTTGTAGACGATGAACCCTCGGACGAGACTGCCGACCAGAGAACGGCCTCCGCCGCCGCGCAGAGATCCGAGAATCCAGAAAGGAATCTTGATGAGGACGTAGCACAAGGCGAGTGCGACCAGAAACTGAATCACAGCACTTCCCCCTTGTCGTTAATCGAACAGAGTGATGCCGCCGGGCCAAAAGAAGAGCTTGATTGCCGCAACCAAGGCGAGCGATTGACCAACTTGAATAGCCATCACCCCGGCGAACGCTTTCCACCACCAGAACGCGATACCTTCGGTTTGCGGAAGCGCGTGACACATGAGCAAGATCGGGGCGCCCGCGAGCAATATGATGGTCAGCGTGATGCGGACGATGTAGGTCAGCAGAACCGCAACGAGCATGACGATCAGCGCCAGCGCGATAAAGATGACGAACAGCCCGCCCCCGTCGAGATCATGCATCAAGGTGTCGCGCATGGCGCGCCCAGCAGTTTCCGGATTTACCCCATCACCGAGTATTGCTTGGGAGAGCGCGTTGCCGATTTCGATCACTTTGCCGCCGAAAAAAAGCGACAGGTTGGACGCGAGGAACCCGACAATCACCCGGGGCAGGATTTCCTTGATCGAGTGCCGGGTCTGTAATGTCTCGTGGGCCATAACGATGATGCCGGCCACCAGAACGAGCACCACGTAGACCGTTATGACGATCTGCTGCGAGTTGCCCCATATTTCTCCCATAACCGGAAGTTGGTCCAACTGCGGCGTGACCAGCAGCGACTTCGCGAGCAGATCGAGCAGGCTGTTCAAACCAGGCGTGACCAAATCGCGGAAGAATGACTCGATGGCATCTGACACGCAGGCCGGAATGTCCGTGATCCCGCACGACGACTCCGGGGCCGGAGCTTGATTTGGGGTCGATTGATTTCCCGGCGGCTGGTTCGCCGGAGGCAGCGGAAGGGGCAGCGGAATGCAGCTCGACCCCTGGCACGGCGGGGGCGGGGCCACGGGGCCGGGTACGAACGGAAGAGGTACCGGCGGGGCTGGCTGCGCGCTCGCCACACCGGTGAGGGCAAGCCCCGCGGCGACGAGCGTGAACAGGGCAGCCACCGCGGTACACACGCGGCCCAAGCGGTGGCCCGCCCCCGAGGTGGAGTACGCGGTGGCCGACATGGGATCAGGCCCCCACGATTCCGCGCAGGATCTCCACGACCAGCGGAGCCAGCGCCGCCAGGGCGTAGCCGAACCCGGCGGACTTGAAAGACTGCTTGGCCTTCTCGACCTCACCGGGGTCGCCGTTGGCCAGCACGTAGCGGACGCCGCCGATGGTCAAGAAGACCGTGGCCAGCAGGGCGAGCAGGCCCATGATCCAGTTGCGGATGTTGTTGAGAACGTCGTCGATCGTGCGGGCCAGCGCGAGGACGTGGGTGGTCTCGGCGACTGCGGGCATCGCGATCGCCAGCAGGCCGACGGCGGCCAGCCCGGCGATCATCAGCAGCCGGAGACCACCGCGCCGGGACAGGCATGGGATGAACGAGAAGCGCATCAGAGAGACCTCCAGAGAGCGCGTGCGAGGCAGCGGGAGCCGAAGCGGGTGGGCTCACCCGCGTCCCTGAAGTCCGAAATTCGGGGGCTGATTCGCCGGGTCGCCCCCAACTTTTTTCGCTACGTTCTGTGACTGGCTCTCGTCACCGGTCACCTCGTTGGAGGTCTGCCACGTCGTGGCCGCAGCGCCCGTGGGATCGCCGTCGCCGGGGCTGGTGTCGGACTCGGCCAGCCACGCGGCGAGTCGGTTCTCGGCCTTGCGCCGATGCTTGGCGAGAGTCTTGTAGGTCAGCCCTGGCGGGCGGGGCCAGTCAGCCAGCTCGATGCCTTCCAGCCGGGTCGCGCCGATCAGTTCGGCCTCGGTCCGGGTCAGGACTCCGGCCTCGACCGCCCGCGCCAGGACCAAGTCCGGATGCCCGGACGGGGGCTTGGGTTCGCTGGAGTGGAACCCCGGCGGCTTCGGGGTCGGTCCGTCCATCCCGTTTAGCAGCGCGCGGTGCCCGGCGCGGTACGCCGCCCACCGCAGCCGGACCGTGATCCGCCCCTCGGCGAGATCGACCGTGTGCAGCGCGTCCAGGAACCCCCGCAGGACCTCGGCGTGGATGTCGCTGGGGTCGTCGGCGTAGCGCTCGGTCAGCCGGGCCGCCAAGGGGGTCAGCATGGGCAGCGCCAGCCCAACCGCGGTGATCGTCCAGGTGCTGCCTTCGATGCGGGCACGGCTGATCACGTGTACCCAGACCTGGTCCCACACCCGGCGGGGGCAGCGCTGGTCCAGCAGCAGGTCCCGGAGTTCGTCGACCGGGATGATCCGGGCCGGAAGGTGGTCGAACAGGCGGCCGTCCACAGCCACCGGGTGATCCCCCGCGGTCAGCCACCCGAAGGCTTCACGGGCGGCATCCAGCGGGTTGGTTGGCCACTCTTCGTGCTCGGAGCGAATGGGGAGAGCCATTGCTCGGCTCCTCTCGAACGGCGGTTTATGACGCCGCCGAGAGGGCCAGGCAAGGAACAGCGCAGCGCACGGTTCCGTACTAAGACGAAACTAGAATGATCTTCTTGTTCCGGAACAGGAAGATCATCTTCTGATCAACTTCGAGATCGCGATCTAGACGAACAGCAAGCCTGTGCGCTGCGGCGTTAGTCAGACGCTGTTCCATTGCTGTCACCCCAGCCAGGCGGAGAGACGGAACAAGAAAAAGGATCTTGAGAAATTCCCGGGACGATCTTGGACAAGCCCACCGCGGGCTCTACTGGCCCCCGCCAGCCGGAGCGGCCGTTGATCTTGCATAGGCCACATCCAGATCAACTAGTGGGTCGGCAGCGGAGACGGAGCCAGTGACGCTAGGTGTCCACTCCGGCTGAGAACTCTTCAAAAAAATCTTGGAGGCCGGTGGCGAATCTAGGCCGTTTTCGCGGACTTCAGGGGTGTCCTTGGCAAGACCGACCGATCACCGGAGTACGCGATGTCTGCCCTCCCGCTCCCGGAGGTACCGCCTCCTGACACCCCCGACGGCCACGGGCCGAACCCCCGCGTCGGGCCGGTCCGCGAACCACTCCGCGAACGCACCGGCCCGCCGGTATCGGCGACGGTGCGGCTGTGTCTCGTCGACCCCGCCGCAGACGCCGACGAGATCGTCACCGTTGCGGTCTCGATGATCACCACGACCTACACCGCGCCCGGCGACCGGATCATGCTCGCAGCCCCCAAGTCCCCCGCGACCGGTTCGAGCCGGACGCGTCGGGACCGGCTCGTGGAGTCCGTCCTCCGACTCGGCCGCGGCGCGGCTACCGATCCAGACTCCCGGCCTCACAGCGATCAGGAGTTCGCCGCGGCGGGTGGGGAGCTGCCCGCCGTCCCGGGGTCCGGGTCCGGACTCGGACCCCGGGACGGCGACACGACCGATCCGGTCGCGAACCCGACCGACCGGCAGTCCTCCGGCGAGCAGTCCGATCCGGGTTCCGACGGCTTCGAGTTGATCATCGCGGACTGGTCCGACCACCCCGCGGACCCATTCGCGATGGCCGACTGGACACCGCTGCTCGCCCCTGCCGGCACGGCCGTCGTACTCACGCACAGTAGCGACCAGCACCAAGCGCGAGTCGGCCATTCAGGGCAGTTGTCGCGGGCCGCGGCATTGGCCGGATTGATCTTGACCGACCGGCTAATCCTGGCCCATCAACCCCCGTCCGTCCCTCGGCTGGCAAGCCGGCGCAGCTTCCGGGCAATCGCCCTCGGCGGCCACCGCCGCATCCACACCACCGCCAGCGTCTTCCGCCGCTCGACCCTGTCCACGGAGGACCGCCATGCCTAAGGCCTTCCTGCGTCCCGCCAGCGTTTGGGACACCGGCCACACCACCCCAGCCCGGCAGATCGCGGATCGGCACGTCGGGGCCACCCGCGCCGACACCGCCCTGACCCCGGACGTCGCGCGGCGGATCATCACCACCTACACCGCCCCCGGCGACACCGTCTGCGACCCCAACCCGGGACCGGGACTGGTCCTGGCCGAAGCCCTCCGGGCAGGCCGAGACGCGCTCGGCCTGCCCGCCGAGCCCCGGTGGGAATCCGCCCTGGAAGCCAACCTCGATCTTGCCCGCCTCGCTGGCCCGGTCGGCACCGCGACCCTGCTGGACAGCGTCGACGACCCCCGCGCCGCCGAACTGCCGGGCGCCGTCGACCTCGTGCTCACCGGCCTGCGGCACACCCCGGCCAGCGACCCCAGCCGGGTGCTCGTCGGGCTATACGAGGACCTGGATGCCGCCGCCGACTGGGTCTGGCCCGGCGGGCACATCGTCATCACCTGCCGGCCCTGGCGGCGCCACGGAAGGCTGCTCGACCTACCCGACAAAGTCGGCGACGCCGCCGACGCAATCGGCCTCGTCCCCGCCGACCACTGCATCGCTCTGACCGCACCTATTCGAGGAAATCGGGTGCGCCCGAGAGTCGTCAGCCGCGCTGGGCACCTCCCGGAAAATACCGATATTCACGGCCGTACCACAGCCATCTCGGCCCATCTTGACGTGCTGGTTTTCCGACTTCCCAACACCGCACGTCATGAAGAAACTCCGCAGCGAGGTGTCGCATGAACAGTCTCTACTATCGCGACGAGACCATCGAATTGCATCTCGGTGACGCGCTTCAGGTCATGGCATCACTTCCCAGCTCTTCGGTGGATTGTGTCGTCACCTCGCCACCCCACTGGGGATTGCGCGATTACGGAACCGCAGTTTGGATCGGCGGAAACCCGGATTGCCGACACACCTTGGGGACCACACCCCATCAACGCCGGACTACCAAGAAACGGGTATCGTCGTGGCTTCATTCGAGCGTGAACAAGAACTGCAGGAAGTGCGGTGCTCTTGCGCACGATCGACAATATGGTCTGGAACCAACCATCGATGACTACATTGATCGACTGCGAGAGGTGAGCGCGGAAACCTGGCGCCTTCTCACACCACGAGGAACCTACTGGCTCAATGTCCGGGACAGTTTCAGCTACCACAACAGCGGCACAGGAAACACGCGCCGAATCACGGCCGACGCGGGATCCGCGGTGGTGCGTCACAAGAGCCTGATGGGCATTCCGTGGCGGACTGCTCTGACTTTGCAACAAGATGGGTGGATCATTCGCAACGCGATGGTCTGGCACAAGCCCAACGCCATACCGGACCCGGCATCAGATCGCTTCTCCTCACGCTACGAGATGGTTTTCCTCTTGGTAAAGCAGCCGGACTATTACTTCAACGCAGCCCACGCGCTCGAACCGTTGACACCGAACCGTCCAGAGCATCGGAAGAACCATCGCGGAGGCAACAAGCCGCACACAATCCGATCGCCCTGGAAACCACGAGGGACCGGGAAGAACATCGGAGACATCTGGTCGATATCCACGCGACCACTACCGGAGGCGCATTGCGCCCCATTTCCGGTCGACCTTCCACAGCGTTGTATTGCGGTCGGCTGCCCTGAAGATGGCGGTGTCCTGGACCCCTTCTCGGGAGCAGGAACTACCGGCCTCGCCGCCCGACGGCTGGGCCGGTCCTTCCAGGGAATCGATCTGCGGGCCGATTACCACGACATCTTCCTGCGGCGACTCCAGCAACAGAACGGACGCACCGAGCTAAACGACGAAACGAATCCGGGAGCCAGCGTTGCTTGAAAACAAGGTGTGTGCCGCCAGCAACACGCGTTTTCCCCCAGCACAACGGCATAACCGGAAGGCTGTGCAGAGGTGTGTGACGCGGCAGTCGCGACTCAATCCAGCCCGCCGGCGTTACGCTTCCCGCCGCGACGCTCGCGACAGGGTTGAGGGGGCTGCCACATGAACCCGCACGATCCGCTCGCCGATGCCGCTACTCCGGACGCCGACACGATCCCGGCAGCGACGGAACTCGCCTCGGCGGCTCGTGAACTAGCTGGCGCCGTCCGCGCACTTGCCGAACATGCGCCGCATGACCCCGATGCATTGCTCACCGCGGAACAGCTCGGAGACCTCCTGCGGCTATCGCCACGCACGTTGAAGGAGCAGGCAGCAGCAGGGCTCATCCCGCACCGCAGGTTCGGGAAGCACTACCGGTTCAGCCGCGAGGACGCCGCAGAAATCGTACGGCTCGCCAGGAAAACGCCCGCGTCTCAGGGGCAGGGGAAAGGGAACGGGTTTCGGGCGGCCTGACCCGGGGCACAGCCCCACACAAATGTCCACCCTGGCACGTCTGCCGAGGTGGCTTCACAAGAGGGAAAGAGCAAGGAAGGAAGTGGGCATGGCCTACGGCCAACAAGACGACAGCGGAGGATGGCGCGCCCGGTTCAAGCGCCCTGACGGGACCTGGGGCAGCAAGTCCGGGTTCCCCTCCGAGAGAGCAGCCAAGAACTGGGGCAACGAGCAGGAAGCACTGATTCGCCGGCACATGTGGATCGACCCTCGCGATGGCGAGACGCCGTTCGGCACGTTCGCACGCGAGTTTCTCGATGCCTTGGCACCACGGCTGGAACCCAGCACTCTCGCCAAGTACAAGTCCCACCTGGATTCGCAGCTGCTACCGCAGTGGTCCGCGTGGCCACTGATCGGGATCTTCAACAACTACGTGGAGATCGAGAAGTGGGTGTCGGAGCTCCACGATGACTACGCAGATTCGACCGTGGCGTCCGTTTTCGCGACGTTTTCCACGATGTTGAACGCAGCCGTCAGAGCTCGTTGCATGCCTGCCAACCCGTGCTCAGGGATCCGAGTCACCTCCGGTGCCTATGAGTCAGATCGGCTGGTCGCGAACCCAGTCCAAGCTCTCCGCGCCGCTATGCGCCTGCACACCACCGCTGGGCTGTCGGGGGTCGTCCTTTGCCTCATGGACCTCTACACCGGGGCACGCTGGAGCGAGCTGGTCGGCCAGCAACGACATGAGTACGACCGAGAAAACCGAGCGATCTGCATCCAGGAACCGCTCAAGGAGATCGGTGGGAACCTGTTCAAGGGGGGCCGCCGAGTCGGGCCAGGAGGTGCGCTCGAAGGCATCATCCCAGCATCGGCTTCACAACGTCCGAAGCGACGGG
Organism: Saccharopolyspora sp. SCSIO 74807; assembly: GCF_037023755.1. NCBI lineage: Bacteria > Bacillati > Actinomycetota > Actinomycetes > Pseudonocardiales > Pseudonocardiaceae > Saccharopolyspora > Saccharopolyspora sp. SCSIO 74807. The sequence continues at coordinate 3,564,209 of NZ_CP146100.1, read as the reverse complement.
GAAAAGCGGCCAAGAGGGGGCGAACGAAGAGCCCAGCCGGGACCCGGTGGGTACCGCTGCCGCCTGGCATTGCCACGGCGTACGAGACGCTGATGCACTCGCACGACAGCCCTTGGGTGTTCTGCACCCCGGACCGAGCACCACTTCGCCGGTCGAACTTCCGGCAACGCTGTTGGCGTCCCGCCTGGGACGGGGTGCGGCCAGACGAGCCCCGACACAGTAGGCACGCCCCGGCGATCTTGTCCGATTTCAGCTTCCACGAAGGCCGACACAGCCACAACACGTGGTTGACCGAGGACGGGGTGCCCGAGGTCGCTCGCCGAGCCCGGCTTGGGCAGAAGATGAAGGGCATTGCCCGGGTCTACGACCACGTCACTCCGGCGATGACTGAAGACCTACTTCAGTCGTTGGAAACGCGTTGGGTGAAATCCGTCGCCTCGCTGTCGGTCACGGAACGCGCGCAACTCCTGCTGTGGATCCCGCGGCTTCGAGCCAGCCTAGCCACCGATGAAGACCTAATCGCCATTTCATCGCCATTCGCAAGCTAAAACGGCCCCACCCCTTGGAGGAGCAAGGCCGCTGACCTGCATAAAGAATTGGTGCGCGATACTGGGATTGAACCAGTGACCTCTACCGTGTCAAGGTAGCGCTCTCCCACTGAGCTAATCGCGCGAGGCGGAGGCGGGAATCGAACCCGCGTACAGGGCTTTGCAGGCCCTTGCCTAAGCCACTCGGCCACTCCGCCGCGTTGGGGCCTGTCTTGGGCCGTGATCCGTGCTGCCGAGCGCCGAGTGCCGAGTGCCCGGAACCACCGGTACGGCCCGGAGGGTTTCCCAGAGCGGATGACGGGACTCGAACCCGCGACCCTCACCTTGGCAAGGTGATGCGCTACCAGCTGCGCTACATCCGCGTGCGCTGCGGTGAAAACTCCGTCCCGGCTGCCGGAGCCCATCGCCGCGTTGCACAGAGAACTTTAGACCACGCTCCGCGGAGCGATCAAAAGGGGGGTCGTCCACCCCGGACGAAGCCGCCGCCGAGCCGCTTCGCCCTGGTCAGAAAGCCGACTCGTCAGGACAGGTCGTGCGGGAGCAGCCGGGTCAAGGCGTCGTCGACGTTGACCCAGAGGTTCTCGTTGCCCGGCACGACGACGTCGTAGGTGCGGTCCAGGAAGTCCGCCAGCTCCTGCGCGGAAGCCTCGAACACGGCGTGCCCCGACGGGGAGCTGAGCTCGATCGTGACGACCTCGGGGTCGTCCACCGCAGGGCGGATACTCACGTCGCCCTCGCCTGCGTGCGCGATCAGCCCGTCGGCCAGCAGATCGCGGGCGAAGACCCACTCGACCCACCCGGCACGGCCGGTGCGGAACGCGGCGACCACGGCGTACGGATCGCGGGTGTCGTAACGCAGCTCCACCTGCACCGGCACGGCAGGCGTCTGCGGCGCCAGCAGGTCGAACACCGCTGTCGAACGGAGAGTCACGTGATCGTTTCGCATCGTCCTCGCCTTCCTAGCTCCCTCCCGGTCCGCTTATCGACCGAGCAACACAGTTGTGACGCCTCACCGGGGTACCGTGCTCGTCACCCGGCCATACATCACTCTTATGGGGCATACTGAACTTCGGAACGCGATCGGAAGGCTGCGCAGAGTGTTCACGTCGCTTCCCCCCGACCGTCATCGGCCCGCCACGCGCGCTCCGCATCCTGCATCGGACCACGGCTGCGACGGACCTCCCCCTGGCAACGCGGCAGCCAACATCGGAATTTCCCGACACCGACGTCGCAGGACGTAGTTCCAGGATAAGCGATGGGCAGGGCGCGACACGGGCTTCGCGCGCCGATGCTGAGACACTCGCCACGCGCATTCGCCGAGACGGACTAACCCTGCGATCCGCTCAACGCTCCGTGCGCGCCTGCGGACCACCCGGCCGGGGAGACCGGTGCCACAGTGTGACCAGGGTCGAAGTGCTCTGATCGCCGCGGTCGACGACTCGCGGCCGAAAGACGACCATGACTCCTGTCACACCCACCGCGACGTCACGCAACGGACGAACAGCGTTCACCGGGCCGGAGCAACCGCGACCCGTACCCTGGCCAATACGGGTCGGCACCGGCTACGTCGATTTCCGCCCGGCGGGTTGGCCGACCACCCGCACCGCCAGACCGGCGGCGCCGATACGACCCAGCACCGACAGGCGCAGTGCCCGACACGACACTGGCAGGTGGATTCTGAGCAGGACGGCCGAGCCGGGACCGGACAAGGTCGACATGAACTCCGGCGACGACGAACCGCCGAAGCCCCGGCGGCTGCACGGGTTGCGCACCAAGCTGCACGCCCGGCGCGAACGCATCCGGGCGAACCCGACGCTCAACCTGACCTACCGCATCGCACTCGGCGCGATCGGAACACTCGTGCTGGTCACCGGGATCCTGCTGATCCCGTACCCAGGCCCCGGCTGGCTCGTCGTGTTCGCCGGGCTCGGCATCCTCGCCACGGAATTCCACTGGGCGCACCGGGTCAACGTGTTCACCAAGCGCCAGTACCAACGCTGGGTCCGCTGGCTCGGCAGGCAGCACTGGTGCACGAAGCTCGCCGTCGCCGCCGTCACCGGCGCCATCGTGCTGGTGACGCTGTGGCTGCTCGGGACGTTCTCGCTGGTCGGTAGCTGGTTCGGAGTGCGGTGGTCCTGGTCGGCCTCCCCCCTGTTCGGACCATGAGGACGGTGCTGTAAAGTTCTTCTTGTCGCCGGGAACGGTGACATCGGGCGATTAGCTCAGCGGGAGAGCGCTTCGTTCACACCGAAGAGGTCACTGGTTCGATCCCAGTATCGCCCACAGTTCGAATGTGGTCCCTGCCCGGTACGGGCAGGGACCACATTCGTGTTCCGGGTGTGGCAATGAAAATCGCGATTCGTTCTGCAATTCCTGAAAAGTTTCTACCCGGCCCGGGACGCTCGGATCTGCCGTCAGAGTTCGGATCGCCATGTGGTGCCGGGTTTAGTTGCCGCCTGCACCTCGGTGCCGTTCGACCGCCCGCTCGACCGCGTCGACAACGCCGCCGGTTCCCGGACACGTACTGATTTCTTCTGCAAGGGCCTGTGCCCGCGCCTGATACCGCGGCTCTCGCAGCACGCGCCGGATGGCCTTGCCCACGGCGCGCGTGGACACGCGTGGCCGCATGATGCCGACGCCGGCCCCTGACCAGCGGACCCGCTCGACGACTGCGGGCTTGTCCTCGGTCGCTCCGACGCAGACCAAGGGCACCCCGTGGCGTAGTGCGTGGTTCACACCGCCGTACCCGCCGTTGGTCACCATCAGCGCACACCGAGGAAGCAGCTCGTCGTAAGGGAGTGACTCCGCGATTCGAGCGTTGGCGGGCACCTCGCTCGCGGGCAGGTCGGTGCCTCCGGTTGAGACGACGACCAGGATCTCCTCGTCGGCCAAGGCGTTCAACGTCGGGCGCACGAGGTCATCGAGGTCGTTGGCGACCGATCCCTGAGTCACCAGCACGATCGGATTGTCGCCGTCCAAGTCGGGCCACCACGGAGGTAGTGAATGCTGTTCCGCGCCGCTGGCCGACAGCGGGCCGACGAAGTCGACCGGCACGGGCAGCTCCCGCGGGGGCTCGAAGCCGGGGCATGTCAGCTGGAGCACGCCGTCGCTGCCCAACGGCCAATCCATGAACATCACCTCTGGCGCACGGCCGGTCAGCGATCGCACTTCACGCACCGCCGCTGCCTGCACCGGTCGCATCAGGGCGTGCGTCGTCGCCGTCATCGCCAGATTCCGCGCCCGGTCGACGAGCGTCCGCGGGGGCGCGAGCCCCGGCATCGGGACCGCGAGCGGGACGAACCCCAGCACCAGCACCGGAGGACGACGGCGCCACATCGTCAGCGGTAGCCCTGCCATCAGTAGTGGGTCGCAAAGCACGACGTCGATCGCGCGCGTCTCCAAAAGCCCGTCGATCGCCATTAGCTGCGGTCCCATCCTGGTGACGAACCCGGTGAGATCTGCCCGCGCCAGACGCAGACCCTGCAAACCCTCGCGTTCCGGGAAATGGCCCTCGTCGAAGTCGGCTTCCTCAGGTAGCCGTGCGGCGTCGGCTCCGACCGCCGCGAAAGCATCGATGTAGCGGCGCCCGGTCAGCACCTGCACCGCATGTCCAGCGCGGACCAACGCCTCCGCGACCGGCAGGGTCGGGCCGACATGTCCTTGCGCGGGCAACACGCAGATCAGAACTCTCGCCACGGCACCCCCATGCTGAACATCGACATCGCTGAGTTAGAACAGCATCGGACCCGAATGACGCTATCGCGGTCGTGCGTAGTCGATCGAGAGTGTGCGGATGCACGAGCGGTGGGTGGGTAGCAGCGCGCGACAGCTGTTGCGCGGGCTCGCCGGGCCGGCTGCTTCGCTGCGGGTACCGATCCGGTGGCTGGTGAACATGCGCGCGATGAGCAACACGCCAGAGCTGGTCGACGTGGTTGTCGGGGACGAGCTCGGCGGCGGCAACCGGGTACTGCTGGGCTTCTTGCGCAGCTACCTGGATCACGAACCGGCGATGGAACCGGAAGACGTGACCGCGCCGGAGTTCGTGCTCGCGCACCCGGGGGCGGATCGGTGGTCACCGGTCGAGCTGAGCATGCGGTTCTTCGACCGGATCGCCGCTCCGAAACAACTGGTGCTGCTCGACGACGCCGGACACTTCCCCGTCGGATCCCCCGGTGTTCACCAGCTGGTCGAAGTGATCCGTAGCTGCGCTCAAGCTTGATCGCGACCGGCGCGGTCAGGCGACGTCGTAGCGCGGGGCGGCGCGGAGCAGGAAGGACAGGTCGGTGCCCGCGGGCAGGTTCTGCGGCGGAGCGTGGCGGGTGAACAACCACGCCGCTTGTGCACCGCCGAGTTCGGCGCACCGGCCGCGCACCCGCAACCAGGAGTCCGGTCGCAAGCCGAGCACCGGAGCGTCGTTGTGCGCCAGGAAATCCACGATGCACTCATCGCGGGAGTCGCCACCCGGGTCGGCATCGGGATACCGCGGATTGATCTGGAAGGGCAGCAGGTTCAGCGCCGCGAACGACGCGGGCTGCAGCACCGCCATGTCGTTGCTGGTGCGCAGGCTCGGGCAGGCCAAGGTCGCTCCCGCACCGGCGCCGAGGAAAGGTACCCCGGACAGCGCGGCGCGCCGCAGCTCCCGCATCAGGTCCTGCCGTTGCAGCGTGGCCAGCAACCGGAACGTGTTGCCACCGCCGAGGAAGACGACCTCCGCCGCGCGGATCGCGGCCACCGGGTCGGCCGCGCGGTGCAGGCCGTCGAGCTTGATGCCGACCGCGCTGAGCACCGAATGCGCGCTGCGCGCGTAGGTGTCGAAGTCCCGGCGGGCATAAGGCACGAACAACATCCGTTCCCGCCCGGCCATCAGCTCGGTCACCGCGGGCAGCGCGTGGTCCAGGAACCCCCTGCCCGGCACGTGCGAACTCGACAGCAGGAGAAGCTGCACCACCGTCTCCCCTCGGCGACTCCTGCACTGCTCGGGCACCTTACCGCCGGGTCTGGAGCCGGTGGGCCGGGACCGGCAGGATGGCCGCATGGCCGAGACCAACGACGTGACGATCATCGGCGGCGGCATCGTGGGACTGGCCACGGCCTACTCGCTGGCGCGCGACGGGCGGCGCATCACCGTGCTGGAGAAGGAGTCCGCGGTGGGCGCGCACCAGACCGGGCACAACTCCGGCGTGCTCCACAGTGGACTGTACTACCCGCCGGGCAGCGCGAAGGCCCGCTTCGCCCGCGCGGGGGCCGAAGCGATGTACCGGTTCTGCGCCGAGCACGGCGTGCCTGCGCGGCGGACCGGCAAGGTCGTCGTGGCCAGCACCGCGGAGCAACTCCCGCAACTGGCGGAACTGGCCCGCCGCGGCACCGCCAACGGCGTACGACTGTCCGAAATGGACAGTGCGGAGCTGGCGGAGCGGGAGCCGCACGTGCGCGGGCTGCGGGCGCTGCTGGTGCCGGACGCCGGGAGCACCGACTTCGGTGCGGTGTGCCGCGCGCTCGCCGAAGAACTCGCCGGTCGCGGCATCGAAGTCCGCGAGCGCACCGAGCTGCGGTCGGTCCGCCGCGACGGGCGCGGCCTGGTGCTGACCACGACCGCGGGCGAGTTCCGCTCGCGGGTCGCGGTGAACTGCGCGGGCCTGCACAGCGACACCGTCGCCGAACTGGCGGGCACGCAGCCGTCAGCGCGCATTCTGCCGTTCCGCGGCGAGTACTTCGAGACGACTCCGGAACGCCGCGACCTGGTGAACGCACTGGTGTATCCGGTGCCGGATCCGGCATTCCCGTTCCTCGGCGTGCACTTCACGCGCATGGTCGACGGTGGCCTGCACGTCGGGCCGAACGCAGTGCCCGCACTGGCTCGCGAAGGCTACGACTGGCGCACTTGGTCGACGGCGCACCTGCGCCGGTTGCTGACCGACCCCGGTCTGCGGGTGCTGGCGAAGAAGTACTGGCGCACCGGCGCCGGGGAGATCGCCCGCTCGGCCTGCAAACCGCTGTTCGTGCGTGCCGCGCAGCAGCTCCTGCCGGAGTTGCGCGGCCGCGACCTGGCGCGCGCCGAAGCCGGAGTGCGGGCGCAGGCGGTGCAGCCGGACGGCACGCTCGTGGACGATTTCCGCATCGACGAGGACGAGCACTGGGTACACGTGCTCAACGCGCCCTCCCCGGCGGCGACGGCCTCGCTGCTGATCGGCGAGGACATCGCCGCCAGGGTCGGGGCGAAACTGCCCGGCTGAGTCCGGCTCAGTAGTAGTCGCGGCGCTGGTAGTACTCGCGCTCGCGGTTGCGCGCCGCGTCGATGCGCACCCGGCGCACGACGCCGTGCAGTGCACTGCTGACCAGCGTGACGATCAGCGCGCCCCAGAACGCAGCCCAGAAACCGTCGACGTAGAACGGCAATCGCAGCTCACCGGCCACGTAGCCGGTCAGCCAGAACAGCAGCGCGTTGACCACCAGCCCGAACAAACCGAGCGTGACCAGGTAGAGCAGGCAGCCGAAGGTCTTCGCGATCGGTTTGAGCACCGCGTTGACGATGCCGAACACCACCGCGACGACCAGCAGCGTGACGATCTTGGTCCCGGTGTCGGTGCTCGCGTCGCCGAGCTGGATTCCGGGCAGTGCGGTGGTGACCCACACCGCCACCGCGGTGATCAGGATGTGCAGCAGTACCGCCACGATGCGCCTTTCGGTGTCGATGCCTGTTGTCGAGTTCGGCGCACGCTACCGCCCCGCCCGGCTCGGCCGCGGGCCCGTCGGCCCGGGCCCGTGGCGAACCGGGGAAAACCGTCACACGTGCACGGTGTTCATCGCGTGCTCCGGGTAGCGCTCGCCGACCGCGACGCCGACCGGCGCCACCGCCTCGATCGCGGCGAGTTCCTCGTCGCGCGGGTTTCGAAAACGCGATCCGGCTCAGGCCGGCTTCGCTCAGGCGAACATCTCCGCCATCAGGGCTTCGATCGCGTCCGTGCGGGCACGCTGCTCCGCCTGCTCGCAGGCCTCCACGAAGCGGAACACCAAACCTTCCCGCAACCCCCACGGGCACAGGTCCAGCTCGTCGACACCGGCCGCGCGCAGTAGCGCGTCCGCGGCCACCGCACCCGCCAGAATGCGCCGGGCGCGGCTGCGCGAAACACCGGGCAGCTTGCTCCGCTCCTGCTGCGAGAGTGCAGCCAGCCGCGGGATCCAGCGCCGCAGGTTCGCCCGAGCCAGCGTGTCCGGGTGGCGGACCAGCTTGTCGTCCGAGCTCGCGGCGAGCACCGCCAGCTGGCGCAGCACCTTCGACTGCCCCACCGACTGCCCGAGATCAGCATCGGCGAAGCGGGCCAGTGCGGGCGCGGCGATGTCGTCCACGGTGCGATGCAACGCCTCGACCACCTTCGGCGACGGAGGATCACCGGGCAGGTGCTCGCGGGTCAGCTTGGCCGCACCGAGCGGGAGCGAGATCACCTCGTCCGGGTACTGACCGGCGCCGGTGGCCACCTCGGCGGTGCCGCCGCCGATGTCGAAGGTGGTCAGCAAGGACCGCTCGCGGCCGTGCCAGCGGCGGGCGGCGTGGAAGCACAGCGCGGCCTCGGCTTGCGGGCTCAGCGCGCCGATCCGGCAGCCCGCCGCGCGCCCGAGACGTTCGCGCAGCTCGGCGCCGTTGGCGGCGTCGCGCACGGCGGCGGTGCCGAACGCGACCAGCGGGCCGGTGAGCCTGGACTCCGCGGCGCGCACGCACTCTTCGACGGCGCGCACGGCTTGTTCGGCGCCGGCCTCGGTCACGTGCCCGTCCGGGCGGGTGTGGTCGGCGAGCCGGGTCTTGGCCTTGTGGCTCCACGAGGCTCGGGGCAGCCGGGCGCGGTCGAGGTCGACCAGTTCCAGGCGCGCGGCGGTGGAGCCGATGTCGAGCAGTCCGAGCTTCATACCACCCTCACGTGCCCTCCGGCCGGAGCTTCGCAAACAGCGGCCCCGGTGCGGCACGGCGCGAGCATCCGGCAAGAGCGGAGAACGAGAACCATGTACGGATCATGCCGCATGAACACTCTCCGTTCATCGCCCGTTCGGCGTTTCTTGATCCGTAATCAACGTCACGGCCACCGGCGAAGCTCGCACTACCTGTGTCACACAAGTGGTGTTAGAAAGGGCTCCCCGGGAGCGGTCCGCGGCCGATAACCTCGGGAGACCCGGCGGAGCGGCCGGAACCCGGCGCCGCCCGCCCGCAGCCACGGAGAGGACGACCATGCGCATCGGGATGCCGCTGAACTACAGCGGGGGCTTCAAGGAAACCGTCGACGAACTGGCCACCTACGAGAAGGCGGGCCTGGACATCGTCTACGTCGCGGAAGCGTATTCGTTCGACGCGGTCAGCCAGATGGGCTTCATCGCCGCGCGCACCGAACGCCTCGAGATCGCCTCCGGCATCCTGCAGATCTACACCCGCACGCCCACGGCCACCGCGATGACCGCGGCCGGGATGGACTTCGTCTCGGACGGCAGGTTCACCCTCGGCATCGGCGCCTCCGGCCCGCAGGTGATCGAGGGCTTCCACGGCGTGCCGTACCAGGCGCCGCTCGGCCGCACCCGCGAACTGGTCGACATCTGCCGCCAGGTGTGGCGCCGCGAGCGCGTGCAGCACGACGGCAAGCACTTCCAGATCCCGCTGCCCGAGGGGCAGGGCACCGGCCTGGGCAAACCGCTGAAGCTGATCAACCACCCGGTGCGGGAGAACATCCCGATCATGATCGCCGCGATCGGGCCGAAGAACGTGGCGATGGTCGCCGAGATCGCCGAAGCGTGGGAACCGATCTTCTACGTCCCGGAGAAGGCCGCCGACGTGTGGGGCGAGTCGCTGGCGGCGGGCAAGGCCAAGCGCGATCCGCAGCTCGGCGAGCTGGACGTGGTCGCGCAGGCGCCGCTGGCCATCGGCGAGGACGTGGCCTCGCTGGCGGACTCGATCCGCCCGATGCTGGCGCTCTACATCGGCGGGATGGGCGCCAAGGGCAAGAACTTCTACAACGACCTGGCGCGGCGCTACGGCTACGAGGCCGAAGCCGCCGAGATCCAGGACCTGTACTTGGACGGCAAGAAGGACGAGGCCGCGGCGAAGGTGCCGGACGAGCTGATCTCGCAGACGACGCTGATCGGCTCCGAAGGGCACGTGCGCGAACGCCTCGCCGCCTACAAGCAGGCAGGGGTCTCCACGCTGAACGTGACCCCGCTGGCCGGGACGTTCGAGGAGCGCACCAAGCTGATCGAGAAGGTCCGCGAACTCTCCGACGAGGTGTGATCGGCTGGGCCGGGCCGCGCGCCCGGCCCACCTCAGCCGTTGAGGACGCGGATCGGTGAGCCGTCCAGGTAGGCCCGGACGTCCTCCACCGTCTCGGCGTAGAAGGCCTCGTAGGTACCCGTGGTGACGTAGCCGATGTGCGGGGTGAGCACGGCGTTCGGCACCTCGCGCCACGGGTCGTCGGCGGGCAGCGGTTCGCGGCCGAACACGTCCACGCCCGCGCCGGCGATCCGGCCTTCGCGGAGGGTTTCGCGCAGCGCGGGTTCGTCCACGATCGGGCCGCGCGAGGTGTTGACCAGGTAGGCGGTCGGGCGCATCAGCGCCAGCTCGTCCGCGCCGACCAGGCCGCGGGTGCGCTTGCTCAGCACGGTGTGGATGGTCAGCACGTCGGAGTCGCGGAACAACCGGTCCTTGTCCACCCGCAGCGCGCCCACCTCGGCGGCGGCTTGCTCGGTGAGGTTCTCGCTCCAGGCGATCACTTCCATCCCGAGCGCCAGGCCGACCGTCGCGACCTGGCTGCCGAGCCGGCCCAGCCCGAGCACGCCCAACGTCCGCCCGGCCAGTTCCACGCCGACGCCGCGCTGCCAGCCGCCTTCGCGCACCGAGCGGTCGTGCGCCGGGATGTCGCGGGTGACGGCCAGGATCAGCCCCCAGGTCAGCTCCGCGGTCGCCTGCCACGAGCCACCGCGGGTGCCGGAGACGGTGACGCCGAGTTCGGCTGCCGCCGCCATGTCGATCGACGCGTTCTTCATGCCGGTGGTGACCAGCAGCTTCAGGTTCGGCAACGCTTCGAGCAGGGCGCGCGGGAACGGCGTGCGCTCGCGCATCGCGGCGATCACGTCGAACGGTTCGAGGCGGCGCACCAACTCGTCGTGATCGGTGCTGGTCTCGTGGAAGAACGCGACTTCGGCGGGCAGCGAGTCCCAGTCGGCGTAGTCCCTTGCGACGTTCTGGTAGTCGTCGAGCACCGCGATCCGCATTGCGCTCCTCCTTCGCCGGGTTGGCCACGATCGTAGATCGTGCGCCGCGGGCACCGCTCCGGCGGATCTTCGACATGCCCGGTCGCGCCCGGCGCGCGATAGGAGACAACGGCGGCCGGCGCGGGAGAGACTGCCAGAGTGACTCGATCCAGCCTGCTGCACCTGCTGCCGCTGCGCGCGTTCCACTCCGCGCCGGAGACCATCGGTTCCCCGTCGCTGCACAGCGAGGGTTTCGTGCACTGCTCCCCGGACATCGCCACGACGCTGGCGGTGGCGAACACGCTCCACCGGGACACCGAGGAGCCGATGGTCGCCTTGGAGCTCGACCCGGATCGGCTCGCAGCGCCGGTCCGCTGGGAGCCCGCAGCGCCCGCTCCGCCCGCCGGTGTGCCGTCGGACGCACTGTTCCCGCACGTCTACGGCCCGCTGGAGCGCGACGCGGTGATCGGGCTGCATTACGCGCGCCGCGATCCGCAAGGCAGGTACGTGGGGCTGGAGACGCGTAGCCGGACCGCGGAAGAACTGGATCTGCTGCCGCACCCGGAGGGCGGTTGGTACCGCCGGACCTGGACGAGCCCGGTGCCGGTGGAACCGGACGGGCGCGGGAGCCGGCCGTCGGCGACCGCGATCTACTTCCTGCTCACGCCCGGCCAGTCCTCGGCGTGGCACGTGGTGGATTCGGCCGAGATGTGGCTGTGGCACCGCGGCGGGCCGTTGACGCTCTCGCTCGGCGGGGACGGCGCGGTGCCTGCGGAGCGGCCGCGGGACCACGTGCTCGGCGTCGGTGCCGGTCAAGATCCTCAGGTGCTGGTGCCTGCCGGGACCTGGCAGCGAGCGGTGGCGTCGGCGACGGTGGAATCGCTGGTGACCTGCATGGTCTCCCCCGGCTTCGACTTCGCCGACTTCCGGGTGCTGTGAACCGAGGCGTGCGGCGCCGCGAAGCTCGGAGGAGGTTCGGCGGCCGGCGGGACCACGACTGTCACCTGCCTGCGAGGCAGGTTCCGGGCCGGGAAGGTGCACGAGCGCTGCGGAGTGTTCGCGGGGGCGGTCCGGCGGGCTCGTCCGCGGCCGGGATGGCCGAGCATCCGCGCCTCGAACCAGCACAGCGCGATGAGCGACCCGAAGATCGTTCCGATGCCCAGCGACGCCGCCACCGCGAAGACCGCCAGCGTGTTCAGCACCGACTTCACCCCCGAAAAGCCATTCGTGCCCTGCGCTTTGGCGGGGTCCGCTCGGGCCGGCGGGCGCCGCGCCGGTTCTCACCGTAGGTCCGGGGCGGTACCGGTGCCGGACACCGACGAGGGTGCAATCCCATCGAGGGACTTCAGTTGCGCGGAGGTTTGCTCGCCCGTCCACCTCCGGGCGATCACGTTCTCCGAGGCCAAGTCCTTGATCAGGCGATTCGGCGATTCTGGGCGCTACTATCGAGTGATGGCGGCGGCAGTTCGGGGGCGTCGCGGTCGGTGACCACCGATCTCGCCCGATGTTGTGACCTGACCCGCGTCCAGGCAACCGGCGCGGGAACTCGCGCGTGCCCCGGGTGATCGCCGCCGCCGTACTCGCACAGCCTGGAGGTTTTGGTGAAGGGCTACGCCGTGCATCTGCTCTGCCACCTGCTCGCGATCATCTGCGGAGCCGCGGCCGGGATCGCGGGCGCGCTGTGGTGGTTCCTGGGCAGCGCACCGGGGTTGTGGGCCGCGGTGGCAGCGCTGGTGCTCGGCGTGCTGGTGCTGGTCATGCAGTGGTCGGTCATCCGCGCCGCCGAGCCCGAGCGGCCGCAGCGCCGGGGAGGTACCCGGCCCGGTATGCCGCAGGCGGTGGCGCACGACGGGTCCACGCGCAGCGAGATCGCCCCGCCGAGCAGGTGGGGCTGAGCGGAGCCGATCACATCTTGAGAAGACCGGATCAGCGGCTGGATGGGCCGTTCCGGCACGTGCTCGGATGAGTTCGAGTCCCGGGAGTTCGGGACTCCCCCGCAGCCGAGGACGGACTCGATGCCCGCTCAGTTCTCCCGCCGCAGGTTCGCCCGCCGCGCACTGGGCGCGGCCGGTTCGGCCGCCGTCGCCGCCACCGGTCTCGTCCGGGAGTCGCGCACCTCGCTGGACGGTGCTTGGTCGTTCGGCCCGCTGCCGCCGGGCACGGACCCGGCCACCGTCGACGACCACCAGCTGTCCACAGTGGCCGTTCCGCACACCGCGGTGGAGCTGTCCTGGGGCGACTGGGACCCGGCTCGGTGGGAACGGCGGTGGCTGTACCGCAAGCGGTTCACCGCGCCGATCGAGCCGGGGCTGCGGCATTTCCTGCGCTTCGAGGGCGCGCTGACCTCGGCACACCCGGTGCTCAACGGGCGAGCGCTGCAGCCGCACGCCGGTGGCTACCTGCCGTTCGAGCGGGAGGTCACGGCGCTGCTGGGGGCGCAGAACGACCTGGACGTCGTGGTGGACGGCAGCTTCGACACCGAGGTGCCGCCGAACGGTGAGTCCTCGGACGGGAGGCCGTCGGGCACCGCGGTGGATTTCTGGCAGCCCGCCGGTCTCTACCGCGAGGTGTCGCTGCGCAGCGTTCCGGCCGATCACGTGCGGGACGTGTTCGCCGAGCCCGTGCACGTGCTCGACGCCGCCCGGCGCAAGCTCCGGGTGCGGTGCGAACTGGACCTCGCGCGGGGCGAGAATTACCTGCTGCGCGCGGAAGTTCGCCGGGGTGCCGAGTCGTTCGGCCGGGCCGAGCGGCCGATCCGATCACCCGCGGGCAGGCATCCCGTGGAACTCGCGGTCGGCGATCTCGCGGACGTGCAGTTGTGGGAGCTGGACGCGCCGCACCTCTACGACGTGGTGGTCACGCTCGTCCGGGCTGGTCAGCCGGTCCACTGGCGCCGGGTGCGCACCGGGTTCCGGGAAGCGCGCTTCGACCGCGACGGGTTCCGGCTCAACGGCGTGCGCAGGCAGCTGTTCGGGGTGAACCGGCACCAGTTCTATCCGTTCGCGGGGGCGGCGATGCCCGCGCGGGTGCAACGGCGCGACGCCGAGATCCTGCGCAACGAGCTGAACTGCAACATGGTGCGCTGCTCGCACTACCCGCAGCACGAAGCGTTCCTGGACGCCTGCGACGAACTCGGTCTGCTGGTGTGGGACGAACCGCCGGGCTGGCAGCACCTCGGCACCGGCCGGTGGGCCGAACGGGCCTATCGCGATGTGCACGACATGGTGGTGCGCGACCGCAATCATCCTTCGGTCGTGCTGTGGGCCGCACGGCTCAACGAAACCCCCGGCGACGCCGAGTTCTACCGCCGCACCGACCGGCTGGCGAAGGAGCTGGACGGTTCGCGGCAGACGACCGGCGCGGTGCTGCAGGCCGACCACGGCACGACGGATTTCCAGCACGACGTGTTCGCCTGCAACGACTACTCCGCGAGCACCGGGCCGGACGGTCGCCTGCGGCCGGAACTGGCGCCGGCGCGCCGAGATTTCCCGTACCTCGTGAGCGAGGCCGTTGGCACGCTGTCCGGACCGGCGACGTTCTACCGGCGCACCGACGACCAGCCGACCCAGCAGGGCCAGGCGCTCGCGCACGCGCGGGCGCACGACCTCGCGCTCGCGGACCGGCGCTACGCGGGAGTGCTGAGCTGGGCCGGTTTCGACTACCCGTCCGGCAACGGCAACGTGTTCCGCGGTGTGAAGTGGCCGGGCGTGCTGGACCTGTTCCGGGTGCCGAAGCCGGGCGCGGCCGTCTACCGGTCCCAAGTGGATCCGTTGCGGCGCTTGGTGATCGAGCCGTCGTTCCACTGGGATCCGACCGGTTCGCACCCGGTGGGCGAGCTCGGAGCGCGGGCGGCGATCTGGTCCAATGCGGACCGGCTGGAGCTGTTCCTGGACGACCAGCCGCTCGCGTCGCTGCTCCCGGCGCGCGACGAGTTCCCGAATCTGCCGTATCCGCCGTTCTTCGCTGATTTCTCCACAGTGGACGGCACGCCGGAGTTGCGGATCGATGCCCACCTCGGCGGCCGGATGGTGCGCAGCCGCCGGTTCTCGGCCGACCGCGGGGCCGACCGGCTCGCGCTGCGCACGGACGACCGCAGCATCGCCTCCGGCGGCGCGGACGCCACGCGCGCCGAGATCCGCGTGGTGGACCGCTACGGCGCCGATCGCGCCGGTACACCCGGTGATGTGGCGCTGGAAGTGACCGGTCCGGCGGTGCTCGTCGGCAGCGATCCCTTCCCGCTGGCCGAAACCGGCGGGGTCGGTGCGGTCTGGCTGCGCAGCCGGCTCGCAGGCACCGGGCCGGTCACGCTGACCGCGCACCACCCGACCGCGGGGTCCGCCCGCGCCGCGATCGAGGTCCACGGTCCGCCTGCACCCGCGTGAACCCGCGCTCAGCCGACCGGCACGAGCACGGAGCGGGTCTGCCGGGCGATCTCCAAGTCCTCGCGGGCATCGACAAGGACGGTCCGGACACCCGCGCCCGACGCGGTCAGATCAGCGTCGTCGCTGGTAGCTGCATTGCGGTCCTCGTCGATCTCGACTCCGAGGAACCCGAGCCCGGCAGCGAGATCAGCCCGCAGCGGTGGCTGATGCTCCCCGAGCCCACCGGTGAACACCAGCACGTCCAGCCCACCCATGACCGCCACCATCGCGCCCGCGTGCCGGATCAGGCTGTGCGTGAACACGTCGTAGGCCAGCGCCGCGTCCCGGTCGCCGTCGTCGCGGGCAGCGAGCACGTCCCGGAGATCGCCGGAGGTTCCGGACAACCCGGCCAAGCCCGCGCGCTTCTGGATCGCGGTGAACAACTCGTCCACCTGGACCCGGCCGCTGGTGAGCAGCCAGCCCAGCAGACCGGGATCCACCGATCCGCTGCGGCTGGCCATGACCAGCCCTTCGTCCGGGGTGAAACCCATCGTCGTGTCCACGCACCGGCCGTCGCGCACGGCCGCGAGCGAGGCGCCGGAACCCAGGTGGCAGGTCAAGATCCGGCCTTGCTGCGACTGCGACCCGGCAAGCTCGGCTACGCGGCGCGCCGCGTAGCCGTGCGAGAGGCCGTGGAACCCGTAGCGGCGCAGCGACCACTGCTCGTTCCACTCCTTCGGCAGCGCATAGGTGGCGGCGGCTTCCGTCAGCGTGCTGTGGAAGGCGGTGTCCACGCACACCACCGAAGGCGTTCCCGGAGCGCACTCCTCCGCCGCGCGGATCCCGTCCAGCGCCCGCGCCTGGTGCAGCGGAGCGAGATCGGTCAGCGTCGACAAGTAGTGCACGAGGTTCTCGTCCACGACCGCGGGCCCGGTCACCTGCGTGCCGCCGTGCACCACGCGGTGCCCGATAGCGTCCGCGCCGTGCTCGGCGAAGAAGTCGCGGATCGGCTCGTTCTCGCCCTGCCAGCGCTGCACGTCGTGCGCGGCGAGCTGCTCGTCGTCGTCGAGCAGCCGCAGCTTCAGGCTGCTCGAGCCCGCGTTGACCGTCAGCACCCGCATCAGGACTCCCACTTCCAATCCCGCACCTCTGGCATGTCCTCGCCGTAGGTGGTCACGTGGTGCCGGTGCTCGATGAGCTTGTCCTTGAGCTCCTCGCGCGCGTAGCCCGCCCGCTCGCCGAGCCGCGGTACCCGGTCGATCACGTCGATCGCCAGGTTGAACCGGTCGATCTCGTTGAGCACGCACATGTCGAACGGCGTGGTCGTGGTGCCTTCCTCCTTGTAGCCGCGGGCGTGCAGGTTGGGGTGGCCGCGCCTGCGGTAGGTCAGCCGGTGGATCAGCCAGGGATAGCCGTGGTAGTTGAAGATGATCGGCGTGTCCGTGGTGAACAGCGCGTCGAACTCCACATCGGACAGACCGTGCGGGTGCTCGCGCTCGTCCTGCAGTCGCATCAGGTCCACCACGTTGACCACGCGCAGCCGCAGGTCCGGAAAGCGGCGCCGCAACCAGTCCACCGCGGCCAGCGTCTCCATCGTCGGCACGTCGCCCGCGCAGGCCATCACCGCGTCGGCGGGCTCGCCGTCGCCGTCGTTGCTGGCCCAGTCCCAGATGCCGATGCCCTTGGTGCAGTGCACCACCGCCGAGTCCATGTCCAGGTATTGCGGGGCGGCTTGCTTGCCCGCCACCACGACGTTGATGTAGTCGCGGCTGCGCAGGCAGTGGTCGGTGACCGACAGCAGCGTGTTCGCGTCCGGCGGCAGGTAGACGCGCACCAGCTCGGCCCGCTTGTTCACCACGTGGTCGATGAATCCCGGGTCCTGGTGCGAGAAGCCGTTGTGGTCCTGGCGCCAGACGTGCGAGGTCAGCAGGTAGTTCAGCGAGGCGATCGGCTGGCGCCAGCCGAGCCGCTTGGCGACCTTCAGCCACTTCGCGTGCTGGTTGAGCATCGAGTCCACGATGTGCGCGAACGCCTCGTAGCAGGAGAACAACCCGTGCCTGCCGCTGAGCAGGTAGCCCTCCAGCCAGCCCTGGCAGGTGTGCTCCGAGAGCACCTCCATGACCCGGCCTTCCGGGGCCAGCGACTCGTCGTCCGGTTCGATCCGGCCCATCCAAGCCCGCGGGGTCGCCTCCAGGATCGCGTCCAGCCGGTTGGAGTTGTTCTCGTCCGGGGCGAACACGCGGAAGTTGCTCTCCGCCTCGTTGCGCCGCATGACGTCGCGCAGGAAGGTGCCGAGCACCCTGGTCGCCTCGCCGTCGGTGGCGCCCGGGTCCGGCACCGGCAGCGCGTAGTCCCGGAAGTCCGGCATCCGCAGACCGCGCAGCAGGTGTCCGCCGTTGGCGTGCGGGTTCGCGCTCATCCGCCGCGCGCCCCGTGGGTGCTGCTCGCGGACCGGCTGCGCGGGCCTGCCCTCGGAGTCGAACAGCTCGTCCGGTTCGTAGCTGCGCAGCCAGTTCTCCAGCAGCCGCAAGTGGTCGCGATCGTTGCGCGGGTCGCTGATCGGGATCTGGTGCGCGCGCCACGTGCCCGCGACCCGCGCACCGTCCACAGTGTCCGGACCGGTCCAGCCCTTCGGGCTGCGCAGCACGATCATCGGCCAGGTGGGCCGGTCGGTCACACCGTCCCGGCGAGCGCGGGACCGGATCGCGTCGATCTCGTCCAGGCAGCGGTCCAGGGTCGCGGCGAACAGCTGGTGCATCTCGGCGGGTTCCGAGCCGGCGACCACGAACGGCTCGTACCCGTTGCCGCGCAACAGGTTCAGCAGTTCGGGCTCGGAGATGCGGGACAGCACCGTCGGGTTGGCGATCTTGTAGTCGTTCAGGTGCAGGATCGGCAGGACCGCGCCGTCGCGCGCCGGGTCGAGGAACTTGTTCGAGTGCCAGCCGGTGGCCAGCGGGCCGGTCTCGGCCTCGCCGTCCCCCACCACGCAGGCGACCGTGAGGTCCGGGTTGTCGAACGCGGCGCCGTAGGCGTGCGCGAGCGAGTAGCCGAGTTCGCCGCCTTCGTTGATCGAGCCCGGCACTTCCGGCGCCACGTGGCTCGGCACGCCACCGGGGAAGGAGAACTGCGTGACCAGCCGGCGCATCCCCTCGAGGTCCTGGGCCACGTCCGGATAGATCTCGCTGTAGGTGCCCTCCAGCCACGCGGCCGCGACCAGGCCCGGACCGCCGTGCCCCGGGCCGGTCACGTAGATCATGTCCAGGTCCCGGGAACGGATCGCCCGGTTCAGGTGCGCGTAGATGAACGTGAGGCCGGGCGTGGTGCCCCAGTGCCCCAGCAGCCGCGGTTTGACGTGCTCCGGGCGCAGCGGTTCCCGCAGCAGCGGGTTGTCCATCAGGTAGATCTGCCCGGCCGAGAGGTAGTTCGCCGCGCGCCACCACTGGTGGACGCCCCGCAGTTCCCGCGAGTCCAGGTACTCGGTCCGGCCGGCGGTCACCGTCGCGGTTGCCATCCGCGAACCTCCTTGGCGGATGCCGTGGGTGCTGTTCACCTCATGGCGTTCCCCGTTCGCGGCGATCGCAACCCGCCTCAGCCGAGGCGCACGACCTCGCCGGTCGCGGCCGAGCGGCGCGCCGCGTCGATGATCTCCAGGCCGACGATCGGGCCGACCGGATCCACCGGCGGCGGCGTGCCGTTGCGCACCGCCGCGGCCAGCGCGTCGTAGAACTCCTGGTAGGCGCCGGGCACCGTCGGCACCGGCCGGGAGTCCTGCACCGTGCCCAGCACTCCCCAGGACTCCTCGGGCTCCTCGCCCCAGCCCGGACCGGGCCGTTCCCCCGCGCGCAGCGCCGCTTCCTGCGGATCGAGGCCGAACTTGGTGTAAGCGCCGCGATCACCCAGCACCCGCAGCCGCGGACCGTGCTGGGCGGCGACCTTGCTGACCCACAGGTGCGAGCGGACGCCGCCGGAGTGCGTCAACGCCACGAACGCGTCGTCGTCCACTTCGACGCCCGCGCGGCGCGCGGCCACCTCCGCGTAAACCGACTCGACCGGCCCGAACAGCGCCAACGCCTGGTCGATCAGGTGGCTGCCGAGGTCGTAGAGCACGCCACCCGCGTCCTGCGCGCCACCGGACTCCCGCCAGCCGGACTTCGGCGTCGGCACCCAGCGCTCGAACCGGGACTCGAACCGGTGCACCGCGCCGAGCTCGCCGTCCGCGATCAGCTCGGCGGCGGTGCGGAAGTCGTTGTCCCACCGGCGGTTCTGGAAGACCGTCAGCGGCAGTCCGCGTTCCCGTGCGAGCTCGACCAGCTCGCGTCCCTCGTCGGCGGTCGGCGCGAACGGCTTGTCGACCACCACCGGCAGCCCGGCGCGCAGCGCGGCCCTGGTGTGCTCGCCGTGCGCGCGGTTCGGGCTGGCCACGACCACGAGATCCAGATCTTCGCGGTCCAGCATGGCCTGCACGTCGGGGACGATGGCCGCACCCGGGTACTCGGTCTGGACCCGCTCGCGGCGCTCCGGCGAGCCGGTGACGACCGTCGCCAGCCGCAGCTGCGGGTTCGCCGCGATCAGCGGCGCGTGGAACACCGCGCCAGCGACACCGAAACCGATCAAGCCCACCCGCAGTTCAGCGCTCATGCGGCCATTAGATCAGCCCGCTGAACCGATCCAAGGGCGCCGTCGCACGGTGCTCCGGTCACACCGGCGCTTCGGGCCCGCCCAGCCTGCCCGGGGAGACCAGACCGGTCTCGTAGGCGGTGATCACCAGTTGGGTGCGCGAGCTCAGGTGCAGCTTCTGCATCACGTGGTACAGGTGCGATTTCACGGTCAGCTCGGCCAGTCCCAGCTTGCGCGCGATGTCCGCGTTCGAACCGCCGCGGGCGACCTCCAGCAGCACGTCGCGCTCCCGGTTCGTCAGCCCGCTGAGCTCGCTGGAAGCATCGCGCACCCCCAGCGAAGCGAACCGGGTGAGCAACCGCCGGGTCACTCGCGGGGCCAGCAGTGCCTCCCCCGCGGCCACGGTGTGCACCGCGCGCACCAGCTCCTCCGGCGGCGCGTCCTTGAGCAGGAATCCGCTGGCCCCGGCCCGCAGCGCGGCGTAGACGTACTCGTCGAGGTCGTGCACCGTCAGCATCAGCACCGCGGTGCGGCCCTCGGTGTCGCCGATGATCTCGCGGGCGGCGCTGATCCCGTCGGTGCCCGGCATCCGCACGTCCATCAGCACCACGTCGGGGCGGCGCCTGCGCACGGCGGCGATCGCCGCGTCCCCGTCCTCGGCTTCGGAAAGCACCCGAAGTCCCGGGTCGGCGGACAGCAACGCGACCAGTCCCGCGCGGATCATGGCTTGGTCGTCGGCGACCAGTACGGTCGTTTCGGCCGGGCACTCCACCGCCGGACCTCCTGTCGTTCGGCTTCACCGGCGCACCGGCGGGATTTCCGGGTCAGGCAAGGTCCGAATTTTCGGCGCACGGTAGCACGGCGGCCAAGTGGAATCCGTTCGCAACGGGATGCGCGGTGAACGTTCCGCCCAGCAGCGCGGCCCGTTCCCGCAGGCCGACCAAGCCCTGCCCGGAACCGCCGCGCGGTGCCTGCACGGGCAGCGAGCCGAACGCCTGACCGGTCGCGTGGTTGGTAACTTCCAGCCGCAGCACACCGCTGCCGTAGTCCAGCAGCACTCGCGCGTAGCCGGACGGGGCGTGCTTGAGCACGTTGGTCACGGCTTCCTGCACGATCCGGTAGGCGGCCATCTCCACGCCCGGCCCCAGCTCGCGGACCTCGCCGCGCCGGTCCAGCCGCCACACCACGCCGGTGCCGCGCACCGAATCCACCAGGTGGTCCACCTTGTGCAGGCCCGGCGCCGGCTGGCGGCCCGGCCGGTCGGCGTCCGCGCTCGGGCCCTGCTCCTGCCCGGCCAGCTCCTGACCCGCGGGTTCCTCCCGCAATCGGCCGAGCAGCCCGCGCAGCTCACCCAGCGCGGTTCGCGAGGTGTGCTCCAGTTCCCGCAACGTCTCCTCGGCATGGCCCGGATCGCGATCCACCAGCGCACGAGCCACTCCGGCGCGCAAGGCCACCACCGACAAGTTGTGCGAGACGATGTCGTGGAACTCGCGGGCGATGCGGGCGCGCTCACCGGCCACGGCCTCCGCGGCGAGCTGCTCCCGCGCCTGGTCCAGCAGCGCGACCGTGCTCTCCAGCTGAGCCGCGCGGCGGCGCCCGAGCCGCACCGCGTACGCCAGCCCCACGACCATGAACAGGTCCACCGAGGCCATCAGCGTGCTCACCACCGCCGACAGCGGCGGTTCGCCCAGCGAGTAGACCACCGGCCACAGCATGGCCAGCACGGTCGCCACGACCGCGCCGGCCACCCCGCTGCGCTGGCACACCGAGTAGACGCCGACCAGGATCGCGAAGTTCAGCGGATCCTCCGGCACCCAGGCGATCGTCAGCGTCGTCGCAGCGGCCAGACAGCCCAGCAACGGCACCCACGGCCACCGCCTGCGCACCAGCAGCAGCCCGAACGCGGGCACGCTGACCAGCATCAGCGACCACCACGGCGTGCCGGGCGGCGGCGGGTCGACGCTGAGCACCAGCACGTGCATGACGATGAACAGCACGACCATCGCGGAGTCGAGCAGGTACGCCCGCTCGGTCAGCCACGTCGGTATCGGCGAAGTCGACACGGGCAGCAGTATGCGCACGTACCCGCCCGGGAATCAGTAGCCTCGCGCGACCCAATCGTCGAAATGCGGCAAAACCTCACCAACGGTCGTGGTCTCGCCGTGGCCGGGCAGCACCCTGGTGACCTCCGGAAGGGTCAGCAACCGGTCCCGGATCGACTCGGTGAGCACCGCGAAGTCCGAGTAGGACCGCCCGGTCGCCCCGGGACCACCGGCGAACAACGTGTCCCCGGTGAACACCGCGCCGAGATCGGCCGAGTACAAGCACACCGAGCCGGGCGCGTGCCCCGGGGTGTGCAGCACTTGCAGGCCGGTGCCCGCGACCCCGACCACCTGCCGGTCGGCGAGCTTGCGCTCCGGCTCCCGGTCCGGGTGGGTCAGCCGCCACAGCACCAGGTCGTCCGGGTGCAGGAAGATCGGCGCGCCGACCGCCTCGGCCAGTTCCGGGGCCTTGCGCACGTGGTCGTCGTGGGCGTGCGTGGCCAGGATCGCCAGCACCTTCCGCCCGGCGATCAGCTCCTGGACCGCGGCCGGGTCGTGCGGCACGTCGATCACGACGCACTCGGCGTCGTCGCCGACCACCCAGGCGTTGTTGTCCACATCGAAGGTCTGGCCGTCCAGCGAGAACGTGCCGGAAGTCGTGGTGTGGTCGATGCGCGCGGCCATCAGAACACCACCACCGAACGCAGCACGTCACCGGCGTGCATCTTGCTGAACGCGGACTCCACCTGGTCCAGCGCGATCTGTTCGGTCACGAACTTCTCCAGCGGCAGCCTGCCCTGCTGGTAGAGCTCCACCAGCATCGGGAAGTCCCGGCTGGGCAGGCAGTCGCCGTACCAGGCGGACTTCAGCGAACCGCCGCGCGCGAACACGTCCAGCAGCGGCAGCTCGAGCCGCATCTCCGGCGTGGGCACGCCGACGAGCACCACGGTGCCCGCGAGATCGCGCGCGTAGAACGCCTGCTTGTAGGTCTCCGGCACGCCGACCGCGTCGACCACCAGGTCGGCGCCGAATCCGTCGGTGAGTTCCCGGATCGCCTCGACGGTGTCCTGCTCACCGGCGTTGACGGTGTGCGTGGCACCGAACTGCTTGGCCCAGTCCAGCTTCTTCGGGTCCTTGTCCACGGCGATGATCCGCCGCGCACCGGCCATGTTCGCGCCGGCCACCGAGCCGTCGCCGACACCGCCGCAGCCGATCACGGCCACCGTGTCGCCGGGACCGGCGTGCCCGGTGTTGACCGCGGCGCCGATGCCGGCCATCACGCCGCAGCCCAGCAGCCCGGCCACCGCGGGCCGCGCGGACGGGTCGACCTTCGTGCACTGTCCCGAGTGGACCAGCGTCTTCTCCGCGAAGGCGCCGATGCCCAGCGCCGGTTCCAACGGGGTGCCGTCGGTCAGCGTCATAGGCTGCGCGGCGTTGTGCGTGTCGAAGCAGTACTGCGGACGTCCGCGCTTGCACGCCCGGCACACGCCGCAGACGGCGCGCCAGTTGAGCACCACGAAATCGCCCGGCTCAAGATCCTGGACGCCATCGCCGACCGACTCCACGACACCTGCGGCCTCGTGGCCGAGCAGGAACGGGTAGTCGTCGCTGATGCCGCCTTCCCGGTAGTGCAGGTCGGTGTGGCAGACCCCGCACGCCTGCACGGCCACCACGGCCTCGCCCGGGCCCGGGTCCGGGACCCGGATGTCGACGACCTCGACGGGGGCTCCCTTGCCGGTCGCCACCACGGCACGGACTTCGCTCAACGAACACCTCCTGGCTATCGGATTTCGCCCACATGCGCATATCGACATCTGGCGTCGCGACCATACCGCCCGATCGGACGTAGCCGGTGCCGTCGCGACTGCGGTTCGGTCGAACAGCGGACGCGCCTGGGGGCGGACGGTTCGACACAGTTCGTCACCACGTGGCTACTGTACGGTGCCGGCGATCGAACGAGGAGCACACCATGACCGAAGCGCAGCGCCTGCTGTCCAGGGAGATGGACATCGACCGGCCCTGCGCGGCGCGGATCTACGACGCCTTCCTCGGCGGCTCGCACAACTTCGGCGTCGAGCGGCGGTTCGCCGAACGGCTCGAGCTGGCGCTGCCCGGGGTGACCGGGGTTTTCCGGGACAACCGGGCGTTCCTGCGGCGTGCCGTGGAGTACCTGCTGGCCCGCGGGGTGCGGCAGTTCCTGGATCTGGGTTCGGGCATTCCGACGATCGGGCACGTGCACGAGGTCGCGCGCAGGCGCACCGGCCGGTTCCGGGTGCTGTACGTGGACAACGAGCCGCTGACCGTCGCGCACAGCAAACCGCTGCTGGCCGCCGAACCGCGGGCGGAGATCATCCGCGCGGACCTCCGCGAACCCGGGTCCGTGCTGAACGCGCCGGAAACCGCCGCGCTGCTCGACCTCGCTCAGCCGGTGGGGGTGCTGATGTCGGCGGTGCTGCACTTCCTGGACGACGGCGACGACCCGCACGGCTTGGTGCGCACCTACCAGCGGGCGGTGCCGCCGGGCAGCGGGCTGGTGATCTCGCACGTCACCGGGGGCGAGCAGCCCGCTCCGATGCACTTGCTGGCGAATTTCTACGCGGACACGGCGGATCCGCTGGTGGACCGGTCGCCGGAGTGGATCGACGAGTGCTTCGGCGGGTTCGACCGGCTCGGGCCGGGCACCTGCTGCGTGAGCGATTGGCGTCCGGATCCGGGAGCGCCCGCGCACCCCCACTACCGCATCCTGCACGGCGGTGTCGCACGCAAACCGGCTCGGCACGAGTAGCCGAGTGAAGGACCTGTCGGCCCCATCGGACGGGGCGAAAGCCCCTTCGCACTCCGAACGAGATTACGCGGGTCGGGTGACGCGTCGGCGTGTCGGCCGTCCGGATGGCCGTGCGTGCGCGGGCCGCTCGATCGTCGGCGCCTCCGGTGGGTCAGGAGCGGGGAGTGCGGATGAACAGCAGCAGGACACCGGCGACGACCGCGGCGGTTCCGGCCGCCAGCCAGGCGGCGCCGAGACCAGCGTGCTCGGCGAAGAAGCCGAACAGCAGCGGCCCGGCGCTGCCGCCCAGGTAGATCCCGGTCTGGGTGAACGAGGTCGCGCTCGCCACCCGGTCCGGCGCGATGCGGGCGACGGCGAAGTTCAGCAGCCCAGGCCACGCCCACCCGGCACCGAAGCCGACCGACACCCCGAGCAGGAACAGCTCGGCCGAACCCGCCCCCATCAGTACGTAACCGACCGAGCCGACCAGCAGCATCGCCGTGATCAGCCGCAGCAGGTTCGGGTTCCAGCGATCCGCGACCACCCCGGCCCCCAGCCGGATCGTCAGACCGGCCGCGGAACCCAACGACAGCACCAGCCCCGCCGCGGACGGGCTGAACCCGACTTCGACGGCGGTGGTGGTGACGAACGAGCCGAGCGCGTTGGCCGCCGCCGACCCCAGCCCTCCTGCGATGGCCAGCAACAGCAGCGGCACGAACTTCGAATCGCCGGACGATTCAGCCGAAGACGCCCGCGACGAGCGCTCCGCCTCCGCCAGCGCAGGCACCGCGAACGCGGCCAGCAGCCCGAGCAGCCCGCCGAACACGAACACCCAGCGCCAGCCGATGGTCAGCGCGATCGCCGGTACCGCCGCGCCCGCCAGCAGCGTGGCGACCGGGATGGAGGACTGCTTCACGCCGAAGCCCATGCCGCGCCTGGCAGCCGGAACACCTTGGGTGACCAGCAGGTTCGCCGCGGGCTGCGCGAGCGAGTTGGGCAACCCGGCAATCCACAGCAGCGCGACGAGCCAGCCCGAGTGCTGCACGGCGGCCATCCCGAACAGGCAGGCGGCGCTGCCCGCCGCGCCCAGCCGCATCGCCAGCCGGGAGCCGATGCGCTCCACCACCCAGCCCATCGAACGCGACGCCAGCGCGGCGACGCCGAAGAACCCGGCGGTGGCCACGCCGAGCAGCGCTGCGCCGAAATCCAGCTCCCGCTGCAGCTGCACGCCGAGCCCGCCGACCAGGAACACCGGGAAGACCCCGACGGTCACCACCGCGGCGACCGCGCTCAGCACGCGTACCGCGCCGGGGCGGCGTTGGAGCGATCGCCGGTTGTTGATCACCGCTGCGGACATCCGCGCCTCCTCGAATCCGGCCACCAGCGTGTGAACCGAGCAATCGGTTAGCAACGCTAACGTGACGCAGGCCTCGCTGACCGCACTCGAATGCAGGTGCGCACGGCCTTGACGCGCAGGGGCGCAGCGGGACACGGTCGGTGATCGGCACAGCGGCGTGGGGAGTTCGGGTGGCAGCGGAGTTCAGCGGAATCCCATCGCCGGGCCTCGAAGAGCCGGTGCTGCTCGACGCGGTGGAACTGTCCTGGTCGATCCGGCGGCGGGAGATCTCCTGCGTCGAGGTCGCCGAAGCCTTCCTGCGCCACATCGACCGGTTCGACCCGCTGGTCAACGCGATCGTGTCCCGGGCGGACGAGGAAGACGTGCTCGCCCAGGCCCGCGAGCGCGACGCCGCGCTCGACCGCGGTGAGCCCGTCGGCTGGATGCACGGCTTCCCGATCGCGGTGAAGGACCTCGCCGACGCGGCCGGATTCCCCACCACGCAGGGCTTCCAGCGCACCGCACCGGCGACCGAGGACGCGACGCACGTGCGCCGGATGAAGGAAGCGGGCGCGATCGTCGTCGGCAAGACGAACGTGCCCGAGTTCGGACTCGGCTCGCACACGTTCAACGAGGTCTTCGGCACCACGACCAACCCCTACGACCAGACCCGCACGGCGGGCGGCAGCAGCGGAGGGGCCGCTGCAGCGCTGGCGATGCGGATGCTGCCGGTGGCAGACGGCAGCGACTTCATGGGTTCGCTGCGCAATCCGGCGGCGTTCTGCAACGTGCTCGGGCTGCGGCCCGGTTTCGGCCGGGTGCCCTCGCCGGGTTTCGTGGCCGATCCGTCGGTGCCCGGGCCGATGGCGCGCACGGTGCGCGACCTGGCGATGCTGCTGTCCACAATGGCCGGTCCGGACGAGCGGGCGCCGCTGAGCCTGGACCGCGACCCCGCGGAGTTCACCGGGCAGTTGCGCAACGACCCGGCGGGCGTCCGGATCGGCTGGATCGGCGACTTCGACGGCTACCTGCCGACCGAGCCGGGTGTGCTGGACGTGTGCGGTTCCGCGGTGGAGCTGTTCCGGTCGCTGGGCTGCGAGGTCGAGCCGGTTCCGGGCGGGCTCCCGGTGGCGCGGGCGTGGGAGACGTTCCTGCTGTGGCGGCACTGGATGGTCGGCGAGAAGCTGCGCGAGCTGTACGCGGACCCGGCCACCCGCTCGCGGATGAAGCCCGAAGCCGTCTACGAGGCGGAAGGTCACGGCAAGCTCGGGGTACCGGACATCACCGCCGCGCTGGAAGGCCGCGACGCCTGGCGGGCCGTGGTTTCGGACCTGTTCGCCCGCTACGACTTCCTGCTCGCGCCGAGCACGCAGGTCTTCCCGTTCGATGTCGGGATGCGCTGGCCGGAGGAGGTCGGCGGCCACCCGATGGACACCTACCACCGCTGGATGGAGACGGCCGCGCCGTGGACCTTGTCCGGCCATCCGGTGCTGAACCTGCCCGCCGGGTTCAACGGCGCCGGGTTGCCGACCGGGGTGCAGCTCATCGGCCGCGGCCACGCCGAGTGGGAGCTGCTGCGGCTCGGGCACGCCTACGAGCAGGCCAGCGATTGGGTGCACGCAGCCCTGCCACCGGCCCTGACCTGACCGCGTCGCGGCCGGATGTCGAGTGGATTCCCCGGATTCCGCCGTTGCCCGCGCCTCACGGTGCCCTGCGACGCACTCGCTGACCGGCCTCGCGGTCCCGCGGCCTCGCTGGTCATGCTCGAACGAGCGGCATTCGCGGCAGGCGAACGGCCCGGGGCCGGTGTGCACAGCCGCGCAACCCGGTGTGCAGGATGTGCGAGGCTGCATCAGCAACGTGGCGTTTCAGGGAAGGTGGC
Source organism: Saccharopolyspora sp. SCSIO 74807 (assembly GCF_037023755.1). NCBI lineage: Bacteria > Bacillati > Actinomycetota > Actinomycetes > Pseudonocardiales > Pseudonocardiaceae > Saccharopolyspora > Saccharopolyspora sp. SCSIO 74807. The sequence goes on along the minus strand of NZ_CP146100.1, from coordinate 3,536,435 downwards.
AAGTGGGTACCGAGGTTTTCTCCCTGCAGGACAAGGTGGCGCTGGTGACCGGTGCCGGGCAGGGCATCGGGCTGGAGATCGCCAAGGCGCTGCGCTCGTCGGGTGCGCACGTGGTGCTCGGGGAGATCAACCCGGAGACCGGCAAGGCCGCGGCCGAGCAGATCGGCGGTGAGTTCCTGCAGGTGGACGTGACCGACTCCGCGCAGGTCGCCGACGCGGTGGCGAAGATCGTCGCCGAGCACGGGCACCTGGACGTCTCGGTGCACAACGCGGGCATGGTGCGCAACGAGCCCGCCGAGGACATGAGCGACGAGTCGTGGCGCAAGGTCGTCGGGCTGAACCTGGACGCGGTGTTCTACTGCTGCCGCGAGGTCGGCAAGCAGATGCTCGCCCAGGGTTCCGGATCGATCGTGAACATCGCGTCGATGTCCGGGCTGATCTCGAACCACCCGCAGCCGCAGGTCTCCTACAACTCCTCCAAGTCCGGCGTGATCATGCTGACGAAGTCGCTGGCCGGTGAGTGGGGCGGCCGCGGCGTGCGGGTCAACTCGATCTCGCCCGGCTACACCGGCACCGAGCTGCTGCGCGGGGTGCAGACCACGCAGCCGGAGTGGTTCAACAGCTGGGTGGCGCAGACCCCGCTGGGCCGGGTCGGTGAGCCGCACGAGCTCGGGCCGGTGGCGGTGTTCCTGGCCTCGGAGGCGAGCAGCTTCGTGACCGGCAGCAACATCGTCGCCGACGGCGGTTTCACCGTCTGGTGATCGGCGCGGGTGCGCGACGAGGGGACCGCGAGCGGCCGGTGACGACCGGCCGCTGATCCCGGTCCCCTGGTCGGCCTCGGATGCCGTCCCGTTCCGGGACCTCTTCCTGAGCCGACGCCGCTGCAAGCCGGCACCCGGACGCGTGTCCTTTGTGGACGTTGCGGCCAGGTCGAGCGGCGTCCGCCCGCGGCATCCCCGATCGGTCCAGCGCCAACGCGCGGACGGTGGTCCGCTGTTGACGGTTGTTTCCTGGCGGCCCCGGCGCGCTCGCCGGGGCGGAACCAGCTCGACCACCGGCGGGCCCTCCTAGCCGCGGAAGGCGTTGCTGCCGGTCAGCGCCTGGCCGATGGTCAGCGCGTGCATCTCGCTGGTGCCTTCGTAGGTCATCACCGACTCCAGGTTCGTCATGTGCCGCATGATCGGGTACTCCAGCGAGATCCCGTTGGCGCCGAGGATGGTCCGCGCCGTGCGGGCGACCTCCAGCGCGCCGCGCACGTTGTCCAGCTTGCCGAAGCTGACCTGCTGCGGAAGCAGCGTCCCGGCGTCCTTGCGCTTGCCCAGGTGCAGCGCCAGCAGCCGGGCGTTGTTCACCCGCACCGCCATGTCGGCGAGTTTGCCCTGGGTGAGCTGGAAGCCGGCGATGGGCCGGTCGAACTGCTCGCGGGTGCGCGCGTAGTCCAGCGCGGTCCCCAGGCAGTCGCGGGCCGCCCCGTTCGCGCCCCACACGATCCCGTAGCGGGCCTCGTTCAGGCAGCTCAGCGGACCGCGCAGCCCCACGGCCCCGGGCAGGGCGGCCTCCGCGGACAACCGCACCCCGTCCAGCACGAGTTCGCTGGTCACCGAAGCGCGCAGGGATGCCTTCTTCTTGATCTCCGGCGCGGAGAATCCGGGCACGTCGGTGGGCACCACGAAACCGCGCACGCCGTCATCGGTCTGCGCCCAGACCACGGCGACATCGGCGACGCTGCCGTTGGTGATCCACATCTTGCGCCCGTCGAGCACCCAGTCTCCGCCGTCCTTGCGCGCGCGGGTGCGCATCGACGCCGGGTCCGAGCCGTGGTCCGGTTCGGTGAGCCCGAAGCAGCCGATCGCCTCGCCCGCCGCCATCCGCGGCAGCCACTGCTGCTTTTGCTCCTCCGAGCCCCAGCGCCAGATCGCGAACATCGCCAGCGATCCCTGCACCGACACCAGCGAACGCAGCCCGGAGTCGACGGCCTCCAGCTCTTCGCAGGCCACCCCGTAGTCCACCGCGGACGCGCCCGCGCAGCCGTAGCCCTCCAGGTGCATCCCGAGGACGCCGAGCTTGCCGAGTTCGCGAGCGAGTTCCCGGGCCTGCGGGAACTCGCCGCGCTCGAACCAGTCGCCGACGTGCGGCACCACCAGGTCCCGGCACAGCGCCCGGACGCTGTCGCGCAGCGCGAGCTGCTCGGTGCTGAGCTCGGCGTCGATGCCGAGGGGGTCGCGGGGGTCGAAGTCGGGTTTGGCGCTCATCGGCGGCCTCCTCGGGACGGATCGTCGAACAACGGCGCCGGCGCGGCGGTCTCGCCTGCCAGCCAGGAACGCACCTCGTCGGTGTGCTCGCCCAAGTGCGGGGGCGCTACCGGCGGCACGACGCCGGACTCGGAGAACTCGATCGGGGTGCGCACCTGCGCCACTCCCCCGTCACCAGGATCGGCCGTGGGGGCCAGCCCGAGCGACTCGGCGTACTGCAGCGCACCGCCGAGGTCGTTGACCTGGCCGCAGGCGATGCCCACCCGGTGCAGCCGGTCCTGCCAGTCCGCGGCCGGCCGCGCGCCGAGCACGTTCTCCAGCCGCTCCACCAGGGAGTCGCGGTTGGCCACGCGCGCTGCGTTGGTCGCGAAGGCCGGGTCGTCGGCCAAGCCGACCAGGCCCAGCGCTTCGGTGAGCCTGCGGAACTGGTCGTCGTTGCCGACCGCGACGGCCAGCAGCGCGTCCTCGCAGCGCAGCGTCTCGTACGGGGCGATGCTCGGGTGCCGGTTGCCCATCCGCTCCGGCGGGATGCCGGTGGTCAGCAGCCCGCTGACCTGGTTCACCAGCGAGGACAGCAGGCTGGAGAGCAGGTTGACCTCGACGTGCTGGCCCTGCCCGGTGGCGTCCCGCTGCCGCAGCGCGGCCATGATCCCGAACGCGAGGTCCTTGCCGGTGAGCACGTCCACCACGGCGACCCCCACCTTCGTCGGTGGGCCTTCCTGGCCGCCGGTGACGCTCATCAGCCCGCCGACCGCCTGCACCACGAAGTCGTAGCCGGGCAGGTCCGCGCCGGGACCGGAACCGAAACCGGACACCGACGCGTAGATCAGCCCGGGGTTGAGCTGCTGCGCGGCGTCGTAGTCCAGCCCGGCCTTGTCCAGCACGCCCGGCCGGAAGTTCTCCACCAGCACGTCCGCGCGGCGGACGAGTTCGCGGGCGGTGGCCCGGTCCTGCTCGTCGGCGAAGTCCAGCGCGATGCTGCGCTTGCCGCGGTTGACCGACTCGAAGTAGGACGAGCTGCGCTCCGTCCACGGTGGACCCCAGCCGCGAGTGTCGTCCCCGGCGCCGGGCCGCTCGACCTTGATCACGGTCGCGCCGAGGTCGGCCAGCAGCATGGTCGCGTAGGGACCGGCCAGCACCCGGCTGAAGTCCGCCACGACCACGCCGTCCATCGGCAGCGCCCGACCCATCGCTGACCACCTTCCGGTTCTTCGACCGCCTGCGGGAACGCACCGCCGGACCGCGCGACGAGCACGCACGTCCCGCCAACCGCCTGCACCGACCGGCCGCCGCCACTTGCGAGCATTCGGCTCCGTGCCAGCGTGTTGCGTTCCACCGAGATTGGATCCAATATACAGTCAGCGCCGCAGTCGTCAACAAGATCTCGTCCGGGTGATCGTCGATCCGGGGCGGTCGTCCGCGCGATGATCGGCGTCACGTCCGCCGAGCACGACGCCACGCCCGAAGACCCGGCAGGAGCCCGATGCCCGCAGATCGCGACCACCCCGACGAGGCGCCGCAGGACCAGGCGCGCACCGCAGATGCCCGCACTACAGATGCCCGCACCGCAGCTCCCCGCGCCGACCTGCGCTGGCCGGACCAGGGCACCCGGCCGCCGACCACGCAGGCCTTCGTGCTCGACGCGCTGCGCCGCGCGATCACCTCCGGGTCGCTGCCACCGGGCCGCCCGATCCGGCAGGACGGCATCGCGCACGACCTCGGCGTCAGCCGGGTGCCGCTGCGGGAGGCGCTGAAGACCCTGGAAGCCGAGGGACAGGTCGTCTACCGCCCGCACCGCGGCTACGCGGTGGCGGAGCTGTCGCTGGACGACCTGGTGGAGGTCTACCGGATCCGGGAACTGCTGGAGTCGGAGGCGGCCGGGATCGCGGCAACCGCGTTCACCGAGGCCGACCTGGCCCGGATCACCGATGCGGCCGAGGACGTCGAATCGGCCGCCGAGGACGGGGACCTGGTGGGCATGATCGCGGCGAACCGCAGGTTCCACTTCGCCTTGCTGGAGCCCGCCGGAATGCCGCGGCTGATGCGGATGGTGCGGACGCTGTGGGACGCCACGGACGCCTATCGCGCGGTCTACTACAACGCGACGGCCAACCGCGCGCGCGTGCGCGAGGAGCATTCGGCGATCGTCCGCGCGGCCGCGGAAGGCGACGCCGAGAAGCTGATCGCCGAGCTGAGCACCCACCGCAGCCACGCCATCGATTCGCTGCGCGAGACGATCACCTGATCAAGTCTTCAGCAGTACCTCGGCCGCCTTCCGCGCCTGCCGCGCCGCATCCGGCACATCCATCGAGGCGGAGACGGTGACGCCTTCGTAGAGCAGCAGCGCGGTCTTGGCGAAGTCGGCCGGGTCGGGCGCATCCGCGGCTTCGGCGAGCCGCGCGAAGTGCTCCCGCACCCATTCCTGCTGCGCGGTGATGATCGCGCGCGCCGGGTGCTCGGCGTCGGGGATCTCGGCCAGCGCGTTGACGAAGCCGCAGCCGCGGAAGTCCCCGCGATCGATCCACTCGGCCAGCGCGTCGAACGTGCCGAGCACTTGCTCCGCGGCCGATCCACCGTGCTCGTCGAGCCACCGCAGCACCCACTCGCGCCAGCGCTCGTCGCGCTGCTCGAGGTATGCGGTGACGAGGTTGTCCTTGGAGCCGAAGCAGGCGTACAGCGTCTTCTTCGTGACCCCGGCTTCGGCGGCGATGCCCTCGACGCCGACCGCGTGGATGCCCTGCCGGTAGAACAGCTCGGCGGCCACGTCGAGGATCCGCCGCCCGGCGGGTGTGAGCCGTTCGCGAGTCATGAGCCCATTCTATACCGACCGGTGTGTTGACAAATCCGCCGCGCGCGTCTTCAGTGATAACCACACCGGTCGGTATACCTAGGAGAAGCGATGCGAGCAGTGCAGTTGACCGGGTTCGGCGGGCCGGAACGGCTCGACTACCGCGAGGACCTGCCGGAACCCGAACCCTCCGCGCACGAGGTGCGGATCCGCGTCGGCGCGACGGGCATCAACAACACCGACGTGTGGACGCGGGAAGGCGCGTACGGCTCGTCCGACGACCCGTCGGCGACCGCGGGCTGGCGCCGCGAACCGCTCGAATTCCCCCGCGTGCAAGGCGCGGACGTCGCGGGCCGGATCGACCGCGTGGGCCCCGGCGTCGGCGAAGAACGGATCGGCGAGCGCGTGCTGGTCGACCCGATGCTCTACACCGGCGGCGAGCGGGAACTGGTCGACACCGAATACCTGGGCAGCGAGCGCGACGGCGGTTTCGCCGAACTCGTGACCGTGCCCGCGGGCAACGCGCATCCGATCGACAGCGAACTCGGCGACGCGGAGCTCGCCACGTTCCCGACCGCCTACGCCACCGCAATGCGGATGCTGGAGCGAGCCCGCGTGCGCGCCGGGGAGACGGTGCTGGTCACCGGCGCCTCGGGCGGAGTCGGTTCGGCGTTGATCCAGCTCGGTGCGCTGCGGGGTGCGCGGGTCGTCGCGGTCACGACGGCAGCGAAGGCCGAGCGCGCCGCGAAGCTGGGTGCCGAAGCCGTCCTGGACCGGGCGGATCTGGCGGTGGAGCTCGAGCGCACCGGCCCGGTCGACGTCGTCGCCGATGTCGTGGCCGGTCCGGCGTTTTCCCCGCTGCTGCGGGCTTTGGCGCCGTTGGGCCGCTACGTCGTCGCCGGCGGGATCGCCGGGCCGCTGGTCGAAACCGATCTGCGCACGATCTACCTGCGGCAGGTCGAGCTGGTCGGTTCCTCGTTCGGCACGCACGAGGATTTCGCCCGCGTGGTTCGGCACATCGCCGCCGGTGAACTGCGCCCGCTGCTGGCCGGGACCTACCCGCTGCACCGGCTCCGCGAAGCGCAGCAGGACTTCAAGGCCAAGGACTTCTTCGGCAAGCTCGTCGTGCTCCCGGACGCGGCGTGAACCACCTGAGCGCCAGGAGCGACGCGCCCATGGACAACGCGGTCATCGACGGCGCCCGGCTCGCCTACCACCACTCGCCGGGCACGACGGGAGAAACGGTCGTGCTGCTGCACGGCACCCCGTCGCACAGCTTCTTGTGGCGCAACGTGATCCCGGAACCGGAAGCCGACGGGCACGGAGTTCTCGCGCACGACCTGCTCGGCTACGGCCGCTCGGAACGTCCGGTGAGCCGGGCGACGTCGGTGGTCGAGCAGGTCCCGCTGCTGCACGGGCTGCTCGATCACCTCGGGATCGAGCGGTGCACGCTGGTCGCGCACGACATCGGCGGTGCGATCGCGCAGCTTTTCGCCGTCGAGCACCCGCAACGGGTGCGGCGGCTGATGCTGATCGACAGCGTGTGCCGGGACTCGTGGCCGTCACCGACCTGGCGACGGATCATCGAAGAGCACGGCGACGACCACGCGCGGCTGCCGCAGCAGGACTTCGAGCAGATCCTCACGCGGCAGTTGCAGTCGGCGGTCACGACGCCGATGGCGGAGCCGGTGCTCGACGCCTACTTGGAACCGCATCGAGGTCCGCTGGGTCGCATGTCGTTCTTCGAGCACCAAGTGCGCCACTACGACTCGCGGCCCACCCGGGAGATCACCGCGCGCCTGCCGGAACTCGCGATGCCCACGCGGGTGCTGTGGGGCGAGCAGGACCGCTGGCAACCGGTGGAACTGGGCGAATGGCTCGCCCGCACGATCCCGGGCGCCGAGCTGGCCGTGATCCCGGCGGCCGGGCACTTCCTTCCCGAGGAAGCGCCCGGCCGGGTCGCCGCGGAGATCCGGAGCCTGCTCGGGGAATCTTGAGAGGATTCCTCAGTACGTGTAGAAGCCGCGGCCGGACTTCTTGCCGTAGTGCCCGGCGTCGACCATCCGCTGCAGCAGCGGCGGCGCGGCGTACAGCGGCTCCTTGAACTCCTCGTACATCGAGTCGGCGACGGACTTCATGGTGTCCAGCCCGATCATGTCCGACAGCGTCAGCGGCCCCATCGGGTGCGAGCAGCCCAGGACCATGCCGTTGTCGATGTCCTCGGCGGAGGCCACGCCGCTCTCGTACATCCGCACCGCGGACAGCAGGTACGGCACCAGCAGCGCGTTGACCACGAACCCGGCCCGGTCCTTGGCGCGGATGGCCTGCTTGCCGAGCTGTTCGGTGGCGAAATCGGAAGCTCGCTGCACGGTCTGCTCCGAGGTCGCCAGCGAGGGCACCAGCTCGACCAGCTTCATCACCGGCACCGGGTTGAAGAAGTGCACGCCGAGCACCTGCTCGGGCCTGCCGGTGGCGCCCGCGAGCTTGGCGATCGGGATGGAGGAGGTGTTCGAGGCCAGGATCGCGTCCGCGCCGGTGACCCGGTCCAGTTCGGCGAACACGCTGGTCTTGAGCTGCTCGTTCTCCGCGATGGCCTCGACGACCAGCTGCCGGTCGGCGAAGTCGGCCAGCGAGGTGGTGAACCGCAGCCGCCCCAGCGCGGCGTCCCGGTCGGCTTCGGCGAGCTTGCCGCGCTGCACGGCGCGCTCCAGCGAGCCGGTGATGCGCTGCCTGCCTGCTTCGACGGCTTCCTCGCTGACCTCGGAGACCAGCACGTCGAGCCCGGAGCGGGCGTTGACCTCGGCGATGCCGGCTCCCATCAGGCCGGAGCCCACCACGCCCACGCGTTCGATCTTCGTCACCACACCGATCCTTCCGTCCGCGACTCGGCCGCTGCCGAACGACAGCCCGGATGATGTCAAAACGAACGGTTACCGGTCGGTAAGGGGTGCGGTAGGCCACCCCAGTGCGGTCAGGTGGGAGCTCGAAGAAGCCGGACCGCTGCTTGCACGGCCCGGCTTCCTGCCTCCCGGAGCCCCCCGCCACTGACCCCCTGGAGCGAGCCACACTACAGCAACGGACGTGGACGGATCTACGTCTTGCGGCCACATGTGTGGACATCTTTCACGGCATCGGCGGTGTCCCGGAGATCGCCACGCCTTAGAGTCGTGTCCGTGGAGCCCGCGCCCGACTTCTCCGCCAGCCCCGCTTCGGGAAGCGCGATCAGCGTGCACGTGTTCGCCGAGCGGCTGACCGAGCTGCTGGAGGCGCAACCCGATCCGGAAACCGGCAAGCCCTACGGCAGCGAGCGGATGGCCGCGCTGCTGACCGAGCGCGGCGTGCGGATGTCCGGCACGCACATGTGGCACCTGCGCACCGGCCGCGCGGTGCCGCGGCTGACCGAGGTGGTCGCGTTCGCCGAGTTCTTCGGCGTGGGCCTGGACTTCTTCGATCCGGCGATCTCGCGGGACCTGCTGGCGCAGTGGCGGCTGGCCGGGCAATTCCGCAGGCAGGGGGTCGAGGAGGTGGCGCTGCGCCAGCTCACCGGGCAATTCCCGGAGCAGGATCGTCCGCACGTGGCCGAGGCGATTCTCGGGGTGCTGCAAGGGTTCAAGGCGCTGCGCGCGGATCAGTTGCCGGGTTCGCCCGACGACCGGAGCCCGACCGAACCCCTCGAACGGCCCCGGCAGGACGGCAAGCGCGGCAAGGGCCGGAAAAGCTCATGAGGTTCCTGGTGTGGAGCGAAGGCGGGCGGGCGCGTTCGCGCTGGATGCTGCGCAGGCGCAGCGCGCGGCGGCTCGACGCGCTGGGCCTGCCGCACCGGTTCACCGCTGCGCAGCTGCTCGACCGCGCCCGCGCGCACCTCGGCAGGGAGATCTACTTCGCCGCGGTGGAGCTGCCGCCGCGCGCCCCCAGCGGCCTGGCGCTGCTGCCGGCGGGTTGCGTGATCATCGTCGCGGACGCGCGCACGTCGCGCTGGCACCGCTGGCACATCTGGCTGCACGAGCTGATGCACCTGCTGTGGGGCCACGTCGGCCGTCCGGTCGGCGATCCGGCTCCGGCGTTGCGCTCGCTGTTCGGCGATCTGCCGCCGGAGGTGCTGGATCGGGTGCTGACCCGTTCGGCATGTTCGGCGCAGGAGGAAGCGGCGGCCGAGATGATGGCTTCGGTGGCTATGCAGCGGATCAGTTCGTGGGATTCCCCGCAGGCGCACGAGGTGCCCGACGAGGCGCGCGAGGTGCTGCGCCGGTTCCAGATGGCGCTCGGGTGAGCCGGTGACGTTCGCGGTTCTGTACTCGCTGGCGCTGCTGCTGCAGCTGGGCGCTTTCCTGTGGAAGCTGCGGGATCTGCTGCGCGACCCGCGGGATCCGCGGCTGGGGGCGATCACGCTGGCGCTGCTGTTCGTGGCGTGCGGCTTCAACTTCGCGATCCCCCCGGTGTATTCGGCGGTGGCCGCGGCGACCGGCGTGCCGAACCTGTCCACTTTGGCCGTCTACGCGTCGATCGTGCTGTGCACCGCGTCGTTGCAGGTGTTCTCGGTGAATCTGGCGCGGTCGCGGGACGAGGCGGTGCCCGCGGGGCGGGCGCTGGTGCTCGGCACGGGTGCCGCGCTGGCGGTGCTGGTGGCGCTGTTCTGCGTCGCGCCGGTGCACGACGAGCCGCACGTGCTGGACTTCGATTCGCACTACTCGGGCGAGCCGGTCGTCGTCGGGTTCCTCGCGGTGTACCTGGGCGCGTACTCGCTGGGCCTGATCCGCAGTGCGCTGGTGTGCCTGCGGATTCGGCCGCACGCGGCGGATCCGTGGCTGCGGCGCGGTGTGTCGCTGGTTCCGGTCGGTGTCGTGTTCGGGCTCGGGTATTCGCTGTTGAAGGCGGTCGCGGTGGCCGCGACCTGGCTCGGCGGGGATCTCGCGCCGGTCAGCGATGTGGCGGCTCCGGTGAGCGCGACGGTCGGTGCGAGCGTGATGGCGGTCGGGTACGTGCTGCCGTCGGTTCCGCGGTTGCGTCGCCATGCGCGGGCGCGCCGGCAGCTTCGTCCGCTGTTGCGCGCTTTGCGGCCGCTCGCGCCGGAGCTGGCGCAGAACACGCGGCTCGCCTCGGCCGAGTACCGGTGGCTGATCGCGACCGACGACCTGCTGCGGGTGCTGCGGCCGCACCTCGCGCCGGAGGCCGCCGCGCTCGCCGAAGAACACGCGGACCGCCAGGGCCTCGAAGGCGACGAACGCGCCGCAGCCGTCGAAGCCGCCCGCATCGCCGCGGCGCTGCGCGCGCATCGCGCGGGGAGCTCGCCCGGCAACGGCAGCGCCATGATCCGCGAAGAGTCCGGAATGGACGGTCAAGACGTGGCGCTGTGGCAGGTGCCCGATCAGGACCCGGAGCGCGACCTCGCCGAGGAGCTGCGCTGGCTGTGCCTCATCGGTGAAGCGTTCCACCGCCCGCATCCGCTGGTGCGCGCCGTGCTGGACGATCCCCGGCGCGCGGAAAAGGATCCGGCTTCGTGAAAGCTCCGGGCTCCTGAAGCTCCGGCATCGTGGACAGCCCGGCATCGTGAAGAGCCCCGGCCTCAGAACCCCGGCTTCGCGGGGAACCCGGCTTCGTGAACGGCCCCGCCTCATGAAGAATCCCACCTCGTGACCGACGCGCTCACCGTCTCCGAAACCGCGCACGAACCGTTCGCCTCGCTCGCGGAGCTGCGCGCGCAAGGACCGGTGCACCGGATCGACACTCCGGACGGCCCGCCCGCCTGGCTGGTCACGAGATACGCGGAAGTCCGCGCGCTGTTCGGGGATTCGCGGTTCGCGCTGCACCGCGAGCACTCGCACGGCCGCGACTTCACCGGTTTCGACCTGCCTCCGCAGCTCGACGCGCACCTGCTCAACAGCGACCCGCCTCGGCACACCCGGCTGCGGCGGGAGATCGCGCCCAGCTTCACCGCGCAGCGGGTTCGCGCGATGAGTCCGCAGGTTCGTGCGGTGGCCGACGAACTCGCCGCTTCGCTGTCGGGCGAAGTGGACCTGGTCGGCGAGTTCGCGGTGCTCCTGCCGGTGCGGGTGATCGCGGAGCTGCTACCGCTGCCCGCCGACGCGCGGGACACGTTCGCGGGCTGGGCTGATTCGCTGCTGCGGCACACGCCCGGCGCGGAGCCGCGTGCGCGGGACACGATGGACGACATGCGGCGGATCATCGGTTCGGCGTTGTCGTCGGATCCGCCCGCCGACTCGCTGCTCGCGGGGCTGCTGACCGCGCGCGGCGCGGGACGGCTCGATGCGGACGAGTTGACCAGCATGGTCTTCTACCTGCTGTTCGTCTGGTACGAGATCATGGTGCACGCGGTGTCCTCGGCGATGCTGCGGCTGCTCGGCTCGGAACGGCTCGACACCGGCGTCGAGGAGGTGCTGCGGCTGCATCCGCCGCAGTTGCTCGCCGCACCGCGATACCCGTTGCACGACTTGGAAATCGGCGGAGTGAGCGTCCGCGCGGGCGATACGCTGCTGCTGTCGCTGGCATCGGCGAACCGGGATGAGCGGGTGTTCTCGGAACCTTCGGAATTCGTGCCCGACCGCAACCCGAACCCGCACCTGAGCCTCGGCCACGGCACCCACGCCTGCCCGGCTTCGACGCTGACCCGCGTCATCGCCCGCTGCGCCGTGGAGGCGCTGCACGCGCAACATCCGCACGCCGCGCCGACCTCGGCCCCGGTGACCTGGCGCGGCAACTTCCGCCACCACGGCCCGGCCGCGCTACGAGCGAATCTCACCCGCCACAAGCGGTAGTCCGCGGAGTGAACGGACCGTTGGTCCCAATAGATTGGATGAACAGGCCGTTCACTCGCCTCGGTCCGCGGGCGCCGGCATGTCGCCCCGGTCCGCGTACGCGGGATGCAATCCGAGCGAACGGACCGTTCGTCCGAATAGATTGGGCCAACAGGCCGTTCGCTCCAGGAACTGCGCTTGCTAGGAGTTGTCGAGGGGCTGGCAGTTCGGACAGTGGAATGTGGTTCGGCCCGCGGTTTTGGTGCGGTCGAGGGCGGTCGAGCAGCGCGGGCAGTGCGGGTCGGGCTCGTCGCGGTGGCCGGTGAGCCAAGACGGGCGGTCGGGCACGTGGGCGACCTTCGCGGACTGGCGCAGCACGGTGTGCGCGCGGCGGCTGAGCTTGGACAGCTCCGGCGCGCTCAGGTCGCCGGTGCTGCGCGCCGGGTGGATGCGGGCCTGCCAGAGGGTTTCGTCGACGGTGAGATTTCCCAGCCCGGCCAGCACTTCCTGGTCCATCAACGCCGCTTTCACGCCGCGCTTGGTGCGGGTCAGCCGCTCCCGGTAGTCCGCTGCGGAGGCCGCCATCGCGTCCGGGCCGAGTTCGCCGAGTTGGGCGTCCAGGTCGGACTGCCGCCGCGCCAGGTGCAACCCGGTCAGCTTGCGCATGTCCCGGTACCGAAGCTCGCCGTCGGCGAAGCGGAACACCACTCGGTCGTGCTTGTGCGGCTCGTCGTCCCGGCCGCACCACAACATCCGGCCGGTCATGCCGAAGTGCAGCAACACCTCCGGGAACTCGGCGCCGACCGGTATCACCAGCCACTTGCCGTGCCGCCACGGCGTGCCGAACTCCTTGCCGCGCAAGGCTTTCCGGAACTCCTGCGGGCGCACCCCGCGCAGCACCTGCGAGTCGTTGACCACGACGTCCTCGACTTCGCGGCCGGCCGCGGCTTGCGCGACCCGGCGAAAACCCTCGACGTCCGGCAGCTCGGGCATCCACTCCGACTACCCGGCAGAGCCGCTGATCACGCAAGCAGGTACTGCGTGAACCAGCTGGTGGCGACGGTGGCGGCTTGTTCCAGGGCGCCGGGTTCCTCGAACAGGTGCGTCGCGCCGTCGACGACGTGCAGGTCGTGCGGGGCGCGGAGTTGCTCAGCGGTGCGGCGGTTTAGTTCGAGCACTTCCATGTCGCTGCCGCCGACGATCAGCAAGGTCGGTGCTCGCACGTTCTGCAGGGCTTCCGAAGCAAGATCCGGACGACCACCACGGGAGACCACCGCCTGCACCACATCCGGTCGGCGGGCGGCGGCGCCGAGTGCAGCGGCCGCGCCGGTGCTGGCGCCGAACAGGCCCGCCGGGCCGCGCCACCAGTCCAGCACGCCCAGCACCCGCACGGTCAGCAGCGGGATGTTGAACCGCAGCTCGGCGTGCACGTCGGCGCGGTCCTCGTCCGGCGTGAGCAGGTCCATCAGCAGCGTGCCGATACCGGCTTCCTGCAGCTGCTCGGCGACCCAGCGGTTCCGGCTGCTGTGCCGGGACGAGCCGCTGCCGTGCGCGAACACCACCAGCGGCCCGTTGCGGTCCGGCAGCGTCAGGTCGCCGATCAGCTCACCGGTCCCGTGCACGACCGGGAGCGAGACCTGCTCAGGTTCCGCCATCCTGCACCCGCTCCGCGCCTTCCTCCGGTGAGGCGTTGCTGACGCCGGTGGCGTCGCCCTCGTTGGTCGCCGCGGACAGGCCGGTGTCCTCGACCTCGTCGCCCTCCAGGACCGTGCCCGGTTCGCCTGCGGCGTCCTGCTCGGCGGCGATCTGCTCACCGCGGGAACCGTCGGCGACCTCCTGGGTGGCCTGCTCGTCCACCGAGTCGTCCAGCTCGTACAGGCGGGTTTCGGCGACCGGTCTGCCCGGTTCGGCGTCCGGGTCGGGGCGTTCCTCCGAGATCCGTTCGTCGATCGAGTCGCCCGCGCGCTGCTCGCTCGGCGTGGGGCGCTCGGCCGTGGTCTGCGACAGGTGCTCGGGCGGCTCCACGCCCCCTTCGAGCGGGTCCACGCCCAGTTCGTCCTCGTCGAGGTCCCCCGCGGATTGCAGCTCGGCCGGATCTTGCGGTTCCGCAGGGTCCGGGCCGACCTCGTCAGCAGACGGAGTCGTGGCGTCCAGCGGATCCGACATCGTGCGCGTCTCCATTCCCTACGCGGACATGACCTCCGCGCACGGACTACCCGCACGTACGGCTGTTAATCCCCCTTGATCGAACGCAGGAACGACGCCCAGCGGGAGCGGTCGAACACGAGCGTGCCGCCGGAGCGGTCCTTGGTGTCGCGGACGCCGACCGTTGATGGCGTGCGTGCGACCTCGACGCACGCTGCGGCGTTCGAGGTGTAGCTCGACGTGTACCACTGGGCTTCTTCTAGCGGGGTCACAATCCTCACCTCTTGACGGAACGTAGGAAGGAAGCCCAATGACGGTGGTCGAAGGTCAAGGTGCCGCCGCTGCGATCCTTGGTGTCGCGGACGCCGACCGCTGCGGAGGTCAGCGCGACCTCGACGCAACCCTGCGAACTGGTCGAGTAGCTGGCCTTGCGCCAAGAAGCGTTCCGAAGCTCGTGCATGATCCTCATGTTATCGAGTTCAGGCACTCCTGAATGAGGCGTTCGGACTCCTGCCGATCGACGGCACGTTCGGCAGCCTCGCTGAAGGACAAGCAGTACTGGTGCACACGCGCTTCGCCGTCGATCAGGTTCAGCGAAGTGACCGTTTCCTGCCAAGCCAGTCGTCGGAGGCGCGCACTGGGGAAAGTGAGGAGATGGAACGTCGATCCGCCCATCGCACCGTAACTGTCAGCGGTGAACGGAATGATTCGGATCTCGACGGTCTCCGCGTGCGTGTGGATCAAGTCCAGCAGGTGCTTCAGTTGTCCCGCAAGGACTTCCGGCCCGCCGACCTGTTGCCTGATCGCCCCTTCGGCCATGACCACTGTGGCGCGCAAAGGTTCCGATCCGTGTAGGCGCCGCTGCCTCTGCATTCGTGCCTCGACCCGCCGGTTGACTTCCGAGCCGCGAAGGTTCGCCCGGTCACCGTTGTGCACGGCCCGCGCGTAATCCTCGGTTTGGAACAGCCCGGACACCGCGCCGCTTTCGTAGCTGCGGATCTCCTCGGCGCCGTGCTCGAAGCCGAAGAACCTCAGCAGTTCCGGCGCGAAAAGCCCGCTGTAGCGAGCCCACCAGCCGCGTCCGTCCGCCTCGCGGCGCAAGCCGATCAACTCGGCGGCCTCGTCCTCGCCCAGCAGATACGTCGCTGCGAGCTTCGCGAGCTTGTCCTCGGCGATCTTGCGGCGGCCGTGCTCGATGTTGCTCAAGTAGTTCTGCGTGACGCCGATCGACTCCGCAGCGTCGGTCCCGTTCATCTCGATCTCTTCGCGGGCTTCCTTGAGCCGGATGCCCAACTCCCACGCCGCCACCAGGGGCGATGCCGGTGCCATACCGCTCCCTTCCGAGCACTGCGCTGGCTGCCAAGGTTTAGCACACCCAGTAGAACACGTTCGAGTGATGCCATCAGAAATATTTCTAGGGTAAGTTCTGATCTTGGCGGCGGCCCCGGTCCTCCCCGACCTCTCCCCGTTGGGGCCGCCGCCTCCTTGGGTGGAAAGGAGCGGGACGTGGATCCGATCTCGAACGGTCCGGTGGCCTACTGGCGGCCGGTCGGCGGTGTGCGGCACGGGATGCTGACCTCCGAGCGGCCGTATCCGGGCGAGGAACGCAAAGCGCTCTGCGGCGAGCCGCTGCTGATCACGAAACCGCGCGACGAGGACTGGCTCTCGCCGACCTGCGCGACCTGCTGGGCTGAGGCGAAAGCATTGCGGGACAAGCGATCGCGGCGCTGAGCCGTCAGCTCTTGCCTTCGGTGCTCGCCCGCGGGACCAGCACCCGCGGCGGAAGTTCCAGGTCGTCGGCCGTGCCGGTCTCGATCAGCTCCAGCAGCAGGTGCACCGCTGCCTCCGCGTTCTGCTCGTCGTCCTGCGCCAGCGCGGTCACCTGCGGCGTCACGACCCGGCACAGCATCGAGTCCTGCCAGGACAGCACCGCGAGCTCATCCGGAACGCGGGTGCCGAGCTCGGCGGAGCGCGCCACGGCCGCGACCGCCATCACCGCGCTGTCGTAGACGATCGCCGTGGGCGGCGGGTCCGCGGCCAGCAGCCGCCAACTCGCCCGCACACCACCGGATTCGGTGCTGTCGGCCTCGGCTTTGACCAGGTCGGTGCCGAGGCGTTCGCGCACCCGCCCGCGCAACGCGGCGCTGCGGTTCTGGGTGTGCTGCAGATCGGGACCGCCTTGGACGTGGCCGATCCGGCGATGCCCCAGCGACGCCAGGTGATCGACGACGGCGTGCACCTCTTCGCGCTCGATGTGGCGCAGCACCGCGACGTTGCCGAAGCGCTCGTGGTCACCGACGACGACGGCGGGAATGCCGAGTTCGCGCAGCAGTTGCGGGCGCGGGTCGCAGGCGCGCAGGTCGGTGACGATCATGCCGTCGATGCGGCGCTCGGCCCACCAGCGGCGATAGGTCAGCAGCTCGGCGTCCTGGTCCGGAGTCAGCGCCAGCTGCAACGACAAGCCGTGCTGCGCCAACGCGGCCTCCACCCCGGACAACCACTGCACCACGAGCGGATCGGAACGCAGCTCGTCCGGCGGGCGGGACAGCACGACGCCGACGCTGCCGGTGCGGTCCGCGGCCGGAGTGCGGGCCGGGCCGCCGGACTCCCAGCCGAGCTGGGCGGCGACATCGAGGACGCGTTCGCGCGTCGCGGCCGAAACACCCGCGCGGCCGTTGAGCGCGTAGGACACCGCGGCCTTGGACACGCCCACGCGGCGCGCGATGTCGATGATCGTGGGCCGGTTCAACTCAGGCTCCCCCTCGGTCAGCCCTCCCCGCCCCGGCAGCATAGCGAATTCCGCGATCTCGTCGGCCGGACTTTCCGGAGTGCGAGACCCGTTCGCCCGCTCTTCCCGGGGGCACGGTCCGCTCACTCCGAACACACCATCCCCGGCCGGGTAAGGCGCGGGCGTGTCGATTTTCCGAGTGAACGGACCGTTGGTCCCACTAGATTGGACGAACAGGCCGTTCACTCGGAGAGGACGAGCCGGACGGGGCCGGACATGCCGAAGGCGCCGGGGATCAGCCCGGCGCCTCCAGCGCACTGAACTCGCTCGATCGCGGAAAGACCGAGCGCAACCGGCTCAGCTGCCCCGGTTCTCCCCCAACTCCTCGACGATCGGGTTCGCCGGGACCTCGGCCTGGTGCTCGGCCAAGCCGCCCTTCTGCGGCCGGCGGTTCTGCTGAGCCTTGTCGGAATCCGACTGGCCCTCCTCCTCGCCCCGCTCCAGCGGGACCGAGCGCACCACTTCGGTGACGTTGTCGTAGTCGGCGGGCGGCATCGCCCGCAGCGCCCGCACGGTCTCCTCGTCGACACCGTTGTTGTTGGCGAACTGCACCAGCTGGTCCTTGCTCGCCGGGAAATCGACGCCGGACAGCGAAGCCTTCAGCGTCTCACGCGTCGTCGTCATGCTTTCCCCTTTCGACGCGGGGTCTCGGTTCACGTTCCGCGGCAGGCCCTCAGCCGTCGCTGTAGCGCAGGATCGCGCCGACACCGCCGTCGAGCTCGACCTTCTCCGGATCGACCAGCACCAGTTCGGCATCGGTGCCCGCCACCGCCCACGCGGTCGCCGCACTCGCGGGCGCGGTGCCGGGGCTCGCCACGCCCATGTCCGTGAGCGAGCGCTGCTCGAGCGCGATCTGGTTCGGCAGCGGACCGACGTGCAGCCAGGTCACCGACTCCGGGCGAGACCACAGCAGGGTCCGGACCTGGCCGCGCTGCAGGGCGCCGATCACGCGTTCCCAGCCTTCGACGGCGCGTTCGTGCCTGCCGCGTTCCTGCTCGAACTCGCGCACCGTCTCGTTCGCGCGGGCCTCCACGGCGTGCGCCACGGTGTCGTCGACCTCGCGGCGCAAGCTCTCGCCGGACGCCTTGCGATCCAGGTGGCTCGCCTCGGTCTGCACCGTGCGCTCCCGGATGTTGTCCGGCAACGCCTCGTGCACGAGCTTGCGCTGCTGCGGATCACCGGCCAGCACGACCGCTTCGGCGCCGATGCGCATCGCCTGCTTGGCGAGTTCGTCGGCGGCCTCGCGGGCGTTGTGCTGCCACTGCTCCTCGACCGCGTGCTGGAAGCGCTTCTCGTTCTCGTCGTGGCCCCCGACGTGGGCCTTGTGCACCGGGTGCTCACCGCCCTGAACCCGCCGGGTCTGCGGCTCGCCGCCCGCCGGGGCGATCGTGAGCTCCGCGTTGACGTGATCGACCAGCGCGACGACGTGCGGGATCTTGGAAGCCCGCAGCCGCAGGTACGGCATCAGGTGCGGCAGCGTGCCGTAGTGCACCTTCTCGTCGTCGGAAGCGTCGGTCGGCGGTTCCGGCAGCTCCTCGTTGAACACGACCTCGCCGCCGGTGGCCACCAGCACCTGGCCGCGGCGGCCGGTGCGGTACTCGTGCCGATCGACGGTGTCGTCCAATGCGCGCAGCGTGTCCTCGTCGGCACCTTGGTCGGTGAGCTGCTCACGCGCCGAACGCCACCGCAATTGCACGGCCTTCTTCGCGTCCTCGGCATCCGCCGAAGTGTCCAGGTAGACCGTCGCGAACGGCCCTCGGCGTTCGTAGACGTCTTGCAGGAACGCGAGTTTCATCGACCACTCCAATTAAATCTCGGGGCCTCCGATCCGCCGCGCGATGCGCGCGGGCCGGATCAAGCGCTGCGGGCCTGCGCGCGGTGCTTGCCCTCGGCGACCTCTTCCACGAGCTTGTCGCAGAACGCGGGCAGATCGTTCGGGTTGCGACTGGTCACCAGGCCGGAGTCGACGACGACCTCCTCGTCGACCCATTCCGCGCCCGCGTTGCGCAGATCCGTGGCCAGGCTCGGGTAGGAGGTGACCCGGCGGCCGCGAACCACGTCCGCCTCGACCAGCGTCCACGGGCCGTGGCAGATCGCGGCGACCGGCTTCTGCTGCGAGAAGAAGGTGCCGACGAAGCGCACCGCGCTCGGCTCGGTGCGAAGCGCGTCCGGATTCGCCACACCGCCGGGCAGCACCAAGCCGTCGTACTCGTCCGGCGAGACCTCGCTGACGACCTTGTCCACGGTGAACGTGTCCGCCTTCTCCAGGCCGTCCCGGCCCTGCACCGAACCGGGCGCCACCGACACCAGCTCGGGTGTGCCGCCCGCGTCCTGCACGGCCTTCCACGGCTGGGTCAGCTCCACCTGCTCGATGCCGTCCTGGGCCACCAGGAACGCCACCTTCGCGCCGTTCAGACTGGCGCTCATCGCACAACCTCCGTGTCGATCGGTGAAGCACCGCTGTGCTGCGGTGCCGCTTGGCCGTGCCCTACCCGTGGCCCGGATGCGGCAAACTCCACGGTGGATCACCCGCGATCGACTTCGAGGAGCCCGGATGCGCATCGGCGCGACGATCGACGACTTCGCACTGCCGGACCAGCACGGCGCGGAACGCAAGCTCTCCGAACTGCTCGCGCACGGCCCGGTGGTGCTGTTCTTCTACCCGGCGGCGATGACCTCGGGCTGCACCGCGGAGAGCTGCCACTTCCGCGACCTGTCCGCGGAGTTCGCCGAGCTCGGGGCGCAGCCGGTGGGCATCAGCACCGACCCCGTCGACAAGCAGGCGGAGTTCGCCCGCACCAACTCGTTCCAGTACCCGCTGCTGTCCGACACCGACGGGGCCGTCGCGCGGATCTTCGGCGTCAAGCGCCGGTTCGGTCCGCTGCCGGTGAAGCGGCACACCTTCGTCATCGGCCAGGACCGCACGCTGCTGGAAACGGTGCGCAGCGAGTTCAACATGGGCACGCACGCCGACACGGCGCTGAAGTTCCTCCGCGAGCGAAGCGGCGCATGAGCCACATCGCGTTCGAAGCCCCACCCGCACCGGGGCACGTGAACCCGACGCTGCCGCTGGCCGAACCCGGTGCGGGTCTTAGGCGCCGAACAACTCGCGGTGTTTCTGGAGGGCGTGCTCGCCGAGATCCGCACGGACCTGTCCGCGCTGATCGAGCACTTCGGCCTCGACCGGCCGGACGTGCGGGCGAACCTCGCGTGGATGCGGCAGGTGATCGCCGAGAGCGGCGGTGCGGCCGCAGCCGCCGACATCGTGGAGAGCCGGCTCTGATCGCATCGGTGCGTACCGGCGCGGGGCAGCGGGTAACCGCGAGGTCGTGCGGGGGTTCACGAGCATCGCGCTGGTCGCGTTCGGGTTGGGTGCGCTGACCGGCTGCGGCGGGACGGTGCTGGAATCGCCCAGCGGTGCTCCGGCGGGTGCCGCGGGGACCATCGGCACCAACGAGGGCGTCGGGCAGATCAAAGTCCGCAACGTGCACTTGGCCGCCACCGAAGCGGGCTATCCGCCTGGTTCCGCCGCACCGGCCGAGCTCTTCCTGATCAATAACGGGATGCGGCAGGACGCACTGGTCGGAGCGCGTTCCCCGCAAGCCGAACGGGTCGAGCTGCGATGGGACCGGGGCTGCGACGGGCAGGCCGAACCCGTGCCGCAGATCCCTGTCACCGCGCAGGGCACGGTCCCGCTGGCGCCCGGCCAGCCCGAGTCGGCCACGCCGTACCGGCTGGAGGTCATCGGGCTGGAGCGGATGGCCCGCCCGGGAACGACGTTCCCGCTGACATTGACCTTCGCGCAGGCAGGTGACGTGCGCGTGGACGCGAAGATCCAAGCCACCCGCGACGGCGACAAGCCCCCTCCGCACCCGTGCGCGGCACCGCCCGGTCCACCGGCGACAGCGCCACCACCGCCCAGCACACCGCAGGGCAGGGAATTCACCGCGCAGGGCACGGTGCAAGCCGGTCCCCGGCCGGACTGCCGGCTGCTGTCCGGACACGGCAGGCCGTACATCCTGGTCGGCGGCGATCCGGCCGTGGTGCGGCCGGGAGCCGAGATCACCGTGCGCGGTTCTCCGGTACCGGAGCTGCGCACGCCGTGCGGGCACGGCACCACGCTGCACGTGCTGCAAGCGATGCCGAGGTGACGGCGCAGCACCGGCGGGATCACCCCAGCGGGATCACTGCGGCGGGATCACTGCGGCGGGTTCGCGCACGACGGGTTCAGCAGCTTCTGGATCTCCGGAGTCCGCATGTTCTCCTTCGTGACCAGCGTCGAACCGGTGTCGGTGGCCGGGCTTTCGCCCGGCAGCCTGCGGATGTCGGTGATCGCCGACTGGACCGAGGAATAGCCCATCTTGAACGGGTTCTGCGCGATCAGACCGGTGATCACGCCGTCCTTCAACGACTCGATCTGGCCTTCCGAGGTGTCCCACCCGATGATCTTGACCTGGCCGGCCTTGCCCGCCTGCCGAACCGCCTCGGCCGCGCCCAGCACGCTCGGCTCGTTGCCCGCGTAGATCCCGTTCAGGTCCGGATTCGCGGTCAGGATGTCCTGGGTGACCTGCAAGGCGGTGTTGTAGTCGCTGCTGGAGGACTGCCGCGCCACCAGCTGCAGGCCCGGGTTCTTCGCCAGCCCGCGCTCGAAGCCCTCCGCGCGGGTCTCGTTCGTGCTGGTGCCCGGCAGGAACTCGATGAACGCGACCTTGCCGCGCCCGCCGAGCTGGTCGGCCAGCAGCTGGGTGCCCTGCTCGGCGGCCTGCACGTTGTTCGTGGCGTAGACCGGCACGCCCGGCGGCTGCGGAGTGGTGCCGGAGTCCATGTTCACCACCGTGGTGCCCTGCTGCAGAGCCGACTCCGACACCTGCGCGAGCGCTTTCGCGTCCGTGGCGGCGAAAACCAGACCCTGCACGCCCTGGGCGATGGTGTCCTGCAGCAGGCTCTGCTGACCGCTGACGTCGTCCTCCGAAGTGACGCCGTCCCAGTAGACGTTGACGTTCGGGTGCTTCGAGGCCGCGCACTCGGCGCCGACGCGCACCTGCTCCCAGAAGTCGAACCCGATCGCCTTCGGGATCACCGCGAGCCGGATCGCGCCGCCCTCCGCGGCGGCCGTGCCGCTCGGCCGGTGGATCCGCACGCTGCAGCCGGACGCGGCCAGCAGCACGACCAGGCACAGCAGTCCCAGCAGCTTCTTCATCGCCGAACCCCTCACCCGACGTCCCCGGCGAGCTTGCGGCGCTGGTACCGGTCCCACCACACCGCGAGCCAGATGATCACGCCGATCAGCACGTTCTGGTAGAAGGTGCCGATGTTCAGCTGCACCGCGCCGTTGCGGATCACCGCGACCAGGAACGCGCCGATCAGCGAACCCAGCACCGTGCCGCGCCCGCCGAACAGGCTCGCCCCGCCGATCACCACGGCCGCGATCACGTCCAGCTCCAGGCCCTCGCCGAAGTTCGGCTGACCCGAGTTGATCCGCGAAGCCGCGATCATGCCGCCGAGCCCGGCCAGCATCCCGGACAGCACGTAGACCCAGGTCGTGTGCTTGCGCACCGGCACGCCGGACAGCCGCGCGGCCTCCGAGTTCGAGCCCATCACGTAGGAGTAGCGGCCCAGCCGGGTGCGGGTGAGCACCAAGTGCCCGAGCACCGCGACCACCACGATCATCAGCACCGGGATCGGCACCGGACCGATCACGCCCTGCCCGAGCAGGCGGAACGACTCCGGCGCGCCGAACACCGCGACCGCGCCGGTGCTGATCAGCACCAGACCGCGGGCGACGCTGAGCATCCCCAGCGTCGCGATGAACGGCGGCAGCCCCACCGTCGACACCAGCAGGCCGTTGACCAGGCCCGCGGCCGCGCCGACCACGAGTCCGCCGAGGATGCCCACCAGCGGGTTGAAGCCGAAGTCGGCCATCAGCATCACGCCGAGCACCCCGGACAGCGCGGCCACCGAACCCACCGACAGGTCGATGCCGCCGGTGATGATCACCAGCGTCACACCGACCGCCATCACCGCGTTCACCGAGGTCTGCGACCCCAGGTTGAACAGGTTGTCCGCGGTCAGGAACGACGGCGCGATGATCGAGAGCACCACGAACACCACGATCAGCGCCCCCGCAGCGGCGACCTGCGAGATCGCTCCGGAGAAGCGGTCGGTCAACCCGCCGAGCAGGCCACCGGAGGCCGCACCCCCGCTTTCCGATCTGTCCTCTTCGACCGGCGGCTGCCCGCCAGGCCCGGTCGGCGACTGCTCGCTCACTGGTCCTCCCTCGCTCCGGTCGCCAGCGCCACGATCCGTTCTTCGGAGAACTCGGCGCGCTCGAGCTCACCGGTGATCCGCCCCTCGCGCAGCACGAGGATCCGGTCGCACATGTTCAGCAGTTCCGGCAGGTAGCTGGAGATCAGCACGACCGCCTTGCCGTCCACGGCCAGCGCGTCCAGCTGGCCGAACATCTCCGATTTCGCCCCGACGTCCATGCCGCGGCCGGGCTCGTCGAACAGCAGCACCTCGGCCTCGGTCTGCAGCCAGCGCGCCAGCACGACCTTCTGCTGGTTGCCGCCGGACAGCGCCTGCACCGGGCGGCCGATGTTCGGCACCCGGATCCGCAGCCGGTCCCGTTCCCGTTGCGCGACGCGGCGTTCCGCGCCCAGGTCGATCAGCCCGCCCGCCATCGGCAGCTTCGCCAGCGTGATGTTCTTGTCCACGCCGAGCTGCAGCGCCAGCCCGTCGGACTTGCGGCTCTCGGTGAGGTAGCCGATGCCCGCGGCGATCGCGTCCGCCGGGCCGCGGATCTTGAGTTCCCGGCCGTCCAGCTCGACCGAGCCGGAATCCGGCGGTTCGGCCCCGAACACCGATCGCGCCAACTCGGTGCGCCCGGCACCCACCAGCCCGGCCATGCCGACGATCTCGCCCGCGCGCACCTCGAACGACACGTCGCGCACCGCCGCGCCGCGGGACAGCCCGCGCACCCGCAGCCGCACCTCGCCCGGCTCGGTGTAGGTGCGCGGGTAGAGGTTCTGCACGTCGCGGCCCACCATCAGCGCGACCAGCCGCGACTCGTCCAGCTCGGCCACCGGCCGGGTCGCGACCACCTCGCCGTCGCGCAGCACCGTCACGCGGTCGCCGATCTCGAAGATCTCGTCCAGCCGGTGCGAGATGTACAGGACGCCGATGCCGTTGGCGGTGAGCTCGCGGACGATGCCGAACAGTTCCGCGGTCTCCTGCTCGGTCAGCGTCGCCGTCGGCTCGTCCAGGATGAGCAGCTTCGCCTCGACCGCCAGCGCCTTCGCCAGCTCCACCCGCTGCTGCTGCGCGGTGGAGAGCTTGCCCACCGGCCGCGCGGGATCGACGTGCAGCCCGACCCGCTTGAGCAACGCCCGCGCCTGCTCGCGCTCGGCGCTGCGGGAGATCCACCCGGCGCTGCCGGGCTCGTGCCCGATGAACAGGTTCTCCGCCACCGACAGGTCGGGGGCCAGCGCGAATTCCTGGTGCACCATCGAGATCCCGAGCCTGCGCGCCGCGGCGGGCCCGCGGAAGGACACCGGCCGGCCGTCGACCTCGACGGTGCCGGAGGAGGGTTCCTCGACCTGCGCCACCAGCTTCATCAGCGTCGACTTGCCCGCGCCGTTCTCGCCGGCCAGCACGTGCACCTCGCCCGCGCGCACGTCCAAGTGGACCCCGGAGACCGCGACCACCCCGGGGAATCGTTTGCTCACGTCGTCGAGCCGCACCAGCACCGGCGCCGCCGACCCCTCGGAACGCGACACGGTGTGCCTCCCTCGATCATCGTTGATCAGGTACCGCCACTGCGGTGCGCCGGAGCATACTCACCGCGGCACTGCGCCGGAAGAGTTGCGGCGAACCCGAGTAACCGATTACCAGCAGCCCTCGCGAACGCTCTCGGCGGGGATCGCGACAACGCCGGTGTCCGAATCCGTAAGCTGGCCCCCGCCACCGAGTCATCGAGGGGGACTTGAAGTGCAGCCGTTGCTGGCAAGCGATCCCGCCAAGGTCGGGGACTACCGCCTGCTCGCCCGCATCGGTGGCGGCGCGATGGGCGCGGTGTACCTGGCGCGTTCCCGCGGCGCCCGCGTCGTGGCGATCAAGGTGGCCCGCCCGGAGCTCGCCGAGGACGCGGAGTTCCGCGAACGGTTCCGCCGCGAAGTCGACATGGCCCGCTCCGTCGGCGGCTTCTGGACCGCCGCCGTCGTCGATGCCGAACCGGACGCCGAGCAACCGTGGCTGGCCACCGAATACGTGCCCGGCCCGACGCTGCACAGCGCGGTCTCCGACCACGGCGCGCTGCCCGAGCCGACCGTGCGCAGCCTCGCCGCCGGGCTGGCCGAGGCGCTCAGCGCGATCCACCGGGCCGGGCTGGTGCACCGCGACCTGAAACCGGGCAACGTGCTGCTGGGGCCGGACGGGCCGCGGGTCATCGACTTCGGCATCTCGCGCGCGGTGACCAACAGCGCGCTCACCGCCACCGGGATCTTCCTCGGCACGCCGGGGTACTTCTCACCGGAGCAGACCACCGGCAGCGACGTCGGCCCGCCCAGCGACGTGTTCTCGCTCGGCGCGGTGCTGGTGTTCGCGGCAGGCGCCGCCGGGCCGTTCGGCTCCGGCAGCGCACCGGTGATGCTGTACCGGGTGGTGCACAACCGGCCGGACCTGAGCGCGCTGAGCCCGGGTCTGCGCTCGCTGCTCGGCCCGTGCCTGGCCAAGGAACCTGCCGAGCGGCCGACGCCGGACCAGCTGCTGGACGCGATCGGCGCGACGAGCCCGCAGGGCGACAACTGGCTCCCGCCCGCGATCAGCGCCGTGATCAACGAGCACACCACGCAGCTCAAGCAGGCTTCCGAGGCGGCGTTCGAGATGCCGCTGCCGGGTGGTGCCGCCCAGAACGGCGGCACGGCTCAGAGCAGTGCTGCCCACCAGGGCGGCAACCGAGGAACCGCATTCGCGCAGCCGCCCGGCGGGCAGGCCGTGCCCGGCTCGGCCGCGTTCCAGGCCGGCACGCCGTCGAACCCCGGCTCACGACCGCGGGGTGACTGGTCGGCCGCACCGCCGCAGTTTCGGAACCCGAACGCGGGGGCCGCGCCCGCCGCGCAGACCAAGCGGCCGCCCGCCCCGAAGGCTCCCGAACCGTCGTTCCCGTCGTCGGTGCCGCGGAAGGTTTCCGCGAACACCCCCGGACCGGTGTTCGTCACCGGCGGTCGCGGCAGCGCGCTGCTGTGGGCGGTGTTGATGTTCGTGGTCGCGGCATTCGCTTACACGCTCGGCGACGAAGTCGCCGGCAACCCGGTACCGACGCTGGCGTTCCTGCTGTTCTTCGTCAGCGGTCTGCTGTCGCTGGCCAAAGCCGTGCTGCCGGGCCTGCGGCTGAAGGTCAACACCGACGGGCTGCGGATCTCGCGGGCCGGGCTGGCGCGGGAGATCCCGTGGCACGAAGTGCGCCGCGTCGGCATCGTCGGCAAGGGCAAGAGGCAGGCGTTGACCGTGTGGCTGGCCGAACACGCGCCGCCGCAGCGCTGGCACGCGTGGCACCCGGTGCGCCGGATGCACGGCGGGGTGCAGATGTTCCCGCTCGGCGCGACCGGCGGGCCGATCACGCGGCGGCAGGAGACCCACCGGGTGCGCGAGGCCCTGCAGCAGTACGGCCGCGGCACCTACGACCGCCGCTTGAGCTGACGGTCACTCGGCCCGCGGCGGAACCGGCAGCACGCACGCCGGAGCCGGGGTGGGCACCGGATCGCCCAGCGTCGCGAGCTCGCCCGAGTCCGAAACTTCGAAAGCCTGCACCGTTTCGCTGAGCTGCCCGGCCGCGTACAGCACCCCGCCTTCCGGCGACAGCGCGATGTGCCGCGGACCGCGCACGCCCGCGGGCACGAACCCGAGCGGCTCCAGCTCGCCGGTGAACACCGCGATGCTGTCGTGGCCGCGGTTGGAGGCGAACACGAACCGGCCGTCCGGGGAGACGACCACCTCCGCGGCCAAGTTCTCGTCGGTGTGGCCCGCGGGCACCAGCGGTCGCGGGCGGCCCGGCTGCAGCTCACCGGTCTCCGGGTCGTAGGCCAGCGGCACGATCGTCGAGTCCAGCTCG
This sequence comes from Saccharopolyspora sp. SCSIO 74807, assembly GCF_037023755.1. Classification (NCBI taxonomy): domain Bacteria; kingdom Bacillati; phylum Actinomycetota; class Actinomycetes; order Pseudonocardiales; family Pseudonocardiaceae; genus Saccharopolyspora; species Saccharopolyspora sp. SCSIO 74807. The sequence goes on along the minus strand of NZ_CP146100.1, from coordinate 3,509,602 downwards.
TTGACCAGGAACGCGCGCTCGCCGTCCGGGTGGAAGGCGAGGTGCCGCGGCCCGGCGCCCGCCTGCGGCGAGACCTCGTGCTTGAGCGCCATGTGCCCGGTGTCCGCGTCGAAGGCGTACACGTACACCGCGTCCGTGCCGAGGTCTGCGGCGAGCACGAACCGCCCGTCCGGCGACGGCAGGATCTGGTGCGCGTGCGGGCCTTCCTGGCGCTGCCGGTTGGGGCCCTGGCCGCTGTGCTCGACGGCGTGGCACGCCTCGCGCAACGCCCCGCGCTCGCCGACCGGATGCACCACGACGTTGCCGGAGAGGTAGTTCGCGGTCAGCACGTAGCGCCCCGAGGGGTGCACGCTCACGTGGCAGGGCGCTGATCCGTGCGTGGGCTGCGAGTTGACCTCGGTGAGCCGGCCGTCCGCACCCACCGCGAACGCCACGACCCGTCCCCTGGCCAGCTCGTTGACCGCGTACAACGCCGCGCCGTCCGGGGACAGCGCCAGGAACGACGGGTCGTAGCTGTCGGCCACGCTGTCGGTGCACCGCAATCGCCCGGTCCCGTCGGCGTGCGCCAGGCGGATCCCGTTGGCGGCGGATTCCGGGCCGGTGTAAGCGCCCAGGTAGACCCGGTAGTGCGCGTCTTGCGGCATCGGCAACCTCCACTCGTGGGTGCGCTCCGCGCGGACTCGCGCCGACGGAGGCCTCGGGGATCGCGCCCGGACATCCGATCATCGACGCTGGGTCATCGACGGTACACGCGGTGTTCATCCGCGTTCGCCCGACCGTAGCCACCGCGTGCCGTCCCGCACAGGTCCGCCGGACCTACGGCCGCACGACGCGTGAACGTTTCACGCCGGAGCCGAAGTGCGCAACGATCAGTCGCGTGAAGCAATGCTGCGCGGCTGAAACGAAGGCGTCGGGCGGCATAACCTGAGCGGCATGACTTCCGCTTCGACCGACACGCCTGCCGCCGCCGGGGCTTCGGGCGCCTCCGACGTCTCCGGTGCCGCCGACATCTCCGGCGCTTCGGGCGCGGCCGAATACCTCCGGCTCGACGAGCAGTACGGCGCGCACAACTACCACCCGCTGCCGGTGGTGATCGCCGAAGCCGACGGGGCGCGGGTGACCGACGTGGAAGGTCGCCACTACCTGGACTTCCTCGCCGGGTATTCCGCGCTGAACTTCGGGCACCGGCACCCGCGGCTGGTCGCCGCGGCCACCGAGCAGCTCGGTCGGGTCACGCTCACCAGCCGGGCGTTCCACCACGATCAGTTCGGGCCGTTCTGCCGGGAACTGGCCGAGCTCACCGGCACCGAGCGGGTGCTGCCGATGAATTCCGGGGCGGAGGCCGTCGAATCCGCCATCAAGATCGCCCGGAAGTGGGCGTACGAAGTCAAGGGCGTGCCCGCGGAGCAGGCCGAGATCGTCGTGGCCGGGGGCGGCTTCCACGGCCGCACCACGACGATCGTGTCGTTCTCGACCGACGAGTCCGCCCGCGGCGGCTTCGGGCCGTTCACGCCCGGGTTCCGCATCACCCCCTACGGCGACGCGGCGGCCGTCGAAGCGGCGATCTCCGAACGCACCGCGGCCGTGCTGGTGGAACCGCTGCAGGGCGAGGCCGGTGTGGTCGTTCCGCCGGAGGGCTACCTGAAAGCGGTGCGGCGCTCCTGCGACGAGCACGGCGCGCTGCTGATCGCCGACGAGATCCAGTCCGGGCTCGGCCGCACCGGCGAACTGCTGGCCTGCGAGCACGAGGGGGTGCGCGCCGACCTGTACACGCTCGGCAAAGCGCTCGGCGGCGGCATCCTGCCGGTTTCCGCGGTCGTGGGCCGCGATGACGTGCTCGGCGTGCTGCGGCCCGGTGAGCACGGCTCGACTTTCGGCGGCAATCCCCTGGCATGCGCGGTCGGGCGCGAGGTGGTGGCGATGCTGGCCACCGGCGAGTTCCAGCGACGCTCCCGCGAACTCGGCGCGCACCTGCACGCGCGGCTCGGCGAACTCGTCGGCCGCGGGGTCACCGGGGTGCGCGGGCGCGGGCTGTGGGCGGGTGTGCAGCTCGCTCCCGGCGGCCCGACCGGCCGGGAGGTCAGCGAAGCCCTGGCCGCGCGCGGCGTGCTGTGCAAGGAAACCCAGGACACCACGCTGCGGATCGCACCCCCGCTGGTGATCGGCCGCGACGAGCTGGACACCGGCCTGGACGCGATCAGCGAGGTGCTCCACCAGGAGTGAACGGACCGCTGGTCCCAATAGATCGGGCGAAGAGGCCGTTCACTCGGAACTCAGGATTTGACGATGTCCCTGGATAGCGAAGTGAGACGGCTCAGCGCCCGCAGGTACTTCTTGCGGTAGCCGCCGCGCAGCATCTCCTCGGTGAACAGCCCGGACAGCGGCTCGCCGGAGACCCGCACCGGGATCGCCCGGTCGTAGAGCCGGTCGGCGAAGGCCACCAGCCGCAGCCCCACCGTCTGGTTCGGCGCCGCGTGCAGTCCGCGCAGGTGCACGGTGCTGACGCCGTCGACGAGCTTGCCGTACTTCGACGGGTGCAATCCGGCCAGGTGGGTGCAGAGCTCGTCGAAGTCGTCGAGCGTGGCCCCTCCGACCGAGTCGGCCTGCTCGGCCAGCTCCGCGTCGTCGGCCGGTTCCGGCGGATCCGGCAGCCCGCGGTGGCGGTAGTCCGGCCCGTCCACCCGGACCACGTCGAAGCGCTCGGCCATCGCGTGGATCTCGCGCAGGAAGTCGGCAGCGGCGAACCGTCCCTCGCCGAGCTTGCCGGGCAGCGTGTTCGAGGTGGCCGCGACGTGCACGCCCGCTTCGGTGAGCTTCGCGATCAGCTGGGTGACCAGCATCGTGTCGCCCGGGTCGTCGAGCTCGAACTCGTCGATGGCCAGCAAGCGGTGCTCGGACATCCGCCGCACCGTCTCGCTGAACCCCAGCGCGCCGACCAGGTTGGTCAGCTCGACGAACGTGCCGTAGGACTTCGGGCCGGGCACCTCGTGCCACAGCGAGGCCAGCAGGTGCGTCTTGCCGACGCCGAAACCGCCGTCCAGGTACAGGCCCCGCTTGGCCTGCGGGCGCTTCCCGCCGGACTTGCCCGTCTTCTGGCCGAAGAGCGTTCGCCACCACGAGCCGCCTTCGCCGGCGGCCGCGACCCGGCCCGCGAACTCGCGGCAGGCCGCTACGGCCTCGGCCTGGCTGGGCTCGTCCGGGTTCGGCACGTAGGTCTCGAACCGGGCCTCGTCGAACAGCGGTGGCGGAGCCATCGCGTCGATCAGTTCGTCCGGGCTCAGCTCGGGGCTGCGGTCCACGAGGCGCGCGGCGGTCATGCCGCCGACTCTATAACCGGTGTCGGACCGGTGACCGGTGGCAGTGCTCACCCCCTCGGCGCTGCGGGTCCGGCCGATCGGGCGGGCGTCACCCGTGTTGGGATGGGCGGGTGCAACGCCTCTGGCCTCCCGAACAGCGGTCCCCCGACGAGATCCCGGCCGCCGACCTCGAAGCCTGCTACGCCTACCCGGCCGACCGGCCGTGGCTGCGGGTCAACTTCGTGTCCAGCCTGGACGGCGCGGTGACCGTGCGGGGCAGTTCCCGGGGGCTGTCCGCGCCCGCCGACCGGCGGGTGATGGCGCTGATCCGCAGCCTCTCGGACGTCGTGCTGGTCGGCGCGGGCACCGCGCTGGTCGAGGGCTACCGCGGGGTGAAGCCGACCGAGGTGCGCAGCGAGCTGCGGGCCCGGCTCGGGATGCCGGAGGTGCCGCCGATCGCGGTGGTGTCCCGGCGCTGCTCGCTGGAGCCGGACTCGCTGCTGCTGACCGACACGGTCGTGCCGCCGATCGTGGTGACCTGCGGCTCCGCCCCGGAGTCCCGCCGCGCGGCGCTGGCGGACGCGGGTGCCGACGTGCTCGTCGCAGGCGACGAGACCGTGGACCTGCCCGCCGCCGTGACGGCCCTGCACGAACGCGGGCTGCGGCGCATCGGCGGCGAAGGCGGGCCGACGCTGTTCGGCGACCTCATCGCCGACGACCTCGTCGACGAGCTGTGCCTGACCATGTCCCCGCTGCTGACCGGCGGGGACGCAGGCCGCATCGCGCACGGTGCGCCGATCGCGGCGCGCGGGATGCGGCTGGAGTCGGTGCTGCACGCGGAATCGCTGCTGCTGTTGCGCTACGGGAGACTGCGGGAGTGACCGAGCGGGTCGACACCGACCGAGACCTGATGGGCGCCGCCCAGCGCGGCGACGGAGTCGCCTTCGACGAGCTGGTCCGCAGGCACACCGCCGCCATGTACCGCGTCGCCTACCGGATCCTCAACGACCGGGCCGAGGCCGAGGACGCCGTGCAGGAGGCGTGGGTCTCGGCGTGGCGCTCGCTGCACCGCTTCCGCGGGGACGCCGCGCCGACCACCTGGCTCTACCGCGTGGTGACCAACGCGGCGCTGGCGCAGGTGCGCAGGCGCAAGCCCGCGGTCCCGATGGACATCAGCGACGAGTCGATGAGCCATCTGGTCTCCGACCGGGAATCCGGCAATCCGGAGGACCACGCGATGCGCTCCGAAGAGGCCGGCCGAGTGCACCGGGCCATCGCGACCCTGGAGCCTTCGCAGCGCGTGCCGCTGATCCTGCGCGAGTTCGAAGGCATGTCTTACGAGGAGATCGCCGAGGTGCTAGAGGTGAACGAGGCGGCATTGCGATCACGGTTGCACCGCGCGCGGCTGGCCCTGGTGGCGAGGTTGAAGGAGATGCACCGTGAGTGAGTCCTCCCTCGACGCCGACCAGCACTTGGCCTGCGGCCGCACTGTCGGCGAACTCGTCGAGCACCTCGCCGGGGACGCACCGCCGGAGTTCGCCGCGCACGCCGCGAGCTGCCCGCACTGCCAGGCGGCACTGGCGGACCTGGCGCCCGGCTGGGAGCCGGTGCGCCGCGCCGCGCAGCTGTCCGTCGAACCGCCGAGGGGTCTGCTCGAACGCACGCTGCTGACGGTGCGGGGAGCGCGGGACGGCGCCGGTGGTTCTCCCGCGGAGATCGCGCAGGAGCAGGGCTCGCTGCGGGTGGCACCGCAGGCGACACTGGTGCTGGCGCGGCGGTTGAGCGGCGAGCTGCTCGCCGATCGGCCGGGAGTCCGGCTGCTGGCCTGCACCGGGGACGTGCACGAGGTCCGGGTGGATCTGCAGGTCGGCTACGGGCTGGACGCACCGGAGGTGACCACGCGGTTGCGTGCCGAGCTGGAACGGGCGCTGCGGAACCTGCTCGGCGCGGCGGCACCCGCGGTGTGGGTGCGGGTCGCCGATGTCGCGTCGCGGCAGGGATCATGATTGGCTCGCGGATGTGACTTGAGTCGCACCTGCGCGACGGCTGCGGGATCAGCCGCATCCGATCTTGCGTCGGCGACTCCGCCGGTACTCGCGCGGCGCCGGCGACAACCCCCAACGCGCGCAAGGAAGGAGCCTTACCCATGGCCGAGACGAGTGGTAGCACCAGGCAGAACGCCGAGGAGCAGGCCGGTTCCGCGAGCGCAGGCAAGACCGTGACCACCGGGTCCTCCTCGCCCGCCCGGCTGGCCGACGAGACGTCGCAGGGCAAGACGACGATCGCCGCGTCGGTCGTGCAGAAGATCGCCGGGATCGCCGCACGCGAGATCTCCGGCGTGCACGCGATGGGCGGCGGTGTCTCCCGCGCCTTCGGCGCCATCCGGGAGCGGATTCCCGGCGGCAGCGGCACCACCTCCACCTCCGGCGTGCAGGTCGAGGTCGGCGAGAAGCAGGCCGCGATCGACCTGGACATCGTCGTGGAGTACGGCGCGTCGATCGTCGAGCTGGCCCGCGCGGTGCGCCGCAACGTGATCACCGGCGTGGAGCGGATGACCGGGCTGGAGGTCATCGAGGTCAACATCGCGGTCAACGACATCCACCTGCCGTCCGAGGACGACGAGGAGAACGGCTCGGCGGCGGGTGGCACCGCGTCGTCCCGGGTCGAGTGAGCAACGCGGTCCCGGCCTGCCCCGCCGGGACCGCGTCCGGGCCGAAGGAGCTGCCATGACCGAACCCTCGCGCGAAGAGCCCCCGCAGATCGCGGAACGGGTGGCCGCGGCGGTGCGCGCGCACCCCGCCGTGGCCGAGCTGCACGGCGGCCCGTTCGGCACCATCGCCTCGCACCTGCCGGGCCGGCGGGTCACCGGGGTCCGCGCCGGCTCGGCCGGTGAGCCGGTCGAGGTCGGTGTGGTCCTGCGGCTGATCGACCCGCTGCCGGGCATCGTGGCGCAGCTGCGCGAGCTGGTCGCCGAGGTGACCGGTCCGGCGCCGGTGGACATCACCGTCGTCGACGTCCGCACCGCCGAGGACGTCGATGCGGATGATCCGGGCACCGGCGAGGCGGACCGCTGATGACCGGCGCCCGGGACGAAGACGCGCAACGGCGGTACCGCGCCTTCGTCCGCGCCCACCACCCTGACGCGGGTGGTGATCCGGACGAGTTCGCCGCCGGGCTGGCCGAGCTGCGCGCCCAGCGGGACCGTGCGCTCGGCCGGTGCCCGCAGCTGGACCGGCAGGCCGGCGCGGGCGCGCGGCCGGACCGCTACGACGCGCCCGTTCGCGTCGTCGCCGGCCCGCGTCCGTTGCGCGGCGTGGTGCACCGGATCCGGGCGTGGCACCGGCGCAAACGCCGCACGCGAGTGCGCTGAGCGCACTACGGGAGAGTCAGAGCGAGGAAGGTTCCCCAGATGAACGCAACGCAGACCGGCCTGATCGCCGGCCTCATCCTCGGCGCGGCCGCCGCCTGCGGCGGCTTCGTCGGCTTCCTGGTCGCGCTGGTGCTCGGCGCGATCGGCCTGCTCGTCGGGCGCGTGCTGGACGGCGAGCTGGAGATCGGCGACATCCTGGGCCGGGGCAAGGACCGATGAGCGCACCCGCCGAGGCCACCGCAGAACCTGCGGGCGGGGACGCCGTGCGGCCTGCCGCCGGGGACGCCGCCGAGCGCGGCACGCTGCAGATCGACCGCGGGGTGCTGCGCAAGATCGCCGAGCACGCCGCGGACACCACCGCGGGCACCACCCGGGCGCAGCGGCGGATCGCCGGGTTGGGGGTCGGCACGCACGGCTCCAGCGCGAAGCTGTCCGGCCCGGACCGGGAACTGCGCATCCGGCTGGACCTGGCGCTGCGCTATCCCGAGCCGGTGGGCGAGTCGGTGCGGGCGGTCCGCGCGAAGGTCCGCGAGGAACTGGATCGGCAGGCAGGTGTCCGGGTGATCTCGGTGGAGGTCACCGTCTCGGCATTGGTGCCCGCGCCGAAACGCGACCGAGTGGAGTGAGCCCTTGCGTGCCGTTGTCCGTTTGATCACGTCCCTGGCCGGGCTGGCCGCCCTCGCGGCGGGCGTGCTGCTGATCGTCGAGATCGTCGGCGCGTGGACCCGGCGCGGATCGGGTGGCGTGCTGGTGCCCTGGTCCGCGGCCCGTCCCGCGCTGGACGGCTTGAACTGGCAGGACCTGCCGGTGCGGCTGGTGTCGGCAGGTGTGGTGCTGCTCGGGCTGGTGCTGCTGCTGGCGGCGCTGCGCGCGGGCCGCAAGGAGATCCGGCTGCTAGACCCGGCGCCCGAGGTCACCGTGACCACCGACCCGCGTTCCCTGGCGCGGCTGGTGGGGCACCAGGTCCGCGCGCAGGACGGCGTCGCCGGGGCTTCGGTGACCGCGGACCGGCGCCGGGTGCGGGTGCGGGCCACCGGGCAGTTCCGGGTGGTCGGCGACCTGCGCGACCGGTTGTCGCAGACCACGGCAGGCGCGGTCGGCGAGCTGCCGCTGCAACGCGCACCCAAGGTGTCGGTTTCGGTTTCCCCGGCGAAGGAGCGGCGATGACGCACCGAGAAGTTCCCGCCCGCCCGAGTCGCACCGCGGTCGGCCGCTCGCTCGGCTTCGAGCGGTCGCTGCTGACGGTGATCGGGTTGGTGCTGCTGCTGGTCGGCGCGCTGGCGCTGGTGGTGGGCGCGGGCTGGCTCGGCCGGTTCCGCGCGCAACGCCCGGTGCTGGATCCGCTGGCCACGCGCTGGGCGAGCGGCCACAGCGAGTGGGTCTACGGCATCGGCATCGCGCTCGGGGTCGTGCTGGCGGTGCTGGGCGTGTGGTGGCTGCTGCGGTCGCTGCGCCCGGAAGGGCGGCCGGACCTGCGGCTGACCGGTGAGGGGGAGAGCTCGGCGACGGTCACGTCCGCGGCGCTGACCGAGGCGGTGCGCGCCGACGCGGAGAACGTCACCGGGGTCAGCCGCGCCCGGGTGCGGATGGCGGGCACCGATCAGCGGCCCAACGTCCGGCTCACGCTGTCGCTGCAGGAAGGCACGAACGTGCGGCACGTGTGGGAGGAGCTGGACGACAAGGTCCTCTCCCGCGCCCGTCGGGCGCTGGGCACCGAGGAGCTGCCCACCGCCGTCCGGATGCAGCTGGACCGCTCGCCGCGGCAGCGGGTGCGCTGAGCCGCGCACATACTCGACGAACTTGGTGCGGACCGAGGAGGTCGTCGTGGCGCTGCGGGTGCATCCGCCGGTGAAACCGATGCTGGCCGGGCCGGTCGACGGGCTGCCGGAGCGCCCGGGCCTGTGCTTCGAGCCGAAGTGGGACGGCTTCCGCTGCCTGGTCTTCGCCGATCCGGGCGGGCCTGCACCGGACGACGCGGCCTCGGATCCTCCCGTGATGCTGCAGTCGCGCACCGGCAAGTCGTTGAACCGCTACTTCCCGGAGGTGCTCGAAGCGGTCGCCGCGAAGCTGTCCCGTCCCGCGGTGCTCGACGGCGAACTGATCGTGGTGCGCCGCGACGAGCACGGCGACCACCTCGACTGGGACGCGCTCAGCGAACGCATCCACCCGGCGGCCAGCCGGGTGCGGCAGCTGGCCGAGCGCACCCCGGCGCGGTTCGTCGCCTTCGACCTGCTCGCGCTGGACTCCGACGACCTGCGCACCGAACCGTTCTCCACCCGCAGGCAACGGCTCGACGAGCTCGGCCTGACCGGCCCCGAGCTGCTGGCGACGCCGATGACCACCGATCACGGCACGGCCGAGGCGTGGTTCCGGGTGTTCGAGGGCGCCGGGCTGGACGGCATCATCGGCAAGGACGCGGAAAGCCCGTACCTGGCGGGCAAGCGCACCATGCTGAAGATCAAGCACGCGCGTACCGCGGACTGCGTGGTTGCCGGGCTGCGCTGGCACGCCAACACCGAACCCGGCACGGCGGTGGGGTCGCTGCTACTGGGGCTCTACGACGACCGCGGCGTGCTGCACCACGTCGGCGTCGTGGGCGCGTTCCCGGCCGCGATGCGGCGCGAACTGGCGGACCAGCTCAGCAGCCTGCGCACCGAGGGCGAGCATCCGTGGCTCGGCGAGCACGCCGCGGACGGCCGCAGGCTGCCCGGTTCGATCAACCGCTGGCGCAGCACCGAACAGCCGTGGCAGCCGCTGCGGCCGGAACGGGTCGTGGAAGTCAGCTACGACCACACCGAAGGCGCCGCGCCATCCCGATTCCGGCACACCACGCAGTTCGTGCGCTGGCGACCGGACCGCGACGCCACCTCCTGCCGCTACGACCAGCTCGACGAACCCACCCGCTACGACCTGGAGGCGGTGCTCCGCGGCGAGATCACCGCGGCCGGTCAGGGAGGCTCCGGGATCGAGGCGTAGCGCCGATCGAGCTGCTGAACGGCGAACCGGCCGCTCGCGGCTGATCGAGGGGTGCACGAACAAGTAGGCTGCGGCCGTGGCTGCTCAACGAATTGCGGTGATCGGCGCGGGTGCGGTCGGCGGGGTGCTCGCGGCGGCGGCGCACGCGGCCGGGCACGAAGTCACGGTGTGCGTGCGCACGCCGTTCGACGAGCTCGTGATCGAGGACCCGGACGGCAGCAGCGAGCTGCCCGTCGCGATCGAGACCGACCCGCAGCGGCTCGGCCCGGTGGACTGGGTCCTGCTGACCACGAAGGTCCAGGACATCGCGAGCGCCGAAGGGTGGCTGCGGGCCGCGGACGGGCCGAAGACGCCCGTCGTCGCGGTGCAGAACGGCATCGAGCACCACGCGTCGCTCGCCCCGTTCGGCCTGCGCTCGCCGGTGCTGCCCGCGCTGCTCTACGGGGGCGCGGAACGGTTGCGGCCCGGATACGTGGTCCGCCGCTCCCCGATCAGCCTGGTGGTGCCCGCCTGCGAGCTCGCCGAGCGGTTCGAGGGCCTGCTGAGCGGGCCGGACGTGCGCACGACCGAAGACTTCCGCAGCGCGGCCTGGCGCAAGCTGCTGACCAACCTCGGCGCGAACCCGATCTCCGCGCTGACGATGCGGCGGCTGGACGTGTTCGCCGAACCCGGCGCGCGCGAGCTGCTGCGCGCGGTGCTGTCCGAAGCGGTCGCGGTGGCGCGCGCGGAAGGTGCCGAGCTGGACGAGGGCGACGTGGACCGCAGCATCGAAGCGTTGGGCTTCCTGGTCGACGACTCCACCGGCACGTCGATGCTCTACGACCGGCTGGCCGGGCTGGGCACCGAGCACGAGGCCATCACCGGCGTTCTGGTGCGCGCGGCGCGGCACCACGGCATCCCGGTGCCGCGCAACGAAACGCTGCTCGCTCTGCTGCGCGCCCTCCCGGAGAACTCCCCGCGACCTCCCGGGTGAACGGACTGCTCGATGCTCCTATGTTTGACCAGCGGTCCGTTCGCTGCACCGGCGATCACCCCGGCCCGGTGGCGTCCGGGCGTGTCGGCGCCCCGGCAGTTCCGAGTGAACGGACTGCTCGTCCAATCTATTGGGACCAACGGTCCGTTCACTTCCGGCTGAACCGGGTCGGCGGGAGCCGCTACTGGGCGAAGCGGGTGGAACCGACCGAAGCGAGCACGACGCAGCCGATGGCCACCCACTGCAAAGCGCTCAGCGCCTCCCCCAGCACGAGCAGCCCGGCCAGCGCGGCGACCGCGGGCTCCAGGCTCATCAGCACGCCGAACACCCGCGGCGGAATCCGGCGCAGCGCCTCCAGCTCCAGCGAGTACGGCACCACCGACGACATCAACGCCACCACGAGCCCGGCCACCAGCACCGGTGGCTCCAGCAGTTGCATCCCGGAGCCGGTGATCCCGAACGGCAACGCGACAACTGCGCCGAACGCCATCCCCAGCGCCAGGCCGGAACCACCGCTGGTGTACTTGCCGAGCTTCCCGCCCACCAGGATGTAGCTGCCCCACAGCACCCCCGCAGCCAGCGCGAAACCGACGCCGACCGGGTTCAGCCCACCGTCCACACGGGACAGCAGCAGCACGCCGAGTCCGGCGAGGACCGCCCACAGCAGGTCCAGCTTGCGCCGCGAGCCGAACACCGCCACCGACAGCGGCCCCAAGAACTCGATGGTCACCGCCACGCCCAGCGGAATGCGGTCGATCGCCTGGTACAGGCAGATGTTCATGCCCGCGAGCACCGCCCCGTAGGCGGCGATCACCAGCCAGGTCGTGCGATCCAGGCGCAGCGACGGACGCCAGACGACCAGCAGCACGAGCGCGGCGAACAGCAGCCGGAGCGTCACCACCCCGTTGGCCCCGGCCATCGCGAACAGCTGCTTCGCGAACGCGGCGCCGACCTGGAGGCTGATCACGCCGAGCAGCACCAGCATCGGCGGCGGGACGGCACCGAAACCGCGGGCGACGGCAGGTCGAAGCGACTCCCACGGCCGCCGCCTGCCCCACGATGCTCCGGCCATGTTCGCCGCGTCCACCTCGCGCCTCCGTTTCCGATGGTCCCTGCGATCGGGTCGGTGCTTCCCGCGATTGCGCTGGCCCCGGCCTCGCGCCGGTGGTGCCGCCGGAAGTCCGGCGAGCAACCGTAGCCGGTGCGCAGCGGCCGCCCAAGCGCAAGCACGGCGACGTTCACCACGCCCGGCCCGCTCCCCCTAACCGGGGGCTCACGCCGATCATGCGATGCTCAGCCGCAGCCAAACCTGCGTCGAGGGAGCAGCCGTGCCGCGCGCCAGCCACCGGATCGGTGCTCTGCTGCTGCTGGCCGCACTGGCCACCGGCTGTTCGGCCGGCCCCTCGCAACGCCCGGCGGTGGCCTACCGCGGGCCGGAGCAGCAGGTCGCGCCCACTCCCCCGCCGCCAGGCCCGGCTCCCGTGCCCGAGCTCGGCGCACCCGCGGGCGGCACGTTGAACTGGAAGGACTGCACGCAGCAGACCCGCGACGAGATCGGGGCCACCGACGGCCCCGCGTTCTCCTGCTCGCAGTTGCTGACCACATTGGACTCACCGGAGTCGCCCGCGGCGGGCACCACCCGCGCCGAGCTGCTCAGCACCGGCAACGGCGGCATCCCGCTGGTCGTGCTAGGCGACGCCGGTGGTGAGCCGGGCACCAGCGTCGCCGCCCGGATGGCGCTGCGGATGCCGCCGGAGATGCTGAACACGTTCCGGATCATCGGCATGGACCGCCGCGGCACCGGGGGCTCCGACCCGGCCGACTGCATCCCGCCGCAACAGCGGGAAAGCATCGCCGGTTTCGACCCGCGGGCGACCGACCGCGCCTCGCTGGACCGGTTGCTGGTGTCGGTGCGCGACTCGAGCCAGGAATGCCTGCTGGACCTCGACGACCGGTTGCAGGCGTACGACACCTGGCGCACCGCGGGTGATCTTGAGGAGCTGCGCCGCGAACTGGACGTGCCGAAGCTGCACGCGCTGGGCAGGGGCGAAGCGTCGCGGGTGCTGACGACCTACGCCCAGCGCTACCCGGGCTCGGTGGGCCGGATGGTGCTCGACGGCGGGCCGAACCCGCTGATGGACGCGATGGGCCAGGCCAAGGAGCAGGCGCAGAGCGCGGAGCGGACCTTCGACGCGTTCGCCGAGGACTGCGCGGCCAACGGCCCTTGCCCGCTCGGGCCGGATCCGCGGCGCACCGTCGAGGACCTGGTGGAGCGCACGCGGGCCGCACCGCTGCCCGCCGCCGGTGCGCCGGTGACGGCGGGCAAGATCGTCCGGGTGCTGGCGAGCGGGCTCGGCGACAGCGACCGGTGGCCGCAGCTGCGGGAAGCGCTGGCCGCGGCGAACTCCGGTGACGGAGCTGCCATCGGCGAGCTGGCCCGGCCGCTGGTCGAGGACACCGGTCAGGATCCGGCGCAGCTCGACGGCGACCTGATCACCAGCTGCAACGACACCGCGCTGCGGGTTCCGCCGGAGCGGGTCGTGGATCTCGCAGGGGAATGGGTCCGCACGCATCCGCTGTTCGGCGGCATGTACGCGCAGCGGCTCGCGTGGTGCAGCCAGTGGCCGCCACCGGAGCAGGAGCCGCCGGCGCCGTCGGCGCCGGGGTTGCCGCCGATGCCGGTGGTGGCGACCGCGAAGGATCCGTCGATGCCGGAGAAGGGCACCGAGCAGCTCGCCGAACAGCTCCCGTCCGGCGTCCCGATTCGCTGGCTGGGCGCAGGCCACGGCGCGTTCGGCCGTTCGGACTGCGTCACGGAGGCCGTCACGCGGTTCTTCGTGCGCGGCGAGGTACCCGCTGCCGGGACGGCCTGCCCGGCGTGATCGGCCGGGGCACCTGCGCGTGAGTCCCGGGGAGGTCGGCGGCCACCCCGGGACTCACGTGCAGAAATGCGACGAATGAGTTCGTCAGCAGTTCGAGCAACACCCGCAGGAGGGTCCGCTGCAACTGGCGCAGCAGTTGCAACCGCCGGCCTGCGGAGCGGTCTCGTTCTCGGTGGGAACCATCGGGGTCCTCCTCACGTGGTGAACACCAGCAGTAGCGATGGTGCGCGGCCATCCGCCACGCGGCACACCGCCGCCAGAGGGACCCGGTCTGGTCCATCCCGTTGAACAGGGATCATGCACACATAGCAATGGGTGACCAAAGCGCTGTGCGCACGGGCGGCTGCGCCAACGGGGTCACCGTTCGACCGCGGGGCTGTTCTTTCGGGACCTGGTCGGCTCGCCGGGCATCTTCGGGTAGTCCGGCGGGTAGGGCAGCTCGCCGAGACCGCGGTCGCGCTCGTCGCGCTCGTACCACTCCAGCAACGCGGTGATGTCGTGCGCGCGTTCGTCCAGCCCGCGGTGCGGGTCGCCGTGCTCGGCCAGCCAGTCCGGCACCGTGGCCAGGTCGAACTCGTCCGGTTCGACCTCGGCGAGCCGGTCCCAGGTCAGCGGGGTGGACACGGTCGCCCGCGGGTTCGCGCGGATCGACCACGCGGAGGCGATGGTGCGGTCCCGCGCGGCCTGGTTGAAATCGAGGAACACCCGCTCACCGCGGTCCGCCTTCCACCAGGCGACCGTGGCGTGCTGCGGGATGCGCCGCTGCACCTCGCGGGCCAGCGCGATCACCGCGTGCCGCACTTCGACGAAGTCCCAGCGCGGCCGGATCCGCACCAGGACGTGCACGCCGCGGCCGCCGGAGGTCTTCGGGAATCCTTCCAGGCCCGCTTCGCCGAGCACTTCGCGCAGCACCTCGGCGACCCGGACGGCCTCCGCGTACCCGGTGCCCGGCTGCGGGTCGAGGTCGATCCGCAGCTCGTCGGGATGATCGACGTCGGCCGAGCGCACCGGCCACGGGTGGAAGTCCAGCGTGCCGAGGTTCGCCGCCCACGCGAGCACCGCGGGCTCGCTCGGGCAAACCGTCTCGGCGGTGCGCCCGGACGGGAAGGTCACCTGCACCGAGCGCACCCACGGCGGCGCGCCCTTCGGCACGCGCTTGGCGTAGAAGGGCTCGCCGGTCACGCCGCCGGGAAAGCGCTTGAGCGTCGTCGGGCGGTCGCCGACGGCCCGCAGCAGCGGTTCGGCCACCGCGAGGTAGTACTCGACGACCTGGCGCTTGGTGAATCCGCGCGCCGGGAAGTACACCTTGTCCGGGTGCGAAACCCGGACCGTCCTGCCTGCGACGTCCAGTTCCAACGAGGATTCGGCCACGCCGCCAGACTAGGCCGCCGACCCGGCCCGAGCGCCGTTGCGCGCGCGGCAGCTCCAGCGGCCTGTGTTCAGCGGAGCACAGCGGCGCCGCCGGAGCGTTAACGTGGGCCGATGCCGCCGGGACACGGGGCCGACGATCCAGAGGCGCGCGGCCCGCAGGGAAGGTTCGCCGACGACCTCGTCGGCTTGGACCCGCAGGATCCGGAGGTGCGGCGGTTCGCCGAACACCTGGACAAGATCGAGCACCCGAACTCGCCCGCCACCGTCGAGGGGATGCTGCGCGGCGTCGGCGACTTCGCGGACGGGGCGAACCGCGCCGGGGGCCACCGGCGACTCGTGGTGGCCCTGATCGTGCTGCTGGTCGTCGGCCCGTCGGCGCTGATGCTGGTGTGGACCGCGCTGCGGCTGGTCGCCGAAGCGCTGGCCGGTTGACCGGGCACGGGCAGTCGATCACCGGAAGGGTTAGCGTGGAGGCATGGATCCGGTCGCGGGCGCCACTCCGAAGGTCTCCAAGTCCGAGCAGGAATGGCAGCAACAGCTCAGTCCGAACGAGTACGCCGTGCTGCGCCAGGCGGCGACCGAGGCGCCGTTCAGCGGCGAGTACGTCGACACCGACACCACCGGTGTCTACGAGTGCCGGGCGTGCGGCGCGGAACTGTTCCGCAGCGAGACGAAGTTCGCCTCGCACTGCGGCTGGCCGTCGTTCTACGACCCGCGGGACACCGACGCGGTGATCCTGCGCGAGGACCGCTCGATGGGCATGGTCCGCACCGAGGTGCTGTGCGCGACCTGCTTGAGCCACCTCGGCCACGTCTTCACCGGCGAGGGCTACGACACCCCCACCGACCAGCGCTACTGCATGAACTCCATCGCACTGCGCCTGGTGCCCGCGCAGTGACCGACCAAGGCCCTCCCAGCGGGCGCACCAGCTCGTCAGGAACAAGCGGGCGGCGTGAGCCTCAGCTAGGCGCGGGGTGATCTCCGAACCGCCGGTGCGGCCGCGCGAAATGGCCGCGCGGCCGCGGCCGGTTGGCGCGTCGTGCTCGTCGGCAGTCCACCGGTCCGGAAACCGCTGAGCGTCAGGGCAGCCGCTCGAGCAGGTCCGCCACGTCCACGCGCTTGCCGGTGAAGAACGGCGTCTCCTCGCGCACGTGCCGCCGCGCCTCGGTGTAGCGCATCTTCCACATCAGGTCGACGATCCGGTGCAGCTCCGGGGCCTCGAAGGCGAGGATCCACTCGTAGTCGCCGAGCCCGAACGAGGACACCGTGTTCGCCCGCACGTCCGGGAAATCGCGGGCCGCCATGCCGTGGTCCTTGAGCATCGTGCGGCGCTCGTCGTCCGGCAGCAGGTACCAGTCGTACGAGCGCACGAACGGGTAGACGCAGAGGTAGTCGCCCGGTTCGTTGTTGACCAGGAAGTCCGGCACGTGGCTCTTGTTGAACTCCGCGGGCCGGTGCAGCGCCGCGTTGCTCCACACCGCCTCGGAAGCCTCGCCGAGCGTGGTGCCGCGGCGGAAACCGGCGTAGGCGGCCTGCAGGGGCTCGATCTGCTCGGCGTGCCACCAGATCATGAAGTCGGCGTCCGCGCGCAACCCGGCGAGGTCGTAGACGCCGCGCACCACGACGCCGGATTCGGCGAGACCGTCGAGGTACTCGCGGGTGGCCACCGCGGCCTTCTCCCGGTCCTCGGGCAACGCGCCCGGCTCGACCTGGAAAACCGACCACATGGTGTAGCGGAGAGTTTCGTTGAGTTCGGAGTAGTTCAGCCGCGCCATGCGGCCATGGTCCCACTTCTGGGCAGTCAGGCGGCCACGAGGTGTTCTGCTATGGCACTCGCGGCCGCTTCACCGGTGGCCACGCACGCGGGCACGCCCACTCCATGCAGCACAGCACCGGCCAGCGCCAAACCGCCCGCACCGGCCACCGCTCGTTCCAGCTCGGTGACGGTGTCCAGGTGGCCCACCGCGTACTGCGGCAAACCGCCGCCCCAGCGCACGACCGCGGAGTCCACGGGTTCGACCGCGAGCCCGCTGATCTCGCGCAGATCGGCGACGACCCGGCGGACCATCTCGGCGTCGGTGAGCCGCAGCAGCTCGTCCTGCCCGGATCGGCCGACGGAACCGCGCACCAGCAGCTCACCGCGGCTGCCTGCCAGGTGCGGCCACTTGCGGCTGGAGAAGGTGAACGCCTTCGCGGTGAACGGCGTGCCGTCGGCGTGCGTCTCGCCGCGCGCGATGAGCGTGCCGGACGCGTCCGGCAGCTCGGTGTCCGCGGGCAACGCCAGGCCGAGCACCGCCATCGACGCCAGTTCGACCTCGGAGAGCAGTTCGGCCGCGGCCGGGACCTCCTCGGCGAGCAACCGCCGGGCGGCGGGGGCGGGCACCGCGAGCACCACCGCGTCCGCGTCCAGCACCTCGGGATCCGGCGCGGGGCCGATCTCCAGGAGCCATCCGGGACCGCCGCGGCGCAGCGCCCGGACCGGTTGTCCGAGCCGCACGCGCGCCTGCGAGGACTCCGCCAAGCGCTGCACGAGTTCGCCGTATCCGGCCCGGAAGGCGCCGAACACCGGTGGTTTCGGTCCGGAGGTCGGCGGCGGCAGCGCGGCCGCGGCGGCCGCGGTGATCGATTCGGCGCCCGCGTCCAGCGCGGCGGCCAGCGCCGGGACCGTCGCGCGCAGCCCGAGCCCGTCCGCGCTGCCCGCGTAGACCCCGCCGAGTAGCGGCTCCACCAGCCGGTCCACGACCTCGCCGCCGACGCGTTCCCGCAGCAGTGCGCCGACCGAGACGTCCGCGCCGCGCAGGTCCAGCGGAGGCAGCTGCGCCTCGCCGCGCAACGCGGCCATTCCGTCCTCGGACAGCACCTCGCGCACCGCCTCCGGATCCGACGGCACCCCCATCACGCCACCCGCAGGCAGCGGATGGATGCGCCCGCCGGCGCGCACCCGCGCGGAAGCACCGCCGGGGTGCACGACTTCGCCCGGGATTCCGAGTTCCTCGGCCAACCGCAGCACTTCCGGGCGCCGGGCCAGGAAAGCCTCCGCGCCGAGATCGAACTCGCGGCCTGCCAGCTTCGCGGTGCGCAGCTTCCCGCCCAGCCGGTCGGTCTGCTCCAGCAGCACGATCTCCGCATCGGGCAGCGCGGTCCGCAGCCGGTGCGCGGCGGCCAGGCCGCTGACGCCGCCACCTACCACCGCGATCCGCGGTCCTGTCACGACCGGGCGCTCTCGGCGTGCACCTGCCGCACGATCCGGGTCAGCACGTCCGGGTCCGTGGTGGGCAGCACGCCGTGCCCGAGGTTGAACACGTGCCCGCCCGCGGCGCGGCCGTCCGCGAGAATCCGGCGCACTTCCCGCTCGACGGCCTCGTCCCCGGCGAACAGCACCGCCGGGTCGAGATTGCCCTGCACCACCGGATCGGTCCCGGGAGCGGCCTCGCGCAACCGCTGCGCCGCGGTGTCCAACGGCACCCGCCAGTCGACGCCGACCACGTCGGCACCCGCCGAACGCATCGCGCCGAGCAGCTCACCGGTGCCCACCCCGAAGTGGATCTTGGAGACGTCCGGGGCGGATTCCGCGACGCCCTCGAAGATCCGGCGGCTGTGCGGCAGCACGAACTCGCGGTAGTCCCGCAGCGACAGCGCGCCCGCCCAGGAGTCGAACAGCTGCACCGCGTCCACTCCGGCCGCCAGCTGCACGCGCAGGAAGGTCAGCGTCGTCTCGGCCAGCTTCTCCAGCAGCGCGTGCCAGGTGCGCGGGTCGGAGTGCATCAGCGCCTTGGTGCGCTCGTGGTTGCGGCTCGGACCGCCTTCGACCAGGTACGAGGCCAACGTGAACGGCGCACCGGCGAAACCGATCAGCGGCGTGTCCCCGAGTTCGCCCAGCAGCCGCCGCACGGCCTCGCCGACCGGCGCGACCTGCTCGGGATCCAGCTCGGGCAGTGCCGCGACCGATGCGGGATCGCGCACCGGCTCGGCCACCACCGGGCCGGTGCCCGCGACGATGTCCAGCCCGACACCGGCCGCGTACAGCGGCAGCACGATGTCGCTGAACAGGATCGCCGCGTCCACGCCGTGCCTGCGCACCGGCTGCGCGGTGATCTCGCTGACCAGGTCCGGGGTCAGGCACGCCTGCAACATCGGGGTGCCTTCGCGCACCTTCCGGTATTCCGGCAGCGACCGCCCTGCCTGGCGCATGAACCAGACCGGGGTGTGCCGGGGGGTGCCGCCGCGCGCGGCGACCAGCAGCGGTGCGTCGGTGAGGTCCCGGCGAGCCGAGACCGGTGCGGGTTGAGTCATGGCGCGTCCGTACTCGATGAATGGAGTCGCGGCGCTCGACCGTCGCGACGGCCCGGGCGGTTCCCCCGGTTCGACAGCGGGCTTGCTCGACTTTCCGCTCGCCGAACTCCGCCGGCCGCGCGGGGTGCGGTGCGCCGTACCGGACATCTTCGCAGACGCCCTTCCGCCCGGACGCGCGGGCAAGATCAGCTTCGGCGTGCGGGTGCCCGGCGTGGCTCCTACACCCCGCCGAGCGGGCCGACTACGGTCCCGACCCGTGACGGAGATGGCGGCGGTGCCCGAGACGTTCCGGCAGGCAGTTGCCGCACTGGCCGCACCCGCTGAGCGCACGGGGGTGGCGGTCAGCGAGGTGCGTCCCCCGAAGCGGCTCGCGCCGTGGGCCTACGCGGTCGCGGCGGAGGCGAACGGACCCGCCGACGAACTCGCGACCGCCCGGCTGGTGCTGCTGCACGACCCGGACGAGCCGGACTCCTGGAACGGCGTGCTGCGGCTGGTGGTGTACCTGCGGGCCGAGCTCGATCCGGAGCTGGCCGCCGATCCGCTGCTTCCCGGCGTCGGCTGGTCCTGGTTGACCGACGCCCTGCACGAGGCGGGCGCGGCGGCGGACCGGCTGGGCGGCACGGTGACGCTGACCTCTTCGGCGCGGTTCGGCGACATCGCGGGCCCGCCGCGCAGTCACGATCTGGAGCTGCGCGGTTCGTGGACGCCGGGCGGGGAGGACCTCGGCGCGCACGCCATCGCCTTCCAGGAGTTGCTGGCGAGTGCCGCGGGCCTGCCTCCCGAGGGCGTCTCGCTGCTCAACCAGCGAGCCGGTGGCGCTGCGCCGCGTTGATCCGGAACGGTCGGCGCCGAGCGGCCACGCGCGCACGGCCGGGCGCCGCGCGCGAAGCGTCGGGATTCCCCTCACGAGGACCCCGAAAATCCCGCAGCTGGTTGCTTCGGCAACGTTTTTGCGATGTGCAAACTAGGTGTGTCGTTCAACCACGTTCCGGCGTTACGGAAATCCCCCGCACCCACCCGATCGAGTGACAAAAACGGACCGCTGTGACAACTCGATCGGGATACATACCCGATTGATCGTCCCGCTGACCCGCTTGGGCGGTTACGCTGCCCCCGACGACACCACTTTCGGTCGATCAGTGGCGCGGCTGATTGGTCGAGAGTCCCGGTGCCGGTCGGGGGGCACGACCGACTCCAGGGAGGTAGTGACGTGGCTGCCGTCGGCTTAGGTCAGGCCGCTCGAACCACGCCCGCCGGCGCGTTGCCGGCCAACATGGTCCCGCACCCGCGGGAAGAGCTGTTCACGGTGCTCGTGGTGGATGACCATCCGCTGCTCCGGGAGGCCATCGCCGCCCGGCTGCTGCAGATGGGCGCCGGCACGGTGCACGAGGCCGCTTCGATGGCCGAGGCCAGGGCTCGCGCCCTGGCGACCGGTCCGTGCGACCTCGCGATACTCGATCTCGGACTCCCCGACGGGACCGGCATCGACCTGGTCACGGAACTCCGTACCCAGGGCTGGCCGCGGATCGTGGTGCTCGCTTCGTCCGACGACCCCTATGCGGTCCGGGCCGCCTTCCAGGCAGGCGCTCAGGCGTACCTGCTGAAGTCGGCCTCGCCGATGGTCGTCACCGACGGGGTGCGCCGCGTTCTGGACGGCGGTGTGTATGCCGACCCCAGCGTGGCTCCGGTGCTCGCAGCGGGCACCCGGGTCCCGGGAACCGACAACACGCCACGGGAACTTTCCGGGCGTGAGGTCGAGGTGCTGCAACTGGTGGCCGATGGCCGATCCAACAAGGAGATCGGCGAGGCGCTCAACCTCTCCGCGCTCACGGTGAAGAGCCACCTGTCGCGGATCGGCCGCAAGTTGGGCACCGGAGACCGAGCGCAGATGGTCGCCCTGGCCATGCGGGCCGGGGTGATCAGATGACCGGTTGATCATCGAGTGATCCGAAGTCCCACCGCGATCGTCGGGTCCGGTCGGGCACGGCGGGCCTCGGGCTGGTCGCTCCCGCGGGCGGACCGCAACACGTAAGGTCTGATAGCCGTGGAAGCTGCTTGTCCCGAGTCCGTCGAACCCGACCGCCCCGAGCCCGCGCTGCTCACCGAGCCCGCTGACGGCGTCCCGCCGGTAGTGGAATCACCGGCAGCGCTGGAGACCGCCGCGGCCGCACTGGCCGCGGGGTCCGGTCCGGTCGCGGTGGACACCGAACGCGCGTCCGGCTACCGGTACTCGCAACGCGCCTACCTGGTGCAACTGCGCCGGGAAGGGGCGGGAACCGTACTGGTGGATCCGGTCGCGCTGAACGGTGCCCTGGGGCCGCTGGCTGCGGCCCTGGCGGGCACCGAGTGGGTGCTGCACGCCGCTTCGCAGGACCTGCCGTGCCTGGCCGAGCTGGACCTGCGGCCGGAGCGGTTGTTCGACACCGAACTCGCCGGTCGGCTGGCCGGGTTCGAGCGGGTGTCGCTGGGCGCTCTCGTCGAGCGGATGCTCGGTTTCCGGCTGGAGAAGGGCCACAGCGCCGCGGACTGGTCGCGTCGGCCGCTGCCGCAGGAATGGCTGGTCTACGCGGCGCTGGACGTGGAACTGCTGATCGCGTTGCGCGAGGCGATGCGCGCCGAACTGGAACGCCAGGGAAAGCTGGACTGGGCCTGGCAGGAGTTCGACGCGGTTCGCACCGCGGAACCACCCCGTGCGCGCCCCGAGCCGTGGCGGCGCACCTCCGGGATCCACCGGCTGCGCAATCCCCGCCAACTCGCCGCCGTTCGTGCGCTGTGGGAGGCCCGGGACCGCATCGCGGCCGAGCGCGACATCGCACCCGGCCGGATCCTGCCGGACTCCGCGGTGGTGCAGGCGGCGCAGGCCGACCCGAAGACCGCGGAGGAGCTGACCGCGCTGCCGGTTTACGGCGGCAAGCAGCAACGGCGCCGGGCATCGACCTGGCTGGGCGCGCTGCGCTCGGCCCGCGAACTCACCGGCGCGGAGCTGCCGGTCGCGTCCCCGCCGCAGGACGGCCCGCCGGCACCGAACCGCTGGGCGGACCGCGACCCGGCCGCCGCCGCGCGGCTGTCCGCGGCGCGCTCGGCGATCTCGGAGATCGCCGAGGCGAACGGCTTGCCTGCGGAGAACCTGCTGCTGCCCGATCTGCTGCGGCGGATGTGCTGGACCCCGCCGAAGCAGCTCGACACCGAATCCGTGGCGGCGCACCTGCGCGAACGCGGCGCCCGCGAATGGCAACTCGACCTGACCGCGGCGGCCCTGAGCACCGCGCTGCAGGCGGGCGCCGATCAATGAGCGCGTTGCGCGTGTACGAGTTCCACAGGTGCTCGGCACCGGTCGAGCACACCTGGCGGTAGTGGTTCGATTCTCGGCCGGGCGCGAATTCGACGGCGGCCCGCGCCGATGGCCGCGCTGCGTGCTGACCACGTCTTCCCGTGCAGCGCAGGCACGATGTCACCGCATGTGACCGACCAGACAGCTTCCGGCTCGAAGCGGTGCACGAGCCCGGTGGTTACCGGCGGGTAATGGGCGCTAGGGTGCAGTTACCGGCCAGTAGCGGCCCGCGGGTTCCGGCGATCGCCGCCCGCGACCACGAGCGAAGCCGGGCAACGAGCCAGACAGTCCACAGTGAACAGTGAGGAGCACGCCGTGGCCGCACCCGCGTCGGCGCCAGCCGACTCGCGCAGCGCAGCACGTGCCGTACGGGACGTGGTCTTCGTCGACGGCGTCCGCACGCCGTTCGGCAAGGCAGGCAAGAAGGGCTACTACGCCGAAACCCGCGCCGACGACATGGTCGTCAAGGTCATCCGCGAGCTGCTGCGGCGGCACCCCGAGCTGCCGCCGGAACGCATCGACGAGGTCGCGATCGCCGCGACCACCCAGATCGGCGACCAGGGGCTGACCATCGGCCGCAGCGCCTCGCTGCTGGCCGGGTTGCCGCAGTCGGTGCCCGGCTTCGCCATCGACCGGATGTGCGCCGGGGCGATGACCGCGGTGACCAGCGTCGCGGGCGGCATCGGGTTCGGCGCCTACGACGTGGCCATCGCGGGCGGCGTCGAGCACATGGGCAACCACCCGATGGGCGAGGGCGTGGACCCGAACCCGCGCTACGTCGCGGACAACATCGTGGACCCGTCCGCGCTGGTCATGGGCTCCACCGCGGAGAACGTGCACGACCGCTACCCCAGCCTGACCAAGGAGCGCACCGACGCTTACGCGGCGCTGAGCCAGCAGCGCTACGAGCAGGCCGCGCTGGCGGGCAAGATCTCCGCCGACCTGGTGCCGGTCTCCACCCGCTCCGCCGAGCAGGGCTGGGGCCTGGCCGCCGCGGACGAGCCGCCACGGCCGGGCACCACCGCGGATTCGCTGTCCGGGCTGAAGACGCCGTTCCGCCCGCACGGCCGAGTCACCCCGGGCAACGCCGCCGGCCTCAACGACGGCGCCACCGGCTGCCTGGTCGCCGACGGCGACACCGCCCGCGCGCTGGGCCTGCCGATCGGGATGAAGCTGGTCGGCTACTCCTTCGCCGGGGTCGAGCCCGAGGTGATGGGCGTCGGGCCGGTGCCCGCCACCGAGAAGGCGCTGCAGCGCGCGGGCCTGAGCATCGACGACATCGGCCTGTTCGAGATCAACGAGGCGTTCGCGGTGCAGGTGCTGGCGTTCCTGGAGCACTTCGGCATCGCCGACGACGACGCGCGGGTGAACCCGTGGGGCGGGGCGATCGCCTGCGGCCACCCGCTGGCCTCCTCCGGGGTGCGGCTGATGACGCAGCTGTCCCGGCACTTCGCCGAGCACCCCGAGGTGCGCTACGGCCTGACCACCATGTGCATCGGTTTCGGCATGGGCGGCACGGTCATCTGGGAGAACCCGAACTTCGACACCGCAGGGGGCGCGGAGTGAGCACGCAGACCGACTTCGCAGCGCTGTTCCCGGACGAGGTCGTCACCGAGGCCCGCACGCGGCTGCTGGACGTGCCGGGGCTGCGCGGCAAACTAGCGCTGATCACCATCGACAACGGCCACGACCACACCAAGCCGTCCACGTTCGGCCCTGGCGGGCTGACTTCGCTGAACACCGCGCTGGACGAGGCGTTCGCCGCCGAGCCCGCCGCGATCGCGGTCACCGGCAAGCCGTTCGTGTTCGCCGTGGGCGCGGACCTGTCCGGGATCGGGCAGATCTCCCAGCGCGAGCACGCGCACCAGGTGGCCAAAACCGGGCACGACGTGTTCCGGCGGCTGACCGAGTCGACGATCCCGACCTTCGCGTTCGTCAACGGGGCGACGCTGGGCGGCGGGCTGGAACTCGCGCTGTCCTGCCACTACCGGACCGTGTCCGAGGGCGTCTCGGCGGTCGCGTTCCCGGAGTGCTTCCTCGGGTTGTTCCCCGGCTGGGGCGGCACGCAGCTGCTGCCGAACCTGATCGGCGCCGACTCCGCGGTCAGCGTGATCATCGAGAACTCGCTGAACCAGAACAAGATGCTCGACGCGAAGAAGGCCACCGGCCTGGGCATCTTCGACGAGCTGCTGGGCAGCGCCGACTTCCTGGAGGAGTCGGTGCGCTGGGCGGCGCGCGTCGCGAACGGCGAGCAGACCGTCCAGCGTCCGGAGGTCGACCGCGGCCAGGCGTGGGATGACGCGGTCGAGCGCGCCAAGGGGATCGTGCAGGCCCGCACCCAGGGCGCCTCGCCCGCGGTGACCAGGGCCGTCGAGCTGATCGAGCTGGCCCGCGGCAACGACCTCGACGCCGGCTACGCCGCCGAGACCGAGGCGCTGGCCGACGCGCTGATGTCGGACGAGCTGCGCGCCGGGCTATACTCGTTCGACCTGACCCAGAAGCGCGCCAAGAAACCGGCCGGGGCCCCGGACAAGTCGCTGGCCCGCGAGGTCAACAAGGTCGGCGTGGTCGGCGCCGGACTGATGGCCGGGCAGCTCGCGCTGCTGTTCGTGCGGCGGCTGCAGGTGCCGGTGGTGATCACCGACGTGGACCAGGGGCGCATCGACAAGGGCGTGGCCTACATCCACGGCGAGATCGACAAGCTGGCGGGCAAGGGGCGGTTGTCGCCGGACGCGACCAACCGGCTCAAGGCGCTGGTCACCGGCTCGCTGGACAAGGCGGCGTTCGCCGACGCCGACTTCGTCATCGAAGCGGTCTTCGAGGAGATGTCGGTCAAGCAGAAGGTGTTCGGCGAGCTGGAGCAGCACGTCTCCCCCGAGGCGATCCTGGCCACCAACACCTCCTCGCTGTCGATCAGCGAGATGGCCGCGCAGCTGAACAACCCCGAGCGGGTCGTGGGCTTCCACTTCTTCAACCCGGTCGCGGTGCTGCCGCTGCTGGAGGTCGTGCGCGGCGCCAAGACCGATGACGGCGCGCTGGCCACCGCGTTCTCGGTGAGCAAGCAGCTGAAGAAGTCCAGCGTGCTGGTCTCCGACGCCCCGGCGTTCGTGGTGAACCGGCTGCTGACGCGGTTCATGGGCGAGATCATCGCGACGGTCGACGAAGGCACCCCGTTCGACGTGGCCGATCGCGCGCTGACCCCGCTGGGGCTGCCGATGAGCCCGCTGGTGCTGCTGCAACTGGTCGGCCCGGCGGTGGCGCAGCACGTCAACGAGACGATGCACGCCGCCTACCCGGACCGCTTCGGGCTCAGCGACAACCTGGACCGGTTCGTCAAGGCGGGCAAGACCGCCGTGTGGCAGTCCGACGAAGCGGGCAACCAGGTTCTCGACCCCGAGGTCGCCGAGCTGTGGGTGCAGGGCTCGAACCCGTCCACCGAGGAGCAGGTGCGGGAGCGGGCGCTGCGGGCGCTGGCCGAGGAAGCGCAGCTGATGCTCGACGAGGAGGTCGTCGCCGAGCCGCACGACCTCGACCTGTGCATGATCCTCGGCGCGGGCTGGCCGTTCTGGCTGGGCGGCATCACGCCGTACCTGGACCGCGCTGGGCACGCCGAGCAGGTCAACGGCAAGCGGTTCCTGCCGCGGGGCGTGGCCTCGGTGCCGACCGCCTGATCAGCGGGACCACGCGGGGCCGGGGCGATCCGTTCGCCCCGGCCCTTCGTCGTCCGGAAGTGGATCTCCGAACACGATCTCGTGACTTCTTCATCGGCCCACGACGAGCCATTTCACCGTCCGTGATGTAGGCATCGGACTCGTTCGTGCCTAAGCTTGGACTGTCACGATGGCCGCGTCCCGGACGAAACGAGGTGATGACCAGTGGTCGCGCTGGTGCAGCACGAACTCGGACCTTTCACGGTCGAGGACTGGCGTGTGCTGCCCCCTCGCGAAGACGGTTCGCGCCTGGAACTGATCGAGGGCTACTGGCTCGTGACACCCGCCCCCACCGGGCAGCACCAGTTCGCGGAAAAGCGCATCCTCAACGCGTTCGATGCGGCGATCGCTGCCGCGGAGAGATCGGACCTGACCGCGCTGAGCGGCATCGGAGTGGAAGTCAGCACGCCCTACCGCACCGCCATCAACCCGGACTTCGCGGTGCTCGGCGTAGCGCCGATCGGCACGAAGTTCGCCGCCTCGGATGTGCTGCTCGTTGGCGAGATCTGGTCCCCCGGCAACACGTCCATCGAGCAACGTGGCAAGTTCGACGGCTGCGAGCGCAAGAAGATCCCGTTCTTCTGGAGCATCGCCCAGGACGAGATCGGGCCGACCGAGCTGGTCACCTACCGATTGATCGGGCGTCGCTACGAGCTGGAGGACCACATCAAGCTCGGCGACGGTCCCCAGACGATGACGGCTGGTCCGGTACCCGTCGAGCTCGACCTCGCGCATTTGCGGTATCCGCGGCGGTAGCTCTCCCGATCAACACCGGCGCCGTTCAGGCCTCAGAAGCGCTCATGTCCGTCAGCGTAGTTCGGCCCGCACCACCTTTTCGCCTACTGGCGAGGTGGAAAGGAGACGGTGATGGCGAGGCCGCCGGTGTTGACAGGACTGGCGTGCAGGTGACCTTCGTGGGCGGTGACGGCGGCTCGGACGATGGACAGGCCGAGCCCGGCCCCGGTGCGGGCGGTTCGCTGAATTCCGGCGCGGCGGAACGGATCGAACAGGGCGTCGACCTGATCCGCGTCGATCACCGGCCCGGAGGAAGCGACCCGGAGCGTTCCCTCCCCGGTGCTGACCTCGACCCAGCCGCCGTCGACGTTGTGCCGCACCGCGTTCTCCAGCAGGTTGCCCGCCACCCGCTCCAGCAGTGCCGGATCACCCTGCACCAGCGACCGCCCGGCCGTGCGGGTCAGCTGCAGCGAGCGGGCCGCTGCCTCGTCGCGCACGCCGTTCCAGGCGCGGGTGACCACCTCGTCCAAGTCCACCGGCTCGCGGGTGGCGAGCTCGGCCCCCTCCGTGCGGGCGAGCAGCAGCAGCGCCTCGACCAAGCGTTCCGCGCGGGTGGTGGCCTCGCGCACCACGGTCGCCATCCGGCGCAGCTCCGCGGCGTCCGCGTCCGGGTCGGACAGCGTCACGTCCAGCTCGGTGCGCAGCACCGACAGCGGAGTGCGCAGCTCGTGGCTGGCGTTGGCGACGAACCGCCGCTGCGAATCGAACGCGGCCTGCAACCGGTCCAGCATCGCGTCGAAGGTGTCCGCCAGCTCGGCCACCTCGTCGCGCGGACCGGTCAGCTCGATCCGCTCGTCCAGCGACTCCGCGGACAGCCGCCGCGCCGAGCCGGTGACCTCTTGCAACGGCCGCAGCACGCGTCCGGTGACGGTCCACGCCAGCACCGCGGCCGCCGCGACCACCGCGACGAACGCGATCCCGCCGATGGTCAGCACCTGATCCCGTGCGGCGCTGCGCAACGCGGCGCCCAGGTTCTCCGCGGGCACCTCCGCCCCGGCCACCCGCACCCGGCTGCCCGGTGGCAAGCGCGGAACCGCGGCGACGACGTTGCCCGCCAGCATCCATCCCAGCCACAGCAGCAATCCGCTCACCGCGGCGACCAGCCCGGTCGCCAGCAGCGTCAACCGCACCCGCAGGCCGGGACCGCGGCGGATCAGCGGGCGCCCGGCGCTCACTCGTTGCCCGGCGCTCACTCGTTGCCCGGCGCTCACTCGTACTCGGTGCGGGCCGCCGTGGGCACCTGGTAGCCGGAGCCGACGACGGTTTCGATCACGCCGGGCTCGCCGAGCTTCTTGCGCAACGTCATCACCGTGACCCGCACCGTGGTGGTGAACGGGTCGGCGTTCTCGTCCCACACCCGCTCCAGCAGCTCCTCGGAACTGACCACGGCGCCGCCCGCAGCGAGCAGCACTTCCAGGACCCCGAACTCCTTGCGCGTCAGGTCGACCTCGGCGCCGTCGCGGGAGACCACCCGCCGCGCCGGGTCCAGCGACAGCTCCCGTGCGGTCAGCAGCGGCGGGACGGCCGGTGTGGCCCGCCTGCCCAGCGCGCGCACCCGCGCGGTCAACTCCGGGAACGCGAACGGTTTGGCCAAGTAGTCGTCGGCACCGAGCGACAGCCCGTCCACCCGGTCCTGCACCGCGGCGCTGGCCGTCAGCATGAGCACGCGGGTCAGCTCGCCGGAAGCCACCACCTCGCGGCACAACTGGTCCCCGGACAGCACCGGCAGGTCCCGGTCCAGCACGATCACGTCGTAGCGGGTGATCGCGGCCTTCTCCTGGCCGTCGGCGCCGTCGTAGGCGACGTCCACGGCCATGCCCTCCCGGCGCAGCCCGCGAGCGACGGCGTCCGCCAGCGGCTGCTCGTCCTCCACGACAAGGATTCGCACCTGTTCACCGTGCCACAGCCGTGCCGGTCCGGATCAGCGCCCGGCGGGCGCTCGGCGGACACTCCGGATTCGCGTATCGCCGCGGAGCAGGTTCGCGGGTCGGGCCAGGACACGCGGGTGTGGACGCAGACCGCGCAACAGACGGGATCTACGGTTTGCGGCCCACGGCGCAGCGGGAGAAGTGCTCCGCAGCGGGCTCCGCGCCGTCGGGTCGCCACTGGTGGCAGGGCACCAGCCCGGGATCGACGAGGTCCAGGCCGCGGAAGTAGTCCGCCACCACCTCCGGACTGCGCAGGAGGTACTGCGGCGCACCGGTCGCGGCGTACTCCGCGGCCGCTCGCGCTGCCTCGGGGTCGGTGTCGAGCGTCTCGTGAACGGCGAGGTAGCTGCCGGAGGCGAGGCCGCCGACCAGGCCGTGCACCACCCGCAGCACTTGTTCATCGTCGCCCGCGTGCCCGAGCACGCCCATCAGCATGAGCCCGACCGGGCGGTTCAGATCGAAGGACTCCGCGACGCGAAGCAGGGTCGACCGCGGATCGCACATGTCGGCGTCGAGGACGGCGTGCCGCGGCTGCTCGCCGAGCAGCTCCTGGTAGCGCTGCCGGACCTGCGGGTCGACGTCGACGTAGCCGACCCGGGCGTGCCGGCTGATCCGTTCGGCGATCTCGTGCGTCGGGTTCGCCGTCGGCAGGCCGGGGCCGACGTCCAGCACCTGGTCGACACCGGCCTCGCCGACGAGGAAGCGCACGGAGCGGGTGATGAACGCCCGGCTGGAGCGGGCCACGTCGACCACGCCGGGAAACGCCAGCCGCCCCCGCTCGCCCGCTTCGCGGCCGGCCGAGCCGTGTTCCGAACCGCCCTGCCAGTAGTTCCACACCTGCGCGGACGTCGGGACGTCGGCACCGGACCGGTCATCGGAATCCGTTCGCCCGCCGCCCATCTCGCCTCCCGCACCGTGGGACCGCTGGGCTCGATGCTGCCGCACCGAGGCGGGGAAACCAACGTCCATCCGAACGAACGACGTGGTGTCCCCACCTCAACGCGGAGACGGGTCGCGTGCTGGGCGGGACCGCGGGTCGCGGTGCTGCCGCGGCCGTCCGGGAACCACCGCCCGGGAAGATCAGCGGTCAGGCCTCGCGGCTGAGCGTGTCGCCGATGGACTCGCGCTGCGCGGCACGCAACCGGTCGGCGACCCACTCGGTGATCTGCCGGGCCACCTGCTGCTCGGTCAGGCCGAGTTCGGCGAGCACCTCCTCGCGCGAGGCGTGCTCCGGGAATTCGTTCGGCACCGCCAGGTCCCGCAACGGCACGTCGATCCCCGCGTCCCGCAGCGCCGCCGCCAGCGACCAGCCGAAGCCGCCGTGCCTGCCGCAGTCCTCCAGCGTGACCACCAGCTCGTGCTCGCCGACCATGGTCACGACCTGCTCCGGCACCGGCAGCACCCAGCGCGGGTCCACGACGGTGACGCCGATGCCCTGCGCGGACAGCCGCCGGGCCGCGGCGACCGCCGCCTCGCCGAACGCGCCGACCACGGCCAGCAGCACATCGCTGCGCTCACCGCGATCAGGCCGGTGCAGCACGTCCACACCGCCGACCCGCTCCACGGCGGGGACCTCTTCGATGACCGAGCCCTTCGAGAACCGCACCACCGTGGGCCCGTCGTCGACGGCCACGGCCTCCCGCAGTTCCTCCCGCAACGTGACCGCGTCGCGCGGCGCGGCCACCCGGATGCCGGGGATCACGCCGAGGATCGACAGGTCCCACATGCCGTTGTGGCTCGGACCGTCGTCACCGGTGATCCCGGAGCGGTCCAAGGTCACCGTGACCGGCTGCCGGTGCAGCGCCACGTCCAGCAGCAGCTGGTCGAAGGCCCGGTTCAGGAACGTCGAGTACACCGCGAACACCGGGTGCAGCCCGCCCATCGCCATGCCCGCGGCCGAGGTCATCGCGTGCTGCTCGGCGATGCCCACGTCGAAGCAGCGCTCCGGGTACGCCTTGGCGAACTTGTCCAGTCCGGTCGGCCCGAGCATCGCCGCGGTCAGCGCCACCACGTCGGAGCGTTCGGCGCCGATGCGCACCAGCTCGTCGGAGTAGACGTTCGTCCAGCTCGTCGGCGCGGGCTTGGTGGGCGCCCCGGTCTCCGGATCGATCACCTTGACCTGGTGCATCTGGTCGGCCTCGTGGTTCTCGGCGGGCGCGAAACCGTTGCCCTTGCGGGTCACCGCGTGCACGATCACCGGGCCGCCGAACGAGCGGGCCATCTGCAGCGCCTGCTCCATGGCGCGCATGTCGTGCCCGTCGACCGGACCGAGGTATTTGATGCCGAGGTCGGAGAACATCACCTGCGGGCTGAAGGCGTCCTTGAGCCCGGACTTCGCCGCGTGCAGCCCGGTGTAGAGCGGGCGCCCCACCACCGGCAGGTTGCGCAGCGTGCGCCTGCCGCTTTCCAGCGCCTTCTCGTAGCCGGGGTTGAGCCGCAGCGCCGCCAGGTGCTCGGCCAGCCCGCCGATCGTCGGGGCGTAGGACCGGCCGTTGTCGTTGACCACGATCACCAGCGGGCGTTCCTGGTCGGCGGCGATGTTGTTCAGCGCCTCCCAGCACATCCCGCCGGTCAGCGCGCCGTCGCCGACGACCGCGACGGCGTGCCTGCCGCCGCCGGTGAGCTGGAACGAGCGCGCCAGCCCGTCGGCGTAGGACAACGAGGTGGAGGCGTGCGAGTTCTCCACCAGGTCGTGCTCGCTCTCCGCCCGCGACGGGTAGGGCGCCAGCCCGTCCTTCTTGCGCAGCCGGTCGAAGCCCTGCTGCCGGCCGGTGACCATCTTGTGCACGTAGGACTGGTGCCCGGTGTCGAACACGAGCGCGTCCCGCGGCGAGTCGAAAACCCGGTGCAGCGACAGCGTCAGCTCCACCGCGCCGAGGTTGGGGCCGAGGTGGCCGCCGGTGCGGGAGACCTTCTCGACCAGGAACGACCGGATCTCGGCGGCCAGCTCCACCAGCTCACCGTGCTCGAGTCGTTTCAGGTCGGCCGGACCTTGCACGGATTCCAGCAGCGTCACCGCTCCACCTCGCTCGTCATCCAGCAATGCTTGTGCTCAACCCGGTTCGCACGGGTTCCGGGAGTGCTCTCCGCCGCAGGCGGCCCCGACCAGTCTACGGAGCGCGGCCACCCGCCCCGGACAAGGTACGCAGGTCTGCGCCCGCTCCGGATCACCGGTCCGCGGGAATCCGGCAACGCGTGAACACGCTGCACAGGTAACGGAAACGGCCCCGAACGCCGCGGATTCGCAGGTACATCCCTCGGACGGGTGGACCGACTACCACACTTTCCGGGCAGCTCGATCACGCTTCTCGCGACCGGCCGGGCGCCACGGGTTCGAGCAGCGCGATGCACTCCACGTGGTGCGTCATCGGGAAGGCGTCGAACGCCTCGAGCTCAGCGAGCCGGTATCCGTGCTCGGCGAACAGGCCGACGTCGCGCGCCAGGGCAGCCGGGTCGCAGGCCACGTGCACCACTCGCGCCGGCCGCCGCGCGCACACGGCCTCGACCACCGCCCGGCCCGCGCCCTTGCGCGGCGGGTCGAGCACTGCCACGTCCGGCCGCGGCAAGGATTCGTCGGCGAGCACGTCCTCGACCGCTCCGGCCCGGAACGACACCTGCGGAAGGTCCCGCAGGTTCGCGACCGCGTCCTCGGTGGCGCGGCGGGAGGACTCGACCACGAGCACCGAACCGGCCGGTCCGGTCTGCTCGGCCAGCACCGCGGCGAACAAGCCGACTCCGCCGTAGAGATCCCAGGCCACACCACCGCCGGGCACCGCAGCCATCCGGCGGACCGTCTCGGCGAAGGTGTCCGCTGCGGCCGGGTGCACCTGCCAGAAGCCGTCCGCGGCGAGTTCCCAGTTCCGCCCGGCGGCCTGCTCGCGCGCCACGCCCGATCCCTCGACCTGCGTGGAGATCACCGCGCCGCGCTTGCCCCTGCGGCGCTGCGGCGCCTTCTCCCGCTGCGCGACGTGCACTTCGCCCTGCCCGTCGGCCACGACCTCGAGCTCCGCGCCGCTCGGCCACTCCCGGTCGGTGACGCCGTCCAGCGCGCCCGGCACCGTGATCGGGCAGTCCGCGACCGGCAGCACCCGGTGGCTGCGGTGCGGATGGAAACCGGGACGCCCCACCCGGTCCACCGCCAGCCGGACGCGGGTGCGCCAGCGCAGCGGACCGCCCGGCAGTTCCCGGACCACGACCTCGCGATCCAGACCGGCGATGCGCTGCAGCTGCTCGCGGACCACCGCCGCCTTCAGCTCGCGCTGCGTGACCGGATCCGCGTGCTGCCAGTCGCAGCCGCCGCAGCGGTCCCGGCCCCGCGACATGTCCGCCAGCGGGCAGGGCGGCTGCACCCGGCCCTCGGCCGCGGTGAACACCTCCACCGCGTCGGCCCGGCAGAACCCCTTGCCGGGGTCCTCGGTGACCTCCGCCAGCACCACCTCACCGGGTAGCGCGTGCCGCACGAACACCACCCGGCCTTCGTGGCGGGCCACGCAGTGCCCGCCGTGGGCGACCGGTCCCACGTCGAGTTTCAGACGCTTGCCGGTCCAGTCGAGTTTGCCGGTCACCGGCGTTCGTTCCCCTTCGTCTCACCCAGGCCGCGCCGCAGCGCGCCCGGCATCACCCGTTGCTTGGCGCGCTGCTTGGCCCGCGTCGACGACGCGAGCTGCCACGGCACGCTGGTCACCATCACGCCCGGCTCGAACAGCAACCGGCCCTTGAGCCGCAGCGCGCTCTGGTTGTGCAGCAGCTGCTCCCACCAGTGTCCGACGACGTACTCCGGGATGAACACGGTGACCACGTCGCGGGGGCTGTTGCGGCGGATCCGCTTGACGTATTCGATCAGCGGCCGGGTCACCTCGCGGTACGGCGACTCGATGACCTTCAACGGCACCGGCAGGTCCTTCGACTCCCAGGCGGAGGTGAGTTCCCTGGTGCCCGCGTCGTCCACGTTGACCGTGATCGCCTCCAGCGTGTCCGGGCGGGTCGCCCGCGCGTAGGCCAACGCGCGCAGCGTCGGCAGGTGCACCTGGGACACCAGCACCAGCGCGTAGTTCCGCGACGGCAGCACGGCCGGCTCGTCGTACTGGGCCAGCTCCTCCTGCACCGAGTCGTAGTGCCGCCGGATCGCGGTCATCAGCAGGTAGATCGCCGCCATCGCCGCCAGTGCGATCCACGCGCCCTTGGCCAGCTTCGTGGCCAGCACGATCACCAGCACCGAGCCGGTCATCACCAGCCCGAAGGCGTTGATCGCCTGCGAGCGGCGCATCCGCCGCCGCTGCGAGACGTCCTTCTCCGTGCGCAGCAACCGGTTCCAGTGCCGCACCATCCCGGTCTGGCTCACCGTGAACGACACGAACACGCCCACCACGTAGAGCTGCACGAGCTGGGTGACCTCGGCGTCGAAGGCCATCACCAGCACCGCCGCGAACACCGCCAGGAACACGATGCCGTTGGAGAACGCCAGCCGGTCGCCGCGGGTGTGGAACTGCCGCGGCAGGTAGCGGTCCTGCGCCAGGATCGACCCCAGCACGGGGAAGCCGTTGAACGCGGTGTTCGCCGCCAGCACCAGGATGATCGCGGTGCAGGCGGTGACGTAGTAGACGCCGGGCGGGAAGACGTTGAACACCGCGGCGGCGATCTGGGCGATCATCGTCTGCTGCACGTAGCCGGGCGGTGCGCCGATGATCTGGTGCACCGGGTCCTCCGCGATGCGCACCCCGGTGTACTGCGCCAGGGAGATCAGCCCCATCAGCATGATGACCGAGATCGCGCCCATCATCAGCAGCGTCGTCGCCGCGTTCCGGGACTTCGGCTTGCGGAACGCGGGCACCCCGTTGCTGATCGCTTCCACGCCGGTCAGCGCCGCGGCACCCTGCGAGAACGCCCGCATCACCAGGAACACGAACGCCAGCCCGGCCACCTGCGTCTCGTCCGGGGCGATCTGCACCGAAGCGCTCTCGGCGCGCATCTCGTGGCCGAGCACGAGCGCGCGGAACAGCCCGAACGCGATCATGCCGAGCACGCCGAGCAGGAAGGCGTACACCGGCACCGCCAGGAATCCCCCGGACTCGCGCAGCCCGCGCAGGTTGATCGCGGTCAGCACGACGATCGCGGCCACCGCGAACCACACCTTGTGCGTGCCCACGAACGGGATCAGCGCACCGATGTTCGCGGCCGCCGACGAGATCGACACGGCGACCGTGAGCACGTAGTCCACCAGCAGCGCGCTGCCCACCGTCAATCCCGCGCGCCGCCCCAGGTTCTTGGTGGCGACCTCGTAGTCCCCGCCACCGGACGGGTAGGCGCGCACGTTCTGCCGGTAGCTGGCCACCACGGTGAGCATCACCAGCGCGACCAGCGCACCCAACCACGGCGTCAGCGCGTAGGCCGACAGTCCCGCCACCGACAGCACCAGGAACAGTTCCTCCGGCGCGTAGGCCACCGACGACATCGCGTCGGAGGCGAACACCGGCAGCGCCAGCCGCTTGGGCAGCAGCGTGTGCGACAACCGGTCGCTGCGGAACGGTTGCCCCACCAGCAGGCGTTTCGTCGCGGTCGCGAGCTTGAACACGGCCATGAGCGTAAGCGCTCGCTTTTCGCACGTTGCCGCGCCCGTGCGCCCGCGGGCGCGGCCCCGGCACCACCGCGGCGTGCGCTCGGATACGGTGCATCCGCCGAAAGCGGCGGTCCCGGCCGCGGCGTGCGCGGGACACCGCGCCCTTTCCTGCCGGGGTACCGTCACGCAGGCGCGACGCGGCGGCACGTCGTGCCGCACGAGCAGGACAAGGAGACAGGCCGTGCACGTCGTGATCCTGGGCTGCGGCCGGGTCGGGTCTTCCCTGGCCACGGCCCTGCAGCGGCTCGACCACACCGTCGCGGTGGTGGACAAGGACGACCAGTCGTTCCACCGGCTGGGCAAGGACTTCACCGGCTTGCAGGTCACCGGCAACGGTTTCGACCGGGACGTGCTGATCGAGGCGGGCATCGAGGGGGCGGCGGCATTCGCCGCGGTCTCCAACGGCGACAACTCCAACATCGTGGCCGCCCGGGTGGCGCGGGAGACCTTCGGCGTGGAGCACGTCGTGGCCCGCATCTACGACCCCAAGCGCGCCGAGGTCTACCAGCGCCTGGGCATCCCCACCGTGGCCACCGTGCCGTGGACCACCGACCGGTTCCTGCGGATGCTGCTGCCGGAGGGCGTGGCCACGGCGTGGCGCGAACCGTCCGGCACGGTCGCGGTGCTGCAACTACCGCTGCACGAAGACTGGGTGGGCCACCGGATCCCGGAGCTGGAGAACACCATCGGCGCTCGCGTGGCATTCGTCATGCGCTTCGGCAACGGCGTGCTGCCGGAGCCGCGCACGGTCATCCAGGCCGACGACACGATCTACGTCGCGGCGCTGTCCGGGACCGTCACCGACGTCACCGCCGCCGCACTGCGCGCACCCGACGAGGAGGGCCACTGATGCGCATCGCGATCGCAGGCGCGGGCGCGGTCGGCCAGTCCATCGCCCGCGAGCTGCTCGAAGGCGACCACCGGGTGATGCTGCTCGAACGCAGCTCCCGCAACTACCTGCCGCGGGACATCCCGGACGCGGAGTGGGTGCTCGCCGACGCCTGCGAACTGGCCTCGCTGGAGGAGTCCGGGCTGCAGTCCTGCGACGTGGTCATCGCCGCCACCGGCGACGACAAGGTCAACCTCGTGGTCTCGCTGCTGGCCAAGACCGAGTTCGCGGTCCGCCGCGTGGTCGCCCGGGTCAACGACCCGCGCAACGAGTGGCTGTTCACCGAGGCCTGGGGCGTGGACGTCGCGGTTTCCACGCCGCGGATGCTCGCGGCGATGGTCGAGGAAGCGGTCAACGTCGGTGACCTGGTGCGGCTGATGACCCTGCGGCAGGGCCAGGCGAACCTGGTGGAGATCACGCTGCCGGACAGCACGCCGCTGGCAGGCCGCCGCGTGCGGGACCTGGCACTGCCCTCGGACGCCGCGCTGGTGACGATCCTCCGCGGCGGGCGGGTGATCGTCCCGCAGCCGGACGACCCGGTGGAAGCCGGGGACGAGATGCTGTTCGTGGCAACCGCGGACGTGGAGCACAAGATCCGGGACGCGGTGCACGTCGGCGAGGGCTTGCAGAACTGACCGCACCGCGATCGTGACGACGGCGTCGCCGCGCGCCCACGACCGCGGAACTCAGGTCGTGCGGGTCATCATCCCGGCGATCACTGCGCCGCGCCGGAACCGCCCGTCTCAGGCGCGATCGAGCCACCCGCGTAGCGCGCGTACGCAGCCCGGTCGGCGGCCGCCTCCTGCTCGGCCACTTCCTGCGCGACCTTGCCCGCGCGGCGCACCGCCCACACCGTCACGATCAGCGCCAGTCCGGTCAGCGGATAGCCCATCGCGATCCGGGCGAACGCCAGCCATCCCGTCGCGTCCTCGTTGTAGAGCCACTGCTGGACGATGTACTTCGCGCCGAACACCACGACCCACGCCATCGTCGCCAGGTCGTAGCCCGTCATCGCCCGCCGCTGGTTGCGCCAATCCATGCCGAGCCCGTTGAGCAGCGACCACGCCACCCCGACCAGCGGCCAGCGCACCAGCACCGACACCAGGAACGCGCCGCCGTAGACCAGGCTCGTGTAGATCCCGAGCAGGAAGAAGCCCTTGGCATCACCGGAGCGGTAAGCGATGTAGGAGCACACCGCGACCCCGAGCAGACCGGAGATCGCCGGCTGCAGCGGCTCCCTGCGCACCAGGCGGTACACCGCGATGGCCACCGCCACCCCGATCGCCGACCAGATCGCGGGCATCAGCCCGGTCAACGCGTTGACCACGACGAACACCACGATGGGCACCGCCGAGTAGGCGAGGCCGGCGACCCCGCCCATCTGCTCCAGCAAGGTCTGCTCCGGCGCGGCCGTCCCGCCCGCGGACGCCGTGCCGGATGCTTCCGGGGCGGATTCGGGCGTGGCGGGCCGTGCGTCCGGGTCCGGGATGTCGCGTTCGCTCATGCGGTGTTCTGCAACTCGTAGTAGGGGTTGTAAAGCACTTTGCGGCCGTCGCGGACCGCGATGCGGCCGCGGGCCTTGATGGTGCGGCCGGGTTCGATGCCGGTGATCCGGCGGCGGCCGAGCCAGACGAGCGTGACGCCCTCGGTGCCGTCGAAGAGTTCGGCCTCCAGCGTCGGAGCCGAAGCCTTCGGCGACATGTCGACGCTGCGCAGCCTGCCCAGCACCACGGCTTCCTGCCCGCACTCGCAGTCGCAGGCCCGCTGGGCCCCGCTCGCCTGCGAGCGCTCCGAGAGGTCGTCGGCGTCGAGCTCGGCGACATCGCTGGTCAACCGGCGTACGAGGCGGCGCCAGTAGCCGCCCCCGGTGTTGCTCATCGCTAGCGCTCCCGTGCGCCTGGGCACTCGACTTCGAAGGGTTGGATCTTGCCGGGCCGGTCCGGGTCCGCGCGGAACCCGCCACCGATCCGCGAATCGTTCGGCGGGCACCGGTTTCGCCGGGGGTTCCGCCGGGCTGCGCCCGAACACCAGCGTAGCCCGCGCGCGGCGGCCGGTCGCCACCCTGGCGGCATTTGGAAATTGATCACTCGATCGAGATCCCCACCGGCGCTCGCAACGAGCGCGCGGAGCTCCGCCAGGAGCTTCCGACCGTGACCGATCAGGCCTCTTGCTGGCCGCCCTGGGCCTGCTGGATGTGCCGCGCGATGCTGTCCGGCAGCTCGATCGGCAGCGGCGTGCGCACCGGCAACGGGTCCTCACCGCGAACGACGACGGTGTCGTCGAGCACCGAGTACAGCAGCTTCGTGCACGCTTCGGCGTGCTCGGCGGGCCCGGCGGCGACGCCCCGCACCATCCAGCGCGGACCGTCCACCCCGACGAACCGCAGCACGGCCTGCTGCGAGTCGGCGATCAGCTCCGGTCCCCACTCGCCGTCCTGCTGCCCGACCTTCGCGCCGTCCTTGCGCAACTGGTCGGCCAGTTCCATGCGGACCTCGGGCCAGAGCCCGGCGCTGCGCGGTGCGGCGAACGCGCTCACCGTCAACCGGCCCACCTGGGTCACCAGGTGCACCGCGCGCACCGGCCCGGTGGGGTCGACTTCGACCTGCAGCTGACTGCCCTCCGGCACCGGTAGCCGGACCGATCCCAGGTCGAGCCGCTGCACCGAATCGGAATCCGGCAGTTCGGTGAGGTCGTACGGCCCGATGCCCGACTCAGCACCGGCACCGAACTCGTACCCGTCGGCTTCCCCGGGCTGCGCGGCGTCCTCGGCCTGCGGGCCTCGCCCGCGGCGGCCCAATCCGAACATCCCCTCAGACCTCCGTCCTGTGTTCGGCCCCTGCCGGGGCCGTCAGCACCTCGTGGCCACCGGTGGACCCGTGGCCACCGGCACCCCGCTGCGACTCGGGCAGCTCGTCGACCTCCTCGAACACCGCGTGCTCCACGCGCTGCACGACGAGTTGCGCGATGCGGTCGCCGCGGCGCAGCGACAGCGGCTCCGCGCGGTCATGATTGATCAGGCATACCCGGATCTCACCCCGGTATCCCGCATCCACCGTCCCCGGCGCGTTCACCACGCCGAGACCGGCCCGCGCGGCGAGCCCGGAGCGCGGATGCACGAAACCGGCGTAGCCCTCCGGCAGCGCCAGCGCGACACCGGTGCCGACGAGCGCGCGCTCACCGGGCTGCAGCAGCACGTCGCTGGTCGTCACCAGATCCGCCCCGGCATCACCGGAGCGGGCGTAGGACGGCGGCGGGAGATCGGGGTCGAGACGGGTCAACAGGACCTTCACGTTCGGCACGGGCCGCGAGACTACCCTGGAGGCGTGTCGGAAAGCGCAGAAGCAGCCACCCCCCGCCAGGACACCCCCGGTCAGGGGAATCCCGAGGGTGGAAATGCCGAGGCGGGGAGCACCGAACGGGGAAACGCCGAGCGGGGCAGCGGCGGCGAGCCGGCGGAGTACCGGGAGCGGCTGTTCGCGTCCTGGTGGACCTGGCCGCTACCGCTGATCATCGCCGTGCTGCTGGCCGCAGAGGTGCACATGGGACACCCGGGCGTGCGGGCGTGGCTGCCCTACGTGGTGCTGATCCCGGCCGCGATCGCGGTGCCGCTGTGGCTGGGCCGCACCAGGGTCGAGATCTCCGGCGGGGAGCTCTGGGTCGGCGATGCGCACCTGCCGCTGCGGTTCATCGAAGGGGCGGAGGTGGTGCCCGCCAAGGACAAGCGGCGCGCGCTCGGCCCGGAACTGGACCCGGCCGCTTTCGTGGTGCACCGGCCCTGGGTGAAATCCTCGGTTCGGGTGTGGCTCGACGACCCCGATGACCCGACGCCGTACTGGGTCATCAGCAGCAGACGACCGGAACGTTTGGCCGCCGCGCTGCGCCGCTGAACAAATTTGCCGGGAAAGGGATTTCCCTCGCCGAATTGGGTCCCGGTTGTTTTCACCGGGCGAGCGCGGTACCCGAAAGCACCCGCAGATACGACGAACCTGGGCCCACGCCCCCTGCGTGTGCCCAGGTTCGTGTTCGGCCGTCGGGGCGAGCCCCGGCCGATCCCGTCCGCGTCCGCACTTGCTTTCCCCGGCTCCGTGCTCGCACGCCGCCGAGCCCGCCCGCGGCCGGGCCGACGGCGGCGCCTGCTAGCCGGATCCGGCGCGCCCGGCGTCCGCCACGCCCGGCTCAAGCAGCGCAGTCGCGGCAGATCAGCCCGCCGTTGCGCTCCTCGGCCAGCCTGCTGCGGTGGTGCACCAGGAAGCAGCTGGCGCAGGTGAACTCGTCGGCCTGCTTGGGCAGGACCTTGACGGTCATCTCCTCACCGGACAGGTCGGCGCCCGGCAGCTCGAAGTTCTCCGCGATCTCCGATTCATCGGCGTCGACGACGCCGGATTGCGCGTCGTTGCGCCGCGCCTTGAGTTCTTCCAGCGAGTCCTCGGTCATTTCCTCGGACTCGCTGCGGCGCGGAGCGTCGTAGTCGGTCGCCATCGTGATTCACCCCTGCGATAGTGGAGACTGCAATGGTGTGCCGCTGGTAAACGTTCCAGGGCCCTCATTTGTGCCCGAGGGCTTGCGTGACGGTGATCTCGCTGCTGCGCCCCAAGTACCCCCGAAACGAGCCGTTCCCGCTCGCCGTCACTGCCCGAGGCGCCGAGAGGGTAGCCCATCGCAACGCAAAAGACGCACCAGGTCACCCATAGGTGTGGCGTGTGTAGCACCACCGTGCGGTCGGCATCTCCGCGCGGCTCACCTGGGCACCCGCACCGCCGTCCGCAGGGCACGACACGAGAGGCCGTCCGGCGGCGCGGAACGAACCGCTAACGCATAGGCTGATCGGCGAACGTCCGATCCGGTCACGGCAACGGCAAGGAGGGTGGCAGGACGTGTCTGCCGCGAGTTCACGGTGGGGCCGTCAGGGTCCGCGATACCGGCGACGCCGACCACTGCCCGCCCTGCTGGTGCTGGGGCTGCTCGTGGTGCTGTCCGGCTTCGTGTGGACCCGGGTGTTCGAGACCGCCGAGACCACTGAGACCGCGACCCGGTGCAACATGCCCGGGCCGCCGACCGCCGCATCACCACCCGGCGAGCAGCAGGTTCCGGTGGGGCAGATGCTCGGCCGCACCGCGCTGGACCAGACCAGCCCGGCGCCACCGCAGGACATCCGGGTGCGGGTGCTCAACGGCAACGGGGAGGCGAACCAGGCGTCGTTGATCAGC
The DNA here is from genome assembly GCF_037023755.1 of Saccharopolyspora sp. SCSIO 74807. NCBI lineage: Bacteria > Bacillati > Actinomycetota > Actinomycetes > Pseudonocardiales > Pseudonocardiaceae > Saccharopolyspora > Saccharopolyspora sp. SCSIO 74807. The sequence goes on along the minus strand of NZ_CP146100.1, from coordinate 3,467,965 downwards.
CAGGAGCTGACCAACCTCGGGTTCGCGCCGGGCGGCGAGCCGGACAACGACTCGGTCTACCCGGCCTACGACCTCAACTGCCACGGGCAGATCCGCTTCGGCGGCGCCGGAGCCCCGTCCGCCCGCACGCTGAGTCTGATGGTGCCGTGCGCGCAGCTGGTGCGCGACGACCGTCCGGACGCGTCGCTGGACCTGGCGCTGGGCGCGGAATTCGACGACATCAAGAGCACTCCCCAGGCGCGGCAGGTGCTGCAGGAGCTGAAGAACTGGGCGCCGCAGGGCGGCGCAGCGCAGGAGGCGCGGCCACCGCAGATCAGCAACGAGCTGATGACCGCCGCCCGCGACGTCTCCTGCTGAAACCGCACCGACCGCCCCGCCGATCCGCTCGGCGGGGCGGTTTCGCGCTGATCACACCGCGCCCGCTCCCGCGCGCACCAAAGCACCGGTCAGCTCGTCGGCCACTCCCGGCGCCGCGCACAGCAGCGCCTCGTCGCCGAGCCCGTCGGCGGAATCTCCGCCCGGCAGCCGCAGCTGCGCGCCCGCTTCCTGCGCGATCAACGCGCCGGCAGCCCAGTCCCAGCGCTTGAGCCCGACCTCGAAGTAGGCGTCGATCCAGCCGGCCGCGACCGCGCACAGGTCCAGCGAAGCCGCGCCCGAGCGGCGGATGTCGCGGACCTCGCCGAGCAGTTCCGCCGTCGCCGCCGCCTGCGCGCGCCTGCGGCGGGGGTCGTAGGCGAAGCCGGTGCCGACCAGCGCCAGGTCCAGCCGGTCCGCGGCGGAAACGCTCAACCGCACGCCGTCGCAGTGCGCACCGGCGCCCTCTGCCGCGCTCCACACGCGCCCGGACACCGGCTCCACGACCGCTCCCGCCACCGAACGGCCGTCGATCTGGGCGGCCAGGGACACCGCGTACCAGGGGAAGCCGTACAGGTAGTTGACGGTGCCGTCGATCGGGTCGACGACCCAGCGCAGGCCTTCCAGCGCGGCCGCGCCGCCTTCCTCCTCGCCGAGGACCGACTCACCCGGCCGCAGTTCGGCGAGCCGGTCCCGCACCAGTCGCTCGGCTGCGCGGTCCGCGGCGGTCACGACGTCGGTTTCGGTGCTCTTGGTGTGCACCGCGGCGCCGGTCACCGACTCGTCGCGGATGCTGCGCGCCAGCTCGGCGGCCTCTTCTGCGACCTGCACCGCGGCGGTGCGCAGAGTTTCGGTATGCACGTTGGCTGTCAATCCCACATTCACATCGCAACACAGCGCGGTTAAGGTCTGCACACCTTGGTCTGAATCGAATAGGAAGGATCGGGCATGGGCACTGCCCGCGGTTTCGGCGTGGACGTCGGCGGGTCCGGCATCAAAGGATGTCCGGTGGACATCGACGGTGGGGTGCTGGCCGAAGAGCGTATGCGGATTCCCACGCCGCACCCTTCGACACCGGAGGCGGTCGCGGACGCGGTCGCCGAGATCGTCGAGAAGTTCGGCTGGAGCGGGCCCGTCGGGGTCACGCTGCCCTGCGTGGTCAAGCAGGGCACCGCGCACACCGCCGCGAACATCGACAAGAGCTGGATCGGCACCGACGCGCAGGGGTTGTTCGCCGAGCGGCTGGGCCAGGACCGGTCGGAGGTGGTCGTGCTCAACGACGCCGACGCCGCCGGGCTGGCCGAGATGCGCTCCGGTGCGGGCGCAGGCGCTTCCGGCCTGGTGGTGGTGCTGACCTTCGGCACCGGCATCGGCAGCGCGATGTTCGTGGACGGCAAGCTGGTGCCGAACACGGAGTTCGGGCACATCGAGGTCGACGGGCACGACGCGGAGAAGCAGGCGGCCGCGTCGGTCAAGGACGACCTCGACCTGTCCTACCCGGAGTGGGCGCCGCGGGTGAGCCGCTACGTCCAGGCGCTGGAATCCTTCCTGTGGCCGGACCTGATCATCGCGGGCGGCGGGGTCAGCAAGAAGCAGCACAAGTGGCTGCCGCTGCTGGAGACCCGGACCCCGATCGTGCCGGCCTCGCTGAAGAACGACGCCGGGATCGTGGGCGCCGCCGCGGCGGCCGCGGCGGGCGCCGGGAACTGAGCCGCACGGCCGACCGGGGCGATGCGGCGGCATTTCCCCGGTGCGCCATTCGCCGGACCCGGCGAGCGCCGTATTTGCGCTGCGACGGGACGGATCTCCACCTTGCAGCGGAACCGCACTCGGCGAGCGCAGTTACAATGGAACACGGCCAACCTGATCCGGGGCCTCCGATCCGGTGCCGAGCAGGCGTTTCGCCGGCATCGATGCCGCTTCGGAAGTTCCGGTGGGTGGGTTGTTCCCCGACCTCTGGCGGCCGAGGTTTCGCGTCCTCCGGCCTGCTCTGATCGACCGTCGCGAAAGGGCGTACGTGGCAGCCGCAGAAACCGCAACCCGACGCTCCAGCTCCGCTGCAACCGCCGGCGGTGCTCAGTCCCCGTCGGCCCAGTCCGGATCCCAGCCCCAGGCAGAGACCGCCGCGCAGGAAACGGCCGAGCAGGCCGGAACCGACGCGGGCCAGGACTCGTCCGCCAAGAGCGCGGCGGGCACCAAGTCGGCGGGCCGCAAGACCGCCACCAAGTCGGCGGCCAAGAAGGGCACCAAGTCCGCCTCGGCCAAGACCGCGAAGTCCGCGGCCAAGACCGACGCGGCTGGCACCGCGGGCAAGGCCGAGGGCCTGGAGATCGACGAACCGATCGAAACCGACCTGACCTCCCCGGACGTGGGCGATCTCGCCGACGTCGAAGTGGAGATCCCGGAGGAGCCGACCGTCCCGGAGGACGAGGACGGCAAGCCGGACTCCGACTTCGTGTGGGACGAGGAGGAATCCGAGGCGCTGCGGCAGGCGCGCAAGGACGCCGAGCTGACCGCCTCGGCCGACTCGGTGCGCGCCTACCTCAAGCAGATCGGCAAGGTGGCGCTGCTCAACGCCGAGGAGGAGGTCGAACTCGCCAAGCGCATCGAGGCCGGCCTCTACGGCGCCGAGCGGCTGCGCCAGGCCGAGGAAGCCGAGGAGAAGCTCGCCTTCCAGATGAAGCGCGACCTGCGCTGGATCGTCCGGGACGGTGAGCGGGCCAAGAACCACCTGCTGGAGGCGAACCTCCGCCTGGTGGTCAGCCTCGCCAAGCGCTACACCGGCCGCGGCATGGCGTTCCTGGACCTGATCCAGGAGGGCAACCTCGGGCTCATCCGCGCGGTGGAGAAGTTCGACTACACCAAGGGCTACAAGTTCTCCACCTACGCGACCTGGTGGATCCGCCAGGCCATCACCCGCGCGATGGCCGACCAGGCCCGCACCATCCGCATCCCGGTGCACATGGTCGAGGTCATCAACAAGCTGGGCCGCATCCAGCGCGAGCTGCTGCAGGACCTGGGCCGCGAGCCCACGCCCGAGGAGCTCGCCAAGGAAATGGACATCACCCCGGAGAAGGTGCTGGAGATCCAGCAGTACGCCCGGGAGCCCATTTCGCTGGACCAGACGATCGGCGACGAGGGCGACAGCCAGCTCGGCGACTTCATCGAGGACTCCGAGGCGGTCGTCGCGGTCGACGCCGTGTCGTTCACGCTGCTGCAGGACCAGCTGCAGTCGGTGCTGGCGACGCTGTCCGAGCGGGAGGCGGGCGTGGTGCGGCTGCGCTTCGGCCTCACCGACGGCCAGCCGCGCACGTTGGACGAGATCGGCCAGGTCTACGGCGTGACCCGGGAACGCATCCGGCAGATCGAGTCCAAGACGATGTCGAAGCTGCGGCACCCGTCGCGTTCGCAGGTGCTGCGCGACTACCTGGACTGAGCCGCATCAGCTCCGCGGGCGCCCGGTCGGTTTCTCCGGCCGGGCGCCTTTTCGCATCGGCCCACGAAAGGTGGAACACACGGAGCCGCTCCGCGCGGCAAGATCCCCTTCCGTGAGTCGAACTGAGGGCACGCGAGCGGACGGTGTGCTGTCCACCCGGACCATTCTCTGGTGGGCGGGCGGTCTGGGGCTGCTGGCGATCACGTCGCTGACCGTGCTGTGGTTCGTGCTGCGCGGCTCGGTCCAGCAAGCGGCGGTGCAGGTCAACATCATCCGCACCGCGTTCAGCATCGTCGTGGGCGGTGGCGGTGCGGCCGGGTTGCTGCTGACCGCGCGGCGGCAGCGCGCCACCGAGCTCGATCTGGTGCAGCGCGACCACGACGCCACCGAGACGCGGGTGACGGAGCTTTACGGCAAGGCCGCCGACCAGCTCGGCAGTGACCAGGCTCCCGTGCGGTTGGCGGGCGTGTTCGCGCTGGAGCGGCTCGGGCAGAACCACGCGGAGCACCGCCAGACGATCGTCGACCTGCTCTGCGCCTACCTGCGGATGCCCTTCGACCAGACCGGGGCGGATCCGGTGCAGGAGCAGGAGGTCCGCGAGACCGCGCAGGGCGTGCTGACTTCGCACCTGCGCGACGAGGACGACGAGGCGCTGTTCTGGACCGGCATCCGGCTGAACCTGGCGGGCGCGACGTTGAGCACCTTCACGTTCACCCGTTGCCGCGTGCAGACGGCCACCTTCGCCGGAGCCCGGTTCGTGGGGCCCGCCGTCTTCCGCGGCTGCACCTTCGAGCGGCAGGGCGATTTCCGGTCCGTGCGCTTCACCGGCCTCGCCGATTTCCGCCGGGTCTCGTTCGACGGGGAGGGGGCGAACTTCCGCGGAGCGACGTTCGAGGCCGAGGTCGACTTCGGCACGCACACCTCGGCCGCGCTCACCGGTGCGACCACGCGGGCGGTGCACAACGGCACGCGGCGCAAGTGGCCCGCGGACTGGGCCGAGGAGCCGGACCCGGAGCGGCCGGACTGGGCCCGGCTCGTACATTCGGGTTAGCGATCTACCGAGCGCCCGGAAAGCACTGGCAGACTCGCCCTTTCCTGCGGCACAGCGTGTTGCCGCGGCGAACCGGGTTGGAGACGGACCATGAAGACCTTTCACCCAAATCGCCTCATGGCGGGCATCTCTTGCTCTGTGCGGGGACGCCGGGTGAACGCTGCGGTCCACAGCTGCGGTTCACGCGAAACTCCACGCGACTAGGCGGTCACGTGGCCGCGAGACCGGCCACGGACCCGAGCGCGCACCCGGCGAACTTCCGCGACAGCGTCGCAAGATCAGGTCGAAATCCGTTTCGCCTGCCATGCGGAGTTCGCTGCGGCTTGGTGGTCGCGCGCCGCCCGGTCGGCGAGGCGGTCGCCGATCATCCGACGCCGCGGGTTCCTCGCCTCCTCCTTCATCGCCCCCTCCTTCATCGCGCAGCGCCGCATGGCGTTCGACGATCGCTGCGCGAGCGCGATCTTTCCGCGAGTCCCGCGCCGGGTCGGCGCGATCACCGGTGATTCACCGCACATTCGCAGATCGGTTTTCTCGCGTTCCAGGACGCCGCCTTAGTTCGCTTGCAGCAGAACGCCGGACGGGATGGGGCGCCCTCGCGCACCGCGCGCACCCACGGATCACCTCGCGGCGCAACGCGAGCCGACGCGTTTTCCCTGGCCAGGCGACCGAAACCGGCCCTGGACGTGCGATTGCCACGCTGCGCTACCGGGACTGCGGCAAGCGGGTACTTCGACGTGACGACGCTCAACCCCCGGCGCGGGAACACTGACGTACGGCTGTGCGTCTGCAAGAGTGGAGCCAGCGAGCACCGGCCCCGCCGCCAGTGGGCCACCGGTGGTCGCAGCAGGATCGAGGGCGCCGGGGAATTCCGGCGCCGGGACGGAGGGAGATCACGATGCCTGGAACGCTCACCCGCCCCGAGCTGACCGCCGCCGACCGCTGCGACCGCTGCGGGGCCGCTGCGAAGCTTCGCGCCGTACTTCCATCCGGCGGGGAGCTGCTGTTCTGCGGGCACCACGGCCGGGAGTTCGAACCGCGTCTGAAGGAGATGGACGCCGAACTCCAGCAGGACGAGCAGTAACGCGAACCTCGACACGAAGGCCCCCGGTGGTTTTCCACCGGGGGCCTTCGATGTTCCAGGGGCGGGTCAGCCCAGTTCGGCCAGGGCGTCGAGCAGGCGCTGCACGTCGCTTTCCGAGGTGTAGTGGCACAGACTGGCCCGCACCGCACCTTCCGGTCCGAGCCCGAGCTGCGGCAGGGCTTCCCATGCGTAGGAATGCCCGTGCGAGACGTTCACGCCGCGCTCGCCCAGGTGCGTGGCCACGGCCTCCGGCGTGTGGCCGTCGACGCTGAACAGGGCCAGCGGCGTGCACTGCCCCTGCGGCGCTCCGATGCGGGTGACGTGCGGCAGCTGCGCCACCCCTGCGAACAGCGCGGCGGCGAGGTTCTCCTCATGGGCCAGGACCGCCTTGCGGGCGGCCGCGAGCCGTTCCCGGCGCTCCCCCGTCGCCGCGGGGTCGAGCCCGGCCAAGTGCTCGACTGCCGCGGTGACCCCGGCCAGGGCCTCGAACGATGCGGTGCCCAGCTCGAACCGCGCGGGGACGGCGTCCGGCGCGGGCACGAGCTTGTCGGGGTGCAGCGTCTCCAGCGCCCACGGATCCGACGCCACGACCGCCCCGACGTGCGGACCGGACCACTTGTAGGCGCTGGTCGTGTAGAAGTCGGCGCCGAGCTCGCCGACCCGGACGGCGGCGTGCGGGCAGTGCTGCACACCGTCGACGAAGCTGACCGCGCCGACCTCCCGCGCCCGCCGCGCGATCGCGGCGACATCGGGCACGGTTCCCAGCAGATTCGATGCCGCGGTGACCGCGACCAGCCGGGTGCGCTCCCCGATGAGTTCGGCGACCCGCTCGGCGGGCAGCTCACCGGTCGCCGGGTCGAAGTCGGCGAACCGCACCGTCGCTCCCGCCCGCTGGGCGTGCTGCACCCACGGCCGCACGTTCGCGTCGTGGTCCAACCGGGTCACCACGACCTCGTCACCGGGCTGCCAGGCGTCCGCCAGCACCGCGGCGAACCGGTAGGTGAGCGCGGTCGAGCTCGGACCGAACACGACGCACTCCGGGTCGGGCGCGCCGGTGAGGTCGGCCACCGCCGAACGCGCTTCGGCCACGACCCGCGCCGCGCGACGGCTGGATTCGAACGCTCCTCCCACGTTCGACACGCCCGCCGCCATCACTTCGGACATCGCGTCGATCACCTGCTGCGGAACCTGCGTACCGGCTGCGGCGTCCAGCCAGGCCCGGCCGTCGGCCAGCGCCGGGTACTGCCCCCGCACCTGCTCCACGTCTAAAACCATGCGTGCGAGCGTAAGCACGGGCGGTCACACCCAGGTCGCGCCGGGACGGATCGAAGATCCGTTCACCCGGACGAGTAGATCACCACGACCGCAGCGTCGCGATGCGCTCCTCCAGCTGCTCCACGGTCGCCATCGCCGTGGGCGGACCGCCGCACACGCGGCGCAGCTCGTTGTGGATCTTGCCGTGCGGTTTGCGGGTCCGGTGGTGGTGCAACGAGACGAGCGTGTTGAGCTCCTTGCGCAGACCCTGCAACCGCTCCTGCACGCTCTGCGGACGGCTGGGCTGCTTGGCCTCCTCCGCGCGCTCCGCGGCCTTCTGCGCCTTGTCCTCGGCTTCACGCTTGCCGACCTCGTGCAGCTGCTGCTCCTGGCGCTGCCGCAGCAGCGCGCGCACCTGGTCCGGCTCGAGCAGCCCGGGCAGGCCCAGGTAGTCCTGCTCGTCCTCGGTGGTGCCGAACGCGGCGGTGCCGAACGAGGAACCGTCGTAGATCACCTGGTCCAGCTCGGCATCGGCGCCCAGCGAGGTGAACGCCTTCTCCTCCTCGCCGGGTTCGTCCTTGGTGCGGTTGGCCTCGGCGAGCAGTTCCTCGTCCCATCCCTCCTTCTCCCGGTGCGGCTTGCCCAGCACGTGATCGCGCTCGGCTTCGAGCTCGCTGGCCAGGCCCAGCAGCACCGGCACGCTGGGAAGGAAGATGCTCGCGGTCTCGCCCTCCCGGCGGGCGCGCACGAACCGGCCCACGGCCTGCGCGAAGAACAGCGGGGTGGAGGCGCTGGTGGCGTAGACGCCGACCGCCAGCCGGGGGACGTCGACGCCTTCGCTGACCATCCGCACCGCGATCATCCAGCGGTCGTCGGAGTCGGCGAATTCGGCGATCCGGCCGGACGCCTTCGGATCGTCGGACAGCACCACGACCGGTTCCTCACCGGTCATCCGTTGCAGCGTTTTCGCGTACGCCTTGGCACTGGCCTGGTCGGAGGCGATGATCAGCCCGCCCGCGTCCGGCATCCCGTTCTGCCGGAGCTGGTTGAGCCGGGTGTCGGCGGCCCGCAGCACCGACGGGATCCACTCCCCCGCCGGGTCCAGCGCGGTGCGCCAGGCCCGCGCGGTCTGCTCGGCGGTCAGCGGCTCCCCGAGGCGGGCGGAGAACTCGTCGCCCGCGTTGGTGCGCCAGCGCGTTTCGCCCGAATAAGCCAGGAAGATCACCGGGCGGACCACGCCGTCCTGCAACGCCTCGGAATAGCCGTAGGAGCTGTCGGCGGCGCTGCGCATCGAACCGTCCGCGTCCGGTTCGTAGTTCACGAACGGGATCGGCGTGTCGTCACTGCGGAACGGCGTACCGGTCAACCCGAGGCGCCGAGTCGCCGGAGTGCACGCCTCGCGCACCGCATCGCCCCAGGACTTCGCGTCACCGGCGTGGTGGATCTCGTCGAGGATCACCAGGGTCTTGCGGCGCTCGGTGCGCACCCGGTGCAGCGTCGGATGTGCGGCGATCTGCGCGTAGGTGACGGCCACTCCGACGTAGTCGCTGGAAGTCATGCCGTCGCCGTTGCGGAAGTCCGGGTCCAGCGGGATGCCCGCGGCGTTGGCGGCCAGCGCCCACTGGTGCTTGAGGTGCTCGGTGGGAGTGATCACCGTGACCGCCTCGACGGTCCGGTCCCCCAGCAGTTCCGCGGCCACTCGCAACCCGAAGGTCGTCTTGCCTGCACCCGGCGTGGCGACCGCCATGAAGTCCCGCGGCTTCTTCGCGAGGTACCGGGTCAACGCCCGCCGCTGCCACGCCCGCAGCGGGCGTCCGGCGGTGTCGGCGGGGTCGCTGAGAACGGATCGGACGGGATGGTCGAGTTGCGACTCGGACAAGCCTGCTCGCCGCTCCTTCCTGTGCCTTTCCCCGAACGTTCCTGGCGCGGATCGCGGGCGCCGCTCGGGCGACCCGGCGTCGCGGTGGATTCCCGCGAGCGACCGGGCTGCGATCGACCGGGCCGGATCGACTCCGGTCGGCAGGCCCGCGGCGGACCGCGGGACCTGATCAGCACCCTCGGCCGCGCGTCGTCGCGTCCAGCCGGGCGATCCGCCGATGGCGCCCCGGCAGCTTACCGTCCCGCTCCGGCCGTCCGGTCGCACCGACCCGCGGATCGGATTGAGATCACTCCGACACCCCCGGTTGGCCGGGTGCACGCTCGTTGGTGAGCCCTATGCAGCATCCTGGTACGTGCGATGGGTTCCACAGGTCCGACCGGTAACAGCCAACGGCCCGGCCAGCACGGCCGCGAGCCGGAGCCGTCAGCTGCGCGTGCCGGACCGGCCGCCGACCCGCTCGACGATCAGGCTCCCGTGATCCAGTCCCCGGAGATCGGCTCGGTCACCACCGCGGCGACCCGCGCGGACCCGGTCCGCTGGGGGCCGTTGCGGCTGGTGTGGCGCACGGTGCACAAGGCGTGGTGGGACAACATCTTCTCGGAGTCCGCGGCCGCCGCCTTCTGGCAGACGCTGTCGCTGCCGCCGCTGCTGCTGGGGTTCCTCGGCAGCCTGGGCTTCGTCGGCGACTGGTTCGGTCCCGTGGTGGTCGACACGGTGCACAGCAAGATCCTGTCGTTCGCGCACACCGTGTTCAGCGCCAACGTCGTGGACCAGATCATCGGGCCGACGGTGGAGGACATCCTGACCAAGGGACGCACCGAGATCATGTCGGTGGGCTTCCTGCTGTCGTTGTGGGCGGGCTCGTCCGCGCTGGCCTCGCTGGTCGACTCGATCACCCTCGCCTACGACCAGTACACCGTGCGGCACAGCGTCTGGCAGCGGATCTTCGCGCTGCTGCTGTACCTGGTGGGCCTGCTGCTCGCCGTGGTCGGGCTGCCGGTCATAGCACTCGGCCCGGACTGGCTGCCCACGGTCTTCCCGCCGCAATGGCAGGACGACATCGCCTGGCTGATCCGGGTGTTCTACTACCCGGCCACCGGAGTGCTGCTGGTGCTGGCGCTGGCCGCGCTCTACAAGGTGGCGCTGCCGCGGAAGCTGCCGTGGCACCGCGGGCTGCCTGGGGCGCTGCTGGCCATGGTGGTCTTCCTGTGCTCCAGCGTCGGCCTGCGGCTCTACATCACCTGGGTCACCAGCACCGGCTACACCTACGGGGCGCTGGCCACACCGATCGCGTTCCTGCTGTTCGCGTTCTTCATCGGGCTGGCGATCATCATCGGTGCGCAGTTCAACAACGCGATACAGGAGCTGTGGCCCGCGAAGATGACGCGCAAGGAGCGGCGGCGCTGGCGGCGGCTGGAGATGCGGCGCGCGGAGCAGCGGCTACGCACCGAGGAGGGCTACCGGGCCTGGCGGGAAGGCGATCGGGAGGACTCGGGAGCGAAGCCGCCGACCGGCTTCGGGGGCACGGCCGTGCCCGCGCGCTTCGGGCAAGAACCTCGGGCGCGCCGGGACCGCGGCTGAGCGGGCGCCCCGCCGCCGCGGCCGGTGGTGCTCAGCTCATTCGTCGTCGCCACCGCCGGGCGGCAACTTCTCGAAGACCTTCTTGCAGTCGGGGCACACCGGCGAGCCCGGCTTCGCGGACTTCGTCACCGGGAAGACCTCGCCGCACAGCGCCACCACGTACGTGCCCATGACCGCGCTCTCGGCGATCTTGTCCTTCTGCACGTAGTGGAAGACCTCGGGCCGGTCGTCCTCGGTCTGTTCCGTGGTGTCCGGCCGGACGTCGGTTTCCGGAAGCGTCATGGTGCTCATGCGTCCATGATGCCGCACCGGGCCGCCGCTGCGCGGATCACCTGGCGGGTTCAGGGGTTCTCGATCACGCGATGCTCGCGGGACTCCAGCGCGCGCGATTCGTGCTGGTACCGGTTGACGTGCTCGGTCTTGCGCGGCGGCCGGTCGTTCGCGATCAGCACCGCCATCCACGGCAGCGGGATCGAGATCGCCAGGATGATCAGCGCCAGCCACCAGATCTGGTAGCAGGCGGCCGCCGCCACCAGGCAGGGGATCCGCAAGGACATCATGATGGCGTACTTGCGGCGCCGCGCCGCCTGCTGATCGTCGTAGGACGGCTCCGCCTCGGTGATCAGCACCGGGGTGTCGTCGCCATGCTCGGAACTGCTCACGACACCACCTCCACGTCCGCCATCGTCCCACTCCAGTGGAACGGTGGACACCCTCGGGGCTGCGCGATGCGCCACCCCGCTACACGGGATCGGCTCTAGGAGTTCACATGGCCGCCACGAGCCCGCACCACGGTCCGGATAGATTCCCGGAGGCGGTGCCGGGACGCGGCGGGGAGGTTCGAATGTTCTACACACTGACCAAGCGGATCGTCGGCTCGGTCGCCCGCGCGGTGTACCGGCCGCGGGTGCACGGCCTGCAGCACGTGCCCGCGGACGGACCGGTGATCTTCGCGATCAACCACCTGTCCGTGGCCGACAGCTTCATCGTGCCGCTGGTGGTGCCGCGGCCGGTGTCGTTCCTGGCCAAGGCCGAGTACTTCGAGGGCGGCGGGCTGAAGAACCGGCTCACCCGCAACGCGTTCGGCGCGCTCGGCGCGATCCCGGTGCAGCGCGGCCGCGGCCGGGCGGCGAAGGAAGCGCTGGGCACCGCTCAGCGGGTGCTGTCCGAAGGCGGTGCGTTCGGCATCCACCCCGAGGGCACGCGCTCCCCGGACGGGCGGTTGTACCGCGGCCGCACCGGTGTGGCGCGGCTGGCGTTGAGCGGGCGCTCGCCGGTCGTCCCGGTGGCGCTCAGCGGCACCGCCGACCTGCTGCCGAAGGGCGCCAAGTTCCCCCGGCCCACCCGCGTGACGGTTCGTTTCGGCGAGGCGCTGCACTTCTCCCGCTACGACGGCATGGAGAGTGCGCTGCCGATCCTGCGGTCGATCACCGACGAGATCATGTACGCGATCTCGGAGCTGTCCGAGCAGGAATACGTGGACCGCTACCAGTCGTCGGCCGCGGCCTGAGTCACTTCTTCGCGGCGGCCTTCTGCTGCTTCTTCCAGGCCCGGACCTCTTCCAGCGTCTGCTGGTCGAGCACGTCGGCGATGGAGCGCCGCGCCTCCGGATCGCCGTAGGCACCAGCGGCCTCCCGCCAGCCCGCGGGCTGCACGCCCCACTGCTTGCCGAGCAGCGCGAGGAAGATCCGCGCCTTCTGGTCACCGAAACCGGGCAGCGCCTTGAGCCGCTTGAGCACCGCGGTCCCGTCCGGGTCCTCGCCGGTCCAGATCCCGCGCACGTCGCCGTCGAAGGTGTCGACCAGGTACCGGCACAACGTCTGGATCCGCTTGGCCATCGAGCCAGGGAACCGGTGGATCGCCGGCGGCGTGGAGCACAGCTGCGCGAACTCCTCCGGGTCCATCGCCGCGATGCGGTGCGCGTCCAGTTCGCCGAGCCGCTCGACGAGCACCTTCGGGCCGGCGAACGCCTTCTCCATCGGGATCTGCTGGTCGAGCAGCATGCCCAGCAGCAGGGCCAGCGGGTCGCGCGAGAGCAGTTCGTCGGCTTCGGCGTCCTGGGTCAGGTGCAGCGTCCGGCTCATGCGCCCAGGTTCTCACGGGTGCCCGGGCGATGGGCCCGGGCGGAGCTCGCGCCGGTGCGTGGCGGCACCTCGGTCGGTGCGGGTGCCCCGGGGGCGTGTGAGGATCGAACTCGTGATCCCAGACTTGACGAACGATCGACTCGACCGCCTCCGCGAGGCGTTCCTGCGGATCGGCTACGGCACGGACGGCGTCGTCGACCTGCTCGGCGCGCAGGCGCATGCCGCGCTCAGCCGCGGCGAACCGGAGCCGGCGCTGCGCGCCACCGAAGGCGGCGGACCGCTGGGCACCGCGATCCGGATGTTCCTGCTCGGCGAGGCCGAGCAGGCCGGGGACGTCGAGCAGGCGCTGCACCCGCTGCCGCTCTCCGAGGCGATCGCGGGCGGCCTGCTGGCGGCCGAAGGCGACCGGGTGCGCGCCGCGCTGGACATCCGGCCGCACAGCGCTGGCGAGGACTCGTGGTGGGTGGTCTCGGACCTGGACGCCGACACCCGGCCGGACGGCTGGGCGACCAGCGCCGACCACGTGCTCGGCGTCGGACAAGCGTCGCTGAGCCTTGTCCGGGCCACCTCCCGCCGCCAGGTCGGCTCGGTGCTGGACCTGGGCACCGGCTGCGGTGTGCAGGCGCTGCACGCGAGCACGCACGCGCAGCGGGTCACCGCCACGGACGTGTCGCAGCGCGCGCTGGCACTGGCCGCGGCGACGTTCCGGCTCAACCGCATCGACGTGGAACTCGCCGCGGGCGAGTGGTTCGAGCCGGTGCGCGGGCAGCGGTTCGACCAGGTCGTCTGCAATCCGCCGTTCGTCGTCGGCCCGGCGCGCACCGACTACGTCTACCGCGACTCCGGGCTCGCAGGCGACGACGCGAGTGCGCTGATGGTGCGGCAGCTGCCGTCGTTCCTGAACGAAGGCGGTACCGGGCAGTTGCTCGCCTCCTGGCTGCACCGCAAGGGCGAGGACTGGCAGGACCGGGTCGCCGGCTGGCTGCCGCCCGGCGGCGTGGACGCCTGGTTCGTGCAGCGCGACGTCGCGGACCCGGCGCTCTACGTCGGGACCTGGTTGCGCGATGCGGGGTTCGATCCGCGTTCTGCCCTCGGGCGCCGCAAAGCCGCGGAATGGCTGGACTGGTTCGCGGCGAACGACGTCGAGGGCGTCGGGTTCGGTTTCGTCACGTTGCGCCGTGCCGGGTCCGAACGCGGCGAAGTCGTCTGCGAGGACCTGCGGCAGGCGTTCGACGATCCGCTGGGGCCGGAGAGCGATGCGTGGCTGCGCCGGGTCGACTGGCTGCGCGAACACGGCTCCGCGGAAGGATTGCTCTCGGCGCGGCTGATGACCGCGTCCTCCACCGTGCTGGAGGAGTTCGCCTCCCGCGGCGACGAGGGCTGGGAGCGGTTCCTGCACCGGCTGCACCGCACCGACGGTCCCGGCTGGCAGCACGAGATCGACGAGCTCGGCGTGCGGCTGCTCGCCGGTTGCCACGGCGCGATGCCGCTGCGGGATCTGGTCGAGCTGCTGGCGATCGGTTCGGGGGAAGATCCGGAACAACTCGCCGAAGCCGCGGTGCCGATGTTCCGCGAACTCGTCCGGCACGGAATGGTGATCCCGGCGGAATGGGCGGACGACGAGTAATGCGGGCAGTGGTCAGTCGCGTCACGCGGGCATCGGTGACCGTCGACGGCGCGGCGGTCGGCAAGATCGAAGAACCCGGGCTCCTGGTGCTTTTGGGTGTGACACATTCCGACGGCTCCGAACAGGCCGCCAGAATGGCCCGCAAACTGCACGAGATTCGGGCCTTGCGCGACGAGGAGTCCTGCGCCACCACCGGCGCCCCGCTGCTGGTGGTGAGCCAGTTCACGCTGTACGGCTCGACGCGCAAGGGCCGGCGCCCGTCGTGGACCGAGGCCGCCCGCCCTGAGCAGGCCGAACCGGTGGTCGACGAGGTCGTCGAGCGTCTCCGCGAACGCGGTGCGCGGGTGGCGACCGGGGTTTTCGGTGCGGAGATGGCGGTGGACAGCGTCAACGACGGACCATTCACGTTGTTGATCGACGCTTGAATGTAACGCCGGTTCTCAGCAGATCCTCAGACTGCGCGGAGCAACGGATGTGACGGCCGCGACGTCTGCCGGTGGAGAAGTCCGGGAACGAATTCGAGGTCACGTTCGTTTTACAGGTATCCAGCTTCGACAGTCCGGCCCACGGCCGCACACCGCCGCACCGAGCGAAGGCGTGCGGCGCGGCTCGGCCGGGCGCGGAGTGGAGCCACAACACCCAACACGGCGCACCACTCCGAACTGACAGCCCGGACGAGACCAAAGCGGCACCGCTCACCACAACGGCACCGCACCGACCAGCAGACAAGCACAACCGTCCACATACGGAAGGCGTGCCCGATCGGCCCGCAACACCGAGCGTACGCGGACTCGGCACCGCGCAGCCAGCGCCGTGAGCACGCCCGCAAGCCAGCCCGTCAGGGAGGGAGCTCAATGACCGTCCCGCAGACCAACCACCCCACCGATGTCTCCGTCGAGGCGGACCTCGACGGCCAGGGGCCGTCGGCCGACCTGGTCCGGGTCTACCTCAACGGCATCGGGCGCACCGCGCTGCTGTCCGCGCAGGAGGAGGTCGACCTCGCCAAGCGGATCGAGGCCGGCGTCTTCGCCAAGCACGTGCTGGACACGGAAAGCAACGTCGCGCCCGAACGCCGCAGCGACCTGCGGGCGGTGGTGCGCGACGGCCGCACGGCCAAGAACCACTTGATGGAGGCCAACCTGCGCCTCGTGGTCAGCCTCGCCAAGCGCTACACCGGCCGCGGCATGCCGCTGCTGGACCTGATCCAGGAGGGCAACCTCGGGCTCATCCGCGCGGTGGAGAAGTTCGACTACACCAAGGGCTTCAAGTTCTCGACCTACGCGACCTGGTGGATCCGCCAGGCCATCACCCGCGGCATGGCCGACCAGTCCCGCACCATCCGGCTGCCCGTGCACCTGGTGGAACAGGTCAACAAGCTGGCCCGGATCAAGCGCGACCTGCACCAGAAGCTCGGCCGGGAGGCCACCGACGACGAACTGGCCGCCGAGAGCGGGCTGGCGACGGAGAAGGTCGTGGACCTGCTCGACCACTCCCGCGACCCGGTGAGCCTGGACATGCCGGTCGGGGCGGAGGAGGACGCGCCGCTCGGCGACTTCATCGAGGACGCCGAGTCCGCCGACGCGGAGAACGCGGTGATCTCCGGCTTCCTGCAGGACGACCTGCGCCGGGTGCTGTCGACCCTGGAGGAGCGGGAGACGGCGGTGATCCGGATGCGCTACGGCCTCGAGGACGGCCAGCCGCGCACGCTGGACCAGATCGGCAAGGCGTTCGGGCTCTCCCGCGAGCGGGTGCGCCAGATCGAGCGCGAGGTGATGTCCAAGCTGCGCCAGGGCGACCGGGCCGACCGGCTGCGCGCCTACGCCAGCTGAGGGCAGCGCCGTTGACACGTGACTTTCGTCACGGAAGCATTCGGCAGTGAACGTTCGCGACCGGTTTTCCGGTCGCTCACCCCGGAAGGCCGGACTCGCCGCAAGGGCGGGTCCGGCCTTTCGCATGCTCGCCCGGTGGTTCAGCGCTTGCAGCGCTGCTCGAGGTTGTGCTCGCCGAGCCCAGCGCTAGCCGCACACAGCGCTGGCCGGACTCAGGATTCAGCGCCGGTCTCGTCCAGGAAGCGTCGCCGCCAGCGCGACAACTCGTCCTCGGTGACCCCGTGCTCGGCCAGCCAGCCCGCCGCGGCACCTTCGTGCTCCTCGAACCGCGACAGCACGCCTTCGATGGCCTCCACCGGCGTGGAGATCAGGTCCCGCACGTCCTCCTCGGTGACCCCGGGCGGCAACGCGGGCGCCATCTCCAGGCGTTGCAGCACGCGGAACATGTTCCGATCGGTCCGCACGTAATCCGCGATGATCGCGTCCCGGCGCACGCCCACCGCGCTGAGCAGCATCGCCGAGACGACCCCGGTGCGGTCCTTGCCCGCGGCGCAGTGCACCAGCACCGGCCCGTCCGCTTCCAGCGCGAGCCGGAACACCCGCACCAGCTTGTGCGCGGCCTTGTCCAGCATCAACTCGTAGAGCACCGGCAGCGGATGGTTCACCTCCGCCGAGTGGATGCCCGCCAGCAGCTCGATCTGGTGCACCTGCGCCTCCGCGGCGAGCGGGTGCGCGACCCCGTTGAGTTCGGCGGCATCACGCAGGTCGAGCACCACTCGCGGTGGCCACGCGTGCTCCTCCGGCGCGCGGTCGCCGTTCCTGGGTGCGTCGCTGCGCAGCACCACTCCCGAACGTGTGAGCACGCCGTCCTCGGCGGGGACGCCGCCGAGGTCCCGCAGGTTCACCAGCCCGTCGAGCGCGCCCACCGCCGGATCCGTCATGGACACCCGAGTCCCTCCCATCGATCGTCTCCGACGAACAGCGTCGCAGGTGGGCAGGACCGGCGACAGACCCGACCCGGCACAGCGGTTCAGCAGTGCGTTCGGCGTGGTCGGGGGGCTTGTTCGCGCGATTCCCGGCCCGCAGGAGTCGTTCGCGCGATGAGACGGGCCGGGAGGCGCCCGTGGCACCTCCCGGCCCTCGCTACACACCACTCACGCGCGAACGCACTTCTCCCGCAGGAGCCCCACCTCCTGCGGGAGAAGTGCCTGCGGCGCGCAGGTCCGCACGTCAGCGGCGCGGTACCTGCACGTCGCGCTCTTCCAGCACCACGGTGCGCTGGTCCAGCGGCTGGTCCAGTTGGACCGCGACCGGCGGGTGGCGCAGGTCCATCGTGCAGATCCCCGGCGGTTCCGGGGTCTCGTTGACCAGCAGGACCTTCACCTGCTGGGCGTTCTGGTCGGCGACCTCGGCGTGCACCTTGCTGCAGCCGCCTTCTTGACCGGTGGTGACGACGACGTTGCCACCGTCCTGGGTCCACACCCGCGGCGTTCCGGACTGCCCGGGTATGTTGGCCTTGATCAGGTTCGCCGGTACCGGTGTGCGTTCTTGCTGAGGTTTCGGCTGCACCGGTGCCGGAGGTTCCTGCGGTGCGGGCGGCTGCCCACCGAAACCGACGTCTCCTTGCTGTCCGGCGCAGGCGGAAAGCGCTAGAAGCAGGGCGCCTGCGCCCACTGTGGTGTGTAGCGGTCTCATGCCCCGAAGACGGGACCGGGCCGCATCGAGGTTGCTCGGAAATCGGATTCTCCGGACGCGCACTGTGGACCACGACCCATGATCAACGCATCCGGAGGTCGAGCAGTCCCGCCGGTCAGCCGCTTTCGGCCGCCGGCTCGACAGCGGCGGCCACCGCCCACTCCCCGATCCAGCGGGCCAGTTCGTCGCTGTTGTGCACCCAGGCGTAGTGCCCCAGCTTCGCCGCGCCCGCGATCTCGCACGAGTAGTGCCGCCTGGTGCGCGCGGACCGCGCGGCCTTGCCCGCCAAGTGGTCCACTGAGGACTCCGGGGCGAGTTCGTCACCGTCCATGGTGACCGTCAGCAGCGGAACGTCCGATGCGGCCAGCGCGGCTTCGTAGTCGGTGTCCGAGCCACCGAGGCGGTAGCGGCCGGAACGTCCCTGCCTGGCCCAGTCGCGCATCACCCCGGCCGGCTGCCTGCCGCCGAAGCCGAGCCGCTCGCCCGGCCAGCAGCCCAGCACCGCGGACAACGCGGCGACCACCTGCGTGCCGGCCAGGTTCTTCCACGCGCGGCTGCCCTGGAAGCTGCGGAACCACACCGAACCGGAACCCAGCAGCGTCACGCCGCTCACCCGATCCGGATGGCTCGCGGAGTACAGCAGCGCGACCTGCCCGCCGAGGCTGTGACCGAGCAGGAAACGCGGCGCCTGCGGGAAGTTGCGCGCGACGAGGTCCACGACGGCGCCGGTGTCGTCGATCAGGTCCTGGTACCCGAAGCGGATGCCGCGCCGCGCGCGGGGCAGCGCCTCCCCCTGCCCGCGCAGGTCGAAGCTGACCACCGTCCGGCCGCGGGCGGCCAGCGAGCGCAGGAACGGCTGGTAGTAGCGGGCGGGCACACCCATCGCGGGCAGCACGATCATCACCGGCGAAGCGGGATCCGCGCCGCGGTGCGCGCGGATCGTCAGCTGATGTTCGCCGGCCTCGACGGTGCCCAGCTCCACGAGTTCCAGGTCGTGCACGGCGGATCTCCCTTCATCGACCGGCACACCATAACCGGAACGCGTCGGTCTCGTAGTGGAGGTCGCTCTCAACGGAGCCGGCGCGGGCCGGTGTCCGGCGCGGCCGACGAGCGGCGCACCGACACCCGCGCACCGGTCACCTGCGCGCCACGGGCCGAGGCAAGCACCGGCTGCAAGGTCAGCTCGCAGACCTCCGGCAGGTCCTCCACCAGCGTCGCGACCCGCAACACCAGGTCCTCCACGGCCGCGAGGTCCGCCGGCTCATCCCCGCGGTAACCGGCCAGCAGCGGAGCAGCCCGTGGCGCCCGGACCAGCGCAGCGACGTCCGCATCGGTCATCGGCACCGCCCGGTAAGCCTTGTCCCCGAGCAGTTCACTGGCCACACCGGACAGTCCGAAGGAGACCAACGTGCCGAACGACGGGTCGTCCATCAGATCGATCACGCAGGAATTGCCGCGATCCGCCATCCGCTGCACGTAGACATCGTCCACTTCGGACATTCGCGCGAGGTCCTGGCAGGCTGCACGCACGGCCTCCGCGTTGATCAGGTCCAGCCGCACGCCCACGAGGTCGCTGCGATGCCGCAGGTGTTCGCCCGCCGACTTCACCGCCACCGGGTAACCGAGTTCATCGGCGGCCGCTGCGGCCTCGTCCGCACCGCGCACTCGACGGAACGGGACCAGCTCGATGCCGTAGCAGCCGAGCAGCTCCACCGCCTCGTCGTCGGTGAGCCGATGCTCGCCGTCGGTCAGCAACCGCTCGACCACATCCCGCGCGCGATCCTCGGCGATGCCCTCGGGCCGTACGAAATGGCCCTGCGGAGCGGCCCGCCAGCGCGCATAGCGGGTGGCGCGCGCCAGCGAGAGCACCGCCCGCTCCGGGCTCGGGTAGGACGGGATCGAACCCCACGCCGCGGAACCGTCCGAGCCGGGAACCGCGAGCTCGTCCGGCACCCCCTCGGCGGCGAGGAACGTGGTGACGACCGGCTTGGTCGCGGTCGTACCCGCTTCCTGCAGCGCTTCTCGCAACGCGCGCGCGTAGGCGGTGCCGGGCACCGCGACCGGCGGAGCGAACACCGCAACCAAGGCGTCCACGTCGTCCCGCAACGCGGCCTCGCGAACGGCGGCCGCGAACTCCTCCGGCTCGGCAGCGGCACCCACGTCGACCGGTTCGCAGGACAACCGCAACCCCTCGGCCTGCGCGACATCCGCGGCCAACATGCCCAGCGCCGAGGAGTTGCCGACGACCGCGATGCGCTCCCCCGCGGGCAACGGCTGGTGCGCCAGCAGCAGCGCGGTGTCGAACATCTGCGCCACCGACTCGACCCGGATCACCCCGGCTTGCTCGAACAAGGTCTGCACGCTGGTCTCGTCGACCTGCACCGAAGTGGCGGCCAGCCCGGCGCGAACCGCGTTGCGGCCCGACTTGACCACCACGATCGGCTTGCTGCGCGCCAGTCGCCGAGCCAGCCGGGCGAACTTCCGCGGATTGCCGAACGACTCGAGGTACAGCAGCACCACGTCCGTGGCCGGGTCGGTCTGCCAGTACTGGAGCATGTCGTTGCCGGACACGTCGGCCCGGTTGCCCGCCGAAACGAACGTGGACAGCCCGAGGCCGCGTTCGGTCGCCGTCGCCAGGATCGCCACGCCCAGCGCACCGGACTGGCAGAAGAACCCGGTCCGGCCGCTTCCCGGCAGTCGCGGCGCGAGCGTCGCGTTGAGCCGGTTGCCCTGGTCGGTGTTGACCACGCCGAGCGCGTTCGGCCCGACCACGCGCATCCCGTGCACGCGGGCGGAACGCACCATGCGGCGCTCGATCTCGCGGCCGTCCGGGCCGGATTCGCTGAACCCGGAACTCACGATCACCAGCGCTTTCACGCCTTTGGCCAGGCAGGCGTCGAGCACCTCGTCGATGCCGGGCGCGGGGATCGCCACCACCGCGAGATCCACGTCGTCCGGGATGTCGAGCACCGACGCGTAGGCGCGCACGCCGCGCACCGAGCGGTGCTCCGAATTCACCGGGTACACCGGGCCGGCGAAGTCCGCGGTGAGCAGGTTGACCAGCACCGCGTGCCCGATCTTGCGATGGTCGGTGGAGGCGCCGATCACCGCTACCGAACGCGGATGCAGCAGGTTGTGCACGCTGCGGGCTTCGGCGGCCTGCTCGCGGGCGCGGGCCACCGCCAGCGACTCCTCGGTGGGGTCGATGTCGAACTCCAGGTGCACGACGCCTTCCTCCATCGCGCGCCGGACCTGGTAACCGGCGTCGCGGAAGACCCGCACCATGGCCGAGTTCTCCGCGAGCACTTCGGCGACGAACCGCCGCAACCCGCAATCCCGCGCGGCCGCCGCCAGGTGTTCGAGCAAGATCGACCCCAACCCGCGGCCCTGGTGCTCGTCCTGCACGACGAAGGCCACCTCGGCCGAGTCCCGCTCGCCGAGCCGGTCGAACCGCCCCACCGCGACGATGTCGTCGCCGAGCAGCGCCACGAAGGCGACCCGGTTGGCGTAGTCGACGTTGCTGAAGCGCTCCACATCGCGCTTGGGCATCCGCGGGTACGGGCCGAAGTAGCGGAAGTAGCGGGTCCGGTCGCTTAGCCTGCCGTGGAAGGAGACCAGCTGGTCGGCATCGGCCGGGATGATCGGACGAAGATGCACGGTGCCGCCGTCGGACAGGACCACGTCGGCTTCCCAATGCCGCGGATATTCCTGCTGCGCGTCCGACCGCGCTTGCGCACCGGAGA
This sequence comes from Saccharopolyspora sp. SCSIO 74807, assembly GCF_037023755.1. Taxonomy (NCBI): domain Bacteria; kingdom Bacillati; phylum Actinomycetota; class Actinomycetes; order Pseudonocardiales; family Pseudonocardiaceae; genus Saccharopolyspora; species Saccharopolyspora sp. SCSIO 74807. Next base: position 3,446,351 of record NZ_CP146100.1, on the reverse strand, counting down.
ATGCGTCCCCGGGCGGGATCCCGGCAGCGCTGACCGGTCCTTGCACCTGCCCGGCATCGGCCGGGTCCTGCTCCGTCGGGCCGCTGCCCATCCAACGATCACCCTTCCAGCCGTCCTGGTGAGCGGTCCCTCGCCACCACCGTCGACACCAACCAGGTAGGTAAGGCCGACTCAGTCCCGGACATCCGCAGGACTCAAACCGTGCAACGGGAACACCTCGTGCCGGGTGTCCCGGATCGCGGTGTCCACCGTGGTGTCGGTGATACCGCTCCACGGCGCGAACGACGGATCCACGTTGTCGGTCAACGTCGTCGGCAGCGGTACGTTCCCGGCAACCCGCAGCGCGTGCGCCAGCCAGTCCTGCGGCAACGTCGTGGCCGGATCGAGGTCCCTGTCCAGGACGGTGGCCAGCAGGTGCGTCCACGCGCGGGGCACGACGCGGTACAGCGAATACCCGCCGCCGCCCAACGCCACCCACTTGCCGCCCGCATAACGCTCGGCGTAGTCACGCAGGCTGCGATAGGTCGCGCGCTGACCGTCCACGGACATCGACAGATCGGCCAACGGGTCTTCCCGGTGCGCGTCGGCACCGCACTGCGTCACCAGCACCTGCGGGCGGAACGCTTCAAGCACGGAAGGAACCACCGCGTGGAAAGCGCGTTGCCAACCGGCGTCGTCCGTGCCCGGCGGCAGCGGGATGTTCACCGCCGTGCCTTCGGCACCCGCACCGCCGGTCTCGCTGGGGAACCCGGTGCCCGGCCACAGCGTGACCGGGTGCTGGTGCATCGACACGGTCAACACCCTCGGGTCGTCGTAGAACGCGGCCTGCACACCATCGCCGTGATGGACGTCGACGTCGATGTAGGCGACCCGTTCCACCCCCATCTCGAGCATTCCGGCGATGGCCACCGAGCAGTCGTTGTAGACGCAGAACCCCGCAGCCCGCTCGGCCATCGCGTGGTGCAGCCCGCCGGAGATGCTCACCGCACGATCGACCTTGCCGGAGACGACCTGCTCGGCAGCGGTCAGCGAACCGCCCGCGATGAGCGCCGCGGCCTCGTGCATCCGATCGAAGATCGGGTTGTCGTCGGTACCCAGCCCGTGCCCGACGTCCCAACCCGAGGTCGGAGCGGACCGCACCGCCGCCAAGTAGTCCGGCCGGTGCACGCGTTGCAACTCCTCGTCCGTGGCAGGACGCGGTCGCAGCGGCTCGACCCCGTCGAGCACGCCGAGTTCGCGCGCCAGCCGCATCGTCAGGTCGAGCCGGACGGGATGCAGCGGGTGCTGCCCGCCGAGGTCGTAGTCCAGGACCGAGTCGTCCCAGACCACCGCGCAGTCGTTGCCCATGGCGGCCGACGCTACCTGCCGTGTGTGCGGCCCCACAGTGGCGAAGGGCACAAGCGATCTCCGGCGTCCCTGCACTGCGCACTACCGCGGCGCTCGGCGCCGCCGCTCGTTGCAACGATCGGTTCGGGTAGCCGCTCAGCCCGGCTCCGGACCGGTCGCTGCGGGCCGCTCCGGATCGGCTGACCAGTGCGACCAGGAACCCGAGTACAGCGCAGCGGGGTTGTCAGGTCCGCTCAGCCCCGCGTGTTCCAGCGCGAGCAGATTCGAGCAGGCGGTCACGCCGGAACCGCAATAGACACCTACCGCCGAGTCCGCGTCCACCCCGGAGTCCCGGAACCGCTCAGCCAATTCCGCCGGGGATTTCCACCTCCCTCCGGCGGTCACGTTGTGCGCGAACGGCACGTTCACCGCGCCCGGGATGTGCCCGGCACGCGGATCGACCGGTTCGGTCTCCCCTCGGTACCGCTGCGGTGCGCGGGCGTCGAGCAACCTCCCTTCGCGCGCGAGCCGCGCGGCACCCTGCTCGTCGACCACCGGCATCGACCCCGGTACGACCTCGAAACCGGTCTCCGTCGGCTCGGGCACCTCGGTGGTCACGGGCTCGCCCTGCTCGACCCAGGCGTCGTAGCCACCGTCGAGCACCCGCACGTCCCGGTGACCGGCCCAACGCAGCAACCACCACGCCCGCGCGGCCGCGGAACCGTCGTTCGCGTCGTAGGCGACCACGGTGCGATCGGACCGCACACCGGCGCGTCGCAACACCCGTTGCAGTTCCCCGGCTGCGGGCAACGGGTGCCTGCCGCCCGGTCCCGGTGGCGCGGCCAGCTCGGTGTCGAGGTCGACGAAGACCGCGCCGGGTAGGTGGCCGCGCTCGTAGTCCTGCCTGCCGGGCGGCCCGAGCAGACTCCAGCGGACGTCGAGCACTACCGGGCCGCCGGGCTCGCCCAGCCTCGCGGCGAGCTCGTCGACGGTGATCAACGGGTGCATGCGGCTCCCTCAATCCGAATGCGGACAGCTGCGCAGAAGAACCAGTCGAACAGCGGAAACGGCCGACCCGAAGCCACCGACCCGCGGTAGTGCCACGGGACTAGAATCGTGGTGGGACTGCAACGGGGAGCCAGCGTGAACGATCTCATCGATACCACCGAGATGTACCTTCGCACCATCTACGACCTCGAAGAGGAAGGGGTCGTCCCACTGCGCGCCCGGATCGCCGAACGCCTGGAGCAGAGCGGGCCGACGGTGAGCCAGACCGTGGCGCGCATGGAACGCGACGGGTTGCTCGCCGTCGCCGAGGACCGGCACCTCGAGCTCACCGAAGCCGGGCGGAGCCGGGCGATCCGCGTGATGCGCAAGCACCGCCTGGCCGAACGCCTGCTGGTGGACGTCATCGGCCTGGAATGGGAACACGTGCACGACGAGGCGTGCCGCTGGGAGCACGTGATGAGCGAGGCGGTGGAACGCAAGCTCGTCACCCTGCTCGGCAACCCGGCGACCTCCCCGTACGGCAACCCCATCCCCGGCCTCGACGAACTCGGCATGGCCGTGTCGGCACCGTCCGCCGAAACCGATCTGCAGCGCGTCGACGAGATCGCCCGCCGCGGTGGCGGGCGGGCGCTGGTGTGCCGCATCGCCGAGCACGTGCAGCTCGACCCCGACCTGATGAGCGAGCTCAAGGAGGTCGGGCTGATGCCTTCGCACGAGATCGAGATCGTGCCGGTCACCGGCGTGAACAAGCCGATCGAGGTCAAGGGCGCCAAGGGCGGCACCAAGCTGACTCCGGGCATCGCGCACGCCGTCCTGGTCCGCGCCAGGTGAGCCCGGCCGAACACGCCGCCGACGCCTTCGGCGGCGAGCACGGACGCGCCCCGGAACGGGTCTGGTCGGCACCGGGCCGGGTCAACCTGATCGGTGAGCACACCGACTACAACGACGGCTTCGTGCTGCCCATCGCGCTGCCGCACCGGATCGCGGTCGCAGCGTCGGCGCGTTCCGACGGCGCGCTGTCGGTCGCCTCGCTGGGTGACGACGGTGTGCTGCACCGCGCCGGGCCGATGCGCGTGCCCGACCTCGCTCCCGGCTCGCCGGCGGGCTGGGCCGCTTACCCCGCGGGCGTCGCATACGCGCTGCACGGCCAAGGCATCGACGTTCCCGGTGCGGACCTGGTCATCGCCGGTGACGTGCCCGCGGGCGCCGGACTGTCCTCTTCGCACGCTCTGGAATGCGCCGTAGCGCTGGCGCTGCTCGACATCGCCGGTCGGCCCGCCGGGGCGCCGGGCTCCCCGTCGACGGCCGAGATCGCCCGGTGGGTGCAGATCTCGGAGAACGACTTCGTCGGCGCCCCCACCGGCCTGCTGGACCAGACCGCGTCGTTGTCCTGCACCGAAGCGCACGCGCTGTTCTTCGACGTTCGTTCCGGGGAGACCACGCAGATCCCGTTCGACACCGATTCGGCCGGCTTGGAACTGCTCGTGATCGACACGCGTGCGAAGCATTCGCACAGCGACTCGGGCTATGGCGAGCGCAGGCGAGGCTGCGAGCGCGCTGCGGAATTGCTCGACGTCAAAGCACTGCGCGACGTCTCCTCCGGCGAGCTGGACGACACCCTGCCCGGTCTTCCCGAGCAGCTGCGGCCGCTGGTACGGCACGTGGTCACCGAAAACGACCGGGTGCTGGCAACCGTCACCGAGCTCAAGGCCGGAAACCTGGCCGCCATCGGGCCGCTGCTGACCGCCTCGCACGTGAGCATGCGCGACGACTACCGGATCTCCTGCCCGGAACTGGACATCGCAGTGGACGCCGCGCTGAACGCCGGTGCCTTGGGAGCGCGAATGACCGGCGGGGGATTCGGCGGATCCGCGATCGCGCTGGTAGCTGCCACCGAGCGGGAGCGAATCGGCCGGTCCGTGTTGGACTCCTTCGCCGAGCACCGGTTGCAGAGGCCCCGGTTGTTCACCGCGACCCCGGCGGCCGGCGCCGGCCGCGACCGGTAGCCTCGCCCGCTCCCGCCCGCCCCGCGGCAGGCGGGGCGAGTTCACCTTCGTCGGAAAGGCAGAAACCCCGTGAAGCTCCTCGTCACCGGTGGTGCGGGATACGTAGGCAGCGTGTGCGCCGCCCGGCTGCTGGAGAACGGCCACGACGTGACCGTGGTGGACGACCTCTCCACCGGGCACGCGGACGCGGTGCCCGCCGGCGCCGAGTTCGTGCAGGCCGACCTCGCCGACACCGCCGGGCAGCTGCTCGCCGACGGCTACGACGGGGTTCTGCACTTCGCGGCGAAGTCGCTGGTCGGCGAGTCGATGCAGGATCCGGACAAGTACTGGCAGGGCAACGTGGTCACCTCGTTGCGACTGCTGGAAGCGATCCGCGAACACGGCACTCCGCGGCTGGTTTTCTCCTCCACCGCTGCGACCTACGGCGAGCCGGAAAGCGTGCCGATCCCGGAGGACGCGCCGACCCGTCCCACGAATACCTACGGGGCGACGAAACTGGCGATCGACCACGCCATCAGCTCGTACGCCACCGCGCACGGGCTGGGCGCGACGAGCCTGCGCTACTTCAACGTCGCAGGCGCCCATGGCGCGTTCGGCGAGCGGCACACCACCGAGACGCACCTGATTCCCATCGTGCTGCAGGTCGCGCTCGGCCTGCGCGAGCAGGTCCAGATGTTCGGCGACGACTGGCCGACCGAGGACGGCACCTGCGTCCGCGACTACATCCACGTCACCGACCTGGCCGACGCGCACCTGCTCGCGCTGGAGCACACCCGCCCGGGAGAGCACCGGGTCTACAACCTGGGCAACGGGACGGGCTTCTCGGTGCAGCAGGTGGTCGAGACCTGCCGGGAGGTGACCGGCCACCCGATCCCGGCGGCGGTGGCGCCGCGCCGGGCGGGTGATCCCGCGACGCTGGTGGCTTCCAGCGACCGCGCCCGCAGCGAACTCTCCTGGCAGCCGAAGCACGCGGATCTGGGCGTGATCGTGCGGGACGCGTGGGAGTTCGCCCGCGGTCGGAACGCGGGCTGAGCGGATCGGCCCGATCCCGGCTCGGTCGGGCCGGCACCCGACGCCGCCGTGGTGGTAGCGGCTCATGAGAGTTCGTCCTCGTCGATCGTGAGCTTGGCGTCCTGGATAGCGTCCCGGGTGAGCGACTCCAAGTGCTTCGGCGGCACCCCGGCGTCCAACGCACCCCGCAGCAAGCAACCCAACGGGTGCTCAGGCCTGCAGGACTCGATGCGTTCCAGCGCGACACCGGCAAGCGCGCCCTCCCCGCGCAGGTACGCCGAGAAGGCCAGCATGGCGGCCACCTCCGCGACCTCGGGAGCGGGAGCTTTGCGCACCAAGGTCAGCCAGAGCTGCTCGGCGGCCATCGCGTTGTCCCCGAGCGCCGCGCTCAAGCACAGGTCGCGGACGCGGCTGTCGGACAACGCCAGCAGCACCCGGAGCTGATCAAGCTCGGTGAGTGCCTCGTTCGCCGCTGTGCGGGCGACCGCGCCGAGTACGAGCTCGACGTCCTTGCGAGCTCCGGCGGGTTCCCGCGCGGATTCCTCGATCAGCTCGTTGAGCTTCGCCGACCAGCGCGCCGACAACTCCTCGGATTCCGGCGCGACGAGCCGCTCCAACTCGCTTCTGCTCTCGAACGTGACCGCGCCGGACGCGGCCAGCGCAGCGCCCATGGCCGAGCTTTTCGGGTCGGGAATCTTGCCGCCGCAGGTCGGGTCGTCGTAGCACTGCCACGATCCGCCCGCCCGCAACCGCGGCGTCCACAGCAGGTGCCAGATCGAGAACCCGGCCTCGCGGAAGGCTCCTGCCAGGACCCCGGCCAGGCCGCTGTACGGCAGCGACCCGGCCTCGCCCGCCGCGTGATCCGTCGGCGGCGAGGCTCCCGGTTGCCCGTCCGCGTCGTCCGGTTCCCGGCCGTCGGTACCGACGATCACCAGCAGGACCGCGGTCGCGTCCTGCCTGGCCAACGGCCCTTTCACCAAGTATTCGGCCAGCGCGGAGTGGTTCTCCGATTCCGGCAGGTCGATTCGCAGCGTGACGCCGCAGGCGGCCGAGGTGTCGCTCGTTTCGTGCAGCGCTACCAGCACCAGCGACTGGGAAGGGGTGAAACCGAGCAGGTGCGGCACGGCGGCCAGCACGTCCGCGGGGTCGCCGAGCCGAACGGAATGCGTTGAAGTGGTCATGCCCAGAACATCGGTGCCCGAACTGGATGCGGCGCAGGGTCGATTCCGAGATCTGTGGATGGATCGAGACCCTGTGGACGGAATCGCCGAACAAGAACGGAAAACTCACCGACGGGTGACAGTGAATCCGGCTACCTGCCTAGCCCCGTTGACGTGCACGCTGAGTGCACCACGTCCCGGCCGGAGCCCGGTGAGCCGTCCCGAGTCCGGGTCGAACGCCGCCACGGCTCCAGGAAATGCCTGCTCCGGCGGCCCGATGAACACTTCCGGGCTACCCTGCCAATCGGCGCTCACCGGGTACCGCACCGGAACGGCCCGATCACCTTGGAAAAGTTCGGCCGTTGTGGGCACCGAAGCACCGACCTCGACGTTCGCGGGCGCAGCGAGCTCAAGCCGGTCCACGTTCGGCTTCGTTTCCCATCGCACACCGCGCGGTCCCGTTCGCAACAGACTCCAACCGGTGAAGCCGCCCGACTCGGGTGCGGTCGCCGGGGCTTTGCCGGAATTTCCGTTCACTTCCAGCGACACGCCATCCACTGTGGACGAATGGAAGGTACCTGCGTGCGCGGCGACCAATGCCGCCGATTTCCCGGAGGAACCTTCGAAATCGGCGAGCCAGCGGTTCAGCAGCGCAGCTTCCTTCGGGTCCGCGAGCCGCGAAGCGTCACCGGCACCCGGGTCGTCCAACGGATGATGCAGAAACACCGCCACCGAACGAATCCGTGGATCTCGCCGCGCTTGGTCGAGCGCAGCACGCAGCATCCGCACTTGCTCGAAGCCGCCGCCGAGCAGCGCGCCGGAGGAGGAATCCAGCGACACCATCCGAGTCCCGGCGACGTCGGCAACCCGCTGCGGTGCCCCGAATTCCGCGGTGAACTCGCGCAGATCGCCCGGTCCGTTCGCTTCGTGGTTGCCCGGCACGTAGAACCACGGGACACGATCACCGACCTCGGAGTCGATGAGCCGCCGCGCCAGGTCGAAGTCGGCAGCAGTGCCCCGATCGACGAAGTCACCGTTGATGACCAGCGCATCCGGCCGAGTCGCCACCGCCTCCCGCAACGCGCGGCGAGCCTGCTCGACCAGCGGGCCCGCCGGGTCGTCCGCGGTGAACTGGGCATCGCTGACCACGGCGATCCGGACAGCGCCCGGAGCCGGCCGCAACGTCCCGTCCTGCACGACGGAACGATCCTGCGGCTGGGGAGTGACCGGAACGTCCACTTCGGGCGCGACCGAAGCGGTCAGGTCGTCGAAGACCAACCGCCCACCGTACTGCCGGGCGCCGTCCGTCTCGACCGCGTACAAGCGCTGCAAGCGCAGCGGTCCGGACGCGCCGGCCGGAATCGGCGCCTGCACGTACCGCCAACCGGTCCAGTCGACCTTCTCCGCCAGGTCCACCGTGGTCGCAACGCCCGCAGGATCGAGCAGCGTGCCACGCAGCCGCGCACCCCGGCCGTCACCGTTGACCCACACGCCGACCTGCTGCGTGCCGTCCGGCAGCGGCAAGGCCGGCTCGGCGTTGACGTAGGCGGCCCTGGTCGAGGTACTGCCGGTCAGCGAGTAGTCCAACGCCAGCCCAGGAGTGCCCGCCCGGCCTTCGCCTTGCGTCAGCGAAGCACCTACCGGCTGCGGGAACCCGCTCGGCCGCCACCCACCGACATCGTCCATAGTGGACAGCGACTGGGGTTGCGCACCCGTCGTCACGCCCAAGTGGGTCACCTTGTCGCCGACGCGCGCGGTCACCACCGCAGAAGCCGAAGGTGACAGCGCAGTCACCGCGAAACCGTCCCGGTCCGGCTCGATCCGCACCGCATTCGAGTCGTATTCGAGGTGCACGTCGGCGGGTTCCACCCACGTTCCGAAGCCGTCCGCATCGTGCCCGAGAATCTGGAACCGGTCGCGAGCACCTTCCCCGGCCAGCCGGACACGCCCGACGCTCGGAGACAGCCGCACGGGCGGGCCCAACACCGTCAATTCGGCGGACCCGGAGGCGGCTGCACTGTGCGCGGTCACCTCCGCGGTTCCGGGCAGCCCACCCCGCAGGACACCGTTGTCGATCCGCCCTCTTCCCGGAGTCACCGACCACTCCGGACCAGCGGGAACCGGCGCACCGGTTTCGTCGTGCCCGTGCGCAGCGAAGCGACGGGTCAACCCGGACAACACCCGCCCACCACCGGGCTCCACGCGGAAACCGCGCAACCGGCCGCTTCCGGGTGCTGTCGAGAAGCCGAGCCCATTGGGCACCGGGCGCAACTCGCCCTCCGACGGCGAGTTGCGAACGCCCGGAGCGCTGCCGCCCTCCGGGCGCGCCAACAGCGTCGACGAACCCCCGCCATCCAGGTTGATGGCGTCGTCCGCGCCGAGCCGTCGCAACTGCTCGGCGAGTTCGAGTTCGGTCATCCCGCGGCTGGCGGCCTGCCGACCATCGATCGTGACCAGCCACATCCGTTGTCCATCGGCCGAGAACCCGGCCGCGGTCCGCGGGTGCAGCGCGGTGTCGTCGACCTGCTGCACCGCGCCGTCGCGCAGCAGAACCTTGTTGCCGCCCACGGCGACATCCGGTTCATCACCCGACGTGCGGGGCCGGTAGTGCACGCCCACCCGTTCGCCGACGCGCACGGTCGCCAGTTGATCGGCGCCGGCTCCCACCCCGAGCAGACGGACCGAACCGCGCGGTACCGGCCCTTCGGCCGGGGCAGGGCTAACCCGCGTGACCTGGTCACCTGCGACCTCCACCTCGGTCACCCGGTGCGCTCCGTCCACAGCGGACCGGCGGGATGCGTCGCCCCAACGCGGCGTGTACAGCGCAATGCCGTCGTCGGAGACCTTCGGGACGTTCAAGTCGGTCACCCGCGTGCGCCCACCGTCTGCGCGAGTCAGCTGCGCCTCGAGGAAGAGCTGCATCAGCCGCCCCGCGCGCTGCCGCCCGCCGACTGCGGCGACGTCGTTGTTCCCGGCCTCCGGGGCGCTGAGCAGCTCACCATCGGACATGGCGGGACCCAGCGGCGCACCGGAGGCGTCGATGTCGAAGAAGTCGCCGTTGACGCCGGCAACAGCGCCCGAACGCGCGGCTTGCTCGGTCAGCGGGCTGCGCATCGAAGCACTACCAGGGCTCAAGTACTCGGGACGCAAGCCGGGTTCGGAGAGCTCGGCCGTCAGCACGTCGCCGCGCAGCCAGCCGTCCGGCCCATAGCGCTCGAACTCCGTCAGGCTCAGCCCGGGCGCTACCGGTGAGGTGTTGCGCGCCGTCTCGACTCCCTCGGACCGATCTCGGCCGCCGGCGCGGACGCTGACCGGGCCCTTCTCCAGCACCGAGGCGGCAGGACCGTCCTCCACCGGCGGAGTCGGCACCGCGGCCGAAGCGTTCGGCACGCTGAGCCCACCGGCCAGCACGACTCCCGACAGCACCACTGCGAAAGACCGCAATCCGCCCTCCCGACACCGGAACACCGGCGCACCAGCAGATCGCAGGACGACGGCCGACAGCGAGCGAACAGCTGAACTACACCCGAACAGCCGATGCCGATCACTCGGCGCTGTTGCACGGACTGCTGATCATGCCGAAACGCGCGACGGGCCGAAACGCGCAAGGGGGAGTCGGCCGCGACGGCCGACTCCCCCATCAGCACCGGGACGTATCGGCGCCGGTGCTCGATCTCGCGTTGGACGCTGCGATTCCGGCCTCAGCTGCAGCCGGAGGTGGAGCCGCAGCCCTCGCACAGGTAGCAGGACCCGGACGGGCGCATCTTCGTGCCGCAGGTCATGCACAGCGGCGCATCAGCGGCCTTGCCCAAGCGCAACTCCAGCAGCTCGGTCGAGCTGCCCGCGCGGTGGTCGTCCTCCTGCGCGGGTTCCTGCGCCTGCGCCGCCGGGTAGTCGACGGTGGAACGCATCGTGTCCAGGTCGACCGAACCACCGCCCGGCTCCGAGTCGTAGTCCGAAGTCTGCGCCGTGCGCTCCTCGTTGGTGAAGATGCCCAGCTGCGCCCGCTTCTCGTACGGCAGGTAGTCCAGCGCCAGCCTGCGGAACAGGTAGTCCAGCACGCTGCTGGCCATCCGCACGTCCGGGTCATCGGTCATGCCCGCCGGCTCGAAGCGCAGGTTCTGGAACTTCGAGATGTAGAACTCCAGCGGGATGCCGTACTGCAGACCCACCGAGATCGACATCGAGAAGGCGTCCATCACGCCGGACAACGTGGAGCCCTGCTTGCCGAGCTTGACGAAGATCTCGCCGAGCCCGTCGTCCGGGTAGGACCCGGCGTGCAGGTAGCCCTCGGCACCGCCGACGGTGAACGACACGGTCTGGCTCGGACGCTTCTTCGGCAGCCGCTTGCGGACCGGGCGGTACTCGATCTGCTTCTCGACGGCCTTGTCCGACTCGCCCTGCTCGCCCTTGCCCGCCGAGAGGGGCTGGCCGACCTTGCAGTTGTCCCGGTAGATCGCCAGCGCCTTCAGGCCCAGCCGCCAGCCCTCGAAGTAGATCTCCTCCACATCGGCGACGCTGGCCTGCTCCGGCATGTTCACCGTCTTCGAGATGGCGCCGGACAGGAACGGCTGCACCGCGGCCATCATCCGCACGTGCCCCATCGGTGCGATCGCCCGCTGGCCCATGGCGCAGTCGAACACCTCGTAGTGATCCGGGCGCAGCCCGGGGGCGTCGATCACGTGGCCGTGCTCGGCGATGTACTCGACGATCGCCTCGATCTGCTCTTCCTGGTAGCCCAGCGCCTTCAACGCGCGCGGCACCGTCTGGTTGACGATCTGCATGGAGCCGCCGCCGACCAGCTTCTTGAACTTCACCAGCGCCAGGTCCGGCTCGACCCCGGTGGTGTCGCAGTCCATCATCAGGCCGATCGTGCCGGTCGGAGCCAGCAGCGACGCCTGGGCGTTTCGCCAGCCGTGCCGGGCGCCGATCGCCAGGCCGTCCTGCCACACCTTCGTCGCCAGCTTGTGCACCGCCACGTCGTTCTGGTGGTAGGTGCGTACAAGGTCGTTGGCCGCCGCGTGCTTGCGCATCACCCGCTGGTGCGCCTCCGCGTTGCGCGCGTAGCCCTCGTACGGTCCGACCGCACCGGCCAGCTCCGCGGAACGCTTGTAGGCGGTACCGGTCATCAACGAGGTGATCGACGCAGCCAGCGCTCGCCCGCCGTCGGAGTCGTAGGCGTGGCCGGTGGCCATCAGCAGCGCGCCCAGGTTCGCGTAGCCGATGCCGAGCTGCCGGAACTTGCGGGTGGTGTCGCCGATCGACTCGGTCGGGAAGTCCGCGAAACCGATCGAGATGTCCATCGCGGTGATGACGAACTCGACGGCCTTCTCGAACAGCTCCGCGTCGAAGGTCAGGTCCTCGCGCAAGAACTTCATCAGGTTCAGCGAAGCCAGGTTGCAGCTGGAGTTGTCCAGGTGCATGTACTCCGAGCACGGGTTCGACGCCGAGATCCGGCCGCTCTCGGGCGCGGTGTGCCAGTCCTGGATCGTGCCGTCGTACTGGATGCCCGGGTCGGCGCTCTCCCACGCGGCGTGCGCCATCTTGCGGAACACGTCACGACTGCGGACGTCTTCGACGACCGAGCCGTCGGTGCGGGCACGCAGCCCGAACCGCCCGTCGCTTTCCACCGCACGCATGAACTCGTCGGTGACCCGGACCGAGTTGTTCGCGTTCTGGTACTGCACCGAGGACATGTCCGCGCCCCCGAGGTCCACGTCGAACCCGGCGTCGCGCAGCGCCCGGATCTTGTGCTCCTCCTTGGACTTGGTCTCGATGAACTCCTCGACGTCGGGGTGGTCGACGTCCAGGATGACCATCTTCGCCGCACGCCGGGTGGCCCCACCGGACTTGATCGTGCCCGCGGAAGCGTCCGCGCCGCGCATGAACGACACCGGCCCGGAGGCGGTGCCGCCGGAGGACAGCAGCTCCTTGGACGAACGGATGCGGGAGAGGTTCAGGCCGGCCCCCGAGCCGCCCTTGAAGATCAGGCCCTCTTCCTTGTACCAGTCGAGGATCGACTCCATCGTGTCGTCGACGGACAGGATGAAGCAGGCCGAGACCTGCTGGCGCGAGCTGGTGCCCACGTTGAACCACACCGGCGAGTTGAAGCTGAACACCTGGTGCAGCAGCATCCAGGTCAGCTCGTGCTCGAAGATCTCCGCGTCCACCTCGGTCGCGAAGTAGCCGTGCTGCACGCCGCTGCGCACGTACGTCTTCACGACCCGGTCGATGAGCTGCTTGAGGCTGTGCTCACGCTGCTCGGTGCCCTGCGCCCCCCGGAAGTACTTGCTGGTCACGATGTTGACCGAGTTCAGCGACCAGAACTCGGGGAACTCGACTCCGCGCTGTTCGAAGTTGACCGAGCCGTCCCGCCAGTTGGTCATCACCACGTCGCGGCGTTCCCAGGCAACCTCGTCGTAGGGGTGCACCCCCTCGGTGGTGTAGACCCGCTGCACCCGGATGCCCTCGGTGTGGGCACCTGTCTCCGGCTCCCCCGTTGCACCGACCGGGCCGTCCACGGTCTCTGTCATGACCTGTCCCTCTTCCCTGTTGCTCGCTCGTGCATTCCCGCCGCCGTCCGGTCTCCCCGTCCGGGTCGGTCGCGTCCCACCCGCGTTCGCCGGCCCACGCCGCGCCGATCGCCGCTTCGGTTTAGCCACTGCCGCTCTCCCCCGTTCGCGCCCCGTCCCCACTGCCGCGGGCCGCGCGGAGATCGACGATCTCCTTTTCGAAGTCGGCTACCGAGGAGAAGGCCCGGTAGACGCTGGCGAACCGCAGGTACGCGACCTCGTCCAGTTCGCGCAACGGCCCCAGGATCGCCAACCCCACCTCGTGGCTGGGCAACTCCGACACGCCCCGCGAGCGGACCGCGTCCTCGACCCGATGGGCGAGCTGCTGCAGCGCGTCCTCCTGCACCGGCCGCCCTTGGCAGGCGCGCAACACCCCCCGGACGACCTTTTCGCGGCTGAACGGCTCGGTAACCCCAGAGCGCTTGACCACCGACAGCACTAGTTCTTCCACTGTCGTGAACCGGCGACCGCAACCGGAGCAAGAGCGCCTGCGCCGGATCGCCTGCCCTTCCTCCACCTCGCGCGAGTCGATCACCCGGGAGTCATCGCCCCGGCAGAATGGGCACCGCATCGGACTCACCCCCTTTCGGCCGTCATCAGCCACACCTCCGCAGCAACCGGCGCACTCACCGTGCGTGGGAACCAGAGTACTCCTCGAGCACAAGCTGTGGAGTAACTACACCGGCGTAACTACTAGATGTTGTGGCGAACTCTAATCGGCCGCACATCGGGAAGCAAACCGACCCGCCCCGGTGCTCCCCGGACGAGTGATACCGGACGGAGCAGCGCGCGCGAACAGCAGGTGACCGCCCCGCGAAGATTCAGCCGCGCCGGACGGGCACGATCAAACTCCGCCCGGTCGCAGGCTCAGCAGCGTCGAGATGGTTCAGCTCGACGATGCGGCGGATCACCGCACCCTGATCGCTGTCCGGCGCGAAGCGAGCAGCCAGTCCGGGCAGCGTGTCGCCGCTGCCGACGGAGACCAGTTCAGTAGCATTCGGCACCGGCTCCGCCGGTTCGGCCGCGAGCAGGCCGAACGCTAAGACCACCGCGAAGGCGCAGAGACCGACGCCGGCGAGCCAGGCGGACTCGACCAACGCGTGGCGCCACCGGAACACCGCGCCCACCGGCTCCGCGGCGATCGATTCCGCCGGCACCGGCGGATCGGCGGCCTCCTGCGCAGGCGTTCGCAACACCGCACCACCGGACGTCCGCGGCCGCGCCGCCGGACCGAGCACCGTCACCATGAGCACCTCCTGCACCGGGACCGCCCGCGGCCCACAACGGCAGATCGCAATCAAGATCGAATGGTTGTTCGATCGAACCTCCGTGCGATTGTGTACCAGCAGTGCTCGACAGCGCCAGACCTGGAGCGAAATTAACTCGAACAGGTGTTTGATCTTCCCTGCTGCCCGGTCTACTGTGGAAATCGGAGTCACGAGCAGTCCCGTTCACGAGGGCAGGAGGCAGTGGTGGTCAGCAACACGACCGAATCGATCGGCGACCGCGACGAGGTGCGCGACGGCAACGGGCAGGGCGGCGCAGGCGGAGTGGTGACCGAACTCCACGGACGCGGCGAACCGGCCGAGACCGTCCAGGAACAGCCCGCCGTTCCCGAGCAACCCGGCACAGCGGAGCTGAGCGATCGACAGCTCAAGGTGCTCGAAGCTATCCGCGAATGGATGCGCGAGCACGGCTACCCACCGAGCGTGCGCGAGATCGGCGACGCCGTCGGCCTGACGTCGACCTCGTCGGTCGCTTACCAGCTGCGCGTGCTGGAGCGGAAGGGCTACCTGCGCCGCGACCCGCACCGGCCGCGCACGGTGGGCGTGCTCGTCGCCGATTCCGAGCAGGGCGATCTCGCCGGGCAGCCGAAACCCGCGTACGTCCCGGTGGTGGGCCGGATCGCAGCGGGCGGGCCGATCCTGGCCGAGGAGTCGGTGGAGGACGTCTTCCCGCTGCCGAAGGAGATCGTCGGCGAAGGAGCGTTGTTCCTGCTGCAGGTCGTCGGCGACTCCATGGTCGACCTGGCCATAACCGACGGGGACTGGGTAGCGGTCCGGCAGCAGCCGGACGCGGACAACGGTGACGTCGTCGCGGCGATGATCGAAGGCGAGGCGACGGTGAAGACCTTCAAGCGCACCGATGAGCACGTCTGGTTGATGCCGCACAACGAGGCTTACCAGCCCATCCTGGGTGACGACGCGACGGTGTTGGGGAAGGTGGTCGCCGTGCTGCGCCGACTCTGAGAACCGCTTGCGGGCTTGATCCGTGCATCGGCACCGCATGAACCGTGCGCGGCGGGCACGTCCGTTCTCGGTGTGCGGCGGTAGCAACCCGGTCTTGGAAACAGCGGCGATTCATCGGCGGCGAAGCCGGCTCAGGAAGAACAGCAAAAGCGCCGCCAGGCCGAGGGCCACGACCACAGCAGGTGCTATCGGGACTCCGCTGTTCTTCTCGGGCCCGCTCGGCTCTTCCGATGCAGTGGTTCCACCGTTCTCGGAGTCGGTTCCGCCGGCGTCGGGACGCCCCGGCGAGGGCGCGGGCTCGGGGCGCAGCAACGCTGCCGCACCGGACAACGCCCGCACAGGTTGCTGACCTTCGGATGCCGACAGCAATGTGCCATCCGGTTCCCAGGCGATGGCTTCACCCTGCACCTCGTTCGGCAGCGGAATGCGGATCGGTGGCCGCCGCAAAGCCGCAACCACGTCGCCGTCCGGGGCCTCGAACAAGTACGCCTCGGTGTAGGTCCGCAACGCGACCATCGTGCCGTCCGGGCTGACCGAACCACCGGTCACCAATCTGGTGCCGACTCCCGCTATCGGGCCGCCGGGTGTGTCGGTGGTGGGCAGCGTGACGGTGCCGACGGGCGCCCATGGAACGGTTTTCCCCTCTTGCAGGGGAGCGGCAGGGCGGTAGATCTGCGCCATGCCGAGCGGCTCTTTGGTAACTACATAGGGAATTCCGGACTTGTCCAGCAGCAGCGCCTCGGCGTCGTGCGGTCCGTCGGGATAGGAGAGCCGGTAGAGCGCCGAGTTGCCGTTCCCCGTCAGCACGTGCAGCGCGACCGTTTCGCGGCGGCGTTGGTTGTCGCCGGTATCTGCGAGCCAGACCGCACCGCCCGGAGCGAGCGCCAAGTCCTCGACGTCGTACGGGTCGGTGGCGGACGTCCACACGTCCCGCACGGAGCAATCGGCGGGGTTGAGCACCGGCACGCGCAGCGAACTGCCGCTGTCGGCGACCGCGTACCAGCTGCGCCCGTCCGAAGCCAGGCCGGAGAGTTCGGCCAGGCCGGGATCGGTGATCCGGCAACGCTCAGCCTGCGAAGACGACTGCGCGTGGTGCTGCGACGCATCGGCGGCAGCGGGCGGCACGGCCAGCATCGCCCCTACCACCAGCGCCGGGTATAGCGGACAGAAGCGGGGCCACCGCAGGAAGAATCCCAGCAGCGACGTTCCGGGGCGCGAATCGCCGGGCGGCCTCCCTGACGTTTCTCCAGCCCTGTGAGGGCCGATCATCGGCCGGTTCGCGATTCGCGGCCCGCACGACGGCTTCGTGGTCACCGTCAGCGGGCCGCCCTACCCGGAACACCGGTCCGGCGGCTCATCCCGCGCCTGCGAAAGGTTGCAGCGCACCGGCGAGGTCGGAACGGACCTTGGCCCGCACCCTGGTGCCTTCGGCGGTGTGCTCCTCGTCGACGAGCTCCCCTTCGGCGTGCACCCGGGAAACGAGCTCGCCCCGGGTGTAGGGCACCAAGGCGTCGACGAACACGCCGGGGCGCGGCAGCCGGTCCGCGATGAGCTCGCGCAGCGCGGCGATTCCCGCACCGGTGTGCGCGGAGACGAACATCGCGCCGGGCAGCAGCCTGCGCAGCTCGGCGATCCGGGTGGCGTCGACCTGGTCGGTCTTGTTCACCACCAGGAGTTCCTCCGGAACCGGCGCGCCGTGCTCCGCGGCGATGTCGGAGACCACCTGGCGCACCGCGGCGACCTGGTCGTGCGGTTCGGGCTCCGAAC
Source organism: Saccharopolyspora sp. SCSIO 74807 (assembly GCF_037023755.1). Classification (NCBI taxonomy): domain Bacteria; kingdom Bacillati; phylum Actinomycetota; class Actinomycetes; order Pseudonocardiales; family Pseudonocardiaceae; genus Saccharopolyspora; species Saccharopolyspora sp. SCSIO 74807. The sequence continues at coordinate 3,429,252 of NZ_CP146100.1, read as the reverse complement.
CGTCCACCACGTGCACCAGCAGGTCAGCGCCGGTGACCTCCTCCAGCGTGGAGCGGAACGCCTCCACGAGCTGGTGCGGCAGGTGCCGGACGAAGCCGACGGTGTCGGTGAGCGTGTAAGCCCGTCCGTCCGGGGTCTCCGCGCGGCGGGTGGTCGGGTCCAAGGTGGCGAACAACGCGTCCTCCACCAGCACGCCTGCGTCGGTGAGCGCATTGAGCAGGCTGGACTTGCCCGCGTTGGTGTAGCCGGCGATGGCCACTCCGGCGACCTGCCTGGCCTCGCGCCTGCCGCGCTTGGTGTTGCGGACGGTGCGCATCGCGGCCAGTTCCTTGCGGAGCTTGCTGATCCGCTTGTGGATCCGCCTGCGGTCGGTCTCCAGCTTGGTCTCACCGGGACCGCGGGTGCCGACGCCGCCGGTGGCGCCACCGGCCTGCCGGGACATCTTCTCGCCCCAGCCGCGCAGGCGGGTGATGTAGTACTGCAGCTGGGCAAGCTCGATCTGCGCCTTGCCCTCCTTGGAGCTGGCGTGCTGGGCGAAGATGTCCAGGATCAACGCGGTCCGGTCGATGACCTTGACCTTGAGCTTGTCCTCGAGCTGCCGGAGTTGGCCGGGCGCCAGCTCGCCGTCGCAGACGACGGTGTCCGCGCCGGTAGCGACCACGACGTCGCGCAGTTCCTTGACCTTGCCCGCACCGACATAGGTCGCCGGGTCGGGTCGCTGCCTGCGCTGCACGAGTCCATCGAGCACCTCGGAACCGGCTGTTTCGGCGAGCCGGGCCAGCTCGGCCAGCGAGGCTTCGGCGTGCACCGCGTCACCCTCGGTCCAGACCCCGACGAGCACGACGCGCTCCAGCCGCAACTGCCGGTACTCGACTTCGGTGATGTCGGAGAGCTCGGTGGACAGCCCCGCCACGCGGCGCAGCGAGGCGCGTTCGTCCCGCTGCATCTCACCGCTTGAAGGGGCGGTGTCCGCGGCTCTGGAGGCGGCGAAGTCAAGGGCCGGATCATGAACGGAAAACTCGTCGGCGTCGAGCGGCTGACCGCCGGGCTCGTCCGTGCCGGCTGCTGCGCGGGCGACCTCCGGGTCGAGGCTCGCCTCGGATGACCACAGTGCGGATTTCTTCATATCGGTTCCATTGTCCCACGCTTCGCGACCGGTTTTCACCCTCGAAAATCGGCCCGGGCCGGGCACTCCGCGCGGTCAGCCGATCTCGGCTTGACGCCACCACTCCACGCCGAGCCTGCCCCCGCCGACGAGGACCGCCGGGCCGGTGAGCAGCGTGGTCCGCTCCGTGACCTCGACCTGAACGCTGCCGCCCAGGACCTCGACGAGGCGTTGCCCGGTTCGTGCGCCGGCGGCGTGCAGCGCGGCGACCGCGGCCGCGACCGTGCCCGTTCCGCACGAGCGGGTTTCGCCGACGCCGCGCTCGTGCACCCGCATCCGGATGCGATCGGCCCCGCCCACCGCGTCCGGGCCGAGGCGGCGGACGAACTCGACGTTCACGCCGGCCGGGAAGAGTTCGGGGTCGTGCGGCGGGACCTCGGTCAGGTCCAGCCCGGCTATGTCCTGGTCGGTGACGCAGGCGAGATGCGGGTTGCCCAGGTCCACCGCGAGTCCCCGGAATCGCTGCTGCCCGACGGTGGTCCCGGATTCGCCGAAGATGCGTGCCGGTCCCATTTCCACCGTGCTGCTGCCGTCCGGGTGCGTCACGACGGGTTTGGTGCCGCCCCGGGTTCCGACGTCGAAGGCGCCTTCGGCGGCCAGACCGGCCTCGACGAGGTAACGGGCGAAAACGCGGACGCCGTTGCCGCACATCTCCGCGAGGGAGCCGTCGGCGTTGCGGTAATCCATGAACCAGACGTCCGGAGAAACCGACGCCGGCGCATCGGGCACCGCGGCGGCGGGCACGACGCGGAGAACACCGTCCGCGCCGAGTCCGCGCTGCCGGTCGCAAAGCGCGCGCACGTGGGCCTCGGTCAGCTTCAGCTCGCCTTCCGGGTCGGGCAGCACGACGAAATCGTTCTGCGTGCCGTGGCCTTTGACGAACTCTGGTCCTTCGGAAAACCGCACCCGGCAAGTCTACGTGCGCAGCAGCGCCCGGAGGCGGTCCGGCGTCGCCTGCTCAGCTGTTGCGTCGAGCCAGTTGACGCGCTTGTCGCGGCGGAACCACGAACGCTGTTTGCGCACGAACCGGCGAGTGAACCGGGCGGTCTCGGCGGCCGCGGCGGCCATGTCGCCCGAACCGTCGAGTTCGTCGAGGACCTGCTGGTAGCCCAGTGCGCGCGAGGCGGTGCGGCCGTGCCGCAGACCGTGGTGCACCAGCTCACGCACCTCGGCGACCAGGCCCGCGTCGAACATGCTGGTGACGCGCAGGTCCACCCGGTCGTCGAGTTCCGCGACCGGCCGGTCCAGGCCGAACAGCACCGCGTCGTAACGCGGGGGGCCCGGCTTGGGCAGGTTCGCGGAGAACGGGGCCCCGGTGATCTCGACGACCTCGAGAGCGCGCACGAGCCTGCGACCATTGCTGGGCAGGATCGACTCCGCGGCGGTCGGGTCCACCTCCGAGAGCTGCCGGTGCAGATCGGCGGCGCCGCGCTGCCGGAGCTGCTCGTCCCAGCGGGCGCGCACTTGCGGATCGGTTCCCGGGAACCGCAGATCGTCGAGCACCGCTTGCACGTAGAGCCCGGAGCCGCCGACCAGCAGCGGCGTCCGGCCACGCGCCAGGACATCTTCGACGGCGGCGCGCGCGTCGCGTTGGTAGGCCGCCACCGACGCCGTCTCGGTCACCTCCAGCACGTCGAGCAGGTGGTGCGGGACGCCGCGGCGCTGCTCGGTGGTGAGCTTGGCGGTGCCTACGTCCATCCCCCGGTAGAGCTGCATGGCGTCGGCGTTGATCACTTCTCCGCCGAGTTCGTCGGCGAGCTCGACTGCGAGGTCGGACTTGCCGGTCGCGGTCGGGCCGACGATCGCCACGAGTCGTTGCGCAGGTGCAGCGGACACCCGGCCACCCTAAATCCCGCGAACAACCGCACGAGCGTGCGGATCCCCGCAGTGCGGGCATTGAAAGGGCAGGTCAAGCGGCGCGCGACCAGGTTCCGACGTGGTAGGTCACGCCGTGCGGGGTGTCCGAGTACACCAGCCGCCCGGTCCAGTTCCCGGTGCCTGCCGCACCCGCCGCGCACTGCCAGGCGGCACGAGAGGCAACACCGAGTTCGGCGCAGAGCTGCGGATCGAGGTCGAGCAGCTCCCGCCGGTCGACATCACGCACGGCCGACCGCAGTCGCTCGTCCAGCCGGCGCGCCCGGGGATCCGGCGGGTGCGGCGAGCGCTCGTCTTGCCGGTTGGTGCCCTCGGCGAGCACCAGCAGGCCGAACTCCTCCGCAGCGGACCCGAGCTGCCGGCCCAGCTCGACCGCCTGCTCGGTCGGAGTGTCCGCGGCCAGCAATCGCACGGTCACGCGCTCGGCTCCCGCCTGCTGCCGCAACCAACCCGCGACCAGGGCGGGCAACGGCAGCTCCGGGTCCCACGCCGGCCGATCGCCGCCCAGGCTCACCGGCACATCAACTCCGTACCCTGCGAAAGTCCCGGCGGTGTCCGGTTCCAGCACGGTCGGCCCGCGACGATCTACGCCGACGGCGACCCATTCGGCGGCCGAGTCCGTCAAACTGGTGGTGGCGCGCAGGCACGCGCCCCGCACCGGCTCGGTCCGCGGACCGGTCCGCACGGTCAGTTCGGGGACGAGCAGCGGCGGGTACGGCACCACAGCGATGCGGGTGAGCACACCCGTGCACGGTAGAGGTCACGGTCGGCGGTGAACGGAGCAGGGACCCGATCGCCGCGCGCGGCGGCACCCGCCCGCGCGGCCCGTTCGCATGACCCGCACCGGACCGCCGACGCCTCCGGAGGGCGCGCCGGAATACCGGGGCCGGGGCGGACCTGTTTGAATGCGCCAGCGGAGATCGGACTCGACCTGCGGGTCCGGATCGCCGCGCACCGGCTCCGCCACGGCGGGGCGCCCGTGCCCGGCACGGGCATCGAAGCGGGTACGCGAGGAGGATTCCGGTCATGACGCACCAGGACACGACCCCCGAAACCGCCGCGGGAACAGCACCGGGCACGACTGCGACGAACGCTGCAACCGGGGCTCACCTTTCCGCGCCCGCGGTGCCTGCCGCCTCCACCGACCCGGATCGCTGGGGCCGGGTGGCCGACGACGGCACGGTTTACGTGCGCACCTCCGGCGGCGAGCGGGCGGTCGGATCGTGGCAGGCGGGCGCCGCGGCCGAGGGGCTGGCGCACTACGCGCGGAAGTTCGACGACGTGCGCACCGAGGTCGAGCTGCTGGAGACCCGGATCAGCGGGCACTCCGGCGATCCGAAGCAAGCGCTGACCAGCGCACGCCATCTGCGCGACGGGCTGGCCGAGGCGGCCGTCGTGGGCGACCTGGATTCGCTGCGCGCTCGTGTCGAGCACCTCGTGACGCGCGCCGAACAGGCCGTGCAGGACGCGAAGGCGCACAAGGACCAGGTCCGGGCGGACGCGGTGGCGCGCAAGGAAGCGCTGGCAGCCGAGGCGGAGCAGATCGCCGCGGAGGCCACGCATTGGAAGTCGGCGGGCGACCGGCTCCGGGCGATCCTGGACGAGTGGAAGACCGTCCGGGGCGTGGACCGCAAGACCGATGAGCAGCTCTGGCGCCGGTTCTCCAAGGCCCGGGACGCGTTCAACCGCAGGCGCGGCTCGCACTTCGCCGAACTGGACCGCCAGCGCGCGACGTCCAAGGCGCACAAGCAGGAGCTGGTGGAGGAGGCCGAGTCGCTGACCGAGTCCACCGACTGGGGCGCCACCGCCACCCGCTACAAGCAGTTGATGGCGGATTGGAAGGCGACCGGGCGCGCCCCGAAGGACAGCGATGAGGCGCTGTGGCGGCGGTTCCGGGCCGCGCAGGACACGTTCTTCGCACGGCGCTCCGCGGCGTTCTCGGAGCGCGACGCGGAATTCGCGCAGAACGCGACGGCGAAGGAGGAGCTGCTGGCCGAGGCCGAGACGATCGACCCGAAGGCGGACCTGCAAGCCGCGCAGCAGCACCTGCACCGCATCCAGCAACGCTGGGACGAGATCGGCAAGGTGCCGCGCGAGCGGATGCGGGAGCTGGAGGGCAGGCTGCGGACGGTCGCCGACCGGGTGCGCACGGCTTCGGAGACGCAGTGGCGGCGCACCGACCCGGAGGCGCAGGCGCGCGTCGAGCAGTTCCGGGAACGCGTCGAGCAGTTCGAGGCGCAGGCGGAGAAGGCGCGGGCCGCCGGGGACGCGAAGCGGGCCAAACAGGCCGATGAGCAGGCCGAGCAGTGGCGAGTCTGGCTGTCGGCGGCGGAGCAGGCACTCGAAGACCGCTGAGCGGGCATCCCAGGCCGCCGCGTTGACGACCGCTTGAGGCGACGCCTCGCCGAGTTCCACGGGGCTTGCGCCTCGATGCGTGCCGCAGTCCGCGACTGCTGTTCAACCAGCCTCAACAGGCTGCGCTAGGCGCTCAGCACCACGTCAGGGCCGCCTGAGCACCACCCGAAGCCACTGCACGGCCAGCACCACGATGCACACCACGGCCAGCACCAGTCCCAGCGACGGCCCGCCTTCGGGCACCGTCTGCCGGGACCAGATCGCGGTGACCCCCTCGAACGACACGATGATGCAGGCCATTCCGGCGACCCACGCCAGCGCCCAGCGCCGGGTGGCCAGCGCGAGCGCGCTGAGCAGGACCCCGGCGATGGTGGAGTTGATCGCGAACAGCCGCGGCAGCAGTGTGATCTTCAGCGCGGGATCGGCCTGGCCGAACAGCACCTGCCACCCGGTGGCGTCGCCGATCCACGGCAGGATCGAGCACAACACCAGCACGAGCATCACCCCGGCGATGGTCAGCGCCGTGGTGCCGGGATCGATGCGGCGCAGCAGGTCGCGCTCGGCCTTGGAGAGTTCTTTGCGACCCTGCTCGTCGGCGGCTGCGGCCGGATTCGCACCTGCCACCGGCTCGTCCCGCTGCCCGCCGTCGTGCTTCGGTTCCTTGGCGTCGTCGCTCAACACGCACATCCCTGTTCGGCGGCCGGCTGCGGTTGTGGTGCGCCGAAGGACGGGAGTCCGAGGCTGACCCCGGAGGTCTTGGGCCGTTCGCCCACCTCCCAGTGGTCCCCGGCGCGGGTTCGGCGGTGCGCGGTGATCTCCCCGTCGGCGACCAGGTGGTGCGGCGCGGCGCGGGTGACCGCGGTGTGCACGACGTCGCCGGGGCGGATCTCCCGGTCGATGGCTCCGTCCGGGGCGAAGTGCACCAGCCGTCCGTCGCGGGCGCGGCCGGACAGCCTGCGGGTCTCGCTGTCCTTGCGGCCTTCGCCTTCGGCGACGAGCAGTTCGACCTCCGTGCCGACGAGTTCCTTGTTCAGTTCCCAGGACATCTCGTTCTGCAGCGCGACCAGCCGTTCGTAGCGCTGCTGCACGACCTCCTTCGGCAGCTGGCCCGGCAGGTCGGCGGCGGGCGTGCCGGGCCGCTTGGAGTACTGGAAGGTGAACGCGCTGCTGAACCGGGCTTCGCGCACGACTTCCAGGGTCTGCTCGAAGTCCTCTTCGGTCTCACCGGGGAAACCGACGATGATGTCGGTGGTGATCGCCGCGTCCGGCATCGCTTCCCGGACCTTGCGCAGAATGTTCAGGTACCGCTCGGAGCGGTAGGAGCGGCGCATCGCCTTGAGCACCCGGTCGGAGCCGGATTGCAGCGGCATGTGCAGCTGGTGGCAGACGTTGGGGGTCTCGGCCATCGCCTCGATCACGTCGTCGGTGAAGTCCCTCGGGTGCGGCGAGGTGAACCGCACCCGCTCCAGCCCGTCGATCTCCCCGCAGGAGCGCAGCAACTTGCCGAACGCGAGCCGGTCGCCGAATTCGACGCCGTAGGCGTTGACGTTCTGCCCGAGCAACGTCACTTCGAGCACGCCCTCGTCGACCAGGGCCTGGACTTCGGCCAGCACGTCGCCGGGGCGGCGGTCCTTCTCCTTGCCCCGCAGCGCGGGCACGATGCAGAAGGTGCAGGTGTTGTTGCAGCCCACCGAGACGGACACCCAGCCGGAATAGGCGGATTCGCGGCGCGCGGGCAGCGTGGAGGGGAACACGTCGAGGGATTCGAGGATCTCGACCTCGGCCTCCTCGTTGTGCCGGGCGCGCTCCAGCAGCGTGGGCAGCGAACCGAGGTTGTGCGTGCCGAACACGACGTCCACCCAGGGCGCGCGGCGCACGATCTCGCTGCGGTCCTTCTGCGCCAGGCAGCCGCCGACGGCGATCTGCATACCGGGGTGGTTCTGCTTCACCGGACGCAGGTGGCCGAGGTTGCCGTAGAGCCGGTTGTCGGCGTTCTCGCGGACCGCGCAGGTGTTGAACACGACCACGTCCGCCTCGGTGTCCTTGGGCGCGCGCACGTACCCGGCTTCTTCCAGCATCCCGGAGAGCCGTTCGGAGTCGTGCACGTTCATCTGACATCCGTACGTGCGCACCTCGAAGGATCGCGCGGCGTCCCGCTCAGCCATGCCTCAACGGTATCTCCTGGTCAGAGGCCGAATGGAAGCACCCTGCCCAGCATCGCGGGCAGCGGCCCACAACGATTCGACGAGTTCGGTTCGTGTACGCATGGAATGCGATCCTGGTGGTTGGGCGGGAACCGCCGCACCGGAGCCATTCCGTTCGTTTCGGCCTTTCGGGTACGAAGCAAGCAGAATTGCTCCATCCGGAGCATCCGCACCATATGGACTAACCGGCCTGGTCGGCCTAGGTTTTCGCCAGCAGAACCGGATTCTTCGGCAAGGAGCGCGCATGACCCCGGAATCGCCGATGATCCGCATGTCCGCGGTCGACAAGCACTTCGGACCGGTGCACGTGCTGCGGGACATCGAGCTGACCGTGCCCCGCGGTCAGGTCGTGGTCGTGCTCGGCCCGTCCGGTTCCGGCAAGTCCACGCTGTGCCGCGCGATCAACCGCCTGGAACCCGTCGACTCCGGGACGATCGAGATCGACGGCACGCCGCTGCCCGCGGAGGGCCGCGCGCTGGCCGGGGTGCGCGCCGACGTCGGCATGGTCTTCCAGCAGTTCAACCTGTTCGCGCACAAGACGATCCTGGACAACGTCACCCTCGGGCCGATCAAGGTGCGGCGCTCGGACAAGGCCACCGCCGAGCAGGAGGCGACCGCGCTGCTGGACCGGGTCGGGATCGCGGATCAGGCGGCCAAGCATCCCGCGCAGCTGTCCGGCGGGCAGCAGCAGCGCGCCGCGATCGCCCGCGCGCTGGCGATGAAGCCGAAAGTGATGATGTTCGACGAGCCGACCTCCGCGCTGGACCCGGAAATGGTCAACGAGGTGCTCGACGTCATGGCGGGGCTGGCCGCCGAGGGCATGACGATGCTGGTGGTCACGCACGAGATGGGTTTCGCGCGCCGCGCCGCGCACCGCGTGTTGTTCATGGACGACGGGCGGATCGTCGAGGACTCCACTCCGGACCGCTTCTTCCAGGGCGCCGAGAGTCCGCGGGCGCAGGACTTCCTGAGCAAGATCCTCACCCACTGACGGCGGCTCCGGCCGCGAAAATCCGGTTCACCGCAGAGAGGGGATTGCCGAGATGAAAGCGCGGAACGTGCGCTGGGGCGTGCTGGTGGCGTCGCTGGCGCTGGCCCTGACCGCCTGTGGCGGCGGAGGGGGCAATCAACTCGCCGGGGGTGGCAACGAGGTCGCCGTGGACCGCGGCGCCAAGTTCGAGCCGGGCAGCACGATGGCGAACCTGCAGCAGGCGGGCAAGATCCGCATCGGCGCCAAGTTCGACCAGCCGCTGTTCGGCCTGCAGGGACTCGACGGCAAACCGCAGGGTTTCGACGTGCAGATCGCCAAGATCGTCGCGGCGAAGATGGGCCTGTCGCCGGAGCAGATCGAGTGGGTGGAGACCCCGAGCAAGACCCGCGAAGAGGTCATCGAGCAGCAGAAGGTCGACATGGTCGTGGCGACCTACACGATCAACGACAACCGCAAGGAGCGGATCAGTTTCGCCGGCCCGTACTACCAGGCCGGTCAGGACCTGATGGTGGCCCGCGACAACACCGGCATCACCGGCCCGGAGTCGCTGCGCCCGACCGGGGCGAAGGTCTGCTCGGTCACCGGTTCCACCCCGGCCGAGGAGATCAAGAAGTACGTCGATCCGCAGAACCTGGTGCTCTTCGACGTCTACTCGAAGTGCTCCGACGCGCTGCGCACCAGGCAGGTGCAGGCGGTGACCACGGACAACGTGATCCTGATGGGCCTGGTGGAGAACGGCGGCGGCCGGTTCAAGCTGGTCGGCAAGCCGTTCACCGCGGAGCCCTACGGCATCGGGATCAAGAAGGGCGACGTGGCGTTCTGCCGGTTCATCGACGACGCGCTGACCGAGGCTCAGGCCGATGGCAGCTACCAGAAGGCGTGGCAGACCACCGCGGGCAAGGTCTCACCGCAGGTGCCGCCGCTTCCGCAGTTCGACGCCTGCGGCTGATCGGAATCCGGGAGGGGCGTGCGTCCCTCCGCCACGCACTCTGCGCCGGAGGGCCTCGTGCACGTCCTCATCGACAACCTGCCGCTCTATCTCAGCGGCCTGCTGCGCACTCTGCAGATCTGCGCGTACGCGGGCGTGCTGGCGCTCGTGCTGGGCACCGTGATCGCCGGTTTCCGGGTCGCACCGCTGCCGCCGCTGCGCGCCGCCGGGACCTCGTGGGTCAACGTGTTCCGCAACTGCCCGCTGACCGTGGTGCTGTTCTTCATGGCGTTCGGGCTGCCCGAGCTGGGGTTGAACGGCTCGTACTTCTGGTTCGGCACCGCCGGGCTGGCGCTGTACACCTCGGCGTTCGTGTGCGAGGCGATCCGCAGCGGCATCAACGCGGTGCCGCCGGGGCAGGCGGAAGCCGCGCGAGCGGTCGGGCTCGGGTTCGGACAGGTGCTGCAGCTGGTGGTGCTGCCGCAGGCGGTGCGCACCGTGGTGCCGCCGCTGGGCAACGTGCTCATCGCGATGATCAAGAACTCGGCGATCGTGGGTGCTTTCGGCGTCGGCGGCGACCTGTTCGCGGTCGGCGACACCCTGACCTCCGCGCGGGGTGAGGCGGCGCTGCCGGTGCTGACCGGTGTCGTCATCGGCTACCTGGTGATCACGATCCCGGCCGGGCTGCTGCTGGGTGCCCTGGAGCGGAAGGTGGCGATCGCGCGATGACGAACTCCGTGCTCTACGAGGCACCGGGCCCGGTGGCGCGGCGGCGGAGCATGCTGGCCAGCGCAGGAGTCGGCGTGCTGCTGCTGGCGGTGCTGGTCTGGGTGCTGGTGGCGCTGGGCACGCGCGGGCAGTTGACCGTGCAGAAGTGGGGTCCGCTGATCGACCCCACAAACGACACGTTCGCGCCGTTGTGGAGCCTGCTCGGCGCGGGACTGGCCAACACCTTGCTGGCCGCGGTGCTGGCCATGCTGTTCGCACTGATCATCGGGACGCTGCTGGCCGTGACGCGGTTGACCGCGGCGGCTTGGTACCGGTGGGCCGTGGTCGGCGTGGTGGAACTGCTGCGCGGCGTTCCGGTGGTCATCGCGATCTACTACGCCAGCCGCGTGCTGCCTTCGCTCGGCGTGGACCTGCCGCTGCTGTGGTACCTGGTGATCGGGTTGACCGCGTACAACTCGGTGATCATCGCCGAGATCGTGCGGGCCGGGATCCTCGCGCTGCCGCGCGGGCAGAGCGAAGCCGCTTATGCGATCGGACTGCGGAGATCGCAGGTGCTCACCACGGTGCTGCTGCCGCAAGCTTTCCGGGCGATGCTTCCGGCGCTGATCAGCCAGCTGGTGGTGATCCTGAAGGACACCTCGCTGGGCTTCATCATCTCCTACGTCGATCTGGTGCGGCAGGGCCAGATCGTGATCCAGAACCTGAACAATCCGATCCAGACCTACTTCGTGATCGGAGTGGTGTTCGTGCTGATCAACTACGCGCTGAGCCGAGTCGCGGTGGCCACCGAGCGACGCGTCGGCCGCGGCCGCAAGGGCGCCCCGGTGGTCGAAGGCGTCGAGTGAGCCGGCTCAGCCCGGAGTCGCCTGCACCCCTTCGGGCGCGAGCGTCGCGTCGTAGGCGCGCTGCCAGCTGCCGTCCGCTACCGCGGTGCGCAGGGCCGCGTCGATCTGGTCGCGCAGCACGTCGTCGCCGGACTTGAGGCCGACGAACTGCTGTCCGCCGTCGGTGACCGCGTACGGACCGACCGCGGAGACGCCCTGCCGGGCCGGGTCGACGCCGCCGATCTGCAGGTCCACGCTGCCGCCTGCGAGCGCCTCGGATTGCAGGGTGGCCGGCAGCATGCGGAAGGAGACCTGGGTGGCGGGGTCCAGTCCGAGCTCTTGTGCGATGCGGCGCGCGATCTCCACGTCGAAGCCGCGGTATCCGCCCGCACCGTCGCGCGCGGCGAACTGCCGAGCGTCCGCGCGCAGGCCCACGAGGAGTTTGCCGCGCGTCCGGATCTGCTCCAGCGTCGGCGAGGTGTCCAGCTGGACGCCGCCGGGCGAAGGGACGGGGGCGGGGGCTTGCGGCGACGGACGCGCCGCCGGGGGCGGTGCACTCGCCTGACCGGTTTCGCCCTGATCGTGCCCAGTTCCCTGATTGACGCCGCCGCCTTGCCCGGAGCATCCGGCGAGCATTCCGATCGCCAACACCAACACCGCCACACCCGTGCGCATGCGCCCCATCCTGCCAGCACGCCCCGGCGGTTCGGTCAGGCGCGGTTCACCGGCCGTCGCGGAATGGGCGAAAAACTGCCTCTCGACGGTTTCCTGTCAGCATCAAGAATTGGCGATGCCGAACGTCTCGCGGAACATGTCCAAGTGGTTCCCGAGACCACTGGGACCGTCTCAGCGCGGTCAGGGTCAACCGGCGGCAACCGTTCGACGTCCGCGGCCGTTGCCGCGCGCCGCGGCCTTCGGCTGCGAACACGAGCAACGGCCTGCCGACTCCGCTGATCCGCACACGACGTCCGGACACTCCCCACCGCCATCCGGTCTTCGCTGGTCAGGCCATTGGCCGCGCACCGTACGGCGGCACGTCATCGGCCGTACATCCGCCGTTAACACTCGCAATCGGGTTCTGTATCGGTTTTGATTTCCGCGTCACAGCCGCTACTGTGGCTGCCGTCACGGAGATCAGAGGCGCCAGCGTCGTCGCCCTCGTGCGCAGCCAGCACCATTTGCGTCAGGAGGCGAGGAATGGCGACGCGAACGCCCATCCATCCCGTCGTGCGGCAGGTGACCGAACGCATCGCGAACCGCAGCGAGACCACCCGCCGCGCCTACCTCGAACGCATCGGCAACGCCGCCGCCGACGGGCCGGTGCGCGCCGGAATGCCGTGCAGCAACCTCGCGCACGGTTTCGCAGGCTGCAGCGGCGCCGACCGCATCGCCGTGCGCGGCGAGCGCAAACCCGGCGTGGCGATCGTGTCCGCCTACAACGACATGCTCTCCGCGCACCAGCCGTACGCGGAGTTCCCAGAGTGGATCAAGGACGCGGTGCGGCAGGCGGGCGGCGTCGCGCAGTTCGCCGGTGGCGTGCCCGCGATGTGCGACGGGATCACCCAGGGCCGCACCGGCATGGAGCTGTCGCTGTTCTCCCGCGACGTGATCGCGATGGCCACCGGCGTCGCGCTCTCGCACGAGATGTTCGACGGCGCGCTGCTGCTCGGGGTGTGCGACAAGATCGTGCCCGGGCTGCTGATCGGAGCGTTGGCCTTCGGCCACCTGCCCACGATCCTGGTGCCCGCCGGGCCGATGCCCTCCGGCCTGCCCAACGCGGAGAAGAGCCGCATCCGCCAGCTGTTCGCCGAGGGCAAGGCCACCCGCGAGGACCTGCTGGAAGCCGAGTCGGCCTCGTACCACTCCCCCGGCACCTGCACCTTCTACGGCACCGCCAACTCGAACCAGCTGGTCGTCGAGGTGATGGGCCTGCACCTGCCGGGTTCCAGCTTCGTCGCACCCGGCACACCGCTGCGGCAGGCCCTAACCGAAAAGGCCTCGCAGCGGGTCGTGGAGATCTCGAGCGGTCCCGAACGCACCGCGATCGGCGAGCTGCTCGACGAGAAAGCACTGGTCAACGGAGTCATCGCGCTGCTGGCCACGGGCGGTTCGACGAACCACACGCTGCACCTGGTGGCCATCGCCGCGGCCGCGGGCATCGAACTGACCTGGGACGACTTCGCCGAGCTGTCCGCGGTGGTGCCCTCGCTGTCGAAGGTCTACCCGAACGGTTCGGCGGACATCAACCACTTCGCCGCCGCCGGAGGCGTGCAGACCCTGGTCGGCCAGCTGCTCGACGCGGGCTTGCTGCACCCGGACGTGCGCACCGTCGCCGGGTTCGGCTTGGACCGCTACCGGCAGCAGCCGTTCCTCGAAGACGGTGAACTGGTGTGGCGCGACGCCCCGGTCGAAAGCCTCGACCCCGAGGTGCTGCGCGGCGTGCACGAACCGTTCGCGCCGGACGGCGGGCTGCGGGTGCTGGACGGCAACCTCGGCCGCTCGGTCATCAAGGTCTCCGCGGTGAAACCCGAGCACCGCGTGGTCACCGCACCCGCGCGGGTCTTCGACGACCAGCACGATTTCACCGCGCTGTTCAAATCCGGCGAGCTGGACCAGGACGTCGTGGTCGTCATCCGCAACCAGGGACCGCAGGCCAACGGGATGCCCGAGCTGCACGGGCTCACCCCCTCGCTTGGCGTGCTGATGGACCGCGGGCACCAGGTCGCGCTGGTCACCGACGGGCGGATGTCGGGAGCCTCCGGCAAGATCCCCGCGGCCATCCAGCTCACCCCGGAGGCCACCGCGGGCGGGCCGCTCGCCCGGGTGCGCGACGGCGACATGGTCCGGCTCGATGCCGAGCACGGAACCCTGGAAGTGCTGGTCCCCGACGCCGAGCTCGCCGCCCGCGAACCCGCGGCCGGGGTGCCTGCGATGCAGCACGGCACGGGTCGCGAGTTGTTCACGGCGTTCCGCGGCTCGGTCGGCCGCGCCGACCAGGGCGCTAGCGTGTTCGGGTCGCACCGCCGCACGGCGCCCAGCGATCTGCACGCCTGAACGGAAGTGATCCCGTTGAACCCGAGCGGAAGTGATCCCGTGAACACCGCCTCCGAGGTGCTCGACCTCAGCCCCGTGGTCCCCGTCGTTGCGCTGGACGACGCCGCGCACGCGGCGCCGCTGGGCCAAGCGTTGCTGCGCGGCGGCATCAAAACCATCGAAATCACCCTGCGCACCCCCGCGGGGTTGCCCGCCATCGAACGGCTCGCGGCGGAAGTCCCGGAGATCGTCATCGGCGCGGGCACCATCACCGAACCCGGGCAGGCCGACAAGGCGCGCCAAGCCGGGGCCCGCTACATCGTCACTCCCGGGGCGACCGACGAACTGCTCGACGACATCGAAGCCACCGGCCTGCCCTACCTCGCCGGGATCAGCACCGTGTCCGAGGCGATGCGGCTGGCCGCACGGGGCGCGACGGCGATGAAGTTCTTCCCCGCAGAACCCAGCGGCGGCGTGCCATACCTGAAGTCCATCGCCGGACCGCTGCCGCACCTGCGGTTCTGCCCCACCGGCGGGATCGACGCCGACAACGCCGCGCGCTACCTCGCGCTGCCCAACGTCGGCTGCGTCGGCGGATCGTGGCTCGCCCCGAAATCACTGCTGGCCGCGGGCCAGTGGGGCCAGGTCGAGGCACTGGCGCGGCAGGCGGCCGCGCTGGGACCGGCCTGACAGGGACAGTGCACAGCGTGGTGCACGGGGCTCAGCGGCGGACGGCGCTCCGCCGCTGAGCCGTTCCGGATTGTGCGAGCACGTACCGGCGATTGCGGGTCGCTGCTCTGACGCCGTGACCTGCTCATCCGGCCTCGGTGTCGGCCGAGTGCTCAACCGCAAGATCCGTCAGGTGGTTCGTCTCGGCGGTGATGTGGGCGACGGCTTCGGCGATGTCCGCGGCGACCGGGACTCCGGCCGTCTCGAGGGAACGGCGGCTCATGACGCCGGTCGCGACCAGCACGCAGCCGGTGCCGGCTTCCGCGGCGGCCTGAGCATCGTCGAGCACGTCGCCGACGAGCACCACTTCCGCCGGGTCACGGGCGAGTTCGGCGAGGTGGCGCTTCAGATGAGCGGCCTTGGCGCCGCCGCCGACCTCGTCGCGCAGCCCGTCCACGCGCTCGAACAGCGAGTGCAGGTCGAGTTCGGTGACCAGCGCGACGAGCTCGTCGTGGAACCACATCGACAGCAAGGACTGGGTACGTCCGGCTTCGCCCCACTCCGCGAGGACGTCCGGCACACCGGAAGCGAGTCGAGCGGTGTGCAGCAGCTCCCGATAGGACCCGTGGTAAAGCTCCTCGAGATGCGTCCATTCGGCATCGGTGAGCGTGCGATCGAGCAGCCGCTCGTAGCAGTGCACCAGCGGGCGGCTGAAGATGGACCGCCAGTGCTCCAGATCGATGCGCTCCCGGCCGAACGCCGTGCACACCTCGTTCACCGCCGCTACCACGGCGTCGTTGTCGTCGAGCAGCGTGCCGTTCCAGTCCCACACGATGTGCGGCGCCGACTGCGCGCGCATAGCTCCCCCGTAAAGATCGACCGGCAACGTTCGTGCACCCTACCGAAGGACCGCGATCCGCCAGCGGTACCGAGACCAGCCATCCCGGACAAGCCGCGGAGCGCGGACAGGAGCCGATCGTTGAACTACGGACACCGCCTGGCGACCCGTGACGATCTACCGGCGATCGTCGACATCTACAACAGCTCGATCCCGGACAAGACCAGCACTTGCGATTTGGAGCCGGTCACGGTCGCCGACCGGACCGCGTGGTTCGACGCCTCGGACCCGCGAATCCGGCCGATCTGGGTCGGCTACGAATCGGACGCACCGCAGATCGTGACCGGTTACCTGTCTTTCGACCGGTTCCTGAACGGTCGGCCCGGGTACGACGTGACCGCAGACATCGCGGTGTACCTGCATCCGGAGCACCGCGGCAGCGGGCAGGGCAGCCACCTGCTGGGCGAAGCTGTCCAGCACGCGCCCGAACTCGGCGTGCGGAACCTGGCCGCGAGCATCTTCGCCAGCAACGAGGCCAGCATCCGGCTCTTCCTGCGGCACGGCTTTCAGCGATGGGGACTGCTGCCGGAAGTGGCCGATCTGGGCGGCGTGGTGCGAGATCTGGTTTTCATGGGACGGCCGGTGGGCGCGCCTCGGTCGTAACGTTCGGGCGAGGCGGGAAACGCCCGGGCGGTCAGGGTGTGTCGAGCTCGCCGGAACCGCCGTTCAACCCGGCATTTTCGAGTTCTTCCTTGCACACCCGGAAAGCCAGGCCCTCCGGGTAACCCTTGCGGGCGAGCATGGCGACCATGCGGCGCAGCAGTTTCGTCGAATCGTCGGCGCGGGAGGTGCGCAGCTTGCGGCGGACCAGCTCACGCGCACGTTCCTCCTCCGCTTCGGAGTCCACACTGGACAGCGCGTCGTTCACCAGCTCCTCGCCGACGCCCTTGCGGCGCAGTTCGTAACCGAGAGCCTTGCGCCCCAGACCTTGGTTGCGCTGGCGTTCCTGCACCCACGCTGCGGCGAACTCCGCGTCGTCGACCAAGCCCGCATCGACGAACTTCTGCAGCACCGCATCGGCGATGTCTTCGTCGATCTCCTTGCGCAGCAATGCCTGCCGGAGTTCGGAACGGCTGCGGGCACGCACCGCCAGCAGGCGATAGACGACGTCCCTGGCCTGCGCCTCCGGGGACTGCTCTTCCTCCGCGGGCGCTCCCCTCTTGCCGGTGCGCTCCCGCCGCGAGGATCGTTCCTCCTGCGCGGGCCGGTGCGCACGCTCATTCCGCTCGTTCTTTCGCGAGCTGCCGCTACCCGTGGACGCACGGTCCGGCAGGTGCTCCGCGGATGCGTCGGGCTCCGGCGATCGGTCGCCGGAATCGGGGTCGCCGCCGGAGATGCCGCGACCTCCGCCAGTGCGGCCTCGCCGGGATTCCCGTTGCTCGCGCGGCAACGTTTCCGCTGAGGAGGAGACCGAATCGCGACGGGAACGGGCACCGGCCAGCCGGTCGGCGCCCGCCGGCTCATCGCGTGCGGCGACTCCCGGGCGCCGTTCCGCCGGATCGCTCGCCTCGGTGGAAGTCGACGGCGACGCGTCCGGCTCCGTGCTCCGCCACACGCCACCGGACGGCGTCCCGCGCCGCGGTCGCGGGCCCGGCCTGGTGCGCGACGGCTCCTCCGACCCGGCCGGGAAGTCCGGCCACGGCGAAGGTTCCGGCCACGACCAGGACTCGGCGCCTTCGCCGTCCGGGGAATCGGGCTCGGGTCGAGCGAAATCCTGTTCGCGCATGATCCGCGCGATCAGAACTCGACGGGAGCGGGGTCGCCTTCTTCCTCGTCCACCTTGGCCCCGATGCCCAGCTTCTCCTTGATCCGCTTCTCGATCTCGTTGGCCACGTCCGGGTTGTCCCGCATGAACTTGCGGGCGTTCTCCTTGCCCTGGCCGAGCTGGTCGCCTTCGTAGGTGTACCAGGCACCGGACTTGCGGATGATGCCCTGCTCCACGCCCATGTCGATCAGCGAGCCCTCCCGGCTGATCCCGACGCCGTAAATGATGTCGAACTCGGCCTGCTTGAACGGCGGCGCGGTCTTGTTCTTCACCACCTTCACCCGCGTCCGGTTGCCCACCGCGTCCGAACCGTCCTTCAACGTCTCGATCCGCCGCACGTCCAACCGCACCGACGAGTAGAACTTCAACGCCTTGCCACCGGTCGTGGTCTCCGGGCTTCCGAACATCACACCGACCTTCTCGCGGAGCTGGTTGATGAAGATGGCGGTGGTCTTGGCGTTGTAGAGGGCCGAGGTGAGCTTGCGCAGGGCCTGGCTCATCAGGCGGGCCTGCAGGCCGACGTGGCTGTCGCCCATTTCGCCCTCGATCTCGGCGCGCGGCACCAGCGCGGCGACCGAGTCGATGACGATGCAGTCCAGCGCGCCGGAGCGGATCAGCATGTCCGCGATCTCCAGCGCCTGCTCCCCGGTGTCCGGCTGGGCCACCAGCAGCGCGTCGGTGTCCACGCCGATCGCCTTGGCGTACTCGGGATCCAGCGCGTGCTCGGCATCGATGAACGCCGCGGTGCCGCCGAGTTGCTGGGCGCCCGCCACCGCGTGCAGCGCGACCGAGGTCTTACCGCTGCTCTCCGGGCCGTAGACCTCGACGATGCGCCCCCGCGGCAGACCGCCGATGCCCAGTGCCACGTCTAGCGAGATGGATCCGGTCGGGATGACCTCGACCGGTGCCCGCGACTCCTCGCCGAGCCGCATCACCGATCCCTTGCCGTACTGCTTGTCGATCTGGGCCAGGGCGAGTTCGAGCGCCTTGCCCTTGTCCTGGCCCTTGTCCGGTGTCGATGCCATCGGGGTCCACCTTGGTCACGTCGAACTTCGTCGGATCGGAACCGACGCTACGGGGTGGGACCGACACTCCGGCCGCCTGGCCGACCTACCGCGCGACGAGCACCGGGCGGCCGGGAGGCGGCGAACATCGGGGTTCGATCCGCACTTGCGATCTTAGACGAACGGATGTTCGATCATCGAGCCGACACGCCGGTTCCGCCACCCGGGCGTGTGAAGAATCAGCGCCGGACGAGATCAACGCCGTGCCGGGCACCCGGTCAGCGCCGTGCCGGAGGCACCGATCCAGCGCCGTGCCGGAGGCACCGATCCAGCGCCGCGCCGGAGGCACCGGTTCAACGCCGCGCCGCGGGCACCTCGAAGACCTCGCACAACGTCTCCCACACCTGCTTCGGCGACATCCCGGACTCCAGCGCCTCATCGGCCGTGCGCCCGCCGAGCTGGGACATCACGTGGTCCTGGGCGAGCATTTCGGCGCGGATCCGGCCGAACTCCTCGGCCATGCGCCGACGGAAATCGGTGTGTCGCATCGCCGGCCAGCCTACTGGCGCCCGCCGGCGGCGTACGGTCGTGGTGTGCTGCTGCAAGCCGACCCGACCGGCCTGTCCGGCCCGCTCGGGCAGTTGGTGATCGCGGCGATGCTGCTGGTCGCGATCATCGTCGCGCTGCGCTGGTTCTGGGACCGGCGCAACCGCTGAGCCCCGCTCCCGCCCGCCGCACGACGGCGCCTTCGAGACCATCCGGCCCGCGCCCGCCGGGAATCGCCGGACTGTCGGTCCCGTGGTCCAGCATGGAGGGGTGAGCGACGTGCTGGACGGATTCTCCCCCGAAACCCGCGAATGGTTCCGGGGCGCGTTCCACGCGCCGACGCAGGCCCAGGCCGGTGCGTGGCAGGCGATCAACGAGGGCGAGCACGCCCTGGTGGTGGCGCCGACCGGTTCGGGCAAGACGCTGGCGGCGTTCCTGTCCGCGCTGGACGGGTTGGCCGCCGCGGGGCCGCCGCAGGACCCGAAGCAGCGGTGCCGGGTGCTGTACGTCTCGCCGCTGAAAGCGCTGGCGGTGGACGTGGAGCGGAACCTGCGGGCGCCGCTGACCGGCATCCGGCAGGCGACGCAGCGCCGGGGCGGTGCGATGCCCGAGATCCGCGTGGGGATGCGCACCGGCGACACTCCGGCCGATCAGCGGCGCGCGTTCGCGCGGACGCCGCCGGACGTGCTGGTGACCACTCCGGAGTCACTGTTCTTGCTGCTCACCTCGGCCGCGCGGGACTCGCTGCGCGGGGTGGAGACGGTGATCGTGGACGAGGTGCACGCCGTGGCGGGCACCAAGCGCGGGGCGCACCTGGCGTTGTCCCTGGAGCGGCTGGACGAGCTGCTGGCCACCCCGGCGCAGCGCATCGGGCTCTCGGCGACGGTGCGGCCGGTGGACGAGGTGGGCACCTACCTCACCGGTGGGCGCCCGGTGCGCGTGGTGCAGCCAGAGCATCCCAAGCAGGTGCAGGTCAGCGTCGAGGTGCCGGTGCCGGACATGGCCGAACTCGGGCAGCCGACCGGCGAGGTGGAGGGCCCGGCGGCGGGCGCCGAGCAGCACACCTCGATCTGGCCGTCGGTGCAGCAACGGGTGCTGGAGCTGATCGAGGCGCACCGCTCGACGATCGTGTTCGCGAACTCGCGGCGGCTGGCCGAGCGGCTGACCGCGGGGATCAACGAGCTGGCCACCGAGCGCGCGGGAGAGTCGGCCGAGCCCGAGCGGTTCCCCGCGGAGGCGGTCGGCGGCTCGGGGATCACCACCGGTGCGGCGGTGACGGTGGCCCGGGCGCACCACGGCTCGATGTCGAAGGAGCAGCGCTCCTCGGTGGAGGAGGAGCTCAAGTCCGGCGAGCTGCCGTGCGTGGTGGCGACTTCCTCGCTGGAGCTGGGCATCGACATGGGCGCGGTGGACCTGGTGGTGCAGGTCGAGACGCCGCCGAGCGTCGCGTCCGGGTTGCAGCGGGTCGGCCGCGGCGGGCACCAGGTGGGCGCGGTTTCGCGCGGGGTGGTGTTCCCGAAGTTCCGCGGTGACCTGGTGGGCTGCGCGGTGGTCGCGGAGCGGATGGCCGACGGGCTGATCGAGGCGCTGGCGTTTCCGCGCAATCCGCTGGACGTGCTGGCCCAGCACGTGGTGTCGATGGTGGCGATGGACGCCTGGCCGCTGGAGTCGCTGGCGCGGGTGGTGCGTCGGTCCGCGCCGTTCGCGGGATTGCCGGATTCGGCGTTGCACGCGGTGCTGGACATGCTCGCCGGGCGCTACCCGAGCGAGGAGTTCGGGGAGCTGCGGGCGCGCATCGTGTGGGACCGGGTGCAGGACGAACTG
The DNA here is from genome assembly GCF_037023755.1 of Saccharopolyspora sp. SCSIO 74807. Classification (NCBI taxonomy): domain Bacteria; kingdom Bacillati; phylum Actinomycetota; class Actinomycetes; order Pseudonocardiales; family Pseudonocardiaceae; genus Saccharopolyspora; species Saccharopolyspora sp. SCSIO 74807. The sequence continues at coordinate 3,408,442 of NZ_CP146100.1, read as the reverse complement.
CGCGCGCGCCCGGGTGCGCAGCGGCTCGCGGCGACTTCGGGCGGCACGATCCCGGATCGCGGGTTGTTCACCGTGACCACGCCGGGCGACGAGGAGGCTGGCCGCGGCGGCGTGCGGGTCGGTGAGCTGGACGAGGAGATGGTCTACGAGTCGCGGGTGGGCGACACGTTCCTGCTGGGCACCTCGTCGTGGCGGGTCGAGGACATCACGCACGACCGGGTCGTGGTGGTGCCCGCGCCGGGTCAGCCCGCGCGGATGCCGTTCTGGAAGGGCGATTCGCCGGGGCGGCCGCTGGAGCTGGGCCGCGCGCTGGGCGCGTTCGTGCGCGAGGTTTCGGCCGCGGATCGGGAGACGGCGAGCGCCCGGGTCCGGCGGGCCGGGCTGGACGACTGGGCGCGGGACAACCTGCTGGCCTACCTGGCCGAGCAGCGGCAGGCGACGCGGCACGTGCCGGACGACCGGACGATCGTGGTGGAGCGGTTCCGCGACGAGCTGGGCGACTGGCGGATGGTGGTGCACTCGCCGTTCGGCGCGCAGGTGAACGGCCCGTGGGCGCTGGCGGTCGGCGCGCGGTTGCGCGAGCGGCGGGGCATCGATCCGCAGGTTGCGTCCTCGGACGACGGCATCGTGGTGCGGCTGGCGGACGCGCTGGACGAGTCCGGGGCGGACGTGCTGCCGAGCGCGGAGGACGTGCTGCTGTCCCCGGACGAGGTGCAGCAGGTGGTGACCGACGAGGTCGGTGGCTCGGCGTTGTTCGCGGCGCGGTTCCGCGAGTGCGCGGCGCGGGCGTTGTTGTTGCCGCGGCGGGATCCGCGCAAGCGCTCGCCGTTGTGGCAGCAGCGGCAGCGGGCGGCGCAGCTGCTGTCGGTGGCCGCGCAGTACGAGCAGTTTCCCATCGTGCTGGAGGCGATGCGGGAGTGCTTGCAGGACGTTTACGACGTGCCGGGGCTCACGGAGCTGATGTCGCAGGTCGCCGCCCGCAAGGTGCGGGTGGTGGAGGTGGAGACGCAGTCGCCGTCGCCGTTCGCGCGCAATCTGCTGTTCGGCTACATCGGCATGTTCCTGTACGAGACGGATGCGCCGTTGGCGGAGCGGCGGTCGGCGGCGTTGAGCCTGGATTCGACGTTGCTGGCGGAGCTGCTGGGTTCGGAGGCGCTGCGGGAGCTGCTGGATCCGGACGTGGTCGTGGAGGTCGAGTCGCAGCTGCAGCGGCTCGATCCGGAGCGCCGCGCCAAGGACGTCGAGTCCGCTGCGGACCTACTGCGGTTCCTGGGTGATCTGTCCACTGCGGAGGCTCAGGAGCGCGGTGTCGAGCCGGAGTGGCTGGAACAGCTGCGGGCGCAGCGCCGGGTGCTGGCGGTGCGGATCGCCGGTGAGCAGCGGTGGATCGCGATCGAGGACGCGGGCAAGGTGCGCGACGCGCTGGGCGTGGCGTTGCCGGTCGGGGTACCGGAGGCGTTCACCGAGCCGGTCGCGGATCCGTTGGGGGAGCTGCTGATCCGGTACGCGCGGTGCCGCGGCCCGTTCACCGCGGAGTCGGCGGCGCGGCGATTCGGCCTCGGTGTCGCGGTGGTGCACGGCGTGCTGGACCGGCTGACCGGTTCCGGACGGTTGGTCAGCGGTGAGCTGCGGCCGTTGGAAGCCGGCGGCGGGCGCGGTGTCGAGTACTGCGACGCGGAGGTCTTGCGGCGGCTGCGGCGGGCATCGCTGGCACGGTTGCGGGCCGAGGTGGAGCCGGTCGAGCCGGCGGCGCTGGGGCGGTTTCTGCCCGCATGGCACGGGGTCGGTGCCCGGCTGCGTTCCGCGCCGACGGTGGATGACGTGTACTCGGTGGTGGAGCAGCTCGCGGGTGCGCCGGTTCCGGCCAGTGCGCTGGAGTCGTTGGTGCTGCCTGCTCGGTTGCCGGGTTATTCACCCGCGTTGCTGGATGAACTCACTTCGACCGGTGAGGTCACGTGGGTCGGTTCCGGCGCGTTGGCCGGGGGTGACGGATGGATCGCGCTGGCGCCGACGGATGTCGCGGATCTGTTGTTGCCGGATCTGCCGGAGGACGCGCAGCGCACTCCGCTGCACGAAGCGTTGTTGTCCACTTTGGAGGGTGGCGCGCAGTTCTTCCGCGCGCTGGCCGATCGGGCGGCGGCGCTGCTGGTGGAGCGCGGGGAGGAGGCTCCGGCCGACGACGCTGTGATCACGGCGTTGTGGGACCTGGTGTGGTCGGGTGCGGCCACCAACGACACGTTGGCTCCGTTGCGCGCGGTGGTGTCCGGGAAGGGAGCGGCGCACAAGCCGCGGCGCAACGCGCCGCGCGGACGATATGCGCGGTTGCGTGCGGGTCGGCCGTCGATGCCCAGCCGCAGCGGTCCGCCCACGGTCTCCGGCCGGTGGTCGCTGGCTCCTTCCCCGGCGGCGGAGCCGACGAAGCGGGCGCACGCGCGGGCGGAGTCGTTCTTGGAGCGGCACGGCGTGCTGACCCGGGGCGCGTTGGAGACCGAACGGGTCAGCGGCGGTTTTTCCGCGGTGTACAAGGTGTTGCGGGCGATGGAGGAGTCCGGGCGTTGCCGCCGCGGCTACGTGGTCGAGGGCCTCGGCGCGGCGCAGTTCGCGGTGCCGGGCGCGATCGACCGGGTGCGGGCGATGTCGCGGCAGGCGGGCGAAGCGGAATCCGGCGAGGCCGTGGTGCTCGCCGCCGCCGATCCGGCGCAGCCTTACGGTGCTGCGTTGCCGTGGCCGGACGCGGTGGGTGACACCCGGCACCGGCCCGGCCGCAAGGCTGGTGCGCTGGTGGTGCTGGTGTCCGGCTCGGCGGCGCTTTACGTGGAACGCGGCGGGAAGTCGCTGCTGTCGTTCACCGCGGACGAGTCGGTGTTGCGCAGCGCGGCCGAGGGGTTGGCCCGTGCCGTGCGGGAAGGCTGGCTGGAGCAGTTGGCGGTGCAGCGCACCGACGGCGAGGGCGCGTTGGGGTCGCGGATGGCCGACATCCTCACCGAGGCGGGTTTCCGCGCCACACCGAAGGGTTTGCGGCTGCGCGCGTGATCACAGCTCGTCGAACGGCGCCGCATAGCGGAATGTTCCGGTGAGGTCCGGGGTGTGCGTCGTGAGCGGGCGGGTCTGGAAGTGCTCGGCCCAGCTCCGGTGGCCAGCACTCGGCGAGCGGCGTCGACCACCGTGCTGCGCGAGGGGCCGTTCGGCACCGGGAAGCGCAACCCGGCCAACTCGCCGCAGTCGATCACGTCGACATCGATGTGCAGGACGATCGGTCCGGCAGGCAGCGCCTCCTGCAGTTCCTCGACACCGCACCGGCGCAGGTCGCTCCGGGACAGGTAGTCGACCTCGGGCGGGTCGAGGTCGCGGGCGTCGACCAGCAACGCGCGCCGTTCGGCAGGCGACCGCAGTCCGAGCGGCTCGGCGAGCCGTTCCGGATGTGCGCCCAGCACCAGCCGCAACGCCATGCCGCCGAGGTAGCCGGAGGCCGGGGTGTGCGAGGTGTGCACGTCGCCGTGCGCGTCGAACCAGACGACGGCGGGGTCCGATCCCGCGCGCTGCGCGCCGGTGATCGTGGCGGCGGCGACGAGGCAGTCCCCGGACACGACCGCGGGCACGTCGTCGGCCGCTAGCCGCTCGGCGACGCGGTTCGCCACCCTCTCGTACAGGGCGACCAGGCGAGGCCAGACATCGCCGTCCGGCAACATGGCCTCGACCGTCTCAGCGCCCAGCGGCGCAGCAAGCGGGATCGTCCGCTCCGGCAACCTTTCGTCCTGGTGGTAGGGCACGAGCAAGATCGTCACGGCCGCACGGTAGGCCCGTCATCGTGCCGAGCGCACGTTGATTTCCACGGCCGCACCGCCTTTCAGCGCGCCCCCTTCAACGAGTCGCGAGCCGGAGCAGTCCCCAGAGCTGGGCGATGGCGTCCCGATCACCGGCCGTCCGCACCGCGCGGTCCGGCAGCCGACCCCACAACCAGAGGTACACCGCCGCCGGGTCACCGGTGACCAGCCCGTCGGCGGAGACCGACTCGCCGTCGGTGGTCCGCCGCACGACGGTGCGCCGCTGATCGGCGTACACCAGCCACTCCGCCCCGGCCGTGGACAGGCCGACCGAGCAGGGTCTGGTCGAGGTGATGCCGACGGCGTGCAGGCGATAGCCCAGCCACAACCGCAGCACCTCGTCGATCCCGTCCAGCGCGACGTCGGCGTCGATCGGGGTCATCTCCACCGCGGCCGCTGTCTGCACGTCCACCCGGTGCACCGTTGCGGCGTGCAGCAGCCTGCGGACCCAGAACCGCACGGTGTGCTCCTCCGGCCACCACGTCGGGCACGCCTCGTCCGGCGCGCGGGTGCCGAACTCGGCGAGCAGTTCGGCCAGCCGGGCGGTGCATTGCCGGGTCACCGCCCGCAGCGTCGCCGGCTCCGGAACCGCCGCGGAACGCGCCTGCTCGGAGGCGCCCATCCAGGTCAGCGCGTCCTCGCAGACCCCGCTGAGGTAGCGGACGGTTTCGGTGGCGGTGCGGCCGGACGCCCCGCCGACCGGAGCGTCCGGGTGCACGTCGTGCGTGGCGGCGGTGAGCAACTGCCCCTCGACGCCGATCAGGTCGAGCATCCGGCCGTGGTCGATGGACAGCTCCGGAGGCGCCGCGCAGCCCGATTCGGGTTCCTCGGGAACGCTCCGGCTCATCGCACCGACCCCGACAGGCTGCGCTGAACCACCGCGACGAACTCGCCCGCGTGCCGCAACGAGATGTCCGCCTCCCCCGGCGTCACGCCCGGGCTACCGGCCTCGGCCGCGGCGCGCCGGACCGATCGGTCCGCGAAGTGCGCCGACCATTCGCGCAGTTCCGGTGCGACTTCGGTGAGCTGGCTCCACACGCCGCCGGACCGCCCGCGGCAGGGTCTCTCCCGGGTCCGGCGCCAGGAGCGGGAAACCAGCACCGCCGTCGCGGCCCGCAACGCGGCCAGGTGCGCCAAAACGTAGCGGTCGGCCGGTTTCGCCGATTGTTCGGCATCGCGCAGGCAAGCCCGCCCCTGCTCCAGCAGGGACGCCGCCCCCGGCGGCGGTGGCGGACCGGCCGGTCCGGACGATCCTGGCGATACGGGCGATCCGTCGCCCGGGCTGCGCGGGACGGGAATGGACACCGGCAGGGACATCAGCTTTCTCCTCTCGGTCACGACGGGCTCCGCGAATCCGCGGAGTTGCCGGTCAGGTGCTCGAACCGGGGGGAAGCCGGTCGTCCGGCGGCGGGGTGCTTCCCCCACCCCACCGCCGGACGTGCGTGCGAACCGAAGCCGACCGCACTGGATCGACAGCCGATCGATGGCCGATCGACAAGCGATGACAAGCCACCGACAGAGCGATCGAAACTCGAGCGATCGAACTCGAGCACTCCACTCGGGCGATCGAACCTCAGTTCGACAAGCTCCAGAGTAGACCGATCGGAGCCCGGACTCAACACTTGAGCAATAGATCACCTGTTCGAGTAATGCCCGCTCCGATGCGATCACCAGCGCCGACACCGGCAGCGGAATTGATCAAGGCCGGGACGCACGGCCCCTTGCCGCACCCTCTAGTGTTCGGCTCGTGACAGCCGCGCCCGCCCCCCGCTTCGACCGCCTCGTCGAGCTCACCACCGACGAGCTCAGAGCCCGCCTGGCCGAAGCCCTGCAGGTGTACGTGGAGGCGATGAACTACCCGCCGCTGACCGCGCAGCAACGCGCTCCCATGTGGTCGGCGCACATGCTGCGCGCGGGATGGCGCTGCATCGGGGCGTTCAACACCGCGGACGAGCTGATCGGCATCGGCTACGGCTATCTCGGCGTGCCCGGCCAGTGGTGGCACGAGCAGGTCTTCCGCGGCATGCTCAGCACCCACTCGCAGGCCGAGGCCGAGCACTGGATGCACGACTACTTCGAGCTCACCGAGCTGCACGTGCGCCCGGACAGCCAGGGCGGCGGCCTCGGCGAAACGATCCTGCGGCGGCTGCTGGACGGCGCGCCCGGCCGGGCGGTGCTGCTGTCCACCCCGGAAGGCCCGACGCGGGCCTGGACCTTGTACCGCCGCGTCGGATTCGCCGACCTGCTGCGGCACTACCGGTTCACCGGCGACCCACGACCGTTCGCGGTCCTCGGCCGCGGCCTCCCGCTGGAGGGCTGAAGATCCTCAGAGCCCGTCTTCCAACCTGGCGACCCGAGTGTGCCAGGAGCTCTGTCTTGTCAGCGGCGGAGCCGCTGAGGTTCCGCCGCTGAACCCTCGCAAAACAAGATCAAAGACAAGTGATCAGAGTTCGGCGAGTTGTTCGCGCAGGGTGTCGAGGCCCATCGAACCCAGCTGCAACGCCCGCCGGTGGAAATCCTTGGCGTCGAACGCCGCTCCGTAGCGTGCCCGCGCCTCGTCCCGCGCCGCGCGCCACAACCGCTCCCCGACCTTGTACGACGGCGCCTGCCCCGGCCAGCCCAGGTAGCGGTCGATCTCGTCGTGCACGTGCGCGGGGTCGGCGACGGTGCGGGTGAGCAGGAATTCCGAACCCAGCTCCGGAGTCCAGCGCTCCCCCTCGTGGAACCCGCAGCCCGCGGGCAGCTCCAGCTCCAGGTGCATCCCGATGTCCACCACCACGCGCGCGGCCCGGAACAGCTGGTCGTTGAGCATCCCGAACAGGTCCCCGTCGTCGGTGATGTAGCCGAGTTCGCGCATCAGCCGCTCCGCGTACAGCGCCCAGCCCTCGGCGTGCCCGGAGACGATGCACGCCAGCCGCTGGAACTTGTTCAGCAGGTGCGACTGGTACACCGCCGTGGCGACCTGCAGGTGATGACCGGGCACGCCCTCGTGGTAGACGACGGTGGTTTCCCGCCAGGTCGGGAATTCCTCGCGGTCGGAGGGCACCGACCACCACATCCGGCCGGGCCGGGTGAAGCCGTCGGTCGGGCCGGTGTAGTAGGCGCCGACCCCGCCGCCCGGCGGCGCGATGCGGCATTCCAGCGCCATCAGCTCGTCGGGGATGTCGAAGTGCGTGCCGCGCAGGTCGTGCAGCGCTTGGTCGGACAACCCCTGCGCCCACTGGCGCAGCACTTCCTGGCCGCGCACGCGGTAGCGCGGGTCGTTGTCCAGCTCGGCGGCGGCTTCGGCGAGGGTGGCGCCGGGGTGGATGCGGTGGGCGACCTCCTTCATCTCCGCTTCGATGGCGGCGAATTCGGTCCAGCCCCACTCGTAGGTCTCGCGCAGGTCCAGTTCCGCGCCGGTGAAAAAGCGCGACCACAACCGGTACCGCCGCTCGCCGACCGCGTCGGCTTCCGGGGCCTTCGCCAGCAGCTCGTCGCGCAGGAAAGCGGCGAACTCCGCGTAGGCACCGGCGGCGGCTTCGGCGGCCGCGTCCAGCTCGCCGCGCAACGCGCCGACGCCTTCGGCCCGGCCGACCATCCCGGCGAAGAAGGAGTCACCGCCGCGCGAACCGGCCCAGATCTCGCACTGCTCGGCGACCCGCCGCACCTGGCGGGCGGCGGAGACGTTGCCCTGCGCGGCGGCTTCGCGCAGGCCCTCGCTGAGGTTCGCCAGCGCCTCCGGCATCTTCTCCAGCCTGCGGGCGATGGTGCGCCACTGCTCCGGCGTCTCCGCCGGCATCAGGTCGAAGATCTGGCGCAGGTTCTGCACCGGGCTGGCGATGACGTTCAGCGCCGCCATGTCCTCACCCGCGTCGTGCAGCTCGACGTCCAGTCCGACCCGCTCCTCGAACACCGCCTTCGCCGCGCGCTCCCCTGCGTCGGCGGGCTCGGCCGCGCGCATCTCGGCCAGCGCCCGGCGGGCCAGTTCGCCGCGAGCGCGGTGGCCGGCGGGCGAGTAGTCGGTCAGCAGCTCATCACCACCCGGAAGGCCGAGCGCGGTGGCCTCGATCGGGTCCAACGCGGCGAGTTCCTCCACGTACCGGTCGCTGATCTGGTGCACGCCACTGCGCTCGGATGCCATGCGGCGCAGGTTATCGCGTCCGCGACGGGCCCAGCACCACCTTTTGTGACCAGCGACGATCACCTCCGCCGCGCGCAATCGGCGAGCCGCGCGATGCGGTGCCAGCATCGCCGGGGTGAAGCCCTGCCACGGTTCCCGCGCCGCACTCGCCGCCCTGATCGCGCTGGTCGCCGCACTGCTCGGCGGCTGCTTGCACGCCGACACCTCGATCTCGCTGTCCGAGGACGACACCGCCTCCGGCGAACTGCTGCTCACCACCGAAACGGCGGACGGGAAGGTGCCGTTCGACCTGCGCCCGCCGGAACACATGGCCGACCGGGTGCAGGTGGCGCCGTACAACGAGGGGAACCGGGTCGGATCCCGGTTGACGTTCAAGGATCTGGATTTCGACGAGCTCCAGGAGCTCAGCAACGCGCTGAGCCCGTCGGAGTCGCGCTACCGGCTGCACCTGGAGCGGACCGGTTCGCTGGTCGAGCTCAGCGGCTCGCTGGACCTGACCCCGCTGGCCGACACCGACTCGTCGGTGCGCATCGAGCTGACCGCGCCCGGCGAGGTCACCACCACCAACGGCAGGGAGAGTTCCGGGGTCGTCACCTGGTCACCGGAGCCCGGTGAGGTCACCCAGCTCAACGCGACCTTCCAGTACGCGGGCTCGGGCGCCGGCGCGTGGACGGTGTGGGCGCTGGTCATGGGCGCGCTGGCGCTCGGCGCCGTGCTGGTGATCACCCGGCTCGCGCAGCGCGAGCACGAGCACGAGACGGCCGGGACCAGCGCGTAGGTGATCGGCCGGAGCCCGGACCCGTTCGCGGTGCGTGCGCGGCCGTCACGGAAGATGGGGCCGTGCCCATCAAGGAACCCACCACGCAGGAACATCCCGGCAACGTCGAAGAAGTCACCGCCGAGGAGGCGGACCGCTCCCGCAGCGAGGACACGACGATCGAGGACACCGTGGACGCCGACTTCCCCGGACGGGTGCGGGACACCTTGGCCGACTACCTGGCGGGCCGCCAGGAAGAATGCGCCCGGCTCGACCCCGGATTCGCCGAGGCCGCCGGTGAGCTGCGCAGGTTCGTGCTGGGCGGCGGCAAGCGCATCCGGCCGACGTTCGCGTGGTGGGCGTGGCAGGCAGCGGGCGGCGACCCGGACGGGCCGGAAGCCGACGCCGTGCTGCGCGCCGCGAGCGCGCTGGAACTCATCCAGGGTTGCGCGCTGGTGCACGACGACCTGATCGACGAGTCCGACACGCGCCGCGGCAACCCGACGGTGCACCGCCGGTTCTCCGATGCGCACGACGAAAAGGGCTGGCGCGGCGGGTCCGGGCAGTTCGGCATGAGCGCGGCGGTGCTGCTCGGCGACCTCGCGCTGGCGTGGGCCGACGACATGCTGCACGCCTCCGGCCTGTCCACCGACTCGCTGCAGCGGGCGATGCGGCCGTGGCGCGCGATGCGCACCGAGATGCTGGCCGGGCAGTACCTCGACGTGTTCAGCCAGGTCCGCGGCGACGAATCGGCCGAGGCCGCGTTGCAGGTCGCGGAGCTGAAGTCCGCCTCCTACACGGTGGCGCGCCCGTTGCAGCTCGGCGCGGAGATCGCGGGCGCCGACGAGGCGACGCTGGCCGCGCTGGAGAGCTTCGGTCACGACGTCGGGGTGGCGTTCCAGCTGCGCGACGATCTGCTCGGCGTGTTCGGCGACCCGGAGGTCACCGGCAAGCCCGCCGGGGACGACCTGCGCGAGGGCAAGCGCACCCTGCTGATCGCGGAAGCCTTGGAGGCGGCCCGCGCGCAGAACGACGAGCGGGCGATCCGGCGGCTGCGCTCGGTGCTCGGCGACCCGGACGCGGGCGAGGAGGAGATCGACGCGGCGCGGGCGGTGCTGCGGCGGCTCGATGCGGTGACGGCCGTGGAGCACCGGATCTCGAAGCTGACCACCTCGGCGATCTCGACGCTGCGCTCGGTGGAACTGGCCGAACCGGCGGCGACGCGGCTGGGCGATCTCGCCGTGGCCGTGACGGACCGGACGCACTGATGCACCGCGTGCCGGGCGCCACCGACCGCGTCGTCGTGGTCGGTGCGGGCCTGGCCGGGTTGTCCGCCGCGCTGCACCTGGCCGGTGCGGGACGCGCGGTCACCGTCGTGGAACGCGAGCAGGTGCCGGGTGGCCGCGCCGGGCTGCTGGAGTTCGACGGCTACCGCGTCGACACCGGTCCGACGGTGCTGACCATGCCGGAGCTGGCCGACGAGGCGCTCTCCGCGGTCGGCGACTCCCTGCACGAGCGGCTCGAACTGCTCCCGCTGCATCCGGCGTACCGGGCGCTGTTCGCCGACGGTTCGGCCTTGGACGTGCACACCGACGGCGCGGCGATGGAGCAGGAGGTCCGCGACTTCGCCGGTGCGCGGGAAGCTGCCGGATACCGGCGGCTGCGGCGGTGGCTGACCGAGGTGTACGAGGCCGAGATGGGCCGGTTCATCGACGCGAACTTCGACTCCCCGCTGAGCCTGGCCACCCCGGAGCTGGCCAAGCTCGCCGCGCTCGGCGGCTTCGGGCGGCTGGGGCCCGCGATCGGCCGGTTCCTGCGCGACGAGCGGCTGCGCCGGGTGTTCTCCTTCCAGGCGTTGTACGCCGGGCTGGACCCGCGCCGGGCGTTGGCGCTGTACGCGGTGATCTCCTACATGGACACCGTCGGCGGGGTGTGGTTCCCGCGCGGCGGGATGCACGCGCTGCCCTCGGCGCTGGCTGCGGCCGCCGCCGACGCCGGCGTGGAGTTCCGCTACGGCGCCGAAGTGGACGCGCTGGAGCGGCGCGGTGGCCGGGTGGCCGCGGTGCACGCCGGTGGGCAGCGGCTCGACGCGGACGCGGTGGTGCTGACCACGGATCCGCCGGTCGCGCACCGGCTGCTCGGGTCCCGGCCGCGGCGGTTGCGGTGGTCGCCATCGGCGGTCGTGGTGCACGCGGGCACGACGCGGAGCTGGCCGGGAACCGCGCACCACACGATCTCGTTCGGCGGCGCCTGGGAGGGCACCTTCACCGAGATCATCCGGCGCGGCAGGCTGATGAGCGATCCGTCGCTGCTGGTCACGCGCCCGACCGCGAGCGATCCGGGGCTGGCTCCCGAAGGGCGCGAACTGCACTACGTGCTCGCGCCGTGTCCGAACCTGAGCACGTCCGGCTTCGACTGGGAACGGATCGGGCCCGCCTACCGGGACGAGCTGTTCGCGACCTTGCAGGCCCGCGGCTTCACCGGGTTCGCCGACTCGGTCGAGGCGCACCGGGTGGTGACGCCGCTGGATTGGGCGGCGCAGGGGCACGCCGCGGGCACGCCGTTCTCCGCCGCGCACACCTTCGCGCAGACCGGGCCGTTCCGGCCGCGCAACCTGCTGCGGGATCCGGAGAACGTGGTGCTGGCCGGGTCGGGCACGACACCGGGCGTGGGGGTTCCGCCGGTGCTGGTTTCCGGGAAACTGGCCGCGCGGCGCATCACCGGGTGAACTCGGACACCATTCCGCAGTTGGCGCCGCGGCCTATCACAGGACTTTCACGGATTTCCCTGGTTTTCTGCTCCGGCCGCGGCGAATTGCGACCGATGCGTTGAGTGCACGGCGCGCGACGCACCGTGGGGAAAGCGAATGGATGAACTGTCGGGCATCTGTTGAAAACGGCAACGCCGGGAAACCGCGGGAGCGGCGCGGGACGCATTCCGCGAATTCGAGCTCAGCGGGCGTATTGCGGGCGCAGCGCGTGCCGCGGACGACTCCGCATCTCAGGCCGGGCGGCGGCGAGGGCGCGCGGGAGCTCGCCCCACCACGGGCGGGTCAGCACCGCACCGAGCACGGCGCCTGCGGTGTTCAGCAGCACGTCGTCCGCCGAGACGACCCGCCCGGTGAGCACGGTGTACTGCAAGAACTCGATCCCGCAGGTCACCGCCAGCGCACCGGCCAGCACCCGGCCCCAGCCGCCGAACCCGGCGAAGCGGACCGGCGCCAGCGCACCGAACGGCGCCAGCAGCAGCAGATTCCCCAGCAGTTGCAGCCACGGCAGCACATCACCCGGGCTGGCCTGCAGCGCGACGCCGAGGTCGTTGCCCGGCACCACCCGCACCTCCACCCCGGCGGCGGGCTGCGGGGCGGCGACCAGGAATCCCACCAGGAACACCGAGTACAGCAGAACAGCGTCCGCGACCGACACGAACAATGCGGGAACGACGGTGAAACGACGGCTGCGCATTATCACGGCGAACACCGTGCCGACAACAGCGAGAACCAAGTAGAACGACGCTGCCGGGACGAGTGCCTGCCAAACCGTGGCGATCGGGCGCACCGTTTTCAAACCCCCTTGCGGCCGCGCCCGATCACTACGCGACACGCAGAAGCGGGCGCAGCGATGCGGAACCAGTTCGACCCACATTGAAACAGGTCCGAGTGACATCACGTTTCAATCTCGGGGCGCAGCAGGTGAACCGAGCCCGAAATCGGACCGCGCAGCGCCCCGACGCGGCCGCAGGGAGAGCTCCCCGAACACGGCGACTGCCCTGCGAATACGACGGTGCCGGGCCGCCGCTGGGCGACCCGGCACCGGGTTGAACGATTTCCTGCTGTGTCGTTGCTCTCCGGTCGCCGCGCTGCGCCCGAGCCCGTCCCGCGCGGAGACCTGGGCCACTCGGCCGGGCCGCCGACCGGAGGGGGTGCTAGAAGCCCATCGCCTGCGCCCTCCGCTTGACCTCGCGCCCCCGATCACCGCGCAACGAGTCGATCGGGGTTCCCGGCAACGTGTCGTCGGCGGTGAACAGCCAGCGCAGAATCTCGTCCTCGTTGTAGCCGGCGTCGCGGAGCAGGGTGATCGTTCCACCCAGCCCCTTCACGACCGCGGTTTCGGCGAGGAACGCCTCCGGCACGCCGAGCACGCCTTCGCGGCGCATGGCGAGCAGGTGTCCGTCACGGATCATTTGGTGCACCCGGGTCTCCGGCAGCCCCAGTCGCTCTGCGACATCGGGCAGCGGGGTCATCTCCACATCGGGAGCAAGCACATCCGGGGCAGCAGGGATAGCACTCACCTGGCCCACGATGCCACAGGCGAGGCGGCACAGGCGTGCCCCGGAAGGGTCAATCTGGGTCTTGAGCGCATGGTAGCGGGCCGCCGCGGCCGTACCGCGGGCGGCCCTCGGCACCGGTCGGCAGTGGCGCCGATGCGCCCTGGAACAATCGTCGCGGGAAAGTGCGACACGACCGGCGGTTGGCGGAGGCCATGACTCCTGGAACACGACCCGAGCGCGGCTCCGAGCTGCTCGGGGCCATGCTGGAGCGCCGCTACCGGGTCGACTCGGTCATCGCGCACGGCGGCATGTCGGTGGTCTACCGCGGGCTGGACACCCGGCTGGACCGGCCGGTGGCGCTGAAGGTGATGGACTCGCACTACTCGGCGAACCCGTCGTTCGTGCACCGCTTCGAGCTGGAGGCCCGCTCGGCGGCCAAGCTGCACCACCCCGACGTCGTCGCCGTCTACGACCAGGGCGTGGACCACGAGATCGACGGCGACCACGTCTACCTGGTGATGCAGCTGGTGGAGGGCTGCACGCTGCGGGACCTGCTGCAGGACCGCGGCGCCCTGCCGCTGCCGCTGGCGGTGAGCGTGCTGCGCCCGGCGCTGTCGGCGCTGGCCGCCGCGCACCGCGAGGGCATGGTGCACCGCGACATCAAGCCGGAGAACGTGCTGATCGGGCTGGACGGCTCGGTCAAGGTCGCCGACTTCGGGCTGGTGCGGGCGACCGCTTCGGCGGGCACCACCACGGGCAACGTCATCCTCGGCACCGTGGCCTACCTGTCTCCGGAGGCGGTCACCACCGGCGACGCCGACGCGCGCACCGACGTGTATTCGGCCGGGGTCGTGCTCTACGAGCTGCTCACCGGCCAGCCGCCGTACACCGGCGACACCGCGCTTTCGGTGGCCTACAGCCACGTGAACTCCGACGTCCCGCCGCCCGGTGAGCTGGCGCCGGAGCTGCCGCCCGCGATCGACGACCTGGTGCTGCGCGCGACCAGGAGGGACCCGGCGGGCCGCCCGCCGGACGCCGCTGCGTTCCTGGCCGAGCTGGACCGGATCAGCTCCGAGCTGGGGCTGGCGCAGGTCCCGGTCCCGGTGCCTAGTTCGCAGCAGCGCACGCAGCAGATGGCGGCCGAGGACGGTCCGGGTGACGGCGGCCCGCCGACCGACCGGATCGCGCCGATCACCGAGGCGTCCGTGCCGGACCCGGCGTTCCCGGTTCCGCACGCGGCCGCCCAGGACGCCGGTCCGCGCGGCACGCGCGCGCTGGCGCGCCCGTCCGACGAGGAACAGACCAGCGAACTCGCCGCGATCGGCCCGTCACCCGCCGAACGGCACGAAGCCCGCAGGCGCCGGGGCGGCCGGGCGTTCGCGCTGTGGACGCTGACGATCCTGGTGATCGCCGGGCTGCTCGGCGGCACGGCGTGGTGGCTCGGCAACGGCCGCTACATCCAGGTGCCGCGGGTGACCGGTGAGACCGAGCAGGTCGCGACGCAGGTGCTGCGCGGCGCCGACCTCACCGCCGAAGTCACGCGGCAGCTGGACGACAACGCCCCGGCGGGCACGGTGATCAGCTCCACGCCGGAGCAGGGCGCCCGGATCCTCAGCGGCGACTCGGTGCAACTGGTGGTCTCGCTCGGGAAGCCGAAGGTGCCGGAGATCGCCGCAGGCACCGGGCTGGAGCAGGCGCAGAGCGCGGTGCGCGAGGCCAAGCTGCGGCCGGTGCACGACACCTCGGCCGACGAGTACCACCCGTCGATCCCCGAGGGCTCGGTGATCCGCGTCGACCCCGCCGCGGGCACCCAGCTGCCCATCAGCTCCGAGGTGCGGCTGGTGGTGAGCAAGGGGCCGCAGCCGGTGCAGGTGCCGGACGTGACCGGCGCGGGCAAGGACGAAGCGTTCGCCGCGCTGCAAGCCGCGGGCTTCGAGCCGTACGAGGCGGGCAAGCAGTTCGACCCGAACGTGGAAGCCGACCACGTGATCACCACCGACCCGTCCGCGGGCACGACCGTGGAACTGTCCGGCAAGCCGCGGATCGGCGTGGTCGTCTCGAACGCGGTGACCGTGCCCGACCTCAACGGCACGCAGGCCGAACAGGCCCAGCAGCAGCTGGCGTCGATGGGCCTGCAGTTGCAGGTGCAGTCGTTCTTCCAACGCCCGAACGCGCTGATCCTGGGCCAGTTCCCGCTGGCGGGCAGCAAGGTCGAACCGGGCTCCACGGTGCGCGCGACCGCGCTGTGAGCCGCTGACCGGCGGTGCGTTCCTGATCACTGCCCGGCCGGCCCGGCGTGGCCGCGGCAGCGGTTCCGGCGCCGTGTGCAAACATGGTGCGCACGATGCCCTCGAGCCCTCCGACCCGAGCGGGCACCGCGGACGAGCCCAGCACGGGTGCGCCGGGTGCCGCACCCCGAGATCCCTCCGGTGATCGACGCACCGGCGGCGCCGGGCACGCGGATGCGAGCACTCGACGGTTACCGGTGCGCACGGTGCTGCTGGGGGCGCTCGGTTCGTTGTTGCTGCTGGCAGGATCGTTCGGCGGTGCCGGGGTGCTGGTGCACGATCCGGTGCTCAGCTCCGGGCCGCTCTCGGCGATGCGCTACGGGCACGGCCGGGACATGGCGCTGGCCGTCCTCTACAGCGGTTTCGGCGTGCTGGTGTGGGCGTGGGTGCGGCTGGGGCGCGGAGTGCTCGCGGGACTGGTCGGTTCGCGCGGAGTGCTGCTGGCGACCGCAGCGTGGATCGCGCCGATGCTCATCGCGCCGCCGCTGTTCACCAGGGACGTCTACAGCTACCTCGGCCAGGGTTTGCTGGCGCTGCACGGCATGGACCCCTACGGCGTGGGGCCTTCGGCGCTGATCGGTCCGATCCCGGACAACGTGCACCCCACCTGGCAGACCACACCGGCGCCGTACGGACCGCTGTTCATGGGCATCGCCAAGGGCGTCATCCTGCTCGCGGGCGAAGGCATGATCTCCAGCGTCATCGTGATGCGGCTGGTGCTGCTGTGCGGCCTGGCGATGTTGATCTTCGCGTTGCCCGGGTTGGTGGCCGAGCTCGGGGGGAGGCTGCCGGTCGCGCTGTGGCTCGTGGCGGCCAGCCCGATGACGGTGGTGCACCTGGTCGGCGGCCCGCACAACGACATGCTGATGATCGGACTGCTGGCGCTGGGCGTGCTGCTGGCGCTGCGCGGGCGGCGCGCCGCAGGCGTTGCGCTGCTGACGTTGGCGATGTCGATCAAGGCGACGGCCGGTGTGGCGTTGCCGTTCCTGGTGTGGATCTGGGCGGCGCGGCTGCCGGGGAATCGCAGGCAGCGCTTGGTGCGGGCCGGTGCGGCTTCGGTCGCGGTGTTCGTGCCGGTGTTCGCCGCGACGATGGCGCTGGCCAAGGTCGGTTTCGGGTGGCTGCCCGCGCTGTCGGCACCCGGCATGATCGTGAACTACCTGTCCGCACCGACCGGGCTGGGCCAGGCCGTGCACGGCGTCGTCGCGATGTTCGCCGAGGTGGACCGGGGACCGTTCGTCGAGACCGGGCGCACGCTGGGTTCGCTGGTGCTGGCGGCGCTGCTGGCCCGGTTGTGGTGGCGGGCCCGCGACGGCGGCACGAACGCGGTCCGCTGCGCCGCGCTCGCGCTGCTGGCCGCGGCCGCGCTCTCACCCGTGGTGCTTCCGTGGTACTTGACCTGGGGTTTGGCGTTGGGCTGCGCATTGCCGTGGAGCCCGCGTGCGCTGTCGTACGTGGTGGGGGCGTCGGTGGCGCTGGTGCTGGCCTACTACCCGGACGGCGAGCAGGCGATGTACAACTTGCCGTTCGTGGCGGTCGGTGTGGGTGCGGCCTTGCTCGCGGCGCTGTCGCTGCAGCGGTTCGACCCGCTCGGGCTCAGCCGGTGCCGGACTGTGCCGGGCGGGCGCGCCGGGCCGCCCGGCCGCGGGGACCGGGCGGCGGCAGATCACGCCGAGGGCAGCACCTGCGTCTTGAGCCCGGTTCCGGAGCGGAACTCCTCCAACGCGGTCGAGTAGTCCGCCAGCCCGGCGGTCGTGGTGACCAGCGAACCGGCATCGACCGCCCCGGCCACCAGCAGATCCCGCGCGCGGTCGAAGCTGTTGTGCACGGCCATCGACCCGACGATGGTGATCTCCTCGTTGTAGACCCGGAACGGGGAGAACTGCGCGCTCGCCTTCGCATCGGCCACGCCGAACTGCAGGAACGTGCCTGCCTTGCGAACCCGCGTGAGCCCGTCCTCGATCGCGGCGATCACACCGGTGGCGTCCACGACCAGGTCCCAGCCGTCCGGGTTGCCCAGCTGCTCCGCTTCGGTGGCCACCGCGTCGGCGCCCATCGACTCGGCCACGGTCAGCCGGTCCTGCCTGCGGTCCACCATGGACAGCGACCGCACCCCGGCCCGCTTGAGCAGCTGCGCCAGCAGCAGCCCCATCGTGCCCGCGCCGTAGACGAGCACCTCGTCGGTGAGGTCGTGCGGAACCTTGTCCAGCCCGTGCACCGCGCAGGACAGCGGCTCGATCAGCGCCGCCGAGGTCGCCGGAGTGCCCGCCGGCAGCGGGTAGCACTTCTTGGCCTGCACCTGCACGTACTCGGCCGCGCCCCCCGGCGAGGTGATGCCCACCGCCCGCCACGGCTCGCACAGGTTGCCCTTGCCCGCCCGGCAGTACCGGCATTCCCCGCACGGCAGCGACGGCTCGACCGCCACCAGGTCGCCCTCGGCGAGCCTGGTGACCTCGCCGCCCGCGGCCACCACGCGCCCGGCCAGCTCATGACCGGGCGTGATCGGGTAGCTCACCACCGGCAGTTCCCCGTCGACCAGGTGCAGATCGGTTCCGCACAGGCCGCAGGCGTCCACCGCCACCACGACATCGTTGGGCCCCGGTGCCGGATCCGGCACCTCGGTCACGGTCGGCTGACCGGGACCTTCCACGACGACCGCACGCATCCCGGCCATCCTTTCCTGTTGCCTCTCCCCGGACGGGCGTCGTGCCGCCCGTCCGCTCACGTCCGCGCCCGAATCGGCGCGCAGGTGAGCGGACCGCCGGGCCGTGCGCGGCCGAGCGGTCCGCTCGGAAATCGATCACCGGGCTGGGGCCGGGACCGAAGTGTCGATGCCTGTCCTGGCAGCTGCGCGTGCAGCGGATGCGGGGCTCTGCGAGCGCCGTCCTGCGCAGCGTCCGCTCGCACGGACGACTGCGATGCTGCGCAGGGCTTCGATCATTTCAGCGCGCCCATGGACAGGCCGCGCACCAGCTGCCGCTGCGCGATCCAACCGACGATGACCACCGGCAGCACCGCCAGCGTCGCCGCCGCCGACAGCCGCGCCCAGTACAGGCCCTCGCTGGTGATGAACCCGACCAGGAACACCGGCACCGTCGGCGCGTTGATCGCGGTGAGGTTCACCGCGAAGAAGAACTCGTTCCACGCGAAGATCGCGCAGATCAGCGCGGTCGCGGCGATGCCGGGGGCCACCATCGGCAGCAGCACCTTGGTGAGCTCGGTGCGCAGCCCGGCGCCGTCGACCTTCGCGGCCTCCAGCACTTCGCTGGGCACTTCCTGGAAGAACGAGCGCATCATCCACACCGCGATGGGCAGGTTCATGCCGGAGTACAGCAGCACCAGCGCCCACACGTTGTCCAGCAGGTGTAGCTGCTGAGCGGCCACGAAGATCGGCACGATCGCCGCGACGACCGGCAGCATCTTGGTGGAGATGAAGAAGAACAACGCGTCCTTGGTGCCCTTCACCGGCCGGATGGACAGCGCGTAGGCCGCGGGCACGGCCAGCGCCACCACCAGCAGGCACGAGATCACCGTGGCGATCAGCGAGTTCACCAGGTACGGCCCGAGCCCGCCGTCGAAGACCAGCTTGTACTGGTCGAGGGTGGGGGCGAACAAGAACTTCGGATCGTCGGTGTAGGCGTCGCCCTCCTGCTTGAACGAGGTGAGCACCATCCAGAACACCGGGAACACGAACAGGATCCCCAGCGCCCACGCGAGGACCGTCAGCGCGGCCCCTCCGGCCGATCGGCGTTTCATTCCGCAGCCTCCTTGCCGGAAATGGCGGTGAAGATCGCGCGCAGCGCGAAGGTCGCGACGATGATCGTCAGCACCACCACGACGACACCGAGCGCGGCGGCCTGACCGACGTCGAAGCCCTGGAAGACCCGCTGGTAGAGGTAGTACGGCAGGTTGGTGGTGGCGATGCCCGGACCGCCCTGGGTCATCATGAAGATCTCGTCGAAGGTGTTCACCACGTAGATCGAACCCAGCAGCCCGGCCAGCTGGATGTAGCGGCGCAGGAACGGCAGCGTCATGAACCGGAACGTCTGCCAGCCGCTGGCGCCGTCCATCCGCGCGGCCTCGAGCACGTCCCGCGGCTGGCTCTGCAGCCCGGCGAGCACGATCAGCATCATGAACGGCGTCCACCGCCACACCAGCGCGGCCAGCACCGAGACCATCGGGTGCTCGCCGACCCAGTCGATGCCGCCGAGCCCGATCGGCCCGAGCACGGCGTCCACCAGCCCGTAGGTCGGGTTCAACATGCTGGTCTTCCACAGCAGCGCGGAAGCCACCGGCATGATCAGGAACGGCGTGATCAGCATGGTGCGCACCACGCCGCGACCGAAGAACGGCCGGTCCAGCAGCAGCGCGAGCCCGACCCCGAGGGCCAGCGAAACCAGCACGCAGCCCACGGTCACGATGATCGTGTTCAGCGCGGCGGTGTAGAACTCGCTGTCGGTGAACACGTCGACGTAGTTGGACAGCCCGATGAAGCCCCACGAGCCGGGGCGCAGCAGGTTCCACGAGTGCAGCGAGTAGAAGATCGTCGCCAGGAACGGGGCCTGCGTGATGATGATGGTGAAGATCAGCGCGGGCAGCAGCGGTCCGCGGCGCGCCCACTTCTCCTTGCGGCCGAGGGTGATCCCCTTCGCCGCGGTCGGTTCAGCAGTGGTCATGGCCGGTAGCTCTCCCCCACGGTCTCGGCGTAGCCCTGGGATTGCTCCAGCGCTTCGTCCACGGACTTGCTCCCGGCGATGGCCGCGGACATCTGCTGGCTCACGCGGGTGCCCAGGTCGACGAACTCGGGGATGCGCACGAACTGCAAGCCCTGGTACGGCGTGGGCTGCGAGCTCGGCCGGGTCTGGTCGGCCTGGCTGATGCCGCGCAGCGTCGGCTGCGCGAAGGCGGCCGCGGCCTGCTGGTACTGCGGCATCTGGTAGGTCGAGCGGCGGCTGCCGGGCGGCAGGTTCTGCCAGCCGAGGCGTTCACCGACGGTCTTGAGGTACTGCTTCGACGTCGCCCAGGAGATGAAGTTCCAGGCGTCGTCGGGTCGTTCGGCCGTCTTCGGGACCGCCAGCGACCAGGTGTAGAGCCAGCTCGCCCGCTTGCCGCCGGGGCCGGTGGGGGCGTTGGCGTAGCCGACCTTGCCGGGCACGTTGCTCTCCTGCGGGTCCTCCAAGGTGCCCGCCGACGACGTCGAGTCGAACATCATCGCCGCGTTGCCCTGGCCGAACTCGGTGAGGCATTCGGAGAAGCCGGTGCTGGACGCGCCGGGCTCGCCGTAGTCGCGCACCAGGTCGGTGTAGAAGTGCGCCGCATCGCGCACCTGCGGCGAGGTCAGCTGGGCGTTGAACTGCGGGTCGAACCAGCGACCGCCGAAGGAGTTGATCATGGTGTTCAGCGGGGCCATCACCTCGCCCCAGCCGGGCAGCCCGCGCAGGCAGATCCCGGCGCGCCCGCCTTCGCCCTGATCGAGCTTGGCCGCCATGTCGCGGACCTGCTGCCAGGTCGGATTCTCCGGCATCCTCAGCCCGGCTTGGGCGAACAGGTCCTTGCGGTAGTTCAGCAGCGCCGTCTCGCCGTAGAACGGGGCCGCGTACATGTGCCCCCGGTAAGACAGCGAGTCCCGGATGGACGGGATGAAGTCGTCCTTGTCGTAGCCCGCAGTCGCGTCCATTCGCGGCTCCAGGTCGTGCAGCCAGCCGTTGGCCGCCCAGATCGGCGTCTCGTAGTTGCTGACCATGACGACGTCGAACTGGCCGCTGCCGGTGGCCACCGACTGGGTGATCTTGTCGCGTGCCTGGTTCTCCGGCAGCGAGATGAACCGCAGCCGCAGCTCCGGGTGCAGGCGCTCGAACTCCCCGGCGAGCTCCTGCATGTCCTCCATCTGCGGGTTGGACACCACCGCCACCCGCAGCACCCGGCGCCCGTCGCCGGAACCGATCGCGCCCGCCCCCGTGCAACCGGCGGTGAGCAGCACTGACGCGAACAGGGCGACCAGCGCCCACCATCTCCTGCCGAGTCGCATCGGCATCCCTTTCTGCTGTGTGCTCACACTCGCACGACCTTGGGGCCCGCGGCCTCGATGTCGGTCGCGATGTCCCCGTCCAGCCCGGTGTCGGTGATCAGCACGTCGACCTCGGCGATCTCGCCGTACCGGTGCAGCGAAACCGGGCCGATCTTGGTGTGGTCGGCGAGCAGGACCCGTCGCCGCGCCCCGCGCAACAGCAACGTCTTGATCTCGGCCGAGTTCTGATCCGGGGTGGTCAGCCCGCGGTGCAGCGAAACCCCGTCGGTGCCCAGGAAAGCCACGTCCGCGAACACTTCGCGCCACCGCTGCGCTGCCCAGGCACCGACGCCGCCGTTGGTGGTCGCGCGCACCCGGCCGCCGGGCGTGAGCACCGACAGGTTCGGCCTGGACGCCAGCGAGACGGCGATGCTGAGGCTGTCGGTGATCACCGTCAGCGGCCGGTCGGTCGGCAGCAGCTCGGCGAACCGGGCGCAGGTCGTGCCGGACTCGATGAGCACGGCGCCCTCCGCGGGCACCTCGTCGAGCGCGGCCCGGCAGATCCGGGTCTTCTCGGCGACCATCACGTTCTCCCGGGCGGACAGCTGCGGGTCGAAGCTCCACCGCTCCACCGGGATCGCACCGCCGTGCACGCGGTGCAGGAATCCGTGCTCCTCCAGCACGGTCAGATCGCGCCGGATCGTCTCGGGGGTCACTTGCAGCTGCCCCGCGAGCCCGGTCACGTCGACTCGGCCCTCCTGCCTGGCACGCTCGACGATGAGCTGCTGGCGTTCACGCGCGTACACCCGGTCGGCCTCCGGTCTGGACCCGATTCCCAGGACCCGGTTCGATGCCCGGATCGGTCCGCTTCAATCTGACCGAGTTTGTTTATCCGGTGAGCGCAGTCACCGTCAAGGGCGCACGGCTAAGGACATGACCAGGATCAGCCGCGGAATTCCCGGGACGATCCCGGAGAGTCACCACGAGCCACGCAAAAAGCGGGTGCACCCGGAAACACCCGGCGCACGAGAACGGGCCGGGGTGATCCCACCCCGGCCCGCGCGTGCGCTCGATCCCGGTCAGCTGCGCAGCATCTCCGCGACCAGGAACGCCAGCTCCAGCGACTGCTGGGTGTTGAGCCGCGGATCGCAGGCCGTCTCGTAGCGGCCCGCCAGGTCGGTGTCCGAGATGTCCTGCGCGCCGCCGAGGCATTCGGTGACGTGCTCGCCGGTCAGCTCGATGTGGATGCCGCCGGGGTGGGTGCCCAGCCGGTGGTGCACCTCGAAGAAGCCCTGCACCTCGTCCACCACGCGGTCGAAGTGGCGGGTCTTGTAGCCGGTGCTGGACTCGTGGGTGTTGCCGTGCATCGGGTCGCACTGCCAGACCACCTGGTGCCCGGCGGCGGTGACCTTCTCCACGATCGGCGGCAGCAGATCCCGGACCTTGCCGTTGCCCATCCGGCTGATCAGCGTCAACCGGCCCGGCTCCCGGTTCGGGTCCAGCCGCTCGACGTACTCCAGCGCCATCTCCGGGGTGGTGCTCGGGCCGATCTTGAGCCCGATCGGGTTGGAGATCAGCTCGGCGAACGCGATGTGCGCGTGGTCGAGCTGCCTGGTGCGGTCCCCGACCCACACGTAGTGCCCGGACAGGTCGTAGAGCCGCGGCGTGCCGTGCGAGGTGTCCAGCCGCAGCATCGCCCGCTCGTAGTCCAGCACCAGCGCTTCGTGGCTGGCGAACAGGTCCACCGCGTGCAGGCTGCTGTCGTCCACGCCGCAGGCGGCCATGAACCGCAGGCCGCGGTCGATCTCGGCGGCCACCGACTCGTACCGCTCCCCGGCCGGGGAGTTGAGCACGAAGTCCTTGTTCCAGTCGTGCACCTGCGCGAGCGCGGCCATCCCGCCGCTGGTCAGCGCGCGGGAGAGGTTCATCGTGGCGCTGGCGTTGGCGTAGGCGCGGATCAGCCGGGACGGGTCGTGCCTGCGGGCCTCCTCGCTGGCGGCCAGCGAGTTGACCATGTCCCCGCGGTAGCTGGGCAGCCCCAGCGCGTCGGTGGAGTTGGACCGCGGCTTGGCGTACTGCCCGGCGAGCCTGCCGAGCTTGACCACCGGCATGCTCGCGCCGTAGGTCAGCACCACCGCCATCTGCAGCAGGGTGCGGATGTTGCCGCGGATGTGCGGTTCGGTGTTGTCCGCGAACGTCTCCGCGCAGTCCCCGCCCTGCAGCAGAAACGCCTCGCCCCGCGCGACCGCCGCGAGCTGTCCGCGCAACCGGTCCACTTCGGAGGGCACGGTCACCGGCGGGACGCTCTCCAGCACCTTGCGCACGGCGGCGACTTGGTCCTCGGGCCACTCGGGCTGCTGGGTGGCGGGCAGCTTCAGCGCCGCATCCAGGCGGGCGCGCATCTCGGGGGGCAGCGGCGGCAGTTCCGGCAGTTCATCGACCGGAACATCGACGGTCCAATTCACGTGACCAGGATAGGGCGTGCTGGCCACCTGTTTTCATGTGGGCGGCGGCGCAGCGCCGCCGATCTTGCCCAGTCGCGTCGATTCAGCTCCACTCGCCGGGGCCCGGAGGTGGCTCGCCGGAGCTCCCGCGGCGGTCGCGCGCGATCTAGGGGCTGTTTCATAAGCGGCGCCAGCCGCTGCGGTGCCCGAGGACTCAGCCGGACCACCGGCGGGTTCTCAGGCCTAGTAGCCGCCGCCGAGTTTGCGGTGGTCCCAGCTGATCGTGCGGGTCGGGGTGAAGCGGAACCCGACGCGCTTGGGCACCTGGGCGCGCACCGCCTCCAGCGCGGCGGGTTCGTCCGCGGGCTCCCAAGTGCCGTAGCGCCTGCCCAGCGCGGTACCGATGCGCTCGATGTCCCCGGGCACCTCCAGCGCCTCGACGTCGCACTCCAGCGAGACCCCGCGCAACTGGTCGTAGCTGCTGCCGGTCTCGGCCATCAGCGTGGCGCGGGGGTCGCGGCGCAGGTTCAGCGTCTTCTGCGCCTTGGCGAACGTCCACAGCTCGACCACCGTGCCACCGGGCACGACGCTTCCCGGGACGAACCACATCGGCACCAGGTGCGGCCGCCCGTCCGGTTTCACCGTGCCGAGCACGATCGTGCGCCGCTGTTCGAGGAAGTCGGCGACTTCGCCATCGGTCATCGAGATCAGCCCGCGTCGGGACATCCGCGCTCCCCTACCGCCGTCGGTACCGGCCCGACCCTAGGTTCCCGCCGCGATTTCCGGAACCTCCCGGCGCCGGAACCGCCGGGGCCGGTCGGCGATCAACCGAACAGCGCTTCGGCCTCGGCGTAGCGGGACAACGGCACCGTCTTGAGCTTCGCGGTCGCCTCGCCCAGCGGCACCCGCACGACGTCGGTGCCGCGCAGCGCGACCATCTTGCCGAAGGCGCCCTCGCTGACCGCATCCACCGCGTGCAGCCCGAACCGGGTCGCCAGCACCCGGTCGTAAGCGGTCGGCGTGCCGCCGCGCTGGGTGTGCCCGAGCACGACCGCGCGGGATTCCTTGCCGGTGCGCTGCGCGATCTCGTCGGCCAGCCAGGTGCCGACCCCGCCGAGCCGGACGTGCCCGAAGGCGTCGGTCTCGCCGGTCTGCAGCACCTCCTCGCCGTCCTGCGGGATCGCGCCCTCGGCGACCACGATGATCGGCGCGTACTGCCGCTCGAACCGCTGCTGCACCCAGTCGCAGACCTGCTCCACGCTGAACCGCTTCTCCGGCCCGAGGATCACGTTCGCGCCGCCGGCCAGCCCGGAGTGCAGCGCGATCCAGCCCGCGTGCCTGCCCATCACCTCCACCACCAGCGCGCGGTGGTGCGACTCGGCGGTGGTCCGCAGCCGGTCGATCGCCTCGGTGGCGATGTGCACGGCGGTGTCGAAGCCGAAGGTGTAGTCGGTGGCGTCGAGGTCGTTGTCGATCGTCTTCGGCACTCCGACCACCGGCACCCCGTCGCGGGTGAGGCGTTCGGCGACCCCGAGGGTGTCCTCGCCGCCGATCGCGATCAGCGCTTCGACCCCGTGCTCGGCCATCGTCGCCTTGATCCGCTGCACCCCGTCGTCGTGCTGGTACGGGTTGGTGCGCGACGAACCGAGGATGGTGCCGCCGCGGCTGAGGATGTCCTCCACCTCGTCCAGCCCGAGCGGCATGGTGGCGCCCTCCAGCGGACCTTTCCAGCCGCTGCGGAAACCGACGACCTCGTGCCCGTGCACCGCGATCCCCTTGCGCGTGATCGCCCGCAGCACGGCGTTCAGACCGGGGCAGTCGCCGCCACCGGTCAACACCCCGATCCGCGTTCCAGCCGGCATCCTCGCCGCCTCCTCTGCTCGCCTGCACTCGCTCGCGCCGCGCTCGCGCGGCACCGAGCGGGGTGATCTGGATCTCCCCGGGCAGCAGCCTGGCACGGCCTGTATCGGTGCAGCAAGTACTCCGGTGGTGGAACGGCGCCCGTGGAGCCTGCGTCCGGCTCAGGTGCTGGCCTTCTCCGAGCGGCGCCGGCTGCTTTCGCCACCTGCGCAAGACGAGCGCGAAGCTGGCTCAGAGCGGGTAGCCGCGCTTGCGCTGCACGTCCTCGATCACCTTCCAGCGCTGCAGGTTGTGCCGCGCGTCGGCGAGCGCGTCGTGCGCGTTCGCCGGTGCCGAGGGGAGCTTCGGCTTGCCCACGTCCTCCCAGCGCTGCCGCAGATCCCGGGTGAACTTCGGAATCCGCGAGGGCAGCGCGGGCATCGCGCCCCACAGCTGCGCGAGCGCGACGTGGTCGTAGGCCGCGTACCAGGCCCAGAGTTCGATGTTGTCGTGGCGTGCGGTCAGGAACTCGTACAGCTCTTCGCGGATGCGCGCTCGCGGGCGCCAAGCGCCGTCCGCGGGCGGGGGCAACTGCGGGAGCACGTTGCGGCGCACCCATTGGCCCGCCCGGCCCGCGTCGAAGTCGGTGGAGACCGCGTAGAACTCGCGGCCGGTCTCGTCCACCATGCCGATCGAGACCAGGTCGATCGTCTGCCCGTCCTCGATGAACTCACAGTCGTAGAAGAACCGCACCGAACCAGCGTAAAGAGGGCGGTGCGGGCGAACGCCCGGCCCCGTCGGACCCGCTCAGCTCGCCTTGGAGCGGGGCATCCGGTCGGTCCAGCCCGCGACGTCCTTGCCCTGCGCGGTCAGCTCGTCCTTGGCCTTCGCGGCGTAGATGTCGACGTACTCCTGGCCGGACAGCTCCATCAGCGCGTACATGATCTCGTCGGTGATCGAGCGCTCCACAAACCGGTCCCCGGCCAGCCCCTCGTAGCGGGAGAAGTCCAGCGGCTCGCCGACCTTGACCCGCACCTTGTGCGGGTACCACATCTTGGAGCCGAGCGGATTGACCTTGTCGGTGCCGTACATCGCGATCGGGATCACCGGCACGCCCGCCTCCAGCGCCATCCGCGCGACCCCGGTCTTGCCCTTGTAGAGCCGGCCGTCCGGGGAGCGGGTGCCTTCGGGGTAGACGCCGAGCAGCTTGCCTTCGCGCAGCAACCG
This sequence comes from Saccharopolyspora sp. SCSIO 74807, assembly GCF_037023755.1. Lineage (NCBI taxonomy): Bacteria > Bacillati > Actinomycetota > Actinomycetes > Pseudonocardiales > Pseudonocardiaceae > Saccharopolyspora > Saccharopolyspora sp. SCSIO 74807. The sequence continues at coordinate 3,381,664 of NZ_CP146100.1, read as the reverse complement.
CACGCCGGTGTCCAGCGCGGCCTGCGCTGCCGCGCCGCTGGAGCGGTCGATCGGGACCTGGCCCACCCCGGAGAAGAAGAACTTCTGGAACTTGCCCTTGATCCCGGTTCCGGTGAAGTACTCGCGCTTGGCCAGGAAGGTCACCCGGCGCGGCATCATCAGCGGCATGAAGAACGAGTCGGCGACCGCGACGTGGTTGCTGACCAGGATCGCCGCACCGGACTGCGGCACGTGCTCGGCACCGTCGATGCTCGGGCGGCAGAACAGCTTCATGAGGGGACCGAGCAAGAAGTGCTTCATCACCCAGTACAGCACGCGCCGCTGCCTTTCTGAACACCCGGAATACCTAGTTCAGGTTACGGAGCGCCCGCACGCCGCACAATGCGGCCCCTGCGGTATCGGATCAGCCCCGGAAGATCGCCCCGCACCGGCCACAGCCATGCGACGATGAACCGGTACCCGGGTCGAGGTGAGCGGTAGGGAGGCTGTGTTGCCCATCCCACGGGGGTTGCCCATCCCACCGGGGTTGCCGGTGCCATCGGAGTCACCCGTGCTCGCCGGCGCCGAGCCGTTCGTGCACGAGGGTGCCGACGACGTCGGCGTGTTGCTGTGCCACGGATTCACCAGCACTCCGCAGAGCATGCGCAGCTGGGGAGAGCACTTGGCCGCCGAGGGGTACACGGTCCGCTGCCCGCGCCTTCCCGGGCACGGCACCACGTGGCGCGAGTTGAACCGCACCGGCTGGGACGAGTGGTATTCGGCGGTGCGGACCGAACTGGAATCGCTGCGCGCCCGGTGCGGTTCGGTGTTCGTGTTCGGCCAGTCGATGGGCGGCACGCTGGCGTTGCGGCTGGCCCAGGAACATCCCGACATCTCCGGGATCGTGCTGGTGAACCCGTCGGTGCTGACGCTGCGGCGGGAAGCCGCGCTGCTGCCGGTGCTGTGCCGGGTGCTGCCTTCGGTGCGCGGGCTCAGCGGGGACATCGCGAAGGCCGGTAGCACCGAGCTCGCCTACGGGCGAGCGCCGCTGCGCGCCATGGCGAGCCTTCGGCGGTTGTGGCGGATCGTGCGGCGCGACCTCGGCAGGGTGCGCGCGCCGGTGCTGCTGCTGCGCTCGGCGACCGACCACGTCGTCGAACCGCTCAACGCGAAGGTCGTGCTCGACGGCGTGGGCGGCGACGACGTCACCGAGGTCGTGCTGCCGGACAGCTACCACGTCGCAACGCTCGATCACGACGCGCCGACGGTGTTCGCCGGTAGCGTCGAGTTCATCCGCCGGATCCACCGCGAGCGCGTCGGAGAAACCGCATGAGCACCCGCCACGACAACGCCGACGGACCCGAGGACATCGACGCGGCCTTCGCCGAGATCGTCGCGGGCCTGGAACGCGACGAGCCGCTGGCGCGCTGGCCGCAGGAGGACGGGCCGCGCACGACCGCGGACGACGCCGACGGGCAGGGACGGGCACCGGATCCGCCGGGCCGAGCGGACGAGGCGCTGAGCCCGGCCCCGGTGGAGCCTGCGGGGCCGCGGGACTGGACGCCGCCCGCTGAAGCGGACGACGAAGGCCACTACGAGCCACCGGAACCACCGCCGATGCCGCGGCCGACCGCGGCCACGATCGGCGGGATCTCGACGATCGTGCTGGGCGTGCTGCTGCTGGTGGTGCCGGGGCTCGCGGGGCTCGGCGGCAGCGTGGCGCTGCCCGCCGGGCTGATCGCGATCAGCGGCGGGATCGGCTGGTTGCTGCTGCGGTTGCGGAGCAACCCGCCGGGATCCGGTGACGACGGCGCGCGGCTCTGAGCAGCTGCCCGGATCCGGCATCGGCGGCGGGGTGGAGCCGACCGGCCGGTGAACTTCCGGGCGCCGCGGCGTGCTCGCCTCGCCGAGCCGGCGACGGGCTCAGCGCCTGTTCGGGACGAGCGCTGCCATGTCGCCTTCTCCGAGCGGTCCGCTTCGCCCATTCAGCGTTCCGCAGCCAGGAAGCCGCCGCGGTCCGCCACCGGCACCATTGCGCAAGTCGTTCTGCAGGGACTTCGCAGCCGGGTTCGACGACGAAGGTTCAGCAGGTCCGGGCGTGCGCGGCGACGTGTTCGCGGGCCAGCGTCGCGGCGCCGACGATGCCCGCCTCGTCCGCGTGCTTGGCCACCCGGACCTTTGCCAACGGGCGATGCCCGGCGCCGGTCATCGCATCCGCGTAGTGCTGCCGGGCTTGCCGCAGGAACAGGTGCGCCGAACCGGACACGCCGCCTGCGAGCACCACGACCTCCGGGTCGTAGACGTCGGCGACCAGCGCCAGTCCCTCACCGAGCCAGCGCGCCAGCTCGCCCACCGCGCGGCGCGCGACCGGGTCGCCGTCCTCGGCAGCGTGCGCGACGCGCTCCCCGGTGATCTCGCCGGGGTCGGCGGCGGCCTGCGCGGCCAGCGGCGAGGACGCGTCCTCGGCCAGCAGTTCCAGCGCGGTCCGGGCCAGGGCGGTTCCGCTGCAGTAGCGCTCCCAGCAGCCGCGCTTCCCGCACGGGCATTCCCGCCCGTCCGGCACCAGCCGCAGGTGGCCGAGCTCCGGCGCCACTCCGTGCGCCCCGCGGAACACGTCACCGCCGAGCACCAGCGCCCCGCCGATGCCGGTCCCCAACGCCACCAGCGCCGCGACCCGCGCGCCGACCGCGGCACCGAACCGCTGCTCGGCGATCGCGGCCGCGTTGGCGTCGTGCTCGAGCACCACCGGCAACCCCACTCGGGCGGCGATGTTGTCGGCCACGGCCACGTGCCGCCACGGCAGGTGCGGTGCGAACCGCACGACCCTGCGGTCCTCGCTGACGAAGCCCGCCACGGCCAGGCCCACTCCGGCCACCGGGTAGTCGGCGGCGAGGGCCAGCACGGTGCCCGCGATGGCGGAGTCGAGTTCAGGTCCGGTGCCCGCCGACGGCACCCGCAGCGTCTCCAGCACGGTGCCCTGCGGGTCGACCACGCTGGCACGGACGCTGGTGCCGCCCACATCCACGCCGACGGTCAGCAATCGCGCTCTCCCATCGAAGCGCCCTTCCCGGCCGCTGCGGCGGTCCTGCCGCGCACCCGGCGAACCTCGATCCGCTGCACCTTGCTCGCGGGTTCGGCGGCCGGTTCGGCGGTCTCCGCAGCCGGACCGGCCGGATCGGTGTGCCGGTGTTCGGCGAGGGTGCCCCGCAGCAGTTCCACGAGCCCGGACAGCTGGTCGGCCAGCTTCGCGGTCAGCTCCGGTTGATCACCGCGCACCAGGGCGGCCACCGCGCAGATCGGGCACCAGCCGCAGGAAGCGCCACCCGAGCCGGTTTCGCCGGACGGCCCAGCGCCGGACGGCCCAGCGCCGCGATCGCGAGTCCGCTCAGCACCGCCTGCGCCGCGCAGGTACTCCTCGGCGCGCTGCGCCGCCGCGTCCAGCAGCAGCCGGAGCTCTTCGGCCATCCGGTCGCGACCGCCCCCGTCCTGCTCGGAACCCGTTCCGCGACCGCTGGAGCCACCGCTGTCCGGCTCTTCGCCCGTTCCCGACGTCACCTCGGGATCGGGGTGTTCAGCACGCATCCGCTCACCACATCCACTGGTCCACATTGGTCACAGCCTCAGCGCATCCACTGCTCGGGATCGGGCCGGAACGACACGGTGATCCCGTCGTCGGCGGCGACCGCGGCGGTCACCGCGCAACGGCGCAGCACCGCGGGCAGCGCGATGAGCCGCCTCCTGCCGTCGATGGTGACGGCCAGCTCGTCACCGATCCGCGCCAGGTCCAGCTCGGCGTCGTCGTGCAGCGGCAGCGCGATCCGCAGCGTGTATTCGGAGTCCAGCGCGCGCCCGCCACCGCCGAGCTCCATCTCGGGCGCGAACGCGGCGCCCTCCAGCGGGTCGTCGCCGTCGTAGAGCTCGTCGGCGAGTTCCAGCAGCGCGCCGGGGCCGACCGGTTCGGCGGCTCGATGAGCCACCGTGCGCAGCGGCAGTTCCGTCGCCGAGCGCACCTGCCCGAGCACCGCGTCCTGCTCCCTGCGCCGGGTTCGCATCCAGGCCGCCGCGTTCCCGCGCGCCGAACCGGGATCGGGCACGAGCCGGTTGGCGACCAGCCCGTCGACCCGGATCTGCTGCAACGCCAGTGCGGTCAGCGTCCGGCGCGTCTCGGCCGCCACCACCGCCTCCGGGGTCAGCACCAGCCGGACGCTGGTGTGCTCGGAGGTGAGCGTGCGCCGCAGCCCGAGCAGGCGCTCCGCCAGGCGGCTCACGGCATCGGCCACCGCATCCCAGCGTTCGACGTTGTCGCTGCCCGCCAGGCCCGCCAACACGCCGCGGACCATCCGCCGGTGCGCCGGAAACAACCGCTCCAGGTATCCGGCGATCGACTCCGGCAGCGACAGCAGCCGCAGCGTTTCGGCGGTCGGGCCGCAGTCGACGAGCACCGTGTCCCACACCCCGCTCTCGGCGAACCGGAACACTTCGGCCAGCCCGAGCAGGTCCTCCACCCCGGGCAGGTGGGTGAGCTCCTCCGCGTCGAGTTCGCTCACGCCCGCCCCGAGCAGCAGGGTGCGCAAGTGCTCGCGCAGCTCCGACCACGCCTGGTCGAGCAGCCCGCGGGTCTGCACCTCGGCGGCGTGCAGCCGGACGTCGCGCCGCTGTTCGTGCAGTTCCACTTCGCGCGGTTCAGCACCGAGCGCGGCGCCGAAGGCGTCGCCGAGGGAGTGCGCCGGGTCGGTGGAGACCACCAGCACCTTCCGGCCGCGCTCGGCCAGGCGCGCGGCCGTGGCGGCGGCGAGGGTCGTTTTTCCCACGCCGCCCTTTCCGGTGAACAACAGGATGCGCAAGGGCGGTCTCAGTGCGGAGTCGGGACAGGAACGTCGAATGCCGTTGATACTCGATCTTCGTTGCGGCCGCATCGCAGCCGCGCCGCAGGAAGCGCCACGTGATCCGGTCGTGCCACTTCCGCCCGGAAACCGGCGACGCGGGCGGGAAAGCGCGCCGCCCGGAAACACTGTCGATCAACGCGGCCGCATCCGCTACTCGGAGCGCGCGGCGGAAAACGCGCCCGCGCGGCTCAAGTCCCCGATTCGACGCGGCGTTTGAGCTCTTTCAGCGCCGTATTCATGATCATTTTCTCGGCCTTGCGCTTGAACATGCCGATCATCGGGATCGCCAGGTCCACCGCCAGGCTGTAGGTGACCTCGGTGCCGCCTTCCGGCTGCGGCCGCAGCGAATACGTGCCTTGCTGCGCCTTCTGCACCTGCCCCTCGGACAGCGTCCAGCTCACCGACAGCCCGTCGTCGGCCCACTCGTAGACGTTGACGTAGGTGTCCTTGACCACCCCGGCGTCGAGCACGAACCGCACCTTCTCGGCCAGGCCCGAGCTGGTCGTCGAGAGCACCTCGGTCTCCTTGACCGCCTCCGCCCACTCCGGGTAGGCGGCGAAGTCCGAGATCACCGCCATGATCTCGGCGGCGGGAGCCTGGATCACGATGGATTGGGTGGACTGATCGACCATGCCGCGCAGATTACAGGTTCGCGGCCACCTCCCGCGGCACCGGCGGGTGCGCCCGCTCGCGCTGCGCCGCGGCCGAACCGCAGCGCAACGCGCCTGCTCACCAACGCAGCACGTAGGGCTGTTCGGTGCGCTTGAAATGCCCGACGTTGACGCATTCGGTGCGCCCGATCCGGACCCGCTGCGCCAGCGGCTGGTGCACGTGGCCGAACAGCGACCAGCGCGGGCGGTCGCGGTGGATCCGCTCCAGCAGCGCGGCCGAGCCGTGCTCGGCGCGACGTGCGATGACGTCGTAGACCAGGTCCGGGACCTTGGGCGGCAGGTGCGAGCACAACACGTCGACCTCGCCGAGTCCGGCGACGGCGGCGTCGAACTCCTCCTCCGGGCGCAGGTGCGGCACCCAAGCCGCGTCCCGGCGCAGCTTCCCGCCCGGAGCCAGGATCGTGCCGCCGACGAAGCCGAAACTCAGCCCGCCGATCTCCACCGTCTCGCCTTCCACGAAGTGCACGCCTTCGCGGGCGAACTCCGGCCACAGGCCCGGCTCGTCCACGTTGCCCGCGATCGCGTAGGTCGGCGCGGTCATCGCGGCGAACAGCTGCGAGTACTGGTCGCGCACCGCGTCCTGCACCACTGCGCGCGGATCGTCCAACGACTCCCACAGCGAGCGCGCGTAGGCGCCGATCTCCGGGCCGCGGTGGTTGCGGCGCAGCTCCGCGAAGTGCGCCACCTTCTCCGCGCCGAACACCGCGCCCAAGATCCCGCGCCCGTGGTCGTGGTAGTCCACGAAGTCGATCAGGTCGCCGAGCACGACCAGCGCGTCCGCCCCGTCACCGGCCCGCTTCAACGCCTCGGCGTTGCCATGGACGTCGGACACCACGTGCACCCGCACACTCTCTCCTCAATCACCGTTGGCTCGACGATCACCGCGACGGGGGTGGGCAGCCCGGTGCCCGGCCGGCCTCCAACCGGGACTTGAGCTCGAACACCAGCTCCCGCACGGCCAGCCTGCGCCGCCGCAGCTCGGCTGTCACCCACCGCCCACGTCGCGGACCGGGCGGGTCGGCGCGCAGGAAGTAGTGCAGCACGGTGCCGTCCAGCACCGGCTGCAACCACACCTCCATGCTGCCGCGCAGGTCACCGGTGAGCCGCCAGCGCATCCCCTCGATGCCGCGGTCGGCCTCGGCGACCGGCGCCAGCCCGGGCCATTGCCGCGGCCAGCGGTCCGGGTCGGCGAAGTGCGGGGCCAGCGCGGCGGGCGCCACGGCCAGGAAGACCTCCTCGGCGAGGTCGATCGCGGACATGCGGACCAGCCTGCCACGAGCGGCGCCACCGGCGGGAACCTCGCAGCCGCGGCGGCAGCCACTTGCGCGGCGGGCGGCGCCGCTGCTCGCGCGCGGGCATGGCAGGCTGCCACCGCACGACTAATCGAGCCCGAAAAGTTTCGCATCAATAACACGGGACTACCGCCGAGTAACCATCGGCGTTAGGTTGTGCCCACAATTAGGACGTTTATCGGAGGTTTCCAAGGTGCGAGAGTTCAGCGTCCCCGCCACCAACACCGTGGCCGACGACGAGAACCTCACCGACATGGTGTGGGCCAACGCGGAACGCTTCGGTGGCACCGTGAGCTTCCGCCGCCGGGTGGAGGGCACCTGGATCGACGTCACCGCGGCCGAATTCGCGACTCAGGTGCTGGCCGTGGCGAAAGGGCTCATCGCCGCGGGAATGCGGCACGGCGACCGCATCGGGCTGATGTCGCGCACCCGCTACGAATGGAGCCTGCTGGACTTCTCGATCTGGGCCGCGGGCTGCGTGACGGTGCCGATCTACGAGACCTCCGCGGCCGACCAGGCCGAGTGGATCCTCACCGACTCCGGCGCGCGGGCGGTCATCGTCGAGACCGAGGCGCACCGCGCGGAAATCGACAGCGTGCAGGACCGGCTGAGCGACGTCGCGCAGGTCTGGCAGATCGACCCGGCCGGCGACGCCTCCGGGGCCGTGGCGGAACTGACCGCGCTCGGCGCCGAGGTCTCCGACCAGACCGCGCACGAGCGCCGCCGCGAGGTGCGCGCGGACGAGATCGCGACGCTGATCTACACCTCCGGAACCACCGGCCGCCCCAAGGGCTGCGAACTGACCCACCGCAACCTGCTGGCCGAGGTGCGCGCGGACGTCGAGGCGTTCCCGCACCTGATGCGGCAGGGCAACTCGATGCTGATGTTCCTGCCGATGGCGCACGTGCTGGCCCGCGCCATCGCCACCGCCTGCGTCTACTCGCGCACCACGCTGGGCCACACCGGCGACGTCAAGGAACTGGTCACCGACCTCGGCTCGTTCCGCCCCACGCTGGTGCTGGCGGTCCCGCGGGTGTTCGAGAAGGTCTACAACACCGCGAAGCAGAAGGCGCACGGCGAGGGCAAGGGCCGCATCTTCGACGCCGCCGAGGACACCGCCGTCGCCTACAGCAAGGCGCTGGACCAGGGCGGGCCGGGCCTGGGGCTGCGGGCCAAGCACCTGCTGTTCGACAAGCTGGTCTACGGCAAGCTGCGCGCGGCACTGGGCGGTCGCTGCAGCGGCGCGGTCTCCGGCGGTGCTCCGCTGGGCGACCGGCTCGCGCACTTCTACCGCGGCGTCGGCGTGCCGGTGCTGGAGGGCTACGGGCTCACCGAGACCACCGCAGCGGCCGCGGTCAACGTGCAGGAGGCGGCCAAGATCGGCACCGTCGGCAAGCCGCTCGCGGGCACCAGCATCCGGATCGCCGAGGACGGCGAAGTGATGATCAAGGGTGACGTGGTGTTCCGGAAGTACTGGAACAACGAGACCGCCACCAAGGAGTCGCTGGAGGACGGCTGGTTCCACACCGGCGACCTCGGCTCCCTGGACGAGGACGGTTTCCTGCGGATCACCGGGCGCAAGAAGGAGATCATCGTGACCGCGGGCGGCAAGAACGTCGCCCCGGCCGTGCTCGAGGACAACCTGCGCGCGCACCCGCTGATCAGCCAGTGCATGGTGGTCGGGGACAAGAAGCCGTTCATCGGCGCGCTGGTCACCCTGGACCCGGAGTTCCTGCCGTCGTGGCTGACCAACCACGGCCGCTCGCAGGACACCCCGCTGAGCGAGCTGGCCGAGGACTCGGAAGTGCGCGCCGAGGTCCAGTCCGCGATCGATCACGCGAACCAGGCGGTCTCCCGCGCCGAGCAGATCAAGTCCTTCCGCATCCTGGCGAAGGACTTCACCGAGGCCACCGGTGAGATGACGCCGAGCCTGAAGCTCAAGCGCAACAAGGTCGCCGAGAACCACGCGGAGGACATCGAAGCGATCTACTCGTAAGCGCCGGTCGCTGCGCAACCGGCCGGGAACCCAGTCCTGCAACAGCGCGGCCGCTGCCGTCAGCGGAAGCGGTTGGTGAGTTCCTCGTGCCACCCGCGCAACAGCTCGTCGGTGCTGATCCCGGCGAGTTCGCGCAGGGCAGGGTCGACCGCGTCCGGTGTGCCTGCCCGCGCGATGCGCCGGTACAGCTCGACGACCTTCGGCTCGCCCACCCGCCGCACCAGGTGCTCGATCAGCGACCACGACTGCTGGTAGGCCAGGTCCAGCCGCCGCCCCGCCTGGTGGAAGTCCGCTTCGCCGGGCGGGGCGGCGGGCAGCGCACCGGTCCGCGCCTGGGCGCGCAGGTCCGGGGCGATCCGTTCCGGCGGCAGCCCGCTGTCCCGGTACCCGATGTAGTCCGCGAACCCTTCCAGCAGCCACATCGGCGCGCCCTCTGCGGTGTCGGCCCGCGCCGCGACGTGCGCGATCTCGTGCCGGAGCACGACGCGCAGGGACGTGTCGGACAACCGGCTCGCGGTTTCGGTGTTCAGCACGACTCGGGGGCCTTCGACGCGTCCGGACGACACGTCGACCTTGTCGGCCACGGCGACCGCCGCGATGCCGTCCACGGCGAACTCGGCGCCCACCAGGGCGCGCAATTCCTCGCGGGACCGCGGCAGCAGCACGCCCACCTGGCGGCTCCAGTCCGGGCCCCAGACGTCGGTGACGGAAGCGACGGCGCCGTCGAGCTCTCCGGTCAGCCGCTCGGCGAGGCCGTCGGTGCCGTCGTGGCCGACGATCACGCCGTGCTCGGTGCGCAGCACCCGGGATCGGCCGAAGTCCCACGGTTCGTGCGGCGGCCGCGCATCAGCGCTGATGAACCAACGTCCGCCCCGCGCGGTGAAGGTGAAGTTCATCGGCCGCCGGGTGGGTACCGCGTCCACCCCGGCCAGGGCGTAGCTGAGTTCCACCCGCGGGCGAGCCGGGTCCCCGCCGGGAAGCTGCTCGACCTGGTAGTCCCACGATGCCAGCGGCAGCTCGGCGAGATCGCCGAACAGTTCCCGCTGCCGCCGCCGGAACTCGCCGGACGCCGCCGGATCCACCGAGGCCATGAACGCCGCCTCGTCGCGCCGCAACACCGCCTGCGAGCGCTGCCGCAACACGGTCTCCTGCGCCTGCCGCCAGTGGGTCGTCTCGGCACGGGCCGCGATGCTCGGAGCGGGCGGGGCCTGCGCGGGCAACGGGAGCAATGCGCCCACCGCGAGCGCGGCCGCAGCCGCCAACGCCGCCGGCCATCCCCGCGAAAACCCAGGCACGAGGCGGATCGTAGGCCGGGCAGCACCGCGCGGCGAGGCGGATCCCGAACGCGGAACGGGCCGCTACCCCTGTGGGTAACGGCCCGCCGGACGCCTCGCCGGGTCTCAGCCCGCGATGCGGCGCATCGAGCTCACGTCCGCGATGTCCTGGTAGTCGTCGACCTTCACCACGTCGCCCTCGGTCGGCGCGTGCACCGCCTTGCCGTTGCCGACGTACATCGACACGTGGCTGACCGGGCTGTAGTAGAAGATCAGGTCACCGGGTTTGAGCTGGCTCGCCGAGACGCTCTTGCCCTCGGAGACCTGCGACTTGGTGGAGCCGCCGATGCTGATCCCGGCCTGCTTGTAGGCCCACTGCATCAGCCCGGAGCAGTCGAACGTGCTCGGCCCCTTGGCGCCGTAGACGTAGGACGAGCCCTGCTTGCTCAGCGCCGCGGTGACCGCCTCCGCGGCCTTGCCGGAACCGCCGGGGCCGACGTAGTCGGTTTGCCCGCCGCCGGTCAGCGAGTCCTGATCGGCGGAGCTCAGCTGCGAGTACTGCTGCTTGACCTTGGCGATCTGCGCGTCCATGTCGGCCTTCTTCTTGCCGATCTCGCCCTGGATGCGGGCGGCGTCGGCCTCGGCCTGGGCGGCCCGGCCGCGGGCGTCCTGGGCCCGCTGCTGCGCGCTCTCCGCCTGGTGCACCGCGGCGGAGAGCTGCTTGATCGCGTCGTTGTTGTCCTTGGCCAGCACGTCCAGCGCGGACGCGCGGTCCAGGAAGTCGTTCGGGGATTTGCTGACCAATAACGCGGAGAGCTTGTTCAACCGGGCGCCCTGGTAGGAGGCGGCGGTCATCTTGTCGACCTGGCCGCGGAAGCGCTCCTCCTCGGCGCGCGCCTGGTTCGCGACCTGCTCGGCCTGGCCCGCCTCGGCGGTGGACCGGTCCAGCTCGGCCTTCTTCGCGTTGTGGTCGTCCTCGGCCTTCTTGTAGTCCTCGGTGAGGGCTTCGGCCTGGTGCGAGAGCTCCCGCACCTGCTTGGCCGCCTCCGAGGCGCTCTCGGGGGGCTTGGGGTCTGCGACAGCCGGCGCGGAGGTCATGCTGACGGCGGCGGCGACCGCCGAGGCCGCCAAGGCTCCGCGCATCGTGCGCTTCAATCGGTGCGACGCCACGTCGCGCACTGCTCCTTCGTCTCTCGACCGCCCACCGAGACCACCCACCGAGGATGCAGCGGCGGTCCGGGGCAGTCCCGGACTCCGGGCACCAGGACGGCGCCCACGCACCCCACGGGGGCAGGTTCCCGGTTCGACTCCCCGAAGCCGATTCGGCGGCGCCGCGCGGAGGACCCGGAGTGGGCCGCTGATCGCCGCGCGGACGCGCTAAGGCTACGAAAGGTCATGCGTGACGTCTATACGAGGGGGGTTAATTCTTCTGTGCACTACACAATCCCACGATAGGATTACTTGTATGCGCAGACAGTGACCAGTGAGGCATCGGCTCACCTGCGCGTCAGCCGACCACCGCAGCGCCGGACCACCGCGACCGGAAGCAACGGGACCGCTATGACCTCCGCCACGAGCAGCCCGCTCAGACCCGGTTGATCCGCTCCAGCAGCAACGGGGACGACACCGCGTACGCCCCGGCGCGCCGCACCGACGTCACCACCGCCCGGTCCGAAGTCGCCACCACCAGCTGGCGCCCCTGCGGCTCGGCCTCCACGAGCGCGCGGATCACGTCGTCGGCGATCACCCCGGGATCGCTGAACAGCACCCGCACCCCGCGCGGGCCCGCCGTGGGCACCGCCAGCACGTCCGCGCCGTCGAACACCACCGTGACCTCCGCGCCGGTGCGCGCGGCCAGCGCGGCCAACTGGTGCGCCAGCCGGTTGCGCTGATCGGCCAGCGGCAGGTCCGGATAGCCGGTCTTGGTGACGTTGTAGCCGTCGACGATCAGGTGCACCGCGGGCAGCGCCAGCAGCTTGTCCAGCTCGGCGGCATCGCCGACCTGCCCGGTGGCCCCGGTGTCCGAGCGCACCCGCTGCACCACGTCGGCCGGGCGCGGTCCGCTGCCGCCCGCGCGCAGCTCGCGGCGCAGGCCGCCGAGCGCGCCCTCCATCGTCTCCAGCAGCAGGGCCAGCCGGACCTCGTCGCCCTGCCGGGCTTCCCGCGCGGAGTGCCGTGCGACTTCCGCGTCGGACTCCGCCCGGCGGGCGCGCTCGCGCTCCTCGGCCGCCTTGGCGCGTTCCCGGTCGCGTTGCTCGCGCAGCTCGGCGAGCTCCGACTCGATCTGTTCGCGTGCCGAGGCCAGTTCGGTGCGCGCGGACTCCGCATCGTCCTTGGCGTCGCGGAGCCGCTGCCCCTGCTCCCGCAACCGCTTGCGCAGCCGGTCGGCCTCCGTGCTGGTCTCGTTGCCGACCTGGTCGGCGGCCCGCCGGGCCTCGGCGAGCTCGCCCCTGAGCCGTTCGGCCTCGGCGCTGAGCCGCTGCGCGCGGGCCACCGCGGAATCCCGTTCCCCGCGCAGCTTGCCCTGCTCGACGCGGAACGCGACCAGCTCCAAGTAGTGCGGCGTGGCCGGCGCGGCGAGCAGCAGACCGGCCGCGGCGACCACGACCGGATCGGAGTCGGCCAACTCCAGCGCCGCCGGGCGGTGCTCCCGGCACCAGTCGACGACCGCGGTGCGGAACACCGTCGACCCCCGGAGCGCATCGACCAGCGGGGCCTGGCCGAGCCGGGCGCGCTTGGCAGGCGCGAACCGCATCACCGGGCGCACCGGGGCGGGCACGTCCGCGGGCCGGATGCCGTCGAGGGCTTCCCCGGCGATCTCCGCCAGCCGCGAGCGCACCGGAGCGGGCAGTTCCGGCTGCTCACCGGGACAGGACTCCGCCGCCTCCCGCGCGTCGTCGGCATCCTGCAGCGGACCGTCCACTGCGGACTCATCAGGGCGCGGATCATCGGCACCCGGCGAAGGCGAAACCACGCTCCCAGGCTAGTCGGCCGCCCCACGATCACCCGATCCGGCGGTTGTCGGTGGCCGCCCGTAGCGTGCCCGCCGATGACCGGCCAGCTGACCTTCGACGAGCTCGACGACGATCTCCCGCTGCACCTGGCGACGTTCGTGATCGTCGACCTGGAGACCACCGGCGGCAGCGCCCAGCGGGACGCGGTCACCGAGATCGGCGCGGTGAAGGTCCGCGGCGGCGAAGTGCTCGGCGAGTTCAGCACGCTGGTGGATCCCGGCCAGGAGATCCCGCCCGCGGTGGTCTCGATCACCGGCATCACCGACGCGATGGTGCACGGCGCGCCGCGCTTCGACTCGGTGCTGCCCGCATTCCTGGAATTCAGCAACGGCGCGGTCCTGGTCGCGCACAACGCCCCGTTCGACGTGGGGTTCCTCAAGGCGCAATGCGCCCAGCTCGGCCTGGACTGGCCGAAACCGCAGGTGCTGTGCACCGCCAAGCTCGCCCGCCGGGTGCTGACCAAGGACGAGACGCCGAACCACAAGCTCGGCACCCTCGCCCGCGTGCTGCACGCCCGCACCACACCGGTGCACCGGGCGTTGGACGACGCTCGCGCCACCGTGGACGTGCTGCACTCGCTGCTGGAACGGCTCGGACCGTTCGGCGTTCGCTCGGTCCGGGAGTTGCTGGAGCACTTGCCGGACGTGACACCGCAGCAGCGGCGCAAGCGCGGACTCGCCGACGAGCTGCCGAACGCGCCCGGCGTGTACCTGTTCCGGGGCCCGAACGACGAAGTGCTCTACATCGGCACGGCCACCGATCTGCGCCGCCGGGTGCGCCAATACTTCACCGCGGGCGAACGCCGCGGGCGGATCAAGGAGATGGTCGGGCTCGCCGACCGGGTCGATCACGTCACCTGCGCGCACCCGCTGGAAGCGGAGGTGCGGGAGCAACGGCTGCTCGGCGCGCACCAGCCGCGCTACAACCGGCGCTCGAAGTTTCCCAAACGCGCCTGGTGGGTGGTGCTCACGGACGAGCCGTTCCCCCGGTTGTCGATCGTGCGCATCGCTCGCGAAGGTGCCCTGGGGCCGTTCCGCTCCCGGGCAGCGGCGGGCGAGGCCGTGGAAGCGTTGCAGTCGGCGACGATGCTGCGCCGCTGCACCGACCGCATTCCGGCGAGGAACCCGAGCGGGCGGCCCTGCGCCGTTCACGAGCTCGGCCGCTGCGCCGCACCGTGCGCGGGATACCAGAGCGTCGACGAGTACGCGCCGGAAGTGATCTCGGTGCGCGAGGTCGTCGAGGGCCGCGGCGACGGCGTCCTGGAGCGGTTGCGCGACGAGCTCACCCGGCTCTCGGTCGAGCAGCGCTTCGAGGACGCGGCAGGCGCGCGGGACCGGCTGGCCGGGCTGGTGCGCGCGCTGGACCAGGCACAACGCTGGGCGGCGCTGGCAGCGGTCGCCGAGCTGATCGGCGCGCGCCCGGACGGATCAGGTGGCTGGCACCTGGCCGTGATCCGGCACGGCAGGCTCGCCGCGGCGGGCCACGCGCGGCGCGGGACGCCACCGATGCCCGTGGTGGACGGCTTGCAGGCCGCGGCCGAAACGGTGCGACCGGGAGCCGGCCCGCTGCGCGGTGCACCGGCGGACGAGGTGCGGGCGGTGCACCGCTGGCTCACCACCGGAGGCACCCGAATGGTCCGCTGTTCGCAGCAGTGGGCGGAGCCCGCGGGTTCGGCCGCGTCCTGGCGCGACTGGCTCGACCGCGCCACCCAGGCCCGCAACCCCTACCCCGCCACCAACTGATCCCCGCCGTTCGGAGTGCACGGCCTCTTCGCCCCACTGGATTGGTCGAACGGTCCGTTCACTCCGGACGCTTGGGGGTCGAACGCAGTGCGGCCCGGCACCCCGTTTCGGGATGCCGGGCCGCGAGTGCGCGATCGGCTTACTCGGTCGGCTGCTGCTGCCTGCCCGAGACGAGTTCGCGTTGCTCGAGCTCCTCGCGCTCGCGGCGCTCGTTCTCCGCGTGCGCTCGCTCCAGCGCCTCGGTCTCCTCGGCCGGGTCCGGCTTGAGCAAGCTGCCCGCGACCGGAGTGCCCGCGGCGCCGAGCTTGTTCATCTTCTTCGGCACCGGAGCGCCCTGGTACGGCAGCTCCTCCGGGTGGCCATGCGAGTCCACCGGCCCCAGCGGCTGGTGCACCTCGATGAACTCGCCGTGCGGCAACCGCTTGATGATGCCGGTCTCCACACCGTGCTCCAGCACCTCGTGGTCGGCCCGCTGCAAGCCCAGGCAGATCCGGTAGGTGAAGAA
Source organism: Saccharopolyspora sp. SCSIO 74807 (assembly GCF_037023755.1). Classification (NCBI taxonomy): domain Bacteria; kingdom Bacillati; phylum Actinomycetota; class Actinomycetes; order Pseudonocardiales; family Pseudonocardiaceae; genus Saccharopolyspora; species Saccharopolyspora sp. SCSIO 74807. Next base: position 3,366,305 of record NZ_CP146100.1, on the reverse strand, counting down.
GTAGGTGATCGGCGGCAACAGCAGCAGCCCGATGCGGCCCATCCAGGTCATCGCGTTCAGCGAGATGTTCAGCTCGAACGCGATCACGTCGTTCATCCCGGACAGCTGCAGCACCAGGAAGAACGACAGCGCCATCATGCCGAGGCTGGTGCGCACCGGAACGTCCCGCGGCCGCTGCAGCAGGTTGTGGTGCGCGTCGTCCTTGTTCAGCTTGCGCTCGATCATCGGGTAGCTGATCAGCAGCGTGAACAGGATCCCCATGCCGAGGGCGCCGCAGAAGAACACCGGCGGCACCGTGTACGGCCCGATGTAGAGCTCCCACGCGGGCCAGATCCGCAAGATCCCGTCCGCCCACATCAGGTACCAGTCCGGCTGCGAGGCCGCGGAGACCTGCGAAGCGATGTACGGCCCGAGGTTCCAGATCGGGTTGATCTGGAAGACCCCGCCCATGATCGCCAGCACGCCGGTGGTCAGCGCGAAGAACGCGCCGCTCTTGAGCGCGAAGGTCGGCAGGATGCGGATGCCGACGACGTTGCTCTCCTTGCGCCGCACCCCCGGGAACTGGGTGTGCTTCTGGTACCAGACCAGCGCCAGGTGCACCGCGATCAAGCCGAGCATGATCCCGGGCAGCACCAGCACGTGCAGGATGTAGAGCCGCGGGATGATCACCATGCCGGGGAATTCGCCGCCGAACAGCGCCCAGTGCACCCAGGTGCCGATCACCGGCACGGACAGCACGATGCCGGACATGGTGGCGCGGACGCCGGTGCCGGAGAGCAGGTCGTCCGGCAGCGAGTAGCCGAAGAAGCCCTCGAACATGCCCAGGATCAGCAGCAGCGCGCCGATCGTCCAGTTCCCCTCACGCGGGCGCCGGAACGCACCGGTGAAGAAGATCCGGAACATGTGCGCCATCATCCCGGCGACGAACAGCAGCGCCGCCCAGTGGTGCAGCTGCCGGATGAACAGGCCACCGCGCACCTCGAACGAGATGTCCAGCGTGCTGGCGAACGCCTTGGACATCTCCACGTCCTGCAGGTTCCGGAACACCCCGTGGTAGGTGACCTCCTCCATGGAGGGGTCGAAGAACAACGTCAGGTAGATCCCGGTGAGGATCAGGATGATGAAGGTGTACAGCGCGATCTCGCCGAGCAGGAACGACCAGTGCGTCGGGAAGACCTTGTTGAGCTGGCGGCGGATGCCCGGCGCCATGTTGTAGCGCAGGTCGGCCTGGTCGGCCGCGTCCGCCGCCTGCCGGTAGAGCTTGCTCTCCGGCTTCGTGGGCGTCGTGATCGAACTCATGCGTTTCGCTCCCAGTACGCTGGCCCGACCGGCTCGATGAAGTCGTGCTTGGCCACGAAGTATCCCTGCTCGTCAACCGTGATCGGCAGTTGCGGCAGCGGGCGGGTGGCCGGACCGAACACCGGCTTGGCGTAGGTGTTGACCACGTCGAACTGCGACTGGTGGCAGGGGCACAGCAGCCGGCCGGTCTGCTGCTCGAACAGCGAGGTCGGGCAGCCGACGTGCGTGCACACCTTCGAGTACGCGTAGTAGTCGCCGTAGTTGAAGTCCTCCTGGCCCTTGCGCCGGACCGGGGCGCTGCCGGGCCGCAGCCGGATGAGCATCACCGGGGCGTCGGAGCGCCGCAGCACCGAGGCCAGTTCTTCCTCGTTGTGCCGGTCGGCCTCGCGGAACGGGAAGACCGTCTCGAACCCGCCCGCGTCGATGTCCTCCGGGCGCAGCAGCGACACGTCGTGCGGATCGCCGGTGTCGCGCCGCAGGTAGACCTTCTCGCCGGGCTTGTGCTGCAACCACGCGGTGTGCTCGAGGTTGTCCGGGCCCGCGGTGGCCCACGGGTCCTTGATGAACCCGCCGATCGCGATCACGCCGGTGCCCAGCCCGAGCGCCCCGGCGCCGAAGCCCAGCGAGCGGCGGATCAGCGAACGCCGCGCGAAACCGCTGCGGTCGCCGGCGTCGGCCAGGATCGCGGTCGCGGTCTGCCGGTCCACCTCGTCCGAGCCGTGCCCGTCGTGGCGCTGCTGGACGGCGACCTCGTGCGGGATGAACTTCTTGGTGTACATCACCACACCGGCGCCGACCGCGAAGATCGACAACCCGAGGAACAGGCCGACCAGCGGGTTGTACAGGTGGTAGAGCAGGTAGGCCGCGCCGCCCTCCTGCGGGCTGACGTACTCCCACGGCCACCAGATGAACACCACGATGAACGCCAGCGCGGAGAACCCGGCGAGGGCGAACCAGGCGGCGACGGCGCGCTCGGCGCGGCGCTCGGCCCGGGTGTCCTGCACCGGCCACGGGTCCTGGTAGCTGACCAGCTCGACGTCGTCGAGGGCCAGCCCGAGCCGCATCTTCTCGTCGCGGCTCATCTCGGCCAGCTCGGCTTCGGTGTACTCCCGCTTGGGGGTGTGCCCGCCTTCTCCCTGCGGGCTCTCGTTCTCGCTCATGCCCTGGCTCCGATCCACAGCGTGATGCCGATCAGCGCACCGAGGCCGACGACCCAGGCGATGATGAACTCCGAGGCGGGACCCCAGCCGCCGAGGGAGTTGCCGCCGGGGCTGTTGTTGCTTTCGGTCACGGACTTGACGTAGGCGATGATGTCCTTCTTCTCCTCCGGCGTGAGCTGCCGGTCGGAGAACTTGGGCATGTTCTGCGGGCCGGTGAGCATGGCCTCGTAGATCTGCTGCTCGCTGGCCGGGTCGAGGTTCGGCGCGAACTTCCCGGACGACATCGCGATGCCGCGGCCGGTGAAGTTGTGGCAGGAGGCGCAGTTGAGCCGGAACAGCTCGCCGCCGCGCGCCGAGTCACCGGTCGCCGAGGCGTTGGCCAGGTCCGGGCTCTGCGGCCCGCCGCCGTAGGTCTGCACGTAGGCGGCCAGCGCGTCGATCTGCTCCGGGTCGAACTTCGGCGGCTTGCGCGTCGCCTGCGCTTCCTGCCGCACCATCGGCATCCGGCCGGAGGAGACCTGGAAGTGCGTGGCTGCCTCGCCGACGCCGACCAGGCTCGGCCCGCGGTCCTTGACCCCGCCCAGGTTCGCGCCGTGGCAGCTGATGCAGGCGTTGTTGTAGAGCTGCTCGCCCTGCCTGACCAGTGCCGGGTCCGCCGCCGCGTGCGCGGTCTGCGGCTCGGGGGTCAGGACCGTGTACAGCCCGCCCGCGCCGACCAGCGCGATCCCGAGCGCGAGAGCACCGGAAAGCCTGCGCCGGAACTTCGACCCCGCGCGCTTCCGTTTCTTGATGGTGGTCATGAGTGCGGCAACCCTTGCTGTCAGGTTCGGGTGTTACGTGGCGGCCGATGCGGCCGTCGGGTCACGGAACGAGGTAGATCACGGCGAACAGTCCGATCCACACGATGTCCACGAAGTGCCAGTAGTAGGACACGACGATCGCGGCGATGGCCTGCGCGGGGGTGAACTTGCTCAGCCGCGTCCGCATGATCAGGAACACGAACGCGATCAACCCGCCGATGACGTGCAAGCCGTGGAAGCCGGTCGTCATGAAGAAGACCGTGCCGAAGGCCGACGAAGCCATCGTCGTGTGGTGGGAGGTGACCAGCGTGTAGTACTCCCCGGCCTGTCCGAGCACGAAGATCGCGCCCATGATCAGGGTCACCACGTACCAGCGGCGGAGGCCGAACACGTCCCCGCGCTCGGCCGCGAACACCCCCCACTGGCAGGTGAACGAGGAGGCCACGAGGATCACGGTGAACGGGAGGGCGTAGGCGAGGTTGAGCTCGCTGGGCGGCGGGGGCCACTCGCCCTCGTTCTGCGCCTTCACCGTGAAGAACATGGCGAAGAGCCCAGCGAAGAACATCAGCTCGCTGGCCAACCAAACGATGGTGCCCACGCTGACCATGTTCGGCCGGTTCAGCGAGTGCACACGTGAACTGATTGAGGGCGCTGCCGTTGTCACGCGACGCATTATGTCTCCCGCGATTTTTGCGTGCGCCCTCGGGTCCGGGGCGTGCCGTCCGGGTGATCAGATCGCGACCTGGAGGTGACCCGCTGTGATGAATTTCGGGCGTTTTCTGCCCCGGCTGGCCTTTTGGCGGCGGTCGCGGGAGCCCGCCGCACCCGCACTGGACGATCCGAGCCTGGTCATCGTGGTGCGGGCGTTCGACGACACGGAGGCCGCATCGGCGGTGCTCGCCCGTTCCGAGCGGTGGACCGCGGAACGTCCCGCGGTGCTGCGCCACCACTTGCGGCTGCCGCAGGAATCCGTGGACCAAGCCGGTGAGCTGCTGGAACAGGACGGCTGGCGGCTCCGGCACGCACCGGCCGCGGACGAGAGCGCATCCGACGGGGATGCAACGGCGGGCACGGTCGCCTTGTTCGCGGAGCGTGCGCAGAAACTCGATGCGTTGCATTGCTCACAGGAGAGCTCGCGGATGGCGAGCCTGGCGCAACGGCTGCGCGGCCGCGCGCTCGGCTGGGAAGCCTTGCAACCCGCCGGGCACGACGGGTCTTAGCAGGCCGGAACGGACGCATCTACTGTTCGGCGGCGCGCGGCGGCTAACATCACCGGCAGCGACATCACCACAGCGCCGTGAGCCGATCGTCGAGCAGCGAGGAGCACGCTGATGAGCACCCCGACCACGACCGTTCTCGTGTTCAGCCATCGGCAGGAGGTCCGCGAGGCCATCATCAACGCCATCGGCAGGCGGCCGGCGCCGGACCTGGCGCGGGTGCGGTTCACCGAGGCCGCCGGGGTCGCCGACGTGCTCACCGAGCTCGACGCCGGTCGCGCGGACCTGGTGGTGCTCGACGGCGAGGCGCAGCCCACCGGCGGCATGGGCGTGTCCCGCCAGCTCAAGAACGAGATCCCGAACTGCCCGCCGATCGCGGTCACGGTGCGCCGCCGCGACGACCGCTGGCTGGCGACCTGGTCGCAGGCCGACGCGGTGCTGGTGCACCCGCTGGACCCGCTGACCGCGGCCGAAACGGTCGCCGAGGTGCTGCGCGCCAACGCGCAGGCCGCGGTTCGCGCCTGAGACGCTGTCCTCGGACCTGGCGTCCGGTGCGCGGGGAGCACGTCCGCGCAGGCGCGACCGCGGAACTCGGTCGAGCCAGCCGCGCGGCGCAGGTTCGACGACACGCCATTGACCGAACCGGAGAACGATCGTGGGCACCATGTCGGGCAGCTGGCCTGCACTGCTCGGGCACCTAGTCGCGGGCAACGACCTTTCCGCGCAGGACACCGCCTGGGCGATGGATCTGGTGATGACCGGCGAGGCCACTCCCGCCAGGGTCGCGGCGTTCGTGGTGGCGCTGCGCGCCAAGGGCGAGACGCCGGCGGAAGTCCGCGGGATGGCCGACACGATGCTCGCGCACTCGCTGCCGCTGGAGATCGACCGCCGCGCGGTCGACGTGGTCGGCACCGGCGGTGACCGCAGCGGCAGTGTGAACATTTCCACGATGACCGCGATCGTGCTCGCCTCCTGCGGCGCGACGGTCGTCAAGCACGGCAACCGCGCGGCGTCGTCGAAGTGCGGCACCGCGGACGTGCTGGAGGAGCTGGGCGTAACCATCGATCTGCCGCCGGAGGGCGTGCGGGAGTGCGTGCGCGACGTCGGCATCGGGTTCTGCTTCGCCCCGGTGTTCCACCCCGCGTTCAAGTACACGGCCGGACCGCGCCGGGAGATCGGCATCCCCACCGCGTTCAACATCCTCGGCCCGCTGACCAACCCGGCACGTCCGTCGGCGGGCCTGATCGGTTGCGCGGACCCGCGGCTGGCGCCGGTGATGGCCGAGGTGTTCGCCGCACGCGGCAACTCGGTGCTGCTGGTGCGCGGCGACGACGGCATGGACGAGATCACCACCGCGGCGGGCAGCACGATCTGGGCGGTCGGCGGCGGTCAGGTCCGGCAGACCCGGATCGAGCCTGCGGAGCTGGGCATCCCGCTCAGCTCGCCGGATGCGCTGCGCGGCGGGGATGCCACGGTCAACGCCCGAGCGGTGCGAGACCTGCTGGCGGGAGAGTCCGGGCCGGTGCGCGACGCGGTGGTGCTGAACGTGGCGGGGGCGCTGGCCGCGCACGACGGGATCGCCGAGGACCTGACCGGGCAGTTGCGCGACGGCATCGAGCGCGCCAGGCAGGCGCTGGATTCCGGCGCCGCGGCCGCGCTGCTGGCCCGCTGGGCCGCGCACTGACCCACCGGTTGGTCCGGCGGTCCGTTCACGCGAGAGCCCGGAGCCAGAAGACGCCTGGCTGAGGTTCCGCCACCCGACCAGCTGCGCGAACCAATTCCTGAACCTAGTCCTCCAGGCCGATGGAGAAGGCGGCTTCGGTGTCCTGGCGCGAGTAGGAGCGGAAGGCGATGTGCGTGTCGGTGTCGAGCACGCCGCTGACCTTGTTGATCCCGCCGGGCACGATCTCGGCGATCTTCTCGTGGTCCGGCACCCGCACGATCGCGATCAGGTCGACATCGCCCGCGCAGGAGTAGACCTCGGCGACGCCGTCGATGTCGGCGATCTCCTGCGCCGCCTCGGGCAGGCGGTCGGCGACGGTCTGGATCAGCACGATCGCGGTGATCACGAGAACAACCTCCAAGGCATCCGCCGGACGCGGCGCCCGGCCGGGGAAATCCTAAGCGTTCGGACGCGGTCCCCGAGCGGTCTCGTCCTCCGGCGAGTCCGCCGCTCGGCGGTGCGAGCCCGCCGAGCGGCTCGAAACCCCCGCCGAACGGCGAAACGCCCCCCGGACCGGCGAGGTCCAGGGGGCGCGGAGTTCGCGGAACTCACTCGTGGTTCGGCCCGGTGTGGTACTCGAAGACCAGGCCGGCGACCGTGATCAAGATCGTTCCGACGGCTATCACGATCATCCAGGTGTGGAAGAACGCCAGCGCGACACCGGCGAACGCCGCCGAGGCGGCCACGCCCACCGGCCAGTAGCTGCCGGGGCTGAAGAAGCCCAGCTCGCCGGCGCCGTCGCTGATCTCCGCGTCCGGGTTGTCCTCCGGCCGGGTCTCGATGCGCCGCGCCACGAAGTTGAAGTAGCTGCCGATCAGCAGCGACAACCCGCCGACCAGGACCAGCGCCACCGTGCCCACCGGCTCCTTGGACCAGAGCCCGTAGACCACCGCGGACAGGAAGAAGAACAGCGTGATGATGTTGAAGATCTTCGCTTCGACCTTCATGGAGTCCTCACTCTCGCGCCGTGCGACGGCCTCAGTTGCCTGCCGACCTGCCGCCGATGGTGGATGCCTCACCGGAGGTGCGGTCGGTGTCGAACGGCACCGAGGTCACCGCCCGCGGCGAGCACAGCTCACCGCAGTTCATCGCACCCAACGCCTCGGCCGCGGTGTAGTACTCGCCGGTGGCCGGGTTGGTCTGTTTCCGCAAGTCCATGTACCTGTCGAACTTGTCCGGGGACAGCGCGCGGACCTCGAAGTTCATCATCGAGTGGTAGGTGCCGCACAGCTCCGCGCAGCGCCCGACGAACGAGCCTTCGCGCTGGATCGTGTTCTGGAAGCTGCTGTCCTGGTCGTTCTTGTCCGGGTGCGGGAAGGTGTCCCGCTTGAAGTTGAACTCCGGCACGAAGAACGAGTGGATCACGTCGGTCGAGCTGAGGTTGTACTCGATCCGCTCGTTGGTCGGCAGCACCAGCAGCGGGATCTCGCTGCTGCTGCCGACGGTGCGGACCGGCTGGCCGTCCGGGGTCTTGTGGCCGGGGTAGTTGAACTCCCAGTTCCACTGGAACGACACCACGTTGACCCGCTGGTCCGGGTTCGCGGGCTTGGCCATCACGTAGTTCTGGGTGACCGCGGTGAAGTAGAACAGCACCACGACCATGACGAACGGGACGGCGGTGTAGATGACCTCCAGCGGCACGTTGTACTGGAACTGCCGCGGGAGCTCCTCGCTCTTCTTGCGGTGGAAGGCCACCGACCAGAAGATCAGGCCCCACACCAGGACACCGACCGCCAGCGCAGCGATCACCGACCAGGTCCACAGCTGGCGCATCGACTCCGCCTGCGGGGTGACCCCTTGCGGCCAGCCGAACCGCAGGACCTCATCGGCCGAACAGCCCGTGGCCGCGACCGCGACCAGGCCCACCAGCCCGGCGACTTTGACCAGCCGTGGCACTCGGGTCCCCTCCTTCAGGCGCCCGTGCTGCTGCCGCAAGCCCACTGCGCGACGCCTCCTCGCTGCGTGATCCAACCCGTGCCGCCGGGATGCCGGGGCGCGCTGCGCACCGCGCGGCCCCGCGGCCGGAATGCTGCGGGGAGCCTAGCCCAGCAGTAGCCGCGATACTCCTTCGGGGTGGCGGGGTGAGCTGCACATCACCGAGATCCGCACAGCACGACCGGGTGATCGCGGAGCTGCGCCGGACCGATCACCGGAGGCGCGGCTACGAGCACGCGCGTGCAGGCGGCGACGGAGCACCCGGCATACTTGGGGCTTCCGCCCGCCGAGCACCCGCCGGCGGCGCGGAGCCTATCCATCGCCGACGCGAGAGGTGCACGAGAGCGTGTGCGGCCTGCTTGGACTAGTCAGTCCCACTGAAGAGAACGCCGGTTTCGCCGTCGACGCCGTGGCCAAAGCGCTGCCCTGCCAGCGGCACCGAGGACCGGACGAGAGCGACACCTGGCACGGCGGTGAAGCCGTCTTCGGGTTCAACCGGCTGTCCATCATCGACCTGGAGCACTCGCACCAGCCGCTGAGCTGGGGTCCGCCGGAGAACCCCGGCCGCTACACGATCCTGTTCAACGGCGAGATCTACAACTACCTGGAGCTGCGCGCGGAGCTGTCCGAGCAGTACGGCGCCCGGTTCGGCACCGACGGCGACAGCGAATCGATCATCGCGGCCTACCACTACCTGGGCACCTCGATGGTGGGCAGGCTGCGCGGCATGTTCGCGTTCCTGATCTGGGACAGCGAGCGGCGCGTGGTGTTCGGCGCCCGCGACCCGTTCGGGATCAAGCCGCTGTTCTGCGCGACCGGGCCCGGCGGCACGGCCTTCGCCAGCGAGAAGAAGAGCCTGCTGCACCTGTCGACCACGCTCGGCCTGGACGAGGACATCGACCACAAGGCGGTGCAGCACTACCTGACGATGCAGTACGTCCCGGAGCCGGAGACGCTGCACCGCAACATCCGCCGCATCGAGTCCGGCACCTCGTTCACCATCTCCCCCGGCGGCAAGCTGGTCACCGAGCGGTACTTCGTGCCGAACTTCCACAGCCGCACGATGAACACCGACGCCGACGCGCGGCGGCTGCACGACGACATCGTCGACGTGATGCGGGATTCGGTGGCCAAGCACATGCGCGCCGACGTGACCGTCGGGGCGTTCCTGTCCGGCGGGATCGACTCGACCGCGATCGCCTGCCTGGCCAAGGAGCACAACCCGAACCTGATCACCTTCACCACCGGGTTCGAGCGGCAGGGCTACTCGGAGGTGGACGTGGCCGCCGAGTCGGCCGCGGCGATCGGGGTCAAGCACGTCATCCGCACCGTCTCCGCCGAGGAGATGATGGAGACGTTACCGCTGATCATCTGGTACCTGGATGATCCGGTGGCCGACCCGGCGCTGGTGCCGCTGTGGTTCATCGCCCGCGAGGCGCGCCAGCACGTCAAGGTCGTGCTCTCCGGCGAGGGCGCGGACGAGCTGTTCGGCGGCTACTCGATCTACCGCGAGCCGCTGTCGCTGGCGCCGTTCGAGAAGGTGCCGGGCACGCTGCGCAAGGCGATGGGCCGGGTCTCGACCGCGCTGCCGGAGGGCGTGCGGGGCAAGGACCTGCTGCGCCGCGGGGCGCTGTCGCTGGAGGACCGCTACTACGGCAACGCGCGGATCTTCCGGGACGACCAGCTGGCCGCGATCATGGAAGGGTTCGATCCCGGGGTGTCGCACCGGGACATCACCGCGGCGCCGTACCGGGCATCGGCGGGCTGGGACCCGGTGACCCGGATGCAGCACGTGGACCTGTTCACCTGGCTGCGCGGGGACATCCTGGTCAAGGCGGACAAGGTGACGATGGCGAACTCGCTGGAGCTGCGGGTGCCGTTCCTGGACTCCGAGGTGTTCCGGGTGGCCAGCGGCATCCCGCTGGAGCAGAAGATCACCAGCGAGACCACGAAGTACGCGCTGCGGCAGGCGTTGCAGCAGGTCGTTCCGGCGCACGTGCTCAACCGCCGCAAGCTCGGCTTCCCGGTGCCGATCCGGCACTGGCTGCGCGACGAGATGCACGACTGGGCGCGCAACATCATCCAGCAGTCGCAGACCGAGCGGTTGCTGAACAAGACCGCGATCCTGCAACTGCTGGAGGAGCACCGCTCCGGGGTGCTCGACCACAGCCGCCGGTTGTGGGCACTGCTGGTGTTCATGCTCTGGCACGGGATCTTCGTGGAGGGCCGGCTGGCGCCGGAGGTTCCCGAGCCGCACTACCCCGTCAAGCTCTGAGCGGCCGGCGCCTGCCCGCGAGCAGGCGCCGATCGCCGCAAGTGCGGATCACGAGCACCGCGAGGCCGCCCCGCCCCCAGGCCGGGGCGGCCTCGTTGCGTTTCCGGCAGCTGACCAGCGCCTACCGGCGGATTCGGCCGCGCCTGGACGCACCGCGCCGCGGCGATCACGGCCGATCGAGGAGATCAGATCACGAAAGATCTTGGCAAGAACAGACCATTTCGGCAGTGCTCATCGAAAATCTTTGACGGATGCTCAGCGCTGCTGCCACACGGCCGTGTCGCCGGGGAGAACGGCGGACTCGGCTTCCCCGTCGCCGCGGAATCCGCCGCTGCGCAATAGCGTCCGGCCCGGCAGCTCGACCGGCTCGGCGCCGAAGTTCACCGCGCACGCGAAATGCGGAGGCCGCAGGAACGCCAGCACGCGGCGGAACCCAGGTCGGGCAGCTCCGGGTGCTTGATCATCCCGTGCGCCACGTCGAACCGGAAACCGTCCACCCCGCGGTCCAGCCAGAACCGCAGCGTTTCCCGGAATCCGCGCGCACCTGCGGGTTCCGCCAGTTCAGGTCGGGCTGCCGCGGGCTGGTACACCACGGCGTCGCGCCACCACCGCCGAGCCATTCGTCCTACCGGGGATCCGCCGGGCTCAGCTCTTGCGCGATCGTGCCGGGTGGATGGCGGGGGTGCCCGGACGAGCACCCCCGCCGCTGCCTCAGCTCAGCTTCTGCCCCGCGTGCAGGGCGACCGCCTCGTCGGGCCGGACGGTGACGTTGATCTTGCCGTCCTGGTAGACCTCCACGGTGCCTCCGGTGCACTGACCGTCCTGCAACGAGCCGTGCGCGACATCGCAGTAGGTGCCGGGCGGCAGCGAGGTCTGCAGGCTCTGCTGCCACTGCTCGCCCCCGCGGTTGATCGCGAGGAACCCGGCGTCGCCGCGGCCGAACGCGACCTTCCCGGAACCGTCGTCCCACCAGTTCACCAGGTCCTTGCCCTGCACGGACTTGTAGAACCCGAGCATCCCGGTGATCAGCGGGCTGCGGTGCGAGCAGACCCACGCCTGGTCGTCGCAGGAGGCCGGGCTGGTGGTCCCGTTCTGGTCGGCGGGCGGACCGGCATCGCTGTTGTCGAAGCCGAACCCGGACAGCAGCTTCGGCGTGCCGTACGGGTAGGCGAGCATGAACGCGTTCGCCAGGTCGTAGGCCGCGCCGTCCTTGTAGGTCAGCGTCGGCTCGCTGCGCTGGGTGTCGTGGTTGTCCACGAACACGACGGCCTGGTCCGAGGGCGTGGGCATCTCGTCCGGCGTGTTGCGCAGCCCGGCGATGTCGCCGTTCTTGAACGCGTCGCTGATCTTGTGGTGGTAGGCGAACTCGGTGACGTCGCCGTTACCGGTGTAATTGCTGGTCGGCGCGGCCTGATCCGCGATGACCTCCTGGTAGACGTACGGCTTGCGGTCGGTGCCCGGCAGGTTGTCCACCGCACCGGCGATCGCGCCGACGTCTTCCGGCGCCATGTGCTTGGCGCCGTCCATGCGGAAGCCGGTGACGCCGAGGCTGATCAGGTCGTTGAGGTAGGCCACCGCTTTCGAGCGGACCGCGTCGGACTCCGTTTTGAGATCGGAGAGCCCTTCCAGCTCGCAGGTCCGGACCTCTTCGGCGTTGTTGTAGTCCTCGATGTTGCGGCGGCACCCGTGGAAATCGCCGTCCTGGTAGACACCCGGGTAGTCGTACTTCGAGTAAGTCGACCCGGCGCTGCCCGGTCCGTGCTCGTCCGAGCTGCCCGCGGTCATGTGGTTGAGCACCGCGTCCGCGTAGATCTGCACACCGGCCGAGTTGCAGGTGCGGACCATCGCCGCGAACTGCTCGCGGTCGCCGCGGCGGCTCTGCAGCTGGTAGCTGACCGGCTGGTAGTCCTGGTACCAGGGGTGCGCCTGGTCGGCGAGCTGCACGTGCTCCTGCGGTGGCGAGACCTGCACGGCGCCGATGCCCGACGGCCCGAGGTTGCTGGTGCATTCCTGCGCGACCGATTCCCAGGGCCACTGGAACATCTGGATGATCGGCCCGTTCGCCGGGGCCACTGCCGGTGCGGGGGCCTGCGCGGGAGCACCGGACTGCGCAGCAGCGGTGCCCGGTCCGGGAGTTCCGGCCTGTCCGAGAGCGCTGGTCCGTCCGAGAGCACTGGTCTGCCCGACAGCGCTCGCCTGCCCGAGAACGCTGGGCGGCTCAGGTGCGGCGCACGCAGGTAGCGCTGCTACTGCCGCCATTCCAGCGGCCAGCGCCAGAGCTGATAATCGCAACGAAATCCTCCTAATCGATTCCGAATGCGATTCCATTAGCTCCGGGGCCGACCCGCAATGCGCCGATCAGCCGTCTCCGTAAACAGGGAACGTGTCTGCGCAGCGAATTTCCCGCGGGCCGCCGGAGCGGTCCGCGAGCCGGGCGGGAGAATGTGCGCCATGCGCGACGTCGAGATCCGGGACGGCACCATCCGGCTGGGCCAGCTGCTGAAGCTGGCCGGCCTCGCCGAGCACGGGGCGGAGGCGAAAGCCCTGCTGGAGGACGCCGAGGTGCTGGTCAACGACGAGGTGGAGGTCCGGCGCGGACGTCAGCTCGGCGATGGCGACCTGGTGACCCTCGGCGACGAGACCGTGCGGGTGGTCGCGGCCTGACCCTCCCGGCCGGACGCACCAAGCCCGGCGCACGCCGAGCCGAACGCGAAACGGGCCGGCCCTCCGCCAGGAGGACCGGCCCGTCGTGCGCGCGGGTGCGTCAGTGGAACGAGTCGCCGCAGGCGCAGGAGCCGCCCGCGTTCGGGTTGTCGATCGTGAAGCCCTGCTTCTCGATGGTGTCGACGAAGTCGATGACCGCACCCTGCACGTACGGGGCGCTCATCCGGTCGACGACCACGTCGAGCCCGTCGAACCCGCGCCGCGCGTCGCCGTCCAGTGCGCGCTCGTCGAAGAACAGCTGGTACCGCAGGCCGGCGCAGCCGCCGGGCTGGACGGCGATGCGCAGGTGCATGTCGTCGCGGCCCTCCTGCTCCAGCAGCGCCTTCGCCTTCTGCGCCGCGGAGTCGGTGAGGGTGACACCGTGCGAGGGAGCCTCGCTCTCAATGGTCTGGGCGGTCGTCATGACTCTCCCTAGGGGTCTCGCTCGTCCGCTTCCGGCCTGACGTGCAACGTCGACGCCGACCCGAGCTATTCCGCCGCGGGCGCTCCGCTCGGCTGATCAGCTCGGGGGCGAGTCCGTATCGGATTACCTGCCTCCCATGGTGGCACAGAACGCGCCGGTGCTGGTGTGAACGTCCCCGCACCGGGCCTGCGGCACCCGGCGGGCCGAATCTCGATCACGATCCCGGCACGGACCGCGCCCGTGCCGTGCCTGGCGCGACAGCCCGTCGAATACCCTGTAGGGGTGAGGTTCCTTCGCCGAAACAGCGCTGAGCAGACCGCGACCGCCGACCCCTCGACGCAGGACGGCGAGGTCACCGGGGAGACCGCCCGCGACCACACCCCCGGCAAGGGCCGCCCCACGCCGAAGCGGCGCGACGCCGAGACCCGCAAGCGCGGTCCCGTCGCCCCGCCGCCGAAGAACCAGCGGGAGGCGATGCGGCGCAACCGCGGCAACAAGGACGAGCGCCGCAAGGCCGCGAAGGAACGCCGCGAGCGCATGATGGCCGGCGACGACCGCTACCTCATGCCGCGGGACAAGGGCCCGGTGCGCCAGCACGTGCGCGACATCGTCGACACCCGGCGGCACGTGATGGGCGCGTTCATGCCGCTGGTGCTGGTCGTGTTCGCCACCACGCTGGTGCAGAACATGCTGGTGCAGCAGTACGCCACGCTGGTGTGCCTGGTGCTGCTGCTGGTGATGCTGTTCGAGGGCACGTTGCTGGGCCGTGCGGTGAACAAGCGGGTGCGGGAGAAGTTCCCGGACCACACCGACCGGCCGCTGGCGCTGGGCTGGTACGCGTTCACCCGGGCCATGCAGCTGCGCAGGCTGCGGGTGCCGCGCCCGCGGTACACGCCGAAGGACTTCCAGAAGATCGGCTGAGTCCGCGCGGGCGCCGCCGCTTCCGCCGCGCCCCAAGACCAGCGTGCAACGAGCTCGGGGGCTCGCCGGAGAGGTGACAGAAGTGAATCGGTACGAGGCGACGGTGCGACCGCAGGGGCCCGGTCCTCGTTGGGTCGTCGAAGTGGACGGCATCGGCGCGACGCGGGGCCGGACCGCCTCCGAGGCTCGCGACCTGGCCGCGGACATGGTCGCGGCCGCGCTGCAGGTGCCTGCCGCGGAGATCGCCGTCGACGTGCACTTCGCGCTGGACAGCGAGCTGGAGCGGGAGATCCTGGCCGCCCGGCGGGCCGCCAGGGAAGCGCAGGAGGCGCAGGAGAAGGCCGCGAAGCTCTCCCGCCGGGCCGTGCTGGACCTGAAGGAATCCGGCATGACCGGGCGGGACGTGGCAACCGTTCTCGGGCTGAGCCCGCAGCGGGTGTCCCAGCTCTCGCGCGGCTGAGTTCTCCCGCGGCTGAGTTCTCCGGCGGCTGGGCGATCCCCGCGGCCGGACCCGGATTTCCGCGGATGTTGGACCCCGCGGCCGCGGCATAGGGTCGGATCCATGGAGTTTCGACGGCTCGGCGACAGCGGACTTTCCATCAGCGAGATCGCCTACGGCAACTGGCTCACGCACGGATCGCAGGTCGAGGAGGACGCCGCGCGCGACTGCGTGCAGGCCGCGCTCGACGCCGGGATCACCACGTTCGACACGGCCGACGTGTACGCGCGGACGAAGGCCGAATCGGTGCTCGGCCGGGCGCTGTCCGGGCAGCGCCGGGAGGGCCTGGAGATCTGCACCAAGGTCTACTTCCCCACCGGTGAAGGACCGAACGACCGCGGCCTCGGGCGCAAGCACGTCATCGAGTCGTGCAACGCCTCGCTGCGGCGGTTGCAGACCGACTACGTCGACCTCTACCAAGCGCACCGCTTCGACCACACGGTGCCGCTGGAAGAGACGATGAGCGCGTTCGCCGACCTGGTCCGCCAGGGCAAAGCGCTCTACATCGGCGTTTCGGAGTGGACCGCCGAGCAGATCACCCGCGGTGCCGAGCTGGCGCGCGAGCTGTCGGTGCCGCTGATCTCGAACCAGCCGCAGTACTCGATGCTGTGGCGGGTCATCGAGCCGCAGGTGGTCCCGGCCAGCGAGCGCGAAGGGCTCGGGCAGATCGTGTGGTCGCCGATCGCGCAGGGCGTGCTCACCGGCAAGTACCTGCCCGGTCAGCAGCCTCCCGCCGGGTCGCGGGCCACCGACGAGGGCGGCGGTTCCACGATGATCTCGCGTTGGCTGCGGGACGAGGTGCTGAACGCGGTGCAGCAGCTCAAGCCGATCGCCGCGGATCTGGGCCTGTCGCAGGCGCAGCTCGCCGTGGCGTGGGTGCTGCAGAACCCGAACGTCTCCGCGGCGATCATCGGCGCGTCCCGGCCGGAGCAGGTCCGGGACAACGCGGCCGCCAGTGGCGTGCAGCTCGGCGAGGACGTGCTGGACCGGATCGACGAGGTGCTGGGCGATCTCGTCACCAGCGACCCGCGGCGGACCAGCTCGCACTGAGTCCGCCGCCCGGAAGCTCCGCGGCGAACGCCTCCGCTCACCCGGCCGAGGGGCGGGCAGGTAGCGTGCCGTGCGGTTGTCCGCACGATCGCAGGAGGTCCGCCCGTGCCCGCAGGCGAGCCCGCGCGGCGGACGCTGGTGCTCGGCGGCGCCAGGTCGGGCAAGTCCGCGCACGCCGAGGGGCTGGTGGCCGCCGAGGACGTCAGCTACCTCGCGACGTCCCGGCAGGACCCGTCCGACGCGGAGTGGACCGAACGCATCGCCGCGCACGTCGCCCGCCGCCCGGCAGCGTGGCGCACCGTCGAAGCCGGCGACCCCGAAGTGCTGGTGCAAGCCCTGCGCACCGCCACCGAGCACGGCCCGACGCTGCTGGTGGACGACCTCGCGACCTGGCTGACCGGGGTGCTCGACGACGCCTCGGCCTGGGACCGCGACCCCGCGGCGATGCGCGCGGTCGACGCGCACTGCGACGCGCTGGCGGCCGCGGTGGTCGAGTGCGCGGCGCGGCTGGTGCTGGTCTCGGCCGAGGTCGGGCTCGGGATCGTGCCCGCCACCAGGTCTGGAAGACTTTTCCGCGACCGCTTGGGCGCCCTCAACGCCCGGCTCGCCGAGGACTGCGACGCGGTGCTGCTGCTGGTGGCCGGCGTCCCCTTGACCCTGCGCTGACCAGCGACAACGCTCGCCCGCAACAACGGAGGTAACGCTTGTCCACCGAGAACACCCCGATCCGCTTCGGCGCCGTGCAGGCCCCGGACGAGCAGGCGCGGCGGCAGGCGGTGGCCCGGCAGGAGCAGCTCACCAAACCGGCCGGGTCGCTGGGGCGGCTGGAAGAGCTCGGCGTGTGGGCCGCGGCCCGCCAGGGAAGCTGCCCGCCGCGGCAGTTCACCCGGCCCCGCGTGGTGGTCTTCGCCGGCGACCACGGGGTCGCCCGGCAGGGCGTGTCGGCCTACCCGAGCGCGGTCACCGGGCAGATGGTGCGCAACTTCCTCGACGGCGGGGCCGCGGTGAACGCGCTCGCCCGCGGGGCGGGCGCGACGGTTCGGGTGCTGGACCTGGCGGTGGACGCGGACACCCCGGACGTGGTCGCGGCGCGCAAGGTCCGGCGCAGCTCCGGCGCGATCGACCGCGAGGACGCGCTGACCCCGGAGCAGGCCCGCGCCGCGATCCAGGCGGGGCGCGACGTCGCCGACGAAGAGGTCGACTCGGGCGCGGACCTGCTCATCGCCGGTGACATGGGCATCGGCAACACCACCCCGGCCGCGGTGCTGATCGCCGCGCTCACCGGCATCGAGCCGGTCGCGGTCGTCGGCCGCGGCACCGGCATCGACGACCGCGCGTGGATGCGCAAGACCGCCGCGATCCGGGACGCGCTGCGCCGCGCCCGCAAGGTCATCGACGACCCGGAGGCGTTGCTGCGCACTTCCGGCGGGGCCGACATCGCCGCGCTCGCCGGATTCCTCGCGCAGGCGGCGGTGCGCCGCACGCCGGTGCTGCTGGACGGGGTCGTGGTCGGCGCGGCGGCCATGGTCGCCGAAGAACTCGCGCCCGGAGCGCGGCAGTGGTGGCTGGCCGGGCACCGCTCCGCGGAGCCGGGCGGTTCGACGGTGCTGGAGCACCTGGACCTGAGCCCGGTGCTGGACCTGGAGATGCGGCTCGGCGAAGGCGCCGGGGCGCTGACCGCGCTGCCGGTGCTCACCTCGGCGGTGCGAGTGCTGGCGGAGATGGCGACGTTCGGCGAGGCCGGAGTGGGCGGCCCCACCGCCGCGGAAGCCGCCGGCCCGGATCCGGCCGAGCAGGAACTCTGAGGTGCGGGGTGTTCTTCCCTGCGCCGGTCGGCGGCTTGCTGATCAGCGTAGATCCGGTCCGGGAACTGGTCAGCGCTGCACCGGTCAGCCCCGCAGCGGTCAGCGCGGTACCGGGCAGCCCGGCGCTGGTCGGTCCCGCACCGATCAGCGCTGCACTGATCACCCCAGCCGCGGTCGGCTCCGTACCGGTCAGCCGAGCACGGCAGTATCCGCGGTGAGCGCAGCAATCACGCACGCGAGGACGCAGTGAACGGCCTGCGGCTCGCGGTGTCGTGGCTGACCGTGCTCCCCCTGCCCGCCCGCACCGTCGACGAACACGCCTGCCGCCGGGCGATCACGCTCGCTCCGCTGGTCGGCGTGCTCGTGGGAGTGTGCGGCGCGGCCGTGCTGTGGGCGCTGACCGCGCTCGGCGCGCCGCCGCTGCTGGCCGGGTTGCTCACCGTGGCGACGCTGGTGCTGGTCACCCGAGGAATGCACGTCGACGGGCTGGCCGACGCGGTGGACGGCCTCGGCTGCTACGGCCCGCCGGAACGCGCGCTGAGCGTGATGCGCGACGGCGGAACCGGCCCGTTCGCCGTGGTCGCGCTGATCGTGGTGATCGGCGTGCAGGCGACCGCGTTCGCGGAGATCGCCGCGTCCGGCCGGTGGGCCGCGGTGGTGCTGGCCTGCGCGGTCGGCCGCGCCGGTTTCGTGCTCTGCTGCCGGCGCGGCATTCCCGCGGCGCGGCCGGAAGGGATGGGAGCGCTCGTCGCGTCCTCGCAGCCGATCGGCACCGTGGTCGCCTGGTGGCTGCTGCTCGCCGCGGCCGCGTTCTGGCTGCCCGGAACCGGGTGGCACGGCCTCGGATGGCTCGGCCCGCTCGCGGTCGTCCTGGCGGCAGCGGCGCTCGCCGCGTTCAGCGCGCACACCCGCCGCAGGTTCGGCGGGATCACCGGCGACGTGCTCGGCGCCGCCGCCGAACTGGGCTGCACCGTCGTGCTCGCGGTGACCGCGCTGGGCTGAGCGGCGCCGATCAACCGCCCGCGACCGAGGCCACGACCTGGATCTCGGCGCCTTCCCGCAGCCGCGAACCCGCCCCGGCGAGCCCGCGGCACTCCTGCCCGTCCAGGTAGAAGTTGACGTAACGGCGCAGCGCGCGGCTCTCGTCCCGCAGCCGCCGCTCCAACGCCGGATGCCGCGCCGCGACCACGTCCAGCGCCCCGTCCAACGTCGGGTCGCCGTCCAGGTCGAGGTCCAGCCGCGCGACTCCCCCTGCCTTGTCCTGCAACATCCGCGGCAACACCAACGTCACCTGCATCGTGATCACCTCGAGAAGGTTCCGGATCTCTAAGAAGTTCTTTCAGGATGATTTGCGTAGCGGTGCCGGTAGCGGAATCTCAGCGGCTTCCTCGCTGCCCCTTGCCGGTGTGACCGCGCTTTCTGACGTATGCCCCGTCGGCCGCGATCGATCAGGTCGGCGAAACGCCTGCGAGGACTCACAACACCGCCGCGCGCAGCGACATCACGTCCGGCAAGTGGTCCGCCACCCGTTCCCAGCTGTCCCCGTCGTCGGCGCTGGCGAAGACCTCACCGGAACGGGAACCGAAGTACACGCCTGCCGGATCGGCGTCGTCCACGCACAGCGCATCGCGCATCACCGCGGACCAGAACCGCTCCGGCAAGCCCTCGGACAGCGCGGTCCACGAATCACCCGCGTCCTCGCTGCGGTACACGCGGCACCGGCCTTCCGGTGGGTAGCGCGTTGCGTCGGCGGTCAGCGGGAAGCCGTAGATCACGTCCGGCCGGTGCGGGTGCGTCACGATCGGGAACCCGAAGTCGCTGGGCAGGCCGTCGGCGATGGATTGCCAGGACTCGGCCGCGTCATCGCTGCGGTACACGCCGTGGTGGTTCTGCAGGAAATAGCGCTCCGGTTTGGCCGGGTGCTGCGCGACCTTGTGCACGCATTGGCCGAACCGCGGGTATTCGTCCTCCGGGAAGAAGTACGCCCGCACGCCGCGGTTGCTCGCCTCCCAGTTCCCGCCGCCGTCGGTGGTGCGGTAGACGCCGCCGGTGGACATCGCGACCACCACCCGCCGGTGGTCGTGCGGATGCGGCAGCACCGAATGCACGGCCATCCCGCCGAAACCCGGCGTCCAGTGCTCCCGGTCCGGGTTGTCCCACAACCCGCGGACCAGCTCGTAGGTCCGGCCGCGGTCTTCCGAGCGGAACAGCGCGGAGGGTTCGGTGCCCGCGTAGACGACCTCGGGCTGGTCCACCGGCCCGGGCGCGAGCTGCCACACCCGCTCCAGCGCCGCGCCGGTGTCGGCGGGGAACGCGATCGGCGCCGCGTCCGGTTCCTGCCAGCTGGCACCGAGGTCGTCGCTGGTGACCACGCTCGGCCCGTAGTGCGTGCTGGATGCGCCGACCAGCAGCCGCGGCGCGCGCCGCCGGGTGTCCACGGCCACCGCGTAGATCTCGGCCATCGGCAGGTGCGGTCCGGTCACGTCCCAGCCCGATCCGGTGCGCCGCGCCAGCCAAAGCCCCTTGCGGGTTCCGATCATCAGTAGTGCGTTCGGCGTGGTTGCTCCCCAGTGAGTGATGTGCCTCACCGGGAAGCTACTCCGCACCCCCGACAACGACCCGGGACGAAAGCAACGGCGCCTCTCCGACCAGCGGAAAGGCGCCGTGCGAAGGGTCCGGGGCCGCTCAGGCGAGCTTGGTCATCCAGCCGTGCTCGTCGGGCTCCGCGCCCTGCTGGATCTTGGTTAGGCGCTCGCGCAGCCGCATCGTGACCGGGCCGGGCTCGCCGTCGGCGATGGTGAACTCGCCTTCCTGGTGCTTGACGTGCCCGACCGGCGTGATCACCGCGGCGGTGCCGCAGGCGAAGACCTCGGTCAGCTCGCCGGAGCGGGCCTTCTTCTCCCACTCGTCGGTGGTGATCCGCCGCTGTTCGACCTGCAAGCCCAGGTCCGCGCCGAGCTCTAGCAGCGACGACCGGGTCACGCCGGGCAGCAGGCTGCCGGACAGCTCCGGGGTGACCAGCCGCGCGCCAGGGCCGGAGCCGAGCACGAAGAACAGGTTCATCCCGCCCATCTCCTCGACCGCGCGGCGCTCCACCGCGTCCAGCCAGACGACCTGGTCGCAGCCGTTTTCCACGGCCTCGGCCTGCGCGGCGAACGAGGCCGCGTAGTTGCCCGCGAACTTCGCGGCGCCGGTGCCGCCGGGCGCGGCCCGCACGTACTCGTGGCTGAGCCACACCGTGACCGGCTTGATCCCGCCCGCGAAGTAGGAACCGGCCGGTGAGGCGATCAGCGCGTAGAGGTATTCACTGGCCGGGCGGTTCACCCCGAGGCTGACCTCGGTGGAGATCATGAACGGCCGCAGGTACAGCGAGCTCTCGCCCGCCTCCGGCACCCACCGCCGGTCGATGGCGACGAGTTCGCGCAGCGAGTCCAGGAACACCTGCTCCGGCAGCTCCGGCATCGCCAGCCGCTGCGCGGAGCGCTGGAAGCGGCGGGCATTGGCCTCCGGGCGGAACGCGGCGACCGAGCCGTCCGGCTGCTGGTACGCCTTCAGGCCCTCGAAGATCGCCTGCGCGTAGTGCAGCACGGTGGTCGCCGGGTCCAGCTCCAGCGAGTGGTACGCCTCGACCTGCGCGTCGTGCCAGCCCCGCTCGGCGGAGTAGCGCACGGTCGCCATGTGGTCGGTGAAGAACTTCCCGAAACCCGGGTTAGCCAGTACCTCGGCCCGTTGCCCGTCGGTGGCCGGACGCGAACTGGGGAACCGGGAAAACGAGAGGTCTTCGCTCATGGCGCAACCGTATCGCGCGCCTGCGAGCAGTGGATACCGGGACTGCAGCGGTCGGGCCTCCGAGTTTTCCCGCAGCAGCAGCAGAGTTTCCTGGCCCGGGAACGGACCGCGATCGGACGTGCCGCCCCGGTGGCGAATCGATCCGCGGCGGTGCCGCAGAACTGTCCGGAAGAATCCGCGCCAACCCTTCACGGCGACGCTCTATGATGTCGGCATGACCCATCAGAACGACGTGCCCGCGACGACCGGGCCGACGACGGTGCAGCAGGACGCGCTGGCCGCCGCGCTCGGACTGCTGATGCCGTTGGGCGGCGGGCTCCTGGTGCTGTGGGGCTACGCGTGGCTGGGAGTGTTCGGCGCGGTCGTCGGCGTGGCGGCCGTCGCGTTCTGGGGTTTCTGGTGGTACGGCAAGCACCACTCGTTCTTCCCGAAGGATCTGCGCGGCGGCAGCGTCGGCGGGATCGCCGCGCTCACGGCGCTGTTCGGGTTGTTCTTCTTCCTCGCGCTGTAACTGTCACCCGTACGTCGCGGTGAAACCGGACCCGCGATGGAATCGCCGACCGGCTCCGATCACCGCACGAGTTCGGCGGGCAGCGTGGGCAGCGGCCAGGACGGGTCGGGCCGGGCGTCGCAATAGCTGCCGTCGAACGGGAACCGGCCCGCTTCGGCGAGTCCCGCCATCCGCTCCCCTTCGGAGCGCAACCGGCGCAGGTGCGCCTCGTCGATGCGGCCTGCGGCCAGCGCGGGCGCCAGCTCGTCCTCGTCCTTCCACGCCCAGCGGCCGCCGGGGAAGACCTCCAGGTCCAGCACCCCGTCCACGCGGTCCACACCGGTGTCGTCCCGGCCCAGCGGGACCTCCAGGTTCACGTACCAGTTGCGGAACTCCCCGTCCGGCTCGAAGAACCACCACACCGACGACCAGTGCCACGCGGAGACCATCCGCAGCGTGGGCGTGCCGTGCCAGACCGAGAGCGCTGGGACGCGCACGCCGGAGAACCGCTCGTGCATCGGCAGCTCCCGGGGTTTGCGCCCGTCCGGCGAGGTCGTGATGCGGATCGGGGTGCCCGCGGGAACCCAGCACAGCGTCCGGTCCGGCGCGTCCTCGACGACCCGCGCGGGGTGCACGGTCCCGAGCGACCCGTCGAGGCGCCAGAAGCGGTAGAGGATCTCCGCGCCGGGCGGCCACTCCGCCTGCGCGATGCCGGACTTCCCGCGTTCCGGACTGCCTTCGAGCATTCGTCATCTCCAGCGCCGTGCGATCGGGCCCGCGGCCAGCGGACCCGCGATGACCACCACCAACGTTGCGAGCATGGCATGGATCGACATGCTCATGGCCAGGATCACCGCCAATCCCATGCCGAGGCAGGCCGAGCGCATCCGCCACACCTGATCGCTCGCCAGCAGCACCCGGGCCGCGGCGTTGGCCAGCGCATGGTGCACCAGCAGGCAGCACGCCGCGAACGCCATCGCCGCCGCTGGCTGCACCAGCACCGACACCGCCGCGGCGAGCAGCCCGCAGCCCAGGTCCAGCAGGTAGGGCGTGCCGTAGCGGCCGTCGCGGGCCAGCACCCGCGGCAGGTCGCCTTCGCGTTGCACCGACAGCGCGGTGGAACGCAGCGATTCCAACAGCGCCAGCAGCACCGGCAGCATCGCGAGGCCGGCGCCGAGCCCGACCGGTCGCCGCAGGTCACTCGCACCCGCGGCGTCCAGCGCGTCCAGCAGCGGCCGGTCCGAAAGCGCCAGCCGCGCGGGGCCGAGCTGGTGCAGCAGCGCCAAGGCCAGCACGCACATCAGCACCGCGGCAACGATCAACGCCGCCGACGTCCCCCATCGGACGACGACGCCGCGTTGCCGGTCCCGGTCCTCCGAGGGTGCGGTGAGGCGCTCGAATCCGAGGAAGCCGAAGAACAGCAACGCGGCCGCTCCGGTGATCCCGATACCGGCGTCGCCCTGCGGCATCCCGGCCGCGGGCGCGGCGGCCGGCTCGATCGCGAAGCAGGCCGCGATCACCACACCGAGCACGGCGCAGGTGAGCCCGAGCCACAGCCACGCCGCAGTGCCGCGGATGCGCAGTCCTGCGGTCGCGGCCAGCACCACCAGCAGCACGACCACCGCGGATGACCCCGGCGGAGCAGCGGGCACCGCGTGCTCCGCGGCGACGCGGGCCACCGCCGCCAGCCCGGCCAGCTGCCCGGCGAGCGCGGTGCTCGCCCCGATCCGGCCGGGCAGCACGCCCAGCCGCGCGCGAGTGCAGGCGATCGCCGCTCCCGGTCCCCGATAGCTGCCGGACTGGTGCGCCGAGGCGAGCGCGCAGCACGCCGCCGTGACCAAGGCGACCGGGATGGCCAGCGGCAGGAACCGCCCCGCGGCCAGCGCCGCGGGCGCGAGACCGGTCAGCAGGCCCGCGCCCAGCATTCCGCCGAGCACCACCGGGAGCGCCTCGGCCGCCTGCGGCCCGGTCCGCGCCGCAGCGGGCGGAGCCGCCGTTGTCCGTGCGAACCGTTCCGCCACGCGACCACCTTCGCAAAACCCACCGCACCCGACGGCTCCGGCCGTCGGAGCCCTGCGCCGAAAGCCTACGCACGAGCGGATGCCGCTGATGCGCGCTCGGCGGCCTCTTGGCGCAATGCGGCTGCCCGATGATCGCGAGGGCGCTAAGCTCGCCGAATGCCGCAAGTTCGCGGCAGGGCACGGACCTCCCGCGGCCGCGAGGCGAGCCACCCGCTGCCGCCGACCGGATCCCAGCGGCGTTCTAGAGTGGCGGAAGGGCGACCGACCAGGTCAGGCCCGTCCTGCAGCGTTCAACCCGCCATCGAAGGCGAACCTCCCGGAGGAAGCACACGTGAGCACGCCGAAACTCGCCCTCACCGACACCAGCGCCGCGAAGCTGACCGTCGAGGCCCTGGTCATCGGAATCGTCGCCGGGGCCGACGGACCGGAGCTGGCCGCGGGCTCGGAGCAGGTAGCGGCCGGGTTCGACGGTGATCTGGCGAAGGTGCTCGGCACGCTCGGCGCGACCGGCAAGGCCGACGAGGTGGTCAAGCTCCCGGCGGGCAACGGCCTGCGCGCGGACGTGCTGCTGGCCACCGGGCTCGGCAAGGTCACCGGCGAAGCACCGACCGGGGAGGCGGTGCGCCGCGCCTCCGGTGCCGCGGCCCGCGCGCTGGCCGGTTTCTCGCACGCGGCGACCACCCTCGGTGCGCTCGACCTGTCCGCGGCGGTGCAGGGCACCGTGCTCGGCGCCTACTCGTTCCGGCAGTACAAGTCCGAACGCGGCGACGACCCGGTGGCCAAGGTCGACGTGGTGGTGCCGGACGCCAAGGACGAGGCGGCCAAGTCCGCGCTCAAGGGCGGCTCGGTGATCGGCGAGTCGGTCGGCGCGGCCCGCGACCTGATCAACACCCCGCCGAACGACCTGTACCCGGCCTCGTTCGCCGACCGCGCCGCGGAACTGGCCCGCTCGGCCGGGCTGGAGGTCGAGGTGCTCGACGACGCGGCGCTGCGCAAGGCCGGTTACGGCGGAATCCTCGGCGTCGGCGCCGGGTCGACCCGCCCGCCGCGGCTGGTGCGGCTGCGGCACAAGGGGCCGAAGGCGGCGAAGAAGGTCGCGCTGGTCGGCAAGGGCGTCACCTTCGACACCGGCGGCATCTCGCTCAAGCCCGCCGCCACGATGGACGAGATGACCTCGGACATGTCCGGGGCCGCCGCGGTGATCGCCACGATGGTGCTGGTCGCGAAGCTGAACTATCCGCTGGAGGTCACCGCCACGGTGCCGATGGTGGAGAACATGCCCTCCGGCAACGCCTACCGGCCCGGCGACGTGCTGACGATGTACGGCGGCAAGACCGTCGAGGTGCTCAACACCGACGCGGAAGGCCGGCTGATCCTGGCCGACGCGATGGTGCGCGCCGCCGAGGACGAGCCGGACTACCTGATCGAGACCTCGACGCTCACCGGTGCGCAGGTCGTCGCGCTGGGCAAGCGCACCCCGGCGGTGATGGGCAGCGAGGACTTCCGGGACCGGGTCGCCCGGCTGTCGCAGGCTTCCGGCGAGGGCGCGTGGCCGATGCCGCTGCCGGACGAGCTGCGCGGCGACCTGGACTCCAAGCTCGCCGACATCGCCAACGTCCCGGGGCACCGCTGGGGCGGGATGCTCGCGGCGGGCCATTTCCTGCAGGAGTTCGTGGCAGGCGAGCTGCCGTGGGCGCACCTCGACGTGGCGGGCCCGGCGTACAACTCGAACTCGCCGTGGGGCTACACCCCGAAGGGCGGCACCGGCGTGCCGGTTCGCACGATCGCGGCCGTGCTGGCCGACATCGCCGAGAACGGCTGACACACCTACCTCGGCGGCCTTCTCGCTGCCCCTTGCCGGTGTGACCGCGATTTCTGAGGTGGCTCCGCCCGGGGCCGGTGTGAACTCATCCGCAAAAGGAGTCCACACCGGCCCCGGGCGATGCCAGGATGGCCGGGTGAGCGAACCCAGCGGGCGCAGCAGACCGGACGGCACCGCACCGACTCGGCACGGTTTCGCGGTCGAGGTGGTGTGGACCGGCAACACCGGCGCCGGGACCAGCAGTTATCACAGCTACGAGCGCACCCACGAGGTCCGCTCCCCCGGCAAGAACTCCATCGAGGCATCCGCGGACCCCGCCTTCCTCGGCGATCCGGACCGCTACAACCCGGAGGAACTGCTGGTCGCCTCGCTGTCGCAGTGCCACATGCTGTGGTTCCTGCACTTGGCGGCCGAGCACGGCGTCGTCGTGATCGGCTACCACGACCGGGCGCGCGGCACGCTGGCGGAGAACTCCGACGGTTCCGGGCAGTTCAGCGAAGTGGTGCTCAACCCGGAGGTCGCCGTCGAGGACCTGGCCAGCGTCGATGCGGCCGAGGCGCTGCACCGGCGGGCGCACGAGCTGTGCTACGTCGCGAAATCGGTGAACTTCCCGGTGCGCCTGGTCCCGTCCACGCGAGTCGCGAACTAGCGACCCAGTCGCGACGGCGCGCGCACGCGCGTTGCGGAACTCTTCGCAGTGGCGCCGCCGAGCACGCACATTCCTAGCCGATGTCCCCGAGGTCTCTGCGGCGTTGTTCGCGCCGCCGCAGGATCCGTTGCCGCGCCTGGTAATCCCGCATCCGCTGCGGGTAGCCGAGCTTGGCGACCTCGTAGCAGGGCATCCCGAGCCGGTGGGCGAACCGGAACGCCGCGCGCGGCCCGTCCACTCGCCGCCTGGTCCATTCCCCGTCATGCGCGACCAGCAATAACGTGGTTTCGGTGACGTTGGTTCGCGGCTCCAGGAAAGCCTCGACGCCGTAATGACCTTCCGCCCACGCACGCAGGTGCTCGGAATCGCGGGAAGTGGCCGATCCGGCCGGGCGCCGCCGTCGCCGGAAACGATCGAACAGTCCCACCGCATTCGCCTTCCCGCGAGCGTCGCGGGCCGCCGGGTACCAGGCCGGACGGCGTTCCGCCGACTCGTGCAACTCCTGTTCGCGATGATGCCACCGCGACGCTGAGCGGAGGCTGAGAATGCGCCGAAAACGATCCAGTGGCATCCGGCACGTTCCGCTGATCCCCGGCGAGCCCACGTCGCATCGTTCCTTCGGGTGGTGACAAGATGTCTCCCGGGTGTTCCGCGCCTCGTGCGACAGCCGGGCCGGGCGGCACCGAAGCGAGTCAACGATGGCTGTCGAGGAGTGCGAAGTGACCGACACGTCCGCCGATCTGGTCATTCTCGGCGGCGGTTCGGGCGGCTACGCCTGCGCTTTCCGCGCGGCTGAGCTGGGCCTGTCCGTCGTCCTCATCGAAAAGGACAAGCTCGGTGGGACCTGCTTGCACCGCGGGTGCATTCCCACCAAGGCTCTGCTGCACGCCGCGGAGGTGGCCGATTCGGCCCGCGACGGCGATCAGTTCGGCGTCAAGACCTCGCTCGAGGGCATCGACATCAACGGGGTCAACTCCTACAAGGACGGCGTCGTCACCAAGCTGCACAAGGGCCTGCAGGGCTTGGCCAAGGCGCACCAGGTCCAGCTGGTCGAGGGTGCGGGCAAGCTGGTGGACCGCAACACCGTCGATGTCGGCGGCACCCGCTACACCGGCAAGAACGTCGTGCTGGCCACCGGCTCGTACTCCAAGTCGCTGCCGGGCCTGGAGCTGGGCGGGCGGGTCATCGCCAGCGAGGAAGCGCTGAACCTGGACTA
The DNA here is from genome assembly GCF_037023755.1 of Saccharopolyspora sp. SCSIO 74807. Taxonomy (NCBI): domain Bacteria; kingdom Bacillati; phylum Actinomycetota; class Actinomycetes; order Pseudonocardiales; family Pseudonocardiaceae; genus Saccharopolyspora; species Saccharopolyspora sp. SCSIO 74807. The sequence continues at coordinate 3,338,507 of NZ_CP146100.1, read as the reverse complement.
CGTGCCGGACAAGGTCGTGGTGCTCGGCGGCGGTGTGATCGGCGTGGAGTTCGCCAGCGTGTGGCGCTCCTTCGGCGCCGAGGTCACGATCGTCGAGGCGCTGCCGCACCTGGTGCCGAACGAGGACGAGTTCGCCTCCAAGCAGCTCGAGCGGTCGTTCCGCAAGCGCGGCATCAAGTTCAAGACCGGCGTGAAGTTCACCGGCGCGCAGCAGACCGACTCCGGCGTTTCGGTGAGCCTGGAAAGCGGCGACCAGCTCGACGCGGACCTGCTGCTGGTGGCGGTCGGGCGCGGGCCGAGCACCGCGGGCCTCGGTTACGAGGAGGCCGGGGTCGCGATGGAGCGCGGCTTCGTCACCACCGACGACCGGCTGCGCACCAGCCTCGACGGGGTGTACGCGGTCGGTGACATCGTGCCGGGGCTGCAGCTGGCGCACCGCGGGTTCCAGCAGGGCGTGTTCATCGCCGAGGAGATCGCCGGGCTGAACCCGGCCCCGATCGACGAGGCGGGCATCCCGCGGGTCACCTACAGCCACCCGGAGGTCGCCTCGGTCGGGCTGACCGAAGCCGCGGCCAAGGAACAGTACGGCGAGGTGCAGACGTTCACCTACGACCTCGCGGGCAACGGCAAGAGCCAGATCCTGAAGACGGCCGGGGCGGTCAAGCTGGTCCGCGCCGCCGACGGTCCGGTGCTGGGCCTGCACCTGGTCGGCGACCGGGTCGGCGAGCTCATCGGTGAAGCCCAGCTGATCTACAACTGGGAGGCGCTGCCGGAGGACGTGGCACCGCTGGTGCACGCCCACCCCACGCAGACCGAGGCGCTCGGCGAGGCCCACCTCGCGCTGGCAGGCAAGCCGCTGCACGTGCACGGCTGAGCCGCGCCCGGTCCCGCACCCGCACCACACCCCGCCACACCGCACTAGGAGTCAGCGACCGATGTCCTTCTCCGTCCAGATGCCCGCGCTAGGAGAGAGCGTCAGCGAGGGCACGATCACCCGGTGGCTCAAGCAGATCGGCGACACCGTCGAGGTCGACGAACCGCTGCTGGAAGTCTCCACCGACAAGGTCGACACCGAGATCCCGTCCCCGAGCGCAGGCGTGTTGCAGCAGATCGTCGCGCAGGAGGACGACACGGTCGAGGTCGGCGCCCAGCTCGCCGTGATCGGTGACAGCGCTGCGGGCGGGGAGTCCGCCCCGGCGCAGGAGGCACCCCAGCAGGAAGCTCCCCAGCAGGCAGCGCCGCAGCAACAAGCGCCGCAGCAGGAAGCAGCGCAGCCGTCCGCGCAGCAGGAGCAGCCCGCCGCGCCGTCCTCGGGCGGTTCGGCGCAGGGCACCGACGTGCCGATGCCGGCGCTCGGCGAGAGCGTCAGCGAGGGCACGATCACCCGGTGGCTCAAGCAGATCGGCGACACCGTCGAGGTCGACGAACCGCTGCTGGAAGTCTCCACCGACAAGGTCGACACCGAGATCCCGTCGCCGGTGGCAGGCACGCTGCTGGAGATCGCGGCGGGCGAGGACGACACGGTCGAGGTCGGCGCGAAGCTGGCCGTGGTCGGTGAGCAGGGCGCCGCCCCGGCGCAGCCCGCGGCCGCCACGCAGCCGGAGCCGACTCCCGCGCCGGCCGCGGAAGCGTCGGTGCCCGCTCAGCAGCAGGCCCCGGAGCCGCAGCCGGAACCGGAGCCGGAGCCCGCGCCGCAGGCCCAGCAAGCCGCGCCCGCCCAGCAGCAGGCCCAGCCGCAGCAGGCCCAGCCCGCGGCCCAGCAGCCAGCCGCGCAGCAGCAGCCCGCTCAGCAGCAGCCAGCCGGTCAGGCCCCGTCCGGCAGCACGCCGTACGTGACCCCGCTGGTGCGCAAGCTGGCCAACCAGCACGGCATCGACCTGTCCACGATCCAGGGCAGCGGGGTCGGCGGCCGCATCCGCAAGCAGGACGTGCAGGCCGCGGTGGACGCCGCGAAGTCGCGCAACGGCGCCCCGGCCGCCGAGCAGGCCCCGGCGGCGGCCGCGCCGAGCGCTCCGGCCCCGCGCACCGAGCCGTCCGAGGAGGCTCAGGCGCTGCGCGGCACGACGCAGAAGATGTCCCGGCTGCGCCAGGTGCTGGCCAGCCGCATGGTCGAGTCGCTGCAGACGGCCGCGCAGCTGACCACGGTGATCGAGGTCGACGTGACCCGCATCGCGCGGCTGCGGCAGAAGGCCAAGGACTCCTTCGAGGCTTCCGAAGGGATCAAGCTGTCCTTCCTGCCGTTCTTCGCGAAGGCGTCGGTGGAAGCGCTGAAGCTGCACCCGAAGCTGAACGCCTCCATCGACGAGGAGAACAAGGAGATCACCTACCACGGCTCGGAGCACCTCTCGATCGCCGTGGACACCTCGCGCGGGCTGCTCTCGCCGGTGATCCACGACGCCGGTGATCTGAACCTGGGCGGGCTGGCCCGCAAGATCTCCGACGTCGCCGAGCGCACCCGGAGCAACAAGATCAAGCCGGACGAGCTCTCCGGCGGCACGTTCACGCTGACCAACACCGGCAGCCGCGGCGCGCTGTTCGACACCCCGATCCTGAACCCGCCGCAGGTGGGCATGCTGGGCACCGGGACGGTCGTGAAGCGGCCCGTGGTGGTCTCCGACGAGAACGGCGGGGACACCATCGCGATCCGTTCGATGGTGTACCTGGCGCTGTCCTACGACCACCGGCTGGTCGACGGCGCGGACGCCGCGCGGTTCCTCAACACGATCAAGCAGCGGCTGGAGGACGGCGCGTTCGAGGCCGATCTGGGCATCTGATGCCGAGACTGTGATCGATCCGGCGGCGGGCCGCTCACCTGCGGGTGGGCGGCCCGTTTCGCGTCAGGCGCAGGAAAGCGCCTCGCGCGGGAGAGATCATTGCGGGACGATCGGGCCATGCGAGTGGTAATCGCCGGTTCGTCCGGGTTGATCGGCACGAGCCTAGTGGCGGCGCTGCGGCAGGGTGGGCACGAGGTGGTCCGTCTGGTCCGGCGAGCCCCGGAGGCCCCGGACGAGCGCGGCTGGGACCCGGCGGCGGGCCAGTTGGACGACGGTGCGCTGGCGGGCGCGGACGCGGTGGTGAACCTCTGCGGCGCCGGTTTGGCCGATCGTCGCTGGACTCCGGAGCGCAAGGAGCTGCTGGTGTCCTCCAGGGTGCGCCCGACCGCCGTGCTCGCCGAGGCCGTCGCCCGCCAGGGCGTCCCGGCGCTGCTCAACGGCTCCGCGGTGGGCTACTACGGGGACACCGGACAGCGGGTGGTGACCGAGTCGACGCCGCCGGGCTCGGGTTTCCTGGCCGACCTGTGCCGCCAGTGGGAGGCCGCGACCGGTCCGGCGCTGGACGCGGGCGCGCGGGTGGTGCTGCTGCGCACCGGCCTGGTCATCGCGCCGTCGGGTGGGCTGCTGGGCCAGCTCAAGCCGCTGTTCTCGCTGTTCCTGGGAGGCAGGTTGGGCGACGGTTCGCAGTACATGCCGTGGATCTCGCTGGACGACGAGGTGGGCGCGCTGCGGTTCGCCGCCGAGAATCGCGAGGTTTCCGGACCGGTGAACCTGACGGGGCCGGATCCGGTGCCGAACGCGGAGTTCACCCGCGCGCTGGCGGCCGCGCTGGGCCGGCCCGCGCCGTGGGTGGTGCCCGGGTTCGCGCTGCGCGCGGCGCTCGGGCAGGTCGCCGACGAGGCGATCCTCGCCGGTCAGCGCGCGGTGCCGGAGATGCTGGAAAAGCACGGCTACTCCTTCGCGCATCCGACGCTCGGCGCCGCGCTGTCGACCATCACCTGACCCGTGCCGCACGACACGTGCGCGGGGCGTTCGCCCGGACGTCTCGCGCACCGGGCGTAGCCTGGCTGCCGTGAGTCGTGCGGAGATGTCATGCCGCGCTTCGGCCGAGCCGGTCGAGGTGCGCGAGCTGGGAAGAATCGACTACCTGGAAGCTTGGGACCTGCAGCGGCAGCTGTCCGCAGCGCGCGCCGCGGAGTCCGGTCCGGACACCTTGCTGCTGCTGGAGCATCCGTCGGTCTACACCGCGGGCAAGCGCACCGCCCCGGAGGACCGGCCGCAGGACGGCACGCCGGTGATCGACGTGGACCGCGGCGGCAAGATCACCTGGCACGGTCCCGGCCAGCTGGTGGGCTATCCGATCCTCGGCCTGGCCGATCCGATCGACGTGGTGGATTACGTGCGGCGCCTGGAGCAGGGCCTGATCCGCACCTGCGAGCGCTTCGGCGTGCGCACCGGCCGAGTGGAGGGCCGCAGCGGGGTGTGGCTGCCCGCCGCGGACGGCCTCCCGGAGCGCAAGATCGCCGCGATCGGCATCCGGGTGCAGAAGGGCGTGACCATGCACGGCCTGGAGCTGAACTGCAACGCCGACATGGGCGCGTTCGGCCGGATCGTGCCCTGCGGCATCCGCGATGCCGGGGTGACTTCACTGGCGGCCGAGGCCGGCCGGGACGTGCCCGTCGACGAGGCGCTGCCGTGGGTCCGGCAGGACGTGCTGGCCGCGGTGAACGGCGAGCTGCCGGTGGTGGACTGCGACATCGAGCGCGCCGAGCCGAGCGCGGCCGGGGTGACGCTCGCGCTGGATCCGACGTTGCGCTGACACGGCGCTCCACTCCTCGGGTTTTCCGCGATTGCGGACCGAGTGGGGTCATGCCGCCGTCCCGGCGCGCACCCCGCTCGGCACCGCAGCGGCGTCGGCGGATTCCGCCGCCCCGGCCTGCGCCGCCGTTTCGGTAGCCGAACCGACCTCGCCAGGCCGCAGGGCTGGCACCCGGCGCGCGGCCGTCGTGCGACCGCTCGCCGCGGAGGGGTCGTGCGCCGCGGCGTCGTTGCCGGAGGCGGTCGGCCTCGGCTCGCCCAGGCAGCTCTACCAAGCTGACCGGCTGCGGCTTGGTGGAGCAGGACAAGCGCGGCTCGTACCCGCGGGCCGCGGTTCCCGCGCTGGTCCTGCTCACCGCCGCTTCCGACGTCTCCGGTCGGCTCCGCGGCCGACGCCCGCCGCGGACCGGGGACTCAGCCCAGCTGCCGGGCGACCTCGGCGGCGACCAGGTCGATGTGGTCCAGGTCGGTCAGGTCGAGTACCTGCAGATACAGCCGGGTGATGCCGGTGCGCTCCCGCCAGGCGCCGATCTTGTCGACCGCCTCCGCGGGCGTGCCCGCCAGCCCGTTGGTGCGCAGTTCGGCCACGTCCCGGCCGATGGCCGCGGCCCGCCGCGCGATCTCCGCCTCGTCCTTGCCGACGCAGAGCACCAGCGCGCAGGAGCGCGCGATCTCGCCCGGGTCCCGGCCGATCGCGCGGCAGGCCGCGTCGACCCGCTCGTACTGCGCGGCGGCCGTGTCGACGTCCACGAACGGCAGGTTGAACTCGTCGGCGAACCGGGCCGCCAACTCCGGAGTGCGCTTCTTGCCCCCGCCGCCGATGAGCACCGGCGGCCGCGGGCTCTGCACCGGCTTCGGCAACGCAGGCGAGTCGCTGAGCTCGTAGTACCGCCCGGCGAAGTCGAACGTCTCGCCCACCGGGGTGCCCCACAGCCCGGTGATGATCTCCAGCTGCTCGGCGTAGCGGTCGAACCGCTCCCGCAGCGCCGGGAACGGGATGCCGTAGGCGGCGTGCTCCTGCTCGTACCAGCCGCTGCCGAGGCCGAACTCGACCCGGCCACCGGACATCTGGTCGACCTGCGCGGCCGCGATCGCCAGCGGCCCCGGCAGCCGGAAGGTGCCCGCCGACATCAGCGTGCCCAGCCGCACCCGAGAAGTCTCGCGGGCCAGCGCGCCGAGCGTCACCCATGCGTCGGTCGGGCCCGGGTCACCGCTGACCGACCCCATCTTCAAGTAGTGGTCGGAGCGGAAGAAGGCGTCGTATCCCGCCGCCTCGGTGGCCTGGGCCACCCGCAGCAGGTCGTCGTAGCTCGCCCCCTGCTGGGGCTCGGTGAAGATTCGCAGCTTGAATGATTCGGTCACGTCTGCCGAGGCTAACCGTCACTGCGTGCGCAACCCCCGCAGGACCCGGTCGACGACCTGGCCGACCTCGGTGCTGGTCTGCTTCTGCTTCGCGGAACCGGCGATGGTGCTCGCGCCCGCCGACAACGCCCCGAACACCACGTGCGCCAGCGCGTCCACCGGCAGCGGGGTGATCTCCCCGGCCTCGACCAGCGCCTGCACGGCCTGCCGGATGACGCCGAAGGTGTAGCGCTCCTCGGCCTCCCGCCAGCGTTCCCAGCCCATCACCGCGGGCGCCTCGTGCACCACGATCCGCTGGTACGAGGGTTCCAGGCAGACCTGGATGAAGTCGTCCAACCCGGCGCGCACGGCGTCCCAGGTGGAGCCGGAGCCGAACAGCACCTTCGACAGCCGCCGCACGACGCGCTGCTCGACCTCCTCGAAGGCCGCCTCGAACAGCGCCTGCTTGCCGCTGAAGTGGTGGTAGAGCGCGCCCTTGGTGACGCGGGCGCGCTTGGCGATCTCGTCCAGCGAGGTACCGCCGTAGCCCTTCTTCGTGAACAGCGCGACGGCGGAATTCACCAGGGCCTGCCGGGTGCTCTCGGTGTGCTCGAGCCTGCGGGGCCGCGCTGTAGCCATACTCACAATCATAAAACATACCCGCGGTATGGCCGCGCTGGTAGCTTCGACGGCACATACTCCCGGTATGCCGCACACCGGGAGTACGACAGCGATCCGGTCTGGAGGAACCATGACTTGGGACGACTTCCACCAGCGGCAGCGCACGATTCGGGCGATCCTCGAGCACACCGCGCGGCACCCGTCCGCACCGCTGGAGCTCACGGCGGTACCCGGCGCCGATGAGGTCTTCGCCGATCGCGCCGACTTGCTGCGCGCGCTGCACTACAAGTGGACGCAGGTGCTGACCGGGCGGATCGACGTGGGCGTGCAGGACGCCGACGCGGAACCGCACGGCGACCGCGTGGAAGCGGTCGCGAACGCCTGGCGGCGCGCCGCCGCGGACAACCCCGCGCTGCGGGCGATCCTGGACGCGCACGCGGGCGAGCCGGCGCTGGCGCAGGCCGCGCTGCAGGAGCAGCGGATGCTCGCGTTGTCGGCCGGCCTCGCCGAGCAGCACGAACCGGCCTCCGAGACGAACCGCGTCGGCAAGGCGTTCCGGAGCCTGCTGCGCGCCGAGCCCAGCGCACCTTCGGGCAAGTCCCGCCGCCCGCTCTCTCAACTGCGCAAGCTCATCCCGAGCTTCTGAGATCCGCCGCCCACCGCGAAGCCGGACACCCTCTTGTTCGGAGCGTGGCGAGTCCCGCCGCTGCGACCACTGCCCCGCCACCCCGAAAGACCAGCAGCCGGGCCGCAGCGGTCGCGTCGAGTGATCAGATCGTGTCTCGGTGCACCTTTCAAGCACTGCCCCGGGCGGGTAGGAGTGGGGCATGGCGCGATGGACGACGACCGACATCCCCGAGCAGACCGGCCGGACGGTGCTGGTCACCGGCGCGAACTCCGGGCTCGGCCTGCAGAGCGCGCAGGTTCTCGCCGCCCGCGGCGCCCGCGTGCTGATGGCCTGCCGGAACGCCGAGAAGGGCCGCGAAGCCCAGCGGCTGGTCGCCGCGCACGCCATCGCCGAACCCGAGCTGGTGGAACTGGACCTCGCGGATCTCGGCTCCGTGCAGCGCGCCGCCGAGGACATCCGCAAGCGCACCGGTGACGAACTCGACGTGCTGATGAACAACGCCGGCGTGATGGCTCCGCCGCGCGGCAGCACCGAGAACGGCTTCGAGCTGCAGATCGGCACCAACCACCTCGCGCACGCGGCGCTGACCTGGCAGCTGATGCCCGCGCTGCGCGCCCGCCCGGGCGCCCGCGTGGTGACGCTGTCCAGCATCGCCCACCGCGGCGGCTCGCTGGACATCGACGACCTGAACTTCCAGCGCAGGCGCTACTCGCCGAGCCGCGGCTACTCGCAGTCGAAGCTGGCGAACCTGCTGTTCGCCTTCGAGCTCGACCGCCGGGCCCGGCGCGCGGGACTGGACCTGCGCAGCATCGCCGCGCACCCCGGCATGAGCGGTTCCGAACTGGCGTTGAACTCGCTGCGCGCCCGGTCGCTGCCGGATGCGCTGACCAGCATCGCCCGTCCGTTCAACGACCTGATCACCCAGTCGGTCGCGCAGGGGGCGCTGCCCCAGCTGTTCGCCGCGACCGATCCGGCGGCCACCAGCGGCAGCTACTACGGCCCGGACGGGTTCGCCGAGATCCGCGGCTACCCCACCCGCGCGAAGACCACTTCGACGGCGCAGGACACCCGTCTGGCCGAGCGCTTGTGGACCGCTACCGAGCAGCTGACCGGCGTCGACGCCGACCCGCGCTGAGCCGCGGCGAGCGGGATCACTGCTGACGGGTTCGGTCTCGGACGGGTGAGGGCGTAGCCTTGCGGCCGTGAGTGTGGCGCCAGAGGGACGGAAGCTGCTGCGGCTGGAAGTGCGCAACAGCCAGACTCCCATCGAGAAGAAGCCATCGTGGATCAAGACCCGCGCCCGGATGGGTCCGGAGTACCAGGAACTCAAGGGCCTGGTGAAGCGCGAGGGCCTGAACACCGTCTGCGAGGAGGCGGGCTGCCCCAACATCTTCGAGTGCTGGGAGGACCGCGAGGCGACCTTCCTCATCGGCGGTGACCAGTGCACCCGGCGTTGCGACTTCTGCCAGATCGACACCGGCAAGCCCGCCGAGCTGGACACCACCGAGCCGCGCAAGGTCGCCGAGTCGGTGCAGGCGATGGGCCTGCGCTACTCCACGGTGACCGGGGTGGCCCGCGATGATCTCGACGACGGCGGGGCCTGGCTCTACGCCGAGACGGTCCGGCGGATCCACGACCTGAACCCGGGCACCGGCGTCGAGCTGCTGATCCCGGACTTCAACGCGGAACCGGACCAGCTCGCCGAGGTCTTCTCCTCGCGCCCGGAGGTGCTCGCGCACAACCTGGAGACGGTGCCCAGCGTGTTCAAGCGGATGCGCCCGGCGTTCCGCTACGACCGCTCGCTGAAGGTGCTCACGCTGGCCCGCGAGGCCGGGCTGGTGACCAAGTCGAACCTCATCCTCGGCATGGGCGAGTCGCCGGAGGAGGTGCGCCCGGCGCTGCAGGACCTGCACGACGCGGGTTGCGACATCATCACGATCACGCAATACCTGCGGCCCAGCGCCCGGCACCACCCGGTGGACCGCTGGGTCAAGCCGGAGGAGTTCGTCGAGCACACCAAGGCCGCCGAGGAGATCGGCTTCCCCGGCGTGATGGCCGGTCCGCTGGTGCGTTCCAGTTACCGCGCGGGCAGGTTGTACGCGAAGGCGACCCAGCACCGCGGCATGCCGCTGCCGGACAACCTCGCCCACCTGGCGCAGGCGCAGCCCGCCGCGCAGGAGGCCAGCTCCCTGCTCGCCCGCTGATCGGCCCGCTGACCAGCGCACTCGCCGTCCGTCCCGGTCCTGCGGGGCGGACGGCGAATTCGTCCGCGAACCGCAGCGGACGTCCCTGGTCGGGCGTTGAACGGCGGCCGTATCCTGGGGCGCATGGCCAACCAGGACAAGGCAGCCAAGAAGGCGGCGGCGAAGGAACGGCGCAACGCGCTGCGCGGACGCATCTCGCAGATCTTCCAGGCGTTCCAGATGCAGCGCCGCGAGGACAAGCTGCTGCTGCCGCTGATGATCGGCGTCTTCCTGGCGATCGCGGTCGTGGTGTTCGTGATCGGCTTCTTCTTCGGGATGCAGTGGGCGTTCCTGCCGGTCGGCATCGCGCTCGGCGTGCTCGCGGCCGTGATCGTGTTCGGCCGCCGGGTGCAGGCGACCGTCTACCGCAAGGCCGACGGCCAGCCCGGCGCGGCCGGGTGGGCGCTGGACAACCTGCGCGGCAACTGGAAGGTGTCGCAGGCGGTGGCGGGCACCGCGCAGCTGGACGCGGTGCACCGGGTGATCGGCCGCCCCGGCATCGTGCTGGTCGGCGAGGGCGCGCAGCACCGGGTGAAGTCGCTGCTGGCGCAGGAGAAGAAGCGGGTGTCCCGGCTGGTCGGGGAAACGCCGATCTACGAGGTCGTCATCGGCACCGAGGAGGGCCAGGTCCCGCTGCGCAAGCTGCAGACGCACCTGATGAAGCTGCCGCGCAACATCAACTCCGGCCAGGTCGACTCGCTGGAGAACCGGCTCTCCGCGCTGGCGAGCCGGGGCAATTCGATGCCGAAGGGCCCGATGCCGCAGGGCGCCAAGATGCGCAACGTGCAGCGCGCCTCGCGCCGCCGCTGACCCGACCCGGGTGAGCGGACCGGTTCGCCCCGACAGACCGGTCGAGTGGCCCGCTCGCTCCACGGCCGGGCGCTCCCGGCGGATGACGTCCGCGCGTGCTCGGAGTTCCGAGTGAACGGTCCGTTCGCTCGATCTTTTCGGACCAACGGTCCGTTCGCTCCGGACGGAACCGCGCGAACAGCGCTCAGCGGCGCACCACGACCGTCCCGGTGAGCCGATCCAGCCACGTCCGCCCGTCCCGGTTGCGGATCACCGCGGGAACCAGGAACGCCGTCAACGCGCACCGCACGATCGCGCGCCACAACCCCACCGAGTTCGCGCCGCCCAGCCGCGCCACCCAGATACCGGCCAGCAACATCCCCGGCGTGAAGCCGAAGACCGCCACCGGCAGCGCCGTGATCACGAACCAGGTCAGCAGACTCCAGTTGCCGGGCGGTTCGGGAACGGTGAACAGGCCCGCGACCAGCGCGGCCAGCACGATGTCCACGAGGAAGCCGAGCAGCCTGCGGCCACCACCGGCGACCGAGCCGGTCCCGCTCTCCGGCAGGCCCAGCCGCTCGCCCGGCCAGCGCCGCTGCTGCGTCGAGTCCGGGCCGCGCTCGTCGTCCACGCTGCTCACTCCGGGTCCGGATGCGGTCTCTTCGGTCACCCCGCAAGCCTACGGCCGCCCGCACGGAGCCGGTCGGCGGCCGCCCTCCGCAGTCGCGCTCACCCGTTCGGCGGGTCGTTAACAGCCGCGAAACATCGGGGTGATGACCGGGCAACACCGGCGGCATAACGTGGGCATCGAGCCGGTGAGCTCGACGAACGCCCGCCGGTGAGCAGTTCACCAGATGCGTTAAGGAGCCATCGAGGGTGTTCAAGAATCCAGACGAGGTCCTGCGCTTCATCTCCGACGAGGACGTGAAGTACATCGATGTCCGGTTCTGCGATCTGCCGGGCGTCATGCAGCACTTCACGGTCCCCGCCGCGGCCTTCGACCAGGACACCTTCACCGAAGGGCTGGCCTTCGACGGCTCCTCGGTCCGAGGTTTTCAGTCGATCCACGAGTCGGACATGTTGCTGCTGCCCGACCCGTACACCGCCCGCGTCGACCCGTACCGCGCGGAGAAGACGCTGATCCTGAACTTCTTCGTGCACGACCCGTTCACGCTGGAGCCCTACAGCCGCGACCCGCGCAACATCGCGCGCAAGGCCGAGCAGTACCTGGCCGAGTCCGGCATCGCCGACACCGCGTTCTTCGGCGCCGAGGCCGAGTTCTACATCTTCGACTCGGTGAAGTTCGGCGAAGGCCCGAACAAGACCTTCGCCGAGGTCGACTCCGTCGAGGGCTGGTGGAACACCGGGCGCGACGAGGAAGGCGGCAACCGCGGCTACAAGACCCGCATGAAGGGCGGCTACTTCCCGGTCGCGCCGTACGACCACTTCGCGGACCTGCGCGACCGGATCTCCACCCAGCTGGCCAACTCGGGCTTCACCGTCGAGCGGGCGCACCACGAGGTCGGCACCGGCGGCCAGGCCGAGATCAACTACAAGTTCAACACGATGCTGCACGCCGCGGACGACCTGCAGCTGTTCAAGTACATCGTGAAGAACACCACCTGGGAGGACGGCCGCACCGCGACGTTCATGCCCAAGCCGCTGTTCGGTGACAACGGCTCCGGGATGCACAGCCACATGTCGCTGTGGAAGGACGGCGCGCCGCTGTTCCACGACGAGGCCGGCTACGCCGGGCTCTCGGACACCGCGCGGTACTACATCGGCGGCATCCTGCACCACGCGCCGAGCCTGCTGGCGTTCACCAACCCGACGATCAACTCGTACCACCGGCTGGTGCCGGGCTACGAGGCGCCGGTCAACCTGGTGTACTCGCAGCGCAACCGCTCCGCCTGCATGCGCATCCCGATCACCGGCAACAACCCGAAGGCCAAGCGCGTCGAGTTCCGCTGCCCGGACCCGTCCGGCAACCCGTACCTGGCGTTCGCGGCGATGATGATGGCCGGGCTGGACGGCATCAAGAACAAGATCGAGCCCGCCGAGCCCATCGACAAGGACCTCTACGAGCTGCCGCCCGAGGAGGCCAAGGGCGTCCCGCAGGTGCCGGACAACCTGGCGCAGGTCATCGACAACCTCGAGGCCGACCACGAGTACCTGCTCGAAGGCGGTGTGTTCACCCCGGACCTGATCGAGACCTGGATCTCGCTGAAGCGCGAGACCGAGATCGACCCGATCCGGCTGCGTCCGCACCCGCACGAGTTCGCGCTCTACTTCGACGTGTGATCGAACCACCGCTGCCGCGGGCCGGGAGGGACCGAGTCCTTCCCGGCCCGTTTCGCGTTCCGGGCCTCGCGGCTCGTCTGCGGGCTTCCCCGCTCACGTCCCGTTCCACGGCACCGGCTGGCCGCCCGCCGATCCGGGGCGGAAGCGGAACAGCGCGCCCGCGTACGGGTCCGCCACCAGCGCGCGTTCGTCGTAGCCGGAACACGCCGAGGTCACGTACATCTCGTCCAGCCGCCGCCCGCCGAACGCCAAGCCGGTGATGCGCCGCGTCGGTGCCCACAGCACGGTCTCCAGATCACCGCTCGACGCGTAGCGGTGGATGCGCCCGCTGCCGCGCATGGCGACCCAGACGCCGCCCGCGCTGTCCATCGCCAGCCCGTCCGGATGGCCTTCGGACTCGGCGCACACCACCCAGCGGCGGCCCCGGCCTGCCCGGCCGCCTTCCACGTCGTAGTCGAACGCCCAGATCACGCGGGCGACCGTGTCGACGACGTACATCGTCGTCCCGCTCGGGCTCCAGCCGATGCCGCCGGAGCGGGTGAGGCCGTCGACGAGCACTCTGGCCCGGGTGCCGTCCAGCACGTACAGCGCGCTGCGCTTGGCCTCCCGGCTGTGCGTGAGCGTGCCCGCCACGAATCTGCCCGCCGGATCGCAGGCGCCTGCGCTCATCCGGTCGCCCGCCTGCACGCCCGCGATGGGTTCCAGCGCCGCCCGGCCCGGGAACAACCGGGCGAACCCGCGATCGGCGGCCGCGATGAGCTGGCCGTTGCGGGTGGCGGCCAGCGCCGTGACGACTCCCGGCAGGACTTGCACCTCGTCCACCTCGGAATCCCGGTGGTAGGTGTGCAGTTCTCTGCGCAGGACGTCCACCCAGTACAGGCAATTCAACGTGGGCATCCACAGCGGGCCGGCGCCGGAAAGCGCCTGCCGATCGACGAGTAATTCGAAGTCCTCGGACACCATGCACTCCTATTCGGACCGCGCGGCCGCCGGTTCGTGCGCGCACCCTTTCGCGGTGCGCAGCAGGTTACCGCCAGGATAGCGGCGAGCAGACCTCCGAACGGGCAGTATTCGCGGAAAACCCGCGGTGATTGCCAATCGCCGGGAGCATTGGACTTTCGCGGTGGTCTCCACGGAGCAACCGATTCGCCACTTTCCCGCGCGCCGGCCGCCGAGCGGCGGTCTGCAGTGCGCATACCACGAACCGGACCGGCGGCCCGCCGGTTCGGCGAAATTCGTCGGCGCCGGGCGTGCGCAGCGTTGTGCAAAACGCACAACAATGCATTTGCACGTGCAGCAAGGGCATCGGCCGCGTGAATTGCGGATCCTTCGCACCGCGGACGAATTCAGCCGCGGCTGCGGCGACACCCGCTGAGAATAATCGCGAATATGCGGCGAACCGCTGCCGAACGGGCGGCGCGGCAGCCGAAATCCAGAACCGGCGAGACTCGCCGAACAGACCGCCACCGGAAACACCGGCACCGAGCACGGCGAAAGCCGCACAACTGCCCATTGTGGACGCGAATATCGGGCAGCGACCCGTTCGCACGGTGAATCGACCCCCAGCGATGATCTCCCGGTCGGTCGGCGACAGCGCGACCAACCGGGAGATCATCGCCCGACCGGAGGCCTGCGGAGATCAGCCGCGCGGCATCGACCGCGAAACTTCGGCGGCCTGCCGCGCAAACCGGAGCTCAGCCGACGGTGAGCACGAGCTTGCCGCGCACGTGCCCTTCCTCCAGCAGCTCGTGCGCCTTAACGGCCTGCTCCAGCGGGAAGGTCTGCTGCAGGTCCACCCGCAGCCGCCCGGCGTCGACCAGCTCGCCGAGCCAATTGAGCTGACTCGTGTCCGGGCGCACGAACACGTAACGCCCGCCCTGGTTCAGCACCTCGGTGTCCACGACCGAACCGTGCCGCGCCGGGTCGCGCACCAGCCGCGGCGAAACCTCCAGGGCCGCACCGCCGATGAAGTCCACCGCGGCGTCGACGGTTCCGTCCCCGCCGACCAGCTCGGCGACCCGCTCGGGAAGCCCCTCGCCGTAGGTCACCGGCTCGGCGCCGAGTTCACGCAGGTAGTCGTGGTTGCGTTCGGACGCGGTACCGAGCACGCGAGCCGCACCCAGTGCCTGTGCGATCTGCACGGCCAAGTGCCCGACGCCGCCGGACGCGGCGTGCACCAGCACGGTGTCGCCTTCACCCACCTCGACCGCGTTGAGCAGTTGCAACGCCGTCAGCCCGGCCAGCGGAAGCCCGGCAGCCTGCTCGAAGGACTGCGCGCGGGACTTGCGCGCCAGCGCACGCTCCGGCACCGCGACCAGCTCGGCGTAGGTGCCGTTCTGCACGTGGTCCTCGCGGGCGTAGGCGACGACCTCGTCACCGACTTGGTAGCCCGTCACGGCAGGGCCGACCGCTTTGACCACACCGGCCACGTCCCAACCGGGGATCAACGGCGTGTGATGCGGCAGCACGCCCTGCAGATAGCCGCGGCGGATCTTCCAGTCGACCGGGTTCACCCCGGCCGCACGCACCTGCACCAGCACGAAATCGGGGCCCACCAGCGGGTCGGGAAGCTCTTGCACGGACAGCACGTCGGGGTCACCGAACTCAGTGAGCGAAACAGCCTTCATACCTCGTCCAACGACAGTTGATCAGTCGGCATTCCGGCCCACGGACTACCCCTCGGGCAGCAGCGGCACACCGGGCTCAGTCCTCGTAGAACACCCGCTCCACGACGGCACGGGCGTGCCGGGTGACCCGCAGGTAGTCGTCGAGCACTTCACCGGTGTCCACGCTCGCCGGGTAGCCCAGCGCCGCCGCCAACGCGGCCAGTTCCCTGGCCTGCTTGGGAAGCTGGTCCCCGGGTTTGCCGCGCACCAGCATCACCGCGTTGCGCGAGCGCATCGCCAGCGTCCACGCTTCGATCAGCTGCTCCGCGTCGTCCCCGGACAGCACCCCGGCCTTCACCGCAGCCGCGATTCCGTCCACAGTGGAAGTCGTGCGCAGCTCCGGGTGCTGGTGGGCGTGCCGCAGCTGCAACAGCTGCACCGTCCACTCCACGTCGGCGAGGCCGCCGCGGCCGAGTTTGGTGTGCGTGGCCGGATCCGCCCCGCGCGGCAATCGCTCCGAATCCACCCGGGCCTTGATCCGGCGGATTTCCCGGACCTTCGCATCGTCCAGGCCGCCCTCCGGATAGCGGATCGGGTCGATCGCGCCGCAGAACGCCTCGCCGAGTTGCGGATCGCCGGCCACCGGCCGAGCGCGCAGCAGCGCTTGCGCCTCCCAAGCCTGTGCCCAGCGCCGGTAGTAGGTCAGGTAGGAATCCAACGTCCGCACCAGCGCGCCGCTGCGCCCCTCCGGACGCAGGTCGATGTCCACCTCCAGCGGCGGGTCCTGGCTGGGTGCGCCCAGCAGCCGCCGCACGTGCTCCACGACCGCGGTCGCGAACCGCACCGCGGTCGTGTCCTGCACACCCTCGACCGGTTCGCACACGAACATCACGTCCGCGTCCGAGCCGTACCCGAGTTCGGCACCGCCCAGCCGCCCCATGCCGATCACCGCGATCCGCGCGGGCACTGTCTGCCACTCCGCGCGTCCTCCGATCTCGCGGATGGAGGTGTCCAGCGCGGCTTCCAGCACCGCGACCCACACGCTGGACAAGGCCCGGAAGACATCGGTCGGCGGCATCAGCCCTAGCAGGTCAGCGCACGCGATGCGCAGCAGCTCGTGCCTGCGCAGCGAGCGCGCCGCGGAGACCGCTCGCTCCGGTTCGGCATGCCGCCCGACCGCACTGCGCAGCGAAACCGCGACCGCCTTCGGATCGCGCTCGGCCAGCGCCGGGGTGTCCGAAAGCAGCCGCAGCACCTCCGGCGCGCGCACCAGCAGCTCCGGCACCAGCTTGGACGTGCCCAGCAGCAGCGCGAGCCGTTCCACGACCACGCCCTCATCCCGCAGCAGCCGCAGATACCAGGGCGTTTCGGCCAGCGCCTCGGACACCTTCCGGTACGCCAGCAGACCGCCGTCCGGATCCGGCGTCCCCGCGAGCAGGTCCAGCAACATCGGCAGCAGCGCACCCTGGATGTGCGCCCGGCGGGAAACCCCAGCGGTCAACGCCTCGATGTGCCGCAGCGCCCCTTCCGGCGAGGTGTAGCCGAGCGCGGCCAGCCGTTGCACTGCCGCGCCGGTGGTCAGCCGCAGCATGTCCGTCGGAACCTTCGCCACCGCCTCCAGCAGCGGGCGGTAGAACAGCTTCTCGTGCAGTCTCCGGACCCGGTTGCTGTGCCTGCGGTACTCGGCGACCAGGACGTCACCGGCGCTGCGCCTGCCGCTGGAGCGCAACCCTGCCGAGCGCGCGAGGAAGTGCAGCTCGTCCTTGTCGTCCATCGCCGGGAACAGGTGCGTGCGCCGGAGCCTGCGCATCTGCAACCGGTGCTCCAACGTGCGCAGGAAGCCGTAGGACTCGACGAGGTCCGCCGCGTCGGCCCGCGCCACGTAGCCACCCTCGCCAAGATCGCGCAAGGCTTCCACGGTGATCGGACTGCGCAGGTCCTCGTCGCTGCGCCCGTGCACCATCTGCAGCAGCTGCACGGCGAACTCGACATCGCGCAAACCACCGGGTCCCAGTTTGAGTTCGCGCTCGGACAACTCCGCGGGAACGTGGTCCTCCACCCGCCGGCGCATCGAGCGAACGTCCGCGACGAAGTCTTCGCGCTCGGCGGCGGTCCACACGAACGGCCGCACCGCCTCGAGATAGCGCCTGCCGAGGTCGGCATCGCCTGCCACCGGGCGGGCTTTCAGCAGCGCCTGGAACTCCCAGGTCCGCGCCCAGCGCCGGTAGTAGTTCACGTGACCGTCGAGCGTGCGCACCAGCGCACCCGCCTTGCCCTCCGGCCGAAGTGCCGCGTCGACTTCGAAGAACGCCGATCCGGCCACCCGCATCATCATGCTCGCGAGCTTGCCCGCGCCCGCCAGGTCGGCTTCGGATTCGGCCACGAACACCACGTCGACGTCGCTGACGTAGTTCAGCTCGTGCCCACCGGTCTTGCCCATCGCGATCACGGCGAGGCGCTCCGCGGCGTCGCTGCCTTCTCCTCCGGCGAGTTCGGCCTCGGCGACCACCAGCGCCGCCCGCAACGCGGCCACTGCGACATCCGACAACGACGCCGCGACCTGCTCGAACGCGGTCGACTCGAGCTCCGGTTCCACGGCGCCCGCCAGGTCCCGCGCAGCGATTTCCAACAACAGCCCGCGATAGCCGGCTCCCAGAGCGATGACCGCGTCCCGGCCGGTCAGCGTGCTGTCCCCGAACCGGACCGGCGCGAGAAGTTCCGCAGTGCACGCCTCCACTTCGCGTGCCGCTGTATTGGCGGAACTGCGCAGCCGCCGCCAATCCTCCGGGTGCGCGACGAGGTGATCGGCGAACGCCGCCGACGTTCCGAGCACGCCGAGCAATCCACCGCGCAGCCGCACGTCGGACGCGAGTTCGTCGCCGAGCTGCGCCCACTCGGATTCGGCGGCTTCCCGGAAGCGGTCGATCGAATGCAGCGCCAGGTCCGGATCAGCCGCACGGGACAGCGCCGCTACGGCTCGCTCGTAGGTTGCGACCGGCCCGGAGTCTGTCCACCAGCCGATCGCGCGCAGCTGCTCTTCGGCCCGGACGGCATCGCTGAAGCCGTACCGAGCCGGGGATGGAGCCGAACCGGACCGGGACGAGCTGCCGTTGCTCATACTTCGCACCGTAGCCCGACCCGGCGAAAAGCAGGCACCCGACCGACTCGAAGATCACGCCAACGGCAACGAGCGGGTCGGATTGCGCTGCTCCGGCGGAGCCGCGGCCAATTGCACGAACCGCTCGGCCACCGGCGCCCAGCTTTCCGCGAGATCATCGTGGAACGCCGCCAAGTGCTCCGGATCCAACTGCCCCGCACGCGCGCGCTCGGCAGCTTCCGGCATCCGCCGCGCCCAGTCCAGCACGGTATCGGGCTCGGTCTCGATGTGGAATTGAAAGCCGTAAGCGCACGGGCCGACCCGGAACGCCTGGTTGTCCGAACTCGGCGAAGACGCCAACAACTGCGCGGACGGCGGCAACCGCACGACCTCGTCGTTGTGGAACTGCAGGACGTCCGGCGTCAACGGCAAGTCACCGAGCAACGAGTCGTCGGCCGCCGCGTCGCGCTTCGCGACCAGCAAGGTCCCGACCTCCGCACCGTCCCGCCGCGCCGCGACCCGTCCACCGGTGGCCACCGCGAGCAGTTGCGCTCCGAGGCAGATTCCCAACACCGCGGTCCGCCGACTCACAGCCGAGCTGAGCAGAGCACGAACGTCCGCCAACCACGGATGATCCGGGTCGTCGAGGGCTCCCATCTCGCCACCGAGCACGACCAGCCCCTGGTACTGCTCGAGTTCCTCTGCCGCCGGGATCCGCGGCGGCCGCACCACGTCGAGTTCGGCCCCGGCATCTTCGAGCCACTTGCCGAGCCGCCCGACGGGGTCGATCTCCGAGGGCTGCACGACCAGCAAACGCACGCGCTCCATGCCGCGACACTACGAGATCAGCCACCCGCCCGGTAGAACGACCTCGAAGGCCCCGAAAACCACCTCGGTGGCTGTGGTTTCTCGGCCCCGGACAGCAGAAGGCCCCGGAACCGTGGTTCCGGGGCCTTCCCCATTTACGAGTATTGTCGGCGGTGTCCTACTCTCCCACACCCACACAAGTGCAGTACCATCGGCGCTGGAGGGCTTAGCTTCCGGGTTCGGAATGGGACCGGGCGTACCCCGCTCCGCTATACCCACCGACAAACCAACACACACCCAAACCCCATACGGGTGTGCTCACCAAAGGTGAAAACCAATATTCACAAGTCAAACACAACAACCAACGAGTTGTTGCCTCAGACACCATATAGTGGACACGAGACATCCCTGTGGGCAAGTCCTCGGCCTATTAGTACCCGTCCACTCCATCCGTTACCGAACTTCCATGCCGAGCCTATCAACCCCATCATCTCTAGGGGGCCTTAACCCATCAAGGGTGGGAACCGTCATCTTGGAACAGGCTTCCCGCTTAGATGCTTTCAGCGGTTATCCCTCCCGAACATAGCCAACCAGCCCTGCTCCTGGCGGAACAACTGGCACACCAGAGGTCCGTCCGTCCCGGTCCTCTCGTACTAGGGACAGCCTTCCTCACGACTCCTACGCGCGCGGCGGATAGGGACCGAACTGTCTCACGACGTTCTAAACCCAGCTCGCGTGCCGCTTTAATGGGCGAACAGCCCAACCCTTGGGACCAACTCCAGCCCCAGGATGCGACGAGCCGACATCGAGGTGCCAAACCATGCCGTCGATATGAACTCTTGGGCAAGATCAGCCTGTTATCCCCGGGGTACCTTTTATCCGTTGAGCGACACCACTACCACCAGCCAGTGCCGGATCACTAGTCCCTGCTTTCGCACCTGCTCGACCCGTCAGTCTCACAGTCAAGCCCCCTTGAGCACTTACACTCACCACCTGATAACCAACCAAGCTGAGGGAACCTTTGGGCGCCTCCGTTACCCTTTAGGAGGCAACCGCCCCAGTTAAACTACCCACCAGGCACTGTCCCCGATCCGGATCACGGACCCGAGTTAGATGCCCGGAACGACCAGAGTGGTATTTCAACAACGACTCCACACCCACTAGCGTGAGCACTTCCCAGTCTCCCACCTATCCTACACAAGCCGAACCAAACACCAATACCAAGCTATAGTAAAGGTCCCGGGGTCTTTCCGTCCTGCCGCGCGAAACGAGCATCTTTACTCATATTGCAATTTCACCGGGCCTGTGGTCGAGACAGCGGAGAAGTCGTTACGCCATTCGTGCAGGTCGGAACTTACCCGACAAGGAATTTCGCTACCTTAGGATGGTTATAGTTACCACCGCCGTTTACTGGCGCTTAAATTCTCCGCTTCCCCCTCCAAAGAGAGGTAACAGGTCCTCTTAACGTTCCAGCACCGGGCAGGCGTCAGTCCGTATACCTCGTCTTACGACTTCGCACGGACCTGTGTTTTTAGTAAACAGTCGCTTCTCCCTGGCCTCTGCGGCCACCACCAGCTCCCCCGGCACGCGGGTTCACCAGCACTGGCCCCCCTTCTCCCGAAGTTACGGGGGCAATTTGCCGAATTCCTTAACCACAGTTCACCCGACCGCCTCGGTATCCTCTACCGGACCACCTGTGTCGGTTTCGGGTACGGGCCATGCACACACATCGCTAGAGGCTTTTCTCGGCAGCACGGGCACACTGACTTCACCACCACGGCTACGCATCACCCCTCACCCACATAGTTGCCCGGATTTCCCTGGACAACGGGCTACAGGCTTACACCAGTACCACCACTCACTGGCACAGCTACCCCACTACGTCACCCCATCACTTGACTACTCCGGCATCAGGTCCCATGCACTCACACCAGAAGTCCGAAGACCACCAATGCTCGCGGATGGTTAGTCTCAACCGTTTC